>NZ_CP108800.1:4800000-8497307 GCF_045207435.1 Streptomyces sp. NBC_00876
GGGTACCGTCCGTCAGCTGTCCGACAGCAGCTCGTCCGCGTCCATGATCCGGTACGCGTAACCCTGCTCGGCCAGGAAGCGCTGGCGGTGTGCCGCGAAGTCCTGGTCGATCGTGTCGCGGGCGACGACCGAGTAGAACCGCGCCTCGTGCCCGTCCGCCTTCGGACGCAGCACCCGGCCCAGCCGCTGGGCCTCCTCCTGGCGCGAGCCGAAGGTGCCCGACACCTGAATGGCCACGGTGGCCTCCGGCAGGTCGATGGAGAAGTTCGCCACCTTCGACACCACCAGCACGTTCAGCTCGCCCTGCCGGAACGCGTCGAAGAGCTTCTCCCGCTGGGCGTTGCTCGTCTCGCCCTTGATCACCGGGGCGTCCAGATGCTCACCCAGCTCGTCGAGCTGGTCGATGTACTGCCCGATGACCAGCGTCTGCTCGCCCTTGTGCTTGCGCACCAGCGCCTCGGTGACCTTCCGCTTCGTCGCGGTCGTCGCACAGAACCGGTACTTCTCCTCGGGCTCGGCGGTCGCGTACGCGAGCCGCTCGGAGTCCGTCAGATTGACCCGGACCTCGACACAGTCGGCGGGCGCGATGTAGCCCTGCGCCTCGATCTCCTTCCACGGGGCGTCGAACCGCTTGGGCCCGATCAGCGAGAAGACGTCCGACTCACGGCCGTCCTCCCGCACCAGCGTGGCGGTGAGCCCGAGCCGCCGGCGGGCCTGGAGGTCCGCGGTGAACTTGAAGACGGGCGCGGGCAGCAGATGCACCTCGTCGTAGATCACCAGACCCCAGTCGCGGGAGTCGAACAGCTCCAGGTGCGGGTAGACGCCCTTCCTGCGGGTCGTCAGCACCTGGTACGTGGCGATGGTGACCGGCCGGATCTCCTTGCGCGTACCGCTGTACTCGCCGATCTCCTCCTCGGTCAGCGAGGTCCGCTTCACCAGCTCGTGCTTCCACTGCCGGGCGGAGACGGTGTTGGTGACCAGGATCAGCGTGGTCGCCTTGGCCTGCGCCATCGCGCCCGCCCCGACCAGCGTCTTTCCCGCGCCACAGGGCAGCACGACGACTCCCGAGCCACCGTGCCAGAACCCCTCGACGGCCTGCTGCTGGTAGGGCCGCAGCGCCCAGCCGCTCTCGTCCAGGTCGATCGGGTGCGCCTCGCCGTCCACGTAACCCGCGAGGTCCTCGGCGGGCCAGCCCAGCTTCAGCAGCGTCTGCTTGACCTGGCCGCGCTCGGAGGGGTGCACGGCCACGGTGTCCGGGTCGATCCTGGCCCCGACCAGCGGCTGGACCTTCTTCGACCGCAGGATCTCCTCCAGGACCGGCCGGTCCGTGGAGGTCAGCACCAGTCCGTGGACCGGGTGCTTGGACAGGGTGAGGCGGCCGTAGCGGTCCATCGTCTCGGCGATGTCGACGAGCAGCGCGTGCGGTACGGGGTAGCGCGAGTACTTCACGAGCGCGTCGACGACCTGCTCGGCGTCGTGCCCCGCGGCCCGTGCGTTCCACAGACCGAGGGGGGTCAGCCGGTAGGTGTGGATGTGCTCGGGCGCACGCTCCAGCTCCGCGAAGGGGGCGATCACACGACGGCAGGCGTCCGCCTGCTCGTGGTCGACTTCCAGGAGCAGTGTCTTGTCGCTCTGGACGATGAGGGGTCCGGTCACGCGCTTCGGCCCTTTCTGCGGGGCCGCCACGGGGGCGGCGGGTTGGCCAAACCTCCAGTGTGCCGTATGGCGGTGCGGTGTGGGGTTCCGTGCCCCGGTCCCTGGGTGCGGGGTTCCGTTTGTGCGGGGTTCCGTCCTCAATCGCCGGACGGGCTTTTGTGCGGGTGCCCCGCGGGGCGCCTTGTCCGGTGGGTGGGGGTGGTGCCCCTCCGGGGAGACTCCTCAAAAATGGCGTGTGCACCCCGGTCCGTGAGGGACCCGGGTCGTACGCCATTTTCTGCGGGGACTCCCCTGCACGTCCCCACCCGGCCGTCATCGCGTCTGCACACCGGCGGTACTGCTGCCACAGGAATGAGGAGGCCGGTCGAGTCAGGAGGTCCGGCGGTGGCCCCGGCCTTCGGGGAGCCGGCCCAGGTGTACGGCGCTGTGCACGGTCTGTGCCAGCTGCCGGGCGTCCTCGGTGAAGGTGTCGATGCGGATGCTGCGTCCGTCGTGCAGCTTGATCACGCAGGTGAAGCCCGCACCGCGGGCCTCGGCCAGGGGCCGGCCGTCGTCGCCGTGTGCGCCGACGGTCTCGATGTCCTGCCACGGGATCAGGGTGGCGGTGCCGGCTACCCGGTGGGTCAGCCCGCGCTCGTGGATGTCGAAGCTCTGCTCACGGGTACGGAAGCCCTGGACGAGCCGCCAGATCCCCAGGCCCATCCCGACCAGCCCGACGCCGAGGAGCAGGCCGGCCAGTTCCGGAGCCCCCTCGGTGGTGCCGATGGTCGCGACCGTGACCGGTATGCCGAACGCCAGGCCCACCGCCCCGACGCACATCATCACCCCGGCCTGCGTCAGCCTTCTGGACCCGTTGGTGCGGTGCTCGCGGACGAAGCCGCCCAGCTGTCTGGCCGCGTCGGTGCGTCGCATGAGATCCCCCAGAGTCGTGGACACGCCAAGTGTGCCCGCCCGGGCCGCGATTCACCCCCGGTTCGCGGGACAGTCGTATCGCCGGCGTGCACACGCATTGACGGCCGGGTGGGGACGTGCAGGGGAGTCCCCGCAGAAAATGGCGTACGACCCGGGTCCCTGTTCGTCGTCGGGTGCACACGCCATTTTTGAGGAGTCTCCCCGGAGGGGCCCCACCTCCACCCACCGGACAGGGCGCCCCGCGGGGCACCCGCACACAAGCCCGTCCGGCGATTGAGGACGGAACCCCGCACAAACGGAACCCCGCACAAACGGAACCCCGCACAAACGGGACCCCGCACCGTCAGGTCTGGTCGTCCGCCAGTTCCGCCACGCCGGTGATCCGGTGCAGCGGATACGTGCGGACCTCGTCCGCCGTGTGGTCGTACGCCGTGACGTAGCCGCCCTCGACCCGCACCGGCGCGATGACGCGCTGGCTCGCGGCGCCGTCCGCGTTGACGTAGCCGATCCAGATCGCGGAGCCCGTCATCGCGGCGGCCTGCACGGTGACCAGGGTCTCGGCGGAGGTCGTACGGGGCAGGGAGCCGGACGGCGCCGAGGGGCCGGTGTCCTTGTGGACGACCGTCGCCGCCGTGTCCCCGGCCCGGATCGCCCGGACCGCCGCGCCGAGCAGCGTGGGGTCGGGGACCGGCGGGCCCTCGGGGACGGGGACGGGGGCCGCGCGGTGCGGGGTGCGGCGGGCGCCCGCGCGGGTGATCAGGACGTCGCCGTCGGCGGACTCCGCGGCCGGTGCGTAGCCCATCTCGCGCAGGCCGTCGAGGAGGGACGCCGGGTCGGTCCGGGCGGCCAGGGCCGTGGGGGCGAGGCGGCGCAGCCGCAGCGTGGCGGAGCGCTTGTCGGCGAGGATCTCGTTGAGGACGGCCTCGTCGTCGCAGCGTACGTACGAGGAGGCGGCGCCGATCCGCAGATGGCCGTGGCGGCGGGCCACGTCGTCGATGAGGTAGCTGAGGGGCTGCGGCACCGGCGTGCGGCTGTGGGCGGCGAGGAAGGCGTGCAGGTCGGCGGCGGACTGTCCCGCGTCCAGGGCGCGGCGTACGGACCCGGGGGTGAACCGGTAGACCGTCGCGCCGCCCTTCGACTCGATGTCCGCGAGCGCGGCGAGCATGTCCGCCAGGGGCCGTTCCAGCGGCCCGGGGGCGACGGCTGTCAGGTCGGCCTGGAGCAGGACGTGGTCGAGGGGCTCCGGGATGAGCGGGGCGAGCAGGGCGGCGGCCTCGGCGGGCTCGCCGGCGAGCAGGGCGCGGGTCTGCCGGGCGAGGGCGCCGCGGCCGGTGATGCCGAGGAGCTCGGACTCGTTCAGCGTCCACAGGGCGATCCGGGACCGCAGGTCGACGGTGTCCCCGGCGGAGGCCGAGGCGCCGCGCAGCGGGCGTTCCCAGCGGAGCCGGGCGAGCACGGTCTCCGGGTCAGGGGCGGTGCCGGGCGGCAGCGCGGCGAGCAGCGCCAGGACCCGGTGGCGGACCTCCGGGGCGGCGGTGCGGTCCAGGTCCGGGCCGAGGGTGGACAGGGCGCGGCCCTTGGCGTCCTGGCCGCCGACCAGTCCCGACGTGCGGGTGGCGGCGAGCCAGGCGGCGGCGAGGCGCACCCAGCGGTCCTGGGCGGACAGTTCGGTCCAGTCGTCGTACGCGGGAGTCGGCGCGTACCGCTCGTCCGCCTCGCCGTCGGAGGCCAGCAGCCCGGCCGCGTAGGCGAGTTCGATCCAGAAGGAGGCGACGGGTTCTGAGACGTCGAGCGCGGCGGCGGTCTTCTTCAGTTCGCGGACACTGAGGCCGCCGGCCCGCAGTATGGCGGGGCCGCCGCCGTTCCAGCTCTTGAGCAGCTCCTCGACGGTGGACACCGCCAGGAACGCCTGGCCCGCCGCCGCGCTGTCCACAGCCTGTGGATCGCGTTCGGCGACGGCGGCCACGGCGGGCGGCTGCGGCTCGGGCACGCGGTGGGCGCGCCCGGCCCGCAGGTGGAGGGCCGCCTCGCGGGGCAGCACGACGGTGCGGGTCGAGACGGGCAGCAGGAGCCCGCGGTCGCGCAGCCACTTCACGGGCGGGGTGGGGTTCGGGGTCACCTCGCCGTACGGCGGGCCCCAGACCAGCCGGTCCAGCACGGACAGCGCCTCCACGGGGGCGGTGTCGAGGAGTTCGCCCATCCGGGTGCGGTCGGTGAACAGAGCGGCCAGGGCGGTCACCGCGGAGACCGGGTCATGGGTGGCGGGCAGCCCGGCCGCGTGCAGGATCTCCTGGAGCCGGCCCGGCGACATGCCGGCGGTGGCCTCCGCGACGGTCGGCCCGAGCCCGGTGGGGGAGGGGTGCTGCGGGGACGGCGACAGCAGTTCGCGGGCGGTGCGCACCAGGCGCAGCCGGTCGTTCTCACCCCAGACGAGGGCCTGTTCGCGCAGCGTGGCGACGGCTCCGGGCAGTGCGGCCACGATGGCGGCGCCCGCGTCGTCCGCGTGTTCGCCGTCGTCCCGGCCGTCGCCGGTGAGCAGGCCGAGCAGGATCTCGTACGGCGCCGGGTCGGGTGCGACCGCCAGCGCCTCCGCGGTCTGCAGGGCGAACCGGTCCAGGTGTTCCAGGGCGCGGACGACTGAGGCACGGGTGCCGGCGCGCGTCGCGAGCTGGGTGATGTCGCCGGGCACGGGGGTGAGGAGATCGGGGCGGGCAAGCAGCAGCCCGGCCAGTGACTCGTCGTCCCGGGCGCGCAGAGCCTCGGCGAGCGTCCGCGGTGGTGTGGTCATCCCCATCCGTCCCACGGTAGTCGCTCCGGACAGGCCCGAGGGCGCTACCGTCGGTGCAGGGCGGTAGAGGGGAACCATCGCGTGGGGATCGAGAGCGACCAGCTGGTCTACGACTACCTGAGCCGGGTCGGTGACCTGGCGCAGCAGCAACAGCTGTCATCGGGCACCCGGATGAGGCTCGTGGCGACGCTGCGGAGCGAGATCGACCGGCAGCGCGTCAGGCAGGCGGCGGACACGCCCGCCACGGTGCGCCGCATCATCGGGACGCTCGGCACACCGGACGAACTCGTCGCGGCGGCGGCCTCGTCGGCCGACGGGACGGTGCCGTTGCCGCAGGGGCCCGAGGAGGGTTCCGCCACGGCGGCCGGCATCCCGCGGCCGCGCCGGGCCAGGCTCCGCAAGGACGGCCGGAAAGACGGTTCGCGCAAGGGCGCGTCGGAGGCGCGGCGGGAGGCGCGGGGCGAGGTGCGGCGGGAGGAGCCGGGGACGTCACCCGGACCGGCGGCGTCCGCACCGCACCGGGCGGGCACGGACGAACTCGGCTCGTCCGGGGACGACACGGACTGGTGGAGCGTCGCCCCGGGCCGGTTCGGCGACACCGGCGAGTTCGGCGCGGGGACCGACGTGCCGGGCTTCCGGGGCGGGGTGGAGATCCCGGCCGTGCTGAGGCCGCCGGCGCCGGATGACGACGAGGACGAGGACGAGGGCGACGACGAGGACGACGCGTACGAGGACGAAGAGGAGTTCGAGGAAGAGGCGGAGGCCGGGGAGGGCCGGCGCCGGCGGAGGTGGCTGCCGCGGCTGCGCCGAGCCCGCGCCCGCGCTCGTGCCGAGGACGACGCGCCCCGCGGGTTCTCGCACCCGCTGCTCCTGCTGGCCGCGGTGCTGCTGGTCGCCGGTGCGGTGATGGACCTCCCGCAGGCCCTGCCGGCGCTGGCGGGCGGCTGGGGGCTCGCGTACGCCACGCGCAAGCTGTCCCGGGCGCAGGCGAAGTGGGCGGTGATGTGGCTGCCGGGGGGCGTCGCGGCGGGCGCCCTCGTCTGGCTGTGGGGCCGGATGGACGGCCGGTGGGGCGCGCCCATCGCGGAGGGGCAGATGGGCCCCGCGATCGGCCAGGCATGGCCGTGGGTGGTGCGGGGGGCGGCCGTGGCCTCCGCGCTCTACCTGGTGTGGCGGGCGCGGGGCCCTCGGCCGGGCGGGCGGTGAGGTCGCGGGGGCCTTGGGCGGGCGGCTGCGTGTCCCTTGCCCGGGCCTGTTGGTGCGGGGTTCCGTTTGTGCGGGGTTCCGTCCTCAATCGCCGGACGGGCTTTTGTGCGGGTGCCCCGCGGGGCGCCTTGTCCGGTGGGTGGGGGTGGGGCCCCTCCGGGGAGACTCCTCAAAAATGGCGTGTGCACCCCGGTCCGTGAGGGACTCGGGTCGTACGCCATTTTCTGCGGGGACTCCCCTGCACGTCCCCACCCGGCCGTCATCGCGTCTGCACGCCGGCGGTAGTACTGCCGCAGACGTGGGGCGGCCGGTCCGGGGGCGTGCAGGGGAGTCCCCGCAGGGCGACGAACATCGACCCGGGTCCGCTGCGTACCCGCCGAACGTTCGTCGTCCGAGGAGTCTCCCCGGAGGGGCACCGGACCCCCACCACGCGGGGAACGCGCCTCCGCGTCGCGGAGCACCCGCACCAAGCCCGTCCGGCGATTGAGGACGGAACCCCGCGCCCCGGAAGACCCCCGCCGTCAGCCGGTCATCTTCGTCTGGAACTCGTCGAGGATCTGGCCCGCCGCCGTGTAGCCGATGCCGGCGATCCACAGGCGGTCGTCGACCTTGAAGACCTTGCCGTTCTTCGAGGCGGTCAGGCCCTTCCACAGGCCGCTCTGCATCGTCTTGGTCGTTCCCGCCTTGTCCGGGTCGCCGTACGTCGACGTGAAGACGACATCCGCGTCCGCGAGGTCGATCTTCTCGGGGGAGACGTCGTAGGAGAAGCCGTCCTTGGCCTTGTCCGTGATGGCGGGGCGGCCCATGCCGAGGTCGGCGAGGATCGAGCCGATGTAGTTCTGCTTGCCGTAGATGCGGATGTCGGCGCCCTCGACGAAGCGGACGAAGTTGACGTCCGTGGCCGCCGCCTTCTCCTTGCCGCCGATCGCCTCGGTCACCTTCGCGACGTGGGCGTCGTACGCGGCGACGACCTTCTTCGCCTCGGCCTGCTTGCCGAGCGCCTCGGCGTGCACCTGGAAGTTCTCCTTCCAGGCGGTGCCGGTGGACTCCGTCATCACGGTGGGGGCGATGGCGCTGAGCTGCTCGTAGCGCTCGCCGTCACGGACCTTGCTGGTGAGGATCAGGTCCGGCTTCAGGGAGGCGACGGTCTCCAGGTTGGGGTTGGCGATCTCCCCGACCTCCGTGAGCTTCTTCGTCTTCTCCGCCGGCAGGTACGTGGGGAAGCCGTCCTCCGTCGCGGAGTGCGTCGCGCCGACGGGCTGCACGCCGAGGGTGAGCGCGGAGTCCAGCTCGCCGGTGTCCAGGACGACGACCCGCTCGGGCGTCACGGGGACCTTCACGTCGCCCATGGCCGTCTTGACGGTGTGGGTCGTGGCGGCGCCGGCCTTGGCGGTGCTGTCGCTGTCGGACGAACCGCAGGCGGAGAGGGCGAGCGCGCCGGTCAGGGCGAGGGCGCCGAGGGTGAGTCCGCGGCGGCGCAGGTCGGTGGACATGGAAGGGGTGGCCTTTCGTGGAGGGTGTGGTTTCAGGACGACGGCTCGGGCTGCCAGGGCGCCCCCGGCACGACCAGCGGTGAACCCGTCACCGGGTCCGGGACGATCACGGCTTCGAGGCCGAAGACCTCGCGTACGAGCTCGGCGGTCACGACGTCCTGCGGGTGGCCCTCGGCGACGATCCGGCCCGCCTTCATGGCGACCAGGTGGTCGGCGTACCGGGCGGCCTGGTTGAGGTCGTGCAGCACGGTCACCACGGTCCGGCCGCGGGTACCGTCCGCCGCCGGGGCGGCGAGCCGGCGCACCAGGTCGAGGACCTCCACCTGGTGGGCTATGTCGAGGTACGTGGTCGGCTCGTCGAGCAGCAGCAGATCGGTGTCCTGGGCGAGGGCCATCGCGATCCAGACGCGCTGGCGCTGACCGCCGGAGAGCTCGTCCACCGAGCGGGAGCCGAGCGCGGTGACATCCGTGCGCTCCATGGCCTCGGTCACCGCCCGTTCGTCCTCCTGGGACCACTGCTGCCACCAGTGCTGGTGGGGCTGGCGGCCGCGGGCGACGAGGTCGGAGACGGTGATGGCCTCGGGGGCCACGGGGGTCTGGGGGAGCAGCCCGATCGACTGGGCGATCTTCTTCGTCGGGATCTTCGAGAGCTCGGTGCCGTCCAGGAGCACCGCCCCGCCGCGCGGCTTGAGGAGCCGGCCGAGCGCGCGCAGCGTCGTCGACTTGCCGCAGGCGTTCGGCCCGACGATGACGGTCACCTTCCCGTCCGGGACGGCGAGGTCCAGTTCGTGGACGACGGTGCGGTCCTCGTACGCGAGAGTGAGCTCGCGCACCGTCAGGCGGCTGGTCACGGCGTCCTGCTGCCGGGTCGTGGTCATGCGTTGCCTCCCCTGCGGCCACCGTGACCGCGGATGATCAGCCAGATCAGATACGGGGCGCCTACCGCCGCCGTCAGGACGCCCACCGGCAGTTCGGTGGGGGAGAAGAGCCTGCGGGCCAGCAGGTCCGCGAAGACGACGATCACCGCGCCGAGCAGCGCCGAGCAGAGCAGCGGGATCTGCGCGGTGCGCGTCATCCGGCGGGCGATCTGCGGGGCGAGCAGGGCGACGAAGTCGACGGGCCCGGCCGTCCCCGTCGCCACGGACGCCAGGATCACGCCGAGCACGACGAGCCCCAGCCGTACCCGGCCCAGCCGTACCCCGAGCGCGGTCGCCGTGTCGTCGTCCATGGACACGGACCGCTGGGCGCGTGCCGCCCACAGGACGGCGGGCAGCAGGATCAGCAGGGTCCAGCCGATGGGCGCGGCCTCGTCGTAGCCGCGGCCGTTGAGCGAGCCGGTCATCCAGATCTGGGCCTGCTGGGCGACGAGGTAGTCGCCCTTGGTCAGGAACAGGGTGGTGACCGAGCGCAGCGCGATCGCGAAGCCGATGCCGATGAGGACGAAGCGGGTGGCGTGCAGGCCGCCGCGCCAGGCGAAGGCGTACACGAGGGCCGCCGCGGCGACCCCGCCGATCACCGACAGGTACGGCAGCACGGTGTACGAGGTGATGCCGAACGTCATCGCGCCGACCGTCAGCGCGCTCGCGCCCTGGCTGATCCCGATGATGTCGGGGCTCGCGAGGGGGTTGCGGGCCACGGTCTGGATCAGCGCTCCGGCGATCCCGAAGGCGAGGCCGACGAGGAGCCCGACGACCATGCGGGGCAGCCGCAGCGTGCCGACGACGAGTTCGTCGGCGGAGGGCCGCCCCAGGATGACGTTCACGACCTCGGACGGTGCGACGAAGCTCTCGCCGACGCAGAGGTACGCGACGCAGACCACGGCCAGCAGTGCGACGAGCGATGCGGCGACGACGGCGGCCCGGCGGTGCAGCAGGAACCGTCCGCGCGTCCCTATCGTCACGAGGCTGTAGCCGGAGGGCCGTACGGCGGCCGTCGGGGCGCTCATGCGGGCACCGCCTTCCGGCGCACCAGCGTGACCAGGAACGGCACCCCGATCAGGGCCGTCATGACCCCGGCGGGCACCTCGCTCGGCGGGAAGAGGATCCGGCCGATGACATCGGAGACGAGCAGCATCACGGGTCCGATCAGGGCGGCCATCGGGAGCACCCAGCGGTGGTCGTTGCCGACGATCGCGCGGGCGATGTGCGGTACGGCGAGACCGATGAACGCGATCGGACCGGCCGCCGCGACACCGGCGCCGGTGAGCACGGTGGCACCGATACCGCCGACGATCCGCACGGTCGCGATGCTCTGGCCCAGCCCCTTCGCCATGTCCTCGCCGAGCGCGAGGGCGTCGAGGCCGCGGGCCACGGAGAGGACGAGGAGGGTCCCGACCAGCAGGAAGGGCCAGATCTGCTGGGCCACCTGGGCCTCACGTCCGGCGATCGAACCGACCTGCCAGAACCGGAACTCGTCCAGCGCGGACGCCTTCGTCGTCAGCACGGCCATGGTCACGGACACCAGCAGCGCGTTGATCGCGGCGCCGCCGAGCGCGAGCTTCACCGGGGTCGCGCCGCCCCGCCCGCTGGAGGCGACGGCGTACACGGCGACGGAGGCGATCGCCGCGCCCGCGAAGGCGAACCAGACGTACCCGGTGAGCGTGTGGACGCCCGCGTACGCGATGGCCAGCACCACCCCGACCGAGGCGCCCTGGCTGATGCCGAGGATGCCGGGGTCGGCGATGGGGTTGCGGGTGATGCCCTGGAGCACCGTCCCGGCCAGGGCGAGCGAGGCGCCGACCATCAGCCCGATCAGGGTGCGGGGCACCCGCATGTTCCGGACGACCTCGGCGGCATCGGAGTGCCCGCCGTGCAGCAGGGCGTCCAGGACGGCGGACGGGGCGATGGAACGGGCCCCCACGGCGAGACTGAGCAGGACCGCGAACAGCAGCGCCACGACGGCCGCCGCCGTCATGAGAGCGCGTCTGGAGCGGCGTGGTGCGGCGGCTGACATCGGACCCAATCGAAAGCGAAACAAGGTTAGGCTGGGCTAAGTCTAGGTGTCGCCTCCGCGGGGCCGACCGGGGGTGTGCCGAGACCTGACGGGGCCCGGCACAATGGACGGCATGGCTTCGCGCGCACTGACGGTCGGCTTCGACCTGGACATGACCCTCGTTGATTCGCGCCCCGGCATCAGGGCCGCCTTTGTGGCGCTGGCCGCCGAGACGGGCGCGGTGATCGACGTGGACCTGGTGGTGAGCCGGCTGGGCCCGCCGCTGGAGCACGAGCTGGCGAACTGGTTCCCGCCCGCCGACGTGGCCGCGATGGCCGACCGCTACCGCGAGACCTATCCCGCCCACGCGATCGCCCCGGCGCTCGCGATGCCGGGCGCCCGCGAGTCGGTCGAGGCGGTCCGCGCCCTGGGCGGCCGGACGATCGTCGTCACCGCGAAGTACGAACCGAACGCGAGGCTGCACCTGGCGCATCTCGGCATCGAGCCCGACGTGATCGTGGGCAGCCTGTGGGCCGAGGCGAAGGCGGGCGCCCTGCGGGAGCACGGAGCCGGTGTCTACGTGGGCGACCACACGGGCGATGTACGGGGCGCCAGGGCCGCCGGCGCCCTGTCGGTGGCCGTGACGACGGGCCCGTGCGATGCGGCCGAGCTGCGCGCGGCGGGCGCGGACGTGGTGCTGACGTCGCTGGCGGACTTCCCGCAGTGGGTGAAGGAGCACGCGGCGTAGCGCTTCGCCGGGTGCGGGGCCAGGGGGCGCCTGCGCGCTACGGCTTCGGCGACCCCGCGCGCACCGACCGGACCACGCCCGCCGCGGCGATCAGGAAGCCGACGCCCATCAGCATGCACAGGGACCAGGCGATGGACGGCAGCGGGTCGGTGCCGAGGAAGAGCGGGGCCATGGTGACCAGGGTCGACAGGGCGCCGAGGAAGAACACGATCGCGCCGATCCGGACCAGCCGGTCGCCTGCGCCAGAAGATGTAGTACTCACCCGGCCAGGGTAGTTCCCGGCGGTGGTGAACCGGCGCCGGGCGCCCGGCGGGTGAACCAGGTGCCGTTTCCGGACAGAGTCCGGATGACCAGGGTTGACGAGGGGTACTTCACCTGTAGAGGCTGCTGCCAGCAGGGGAGCCTGACCACAGGACGGCCTGACCTGCTGAGGGCCTTGTTCCGGCATACGGGTTGAGATGGGGTGCGTGCTTTGCCGACTGGCAAGGTCAAGTGGTTCAACAGCGAGAAGGGCTTCGGCTTTCTCTCCCGCGACGACGGCAGCGACGTCTTCGTGCACTCGTCCGTGCTCCCCGCCGGAGTCGACGCACTCAAGCCCGGCCAGCGCGTCGAATTCGGCGTGGTCGCCGGACAACGCGGTGACCAGGCACTTTCCGTCGCGATCCTCGACCCCACCCCGTCCGTCGCGGCCGCCCAGCGCCGCAAGCCGGACGAGCTGGCGTCGATCGTGCAGGATCTGACGACCGTGCTGGAGAACATCACGCCGCTGCTGGAGCGCGGCCGCTACCCCGACAAGGCGGCGGGCGCCAAGATCGCCGGTCTGCTGCGCGCGGTCGCGGACCAGCTCGACGTGTAGCGCCGGGGAGACCGACTAGCCGAACGACAGCGCGTCCGGGCCGAGGGGCGGAACCAGTCCCTCGGCCGCGGCGCGTGTCAGCAGGCCGCGGATCGCCGCGTAGCCGGCCTCGCCGAGGTCGGCGGTGAACTCGTTCACGTACAGACCGATGTGCTGGTCGGCGACGGACGGGTCCATCTCCTGCGCGTGCTCCAGGACGTAGGGGCGCGAGGCTTCGGGGTCGTCCCAGGCCATGCGCACCGAGGTGCGCACCGACTCGGCGAGCAGCTTCAGGGTGTCCGCGCCCAGGGAGCGCTTCGCGATGATCGCGCCGAGCGGGATCGGCAGCCCGGTCGTGTCCTCCCAGTGCCGTCCCATGTCGGCGAGGTTGTGCAGACCGTAGTTCTGGTACGTGAAGCGCGCCTCGTGGATGACGAGACCGGCGTCCACCTTCCCGTCCCGCACCGCCGGCATGATCTCGTCGAACGGCATGACGACGATCTCGCCGACCCCGCCCGGCACCATGTCCGCGGCCCAGAGGCGGAACAGCAGATAGGCGGTGGAGCGCTCGCTCGGCACGGCGACGGTCCTGCCCGTCAGGTCCGTGCCCGCCTCCTTCGTGAGGACGAGCGGCCCGCAGCCGCGCCCCAGCGCGCCGCCGCACGGCAGCAGCGCGTACTCGTCGAGGACCCAGGGAAGCACCGCGTACGACACCTTGAGCACGTCCAGGTCGCCGCGCTCGGCCATCCCGTTGGTGATGTCGATGTCCGCGAAGGTGACATCGAGGGCGGGCGCGCCGGGGACCCTTCCGTGCGCCCACGCGTCGAAGACGAACGTGTCGTTCGGGCACGGCGAGAAGGCGATCCGCAGCGGGTCAGGAGTCGTTTCGGTCATGGTGGGTCCAGCCTTCCAGTACGGGGGTGAGCTTCCCGAACGCGTCGGTGAGGGCGGCCAGCGCGTCGCCGATGCGCCAGGCGTCGCGGTCGCGCGGGCCGACGGCGTTCGAGACGGCCCTGATCTCCAGGACGGGGACGCCGGCGCGTTCGGCCGCCTCCGCGACCCCGAAGCCCTCCATCGCCTCGGCCACGGCGCCGGGGTGTGCGGCGAGGAGGGCGGCGGCACGGTGCGCGCTGCCGGTGACGGTGGAGACGGTCAGGACGTCGCCGGTCACCGCACGGGTCGCGGTGACCACCGCCCGCACCAGCGAGCGGGGCGGGAAGTGCCAGACCCGGCCGAAGCCGAGATCGCTGACGGGCACGAAGCCCGCCGGGGTCTCGGCGCCCAGGTCCGCCGCGCCGATGCGGCCGGCCACGACGAGGGAGCCGACCGGGGCGGCCCCGGCGAACCCGCCGCCGATGCCGGCCGAGATCACCAGGTCGTAGCTGTCCGAGGCCAGGGCGAACGCGGCCGACGCCGCCGCGGCGGCCGGTCCCGCGCCGCCCGCGAGGACGTCGAAGGGGCCCGCGCGGTGGATCTCCGCGCCCGGCACCGTACGGACACGGACCTCGTCACCGGCCCCGAACGCACGCGTGACCGCGTCCCGTTCCACCGGGACAGCGGTCACGACAAGCACACGCACGGGAGGAGTCCTCCGAGGTCAGGAGGGGATCAGTCGGTCTTCTTGAGCTCGAAGTGCCAGATGCCCAGCAGCTCCTTGCCCTTGGTCTCCACGATGCTGAGCTGCGTCTTGTCCGTGGTCTCGCCGGTCTGGCTGGCGAAGAAGGCGCTGCCCGGAATGGTCCGGTAGGTCTTCTTGTTCGGCTCCTGCTCGGCCTGCTGGCCGTTGATGAAGATCGTCCAGCCGTTGTCCGCGACCTCGGGGTCGACACCGAAGTGGACCTTGTCCTCCATCGCGACCTTGACGGTCTTCTCCGCCTTCTTGTTCAGGCAGCTCTTGATGTCGGATTCCTTGAGAGCCTTGCCGTCGTTGTAGCAGGACGCCTCGGTACTCACCGAGTTGTCGCCGACCGTCACGGTGGCGAGCGGCGTCGGCTTGTCGCAGGCGGAGAGGACAAGGAGTCCCGCGGACACGGCACCAAGAGCGACGCCGATTCGACGGCCCTTACCGGAGAAGAACGCAACGGTCATGGGCCGAAGGCTATCGGTCGCTCCGGCTCACGCCACGCGGGGGTGCGGCGAGCCGCGCCGAGCGGCCCCCAGCAGCCCCCGTACGGACGCTGCGGCACCGAGCGCGAGGATGCACGCGGCGACGGACATGCCCAGTACGCCGTTGAGGGGGAGGGCGATCCCGATCGCCCCGCCGACCACCCAGGCCATCTGGAGCGCCGTCTCCGAGCGGGCGAAGGCGGAGGTCCGCACCTCCTCCGGCACGTCGCGCTGGATCATCGCGTCCAGCGACAGCTTGGAGAGGGCCTGGGTGAAGCCCGCCACGGCCGCGAGCGCGGCGACCATGACCGTGCTGAAGAAGACGGCGGCCAGCACGGCGACGCCCAGGGCCAGGCCCAGCACCGAGGCGACGATGATCTCGGGGCCGCGGGCCCTGAGCCAGGAGCCGACCGCCGTGCCCAGCGCGTTGCCCACCCCGGCGGCTACCCCGACGATGCCGAGCGAGATCGCGGCGCTCTGCCCGGCGAGCGGGTGCTCGCGCAGCAGGAAGGCCAGGAAGAAGATCAGGAAGCCGGAGAGCGCCCGGTGCGAGGCGTTGGCCTGGAGTCCGTGCAGGACCGAGGGGCCGACGGAGCGCAGGCCGGGCCGCTTCTCACCGCTCTTCTCCTTGGACCTGGCCGGTCTGTTTCCGGTCCTGGGCGCCTCGGACTTCCGCAGCGGTTCGGGCCGGGGCGCGTTCTCGGTGTGCGGCGGCACCAGGTGCGCCTTGCGTTCGCCCTTCGCCGAGTCCACCTTGTGCGGCAGGGTGAAGGCGAGGATCGCGCCGCCCACGAAGATCACGCACGCGCCGTACAGCGGCCACGGCGGTCCGATGGTCTGCAGCCCCGCCCCGATGGGCGCGGCGGCGCCGGTGGCCAGGAGACCGGCGAGGGTGACCCGTGAATTCGCCTTGACGAGTGAGAACCGGGGTGGCAGCAGGCGCGGTACGACGGCGCTGCGCACCACTCCGTACGCCTTCGAGCAGACCAGCACGCCCAGGGCCGCCGGATACAGCTCCAGGCCGCCGGTGGCGACCGCGCCGGACATGGTGAGCGCCAGTACGGCCCTGGCCAGCATCGAGCCCGCCATGGCGGCGCGGCGGCCGTGCGGCAGACGGTCCAGGAGCGGGCCGATGACCGGGGCGAGGAGGATGAACGGTGCCATCGTGACGGCGAGGTAGAGCGCGACCCGGCCGCGGGCCTGGTCCGTCGGTACGGAGAAGAACACGGTCGACGCCAGCGCGACCGTGATCATCACGTCGCCCGCGCCGTTCACCGCGTGCAGTTCGATCAGCTTGCCCAGCCCGGATTCGCCGGCCCCATGGGCGTGTGTCGCCTTCCGGATGCCCCTGGCGGTTCCGGTGAACGGGGTGTGGAGGGCATGACCGATCGACCGGCCCGTCCTGCGGAGCGGGCCGGATCCGTCGTGCGACCTGGCAGAAGCCACTTGGTCATAGTGCCCCAGTACCCGCCGTCGCGAACCGAGATCGGGGCGGGGCGCGGTGTGTACCGCCCCGTCGGGTCAGTGATCGGGCAGGTCGCAGGGGGTGCGGAGGAGCGGATCGGGGCGGCCGCAGTGCGCTTCCCGCACGGGACACGGCGTCGGATACGGCGTCGTTTGGGACGGGCAGGTGGGCGGGGAGCGGCGGAGAGGGTAGCGTGCGTAGCGCGCCACCGGCGGTTCTTCTTGGCCGCGCGCCTCTCGGCGATCCCGCAGAATGGGTTGCAGAAGGTGCGCCCGAGGCAGGTACACACGGGTGTGGACGTCGACGCGGCCCCCAGGTCCGCTCCGCCCGCAGCCGTATGGCCGAAATCGATGGATGTGCTGGCGCGCTCGTGAGACTGGCGTAGGAGAGAAGCGAGACCTGTGAGTGCTGCGACGACGCGAAGCCGTACGGCCCGTACCCCTGTTCCCGACCGTTTGTGCGCCGAGGCGGTAGACCTCGCCCGCACGGCGGCCGAGGAGGCAGCCGCGCCAGGGGTCGTGGGTGAGCATGTGGCCGTGGTCTCCGAGGGGGACCGGGTCGTCACGCACTACTTCGAGTGCAAGGACCCGGGCTACCGGGGCTGGCGCTGGGCGGTGACGGTCGCCAGGGCCTCCCGTGCGAAGAACGTCACCCTGGACGAGACGGTGCTGCTGCCGGGCAGCGACGCGCTGCTCGCGCCGGAGTGGGTGCCGTGGAGCGAGCGGCTGCGGCCCGGCGACATGGGGCCCGGCGATCTGCTGCCCACCGAGGCGGACGATCTGCGCCTGGAGCCCGGCTACACCGGCGAGGACGAGCCGCCGCCGAACTCCGCGGTCGCCGGGGTCTCGGCCGAGCTGGCCGACCTCGTCGAGTCGGAGGACGCGGAGCTGACGACGCGCCCGGAGCCGCCGCGTCGCGGTTCGATCGCGGCGGTCGCGGACGAGCTCGGCATGCGGCGTGCGCGGGTGCTGTCCCGGTACGGGCTCCACGCTGCGGCCGACCGCTGGGACGAGGGCTTCGGCGCGAAGACGCCGATGGCCCAGGCGGCTCCGGCCACCTGCGTGTCGTGCGCCTTCCTGGTCCCGCTGGCGGGCTCGCTGAAGCAGGCCTTCGGGGTGTGCGCGAACGAGTTCGGTCCGGCGGACGGGCATGTGGTGTCCCTGTCGTACGGGTGCGGCGGGCACTCGGAGGCCGCGGTGATGCCGAAGCCGCCGAAGCCGGCACCGCATGCGCTGGACACGATGCAGGTGGACGAGTACCCGCTGCGTCCGGCGCGGGACTCCGGCTCGGTGCCGGTGGAGACGGACGAGCCGTCGGAGGACCTCGGCCACTCCTGAGGCCGTGGCCGGGGGGTCCGGGGCCCGCTGCGGGTGGGGGGACGGAGTGCAGGCCGCTCCGGCGTACCGGGTCCGTCCTCAATCGCCGGACGGGCTTGATGTGGCGCGGCCCGTCCGGGCGCACCGCCTTGTCCTCAATCGCCGGACGGGCTTGATGTGGCGCGGCCCGTCCGGGCGCACGGCCTTGTCCTCAATCGCCGGACGGGCTGAGTCTGCCGGGTCTCAGGGCTGCGTCGAGCCCGGCATTCCCAGCCCGTCCGGCGTGCCGGTTGCGTCCTCGACCGCCGGACGGGCCTGATCTGCTCGTCGTGTCCGGTCAGCCCGTTCCAGCCCGCCGTGGGGGTCCCCCATGCCCTTGAGGCTGTGGGGGAGATTGAGGACGCAACCCCGTATCCGGGGCTCGGTGCCGGGTGGTTTCCGGCCGTCCAGGGGCCATCCCAGCCCGTCCGGCGATCGAGGACGAAGGGACCCGGTAGCTTCGGGCGCACACTTGGCGGCACGGGCGTCACCGGAAGAGGGAGTCACAGCGTGAGCATCATTGGGACCGAGGGGGCCGACCCATTCGGAACCGCGCGGCTGCGACGCGGCGTGCTCGACGCCTGGGGTGCGGGCCCCGCCCGCTTCCGTGAGGACGCCAACGCCGAGGAGGACCTCGCGCTCGGCGGCTACCGCGACCGCCTCGTCGTCGAACTGGCCCAGAACGCCGCCGACGCCGCAGCCCGCGCCCGCGTGCCCGGCCGGCTCCGGCTGACCCTGCACCCGGCGACCGCGACCGCCCCCGCGGTCCTCGCCGCCGCGAACACCGGCGCACCCCTGGACGCCACCGGCGTGGAGTCGCTGTCCACCCTGCGGGCCTCCGCCAAGCGCGAGGGCCACGAGGGGGCCGTCGGGCGGTTCGGCGTCGGGTTCGCCGCCGTGCTCGCGGTGAGCGACGAGCCCGCCGTCGTCGGCCGCCACGGAGGCGTGCGCTGGTCCCTCGCCGAGGCCCGCGACCTCGCCCGCGAGGCCGCCGTCGGCAGCCCCGGGCTCGGCGACGAGCTCCGCCGCCGCGACGGCCACGTACCGCTGCTGCGCCTCCCGCTGCCCGCCGAGGGCACCGCCCCCGACGGCTACGACACCGTCGTCGTCCTGCCGCTGCGCGACGGCGTCGCCCAGGACCTGGTCGGCCGGCTGCTCGACGCCGTCGACGACGCCCTGCTGCTCACGCTGGCCGGCCTCGACGAGATCGTCGTCGAAACCCCGGACACCGTACGGACGTTGCGCCGCTCGCAGCACGGCCCGTACACGCACATCGAGGACTCCGCGCACGGTACGAACCGCTGGCGCACCGTCACCCGCCACGGCCCCGTCGAGCCCGCCCTGCTCGCCGACCGTCCGCTGGAGGAACGGCTGCGGCCGCACTGGTCGGTGACCTGGGCCGTCCCCGTGGACGCGGAGGGCGCCCCCGTCAGCCCCCGTACCGCCCCCGTCGTGCACGCGCCGACGCCCACCGACGAACCCCTCGGCGTCCCCGCGCTGCTCATCGCCTCACTGCCCCTGGACACCACCCGCCGGCACCCCGCGCCCGGCCCGCTCACCGACTTCCTGGTGCAGCGCGCGGCCGACGCGTACGCGGAGCTGCTCGCCGGCTGGCAGCCGGTGTCCGTCGCCACCATCGCCCTGGTGCCCGGACCGCTCGGCAAGGGCGAGCTGGACGGGGCCCTGCGGGGCGCCGTACTGGAACGGCTGCCGCGCGTCGCGTTCCTGGAGCCGGCCGCGCCGCGCGACCCCGCCGCCGAACCGGACCGGTGGGACAGCTGGGACGCGGGGCCGGAGAGCGCCCGCGAGGCCACCACCGCGCTGCGGCCCATCGAGGCCGAGGTGCTGGAGGGGGTCGGCGCCGAGACGGTCGCCGTGCTGGCCGAGGTGCTGCCCTGTCTGCTGCCCGCCGGCCTTGAGCGCCGCACCGAACTGCGCACGCTCGGCGTCGCCCGTGTCCCGCTGACCGAGGCGATCGACCGGCTGGCCGGTCTGGAGCGCGATCCCGGCTGGTGGCGGCGGCTGTACGACAGCCTGGCCGGCGTGGACCCGGACCGGCTCTCCGGGCTGCCCGTGCCGCTCGCCGGAACGGCGTCGCAGGGGGCGGACCCCGAGGCCCCGGCCGTCCCGCGTACGACGATCGGCCCCCGGCAGATCCTCCTTCCGCTGCCGGACGGGCTGACCGGACCGGTCCTGGGCCGGCTCGCCCGGCTCGGGCTGAAGGTCGCCCACCCGGACGCCGCGCACCCGCTCCTGGAGAAGCTCGGCGCCCTGCCCGCCACGCCGCGCGCCGTGCTGACGACCCCGCAGGTACGGGCCGCCGTCGCCGCTTCCATGGACGCGGGCGAGATCTGGGACGAGGACGCGCTGGACGGCGACGAGCTCGTGGAGACCGTCCTCACCCTCGTCCGGGACGCCGACCTGGCCCCCGGCGACGAGCCCTGGCTCGGGGCGCTCGCCCTGCCCGACGAGGACGGCGAGAGCGCACCCGCCGGTGAACTCGTGCTGCCCGGCAGCCCGTTCGCCGCGATCATGCGCGAGGGTGAACTCGCCCTCTGCGACGAGGAACTGGCCGGCCGCTGGGGCGAGCAGCCGCTCACCGCCTGCGGGGTGCTCGCCACGTTCGCCCTCGTCCGGGCCACCGACGTGGTCCTGGACCCGGACGAACTGGAGCCGCGCGACAACGACTTCGCCGAGAACGACGACGCCGGACTGCTCGACGCCGTCGACGTGTGGTGCGAGGACATCCTCGACCAGCTGCCGGACACACCCGTGCCGCCGGTCGCCACCGAACTCGTCGCCGTCCGCGACCTCGACCTCGTCGACGACGACGCCTGGCCGCAGGCGCTCGCGCTCCTCGCCCAGCCGCCGCTGCGTGACGCGCTGACCCAGCCCGTACGGGTGCTGCTCCCGGACGGCACCACGCAGTCCGTACGCCCGTACACCGCCTGGTGGCTGCGCGACCATCCGGTGCTGGACGGCCGCCGCCCGGCCGGTCTGCGCGCCCACGGCGGCGATCCCCGGCTGGCGGGCCTGTACGACTCCGTCGACGCGACCGGGTTCGACGACGCCCAGGTGCTGCGCGCCCTCGGCGTGCGGACCTCGGTCGCGGCCCTGCTGGACGAGCCCGGCGGTGCGGCCGAACTCCTCGGGCGGCTCGCGGACGAGGACCGGCAGGTCGGTCCCGTACAACTGCATTCCCTGTACACGGCGCTCGCCGAACTCGACCCGGATCAGGTCACGCTGCCGGACGACCTGCGGGCCGTCGTCGACGGTGAGGTGCGGGTCGTCGACGCGGCGGACGCGGTGATCGCGGACGCCCCGGACCTGCTGCCGCTGACCGGGGGCGTGGCGCTGCTGCCGGTCGCCCCGGCGAACGCGGCGGAGCTGGCCGAACTGTTCCAGGTGCGCAGGCTCGGCGAGAGCGTCGAGGCGGAGGTGACGTCCGAGGGCGAGGAGCACGAGGTACCGGACCCGGTCCGCATCCTGCTCGGCCCCGGCACCCCGGACACGTACATCGAGCACGGCGAACTGCGTGCGGGCGGCGTCGAACTGGACTGGCGGCGCACCCCGGACGGGGTGGTGCACGCCTCGACGCTGGAGGGCGTCGCGGCGGGCCTGGCCTGGGCCGCGGGCCAGTGGCCGCGCCGCTTCGAGGTCGCGGCGCTGCTGGAGGACCCGTCCCGTACGGCGGAACTGGCCCGGGACCGCTGGTTCGACTAGGGCCTGTGGTGAGAGGCCGGCCACGCACCCCGAGCGCGGGGTGCGTGGCGCTTTCACGAAAAAGTCTCAACATCCGCACAACCCTTCACGGTTGAGGATCGTCTTGCTTGTGAAGCCATCAGGCTTCACAGACGATCCCGGGTCTGCGTGCGGACAGTCGCCGCCGCGGGCCCCCTTCTCCACCTTGGGGAACGAACATGCGCATTCGTGCCACCGTTGCCGCTGTGAGCGGCGCCCTGGCCCTTTCCGCCCTCGTCCTTCCGTCGGCCGCCCAGGCCGACGGCGCGCACGGTTCGACCAGCACCGCCGCCGATGCGGCCCGTGCGGCCCAGTCCACCGCCGCCCAGTCCGGTGCGAAGTCCGGCGCCCGCCCGGCCGCGTCCGCGGCCGCGTCCGCCGAAGGAGAGCTCGACCTCAGCTTCTCCAAGTTCACGGTCAACGGCGGCAAGCCGATCGTGGTGGGCACCACGCTGACGAAGCGGGTCCCGACCACCTTCACCGTGACGCATGCCGCCGATGTGGACATCTTCGCCCCGACCTTCATCCTCGACGTCTCGCTCTACCGCGGTTCGTTCGACAATCCGGCGAACGAGCTCTACGGCGAGGACGCCCCCGTGTGCAAGGCCGTGTCCGCCACGGTCGCGACCTGCAAGGGGCAGATCTCCGTCTGGCCCGAGTTCGACCTGTACGGCAACGCCGACGCCACGAAGTGGAAGGCGATGGGCTTCGCCGTCGACTACAACGGCGAGGACCCGCTCGACCCCGACGTCACCAAGATCGGCTTCGCCCTCCAGGACGGTCTGGGGACCTCCCTCCTCCAGCGCGCGTCGAAGCAGTCCGTCAACGCCTCGCCGGAGCCGGTGAAGAAGGGCGGGACCCTCACCGTCACCGGATGGCTGTCCCGGGCCAACTTCGACGACCTGAAGTACCACGGCTACACCGCCCAGCCGGTGAAGCTGCAGTTCCGTAAGAAGGGAAGCAGCACCTACACCACGGTGAAGACCGTCACGACGAACAACAAGGGCGACCTGAAGACCACCGTCAAGGCCTCGGTCGACGGCTACTGGCGCTACAGCTTCGCCGGTACGTCCACCACCCCGGCCGCCACCGCCACGGGCGACTACGTCGACGTGAAGTAGTCGGGGGGCGGCCTTCCGGGCCGCCCGTTACCCACTGCTCATTGCCCGGCCGATGTGCCGGGCGCGCGGGTCCTGGAACGGGGCTCAGGCGGACGATTCCCGCGGCGCGTGCGCCGCAGCCCGGGTGTGATGTTCCAGGATCCGCGCCAGCAGCCCGGTCAGCTGCTCGCGTTCGGCCGGGGAGAGCGGGGCGAGCAGCTCGTCCTGCACGCCGGCCAGCAGCGCGTCGAGGCGCTGTGCGTGGCGGCGGCCGGACTCGGTGATCGTGATGACGTTGCGGCGACGGTCGTCGGGGTCCGGTGCGCGTTGCACGAAGCCCCGTTCGGCCAGCTCGTTGATGACGGCCACCAGATCGCTGCGGTAGATACCGGTGCGCCGGCTCAGCGTGGCCTGGCTGGCCGGGCCGGATTCCAGAAGTGCGACGAGTGCGGCGTAGTGCCATTTGCGCGCGTCCGCGCCGGCCAGCCCCTCGCCGACCAGACGGTCCGCCTGGGCGGCGGTCAGCCCCAGCAGCCGGCTCGGCAGCCCGCGCAGCCGGGCGGTGGCCGCCCGGTCGTCCGGGCCGCTCCCGTCGTCCTGGCCGTCGTTCGTCATGTCACCCGTGTTCTCGTCCGCGCCGCTCATGAACCGATCATAGCCATTGCGTTAGTGGCACTAACGATGTAATTTCGTTAGTGCCAGAAACGTTCGAACGGGAAACGTTCGACTGGTTAATGGATTGCGAAGGTGTCTGCCATGTCTGCGACCACGAACCAGACCGCGAACCAGGCGACGAACCGGGCCTCGAACCCCACCCCCACCCTGAACCCGCAGCTGATCGGCGAGGCCGAGAACGCCCACAAGCCGCTGATGGCCCACGTCCTGCGCGGCACCGGCACCACCTTCGTGCAGTGGGTGGCCCTGAAGACGGTCGCCGCCGGCGGCGGGGCGGTCCACCGCGACCAGGTCGTCGGCCGGCTTACCGGCTCGCTGAAGACCGACGGGGCGACCGCGCGCGCCACCGTCACCGGGCTGACCGACGCCCGGCTGCTGCGGACCGCTCCGGACGACGAAGCGAAGGTCGCCTTCACCGAGTCCGGCGCCGCGCTGTACCACCGGCTGAGCACGTCCGTCGCCGAGATCACGGCGGATGTGTACAGCGGCATCCCGGCCGAGGACATGGCCACCGCCGCCCGCGTCCTGGCCCGCATCACCGCCCGCGCCAACGCCGTGGTCACCGCGGCCTGACGAGCGCCGCTACGCCGGGAAGCGGCGGCTCACCAGGCGCCAGGCGTACTCCAGGGCCACCGAGGCCACGGCGGCGATACCCACCGCCGTCCACGGCATCGACGTGCCCACCAGCTTCAGGGCGAAGAAGTTCTGGAGCCACGGCACCACGAGCACGATCAGGAACGCCAGGCCCATCGTGACCACCAGGCAGATCCGCCACCAGGTGTAGGGGCGGGCGATGATCGCCAGGACCCACATCGAGACCAGGAACAGCGTGAGCGTCGCCGCACTCGTCTCCGCGTCCAGCGCCCCCGTACCGGCGTAGTGGTGCCGCGCGATCAGGTACGTCGAGAAGGTGGCGATCGCCGCGATGGTGCCCGACGGGATCGCGTACCGCATGACGCGGCGCACGAAGTGCGGGTGCGCGCGCTCCTTGTTGGGGGCCAGCGCCAGGAAGAACGCCGGGACGCCGATCGTCAGCGTCGACAGCAGCGTCAGATGGCGGGGCAGGAACGGGTACTCCACCTGGAAGCAGACCACCAGGACGGCCAGCAGCACCGAATAGACGGTCTTCGTCAGGAACAGGGTCGCGACCCGGGTGATGTTGCCGATCACCCGGCGGCCCTCGGCGACGACGGAGGGCAGGGTCGCGAAGCTGTTGTTGAGCAGCACGATCTGGGCGACCGCCCGGGTCGCCTCCGAGCCGGAGCCCATCGAGACGCCGATGTCGGCGTCCTTGAGGGCGAGGACGTCGTTGACCCCGTCGCCCGTCATCGCGACGGTGTGGCCGCGGGACTGGAGGGCCGCGACCATCTCCCGCTTCTGCTGCGGGGACACCCGGCCGAAGACCGCGTTCTCCTCCATGGCGGTGGCCATCGCGTCCGGGTCGGTGGGCAGCCGGCGCGCGTCCAGGGTGTGCTCGGCGCCCGGCAGCCCGAGCTTCGCGGCGACGGCGCCGACCGATACGGCGTTGTCACCGGAGATCACCTTCGTGGCGACCCGCTGGTCGGCGAAGTAGGCGAGGGTCTCCCCGGCGTCCGGCCGCAGCCGCTGCTCCAGGACGATCAGCGCACTCGGTACGGCCCCGGCGGCGACGCCCGGACCGTCGAGCTCGCCCTCGGCACGGGCCAGCAGCAGGACCCGCAGCCCCTGCTCGTTGAGATGTTCGATCTCGGTGAGCGAGGGGTCCTCCTCCGGAAGCAGCACATCGGGGGCGCCGAGCAGCCAGACGGACTCGGCGCCCCCGCCCTCGTCGAACGCGGCGCCGCTGTACTTGCGTGCCGAGGAGAACGGGAGCGTCCGGGTGACGGTCCACGCCTGCCCCTCGGGGACCGGGTAGGCGTCGATGATCGCCTGGAGGCTGGCGTTGGGCCGCGGGTCCGAGGTGCCGAGGGCGGCCAGCACGCGGCGCAGGTACGGCTCGTCCGTACCGTTCAGCGCGCGGACCTCGGTGATGTCCATGCCGCCCTCGGTGAGCGTGCCGGTCTTGTCCAGGCAGACGACGTCGACCCTGGCCAGGCCCTCGATGGCGGGGAGCTCCTGGACCAGGCACTGCTTGCGCCCCAGCCGTACGACACCGATCGCGAAGGCGACCGAGGTGAGCAGGACCAGGCCCTCCGGGATCATCGGGACGATGCCGCCGACGGTCCGGGCGATGGAGTCCTTGATGTCGTTGTTCTTGACCACGAGCTGGCTGATGATCAGGCCGATCGCGGTCGGGACCATCATCCAGGTGACGTACTTGAGGATGGTGGAGATGCCGGTGCGCAGCTCGGAGCGGACGAGCGTGAAGCGGGACGCCTCCTCGGCGAGCTGCGCGGCGTAGGCCTCGCGGCCGACCTTGGTGGCGGTGAACGCCCCGCCGCCCGCGACGACGAAGCTGCCGGACATGACCGGGTCGCCGGCCCGTTTCAGTACCGGGTCGGCCTCACCGGTCAGCAGGGACTCGTCGATCTCCAGGCTGTCGGCCTCGGCGACCGTGCCGTCGACCACGACCTTGTCGCCCGGTCCGAGCTCGACGAGATCGCCCAGCACGATCTCGGAGGTGGAGATCGCGGCGGCCATTCCGTCCCGCCGCACCATGGGTTTCGCCTCGCCGATGACCGCGAGGCCGTCCAGGGTCTTCTTGGCCCGCCACTCCTGCACGATGCCGATGCCGGTGTTGGCGATGATCACGAAGCCGAACAGGCTGTCCTGGATCGGCGCGACGCTCAGCATGATCACCCAGAGCACGCCGATGATCAGGTTGAACCGGGTGAGGACGTTGGCGCGGACGATCTCGGTCAGGGACCGGGACGAGCGCACCGGTACGTCGTTGACCTCACCGCGGGCGATCCGCTCGGCGACCTCGGCCGAGGTCAGCCCGCCGGCCGCGGGGGCCGGCAGCTCGACCGGGTGGACCGGGTCGAGCTCGGAACCGGCGTCGATCGCCACCGGCGGCGCGGTGCCCCGGGGTCCGGAGGAACCGGGTTGCTGCTCCCCGGAGGGGTCGGGTGCCCGCTGAGTCATGGTTCCGACGGTACGGGCGGAAGGTCCGTTTCACCCACCGTGGGTCGGAAGATCAGACCGGGGGAGGACACGAATGGTCCCGTGGGTGTACGGGACCGGCGAGGCGCCCAGCTCTCAGGCGGTGGCGCCGGGGGTGTCCCCGGAACCCGGATCCGAACCCGAATCGGAACCCGAATCGGAACCAGAATCGGAACCCGAATCGGAACCAGAATCGGAACCAGAATCCGGATCCGAACCCGGTCCCGAACCGGAATCCGAACCCGTCTGCGGTGCGGCGGCCGCAGCCGCGGCCCGCTTGAGTGCGGCGTCGCGTCCCCGTACGTACCAGATGCCGATCAGGCCGAGACCCGCACCGGCCAGACAGGTCCACACCCACCACAGGTGCCCGTGGTCGTCGAACCAGCCGTAGAAGGGGAGCTGGACCAGGAAGAGGACGAACCAGAGGATCGTGCCGCCGGTGATGGTCGCGACGACCGGCCCCTCCAGGGGCTCGGGTGCCTCATGCTTCGGTGTCCACTTCGCCATGGGCTCAGTGTATGCGGCGGGTGCATAAAGGCCGTCGAGCCAGTCGGCCCATGGGTCTACGCGCGGAGATAGCGATCTTCGCCTTATGTATTCATACTGAATCTGCTTACGGCTGTCTCGAATTATTCGTGTGAAAGTCCAAAGCTGACCACATTTAACCCCTCTACGTACGACTGAGGTCATACATGTCCCCCTCGGCCACCGCTTCGGTCGACTCCACGCCGCCCTCGTCTCCCCAGCCCTCGGGCGGCCTGGACCGTTTCTTCAAGATCTCCGAGCGGGGGTCGTCGGTCGGGCGCGAGATCCGCGGCGGATTCGCGACCTTCTTCGCGATGGCGTACATCATCGTGCTGAACCCGATCATCCTGGGCAGCGCGAAGGACATGTACGGCCACCAGCTCGACAGTGGCCAGCTGGTCACCGCGACGGTGCTGACCGCGGCGTTCTCCACCCTGCTCATGGGTGTCATCGGCAATGTGCCGATCGCGCTGGCCGCGGGCCTCGGCGTCAACACCGTCGTCGCCCTCCAGCTCGCCCCCCGGATGAGCTGGCCCGACGCGATGGGCATGGTCGTCCTCGCGGGCATCGTGGTCATGCTGCTGGTCGCGACCGGGCTGCGGGAACGCGTGATGAACGCCGTACCGACCTCGCTCCGCAAGGGCATCGCGATCGGTATCGGTCTCTTCATCCTGCTGATCGGCCTGGTCGACTCGGGCTTCGTCTCCCGTATCCCGGACGCCGCCCACACCACCGTCCCGCTCCAGCTCGGCAGCGACGGTCACCTCAACGGCTGGCCGGTCCTGGTCTTCGTCCTCGGCGCGCTGCTCACCCTCGCGCTGATCGTCCGCAAGGTGCCGGGCGCGATCCTGATCTCGATCGTGGCCATGACGGTCGTCGCGCTGATCATCGACGCGGTCGCCGACCTGCCGGGCGAGGCCTGGGGGCTGACCGTTCCCCAGTGGCCGGGCAACCCGGTCGCCTCGCCCGACTTCGGGCTGCTCGGCAACTTCAGCCTGTTCGGCGGCTTCGACAAGGTCGGCGTCCTCACCGGCGTCCTGTTCGTCTTCACCGTGCTGCTGTCCTGCTTCTTCGACGCGATGGGCACCATCCTCGGCGTCGGCGACGAGGCCAAGCTGATGGACAAGGACGGCAACTTCCCCGGCATCAACAAGGTGCTCTTCGTCGACGGCATCGCGGTCGCCGCGGGCGGTGCGACCTCCTCCTCCGCCTCGACCTGCTTCGTGGAGTCCACGGCCGGTGTCGGCGAGGGTGCCCGCACCGGCCTGGCGAGCGTGGTGACGGGTCTGCTGTTCACGGTGGCGCTGTTCCTCACGCCGCTGGCGACCATGGTCCCCTCGCAGGCCGCCACTCCGGCGCTGCTGGCGGTCGGCTTCCTGATCATCGCGGGCTCGGTGCGGGACATCGACTGGAGCGACTACACGCTCGCGATCCCGGCCTTCCTGGCCATGGTCATGATGCCGTTCACGTACTCGATCACCAACGGCATCGGCATCGGCTTCATCACGTTCTGCGTGCTGCGGCTGGCCGCCGGGCGCGGGCGCGAGGTGCCGGTGGCCATGTATGTGGTGTCGGCGGTCTTCGTCTTCTACTACGCGATGCCGGCACTCGGCCTCACGTGATCCCGAGAGGGGTGCGGGAGCGGGCTCGCGGCCCGGAAGGTCTCCGTCAGGTGACCTCCTCGGCCGTGACCCCCTCCGCCCCGTAGAACTTCTCCGTTTCGTCGACGGCCGCCTGGAAGCGCTCGTCGAAATCGTCGCGAATGAGCGTCCGGACCACATAGTCCTGGACGCTCATTCCGCGTTTGGCGGCGTGCTGCTTGAGCCGGTCGAGCAGCTCACCGTCTATCCGCAGGCTGAGCACTGTCGATCCCATGGCATGCAGGGTTACGTCCTCGGGGCCCGACGCGCGTGACTTTCCGGAATCGACTCACTCGTTTGGGTGATCGATTGGTGATTCGGCTCTCGCGCGTGTACCACCGAGTGGTCTTTAGGGTAGGTAATGAGTTACGCTAACAAACATGCCTGACCTGATCCACGACAGCGACAGTGCCGCCGCCGTGAGCTCCCTTCGTTCCGCCGTCATGCTGCTAGGCCGGCGCCTCAAGCACCAGCGCGTCGACGAGTCGCTGAGCCCGACAGAGATGTCGGTGCTCGCCACACTCGCCCGTTGCGGTTCGGCCACCCCCGGTGAGCTGGCCCGCAAGGAGCATGTGCAGCCGCCTTCGATGACCCGCATCGTCGCGCTGCTGGAAGCCAAGGGCCTGGTCAGGCTGGAACCGCACCCCGATGACCGTCGTCAGAAGATGGTCAGCCAGACCGAGCAGGCCGAAGCCATGCTCGCCGAGAGCCGCGACAAGCGGAACGCCTGGCTGACCACCCTCGCCGAAGGCCTGGACGAGGACGAGTGGGAGACGCTGCGCAACGCGGCGCCCGTGCTGGAGAAGCTCGCCCACCTGTAGCGGAGCCGGCCGCGCCGGACACAGACCGGCGCACCGCCCCCACCGCCGCATCCCCGTCAGTCAGCGCAATGTCCACGCCCGAGGAGGCGAACCCTTTTGAGTACGGGATCCGGAGCAGACTCCGCCCCCGCACCGACTTCCACCCACGAGAGCAAGCCCGGCGGGACCTTCTCGTCGCTGAAGATCCGCAACTACCGCCTGTTCGCAACCGGCGCCGTGATCTCCAACACCGGTACCTGGATGTCCCGCATCACGCAGGACTGGCTCGTTCTGAGCCTCACCGGGTCCGCCGCCGCCGTCGGTATCACCACGGCACTCCAGTTCCTCCCCATGCTGCTCTTCGGCCTGTACGGCGGCGTCATCGCCGACCGTCTCCCGAAGCGCAAGCTCCTCCTCTTCAGCCAGGCGGCACTGGGCCTGTGCGGAATCGCGCTCGCCGTCCTCACGCTCTCCGGCGTGGTCCAGGTGTGGCACGTCTACCTGATCGCCTTCCTGCTCGGCATGGTCACGGTCGTGGACAACCCGGCCCGCCAGTCGTTCGTCTCCGAGATGGTCGGCCCCGCCCAGCTGCGGAACGCGGTCAGCCTGAACTCGGCGAACTTCCAGTCCGCCCGGCTCATCGGTCCCGCCGTCGCGGGTGTGCTGATCACCACGGTCGGCAGCGGCTGGGCCTTCATGTTCAACGGCCTGTCGTTCTTCGCACCCCTCGTCGGCCTGCTGATGATGCGTACGAGCGAGCTGCACAAGGCCGTCGTCGTACCGCGTGCCAAGGGGCAGCTCCGTGAGGGGCTGCGCTACGTCAAGGGCCGCCCCGAGCTGATCTGGCCGATCGTCCTCGTCGGCTTCGTCGGCACGTTCGGCTTCAACTTCCCGATCTGGCTCACGGCCTTCGCGGACGAGATCTTCCACGGCGGCGCCGGGATGTACTCGTTCTTCAACATCCTCATGGCGGCCGGCTCCCTGGCCGGCGCCCTGCTCGCCGCCCGCCGCCGCTCCTCGCGGCTGCGGATGCTGGTGGCCGCCGGTACGGCGTTCGGTCTGCTGGAGATCATCGCCTCGCTGTCGCCGTCCGTCTGGCTGTTCTCGATCCTGCTGGTCCCGATCGGCATGATCGGCCTGACGACCAACATCAGCGCGAACACCAGCGTCCAGATGGCGGCCGACCCGGCCATGCGCGGCCGGGTGATGAGCCTGTACATGATGGTCTTCGCCGGCGGTACGCCGGTGGGCGCCCCGATCGTCGGCTGGATCAGCGACGCGTACGGCGTCCGGACCGGCATGGCGGTCGGCGGTGCGTTCTCGCTGGTGGCAGCACTCGGAGTCGGCTTCATGCTGGCCCGCGTCGGCGGCCTGCGTCTCAAGGTCGACCTGCGCCCCGGCCGCCCGCACGTGCGGTTCGTCCCGCGCGAGCAACTGGCGACGGCGGCCTGAGAGCCGCCCGCCGGCAGGAACGGGATACGGCCCCGACCGGGTATCCGGTACGGGGCCGTCTCGCGCTCCGGGGGGACCAGCCGCGCGGGAAGCCGCCGGTCTCCAGTGTCAGCCCGACGACGGTCGCTGTGAGGTCGGTCGGTGTGCCGAAGTCGAAGCTCGGCAGGCCTCGGTACTCGTCGTCCTTCGGGAGCGTGTGGAGGTGCCACTTGCCGGTGTACGGGTCGACGATGGCGTACACCGGGACGCCTGCGGTGGCGTACGTGGCCGGCTTTGAGCCGTAGTCGTTGGCAGCGGTCTCCTTGGAGATCACCTCGGCCACCGACTTGGTCTCCTTGGAGATCACCTCGGCCACCGACTCGATGTCCGGAGACCAGGACACGCCGGGGCCTGCCAGACTCGCCGCATGAGACTGTTCGCCGCCGTCCTGCCGCCGGGCCCCGCCGTCGAGGAGCTCCGCCGAGCGGTCGCCCCTCTCCGTTCCCTGCCCGGCGCCGACGCACTGCGGTGGACCGCGACCGCCGGCTGGCACTACACGCTGGCCTTCCTCGGCGAGGTGGACGAGGAACTGCTGCCCGAGCTGTCCGAGCGGATGGGCCGGGCGGCGCACCGCACCGAGCGGTTCGGGCTGCGGATCCATGGCGGCGGCAGGTTCGACGGCCGGGCGCTGTGGTCGGGGGCGGCGGGCGGCCTCGACGCCATGCGGCTGCTGGCCGAGCGGGCGGACGCCGCCGCCCGGCGCACCGGCATCCCGATGGAGGAGCACCGCCGCTACGCCCCGCACCTCACCCTCGCCCGCAGCCGCGTCAAGGTGGACCTGACACCGTTCACCGAGGCCCTGGACGGCTTCGAGGGGGTGGCCTGGGAGGTGGGGGAGCTCAGTCTCGTACGCAGCGATCTGCCCGTGGACGGGGTGCCGGGGGAGCAGCCGCGGTACGAGGTGGTGCGGGCCTGGGGTTTGGGCTGAGCCGGGCCGCCGCGTCATGAAGCCCGGGCCCTAGCGGCTGGGTCACTCGGCGGGGCGGTTACGCTCGACGGGTGGACCCGAAGACCAGAAACCGCATCATGGCCGCCGTTCTCGTGCTGATGTTCGCCGTCGTCGCCGTGGCGGCCGCGGTCGGCTGATGACGGCCGGCGGAGACGCCGGCCGGATTCGAGGGCCGGCCAAGGACTGGGCCGAGGGCTGATCGAGGACTGACCTTCGCGGCTTCCATGGACAGGTGCTTGCTTCGAGCGGACTCGAAGGCGTTGGCTTGGTCCCCATGAAGTACACACATCTGGGACGCACGGGACTCGAAGTCAGCCGCCTCGTACTGGGCACGATGAACTTCGGTCCGCAGACCAATGAGGCCGACAGCCACACCATCATGGATGCCGCGCTCGACGCGGGGGTCAATTTCTTCGATACGGCCAATGTCTATGGCTGGGGCGAGAACAAGGGCCGCACCGAGGAGATCCTCGGCACCTGGTTCGCGAAGGGCGGCGAGCGCCGGGACAAGGTGGTCCTGGCCACCAAGGTGTACGGGAACATGGCCGCCGACGGCGACGCGTGGCCCAACCACCACAAGCTCTCCGCGCTGAACATCCGGCGTGCCGTCGACGCCAGCCTCAAGCGGCTGCAGACGGACCACATCGATCTGTACCAGTTCCACCACATCGACCGGGACACCCCCGTCGACGAGATCTGGCAGGCCGTCGACGTCCTGATCCAGCAGGGCAAGATCCTCTACGCGGGCTCGTCCAACTTCGCCGGCTGGAAGATCGCTCAGACCAACGAGACGGCGCGGCGCCGGGGTTCGTACGGTCTCGTCAGTGAGCAGTGCCTCTACAACCTCGCGGAGCGCCGCGCGGAGATGGAGGTCATCCCGGCCGCGCAGGAGTACGGCCTGGGCGTCATCCCGTGGTCGCCGCTGCACGGCGGGCTCCTCGGCGGCGCGATCCGCAAGGAGGGCACGGGTGGGGGTTCCGCCCGTTCGACCACCGGCAGGTCCGCCGAAACCCTCGCCGACCCCGTGGCGCGGGCGCGGATCCAGGCGTACGAGGACCTGCTCGGCAAGCACGGTCTGGAGCCGGGCGAGGTGGGTCTGGCCTGGCTGCTGACCCGTCCCGGTGTCACGGGTCCGATCAGCGGGCCGCGCACGCTGGAGCAGCTGGAGTCGGCGGTGCGCGCGGTCGACCTGGAGCTCTCGGACGAGGTGCTGGGCGGCCTCGACGAGATCTTCCCGGGCCCGGGCCCGTCGCCGGAGGCCTTCGCCTGGTAGACCCGGCCGGCCGGGCGGTTCCGGGTGCCGTGCGCACTCAGGCCGTCCGGCCGCTCCGGCCCGTGGAGGGTGCCAGGATCTGGCCCAGCGCCGCGGCGGTGAGGAGCCAGACGCCGCAGGCGACCGGTATCGCGCCGATGGATTCGAGCGGGGAGCGGTAGGCGAGCACCCCCCAGGCGATGAGGCTGTTGATCCAGCCGCTCATGGAGAGGATCAGTGCCGCGCGCGGCGAGAGGCGCAGCCGGGCGATGAGCTGGTCCGCGATCAGCACCCCCAGCGTCAGCGCGGCGACGCAGGCCGCGAACGCGATAACGATGAAGCGCGCGGAGAACTCGTCCGTGGCCGTGCTGTTGAGGGCCGCGGCGCCCGAGCCGAGAGGGATGGCGATCAGGAGCGCGGAGAGGAAGCGGTTGAAGAGCGGCTTCTCCTGCGGGTCGAAGACATTGGTGAACCCCTGGGCGGCGCCCATGCCCACCAGGCCGGCGAGGACGCCGCCGGTGAGCGCCCCTGCTCCCTCGGCCGGTGTGCAGAGCAGTATCAGCAGCCCTGTCACCAGGGTCGTACCCGCCCCGGCCAGCCAGGTGGCGGCCACGGTGCGGGTGGAGGGGGCCCCGCCGCGCGCCGCGCGCCCGGAGATGCTCAGCCGCTGGGGCGCGGGCTGCGGGCCGGCCGGGAGCGGGTACGGGTAGGCCGGCATCGACGGCGGGAACTGGGCGGTGGGCGCGACCGGCGGGTAGGCGTGCTGCGGGGCGGGCGCGGTGGGCGGTGCCGTCGGCCGGGGGGCCTGCGGGGCGGGGGCGGCCGGGGCCGCGGGGGTCCCGGAGTGCGGAACCGATCCCAGGACGGTGGGGGCGTTCGCGGACGTCACGGGACCGGCCCCGGCCGGGCCGGTGGCTCCGCCGGCGGCCGCGGCGCGTAACAGTGCGGCGACCTCTGCCGCGTCCTTCGGGCGGTCGTCAGGTTCCTTGGCCAGCAACCGCAGGATCAGCGCGTCGAGTCCGGCGAAGCCCGCGAGGTCCGGGCGGCGTGCGCTCGGGGGCTCGGGTATGTCGCCGAGGTGCTGGGCCAGCACGGCCGTACCGGTTCCGTTGAACGGGGGGCCGCCCGTGAGCAGCGTCTGGAGGAGACAGCCGAGGGAGTACAGGTCGCTCCGGCTGTCCAGTGCGTCGGGCGTCCGGATCTGCTCCGGCGACATGTACAGCGGGGTGCCGATGACGAAGCCGACGGCGGTCAGGTCGGTCCGGGTCAGCGAGGCGGCCGTCGACAGCATCCTGGCGATCCCGAAGTCCAGGATCTTGATCGTGCCGGCATCGGTGAGCAGGATGTTGGCCGGCTTGATGTCGCGGTGCACGATGCCGGCGCGGTGCGCCGTCTCCAGTCCCGCGCAGATGTCGACCGCCCAGCCCATCACCTCGGCGGGCGAGGGGAGTCGAGGGCTTCGGCTCTCCAGTACGGCGCCCAGGTCGCGCCCCGTGAGGTGCTCCATGACGAGGTAGAGCATGCGTTCCCCCGCCACCTCCGCCTCGCCGAAGTCGTGCAGGGTCACGATGTGCGGACTGGACAGCCCGCCGACGACCCGGGCCTCGCGCGCGAACCGGGCTGCCGAGGTGTCCTCGTCGATGCGGGGGAGGACCTTGACCGCGACCTTGCGGCCGATGCGTTCGTCCTCGGCCAGCCAGACCCGGCCCATGCCGCCGGAACCCACCCGTTCCGCCAGCCGGTACCGTCCGTCGAGAATTTCACCACGCATCGGTCGCCCCCCTGCTCAACTCGCTTTGTCTGCCCAGTACATGATGACTCGGCAGACTACGCGCGGCCCAGTGCATCCCGGTGCCGGATGTTTCCTGCGGGGGGCGACCGCGGCACAATTCGTTGACGTACCGTCAGCCGATCAGCGCCTGCCAGGTCACCGGGCCCGCCTCGCCGTCGGAGACCAGCCGGTTGACTGCCTGGTAGGTGCGCACGGCGGAGGTGGTGACCGCGCCGAACGTGCCGTCGACGGTCAGGCCGGCGCTGCGCTTGTTCAGCGCGTTCTGCAGGGCCCGTACGTGGTTGCCGCTGCTGCCCTGCTTCAGGGTGTAGACGAGATGCGGCCAGGTCGCCGGTCCCACCTGGCCGTCGGCCACCAGGCCCTTGGCCTTCTGGAAGCTCTTGACGGCGTCGGAGGAGACCGAGCCGTACTGCCCGTCGGTGACCAGGGTGTAGCCGCGCTGCGTCATCAGGTACTGGATGACGACGACCGTCTTCCCGCTCGCGCCGGGGTCGATCCTGGGCCAGCCGCCGCCGAGGTCCACGCCCCGGGCAGCCATGAAGGTGACCGGGTTGGCCGTGACGCCGAGCCCGCCCGAATGTGTCTCGAAGTGCAGGTGGGGCCCCGTCACATTGCCGGTGGCCCCCATGTCGGCGATGCGCTGGCCGGCGGCGACCGTGGCGTTGAGCGCGACCCGGTAGGCGCTGAGGTGGCCGTAATAGGTGTACTGGCCGCTGCCGTGCGAGACGACCAGGGCGTTGCCGGTCCGGCCGGTGAGGCCGCCGCCCCACGCCCGGCGGACGACCGTGCCGGCCGCTGCCGCGTAGACCCCGGTACCCGTCGAGTTCGAGACGTCCTGGCCGGCGTGCGCGGCACCGCCCCGGGAGGCGCCGTAGTAGCCGCCGGCGGGGAAGTGGCCGAGGGCGGGATTGGCCCACTTGCCGTTCTTCGCCGTGGCCGCGGCGGCCGTCGTGGCTCCGGTCCACAGGCCCGCCGCGGCAAGGCCGAGTCCGAGCCCCGTCCCGGCGATCAGCCCGCGACGGGACAGCCCGCCGCGCCGCCCCGCCTCTTCCGTCATCGCCTCGACCGCCGTTGCGCAGGAATCGCACATGTTCGCTCCATCGGGTCTGCTGAACCGGGCACGGGTTGTCGACGTGGGCACCTCGTGAAGCGGGTGCGAGATTGAGGTGAGCACGTCAATCCATCGTGTCTACTCGCATAGACCCTAAGGAAGGGATGCCGATCCGGCCATAGGTCCAGGGGCCCGGAATCGCGGTCGGCGCGGGCGCGGGTCCCTAAAGTGGAGGTCGCCCCACGCACCGCGAAGCTGCCCACCGAAGAGGCGGAAGAGGCCCGTGGCGCTACTGGGGGATCGAATCATGACAAAGGAACCGCGGTCCGTGGGCCGTCACTTCATACTCTGCGCGGCCGTGCTTTCCATTGCCCTGGCCGCAGGTTGTTCAAGCCGATCCGATGGGCCGGGCGCCCCGAAGAGCAGCCCGGACCGGCAACGCCCGAGCCCCTCAACTGCGTCCGGCCAGGCCGACGAGGAGCTGGGCAGGCACGTCGAGGAGGTCCTCGATACCGCCGAGATCGGCGACGCCGAGCCGTTGTTCGTGGAGGCCGGCCTCGAACGGGTCGGCGACGGCTTCCATACGATGCCGGAGCTGAGGCGAGGTCATGCGTACAAGCTGTCGGTCGCCTGCGCGGGGAAAGGGAGGATCAGCCTCTCCGTGGCGGTGAAGAGTCCGGTGCGCCAGAGCTTGGACTGCGACGGTGTGGCGTTCTGGCAGCGCTTCACGGCGTCGGCGTCCAGCATCAGGATCGACGGTGACGGAATGCCAGGAGCCACGGGAATGGTGGGGTGGCGCCTGGACGAGGCCGACAAGTAGACCGCGGTTCTCCGACGCCGGGCGAGGTGGCCAAGAAGCCCCGCCCCGCCCCCGCCCTACGCCCCCGCGAACCGGTCCAGAGCCGCCATCACCGCCCGGCTCGTCGCCGCTCCGCCCAGGTGGCCCGCGTCCTCGATCACCGTCAGTTCCGCGTCCGGCCACGCCTTCGTCAGCTCCCACGCGGTGGTCAGCGGGCCGCCCATGTCGAGCCGGCCGTGCACCAGTACGCCCGGGATTCCCGCCAGCCGGCCCGCGTCCCGGATCAGCCGGCCCTCCTCCAGCCACGCACCCTGGGAGAAGTAGTGCGCGCAGATCCGCACCAGCGCCAGCTGCGCCCGGCCGGGGCGGCCGCTGTACGGGGGCGGTCCGGTGTACGCCTCCATGGAGAGCACCGCGTCCTCCCAGGCGCACCAGTCGGCCGTGGCCCGCGCCCGTACGTCCGGGTCGGGGCTCTCCGTCCGCCGGGCGTAGGCGGCGAGCACGTCAGGGGTCGCGTCGCTCGCCGCCTCCGGCACCCCGGCGCGGAAGCGGTCCCATGCCTCGGGGAAGAAGTGGCCGGCGCCCCGGTACAGCCAGTCGATCTCGGAGCGGCGGGTCGTGGTGACGGCCGGGATCACGATCTCGCTGACGCGCTCCGGGTACTGCTCGGCGTACGCGAGGATCAGCGTGGAACCCCAGGAACCCCCGTACAGCAGCCATTTGCCGATGCCCAGGTGGACGCGCAGGCGCTCCATGTCGGCGATCAGCCGGTCCGTCGTGTTGTGTCGCATGTCGGCGGCCGGGTCGCTCGCGTGCGGGGTGGAGCGGCCGCAGTTGCGCTGGTCGAAGAGGACCACGCGGTAGCGCTCCGGGTCGAAGTACTGGCGGGGCCGCTCGGTGCACCCCGAGCCCGGACCGCCGTGCACCACCAGAGCGGGCTTTCCGGCCGGGTTGCCACAGGCCTCCCAGTACACGAGGTTGCCGTCGCCCACGTCGAGCATGCCGTGCTCGTACGGTTCGACCGGCGGGTACTTGTCGTCGGGACGTCGTTCCATGACGGCTCTCCCTAACCCTTGACCGCTACGTGGTACGCGGAGGCCCACAGCACCGCGGCGGAGGCCAGGCCCACCACCGCCCGTACGCCCTCGTCCGACACCCCCGCCGCGACGAGTGCGAAGCCGGCGATGCCGACGGCGCTCAGCAGTACGGCCGTCCCCTTGTACTGCCACTGGTCGTACGAGCGGGAGAGGGGGAAGAAGTGCAGGCCCACCACGAGGGCGATGGCCGCCGGAATGAGCTCCGGGTGGCCGGAGGCGTTGGACGCCGCGATCACCGCGAAGATCGCCACGACCTCGACGCCGTTCACGATCCCGACCGTGCGCGCCCAGTTCCGCGGCAGGTCCACCAGGCGGGGCGACGGGGCGGCACCCTTGCGGTAGGCGAGGAGGACGGCCACCGCGGTGAGCGGCACCGCGATGATCTCGACGGTCAGGGCGGCAGCCGACGACGCCAGCCCGGACGCCCCGGCGAAGGCCCAGACCACGGCGAAGACCGACAGGACGAGGGTGCCGCGGCGGCGCAGGTTACGGGTGAGCGCGAGACATTCGGCGTCCGTCGCGGAGGGTTCCGGCGCTTCGGAGGGTGAGGTTATGTGTGGGCCGGAAGTGCCGGAAGTGCCCGGCGTCGCCGCCGGTTCGGGCGGCAGGGGCGTCGTGGGCGTCATGGCCGGAGAGTACAGCGATCATGCTCCCCGGCTGCCGGATTTCCGGGCGCAGAGGGGCGCAGAGGGGCGCCGACGGGCGCCTGCGGGTACCGGGGTGGCCCGTCGCCCGCCGCGTAGCCTGGCAACCGTGAACGCTACTCCCGAGGTACTGGCCGTACTCGACGACCTGCTCGCCGCCGCAGCTCCCGACGATCGCGGAGCCCTCTGGCAACTGTCACAGCAGGGGCGGGAGTTGGATGCCAACCTGGTCCGTCTGCCGCCGGGCGCCGAGGTGGGGGAGCACCAGGAGGACGTCCTGGACGTCCTCCTCGTGGTCCTCGCGGGCGGCGGCCGCCTCACGCCGGGCGACGGCGGCGCCCCGCTCACCCTGACCCCCACCACCGTCACCTGGCTTCCCCGCACATCCCGCCGCGCCCTGAGCGCGGGCCCGGACGGCCTCGCCTACCTCACGGTGCACCGCCGCCGGCCGGGGCTGGCGATCAAACCGGCCGTCTTCGCGTCCGAGGGCGGCGAGGCGGCCTGCTCCCTGGACCGCGTCTGCCCCGAGTGCGGCCGGATGTCCCAGGAGTCCGCTCCGAAGTACTGCGGCGAGTGCGGGGAGCGGTTCCCGGGCCGCTGACGGTGCTGCGTCACGGGGTGCGGTCCCGCGTCGCGCTGACGGTGCTGCGTCGCTGATCACGCCGTACGGTCCTGCGTCGCGCGGTGAGGAGCACGTGCAGGCGGCGCGGCTCATGTCAGGATGCTCGGCATGTCCGGTCGCGCACTGAGCTCCACACGCCGAACCACTGCTCGGCGCCGTACGCCTCGAACCGCTCCACCTCGGTGAACCCCAGCTTCGCCGCGAGGCGCATCGAGCCGAGGTTGGCGGTCTGGGTGTAGAGCACCACCGGCTCACCGGGAAGCGCGCCCGTGAACCAGTCGAGTGCCGCTGCGCACGCCTCGGTGGCGTACCCGCGTCCCCACGCCTCCGGCAGGAACAAGTAGCCGAGCTCGGTCGTGCCGGCCTCCAGGCGGTTGGCGGGACGCGCGGGGTCCTGCGGGTCGAGCAGGATCGTGCCGATCGCCGTCCCGTCGAGTTCGACCACGAAGAAGCCGGGGCGCTGTCCGGGCACCTCGGGCACCGTGCGTTCGAGTTCGGCACGTGGTTGACCACCGCCGAGGTAAGTGCCCACCTCAGGTGAGGCGTTCAGCTCGATGGTCAACGCGCGGTCCCGGGCTTCGGACTTACGGAGTACGAGCCGCTCGGTCCTGATCGGGGCAGGGGGCCAGGCGAGGGCTCTGGGGTCAGCTCTGCGGTCGGTCATACCGGCCAACCTAGCCAGCGGGCGCAGAAACGATCAAGGCTCGGAGGTCTCGGGCCTGCGGCATGCGGCGGATCCCGCGGTTCCCGCGGCTTGGCTCCGCCGCCGCGAGAAGCAAGGAGCGGCGTACGGAAACTGATTCACCCGGCCGATCGTCATGAGGGACAGGGCCAACGGGACAGGGCCAAGGGGACGGGGCGGCATGGTGGAGCGGGTGGACAGCGGTACGGCGACGACGGCGGACGGGGCGGATGCGGCGCACGCGGTGGGCGTGGCGGATGCGCCGGAGCAGGGGGCACCGAAGCGCCGGTCGCGGTGGTTCGTGCGGGGTGGGTCGGTCTGGACCCGGGGACGGGTGCTCGCCGGGTTCGCGGCGCTGACGGCGTTCCTGCTCGCGTTCCCCCGGGCGGTGCCCAACCGGCCCGGCCATCCGGGGAGTCTGCTGGAGGCGTTCCTGCCCTGGCTCGGTCTGGCGGTCGTCCCACTGCTCGTCCTGGCTCTGCTGCGGCGTTCGGCCACCGCACTGCTGGCCCTGCTCCTGCCGGCGGCTGCCTGGGCGTACGCGTTCGGGGGGCTGCTGCTTCCCGCGCCGGAGCCCGGACCGCGCGATCTGGTCGTCGTGCAGCACAACGTCAGCGACGTCAACACCGACCCTGCGGGTACGGCTCGCGCCCTGGCCGGTGCCGGGGCCGATCTCATCGCGCTGGAGGAGCTGGTTCCGGCGGCCCTGCCGGTGTACGAGAAGGCCCTCGCACCGGAGTTCCGGTTCCACGAGGTCCGGGGGACCGTCGGGATCTGGTCGAAGCAGCCGCTCTCCGGGACGCGGGTGGTGGACATCAGGCCCGCGGGGATCGCGGAGGGCTGGAGCCGCGGGCTGCGTACCGTGGTCCACACCCCGTACGGAGAAGTCGCGGCCTATGTCGTGCACCTGCCCTCGATCCGCGTCGGGGTGAGCGGTCTGGCCTCCGCCCGGCGGGACGAGAGCGCCCATCTGCTGGGCAGGGCCGTCGCCGCCGAGACGGTCGCCAAGGTGATCGTGGTGGGCGACCTCAACGGCACGGTCGACGACCGGGGCCTGTCCCCGCTGACCTCGCAGCTGAACGTGTCGGAGCGCGGCTTCGCCCTCAGCTTCCCCGCGTCGCTCCCGCTGGCCCGGATCGACCAGGTCATGGCCCGCTCGGCCACGGTCGGCCGCATGCGTACCCTGCCCGCCACCGGCAGCGACCACCTCCCGGTAGCCGTGAGGGTCGCCCTGGGCTGAGGAGAGGCGGGGGACCTGACCGGTGGAACCCGATCGGGGCGGAACCCGATCCGGGCGGCCCACGTCTACGGGGCATCGCAATCGGCGTATCCACTGGGGGGACGAGCATGGGACGGACCGGAAGATTCACGGGCGCGCTACTGGCGGCGGCAGCCCTGGTGACGTCAGCGGCCGCATGCACGGCGGCCGACGCGGACGGCGGCGGGGAGGGGTCGGCTTCCTGCGCCAACCTGTTTACGTACCAGGGGCGTTCGTACTCGGACGTGTCGCCGAACGTGCGGTTCACCGTCGGGGAGAAGGTCGGCACCGCTTCCCAGAAGCCCTGCAAGGACTCCGGCGACTCCGGTGAGGCCGAAGGGTCGTACGCGACAGAGAACGCCTACGTGGTGGACGGCATCTCCTCCGAGGTGGCCATCGCCATCGGGGAGACCGCCGAGGAGACGGAGTTCTTCTCGGTCCGCTCGGGCTCCGGACTCCCGCCCGAAGTGAAGGAGTTCATCGACCGGTGACACCCGGGCGATGGTGGCCGGGCCGGGCCGGGGCTCGGGCGGTGCCGCCGTTGGTGCCGGCGCTCGGGCCCAGTGACGGCGGCCGTGCCCGAAATCGCAGGTCAGGGCGGTCGGGAGGCGGCAGTGAAGCGTTACTGACGTGTTAGCGGCGTGGCGGAGAGTGAGGGGATGAGTGAACCAGGATTTCTGTTGCGACAACTTGAGTACACGGCTCGTCCGGGTGCCCGACGCCGAAGACTGAGGAGCATCGCCACCGTGGCCGCGGTCGTGGCCGGTCTGGCCGCTCCCGGTCTCTCGTCTGCGGCAAGCTCCCCGGACGCCTCCGCTTCGGTCTTCGAAGGGGCACAGCGGCAACGCGTGTCGCAGAAGGCGGTCGGGGCCTCCGACGCGTCCAAGCCGCTGCCGGCCCGCAGTGCCGCGCAGGAGCCGGGGCGCCAGGCTTCCGCCGCCCGCTCTGCGGAGGCGGACGCGCGCGGCGTTCCCGACCCCTTCACTTCCTGGCCCCAACTGATGCGCGTACAGGGCCAGATGAACGAGACGGCCAGCACGCTGGAGTACACGAAGGGCCAGAGCGAGCAGCAGGGGCTCGCCGGCGTGATTGCCGCGCCGGAGGAGCAGCACCTCACCGTGTACTGGCACGGCGCGCTCACCCCGGCCGCCAAGACAGCCATTGCGCACAGTTCCATACCTGTCGTCGTCAAGTCGGCGAAGTACGGGGCGACGGAACTGGGGAAGGCATCAGCACGAGTGGTGCGGCGGGCGGAATCCGCCGGCGTCGAACTGGTGAAGGTGATCCGGCCGCAGGACGGCAGCGGGCTTCAGGCGTCCGTGGTGGGCGGCGAGGCGGAAGCGGTGCGGCTGAGGAACGCCGTGGCTTCCGTGGGTGTGCCCGTGAAGGTCACTTCCGGCGGTGAGGTGCAGGTCAGTCTGGCCGACAACGCCGGACGGCACTTCGATCCGACCGCGGGCGGCGCCCAGATGGTCGAACCGGTCTGCAGCACGGCGTTCACGGCCCGGTACCGGGGCATGGACACGATGCTGACGGCCGACCACTGCTTCGCCCCCGGCTATCCCGACGAACGATGGACGAGTTCCGGGCAGGGCAGTCCGTTCGGCAAGCGGGCCTCGCCCAGGGACACCTCAGCGGAGGCGATCGTCGACGTGGCGGCGATGTCGCCCCTGAACGGAACCGCGTTCCAGCCCCGGGTCTGGACCGGTGCGGCAGCCGACAAGCCGAGCATCGAACAGACCAAGAACTTCGTCACCGGCGCACAGGTACCGCAGAAGGGGAACTGGATCTGCAACGAGGGTTCCCGTTCCGGCGAGATCTGCAATATCCAGATCACGGACCGGAGCGAGGACTACTTCGCCAAGGGACCCGATGGCGATGGCAAGGAGGTGACACGGCACTACAAGTGGGGCTGGGACGCCAAGAAGAGGGTGACGTCCGCGAGTCCCAGCCCGATCGCGGGGCGGAGAGGTGACAGCGGGGGCCCTGTCGTCCTGTCCTCCCAAGGCGCCAGCACGGCAGGGCCGATGGTGACCGCGATGGGCATCGTGTCCGCCAGCGCGGGAAAGCCATTCATATGTCCCACCGGGATCCAGACCTATTGCTTCAAGGCCATCACCATCGTCGGAATCGATGACGCGCTCAACTACCTGGGCGATTCCACGATCACCGTGACCGACTCCGCCGACACGTCGGTGCGGCGATCGGTGAGCTTCCAGGGACAGGCACCCACCCCCGCCCCGGTGCCCACGCCCGAAGTGCAGGAGCATGACGAACTGGTGGCGGCCAACGGCTCCGCGCTCACCTACGACGCGGCGCGCGGTGCTCTGGACGCCGACTTCCCCGGCGACGACAGAGCCGACTGGGAGTTGCAGCAGGCGACCGACGGAGGCTGGCTCTTCCAGAACCTCGCCAGTCCCCAGCAGTTCTTCGGGGAATCCGCCGACGTCGGACTGCGGATCGTCAGCGTGGGGGACGGCTGGGGCGACGAGTGGGTCTACATCCAGCACCAGGGACAGTGCCTGGACCTGGCAGCGTTCGGGGACTCGGCAGGCGGACTCCTCGGCGTCCCCTCGCTATTGCCCTGCGACAGCGGCGATGCCGACCAGGTGTTCAGACTGGTCCCGGTGGCCGATGACCTCTCCGACCCGGTGGATCTTCCCCCTGTGTCGGACGGGAGCATGAATCTTCCGTCCCGGAAACCACCGGCCGGCCTGCCCCGGCTGGCCGTGATGCCGCTGGGGGACTCGATCACGCTGGGCGTCGGCAGTTCCACACGTACCGGATACCGCCCGGGACTCGCCCGCCGCCTGACCGGCAGCGCCGACACCGTGCAGTTCGTCGGCTCGCAGACCGACCCCGACGGCACCCACCACGAAGGCCACTCCGGCTGGCTCATCGAACAGCTCCAGGCCAATATCGAGACCTGGCTGGCCGACGCGAAACCCAACGTCGTCCTGCTGCACATCGGCACCAACGACATGAACCGCGACAACCAGGTCAGCACCGCTCCCCAGCGTCTCGGCGGCCTGCTGGACCAGATCCACGCGGCCTCGCCCGACACCGCGATCGTTCTCGCCTCCCTGGTCCCGGCCACCGATCCCGCGGTACAGGCCCGCGTCAACGCCTACAACGCGGCGATTCCCGGCGTGATCGCGGCCCGCACCAGCAAGGGCTACCGGATCACGCAGGTCAGCATGGGCGCGCTGACCACCGCCGACCTCAACGACAACCTGCACCCCAACAACGCCGGTTACGAGAAGATGGCCGATGCCTTCCAGGGCGGCATCGCCACCCTCGCCCGGAACGGCTGGATCAAGGAGTTCGTCGAGGTCAAACCGGCCCCGCCGAAGCGCACATCGAACCTGGGGGACGCCGACGTCGACATCAACGGCGACGGTCTGGCCGACTACCTCGTCGTGGAGGACAACGGCGCCACCCATGCCTGGCTCAACGCCGGAGCCGGCAAATGGACCGACCAGGGGATCATCGCGAGCGGGTCGGCTTCCTGGACGGGCAGTCAGGTCCGGTTCGCGAACGTCGGCGGTGACGCGCGTGCGGACTATCTGGTCGTTGATCCCAATGGTGCGGTGAGGGCGTTCATCAACCAGGGCGGCGACGGCCGGGGTGGCTGGATCGAGAAGGGGTACATCGCCACGGGTTCGGCCGGCTGGACCGGGGAGCAGGTGCGCTTCGCCGATGTCGGTGGTGACGCCTACGCGGACTACCTGGTCGTCAATGACAACGGCAGCGTTCGAGCCCTCCTCAACACGACCCAGCCCGACACCGGCACCATCAAATGGACCGACCAGGGTGTCATCGCGAGCGGGTCGGCTTCCTGGACGAGCGGCCAGGTCCGGTTCGCGAATGTCGGCGGTGACGCGCGTGCGGACTATCTGGTCGTTGATCCCAATGGTGCGGTGAGGGCGTTCATCAACCAGGGCGGCGACGGCCGGGGTGGCTGGATCGAGAAGGGGTACATCGCCACGGGTTCGGCCGGCTGGACCGGGGAGCAGGTCCGCTTCGCCAACGTGGGTGGCGACGCCTATGCCGACTACCTGGTCCTCGGCGACACCGGCAGCATTCAAGGCTTCCTCAACACGACCCAGCCCGACACCGGCACCATCAAATGGACCGACCAGGGCACCATCGCCACGGGGACCGGAGCACCCGGATCCCGCGTCCGTATCTGACCCGAGCGACCGAACCGCCGACCGGGCGTCCTGGCGCACACTGCGCCGGGGCGCCCGGTCGGGCTCTCAACGTCAGATGGGCGGCATCAGGTCACTCTCGCTGAGGGTGTACGTCAGCGGGGGGTAGACGAAGTCCGTTTCCTGGTTCTCGCGGCGCCGCAGTCGGTAGAACTCGCGGCTCTGCTCATCATCGGCCGGCATGAGGCGCGCACCCTGAGGGAGATAGGCGTGTCCGTCGCGAAACCGGAGGAACGTCTTTGACGTCCGAAAGGTGACGCCCAGCCATTGGTTGCCCGTTGCCCGGACAGGTGTGTCCAACACGATCTTGTGCCTGAACCGCCGATTCGATTCGACAGAGAACGCGACGACGCCGTGGTGGGTGAGCGGGATCTCGAAGTGCTCGCCACCGCCCCCCTTTGATTCGAGGACCAGTTTCCTCGGCGGGGCGGCGTCGGGATACCGGTAGCAGGAGAAGACCGCGATGAACGAACCGTCGGCCAGGTCGAGGGCCTGGTCGGAGTGGCTGCCCATTTTCGTGTACGCGTTCGTGTAACTCTCGATGAGGGCGTTGTTGAACCCGACCGGAAGCGCCGCACGTTCTTGAATCTGCCGCGCCAGCCGCTCGTGCGCCGCCCGGAACCGCTTCGGTGGACTGCTGTACCGGCTGGTGGTGCGTACGAGGGGCACACCATCCGCCTCATCGGTCCAGGTCAGCGCGGCGCCTCGGCGGCCCTTTCCCAGGTCTTCCAGACTGGCCGATGCCGACAGCTCCGCGAAGAGATTCACCTCGGCCGGCACGGCGCACGAGATGATCTCGTCCGAAATGCTAGATCCGTGGGGCAACGTAGTCTCCCGTGTTCATGCTGAAGAGGAGTTCGTCGCCGTAGTCGATGAAGGACGAGGACTTGTTCTCCTCGGCGTACAGCCTGCGCAGTTCGTCCAGGCCGGCCGGTGTGGGCGGCCCCAGCTTCACCAACTCGCCGGCCACTTCGAGGAACGTGTGGCTGTCCTTGTGAACGGCTTCGGCGCTCGAACAGCGCACCACGTATCCCAAGCGGGTCGGGAGCAGGCCGGCGTCCAGCGCCGAGGGCCGGACCTCGTGCGTGTACAGGCGGTTGGTGGACAGCGGCATGAAGAACACCGAGCCGGGGTGGAGGGTCAGGGTGAACCGCGCGGGGAGCGAGACCCCGTCGCACCCTTCGGCGTTCGGCTCCTTGAGGCGGAAGTGGAGCCTGGTCAGCCCGCTGGCCCCCTTCACGCCGTAGTCGAAGGCGTCATCGGCCATGGGCCGCAGACGGTCGAGCCGGTCGTAGAAGGTGCAGAACGCCATGATGCCGTTGGCGGGCATGTCCTTGGTCTTGTCGGCATGCGCCGAGATCTTGGCCTTGGACTGCTTGCGCCCGTCCGTGGCAGGGGTGTTGTGGTAGATCTGAGCGAGCACGTGATTGAGCGGTGCCTGGTCCCGGAAGACGGCGGCGGCCTCGTCGTTCAGAGCCTCGACGATATGCGTGTCGGCCGGGCGGAAGCCCTCGGTCGGCCCCGAGAGGTTGGTGGAGCACCGGAGCAGCCGGAAATGCAGTGCGTCACCGTTCTGCGTGACGGGCGTCAGATAGATTCCGCTGCGATGGGCCGTTCCCGGCTTGGTGGACTCCGTCAGGGACTGGAACGCGTGCTCCGCACGGATCCGTCCGAAGTGATCGCCGTCGAGTCCGAAGAAGCGGCGGTAGTACACACCGACACCGTGCACTCGGAGGGGAACCCGGCCGACGCCGACGACGGTCCAGGACCCGTCGATGTCCTCGTGGTAGCCGTGCGACAGCTCGCGGATGACGAACACCCTTGCAGCCGCCTGTAGTTGGTGGGCGTCGATCTCGGATATGTCGCCGCACAGATAGACGGTCCTCCGCGCGAGGTCGGGCGGACCGGAAGCAAGGTCCTCCGGCGTGATCACGGACCCGAAGAAGTCCCTGATCGCGTCATCGTCGTGCAGCACCGAAGGCGCGACCAGGATGCTGCCCGCCTCCTCGATGCGGGCTTCTGTCAGCTCTGGTGTGGACAGCGGCGTGGACATCAAGCGGCACCTGTCATTCGCGGATCCTGGCGAGCTCAATACTCCCGGTGCCGGGTCATTTCCGGGAAGGGAACGCCTCGTCGAGCGTGGGGACCGAGAGATGGCCGGACGTCAGTGCGTCCAGGACGTCGTCCACGCGCAGGTAGCGGCCCTGCTGGATGGCCGGAGTGATCGTGCCGATCGCGCCGGCCTCACTGAGGTGGAACACGGTCCATCGGTGTGCGTACCTGTCCAGGGGCTCCCCGTCACGCAGGATCTGCCGCGTCTGCGGGCTCGCGCTGCGGGTTCCGTCGATCTCCTGGTTGATGGTCTCCACCGCGTCGACCCCGAAGACCGTTCCTGCGCCGCCCCGTTGGTACATCACGAGTATCCGGGGGCGGGCGAGGGCCACGTGTTTGCTGTCGAGCGGGCAGATGTACGCACGGTGCGCGGCGAGGTCGAGCATGGCCTGCTCGTTGGCCGGCACGATGACCGCGTGGTTGTGCAGGGAGCGGAACCAGCCGATCGCGGTCTCCTCGTCCCACACGAGCTTGTTGCGATTGCGGTACGCGGGATCGGCGACCAGGCCCCTGTACCCCATCAGCTCGATGCTGCGCGGCGGGCGCCCCACCAGGGCTCCGAAGTCGGCCCTGGTCAGGACCTCGGGCAGTTCGTCGAACCAGGTCGTCATCGAGCTATACCACCGTGTGCTTGAGGAAGGCCGCCCAGGCGGCGGGGGAGAGTGTGAGGGCGGGGACGGCGAGGTCCTTGGAGTCGCGTACGTGGATGGCGTGGGGGCAGGTGGCCACCTCTACGCAGTTGCCACTGTCTTCGCTGCTGTAGCTGCTCTTGGACCACGTCAGTCTGTCGCTCATAGTTCCTTGGCCATCTGTTCGATCAACTGTCGAGACTCTTCGGGGCTGAGAGCCTGTGCCCGCAGAATGCCATACCTGTCGAACAGCGTTCCCAGATGCGGCTGTTCGCGGACGAGGAAGCTACTCGTCTGGACCTCTAGGTATGCCAGCCGCCGTCGGTCCTCGGTCTCCAGCAGTACGAACGGCCCGCTCAGGCCGCCGTGTGTCTCCCGCTGTGGCGGCATCACCTGCATGTGCACGTGGCGCAGTGCGCCGATATCGAGAATGTGCTCAAGCTGTTCACGGTGAACTTTCCGCCCCCCGATGGGGCGAGTGAGCGTGCCGAGTTCCAGGACGAAGCTGATGTCCGGTACAGGCTTACGGGTCAACATGCTCTGCCGCGCGAGGCGGGAGGCGATTCTGCCTTCGATCTGGTCGTCGTCGAGGGATGGACAGGCGCCGCTGAACACGACGCGGGCGTGTGCCTCGGTCTGCAAGAGGCCTGGCACGACATGGGTCTCGTACTCATGCCGCGCTCTGGCAGTGCGCTCCTCATCGGCGAACGGTTCGAACCAGGAGGCAAGATGGCTGAAGGTCAACTTTCCGGCTGCAACAGTCAGTGCCCCATGCGTGCCGAGTACTGCATCAGCGCGTTCGGTGAAGTTCCCCTTGGGCGGCCGTTGCCCCCGCTCCACCATCGCCACCTGCGACTTGGAGAAACCGATCTTCAGCCCCAACCCCTCCTGAGAGAGTCCGGCCCGTTCGCGATAGTGCCGCAACAGCGCCCCGAACATCTCGGCGTTGCCGCCCCCGTTATTACTGGAATGCACAGCCTGACCCCCAAGTGCACAACAGTGCACAGACGCCTTGTGTCCCTGGTCACGGTACGTGTGAGCGTCGACGCTGTCCGTATGGAACAGAAAAGTTCACCGGACCTGATGCCCTCCTGGATTCCCGCGACCGGGCACGCCCTGCGTCACGCCGGGATTCACTTCGACGCCGTACGGATCATCGGCATTCTGGGCGAGCAAGTCGCGTACGAGATCATGCAGTTCACCGATTTCCAGGCCGGTCCCGTCATCCGCTCACGGATCGGCGAGCGGAGCATGTACTTCCTGCTGCCGCCGGGAGGTGCCTCCGGTCACCGATGGCCCGCCGGGGCCGAGGCGTTGACGAGGGAGAGGGCCGCTTTCGTCGGGGTGCCCGCGTTGCACGGGCTGACGTATCCGCTGGACTGGCGTTCGCTGCCCACCGCTCAAGTCCCGTTCGTGGACGCGGAACTGCTGTTCGAGCTGCTGCTGGAGGTGGTGAACGAAGAGAAACCTGCTGTACGGTGATCGCGTTATTACGCTCCGTGCGCTTCAGCGCATGGGGCGGCCCCCGGCGGTGCTACCAACACCGTATGCCGAGGGCCTTCACCCCGCGATGGATCAGAGGTCCACCGAGAATGCTCTGCCATGCTATCTCGCCGTCCTACGGCTACGTGAAGGCGTCGCACGATGTCATCCGTCATCCGAAGCTCAACAGCGACGCGAAGATCCTGATCGCCTACGTGCAGGGCCTCCCCGAGAAGTGGGCCGGTAAGCCCCTCGGTGAGCACGCGAAGAGGCTCGGCCTGAAAGGGCGCGCTTACCAGAAGGCCAAGGGGCAGCTCAAGGAGCACGGGTTCGTTCACGAGTGGCGGCGCCAGGACGGCGGCGGGCTCTGGGTGACCGATCAGCTCATGTCCAATGTTCCGCTCACGGACCGCGAGGCCCGGCGCATTCATGACAAAAGAGTGGAATCGCCGCAGGTGGGACCGAGTGAGCACTATCCGACGGTCGGTCATCCGAGTACTCGGTCGGTCGGTGGTTACCTACCCAAGGGTGAAGAACGGGAGAAGAACTCCGCCCACCCACCCACCGAAGAGCCGAAGCTTGCGGACGAAACCGCGGAGCCCGAGCCCGAGCCCGAGCCCGAGCCCGAGTTCGAGTCCCAGCCCGAGTCCAGGCCCGAGCCCGATCCGGATCCCCAGCCCACGGACCCGCAAGTCATCCAGGCCGAGCGCGTGTTGCTCTCTCTGCGACATGCCGACCCCCAGCTGCGTCTCGGCGCTCGTGAGGCCCGGGGTCTGGCCGGGGCGGCTGCCGAATGGCTGCGGCGCGGGGTCGATGCGGCCGGGTTGCGGCTCGCACTCAGCAGGGGGCTGCCCGAGGGCGGGGTGCGGTTTCCGCTCGGGTTCCTGGCCAAGCGGCTGGAAGCCCTGATGCCGGAGCCCCTGCGAGTGGAGCCGCCCGCTCCCGCCCCGCCTCCGGTCAGGGAGTTCATCGCGTGCGAGGCGCAGGAGGAGGGTGCCGAGCACGTCTTCCGGCCCAGGGAGGACGAGAGGGTGTGCCGGCCGTGCAGGCAGGAGGCCGCATGGGAGGCGCACACGGTCAAGTATGAGCCGCCTCCTTTGGGTGACGACTATGAGGCGCCCGTGGCGGTGCCGTGGCGGGAGCGGGTTGCCGCACTTCAGGCGGCAGACGCGACCGCCGCCGAGTGAGGCGTACGACCGTTCGCAGTGTGGCGGTTCCGCCATCGGCGCCCTGGAGCGAGGAGAGTGGGTTCGGGGGCCTGGACGGCGGACCGAGGAGGAGCGATGGCGGATGCCGTGATGGAGCCGTGGAGCGGAGTACGGGCGGCGCGGGACCCTGCGTGGGCGCGTGCGCAACTCATGGAAGCCGGGCGGACCTTGTTCGCCATGTACGGCTACGCCCACACAGGAGTACGTGATCTGTGCGCGGCCGCGCAGGTGGAAGTGTGGGAGTTCCACCGCGAGTTCGAGTCGCGTGAGGCGCTGCTCGTCGATCTGTACGACGAGGTGGCGACGCGGGGCATGCGGGCGTCCGAGGTGGAGCTGTCCACCGAGGGCATGGAGACCTGCCCGACCGAGGAGCGGGTCCACAGACTCTTCGACGCCTATGTGCAGGCCGTCACGCGGGATCCACGGGATGCGAGGGTGGCGTTCGTCGAGGTGCTCGGGGTGAGCAGGGAGATGGACGAGCACCTGACGATGTGGCGTTCGGTGTGGGTGGAGTTCCTGACCCAGGAGGCCGAGCGGGCCAGGGGGCGCGGGCACGGGGTCGACGGCAACCTCGCCGTGGTGGTGAAGGTGCTGACGCGGTCCGTCGACGAGCTCCTCGCGCACCACGGCCGCCGCCCGCGGCAGGTGCCGCCCGCATGGCTGACCAGCGAGTTCACCCGGCTGTCCATGGCCATGATCGGACCGGCGGGAGGACCTGTGGACGTCTCCGGTTGACAACACCGCTTGCCGGGTCGGCAAATGGAGTCATGGCAGTAGATGACGGCAGAACCGGGTCCGGGGCAGACACGAGTGCGATGGGGGACGACGAGCTCACCTCCGTCCTCACCGGCGTCGGGCCGCGACTGCGCGCCCTGCGCACCGAGCGCGGCACGACGCTGGCGCAGCTGAGCGAGACGACCGGGATCTCGCTCAGCACGCTCTCCCGGCTGGAGTCCGGCGGCCGCAAGCCCACCCTGGAGCTGCTGCTCCCGCTGGCGAAGGCGTACGGGGTGCAGCTGGACGAGCTGGTCGGCGCCCCGGACACCGGGGACCCGCGCGTCACCTTCCGGCCCTTCAAGCGGCACGGCATGACCTTCGTGCCGCTGACCCGGCACCTCAGCGGGGTGAACGCGTACAAGCAGGTCATGCCGGGTGCGACGGGCACGGAGGGGCCGGTCGAGCAGCGGGTGCACGAGGGGTACGAGTGGCTGTACGTGCTCTCGGGGCGGCTGCGCCTCGTGCTGGGGGAGCACGATCTGGTGCTGACGGCGGGGGAGGTGGCCGAGTTCGACACGCACACCCCGCACTGGTGGGGAGCCGCCGGGCCGGAGCCGGTGGAGTTCCTCAGCCTGTTCGGACCGCAGGGGGAGCGGATGCACGTACGGGCGAAGCCGACGGCGAAGGGATGAGGGGGCGGTCCGCCGCCCACGCGTACGGACCGCCCAGCCCCCACGCCTGGTGCATCGCGTCGGCGTACGCGGCCGCGAGGCGGTGCTCGCCGGACGGGCCGGGGTGGGTGCCGTCGTAGGTGTCCGTGTGGATGTCGTAACCCTGCGGGCGGGACGCCAGCAGGATCGGGGACGTCGCGGTGTCGAGGTCGGCGACGGCCTTCGCGAGGAGTTCGTTGAAGCGGTCGCACTCGGCGGCGAAGGGGGCGTCGGACTCCGCCCGGACGTTCGGTATGACGGGGAGCAGCACGCATCTGATGTGCGGGTTCGCGGTGCGGGCCGCGGCGAGGAACGCGCGGGCGTTCGCCGCGGTCTGCTCGCTGTCCGTGTAGAAGCCGAGGTCTATCAGGCCCAGCGAGACGAGCAGGACGTCCGCCCGGTGTTCGGCGACCGTGTCCGCGATCACCGGGGCCATGTGCAGCCAGCCCTCGCCCCAGCCGGCCAGGTGGCGGCGGGCGTCGGCGGGGAAGTCAGGGGCGGCGTACGCGGACGAGACGGGCGTGCCCGTACCGGAGTCGTACAGCTCGGTGCGCGGGCCGACGATCTCGTACGGACCGTCGAGGGACGCGTCGGGGGACGCCTCCAGGTGCTGCCACATGCGGTAGCGCCACGTGAAGTCGCCGGCGCGTCCGATGGTCATGGAATCGCCGACGAACATGAAACGCATGGCGCCATCATGGCGGATCATGGCTCCGGCCTGCGACGTGACGATGGACACTTGTGCCATGCGTTCGTACCGACTGACCGTTCCCGCCGTCGCACTCCTGTCCTTCGCGTCCTTCGCGTCGGCCGCGCCTGCCGTGGCCGACGGCGGAGACGCCGACCGGAGCTTCACGATCGAGGACCCGCGGATCACCGAGTCCAGCGGTCTGGCCGCCAGCCGCGCCCACCCGGGCATCTACTGGACGCACAACGACAGCGACGACGGGCCGTACGTCTTCGCCGTCGACTCCCGGACCGGGAAGACCGTCGCGACGATCACCATGAAGGGCGTGGGGGAGCCGCGCGACGTGGAGGCGATCTCGCTGGGGCCCGACGGCAATCTGTACGTCGGTGACATCGGCGACAACCTGGACGGCAGCTGGAACCACGTCTGGATCTACCGCTTCCCCGAGCCGAAGGAGCTGCGGGACGCGACGGTGCGGGCCACCCAGTTCGATGTGAAGTACGCCGACGGCCCGCGCAACGCCGAGGCGCTGATGGTCCACCCGAAGACCGGCCGTGTGTACATCGCCTCGAAGAAGGAAGGCGGCGGCGGGCTGTACGAGGGCCCCGCGAAGCTCACCGCCGGTGCGGACAACGTGTTCCGGCGGGTGGGGGAGGTGCCGTGGGTGACGGACGGCGCGTTCTCGCCCGACGGCAAAGAGCTGGTGCTGCGCTCGTACTTCAGCGCGCGCGGCTACGCCTTCGCGAACGGCAGGCTCGGCAAGGACTACCCGGTGGAGTCGCCGCTGCTCCCGCAGTCCGAGTCGGTGACGTACACGGCGGACGGCTCGGCGCTGATGTACGGCTCCGAGGGGGAGCGGAGCAGTGTGGAGCGGGTGGACCTGAAGAACGGCGGGGGCGGCGGGTCGGACCGTCCGGGCGGGAAGTCGCCGTCGTCCGCCGGCGCGGGCGGCGCGGCTGACGGTGACGGTTCACCGGTGAAGGGCACCACGCTGACGGGCGTCGCCGTGCTCGCCGGGATCGGGCTGCTGCTGTTCCTGGGCAGGCGGCGCCGGAAGGACTGACCGAGCGTGAACGGGTCATGTGTAGGGTCGTGCGGACATGGATACTCGAACGACGCCCAGCCCCGTCCCCTTCGCCACCCCCCGCCTCGACGCCCTGCCCCTGCGGGTGGCGTACGCGGACGAGATGTCGGCCGTACTCGCCGACCCGGCCCTGCACACCTACACCGGCGGCGCCCCGGAGACCGCCGATGAGCTGCGGGCCCGCTACGTACGGCAGACCGCCGGTTCACCGGACCCGGGCGAACTCTGGTGGAACTGGGTGCTCGGGGTCCGGGGCGAGGACCGCCTCGCCGGGTACGTACAGGCGTCGGTGGACACGGCCGGTGCGCAGGCGGAGATCGCCTGGGTGATCGGGGCCGAGTGGCAGGGCCGCGGGTACGCCAAGGAGGCGGCGACGGGCCTCGTCGCGCATCTGCGGGACGGGGGCGCGGTGCGTACCGTCATCGCCCACATCCACCCCGACCACGCCGCGTCCGCCGCGGTGGCCGCGGCGGCGGGGCTGGTGCGGACCGGTGAGTGGGAGGACGGCGAGGAGCGGTGGCGGCTGTCCACCGGCTGATGCCGCCCGGCGCGGTCACCGCAGGTGGTCGCCCGTCGCCCCGTCGATCAGTTCACGGACGATGTCCATGTGCCCGGCGTGCCGTACGACGTCCTCCAGCATGTGGATGAGGACCCAGCGCATCGACACCGTCCGCCCGTTCCACGACGTGCCCGTCGTGTCCAGGTCCGTCGCCTCGACGGCCCGGTCGGCGGCGGTGCGGGCGCGGTCGTAGAACGCCAGGATGTCCGCGGTCGTCTCGTCCGGGGCGATCGTCATGTCCTCGGTGGCCGGGTCGAAAGCAACCGGCGCTGACAGCCGGGGCCGCGTACGTCAGTGCCGGGCGCGGCCGGCCTTGATCAGCTCGGCGACGTCCAGGACCACCTCGGCGCCGATCGAGTCGGGGAGCGGGGCTTCCTGGCCGGGGGCGTAGACCTCGTGGCGGTCGTACGCGCCGCCTACGGGCTCGGTCAGGACGTGGACCCGGCCGTGCTTGCGGTCGAGGATCACGTAGACGGGGATCTTGGCCTCGGCGTACGTGGCGACCTTGTGCCGTAGGTCGCTCTTGTAGTTGCTGGAGGTGACCTCCAGGACGAGGCGGAAGACGGCCGGGTCGTAGCAGTTGTTCTCGAGCCTGTGCTCGTCGAGATCGGCGTCGACGATCGCGAGGTCGGGGATGGCGTAGTCCTCGGGGCCGCCCGGCAGCCAGAGGCCGATGCCCTGGAGGACTGCCGAGTCCCCGTCGTCGAGTCCGGCCGCGATGAACGGCCGCATGAGCTTGGTCAGGGCGCGGGCGTGCGGGCCGTCCGGGGGTGGGGCCACGGTGATGACGCCTCCGATGATCTCGACTCGACGACCGGGAAGCTGCTCCGCGAGCTCGTTGGCTTCTTCGAGCAACGACAGTTCCGGCTCGTCTTCACAGGGGTGCTCGGCTGCTGCTGCAGACATTGCGGGCCTCCTGGAATGGCTGGTGTCGAGAGCATCATCGTAGGACGGTGTGCCCGTATGCGGCGGGCAGGCGCCGCCCTCACTCCGCCGAGTGAAGCAGAACGGCCCTGCGTACACACGGGCGTGTGCGCAGGGCCGTTTCTCAGGTGCGGAGGCGTTACAGCTTCTCGATCACGTAGTCGATGCACGCCGTCAGCGCCTGGACGTCCGACGGGTCGATCGCCGGGAACATCGCGACGCGCAGCTGGTTGCGGCCCAGCTTGCGGTACGGCTCCGTGTCGACGATGCCGTTGGCGCGGAGCGCCTTGGCGATCGCGGCGGCGTCGATCTCGTCCGCGAAGTCGATCGTGCCGATGACCTGCGAGCGCTTCGCCGCGTCGGTGACGAACGGGGTCGCGTACTTGGACTCCTCGGCCCAGCCGTACAGGTGGCCGGAGGAGGCTGCCGTGCGGCCGGTGGTGAAGTCCAGGCCGCCCTGGCTGTTCATCCAGGTCAGCTGCTCGTTCAGGAGGAAGAGCGTGGACAGGGCCGGGGTGTTGTACGTCTGGTTCTTGAGGGAGTTGTCGATCGCCGTCGGCAGCGAGAAGAACTCCGGGATGTGACGGCCGGAGGCGTGGACACGGGCCGCGCGCTCCAGGGCCGCCGGGGAGAAGACGCCGATCCACAGGCCGCCGTCGGAGGCGAAGGACTTCTGCGGGGCGAAGTAGTAGACGTCCGTCTCGGTGATGTCGACGGGCAGGCCGCCCGCGCCGGAGGTGGCGTCCACCAGGACCAGGGAGCCCTCGTCGGCGCCCGCGACGCGCTTGACGGGAGCCGCGACACCGGTCGAGGTCTCGTTGTGCGTGAAGGCGTAGACGTCGACGCCCGCCTCGGCCTGCGGATCCGGGTGGGTGCCCGGGGCGGAGGCGATGACGGTCGGGTCGGCCAGCCACGGGGCGAGCTTGGCGGCCTTCGCGAACTTCGAGGAGAACTCACCGAAGTTGAGGTGCTGGGACTTCGACTCGATCAGACCGTGCGTCGCGATGTCCCAGAAGGCGGTGGAGCCGCCGTTGCCCAGGATCACCTCGTAGCCCTCGGGGAGGGAGAAGAGGTCGCGCACTCCGTCACGTACCGCGCCGACCAGGTTCTTCACCGGGGCCTGGCGGTGGGACGTACCGAGCAGAGAGGTTCCGGTGGCGGCCAGCGCGTCGAGCGCCTCCGTCCGCACCTTGGAAGGACCGGCGCCGAAGCGTCCGTCGGCGGGCTTGATGTCAGCGGGAATCTGGATGTCGGCCACGAGTCGGAGCGTAGCCCCTCGGTGCGGCGGCCACCGACACCGTCCGTCGGGTGAGACGCGCGATCCGGTCCGTGGACCGGGCGGCGGTGGCGGCGGGGCACCGTGGTGCCCCGCCGCCCGCCCGGTCAGCGCAGGGTGACGGGGAGTTCGAACAGGTCGTTCTGGGTCACGATCGGCTTGTTGCGCAGCTCGCCCGCCGGAACGGCCAGGGCCAGGTCCGGGAAGCGCTCGTACAGCGCGGGCAGGGCGACGGCCGCCTCCAGCCGGGACAGCGCGGCGCCGGGGCAGACGTGCGGGCCGTGGCCGAAGGAGATGTGGCGGTTGGGGGAGCGGGTGGCGTCGAACTCCGTCGCCGTCGGCCCCCACTGCTGCTCGTCCCGGCTGAGGGCTGCGAACGAGGTCATGACGCCCTCGCCCTTGGGCAGTACCCGGTCGCCGATCTCGATGTCCTCCGTGGCGAACCGGATCAGGATGTGCGAGGTCGGCGGCGCCCAGCGCAGCGTCTCCTCGATCACACCGTCCCAGCTCACCTCGCCGGCCAGCACAGCGCGCAGCTGCTCGGGGTGGCTCTGGAGCGCCACGACGGCGTTCACGATCAGGCTGATCGTCGTCTCGTGCCCGGCCGCGATGATCAGCTTCAGGGTGTTGAGGATCTCGTCGTCGGTGAGGTGGTCGCCGTCCTCGGACGCGGTGATCAGGGCCCCGGTCAGGTCGTCGGCCGGGGACTCCTTCTTCTCGTCGAGGATCCGCGAGAACAGGGTGTGGATGTCCGCCATCATCTGCGGCACCTCGGCGGGCGGCGTCAGGTTGGAGAAGAACTTGTCGAAGAGTTCCTTCATCCGGGGCAGGTCGGTGGAGTCGATGCCCATGAGTTCGCTGATCACGTTCATCGGCAGCGGGTAGGCGAACTCGGCCTTCAGATCGACCGTTTCGCCCGCCGGGCGCTCCGCCAGCCGGTCCAGCAGCAGCTTCGTGCGCGCCTCGATGCCGGTGCGCAGCCGCTCCACCCGCCGCACGGTGAGCGCCTGGGCGACCAGGCCGCGCAGCCGCCGGTGCTCGGGGCCGTCCACGGTGAGCATGGTGCGGCCCGGGTTGACCAGGCCGATCAGCGGCCAGTCCATCGGGATCTCGCCGCGCTGCCAGGCACCCCAGACGTTGATGTCCTTGACCAGGCGGCTGTCGGTGAGCAGCGCCTTCGCCTCGGCGTGGTGGGTGACGGTGTAGACGGGTACGCCGCCGGGCAGTTCCACCCGTACGAGCGGGCCCGCCGCGTGCAGCCGTGCGCTCTCGCCCGCGAGGTCGGTGACGAACGGGTCCAGGACGATGCGGTCCTGGCCGTCGGTCCCGTTCGGTTCGGTCGTGGTCGCGGTCATCTCTGGCCTCCAAGGGCGGGGGTGGGCGTGAAGCGCACCGGCAGGTCCGTCAGCCCGCGCAGCCACGGGGAGGGGCGCCGGGTCAGCCGGTCGGCGGGGACGGCGAGGTCGACGTCGGGGAGGCGGTCGAGGATGACCTCGATGGCCGTACGGGCGATGACCTCGGCGGTCTCCTGCGCCGGGAACGGGCAGCGGTGGTCGCCGTGGCTGAAGGCGAAGAAGGCGTTGTTGCCGCCGGTGAGCGTGGACCCGTCGGTGCGGACCTGCGGGTCGGAGTTGGCCCCGGCCAGGCTGAGGACGAGCAGGTCGCCGGCCTTGATGTGGCGGCCGCCGAGGTGGGTGTCGCGGCTGGCCCAGCGGCCCGCGATGTTCTGGCTGGGGGTGTCCTCCCACAGGACCTCGTTCATGGCTTCGCCGACGCTGTGCCGGCCGCCGGAGAGCGAGGCGGCGAACCGGTCGTCGGTGAGCATCAGCCGCAGCGAGTTGCCGATCCAGTCGGAGGTCGGCTGGTGCCCGGCGGCCATCATCACCATCATGTCCCGGGCGACCTCGTCGTCCGTGAAACCGGCGGTGTTGGCGAGCATCCGGGTGGCTACGTCGTCGCCGGGCTCGGCGCCCCGTTCGGCCAGCAGCCGGTACACGGACTCGGCGATGTGCCGCTGGCCGGCCAGCGCGGTCGGCCCGCCGTTGATCATGTCGTTCATCGCGGTGACGAGGGCGGGGCCCTGCTCGTCGGCGAAGCCGTAGAGCTTGGCCAGCACCCGTACGGGCAGCAGCATCGCGTACTCGGCGATGAGGTCGGTGGTGCCCGCCGAGCAGAAGGCGTCGATGAGTTCGTCGGCGAACTCCTCGGTGCTCTTCTTCAGTTCGAACGGGTTCCCCGTCTCCAGTGCGTCGGAGATCATCGCGGAGCGACGGCTGTGGCGTTCGCCGACCGTGTAGAGGATGGACGGCTGGTCCCGGCTGATCATCGGCATCAGGGGCCAGTCGTCCGGGATGGCGGGCCACTGGTTCCACAGCTGCGAATCGCGGCTGAAGAGCACCGGGTCCCCGGTGAGCTGGTGCAGCTCGCGGTAGCCGAGGACGAGCCAGGCGGGGATGTCGCCGGGCAGGACGATCGGGGCGACCGGACCGTGGTCGCGCCTGATCTCCCGGTACAGCCGGCCGGGTTCGCCCTGGAACCGCTCGCTGTACAGATGGATGGGGTCGGAGCCGGCACCGGCCGCGTCCGCGTGGGGGCACTTGTTCACGAAGTGGGCTCCCGGGTCAGGGCGGCGAGGGCCGGGTCGTCGTCCGCGGGGACGGCGGACGCGCTGGTCTCCTCGGCGCGGGCGGCGGACATCTTGTGCAGATGCTCGACGAGCGTGATCAGCACGTACTTGCTGGAGGACCGGTCCCGTGCGTCGCACTCCACGAGCGGTACGTCCGGGGAGATGTCGAGCGCCTCCCGGATCTGCTGCTCGGTGTGGAGCGGGCCGCCGAAGTCGTTGCACGCCACGATGAACGGCGTGCCGTGGTGCTCCAGCCGGTCGATGGCGTACCAGGAGTCGGCGAGGCGCCGGGTGTCGACGAGGACGACGGCACCCAGGGTCCCGGAGAACAGCCGGTCCCACAGGAACCAGAAGCGTTCCTGGCCGGGTGCGCCGAACAGGTACAGCACCGAGCGTTCGTCGAGCGTGATCCGGCCGAAGTCGAAGGCGACGGTGGTGGACGTCTTCGACTGCACACCGTCGAGGTGGTCGACGGCCTCGCCCGCACGGGTCATCGTCTCCTCCGTGTTGAGCGGACGGATCTCGCTCACGGATCGGACCATGGTGGTCTTGCCGACCCCGAAGCCGCCGACCACGACTATTTTCAGTCCGTTGTCGGCCGTGGCCTGCAGGGCGGCACGGTCAGAGGTTGCGGAGTCCAACGAGCACCTGTTCCAGGATGTCGGGGGCGGGGAGCCGGTCCGCGACGCGGGCGGTACGCGGGTGACGGGCGCTGATCCGGCCGGTGTCGAGCAGATCGCACAGCAGGATGCGCACGATGCTGACGGGCAGGTCCAGACTCGCGGCGATCTCGACGACCGCGGTGGGCCGCTCACACATCCGCAGGATCGCCACGTGCTCCGACTGCATGCCGGGTGACGGCTCGCACTCGGAGACCACCAGCGTGACCAGGTCGAAGGCCGCCGAATCGGACCGGCTGCGGCCACCGGTGAGGGTGTACAGCCGGTCCGGGTCGTCGTCCCTGCCGGGGCGGGGGCGGGGGGTCATACGGTCGCGGTCTCGGCGGGTCCCGAGACCCCGGGCGCCCCGGCGGTCTCCCGCGGCGGGGCGACGAGGTGCTCGCCGAGCTGCTCGACGAGCTCGCTCATGTTGTGGCCGACGAGGCCGACATCGGCGCTCTCGGAGGCGATGACCGCGAGATGGGCGCCGGCACCCGCCTCCACGATGAACAGCACTCCGCCGTAGAACTCGGCCATGGCGGACCGTACGCCACCGGTGCCGTTGCCGAACTCGATGGAGGCACCGTGCGAGAGGCTCTGGATGCCGGCCGAGATCGCGGCCAGCTGGTCCGCCTGGTCGACGGAGAGCTCGGGGGTGCGGCACAGCTTGAGGCCGTCCCTGGAGAGCACGAGGGCGTGACGGGCGCCGGGGGTCCGTTCGAGGAGCCCCTCCAGCAGCCAGTTGAGCTTCTCGTCGGTGGTCGCGGTCATCGGGTGTTGCCTTCCGGGTGCGGGGAGGTGGGCCGTACGGCCTGGCGGAAGCTGCTGAAGCGGGCAGCCTGGTCCTTGGGATCGGTCGTACGCGGCCGGGGCGGCGGTGCGTCGTCCGGGCCGGTGCCGTCGTCCGGGGCGGCGGTGTCGGCGGCGGTGGCCGGCCTGGTGCGGGACTCGGCGGCGGCCAGCGTGCGGCCCCGGGAGCGCTTGGGCAGGCCGCTGTCGCCGAACCGGGGGAGGTTGCCGGTGGTGTCCGACCCGGAGTCGGAGCGCAGGGGCTCCTGGTCGCGGGATCCGTCCGGGGTGCGGGCCCGGCCGGCTCCGTCCGTACCGGAGGTGTGGACCGGCTCCGGCTCGCGCGGGGCGGCGGCCGGTTCGGCGGCGGGCTCCGTGACGGGGTCCGGGACCGGTGCCGGGGTGCGGGTGATGATCTCCTGCGGGAGCATCATCAGCGCGCCGGTGCCGCCGCGTGCCGACGGCCGGAAGGAGACCGTCAGTCCGTGCTTGCGGGCCAGCCGGCCGACGACGGCCAGTCCGAGCCGGGTGCCGGAGAGACCGGTCAGGTCCTTCTCGTCGGCGGTGACGGCGCGTTCGGCGCGGCGCAGCTGCACATCGCTCATGACCAGACCGCTGTCCTCGACGGTCAGCACGATCCCGGACGGCACCTCCTCCACGTACACATGGACCTCGGCCGTGGGCGGTGAGAAGTTGGCCGCGTTGTCCAGGAGTTCGGCCAGTGCGTGCATGACGCCCTCGGCGGCGTGACCGGCGACGGCGACATCACTGGTGGAGTGCAGACGGATGCGCTGGTAGCCGCTGATCCGGCCCATCGCGCCGCGCAGGATGGACTCCATGACGATCGGCTTCGCCCAGCGCCGGCCGGAGCGCGCACCGGTCAGCACGGCGACGGAGTCGGCCAGCCGGCCCGCCTGGGCGGTGCGGTGGTCCAGGTGCAGCAGATCGCCCAGGACGTCCTCGGCGGAGTGCCGGTGCTCCATCTCGCGCAGGTCGGCGAGCATGCTCGTGGCCAGGGCCTGCATCCGGCCGGCGGCGTTGGCGCAGGAGGCGATGGCGGCCGACCGCTCCGTCTCGCTGCGGGACACCCGGGCCTTGAGCCGGGCGTTCTCGGCGGTCAGGCGCCCGGAATCGGCCAGGGCCTCCGCGGTGATCCTGGCCGTCTCGGTGGCCGCGGCAGCCTTGATACGGGCCGTTTCGGCGGTGAACCGCTGAGCCTCGGCGGCGGACGCCGACACCATGCGTGAGGTCTCCGCGGTGAAGCGGCCGCTCTCGGCGGCGTTCATCTCCCGCAGCCGGCGTACCGCTCCACGGGCGTGGACGGCGGTGGCGACGGCGGCACAGAACAGCACGGCGGCGGCGCTCGCCCCCCACGCCACTGCGGTCCTGGCCGAGTCGGGGGCGGCGGCGGTCGCCCACGCGCACAGGGATCCGGTGAGGGCCGCCGTGACCAGCAGGGCCAGTGCGGTCGGCCGGGTTGAGGGGCGCAATCGGAGTCCTTGGTGGGCGGACGGTGACGGACGGGACGGTTCGGGCCAGTAGGGACTGCGGGGATCAAATTGCGACAAGTGGAGCACATGATTCCCAGACAAGTCTTGGTCACTATATGAGAATTGACGTTCTGTATGGGAATAACTTGTGGTGGTCTTTGGTGCGTTTGCATTCGAGGGTCTGATCGAATCCGACGTATTGCCGCATTCGGCAGAATCGCGCGGCGCCGGACGGCCGTACGGGGCGACCGGCGGCATTCTGTTCCGATGGCCTCCCGTGACCCGAGCACCGCCCCCCGCAGTCCGAGCACCGCCCCCCGCGACGCCGGGGACGCCGAGAACGCCCCGGACGACACCGTCCGCGCCGCGCTCGAGCGCGCACTGCGGTCCGCCGTGCGCGGTGAGGTCGCGTTCGACGCCACCGCACGGGCGCTGACGACGATGGACGCCTCCAACTACCGCCGGGTTCCCCTCGGCGTCGTCGCCCCGCGCGACGCCGACGACATCGCCGCCGCGCTCGCCGTCTGCCGTGCGCACGGGGTGCCCGTGGTGCCGCGCGGCGGCGGTACGTCCATCGCCGGCCAGGCCACCGGCACCGGGATCGTCCTCGACCTCACCCGCCATCTGCGCTCGATCACCGAACTGGACCCCGGCTCCCGGACGGCCGTCGTCCAGCCGGGCGTCGTCCTGGACGACCTGCGGGCCGCCGCCGCCCCGCACGGGCTCACCTTCGGCCCGGACCCCTCCACCCACAGCCGCTGCACGATCGGCGGCATGATCGGCAACAACTCCTGCGGCTCGCACTCCGTCGCCTGGGGCACCACCGCCGACAACGTCCACGCCCTGACCGTCGCCCGCTACGGCGGCGACACCCTGCGCCTGGCCCGGGGCGCGGAGGGCCCCGCCGGACTCCATGAACTCGTCGCCGCCCACCTCGCCCTCCTGCGCACCGGATTCCCCGGACTCCCGCGCCGCATCTCCGGCTACGCCATGGACGCCCTGCTGCCCGAACGCGGCCCCGACCCCGCCCGCGCGTTCTGCGGCAGCGAGGGCACACTCGGCGTGGTGACGGAGGCGACGCTGCGGCTCGTCGAGGCGCCCGCCGCCCGCGCGCTCGCCGTCCTCGGCTACGCCGACGAGTCCGCCGCCGCCGAGGCCGCCCCCGGCCTCCTCCCGCACCACCCGCTGACCGTCGAGGGCATGGCCGCCGACCTCGTACGCGAACCGGCCGGGCTGCCGCGCGGCGCCGCCTGGCTCTTCGCCGAGACGGGCGGCGCCACCCCGGCCGAGGCGCGGGCCCACGCCGAACGGATCGTGCGCGCCGCGTCCCCGGACGCCGTGGACGCCGCCGTCGTCACCGACCGGGCCGGGCAGCGGGCCCTGTGGCGGATCCGGGAGGACGCGGCCGGCACCGCCACCCGGCTGCCGGACGGCAGCGAGGCCTGGCCCGGCTGGGAGGACTGCGCCGTACCGCCCGCCCGGCTCGGCCCCTACCTCCGCGACTTCCGCGCCCTGCTCGCCGAACACGGCCTGCGCGGCACGCCGTACGGGCACTTCGGCGACGGCTGCATCCACGTCCGTATCGACTTCGACCTGCTCAGCGGCGCGGGCGTGGCCCGCTTCCGCCGCTTCTCCGAGGAGCTGGCCTCGCTCGTCGTCGCCCACGGCGGCTCGCTGTCGGGCGAGCACGGCGACGGCCAGGCACGCGCCGAACTGCTGCCCCGGATGTACGGGGACGAACTCGTCGCCCTCTTCGGCCGGTTCAAGGACCTGTGGGACCCCGACGGCGGCATGAACCCGGGCATCCTCGCCCGCCCGGCCCGCCTCGACGAGAACCTCCGCTTCGACGTCCTGCCGCGGAAACCCGTCGATGTGGCCTTCGGATACCCGCACGACGGCGGCGACTTCTCGGCGGCGGTACGCAGATGCGTCGGCGTCGCCAAATGCCGTACGACGGAGGTGCCGGGCCCGTCCGTGATGTGCCCGTCCTTCCGCGCGACGGGCGAGGAGGCCCATTCCACGCGCGGCCGGGCCCGGCTGCTCCACGAGATGCTGGCCGGAACCGCGGGCGGGGTGATCACGGACGGCTGGCGCTCGACGGAGGTGCGGGACGCGCTCGACCTGTGCCTGTCCTGCAAGGGCTGCCGCAGCGACTGCCCGGCGGGCGTCGACATGGCCACGTACAAGGCGGAGTTCCTGCACCACCACTACCGGCGGCGGCTGCGCCCGGCCGCCCACTACGCGATGGGATGGCTGCCGCTGTGGCTGCGCCTGGCATCCCCCTTCGCGGGCGCGCTGAACGCGTCGGCCCGGGTGCGGCCGCTCGCCGCCCTGGCGAAGCGGCTGGCGGGCATCGCACCGGAACGCGGAATCCCGGTCCTGGCGCGGGAGACGTTCACCCGGTGGCTGAACCGGCGTTGGGGCAAGGGGACGTTCATCCTCTCCAACGATCAGGTGGCCCTGGTCTGGCCCGACACGTTCACCGAGCACCTCTCGCCCGAAGTGGGCCGGGCGGCGGTGCGGGTCCTGGAGGCGACGGGCCGCCGGGTGATCCCGGCCGGCCGCGGACTGTGCTGCGGCCTCACCTACGTCTCGACCGGCCAGCTGGACCGCGCCCGCAAGGTGATGCGCCGCACCCTGGACCGGCTGGGCGGCATCCTCGGCGACCCCCTGGTCGTCCTCGAACCGAGCTGCGCGGCGACGCTCCGCACGGACCTCCCGGAGCTCCTGGCCGACGACCCGCGTGCGGCCGAACTGGCCGCCTCCGTCCGTACGCTGGCGCAGTACCTGGAGGAGTACGCCCCCGACTGGGCCCCGCCCCGCCTGGACCGCCCCGTCACCGGCCAGACGCACTGCCACCAGCACGCGGTCCTGGGCGACGGGGCGGAGCGCCGGCTGCGTGAACGGGCTGGGCTGGACGGTGAGTTGGCGGGCGGCTGTTGCGGCCTGGCGGGCAACTTCGGCTTCGAGCGCGGGCACTGGGAGGTGTCGGTGGCGTGCGCGGAGGATGCGCTGCTGCCGGCGGTACGGGACGCGCCTCCGGGCGCGGAGATCCTGGCGGACGGGTTCTCGTGCCGGACGCAGCTGGGTCAGGTGGGCGGGGTGCGGGCGCGGCACCTCGCGGAGGTGCTGGCCCAGGGGCTGGAGCCGGGGGCGCTGCCCCCGGACCCCCGCTCCTCAATCGCCGGAGGGGCTTGATTCGGCCCCTGCTCGGCTGCGGCCAGAGGGGTTTGGCGTCGGCCCCGCTCCTCAATCGCCTGAGGGGCTTGATCTCGCCCCACTCGTCAGGGGCCGGCGGGGCTCGACTGCGCCGCCTTCACCACCGCCGCGACCAGGCGCTCGTTCTCCGGGGCCGCCCCGCCCGGGTAGGCGAAGCGGCGCCGCGTGTACCCGTATGCGATCCCGCTCGCCGGGTCCGCGAACGCCTGTGAGCCCGCCGCGCCGCAGTGGCCGTACGCGTCCTCGCCCAGCGACGGGTAGGCCGTGTGCGGCCGTTCGAAGCCGAGGCCGAAGTGGTCCGTCTCCAGGGTCACCCGGTCGGTGCCGGCGAGGCCGAGGCGGGCGAATTCGGCGCGGGTCTCCGGCTTGAGCAGTGCGGGCCGGCCCGCGAACTCCGAGAGCGTGGCGGCGTACATCCCGGCCAGTGCGCGCGCCGAACCGACCCCGCCCGCCGAGGCCGGGCCGAGCGCCCGAACGAACGGCTTGTTGATCCACGCGACCATGTCCGTAGGGGCGTTGAAGGCCACCGCGGACAGTCCCTTCGGGTCGAAGGGGCGTGCGGCGATCTCCGCCGCCTGCTCCGGCGTCGGGTTCATGGGCCGGATGGCGACGTAGCGCGGCTCCAGCCCGGCGGGCTGGCCCAGGTAGAGGTCCAGGCCGTACGGGGCGCGGACACGCTCCTCGAAGAGCTCCTGGATCGAACGCCCGGTGGCCCGCCGCACCACCTCACCGGTGAGCGCGCCGATGACCAGCGCGTGGTACCCGTACTCCTTGCCCGGCTCCCAGAACGGGGCCTGTCCCGCCAGCCGGGCCGCGAGCACCCGGTCGTCGGCCAGTTCCTCCTCGGTGAAGCCGCCCTCGACGCCGATCACTCCGGAGCGGTGGCCCAGCAGTTCCCGCAGTGTCACGCCACCCTTGCCCTCGGCCGCGAACTCCGGCCAGTACGAGGCGACCGTACGGTCCAGGCCGAGCGTCCCGTCCTGCACGAGCAGGGCGACGACGAGGTGGGCCGCGCCCTTGGTGGAGGAGTAGACGGCGGGCAGTGAGTCGCCGTCCATGCCCTCGCCGGCCCAGAGGTCGACGACCTGCCGGCCGTCCCGGTGGACGGTGAGCTGCGAGCCCGGTTCATTGGGCTCCTCGGCCAGTACGGCGGCGAACTCCTCCCGCACCGGCTCGTAGCCCGCGGCGACGGTGCCGTGCACGGTGACGTTCGTGGAGCTGTGGTCCGTCATGGGTCCCCCTCGTTGCGTGCCTCTCAGTCGTTCTCACAGGACCTCAACTGCGCCTCCGTACGGCGAAATTCCCTCATTCGGGAGGGTCCTGCGCCACGATCTCGCGGGCCAGCGCGGCGAGATCGGCCAGTGCCGGATGGCCGGGTGCGTCGCGGCGGGCGAGGAGCACCGGGACGGGCGGGGCATCGGTGAGCGGGCGGTAGGCGACACCGGTGTGCGGGTGCATGCCCGCGGTCGAGGCGGCCGAGATCCCCGCGCCCCGGCCCGCCGCGATGGCGGTCAGCCAGTCGTCGGTGTTGGCCACGGTCAGGGTGGCGGCGGGCCGGGTGGACGGCGGCCACAGGTCGAGGGCGGTGGTGCCGGAGACGGTGTTCAGGACGACGGTGCCGCTCGCCAGGTCGGCGAGCCGGAGCGTGGTGCGGGCGGCGAGCGGACTGTCCGCCGCCACGGCCGCGACCCGCTCCTCCTCGTACAGCACCTCCGTGACGAGCCCGGGTGTGTCGACGGGGCCGCGCAGCAGCGCGGCATCGACCTCGCCCCGGGTCAGCCCGGCGGTGCGGTCGTCGATCCGCAGGAGTTCCAGCGGGGTCTGCGGATACCGCTCCTGCCAGGTGCGGAGCAGCGGTGTGGTGTACGGGCCGAACGCGGACCAGGCGTGCCCGAGCCGCAGCGGCCACCGGCGCAGCCCGCCGGAGTCCAGCGCCTCGTCGAACGCGGCGACCGCGGCGGCCGCCTTGTCGCGGAAGGCGACGCCCTCGGCGGTGAGGGCGAGGTGGTGGGTGGAGCGGTCGACGAGCAGGACGCCGAGGTGCTGCTCCAGGGCGGCCAGGGTCCGGGACACGGCGGGCTGGGTGATCCGGAGCCGGGAGGCGGCCCGGGTGATGCTGGACTCGTCCGCGACGGCGAGGAAGGCGCGCAGATGGCGGACCTCGACCCCGCGGCCGGTGTTCCGGCCCGGAGCCCGGTCCATGCCCCGGTCCATGCCCCGGCCCATGTCCTTGCCCGAGTCCCTGCCCGCGCCCTGTCCTGTGCTCATGCGCGGGAAGCATAACGGGAGCCCAATCGGCATTTCACGTGCCGCGCGCGGGTCTCTACGGTAAAGGGATGGACTGTGCTGGATGAGTGCAGTGTGTTCCATGGGGTAGTGCATTGCGTTGCACTGCCTGTCGACCCGAACCTCAGGAAGTCAGGCCACAGGTGAACAACCAGGGCACCGCCGCAGAGCAGGCCGCAGCCGTCGCCGTACCGGAGGCGGTCACCGCCCTCGGTGAGCAGGGCGCGGCGGGTGACCGGACTCGCGCCGGCGGGCGGCGGGCGGCGCTCGCCCCGATCGCCCTGGTGGTCGCGGGCGGGCTCTCCGTCCAGTTCGGTTCGGCGGTCGCGGTGCTGCTGATGCCGAAGGCCGGCGCCCTCGGTGTCGTCACACTGCGCCTCGCCGTCGCCGCGCTCGTCCTGCTCGCCGTCTGCCGCCCGAAGCTGCGCGGCCACTCGCGCGCGGACTGGGGCACGGTGGTGGCCTTCGGTGTCGCGATGGCCGGGATGAACACGCTCTTCTACCAGGCCGCCGACCGCATCCCGCTCGGGGCCGCCGTCACCCTGGAGGTGCTGGGCCCGCTCGCCCTGTCGGTGTTCGCCTCGCGCCGGCTGGTCAACGTGGTCTGGGCCGCCCTCGCGCTGGGCGGGGTCCTGCTGCTCAGCGGCGGGGGCTTCGACCGGCTCGATCCGGTGGGCGCCGCCTACGCGCTCGGCGCGGGTGTCATGTGGGCCGCGTACATCGTCTTCAGCGCCCGCACCGGCCGTCGCTTCCCGCAGGCCGACGGGCTGGCCCTGGCGATGGTCGTGGCCGCCCTCCTCACCCTGCCGCTCGGCGTCATGGAGGCGGGCTCCAAGCTCCTGGTCCCGGCGACGCTCGGGCTGGGCGCGGCCGTCGCGCTGCTGAGCTCCGTCCTGCCGTACACCCTCGAACTCATGGCGCTGCGCCGGATGCCCGCGCACACCTTCGCGATCCTGATGAGCCTGGAACCCGCGATCGCGGCCACGGCGGGCTTCCTCATCCTCGACCAGGCCCTGTCCACGACGGACGCCCTGGCCATCGCCCTGGTCATCGGGGCCAGCATGGGCGCGGTGCGCAGCCAGGTGCGGGGCGCCCGGAAGCGGTGAGGAGCGGCCCGGCGGATGAACCCGTTCCGGCTGCGGGGCCAGGTCTTCGAACCTAGGGTGATCGCGATATCCGACCTGGAGGAACACATGCCGGAACGTGACGATCTGCTCGCGCTCGTGACCGATCAGCGCACCAACTTTCTCTACACCGTCGCGGATCTCGACGACACCCAGGCGCGCGCCCGCACCACCGTCAGCGAGCTGACGCTCGGCGGTCTCCTGAAGCACCTCGGGCTCGTACAGCGCGGCTGGCTGGACGTGATCGAGGGCACCGCCCCGGCCAAGGTCGACTGGGCCGACCTCGACCCCGACGGCCAGCGGATGACCGACGCGGAGAAGCTGCCCGAGCTGCTGGAGGCCTTCCACACCGCGGCCGCCGCGTTCGACCGTACGGTGCGCGAGGAGGCCGACCTCGACCGTGAGGTCACCCTGCCGGAGTACCCGTGGTCGCCCCCGGAGCCCGTTGTGTGGACCGTACGCCACGTCCTGTGGCACATCTTCCGCGAGATCGCCCACCACAGCGGCCACGCCGACATCATCCGCGAGGCGCTGGACGGCTCCAGCACGACGCTCAGGATGAAGGAGGCGGCGACCGGGGACGCATAGCCCCCGCCCGCACCCCGTTCCCACCGCGAACTTCCGGTGGGAACAATGCGCGTCAAAAATCATGCAAGCATGCTTGATTGTTTTCTGTCCCCCTGGCAGGCTCCGGGACACACCGCCACGCCCCGAGGGGAGCGCACCGTGTCCGATGCCTCAGCCGTGCTCGACGACCTGCGCAGCGAGAGCGAGGAACTCGACCTGCTCGTCGCCGGGTCGAGCGAGAAGCAGTGGGCGGGGGCGACTCCGGCCGAAGGGTGGAGCGTCGCCCATCAGGTGGCCCATCTGAGCTGGACCGACGAGGTCGCGCTGCTCTCCGTCACCGACCCCGGGCGGTTCGGCGACGAGGTCGCGAAGGCGATGGAGGACCCCGAGGGCTTCGTCGACCGGGCCGCCGAGGACGTCGTCGCGGCGTACGCACCGGACGCGCTGCTCGTCCGCTGGCGCGCCGGCCGGGAGCGGCTCCAGGAAGCCCTGCGGGCGGCGCCCGCCGGGACCCGGTTCCCCTGGTACGGGCCGCCGATGAGCGTGGCCTCCATGGCGACCGGGCGGCTCATGGAGACCTGGGCGCACGGGCAGGACGTCGCCGACGCCCTCGGGGTCACCCGCGCACCCACCGCCCGTCTGCGGCACGTCGCACGGATCGGGGTCCGGGCGCGGGACTACGCCTTCCTCGTCCGGGGCATCCAGGCGCCCGCGGAGGAGTTCCGGGTGGAACTGGACGGGCCGGGCGGTGAGCTGATCGCCTTCGGTCCCGAGGGTGCCGCCCAGCGCGTCACCGGGCCGCTGCACGACTTCTGCCTGCTCGTCACCCAGCGCGTCCACCGCGACGACGTCGCCGTACGGGCGGAGGGGGCCGACGCCGACACCTGGCTCTCCATCGCACAGGCCTTCGCCGGGCCCGCGGGACCGGGACGCCCCGGCAAGGCGGACCGGTGACCCCGCCGCTGCGGATAGGCAACGCCTCCGGGTTCTACGGCGACCGCTTCGACGCCATGCGCGAGATGCTCACCGGCGGCCCGCTCGACGTCCTCACCGGCGACTACCTCGCCGAGCTCACCATGCTCATCCTCGGCCGCAGCCGGCTCAAGGACCCCGCGCGCGGCTACGCCACCACCTTCCTGCGCCAGCTGGAGGAGGGGCTCGGGCTCGCCCACGAGCGCGGGGTGAAGATCGTCGCCAACGCCGGCGGGCTCAACCCGGCCGGACTGGCCGACGCCGTACGCGAGCTGGCCGGGAAGGCGGGCGTGCCGGTTCGCGTCGCCCATGTCGAGGGCGACAGCCTCCCCGTCCCCGACGGATACCTCACGGCCAACGCCTACCTCGGCGGGGCGGGCATCGCCGCCTGCCTGCGGGCCGGCGCCGATGTCGTCGTCACCGGCCGTGTCACCGACGCCGCCCTCGTCACCGGACCCGCCGCCGCCCGCTTCGGCTGGGGCCCCGAGGACCACGACGCGCTCGCCGGAGCCGTGGTCGCCGGGCACGTCCTGGAGTGCGGCACGCAGGCCACCGGCGGGAACTACTCCTTCTTCCGCGGCCACGACCTGCGCCGCCCCGGTTTCCCCGTCGCCGAGATCCATGCCGACGGCACGTCCGTCATCACCAAGCACGACGGCACCGGCGGCGTCGTCGACATCGGCACGGTCACCGCCCAGCTGCTGTACGAGACCGGCTCCGCCCGGTACGCGGGCCCCGACGTCACCGCCCGGCTCGACACCGTACGACTGTCCTCCGACGGCCCTGACCGGGTCCGGATCTCCGGGGTGCGCGGCGAGGCCCCGCCGCCCACCCTCAAGGCCGGACTCACCCGGCTCGGCGGATGGCGCAACGAAGTCGTCTTCGTCCTCACCGGGCTCGACATCGAGGCCAAGGCGCGGCTCGTGCGGGACCAGTTCGCGGACGCCTTCGCGCGCGCCGGGCGGCAGCCGGACGAGGTGCGGTGGGAGCTCGCCCGTACCGACCGGGCCGACGCCGCCACCGAGGAGACCGCGAGCGCCCTGCTGCGGCTCGTCGTCCGCGACCAGGAGCCGGAAGCCGTCGGGCGCGCCCTGTCCGGCGCCGCGATCGAGCTGGCGCTGGGCAGCTACCCGGGTTTCCACGTCACCGCCCCGCCCGGAAAGGGCGCGCCCTACGGGGTGTTCGAGGCGCGGTACGTACCGGCCGGGGACGTGACGCATGTGGCCGTGCTCCCCGACGGGCGGCGCGAGGCGCAGGAGCCGCCGGCCCGGACGCAGGTCCTGGAGGACACCGGACAGCCCGCGCTGCCCGAGCCGCTGCCTGCCGGACCCACCCGGACCGCGCCCCTCGGGCTCGTCGCCGGTGCCCGCAGCGGCGACAAGGGCGGGGACGCCAACGTCGGGGTGTGGGTGCGGAGCGACGAGGCGTGGCGGTGGCTGGCCCACGAGCTGACCGTCGAGCGCTTCCGTGAACTCCTCCCGGAGACCGGCCCGCTCACCGTCGTACGCCAGGTCCTGCCCCACCTGCGCGCCCTGAACTTCACCGTCCACGGGCTGCTCGGCGAAGGGGTCGCCGCCCAGCACCGATTCGACCCGCAGGCCAAGGCCGTGGGGGAGTGGCTGCGCTCCCGCCGGCTGGAGATACCCGTGGTCCTGCTGGACAGCGCCGACGCACCGGAGGTGCACGCATGACCGTCCTGCCCACCGGGCTCGACACCGCGAGCCCCGAATACGCCGCCCACCGCGCCGCCATGCTCGACAAGCTCGCCGAGCTGGACGCCGCGCACACCGGCGCGCTGGGCGGTGGCGGCGAGAAGTACGTCGAACGGCACCGCAAGCGCGGCAAGCTGCTCGCCCGGGAGCGGATCGAGCTGCTGATCGACGAGGACAGCCCGTTCCTGGAGCTGTCACCGCTCGCCGCCTGGGGCAGCGATTACGCCGTCGGCGCCTCGCTCGTCACCGGGATCGGGGTGGTGGAGGGCGTCGAGTGCCTGATCACCGCCAACGACCCGACCGTACGCGGCGGCGCCTCCAACCCCTGGACGCTGAAGAAGGCCCTGCGGGCCAACGAGATCGCCTTCGCCAACCGGCTGCCATGCATCAGCCTGGTGGAGTCGGGAGGGGCCGATCTGCCGTCCCAGAAGGAGATCTTCATCCCGGGCGGGGCGCTCTTCCGTGACATCACCCGGCTGTCCGCCGCCGGCATCCCGACCGTGGCCGTCGTCTTCGGCAACTCCACCGCCGGCGGCGCGTACGTCCCCGGCATGTCCGACCACACCGTCATGATCAAGGAACAGTCCAAGGTCTTCCTCGGCGGCCCTCCCCTGGTGAAGATGGCCACCGGCGAGGAGAGCGACGACGAATCGCTCGGCGGCGCCGAGATGCACGCCCGCAGCTCCGGCCTCGCCGACCACTTCGCCGTCGACGAGCAGGACGCGCTGCGTCAGGCCCGCAGGATCGTCGCCCGCCTCAACTGGCGCAAGGCGCACCCCGATCCGGGCCCGGCCGAGCCGCCGAAGTACGACGAGGACGAGCTCATCGGCATCGTGCCCGGCGACCTCAAGGTGCCCTTCGACCCGCGCGAGGTCATCGCCCGGCTGGTCGACGGCTCGGACTTCGACGCTTTCAAACCGCTGTACGGGACGAGCCTGGTCACCGGCTGGGCGCGGCTGCACGGCTACCCGGTCGGCATCCTCGCCAACGCGCAGGGCGTGCTGTTCAGCGAGGAGTCGCAGAAGGCCGCCCAGTTCATCCAGCTCGCCAACCAGCGCGACATCCCGCTGCTCTTCCTCCACAACACCACGGGCTACATGGTCGGCAAGGAGTACGAGCAGGGCGGCATCATCAAGCACGGCGCGATGATGATCAACGCGGTCTCGAACTCCAAGGTCCCGCACCTGTCCGTCCTGATGGGCGCCTCCTACGGCGCCGGGCACTACGGCATGTGCGGCAGGGCCTACGACCCGCGCTTCCTGTTCGCCTGGCCCAGCAGCAAGTCCGCCGTCATGGGGCCCCAGCAGCTGGCCGGGGTGCTCTCCATCGTCGCCCGCGCGTCGGCGGCCGCGAAGGGACGCCCGTACGACGACGAGGCGGACGCCGGACTGCGCGCCATGGTCGAGCAGCAGATCGAGGCCGAGTCCCTGCCGATGTTCCTGTCCGGGCGGCTGTACGACGACGGGGTCATCGACCCGCGCGACACCAGGACCGTCCTCGGGATGTGCCTGTCCGCCATCCACACCGCACCGGTCGAGGGCGCCCGCGGCGGCTTCGGCGTCTTCCGGATGTGAGAGGAACCGACATGATCAGCACCCTCCTTGTCGCCAACCGGGGCGAGATCGCCTGCCGGATCTTCCGCACCTGCCGCGCGCTCGGCATCGCCACCGTCGCCGTGTACTCCGACGCGGACGCCGACGCCCTGCACGTACGGGAGGCAGACACCGCCGTACGGCTGCCGGGGGCCGCGCCCGCCGACACGTATCTGCGCGGCGACCTCGTCGTCGCGGCCGCCCTCGCGGCGGGCGCCGACGCCGTCCACCCCGGGTACGGCTTCCTCTCCGAGAACGCGGGCTTCGCCGCAGCCGTGCAGGACGCGGGGCTCACCTGGGTCGGTCCGCCGGTCAAGGCCATCGAGCTCATGGCGTCCAAGACCCGGGCCAAGGAACTGATGGCCGCCGCCGGGGTTCCGCTGCTCGCCCCCGTGGACCCGGCGGCCGCGACCGCCGACGACCTGCCGCTGCTGCTCAAGGCGGCGGCGGGCGGCGGCGGCCGCGGGATGCGGATCGTCAGGGAACTGAGCGAGCTGCCGGGCGAGTTGACGGCCGCGGCGGCCGAGGCGCTGTCCGCCTTCGGGGACGGCGAGGTGTTCGCCGAGCCGTACGTGGAGCGCGGCCGGCACGTCGAGGTCCAGATCATGGCCGACGAACATGACGGCGTCTGGGCGCTCGGCACCCGTGACTGCTCACTCCAGCGCCGCCACCAGAAGGTCATCGAGGAGGCCCCCGCGCCCGGCCTCGACGACGCGCTCCGCGACCGGCTGCGCGATGCCGCCACCGCCGCCGCGCGGGCCGTCGGCTACCGGGGCGCCGGCACCGTCGAATTCCTGGTCACCGCCGACGGCCGGCCGTACTTCCTGGAGATGAACACCCGCCTCCAGGTCGAACACCCCGTCACCGAAGCGGTGTTCGGCGTCGACCTCGTGGCGCTTCAGGTGCGGATCGCGGAGGGCGAACCCCTGCCGTCCCCCGAACCGCAGCAGCCCGCCGGGCACGCCGTCGAGGCCCGGCTCTACGCCGAGGACCCCGCCCGTGACTGGCAGCCACAGACCGGAGCACTGCTCACACTCGATGTGCCGGACGAGCCCGGACTGCGCGTGGACACCGGATACACCGGCGGCGACACCATCGGCGTGCACTACGACCCGATGCTCGCCAAGGTCATCGCCCACGCCCCCACCCGCACCGAAGCCGTACGCCTCCTCGCCCGCGCCCTGGAACGCGCCCGCATCCACGGCCCGGTCACCAACCGCGAGCTGCTCGTACGCTCCCTGCGCCACCCCGACTTCATGGCCGCCCGCCTCGACACCGGCTTCTACGACCGGCACCTCGCGGAGCTGACCGCCGCACCCGGCGAGGCGGCCGTACGGCTGGCCGCCACCGCCGCCGCCCTCGCCGAGGCGACCCGTAACGCCACCGCCCCCACCGCGGGCGTCGCCCGCTTCGGCGCCTGGCGCAACCTGCCCTCGCAGCCCCGGCTCAGGCGCTACCGCAGCGAACCGGACGGCCGCGAGTACGAGATCACCTACCGCACCACCCGCGACGGCGTGGCCGCCGACACCGAGGGCGTACGTGTCGTCTCCGCGCACCGCGGCCGCGTCACCCTCGAATCCGGCGGCGTCACACGGCACTTCGACGTCCTCGGCCACGACGGCCGGCTCTACGTGGACACCGCCGCCGGTCCGTACACCTTCACCGCCCTGCCCCGCTTCACCGATCCCACCGAACGCACCGAACCCGGCTCCCTGCTCGCCCCGATGCCCGGCACCGTCGTACGCCTCGCGGACGGCCTCGCGCCCGGGTCCGCCGTCGAGGCCGGGCAGCCGCTGATCTGGCTGGAGGCGATGAAGATGGAACACCGCATCCTCGCCCCCGCCTCCGGCACGCTCACCGCCCTGCACGCCGCACCCGGCCTCCAGGTGGAGGTCGGCGCCCTGCTCGCCGTCGTCACTGACGCACAGGAGGAACCGAACGCATGAGCACCGTCCTCGAAACCGAAGAGCACCAGGCCCTGCGCGCAGCCGTCGCCGCCCTCGGAAAGCGATTCGGGCGCGACTACATGACCTCCGTCGTCCGTGACGGCGCCCACCCCCGTGAGCTGTGGGCCGAGGCCGCGAAGCTCGGCTACCTCGGCGTGAACCTCCCCGAGGAGTACGGCGGCGGAGGCAGCGGAATGGCCGAACTCTCCATCGTGCTGGAGGAGTTGGGGGCCGCAGGTTCACCGCTGCTGATGATGGTCGTCTCGCCCGCCATCTGCGGCACCGTCATAGCCCGCTTCGGCACCGAGGCCCAGAAGCGGCAGTGGCTGCCCGGCCTCGCCGACGGCAGCCTCACCATGGCCTTCGGTATCACCGAACCCGACGCAGGCTCCAACTCCCACCGGATCACCACCACCGCGCGCCGCGACGGCGAGGGATGGATCCTCACCGGGCGCAAGGTCTTCGTCTCCGGCGTCGACATCGCCGACGCCACCCTCATCGTCGGCCGCACCGAGGACGCCAGGTCCGGCAAGCTGAAGCCCTGCCTGTTCATCGTCCCGCGCGAGGCCCCCGGCTTCCAGCGGTCGCAGATCGACATGGAACTCCAGGCCCCGGAGAAGCAGTTCGAACTCGTCCTGGACGACGTACACCTGCCCGCCGACGCGCTCGTGGGCGACGAGGACGCCGGGCTCCTCCAGCTCTTCGCCGGACTGAACCCCGAACGCATCATGACCGCCGCCTTCGGCATCGGCATGGGCCGCTACGCCCTCGGCCGCGCGGTCGAGTACGCGAAGACCCGCCAGGTGTGGAAGGAACCCATCGGCGCCCACCAGGCCATCGCCCACCCCCTCGCCCAGGCCCACATCGAGCTCGAACTGGCCCGGCTGATGATGCAGAAGGCCGCCCGGCTCTACGACGACGGCGACGACATCGGCGCGGGCGAGGCCGCGAACATGGCGAAGTACGCCGCCGGAGAGGCCTGCGTCCGGGCCGTCGACCAGGCCGTGCACACCCTCGGCGGCAACGGCCTCACCCGCGAGTACGGTCTCGGCTCCCTGATCACCGCGTCCCGGGTGGCCAGGATCGCGCCGGTCAGCCGGGAAATGATCCTGAACTACGTATCCCATCAGTCCCTGGGTCTCCCCAAGTCGTACTGACAGACGACATTCTGTCTCTCCACACCGTGCAGGGCCCGCCCCTCCGCGATTCAGGGGGGCGGCCCCGGCCACGGCACCGCACGCCACGTCTCGGCACAACGGGTCCTCACCCGCCACGTCTCGGCTCAACAAGTCCTCACCCGCCACGTCTCGGCACAACGGGTTCTCACCCGCCACGTCTCGGCACAACGGGTTCTCACCCGCCACGTCTCGGCACAACGGGTTCTCACCCGCCACGTCTCGGCGCACCAAGTCCTCACACGCCACGTCTCCGTACGCCAGGTCTTCACCCGCCACGTCTCCACGCGCCGTACGGGACCGGCTCCACCCGCCGCCTCGCCCTCGCCAGTCCGCATCGAAGGGACCTCCCGCCATGGTGCACGTGTTCCGGAGCGACTACCCCGACGTCCAGCCACTCGACACGGCCATCCACGACGCGGTCCTGGGCCGTGCCACCGCGGAGTTCGGCGACAACGTCGCCCTGATCGACGGAACGGACGACACCAGCCGGCTCACCTACCGGCAGCTCGACGCCTTCCACCGCAGGATCGCCGCAGGGCTCGCCGCCGCCGGGCTGGCCAAGGGCGACGTCCTCGCCCTGCACAGCCCCAACACCATCGCCTACCCGGCCGTCTTCTACGCCGCCACCCGGGCCGGCGCCACCGTCACCACGGTGCACCCGCTGGCCACGGCCGAGGAGTTCGCCAAGCAGCTCCGCGACTGCGCCGCCCGCTGGATCGTCACCGTCTCCCCGCTCCTGGCCACGGCACGCCGGGCGGCCGAACTCGTCGGCGGAATCCAGGAGATCTTCGTCTGCGACCAGGCGGACGGACACACTTCCATCCTCGACATGGTGTCGACGACCGCCCCCGAACCGGTGGTCACCTTCGACCCCGCGCAGGACATCGCCGCCCTCCCGTACTCCTCCGGCACCACCGGCGTCCCCAAGGGCGTCATGCTCACCCATCGCTCCATGGCCACCAACCTGGAGCAGCTCAGCCCCTTCATCCCCATGGGTACCGGCCACCGCATCCTGGCCGTCCTGCCCTTCTTCCACATCTACGGGCTCACCGCCCTGATGAACGCACCCCTGCGCACCGGCGCCACCGTCGTCGTCCTGCCGCGCTTCGACCTCGCCCAGTTCCTCGCCGCGATCGAGACGCACCGCATCAACGGCCTGTACGTGGCCCCGCCGATCGTGCTGGCCCTCGCCAAGCACCCGGTCGTCGACCGCTACGACCTGTCCTCGCTGGAGTACATCGTCAGCTCCGCCGCCCCGCTCGACGCGGAACTCGCGGCCGCCTGCTCCCGCCGCCTCGGACTGCCTCCGGTGCGCCAGGCCTACGGGATGACGGAACTCTCGCCCGGCACCCATGTCGTCCCGCTCGCCGCCGAGAACCCGCCGCCCGGAGCCGTCGGCACCCTGCTGCCCAGCACCGAGATGCGCATCGTCGCCCTCGACGCCCCGGGCGAGGACGCCGGGACCGGCACCGACGGCGAGATCCTGATCCGCGGACCCCAGGTCATGAAGGGATACCTGGGCCGCCCCGACGCCACCGCCGCGATGATCGACGGCGACGGCTGGCTGCACACCGGCGACATCGGCCGCGTCGACGAGGACGGCTGGCTGTTCGTCGTCGACCGGGCCAAGGAACTCATCAAGTACAAGGGCTACCAGGTCGCCCCCGCCGAACTGGAGGCGCTGCTGCTCGGCCACGAGGCGATAGCCGACGCCGCCGTCATCGGCGTGCACGACGCGGACGGCAACGAGGTGCCCAAGGCCTGCCTGGTCCGCGGCCCGTCCGTCGCCCCCGAGGACCTGACCGCCGACGACGTCATGGCGTGGGTCGCCGAACGCGTCGCCCCGTACAAGAAGGTCCGGCGCGTCGAATTCATCGACGCCGTACCGCGCGCCGCCTCCGGCAAGATCCTGCGCCGCGAACTGCGCGACCGCGAGAAGTCCGGCCCGCATGGCCCGCATGGCCCGCATTCCGAGGAGAAGACCGCATGACGCTCGCCGCCCCCACCCACGACCGGGGCATCACCACCCTCACGCTCGACTCCCCGGCCAACCGGAACGCCCTGAGCGCAGGGCTCGTCGCCGGGCTGGCCGAGGCCCTCGACGCCTGCGCGGCGGACGAAACCGTACGGGCGGTGGTCCTCACCCACACCGGCAACACGTTCTGCGCGGGCGCCGACCTGAGGGCACCGGCCGACCCGCACGCCTTCGTCTCCCTCATGCGGCGGATCATCACGCTCCCCAAACCGGTCGTCGCCCGGGTCACCGGCCACGTCCGGGCCGGCGGCCTCGGCCTCCTCGCCGCCTGCGACATCTCGGCGGCGGGCCCCGACTCCTCCTTCGCCCTCACCGAATCCCGCCTCGGCCTCGCCCCCGCCGTCATCTCCCTGCCCCTGCTGCCCCGCCTGGACCCCCGCGCGGCATCCCGCTACTACCTCACCGGGGAACGCTTCGACGCCACGGAAGCCGCCAGAACCGGCTTCGTGAGCATCGCCGCCGACGACGTGGACAAGGCGCTCGTACCGGTACTCGACGGACTGCGCAGGGCCTCCCCCCAGGGGCTGGCCGCGTCGAAGGAGCTGGTCACGGCTAGTGTGCTGGAGAGTTTCGACCAGTACGCCGAAGACCTCATCGCCCGTTCCGCGGCACTCTTCGCCTCCGCCGAGGCCCGGGAGGGGATGACGGCCTTCCTCGAACGACGGGACCCCGCATGGCGGCTCTGACCCCACCCAAGCAGGACCGCAGCCGCGCCACCCGCCAACGGCTGCTGGAAGCCGCGGTGGCCTGCCTGGCCGATCACGGCTGGGCGGGCTCCACGGTCTCCGTCGTCGCCGAACGCGCAGGCGTCTCCCGCGGCGCCGCCCAGCACCACTTCCCGACCCGCGAGGACCTGTTCACCGCAGCCGTCGAGTACGTCTCCGAAGAACGCTCCGCCGCCCTGCGCGCCGTCCCCGACCAGGACCGCGCCGCAGTCGTCGCCGCCCTCGTCGACCTCTACACCGGCCCGCTCTTCCGCGCCGCGCTCCAACTCTGGGTCGCCGCCTCCAACGAGGAACAGCTCCGCCCCCGCGTCACCGAACTCGAAGCCCGCGTCGGCCGCGAGACCCACCGCATAGCCGTCACCCTGCTCCGCGCCGACGAGTCCGTACCCGGCGTACGGGAAACGGTCCAGGGCCTCCTCGACATGGCCCGCGGCCTGGGCCTGGCCAACGTCCTCACCGACGACACGGTGCGCCGGGGGAGGGTCGTGGCGCAGTGGGCGGCGATGATCGACGGGGCGCTGGGGTGAGGGGCGGCGCTTACGCCGGGCCACCGATGGCGAGTGCCAGTCTCCACATACCTGTGGACGGGTTCACTTCCCGCTCCTTGCCCTCCGGAGCCAGCTTCTTCGCGCGGCGGACCGCCTCGCGCCAGCCGTCTTCGTAGTGGCGGAAGACGAGTCCCGTCTTGGAGTAGCCGCCCGGGGTGTGCTTGTTCAGGATCGGCACGAGTTGGTCGTACGAGCGCGCGTGCCTGCGGTGATCGGTGAAGTGCAGCAGCAGCCACACCTCGAAGCACGGGTTCGACAGTGCGACGCCGATGCCGTTGAGCTCGGCTTCGCGCAAGGCTTGATCGAGGTCGGTGAACTCGTCGACGTCCAGGACGCACCACACCTCGTCGTACTCGTCCTTGGCCGCTGCAAACAGCTTCGCCGCATGCGCGACGACTTGGGACGGAGCCTTGGGATGCTTGACGATCTTGACCGATACGGCCGGATTCCGGGCAGCGTTCTTGAGTCCTTGCACGTACGCGTGCTCGGTCACTTCAGCGCCGCATACGACCAGTAATCGCAGCCGGGCGGCACGGAGTCCCGTTCTCCTTTCGAGCCGGGACTCGAAGGACGGGCGCTTGCGGCCGCCCGGCTTAGGCTGTCTCGCCATGCTCGTCCCCCCGGGCTGCCAGTGCCTTGGTGAAGCTCTCGTCGATGAACGGCACCCCGCCGTAGCTGCCGCCCAGATAGCGGCGCTCGTGGTTCTCGCCGGTGCGGGGCTTGAACTCCGACAGGGCGATCAGGCGGGTCTCCCCGTGTCGCTCCTTCTCCACGAACCACACCTGGTCCCGCTTGAGAATGTCCTCGCCGTCCACGCGGCCGAGCAGGCTGGCATCGTGGGAGGTGAAGATCAGTTGCGCGGCGCGCGGATTCGTCTCCGGGTCCTGGAAGAGCCTGATGAGCCGGGTGGTGAGCAGCGGGTGAAGACTGGAGTCGATCTCGTCGACGATGAACGTGCCCCCTCGCTGCAGTACGGACAGGAATCGCGGGGCCTGTTCCAGTAGCGCTCTGGTGCCTGCGGACTCCTCGTGGAGTTCCATGCGGACCACGCCTGACCGCCCGCGGTGGCCGAACCACGGGCGCACGAACTCGCGTGGCCCTCTCTCCTCCAGCCTGGCGAGTTCGCGCTGGGGCACCCGTCCGCCGTACAGCCGGCGCAGGGCGTCCTCGTCCATGACCTGACGCTCGGTGCCGTACTCCTCGATCCCCAGGTCTGCCGAGCGCAGGAGCGCCAAGAGTTCGGCAACGTCCGGCACCTGGACCGCGGGGGCTCCCAGCGGGGGCCGTGCGCGGCCCCCGCCGAACCTCAGACCCGTCGCGAACCAGTCGTAGACCGGGCGGAAGTCCTCCTGCTTGGAACGCGCGGCCATGGTCAGGAACAGCACATTGGGCTCGGTGATGTTCTCGACCAGTTCGAGTTCACGCCTGGCCTGCGAATCGCCTGGATGGACATCCCCGTCAGGGCGCTCGAAGATCCTGCGCTTCTTACCGAGCGGGTAGCTGTACAGCCATTCGTCGACCACGCGCTCGTCATCGACGCTGAAGCCGTACGTGTAGCGGACCTCATCCAGCAGGAGGTCCACCACATACCAGGAGGGCTCGTCGGCTGCTGCGGCATCCAGGCGGAACACGCTGCGGGTGATGCCGTCGCCGGGCTCCGCGTCGCGATGCGAATTCAGAACCATCCGGGCCATGTACTCCAGCGCGCCGACAAGGTTCGACTTGCCGGCGGCGTTGGCGCCGAAGAGGCCCACCACGGGGACCGCGGCCCAGTCCGTACCCGGAGGGCGGTCCGCGTCGTACGCGGGGTGGAGCTGGAGTTCTTGTTCCTCGCGGATCGAACGATGATTGGCCACTCGAAAGTTCAGCAGCACGTGCGACCTCCCCTCGGTGATTTCAGGCTTATGTGAGCAAGTGAATCGCGCGATGAGGGGTCTGGCAACCGCTCCCGACTGATTTCATCCAGTTCACGCGTGCCCCGGATACGCTTTTCCCGTCCAGAACACAGGCCAGGGAGGCCCCGCACCATGAGCAGCACCACGTCACCCTTTCCCGACCGTATCGAGCTGACGGGGGAGGGCCTCGTCCTGCGTGACTGGACCGAGGGGGACGTGGCCGCGATGCCGGATCTGTTCGACCACCCGGACACCGCGTACTGGACACCGCTCGTCTCCCCCTTCGACGAAGCGGCCGCCCGCGCCCGGCTGGACAAGGCCCGGCAGCTGCGGGCTCAGGGCACGACCATCATGCTCGCCATCACCACCGACGGCGGCGCCCCGCTCGGCGAGGTGATGCTGCGGCGCGCCCCCGAGGGCACGGAGCTCGGTTACGCGGTCGGCCCGGCCCACCGCGGCCAGGCGCTGGCCGCGCGGGCGGTGCGGGTGATGGCGGCGTACGCCTTCGAGGAGCTGGACGTGGAGAGCGTGATCCTGGAGCTGGAGGCCGAGAACTCCGCCAGCGTCGCGGTGGCCACCGCCACCGGTTTCAGCCTGCTCGACGTGCCGCTGATCGAGGGCGAGGAGAAGGGGCGGCCGTACGTCCTGCAGACATGGGGGCTCAACCGTCCCTGACGCGAACGGGGCGCATGATTCGGGAAAGTCCGTGGGGGGCAGGGGCGGGGCATGACCACGTACGGGACGATGTCGTTCCACCTGGAGACCGAGCGGCTGATACTGCGGCCGTGGGCCGAGTCGGACACTGCCGAGCTGCGTGCCCTTCGCGCCGAACGCGGCGAGGGGACAAGCACGTTCGAGTACACCCGGTCGCTCATCGCGAAGCTGCTCACCGCGACGGAGACGACAGGGATCGCCCTGCTGCCCATCGAGCGCCGCGATGAGGGTGACTTCATCGGCTACTGCGGACTGATCATCGGCCGCTCCACCCTGGAGGAGCCCGAGATCGCGTACGAGCTGTTCCAGCGGGTACACGGCCACGGCTACGCCACCGAGGCGGCCCGCGCGGTGCTCGACGCCGCTGCGGCTACCGGGCGGGAGCGGCTCGGGGCGACCGTCGACGCGGGTAACACACCGTCGTTCCGCGTCCTCGAGAAGCTCGGGTTCGAGCGGGACCACGTCTCCATGGAGGAGAGCGGCGAAGTGGTCTGGCTCAAGCGCTCGTTGCCGTGATGTGGGCCGGTCAGCCTTGAGCTCGATCTGGAGCGGACGGCATCACGGTCGATGGGGCCGATCACGAGACCGCTCGTAGGTTCTGGCGCCGCCCGCTCCCGCCCTCTCCCGCCCGTTTCAGGACTCGATGGCAGCGTCTTTCAACGTCTCCTTGAGAGGCTTGTACTCCGTGTCCCACGTATAGGGGTGCTCGTGGAGGTCTGTCACCAGCATGCCGAACAGTTCCTCGTCGAAGTTGGCACCGTACAGACCGCCGTCGATGCTGTGGCCGTTGACGACGATCGTGGGTGTGCCAGGCCCGATCGGATCTTCGCCGGTCTGCTGGTAGACCTGCTGGGAGGCGGTGACGAAAGAGCTGTACTTCATCGTCCTGACAGCCAGATCGAAGGCCTCGCCGCGAAGCCCCGGAACGTCCCCGGCCAGCTTCAGAAGACGCTCGGTGGTGAACCCGCCGCTGCCCTCGACGGCAGTCTGGCTCTCGAAGAGCACGGCGTGGTACTCAACGAACTTCCCCTTCTCCAGTGCGGCGCGCAGCGCGTTCACGGCTCGCTTCGAGCCGTCGCCGCCGAGCCGGTCGTCCTTGAAGGAAGCGAAGGTGTACTCGGCCTTGATCTCCCCCTTGAGCAGCAGCTTCCGGAGGCCTTCGGCGCCCGTCCGCTCGTACTCCTCGACGACGGGACACCGTGGATCCTCGTACACGTGCACCGTCGAGCGGGCTGAGGGATTCCCGACCACGATCGTCGTACCGTCCGGGGCCGACCGTTCGGGCAGTCGCTCGGCGGACGCGTAGTGGGCCGTCCCGGTCCGTGCTGCCGGACGGGCTTCCGTCGCCTCGGGCCCGCCCGGTGCGCATCCAGCGAAGGCGCCTACGAGACCTGCCGTGACAGCTGCCCGCACCGTTCTGTTGATCTTCATCGGATTCCTGTCCCTCCCCTGTGAACAGGCGGACTCTACGCCTCTGGTGGGGCACTCGCATCGGGGATTGTCCGAGGGAACCTCAGGGCGCTTTGAGCAGGTCGCGGAGTCCGGCGACGAGTGCGGTGACGTCCCGTTCGGCCGGGGGCTCGGGCGCGGGCCCGGTGCGGGGATTCGGCCGGCGGCAGGGGCGGCAGAGGCCGTCGGGGAGGGCTTCGGCGGGGCCGGGGGCGCCGCAGTCGGTGCATTCCATCATCGCGTGCGTGACGGTGGCTCCGGCCGGGGGCGGTGTGGGCGCGGTGGGCATGGCGGGCGGGAGTTTGTCCATGAGGCGGCGGCGGACGAAGCCGACGGGCGAGTCGACCCGGGCGGGAAGTCCGGCGGTGAGCGCGCCGGTCAGGTACTCGGCGTTCACGCCGCGTGCGAACCACCGCTCGGCGAGCTCTGCGAGGGCCGTGCAGTCGTCGGCGGAGAGCGTGAGCCGCGGGTCGAGGCGGCCCAGTCGGGCCAGGGCCAGGTACGCGGGCGAGGAAACCTCCGGCGCGGGCGCCGCCGCGGTGCGCTGCGGGGACACGGCAGCAGGCGGTGTGGGCTCCGTTACGGGGGTGGGCACGGTTGTCCGTACCGGAGCGGGCGTTCCCGATGTCAGGCGGTTCGCCCACCATTCGTTGTCGCGGGCGGTACGGGACCAGAAGGTGCGGAACACCCATCGCGTCTCGTCGCCGGCGCCGATCGCGCAGCGGACGCGCCGCAGGTGCCCGGCCACGGACAGGGCGGTCAGCGCGGAGGCGATGGCCTGCTGGCCGTACAACGGGATCTGTTTCGCGAGGCACTTCACGCTCATTGACGCGCCTTCGGGAAGGTGGTCGATGAACCCGGCGATGTACCGCTCGCGCAAGGGCAGCAGAGCGAAGTCATCGGGTTGGGAGGGGAGTTGGTCCGGTGCGGAACGCTTGCCGTATCCGGGCTGGGCCATCGGGTACGGGGCCGACACTGCGGACGCGGGCAGGGCGGGACTAAGGTTCTGAACAGCCACGAGATCGGGTTCCTGTTTCGTTCGATCTTGGGTCAGACCCCGGCTCGGTGCTTTCTACACCGGTCGGGGTCGCTTCGTTCTCGCACCGTAGACACTCGCGACGCTCTGTCGCAAGCCGTCACCATTAGTCATACTTGCTCGCCGTTACGGGTCGGGGAGGGCGGGGAGGTTGTACCAACCCCCTGTATTCAGTGGCCGGTTAAAAGAAGGCGCTCGGATCTCGGGGCTCGCATCTCGACGCTCGCGTCCCGGGTCTCAAGCCCCGGGCCGCCACCGTCTCCTCTTGTGCTCGAACGAGTGAACCGCCCCTCCCGAAGCTCGAAGCTCGAAGCTCGAAGCTCGAAGCTCGAAGCTCGAAGCTCGAAGCTCGAAGCTCGAAGCTCGAAGCTCGAAGCTCGAAGCTCGAAGCTCGAATCCCGAGCCCCGAGCTGCGAGTTCCGAGCCATGAGCCCCAGGGCGCCGCGCGCTCCTCCCGGACCCGGTGCGCCGGCTGGACGGCCCGCTGGAGACGAAGGGTGCGCGGGGCGCGGCGATGGAGAATGTGCCCGAGGCCGATCTCGTACCGGCCTTCACCGCACACGTCGGCCGCTGAATCACTGGGGAACCCATGGGTGACTACTTCCAGACCGTCGTCGATCTCGACGCCACCGAGCGGGATGCGCAGGAGCTCGGGGCCCGGGTCCTGGACTGGCTGATCGCGGAAGGCATCGTGGCCGCCGAGCGCACCGACTGCGTCCTGGACGGTGACGGGTACGGTCACGCCCCCGGCCCGCACTTCACCAAGGCCGTCGAGGACCCGGACCCGGTCGACCTGTGGTCCAACGGGCTCCACGTCCAGACCGGCCGTACCGTCTTCGACAGCGGCCAGGGAGACGCGGGTGCGGCCGACTGCCCGCTCTGCCGGACCGAGATCCGGCTGGTCGACGAAGCGTGGGAACCCATCGAGTCCGCCTGGGAGCCCTTCAAGGGGCGGTTCCACGACTGGGCCGAGGGTGGGGGCGAAGGGATCGTGCACTGCCCGTCCTGCGGCGGCTCGTCAGGCATCGACCGGTGGAGCTGGGAGGACGACTACTACGCCTGCGGGCAGCTCGGGTTCACGTTCTGGGGCTGGGCGGAACTCAGCTCCGGCTTCGTCGGGGACCTGGGCCGCAAGCTGGGCGGCCATCGCACCGTGGTCCTCAGGGGGAAGCTGTAGGGGCGGGTCGAAAGTCACCGAAGGGGCAAACGGTCCCAACACCCCTATCTGGACATTTAGGGTCCCTTTCAGGACTGAGAGTTGCGGATGGTTGCCGTGCGTGACCGCCTTGCGGGATCTTCGTAGAGCACGAGCACAAGCACGAGCAAGAGCAACTGCAAGGGGAACTTGTGATCTCGAAGACGAAGAGGGCTGCCCGTTCCGTGGGCTTCGCCATTGCCGCCACCGCAGCGGTCACGATGGTCATGCCCATGAGCAACGCCGCCGCCATCGACCACGTCGAGTGCCGTGGCGGGGAGGACTTCCTGAAGGTCTGGTCCCACCTGGACGGCCAGGACAGTGTGGACTGCTATGCCAACAAGGGGCGCACCGGCTTCGGCGGCTGGTGGGTCGACCGCATTTCCACGGGCAACAACGACCTCATCTACTACGACGTGAACGGCGACTCGGTGCGCATCGACCGGTGGACCGACATCACGTTCCCGAACAACCCGCCGCGGGTCAAGGACATCGAAATCCTCTGATCCTCGTCGCGTGATTCCCTTCGCGGCTGTCCATTCGGGCCCGCATGCCGGGGCCTGGAAGCGGATGGCCGTCGGCCGGGCATGTCGTCAAGGACGAGATGCCCGGCGCGCGGACGCGGGAATGGGTGGTCAGTTGGTCCAGATGACCGGGCTGTCGCTGTACGCGTCACCCTCTTCGAACGAGGCGGCCGCGATGGGTGAGGTCTTCGTGGCGGTGAGCGAGCAGGTCTCGTACGACGCGCCCTTGGTGGTGAACTCGCTCGGCGCCGACTCGCTGTCGCACTTGCCCGGGAGGTCGCCTATCAGGATGACGCCCGTGGGGGCGCCGCCTTCCAGCTGGCCGCGCAGCCTCAGTGACGAGTACGCCAGGTCGGTGCCGCCGACGTTCTCGACCTTCATCCGGATGTAGTACGGCGTCATGCCCTTCGCCTTCGCGCCGAATGCGGCCATGTCGGCCTCGACGCCCTTCTCGATCGCCGTGACAGTCACGGCGACGGTGCCCTTCTTCTCGGTCCCGTACTTGAACGGGAGGACCGCTCGGTCACCGACCTTGAGCTTGGTGCCCGGTGCGGCGACGTCACCACCGGCCGGAGCGGGAGCGTCGTCACTGGGGTCCGGGGACGGGCTCTCGCTGCCCGGGTCGGACGATGCCGGGGCGGATACCGAGGGCGAGTCCTGTGCCGACGGCAAGTCCTCACCGTCATTGCAGGCCGTGAGCCCGAGCCCCAGGGCGGTGAGGGCGACGGCGGAGATGATGCGTCCCTTGTGCGTCATTTTGACCTAACTGGCAGTGAGGGCTGCCTCCTGCGACAGCCGGAACGTGCATGACGCATCTCAGGTTGAGGCGGGAATGACACAGGCGTGCCACAGGAATGCGACGGGTACGGCACGGCTCGGCTCGGCGGGTCGTGGCTCCTGGTTGCGGCGGCCTTCGCGCCCTCGGACGGGCCGCGCGACGGTGCCGGCCGTCAGCCGGGCGCACCCGTTCGGTCCGTCGGGTGTCAGTCGTTGCGCAGGTTGCGCACCGCGCAATAGGGGCCGGGGGTTTGGGCGAACTTGCGGTCAACCGTGACCAGTTCGGCGCCGAGGGCCTCAGCGAGGGCTACGTAGGCGGCGTCATGGGGCCACATGTTGTGACGTAGCTGCCAGATGCGCGGGAGCAGCGGTGCGTGGTCGTACCGGTGCAGTTGCATGCGGCCGAGCAGATCGATCGCACGGGCCGCTTCGTCCTCGGGGAGTTTCTTGGCGTGGGCCAGCCTGCGCAGCACCGACACGCATTCCAGGTCCACCGCGTGCGGTGCCGCCAGGCGGCACCCTGTCGTGTGGGCTCGGACGCGCTCGGCAAGATCGTCCGAGCCCACGAGGAACTCCACCAGGGCGGATGTGTCCAGTACCAGGACGGTCATCCACGGGCCTCGCGCATCTGGCCGATGGCCTCAGAGATGTCGTCGGCGGTGACCTGTCCACGCGCGGCTATGGCGCGGGCCTGCTCGGCGGCCTCCTCGGGGGTCAATAGTGCGGCCTCACCTGTCAGTAGCTGGAGGAGATACGCCTGTAGCGACTGGCCGGATCGGGCTGCGCGGACCTTGAGTGTGGTCACTGTTTCGTCCGGAACCTCGCGTACATGAATGACTGCCATGCAAGCATTTTAGTCCCGTCGCAAGCGGTTCGGCTCCACTTCCGTCCCGATTCGGTCAGTTCCCCAGAGCCGCCAGCTGATCGAACCCGGCGATCTCCCGCGGACTCCGCGTCCCCGGCCCGATGTACTTCGCCGAGGGCCGCACCAGACGCCCCGTCCGCTTCTGCTCCAGGATGTGCGCCGACCAGCCCGCCGTACGCGCACACGTGAACATCGACGTGAACATGGGCGCCGGGACCTCGGCGAAGTCCAGCATGATCGCCGCCCAGAACTCCACGTTCGTCGCCAGCACCCGGTCCGGGCGCCGCGCGTGCAGCTCCTCCAGCGCGGCCTTCTCCAGCGCCTGAGCCACCTCGAACCGCGGGGCGCCCAGCTCCTGGGCGGTCCGTCGCAGGACGCGCGCCCGTGGGTCCTCGGCCCGGTAGACCCGGTGCCCGAAGCCCATCAGCCGCTCACCCTTGTCCAGGGCCTTCTTCACGTACGCGGTGGCGTCCCCGGTCCGCTCGATCTCCTCGATCATGCCGAGTACGCGGGACGGTGCGCCGCCGTGCAGCGGGCCCGACATCGCGCCCACCGCGCCGGACAGCGCGGCGGCCACGTCGGCGCCGGTCGAGGCGATGACGCGGGCGGTGAACGTCGAGGCGTTCATGCCGTGCTCGGCGGCCGAGGTCCAGTACGCGTCGACGGCCTTCACATGCCGGGGATCCGGCTCACCGCGCCAGCGGATCATGAACCGCTCGACCACGGAACCCGCCTTGTCGATCTCGCTCTGCGGGACCATCGGCCGCCCCTGCCCGCGCGCGGACTGGGCGACGTACGACAGCGCCATGACGGCGGCCCGCGCCAGGTCCTCCCGTGCGGTCTCCTCGTCGATGTCCAGCAGCGGCTTCAGGCCCCACACGGGCGCGAGCATCGCCAGCGCGGACTGCACGTCCACGCGGATGTCACCGGAGTGCACCGGGATCGGGAACGGTTCGGCCGGCGGCAGGCCGGGGTTGAACGCCCCGTCCACCAGCAGTCCCCACACATTGCCGAACGACACATGGCCGACGAGATCCTCGATGTCGACGCCTCGGTACCGCAGCGAACCGCCCTCCTTGTCGGGTTCGGCGATCTCCGTTTCGAACGCGACGACTCCTTCGAGTCCGGGTACGAAGTCGGACATCAGGCGGCTCCCTCGGTCGGCGGCTGCGGGCGGGCCCCAGGGCCCACCCAAGATACTGGCGGGTTCCGACGTGACCGGGAAGCGTGACATCCGGCACAGGGCTTCCCCGTCGCACACGTATCGCTGGCGGACCTCCTCGTCCGGCGGACGCGGCCGCTGCGGCAGGATGACCCCGTGCCCACCGCAGACTCCTCCTCCGATTCCACCACCGATCCGGCCGCGATGCGCGAGCAGTACCGGTCCGAAGCCTTCGACGAGGCCGGTCTCGCCGCCGATCCGATGCAGCAGTTCGCCCGCTGGTTCCGGCAGGTCGCCGCCGGCGGCATGCTCCACGAGCCGAACGCCATGGTGGTGTCCACGGCGACCCCCGAGGGCCGGCCGTCCTCCCGAACGGTGCTGCTGAAGATGTACGACGAGCGCGGCTTCGTCTTCTTCACCAATTACGAGTCCCGCAAGGGCCGCGAACTGGCCGCCAACCCGCACGTCTCGCTGCTCTTCCCCTGGCACCCCCTGGCCCGCCAGGTCATCGTCACCGGCACCGCGTCCCGGGTCGCCCGCGAGGAGACGGTCGCCTACTTCCGCACCCGTCCCCACGGCTCCCAGCTCGGCGCCTGGGCCAGCGACCAGTCGGCGGTGATCGGTTCACGTCAGGAGCTCAGCGACCGCTACGAGGATCTGTCGGCCCGCTACCCGGAGGGCGAACAGGTCCCCGTGCCCCCGCACTGGGGCGGATTCCGCGTCGTCCCCGAGACGATCGAGTTCTGGCAGGGCCACGAGAACCGCCTCCACGACCGGCTGCGGTACGTCCGGGAGGCCGGGGACGCCGCGTGGCGCGTCGAGCGGCTGTGCCCGTGACGCACACCCCCGGACACGCAGAAACCCGCAGGCTCTGGTCCCTCCTTGCGGAGGGGTCGGCCGGACTTACCGGCGAGCCTGCGGGTCGGTGACTGCTTGGGATTGGCCGATGACCGGCCTGCACTGCAAAGAGCGCGACAACGGGCGTCAGCCCGCAGTCACCTCACGAGTCCGAGAAGAAATCACTTCCGGAACACCTCCTTTCTGCGTGTAGCAGCAGCTTAGGAACGGCCCGCGGGCCGCACAACCGAATTATCGGGAGACCGATTTCGGTGAAGTCGCTGTGTGCTGGGTCACGTTCGAGTTCAATGGTCTGACGTGCAGCAATGCCGGACACGTCCTGCGGGGGGTACGGGATGAGTGCTTCCAGGAGCAGTGGAACCACTGACGCGCTGGGGCCCGAGGAGGGTCCGGAGGGCGAGCCCGGGGCAGCTGCGGGACCCGTACCGGGGGCGATCGCCGGGGCGGAGCTGCTGGCGGCCCTCCTCGACGGGATGGACGCCGCCCTCTGCGCCTTCGACGCGGACGGCACCGTCACCCACTGGAACCGCGAGGCCGAGCGGATCCTCGGCTGGTCCGCCGAGGAGGCCGTCGGACGGCCCGGGTTCGCCGGGTGGGCCGTGCGGCGGGCGGACGCGGGCGAGGTGCAGGGGCGGCTGATGGCCGTCATGGACGGGCCCGGACGCCAGGTGCACGAGTTCGCGCTGCTGCGCAAGGACGGCGGGCGGGTGCTCGTGCGCACCCAGTCGGCCGGGGTGCGGGGCGCGGACGGGAAGCCCGCCGGGGTGTACTGCGCCTTCAGCGAGGTCCACGCGCAGATCGATCTGGAGCGGGCCATCGCGCTGAGCGAGGCGCTGTTCGAGGACGCGTCGTGGGGTGTGGTCCTCGTCGACGTGGACCTGCGGCCGACCGTCGTCAACGCGCACGCGGCCCGCGCCCTGGGCGGCGGTCGTACGACGCTGCTGGGGCGGCCGCTCGGTGAGCTGATCGCGCAGGGTGTGGAGGAGCTGGAGGGCGCGCTCCAGCACGTCCTGGCCGAGGGCGCCCCGCCCGCCCCGGCCGAGCTGTGGGTGACCCTGCGGGGCGGCGAGGGCGACCGGCGGCGCTGCTGGCACAGCGGCTTCCTGCGGCTGGCCTCGCCGCTCGCGGAGGAGCCGGTGCCGCTGGGCGTCGGCTGGGTGTTCCAGGACGTCACGGCGGCGAAACTGGCGGCGCAGGAGGCGGACCGGGTGCGCTTCCGCTCGAACCAGCTGCACCGGGCCTCGCGGACGGCCGCCGAGTGCGAGGACCCGATGGAGGCGGCGACGTCGTCGCTGGACTACGCGCTGGCGGGGTTCGCCGACCATGCGCTGATCGACCTGCTGGCGGGGGAGCGGCTGGTACGGGCCGCGGCCACGCCGTCCGACGAGCCGGGCCCGTGCCTGCCGGTGACCGGCGGTGGCATCCCGCTGCGGTACGTACCGGGCCACCCGGCCCTCCAGGCGGTGGACCGCACGGGTTCGGTACGGGCCTCGGCGGGGTCCGGGACGGCTCGGGCGGGCGGGGAGTGGGCGACCGAGCGCCGATGGCCGGCCGACTCGGTGCACGCGCTGTGCGTGGTGCTGCGGAGCCGGGGACGGACCCTGGGCGTGGTGACGTTCCTGCGCTCCTCCCACCGCGCCGCCTTCGAGCGCCCCGACGCGGTGTACGCGGAGAGCGTGGCCGACCGCGTGGCGGCGTCGGTGGACCTGCACCGAGCGGTGAACTCCGGCCCGCCCCGTCCCGGCCCGTCCGGCCATCCCAGCCCGTCCGGCGCTTGAACGCCGGGCGGACCCGCCGGCCCAGCGGTCGGCCCCTCAGACCGCCCCGGCCCGTCCGGCCATTCCAGCCCGTCCGGCGTTTGAGGACGGAACCGCCGCTGGGGCGGGCGGTCACCCCTCGGCCGCAGGGGCCCGGTTCCAGCCCGTCCGGCGCTTGAGGACGGACCGGGCCCCCGTATCCCCGCACCCCACACTCCGCACCCCGCGCACCGGCCGCCCGCGGCCGCCCCGCTCAGTGCCGGTAGAAGATCCGGTCCGCGTACTGCGTCATCACGCGGCCGTTCCACTCATGGCCACCGTCGACGTTCCCCGACCGCAGCAGCGGCGGCTCCACGCCCCGCTCCAGCAGACCCTCCGCCGCGGCCGCCATCATCGCCTGCATCACCGCACTGGTGACCACCGTCGACGCGGGCGCGAACGGCGCCTCGATGCCGTCGACGTCCAGCTCCGCGTCGCCGATCGCGATCTTGCTGTCGAGGACGATGTCGCAGTGGTCCCGCAGGAACCCGCCCGAGCTGTGCCGGGAGCGGGTCTCCTCCGCGTACGCGACCGAGGTGACACCGATGACCTTCAGGCCCAGCGCCCGCGCGTTCAGTGCCATCTCCACGGGCAGCGCGTTGCGCCCGGACAGCGAGATGATCACGAGGACGTCGCCCGCCTTCGCCGGGCTGGAGTCGAGGACCGCGCCCGCGAGGCCGTCCACCCGTTCCAGCGCCGAGCCCAGGGTCGCCGGCATGACGTCGACCCCGAGGGCGCCGGGAACGGCCAGCAGGTTCATCAGGGCGAGGCCGCCCGCACGGTAGACGACGTCCTGGGCGGCGAGCGAGGAGTGCCCGGCGCCGAACGCGAAGAGCCGGCCACCGGCCGCGACGGTGTCGGCGATCGCGGCACCGGCGGCCGCGATGTTGCCGGACTCCTCGTCGCGTACACGCTCCAGCAGGCCGATCGCTGCGTCGAAGAACTGACCGGCCAGCTTGCTTTCGCTCATCGAGGAGGGCCTTTCAGGCGAGGTGTGGGGTGTCCATGGGGCGTCCGTACCGCCGATCACGTTGCGGTCTGGACCAGTGACATGTCAATACCGCCGGGCCCGCCGCGGCACTCCCGCGCGTACCTCGTTCGGACGGCGAGGCACGGTTGTCGGCGCTATGCGTCAGAATTGGGTCAGGGCCAGCGCACGATTGCATCGAGGGGCACGAATGTCCGGACTGATCGACACAACGGAGATGTATCTCCGCACCATCCTCGAACTCGAAGAGGAAGGCGTGGTCCCCATGCGCGCCCGGATTGCGGAACGGCTGGACCAGAGCGGTCCGACGGTCAGCCAGACGGTGGCGCGCATGGAGCGCGACGGGCTGGTGCAGGTCGCGGGCGACCGGCATCTGGAGCTGACCGAGGAGGGCCGCCGGCTGGCGACCCGGGTGATGCGCAAGCACCGCCTCGCCGAGTGCCTGCTCGTCGACGTGATCGGCCTGGAGTGGGAGCAGGTCCACGCCGAGGCGTGCCGCTGGGAGCACGTGATGAGTGAGGCGGTGGAGCGGCGGGTTCTGGAGCTGCTGCGCCACCCGACGGAGTCGCCGTACGGGAATCCCATCCCGGGCCTGGAGGAGCTGGGCGAGAAGGCCGAGGCCGACCCGTTCCTGGACGAGGGCATGGTGAGCCTGTCGGAGCTCGACCCGGGCGCCGAGGGCAAGACGGTGGTGGTCCGCAGGATCGGTGAGCCGATCCAGACGGACGCCCAGCTGATGTACACGCTGCGGCGGGCGGGTGTGCAGCCCGGTTCCGTGGTCAGCGTGACGCAGTCGCCCGGCGGGGTGCTGGTCGGCAGCAGCGGTGAGGCGGCGGAGCTGGACTCCGACGTCGCCTCGCACGTGTTCGTGGCCAAGCGGTAGGGCCTCGGGGCCCGGCCTGATCCGGGTGCCGAGCGGAAGGGCCCCCTGAGCCCGGCCCGATCCGGGTGCCGGACCGAGGACTCCCCGGGCGCCGGCGGCTGTTGCCGCCGGCGCCCGGTTTCTCTTTTCCGTCCGGAATTGCAGCGCCCGGACGGATCGCGTGCCAGGCTGTGGCTGAGGGATACCTGAGAGTGCCGGCCGCCGGGCCGCGCGGTCGGGGAGGGGAGCAGGGAATGCGCCCGTCGCACTGGCAGGTCGGGCCTGCGCACCGGGAGACGGCTTCAGCGCTGCCGCAGGCCCTGCCCGCGGACGCCGTTCCGGTGGCGCGAGCGGCGCTCTTCCGGCCTTCGCCCTTCCGGCCTTCGCCCTTCCGGCCTTCGCTCTCCCGACCGGTGCTCTCAAGGCTCCCGGCGCATGCGCCGCTGACGGGCGCCGCGGTGCCCGCAACCGCGCTGCGGACCGGCTCCGGAACGATGGATGGCCCCGGCGCCGCAAGGCGCCGGGGCCTGTCCTCCCCTGTTCCGACCTGGAGCCCCGAGCTCTCGAGGTCGGTTCCCGCGAGCCCTCATCCCCGAGTGACTCGCCTCCCGGAGAAGATCTCCCCTCCGCGGCCGGCGTCAATCCTTGGAAGCAGTCACTCGAACGAGCGGTGTTGGGTGCCGGAACCCGGTTTTCGAATAAAGGTTCGATAGTCTGGCTGACGCGACCACAGGGTGATCGAGGGACCTGAAGGGGGTGCCAGAACATATGGTGCGGCGCATCGATGTGACCGGAACCGGCGGCGTACGCCTTGCGGCCTGGGAGTTCGCGGACCCGCCCAAGGGGCGTGCGGAAAGCGAACGCGCCCCCGGCGTCTTACTTCTCCACGGCCTGATGGGCCGGGCCTCGCACTGGGCCTCCACCACCCGCTGGCTCGCCGAGCGCCACCGGGCCGTCGGCCTCGACCAGCGCGGGCACGGCCGCAGCGAGAAGCCGGCGGACGGCCCGTACACGCGTGACGCGTATGTGGCGGACGCGGAGGCGGCGATCGAGCAGCTCGGTCTCGCCCCCGTCACCCTCGTCGGGCATTCGATGGGAGCGCTCACCGCGTGGCAGCTGGCCGCGAAGCGCCCCGACCTCGTCCGGGCCCTGGTCATCTGCGACATGCGGGCCTCCGCGCTCGGCGCGGCCTCGCAGCGGGAGTGGGAGGACTGGTTCAAGTCCTGGCCGGTTCCGTTCGCGACCCTGGCCGACGTGCGGAAGTGGTTCGGCGAGGACGACCCCTGGGTGGAGCGTCCCAACCCGGCCCGCGGTGAGTTCTACGCCGAGGTGATGGCCGAGCGCGCCGACGGCTGGCGCCCCGTCTTCTCCCGCCGGCAGATGCTCGAGTCCCGTGCCACCTGGGTCTTCGACGCGCACTGGGAGGAGCTGGCGCAGGTCAGATGCCCGACGCTGGTGCTCCGCGGTCTGGACGGTGAGCTGGGCCGGGCGGAGGCCCAGGAGATGGTCCGGGTGCTGCCGCGCGGGCAGTACGCCGAGGTCGCCGACGCCGGCCACCTCGTGCACTACGACCAGCCGGAGGGCTGGCGCGGTGCGGTGGAACCCTTCCTCGATCAGCTCACCGAGGACGCCCGGGACGACCGGGAGCCGGTGGCTCCCTGAGGGGCGGGCGGGACGCCACCGCCCTTCCCGAGGAGCGGGCGGGGTGCCGCCGCACGACAGCACCCCGTACCCCTGTCCGTATGTCCGTATCCATCACCCCTTGCTGACCGCCGCCAGGATCTCGGGCAGTCGCTCGGCCGTGCGCGGGGCCGCGAACCGCAGCCCGGCCCAGGCGATCAGCGCTCCGTACCCGGCACCCACCGGCATCAGGAGCCACAGCCATCCCTCCGCATCGGCGAGATGCAGCCAGATCGTCAGACCGATCACGGGTGAGCACAGCAGTGCCGCCGAGACCATGCCGCCGAAGATCGAGATCCAGGCGAGCCCGGCCTGCCCGGGCGCCACGTTCTTGAACGCGCCGTCCTGCGGGATCGAGTACGGGAAGTTCGCCGAGGCCATCGCACCCGTCGCCAGCATCGCGCCCAGCAGGGCGAACGACAGCCCCATGACCCCCGGCAACGCCCCCCAGTCCCCGAGCACCGCGGCCGTCACGACCGTCACGAGGATCGTGTACGGGAGCGTGATCAGCAGCAACGCCAGCGCCCGCGCCCGCAGTTCGAGGTACGCGTCACGGGTCGAGGAGATCGTCAGGGCCACCATCCAGAAGGCGGAGGTGTCCTGGCCGAACTGGTTGTACATCTGGATGCCGAGCATCCCGGCGCCGAAGCACGCGAAGTAGACCGACCCGGTGCCCTGCACCGCGTTGAGCAGCGGCACGATCAGCCCGATCGCCAGCGCCGTCACCCAGGCGGCCTTGGTCTTCGGGTCCCGCGCGACGTACCGCAGGCTGCGCTGCATCACCGTGCCCGTGCGCCCCTCGGGGAGCAGCGCCCAGAGCCCGGAGCCGTCCCGGCCGGACCTCGTGCGGGCCGGGTCCGCGGCGGCGGACGTCGAACCGTCCGGCGCCGTCATCAGCTTCACCAGGCTGCGCTGCCACAGCCACATCAGCAGGGCCAGCGCGGCCGCGGCGAGCAGCAGCTGAACGGCGGCCCGCCCGTACGCCCCCTGGGACGCGGACTGGACCGAGCCGATGGCCGAGGCGGGCGGCAGCCAGCGCACCACCTCCGCCGCCGGGGCGAGGGCGGAGAGGCCGCCCGCCCGGCCGAGGCTCTGCACACCGAAGTTGACGCCCTGGATCCCGACCGCGATCACGAGCCCGCTGAGCACCGCCAGATCGCGGCCCTTGCGGGAGGTCAGCAGCCGGGTGTTGGCCGTTGCGACGGCCCTGGCCAGCGCGACACAGACCAGCAGCGTCAGCGGGACCGCCAGGACCGCGAACACCGCCGCACCCGCCCCATGGGCCAGTGCGATCACCGAACCGGCCGCCAGGCAGAGGGTGAACAGCGGGCCGATCCCGATCAGCGAGGACACCAGCAGCGCGATGATCAGGGGCCGGGGCCGCAGCGGCAGCATCACGAGGCGGCTCGGGTCGAGCGTCTCGTCCCCGGCGGCGAAGAAGAGCGGCATCACGGCCCAGCCGAGCGCCAGCACCGCGGCGAGCAGGACGACGAGGGAGTCCGCGTGGGCGTGGCCGCGCAGCGCGACCAGTCCGATCAGCTGTCCCGCCGCGACCAGCAGGGTGGCGGCGACGGAGGCGATGTAGACGGCCCGGCGGCCGGCCGACTGGCGCAGCCCGTTGCGCAGCAGGGTGAGCTTGAGCCGTGCGAAGACGGGGACCAGACCCGTGGAGCCGCCCGTGCCGCTCGTCCTGGGGCCGGTTCCCGCCGGGGCGTCGAGCACGCTCATCGGGCACCGCCGAGCCAGTCCAGCGCGTCACCCGTGTCGCGGCCGCCCGCGCCGACGAGTTCCAGGAAGGCGTTCTGCAGCGAGGCGGCGTCGCCGCGGACCTCGGCGAGGGTGCCCTGGGCCCGGATGGTGCCGGCCGCCATGACGGCCACCCAGTCGCAGAGCGACTCGACGAGTTCCATCACATGGCTGGAGAAGACGACGGTCGCACCGGAGCGGGTGTAGCGCTCCAGTACGCCGCGGATGGTCTGGGCCGACACCGGGTCCACGCCCTCGAACGGCTCGTCCAGGAAGAGGACCTCGGGGTTGTGCAGCAGCGCGGCAGCCAGCCCGATCTTCTTCCGCATGCCGGTCGAGTAGTCGATGACCAGCTTGTGCTGGGCGCCCGCCAGGTCCAGGACGTCCAGCAGCTGGGTGGCGCGGCTGTCCACCTCGTCGCCCGGCAGCCCGCGCAGCCGGCCCGTGTAGGCGAGGAGTTCGCGGCCGGAGAGCCGCTCGAAGAGCCGCAGGCCCTCGGGCAGGACGCCGATCCGGGACTTCACCTCGACCGGGTCGCGCCAGACGTCGCGTCCGCCGATCTCGATCCTGCCCAGGTCGGGACGGAGCAGGCCGGTGACCATGGACAGGGTGGTGGTCTTTCCCGCGCCGTTGGGCCCCACCAGCCCGATGAACTTGCCCGCGGGCAGCACCAGATCGATTCCGGCGACCGCGGTCTGCTCACCGAACCGCTTCCACAGCCCCTCCACGCGTACCGCGGGCGGCGTCGCCTGCGGTACGTCCGGCCCGACGGCCCGGTCTGCTCCGTCGGTCTCTGTCCGGTCCGGCATGATGCACGCCCTTCGAAGTCCCCGTACTTGGGGGACACCCTACGAAAGGCGTGCCCGCGCGTCGGCCGCCTCCCTGCCGCAGGCGTAGGCGAGGGGGCTGACGAGCTCCTCCACCTCGGGCAGCCAGCGGTTGGCGGTGGAGGGGCTGCGGGCCCACTGCACCGCTCCGGCCCCGCCGATCCGGGTCGGCGGGGCGGCGACGTAATGGCCCTCGCCGATGCCGTGCAGACCGATCGACGCGGCGTTCCAGCCCACCTTCCGTACGAGGCCCTCCAGCTTGGCGGCGGCGCCCGGCAGCACGAAGAACTGCATCCGGCGGTCCGGGGTACGGGTGACCGGCCCGAGCGGCAGGCTCATGCGCTCCATCCGGGCGAGCGCCAGAAAGCCGGCGGACTCCGGTACGTCGACCACGTCGAAGGCGCGTCCGGTCGGCAACAGGATGGCGGCCCTGGGGTTCTGGGTCCACATCCGGCGGGCCGCCGCGCCGCTGCCGGTCGCCCGGCCCGCCCAGTCGGCCCGGGTGGGATGGGCGCCGGGTGCGGCACAGCCGGCCTCGCCGCACGAGCACCGCTGGGCGCCGTCGGCCGGCTCCAGCCAGGTGCCGGGGCACACGTCCCAGTGCCGCTCCTCCGCGTATCGCACAGCGGCGTCGAGCAGTTGCTCGGCACGCTGCTGGGGGACCTGCGCGGCTTCCATGACTCCGATGGGCTCTTCCACGCCCAGCACAACTCCCGCCGCCACCTGGGGTTACGGCTGTGGCGAGCGCGGTTACGGTCTGCCGATCCCGCATATGGGGCGCATCGAAGCACCGGTGGGGGCGCGCGGGAGGAGCCGTGGGGGCGGGCGGGTAGCCACATACGGGAAATCCGGCGCAGTTCGCTCGGCATCATAGGGGGCTTGCCGTGACGAACGAGGAGAGACGCGATGAAAGTGACCATCACGATGAATCGGTGCATTTCTCAGGCATATGTCGGGCAGTGATCCTGTCATCGATCACTGCGGCCTCAGGGGGAGAAACATGTCAGCCAGGCCTCTCGTCGCACGCCAGCCGAACGAACGGCTCCAGGCGCTCATTCAGGAAGCCGGATGTTCCAACGCGGGCCTGGCCCGCCGCGTCAACATGGTCGGGGCCGAGCGCGGTCTCGATCTCCGTTACGACAAGACCTCCGTGGCCCGCTGGCTGCGCGGGCAGCAGCCGCGCGGCAGGGCGCCGGGCATCATCGCCGAGGCGCTCGGGCGCAAGCTCGGCCGTACGGTCACGATCGACGAGATCGGGATGGCCAACGGCAAGAACCTGGCCTCCGGGGTCGGTCTTCAGTTCGCCCCGACGGTGATCGGGGCGATCGAGCAGGTCTGCGAGCTGTGGCGCAGCGACGTCGGCCGCCGCGACTTCCTGTCCGGTTCCGCGGTCGCGTCGTCGGCGCTGGTCGAGCCCAGCAGGGACTGGCTGATCACCGGCGCGGACCCGCAGGTCGCGCGGGCCGCCGGGGCCCGGGTCGGGATGCCGGACGTGGAAGCGGTGCGGGCCACGACGGCCGCGCTGGTCGACCTCGACCACCGCTTCGGCAGCGGCCATGTGCGGCCGGTCTTGGTGCACTACCTCAACAGCGTGGTCTCCGGGCTGCTTTCGGGGGCGTACCGCGAATCGACCGGGCGGCAGTTGTTCGCGGCGGTCGCGCGGCTCACCGAGCTCGCCGGGTACATGGCGATCGACACGGGCCAGCCGGGTCTCGCCCAGCGCTACTACATCCAGGCCCTGCGCCTGGCCCAGGCGGCGGGCGACCGTGCCTACGGGGGCTATGTGCTGGCCGCCTCGATGAGCCATCTCGCGGCCGAGCTCGGCAACCCGCGCGAGATCGCCCAGCTGGCCAGGGCGGCGCAGGAAGGGGCGCGCGGACGGGTCACCCCGAGGGCGGAGGCGATGTTCTACGCGGCGGAGGCGCGCGGCCACGCACTGCTCGGCGATGCCCGCACCTGTCAGGCGGTGGCGGGACGGGCGCTGGCGGCGCTGGAGCAGGCCGATCCGGACACGGGGGACGACCCCGACTGGATCGCCCACTTCGACCACGCCTACCTGGCCGACGAACTGGCGCACTGCCACCGGGATCTGGGTCAGGCCGAGGCGGCCGCGCGCCGGGCCAAGGAGTCCCTGGACGGCCTCCCGGAGTCCCGCGCCCGCCGCCGCGGCATCGGGCTGGCGCTGCTGGCCACCGCGCAGGTGCAGCTGCGCGAGGTGGAGCAGGCCTGCCACACCGGGACGCGGGCGATGGAGCTGCTGGGCACGGTGCGCTCCAGCCGGGGCGCGGAGTATCTGGAGGATCTGCAACAGCGTCTGGTGCCGTACGGGGACGAGCCCGCCGTACGGGAGTTCGGCGCCCGGATGGAGTTGCAGGCGGCCTGACCGAAGAGACCCGTCCGGGCCCGCACGAGCGTCTGACCAGGCGATTGTGCGCGTCCGCCCGTTAACTGCGCCACGGGCGGGCAGGGCGTTACACCCCGTGTGAAGGGGTGGTGAGCGACCGCGGGCACTTGGCGGACGGCGGCAGCCACCCGATAGCGTGAGCCGACGATTCCATAGATACACACGTAGGAGTCCCGGTGACACAGAGCGGACAGGGCGACGAGCAGAACCTCCCTGCTGTACGACCCGCGCACGAAGGCGTCGTGCTGCCCGCGGGTGGCGGCGAGCCCTGGACGCCGCCGGGACCCGCGGACCGGGCGGCCCCCGCCGGAGGGCAGCCCTGGGGGCAGCCCTGGGGCCCGCAGGCACCGCACCAGGACCCTGCGGCACAGGGACAGGACCAGGGCGCGTACGGCCAGAACCAGGGCGCGTACGGCCAGGGACAGCAGCAGTACGGACAGCAGCACGGGCAGCAGTACGGGCAGGGGGCGCAGGCTCCGGCTTACGGCCAGGTCCCGCAGCCGCCCCAGCCGCTGCCGCCCGTACAGCAGCAGCCGCCGCAGTCGCCCTACGCCCAGCCGCTGCCGCCCGAGGCCGTGCCCGGCATGGGGGCGGGGGGCGACGCGGAGGCCACGCAGTTCATCGCGCCGGTGCCCGCGGGCCCGTCCGGCGGGCTGCCGCCGGAGAGCCCCGCCGAGTCCACCACGTTCCTGGGCCGCGCCCCGCAGCAGGGTTACCAGCAGCCCGGCGGTCACGCCGCGCCGCCCGCACCCGGCGGCCAGGACGCCGACGAGACCCAGTACATACCCCCGGTGCCCGGCGGCGCCCCGTACGGCATCCGGCCCGGAACCCCCGGTGAGCGGCAGCCGCCCGCCGAGTTCGACAACCTCTTCCGCAGCGACGAGCCCGCGGGCGCCACGCAGCAGATGCCCCGCTTCGACCCCGCGCAGCACCAGGGCGGAGCACACCAGGGCGGGCAGCAGCCCTACCAGGGCGGCCGGCCGCCGCAGGCGTACCAGCAGGCGCCCGCGTACACCGGACCCGAGGACGGACTGCCGCAGGACGGGCAGGACGGCCGGCGCAAGAAGTCCGCGCACATTCCGCTGATCGCGGCGGTCGTCGTCGCCTGCGCCGTGATCGGGCTCGGCGCCGGCGCCCTGCTGAGCGGCGGCGACGACGAGAAGGACAACAAGCAGCCGGTGGCCGCCGCGAGTTCGCCGGCCGCCAAGGCGCCCGAGCAGCCCGCGGCCGACCCGGCGAAGCCGCAGGCCGAGGCACTCGACAAGCTGCTCGCGGACAGCAACAACAGCAGGGCCGCGGTCATCGGCGCGGTGGAGAAGACCAAGAGCTGCACCGATCTGGACCAGGCCGTGGCCGATCTCAAGGGCGCCGCCCAGCAGCGCCGCGATCTGGTCACCCGGCTCAAGGGCCTGTCGGTCGACAAGCTGCCGGACAACGGGCAGCTGACCGCATCCCTCACCCGGGCCTGGCAGGCGTCCGCCTCGGCGGACGACCACTACGCGGCCTGGGCCGCGCAGGCCAAGAGCAAGAAGGTGTGCAAGCACGGCAAGGCCCGCACGACCTCACAGACGCAGCAGGCCACCGTGCAGAGCGGCGAGGCGAGCAAGGCCAAGCGCCAGGCGTCCGGGCTGTGGAACACCATCGCGGCGAAGTACGGCCTGACGAAGCGCGAGGCCACCGCGCTCTGAGTGCGGAGCGGGGGCGCGAGCCGCCCCCGCCGGGCCCCGGACCACTCCCGTCCGGGGCCTGGGATGCCGGATGTCTCAGCCGGTCGCGCTGGCGTCCGCAAGGGTCTGCGTCACGTCCACGAAGCCCTTCTTGTCGGCGACCAGCCGGCCCTCGCGCACGACCTGGAACGTCACCTTGCTGTTGACGATGCGCGGGTACGAGGAGGAGCCGAGCATGTCCTCGTAGCGCCAGCGCAGTACGGGGGTGAGACCTCCGGTGTTCACCCGGGTCCCCCGGTTGAGCGCCTTGGCGACCTTCCAGGACGTGATCTGCGACGTGTGCAGCGTCTCGATGACCGACTTCAGCGCGCTGTACGCGATCCAGGTGGTCTGCACGCCCGTGTCGTCCGGGTCGATCCGGTTGTCGCCGAAGGCGTGCTTGCTGATCACCTCCCGCATCGGGTCCCAGCGGGCGTCGCCCGGGGCCGGGTACCAGCCGGTGACGTACGCGCCCTCGAGCGGGCTGCCGCGGCCGCCGGTGCGGTCGATGAGCGGCTGTCCGATGCTGCCGAGCACGGAGGAGATCCGTACCGACGCGCCCGTCGGCTCCAGCCGCCGGAAGGAGTCGAAGAACGTCTGTGTGCGATCGCCGAGCACGGCCGTGACGCACCCGCCGTCCGTGCCCGCCCCCGCCAGTGCCTGCCCGGCCGCCTCGTCGTACGAAGTGGCCGTCTCCGCCGCACGGATGTCGGCCGGTGCGGGCCGGTGGGCCGCGGCGAGGCCGGTCCTGAGGAGCCACGACTGTCCGTCGCCGGCCAGCGTGTCCGGCCGCACCAGGGAGATCCGGCTGCAACTGCGGGCCAGCTGCTCGGCGTTGCCCGCCAGCAGCGCCGACTGGCCGCCCATGACCGGGTAGGACATATAGCTCCGGAACTCCTCCTCGGAGGCGCCGTACCCGCCGATGTACGGGATTCCGGCGACCTCGAGGGGAGTCATGAACGCCCGCCCGTGCCGGCTGTAGGAGCCGAGGACGGCGACGGCGCCCTCCTTGACGGCCCGGCGGGCGCAGTTGCCCGCACCGATCGAGGTGTCCTGCTCGTCGCAGGTGATCACGCGCAGCTCGTGCCCGTCGATCCCGCCCTCGCCGTTGATCCAGCGGGCGTACGTCTGGGCCATGGCGGTCATGCCCGCCATGCTGGCGGCGTCCGGACCGGAGGCGCCGCTGGGTGCCCAGGTGACGACGGTGACGGGCTCCCTGGAGTCCCCCGAGGCCCCAGGGAGCACACCGCAGCCGGTCATCAGCAATGCCCCTGCCGCCACCGCACCGGTGAACGAACTGAAGGAGCGGGGGAGGGTGGGGCGTCGCCGTCCGGTCATGACCCCAGACAATTCCCGCCCAGGGGTAACGCCGCAGTGTGCTCCGTTCAACGCTCGGTGACGTACAGGTGAATTCCAGGGGCCCGTACGGGAAGCCGAAAAGGGAACGTACGATCGACAACCGTGCAGCAAGGTTCCGAGAACTCTTCCCGTCGCGGCCGTCGCTCCTCCACCATGGGCGGCATGCCGCTCAATGACATTCCTTGGTGGCGCTGGCGCAGCAACGTGCGCTCGGCGCTGCACATGCTCTCCGACCCCGTCTTCCACCACGAGTGCTGGCTGGCCGGCCGGGAGGGATACGGCGACGTCACCGACGCCGTGTACCGCCTGGTCGAGGACACCTGGCTCGACAACTGGTCCGCCGAGAAGTACGTCGGCACGGTCTTCCGGGACTCCGGCGAGGCCGCCCTCGTCGACGTCGCGGTGCTGCGGGTGCTGCGCATCATGCACCAGGTCGGCGCCGACGCCCCCGTGTCCGCCTATCTGGAGCACCACGGCTGGACGGAGGCCGTCCGGGCCGCCCGCGAGGCCCATGTGCTGATCGCCACGAACGACGGCGAGGACCCCGACGTCCCGCCCCGCTCACTGGACGTGCTCCGCATCATGACCAGGACCGCCTGATATCCGGACGGTGTGGCACGCTACGGGGATGACCGCGCCGCAGCCCGCAGAGACCGTCCCCGAGCAGTACGTCCTCACGCTCTCGTGCCCTGACAAACAGGGCATCGTGCACGCCGTGTCGAGCTATCTCTTCATGACCGGCTGCAACATCGAGGACAGTCAGCAGTTCGGGGACCACGACACGGGTCTGTTCTTCATGCGCGTGCACTTCTCGGCGGACAGCCCGGTGACCCTGGACAAGCTGCGGGCGAGCTTCGCCGCGATCGGCGACTCCTTCCGGATGGACTGGCAGATCCACCGCTCGTCGGACCGGATGCGGGTCGTGCTGATGGTCAGCAAGTTCGGCCACTGCCTCAACGACCTGCTGTTCCGCTCCCGGACCGGGGCGCTGCCGGTCGAGATCGCGGCGGTCGTCTCCAACCACACGGACTTCGCCGAGCTCGTCGCCTCGTACGGCGTTCCCTTCCGGCACATCCCGGTGACCAGGGAGAACAAGGCGGAGGCCGAGGCGCAGGTGCTGGAGCTGGTCCGCGAGGAGAACGTGGAGCTGGTCGTACTGGCCCGCTACATGCAGGTCCTCTCGGACGATCTGTGCAAGCAGCTGAGCGGCCGGATCATCAACATCCACCACTCGTTCCTGCCGAGCTTCAAGGGCGCGAAGCCGTACCACCAGGCGCACGACCGCGGTGTGAAGCTGATCGGTGCGACGGCGCACTACGTGACGGCCGACCTCGACGAGGGGCCGATCATCGAGCAGGAGGTCGAGCGGGTGGGCCACGGCGTGACGCCGGACCAGCTGGTCGCCATCGGGCGCGATGTGGAGTGCCAGGCGCTGGCGCGCGCGGTGAAGTGGCACGCGGAGCGGCGCATCCTGCTGAACGGCCGCCGTACGGTGATCTTCGCGTAGCGCCTCTGGGCCGGTGCTCAGAGTCTGCTGAGCGAGGCCGCCGCGAAGAGCACCTCCTGGATCGCCTCGCGGTCCCCGCGCTGACCGGCCGCCGCCTCCACGGGCGGCACATGGCCCGCCACCAGCTGGCAGAACTCGACGCCGTCCAGCGCGACCTGCGCCACCGTGTGGTCGGGGGAGCCGACGGCGGCGGGGGAGTCCAGCGCGATGTACCAGTTGCCGCCGCCCGAGCCCTCCACCTCCAGGTGCAGCGAGCGTCCCGGGGAACCGGCCGTCACCAGATGGCGGGCCGGACCCGCGAGCCCCGCCCGGCGCCGCTGGGCCAGGGCGGCCGGCAGCATGCGGGCGGCCAGATCGATCATCCGGTTGAGGTGGGCGCCCGACGGTGGATCGTACGGATAGTCCACCGCCTCCGCGATGTCGTCGGCGTGCACCCAGCACTCGAAGGCGCGGTCCAGCAGGGCGTCCTGCAACGGCAGCGCGAACTCGCCGTAGGACACGGAGAGTTCCGAGACACCGCGGCCCGCGAAGGACACCGTGCGGATCAGGGTGTGGCTCTGGTCGCGCCACGGCCCGCGGACCGACCGGGTCGGCGGCCGCCGGGCGGAGGACCAGTACGTCTCGGTGCGTGCGGTGGGGGCGAGCGGCAGCCCGGAGCCACGGCGCGGGCTGCCCGGGATGCTGTCGGCGAGCGGGTCGTCGAGGCCGAGAGCGGCGCTGACCAGCCCGTCGACGGTCATCAGGTGACCGATCACCCCGGCGACCGTCGTCTTGCGATTCACCCCGCGCTCGTCCTCGAACCACTTCAGCCGCACCGGGGCGTGCCACTCGGAATCGCCGATGTCGCGCAGCAGCGCGTCCAGCCGGGCCGTCTCCGCGTCGTACGGCGAGGCCCACTCCGGCACCGGGATCCTGGCGGGCCGCCGGCTCAGGCAGTTGTCCAGCACCCGGTTCCGCAGCATCGGATCGAGATCCAGGCTGCGGTCGGTGTGCAGCAGGGTGACCGCGTCACGCAGCCGCAGTGCCTCGTCCGCGCAGGGGGCGCACTCCGTGAGGTGTGCCTCGACGGCCTCGGTCTCCTCGGCCGAACACGCGGTGAGCGCCCAGGCACCGAGCAGCGCCTGCAGAACGCGGTGCGGGAGCACCGGGGGTTCCGGCAGGTTCGTGGCGACCGGCACCGGCGCGCTGTCCGCCGGCTTCCCTGCCGGTTCACGGGCGGCCGGTTCATCCGGCGGATCCGGGTCCGCCGGTTCGTGGTCCGCGTCCGGACGGCCGGTTTCGGGCAGAGGCAGACGGCTCAGGTCGAAGTCGTCCGCGGCGGCCCGGGGTCCCGGTATACGCCGGGCGCCGCGCACCTCGTCGTCCTGGCCGTGGCCGTTCATGTCGTCGGTCACAGCGACCGTCCGTATCCGGGCGGCGCCGAGCCCTCCAGGGGCCGGGTGTGGGCGGTGGACAGCAGCTGGAGCCCGAGCCGCAGCCGGCGCCGCGCCTCGTCCTCGGTGACACCGAGGTCCGTCGCGGTCTGCCGGTAGTCGCGGCGCTGGATGTACGCGAGCTCGAGAGCGGCCCGCAGCGGTGCGGGCATGGACGCGACGATGTAGTCGGCGCGGGCCGCGGCGGTGGCCCGGCGCACGCGCTCGTCCAGATCGGCGGGACCGGCGGCCGCCCCGTCGTACTCCCCGTACCCGCCGTACGGCCCGTCCCCGTGCGCCGCGGTGGCGGCGGTGCGCAGCCGCTGCACGGACTCGCGGTGCGTGAGCCGGGCCACCCAGGACCGCATGGAGCCCTGCTTGGGGTCGTAGGCGTCGGGGTTCTCCCACACGTAACCGAAGACCTCGCGGGTCACCAGATCCGCGGCGCTCTCGTCGTCCAGCATCCGGTTGGCCTGGCTGTGCACCAGGGAGGCGAACCGGTCGTACAGCTCACCGAGGGCGGCCGCCTCGCCGCGTGCCAGCCGCTGCTGCATCATGCGGTCCCAGCGCGGTGGTGTGTTTTTCGCCATGAGACCCCCAGCCGTCTGCCGTCAGGGCCTGACGCCCTGTACCCCTCGTCACATCGAATGTAGTCGGCCCCGCAGACGGAGCACGCCCCTTTACGGCAAGTACGTCCCCGCGGACGCCCCGGATGATAGGGAATGCGTCATCACTCGACGACGGAATCGGACCTGAAGTGATCATTTATGCCTGAAACACTTCCGGGCCTTCCTGCGGGAAGCGGTGTTTCACGGGGTGTGCGCCGGGGCAGCCGCGAGGGGGAACGCAAACTTCCGGATTGCCGGAATCCCCCGGAATCCCCGGAACGAGAGGCCCAGTCGCGTGAGTACACCTTGCCCTCCTGGAAACCACCCTCAGGCTGCGCCCGTCCACGCCCCCTGGCTCACCCAGGACCGTTCCCGGAAGCTGCTGGACGTGGCCGAGACCCAGCAGGGCGTGTGGACCGTGCTGCGCATACGCGGTGAGCTGGATCTGGTGACCTCACCCCTCGTTCGTCAGTCCGTCCACGGCGCGGTCGCCGTAGGCCGCCACGATGTCGTGCTCGACCTCTCCGAGGTGCTGTTCTGCGACTCGAGCGGTGTCGGCGTGCTGATCGCCTCGCGCCGCCTGATGCGTTCCTGCGGGGGCCGGCTGCGGCTGATCCTGCCCGCCCGGGGCGCCGAGGAGGGCTCCCACGTCAACCGGGTGCTCGCCGCGCTCGGGGTACGCCGGCTGTTCGAGGTCTACCCTGACCGGGACTCCGCCGTGGACGACGAGGCCGAGCCGCTCTCGGCCTGAACGGTGCCCGGCCGGCGGCCGGCGCCGCGTTTAATACCAGGTTGTCACACCGGTGACGCGCGTAAGTGACACGTGACGCCTTTCGGCGTCGTACGCTCCCCGCATGGACAGCGCAGAATATGAGCGCAAGATCGCCTTCCGCTTCGCCGCCTTCGACCAGGACGGCAACGGATACATCGATCGTGCGGATTTCAACGCCGCCGCGGCCCGTCTGCTCGCCGAATTCGGTACGACGGCCCGCTGCGACAAGGGGCAGGCGCTCTACACCGGAGCCGAGGCGTTCTGGCAGGGCATGGCGGGCATCGCCGACGTCGACGGGCACCAGCGCGTCACCCGTGAGGAGTTCGTGGGCGGCGCGGTCAAACGCCTCCGCGACAACCCCGAGCGCTTCGCGGAGATCGCCCGCCCCTTCCTGCGGGCCGCGATCGCCGTGGCCGACCGGGAGAACGACGGAGCGGCCTCGGTGGCGTCCGTGGAGCGGGCGCTGCGGGTGCTCGGGGCGAGCCAGGACGCGGCGGCGTTCGCCGCGACGAGCCTGGACGCGGACCGGGACGGACGGATCGCGGAGGACGACGCGGTGGTGGCGTTCGCCGCGTACTTCACTGTGATCGAGCCCGACGCGTAGTCGCCCCGGTCCGGGGCGCGGGGTTCCGTCCTCAATCGCCGGACGGGCTTGGTGGGGGTCCCCCGCGGGGTGCGCTCCTGCCCGGTGGTGGGGGTCCGGTGCCCCTCCGGGGAGACTCCTCAGACGACGAACGTTCGGCGGGTACGCAAGCGACCCGGGTCGGTGTTCGTCGTCCTGCGGGGACTCCCCTGCACGGCCCCGGACCGGCCGCCTTGCGTCTGCGGCAGCAGTACCGCCGACGTACACACGCGATGGCGGCCGGGTGGGGACGTGCAGGGGAGTCCCCGCAGAAAATGGCGTACGACCCGGGTCCCTGTTCGTCGTCGGGTGCACACGCCATTTTTGAGGAGTCTCCCCGGAGGGGCCCCACCCCCACCCACCGGACAAGGCGCACCCGCGGGGCACCCGCACACAAGCCCGTCCGGCGATTGAGGACGGAACCCCGCGTCAGGCGAACCGCTCCCGCAGCCGGTACTTCAGGACCTTGCGGAGCGCTTCGTTGCGGGGGAGGGCGTCGACGAGTTCCAGTTGTTCGGGGAGCTTGTGGACGGACAGGCCCTCGCCGCGCAGGTAGGCCGTCAGTTCGGGGAGGGTGAGGGGGGCGGCGCCGGGCGGCTGCTCCACCACCGCGCAGACGCGTTCGCCGCGTGACTGGTCCGGGAGGCCTATCACCGCCGCGTCGCCCACGCCGGGGTGGCGGGCCAGGAGGTCCTCTATCTCCTTCGCCGAGATGTTCTCGCCCTTGCGGATGATGATGTCCTTCAGCCGGCCGGTGAGGACGAGGTGCCCGCTGGGCCTGACGTGTCCTACGTCGCCCGTGATCAGGAAGCCCTCGGCGTCGAAGGGGGAGGCGGAGGCCAGATAGCCCCGGCAGACCGCCTCGCCGCGCAGGCGGACCTCGCCGTCCGTGTCGTACGGCAGCGGCTTGCCGTCCTCGTCGGTGATCCGGATCTCCATGCCCTCGGGCGGGCGGCCCTCCGTTTCGGCGAGCTGTTCCACCGTGTCGTCAGGGGCGCCCATCGTGATCATGGGTACCTCGGTCATGCCGTAGCCGTGGGTCAGCTGGACGCCCATCTCGCGGACCACCGCGTGGTAGAGCTCCGGGGGCTTCGGGGCGCCGCCGCCGGCCAGCAGGCGGAGTGTGGGGATGAGCGGGGTGGCCGGGTCCTTGCGCTGTTCCGTCAGGAACATGGAGTAGAAGGCCGTGGAGCCGCCCGCGACCGTCACCCCGTGGCGCCGGTAGCCCGCAAGGGCCTCCGGCATCGCGAAGTGCTCGAACAGCACCGCGGGGAACCCGTACAGGAGCAGCATGACCGCGTAGTCCGGTCCGCCGACGTGGGCGAAGGGGAAGGCCACCGAGCCGGTGTCGTCCGCCGTCAGGTGCAGGGCGTGGGCCAGGCAGGAGCCGCCCGCGATGAGGCTGCGGTCGGTGTGCAGGACGCCCTTGGGGTCGGACGTGGTGCCCGAGGTCCAGTAGATCCAGCGCACCGCCGTGCCGTCGGTGGGGGGTGGGGGCAGGGTCGACGGGTCGCCGTCCGGGAGGGCGTCGTACGCCTCGAAGATCTGGGGCGGGTGCGGCAGGTCCGCGGAGAGGCGGGCGGCCATCGCGGTGTGGTCGAAGCCGCGCCAGGTGCCCGGCACCGCGAAGAACTCCGCCTTCGACTCGCGCAGCGCGAAGCCGACCTCGCGGTCGCGGTAGAAGGGGATGACGGGTGTCTGCACCGCGCCGAGCCGGGTCAGGGCGAAGGACAGCAGCACCGTCTCCAGCCGGGTCGGCAGTTGCCAGGCGACGACGGTGCCGGGGCGTACGCCCATGGCGTACAGGCCCGCCGCCACGAGTTCGGCCCGGGTGCGCAGTTCGCCGAAGGTGAGCCGGCGGTCGTCCTGGATCAGGAAGGGCCGGTCCGGCGTCAGGGCGGCCCGGTGTTCGATGAGCTCCCAGAAGGTGCCCGATGCACCCAGGGCATGTGCGGTCTCGTTCACGGCGAACCCCTCACAGCTGACGGGTAGTCAGATCGTGCGGAGAGCGTAGAGCGCTGCGCCTTGTCGGTCCAGGGGTGCGGGGCTAGCCTGAGGGCGACGTCAAATCTGACGGGTCATCAGAAATGCGTGCGCCGAAGGGGACACCATGACGGAACTGCCTCGGATCGTCAGCGTCGACGACCATGTGATCGAGCCGCCGCACCTCTTCTCCACCTGGCTGCCCGCCAAGTACCGCGAGCGCGGCCCGCAGCCGCTGACCGCGGGCATCGGTGAGCTGGCGTACACCGGCGGCAAGTACGTGATCACGATGGATCCGGACGGGCCGCCCACCGACTGGTGGATCTACGAGGACCTCAAGTTCCCGTACAAGCGGAACATCGCCGCCGTGGGATTCGACCGTGACGACATGACGCTGGAGGGGATCACCCGGGCCGAGATGCGACGGGGGTGCTGGGATCCCGCCGAGCGGCTGAAGGACATGGACCTCAACCATGTCGAGGCGAGCCTCTGCTTCCCCACGTTCCCGCGGTTCTGCGGTCAGACCTTCGCCGAGGCCCACGACAAGGAGGTCGCGCTCGCCTGCGTCCGCGCCTACAACGACTGGATGGTCGAGGAGTGGTGCGGGGACAGCGGCGGCCGGCTGATCCCGCTCTGCATCATCCCGCTCTGGGACATCGATCTGGCGGTCGCGGAGATCCGGAGGAACGCGGCGCGCGGGGTGCGGGCGGTGACCTTCTCGGAGATCCCCACCTATCTCGGGTTGCCGTCGATCCACACCGGGTACTGGGACCCGTTCTTCGCCGCCTGCCAGGAGACCGGCACGGTCGTGAACATGCACATCGGGTCGAGCTCGCAGATGCCCGCCGCCTCCCCGGACGCCCCGCCCGCAGTCCAGGCCTCGCTCTCCTTCAACAACGCGATGGCCTCGATGATGGACTTCCTGTTCAGCGGGGTGCTGGTGAAGTTCCCGCAGCTCAAGCTCGCCTACAGCGAGGGCCAGATGGGCTGGATCCCGTACGCCCTGGAACGCGCCGACGACGTCTGGGAGGAGCACCGGGCCTGGGGCGGGGTGCGCGATCTGATCCCCGAGCCGCCGTCGACGTACTACTACCGGCAGATGTTCTGCTGCTTCTTCCGGGACAAGCACGGCATCGCGTCACTCGATGTGGTGGGGCGCGACAACGCGACGTTCGAGACCGACTACCCGCATGTCGACTCGACCTTCCCGAACACCAGGGAGGTCGCCCTCGACCACGTCAAGGGACTGGACGACGAGACCATCTACAAACTGATGCGCGGGAACGCGATCAGGATGCTCGGTCTCGACCTCGACAAGTAGGCGCGTGCGTCATGGACCTCGCGTACACGGAGGAAGAAGAGGCTTTTCGGGCACGGCTGCGGGAGTGGCTGGGCTCGGTGCTCCCGGGGCTGCCCGGGAAGCCGGATCCAGGTGACTGGCCTGGGCGCAGGGCGTACGACGCCGGCTGGCAGCGGCTGCTCCACGACGCCGGGTACGCGGGCCTGCACTGGCCCGCGGACGCCGGCGGGCAGGGCGCCACCCCCACCCAGCACCTGATCTTCCTGGAGGAGACGGAGCGGGCCGGGGCGCCCTACGTCGGGGCGAACTTCGTCGGGCTGCTGCACGCCGGGCCCACGATCGCCGCCGAGGGCACCGCTGAGCAGCGGGCCCGCTGGCTGCCGCCGGTGCTGCGCGGCGACGAGATCTGGTGCCAGGGCTTCAGCGAGCCGGAGGCGGGTTCCGACCTGGCCTCGCTGCGGACCCGCGCGGTGCGCGACGGCGACGACTACGTGGTCAGCGGGCAGAAGATCTGGACGTCGCACGCGGAGGTCGCCGACTGGTGCGAGCTCCTGGTCCGGACGGATCCCGGGGCGCCCAAGCACCGCGGGATCAGCTGGCTCGCGATGCGGATGGACGCCCCCGGTGTCACCGTCCGGCCGCTGCGCACGCTCGCCGGGTCCACCGAGTTCGCCGAGATGTTCCTGGACGAGGTGCGGGTGCCCGTCTCGCACCGCGTCGGCGCGGAGAACGACGGCTGGCGCGTCACCATGGTCACGCTCTCCTTCGAGCGCGGCACGGCCTTCGTCGGCGAGGTCGTCGCCTGCCGCCGCACCCTGGACGCGCTGGCCGCCGAGGCCCGCAGGAACGGACGCTGGGACGACGCGGTGCTGCGGCGGAGGCTGGGCAGGCTGAACGCCGAGTTCCGGTCGCTGTGGCGGCTCACCCAGTGGAACGTCAGCGAGGCGCAGGCCAGTGGGGGAGTCCCCGGGATCGGCGGCTCGGTCTTCAAGCTGCGGTACTCGCACGCCCGCCAGGAGCTGTACGAGGCGGCGGCCGAGGTGCTCGGTGCGGGCGACGCCCTCGATCTGGACCGGGAGTGGGTGCTGGACCGGCTCTCCTCGCTCTCGTACACGATCGCGGCCGGCACCTCGCAGATCCAGCACAACATCGTCGCCGAGCGGATTCTCGGCCTGCCGAAGGGGCGGTGAGCGGAGGGTGGACTTCCAGCTCTCGGAGGATCAGCGGGCGCTGCGGGCGGGGATACGGGACCTGCTCGCCGGCCGGTTCGGCAGGGACCGGATGCGAGCGGCGCACGAGGGGGGAGGGGGTGTGGACCGTGGGCTGTGGCGGGAGCTCGGCGCGGCCGGGTTCTTCGCGCTGCGGCTGCCGGAGACGGCGGGCGGGGTCGGCCTCGGCCTCCCCGAATCCGTACTCCTGTTCGAGGAGATCGGGCGGGTGCTGCTGCCCGGCCCGCTGGCCGCCACCCAGCTCGCCGCGGGCGCGGTGAAGGGGGCGGCCGAGGGTGAGGCCGTGGTGGCCCTCGCGGAGCCGGGGCGGCCCGTGGGGCACCTGGACGAGGCCGATGCCCTGCTGGTCCTGGACGGGGACCGGCCGCGGGTGCTGACCGGCGGGGCGCTGCGCCGGGTGGTGGACGAGGCCAGGCCCGTGCGGTCGCTCGACCCGGGTACGCCGCTGTGGCGGGTGCCCGACCTCGCCGACCATGGCGGCGAGCCGCTGGCCGACGGGGCGCGGCTGCGCTGGGAGGGCGCCCTGCTGGCCGCCGCCGAGCAGCTCGGCAGCGCCGCCCGGAGCCTGGAGGCGGCGGTCCAACACGCCGGTGAGCGCGAACAGTTCGGCGCCCCGATCGGGTCCTTCCAGGCGGTCAAGCATCTGTGCGCCGGAATGCTCGTGCGCGCCGAGCCGGCCCGTACCGCGCTCTACGCGGCCGCCGTGACCGGGGACCCGGTGGAGATCGCCGGGGCCAAACTCCTCGCCGACGACGCGGCCGTCCGCAACGCCCGCGACTGCCTCCAGGTGTACGGCGGCATGGGCTTCACCTGGGAGGAGGATGTCCATCTGCATCTCAAGCGGGCGTGGCTGCGGGCCGGGCAGTGGCCGGCGGCGGCGGACGCGGAGGAGGTGCTGGCAGCCGATCTGGGCTGAATCCGGCCGGTGTGTGTGCCCGGTGCACGCACGTGACGCGACGGACCCCTGAGGTTCACGCTGTGCAGTGACGCAGCGCAGTCGGCACGTGCCGAGACCGGCTTGTGTCCTATGCGTGATTCGTCACGGGCCGGAGTCGGCGCCGGGCTCGGGTACGCTCCGTTGGATGCGAGTGGTTCTGGAACCTGGCGATCCGGATGTGGCCTGTGCGGCGACTCCGGTCCGCGAGAGGTGCCCTGCTCGTGATCCATACAGAGGGGCCGGGCCTGCCGAGGAAACGATTCTCGGGGCTCTCAAGGTCTCGGAGCGCCTCTGTTCGACTCTCCGCAGCGTGCGTCGCACAGTATGCACCACGCGTACTCCTTCGCGCTGGAATATGCCCGAAGCGCTTGTTGCGGTGACTGTACGTCAACCATGCTGTCTCGTAAGGGAATCACGTTCCGTGACCCTGAGGAGGCGCGAGGCGATGTGTCCGCCGGTTCGGATGGTGTGAGCGGTGCAGGTGCTTCAGGTTCAGTTGGAGGTCGGGCCCGACCCCGCAGAGGTCGGACGGGCCCGCAGATGGGCGCGTTCGAGGCTCGTCGGGTCCGGGATAGGAGACGACGAGCCGCTGGCCGAGACGCTCATCCTGCTGATCTCGGAGCTGGTCACCAACGCGGTCGTGCACACCGGCTGTCCGGCCGTGCTGCGCATGCTGTTCGGCTCGACGGGAGCGCCGGGGAACGCCGGAACCGTCCGGGTCGAGGTGGCCGACACCAGTTGTCGCCCCCCGCAGCAGCGGCACGCGAAGGGTGAGGACACCGGCGGCCGGGGCCTGGAGCTGGTCGACGGGCTGGCCGACCGCTGGGGCTGGCAGCCCGAGGGCGCCGGCAAGCGCATCTGGTGCGAGGTCGACCGGTCCGACCCGCTGATCCAGGCGCAGATGCACCCCGGCGGTCATGGGGTGGGTGCGCAGGCCTCGGCGCCGTGCGACGGCGCAAGCTGTGACGCCTGCAGGCGGGAGGCGGGCGCCGCCTACGAGCCGTCGCACGCCGGTACGCCTCGCGGGTAGGCCCCGAGGGGGTGTGAGTGGGTGCCGGGGCCGTCGTGGCCGTTCACAGGATGGCGACGGGTGCGACCGGTGTGCCGGTGGCGCCGACGAAGGGCTCCGGCATGGCGGAGAGCAGGAAGGCGTAGCGCCCCTCATCCGCACAGGCTGTGGACAATGCCTCCAGGTTCCAGTTCTGGCCCTGGAGCATGCCCATCTCGACCAGGTCGAGCGCGTGCACCCCCAGCCACAGATCCTCGATCTCCGGCGGGAAGATCTCGAAGGTCAGCGTGTCATTGGCGACCGCGGCCACATCGCGGGCCCGGAACCACTCCGGCGTCCGGATCGACAGACCGGGTGACGGATAGCCGTACGCGTTCTTGTCACCGGCCAGATACACCTGCACCTGCCCGGTCCGTACGAGCACGATGTCACCGGACCGCACCCGGACCCCGGCCAGTTCCTCGGCCGCGTCCAGGTCCTGGGGGGTGACGGCGTGGCCGCCGGGCAGCCGGTCCACGCCGTGGGCGCGGGCCACATCGAGGAGCACCCCGCGCGAGACGATGTGCGGCGCCTTGTCGATGCCGCTGAACTGCGCGCCGCCGTGGGCGGTGATGGTGGCGGCGGGCCGGCCGTTGTAGATCTTCCCCGAGTGCGAGGCGTGGGTGAGGGCGTCCCAGTGCGTCGCGGTCTGAAGGCTCAGGACCGCGGTGTCGTCGCTGGTGGCGACGGTGCCGGGGCCGAAGAGCTCCTGATTGATCTGGATCATCGTGTGCAGCGGGTTGATCCGTCCCGGGATGAGGCCGCTCTGCACCCCGTCCTGCTGGAGCGGGAGCGCGAGCGGGATCCGCAGCCCGCTGCGGACGGTGGCCGCGGCCTCCCGTACGACCTCGTCGGTGATCAGGTTGAGCGTCCCGATCTCGTCGTCCGCGCCCCAGCGCCCCCAGTTGTTCACGCGCTTGGCGAGATCGTGGAATTCGTCCGGCAGTGACATGGCGCCTCCTGGGGCTTGTGCCGGTGGACCTGATGACCCATAGAATCTAACGGTCCGTCAGAAACCGCGGGAAGGGGCCGGGCATGGGGAACTTCTTGGCAGGCAAAGTGGTGGCCGTGACCGGCGCAGGGCGCGGCATAGGGCGAGCCGTCGCGCTCGCCGCGGCGGCCGAGGGGGCGAGAGTCGTGGTCAACGACTACGGCGTCTCCATCGAGGGCGGTGAACCCGCCAGCGAGATAGCCGAGTCCGTCGTCAAGGAGATCGTGGCGGCGGGCGGCGAAGCGGTCGCGGTGGCGGACGACATCTCCACCATGGCCGGCGGGCAGCGGGTCGTGGACACCGCACTCGCGCAGTTCGGCCGGATCGACGGGGTCGTCTGCGTGGCCGGCATCCTGCGCGAACGGATGCTGTTCAACATGTCCGAGGCGGAGTGGGACCCGGTGGTCGCCACCCACCTCAAGGGCACGTTCACCGTCTTCCGGGCGGCCTCGGCGGTGATGCGCAAGCAGGAGGGTGCCGGCACGCTCATCGGCTTCACCAGCGGGAACCACCAGGGCAGCGTGGCCCAGGCCAACTACAGCGCGGCCAAGGGCGGGATCATCTCGCTGGTCCGCAGCGCGGCGCTCGGTCTGCACAAGTACGGGGTCACGGCGAACGCGGTCGCGCCGGTGGCGCGCACCCGGATGTCCGCGAACGTCCCCATGGAGCTCAAGGAGATCGGCGAGCCGGAGGACGTGGCGGCGCTCGTCGTCTACCTGCTCAGCGACCGGGCGCGCGCCGAGAAGATCACCGGCCAGGTCTATACGATCGCCGGCCCGAAGATCGCGGTCTGGGCCCAGCCGAGGGAGCTGCGCGCGGGGTACGCGGAGGGCGCGGCGTGGACACCGGAACGCATCGCGGACTTCCTGCCGGGGACGGTGGGGACGGATCCGATGCCGATGCTTGCGCAGCTGGAGGAAATGGCGGCAGCGGCGAAGGCCGCGGCACGCCCGAACGCCTAGCCCGGCGGCTCGCCCACCCTCGCGGGGCGGGGTGCGCCCTCGCCCCCTTGCGGGGGTGGGTGCGCCCTCTTCCCCTCGCGGGGTGGGTGCGCCCTCTTTCCCTCGCGGGGTGGGGTGTGCGCCTCTACCCCTTGCGGGGTGGGTGCGCCCCTCTACCCCTCTGCGGGGCGGGATGCGCGCTTCTTCCCCCTGCGGGGTGCGAGGCGCATATTCAGCCCCTCCGGCGATTGAGGAGCGGGGGTGCGGGGGCGGAGCCCCCGGTTGGGGCCGAGCCACGCTCGGGGGCGGAGCCCCCGGCTGGGGCCGAGCCACGCTTGCCGGGCGCGGGCGCGTCGCCGGGGCGCTGCCCCGGACCCCGGTCCTCAATCGCCGGACGGTCTGAGTTTCGCCCCGTACGTGTGCGAGTGCGGGATGGGGCGGCCACGCGAGCCGGGGTTGCGGGACGGGCTTGATTTGGCCCCGGTCGCGCAAGCCGGGGTCGCCGGACGGGCCCCGGGAACGTAAGGAACACCACCGCCGAGCGCGTGCTCGGCCTACCGAGGGAGTCGGGATGAGAGGCGTCGTATTCGACGGCAAACGGACCGAGGTCGTCGACGATCTGGACATACGTGACCCGGGACCCGGCGAGGTACTCGTGGCGGTGGCCGCAGCCGGCCTCTGCCACAGCGATCTGTCGGTGATCGACGGGACGATCCCGTTCCCCGTGCCGGTCGTTCTCGGGCACGAGGGCGCGGGCGTGGTCGAGGCGGTCGGCGCGGGCGTGAACCATGTCGCGCCCGGCGACCACGTGTCCCTGTCCACGCTCGCCAGCTGCGGCGCCTGCGCCCAGTGCGACCGGGGCAGGCCCACGATGTGCCGCAAGGCGATCGGAATGCCGGGGCAGCCGTTCTCGCGGGGCGGCAAGCCGCTCTACCAGTTCGCGTCCAACTCGGCCTTCGCCGAACGGACCCTGGTCAAGGCCGTGCAGGCGGTGAAGATCCCCGCCGACCTGCCCCTGACCTCGGCCGCCCTGATCGGCTGCGGGGTGGTGACGGGAGTCGGAGCCGTACTCAACCGGGCCAAGGTCGACCGCGGCGACAGCGTCGTCGTGATCGGCACCGGCGGCATCGGGCTCAACGTGATCCAGGGCGCCCGGATCGCCGGCTCGCTGAAGATCGTGGCCGTCGACTCCAACCCGGACAAGGAGGCGGTGGCCCGGCAGTTCGGCGCCACGCACTTCCTCACCTCGACCGAGGGGGTCAAGGAGATCCTGCCGCACGGTGCGGACCACGTCTTCGAGTGCGTGGGCCGCACCGAGCTGATCCGGACCGCGGTCGACCTGCTGGACCGGCACGGCCAGGCGATCCTGCTGGGTGTACCGGCGGCGACGGCCGAGGCGTCGTTCCTCGTCTCGTCGATGTTCCTGGACAAGTCGATCCTGGGCTGCCGCTACGGCTCCTCGCGCCCGCAGCGGGACATCGCCCTGTACGCGGAGCTGTACCGCGAGGGGCGGCTGCTGCTGGACGAACTCGTCACCGAGACCTACCCGGTGGAGGACTTCGCCAAGGCGGCGGACGACGCCCACCACGGGCGCGTGGCGCGCGGGGTGCTGGTCTTCTAGAGCGCGGGGGACCCCCGGCGTCCCCCCGTACCCACCGGCCTGTCGGTCGACCGGAACGTGCGCCGGTACACCGTCGGCGACACCCCCAGCGCCGCCTGCAGATGCTGGCGGAGCGAGGTGGGTGTGCCGAATCCGGCGTCCCGCGCGATCCGGTCGATCGACAGATCGGTGGACTCCAGCAGCCGGCGGGCCCGCTCCACCCGCTGCCGGGTCAGCCACTGCACCGGGCTGATCCCGACCTCCTCGCGGAAGCGGCGGGTGAACGTCCGTACGCTCATCGACTCCTGCTGCGCCATGTCGCGCAGCAGGATCGGCCGCTCCAGCCGGCCGAGTGCCCAGGCGCGTGCGGTGGTCGTGGCCGCGAACCCCGTGTCGGGGACCGGGCGCTGGATGTACTGCGCCTGGCCGCCGTCGCGGTGCGGCGGTACGACCGTGCGCCGGGCGACGTCGTTGGCGACGGCGGCGCCGTGGTCGCGGCGCACCATGTGCAGGCAGAGGTCGATCCCGGCGGCGACCCCGGCGGACGTCAGGACGTCCCCGTCGTCGATGAACAGGACGTCCGGGTCGACCCGGACGGCGGGGAAGAGCGCCTGGAAGTGGTCGGCCGAGGACCAGTGGGTGGTGGCCGGGCGCCCGTCGAGGTACCCGGCCGCGGCGAGGACGTAGCTCCCGGTGCAGATGGAGACCATCCGGGTGCCCGGCCTGATGTACGCGAACGCGGCGGCGAGCTCGTCGGTCAGCCGGCCCTCGCTGTAGACGGGGCCGAGTTCGTAACTGGCGGGGATCACCACGGTGTCGGCCGTGGCGAGGGTCTCGGGGCCGTTCTCGACGGTGATCGTGAAGTCCGCGTCGGTGCGGACCGGGCCCGGCGGGCGGACCGAGCAGGTCACGACTTCATAGAGTTTCCGGCCCCGGTTCAGCGGTTCGGAACCGAGTGAGCGGCCGAAAATCCTTTGAGGGATGCCCAGTTCAAAGGGGAGCAGCCCGTCAAGGGCGAGAACGACGACGCGATGCGGCACAGTGGACTCCCTTCACCCCTAGCTGGTATAGACCATAAGCTGATACATGTCATCGGTGTGAAGGAAAAGTCAGCAGACCCCGCGTGCATTCCCGCCGCGGACCACGAGAGCGCTTCGCGCGATTCGCGTCATTCGTCCCCTCCGTCATCCCCTTCGTCATCAGCTCTGCCGTCGCCTCCGGCGTCACCTCTTTCGTCATCCCCGTCCTCCCCGCTGCCTCCTCTGCCCGTCGAGCCGGACCGGCTCTGGAACCGTAACTTCCGGCTCTTCTTCGTCGCCCGGACCGCAGCGCTCTTCGGCGACGGAATGATCCCGGTGGCACTCACCGCGGGTCTGCTGGGCGCCGGGCGGCCGCACTCCTCCGTGGGTTTCGCGCTGGCGGCCTGGATGGGCCCGCTGGCACTGTTCGTGCTCTTCGGCGGGGTCCTGGCGGACCGGTTCACCCCGCGCCGGATGATGATCATCGCCGATGCGCTGCGGCTGGTCGGGGCCTCGGTGCTCGCGGTCTCCTTCGCTGTCGGCAACCCGCCGCTGTGGGCGGTGTACACGCTGAGCGCGGTGGCCGGGGTGGGGGCGGCGCTCTTCCAGCCGGGAGTCGCCTCGACCGTGCCGCGGGTGGCCTCCGACGTGCAGCGCGGCAACGCGGTGCTACGTGTCTCCGAGGCTCTGATGACCATGGCGGGCCCGGCGTTCGCGGGCATCCTCGTCGGGCTGGCGAGTGCCGGAGCGGTCTACGCGGCGAACGCGTCGACGTTCCTGGTCTCCGGCATCTCCCTCTTCCTGCTGCGGCTGGCCCCGGGCCCGTCGGACGAGGCGCCGCGCGGCACATTCGCCGCCGAACTGCTCGACGGATGGCGTGAGTTCAGGGCGCGCAGCTGGCTGTGGGGGGTCATCGCGATCTGGACGGTGTACGGCTTCGCCGTGATCGGCCCGATGCTCCCGCTGACGGCCGTCGAGGTCACCGAGGCCCATGGCTCGGGGACGTACGGCGCGATGATGGCGGTGAACGGCGCGGGCAGCGTCGTCGGCGGACTGCTGGCCCTGCGGCTGCGGCCGCGCCGCCCGCTGGCGGCGGGCGCCGTGGCCCTGACCGGGGTGTGCGTGAACCTGGTGGTGCTGGGGCTCGGGCTGCCGGTCCCCGCCCTGGGCGTGGGGCAGTTCGTGGCGGGCGCGGCGTTCGCGTTCTGGCTGGTGATGTGGTCGACGACGGTCCAGACGCATGTGCCGCCGGAGGCGCTCAACCGGCTGCACGCGTACGACGTGGCCGGATCGCTCCTGATGCTGGCGGCGGGCCGCGCGCTCGCCGGACCCGTCGCGGACCGGGTGGGCGCACCGGAGGTGCTGCTCGCCGGGGCGGTGATCAACATGTTGGCGGTCGGCGTGCTGCTGGCGGCCCGGCCGATCCGGCGGCTGGAGCGGATCGGGTGAGCGGGCCCGTCCGAAGTGCCTCCCGGGCCCGGTGCGTTGCGGCGGGGGCGGCCGTGGTGACGGTCGCGGCCGGGCTCGGGGTGCGTACCGTGACGGACGGCGCCTTCGCCAAGTACGCGGGGGACGCGCTCTACACGGTCCTGATCTGCGCCCTCGTCGCGCTGTGCGCACCCCGCGCCCGGCCCCTCGCCGTGGCCGGCGCCGGGCTGGGGATCAGCTGGGCCGTCGAACTGCTCCAGCTCACCGGCGTCCCTGCCGCACTGTCCTCACACAGCGCGGTGGCACGGCTGGTGCTCGGTTCGACGTTCAACGCGCCCGATCTGTTCTGGTACGCGGTGGGGGCGGCGGCCGTCCGGGGTGCGTACGCGGCGGCTACTTGGCGCGAGCCCGCTCCTCGGACTTCTGCATCTCGATGACCTGGAGGACGTGTGCGCTGGTCTGCCGGCGCACACTGCCGGCGACGAGCAGCGCCGCTCCGGCCACCGAGAGCGGCGCGGAGAGGGCCAGGAGGATCAGCTGCTTGGGCATGGTGCTGTCCAGCTCGCAGACCGACGACGCGCGGAAGCAGTACAACGTGTCGTCCTGATCCCACAGCAGGAAGCCGAGCCACACCCACAACACGCAGGCGGCGAGCAGCAGTACGGCACCCCACCCCTGCATCAGCGCGGACCGGTGGTGGAAGTTCTGGCGTGCCACCCACTGCATGAGATTCCCCCGGGGACGTGGACGAAGCGGCGTGGACGCGCAGGCGCGGTGCGCGGTGGGCCCGGCCGCCGATCGACGCAGATCGTACGCGCTTCCGGGCCACCGGCCCCGGGCCGGGCGGCGGGCGGGTCGTGGGCGGCGGGGCGGGCCATGGCCCGATCCCTGCGAACCATGTCCTTCGGGCCACTCGTGAGGAGGGCGGCGGGGACCGGATGCTGGGCCACGTGACCCAGACAACCGAACCCGTCGCCCGCGACGACAGCCCGCGGACCGGCATCGAGGCGCCCCGGCGCCGGCGGATCCACCGCGCCTGGATCGTCGCCGCCGTCACCTTCGTGACGATCATCGGCGGCGCCGCCTTCAACGCCCTGCCCGGGTTGCTCATCGACCCCCTCCACAGGGAGTTCCACTGGTCGCGCGGGGAGATCGGCCTCGCCGTCTCCCTCGACATGGCGCTGTACGGGCTCACCGCGCCCTTCGCCGCGGCGCTGATGGACCGGTTCGGTATCCGTCGGGTCGTGGTCGTCGCCCTCAGCGCGGTGGCCGCCGGTGCGCTCGCCAGCTACTGGATGACGGCCGCCTGGCAGCTGATGATCTACTGGGGGCTGCTCGTGGGCCTCGGCACCGGCGCGATGGCGATGTCCTTCTCCGCCACGGTGACCAACCGCTGGTTCGTCGCCCGCCGGGGTCTGGTCACCGGCATCCTCACGGCGGCGGGCGCCTCGGGGCAGCTCGTCTTCCTGCCCCTCTGCGCCTGGATCGTCGACCGGCACGGCTGGCGGCCCGCCTCGGTGACCGTCGCGCTGGCCGCCCTGGCCGTCGTCCCGTTCGTCTGGCTCCTGATGCGCGACCACCCGGCCGACCTGGGCCTGGCCCCGTACGGCGGCACGTACGTGGAGAAGCCCGCGCCCGCGCGCGGGGCGGCGAGCCGGACCGTACGCGTCCTGCTCGACGCGGCCCGCACCGGACCGTTCTGGCTGCTGGCCGGGTCCTTCGCGATCTGCGGGGCCTCGACCAACGGCCTGATCCGCACCCACTTCGTGCCCTCGGCGCACGACCACCACATGCCCATCACGGCCGCCGCCTCGCTGCTCGCCGTGATCGGGATCTTCGACATCATCGGCACGATCTTCTCGGGCTGGCTCACCGACCGCTTCGACGCCCGCCGGCTGCTGGCCGTCTACTACGCGCTGCGCGGGATCTCGCTGCTGTTCCTGCCGCTCCTGATGCAGGCCACCGTGGAGCCGCCGATGGTCTTCTTCATCGTGTTCTACGGACTCGACTGGGTCGCCACGGTCCCGCCGACCCTGGCCCTGTGCCGGGAGCAGTACGGCGACGACAGTGCGATCGTCTTCGGCTGGGTCCTCGCCTCCCACCAGGTGGGTGCGGCCCTGGTGGCGTTCCTGGGCGGGGTGGCGCGCGACCACTTCGGCTCGTACGACGTGGTCTGGTACTCGGCGGGGGCGCTGTGCGCGATGGCGGCGCTGATGGCACTGATGATCCGCCGGGTGAAGGAGGAGCAGCGGCTCTTGGGCGCCGTCGCGGTGTGAGCCGCGCAGCCGTGGAAGTGCCTGAAGCGCTCTCGGATGCTCAGCAGCTGAGGTGCTTGAAGCGCTTCAGTGTGCTCAGCCGCTGGAGTTCCTGAAGCCTCCTCGCGCGCTCAGCCGCTGGAGTTCCTGAAGCCTCCTCGCGCGCTCAGCCGCTGGAGTTCCTGAAGCCTCCTCGCGTGCTCAGCCGGCGAAGTGTCCGAACTTGCCCCGGTGGAACAGCAACGGTCCCTCCGCGTTTCCGTCCGCCGTCGCCCCCAGCGCCTCCACCCGGCCGACCACGATGAGATGATCGCCGCCGGTGTGGACGGCCTGGATGCGGCAGTCGACCCAGGCGGGCACGGTTTCCAGCAGCGGTGAACCGGTCGCCGGGGCGGGGGAGTGCGCCACCCCCGCGAACTTGTCGGCCCCGCTGACCGCGAAGCCCCGGCACAGCGGTCCCTGGTCCGCGCCCAGGATGTTGACGCAGAAGGCCCCGGCACGGGCGATGCGCGGCCAGGTCGTCGACGTACGGGCGACCATGAACGTGACCAGCGGGGGATCCAGCGAGAGTGACGCGAACGACTGGCAGGCGAAGCCCGCCGGGCCGCCCGGGCTGTCGGGGCCGCCCGGATCGTGCGCCGTGACGACGGTGACCCCGCTGGCGAAGTGCCCCAGCACATGGCGGAATTCGCCCGGATCGACGGGCAGCCGCTCGTCGTCGGCGACGGCCCGCAGATCCGGGCGCGGCAGTGGATCGACCCGTCCCGGACCGGCGGTCGTCGCGGCGCCGACGGACCTGAGGTAGCGGACGGCGGTTGCGGCCATGCCTGCGTGTCCCATCACCCTTCGATTAGAGCTGACGAGGCGTCAGATGGGAAGGGCCGGGGCAGCGGCACGGGTGACCCCCGACCTTCGTCAGGGGTCGGGCCTGCCGTTCGGCCCGGGATTTCCGGTCCCGCCGCTCCTAGGTTCGCTCCCCATGAGACGAGAAACCGGAAGCAGAACCCGGACCGCGCGGCCCCTGCTCGCCTGCGCGGTCCTGGGCGCGGGGGCGGCCGCCGTTGTGGGCCTCGCCCCGGGAGGCCTGGGGACCGACGAGGCCGTGGAGGTGACGGACGGCGCCTCGGCGTCGGTCTACCGCTCGCTGACCGGAGCGGTGGCGGACGCGCCCTCCTGGGCGGGGCACCTGCTGGAACTGGCCTGTGACGGAACCCTGGTCGTTCTCGGGCTGCTCCTGGTGTGGGTCTGGTGGAGGGCCGTACGCCGGGCGGACGCCCGGGTCTGCGCCGGCGCCGTGCTCACCGGGATCGGCACCGTCCTCGCGTACGCGGCCAGCGAGGCCGTCAAGCTCGTCGTCGACGAGGAGCGCCCCTGCCGGGTCCTGCTCCGCGGCGCCGCCGCGGTCGCCGAGTGCCCGCCGCCCGGCGACTGGTCCTTCCCGAGCAACCACGCCACCCTGGCGGCCGGCCTCGGGGTGGGCCTGGCCCTCGTGCGGCCGCGCCTCGCCGCCGTCACGCTGCCCCTGGCCGGAGCGGCGGCGCTGCTGCGGGTCCTGGTGGGCGCGCACTATCCGCACGATGTGCTGGCCGGCGCGGTGCTCGGCGGCTCGGTGGCCGCGGCCGTGCTGCTCGCGTTCCTGCCGCTCGCCAGGACGGCGGTGTCAGCGCTCGACCGGCGGCTCCGCCGGGGCGACGGCCCCGGCCTCGTGGGCGACGACCGCCGCAGCGGCCCGGTTGTCCACACCCAGCCGGGCCAGGATCGAGCTCACATGGGCCTTGACCGTTCCTTCGACCAGATGGAGCCGCCGGGCGATCTGCCCGTTGGACATCCCGCTGCCGAGGAGGGCCAGCACATCGCGTTCCCGGGCGGTGAGCGTACGGACCCGTTCCCGGGCGGCGCTGCGGCGGCCGGCCAGGGCGCCGGCGCCCGTCGCCGAGAGATGGGCGACGACCCGGGCCGCGACCTTCGGTGACAGATAGGCGGCGCCGCCGGCCACCGCACGTACCCCCGCGAGCAGTTCCTCGGGTTCGCCCGACTTGATCAGGAATCCGGCGGCGCCGCCTCCCAGCGCCTGGAGGATGTAGTCGTCCTCGCCGAAGGTCGTCAGCATCACGACGCCCGTCCCCGGCGCGGTGCGCCGGATCTCGGCGGCCGTCTCGATGCCGTTGGTCCCCGGCATCCGGATGTCGAGGACGGCCACGTCCGGGCGGTGACGGTGCACCAGTTCCACCGCTTCGTGCCCGTCACCCGCCTCGGCGACGACCTCGATGCCCGGATCGGTGGACAGCACGGAGCGCACCCCCGCGCGGATCATCGGCTCGTCGTCGGCGACGAGGACGCGGATCATGAGTCTCCCTTCGTGGGGCAGGTGCGGCAGGGGCTGCGGTTCATGGGGCAGGAGCCGCGGTTCATGGGGCGAGCGCCTCCTTGGACATCAGCCGGCCGTCCCGGAAGCAGAGCCGGTACGCGTCCCCGGACCGGTCGTCGAAGCGGTCCGCCGTCATCGCGTAGTACGCGCACGTGATGCCCGCCCCCTCGGGTTCGCCCGCCACCGGCCGTTGCGTGGTCTCGCGTTCGGGCAGCAGCCGTGCGGCCGAGCCCCGGTCCTGGCCCACCCGCAGCCGGGCGTAGTCGCCCGGGTCCAGGACGGACTGCCGGGCCGAGCGGATGTCCCAGGCCATGAGCCCGGCGCTGAGCACCGCCCACGCCACGAGGGGCAGCACGACGGCGAGGGTCAGGGCCCGGCGCGCGCGGCTGCGGGCGTGCCGGTGTTCCGGGGGCAGGGCATTCCGGACGACCCGGGGCGGGGCGGCCGGGAGACGGGCGGGCGGGGTGTGCGGGAGCCGCGCGGTGACCGCGAAGCCGCCGTCGTACGGGCCGTGGACGAAGGTGCCGCCCGCCAGCCGCACGCGTTCGGCCAGCCCGATCAGCCCGAGCCCGGTGCCGGGGACGTCCTGCGGGCCCATGTGTACGGGCGCGGGGCCGTTCTCCACCCGGACCGTTGTCTCCTCGGCCGTGTGCGCCAGGCGCACCTCCACCCGGGCCTGCGGCGCGTGCTTGGCCGCGTTGGTCAGGGCCTCCTGGACGACGCGGTGGGCGGCCCGTGAGGCGGGCGGGGGCATCGCGGCGGCGTCGCCCCCGATGTGCAGGACGACCGGGAGACCGGCGGCGGCGGCCTGTGCGACCAGCCGGGGAATGCCGGTGCCGGGTGGTCCGGGCGGCCCGTCGTCCGCCCGGTCGCCGGACTCCTCGCGCAGGAGACCGATCACCTCGCCGAGCCGCTCCACCGACGCGGCCGCCCGGGCCCGGATCTCCCCGGCCGCGGCCCGGTGGGCCTCGTCCAGACCGGGCGCGAGCTTGAGGGCGCCCGCCGACAGGGCGATGAGGCTGAGGTCGTGCCCGAGCAGGTCGTGCATGTCCTGGGCGATCCGGGCCCGTTCACGGGAGCGGGCCTGCTCGGCGACGAGCCGCTGCTCGCGCTCGAGGCGCCCCGCCCGCTCCCAGCCGGCCCGGACGAGCTCCTGGTACTGACGCCAGAAGCGCCCCGCGAACCAAGGCAGCATCGCGGCCACCGCGACCACCGCGACGAACCGCCCCGCCATCAGCAGCCAGGAGGGCACCAGGGCCACCGCCACCACTCCGCCGGCCACCACCGCGACGAGCACGAGAAAAGTGGGCCCGGTCCTGCCCGGCTCCCGGCCGGCGAGGAACGCCGTCACCGCCGCGGGCAGCGCCCACCACGGACTGACCGTGCTCAGCCCGACGCAGACCGCCGCGGCCACGGTCAGCAGGTCCCCCGGTGCGGCGGCCCGCCGGACCGCGCCGCTGATCTTCGCTCTCTCCACCCGGACGACCGTACGCATGCGGCGGCGGGTGCGGCACTGCCGAAGGTCAGGGGTGCCGGGCCGGCGCCGTGAGCGGCGGTCGGCGGGGAACGGCAGCGGCTTCCTGGGCTTCGGCGACACCTGGTGGCGCAGCGGATACTCTGAGTGGTCACAGGTGGTGCGGCGAGGGGAGACGTGAGATGACCAGCGCACCCGACTACGGGCAGGGCATCGACTCCGAGCGCGCACTGAAATTCGCCGTGCAGCGCATCCGCGGAGATCGTGTCCAGATCATCGAGGGGATCATCGAGTCCGTGTCACCGACCTGGGACCACGAACGCGCCGCCAGGGTGGTCCGCCGCCAGATCGAGGACCGTGTCGATGAACTCGGGTGTGTGGAGGGTTCAGGGAACCTGGACCTGCCCGGCTCGTCGAACTGGTACGTGCCCGACATCGCTGTCGTCCCCGAGTCGCTCGCCAGGGGCGGGGGAGCCCTGCTCCCGGACCAGACGCTTCTCGTCGTGGAGGTGACGTCGGAGTCCAACGCGGAGACCGACCGGGTCGTGAAGCGGCGCCGGTACGCCGAGTACCGGGCCCCGCTCTATCTCCTGGTCGACCGGATCGAAGGCAGCGTGACCTTGTTCTCCGAGCCCGGTCCCCTGGGCTACACCCACGTGGACGGACCGCACCCGTTCGGAGCGGTGCTGCGGTTGCCCGACCCGTTCGGCCTGGATCTGGACACCGGCGCACTGTCACCCGTCTGAGCCGGGGCCCGGTTTCCGCACCGGACAGCCCTCAGACCCCCCGGTACTTCGCAGCCCTTCGCTCCACGAAGCTCGCCACGCCCTCGTTGGCGTCCTGCGTCGTCATGTTGATCTCCTGGGCCATGGCCTCGGCGGCGAACGCCGCGGCCCGGCCCTCGTCCATCGACGCGTTGACGAGCTGCTTGGTGAGGGCGATCGCACGGGTCGGCCCCTCGGCCAGCCGCTGGGCCCAGGCCCTCGCCGTCCGTGTCAGCTCCGCGTCCGGCACGGTCCGGTTCACCAGGCCCAGGCGTTCCGCCTCCGCCGCCGGGAGCGAATCGCCGAAGAACATCAGCTCCTTGGCCCGCTGCGGACCGATCAGGCGCGGCAGCAGATACGCCCCGCCGCCGTCCGGTACGAGCCCGCGGCGCACGAACACCTCGATGAACTTCGCCGACTCCGCCGCCAGTACCAGGTCGCAGGCGAACGCGAGATGGGCGCCGATGCCCGCCGCCGTGCCGTTCACTGCCGCGAGGACGGGCTTCTCGCAGTCCAGGACCGCGGCGATCAGCCGCTGCGCGCCGAGCCGGATCGTCCGGGCCACGTCGCCCGGCACCCGGTCGCCGGTCTTCGGGGCGCCGCGCAGATCGGCGCCAGCGCAGAAGCCCCGGCCGGTCGCGGTGAGGACGACGGCCCGGATGCCGGGGTCGGCGGAGGCCTCGGCGAGCAGGGCGATGATGCGTTCGCGCTGGTCCCAGGTGACGGCGTTCATCGCCTCGGGGCGGTTGAGGGTGATCCAGGAGACGCCGTTGTCAGTGGCGTGAAGTATCAATGATTCAGGCGATCCGGAGGGATCGGCGTGGTCGGTGGTGTCTTCGGGGGAGGACGGCATGAGGCAGCTCCTGAGCAGGTGGTGGCGGGGCGTACGGCGGTGCGGTCGGCGCGGTGTGCGCGGCCGGTGGAAGGGTGCGGCGGCGGCCGGCCGGGGCGGGCCGGCCGTCGGCCGCGGGTGCGGCCTGGGCCGGTCAGCGGCAGACCGCCAGCGCGTCCAGGGCCACCGCGCCCTGTCCGCGGCCCAGCACCATCAGCGGGTTGATGTCGAGTTCGCTGAGGTCGTCGCCGAGTTCCAGCGCCATCCGCTGCACCCGCAGGACGACCTCGACCAGGGCGTCCACATCCACCGGCGGGCCGCCCCGCACCCCTTCCAGCAGGGCCCGGCCGCGCAGTTCACTGAGCATCGCCCGCGCCTGGTCCTCGCCGAACGGCGGCACCCGTACCGCCGCGTCGTGGAGCACCTCGACCAGTACGCCCCCGAGCCCGACCGTCACCGTCGGCCCGAACAGGGCGTCCTGCGTGACGCCGACCATCATCTCGACGCCCCGCTCCACCATCTGGCAGACCAGGATGCCGTCCAGTTCGATGTCCTCGAACCGTGCGATGTCGGTCAGCTCGCGGTAGGCGTCGCGTACCTGGCTGGCGGAGGTGAGGCCCACCTTGACCAGGCCCAGTTCCGTCTTGTGGGCCAGCCGCGCGCCGGACGCCTTCATCACGACGGGGTAGCCGACGAGCCCTGCCGCCCGGACGGCCGCCGCGGCGCTGGTCACCAACTGCTCGCGGGGCACCCGGATCCCGTACGCCCGCAGCAGCTGCTTCGCCGCGTGCTCGCTCAGCTGGTGGCCCGGCCGCATCAGCGCCTGGGCCTTGCGGAACGAGGGCGACGGTGTGCGCGGCGCCTCGTCGAAGGGGGAGCGGTAGGAGGCGGCGAACCGGTGGTGGTCCAGATAGGCCTTCACTGCGGTGATGCAGTTGCCGAAGGTACGGAAGGTGGCGACGCGGGAGGAGCCGAGCAGCGTCGTGCGGTAGGCGTCCTCCGTGCCGACCGGCGACCCCCAGATCACGCACACCAGCTTGTCCGTGGCCTCCGCCGCGTCCACCAGGTCCTGCGCGAGTTTGTCGCTCATCGGCGGGAAGGGGCCGGTGATCGGACAGATCAGCACCCCCACCTCCGGGTCGGCGAGGATCGCGTCGATGATCTTCCGCCCGCGCCAGTCGCCGACCGGGTGGCCGCCGTTGTCGACCGGGTTGGCCACGTTCAGGTAGTCGGGGATCCAGGTGTGCAGTTCGGCCTGCTTGGCCTCGGACAGCACCGGGAGCCGGAGACCCGCACCCGTCGCCAGGTCCGAGAAGTGCGCGCCCGTACCGCCCGAGATCGAATACACCACGACGCCGTCGGCCAGCGGCTTGCGCGCGCGGGCCAGCAGGGCAGCGGTGTCCTGGAGTTCGTCGAGGCCGTCCACCCGGATCACGCCGAACTGCCGCATCGCCGCGTCGACGACCTGGTCGGCGCCGGTCAGCTTGCCGGTGTGTGACGCGGCCATCCTGGCCCCCGTCTCCGTACGGCCCACCTTGACCGCCACCACCGGGACACCCGCCCGTGCGGCCCGGTCCGCGGCGAGCAGGAAGGAGCGTCCGTCCTTGAGGCCTTCCACGTAACAGGCGATGGCCCCGACCTCGGGGCGCTGGGAGAAGTACGCGATGAAGTCGGAGGTCTCCAGATCCGCCTCGTTGCCCGTGGGGGCCCAGTGCGAGAGCCGTACGCCCAGCTCCTGAAGCGTGTAGACGGGGCGTCCCTGGTGACCGGACTGGGTGATCAGCGCGATCGCCGGCCCGTCCAGGTCGTCGCGGAACTCCTCGAAGGCGTTGAGGTTGGTGTTCGGCCCGAGCAGCCGCAGCCCGGACCGCTCCACCGCGGCGGCCAGCCTGGCCTGCGCGGCGGCGCCCTCCGCACCGGTCTCGGCGAAGCCGGAGGCGAAGGCGACGGCGAACTTCACCTTGGCCTGCGCGAGCTCCTCGATCACCGGGAGCGGGTCGCTGACCAGCAGCACCGCCAGATCCACCTGCTCCGGCAGATCGGCGACGGAGGCGGAGCAGGTCCGTCCGAAGACGGTTTCACGCGTGGGGTGTACGGGATACAGCCGCGCCCCGACCCGCTCGGCCCAGGCGATCAGCTGACGGGTGATCCCGGTGTTGGGGCGTCCCTCGGTGTCGGACGCGCCGATGACGGCGACGGACTCCGGCCGGAAGAACCGGTCCAGATCCGGTACGGGTGCGTGCAGCGGGCGGCCGCTGACGTCGAGGTCGCCCTCCTCGGCAGTGGCCGCCATGCTGTGGACGGCGGCGTGCGGTGTCTCGCCGCAGGCCTCCACCCTGGCGCGGAAGTCGGTGGTGAGGGTGCCATGAGTCGATCCAAGCATCGTTCCGCCCACTCCTGCTCGAAAGTCCGTCGGCACTTGTGGTGCCCGGCCCGCGCCACAAAGCTGACGCACTGTCAGGTTACTGAACTGACGCTCCGTCAGGAATGGGTGTGCAGGCAAAGGCTGAGTGCGTTGACGGCACACGGCCGCGGGGGCGGGGGCCGCACTGCCGCCCCCGCCCCCGCACCCGCCCTCGATGTCCGCTTCCGGTGTCCGTGCCCGGTATCCGCTTCCGGTGTCGGGCCCGGTGTCTGTGTCCGGTGTCCGTGCTCGGTGTCCGCTTCCGGTGTCCGTGCTCGGTATCCGTGCCCGGTGTCCGCTTCCGGTGTCGGGCCCGGTGTCTGCGTCCGGTGTCCGTGTCCGGTGTCCGTGTCCGCTCCGGTCAGCCGGTGCGGGCCAGCCGCTTGGCGATCTTCAGTGCGTCCAGGGCCATTTCGCGGAACATGCCGCTGATCGGGTTGGTGAACCCGGTGAAGTACAGACCGGGTGCCTGCTTCGGCGTACGGCGGCCGTGCACCACCGGGCGGCCCCGGGCGTCCAGCACCCCGAGGTGGCCGACCAGCGGCTCCAGGGCCCGCTCGTAGCCGGTCGCGGCGATCACCGCGTCCGGGGTGATCCGGGTCCCGTCCGCCAGCACCACCGCGTCCTCGTCGAGCGACTCGACGGCCGCCACCGGAACCACCCGGCCGCGCTTGACCGCGTCGATCAGACCCACGTCCTGGACCGGGATGGCGCCGTCCTTGACCCGGGAGTAGAGGCCCGTGCCCGGGCGGGGCAGCCCCTGTGCGGCGAGGTCGGGCACGGCGACGCGGGCCATCAGGCCGCCGGCCCGGTCGACGAGCGCGACCGGCAGCCGGCGCACCAGGATGCCGGTCGCCTGTGCGGGCCAGCCCGCCGTGGAGCGGCGCACGATGTGTGGAACGGTGCGCACCGCGAGCCGCACCCGCGAGGCCCCGCCCTCCACCAGGTCGACGGCGATCTCCGCCCCCGTGTTGCCGACGCCCACGACGAGGACGTCCTTGCCCGCGTACGGGGCCGGGTTGCGGTAGGCCGAGGCGTGCACCAGCTCGCCGGTGAAGGTGTCGCGCCCGGTCCAGTCGGGGATCCGCGGGGTGTGGTTGTAGCCGGTGGCCACCACCACGGCCCGGCCGGTCAGTTCACGCCCGCCGGTCGCGGTCAGCCGCCACCCGGTACCGTCCGCCGCCCGGTCGACGCGGGAGACCTCGACGCCCGTCACCACCTCCAGGGCGTGGTGCTCGACGTACTTCTCCAGGTAGCGCACCACGTCGTCCCGGGAGACCCAGCGTCCGAACCTGCGGGGCATCGCCAGTCCGGGCAGGGCCGACCAGCGGCGGGTGGTGTGCAGGTGCAGCCGGTCGTAATGGCGCCGCCAGGACGCGCCGACGTCCCCGGACTTCTCCAGGACGACGGCCCGGACCCCCTGCGCGCGCAGGGCCGCGGCGGCGGCCAGGCCGCCGGGGCCGCCGCCGATGACGTAGACGGGGCGGTCCTCGGTGAGGTCGATGGGGGCCGGAGCGGCGCTGCTGGTGGTGGGTGTGCTGTCGGACATGCTTCGGAGCGTAATCGCGCAGTCGCTTGATGGGTCTCGGTCAAGGCCGGAATCGATTGCGAATTGATCACGGGTGCGCACCTCTTGCGCAGGCCGCCGCCATCAGGTGAACTGACGTACCGTCAGATTACGTGAACGGGAGGGCCCCATGCGGACGATCTGGCTCGACGGAGCACAGTGGCTCGCCGTGCTCCGAATAGGCCTCGGCCTGTGGTGGCTGGAGAGCTGGCGCCACAAGGACAAGAAGGGCTGGTTCGAGCGCGGCACCGGCATCGCCTGGGCGGCGGACGTCGCGGGCAAACACCGCTGGCCGGTGGTCAAGGCCGGCTTCGAGAGGATCGTCGCGCCGCGCCCCAAGGCCATGGCGTACCTCGTCGTGTACGCGGAACTGGCTCTGGGCCTCGGCCTGGTGACCGGCTTCCTCACCCCGGTCGCCCTGGTCGCCGGGCTCCTGCTCAATCTGCTCTACCTGGTGCTGATGATCCACGACTGGGCCGAGCAGGGGCAGAACGCGATGATGGCGCTCATCTCGCTCGTTGCCCTGTTCGCGATGTCCTGGCAGACCTGGTCCCTCGACGAAGCGATCGGACTCTTCCTGTGACGCCCCCGACCCCGGCCGCCGCATCCCCCGCCCCGGCCCCCGGTGCGGCCGCCTCCAAGGCCCCCGCCCCGGCCGCCGCGCAGGCCCCCCGCTTCGACCTGCCGGAGCCCGACGCCTTCACCCGCCCCTACTGGGACGCGGCCGCCGAAGGGCACCTGCTGCTGCGACGCTGCCGCGCCTGCGGCCGGGCGCACCACTACCCCCGCGAGTTCTGCCCGCACTGCTGGAGCGAGGAGGTCGACTGGGAACGGGCGAGCGGCCGGGCCACGCTCTACACATGGTCCGTCGTCCACCGCAACGATCTGCCCCCGTTCGGCGCCCGGGTGCCGTACGTCGCCGCCGTCGTCGACCTGGCCGAGGGGCCGCGGATGATGACGGAGGTCGTGGAGTGCGAGGAGAGCGCGCTCGCCATCGGGATGGAGCTCCGGGTGACGTTCCGGCGGGAGGAGGGGCGCGAAGCGGTGGCGGTGTTCAGGCCCTGAACGGGCTCAGCGCGACAGTTCCTTGCGCTGCTTGCGGCGTTCCCGGAGGTTGGGGTGGCGCACGGTCACGCCGCCCGCACCGCACGAGCCCGTGATCCGGAGCACCGGTGTGCCGGGCAGCCGCTCGCCCGAGGTCTTGTCCTTCAGGCCGCCGAACCCCGGATCCAGCGCGTCGGTGTCCGGCCTCCAGCCCACCGGGACCACGAACACCACCCCGGCCATCTGCGCGTCCACCGTCACCTCGATCTCGCGCAGCCGGCACTCGGCCTGCGTGAAGTCGAGGCGTACGCCGCCCAGCCCCCCGTACGCGGCAATCCGCGACGGCACCTTCCAGCGGCCCGTCCGCACCACGCCGTGGATGCCGCCCTTCACGGTCAGCGGTTCGCCCGGGTCGAGCACGGCCGGTCCCAGGTCGTCGGTGAGCGGGGCGAGTTCGGCGAAGGTCTTGGCCGTGAGCGCCTGACCCAGCCGCTCGTCCAGTTCTTCGAGGTCGATACGTCCCTCGGCCGCCGCCTCCCGCAGCTGTTCCACGACCGCTTCGCGGTCGGCGTCGGAGGCGCGCATACGGCCGGCGGATCGCGAGGGCTCTGCAGTCATGTGCTGATGATACGGACGTCCGGGCGCGAGGCCGATGCCCGCGCCCGGCGCCCGCGCCCGATGCCCGCGCCCGATGCCCGCGCCCGGTGCTGCCGGCCGCCCTCCCGTCGCACGTCCGGTGCCGCAGGAGCAAACGCCCTATGCGTCCCGGCCGTTCACCGGGTCCACCGCACGGGACGGCGGTGTGGGCGTGGCCATCGCCCGGTGGGCCGCCGCCTCCGCCTCGCGCTCGAAGCGGTCGGAAGGATCGGAGATCCGCAGGCCGTTGCCGTCATCCGTGCCGGCGACCGGCCCCTGCCGCTGCTGGATCACATGGGTGAGTTCGTGGGCGAGCGTGTGCTTGTCCGCGCCTTCGGCCCCGATCACCACATGGCTGCCCGCGGTGTAGGCCCGCGCGGAGATCTCCTCGGCGGACCGCTGGGCCGCCGGCCCGGTGTGCAGCCGCACGTCGGAGAAGTCCGAGCCGAGCCGCTGCTCCATCTCGTCCCGCAGCCGCGGATCGAGGGGGTGGCCCGGTGACTTCAGGACATCCGTGACGGTGGAGCGCTGCACCGCGGAGCCATTGCCCTCGCGCCCGTCCGCGGAGACCTGCCCCGCCTCGGAGAGGATGCGGCTGACCGCGGCGTTGCCCATCGTGCGCTGGAGGGCGTCGAGCGACTGCGGACTCATCGCCTCCGGGACGGCGGCGGGCCGGGCGGGGGCCGGGGGACGGGATTCCGGGGCCTTGCGCCGACCGGTTCCGGGTGCTTCGCCGATGTCGTTGCTGTGCACTGAGGTGATCCCTTCGCATGGCTTCACGGGTGGTCCCTTCCGCACCGGAAGGGCGCCGGACAGGTGCGCGGTGACCGGGGCTGCCGGTCAGTCCCCGCGCCGGGTGCGCTCCAGCCACGGGCCGAACTCGCTGTCCAGGACCAGCCGCCCGAGCTTGCGGTACTCGGCGAGGACCGCCGAGACGAGCTGCCCGGTGTCCAGGGGGCGGCCCGACTCCGCAGCCTGGTAGGCGGCGGTGACCGCGCAGGCGCGGATGGAACCTCCCGTCAGCTCGAAACGCGCCGCACAGGTCCGCAGGTCGAGACCGGGGTCGCGGGGAACCTCCGTACCCAGGCAGCGTTCCCACAGGGCCAGGCGCTGCTGCTCGTCGGGCACGGGGAAGTCGGCGACCACGTCGAGACGGCGGGTGAACGCCTCGTCCAGGTTGGCCCGCAGATTGGTGGTGAGTACGGCGATCCCGTCGAAGGACTCGATGCGCTGGAGCAGATAGGCCGACTCCACATTGGCGTGCCGGTCGTGCGCGTCCTTGACCTGCGAACGCTTCCCGAAGACGGCGTCCGCCTCGTCGAACAGCAGCACCGCGTTGACGTCCGACGCCTCGACGAAGATCCTCTCCAGGTTCTTCTCGGTCTCACCGATGTACTTGTCCACCACGGAGGACAGGTCCACGACGTAGAGCTCCATGCCCAGGTCGGCCGCGACCACCTCGGCCGACATGGTCTTGCCCGTCCCGGACTCCCCGGCGAACAGGGCGACGATGCCCCGGCCCCGGCCCCCGCCCGGCCGCATCCGCCACCGGCCGAGCACCTGCTCACGGTGGCGTGCGCGCAGGGCGAGGTCGGACAGCTGGTGGCGGGTAGCCGGGGGCAGCACGAGGTCGTCCCAGCCGACCGTGGGCTCGATGCGGCGGGCGAGCCGCGCCAGCCCCGCCCCGTTCTGGGCCCGGACCGCGGTACGCAGGTCCTGTGCCTCCACCGGACGTTTCTCCAGGGCGGCCAGCCGGGAGGCGACGGCGGCGGCCCTGCGGATCTGGCCGGAGTCGAGCCGGTAGGCGCGGGTGGCGTCGAGGAGGCGTGCCTCGGCCGCCGCGGTCCCGGCGGCGATTCCGGCCGGGGCGCCGGCCGGATTTCCGGTCGTTGTTCCGGCCGCCGTGAGCGCCCGGCGCCACCGCCGTGCCGCGTCCGCCGGGTCGGGAGGCAGTACGGAGAACGTCACCGGGCTCTCGCCGGCCCACAAGGGGTCCCAGGTCTTCTTCCCGTACATGATCAGCGGGGAGGCGCCGCCGAACGCCTCGCAGAGCCCGTCGATCAGCGCGGCGCCCCCGGGCCGCTCCGGGGCGAGCGTCTCCAGCGGCCCGAGGACGAGACCGGCACCGCTCAGCCGCGCCTCGGTCGCCAGGATCCGCGCCGTCCGCACCGGTTCAGGGGCGGCGGCCAGGGCCGCGGCGTCCACCACCAGCGGGCGCAGGCCGGCCGTGAGGAGCGCGTCGGCCGCGAGGCGGCCGGGGTCGCCGCCGCGGTCCAGCAGATGCACCAGGCCGCTGCCGGTCCCCAGCGCCGCCGCGACCCGCAGCGTCGTCGGACACGCGTCCGGCTCCTCCCGCGGCCCGGCCACCCGCACGAGACCGTGCAGCCTTCCGTCCACCCCGTCGTCGCCGAGCAGATGAGCGGTGACCCGGTCCGGGACGCGCAGGACCCGTGAGAGCAGCGGTCGTTCGTCCTCCCGCACCTCCACCAGTCCGGCCGCGACCAGCGGGGCGGACGGCGAGAACCGGAAGCGGCCGGAGCCCGCGGCGGGCAGTCCGCAGAGTTCGAGGGCCAGTCCGATCGTCGCCCTGCGCCGGGTGAGGTCGTCGTTGAGGTAGCCGTACAGCCGCTCGAACCGTGGGTCGATGTCCGGGGCCATCGCGATCAGCAGGAGATCGACGTCCGGCGGGACCAGGGCGAAGTCCGCCGCGAGGGCGGCGATCCGGCCCTCGGCCGGGGGCGGCGGGGCGCCCTGAGCGTGGTCCGGGACCGGGCGGAACGCGTCGCGGGACTCCAGGATCCGCTCGGCCGCGGCGGGGGTGAGGTACTGCCCCCGGTACGGGTCGTTCGGTTCCGGGTCGGTCTCCCGGCGCAGGGCGACGGCGTGCCGTACCCGCCGCTCGATGTGCCCCAGCGCCTCCCAGAGGTCCTCCACGGCCGTCGGCGGGGCGGCGGCCTCGGCCGGGGAGGCCGGCGGGGAGGCCGGCGTGGTGCCGGCTTCGTCCGGGGCCGGCTTTCGGACGCGGGCAGGGGCCCGGTGTGCCGTGGTCACCGGGCCGGGCCTCCGCGCCTGCGCCGGCCCGGCGGGAGCTGCCGTTCACGCTCCGCGGCGAAGCCCTGGCCCTGGGCGTCCGACGGCCCGTCGTAGCGCAGCCGCCGCCCCGGCTCAGTCGCCTCGCCGTCACGTCCGGGCACCGTCCGCACCAGCAGGCCCTCGGTGACCGGCGGCCCGGCGGCCTCCACCTCACCGGCCAGTGGTGCCCATACCCGCAGGTCGATCGCGGCCTTCAGCTCGCCGCCGAGCGCGGACCACACGTCCACGGTGGACGGCCGGTCGCCGGAACCCGCCGACGCCGCCTCCATCTCCACCGTCATCCCGAGTTCGGCCAGGCTGCCCGTGAGCATCCGGGAGGGCATGACGTCCGTGCGGATCAGACAGCGCAACACCTCCGAGAGCAGACGGTGTTCGTCCTGCGGACGGTTGGTCCACGCGGTCAGCAGATAGGTCAGCTCGAACCAGCGCGGAGGTGTCCGCCGCCCCGTGACCACGCCCTGGTCGTCGTACTCCTCGGCCGTGCCGGTACGGCGGCGGGTCGCGTCCTCACGGATTCCGTACAGGAAGACGCTGACCGTGGGGGCGTTGCGCCGCGCGGACCAGTCCCGGGTCGGGGCGTCGAAGACCAGCTCCACCCCGCTCTCCTGGAGGCCGGCGTCGACCAGCAACAGCCGCAGCCCTTCGTCGACTTCGTGGATCACCGGCGTCCCACCTCGTCCGGCGGGACGATGGTGCCGTAGACCACCAGGAAGTCGGTGGTGACCGGGCTGAACCCGGGCCCCGAGGCGGTGATGGTGCGCGGTCCCGTCCGGTCCTTCACCAGGATCAGCAGCTGGGCGATGAAGGTGCCGTCACCGCCCGGCCGGGCCGGTGGCGCGGCTGCCGTGATCCCGGGCTTCCAGGTGAGCTTCACCGGAGCACCGGGCGGGAAGTCCTTGCCGCGTACCGAGGTGACGAACCCCGGCTTGCCGACCTCGGGCACCGAGACGATGCGCGGCTGGAGGATGCGCAGCGGGATCCGGGAGACGTTGTCACCGCGGTCGGCGTCGGTGCCGCTCGTGGTCAGCGTCCCGGTGACCTTCGTCCGCAGGGCCCGGTCCGGGGCGAGCACGACGCGCAGGACCGAGGAGGCACCCGGCGCCAGGTCGGGGATCGGGCACACCCCGGCGGCGCAGCCCGCCGGAAGGGTGGCCACCGGGATTCCGGCGGGCAGCCCGAGCCGTAGCCGCAGGCCGGTGGCGAGCGCGTTCTTCCCGTTGCGCACGGTGTACGTCAGCACGACCTTCCCGCCGACGTACCCGGGGCTGGGCTGGGCCCGTACGACGACCCCGGGACCGGCCTCGGGCGGCAGCGGAGCGGGCGGCTGCGCCGGTGGTACGGGAGAGGGGCGATGCGGCGGGGTGTGCGGGGTCGTCGAGGGAGCCGGGCCGGGCGGCGGGGGGACGTTGCGGACCCGGACCGTCGTCCCGGTGGCGTTGTCCGTGGGGTTGGGGTCGACGACGGCTCCGGTGACCGACCAGCCGAGCTGCCAGGGTCCCGCCGTCACACCCGTCAGCCGTGCGGTGACCTTCACCTCGGCGCCCGGTTGCAGCACGCCCAGATCACAGCTGGGCGAACCGGCGGCGCAGGTACCGGCGGTGGTGGTGAGCTCCTCCAGGCGCACGCCCGGCGGGGTGTCGGCGACGAACGTCGTGCCGGGGGAGGGGGCCGGACCGCGGTTGGTGACGGTGACCGTCACCGGCACCGAGGAACCGGCCTCCACCGACGGGCCGACGGGCGGCGCGGTCAGCGCCAGGTCGACCTGCTGCTGGAAGGCGGGCTCCTTCTGGCGGCCCGGAAGCTTCGCGGTCAACGGGGTCAGCGTGCCCGTGGCGAGGTCGAGTTCGGACAGCTGCTCGGGGGAGTTCGGCGCGATGTCCCGGCGGGAGCTCAGCACCAGGCGCCCGGCGTCCGCCGACCAGGCCACGTCGCGCGGCTGGTACGGCCCGGTCGCCGAGACGTCCGGGATCTGCTCGCCGCACGCGGCGGGGTCGTCGCGCCGGGAGGCCGGCAGCACGACCCGGCAGTCCGAGCCGTCCGGCGAGGTGACGACGACGCTCGCCCGGTGGTTGATCTGGTCGGCGCGGTCCTTGCGGTTGAAGGCGATGGCCTTGCCGTCGGGCGAGAAGGCGGGGCTGTCGTCGATCACCTTGCACTCGCCGGGGCAGCCCGTGACGCTGAGGTCGCGCTGTTGGCCGAGCGCGTTCACCGGGGCCGTCCAGACGTGCTTGATCCCGCCGAGGCCCCGGATCACCTCGTTACGCGTGAAGGCGAGCGTGGTGCCGTCCGAGGACCAGGCGGGCTGGGCGTCGCCGCCCGCCACCTCCCCCGCGGGTGGGACCACCTCGCCGATGATCTTCTTCGTGGCGACGTCGGCGACGAGGACCCGGCTCGGCCGCGCCGTGTCACCGGCAGCGGGGGGAGACGTCCGGGTGAAGGCCAGCTTGGTGCCGTCCGGGGAGAACGAGGGGTCGGTGTCCCAGTCACCGGCACCCCGTCCTTCCACGTCCATGGCCGCCGCGTTCGTCCCGTCGGTGCCGGCCAGCCAGATCCGCTGGACACGCACGTTGTCGATGGTCTCGAAGCGCGTCACGGCGATGTTCCGGCCATCGGGCGTGTAGGTCTGCCGCTCGGTCCAGGGGTCGTAGCCGGCCGCCGGGTGGAACAGCGGGTCGTCGGCGGGATCCTCACTGGTGTTGGACCAGGCCCTCGGGTCCTCGCGCAGGACGTCGAGCCTGAGGTCCCGGGGGTCCGAGCCGTCCTGCCGCATGTCCTGGAGCGTGACGAGGTCCGGATCCACGGTGGTCCTGTGGGTGACGACCACGTTCCAGGAGTCCCCCCAGTCGATCACGGCGGGAGACTCCATCTGACGGTCCTCGGAGAGCTTCATCACCGGAACCGGGTTGTCGAGGGAGCCGGCCCGGTACACGTGGTCGTAGACGGAGCATCCGCAGTCCGTGTTGGGGCTGAGGAAGACCAGATCGTCCCCGTCCGGCGCCCAGGCGGCCGAGCGGGTGCCCCAGCCGGCGAAGGCGCCCGTCAGCAGGGGGCGTCCGGTCCCCGGACCGTTGGTGACCCGCAGCCGATGCCCGGTGTCCGTGTCCGATTCGGGCTCCTGGTGGAGGGTGTACACGAGGAGTTCCCGGTGGGCGTCGTCGTTCACCGGATTCCACTCCGGCTCGCTCGCGTCGCCCTCCGTGGGATCGCTGACGCAGGTCACCGCCCCACCGGACAGCGCCCGTTCGTAGATCTGTGTGCCCTGTTCGGGGCCGCCGTCGCTCGCGAACGCGATCCGGGTGCCGTCCGGGGAGAGCGTCGGATGCGTCTCGTCGGCGGGCGTGTCCGTCAGCCGCCGCGGACCGGAGCCGTCGACCCCGACCGACCAGAGGTCACGCTGAGCCGAGGGGGCTCCGGGATCGGCCGAGTCGAACACCACGGTCCGGCCGTCGGGGGAGAGTTCGGGGTGCGCGGCATCAAGGCCCTTGGTGAGCTTGCGTACGGCGCCGTCCGCGTCGCGCAGGTAGACCTGGGGCTTCGCCTCGTCGCGGAGGCTGGTGAAGACCAGCGTCCTGCCGAGTCCGAAGGCGTCCTGGTCGTAGTGGGCAGGGCCGGTGCTGAACAGGTCCTTGGAGGTCGTCACGGAGGTGCGCAGCCCGAGGCTGCGGTGCCCGGTGCCGGCGAAGGCGATCCGGCCGGTGTCCGCCCCAGCCGCCTCCGCGGCGGCGGCCGCTCGTGGGGCGCCCTGCGGGGCGGACATGGAACCCGCCACCAGCAGCGGGGTCAGCAGCACCACGACACCGCCCAGTCGGCGTGACCGGGTACGTCGTGCCGGGCCAGCAGGACCGCCCACGGTCCACCTCACAGTCTGGTCGATGGTTCTCCACCTCAAGCATCGCGGGCGCGGGGGAACACGGACAGGGCCCGGAGTACCCCGAGCGGGGAAGACCCGGTGCCCTTTGCGGCTGTTCACCGCCGGACAGGGCACCACGTCTCCCCGGCGCCACATCCCCCACACCTGTCTCGCGGACCGGCCGGCGTGCGCCGTCCCGGCCCCGCGCCCGTCGCGTCCTACGCCGTCCCGGCCCCGCGTTCGCGGGCGTCGTCCCGGCGGCCGCGGGCCGTGCCGGAAGCCGTCAGCAGCCGTGCGTAGAAGGGGTGTCCCTGGTCGATCCCCCACAGGTGCATATAGATCAGCATCTGGTTGATCACCGTGTCGTACTCGACCAGCGCGCCCGACGCGCCCCCGGCCGCCTCGCCGTAGCTGATCAGACGGAGCTTCTGCTCCTCGGTGATCCGGTCCCTCCCCGCGAGGTTGAGCGCGTATCGCTCCAGCTTGTTGGGCTGTGCCCCGTAGTGCAGTTTCTCCTCGAGCAGCCGGTACTGGAATCCGGTGAAGTCGTTGTTCTCCTCCAGCGCCGTTGCCAGCTCTTCGAGGGTCCTGCTGCGCTCCTGGGCCAGCGCCCTCACCTGTTCCACGCTCGCCCCCGACTCCACAAGCTCCATCGCCGGGCTGCTGCCGAAGGCCTGATGGGCCGCCACATGGGTCAGTTCGTGGGCGATGTGGCCGAGGAGGAAGGGGGTGCCGCCCGGGGCCTGGGTGGCCACACCGAACGAGAACGACGGATCCTCGCCCTCCACGGGCGGGTTGAGCTTCATCCCCGGCATGCTGCTCCATGGGTACTGGAGCACTGTCACCAGCGGTACGACGGTCATCAGTTCCCCGATGACGGTGCGGGTCTCGGCGGGCAGCGTGGGGTGCGCGCGGAGGGCGTCGAGCTGCTGGACGTAGCCGCTCATCATGGTGTGGAACCGTTCGGCGGGGATCAACTGGGCCGTGCGGTGGGCCTGGTCGGTCGGCACCATCGTGTCGCGGTCCTCGGCCTGCAGCTGATCGATCTCCGTGATCAGGCCGCGGTAGACCGATTCGAGGTCCAGCTCGATCCGTGCCTGTTCCGCCTGCCGGGAGAGCTCCTGGGTGCCCGTCACCCGTACACCGCCCTCCGTCTTGTGGGAGGTGTAGGCGCTGCATGCGTCGATGACGTCCTTGAGCGCGAACAACTGGGCGCGCTGGTCGTCCTGCGGGACCTGCTGGAAGGCCTCCAGCGCCCGGTCCACCTTGGTGATCTCCGAGCGGCCGCGCGGCATCCGGGTCGAGGTGCTGTCCTTGAACGCCTCCGGGGTCATCATCCGGGACACCGTGATCAGCTGTGCCGTCGCCGCGTTGCCCAGGGTGCTCTGCAACCGGTCCAGGGTGCCGGGACGGTGGCGCCGTGCGGGGGAGGCGGACACGGAGTCCGGAGACGGACCGGCACTCTCATGGGTACGCATACCGCCACGCTAGGCCGGGGCGACGGCCGGCCCCAGGGACCCCGGGGCACCGCGGGGGCAGTACCCGTTGCCCCCGCGGGCCCGTCGGTGCGGCCTCCCGCGGGAGGCCACCCGTCCCGGTGGCAGCGGGCGCGGCTCAGATGAGGCCGTGCCGCATGGCGTAGCCCACCGCATGGGCCCGGTTGCGCAGTTCCAGCCGGGTCGCCACCTCGTGGAGCACGTTCTTGACGGTCCGTTCGGAGTACGACGTCTTCTGCGCTATCTCCGCGGTGCCGTACCCCTCCGACACCAGCCTGATCATCTCCGCCTCCCGCGCCGTGAGGGTGGAGAGCGAGAGCCCGCGGGGGTCCAGCACCGTGCGGTGAAGGCTGCTGACATGGCTGAGGAGCTTGCCCAGGAGGTCGCCCGGCAGCACTCCTTCGCCCTTCGCGAGCGCCGTCACCAGGTGCACGAGACGGTCCTGGTCGGCCTCCCCGCGCCGCAGCACGGCGGCGACTCCGTACTCGATCAGCGTCTGGAGCGCGCCCGTCTCGAAGAAGCCGACGACGAGGCCGGTGCGGGTGGAGGTGTTGCGCTGGAGGCGGTGCAGGAGCTGGACGGCGGGTTCGTTCACCATGTCCACCACGACCAGGGAGACCTGCGCGCGGTCGGCCTCCTCCTCCGGTATCAGTTCTATCTCCGGCCGGAGGCGTAACTGGTGGACCATGCCGGTCTGAAGGATCAGGTCCTCCGCGTACACGGCTACCGAGATCCTGCCTCCCGGGGCCGGTGCCGGTGCCGGGGCCGCCGTCGGCGTGCCGTCCCCGGGGTGCTCCGGCCCCGGCACCGGCGCCGTCGGCCCGCGGCTGCGGCCGCCCGCCGCCGCTGTCTTCATCACTTCTGTCATGGTCATGTGGTCGTCTTCCTCAGTGGCTTCCGTCGCTGTCCGATCCGTCAGACGTCGTGCTCGCCCGGCCGGTGACCGGGCAGGGGGACCTGGCCCGGGGACGGGGCGCCAGGACCCGGCGGGAGTGTGCCGCCGGGGCACCGGGGCTGCCCTCACATTGCCCTTCCGCCTCTGCTGCCGGGGCCGGGGCGCGGCCTAGCGTCGCATCGTGACCACATCTGCCGAATTCGACATAGCCACGGTGACGGTGTCGCCCGGCGCCGGAGCGACGAGCACGCTGACCGTGCGCAACGACGGCGACATCGTCGAGGCGTACACCCTCGAAGTGGTCGGCGACTGTGCGGCGTGGACCACGGTGGAACCGGCGCGGGTCTCCCTCTACCCGGGCACCTCCGAGACCGTGACGGTGCGGCTCGCGCCGCCCCGCTCCCACGAGGTCAGGGCGGGCGAAGTCCCCCTGGGTGTACGGGTGCTGCCCGCGGAGCACCCCGAGTCGGTGGCCGTTCCCGAGCTGACGGTGGTCGTCGAGCCCTTCCATGAGCTCCGGGCGAAGCTGGAGCCGGGGCGGCGCAGGGGCTGGCTGGGCGCCCGGTTCCGGACCTCGGTGCAGAACCTGGGGAACACCCCCGTCGACGTGGTGTTCACCGCAAAGCAGGCGGGGGAGGAACTGCGCCTCGCCTTCACCCCGGAGAGCCGGAGCCTGAAGCCGGGCGAGTCCGCCGATACGGGCCTGCGGGTGCGGGCCAGGAAGCTGATCTGGTTCGGCGCTCCGGTCACCTGGCCGTTCGAGGCCGGGGCCGTGGAGCGCGAGGGGGCCGCCGCCGAGAGCGAGCAGCCCGGCCGGCCGGAGCCCCTGCCCGGCGAGTTCGCTCAGCTTCCCTTGCTGCCGAAGTGGCTGCTGATCCTGCTGGCGGCGCTGCTCGCGCTGCTGGTGGCGTGGTTCGCGCTGGTACGGCCCGCCGTCCGCAGTACCGCGAAGGAGGCGGGGGCCAAGGCGGCTCAGGAGGAGAACAGGGAGCGGCCGCAGGGCGGTTCGGCGGCCGGCGGGAGCACCGGCGGCGCCCCGGACGGCGAGCAGAGTCAGGGTGCCGGACCGGGTACGGAGGGGACCGGCGGTGCCGCCACGGGCGGCTCGGGCTCGACGGGCGGCACCGGCACGGCCAACTCCCAGCAGAGTTCCGAGACCATCGACGTGCAGACCGGTGCCGGAGCCAAGAAGGACGGGACCTATCAGGTTCCGGAAGGAAAGGTATTCGGCGTCACGGACATCGTGGTGGCGAACTTCCAGGGAGACGAAGGGGTGCTGACGATCTCCTTCGGGGAGCGGAAGATCACCACGATCGCTCTGGAGACGTTCCGCAACCAGGACTATCACTGGGTCACCCCCATTCGGATACCGGAGAACGCTGCTGTCACGGCCTCCGTGACCTGTTCCAAACCGGGGACCCCGGCGACCGGAACGCAGGCCTCCGAATGCCACCAAGTGCTCAATGTCAGTGGTGTGCTGAGCGATATCGTGCCGTAGGAACGATAGCGCCGGATTCCGTCCCGTTCGTTTCGATCGTGTGGACAATCGGGGGTCTGGCCAGCGGGGATCTTCACAGGCCCGCGCACCGGGATGTGTCCTTACACACACCGGCGTGAAATCGGGAACGGATTCCGCGGAGGGTGCGATGGCCGGTGAATGCCGGTCCCGCGCTGTCCATTCCCTGGATTTATCGGATGGCGGAAGACGCCCGGTCTGTGAAAACCCTGCTCGCCGGGGAGGACCAGGATCTCCCGGCCCGCGATCCGACCGTGGAAATCCGGCCGATCCGGCCGCGCGGGCCCAGTGATTTCTGGCTGAAATCAGTCCCTCGCAGCCCTCGCCGTCCTCAACACCCTCGCCGCACGCGTACGGGTGTGCCCGGGCGGGGCCGCCGTCCCGTCTCGACGGCTGCGGCGCACAAGGGCCTTACCGGGCGTCCGGGGTGCCCGGGAAGGCAGTCGCCCTGCCCCGGGGCCAGGACTTTGGGGCCTACTTCCCGCAGATACCCCCGGGCAAGACTGAACAGGCGAACGACTGACCACCCGAAGGAGCGAGCATGCCGTCGTACCTCACCCCAGGTGTATACGTGGAGGAGGTGCAGTCCGGAGCACGGCCCATCGAGGGAGTCGGCACCGCGGTCGCAGCCTTCGTCGGGTTCGCGGAGACCGGCCCCTTCCACCGGCCGACGCTGGTGACGAGCTGGGACCAGTACGTGGCGTCCTTCGGCACCTTCACTCCCGACGCCACTCTGACGCTCGCCGTCCACGGGTACTTCAGCAACGGCGGCGGCGCCGCGTACATCGTGCGCATCGGCGGCCCGGCCGAGGACGCGTCGCAGGGCTCCGCGCCCGCGGCGGCGCCGTCCGTCGCCATCGGCGGCTTCCTGGTCTCCGCCCGGCCGGGCGCCGGTGACGGCCTCTCCGTCGAGGTCGCCGACCCCGAGGGCGAGAACCCTCCGGAGGACCGGTTCCGGCTGCTGGTGCGGCAGGGCGGCAAGGTGGCGGAGACGTACGACACCTCCGTACGCAAGAACGTCAAGGGCTACCTGGTCACCCAGGCCCGTCAGTCCAAGCTCATCGAGGTCACCGAGCAGCCCGGCGCGGCGCAGACCCGCCCCGAGACGCAGACCCTCTCCCTCGCGCCCGCCTCCCCGGCCGCCGGCGGCACCGTCCCGGCCGGCCCGAGCGAGTACGTGGGCGACGCGTCGGCCCGTACGGGCATCGCGGCCCTGGAGGCGATCGACGAGATCACCATCGTCGCCGTCCCGGACCTGATGAGCGCCCACCGGCGCGGCGACATCGACGACGACGGCGTCAAGGCCGTGCAACTGGCCGTCATCGCCCACTGCGAGCAGATGGGCGACCGGGTCGCCGTCCTGGACGCCCCGCCCGGAATGAACGCCCAGCGCGTCCGCGCCTGGCGCAACGAGGACGCCGGATACGACTCGCGCTACGCGACCCTGTACTACCCCTGGCTCAAGGTCCTCGACCCGGCGACCGGACAGCAGACCCTGATCCCGCCGAGCGGCCACGTCGCCGGGGTCTGGGCCCGCAGCGACGGCGAGCGCGGGGTGCACAAGGCGCCCGCCAACGAGGTCATCCGCGGGGCGCTGGACCTCGAACTGCGCCTGAGCAAGGGCGAGCAGGACCTGCTCAACCCGATCGGCGTCAACTGTGTCCGCGCCTTCCCCGGGCGGGGAATCCGGATCTGGGGCGCACGCACGCTCTCGTCCGATCCCGCCTGGCGCTACCTCAACGTACGCCGCCTCTTCAACTACCTGGAGGAGTCCATCCTCCTGGGCACCCAGTGGGTGGTCTTCGAGCCGAACGACGACCGCCTCTGGTCGAGCATCCGGCGCAACGTCACCGCCTTCCTCACCGAGGAGTGGCGCCGGGGTGCGCTCTTCGGCCGGACGGCGGAAGAGGCCTTCTACGTCAAGTGCGACCGCGACAACAACCCGCAGGAGTCCATCGACCTCGGCCAGGTCGTGTGCGAGATCGGCGTCGCCCCGGTGAAGCCCGCGGAGTTCGTGATCTTCCGCCTCTCGCAGTTCTCGGACAGCACCAGCCTCGTCGACGAGTGACCCGCACCCGCCGTCCCCGTCGAGCAGTGACCCCAGCAGGCAACGAACGGAACAGGTGACACACAGTCATGGCAGAGGGCGATGCTCTTTCCACCCACGTCTTCGGCGTACAGCTCGGCGGCTATCTCGTGGAGTCGATCCAGGAGATCAGCGGTCTGACCGTCGAGGAGGAAGTCGTCGAGGTCCGGCAGGTGACCGCCGAGGGCAAGCAGATCATCCGCAAGCAGCCCGGTGCGCGCCAGGCCGGAGAGGTGACGATCACCCGCGGGCTCGACAAGAGCAGCGAGTTCACCAAGTGGATCAAGGAGACGCTCAACAACGGAGCCGTCGACACCGCACGCCAGAACCTCACCATCGAGATCAAGGACTCCAAGGGCGAGACCGTCCGCCGCATCCAGCTGATGCAGGGATGGGCCAGCAAGTGGGAGGGCCCCTCGCTGAAGGCCGGTGAGTCGAGCGCCGCGACGGAGACGGTCACCATCACCTTCGAGGAGATCGTGGTCGAATGAGGCGCAGGACTGTTTCCGGCGGCGGCCTCGAAGAGGTTCTCGACAGCCTCGCCACCGCCGCGCCCGCCCCGGGGGAGGAAGCCCCGACGCCTCCTCCCGCCCGGGAGCCGGACCGCCAGGACATGCGTACGGAGTTCGACTTCGAGCTTCCGCGGGGTTACGTCGACGACGCGGGCCAGGTCCACCGGAGCGGGTCGATGCGACTGGCCACCGCACGGGACGAGCTGCGCCCGCAGATCGACCTGCGGGTCAAGGAGAACCCGGCGTACCTGAGCGTGGTGCTGCTCAGCCAGGTGATCACCCGGCTCGGCACCGTCACGGACGTGCACGCCGGGGTGGTCGAGCGGATGTACGCCACGGACGTGGCGTTCCTCCAGGACTTCTACCGCCGCATCAACAGCGAGGGCCACACCCACGCCGCGGTGACATGTCCGCTGTGCCACGGGTCGTTCGAGGTGGATCTGTCGGGTGAACGCCTGGGGGAATAGTGACGTACGCGCCTGCCCGGCTGCGGGAGGAGCTCGCGTACATCGCCTACCACTTCCACTGGCAGCGTGAGGAAATCCTCGACCTCACCCATGGTGAGCGGCAGGAGTGGGTGAGGGAGATAGCGCGGATCAACACCCGCGTCAACGAGAGCGGGTGAGGGCGTGGAGTTCAGGAACTGGTTCCGCGGCGGGAGCCGGCGGCAGGCCGGCAGCCCCGTCCCGGGAGCGGCCCCGGGGCCGGTCGGGGCACCGGCCGGGGGCGGCACCGGGAACGGTCCGGAACCCGCGGGCGGCACCGATGGCGGCCGGGAACCCGGTGCCGGGCAGGGCGGTGTCCGGCCCGCACGTCCGGACGCGGACTGGGACGGTGGCTGGCGTCGGGTCGCGCCACCGGCCGTGACCGTCGCCCGGTCCTCGATCGGGGTGAGCGACGGACTGCGCTTCAGGTCCCGGCTCGCCTCGTGGCAGAACCTCGGGTTCGGCAGCGAACTCGGCCATGCGGTCCTGCCCTCCGCACCGGTGGGCCTCATCCACGGTGTGGCGCGGCCGGGCACGGCCCGTTCCAGCGCCCCCGGAGCGCCCCTCCTGCTGCGCGCCGCCGCCGGCGGACAGGAGCAGCCGGTACAGCCCTCGCCGTCCGGCGCCCCGGGCCGTGCGCCCGCCGTCCGGCGGCCGGGCGGCACGCAGCCCCGGACCGCATCCGGCTCCGACGCCGCGACCGCCCGGACCGGACCCGATCCCGCACCCGGCCCCGGGCCGTCCGCCGCCCGGACGGGCCGCACGTCCGCGGACACCGGCCCCGCCCCGTCCACGCAGCCGCAGCAGCGGCCCGCCCGGGTCCGCCCCCGGCGCACCGCGCCATCCCTGATCGTCGCCCGACGGCCGGCGAGGGCTCTGCGGAGTCTGGCCGCCTTCGCTCCAGCCGCAACACCCCCATCGGATACGGGAGTCGGGCCATCGGCCGCGCCGGGCCTGGTCCCCACGGGCCCTGCGGAGCCCGGGCCCACCATTCAGCCGGAGCGTGACCCGGGTACGCCCGCCACGCCTCCTGTACGTCCCGCCCTGGGCAAGGCCCTGCGGGAACTCCCGTCCGGAGCGGCCCCGTTCGGGCCGGCCGGACATGGAGGGCAGGCCGGACAGGGCGGCCAGGGTGGAGTCGCATCCGCAGGGCCGGCCGTGGAGCCCGGGGACGCGGCACTGCCCGTGGTCCAGCGGCAGACGCAGGAAACGGCTGCTCCGGCGGCTGCTCCTCCTGCCCCGGGGGTCCCGTCGTCGGTGCAGCCCCGGCAGCGGGGTCGGCAGCCGGCGGAAGGGCCGTCGAGGGAAGAGCCGCCGGCAGACCGGCCGCTGAGGGAACGGCTGCCGAAGGACCAGCAGGCGTCGGAGCGCCAGGAGCCGGTTCCCGGCGCGGCACCGGTTACCGGCGAGGCACCGGCGTCCGGACCCGTCTCCGCGCAACGGTCGCCGGCCCCCGGGCCCGGTGGCCCGGGCGCACAGGCCCGTACCCGGGGCGGACTCGGTATACCCCTCCCCGCGCTCCCCCCGACCGCCGGCACCACGAACGCCGCCCCGCTGCTCGGCGACGCCCGGCGCGTGCGGCCCGGAACCACGGGCCCGCTGAGCGCCGGCCCGTCGGCGGGGGAGTCGTCAACGTCCGTGCCTGCGCCGGGGGTTGACCAGCACGCCTCGGTCGGCATGCCGCTGCGATCGAGGACCCACCCCGCCGCCGGGCAGCCGGCCGAGGGCCAACGCGCCGCAGACTCGACCCGTACGTCCACGAGCACCATCACCCCGTCGACTCAGGCCGGCCCTTCCGCTCCCGCCACCCCGGTACGTGTCCGGCGGATCGCCACCCGAGGCAACGACGGTCACACGCCGGGTCCCGCCACCGGCGGAACGGCAGCCGGGTCCGTCCCGGCGGTCCAGCGGTCGCGCGCCCTGCTCGCCGGACGGTCGCTGGCCGTGCGTACCGGTGCGGCCGAGGGCTTCTCGGGGCCGGCGTCGGCCGCCTCCACCCGTCCGGTCGTGGCGGCGACCTGGCGCCGGGACGCCCCGCGGGGATCCGGCGGTGCGCCGGACGGTGGCGACGCCCGGACGGAGAGGCGGCGGGACATCCCGGCCGCCTCCGTCGCCCCGGTCCAGCGCGCCACGGAACGACGGGGCGACCACCCCGCCTTGCCCACCCCGCAACGCCCTGCCCCGGCCTCTGCTCAGGAAACCGGTCCGAAGGCGGGAGTGCAGGCGCCCGCCGCATCCCGCACCGCCCCGCGAGGAGTCGCACCGGGCGCGGGCGCGACAGCCCGGGGTGCGGGAGCCGGGCTTGCGGGAGCCGGGCCGGTGGGAGCAGAGGGCACGGGCCGCCCCGCCACGGTCCGGTCGTCCGGAGGGCCCGTCGTCCGCTCCCTCGTACGGCTGGTCCAGCGCTCGGCGCGTGGCGCGACACCTTCCGTGCCGACCCCGGCCGGCGACCGCGTGCCCGGACCGGATCCGTCGGCGCACCACACCGCCCGGACACCCGAACCGCCGTCCCGCGCCGCCCCGTCCCAGGCCCAGCAGCCCGCCCCGTCCCCGGCACCGCCCGTCCCGGTGGTGCGCCCGCATCCGCCCGGGTCGCCCCGGCCCGGAGGTGTCGCCGTGCCGGTGCAGCGCCTCTCGATGCCGGTGGTACCCGAATCCGGCGCACCCACCACCGGACCGGTGCCGATGGGTGAGGCCCCGTCCGACGGGCCGCACGAGCTCACCGTGCGCGCACCGCACCCCGCACCGGCCCGGCCCGGCGGAGCCCAGGGAGGCGGGGGCCCGGGAAGTCCCGCACCACGAAGCCCTGCCACCGGCAACCGGGCCCCGGGCCCGTCGGCCCAGGCGCTCCAGCGGGCGGTGGCCGAAGCGGGATTCTCCGGGGTCCCGGTACGGGTGGTCCAGGCGAGGACCGCCCGCGCCCCCGCCCCCGCCGCACCGGCACCGGGCGCAGCCGCTGAGCCGCAGCGGAACGAGCCCGCCGGCGCGGACGTCGAGGAACTCGCCCGCCGGCTGATCGACCCCGTCAGCAGGCTGCTCCGGGCGGACCTGCGCAGAGGACGCGAACGCTCCGGACGGCCGTACGACGGCCGCCGCTGACGCAGGCAGCCACGGACAGCGGAAACCCCCATCCACAGCCGAGAAGCCCCGCCACCCCACGGACAGCAGAGAAGAAGCGAAACACATGACGGACAACATCTTCGCGACGAGTGTGTTCTTCAAACTCGCCATCGGGGGAAGCGACCTCGGGGCCTTCCACACCTGCTCGGGTCTGGGTGCCGAGGTGGAGCTGGAGCAGTACGCCGAGGGCGGCAACAACGGCTTCACCTGGCAGCTGCCGGGGCGGATCACCTGGACCAACATCACGCTGACCCGTCCCGTCACCGCCGACACACTGAAGATCGCGCGATGGCTGAACGAGACCACCCAGCGGGTGGAACGCAAGGACGGCGAGATCGTCGCGCTGCGGCCGGACCTCAGCCGGATCATCAGCTGGCAGGTGCAGGGCATCGTCCCGGTGCGCTGGCAGGGGCCCTCCTTCGACCCGTCCAGCTCCGAGGCGGCGATCGAGACCCTGGAGATCGCGCACGAGGGCCTGGTGCCGTCCTGATGGGCCGTCCGTTCCGCTGTGCCCGAGCCGACGACGCAGACGAGCAGGAAGGAGGAACACCATGGCGGCGACTGCCCGTACGAGCCGTGCCCGTGCCCAGCTGACCATCCTGGAACCTCCGGCGGACGTGGGCGCCAAACCCGGTGGCACCCTCGCCCGGCTCACGTTGCAGTTCAATCCGGCGACGCTGTCCCTGACCAAGAGCACCGAGTGGCGGCGTACGCCCTCCCGGACGGCCGGCGAGTCCGCGCTGCCGGAGTTCGTGGGCAGCGGGCCCCGTTCGCTTTCCCTGGACGTCTTCCTGGACGCCACCGCCACCCACGACAACTCGGTGGAGAAGGCCGTGGAGCAGCTGATGACGGCCTGTGTGCCCACCCCGAGCAGCCTGGGCCGCAAGAAGCCGTCGAGTCCGTGGGTGCGCTTCGACTGGGGAACGTCGAAGACGACATCCTTCGACGGGGTCCTGTCCAGTCTCTCCGTCTCGTACACGCTGTTCGACGTGGACGGGAAGCCGCTGCGCGCCACCTGCTCCCTCTCGATCGAGGAGGCGAGCGTCGGGCCGGCCGGCCAGAACCCCACGTCCGGATCGCGGGAGGCACGCCGTACCCACCGGGTCGTCGCCGGTGACAGCCTGCCGCTGCTCGCCTGGCGTGAATACGGCGACGCCACCGCGTGGCGCACGATCGCCGAGGCCAACGACATCGACGACCCCATGCAACTGGCCCCCGGCAGGGAACTCCTCGTACCCGCGCTGGAAGACCACATCCCGGAGGACACCCGGTGACCGCACCCGCCCGCTCCTTCGCCGCCGACCCGATCATCGAGGCCCCCGCCGAGCTTCCCCAGGCCTGGGCCTCCCAGCTGGTGAGCTGTGTGGTCGACGAGAACATCGGCCTTCCGGACACCGCCGTACTGACGTACCGGGACCCGTACCACACGCTGCTCACCGCCACCGGGATCACCATCGGCACCCCCTTGAAGATCTCGGTGGTCACGGTCCAGGAGCGGGCGCGGGAGCGGCTGTTCACGGGCGAGGTCACCGCGCTCGAACTCGACAGCGACACCACCGGGTCCTTCACCGTCGTGCGGGCCTTCTCCAAGGCGCACCGGCTCCGGCGCGGGCGCAAGGTGGTGGCCTTCCGGAACATGAAGGCCGCCGACATCGTCCGCAAGGTCGCCGCCGGTGCCGGGCTCGCCTGCGGGAAGGTCGAGGCGGCGCCCGTCATGTACAAGCAGCTCACCCAGCCCAACATCTCGGACTGGGACTTCCTCCAGTACCTCGCGGGCGAGTGCGGCGCATATGTACGGGTGGACGAGAAGGGGCTGCTGCAGTTCGTGAAGCCGAAGCCCGCGTCCTCGGCGCCGTCCCCGTCCACGTCCGCCACCCGGAATCCGATGGTGCTGGAGTTCGGGCGCAATCTGCTGGCCCTGAGGGCTGTGCTGACCGGAGCGGACGGGGCGGACAGCGTCGAGGTGCGCGGCTGGGACGTGGAGACCAAGACCCGCCTCGTGGCGCGCGAGCCATCCGTCCGCTCCACCACCGTGGTCCCCGGGATGAGCCCGTCCGTCGCGGCCGGGGCGTTCGGCCCGAAGGCCCGGATGACGGTCACCGACACCCCGTACCGGACGCAGGCCGAGGCCGGCGCGGTCGCCGGTGCGGTGGCCGCGCAGGTCAGCTCCGGATTCGGGGAGATCGAGGCGGTCGCCGAGGGCAACCCCCGGCTCAGGGCCGGCGAGCCGGTTGCCCTCGGCAATGTCGGGCCCGCGTTCGCCGGCCGGTACACGGCGACGGCGGCCCACCACTCTCTGGACCCGCACGGCGGCTACCGCACGACCGTGCTGGTCAGCTCCTCGCCGGACCGCTCCCTGACCGGACTCACCGGCGGCGACTCCTCCCCGCGCGGCGCCCGGATGCCGGGCCTCGCGACCGGGGTGGTCACCGACATCCGTGAGGGCAGGGGCAAGGGCGAACGCGGCTCGGTCCGGCTGAAGTTCCCCTGGCTCGACGACACCTATGTGTCCGACTGGGTCCGTACGGTGCAGTGGGGCGGCCAGGGAGGCGGCGGGGTGTTCAGCCCCGAGGTCAACGACGAGGTGCTGGTCGGCTTCGAACAGGGCCTGCTGGACAGCCCCTATGTGCTGGGCGGCCTCTACAACGGGGTCGACAAGCCGTCACCCCATGACGTGCCGCTGGTCGACCCGACCAGCGGAAAGGTCAACCGGCGTTCCCTGGTGTCCCGTTCGGGCAACCGGATCGAACTGCTGGACGCCCCGCGCGGCCCGTCCGGAGTCCGACTGGCCACCGGGGACAAGCAGTTGGAGGTCACCCTGGACGAGCGGAGGGGGGAGATCGCACTGAAGGTCTTCGCCCGCGGCACCTCCCGGGTGCTGAGCTCGCTCTCCCTCGGCCGGTCCGGGATCACGCTCGACGCCGGTACGGGGAACGTGGAGGTCAAGGGGGCCTCGGTGACCATCAACGGCAAGACCGGGGTCACCGTGGACGGCGGACTGCTCGCCGTCCTCAAGGCCAGGCTCATCCGGATCAACTGACCCCGAACCGCCCCGAAGCCCCCGAACCGCCCCCCGTGACCATCCCAGCAACTCCCTCGCCCAGCAAGGAGACCAGCAGCCATGCCCCCCGCAGCCCGCACGGGCGACCCCACCGTCCACGGCGGCCTCATCGGCACCCCGCCACCGGGTGCGGTGGCCGTCGCCACCGTGCTGATCGGCGGCAGGCCGGCCGCCGTCGCCGGCAGCCTGCACGTGTGCGTCATCCCGCCGCACGCCCTGCTCGGACCGGGGAACGTCATCATGCCCTCGCCGGCCGCAGCGGTCGGCGGCATGGTCCTGATCGGCGGGCTGCCGGCCGCCCGCATGGGGGACACCACCAGTTGCGGCGCCAAGATCATCAGCGGTGCGCCGAACGTCCTGATCGGAGGCCCGGTGTGAGCGAGGGCGGATTCATCGGACGGGGCTGGGGCTTCCCGCTGCGGGTCGGCGCCACGGGCGGCATCGGCATGGTCGAGCGGGAACAGGAGATCGAGGAGGCCATCGGCCTGGTGCTCGGCACCGCACCGGGGGAGCGGCCGATGCGGCCCGAGTTCGGCTGCGGCATCCACGACTACGTCTTCGCGCCGGGCGACGCCGCCACCGCCGGGCGCATCGCGCACGAGGTGCGTGTGTCACTGGAACGCTGGGAACCGCGAATCGAGGTGACGGACGTGGTGGTCGCCTACGACACGGTCGACGAGGGAACCCTCTACATCGACGTGCACTACACCGTGCGGTCCACCAACGACCTGCGCAACCTCGTCTTCCCCTTCTACACCATCCCGTCCTCGGGGAATCCGGAAGAAGCGGGGGCCGCCTGATGTCTCTTCCCTCTCCCAACCTGGACGACCGGCGCTTCCAGCAACTCGTCGACGAGGCCAAGCGATACGTCCAGCAGCGCTCTCCGGAATGGACCGACCACAACGTGTCGGACCCCGGGGTCACGCTCATCGAGACCTTCGCGTACATGGTCGACCAGCTGCTGTACCGGCTGAACCGGGTGCCCGACCGGAACTACTCCGCCTTCCTCGACCTGCTGGGTGTCCGGTTGTTCCCGCCGACGGTCGCCCGCGCCGACGTCGACTTCTGGCTGTCCGCCCCCCAGCCGGACACCGTGCGGCTCCCGGCAGGCACGGAGGTCGCCACCGCCCGCGGTGAGACGGAGGAGGCCGTGGTCTTCTCGACCGCCGATGACCTGGCGATCGTGCCGAGTTCACTGATCAGGCTGGTCACCGCACCCGCGTCCGGAGACCAGACCGACCGCACGGCCCCGCTCGGCGCGGGCAACGACATCCCCTGCTTCCAGTCCCGCCCGGAGCCGGGTGACGCCCTGCTGTTCGGGCTGCCCACCGCCGTGCCCCGGTGCATCGTCGCCGTACGTCTCGACAGCCGGGTGGAGGGCGTCGGCGTGGACCCCCGGCAGCCGCCGCTCGTCTGGGAGGCGTGGGACGGCGCCCGCTGGGTGCCCTGCGTGACGGGGAGCGACAGCACCGGAGGGCTGAACAGGCCCGGCGAGGTGATCGTGTTCGTACCCGCCGGGCACACCGCCTCGGTGACGGCCGGGGTCAGGGCCGGGTGGCTGCGGTGCAAGGTCACCGCGCCCGAACCGGGGCAGCCCTTCTACTCGGAGTCGCCGACGATCCGCGAGGCCGAGGTGTTCACCGTCGGCGGCACCGCCGGCGTCGAACACGCGGAGACCGTCCTGGACGTTCCGCTCGGCGTCTCCGAAGGGGTCGCCGGCCAGAAGTTCTCCGTGGGCAGGGTGCCGCTCCTGCTGGACGGGGAGCCGCCGGTCGTCCAGGTGTCCTCCGCCGAGGGCTGGCAGGTCTGGACACCGGTGGATCACTTCGGCACCTCGTCCCCGGACGACCGGCACGTGCTGATCGACGCGGTCACCGGCGAGTTCGCCTTTCCGCCGGAGGTACGTGAGGCCGACGGCACGATGCGCGGCTACGGAGCGGTGCCCCCCAAGGGCGCCCAGCTCCGGGTCCCCCGCTACCGGACGGGCGGCGGGGCCGCCGGGAACGTGGCCCGCGGCGCCATCCGCGTGCTGCGCAGCTCGGTGCCGTACGTCGCAGGCGTCGACAACCGCGAGGCGGCCCGCGGCGGGGTCGACGGCGAGAGCGTCGAGAACGCGAAGGTGCGCGCGCCCAACATCCTCCGGGTCCAGGAGCGGGCGGTCACGGCCGAGGACTACGAGGTCATCGCCCGTGAGGCGGCGCCCTCGCTGCGCAGGGTCCGCTGCCTGCCCGCCGTCGCGGGCGAGGGCGGTGCGGTGCGGGTCCTGACGGTGCCCGACGCGGTGCCCGACGAAGGCGGCCGGCTGCGGTTCGAGCAGCTGATCCCGCCGGACTCGGTGCTGTCGGCGGTCACCGAGCGGCTCGACGAACGGCGGCTGGTCGGCACCCGGCTGATCGTGGAGCCGCCCGCCTACCAGGGCGTCACCGTCGTCGCCGAACTCGTGGCGGCCGAAGGCGACATGGACCGCGTCCGGGCCGAGGCGCTCGACGCGCTGTTCCGCCACATCGACCCGCTGCGGGGCGGCACGGACCGAAGCGGCTGGCCCTTCGGCAGGCCCGTGCAGTACGGCGAGATCTTCGCCGTACTGCAGAGCGTGCCCGGAGTCCGTCTGGTGGACGAGGTACGGCTGTTCCCCGCCGACCCGCTCACCGGGCGGCGGGGAGCGGCGGTGGACCGGATCGACGTCGCCGCGAACGCTCTGGTCTTCTCCCACCAGCACCAGGTCGTCGTCACGGCGGCCGGGTCCGGTGAGCGCCCATGACCAGGGCCGCGGTCCCCGGGCTCCCCAGCCGCTACCCGATCGGCGGGCTGCTGCCGGCCCTGTACGCGGACGACGACCTCGCGCAACGCTTCACGGCGGGCCTGGACACCGTCCTGGCACCGGTCCTGTCCACCCTCGACAACCTCCCGGCCTACTTCGACCCCGCCCTGACCCCGGACGACTTCCTGTCCTGGCTGTCGTCCTGGGTGGGTGCAGACCTCGACCCCGCCTGGCCGGAGGAACTGCGCCGGGCCGTCGTCACCCGCGCCGTCGAGCTCCATCGGTGGCGCGGAACCCGCCGCGGCCTCACCGAACACCTCCGGCTCTGCTTCGGCGTGGAGGCCGACATCCACGACGGCGGCGGCGCCGCCTGGTCGTCGGAGCCGGGGGGACAGCTCCCTGCGCCCCCGACCGGCGAACTGCTGGTACGGGTCCGGGCGCCTGCCGGAAGGCCGGTGGACGCGGCCCGCGTCCTGGCCGTCGTCCGGGCCTCGTGCCCCGCTCACCTCAGCTGCCGGGTGGAGATCCTGCCAGGCGCACCGGATGAGACAGGAGAGTGACATGACGCGCTCGTGCCCGGCGTGCGGCGCCGCCAACGGCGAGGACGAGGACTTCTGCGGCAGCTGCGGTACGTACCTGGGCGGGTCGTCCCGCCGTGCCCGAACGGCCGCCCCGGCGCCGGAAGTCGAGGCGCCGGCGCATCCGGTGGAGGAGACGGGGCCCGAGGGTGATGACGCACGCCCGGTGCCGGCCCCGCGCCCCGCGCCGACCCCGCCCCCGCCCCCGATGCCGGAGCCGGTCGTCGTACCCACGCCCGCACCGGTCGCGGAGGAGCCACCGGGCCGCGCGACGCCAGAGCCCGAGGCCGCCCCCGAACCCGAGCCCGTGCCCGAGCCCGCCCCCGTACGCCCACCGCCCCCACCGGCCCCCGTACGGCCGCCGGCCCCGCCGGCCCCCGTACAGCCACCGGCCCCACCAGCCCCACCGGCCCCCGTGCGGCCGGCCGCGCCCGCCCCCGTACGACCGGCTCGGCCGGAACCGCAGGCGGAGGACGAGCCCGTCGTGGCCGTACAGCCCGGCGTCCCGATCGCCCAGCGCCCCGTCGTCAGGCCGGTGGCGGCCCAGGAGGAGACGACCGGCTTCCCCTGCCCGTCGTGCGGGACCCTCAACCGGCCGGGACGCAAGTTCTGCGGCCGCTGCGCGACGCCGCTCCACCCGGGCGAGCAGGCCGAACCGCTGCCCTGGTGGCGTACCAGGTGGCCGTTCGACCGCAAGGTGCGGGCAGGGTCGGGGCGTCTGCTGCGGGGGAGCGTGCTGGCCCTGCTGATCGTCGGGCTCCTGATCGCGGGCTTCCTGCTCGTACCGGCCGGGCGCTACGTCGTGGAGGACGTACGGGACAAGCTCGGCGGAACGGGGGAGATCAGCCCCGACAAGGCCTCCGCGAGCGCCGCCACCGCCGGGCACCCGGCGAAACTGGCCACGGACGGGGTGACGAACACCTACTGGGGCGCCCCGAGGACGGGCGCCTCGCTGACCGCCGAGTTCGACAAGCCGTTCCGGCTGGTCGGCGTCACGGTCCACACGGGGGTGTCGACGAAGCCCGAGGCGTTCCAGAAGGGCGCCAGGCCGACCCGGGCCGACCTCCGCATCAGGACGAAGGACGGCAAGATCCACGAGAAGGCCTGGACGCTCACCGACAAGCCCGGTGAGCAGACGGTACGGACCGGCATCAGCGACGTCGTCTCCATCGAGTTCATCGTGCGGGAGGCGGCAGGCCAGGGGGGTGGACGGCCGATCGCCCTCGGGGAGATCGAGTACTTCAAGCGCACCTGAGGCCCTGGACGCCGTCCAGGGCCCCTGGTGCCGTCCGGGGCCTCAGGCGTGCTCCTCGGTGGCGCGGGAGTCGGTGAGGGTGAGTGCACCGCCGGCCGCGACCAGGCCGACGATGACCGCCAGCACCGCGTAGGTGATCCGCTCGCCGTGGAAGAACGACGCCACCAGGGCGTCGCTCCAGGTGCCTGCGGGCAGCTGCGTGGTGACCAGTGCGGCGATCAGGGTGCCGACCACCGCGGTGCCGATGCTGCTTCCGACCTCCTGGGCGGTGTCGTTGAGCGCCGTGCCGATCGATGTGCGGTTGCCCGGCATCGCGTCGACGAGCGCGATGGCGCAGATCGTCATGACGGTGCGCAGTCCGACGGTCATCAGGACCATGCAGGCCGCGATGGCGCCGTACCCGTGGTCGACGCCCCACGACAGACCGGCCAGCGAGCCGGCCAGGCAGGCCGCGCCGACGAGGCAGGCGATGCGGTGGCCGAACCTCTTCGCGAGCCACTCGGAGAGGGGCGTCGCGAGGATCATGGTCACGATGAGCGGCAGGTTCGCCAGGCCGGCCCGCACCGGGCTCCACCCGTAGGCGTACTGGAAGTGGAGGATCAGCCCGAACATCACGGCGGCCATCGCGATGGCCGTGCCTATCTGGGCGATGGCGGCGCCACGGACGGTGCCGTTGGAGAAGAGGCGGAGATCCAGCATGGGCGCTGCACTGCGGCGCTCGTGCCATACGAACGCGATGCCCGCGGCGAGGGCGCCGATGACCGAGGCGAGCGTGATCGTGGAGAGCCAGCCGTGCTCGACACCGCTGGTCAGCGAGTAGCAGGCCAGGCCGATGGTGGTGACGCTCAGTGCGGCGCCCGGCAGATCGAGCTTGTCCCGGGTGAGGTCCTGCGGCCGGTCGGCCGGGACGCCGAGACGGACGCCGATGGCCGCGATCAGCGCGATCGGGGCGTTGACGAGCAGGAGCCACTGCCACCGCACATGAGCCAGGGCGGTGCCGCCCAGCAGCGGGCCGAGGACGAAGCCGGACATGCCGACGACGATCATCAGCGTCATGGCGCGCATCCGCAGCGCCTTGTCGTCGAACAGCCGGAAGACCAGCGAGTTGGTGATGGGGGCCATCGCCGCCGCGGCGATGCCGAGGCCGGCCCGCAGGGTGATGAGCTGTCCTGCGGTGCTGACCGCGACGACGCCCAGGCTCAGCAGACCGAACACCGCGAGGCCGACCAGCAGCACACGCCGGCGGCCGAGCCGGTCGGCCATCGATCCTGCCGTCAGCAGCAGACCGCCGAACGTCAGCGAGTACGCGCCGGTCACCCACTGCAACGACGTCGTGCCGCTGTCGAGGTCCCGGCCGATCGTGGGCAGCGCGATCGAGAGCAGTGTGTTGTCGACCATCTCGACGAAGAAGGCCAGGCAGAGCGCGGCCAGGGGTATCCATGCCGCGCGCAGCGACGGATAGGTGCGCGATGCGGCGGGCTCGGTGGTGGTCGTGGTCATGGCGGGCCTCCTCTCGGACGGTGTCGAGCATCGAACGATGTTCGACAATGGAACGTGGTTCGACCATAGAACAAGGTTCGATAAATGGGCAAGCTGTGATTGGATGAGTGCCATGACAGGCCCGCGACCCCGACCCGCCGATCGCCCTTCCCGAGGACGTCAGCGGGCTTCGCACTCCATCGAGGCGGTTCTCGCCGCGGCCGTGGCCCTGCTCGACGAGGCGGGCGCGCCCGCGCTGACCCTCCGCGCCCTCGCCGCCCGGCTCGGCACCGGCGTCGGCAGCATCTACTGGTACGTCTCGGGCAAGGACGAGCTGCTCGACCGCGCCATCGACCATGTGCTCGGCGGGGTGCTGGCCGAGATCGACGGACAGGCCGCCAGTGACGACCCGATCGATGACCTGCGCGTGATGGCCGTCACGCTGTTCGACGCGATCGTGGACCGGCCGTGGCTGGGTCCGCACTTCATGCGGGACCTCGTCGACCGGGGCAACTCGTTGCGGCTCTACGAGGCGCTGGGGCAGCAGACCCTCCGACTCGACCTCACGCCGCGGCAGCGGTTCCACGCCGTGTCGGCGATCGTGGGCGATGTGGTCGGCAGCGCCGCCGACATGGGGCAGGAGCCGCCCGAGGAGGTGCTCGACGGCGCCGTGAACCGGGAGGAGTTCCTCGGCCGCTACGCCGAGATGTGGCGCGAGCTCGACGCCGAGGAGTTCCCGTTCATGCATGACATCGTCGACGAGTTCGACGGCCACGACGACAAGGAACAGTTCCTGGCGGGCCTGGAGCTGACCCTGGCGGGCCTCCGCCTCCAGGCCGGACCCGGCGCCGGAGCCTGAACGCCCCGACCCGCGCCGGCCTGCCCCGCGCCGGGGTCTACTCCCCGGGCACGAGTTGCGCGGTCACGACGCCGTGCAGCAGTTCCGCGTCCACGAAGTCCCCGTCCTCGGGCGGCCCGCACCGCCAGCTGAGCGGGTACGTGTTGCCGTGGGCGGCCGGGATCCCCACGTACTGGTCGCGGGCCGACGGGCCGAAGCACGTCGCGCCGAGCGGCCAGTCGAAATCCTGGCTCGCGCCGGGTTCGAGCAGGAAGTACGTCCACCGCCCTCCCGCGATCTCCCGCACGACGGGCCCCGGATCGCCGTCGGTGAGGGTGGCGAGGTGGTGCAGCACCGCCTCGCCCCGTACGCCGCGCAACCTGATCGCGTCGAAGTGGATGCCGGTCAGGTGGAGTTGGAGCCCCGAGGTGGGTACCCATTCGGGGTGCTTCTTCTGCGTCATGGCTACGAGCATTCCGGCGACTGCGTAGCGTGACCAGGAGGACGCGATCCACATCGGTGCGATGTGGGGAGGGCGGTGACGGCTGTGGGGACGAGTAGCGAGACGACGCACGGGCGGCGGCTGGTGGGGGAGTTGATCCGCATCCACCGGGTGCGGGCGGGGCTCACGCAGAAGGAGGCGGCGGAGCAGCTGCTGATCTCGGAGTCGCTGATGGGCGCGGTGGAGCGGGCGGAGCGCATTCCTTCGCGCGACCTGCTGATCGACGCGGACCGGGTGTTCGGGGCGGGCGGGGCGCTGACGGCTTGCTGCGAGTTGGTGGATGAGGAGAAGTACTCGCCGAAGTTTCTGGATTGGGCCAGGCTGGAGCGGAGCGCGCGGGTCGTCAGCGCGTACGAGACGATGTTGATCCCCGGCCTGCTCCAGACGGAGGGGTACGCGTACGCGCTGCACCGGTCGCGCGTACCGGCGTACACCGAGGACGAGATCGCCCGGCACGTCGGCGCGAGGCTGGAGCGGCAAACGGTGCTTTCGCGCACGCCGCCGCCGCGCATCGGATACGTCATCGAGGAGTCGGTCCTGGACCGGACGCTCGGCGGATCGGAGGTGCTGAAGGAGCAACTGAGGCACGTACTCGACTGCGTTGAGCGGTTCAATCACCTGACGGTGCAGGTGATGCCCTCGGCCCAGCACACGCATGCGGGGATGATGGGACCCATGCAGTTGATGTCCACTGCGGAAGGCCGCAGTCTGCTGTACGTGGAAGGGCAGAGCGGCGATAGATTGATCGCGAAGCCGGAGCAGGTGGGCGATCTGTTCGACCTCTTCGGCATCCTGCGGGCCCAGGCACTCAACCCCTGGAAGTCCGCGGAGATCATCGAGACGAAGGTGAGGCAACTGTGAGCCACGGATCCGGACTGACCTGGTTCAAGTCCAGCTACAGCGGCAACGAGGGTGGGGCCTGCGTAGAGGTAGCCACCTGCCCCCACACCGTCCACGTCCGCGACTCCAAGGTCACCGACGGCCCCACCTTCGCCGTCGCCCCCGCCGCCTGGACCGCGTTCCTGGGCCACGCCGCGAACGGCTGACGCGCGTGGACGCGGGGGCGCTCGCCGTGCGGCGCGCGAGCGAGGCGGATGCCGACGCGTTGGCCCGGATCGACTCGGTTGCGGCGGAAGGCGACGAAGCGCGGCGCCGGAACATCCGAGACTGGTGCCGGCAGGGCCTCGCGGCCGTGGTCGAGGACGCGTCCGGGCCGTTGGGCTACGTCGTGGTGGAGTACACGTTCTTCGAGCAGGGCTTCGTCACGATGCTGATGGTGGCGCCCGCAGCCCGTGGCCGAGGTGTGGGTGAGCGCCTGTTGGCGGACGCCGCGGCCTCGTGCAGTGCCCCGAAGCTGTTCACCTCGACGAACGTCTCCAACCAGCCGATGCAGCGGCTGCTGCAACGCGCGGGATGGAGCCCGGCCGGCCTGCTCCACGGCCTGGACGAGGGCGACCCGGAGCTGTTCTACCTCTGCCCGCAGGAGCCGGCCGCCGCCCGCCAGTGAAATGCGGGCTGTCACGAGGTGAACGCTGCCCGCGCGCGCGTCAGTTCGGCGTCGTATTGATCGGCGTCGAAGTGGAAAGCCGGAGGGCGCGCGTCATCAACGGGCACCTGCCAGTCGGACCACTCCACGATCCCGCCGTGACGCTGCACGAACACGGACAGGTAGCCACATCCGCCCGTGCACTCGGGCTCACCCAGCACCACACGTCGTCCCTCGTCGGTTGCCCGGAGGGGGCCCTGGCCGGCGGCCGGCAATGCCTCCTCGGCAAACGGGCTGCGGCCTCCCACTCCGATCGCCGCTGCCACCACTTCCTCGCCGTCGATCCGGAAAGACAACTGGGCAGCCCATCGGGGGCCCGGTGGCAACACGTTGATCTCAAGGCGATTGAACACCCGAGCACCCTCGCACGGCATCGCAACGTGCGAGGCCCACTCGCCCCTGCCCGAGGCCGACGCCCCCTCGCCACCTCGTCACCCACGCGCCCTCCGGGCACCGAGCAAGGGGCGGGTGTTCAGCACAGGACATCAGACATAAGATGTCCGATGTCCTAGTAGCTCAGGAAGCGCAGCGAGGAGCCGGATGTCCCCCGACCCAGTGACCGGAGACGACCAGAGGCCGCGCGGCCCAGGACGGCAAGGCGGCGAGCACCGCGTGGCCGTCATCGGGGCGGGCGCCATCGCCAGGGATCACGTCACCGCATTCGCGGGCGTCCCGGGACTCCGGCTGGCCCATGTGGTCGACCGGCACCCCGAGCGGGCCGCCGCGCTGGCCGCTCTCGCCGAGGGCGCCACCTGGTCCACCGACCCGGCCACCGCCTGGTCCGACGCCGTCGACGTCACCGCCGTGTGCACCTCGCCCGAGTCGCACGCGGACCTGTCCGTCGCCGCGCTCCGGGCCGGCCGGGCGGTCCTGCTGGAGAAGCCCGCCGCGCTCAACGTGGCCGACGCCGACCGGATCCTCGCCGCCGCGAAGGCCGCGGACCGGCCGCTGCTCGTCGCCCAGACGGCCCGCTTCCAGCCCGTACACCTGGAGATCGCCAAGGCGGTCGCCGAAGGCGCGATCGGCACGCCCCGCCTGGCCCACCTCACCTGGTACACCGGGCACGTCTGGTCCGGGGGCTGGCGCGGCTGGCAGCTGGACTCGGCCCGGTCCGGAGGCCACGTCGCCCACAACGGCGTGCACGCCCTCGACCTGCTGACCTGGCTCATGGACGACGAACCGGTCCGGGTGTTCGCCCGCCCCACCAACACCTGGGCCGCCGGGATGCCGACCCCCGACAGCTTCCAGATCCTCGTACGCTTCGCCGGCGGCGCCCTCGCCACCATCGAGCTCTGCTACGCACTCGTCCAGCGCGGCACCTTCGTCCGCCGGCTCATGCTCTCCGGCACGTCCGGCACCCTGCACCACAGCAGCGAGGACGAGCCGCGCGTGCACACCGCGTCCCCCGTCGCCCCGGCCTCGATCGACGGCGCGATGACCGAGCAGACCCGGCACCTGCGCGACGTACTCGACGGTGCCGCCGCCCCGTTGACCGCGCCCCACCAGATACGCGCCGCCCTCGCCGCCGCCCTGGCGGCGCAGCTCAGTGCCGACGAAGGCCGGCCCGTCGACGTCAAGGAGGTCTGCTGACATGAGGGTCCTCATCGCATCCGGGGTCCGGCACGCCCGCGACTACGTACCGATGCTGAAGTCCATGCCCGGGTTCGAGGTCATCGGCTGTGCCGACACCGCCGACAGCCCGTTCGCCGAGGACAGTGCGGCCCTCGCGCAGGCGACGGGCATCCCGCTGCTCGGCCTGGACGAGGGCCTCGCCGCCTGCGACATCGCCCTCGTGTGCAGCGAGCCCACGCGCCACGTCGACCTCGCGGTGCGCGCGCTCGACGCCGGCTGCCACGTCATCGTCGACAAGCCCGCAGCGACCGACTCGCACGACGCACAGCGGCTCATGGACGCCGCCGGGCGCTCACGCGGGCTGCTCACCGCCGTGCACCGCCTCTACTCCCCGCAGATCGTCCGGGCCCGGCGGATCTTGGACTCCGGCGCGATCGGCCTGCCCCTGGCCGTGGACGTGGAGTGGCTGGCGGCCGGCGGACTCGAAGGAGCCACCGTCGAGCGCCCCGAACTCGTCTGCGACCCCGCCCTGTCCGGCGGCGGTGAGCTGATGAACTTCGGGTGGTACCCGGCCCTGGCCATCCGCCATCTGACCGGCCTCGACGTCGAGGAGGTCGTCGCCTTCAGCAGCGCCGCGCCCCACACGCCGCTCTTCGGCGGCCCGCACGGCGCCTACGGCGTCGAGGACGCGGCGGTGCTCTCGCTGCGGCTGCGCAACGGGGTGGTGGCCACCGTCACCGTGGCCCGTACGCCCGCCGGTGTCGGCCCCGCCCCCGTCTCGTCCAGCCTGCGCGTGCTCGGCTCGCACGGTCACGTCCTCGCCGACGAGGACGCCCCGTCGTTCGCGGTGCGCGGGGCGGACGGCGTCAGCGTGCCCCGGCAGGTCGGCGGGCCCGCCGGGACGACGGCGCTGCGGCGGCTGTTCGAGGAGTTCCGCGACGACATCCGCTACGGGCGTACGCCGCTGGTGACGGCTGCCGACATCCACGCGGCGGTCGCGGTGGTCGAGGCCGCGCAGTCCTCCGCCCGCGAGGACGGCGCGCCGGTCGCCCCGGCGGCCTGACGGCTCAGTGGTGTGGGTCGCCGGGTCTCACAGCCCCGGCGCCCCCCACACCGGAAACCAAGGAATGGCTACCTGGTCAACAACCGGGGGCGTGTTCCCGCGGAAATCAGGCACTGACCCCCTCAGCAGCCGACGCCGCTTGTCACAAACCCCCGGGCAGGATCAGAGAAGTCCGCCCGGCTCCCCAGAAGTAGCTTCTCGTGGGCCTTCTGAAGTGCCTGAATGGATCAGGCACCCATTGCTCAGATACACCGGACGTCCGTGGTTCAGGGCCTCCACGGCAGCGTCGAGCCGCTTGCGCAGTCGTTCTTCCAGCAGCCCGTGTGCCCTGTCCAAGGAGACGAATGCGGCATCGGACAGTTCTTCGTCCCGGGGGCGCAAGGCGGTGCGAGTATCGAGGATTCCCCCGTCGAAGACGAAAGCGATCTGGTCGTCCCAGGGCCCGTGTGGAGGAATCCAGTCCACGACCAGCAGGGTGCGTGGTGTGACAGCCAGGCCCAGTTCTTCTGTCAGCTCGCGGACCACGGTCTGCTCGGGCGGTTCGTTCTCCTCGGACATGCCTCCGGGCAGGTCCCATCCTGGCTTGTAGGTGGGATTTACCAACAGCACGCGACCGGCGGAATCTCGCAGGAGAATATCCGCTGCAACGCGCTTGCGGGCCTGGGTGGCGTTGCCCTCGACCAGGTGGGCGTGCCAGGCATCAGGGTCGTCGTCGGGTGTGGGCCTCAAGAAGGGACGCCTCCGTCGGGCGAGATGATGTCGGCCAGCAACACCATTCTCGCGCGCCTCGAGTCGTCGAATCGCACCAGGTACTCGCGAATGGGGCCGTGCCCCTTGTGGGGCTCGATGAGACGGCGGAGGTTGTCGAGCTCATGAACGACGCGGACGGATCCGAGCGTGGGGCTGGTACTGAGCAGATCGTGACCCACGCGCACGGCAGAGTCCAGGTCGAGGCGGTGCACATGGATTCCGGCGAGCGTGATGCGGCTCAACGCCAGCGACCGTGCCCGCCCGTCTTCGCGGAACCGTACAGCGTCCTTGGCGTGATCGAGGGCCTGGTCGTGACGCTCCAAGTCCCGGAGGATCAAAGCTGACTCGCCGGCCAGGGCGGCAGCGTCAAATTGACTGAGCCACGGATGTTCGGTGTCGGCAGGGGTTCCGAGGGCGTGTTGCGCCCGATCTAGCGCGTGGGCAGCAGGGGTGTGATGTGAGGCCACGGCCATGGCCCGGGCATGCATGGTGTGTAGGCGGGCCGCGAGAGCAGGGATCCGCGGACCTCGGCCGGCGAGGTCGAGCCCAGTCGTGGCCCATAGCGCGGCACCCGAAGCGTCCCCGGTCTGAAGTGCCAAGTGGCTGCTGCTCGCAGCGATGTGTGCGGTCAGCGGCAAGTCCCCGGAGGTGCGTGCCAGTGACAGTGCGAGAGCGAAGTGGCGTGCGGCGAGAGCGTCTTGCCCGGAGTCGTGGGCCATCCATCCAGCCATCTCCGTCAGTGCCGCCGCCGCGGCGAAGACCTGGGGGCTGCTGTCGACATCGACCAGCCGTGGGGCGACGCGCCGGCCAAGATGCTGAACCACGGCCCCGTACAGGCGTCCGCCCCCGGTCTGGCGGTCTGCGCTGCGGAAGGCATTCATGGCGGCCAGATCGTCGGCGTCCGGCGGTAGCTGAACGGTGTGTTGTGCTGGGTCGGAGGCCGGCTGTTCCCATGCGCGTCGGGCCAGTCCGAGGCGATGGCCGGGGATGTGCAAGGCATCAGCGATCTGCTCGAAGATCGCGAGCTTCTCCACCCGGCTCTTGTTGTTCATGTAGTCGTAGAGCCGCCCCTGGGTGATCTCGACAGCAGCTGCAATCCGACGTGTGCTGACGCCCCGGTGGTTGATGAGTCGGAAGAGTGCGCCCATGTCGCGGTCCGTGAGCGCGGCGACAAGGCGTGGGTCATCGAGCAGCCCGGCGACGACCTCGCGCAGATTCTGGGTTTGGCGGTCCATCAGCGCTCCCTGCCGCGGCCGGTCCGGAGCGACGGTCGGCGACCGCCCGGTGACTCCATCCTGGGGTCACCCTTCGGAGTCTCCCTACCCCTCTCCGTCACTGTTGACTGATTCGACCACGGAAAGGAGCACGCACATGGAAGCGAAGGAAAGTCTGCTGGTCGGCATCGAAAGCCTGATCAGCATCCAGGACCGCTTCTCGGCCGACGCCGCCGAATCCGACCCCACCGGTACCTCGGCGGGTGACGACGGTGACAACCGGGATGGCCTGAACCTCCCGCAGGAGTAACAGAACGCTCGGCGGGGGGGCGCGTGGCGCGTCCCCCGCTGTGGCGGTACCCAACGATGTCCGACTGGAGGTATCCGATGGACCACCGCTTCGTCAGTGCCCTCGAAATGGCCCTTGGCTGGGACGGGCCCAGTCGTCTGGGCACGACCTTCACCCGGGGGACAATCACCGATCTCGATCTGCTCGACCGCCTCCTCAATCCGAACAAGCTGCTCGATCTTGTGATGAGGCGCAGCGTCAGCACGCCTCAGTTCCGTCTCTTCCAGGGAGGCTCGGAACTCCACCCCAGTCGTTACGTCAATGCCTCGGTCACCCGACGGGGGCAAGCCATCCCGATGGCGGACATGCGCCGCGTGGGAGGGCTGCTGCTGGAGGGCTGCACGATGGTCCTGGACGAAGTCGACTTCTTCGACCCCACGATGGAGGCCACGTGCCGGGCGCTTCAATGGTGGGCCCATGAACTCGTCCAAGTGAACGCCTATCTCACTACCCAGGATGCAGGCGGATTCAAGCTCCACTGGGACGACCATGACGTGCTGATCGTCCAGCTCTCCGGACAGAAGAGCTGGGAGGTCCGGGGACCGTCTCGGAAGTCACCGATGTACCGCGATTCCACCCCGAATGCGGAGCCCAGCGAGGAGACCGTTTGGCAGGGGACGATGCGCCCCGGGGACGTCATGCACATTCCGCGCGGATTCTGGCATCAGGCCACTCGGGAGGACCAGGGCGAGGGATACAGCCTTCACGCCACGTTCGGGATTGTGAAGCGTGCAGGGGTGAACTGGCTGACATGGCTGGCCGATCAGAGCCGTGCGAAGGAGTGCTTCCGCCGCGACCTCGACCGGTGGGGCGCCACCGGCCAGTGGGAGCAGCAACAGATGCGGCTTGCGGAGGCGGTCGCGGCCATGGCTCTGGAGCTGCCTCCGCAAGGTTTCCTCGATGCCCGTGAGCATGAGCGTCCGGCCGCCCGGCATATCCCTTCCACCGGACTCTTCGGTGAGCCGAGCGCGGTCGTCTGTGTCACCGACTTCGAGCCGGTCATTCAGCAGCGGGAGGGAGTCGTGCATGTGCTCGCGGCCGGGAAGCGCATCACCTTCGACGACAAGGCACGCCCTGCCCTGAACCATCTGCTGAGCGGCCGCCCGGTGGATATCGCCGAGACCGCCGCGCGCACAGGCGTGGACGTGGAGGGGCTGGCCGGGATACTGCTGAAGGAGGAGCTGTGCACGGAACTGACCCCCGAGTTGTCCTCGGCTTACACCGGTCTCGTCACGAACGGCGGCTCCTGAAAGAGGCCCTCGAACTCGGGGTCACCGCGCTCGACACAAGTACCAACTATCTGGGGTTCCGATCCCACGAGACGTTGGCGAAGGTGGCTGGTGACTTGCTGTGGAGGTTCACGATCTCCACAAAGGTCGGGTTCTTTCCGGGCCGGGAACATTCCTTGGATCCGGCCCGGCTTCGGCAGTCAGTGGAGCGGACGGCCAAGGATCTGGGGCGGGAGCCGGACGTGGTGCTCCTTCATAACCCCGAGCACACCCTTCGAAACACTCCCGACGCCCACGCAGTCCTCGCGCAGGCGTGCTGCGTGCTGGTGGACGCCGCCGCGCAAGGGCTTTGCCAGGGCTGGGGCATCTCGGTTTGGGATGCGCGCGCCCTGGCCGGGATCGGCGATGTACCACGGCCGGATGTCCTCATGGTTCGCGCCGGACTATTCGTCGGCGTCGACGTTCTCGAGGCCTCGGAGGGCCTCATGACGCGGTGGCGCCCGGTGTCGACGTGGGGCATGTCCCCCTTCGGAGGCGGCAGAGACGCAGACGTATGGGAGAAGTTCGATCCGCAGGTCTTCCTCCGCGACGGTCAAGGGTCCCAACATCAATCCGCGTTCCGCACCGCGTTCCACCTACCGGCTGTGGACGCGCTGGTGGTCGGCACGGATAGACCCGACCACCTCCGGGAGCTGACCGAAGCACTGGAGTTCACTGTCGACGGCCGGGCGGTGGAGAAGTACGTGGAACTCCTCAAGGCGCTTCGTCACCCGGTGTGAAGCTCATCGATCGCCTGATCCGCCATGGCGCGGGCGGGGGTGAGGCGAGGGTCCTCGGGGTCGGCGTACGGACCGAGGATCTTTGAGCAGACGAACAGCGTCATCAACTTGCCGTCCCGGCTCGCGAAGTCGTCGCGGCGCTCCATGTGTACGCGATCGGCCAAGGCCGGGACGGCGAGGGAGTTGCCCCACAGCGATGCCGCGTCCAGCCCTCGGGGAGCCATGCCCCAGTCCTCCCAGTCGAAGAGGCAGAACTCCGGACCGGTGACGTTCGCCCAGTTGAGGTCGGCGTGCGCCGGAACCCACTCCCGCACGGTCGTGTCGAAGCTGTCCGGGAAGGCCCGGCCGATGGACTCGGTCACCAGGTTCTGCGTAATGGTCTCGGTGTCCGGGGTGGCGATGCGGTTCGTTCGGTGTCCGGCGAGGGCGTTCAGCGATGAGTTCAGGGAGGCCCACCACGCCTCGGGCAGGTTCGGGTCCTTGGCGAGGACGCTCGGTCCGACCGGCTTCCCGGGCAGGAGCGCGGTCTCGTCCGCCCGCCACATCGCGTTGTCGTCCGTGTCCCGCCAGGCTGTGCTTGCGAACCAGGCGGGCTTGTTGACACCCGTAAGAGATTCCGCGCACTCGGCGCCGTTCCAGCCCTGCACCCCGATCCGGTCGACACCGCGCCGTTCGATCCGCACCCAGGTACCGCGATCCGTCCCGGCGCCGACTGACCGGCGCTTGACCACCAGCGTCTTGCGGTCGAGCGCGACCCGGAGCGACCGCTCGACCCTGTCGAGCGCGTCATCCACGGATTCCCGGCGGAGATCGACCGTACGAGCCACAGAGACCGACATGGCTGCGACGGTAGCAATCCGCGATCCGGTGGGCGGTCAACTTGGCCATGCCACGCCACGCATGAGCGCGTACGAGGAAGCCCCCCACCTCAGCGGCCCGTCTCACAACCCAGGCGCCCCCCACACCGGAAACCACCGCGCCAGGTCCTTCTCCACCCGCAGGTCGTCCCCGAGGGCGGCGCGGACCTGCAACTCCAGCTGGTTGTCCCGCTTCTCACCGCCGCCCGGCACCGGGGCGAACGGGTAGAACGTGCCGCGCTTGTAGAGGTAGACCAGCGCCAGTGACCGCCCCTCCCCGTCCCGGAAGCCGATCAGCGAGCAGAGCAACTGCGGGCCGAAGCCGCCGTCCTGGAGCAGGGTGTTGACCGCGTGCAGGTCGTTGACCAGGGCGGCGGTGTCGTCGGCCGGCTGCCGGGCGAGCAGCCAGGTGTAGCCGTACGTGTCCTGGCTGAACTCCACCGGGACGCCGCCGCGCCCGGTGTCCGCGTCCAGCAGTTCCCGTACGTCTTGCTGGATACGGGCGAAACCGGCGCCCTCCACGCCCGCGAAGCACACCGAGCCGAGCCCCGTCGGGACGAAACCGGTGGCCGCCTGGAGGGTGAGGGCGGCGGACGGGACGGCGAAGAGCTGGTCCAGGTCGGGGCGGACCGGTTTGCTGCGGCCCAGGATGGTGTCGAGCAGACCCACGGGGACTCCTTACGGACGGGACAGGTCGGCGGAGATGCGAGCCAGCTGGTCCAGTCGCTGTTCCAGCGTTGGGTGCGAGGAGAGCAGCCGGCTGAGGCTCTCCTTGGAGGAGAAGGCGGGGACGAAGTAGAAGGCGTTGTACGGCTCCGCCTTCCGCAGGTCCTCCGTCGGGATGCGGGCCATCTGCCCGCTGACCTTGGTCAGGGCGGAGGCGAGGGCCGAGGGGCGGCCCGTCAGCAGGGCGGCCGTGCGGTCGGCGGAGAGTTCGCGGTAGCGCGACAGCAGCCGGGTCAGCAGGAAGCTCAGGGCGTAGACCACCGCGCTGATCAGCGGGATCAGCATGATCGCGATGCCCATGGGGTCGTTGCTCCGGCTGTTGCGGGAGAAGCCGCCCCACAGGGCGACGCGGGTGATGATGCCGGCGAGGACGCCCAGGAACGAGGCGATGGTCATCACGGCGACATCGCGGTGCGCGACGTGCGACATCTCGTGGGCGAGGACGCCCTCCAGCTCCTCCGGCTCCAGTCTTCGCAGCAGACCCGTCGTGGCGCAGACCAGAGCCGTCTTCTCGCTGCGGCCGGTGGCGAAGGCGTTCGGTACGTCGCTCTCGGCGATGGCGACCCGGGGCTTGGGCATGTCGGCGAGCGCACAGATCCGGTCGATCGCGCCGTGCAGCTCCGGTGCCTGTTCGGGAGTGACCTCGCGGGCGCCCATGCTGAACGCCGCGATGCGGTCGCTGAACCAGAACTGGGCGATGAACATGCCCCCGGTGATGATCAGGATGATCGGCCAGGCGCCGCGCAGTACGGCAAGCAGTACGCCGACCAGCACCACGTACAGCAGGCCGATCAGGAACATGGTGGTCACCATGCGTGTGGTCAGACCGCGGTCGGGGGCGTACCGGCTACGGGTTCGGGTCATGAGTGACCTCCAGTCCTTCACCTGTCTCCCATAGTGCCCCTTGCCCGTCGAAAGCGGATAAGGGCGTGCGGTACGGGGGATTTGGCCGAACATCACCTAGCTGTTTAGGTGCCTGAGGCATCTAGTAGTGGGTGATCGGCAGGACACCCCCCTCTCGTTGCGAGGTCCGCCATGACACAGACCGAGGCACAGACCGAGACCGTTTCCTTTCCGCAGAACCGAACCTGCCCCTATCACCCGCCGACGGGATATCCGAGCGCGAGCCGAGGGCAGCAGTCCGTGTCCCGCGTCCGGCTCTTCGACGGCCGTACGGCGTGGCTGGTGACCGGGCACGCCGAGGCGCGCGCGCTGCTGGCGGACCCGAGGCTGTCGTCCGACCGGGAGAATCCCGCGTTCCCGTTCTTCGCCCGGCGGCTGGCCGTGACCACGCAGCGGCGTATCGAACTGCTCGGGGTCGATGACCCGGAGCACAACGTGCAGCGCCGGATGCTGATCCCCAGCTTCACGGTCAGGCGGACGGCGGCGCTCCGGCCGCGGATCCAGGAGACCGTGGACCGGCTCCTGGACGCGATGGCCGAGCAGGGGCCGCCGGCCGAGCTGGTCAACGCCTTCGCGCTGCCGGTGCCCTCCATGGTCATCTGCGCACTGCTCGGCGTTCCCTACACGGACCACGAGTTCTTCGAGGCGCAGTCCCGCAAGCTGCTCCGCGGCCCGGAGGCCTCCGACGTCGAGGAGGCGCGGGACGCCCTCGACGAGTACTTCCGCGTACTGATCGAGCACAAGCGGCGCGATCCCGGCGAGGGACTGCTCGACGAGCTCATCGCCAAGCAGCTGGAGACCGGGGCGGTGGACCGCGACGAGCTGGTGCGGCTGGCCCAGATCCTGCTCGTGGCGGGCCATGAGACGACCGCGAACATGATCTCGCTCGGCACACTCACCCTTCTCCAGCACCCGGACCAGCTGGCCCTGATGCGCGAGGGGGGCGACGGGGTGCCGGCCGCCGTCGAGGAACTGCTCCGCTTCCTGTCCATCGCCGACGGGATCTCCCGGGTCGCCGTCGAGGACATCGAGGTGGGCGGTGTGACGTTCCGGGCGGGGGACGGGGTCCTCCTGTCCACGGCGGTGATCAACCGGGACGAGGCCGTCTATCCGGCGCCCGACGAGCTGGACCTCGGCCGCGGCGCGCGCAACCACGTCGCCTTCGGGTTCGGTATCCACCAGTGTCTCGGCCAGAACCTGGCCCGGGCCGAACTGGAGATCGCGCTGCCCGCCCTCTTCAGCCGCCTCCCCGGTCTGCGGCTCGCGGTTCCCGTCGAGGAAGTGCCGTTCAAGCCGGGGGACACGGTCCAGGGGCTCTTCGAACTGCCCGTGACGTGGTGACCGGAGGCCGAGCGGAAGGACGGACGGACATGCGGATCGACATCGACAAGGACGTGTGCATCGGCGCGGGGCAGTGTGCGCTCGCCGCACCGAAGGTGTTCACCCAGGACGACGACGGACTCAGCGAGCTCCTGGCGGAAGCCGAGCCCGGGCCCATGGTGGGCGAGGCCGCCCGCGCGTGCCCCGTACAGGCCATCACGATCACCTGACCCGGGGCCGGGAGCGGCGGGGACGGGTACGGGGCCGGTCAGGGCCAGAGCAGCTCCCGCGTCCAGTCCGCACGGTCCGCACCCGCCCGGCGGTAGCGCAGCCGTACGTGCCGCCGCCGGGCGTCGCCCTGGAAGAACTCGACCTCGCGCGGCTCGACCACGTACCGCGTCCAGCTCGCCACCTCCGCCTCCGGCTCCTCCTGCGCCCGCTGCCACGCGGCGTCCGAGGCCCGGTCGAGCTCCCCCGTCGAGCCCAGCACCTCGCTCTGCCGCCCCACCAGCGCCGAGGCCAGGGCCCCGGTCGAGCGGGCGTGCAGATCGGCGCTGCTCTCGGCGGGGGAGCAGACGATGACGGGGCCCCGCACCCGTACCTGCCGCCCCTGCGCGGGCCAGTAGAAGCCGAGGGCGGCGTACGGGAGGGCGGCGAGCTCGCGGCCCTTCGCGCTGGTGGCGTGCGTGGCGAAGTGCCAGCCGCGTTCGTCGGCGTCGTGCAGCATCAGCGTGCGTACGTCGGGCAGGCCTTCCGCGTCGACCGTGGCCAGCGTCATCGTGTGCGGCTCGGGCTGCCCGGCGGCGACGGCCTCGGCGAACCAGGCGTGGAAGAGGGGGAGCGGGGCGGGGGTGCCGCGGCCGGGTCGAAGGCGGGGAGCTCGATGTCCCAGACGCGCTGGGCGTGGAGGAGGTCGAGGAAGGTGCGGTGTGGGGTGCCGGCTGATGCATCGGTCATGTGGACATTTGACCCGGTGCAGCGATGTCCGGGTGACGCCGGGGCGGATCCCGCTCCTACCTGGTCTCGCCCGGCTGCTCGGCGGATTGGGCGCGGCGATGGGCTGCGACGCGTTCGCGGGTCGCGCAGCGGCGGGAACAGTAGCGGCGTTCCGGGCCGCTGCCCAGGGTGATGAAGACGTTCCGGCAGCTCGGCGACGCGCAGATCCCGCCGGGCGGGCGTTGGCGGTCCCAGAGGAGAACGGTCAGGGCCATGCAGGACGAGGCGAGGAGCCACTCGTCCCAGGGGGCATCGTCGTCGCGGTCGAGGTGGGGGTGCCAGGGGGTGCTGCCGCCGTGCGAGGTCAGGCGGAGCGGTCCGGCGTGATCCCGCAGAAGGCCGTTCAGGGTGGTCGCGGCGCCGTCGGCGTGCTCGGCGGCGAAGACGGGCCTGAGCAGGGCGGCGGCTGCACGCATCCCGGCGAGGTCGCGGTCGGTGAGGTCGATGGGGTCCGTCTCGCCGTAGGTGCGGAGTACATCGGCGACTTCGGCCGGGGCGGGGCACTCGTCGGCGAGGAGGTTGACCAGGGCGGCCGTGCGCCGAGCCGTGGTGAGTACGGAGTGCCGGGTGGACCAGTCGTCACTGTTGAAGGACACCTGCGGAATGTAACGCATCTTGTTGAGTTTTGAGTTACCTGCGTAACGTCTTGCTGATGGGAGAGCGTTACTCACTTCGCTTGTATCTCGCCGGAGCGGTGGCTGCCCGTTCGGGGGACGAGATGTCAGGGCCGGCGCTGATGCTGGCAGGGTTCGCTATGGCCGGATCGGCCGTCGAGGCGTCGTCGCTGCTTGCGGGCATCACGATCTCCGCTGCGGTGGGGGGCCCGGTGCTGGGGGCACTCCTCGACAGGGCAGGACGGCCGGGACGCCTGCTGGCCGGGGCCCTCGTCCTGTACGCGGTGGGGCTGGGGGCGGTTCTCATCGGGCTGGGCCGGTTGCCGTTCGCGGTCACCCTGTCGATCGCCGTGCTGACGGGGATGCCGGGGCCGGCCCTGTCGGGCGGTTGGACGGCCCAGCTTCCGCGTGTGGTGCCGGGCGATCGCCTGCCCCGGGCGAACGCGCTCGATGCCATGACGTTCGGAGTGGCGAGTCTGGCCGGTCCGGCTCTCGCCGGCGGTGTGGCGGCGGTGCTGGGAGCGCCGACGGCCGTGGTGGTCTCCTTGGCGCTCATCGTCCTGGCGCTGCCCGCCGCCTGGATGCTGCCCGCCCGTCCCGGTCAGGTGCAGGTGGCTCGGCCGACTTCGGTGATCGGCGACCTCGCTGCCGGAGTGCGGGTCATCGCCGGAAGGCCGGCACTGGCCCGCGCAACCCTCACTTCGGTTGCCTCCTGCATCGCCCAGGGAATGCTGATGGCGTGCATCCCGCTCCTCGGTGAGCGGGTCCTGGGCGGCGCCGGCAGCGGTGCGGTGCTGCTCTCCTGCGTGGCGGTCTCCGCCTTGGCGGCCAATGCTGTACTCGCCCGGTTTCCGGGTTCAGTCGCCCCCGGTGCGATCATCCGGGCCAGTGCCCTTGTGCAAGCTGCCGGGCTGGCCTTGGCGACGTGGCAGCAACCTGTCGTGCTCATCGTGGCCGTACTCGTGGTGGGGGTTGGTGAGGGACCCCAGCTGACCGCCCTGTTCGCCGTTCGTCATCGTGAGGCTCCAGACCACCTGAGGGGCCAGATCTTCACCACGGGCGCCAGCTTGAAGATCACCGGTTTCGCCTTGGGGGCAGCGGTTTGCGGACCGGTCGTGATGTGGTCTCTTCCAGGCGCGTTGGCGCTCGCGGCGTGCGTGGAAGTCCTTGCCGCAGTGGCCTGCTTCGTGATCCCGTCGGCAAGCGCCGCCCCGTCCGACCGCCGCCCCACGCGGCAAGGCTGCCGGGCCGGCAGTCGAGAAGGATTGCCGTAGCACGCTGAGACACGGGGGGCTACGCTGGTCGTATGAAGACCATTACGCAACGGGAATTCCGGAATCGGTCCGCAGATGTCATGAATGCCGTGGAGGAGGGCGAGATCTTCCACATCACGCGTAACGGGATAGAGGTAGCGGAGCTACGGCCACTCACGCGCAAACGGAGCCTGAGCGCGGAGGAGCTGGTGGCCCGGCACAGGCGGCTTCCCCGGGTGGACGGCGCGTTGATGCGTCGCGAAGCAGACGAGCTCTTCGGCGATGATGACCAGGCCGGCGACGACGATCCTTGGGAGCGCGGGCGTGGCTGAGCGCTACCGTGCGGGGGTCCTCGATACCTGTACGTACATCGACCTCGACCTGCTGCGCGCCGAGGATCTTCCTTCCTTTCCGGTGCTTACCGCCGTCACGATGGCTGAGCTCCAGCAGGGTGTGGCGATGGCCAAGGATCCGGCTGGGCGAGCGGCCCGGATGGAGAAACTGGGGGCAGCCGTGGCTGACTTCGAACCACTTCCCTTCGACGGGGACGCGGCTGCTCGTTACGGAAGCATGGTGTCGCTCGTCGTCGCAACCGGCCGCAACCCTCAACCCCGGCGCATGGACTTGATGATCGCTTCCATTGCCTCGGTCAGGGATCTGCCGCTCTTCACCCGTAACGCGGACGATTTCAAAGGGCTGGAAGGTGTGCTCACGGTGGTCGCCGTGTGAGCGTGGGCCGAGGGTGCTGGAGCCCCCGCCCCCTTACCCCCGCCCCAGCACCACCGTTCCCGATGAGCAGAACCAGCCGCCCGTTCCGGATGCCACCGCCAGTTCCGGCAGCCGGCCCCCCGCCTTGCGCACCTGGCGGGCGCCCGCCTCGCCGCGCAGTTGGCGTACCGCCTCCACCAGCAGGAACAGCCCGCGCATTCCGGGGTGGCAGGCGGACAGGCCGCCGCCGTCCGTGTTGACCGGGAGTTCGCCCGTGAGGCCCGTGCGGCCCTTCTCCACGAACGCGCCGCCCTCGCCCTTCGCGCAGAAGCCCAGGTCCTCCAGCGTCACCAGCGTCATATAGGTGAACGCGTCGTAGATCTCGGCCAGGTCGATGTCCTCCGGCCGCACCCCCGCCCGCTCGAAGGCGAGGCGGCCCGAGACGGCGGCGGGGGAGACCGTGAAGTCCTCCCACTCCGACATGGTGGAGTGCGAGACGTGCTCGCCGGTGCCGAGGATCCAGACGGGGGCCTTCGCCGTGTCCGGTACGTACTCCTCGGCCGCCAGCAGCACCGCGCAGCCGCCGTCGCTGCGGATGCAGCAGTGCAGCTTGGTGAACGGGTCGGCGATCATCGGGCCCGACAGGACCTCGTCGACCGTTATGGGGTCACGGAACATCGCGTCCGGGTTGGCCGCCGCGTTCGCGCGGGCCTGCACCGCCACCTCGGCGAGCTGCTCCAGCGTGGTGCCGTACTCGTGCATGTGGCGGCGGGCGGCCATCGCGTACTTGGCGATCAGCGAGTGCCCGTACGGCACCTCGAACTGGAGCGGGCCGCGGGCCCCGAAGGACAGGTTGGATGTGCGGCGGCCCGCCTTGATGTCCGCACGGGCCGTCGACCCGTACACCAGCAGTACGGCGTTGGCGCGGCCCGCCGCGATGGCGTCCGCCGCGTGGGCCGCCATCACCTCCCAGGTCGATCCGCCGACCGAGGTGGAGTCCACCCAGGTGGGCTTCAGCCCCAGGTACTCGGCCACCTCGACCGGTGCGAGCGTGCCGAGTCCGGCGGAGGCGAATCCGTCGACGACCGAGCGGTCCAGCCCCGAGTCGGCGAGCGCGCGCCGGGCGGCCTGGGCGTGCAGGGCGTACGGCGTCGCCGTGTCGACGCGTCCGCAGTCGGCGAGGGATATGCCGACGACGGCGACCTTGCGGCGGGAGGAAGGCGTGGCAGACATGAATCTGACGGTACATCAGATAATGGGAGGGCGGACCGGTGCGCGGAGATCGGATCCCGGGGGTTCGTCACGGTGCGCGGCTCTGGGAATCTCGCTGGTTCGCCCCTAGCATGACGGCCCGTCAGTTCAGAGGCCGTCGGCCTCTGAGGGGAAGGAGCCCGACGATGGATGCCGCCTTCACCGCGGAACAGGACGAGTTCCGCCGCACCCTGCGCGAACTACTGGCCGGCCGCAGCGGACCCGGCGACGCCGGGAGCGCCGTGCACACGCAGGACGGATACGACGCGGAGCTGTGGCGCCGGCTCGCCCGGGACCTCGGGCTGCCCGGCCTCGCCCTCCCGAAGGAGTACGGAGGGCTCGGCCGCGGCCCGGTCGAACTCGCCGTCGCCCTGGAGGAGACCGGCCGTGTGCTGCTGCCGTCACCGCTGCTCGCCACCGCCGTACTCGCCACACCCCTGATCCTCGCCCTCGGCACCGAGGAGCAGCGCGCCGCGCTGCTGCCGTCCGTCGCGGCGGGCGAACTCACCGCAGCCCTGGCCGTCCCCGGCGGCTCGCTCGCCACCGCCCTCGGCCTCACCGGCGATCCCACCGGCGGCGCCTGGGCGGGCGGCGGCCGGGCGGGCGGTGTGCAGGCCCGGCCGGCCGGCGGCGACGACGGGTGGCGGCTGTACGGGGAGGCCGACCAGGTGCTGGACGGGCACAGCGCCGGACTGCTGCTGGTCGCCGCCCACACGGGCGGCTTCCCGCGCAGCCGCACCCTGCTGTTCCTGGTCCGGACGGACGGGCCGCAGCCGCCCGCCGGACTCGTCCGCACCCGGCAGACCTCACCGGACGGCACCCGGCCGCTCGCCCGGGTCCAGCTGCGCGACACCGGGGCCGAACTCCTCGGCGCCGACGACACCGTGGACGTCACCCAGGCCCTGGCCGCGACCGGGCGCACGGCGGCCGCGGTGCTCGCCGCCGAGGCGGTGGGTGCGGCGGCGAGCGCGCTGGAGCGGACGGTCGCCTACGTGGGGGAGCGCGAGCGGTTCGGCCGGGCGGCCGGATCGTTCCAGGCCGTGAAGCACCGCCTGGCGGATCTGTACGTCCAGGTGGAGTCGGCCCGCTCCGCCGCGTACTACGCCGCCTGGGGCTCGGAGGCCGGGGGGCTCGCCCTCGCCCAGGCCCTGGAGGCGCTGCGGATCACCACCGCCGAGGCGGTGCAGCTGCACGGGGGCGTCGGCTTCACCTGGGAGCGCGAGGCCCATCTGTACTTCGAGCGGGCCACCGCCGACGAACTGCTCCTCGGCCCCGTCCACGGGCTCCGCGATCACGCGGCGCAGCGGGCAGGGCTGTTCGGGCGTCCCGAGCAGGGCGCGCTGGGCCGGGACGGCCGGGGCCCGGACGGCCCGGCACCGGCCGAACAGGTGGCGGTCTGATGGCCGCGGCAGGCGTCCGTCTCGTCCAGAAGGTCTCCTCCACCCGGGTCTTCGCCCGGATCGCCCCCCATGTCGTGCCCGCCATGGACCGCACGGTCCACCGGCTCACCCGCGGCCGGGTGCTGCTCAGCGCGCAGATGCTGCCGGGGGTGGTGATGACCGTGCCGGGGGCGCGCAGCGGGCAGCCGCGGACCACCCCACTGGCCTGTATGCCGGAGCCGGGTGAGGGCGGGCAGGACAGCTGGATCCTGGTCGGCAGCAACTTCGGCCGTCCGGGGCATCCGGCCTGGACGGCGAACCTGCTGGCGCATCCGGAGGCGGCCGTCATCAACTGGAAGGGCCGCGACATTCCCGTACGGGCACGGCTGCTGGCGGGGGAGGAACGGGCCGGGGTGTGGGATACGGCGCTGAAGTTCTGGCCGCCCTATGCCGCGTACCAGGCCCGGATCGACCGGGAGATCCGGCTGTTCCGGCTGGAGCGGCGCGACGTTCCCGCGTGACGGGAGGCCGTGTCCCGTCCGGGCACGCCGACGGCGGACCACATGCGTGGTCCGCCGTCGGTGAGACAGGACCTGGGGCACCCGGGATCACCGCGTGTCACCCAGTACGAGGGGGTCCGGCGCGGGCGCTACTTCGTCGGCTTCTTGCCGGTGATGCCCAGATGCACCAACAGCGCGAGGTTCGGCTTGAGTTCGGACTGCTTGACGCCCCAGGTGGTGAAGCCCTTCTGGTGCGAGGCGACCGCGGCCAGCATCGCCACCAGGGAGCCCGCCATCGCCGCGGCGCTGACGTCCTTATCGACCTTGCCCTTGGCCTGGAGCTCCTTCACCGAATCCGTAAGGGAGTTGGTGACGGAGTTGAGGATCTTCATGCGGATCTTGTAGAACCGCTTGTCGCCCTCGGCCGCACCGAGGTCGACCACGCGAAGGATCGCGTCGTTGCGCCGCCAGAAGTCGAGGAATCCCTCGACGAGTTCCTCGGCGGTCTGCCATCCCGACTTGCCGACCCAGGAGCGTCCGGCGACCAGTTCGGTCAGTCCGGCGCCCTCCTTGGCCATCTCTTCGGCGATTTCGAGGACGGCGCCCTCGACGTCGGGGAAATACTGGTAGAAGGTCGCGGGTGAAGTCCCCGCCTTCCGGGCGACGTCGATGACTTTGACGTCCCGGTACGGCGAGGAGCTGAGCATCTCGCTGAGGCAGTCGAGCAGCTTCTGCCGCGTCGCCTGTCCGCGTCGACCGGCCACGCGGCCGTCGACGGTGCGTACTTGTCCTGTCATGCCGTCAGCTTACCGACGGGTGATCGGAGCGCGATTCGGCCGACTGCAAATGGGGAGTGCCTCAGGTGCGGTGGGGGGAGTGGGTGGGTTTCGGGTGATGCGCCCGATGCGTTCCCACGGGTTCCCCACAGGTTGATTAGTGTTATCAACAGCCTGTGGACAACTTCCGTGGATAACTTTCCGTGACGACGTGGCCCGTGCACCCCTGAATCGAAAATGTGTTCGCATCGGAACGGTCGGGGCGCGTGCGGCGCGACCCCCGGCTACGTTGGGTGTGATGAGCGTCACCATCGACGGGCGTCGTCGGCGATTGAGCGTCGCCATCGATGAGCGTCACCGTCGAGTGAGCGTCACCGCTACGGAAGGATCCGGGCCCATGGCCGCATTCGCGCAGTCCGCGCCGTGCTGGGTGGATGTGCAGCTCTCCGACCTCGAGGCGGGCAAGCGCTTCTACGGTGAGCTCTTCGGCTGGACCTTCCGGGCGGGCGACGGGCCCTACGCCGACGCCCTCAGCGACGGAAAGCTCGTGGCCGCGCTCGCCGCCAAGCAGGACGGCCGCATGCCGACCGCCTGGGGCGTCTACTTCGCCACCGACGACATCACCGCGACCGTCGCCCGGATCCGCGCGGCCGGCGGCCAGGTGATCACCGACCCGGTGCGGGCCGGCCGGTCCGGGGTGCTCGCCCAGGCCGCCGACCCCGGCGGTGCGGTCTTCGGCCTCTGGCAGGCGGGTGAACGCAAGGGATTCCAGAAGCAGAACGAGCCGGGCTCCTTCTGCTGGACCGAGGTCTACACCCGGCAGAAGGACAAGGTCGACGCCTTCTACGAGGAGGTCTTCGGCTTCCGCTCCGCCGGCCCGGACGAGGCCGGCTCCGACTTCCGCATGTGGTCCCCCGCCGGCACCGAACCCGGCCCCGACACCGCGGTCGGCGGCCGCAGCGTCATCACCGACGCGTTCCCCGCCGAGATGCCCAGCTACTTCCTGAGCTACTTCGCCGTCGCGGACTGCGATGCGACGGCCGAGGCCGTCGGACGGCTCGGCGGCCGGGTCTCCGCGCCGCCCTTCGACATCCCGTACGGGCGGATGGCGGTCCTCCAGGACGACCAGGGCGCCGTGTTCGCCGTACTTCAGCCGCCGGTGTCCTGATACGGCCCGGAGTGGCCCGGGACACCCCGATCCGCCCCCGGGTTCGCAACCCGGGGCTCGGCCAGGAACAATCGGGGTGCGCACCGCCGGGTGGTGCCCAGTGATGAGACGCTGCACACGGCGGGTTTTTCGCGGACCTCTCCTCACGGAGGTCCGTACGGGGAGGTGGCAGGCAAGTGGTGGAGCAGCTGACGCAGCACGACCCGAGGCGGATCGGCCCGTTCGAGGTGCTGGGACGGCTCGGGGCCGGCGGCATGGGGCTGGTCTATCTCGCCCGGTCGGCGTCGGGCCGGCGGGTGGCGATCAAGACGGTGCGTACGGAACTGGCCGAGGACCAGCTGTTCCGGGTCCGCTTCACGCGCGAGGTGGAGGCCGCCCGCGCCGTGAGCGGCTTCTACACGGCCGCTGTGGTGGACGCCGACCCGCGCGCCGCCGTGCCCTGGCTCGCCACCGCCTATGTGCCGGCTCCCTCGCTCGAGGAAATAGTCAATGAGTGCGGGCCGATGCCGACCCAGGCGGTGCGCTGGCTGGCGGCGGGCATCGCGGAGGCGCTCCAGTCCATCCACGGGGCCAAGCTCGTCCACCGCGACATGAAGCCGTCGAACGTGCTCGTGGTCGAGGACGGCCCCCGGGTGATCGACTTCGGGATCGCGTCCGGTGTCTCCAACACCCGGCTCACCATGACGAACGTCGCCGTCGGCACGCCCGCGTACATGTCGCCCGAGCAGGCGCGGGACTCGCGCAGCGTCACGGGCGCCAGCGACATCTTCTCGCTCGGCTCGACGCTCGTCTTCGCCGCGACCGGCCATGCGCCGTTCCACGGGGCCAACCCGGTCGAGACGGTCTTCATGCTGCTGCGCGAGGGCCCCGACGTCAGCGGGCTGCCCGACGACCTGCGGCCGCTGATCGAGTCCTGCATGCAGATGGACGCGTCGATGCGGCCCACCCCCGCCGAACTTCAGGCCCAGCTCGCCCCGCACCTCTTCGCCTCCGGCGGCGACGACAGCGGTACGGCGTCCGCCTGGCTGCCCGCCGACGCCACCGCGATGATCGAGCAGCGGCGCGGCGGCGGACGTGCGGTCGCCGCCGCGACCCCGGCCGCTCCCGCGCCGGTGCCGCCCGCGCCCCAGCAGCCGCCGGGCACCGACCGGGACAGCGCGTGGCGCAGCGGCGCCGATCTGCGCCCCCCGCCCGCTCCGCCCGCCCGGGTACCCGACGCGGGCGGTCCCGTCCGGCTGTCCGGTGTGCAGGTGCCGATCGGTCCGGGGCCGCGCGCCCAGGACGTACGCGCCTCGGCGGCCGCCGGTGACGCCGGTACGGCGACCGGCTGGGTGCGCCCGCCCTCGGGGGTCAACGGCATCGCCGTCACCGCCCCGGCCGCCCCCGTACCCGCTCCGGCGCACCCGCCCGAGAGCGCGCCGCCGGGGCCGGAGCGCTGGCGGCCCTGGCGGTTCCGCATGTCGAACGATGTGTGGGGCACCCCGGTCGTCGTCGGCGACCTGCTCTACGTCACGTCCTTCGAGGTGCACGCGCTGGACATCGGCAACGGGCGGCGCCAGTTCAAGACCCGGGACGTGGCCTGGGCGATGGCCGTGGACGGCGGCCGCATCCACGCCTCCGACGGCCCGTCGCTCTACGCCCTGGACGCGGTCACCGGCAGCGAGCGGTGGCGGCTGCAGACCGATGCGTGGGTGTACTCGCTCAAGGCCGACCGCGGCACGGTCGTCACCGGGACCCGGGGCGGCGGCATCCAGGCGTGGGAGGCGTCCACCGGCGAGAAGCTCTGGGACATCACCGGCGCGCAGACGGACTTCGAGACGCCGGAGGCCGGGCCGTCCGTCCACGACGGCACGGTCTACTTCTGGCAGGACGCCCGGCTGCGGGCCGTCGACGCCCGCACCGGCACCGAGCGCTGGTCCTACCCGGTCGGCGACGCGGCCTCCTGCGGAGGGGTGCCGGTCCGGGTGACCCCGGCGCCGGACGGCTATGTGTACGTCTCCGCCGGGACCCGGGTCCTCGCGGTGGACATCGCCTCCGGCCATGTGCGCTGGCACTTCGAGTCACCGGCGGTGTTCCTCTCGCCGCCCGCCTTCGCGCCCGGCCCGGCGGTCACCGGCGGCGGGGTGTACCTCGCGGACTACCTCGGCACGGTGTACGCGCTGGACGCCTCGACCGGCAAGGACCGCTGGCGCATCGCCACGGAGTCCCGCCAGTCGATCGAGCCGGTGCTGGTGGCCGCGGGGAACGTGCACGTCGGCAGCGGCAGTGCGCTCTACACACTGGACGCGGTCACGGGCACCCCGAAGTGGCGGTTCGCCGCGGGTGGTGAGGTGGTGGGCGCTCCCGTCGTCGCCGACGGCCGCGTCCACTTCGGCTCCGCCGACCACGTCCTGTACACGCTGGACGCGGCGGGCGGCCAGCTCCGCTGGAAGCTCGCCACGGGCGGCGAGATCACGGGTTCGCCGGTGGCTCAGGGCGGCGTGGTCTACGCGTGCAGCAAGGACCGCTGCGTGTACGCGCTGGACGCGCTGAAGGGCACGGGCACGGGCAACAGGGCCCGCGCGTAGCCCTTCCCGGCCCGGGCTCTGCGCGCCCCTCCGGCCCGTCCGGCGCTTGTAGGGCCTGGCGCCCATTCCAGCCCGTCCGGCGCTTGAGGACGGAACCGGTGAGGCGGTGGCCCTGGCGCTCATTCCAGCCCGTCCGGCGCTTGAGGACGGAACCGGTGAGGTGGTGGCCGGTGCGAAGGGTTGCGGGCGCGCCCGGTCGCCGCTTCGTCCTCAATCGCCGGACGGGCTGGAATGCGGCCCCGGGCGGTCCGGGCGGTCCGGGCGGTCCGGGGCGTCCTGGACCGGGTACGTCGCGGTCGGCTCCGTGTCGCGCGGCGAACCGGACGGCGAACCCGGCGACGAACCCGGCGCAGGCCCCACGTACGGGTCCGCCTCCGGCTCCGGCCACGGGCTGGTCTGCACCGAGGGGCCCGGCTCCCGCGTGGGCGGCCACGTGTCGGGATCCGCCGACCCGGGCGGGGTGAACGGCCGCTCCAGCGGCCCGCGGTGACCTCGCCGCCCCGACATCAGCGCCGCCCCCAGCAGAAGCAGCACCCCGCCGCCCGCCGCGCCGGCCACCCCCTGCTGGAGCCCGGAACCGTCGGCCGCGATCGCCAGGCTTCCCGCCGCCTGCCCCTGACGCACCATCCACAGCACCGTGAACCCGAGCACCACCACACCCGCGAGGGCGACCAGCAGCCGGGACCGCAGCACCACGCCGACGACCGTCACGACCGCGGCGAAGACAAAGGGCAGCAGGATCGAACCGAACAGGCCGGGACGCGTCCCCGTGACGCCGTTGAACAGGTCGTCGATCCGGTAGTACCGCCCGAGGCGGCCGTCGTACCAGTTACGGAAGGGGCTCAGCACGGCGGCCGCCGCTCCTGCGAGAGCGACGATCGAGCCGAGGACGTTTCGGATCATCTCCGGACCTCCTGCGGGCGCGAGAGGCGCCGCCGGCCGGCGGCGCGCATCATCACCGCTCTCGCTCCGACGCTACGCCGGAGGTCCGGACCACGCCACCAGACGATGACGAGACCGTGACAGGGTCATGACCGGGCCGCCCGTGGGAACCGGCCATGCTGTGCGTTACGGTGTCGCGCGGTCACCCGGCAGCCGGGACGGCCCGCGGTACACACGAGACACAACACAACGGGGGCGGCATCGATGATGCGGCAGCACATAAAACTGACGGTGGTCCTGGTGGCGGTGGTACTCGCGCTCACCGGCTTCTCCAGCTCCAGCCACGGCGGCAAGAGCGGCAAGAGCCGGAAGTCCAGCAGCAGCAGCGGTGGCGGGTGCTCCAACTCGAAGAAGAGCAACGGCACGTACCACGACAACGACTACGACGATGACGACTACAGCTCGTCGGGCAGCTCCTCCGGTTCCACGTACGGGACCCCGACCCCCACCGCGACGGACGGGCCCCAGGCGTACGTCGTGCGCTGCGTGACACCCCGCAAGGGCAAGCGCAAGGCCGTCACCGCCTCCACCGTGCAGCTCAACGCGAGCGCGCTCGGCAGCCACACGTACGAGGTCGACGTGGAGTTCCTCGACGCGGTCGGCAACACCGTCGACACCGGTGTCGCCACCGTGGAGGCTGACGGCGGCGACACGAAGACGGTGTCCGTCCGGATGGCCAGCCCGAGCAGGGTGTCCCGCGTGAAGAAGTGCACGGTCACCGCCGAGCTCAGCTACTGACCGACCCCGACCCCGACCCCGGCCCCGGGCCCTTCCCGTCCGGCCTTCACCGCAGCCGGAACCCGCCGCCCCCGCCCCGCCCCCTGAACAGCTCCGCCTGCTGCTCCGGCGCCAGGTTCCCGAGCGCGATCAGGTGCGGGGCATGGGCCATCGCCTGCGCCCTCGCGGCCTCCTTGGCGGACCAGACGGCGCGTACCGTCCCCTGCACCGCGGCGGTCGGGTACGAGGCGATGACAGCCGCCGCCCGCAGCGCCGCCTCCACCGCGGCGCCGGGCGGGGTGACCTCGCTGACCAGCCCGGTCTCGTACGCCCTGCGGGCCGTGACCCGCTCGGCCGTGCCCATCAGGGACATCCGGGCGACCTCGCCGAACGGCATCCGCTGCGCCATGGAGATCGCCTCGTACGCGCTGACCATGCCGTACGTGGTGTGCGGGTCGAAGAACGTCGCCTCCTCGGACGCGATGACGAACTCGGCCTCGCCCAGCAGATAGAACGCCCCGCCGCAGGCCATCCCCTCCACGGCCGCGATCACCGGCTTCCACAGGTCGTTGGCCTTCGGCCCGATCGCGATGAGCGGATCGTCGATCGTGTACGGGGACGAGGGCTGCGGGACGTCGACGCCCCGGTCGATCCCGGTGCAGAACGCCCGGCCGCCCGCCCCGGTGACGACGACCGCCCGCACCTCGTCGTCGTACCGGAACGCCCGCCAGGCGGCGGTCAGTTCACCGGCCGTGGCGAGATCGATCGCGTTGTGTTTCTCGGGACGGTCCAGGGTGATCAGGGCCACCCCGGTCTCCTTGTCCGTCTCCGTGCGCAGCGCCATCGCCGGTCACCGTTCCAGCAGCCAGCGGACCAGGGTCACTTCGGGGGTGACGGGGCAGTAGAGCGCCTTCACCGCCGCCCCGATCCGCAGCCGTGCCGGATCGACGGAATTCAGGGGAGCGTCGGGGCCGCTGACCACATTGCCGACCAGCCGGATCTCCGGGGCGTCGGCCAGTTCGACCACGACGGCGTTGTACGGGGCCTGGGCGGCGTAGGCGGGGAGGAGGGGCGGATGCGGCAGCACGTACGACCAGATGCGGCCGCGACCGCTCATCAGCCGCCACTCGCTCTCGAACGACTGGCAGTGCGGGCAGCACGGGCGGGGCGGGAAGCGGAGCCGCCCGCAGTCCGGGCCGGTGCACGCCTGGACGCGCAGTTCTCCGCGCGCCGCGTACTCCCAGAAGGGGGCGCCGTCCTCGTCGACGACGGGCAGCAGCATCGAGTCCATGTCAACTCCTCAGCAGTACGGCGGACGTGGGGACGCCCTCGCCGGCGGTGACCAGGCAGGTCGAGGCGTCGGGAACCTGGGCGGTGGAGATGCCGCGCAGCTGCTTCACGCCCTCGTTGATGAGGTTGAAGCCGTGCACGTACCCCTCGCTGAGCCCGCCGCCGCCGGTGTTGATCGGCAGCCGCCCCCCGCTCTCCAGCGCCCCGCCCTCGGTGAACGCGGCGCCCTCGCCGCGCCCGCAGAAGCCGTACCCCTCCAGGGAGAGCGGGATGAGCGGGGTGAACGCGTCGTAGATCTGGGCCACATCGACGTCCTCGGGCCCGAAGTCGGCCTGCTTCCAAAGCTGTCGGGCGGCGGCCCAGGCCGGTCCGGTGAGCGGGTCGTCGTTCCAGTAGTTGACCATCCCGTGGTGCTGGGCGGGCAGCCCCTGGGCGACGGAGTGGACGTAGACGGGCTTCTGCCGGCAGTCGCGGGCCCGTTCGGCGGAGACGATGACGCAGGCCAGCGCCCCGTCCGTCTCCAGGCAGTTGTCGAAGAGGCAGAGCGGCTCGCTGATCCAGCGCGAGGTCATATACATGTCGCGGGTCAGCGGCCGTTCGTACATCACGGCGTCCGGGTTCTGGTTGGCCCGGTTGCGGCAGGCGAGCGCGACGTTGAACAGGTGGTCGCGGGTCGCCCCGTACTCGTGCATGTACCGCCGCGCCAGCATCCCGATCTCGTCGGCGGGCCGCAGCAGCCCGTAGGGCCGGGTCCACTGCGCGGGGGTGGGCAGCTGCACGGCGGTGTTCTTCCAGGGCCGCGGCCCCGATCCCCGCTTGCGCGACCGCCAGGCGACCCCGACGCTCGCCTGCCCGGTGGCGATCGCGGCGGCCAGGTGCGCGATCGTCGCGCAGGAGCCGCCGCCCCCGAACCCCACCTTGCTGAAGAAGGTAACGTCGCCGGCCCCGATCGACTTGGCGACCTCGACCTCGTCGGTCTCCTCCATCGTGTACGAGGCGAACGCGTCCACCTCCGACGCGGCGATACCCGCGTCGTCGAGCGCCGCGACGATGGCCCGGCAGGCCAGGGTCTTCTCGGGCTCGACCAGGTTCTTAGCGAACTTTGTCTGTCCTATACCGGCTATCGCTACGTTGTCCTTGAGCGTCGCCACCGCCACCTCCGAGGCCGTCGTGACTGCTGACAGCGGAGGAGGCTACAGCTAATCTGACGGATAGTCAGCTACTGCGGTTCCGTTCGGTGGGAGGGCACGAGATGCGCGGCGACGAGGAATGGTCCACCGTCCCGAATCTGGTACGGGCGGCAGCCGTACGGTACGGCGACCGGGAGGCGGTGGTCGAGGGCCGCACCCGCCTCACGTACACCGAACTCGGCGAACGCGTGGAGCGGGCCGCCGCCGCGTGCATGGCCTCGGGGGTGGAGGCGGGGGACCGGGTCGCGGTCTGGGCGCCCAACACCCTGGACTGGATCGTCTCCGCGCTCGGGGCGGTGACGGCCGGCGCGGTCCTGGTCCCGCTCAACACACGCTTCAAGGGCACGGAGGCGGCGTACGTCCTGGAACAGAGCCGCGCGAAGCTGCTCTTCATCACGGGCACCTTCCTCGGTACGTCGTACGTGGCGTCGCTGCGCCGCGCGGAGGCCGAACTCCCGCACCTGGAGAAGGTGGTGGTGCTCGCCGACTCCGCCCCCGACGACTACGTCACCTGGAAGGACTTCCTGGCGTCGGGGGATCCGATATCCGCCGAGCAGGTACGGATACGGGCCGACGCCATTCCCGCCGCCGCCCCCTCCGACATCATCTACACCTCGGGCACCACGGGCCGTCCCAAGGGCGCGGTCATCAGCCACACCCAGACCCTGCGCTGCTACGCGATCTGGAGCGAGCTGGCGGGCCTGCGCGAGGGCGACCGCTACCTCATCGTGAACCCGTTCTTCCACACCTTCGGCTACAAGGCGGGCATCATCGCCTGCCTGATGCGGGGCGCGACGATGGTCCCGCAGCCGGTCTTCAACGTGGACACGGTCCTCGCCAACATCGCCGCCGAACGCATCTCGGTCCTGCCCGGCCCGCCCACCCTCCACCAGTCCCTCCTGGACCACCCGGCCCGCACCACCCACGACCTCTCCGCCCTCCGCCTCGTCGTGACGGGCGCGGCGGTCGTCCCCCTCCAGCTGGTGAACCGCCTGCGCACCGAACTGGGCATCGCCACGGTCCTGACCGCCTACGGCCTCTCCGAGGCGAGCGGCATCGTCACGATGTGCCGCCGCGGCGACCCGGCGGAGGTGATCGCCTCCACCTCGGGCCGGGCGATCCCCGGCACGGAACTCCGCGTCCTGGCCGCCCCCGGCACCCAGGGCGAGATCATGGTCCGCGGCTTCAACGTGATGAGCGGCTACTTCGAGGATCCGGAGACCACGGCCGCCACGATCACCTCGGACGGCTGGCTGCACACCGGTGACGTGGGCATCCTCGACGAGGACGGCAACCTCCGGATCACGGACCGGATCAAGGACATGTTCATCGTCGGCGGCTTCAACGCCTACCCCGCGGAGATCGAACAGCTCCTCGGCCTGCACCCGGACGTGGCCGACGTCGCGGTGATCGGCATCCCCGATCCCCGCCTCGGCGAGGTCGGCAAGGCCTACGCGGTACGCCGGCCGGGCGCGACGGTGACGGCGGACGACCTGATCGCCTGGTCCCGGCGCGAGATGGCGAACTACAAGGTGCCGAGGGCGGTGGAGTTCGTGACGGAGCTCCCGCGCAACGCGAGCGGCAAGGTGGTGAAGGGGGAGCTGCGGGGGCGGGGGTAGGGGGCGCCGATAGTCACTCCATGGGGTGAGGTCACCAAGGACATCGCCGACGAGGCGATCCGCCTGCTGCGGTCCACCGGCCTGCACGGCCACAAGTACGCCATCGACGCGGCCCTCCCGGTGATCGCGGGGCGGCAGCGGACGGGTTCGACCACTACGCCCGACATCGCCCAGTCCCAGAGGGGCTGCCTGATCTTGCAGGGGCCGGGTGGTGGTGTTCACCTCGGACGAGGACGGCATGGGCAAGCTGTGCGGGGCGGGGATTCAGGTCCGCGGGTTGCAGGGGTACGGGAGAGGGGCCCGAGCCGGGTGGCTCGGGCCCCTCTCCTTGCTTGCTGCGGTGTCACATCAGGACACGTGGGAATCCTGCCGAGTTGCCCTTCCGGACACGGACGTGCAGCGGCCGCGACGGCTCCCCCTCCGCGCCGCCGCGGCCGCTCCCCCTACCCCCGTATCCCCCGTATCCCCCGTATCCCCCGTATCCCCCGTGCCCCCCTTACCCCCGCGCCCCCGTCGCGTGGCTCAGCGTGGATCTGCGCCGGTCATGTGGCTGTCCAGCGGCTTGATCTCGGGCTCGGTGGTCATGTGGCTGTCCAGCGGCTTGACCTTGGGCTCGGTGGTCATGTGGCTGTCCAGCGGCTTGATCTCGGGTTCGTCCGTCATGTGGCTGTCCGCAGGCTTGACGCCGCCCGTGGCGCCGGACTTCGGTGTGGGCACCTGGATCTTCTTGTCGTCGCTCATGCTGTGAACTCCGTTGCTGGATGCATGGATGGTCGGCAAAGCCCGTCCGGCTGCTCCCCCGTGGGCTGCCGGACGGGCTGTTCAGAGCCGTTCACCTTAGTGCGCGGTTCCACTGTCGACTCGTCTGCCCCCCGACGCGACGCATCGACAGGTACGAGACTGCCGGGCGGTGATAAACGAACGATGAACGCAGGATCAGCGCCCCTGAGGTGAGACCGAATGGCCGAGCAGGCCGCGGACGATCTCACTCTCAGGAGCCTTCAACTGCTCGAAGACCCCCAGCGCTTCCCGCCAGCAGACCTTCGCGCGATCCGCCTGTCCTATGCCGTCCAAGGCCTGCCCCAGTACGGTCAGCACATTGGCTCGACGCCACTCGCCGCCGACGTGAAGCAGTACCGTCAGCGCCTGTTCGGAGAACTCGGCGGCCCGCGCCGGACGCTGAGCAGCGAGATGCACTTCGGCCAGCCTGAAGAGAGTCATCCCCTCCCACAGCCGTTGGCGGCTCTCGCGGAAGACGGAGAGCGCCTCGGAGAGGCGGCCCTCCGCCTCGTTCTGCCGGCCTGCGCGCGTCAGCGCGAGTCCCAGGGCGTAGCGGCCGTTCGCCAGGCGCAGGGTGAGTCCCAGCCGGGCATAGAGGTCGATTCCCTGGCCGGCGAGGTCGACGGCGCTTGCCGTCCGCCCGATCGCCAGATGGACACGGGACAGATTGCACAGCGCGCTGGCTTCGCCTGCTTGGTTGTCGTCGGTCCGGAACGCGGCGATGGTCTGCTGGAGGAGTACTTCCGCCTCGTCGAGCTGATTGCGGTATCCGGCGATGATCGCGAGCTCGTTCGGGGCGTTGCAGTGGGTCCAGATGTCGTCGATCGACGCCCCGAGTGCCATGGCCCGCCGGGCTTCGTCCTCTGCCTGGTCGAAACGGCCCGCAGTGCTGTGCACCTGGGCGAGTGTCGTGCGTGCCCTTGCCTCGGAGCGGGCGTCACCAGTGAGGGCCGCGGCATCCCGTACGACGGTGGCGACCGATTCGAACTGACGTGAGTTGGCGCCCGATTCCGCGAGATCCTTTGAGGCGAGAAGGAGATCCACCGCACGCCGGATGGTTCCGGCGGCACTGCTCTGCTGGACGCATGCCAGGAGGGGGCTCGCTTCCGAATACAACCAGTCGAGAGCCTGGCCGTGGTCGGAGAACGACAATCCTGGATGATTCGTGCCTTCCAGGTGGTTGACGGTTCGGTCCCCCGGCCGCTCCAGCGCGTACACCCCCGCAGCCGTCGCCAGATAGAAGTCCAGCAGCCGAGACAAGGCCGACTCCCGCTCCTCCGGAAGCCGCTCGTCCCGCTCCGCGCACGAACGCGCGTAGAGACGCACCAGGTCGTGGTACCGGTAACGGCCCGGGGCCGCCGACTCCACGAGGGACGTGTCGACCAGGGCCTCCAGGAGGTCCTCCGCCGCGTGCGTCTCCAGGTTGAGCAGGGCCGCCGCTGCCGCCAGGGAGATGTCCGGGCCGTCCGCGAGGCCCAGGAGGCGGAAGGCGCGGGCCTGGGCCGGTTCCAGCTGGCCGTAGCCGAGTTCGAAGGTGGCCTTCACCGCGAGGTCGCCCGCCTGGAGCTCGTCCAGGCGGCGGCGCTCGTCCGCGAGTTTCGCGGCCAGGACGGAGACCGTCCAGGTGCGGCGGGCGGCCAGGCGGGAGGCGGCGATGCGGATGGCGAGGGGGAGGAAGCCGCACGCGGCGACCACGTCGAGGGCGGCCTCGCGCTCGGAGTTGATGCGCTCATCGCCCACGATGCGGGTGAAGAGCTGGAGCGCCTCCTCGGGGGACATCACGTCGAGGTCGACGAGGTGCGCGCCGGCCAGGTCGACCATCCGGACCCGGCTGGTGACCAGGGCCGCGCAGCCCTCCGTACCGGGGAGCAGCGGGCGGATCTGGGCCGCGTCGTGGGCGTTGTCCAGGAGGACCAGGATGCGGCGGCCGTCGAGCGTGGAGCGGTAGAGCGCGGCGCGTTCGTCGAGGGAGTCGGGGATCGCCGAGTCCGCCGTGCCCAGGGCGCGCAGGAACGCGCCGAGGACCGTCTCCGGCTCGGCGGCGCGGGAGCCCGCGCCCTGGAGGTCGACGTACAGCTGGCCGTCCGGGAAGTGCTTGCGGGCCTGGTGGGCGACATGGACGGCGAGGGTCGTCTTGCCGACGCCGCCGATGCCGGCCAGCGCGGAGACGGCCATGACGGAGCCCTCGGCGGTGGCGAGGCGGGTGCCCAGTTCACGGACGAAGGCGTTGCGGCCGGTGAAGTCGGGGACGGTGGCCGGGAGCTGGGCCGGGCGGACCGGGGTGCCGGCCGGGGCGGGCTCGTCGGCGGGGCGGGCCAGTTCCTCGTCGGCCTGGAGGATGCGATGCTGGAGGGCGGCGAGTTCGGGGCGCGGGTCGACGCCCAGTTCCTCGGCGAGGAGCCGGCGGGTGTCGGCGTAGACGGCGAGGGCCTCGGCCTGGCGGCCGCTGCGGTACAGGGCCACCATCAGGAGCTCGCGCAGCCGTTCGCGCAGCGGGTGCGCGGCGGTGAGGGCGGTGAGTTCGGAGACGGCCTCCGCGTGGCAGCCGACCTCCAGGTCCAGGTCGAGGCGGGTCTCGGTGAGCTGGAGCCGCCACTCCTCCAGCCGGGTGCGCTGGTTCTCGGCGTACGGGCCGGGCACGGAGGCCAGTGCCTCGCCGTCCCACAGGCCGAGCGCCTTGTTCAGCAGCACCCTGGCCTCGCAGCGGTCGCCCGAGGCGCGGGCCTTCTCCGCGTCGGCCGCCAGTTCCTGGGCCACGGTCAGGTCGACGGCGTCCGGGCCGGTCCGCATCGCGTAGCCGCCGGAGTCGCTGGCCAGGGTCTCGGGTCCCAGGACCTTGCGCAGCCGGGAGGCGTACGTACGCACGGCGGCCAGCGCCTGCGAGGGCGGGTCGTCGCCCCAGATGGCGTCGATGAGCTCGGCGGCCGTCGCGGTGTGCCCGCCGCGCAGCAGCAGCGCCGTCAGCAGGGCGCGCTGCTGCGGCGAACCGGACGGCAGCGTCTCGCCGCCCCGCCGGGCCCGTACCGGACCGAGCACGGAAAAGTGCAGCACGGCGTCCTCCGCCGGCCGCCGCTCCGGGGCGCGTTGCTCCGGAACACGTACCCGTGGCCCGTCGTCACGGCCCATTGCTGCCTCCTGTCCTGCCTGCGCCGCCCGGCATGGTCCCTGCTTGTCCGGATTCCAGCAGGGCTATCCGGATTGCTCCATACCGTTGGTATCGCCGTCAACAGTCTGCCTTGTGAAGGGTGGACGCGTCAGCAGCGGATGACTCTCTGCACAAGCCTTCGACAACGATTGTGGAACGAGGTCCCGCCCAGATAGCTGACGGTTCGTCAGATCAACGCTACCGTGGAACGCATGGAGACCTTCCCGAAGATCATCTCGGTGGACGACCACACGGTGGAGCCCGCTCATGTCTGGCGGGACCGGCTCCCGTCCAAGTACGCGGACTCCGGGCCGCGCATCGTCCGGGCGCCGCTCAAGGAAATGACGTTCCTGGGTGGCAAGTTCGCACCCGTGATGGGTGCGAAGGGGGACGACGGCCCGATCGGCGACTGGTGGGTGTACGAGGACCTGCACCGCCCGCTCACCCGGCTCGACACCTCCGTCGGCTACGACAGGGACGAGATCAAGCTCGAAGTCATCACGTACGAGCAGATGCGTCCCGGTTCGTTCTCGGTTCCGGACCGGCTGGCCGACATGGACATCAACCACGTCCAGTCCGCGCTCTGCTTCCCGACGTTCCCCCGTTTCTGCGGCCAGACCTTCACCGAGGCGAAGGACCGCGAACTGGGGCTGCTGGGGGTGCGGGCGTACAACGACTGGATGGTCGAGGAGTGGTGCGGGCCCGACGCGCACGGCCGGCTCATCCCGCTCACCCTCATCCCGCTCTGGGACGCGCAGCTCGCCGCCGACGAGGTGCGGCGCAACGCGGCGCGCGGGGTGCGTGCGGTGGCGTTCTCCGAGATACCTCCACATCTGGGACTGCCGTCCATTCATGCGGACGAATGGGATCCGTTCTTCCGGGCCTGCGACGAGACGGGGACGGTGATCGCCATGCACATCGGATCGTCCTCGAGGATGCCGTCCACATCGGCCGACGCACCGCCGGCCGTCGGCTCCACCATCACCTTCGCCAACTGCTGCTTCTCGATGGTCGACTGGCTGATGAGCGGCAAGCTCGAGCGCTTCCCGAACCTGCGGATCATGTACGCGGAGGGCCAGATCGGCTGGATTCCGTACATCCTGGAACGGGCCGACGTGGTGTGGGAGGAGAACCGTGCCTGGGGCGGGGTGGCCGACAAGGTCCACCGGCCGCCGTCGGAGCTGTTCGCCGAGCACATCTACGGCTGCTTCTTCGACGACGCCTTCGGGCTGAAGAACCTGGACTCGATCGGCGTGGGGAACGTCCTGTACGAGACGGACTACCCGCACTCCGACTCCACCTGGCCCAAGTCCCGTGAGGTCGGCGAGGCGCAGATGGGGCACCTGGACGCGGATGTCGTGGACCGCATCGTGCGCCGCAACGCGATCGACCTGCTCGGACTGACGGCCGACGGGCTGTGGGCGGGACCGGGCTCGGGGGCGTGAGGCAGGCGGGTGCCGGGGCCGTTCCGCAGGCGGACGGTCCCGGCGCCCCCCGGGGTGAAGGTCAGGCGCGGGTGACCGGCTCCTGGAGCTCCGTCACCCACTTCTCCCTGTCCTCGGGGCACTCCAGGCTGATCTCGCGCGCGTACCCCGTCGAGCGGTAGCCGCCGGCGTCGATCCACCGGGCCAGGGTCTGGGCCGTCGGCAGGATCGCGTCCATCGAGCCCCGGTGCACGATGGTCGCCGCCTCGAACGCGGGCAGCTCGACCACCGTGACCCCCGTGTCGCCCAGCGGGCCCACCGGGGCCGACACCGTCACCCCGGCGTGCACCACGACCGCGCCGCCACCCTCCGGGACGTCCGCGTATCGGGCGATCCCCGGGCCCGTCGGGCTCACCCCGGCCTCGCCCAGCAGCGGGAACAGGCGCTCGTACAGCGGGCCGATCACCGGTGTGATGTCCTTCGGCTCGTAGCCGCCGGCCACGCCGGTCAGCTCCGCGACCCGTACCGCCGGAACGCTCTTGATCACGACATCGTCCGCAGACATGTGTCCCTCCTTCTCGATCGACCGGAGCCTCGCCTCGACCTGGGCCAGCCGTGCCGCCGCCGCGGCCATCGCCGCCTCCAGCTCCGAGCGCCGCAGCCGCAGCATCCCGCGCAGCTCCTGTGGGCCCACCTCCTCGTCGAGGACGGCCCGCACCTGCTGGAGCGTGAAGCCGAGATCCTTGAGGGCGATGATCCGGTTGAGCCGGGCGAGCTGAGCCGCACCGTAGTAGCGGTACCCGGTCGCCGGGTCGGTACGGTCGGGGTGCAGCAGCCCGACCGCGTCGTAGTGGCGCAGCATCCGGGCCGACACCCGCCCGTGGCGGGCGAAGTCTCCGATGGTGAACATGATGTCTCCCAGTGCACGGCCTCACACGGTGTCAAGGTCAAGCATCGCAGCGCCCCGATACGGGTGTGGCGCAGGTCACAGGAACTCGCCGCCCGCTGCGGACAGGACCTGATGTGGAGCATTCCTTGAGAGCCCGGATACGGGCAGGCGACCCGGACGCGTTCGGCGGCCTTTTCGACGACTACGCCCAGACGGTGTTCCGCTACGTGGTCCGCTCGACCGGTGACTGGGCAGGTGCGGAGGACGTCGTATCGCTGACCTTCCTGGAGGCGTGGCGGCTGCGCGGGACCCTGCGGGAGTCGGACGAGGAGCTGAAGCCCTGGCTGCTCGGCATCGCGACCAACGTCCTGCGCAACACCCGCCGGGCCGCCCGCAGGCATGACGCGGCACTGACCCGGATGCCGGCGAGACCGGCCGTGCCGGACTTCGCCGACGAACTGGTGGGCCGCATCCATGACGCGGACCGGCTTGCCGCCGCGCAGGCGGCCCTGGGGCGGCTGAGACCCAAGGAGCGGGAGGTGTTCCTGCTCTGCGTCTGGGACGGCCTGGACTACCGGGACGCCGCACGCGCCCTCGGTGTCCCCGTCGGGACCGTCCGCTCGCGGCTCTCCCGGGCCCGGAAGCGGCTGCGGGACCTCACCGAGGACGAGATAAAGAGAATCGAGAAAAACGCAATAAACACGGAACTACCTGGATCAGCCGGACAGTACCGGAGTGACCGCGCCACTGCGGTCCGGTCGAACGAGAGGGAGGGGAACCGATGAGTGCCGACGCGAAGAAGGTTGCGGGGGAGCTGCGTGCGCAGCTGCCCGAGCCGCACGGACCGGTCCTGCCGGGCGACCGTCAACGGCTGCTCAAGGAGCACTTGATGAACGAGATCCACCAGGTCCAGGTCCTGACCGGGAAGGCGCCGCAGACCGTGCGGCCGCGCCGCAACCGCGCCTGGTACGCGGTCCCCGTCGGTATGGTCGCCGCCGGGGCGCTCGCCTTCACCTTCCTGGCCGGTCCCGGGCAGAGCGGCGGCGACACCGGCTACCACCTCAGTGCGGCCCCCGTGGTCAAGGTCGAGGTCGGCTCGGCGGACGGTGTCGGAGCGCTGATGGAGAACGTGGCCCAGCACGCCGCGGAGGGCCCCGCGACCCGCGTCGGCAAGAACCAGTTCGTCTACGTGCGCTCGCACTACTCCAACATGCAGGCCGACGTCGGCAACCCCCTCAAGCTGAAGACGTACTACCGCGAGACGTGGACGTCCCAGAACCCCGAGAAGGTGCAGAGCCGGCTCAAGCAGCCGGGCGACGACATCATCTGGTCGGCACCGCGCGCCGGGGAGGAGGGGTACCTGGAGGACCTGCGGAACCAGACGTACGCCGCACTCCAGGCGCTGCCCAGCGACCCCGACGCACTGCTGAAGAAGCTCCGTGCGGACGCCGCGTACTCAGGCTCGTCCGACCAGTGGCTCTTCGAGTACGTGGGCGGCCTGATCCGCGAGAACATCCTGCCGCCGGAGACGGGCGCGGCGGTCTACCGTGCCGCGGCGAAGATCCCCGGCGTCGTCGTGGTGGAGAAGGCGCAGGACGGCGACGGCCGGCCCGGTGTGGCGCTGGCCCGTACGGACGAGCGGACGCACGAGCGCAAGGAGCTGGTCTTCGACGCCAACAGCTACGACTACCTGGGCCTGCGTGCCTATCTGGTCCAGGACACCGAGCTGGGCAGGAAGGGCACCGTCACCGAGCTGCAGGCCGTGCTCGACCGCGGCGTGGTGGACAGCCGCGACGAGACGCCGAAGAAGTAGACGGGACGCCGAAGCAGTAGGCGCGACGGCGAAGTGGCAGACGGGGCTCAGGAGAAGAATCCGAGCGCCTGTCGCACACAGGCAGGAGCCCCGCTCCTCCGCCGAGGCGGGGGAGCGGGGCTCCTTGGGTACTGCGTTACCGGCCGCGATCGGCCGACCCGGGCAACTAGGCCGGGGTGACGTTCTCAGCCTGCGGACCCTTGGGTCCCTGAGTGACGTCGAAGTTCACGACCTGGTTCTCCTCGAGGGAGCGGAACCCGGACGCGTTGATCGCGGAGTAGTGGACGAAGACATCCGGGCCGCCGCCGTCCTGGGCGATGAAGCCGAAGCCCTTTTCAGCGTTGAACCACTTGACGGTTCCGGTAGCCATAAGCCCTCCTTGGGCCAAAGGGTTGCCCTGCTCCAGAACCTGCAAAGAAGTCTGAAAACTACAAAAGCCTGCGGGTTACATGCTCCGCAGGCTCTGTACTGCAAGGGAAACCAAACTGCAACTTGGCGTTGAGCCTAGCACGCAGCATGTGCCGAAGGGTAGAGGGAAAGATCACTCCAGCCGAATGTTTGGCAGGCGTGCGGATGAGCGGTCGGAGAGGCCCTTCCGGGTGACTCCCGGGTGACTCCCGGCGTCCTTCCCGAGAAGCCTTGGACCGTCTATTCCGGGCACTCGCGGGAGAGGGCTCGTGCGACGCCGCGCGCCCCCGGTGGGGCTGCCCGGCGGTCACGGGTCTAGCCTCGCGATGTGGACAATTCAACCGTCTCAACCGTCGCAGGCGACGACCGTCGCAGCCGGCCCCGCGTAGGCCACATCCAGTTCCTCAACTGCCTCCCCCTCTACTGGGGACTGGCACGGACCGGAACCCTGCTCGACCTGGAGCTCTCGAAGGACACCCCGGAGAAGCTCAGCGAGCAGCTGATCAGGGGCGATCTGGACATCGGCCCCGTCACCCTGGTGGAGTTCCTGCGCAACGCCGACGACCTGGTCGCCTTCCCCGACATCGCGGTCGGCTGCGACGGGCCCGTCATGTCGTGCGTGATCGTCTCGCAGCGGCCCCTGGAGGACCTGGACCGGGCCCGGGTGGCGCTGGGATCGACGTCCCGCACCTCCGTACGGCTGGCGCAGCTGCTGCTCGCCGAGCGGTACGGCGTCAGCCCCGAGTACTACACCTGCCCGCCCGACCTCGGCCTGATGATGCAGGAGGCGGACGCCGCCGTCCTCATCGGCGACGCCGCGCTGCGCGCCAACCTGCACGACGCCCCCAGGCTCGGGCTCCAGGTCCACGACCTGGGCGCGATGTGGAAGGAGTGGACGGGGCTGCCCTTCGTCTTCGCCGTCTGGGCCGCGCGCAAGGACTATCTGGCGGCCCATCCCACCGCCGTGCAGAAGGTGCACGAGGCCTTCCTGGCCTCGCGGGACGTCTCCCTGGAGGAGGTCACCAAGGTCGCGGAGCAGGCGGCGCGCTGGGAGGCCTTCGACGCGGAGGTCCTGGAGCGCTACTTCACCACCCTCGACTTCCGCTTCGGGCCCGCGCAGCTGGCGGGCGTCAAGGAGTTCGCGCGCCGGACCGGTCCGACGACGGGGTTCGCGGCGGACGTCGACGTCGAGCTGCTGGGCGGCTGAGCCGGGGCGGCGGGGGCACTCCGCCGCGCGCCCCCGCACGGGGTTGAACGGGAATGCCCGGCCATTCCCGTTCGGGCCTTCCCGGCCTTCCCGGCGTTCCCGGCGTTCCCTTGTGCGGAACGCCGTGCGGAACCCGTACGCATCCCCGCACACATCCCCGTACGCATCCTCGTACGGAACCGTGCGCGGTTATCGATTCGGGTGAATTCGCGCTGAATGGCCGATTGGTGGAAGGCGTCGGGAGTATGTCCCCGATACCTTCCGCAATCGACCGGCGGACGGGCGGCGGAACGGCACATTCACGCCTTTCGCTGCGGCGAATGGCGCCCGTTCGTTCCCTTGGGGCCGAAATCGGCGGATGGTTTCCCCTGTGACCCGATGACCTTCGCCCCTAGGCTTCGGTCGGAGGTCCGGCCGGTCCACAGGGGGAGTCCGCATATGCAGCCGCTCGAAGCCGGCGAACCGCTGAGCATCGGTGCCTACCGGCTGCTCGGCCGGCTCGGTGCCGGCGGCATGGGCCGCGTCTATCTGGGGCGCAGCGCGGGCGGCCGCACGGTCGCGGTCAAGGTCGTCCATCCGCACTTCGCGCTCGACGAGCAGTTCCGCGCCCGGTTCCGGCGCGAGGTGGACGCGGCGCGCCGGATAGGTGCGCAGTGGACCGCGCCCGTCCTGGACGCCGACCCGGACGCCCCCGTGCCGTGGGTGGCCACCGGCTATGTGGCGGGGCCGCCGCTCTCGGCCGCGGTCACCGAACACGGGCCGCTGCCCGAGCACGCGGTACGCACCCTGGGGGCCGGGCTCGCCGAGGCGCTGGGCGCGGTCCATGAGCAGGGCCTGATCCACCGGGACGTGAAGCCGTCCAACGTCCTGCTCGCCCTCGACGGCCCCCGGCTGATCGACTTCGGCATCGCCCGGGCCATCGACGCGACCGCCTCGCTCACCTCCACCGGCGTCTCGGTCGGCTCGCCCGGCTACATGGCGCCGGAGCAGATCCGCGGCCTGGACGTCTCCGGCGCGGCCGACATCTTCTCGCTGGGCGCGGTTCTCGCGTACGCGGCGACCGGTACCGCACCCTTCCTCGGCGACTCGTCCGCCGTACTGCTCTACAAGGTCGTGCACGAGGAGCCCGAACTGGGCGAACTGGAGGGCGGGCTGCGCGAGGTCATCGCCTCCTGCCTGGCGAAGGACGCGGCGCGGCGGCCGACCCCGGCGGAGCTCGCCCGTCAGCTGGCACCCGGCGGAGCGGCGGTCGCGGTGGCGGCGGGATGGCTGCCCGGACCCCTGGTGCGCGAGGTCAGCCGGTCGGCGGTCGCGCTGCTGGACCTGGAACCGCAGGACGCGCCGGCGCAGACCGGGCCCGTGCCCTTCAGCAACGCCTCGATCGCCACCGGCGGGGCGTTCGGGGCGTTCGGGGCCGGCGGGGCGAGCGGGGCGAGCGGGGTGGCCGGGCCGCTCGGGGTCTTCGGCCCGCCGGTCGAACCGGTCGCCACGCCCGCCCCGCCCATGGCGTCCGCCGCCCGGACGGACGGGGTACCGGGCCGGCGCATCCCCGACCCCCGGTTCGCCGTCACCATGAGCGCCGACTCGCGGCGGGGCGAGCACCGGGGGCGCAGGCTGAGCTGCACCGTCGCCCTCGCGGTGGCCGGTGCGCTCGCCGCCGTGACCGTGGGCAGCGCCTATGTCCTCGACCTGATGCCGGGCGGAGGCGGCGCCAACAACGCCGGGGAGGGGGACACCGCCAGCCCCCCGGGCGCCACCTCGTCCGAGCGGCCGCCGTCACCCACCCGCTCCCCCTCGGCGACCCCGGGCGGGGGCGCCGAGGTCCCGAAGGAGTTCGTCGGCAGCTGGAAGGGGCCGCTCACCGAGAAGACGAACGGCTCGCCGCACGGCACGCTCACCGCGGTGTTCACCGCGGGGAAGCAGGGCACCGACGTGGTCCGGATGACCACCTCGGTCTCCAGCCTCGGCATCGACATCGAATGCAACAGCATCGCCGCCCTCACCTCCGTCAACGGCAAGGAACTGACGCTCCGGGAGCGCGCCGACCCCGACCGCCCCGGCAGCGAGGGCCTGTGCACCACCACACCCGCCGACGTCCACTTCACCCGCGCCGCCGACGGCACCCTGCGGTTCCGGTCCGACGAGCGGGGCGCCGGACTTCCGTACGGCACGCTGACCCGGTCCGGCGGCTGACCCGCACCGGGGCTGGCGTACGCTGAACCGGTCCGTAGATCCGTTGAAAAACCGCCGAAAGGTGACAGCCCGGTGACCGAGAAGGCCGACCTCCAGCCCATCCTCGACCGAGCCGCCGAAGGCGGCCGGATCACTCCGGCGGAGGCCCTGGACCTCTACCGGTCGGCGCCCCTGCACGCGTTGGGCGCGGCCGCGGACGCCGTGCGCCGGCGGCGCTACGCCGGTACGGAGCACATCGCGACGTACATCATCGAGCGCAACATCAACTACACGAACGTGTGCGTCACGGCGTGCAAGTTCTGCGCCTTCTACGCCGCGCCCAAGGACACCGCCAAGGGCTGGTCCCGCGACCTCGACGACATCCTGCGCCGCTGCGCGGAGACGGTCGAGCTGGGCGGCACGCAGATCATGTTCCAGGGCGGGCACCACCCGGACTACGGCGTGGAGTACTACGAGGAGCACTTCTCCGCGATCAAGAAGGCGTTCCCGCAGCTGGTCATCCACTCGCTCGGCGCCTCCGAGATCGAGCACATGGCCCGGATCTCCAAGGTCTCCGCCGAGGAGGCCATCAGCCGCATCCACGCCGCCGGTCTCGACTCCTTCGCGGGCGCCGGCGCCGAGCTGCTGCCGGCCCGGCCGCGCACCGCGATCGCCCCGCTCAAGGAGTCCGGCGAGCGCTGGCTGGAGATCATGGAGATCGCCCACGGCCTCGGTGTCGAGTCCACCTCCACCATGCTGATGGGCACCGGCGAGACGAACGCCGAGCGCATCGAGCACCTGACCATGATCCGCGACGTGCAGGACCGCACCGGCGGTTTCCGGGCCTTCATCCCGTACACGTACCAGCCGGAGAACAACAAGCTGAAGGGCCAGACGCAGGCCACGCTCTTCGAGTACCTGCGGATGATCGCGATCGCCCGGCTCTTCCTGGACAACGTCGCCCACATCCAGGGCTCCTGGCTGACCACCGGCAAGGAGGTCGGCCAGCTGTCGCTGCACTACGGCGCTGACGACCTCGGCTCGATCATGCTGGAGGAGAACGTCGTCTCCTCCGCCGGTGCGAAGCACCGCTCCAACCGCATGGAGATCATCGACCTGATCCGCAAGGCGGACCGGGTGCCGGCCCAGCGCGCCACCACGTACGAGCACCTCATCGTCCACGACGACCCGGCGAACGACCCGGTCGACGAGCGCGTCGTCTCGCACATCTCGTCCACCGCGATCGAGGGCGGCACCGCCCACCCGGAGCTCAAGCTCCTCGACGCCAACTAGGGCCCGGTCACTCCTTGCTGACGATCCACGCCGCCGCCCTGCTGCTGCCGGGCGGCGGTCGTGCGTCCGTGCCCGGCGGGGCGGTGGCCGTGCGGGACGCCGCGATCGCCGCCTTCGGTCCGTACGAGGAACTGGCCGCCCTCCACCCCGCCCGGGTCCGGCGCTGGCCGGGCGTCCTGACCCCGGGGCTCGTGCAGCGGGACGCGGTCCGGCTGCTGGAGGAGTCGTACTTCCCCGATCCGCGTGAGGCGGACACCCTGGGCACCGCGCCGCTGACCGGCGAGGCGCTCGACGCGCTCGGGCCGGACGACACCTGGCGGGCGGGCAGTGTCCGGCGCGGGCTGCACCGGATGCTCCGCCACGGCACGACCGCGGTGACGGCCCCGCCCGCCACCGCGCCCGCGCTGCTCACGGCGGTGCGCCGGTCCGGCCTGCTGGTCCTCGGTCCCGCGGCCGCCACCGGTGTTCCGCGGGGCTCCGCGGCCGGCGACCGCGGTGAGCCGCGGCTCGATCCGCTGGCCGGGGCCGCAGCGGTGGCCGACGCGATGGCGGCACCGCTCGCCGCCGGCGGCCGGGCGGACCTCGCCGTCTTCGACGTACCGGACGAGGCCGCACTCCTGGCCGCGGGCGGCGCGAGCTGCGTGGCCACCGTGGCTGCCGGACGGCTGGTGTACCGGGGCCGGTAGGGCCTCCCGTCCGGACCGGGCCGGGCACGCGGGGTCCCGCACCGCACGCGGCAACCGGCAAAGCGTCACGGTACGGAAGGGCCGCCCAGGTACCGGCCGTTCGCGGCGTACGGCCAGGCGTTGGAGACACAGCCCTTGAGCCCGTCGATCTGCTGCATCATCGCGGGGGCGGGGCGGCCCCTGCCGGGGCAGGTCTCGTGGCCGTGTCCCAGCCAGTGCCCGACCTCGTGGTTGATGATCAGGGCGCGGTAGCCGGCCAGCGGGCCGTGGAACTCCGGCGAACCCGTCTGCCAGCGCTTCAGGTTGACCATGACATCGGTCCCGACCCGGCAGTTGACCTCGCCATGGGTGTCGAGCCCGCTCTGCCCGCAGATGCTGTCGGTGGTCTTCGGGGTGGCGATCCGGATGACCAGGCCCGCGGGCCCTTCGGCTACCTGGCGGAAGGAGCGCTCACCGTGGTGCGACCAGCCGCGCGGCGCCGCCAGGATCCGGGCGATCTCGGCGGCGGCCTTGTCCGGGTCCAGACCCGAGCCCTTCTCCACCTCGACCCGGTAGGCGTCTCCCGTCCCGGCCGGGGAGACGCCCGCGCGGGCGACGGTGAAGGTGGCGGAGGCGGACGAGGGACTCGGATCATGTCCGCCGTTCCACCGGATACCCACGACGGCGGCCACGACCAGCACCACCGGAACGGCGGCCCTGACCAGCAGCCGGTTCAGGCCGCGCTCCCGCCGCCCGTTTCTTCGCCCATCCCCTGCGGACATCCGTGCCCTCCCCGGTTTCGGTGGTTCCCGCTCCCCGCTGTTAGGACCGGTGCCGGGGGCAATTGGTTCAGTCCACACGTGTATGAGGTCGCCGGGCGCCCGTGAGCGCGGTGACCGGCGCGCGGGCCGGAAAGGCCGCACCGGGTGGCGGACCGTCCGGCGGATTCGCGAAGAGGGGCATGCACGCGTCGCAGAGCGACAGAAGGCCCCTGTGGTGCAAGGCGGACAGCAGGCAGAGCCGGAGCCTTGTCATCCCGCCGAGTTTCGACCGGATATTGGCGATGTGAAACTTCACCGTTCGCGGAGTGACGTGCAGATGCGCCGCGACTTCCTCATTCGAAGGGGCGTTGTGCAGCGTGGCGAAGAGCTGCTCCTCGGTGGGCGTGAGCCGCCGGAGAGGAGCCGGTTGTGCGAGCACGTCTGCGGTCGGGCGCCGATGCCGGCCGTCAGGGATCGGGCGGGCGCAGACAAGGCAATGAACCGTCATATCCCCCCCAGGGCGCTGGTTCAAGAGCGGCAGGAATCTAGCACGAGGGGGGCGGGAATTCAGGCCGGGGGCCGGGATGCGGTCGCTTCGCGACGTGCGTCCGCAGGTAAATGAGGCAGATTGTTCAGGATGCCGAAATGAGTGATGCGGCGAGTTTCAGCCGGTCTTTGAGTTGTTCCTTGGCCAGGTCGAGCGTCTCGGCGAACTTGTCGATCTGCCGATTCTGGTAGGCGGACTGGACCGCGAGGTAGACGCCGACGAGATTGACCTCTTTCTTGCAGCTGACATCGGCCTTGGCGGCGGTGACGGCGGCCGGGGACGAGAGGGCGTCGTCGGCGATGCCCAGCTCCGTGGTGACGTTCATCGGGTCGGCCGCCGTGTGACCCTTTCGCGCCATGCAGTCGGACCAGTACTTGTTGACGGTCTTCGTACGGGAATCCTCGCGCGCCCGGGACTCCGCCTGGGACTTGAGATTGAAGACGTACATCACGTCCACGGCATTCGGCTCGGGGGCGTACAGCTTGAGGAACGCCTCACGGCCGCAGCCGCCGACCGGCACCGGCTTGCCGTTGATCCGCTGCTTGCTGCCGCCCTTCTTCACCGCCTCGGCCTGGCTCCTGGGCATATCGGTGGGCTTCAGATCCGGTGCGCCGTTCAGCGCGATCTCCTCGGACGCGGTGAGTTTCTGCGGGGTCCGCCCGGGAGTCCGCTCCTCTCCGGGGACGCCGTAGCCGTACCGGGCCGCTTCGTCCGGGTCCACCACTCCGAAGATCCGTGCGTTCGCTCCGCCCGTCGCGGGGGAGCCGGTGCGCCGCGGGATGCTGTAGCGGAAGCCGTAGCGTGCCATGCACCGGGCGACGAGTGTGCCCTGGCCCTCCTGAAGCGCCTCGGTCTCCTCATAGGTGGCGTCATAGGCGTCCAGGGGGAGTCGCAGCCCCACCGTGCTCAGCACCGGGGGAGTGGCCGCGATCCCGGGTTCGGACTTCTCGTCGCTCCGTCCCCCGTCGGCGGAGGAGGAACAGGCGGAACAGGCGGCGAGGAGCACGGCGGCGCAGACCACACCGAACGAACGGTGGAGACCGCGGCGGCGGCCGGGGAACGGGTGCATGCGGATCCTTCGGGGGGCGGCCGGTTCGTACGAAGGGACAGCCGCTGCTCCGCCCGTCGCTCACGGGCAGAACAGCGGTGCCGTGCGGCGGGCGGAGCAGCGGCCCGCTCCGGGGCGGTCAGAAGTAGTACGCCGACGAGATCGCGTTCTTGAACGTGGTGGAGGCGTTGCCGTAGTAGCCGAGCGGCAGAGAACCCTTGATGCCGCCGCGGGAGGCCTTGGTGTACACGTCCCAGGCCGTCACATCGCGGTTCCAGTAGGACGCGGTGTTGTTGTCGGTGGACTGGCCCTGGCCGGGGCAGGACTGTGAACTCGTCGACGAGCGGAAGAGATCGCCGGAGAAGTTCCCGTCCGATTCGAGGAGGTCGAAGACACAGCCGGCGAAGTTCGAGTTGTAGTAGAGACCGAACTCCCCGCTCTCCACATTGCCGTTCTTGTTCGTCGCGGCCGACGCGGTGCCGGCCGTCGCGAGCGTCAGCCCGGTGACCGCGGTCGCGGCCAGGGTGATGCCGGTCAGGCGGCGCATCACAGCGGAACGAGCCATTTTCGTTTCTCCTTCGTGTGCTGGTCCGGTTGCGCGTGGAGCCCATGGGGCGTGAGCGCCATCAATCCAATGCGCCATTCATTACGGATGGCTACTGCCCCCGAGGACAGTTGTCGTCCGCGGGCGGGCTCTGTACGGTCGGGGGTCCGAGACTGCGTCACAGGTCGCCAAGTCGCAGACCACGAGCGACTGTTGGGTGCGTGATGAGTAGCTCCGCATCAGGTGCGGCGACCGTCTCCCCTCCGCCGCTCCTCCTCTCCCGGGAGTCCCGTATGCGCCCCGTTCCCGCTGTCGCCAGAACCGCCGCTGCGCTGCTGCTGCTCTCCCTCGTGACCGCCGGATGCACGGGAGCGTCGGACTCGGGGGAGTCGCAGCCGCAGGCGAGGACGGATGCGGAACCCAGCCAGCGGCCGCAGGAGATCACGTACTACCGGTGCCTGGAGGACCACGGGATCCCGCTGGCCAGGACCAGTGACGGCGTGCTGCGGGTCGAGAAGGGCAAGGACAACAACGCGGCCATCATGGCGGCGGAGAAGAAGTGTGCCGCGCTCATGCCTCCGCCGGCCGTGAGGCGGGCGGGCAAGGAGGAGATGGCGCGGGCCATGAAGCTGAGCGCGTGCCTGCGGGAGCACGGCGTCAAGGACTATCCCGACCCCGGCCCGGACGGGGAGGCCGAGCTCAGCAGCGAGTTGATCCACCGGATGAAGACGGACGTCGACTACCGCGAGGCGGACCGGGTGTGTGATCCCCGGCCCGAGGGCGACTCGATCCTCGGCGGCTGACGGGTCCGGGGGAGGAGCCTTCGATGAGCAGCGAGCACGACGGGAGCGGTGGCGCCGGAGCCTCGGAGCGCGACGGGGACGGTGGCGCCGGAGCCTCGGAGCACGACGGGGAGCGCGACGGCGGTCTCGGCCGGCGCCGGCGCTGGGTGGCCGCCGTCGCCGTCGCGGCCGTGCTGCTCGCCGCCGCGGGCGTCGGCGCCTCGATGGTCATCAAGTCACCGGCGCAGGCGGCGGCCGAGGCCGCCGCACCGGAACGGGACGTGCTGACCGCCGCGGTGGAGCACCGGGTGCTGGTCTCCTCGGTGATCACCCGCGGCCAGGTGCGGGCGGGACAGACCGTGAACGTCTCCCCGCAGCTGTCCGGCGGTGACGAGAGCGCGACCGGAGCGGTGATCACGAAGCTGGCGGTCAGGGCCCAGGACGTCCTGAGGAGCGGCCGGCTGCTGATGGAGGTCTCCGGCCGCCCCGTGTTCGTCCTGCGGGGGAAGCTGCCCGTCTACCGCGACCTGCGCCCCGGCAGTACGGGCGATGACGTCGGGCAGCTCCAGAAGGCGCTGCGGGACCTGGGCCACCCCACCGCACCCGATGCGAGCGGGACGTTCGGCGCGGGGACCAGGACGGCGCTCGGTTCGTTCTACGCGTCCATCGGTTACGACCCGCTGCCGGCCCAGGACGACGACGGCGAGGGCCTCAGATCGGCCGCCGCCGCCGTGCGCTCGGCCGAGCGGGCCCTGGAGGACGCCAGGGACGCCGAGGGCGCTGCGGACTCCGGCTCGGCGGCGAAGAGCGGCGACGCGCCCGTCGATCCGCACCGGGCCGTGGAGCGGGCCGCCCAGGACCTCGACGACGCACGGGCCGCCTATGCCGGGGTGCGGGCGAAGTCGGGCCCGATGCTGCCGGCGGGCGAGGCGGTGTTCCTGGAGAGCTTCCCGGCCCGGGTGAACGCGGTGCAGGGGAGTGTGGGCGACAAGGTGTCCGGGACGGCGATGACGCTGTCCTCGGGCCGGCTGGTCGTGCAGGCGTACGTCCCCGAGTACCAGAAGGGGCTGCTGCGGGCCGGGCAGCACGTCGAGATCTACTCCGAGGTCTCCGGGGTGTCGGCCGGCGCAGAGGTCTCCCGTGTCGCCGACACCCAGACGGTCCCGGCGCAGGACACCACCGGCGGCTCCGGGCAGGAGGGCGGCTCCGGCGGCGGCGCCCCGGGCTCCGGCCCCACCGGCTATCTGGTGCAGATCACCCCGGACAAGGCGCTCGACGACCGGCTGGGCGGCCAGGACGTCCGGCTGACCATCGAGGCGGCCTCCACCGGGGGCAAGGCCCTGGTCGTGCCGGTCACCGCCATCACCGCGGGCGCGGACGGCCGGACGGTGGTGACCGTGGTCGCCGGGCAGGGCCGGCAGCAGCGCGTCGAGGTCCGCCCCGGCACGTCCGGCGACGGCTATGTGGCGGTCGTACCCGTGGCGAAGGGCGCCCTGGCCGCGGGCGACCGGGTGGTCACCGGGGTGCGGAAGTGACCGTGCCCGTCATCGAGTTCCGGCAGGTCGCCCTCACGTACCCCGGACCTCCGCCGGTCGACGCGTTCAGGCCCTGCGATCTGGTGATCGGCCGGGGCGAGTTCGTGACCGTCGTCGGTCCATCCGGCTCGGGCAAGTCCACGTTCCTCAACATCGCCGGCCTGCTGGACGCCCCCACCGCGGGGACGTACCTCCTCGACGGCCTGGACACCGGAGCGATGAAGGACGGCGACCGCACCGCGCTGCGCGGCCGCCGGATCGGCTTCGTCTTCCAGTCCTTCCATCTGCTGCCCCACCGCAGCGCCCTGGAGAACGTCACGCTGGCCATGGTCTACAGCGGTGTGCCCCGCAAGGAGCGCCGGCAGCGGGCGAAGGAGGCGCTGGTACGGGTCGGGCTCGGCCACCGCGCCGGGGCCCTGCCCACCAGGCTGTCCGGCGGGGAACGGCAACGGGTGGCGATCGCACGGGCGCTGGTGGCCCGGCCCTCGCTGCTGCTGTGCGACGAGCCGACCGGCAACCTCGACACGGCCAACGCGCAGTCGGTGCTGGCGCTGCTCGCGGAACTGCACGCCGACGGCATGACGGTGCTGGTGATCACCCACGATCCGGAGGTGGCGGGACGCGGCGCGCGTACGGTCACGATCCGCGACGGGGTGCTGCGCGAGCGCGAGGGGGCGGCCAGGTGATCCGCGGCCTTCTGCGGACGCGCTGGACGCGCCTGACGCGCCGGACACGGTTGACGCGCCGGAGCCGGCCGGTGGAGCCCTCGGTGTTCTCCTTCGGCGATCTGCTGGGGGAATCGCTCGCCGGCATGCTGCAACGCCCGGCCCGCTCCGTGCTGACCGCGCTCGGCACGGTCCTGGGCGTGGGGACCTTCGTGGCCATCCTGGGTCTGACCGCCACCGCCTCCTCGCAGATCGACGCCCGCTTCAACTCCCTCACCGCCACGGAGGTGACGGTCGAGGACAGGGCCTCGGAGCGGTACGAGTTCGCGGAGCCCGCCTTCCCGCCGGACGCCGACGACCGGGTGGAGGCACTGAACGGGGTGCGCAGCGCCGGGGTGTACTGGCCGGTGCGCCTGGCCGACACCGTCACCGTGCGCTCCGCCCCGGTCGGCCGGGCGACGGGCGGCGGCGGGACCGAGGTGGTCGCCGCGTCCCCCGGCGTACTGGAGGCGGCCGAACCCACGCTCTCGCAGGGGCGGATCTACGACGACCTGATGTCCGGCGACGGGGCGTACGTCGCCGTCATCGGTTCGGGCGTCGCGTCCCGGCTCGGCATCACCACACTGGAGACCCGGCCCGCCGTCTTCGTCGGCGACCAGCCCTTCACCGTCACCGGGATCATCGAGAACACCGAACGCAAGGCCGATCTGCTGCTGTCGGTCGTCGTCCCGCGCACGACGGCCGAGAAGATCTGGGGCCCGCCCGAGGGCAGCAGCGCGAGGATGCTGATCTCGACGGAACTGGGCGCCGCCCAGCAGGTCGCCGGGCTCGCCCCGACCGCGCTGCGGCCCGACCACCCCGAGTACCTCAAGGCCGTCCCTCCGCCGGACCCCCGGACGCTGCGTTCCGGAGTCGGCGGCGACCTCGGTCAGCTGTTCCTGCTCCTGGCGGGGATCTGCCTGGTCATCGGCGCGGTCGGGATCGCCAACACCACCCTGGTGTCGGTCCTGGAACGCACCGGCGAGATCGGCCTGCGGCGCGCGCTCGGCGCCCGGGCCCGCCACATCACCCTTCAGTTCCTCGCCGAGTCCGGGGTCCTGGGAGCGCTGGGCGGCATCGTCGGGACGTCGCTGGGTGTGGTCACGGTGGTGGGTGTGGCCGTGGCCCGCGACTGGACCCCGGTCGTGCACCCGGCCACCGCCGCGACGGCCCCCGTGGCCGGGCTGGTCACCGGTGTCCTGGCCGGGCTGTATCCGGCCTGGCGGGCGTCCCGCATCCAGCCCGCCGAGGCACTGCGCCGCTGATCGGCGCCGCCGCGTCGCCGGACGGCGGGCCCGCCCCTGTGCCGCCCGGCCGGGCTGCTTGAATGGGAGACGTGACCCGAGCCTCCCTGGACAAGCAGCCGCACGAAGTCGCCTCGATGTTCGACGACGTGGCGGCGAACTACGACCTCACCAATGACGTGCTCTCGCTCGGCCAGGCCCGGCTGTGGCGCAAGGAGGTCGCCAAGGCGGTGCACGCCCGCCCCGCGGAGAAGGTCCTCGACCTGGCCGCCGGGACGGCGACGTCCTCGCTGCCGTTCGCCGCGACCGGCGCGTACGTCGTGCCGTGCGACTTCTCCATCGGCATGCTGCGCGAGGGCAAGAAGCGCAACTCCTGGCTGCCGTTCACCGCGGGCGACGCGACGAAACTGCCGTTTCGCGACGAGACCTTCGACGCGGTGACCATCTCCTTCGGCCTGCGCAACGTCCAGGACACGGACGCCGCCCTGCGCGAGCTGTACCGGGTGACCAAGCCGGGCGGCCGGGTGGTCATCTGCGAGTTCTCCCAGCCGGTCTGGGCGCCGTTCCGGACCGTCTACACCGAGTACCTGATGCGGGCGCTGCCGCCGGTCGCGCGCGCGGTGTCGTCCAACCCCGACGCGTACGTCTATCTCGCCGAGTCGATCCGCGCCTGGCCCGACCAGGCCGGGCTCGCGGCCAGGCTCCAGGGGGCCGGCTGGTCGAAGGTCGCCTGGCGCAACCTCAGCGGCGGCATCGTGGCGCTGCACCGGGGCGTACGCGCCTGACGTCCGCATCGCTCGGGGCGGACGAACTGCCGGTGCACCAGGGCCTCTCGGAGCGGGAGCGGACGGCCCTGCCTGCCCGGACGCCCAGCGGCACCGGCCGGCCCCGGACGCTCAGCGGCCCAGTTCCAGCCGGAAGCACCGCACCTCCTGGCCCGCGCGGGGAGTGGTGAAACTCTCCGCCTGCTCCATGCCCAGGCGCCGGGCGACCCTGAGCGACCGCTCGTTGAGCGCGTCGATCGTCGCCACCACCCGCTCCACCCCGGCCGCGCGCAGCCGCTCCAGCGTGAGGTGCGCGGCCGCGGTCACATATCCGTGGCCCCACGCGGTCCTGGCCAGCCGCCAGCCGATCTCGGTCTCGCCCACCGGCCCGTACGCGCTCTGCGGCCACGGCTGGGCGCCGGTGAAGCCGAGCACCTCGCCGTTCCCGTCGAGCACGGTCCACAGGCAGTAGCCCAGTTCCGCGTCGTGCCGGCGCTGCCTGGCCGTCCACTCCTCGTACATCGACAGCTCGTCCGGACGGCCGCCGAAGAACTCCATCACCTCCGGGTCGTCGAAGGCGCGGTGCCAGGCCACCGCGTCCTCGTCGGTCGGGACACGCAGCTGTACGGCAGGGAGCGAGGGAGGCGCGGTCGACATCGGGGAGCCCTTCGGAAAGTTGATCAGCAAGCCCCCATAGACTGCCTTGGACCAGTGCCGCGCGGCACGCGAATTCGAGTCTTCGGGAGAGCCGACCGTGACCGAGCCCCTGTCCGAACACAGCGCGGATGTGATCGTCGTCGGGGCAGGCCCAGCCGGCTCCACGACCGCGTACTACCTCGCCAAGGCCGGACTCGACGTCCTCCTTCTGGAGAAGACCGCCTTCCCGCGCGAGAAGGTCTGCGGCGACGGCCTCACGCCACGCGCCACCAAGCAGCTCGTCTCCATGGGCATCGACATCTCCGAAGAGGCCGGCTGGCTGCGCAACAAGGGCCTGCGCATCATCGGCGGCGGCGTCCGCCTCCAGCTGGACTGGCCGGATCTCGCCTCGTACCCGGACTACGGACTGGTGCGCAAGCGCGACGACTTCGACGAGCAGCTGGCCCGTCAGGCGCAGAAGGCGGGCGCGCGGCTGTACGAGCGCTGCAACGTCGGCGCCCCGATCAAGGACGAGCGCACCGGCCGGATCACCGGCGTGCACGCGAAGCTCGGCGAGGAGAAGACCCCGGTCACCTTCCACGCCCCCCTCGTCGTCGCCGCCGACGGCAACTCCACCCGGCTCTCCCTCGCGATGGGCCTGCACCGCCGTGAGGACCGCCCGATGGGTGTCGCGGTCCGTACGTACTTCACCTCGCCCCGCCACGACGACGACTACCTGGAGTCCTGGCTGGAGCTGTGGGACCGGCGCGGCGCCGAGGACCGGCTGCTGCCCGGCTACGGCTGGATCTTCGGCATGGGCGACGGCACCTCCAACGTGGGCCTCGGCATCCTCAACTCCTCCTCCGCCTTCAAGGAGCTGGACTGGCGCGAGGTCCTCAAGGCCTGGTGCGCCTCCATGCCGGAGGACTGGGGCTACACCCCCGAGAACATGACGATGCCGATCCGCGGCGCCGCCCTCCCGATGGCGTTCAACCGCCAGCCGCACTACACCAAGGGCCTGCTGCTCGTCGGTGACGCGGGCGGCATGGTCAACCCGTTCAACGGCGAAGGCATCGCGTACGCCATGGAGTCGGGGCAGATCGCCGCCGACGTCATCGTCCAGGCCCACGCCCGCGCGACCCCGGCCCAGCGTGAACTGGCCCTGAACAACTACCCGAAGGTGCTCAAGGAGACCTACGGCGGCTACTACACGATGGGCCGCGCCTTCGTGAAGCTGATCGGCAACCCGAAGGTCATGAAGGTCGCCACCCAGCGTGGCCTGACGCACCCGCTGCTGATGAAGTTCACCCTGAAGATGCTCGCCAACCTCACCGACCCGACGGGCGGCGACGCGATGGACCGCATCATCAACGGCCTGGCGAAGGTGGCGCCCCGCTCCTAACAGGCGTGGCGTGCGCGGTGGATCCCCGCCGCGACCACCACGAGACCCGCGGTCGCGGCGCCGAGCGCCATGACCGCGGGGAGCGAGACGTGGTCGACGACGTAGCCGCCGCCGAGCGCGCCGGCGGCGATCGTCGCCTGGAAGGACGCCGTGAACAGGACCGAGGCCGCCTCGGGTGTTTGCGGGGCGGCGCGGGCGAACCAGGTCTGTGAGCAGACCGGCACCGCGCCGTAGCCGAGGCCCCAGAGCACGAGGAGCGCGAGCGCGCCCGCCTCGGACCGGCCCAGGACGGGCAGCAGGGCCGTCGCGACGGCGATCGTCGCGGCGGCCGCCCCGAACGCGGTGTGCGGGCGGCGCGCCACCAGGGCGCCGCCGAGGAAGTTGCCGGCCACGCCCGCGGCCCCGTAGACCAGCAGGAAGGCCGTGACCGTTCCCGTACCGGCGTGGGTGACCTCCCGCAGGAACGGCGTTACGTAGGTGTACGTGCCGAAATGCGCCAGTACGATGAGGAAGGTCGTCAGCAGCGCGAACCGGGTGCCCGTGGTGCGCAGCAGGGCCCGGAGCACCGCGGGACGGGTGACCCGGTCCGGGGGCAGGGCGGGGAGCGTCAGGAGCAGCAGGGCCAGCACGCCGGTGGACAGCACGCCCATCGCCACGAACGCGGTGCGCCAGCCGGTCAGATCGCCGATGAGCGTGCCGGCGGGGACGCCGAGCACGGAACCGAGGGGGACGGCGGAGAAGATGACCGCCGTCGCACGGGCGGCCGCCGCCGGGCGGACCAGCCGGCCGGCCAGACCCGCGCCGATCGACCAGAAGCCGCCGATGGTGATGCCGACCAGGACCCGTGCGGCCAGCACCAGCCGGTAGTCCGTCGCGGCGGCCGTGAGGAAGTCGGCCAACGCGAGCAGCAGGACGAAGGCGCAGAGCATCAGCCGCCGGTCGGCGCGGGCCGTCGCGACGGTCACGACGGGGGCGGCGAGGGCGGCCAGGACGCCCGGCATCGTCATCATCAGGCCGGCCGTGCCGTCGGCGACGCCGAAGTCGGCCCCGATCGGCGTCAGCAGGCCGATCGGCAGGATCTCCGTGGTGACGACGGCGAAGATGCCCAGCATCACGGAGAGCACGGCCAGTCGGCCGCGCAGGGGCGTGCGGGGCGGGGCGCCGGGGGGAGTGGTGGCCGTGAGGGACATGGCGGGCCGTCCTGTGCTCGGTGACGCGGGGGCTGTTCGCCCCAGTTCACAAGCTCACGCGGACGGAGTCCGGCAGGTTCGCGACATCACCGTGGCCGCCGGGGGTGGCGTCGCGTTTCTGCCGGAAACGGCAGGAAGCCGTCGCTCCCGAGCGGGGGAGTGACGGCTTCCTGCCGTGCGCCGAGGCGCTTGTGAATCCGTGAACTCAGAGAACGCGGACCGCGCCGGTCGGCATGTCGTAGTCCAGGGGGCGCTGCACCACACCGGTGGAGGAGTTCTGCGCTCCGACGAACTGGCCGCCGCCCACGTAGATCCCGACGTGGTACGCGCTGCCCGCGCTGCCCCAGTACAGGATGTCGCCCGGCTGGAGGTTGCTCAGCGAGACCTGGGTGCCGGCCGTCGACTGGCTCTGCGAGACGCGCGGCAGGTCGACGCCCACCGTGCGGTACGCGGCCTGGACGAGGCCGGAGCAGTCCCAGGAGTTGGGGCCGGTGCCGCCGGGCACGTACGCGTCGCCGACCTGCATCTGCACGAAGGAGACGATGGCGGCGGCGGAGCCCGTGGCGGTGGAGGAGTACGTCGCCGGGGTGGACGACGAGGATCCTGCCGACGAGGAGCCGGAAGAGGTGCTCAGCGTCGTGCGCGCGGCGGAGCGGGAGGCGCGCTCCGCGGCCTCCGCCTTGGCCTTCGCGGCCGCTTCGGCCTTCTTCTCGGCCTCTGCCTTGCGGACCGCCTCGGCCTTGGCCTTCTTGGCGGCCTTGGCGGCGGTCGTGGCTGCGGCGTCCTCCTGGGCCTGGGTCTCCAGGTCCAGGGCGACCTGCTGCGTGGCCTCGGCGGACGCGGCGACGGTGGTGGAGAGCCCGGCCGTGATGGTCGGCATCTCGATCGTCTGGGTCACCGGCTCGGCCTGGGCCGGACCTGCAGCGCCTGCGACCGCGATGGTGCTGAGGACGCCACCGGCAACTCCGGCCCGCAGCGCCGTCTTCGAGGCGTTTCGGCGGGGCTTCCGGTGGCTGGGTATGAGAGCGGTGTGGGACATGGGTACTAGCGCTATCAGGGCCTCAGGGGTCCCATCAAGAAACGTGTGTTGCGACACAGTTACGTCCGGAACCTGTGAATCCGCTTTCTGAGGCCCTTTATTGACGCCGTAACGGGCAAACCGGGCATGGGTAATCACCGCTGTGATCACGGGTTTTCTGCAATACGCCCGAATTGCCCGTCACTTACCATCCGTTCACACCGTTGGCCAAGCCCGCTTGTATGGCGGGCTTGGTGGAGTGACGCAGGTCACAGCATGTTCTCCGGGCGACGGGCATACGAGGGCTCCGCGCGAGGGGTGCGGCGCGAGCGGGGAACTGGTGGCGTACGGCGGCCCATTCGCCCCATAGCGGGTGAATGTCGGAATGCGTCCACTTCATTCCGCGCGACCCCTCGCGCGGGTGACCCCGGGTATCCCCGCCGTGATCCCAGAGTGGGGCAGATCCCTTTATCACCCCATCGCGTTCCATTGCCAATTTGGCGGTCGGCGCTGCGGCTTGATAGAGCGACACCTCTTTGACCAGCGGTGACAGCAGGAGATGTCACGTCTCGTGATCACTCGGCCGCTTCGTGTACGAAGATCACCGCTCATCCGACTTCATGATCGTTCGTCAGGTGGTGGAGATCACAAAGACGTTGTCGTACCCCGTGTCGCAGATCACAGGACGGCAGGCATAGGATGCGGGGCAGTCGGGCTTGTGAACTGCCTCACATGTGCACGATCTTGGTGAGGTGGCGAGCCAGGTCGCCCGATGCGGTCCAACGGTCAAGGACGACTGGAAGGAGCGAGGAGCGTGAATGCCTACGCGCCCATCCTCGTGCTCGGCGCCCTCGGGGCAGGGTTTGCGATCTTTTCCGTGGTCATGGCCACGCTTATCGGCCCCAAGCGGTACAACCGGGCAAAGCTCGAAGCGTACGAGTGCGGTATCGAACCCACACCCACTCCGGCCGGAGGCGGCCGCTTCCCCATCAAGTACTACCTGACGGCGATGCTCTTCATCGTCTTCGACATCGAGATCGTCTTCCTCTATCCCTGGGCGGTCACCTTCGACGCCCTGGGGATCTTCGGGCTCGTCGAGATGCTGCTCTTCGTGCTCACCGTCTTCGTCGCCTACGCGTATGTATGGCGTCGCGGCGGCCTGGAATGGGACTGAGGGGCTGAGGGGCACATATGGGACTCGAAGAGAAGCTGCCCAGCGGCTTCGTGCTGACCACTGTCGAGCAGGCCGCCGGCTGGGTACGGAAGTCCTCCGTCTTCCCGGCCACCTTCGGCCTCGCCTGCTGCGCCATCGAGATGATGACGACCGGGGCCGGGCGCTACGACCTGGCCCGGTTCGGCATGGAGGTCTTCCGCGGATCGCCGCGGCAGGCGGACCTGATGATCGTGGCAGGACGGGTGAGCCAGAAGATGGCGCCCGTCCTGCGGCAGGTCTACGACCAGATGCCGAACCCCAAGTGGGTCATCTCCATGGGGGTTTGCGCGTCATCGGGCGGAATGTTCAACAATTACGCCATTGTTCAGGGTGTTGATCATATTGTCCCGGTTGATATCTATTTGCCGGGCTGCCCACCGCGGCCCGAGATGCTGATGGACGCGATCCTCAAACTCCACCAGAAGATCCAGGGCTCCAAGCTCGGGGTCAACGCCGAGGAGGCCGCCCGCGAGGCGGAGGAAGCGGCGCTCAAGGCACTGCCCCTGATCGAGATGAAGGGGCTGCTCCGGTGAGTGAGAACGACAGCCAGGCCGCACAGAACGGCAGCGCGGTCCCCGCCCCGCGCGACGAGCACGGCGAGGTCATCGGCGTACGCAAGGGCATGTTCGGCGCCGACAACGGCGGTGACACCTCCGGCTACGGCGGGCTCATCCGCACCGTCGCCCTGCCGGGCGCCACCGCGCGCCCGTACGGCGGCTGGTTCGACGAGGTGGCCGACGAGCTCGAAGGGGCCCTGGAGGAACAGGGTCTGCTTCCGGACAACGCGATCGAGAAGACGGTCGTCGACCGCGACGAGCTCACCTTCCACATCGCCCGCGAGCACCTGCCCACCGTCGCGAAGACCCTGCGCGACGACCCGGCACTGCGCTTCGAGCTCTGTACGGGGGTGAGCGGCGTTCACTTCCTCGGTGACAAGGGACGTGAGCTGCACGCCGTCTACCACCTGCGCTCGATCACCCACGGCCGGCTCATCCGGCTGGAGGTGTCCGCGCCGGACAGCGATCCGCACATCCCCTCGCTCGTCGCGGTCTACCCGACCAACGACTGGCACGAGCGCGAGACCTACGACTTCTTCGGGCTCGTCTTCGACGGGCACCCCGCCCTCACCCGGATCATGATGCCGGACGACTGGCAGGGCTTCCCGCAGCGCAAGGACTACCCGCTCGGCGGCATCGCCGTCGAGTACAAGGGCGCCCAGATCCCGGCTCCGGACCAGCGGAGGTCGTACTCCTGATGACCACTCCCCACGCAACACCCAGGGCCACGACCGAGGGGACTGTATATACGGTCACCGGCGGCGACTGGGACGAGGTCGTCGAATCGGCGGCCAAGTCCGACGACGAGCGCATCATCGTCAACATGGGTCCCCAGCACCCGTCCACGCACGGAGTGCTCCGGCTGATCCTGGAGATCGACGGCGAGACCGTCACCGAGGCCCGCTGCGGCATCGGCTACCTCCACACCGGCATCGAGAAGAACCTCGAATTCCGGAACTGGACGCAGGGCACCACGTTCGTCACGCGCATGGACTACCTGACGCCGTTCTTCAACGAGACGGCGTACTGCCTGGGCGTCGAGAAGCTCCTCGGCATCGAGGACCAGATCCCCGACCGGGCCACCGTCCTGCGCGTGCTCCTGATGGAGCTCAACCGGATCTCCTCGCACCTGGTGTGCATCGCCACCGGAGGCATGGAGCTCGGCGCCACGACGATCATGATCTACGGCTTCCGCGATCGTGAACTCGTTCTCGATCTCTTCGAGCTGATCACCGGTCTGCGGATGAACCACGCGTTCGTCCGCCCCGGCGGACTCGCCCAGGACCTGCCCCCGGGCGCGGTCGACCAGCTGCGCGAGTTCGTGAAGACCATGAAGAAGAACCTGCCGGAGTACGACAAGCTCGCCACCGGCAACCCCATCTTCAAGGCCCGTATGCAGGACGTCGGCTACCTCGACCTCACCGGCTGCATGGCGCTCGGCGCCACCGGACCGGTCCTGCGCTCCGCCGGACTCCCGCACGACCTGCGCAAGACCGATCCCTACTGCGGGTACGAGAACTACGAGTTCGACGTCCCCACGGCGGACAGCTGCGACTCCTACGGACGCTTCCTCATCCGGCTGGAGGAGATGCGCCAGTCGCTGCGGATCATCGAGCAGTGCATCGACCGGCTGGAGCCGGGACCGGTCATGGTCGCCGACAAGAAGATCGCCTGGCCCGCGCAGCTCGCGCTCGGACCGGACGGACTCGGCAACTCGCTCGACCACATCAAGAAGATCATGGGCACCTCCATGGAGGCCCTGATCCACCACTTCAAGCTGGTGACCGAGGGCTTCCGGGTCCCGGCCGGACAGGCGTACACCGCGGTCGAGTCGCCGAAGGGCGAACTCGGCGTGCATGTCGTCTCGGACGGCGGAACCCGCCCCTACCGGGTCCACTTCCGCGACCCGTCCTTCACCAATCTCCAGGCCATGGCGGCGATGTGCGAGGGCGGCCAGGTCGCCGACGTCATCGTCGCCGTCGCATCCATCGACCCCGTGATGGGAGGCGTCGACCGGTGACCGAAGCACGTAGCGAAGTCAGTCTGGGGATGCCGCAGCTCCCCGCCCCCGCCTACCCGGCCGAGGTGCGCGCCAGGCTCGAAGCGGATGCGAAGGAGGTGATCGCCCGCTACCCCGGCAGCCGCTCCGCGCTGCTGCCGCTGCTGCACCTCGTGCAGTCGGAAGAGGGGTACGTCTCGCGTACGGGCATGGCGTTCTGCGCCGAACTGCTCGGCCTCACCACCGCCGAGGTCACCGCGGTCGCCACCTTCTACACGATGTACCGGCGCAAGCCGAGCGGCGACTACCAGGTCGGCGTCTGCACCAACACGCTCTGCGCGGTGATGGGCGGCGACGCGATCTTCGACCGGCTCAAGGAGCACCTCGGCGTCGGCAACGACGAGACGACCGAGGACGGCAAGGTCACCCTCGAGCACATCGAGTGCAACGCGGCCTGCGACTTCGCGCCCGTCGTGATGGTCAACTGGGAGTTCTTCGACAACCAGACGCCCGAGAGCGCGACACGGCTCGTCGACGACCTGATCGCCGGCCGTACGGTCGAACCGACCCGCGGCGCCCCGCTCTGCTCGTACAAGGAGACCGCCCGGATCCTGGCCGGATTCCCCGACGAGCGCCCCGGCGCCGTCGCGGCCTCCGGCGGCGCGGGCCCCGCCTCGCTCATCGGCCTGAAGCTGGCCAAGGGCGAAGCCGGCCCGCAGCCCCGCGTAGTGGGCCCGCGCGGCGAGTCCCCGAGCGATGAAGCGCCGCGCGACGAAGTCCCGCGCGACGAACCGCAGCAGACCTCGGCATCCGACCCGGACCACCCGGCCGGTCCCGCCGCCGAGGAGGGGGAGTGATGACGTTGGCCGCCGAAATCGACAAGAACGGGACCAGTCCCGAGAAACTTCTCTCGCCGGTCCTGTCCGCCTTCTGGGACGAGCCCGAATCCTGGACGCTGGAGACCTACCGCCGCCACGAGGGGTACGAGGGACTGCGCAAGGCGCTGGCCATGTCCCCGGACGACCTGATCGCGTACGTCAAGGACTCCGGTCTGCGCGGCCGCGGCGGCGCCGGCTTCCCCACCGGGATGAAGTGGCAGTTCATCCCGCAGGGCGACGGCAAGCCGCACTACCTGGTGGTCAACGCCGACGAGTCGGAGCCCGGGACCTGCAAGGACATCCCGCTCCTCTTCGCCAACCCGCACAGCCTGATCGAAGGCATCGTGATCGCCTGTTACGCGATCCGCTCCTCGCACGCCTTCATCTATCTGCGCGGTGAAGTCGTCCCCGTACTGCGGCGGTTGCACGAGGCCGTACGCGAGGCGTACGAGGCGGGCTATCTCGGCACGAACATCATGGGCTCCGGACTCGATCTGGAACTCACCGTGCACGCGGGCGCCGGTGCGTACATCTGCGGTGAGGAAACCGCACTGCTCGACTCGCTCGAAGGACGCCGCGGCCAGCCCCGGCTGCGCCCGCCCTTCCCCGCGGTCGCCGGCCTGTACGCCTGCCCCACTGTGGTGAACAACGTCGAGTCCATCGCCTCGGTTCCCGCGATCCTGAACAAGGGCAAGGACTGGTTCAAGTCCATGGGCAGCGAGAAGTCCCCGGGCTTCACGCTGTACTCGCTCAGCGGACATGTCCAGGGACCCGGCCAGTACGAGGCCCCGCTCGGCATCACACTGCGCCAGCTCCTCGACATGAGCGGCGGCATGCGCCCCGGGCACCGGCTGAAGTTCTGGACCCCGGGCGGCTCCTCCACCCCCATGTTCACCGAGGAGCACCTCGACGTGCCCCTCGACTACGAGGGTGTCGGCGCCGCCGGATCCATGCTCGGCACCAAGGCGCTCCAGTGCTTCGACGAGACCACCTGCGTGGTCAGGGCCGTCACCCGCTGGACCGAGTTCTACGCCCACGAGTCCTGCGGCAAGTGCACGCCCTGCCGTGAAGGCACGTACTGGCTCGTCCAGTTGCTCCGCGACATCGAAGCGGGCAAGGGACAGCTGTCCGACCTCGACAAGCTGAACGACATCGCCGACAACATCAACGGCAAGTCGTTCTGCGCCCTCGGCGACGGCGCCGCCTCGCCGATCTTCTCCTCGCTGAAGTACTTCCGCGACGAGTACGAGCAGCACATCACCGGCAAGGGCTGCCCCTTCGATCCCGCCAGGTCGACCGTCTGGGCCGACGACAAGAACGCATCCCAGGGGGTGAACGCATGACAGTCACCACGAGTGCGCCCTCCGGGGGCGGCGAGGCGGCGCTCCCGCCCGAGGACCTGGTCACGCTGACCATCGACGGCATCTCGATCAGCGTGCCCAAGGGCACCCTGGTCATCCGCGCCGCCGAACTCCTCGGCATCGAGATCCCGCGCTTCTGCGACCACCCGCTCCTCGACCCGGCCGGCGCCTGCCGCCAGTGCATCGTCGAGGTCGAGGGCCAGCGCAAGCCGATGGCGTCCTGCACCATCACCTGCACCGACGGCATGGTCGTCAAGTCGCAGATCACCTCGCCGGTCGCCGACAAGGCGCAGCGCGGTGTGATGGAGCTGCTGCTCATCAACCACCCGCTGGACTGTCCGGTCTGCGACAAGGGCGGCGAGTGCCCGCTGCAGAACCAGGCGATGTCGCACGGCGACGCGACCTCCCGCTTCGACGGGAAGAAGCGGACGTACGAGAAGCCCGTCCCGATCTCCACCCAGGTGCTGCTGGACCGTGAGCGGTGCGTGCTCTGCGCGCGCTGCACCCGGTTCTCCAACCAGGTGGCGGGCGACCCGATGATCGAGCTGATCGAGCGCGGCGCGCTCCAGCAGGTCGGCACCGGCGAGGGCGACCCGTTCGAGTCGTACTTCTCCGGCAACACCATCCAGATCTGCCCCGTCGGGGCGCTGACCTCGGCGGCGTACCGGTTCCGCTCCCGCCCCTTCGACCTGGTGTCGACGCCCTCGGTGTGCGAGCACTGCGCCGGCGGCTGCGCCACCCGCACCGACCACCGGCGCGGCAAGGTCATGCGGCGCCTCGCCTCCAACGACCCCGAGGTCAACGAGGAGTGGCTCTGCGACAAGGGCCGCTTCGGCTTCCGCTACGCCCAGCAGCGCGACCGGCTCACCACCCCGCTGGTGCGGGGCGAGTCCGGTGAGCTGGAGCCGGCGAGCTGGCCCGAGGCGCTGGCCGCCGCGGCCGCCGGACTGTCCGCCGCACGGGGCAGGACGGGTGTCCTCACGGGCGGCCGGCTGACCGTCGAGGACGCGTACGCGTACAGCAAGTTCGCCCGGATCGCCCTGGACACCAACGACATCGACTTCCGGGCCCGTGTGCACAGCGGCGAGGAGGGCGACTTCCTGGCCGCCCGGGTCGCCGGTCGCGGCAAGGACCTGGACGGCAGGGGTGTCACGTACACCTCGCTGGAGAAGGCCCCGGCCGTGCTGCTGGTCGGATTCGAGTCCGAGGAGGAGGCGCCCGGCGTCTTCCTGCGGCTGCGCAAGGCGAACCGCAAGCACGGACAGCGCACCTTCGCCGTCGCCTCGCACGCCACCCGCGGCCTCACGAAGGCGGGCGGCACGCTGCTGCCCGCCGCCCCCGGCACCGAGACCGAGTGGCTGGACGCGATCGCCGGCGGTGTCGGCCTCGACGGTGACGGAGCCGCCGCGGCCGAGGCGCTGCGCGGCGACGGAGCCCTGATCGTGGTGGGCGAACGGCTCGCCGGTGTGCCGGGCGGGCTGACCGCCGCGGTACGGACCGCGACCGCGACCGGCGCCACCCTGGTGTGGATCCCGCGCCGGGCCGGCGAACGCGGTGCGGTGGAGGCGGGCGCGCTCCCGTCGCTGCTGCCCGGCGGCCGCCCGGCCACCGACCCGCGGGCCCGGGACGAGGTGGCGGCGCTCTGGGGCGTCGCCGAACTCCCGTCCCGCTTCGGCCGCGACACCGGCCAGATCGTCGAGGCCGCGGCCACCGGCGAACTGGGCGCGCTGCTCGTCGCCGGTGTCGAGACGGCCGACCTGCCCGATCCGGCACGGGCCCTGGAGGCCCTGGACCGGGTCGGCTTCCTGGTCTCGCTGGAGCTGCGCCCCAGCGAGGTCACCGACCGCGCCGACGTGGTGTTCCCGGTGGCCGCGGTCGCCGAGAAGTCCGGCACCTTCCTCAACTGGGAGGGCAGGGCGCGGATGTTCGAGGCCGCGCTGAAGCCCGAGCAGATGACGCGGAACCTGGCCCCGGGCGATGCCCGGGTGCTGCACATGCTGGCCGACGCGCTGGACGTCCACTTCGCGCTGCCGGACCTGAAGTCCGTACGCCGTGAGCTGGACCGGCTCGGCGGCTGGCAGGGCGCGCACGCGGACGACCCGCGCGCGTCCGCCCGTCCGCTGCCCCGGCCCGGCGACGGCGAGGCGGTCCTCGCGGGCCACCGGATGCTGCTCGACCTGGGCCGGCTCCAGGAGGGTGACGAGGCGCTGGCCGGGACCCGGCACGCCGCGGTCGCCCGGCTCTCCGCCGTCACCGCCGCCGAGACCGGCGTCAAGGACGGCGATCTGCTGGCCGTCTCCGGCCCGGCGGGCAGCGTCCAGCTCCCGCTCCGGGTCACCGAGATGCCGGACCGGGTGGTCTGGGTGCCGCTGAACTCCGTCGGGCGGGGTGTTCCGGCCGGCACCGGTGTCCAGCCCGGCGGTCTGGTCCGGATCGGCCCCGCCGCACCCGGTACTCCCGACGTCACACCGGAGGTGGGGGCGTGAGTGCCTTCGCTCAACTGGCAGCGGCACCGCACGGCGCCGTGCTCGCCGCCGAGGACCTGTCGATGTTCGGCACCGACCCCTGGTGGCTCGTCGTCATCAAGGCGGTCTTCTGCTTCGCGTTCCTGATGGTGACCGTGCTCTTCTCCATCGTGTGGGAGCGCAAGGTCGTCGCCTGGATGCAGCTGCGCATCGGACCCAACCGGCACGGCCCCTGGGGCATGCTCCAGTCGCTCGCCGACGGCATCAAGCTGATGCTGAAGGAAGACCTCATCGTCAAGCGGGCGGACAAGGTCGTCTACGTCCTCGCCCCGATCATCGCGGCGATCCCGGCGTTCATGGCGATCGCGGTCATCCCGTTCGGGCCGTCCGGCAACGAGGTCTCGATCTTCGGCCACCGTACGGCGATGCAGCTCACCGACCTGCCGATCGCGATGCTCTACATCCTCGCGGTCGCCTCGGTCGGGATCTACGGCATCGTGCTGGCGGGCTGGTCCTCCGGATCGACGTACCCGCTGCTCGGCGGGCTCCGCTCCTGCGCGCAGATGATCTCCTACGAGATCGCGATGGGCGCCGCGTTCGCCTCGGTCTTCCTCTACTCCGGGTCGATGTCGACGTCGAAGATCGTGGAGGCGCAGCAGGACCGCTGGTTCATCATCCTGCTGCCGGTCTCCTTCATCATCTACATCGTCACGATGGTCGGTGAGACCAACCGCGCCCCGTTCGACATGCCGGAGTCCGAGGGCGACCTGGTCGGCGGCTTCAACACCGAGTACTCGTCGATCAAGTTCGCGATGTTCATGCTCGCCGAGTACGTCAACATGGTCACCGTCTCCGCGGTCTCCACGACCCTGTTCCTGGGCGGCTGGCGGGCCCCGTGGCCGATCAGCACCTTCTGGGAGGGTGCGAACCACGGCTGGTGGCCGATGCTCTGGTTCGTCATCAAGGTCCAGCTGCTGCTGTTCTTCTTCATCTGGCTGCGCGGCACGCTGCCCCGGGTCCGCTACGACCAGCTGATGAAGCTGGGCTGGAAGGTCCTGATCCCGGTCTCCGTCGTCTGGCTGATGCTGGTCGCGACGGTGCGGGCGCTGCGCAACGAGGGCTACGACTTCTCGAAGATCCTGCTCTATGTGGCCGGGGCCGTGATCGCGGTCCTGCTGATCTCCTTCGTCGTCGACATCTTCCGCGACAAGAAGGGCCGGGAGGCCGCGGCCAACGCGGAACCGGAGCCGGCGTTCGACCCGATGGCGGGCGGATTCCCGGTGCCGCCGCTGCCCGGACAGACCCTGCCGCCCGTGCCGCGGCGCAGGCCGCGCCATGAGCGCGAGCTCGTTGTCAGTGGTGGCATGGATACTCAGAGTGACGGAAATCCGAGTGACGGAAAGGAGGCCGGCGGTGTCTGAACTGCCTGAGTCGCCGGGGTCCAAGAGGCCGGCGAAGTCCACCGGCCCGAAGGGGTCGGCCGCGTCCTCGGGGGCCTCGGGGGCCTCCGGGTCCACGCAGTCCTCCCAGCCTTCGCAGTCCCCGCAGTCCCCGCAGTCCTCGGAGGACAAGTTCCAGAATCCGGTGGCCGGCTTCGGCGTGACCTTCAAGGCCATGTTCAAGAAGCGGCTGACCGAGCAGTATCCGGAGACGCCGAAGGTGACGGCGCCGCGCTTCCACGGCCGCCACCAGCTCAACCGCCACCCGGACGGCCTGGAGAAGTGCGTCGGCTGCGAGCTGTGCGCCTGGGCCTGCCCGGCGGACGCGATCTACGTCGAGGGCGCGGACAACACCGAGGAGGAGCGGTACTCCCCGGGGGAGCGCTACGGCCGCGTCTACCAGATCAACTACGCGCGCTGCATCCTCTGCGGACTGTGCATCGAGGCGTGCCCGACCCGGGCGCTCACGATGACCAATGAGTTCGAGCTCGCCAACACCACCCGCGAGAGCCTCATCTACACCAAGGACGAGCTGCTCGCGGGCCTGGAGGAAGGCATGGTCGACAGCCCGCACGCGATCTTCCCCGGCATGGACGAACAGGACTACTACCGGGGCCTGGTGACCGAGGCCGCCCCGGGTACGGAGCGCCAGACCGCCGTCTCCAAGGGCGAGAAGCCGGACGACGCGAACGGCGAGAGCAACGGCGCCGCGCAGGAGGTGGACGCATGACCGGCCTGGCCGCCGCGGCCTCTCAGACCTCGACCGGCGAGGCGTTCCAGTTCTGGGTGCTGGGCACGGTCGCCGTGATCGGCGCCCTGTCCACCGTACTGATGAAGAAGGCGGTGCACAGCGCGCTGAGCCTCGCCGGGACCATGATCATCCTGGCGGTGTTCTACCTCGCCAACGGTGCCTACTTCCTCGGCGTCGTCCAGGTCGTCGTCTACACCGGCGCGATCATGATGCTGTTCCTCTTCGTGGTCATGCTCGTCGGTGTCACGGCGGCGGACTCGCTGAAGGAGACCCTCAAGGGCCAGCGCTGGCTGGCCGCCGGCTGCGGGCTCGGCTTCGGCGTCCTGCTGATCGCCGGCATCGGCAACGCCTCGCTGAACAGCTTCAACGGGCTGGGCACCGCCAACGCCGAGCACGGCGGAAACGTGGAGGGGCTCGCCAGCCTCATCTTCACCAAGTACGTCTTCGCCTTCGAGATCACCGGCGCCCTGCTGATCACCGCGACGGTCGGCGCGATGGTGCTCACGCACCGCGAGCGCACCGAACGGGCCAAGAACCAGCGGGAGATGTCCGAGGACCGCGTGCGCAGCAACCACCTGCCGCCGCTGCCCGCACCCGGCGTCTACGCCCGGCACAACGCCGTGGACGTCGCCGGACTGCTCCCCGACGGCACGCCGGCCGAACTCACCGTCATGCAGACGCTGCGCAAGCGCGGCCAGATGCGCGATGTGTCCAACGAATCGCTGGCCGGCCTCAAGGCACTGGAGCAGCGCTCCGGTGAGCGGCTCGGCCGGGACGCCGCAGAAGAAGAGGAGGTCGCCAAGTGAATCCGGTCAACTACCTCTATCTCGCCGCTCTGCTGTTCACCATCGGCGCGGCCGGGGTGCTGATCAGGCGGAACGCGATCGTGGTGTTCATGTGCGTGGAGCTGATGCTCAACGCCTGCAACCTCGCGTTCGTCACCTTCTCCCGGATGCACGGCAATCTCGACGGCCAGATCATCGCCTTCTTCACGATGGTCGTCGCCGCCGCGGAGGTCGTGGTCGGGCTCGCGATCATCGTGTCGCTGTTCCGTTCCCGCCACTCGGCCTCGGTCGACGACGCCAGCCTGATGAAGTTGTAAGGGGCGCTTGAACCGTGGAGAACCTGATTGCGCTGCTCGTCGCGGCGCCCCTGCTCGGAGCGGCGGTGCTGCTCTGCGGCGGCCGGCGCCTGGACCGCGTGGGCCACTGGCTCGGCACCGCGCTCGCCGCCGCCTCGTTCGTCGTCGCGGTGGTGCTCTTCGCCAACATGCTGAGCAAGAGCGCCGACGACCGCGCGCTGCACCAGTTCCTGTTCAGCTGGATTCCGGTCGAGGGCTTCCAGGCCGATGTGGCCTTCCAGCTCGACCAGCTGTCGATGACCTTCGTACTGCTGATCACCGGTGTGGGCACGCTGATCCACATCTACTCGATCGGCTACATGGAGCACGATGAGCGCCGGCGCCGCTTCTTCGGCTATCTGAACCTGTTCCTCGCGGCGATGCTGATCCTGGTCATCGCCGACAACTACCTGCTGCTGTACGTCGGGTGGGAGGGCGTCGGTCTGGCGTCGTACCTGCTCATCGGCTTCTGGCAGCACAAGCCCAGCGCGGCCACCGCCGCGAAGAAGGCCTTCCTGGTCAACCGGGTCGGCGACATGGGCCTGTCGATCGCGATCATGCTGATGTTCACCACCTTCGGCACCTTCGCCTTCGGCCCCGTCCTGGACGCCGCCGACGGCGGCCAGGCGAGCGAGGGCAAGCTGACGGCGATCGGCCTGATGCTGCTGCTCGCCGCCTGCGGCAAGTCGGCCCAGGTGCCGCTTCAGTCCTGGCTCGGTGACGCGATGGAGGGCCCGACCCCGGTCTCGGCCCTGATCCACGCCGCCACCATGGTGACCGCGGGCGTCTACCTGATCGTCCGCTCCGGCGCGATCTTCAACGGCGCCCCGGACGCCCAGCTGGTCGTCGTGATCGTCGGAGCGGTCACGCTGATCTTCGGTGCGATCGTCGGTTGCGCGAAGGACGACATCAAGAAGGCCCTCGCCGGGTCGACGATGTCGCAGATCGGCTACATGATCCTGGCCGCCGGGCTCGGCCCGATCGGCTACGTCTTCGCGATCATGCACCTGGTGACGCACGGCTTCTTCAAGGCCGGGCTCTTCCTCGGCGCCGGTTCGGTCATGCACGGCATGAACGACGAGGTCGACATGAGGAAGTTCGGCGGCCTGCGGAAGTACATGCCGGTCACCTTCGTCACCTTCGGGCTCGGCTACCTCGCGATCATCGGCTTCCCCGGTCTGTCCGGCTTCTTCTCCAAGGACAAGATCATCGAGGCCGCCTTCGCCAAGGGCGGCACCGAGGGCTGGATCCTCGGAGCCGTGACCCTGATCGGCGCCGCGATCACCGCGTTCTACATGACGCGCGTGATGCTGCTGACGTTCTTCGGCGAGAAGCGCTGGCAGCCGGACGCGGAAGGCCACGAGCCGCATCCGCACGAGTCCCCGAAGTCCATGACCATCCCCATGATCGTCCTGGCGTTCGGTTCGGTCTTCGCCGGAGGCTTCTTCTCCATCGGCGACCGCTTCCTGCACTGGCTGGAGCCCGTCACCGGTCACGAACACGGGGACGCCCCGGTCAGCGCGACCACCGTCACCGCCGCCACCATGGTGGTGCTCGTCATCGGTGTCGCCATCGCCTGGGCGATGTACGGCCGCAAGCCGGTGCCCGTCCTCGCCCCGCGCGGCTCGCTGCTCACCCGGGCAGCCCGCCGCGATCTGCTCCAGGACGACTTCAACCACGTGGTCCTGGTCCGCGGCGGCGAACACCTCACCCGCTCCCTGGTCTACGTCGACCACTCCCTGGTCGACGGCGTCGTCAACGGCACGGCCGCTTCCATGGGCGGACTCTCCGGCCGGCTGCGCAAACTGCAGAACGGCTACGCCCGCTCCTACGCGGTCTCGATGTTCGGCGGTACGGCGGTCGTCATCGCCGCGACCCTGCTGATGAGGGCGGTCTGATCACATGTCCTTTCCCCTCCTGACAGCGACGGCGGCGCTCCCGGCGATCGGTGCGATCGCCACCGCCGCCGTCCCGGCCGCCCGGCGCACCGCCGCCAAATGGCTGGCGCTCGCCTTCTCGCTGGGCACCCTGGTGCTGGCGGGCATCGCGCTCGTCCGCTTCGAGCCCGGCGGCAGCCGCTACCAGCTCACCGAATCGCACGCCTGGATCAAGGACTTCGGCGTGCGGTACGAACTGGGGGTGGACGGCATCGGGCTGGCGCTCATGGCGCTCACCGCCCTGCTGATCCCCTTCGTCATCCTGGCCGGCTGGCACGACGCCGACCCCCTGGAGACGAGCTCCTCGCGCTGGCGCCCCACCCAGGGCTTCTTCGCCCTGATCCTGATGGTCGAAGCGATGGTGATCCTCTCCTTCGTGGCCACCGACGTCTTCCTCTTCTACATCCTCTTCGAAGCCATGCTCATCCCGATGTACTTCCTCATCGGCGGTTTCGGGGACCGGGCCCACGCCGGCAGCGACGAGAACGCCTCCGCGCAGCGCTCGTACGCGGCGGTGAAGTTCCTCCTCTACAACCTGGTCGGCGGCCTCATCATGCTGGCCGCGGTCATCGGGCTGTATGTGGTGGCGGGGTCGTTCTCGCTCTCCGAGATCGCCGAGGCGAGGGCCAACGGCTCGCTGACCATGGCGACCGGCACCGAGCGCTGGCTCTTCCTCGGGTTCTTCTTCGCCTTCGCGGTGAAGGCCCCGCTGTGGCCGCTGCACACCTGGCTGCCCAACGCCATGGGCGAGGCGACCACCCCGGTCGCCGTCCTGATCACCGCGGTGGTCGACAAGGTCGGCACCTTCGCGATGCTGCGCTTCTGTCTCCAGCTCTTCCCGGAGGCCAGCAAGTGGGCCACGCCGGTGATCCTGGTCCTGGCGCTGATCAGCATCGTGTACGGGGCGCTGCTCGCCGTCGGCCAGCGCGACATCAAGCGGCTGATCGCCTACGCGTCGATCTCGCACTTCGGCTTCATCATCCTGGGCATCTTCGCGATGACCAGCCAGGGCCAGTCGGGCGCGACGCTGTACATGGTCAACCACGGCATCTCGACCGCCGCGCTGATGCTGGTGGCGGGCTTCCTGATCACCCGGCGCGGATCGCGGCTCATCGCCGACTACGGCGGAGTGCAGAAGGTGGCCCCGGTCCTGGCCGGCACCTTCCTGATCGGTGGTCTGGCCACGCTGTCGCTGCCGGGGCTCGCCCCGTTCGTCAGTGAGTTCCTCGTCCTGGTCGGCGCGTTCTCCGCGTACCCGGCGGCCGGCATCATCGCCACCACCGGGATCGTGCTCGCCGCGATCTACGTCCTCGTCCTCTACCAGCGGACGATGACGGGACCGGTCAAGGCCGAGGTCCAGGGCATGGCGGACCTCAAGGTCCGTGAGCTGGTGGTGGTCGTCCCGCTGATCGCGCTGCTGATCTTCCTGGGCGTCTACCCGAAGCCGCTGACCGAGATCGTCAACCCGGCGGTGCAGCACACCATGTCGGACGTACAGAAGAAGGACCCCCAGCCCGAGGTGGAGGCCGCCAAGTGAGCGCAACAGCTGTCCACAGCCTGTGGACAATGGCGGGCGGGGTGACATCTGCCGCCCCGGACGAGAAGTTCAAGGCCCCGGTCATCGAGTACACCCAGCTGACCCCGGTCCTGATCGTGATCGGTGTCGCCGTCCTGGGCGTGCTCGTCGAGGCCTTCGTGCCGCGCCGGGCCCGCTACTACACGCAGGTCTTCCTGACCGTCGTCGCACTGGTCGCCGCGTTCGCCGCGGTGATCGGCCTGGCGGCCGCCGGATACGGTACGACAAAGGCGCACATCGCCGCCATGGGGGCCATCGCCGTCGACGGACCCGCCCTGTTCCTCCAGGGCACCATCCTGCTGACGTCACTGGTCGCCGTCTTCACCTTCGCCGAACGGCGCCTGGACCCCGAGTCGCACGGGAACAGGGTCGACTCGTTCGCCGCCCAGGCCGCTTCGGTCCCCGGCAGCGACAGCGAGAAGGCCGCAGTCAAGGCCGGATTCACCACCACCGAGGTCTTCCCGCTGGTGCTCTTCTCGGTGGCGGGCATGCTCGTCTTCCCGGCGGCCAACGATCTGCTGACGCTCTTCGTGGCCCTGGAAGTCTTCTCGCTCCCGCTCTACCTCCTGTGCGCCGTCGCCCGCCGCAAGCGGCTGATGTCGCAGGAGGCCGCGGTGAAGTACTTCCTGCTCGGCGCCTTCTCCTCGGCGTTCCTGCTCTTCGGGATCGCCCTGCTCTACGGGTACGCGGGCTCCGTCTCGTACGCGCAGATCGCCACCGTCGTCGACGGCTCGATCCAGCAGATCGACCCGGCGCTGGCCGACACCATGGGCAATGACGCGCTGCTGCTCATCGGCGGCGCGATGATCCTGACCGGCCTGCTCTTCAAGGTCGGCGCCGTCCCGTTCCACATGTGGACCCCGGACGTCTACCAGGGCGCCCCGACCCCGGTCACCGGCTTCATGGCCGCGGCCACGAAGGTCGCCGCGTTCGGCGCGCTGCTGCGCCTGCTGTACGTGGTGCTGCCGGGCCTCAGCTGGGACCTGCGCCCGGTCATGTGGGGCATCGCGATCGTCACCATGGTCGGCGGTGCGATCGTCGCGATCACCCAGACCGACATCAAGCGGCTGCTGGCCTACTCCTCGATCGCGCACGCCGGATTCATCCTCGCCGGTGTCATCGCGGCCACCCCGCAGGGCATCTCCTCGGTGCTCTTCTACCTGGCCACGTACTCCTTCGTGACCGTCGGCGCCTTCGCCGTCGTCACCCTGGTGCGTGACGCGGGCGGCGAGGCGACGCACCTGTCGAAGTGGGCCGGTCTCGGCCGGCGCTCGCCGCTGGTCGCCGCGGTCTTCGCGGTGTTCCTGCTGGCCTTCGCCGGAATCCCGCTCACCTCGGGCTTCTCCGGCAAGTTCGCGGTGTTCAAGGCCGCGGCCGAGGGCGGCGCGGGCGCACTGGTCGTCGTCGGTGTGATCTCCTCGGCGATCGCCGCGTTCTTCTACATCAGGGTCATCGTGCTGATGTTCTTCAGCGAGCCGAAGGCGGACGGCCCCACGGTCGCCGTCCCGTCCCCGCTGACGATGACCACGATCGCCGTCGGCGTCGCGGTCACCCTGGTGCTGGGCCTGGCCCCGCAGTACTTCCTGGACCTGGCGAGCCAGGCCGGAGTGTTCGTGAGGTAGGCGGACGCACCACCGCTGCGACAGCGCCGGACGGACTTGGAAGTCAAGCCCGTCCGGCTTTGTCGTAGGCGGCGCCTATCGTGGCAGGGGAGAGCGCAGGGACAGAACGGGACAGCCGTCGGGGGAACAGAGCGATGAGCATGACGGACGGGACAGGCGTGACGGACATGACCACTGACGCGACCACGGGCGTGACCGAGAGTGCTGCGCGGCAGACGCTCCACCGGGTTTTCGGGTACGAGACGTTCCGGGGCGAGCAGGAAGCGGTCGTCGACCATGTGGTGGCGGGCGGGGACGCCGTCGTCCTCATGCCCACCGGCGGCGGCAAGTCCCTCTGCTACCAGATCCCGGCCCTGGTCAGAGCGGGCACGGGCATCGTCATCTCCCCGCTGATCGCCCTGATGCAGGACCAGGTGGACGCCCTGCGGGCACTCGGCGTGCGGGCCGGGTTCATCAACTCCACACAGGACTTCGACGAGCGCCGCTCGATGGAGGCCCAGTTCATCGCAGGCGAGCTGGATCTCCTGTACCTGGCCCCCGAGCGCCTCCGTCTGGACTCCACCCTCGGTCTGCTCTCCCGGGGCGAGATCTCCGTCTTCGCGATCGACGAGGCGCACTGTGTCGCCCAGTGGGGTCACGACTTCCGGCCCGACTACCTGGCCCTGTCCGTGCTGGGCGAGCGCTGGCCCGACGTCCCGCGCATCGCCCTGACGGCCACGGCGACGGACGCCACGCACCGCGAGATCACCCAGCGCCTGGGCATGCCCGACGCCAAGCACTTCGTGGCGAGCTTCGACCGCCCCAACATCCAGTACCGCATCGTGCCGAAGGCCGACCCGAAGAAGCAGCTGCTCTCCTTCCTGAAGGAGGAGCACGCCGGGGACGCGGGCATCGTCTACTGCCTCTCGCGCAACTCCACGGAGAAGACCGCCGAGTACCTCTGCCGCAACGGCATCGAGGCCGTTCCGTACCACGCGGGCCTGGACGCGGGCACCCGCGCGGTCCACCAGTCCCGCTTCCTGCGCGAGGAGGGCCTGGTCGTCGTCGCGACGATCGCCTTCGGCATGGGCATCGACAAGCCGGACGTACGGTTCGTCGCCCACCTGGACCTGCCGAAGTCCGTCGAGGGCTACTACCAGGAGACCGGCCGCGCCGGACGTGACGGAACCCCGTCCACGGCCTGGATGGCGTACGGCCTCCAGGACGTCGTCCAGCAGCGCAAGCTCATCCAGGGCGGGGAGGGCGACGAGGCGTTCCGCCGCCGCGCCGCCTCGCACCTGGACTCCATGCTGGCGCTGTGCGAGACCGTCCAGTGCCGCAGGGCCCAACTGCTCACGTACTTCGGCCAGGAGCCCACCACGGCCTCCTGCGGCAACTGCGACACCTGCCTGACCCCGCCCGAGACCTGGGACGGCACGGTGGTCTCCCAGAAGCTGCTGTCCACGGTGGTCCGGCTGAAGCGGGAGCGCGGCCAGAAGTTCGGGGCCGGCCAGATCATCGACATCCTGCTGGGCCGCAAGACCGCGAAGGTCATCCAGTTCGACCACGACCAGCTCTCGGTGTTCGGCATCGGCGAGGAGCTGGCCGAGGCGGAATGGCGCGGCGTGGTCCGGCAGCTGCTGGCCCAGGGACTGCTCGCCGTCGAGGGCGAGTACGGCACGCTGGTGCTCACGGAGGAGAGCGCCACCGTGCTCGGCCGGGAGCGCGAGGTGCTGCTGCGCAAGGAGGCGAAGCAGGCCGCGTCGTCCCGCTCCTCCTCGAAGGGCGAGCGCAGGGCGAAGTCCTCGGCAGCCGCCGCCGAGCTCCCCCCGGAGGCGCTCCCGGTCTTCGAGGCGCTGCGCGCCTGGCGCGGCGCCCAGGCCAAGGAGCTGGGCCTGCCCGCGTATGTGATCTTCCACGACGCCACGCTGCGCGAGATCGCGTCCCTGCGCCCGTCGTCGCTCGGTGAGCTGGGCGGGATCAGCGGACTGGGCGAGAAGAAGCTGGCGACGTACGGGGAAGGCGTACTGGAGGTGCTGGCCGGCCTCCCGGGCGAGGCGGCACCCGCGGCCCCTGCGGAGGCGGCCCCGGCGCCGGCTCCCACGGCTGGGGCCCCTGCGGCGGCTCCGGTCCGGGTGCCCGCTCCGGCCGGCGATCCGGAGTTCGGCTGGGACGAGGAGCCGCCGGAGTACGAGTGAGCCCTCGGCTGCGGCGGGCGGCGGACCTACTGCGGGTCCGGCGCCCGGCGGCGCGGGGTGATGGCCGTGAGGTCGACCGGGAAGGGGACGGACACCTTCATCCGGTCGTGGAAGACCCCGGTGGCCGGTGGAGACCCCGCGGCGGGTGGTCCGGGATGCCGGACCACCCGGGTGCCCGGCACGGCACCTCGCGCCGCGGCAGGGTCAGGGCGCGGACACGATCCGGCCCATCACCTCGCCGAGACCGACCCGGGTGCCGTCGGGGCCCGGGGCCCAGGCCGTGATGGTCACCGTGTCGCCGTCCTCCAGGAACGTCCGCTTGCCGTCCGGGAGTTCCAGCGGGTCGCGGCCGTTCCAGGTGAGTTCGAGCAGGGAGCCCCGCTGCGCCGGCTCGGCGCCGCTGATGGTGCCGGAGCCGTACAGGTCACCGCTGCGCAGCGAGGCGCCGTTGACCGTCATCTGCGCCAGCTGCTGGGCGGCCGTCCAGTACATCGTGGTGAACGGCGGCTCGGAGACCACCTGGCCGTTGATCGCGACGGAGAGCCGCAGATCGAAACCGCCGGGCTCCTCGTCGTCCGCGTCGTCGAGGTAGGGCAGCAGCGGGAAGTCGCGGGCGGGCGGGGCGGTCCGGGCGGCGTCCAGGGCCTCCAGCGGTGTCACCCACGCCGATACGGACGTGGCGAAGGACTTGCCGAGGAACGGGCCCAGCGGGACGTACTCCCAGGCCTGGATGTCGCGCGCGGACCAGTCGTTGAGGAGCGACAGGCCGAAGACGTGCTCGCGGAAGTCGGCGAGCGCCACCGACCGGCCCTGCTCCGAGCCGACTCCGACGACGAATCCGACCTCTGCCTCGATGTCCAGTTTGACGGACGGGCCGAAGACGGGAGCCGGATCGGCGGGGGCCTTGCGCTGTCCCGACGGGCGCACCACGTCCGTGCCGGAGACCACGACCGTGCCCGCGCGGCCGTGGTAACCGATGGGCAGGTGCTTCCAGTTGGGGGTGAGCGCGTCGCCGTCCGGGCGGAAGATCCGGCCGACGTTGGTGGCGTGGTGCTCGCTGGCGTAGAAGTCCACGTAGTCGGCGACCCGGTAGGGCAGATGGAGCGTCACGGAGTCGACGGGGTGCAACAGCGGCTCGATGTCCGCGCGGTGGGCCGGCACCGTCACCCAGGCGGTCAGCGCCCGGCGCACATCGCTCCACGCGGTGCGTCCGGCCGCGAGCAGCGGCATCAGGTCGGGCTGGGCCAGCAACTGCGCGTAGGGGGAACCCAGCGCGAGCGCTGCCGCCCCGGCGTCCAGCACATGGCCGCCGATGCGCACGCCGACCCGCTGCTCGCCGGGCCGGTCGGCGGTGGAGAAGACACCGTAGGGAAGGTTGTGCGGACCGAAGGGATCGCCCTCGGCCAGTTCGAGCGGGCTGCTCTGCTCGGGCATCTGTTGCTGCCTCGCTTTCCAGGTCGCTGTGGGGGACACGTTACGTGGGGGACATCCCCCGGCGGCAGTGCCCCAACCATCCCCATTGCCCGGAAAGTTCCGCCGATGTCCCCGTGTACGGACGGGTACGCGGGGACATCGGCGGGTTGTTCAGCCCGCCGTGCGCGGGATCCGCTTCTCCCAGGTCCGGTGGAAGACGACCTCGCCGCCCTCCTTGCAGACGACCTCGTTGGAGGTGATGAAGTCGTCCGCGTCGGCGGAGATCTCCGAGCGGGTCTCGACCAGCACGTCCCAGCCCATCTCCGGCCGGTGCTGGCGGACCGTCCAGTTGGAACGGGTGCGCGCCGAGAGCGGGTCGCTCTCCTGGATCGTGTACGTCTCCACCGCGTCCTCGGTGAACTCCAGGCCGTCCGGGTAGACGCGGGTGCCGCCGTAGCGCGGGTCGACCTCCATCCGCCACTCGCCCTTGGCGACATCGCGGATCACCAGCCGCTCGGGGCGCTGCTCGTCGAGCGTGACGGGGAAGACGACGCCGAGCGGCTCCGACTGCTCGGGCTCCTCGAAGCGGATCGAGGGGTCCTCGGTGTGCCGGCGCACGGGGAGTTCGACGAAGCTGCCGTCGGCGTCCAGGGTGAAGCCCGCCGAGCCGGCCTGCGGCCAGATCCAGGGCCAGTACGAGGAGGAGACCGCGAGCCTGATCCGGTGACCGGGCGGGAAGGTGTGCCCGATGCCGTTCAGTTCGAACGTCACGTCCTCGGTCGCGCCGACGGGCCAGTCCTCGGTGCGGTCGCGTCCGTCGCGGGCGGCGAGGTTGAGGGCGCCGCGGGTGACGAGGGTGGACGAGCCGTCGGGGGCGACGTCGCAGAGCCGGGCGATCGCCTGGCCGCGCGGCACGTCCATCCGGATCCGCAGCTTCACCCGGGGGCGGCCCAGGATCTCGATCGGGGCGGCCTCCACGGGGAACTCGAAGCACACCGACTTGGCGTCCTCGTCCCGCTGGTCGGGCGGCAGGTCGGCGTCGTTGCCGAACGGGAAGAACCGCCCGGCGTCCAGCCCGGTCTGCTGCGGCGAGTCGACGATCTGCGGCCCGCCCTGGAGGGCGTACGCCACCGGCGCGACGTTCTCCGACGGCCAGCTGGTGTCCCCGACCCAGCGGCCGGGCAGCGTCTCGTACACCGTCGCCGGCCGGTGCGACTCGCTGATCCAGGAGCGCAGCAGGGGCTCCGACATGACGCCGGTGTCCTTGCCCTTCAGATGCTGGTCCCACCAGCGCAGCGTCTCCTGGAGGAAGCCGATGCCGGGACCGGGCGGCAGCCCGCGGTCGGGGTACTGGTGCGACCAGGGCCCGATCAGTCCGCGGACCTTCGCCGGATCCAGGTGCTCGACGAGCCGCAGGACGGTGTCGCGGTACGGGTCGTGCCAGCCGCCGACCGCGAGGACGTTCGCCTTGATGGCGGAGTAGTCCTCGCAGACGCTGCCGTGCTTCCAGTAGTCGTCGCGGCTCTGGTGCGCCAGCCAGGTGTGGATGAGGGGGTCGACGGCCTCGAGCCGGTTCAGCCACATCTGCCGCCAGTCGTCGCCGACGTCCGCCGGATCCGGCGCCCGGCAGACGAAGGCCAGCATGGTCGCCGACCAGGCGTGCATGTCCACGGCGAGGACGGATCCGCCCATGTAGTGGACGTCGTTGTCGTAGCGGTCGTCGGCCGAGCAGACGGTGACGATCGCCTTCAGCGGCTCGGGAGCGAGCGCGGCGATCTGGAGCGAGTTGAAGCCGCCCCAGGAGATGCCGAACATGCCGACGCGGCCCGAGCACCACTCCTGCTGGGCGAGCCAGTGGATGACGGCGACCCCGTCGGCGAGCTCCGTCGCGTCGTACTCGTCGCCCGGCATCCCCTCGCTGTTGCCGTGGCCGCGCACGTCGACCCGGACCGAGGCGTAGCCGTGGCCCGCGTACCAGGGGTGGCGCTGCCAGTCGCGCGGCGCGGTCCAGTCGCTCAGCCGGTAGGGCAGGTACTCCAGCAGCGCGGGGACGGGTTCGTCGGTGACCGGCCGCCAGATCCGGGCGTACAGCTGGGTGCCGTCCGGGAGCGGGATGTAGAGGTCCTCGCGGGTCGTCTCGTACGGGAATGAGGTCTGGATGTGCATGGGGGTACCTCAGTGGACGGGGTGCATGGTGCGCTTGAGCCAGGGTGCGGCGGCGACGACGGCCAGACCGGCCACCACCGCGATAGCGCCATTGACACCGAAGTAGGCGGGGTTGGAGACCTCGCCGTACAGCTTCACGATCTGTGCCTGGATGCCGTTGGCGAGGGCCAGTGAGAGGAACCAGAGCGCCATCGTCTGGCTGGCGAACGCCTTGGGGGCGAGCTTCGTGGTCGCGGACATGCCGGAGGTCTCCAGCAGGATGTCGCCGAGCCCGAGCAGCAGGTACGAGCCGACGATCCACCAGGCGGCCATCTTGTAGGTGTCGTCCGCGTGCCCGGAGGTGGGCAGGACCATCAGCAGGAACGAGAGCCCGCCGAGGATCACCCCGATCGCGATCTTGTTGGACGCGTGCGGCTGGCGGGGCCCCATCTTCGCCCATACGGCCGCGACCACCGGGGCGAGTGCCACCTCGAAGGCGCCGAGCGCGGAGGCGTACCAGCTGGCCGGGAAGTGGAAGCCGAAGATCTCGGTGCGGGCGTTGGTCGACGCGAGCAGCATCATCGTCGAGTACGCCTGGAAGAGGATGAAGTTGAAGACGACGGAGGCCAGGAACAGCACCACGTACGGGCGCAGCCTGCCGCGCTCCTCCGAGGTGACCCGGGGGCTCCTGAACATCACCACGAAGTACACGACCGGCGCGATCACCGAGACGATCGTGAGCAGGTCGACGAAGCGGTCCATGGTCAGCCAGCCGGCCAGGGCCAGTGCGGTGGCGAGGGCGGCGACCACGAGGACGCCGACGACGATGAGCCGGACCGCCCGGCGCATGGGCCCGGGGGCCAGCGGGAATTCGGCGGCGTTCTTACGCCCGGCCAGGTGACGGCGGCCCAGTACGTACTGGATCAGGCCGAGCGTCATACCGAAGGCGGCGGCCGAGAAGCCCCAGTGCCAGCTCGCGTGGTCACCGAGCCAGCCGGTGATCAGCGGGCCGAGGAACGCGCCGATGTTGATGGCCATGTAGTAGAGGGCGAAGCCGGCGTCGCGGCGCTCGTCCTCGGTGCGGTAGAGCTTGCCGACCATGGTGGCGACATTGGGCTTGAGCAGGCCCGTTCCGGCGCTGATCAGTCCCAGGCCGACCCAGGTCATGGCGTTGGTGGGCACCGCCATGGCGTAGTGCCCGATGGCGATGAGGATGCCGCCGTACAGGACGGCGCGGTAGGAGCCGAGGATCCGGTCGGCCAGCCAGCCGCCGGCCACGGAGACCAGGTAGACGAGCGTGCCGTAGGCGGCGGAGACGGACGCGGCGGTACCCGCCTCCATCCCCATGCCGCCGTTGGCGACGGTGTCGGCGAAGTAGAGGACCAGGATGGCCTGCATGCCGAGGAACGAGAACCGCTCCCAGACCTCCAGGCCGGACAGGGTCATCAGACCCCGCGGGTGGCCGAAGAAGGCGTGGTCGTCGCCCGGAGGGGGCTGGACCGGATCGGTGTCGGTGGCGGTGTGGGACAAAGGGACAACTCCTGATCGTATGAGCTGATCCCGAACATACCGGCGGCGGCGGGAAGGCGCCCACGGTGATCCAAAGGGGACCGGATACGCTGACTTGAGTGATGACAGCGACACATCGACATTCCGTGTGATCGTCAGCAGACAGGAGATCCCCTCGTGACCGTCGTCGGGCCGTTCGGACTGAGCGTGCGGGACCAGGCTCTTGAGGCCGGTGTCCAGGCCGGTTTGGCTGCTGTCGAATCGGGGCTGCTCGATGCCACCAAGAGTGAGGTGCCCTTCATCACGGAGGCCGCGCAGCACCTGGTGCGCGCGGGCGGCAAGCGGTTCCGGCCCCTGCTGGCGATGCTGTCCGCCCAGTTCGGTGACGCCGACGCCCCGGGCGTGGTGCCCGCCGCCGTGGTCGTCGAGCTGACGCACCTCGCGACGCTGTACCACGACGACGTGATGGACGAGGCGGACGTGCGGCGCGGGGTCGACAGCGCCAATTCCCGCTGGGGCAACTCGGTGGCCGTGCTGACCGGCGACTTCCTGTTCGCGCGCGCCTCGCACATACTGGCCGACCTCGGGCCCGAGGCGGTCCGCATCCAGGCGGAGGCGTTCGAGCGCCTGGTCACCGGCCAGATCCTGGAGACCGCGGGCCCGCGCGACGGGCGTGACCCGGTCGAGCACTACCTCGACGTGATGCGCGGCAAGACCGGTTCGCTGATCGCCGTGGCCTGCCGCTTCGGAGCGATGATGGCCGGCGCCGACGAGTCGGCGACCGACATCCTCACCCAGTACGGCGAACGGCTCGGCGTCGCCTTCCAGCTCGCCGACGACGTCCTCGACATCGCGTCCGACTCCCACGAGTCCGGCAAGACCCCCGGCACGGATCTGCTCGAAGGCATCCCGACCCTGCCCGTCCTCCACCTGAGGGCGCAGGCCGCGGCCGACGGCAAGCCGGACGACGTGGAGCTCGTCGAACTGCTCGACGGCGACCTGAGCGACCCGGACCGGCTCGCCGAGGCGCTGCGCCGGCTGCGCGCCCACCCCGCGCTCGACCAGGCACGACGCGACACGATCCGGTACGCGCAGGAGGCGCGGGCCACGCTGGCGCCGCTGCCCTCCTGCTACGCCAAGGCCGCCCTGGAAGAGATGTGCGACGCCGTGGTGCACCGCGCGGGCTGAGAGGCTGCCGCCACAACCCCTACGGGACGGCGGAGCAACGGCCTCGCGGTGTCATCCCGGAGAGGTACGCGGAGTTGCTCCCGCGGGCTGACGCCCTGAGCCACCCGATTTGGTCAGATGGAGAACAACCACTCCTGACCAAAACGGGTGAGAATGGCGGCACGGAGTGGACGAGTGCAACCGGACGGAAGCCGCCGACCACGGAGGTAGGGCACACATGGCACCGAACGACAGCGCAGAGACCAACGGCACGGCCACGCACGGGAGCGCAGGCACCGCCGCGGGCCGCCGGAAGGCGGTGCGCTACATCGTCCCGGTCGCGGTGGCGGGAGTGGCGGCCGCGACGATCGGGCTGGTCCCGGCGCTCGCCAGCTCGGGCGACCCCGATCTGCCGAAGATCACCGCGCAGGAACTCATCGAGAAGATCGCCGCATCGGACACGCAGCAGCTGTCCGGCACGGTGAAGATCAGCACAGACCTGGGCATCCCGTCGATGGGCGGCCTGGCCGGCTCCCTCGTCCCGGACGGCGCGGGCGACCACGGCGAGGCGAGCGCCGACCCGCAGACGAAGCTCACCGAGCTGGCGTCCGGCACGCACACCCTGCGGGTGGCCGCCGACGGCCCCGACAGGCAGCGGGTCTCGATCCTGGACCAGGCGTCCGAGTACAGCCTGATCCACAACGGGGACCAGGTCTGGGCGTACGACAGCAAGTCCAACGCGGTCTACCACGCCACGGAGAAGGCGGGCGGGGCCGGGAAGACGACGCAGAAGGGTGAGCACGCGGTCCCCGACGGCGTACCCACCACCCCCAAGGCACTGGCCGAGCAGGCACTGAAGGCCGCCGACGGCACGACGTCCGTCACGGTCGACGGCACCGCGCAGGTCGCCGGACGCGACGCGTACCGCCTGGTCATCAAGCCCGAACAGAGCGGCTCCACGATCGGTTCGATCACCGTCGCGGTGGACGCGGAGAACGGCGTACCGCTCAAGTTCACCCTCCAGCCGAGCAGCGGCGGCAAGGCGGCGGTCGACGCCGGGTTCACCTCGGTCGACTTCAAGAAGCCCGACGCCTCCTCGTTCGCCTTCACCCCGCCCAAGGGCGCGAAGGTGACCGAGGCGGACGAGGCCGAGGGCCACGGGAAGGCCGAGGCCGAGGGCCACGGGAAGGCCGAGGCCGAGAAGGCACAGGGAGACCTGAGCGCCTTCGAGGGCATGAACGTGATCGGCAAGGGCTGGAACACCATCGCCGAGATCAAGACCCCCGGCGGCGCGGTCCTCCCGTCGAAGGAGTCGGGCGACGTACCGGCCGAGGCGCAGCAGTTCCTGGACGCGCTCGGCGACAAGGTCACCGGGAAGTTCGGCTCGGGCACGGTCTTCAAGACCCGCCTGGTCAACGCCCTGATGACGGATGACGGCCGGGTGTACGTCGGCGCGGTCACCAAGGACGCGCTGGTGAACGCGGCGAACAACGCCGGCTGACACTCCCGCGTACGCCAGGTCGTGCACCGTCCGCCCGCCCCGCCGTAGCCTCCGTACGGCGGGGCGGGTGCGATCCGCGGCCGCTTTCCGAACCCATGGGGAGTACGCATGACCGAGTCCGGGACCCGACCCGCGACCGTGAGCGGGCCGCGGGCGGTGAGCGAGGCCGCACCCGTGATCGAGACCCGGGGTCTCACCAAGCGCTACCGGGGCGGCCAGCTCGCCGTCGACGGGCTCGACCTCACCGTTCCGGGCGGCAGCGTCTTCGGCTTCCTCGGGCCCAACGGCTCGGGGAAGACCACCACCATCCGGATGCTGATGGGCCTGATCGATCCGACGTCCGGCACCGCGAGTGTGCTGGGCCGCCCCATGCCGGGCGCCGCCCGCGGCGTGCTCCCGCAGGTCGGGGCGCTGATCGAGGGGCCGGCGCTGTACGGATTCCTGAGCGGCCGGGACAACCTCGTGCGCTACGACTGCGCCGACCCCACCGCCGATCCGCGCACCCGGCGCAGCCGCGTCGAGCACGCCCTGGAGCGGGTCGGTCTCGCCGCCGCGGCCGGCAAGAAGGCCCGGGCGTACTCGCTGGGCATGAAGCAGCGCCTCGGCCTCGCCGCCGCCCTGCTCAGGCCCCGGCGGCTGCTCGTCCTGGACGAGCCGACCAACGGGCTGGACCCGCAGGGCATGCGGGAGATCCGCGCCCTGGTCCGGGAACTGGCGGCCGACGGCACCACGGTCTTCCTCTCCTCCCACCTCCTCGACGAGATCGAACAGGTCTGCACCCACGCGGCGGTGATGGCCCGGGGCCGGCTGATCACCCAGGGCCCGGTCGCCGATCTCGCCGCAGGCACCCGCGCCCGTCTCGCCGTCACCACCCCGGACCCGGCCGACGCCGCCCGCATCCTGAAGGAACACGGGATCACCGGCATCACCCCGGACGGCGACCGGGTGCGGGCCGACGCCCCGGCCGGTTCCGTCGAGCTCGCCGACCTGAACGCCGCCCTGGTCCACGGCGGCGTCCGGGTCCGCGCCTTCGGCGTCGAACGGGCCTCGCTGGAGGACGCCTTCGTCGCACTCACCGGAGAGGGATTCGATGTCGCAGGCTGAACTCGCACCCGCCGGGGCCGGTCCGGCCCGGCGCAACCCGCTGTGGACGTTCGGCATCCTGCGCTCCGAACTGACCACCACGCTGCGCCGATGGCGCACGATCGCCCTGCTCGGCGTGCTGGCCGCCGTCCCCGTACTGATCGGGATCGCGGTGCGCATCGAGACGGCCGACGGCTCGCCCTCCGGTCCCGGCGGGGGCGGGGGAGGGCCCGCGTTCCTCTCCCAGGTGACCAACAACGGCCTCTTCCTGGTCTTCGCCTCCCTCGCCGCGACCCTCCCGGTCTTCCTCCCGATGGCGGTGGGCGTCATCGCGGGCGACGCGGTCGCCGGCGAGGCCAACGCGGGAACGCTGCGCTATCTGCTGGTCGCACCGGCCGGCCGGACCCGGCTGCTGCTCGCCAAGTACGCCTCCACCCTGGTCTTCTGCCTGATCGCGACCCTCGTCGTGGCGGCCTCCGCCCTGGCCGTGGGCGCGTTGCTCTTCCCCGTCGGCGATGTCACGACGATCTCCGGGACCCGGATCGGCTTCGGTGACGGGCTGCTCAGGGCGCTGTTCGTCGCGGTGGCGGTCGCGGCGTCACTGATCGGCTTCGCGGCGCTCGGGCTCTTCGTCTCGACGCTCACCAACAGCGGGATCGCGGCCATGGCGGCGACGGTCGGGGTGCTGATCACGGTGCAGATCGTGGACACCATCCCGCAGCTGGGCGCGGTCCATCCCTATCTCTTCCCGCACTACTGGCTGTCCTTCGCGGACCTGCTGCGCGAGCCCGTCTACTGGGACGGGCTGCTGAAGAATCTGGGGCTGCAGGCGCTGTACGCGGCGGTGTTCGGGTCTGCGGCCTGGGCGCGGTTCACGGCGAAGGACATCACCGCCTGAGGCCGGCCGCCTGAGAGGAGCGTCTCCGGCACCCGTACCGTCGGCCGGGCGAGCCGTCCCCCGATCGGCTCGTCGCGGCACGAACGGCACGAACGGTGCGAAAGGTAAGGAACGAGCCGACACGGTACGTTCCGTTTCCCGCCTGAGCATTGTTCGACTTCTGGCGACGCACTGTCAACAAGGATTGGCTCAAACAGGCCTATGCTCACCGAATGATCACATCGCCGAGTTCGATGCGCCGCAGCGAGAGCTCACGCAGGGCGACGCTGGAGGCCGCACTCGAACTGTGCACGGAGAAGGGGTACGGCCGCGTCACGGTCGAGGCCATCGCGGCGCGTGCGGGTGTCAGCAAGAAGACGATCTACCGCTGGTGGCCGTCAAAGAGTGCGGTGCTGCTGGAGGCCTTCACGGAGGCGCTGGTGCTGGCCACGCCGTTCACCGACAGCGGCGACGTGGCCAGGGATCTGCGGACCCATGTGACGGGCGCGGTCAACGTCCTCTCCGTGCCACCCTTCGGCCCCGCGTACGCGGGCATCCTCTCCGAGCTCCACCACGACGACGAACTGGCCGAAACTGTACGGACCCAGCTGATCGAGCCCCGCTTCGAAGCGGCGGTCGCCCGGCTGCGCAGCGCCCAGGAGCAGGGGCAGATCCCGCCGGGCGCCGATCTGCGGCTGGCCGTGGAGATGCTCTACGGGCCGGTCTACTACCGCCATGTACTGCGCAAGCCGATGCAGGACGAGGAGACGGTGGCGGCCCTGGTCGACCACGTACTGCGGTCACTGGGCGCCGTGGACCGCTGACGGCCGCCCGGACGGGGCAACCCGGACGGGGCCGCCGGGATCAGCCGCCCGGATCAGCCGAACACCCGCTCAAGGACCACCGCGACGCCGTCGTCCTCATGGGGCAGGGTCACCTCGTCCGCCGCCGCCAGGAGGTCGGGATGGGCATTGGCCATCGCGACGCCGTATCCGCACCTGCGGAACATGGGCAGGTCGTTCGGCATGTCACCGAACGCGATCCCGGCGGCCGGGTCCACCCCCAGATGCTCACAGGCAAGGGCGACCCCGGTCCCCTTGTCGACCCCGTACGGCTGGAGTTCGACCGTATGGGGCCCGGACAGCGCCACGGTGGCCAGGTCGCCGACAGCGGCGCCGGCCGCGGCCGCCAGGGCGTCGTCGTCGAGTTCGGGGTGGCGGATGAGGACCTTGATGACCGGTGCGGCCCACAACTCGTCCCGGTACCGCGTCCGGTGCGCGGGCATCGCGGGGTTCGGCAGCAGGTAGCCCGGCTCGATCAGGGTCCGGCCATCGGCCCCGGCCTGGTCCACCGCCGCGAAGACCCGGCCCACCTGGGCCTCTATCTTCCCGAGCGCGGCATCGGCCAGCTCCCGGTCCAGGGTGACGGCATGGACCATGCGGCCCGCCCCGGCGTCATAGAGCTGCGCCCCCTGCCCACAGACCGCCAGCCCCCGGTAGTCCAGCCTCGCGAACAACTCCCGCGCACCCGCCACCGCCCGCCCGGTGGCCACCAGATGCCGGGCCCCGGCCGCCGCGGCCAGGGCGAGCGCGGCGCGGGAACGGGGGCTCACGGTGTCGTCGCGGCGCAGCAGTGTGCCGTCCAGGTCCGTGGCGACGAGGGCATATGCGGGTGGGAAAGGCATGGATCAAGCCTAGGGGCTGCCCGCCGGACAACGACTGGACGGTCCCTGGAGGAGAGCCTTCACCGCGGAGGGCCCGGCGAACTCCGCCGCGAGAGCATCCATGACCAGCTCGTCACACACCTCCCCGAGCCAGTACCCGGCTTCCCGTAGCCGGCCTGCCTCCAGGAACCCCGCCTTCTCGTACGCCCTGACAGCAGGGACGTTGGGCGCCAGGACCTTCAGCCAGATCGCGCGCAGGTTGGCCACGTGGAATCCGTAGTCGAGCGTGAGCCGGGTGGCCTCGGTGCCGAGGCCCCGGCCACGGGCATGCCGGCCGAGCATGATGACGAACTCGGCGGTACGCACGGCCTCGTCGGGCAGCAGCGTGCTGACACCGACCGGCACGGGTACGTCGCCTGCCAGGTCGTAGACCGTGAACCGGAGGTTCGATCCCCGGAGTTGGTGGGTCATGCCCTCCGAACGGGCCTCCAGGGACTCCGGGACCTGCCGTCCGTAGCCGACCATCAGGGTGGGGTCCTGTTCCCACCGCCAGTACGTCTCGACCAGGTCGGCGCGGTACGGGCCGAGGGCGCAGGTCTCGGTGCCGATCCAGAGGATCGGGTCGGACTCCGGCATGGGTCAGACGGCGTCGAACGCGCCGCGCTTGACGCTCGCCACGAAGGAGGCGAACGCGTCGGCGTGGAGGTCCAGGACGGGGCCGGCCGGGTTCTTGGAGTCACGGACGGGGACCATGCCGCGCGGGGTGACGAGGTTGGTGGCTACCTCGACGCAGTCGCCGCCGTTGTTGCTGTACGAGGACGTGTACCAGCGGGGGGATTCGGTCGTCACGGGGTGCCCTTTCGCAACTGGCTGATCATGGCCATGGAGGCTGCCTGGGACAGCGCTTCGGCCTGTAGTTGATGGTAGGCCGTCAACATGGGCAGCACCGACGTACTTTCCCGGTCCACGTGCCCCTGGGCCTGGGATTCCGCGTAGCAGACGACGGACCGATCCGGCAGCGTCAGGAGATTGACGGGCAGATCGAACGTGCGACGCTCGCCTATCTCGTACGGAGCCACCTGAAGCAGTGTGTTCGGCAGCTCGGCGAATTCGATCAGGCGCGCCAGCTGGCCGTCCATGACCGCAGCGCCGCCAATGGGTCTGCGGATGCAGCTTTCGTCCATGGTCACAAAGATCATGGGCGGCCGGGGCCGAACCAGCGCTGCCTGTCGTTCCGCCAGGAACGAGACGCGTTCATCGGCCTGTTCAGGCGTGATGGCGCCCCGCCGAACAGCGCTGTTGGCCAACACCCGTGCGTAATCCGGCGTTTGCAACAGGCCGGGGATGATCCCGATGTTGTACAGCCGGATCTCCACCGCCCGTCCCTCGTACCCGACGTACTGCGGGAAGCCCTCCAGCAGCGAGCCGTGCCGGATCTCGCGCCACTGGCGTTCGAACGTGTCAGCGGTGTCGCCGGTCCCGAAGGCCTGGTCGGCACTGCGCGAGAAGCGAAGGGTTGGCATCTTGCGACCGGTTTCCACGGCCGAGATGTGTGTACTGGAGTAGCCCGTCTGTTCGGCGAGATCCTCCTGCTTCCATCCGCGAGCCTCCCGCAAGCTGCGTACACGTGCTCCGAATGCTGCCTGTGGGCTGCTGTCGGGCTCCAACTCCTTGCGGTTCAAGGGTTATCGACAACCTTTCGTTCTTGGTCGACACGTTGAATGGTTCCTGACTCTAGGCCACGCTCAATCCACTTGGTAGTGAAATGACTACGGAGAGGGACGGTCATGGCCGAAGAGAACGGTCCACCGAACGCGCAGGAACTTCCGCAGCCCCCGGCCCCCGGCGCGCTGGTGATGGATACCAGCCGTCGTGACGGCGACCGGGTGGGGGAGTTCCGAGGAGTCGCCGGCCCGTACTGGATGCTCCGCCCGGCGAAGGGTGGTCCCGAGTGGGAGGTGCTCCCCGAGCACGTCCGCCCGGCCACGCCGGCCGAGTGCCTCGGCGCCAGGACCGCGCGGGAGAACGCCAGGAGCCGGGGCGAGGTGGCATGACCGTTCAGGACGACCCCCGCCCCGTCGAGTGCCGTGAGTGCCGTGAGTGTCAGGCGATCGACCTGGTCGAAGCCGTCGCCAGAGGCGAGGGGGACGCGAGCCGGGAGACCGACTGCCGGGTCCTGCGCAGGCGCCACCGGGCCGCGGCGCACGGGACGCAGCCGTGAGGCTCGTACCGGTGCGGCTCGCCCTCGTCGCGGGGGCGATGGAGATCCGGTTACGTACCCGCTTCCCCCGTATCATGTGCGCGCTCACCCGCCAACCGGCCCCGCATGAAGGTCTGTTCGCGGAACTTCGGCGCATCGAAGCGGACCCCGAGTTCCGGGCGGTGTTCCGCGCCGGGCTCGACGCCGCGATCGTCGAGCGGGACGTCGTACGCGAGGTCGAGGCGGCGGCCGATCTGCTGCGGAGCCTGGTCCGTCCGGACAGCGGTGGGCGTGGGGCATGACCGGGTCCGGGTACATCGCCGAGGTGTACGCGGGTGACGCGGCCGTGACCGTCCACCTCGGCAGGTTCGTCGCCCCGACCCGCCGGCTCGCGCTGCGCTGGCTGCGCGGGCAGGCGCACCGCTTCGCGCGGGCGCTGGACCCCGATCCGTGCGACGGCTGGGTGTCACCCCGCGCACTGCGACTCGTCACGCACGCCGAGTGGGACGCATCCTCGAAGCTGCGCCACTGGGCCGACGGCGAGCGGCGCCAGGACCAGGCGGCGCGGCGGCTCGCCGCCGGTCGCGCGTACCTGTTCCTCACCCGTGACGAGACGTGCTCCTACGCACTCTCGGCCCGGCCCGCGTACTTCTGATCCGAGTTCCCGGTGTTCAGTTCCCCGGCCCCGGCTTCCAGTCCTCGACGAGGAGGCCGAGCAGGACCTCGTCCAGGAACTCGCCCATCACCCAGGCCGATGAGCGCAGTACTCCCTCGCGGACGAAGCCGTTGCGCTCGGCGGAGCGCAGCATCGGGGTGTTGTCCGACAGCGTCTCTATCTGCAGCCGGTGCAGGCTGCGCACGACGAAGCCGTAGGTGCACATCGTCGCGACCACGTCGGTCCCGTAGCCCTTGCCGCGTGCGGACGGCAGCAGCCCCAGCCCGATGTGCGCGGACCGGTTGTGCGTGTCGATGCCCCACAGGTTCGCGGAGCCGATCAGCGTGCCGCCGTCCAGTTCCACCACGGAGAACGGGACGTTTCCCTGCTCCTTGTTGGTCACCGCGAGCCGAGGGTCGCTCGAATCCGCCGCGACCGGCCGCCAGGGCTCGCCTTCGGCCCGCGAGGCGTTGACCACGTCGTTGTAGAGCTCGGCGGTCAGGACCGGGATGTCGCCCTCGTGCCGGGCCCTGAGCCCGATCTTGCTGCCTTTTAGCATGCGAACTTCCTATCCGACCGGTCCGGCCGGCGGCAACGAGGTTTACGAAGACAAGATCAACGGGTGGGCTCCGCACGCCAGTTGGCGGGCGGAGCCCAATGAAGCAGCTGCTGCCGATACCGATGCCGCTACTGCACGCAGAATTCGTTGCCCTCCGGGTCGCTGAGCACCGTCCATGTCCCGCCCGGCTCCGCGACCTTGCGGAGCACCTTCGCGCCCAGGACCTCCAGCCGGGACACTTCCGCCTCGCGTCGCTCCGGTCCGGCGTGCAGGTCCAGGTGGAGGCGGTTCTTCACCGTCTTGGGCTCCGGTACGCGCTGGAAGAGCAGCCGCCGCCCGAGCCCGGTACCGCTCTCCTGCTCGTACGGATCGTCCGGGTGCCGCACCGCGGCCAGGTCGAGCCAGGCCCGGCGTCCGTGCGCGGTCGTCGTGATCGCCTCCGGTACGGCTCCGAGGCCCAGGAGGCGTTCGACCAGGGGGCTGTTGTCCTCGATCTCGTAGCCGAGGGCCGCGGACCAGAATCCGGCCTGGGCGTGCGGGTCTGCGGCGTCGACGACGACTTTCCACTCAAGAGTCATGGGAGCCATTCTTGTCCGGGACGCCGGGTTCCGGGGGCTTGACCGACATCAGCCGGGCGAAGGCCACCACGTTGGACTGGTAGCCGCCCGCGGCGGGGTCGTACACGCCGCCGCAGGTGAGCAGGCGGAGCTGGGCGTCCTTGGTCGGGCCGTAGACGCGGGTGCTGGGGAAGTCGTCCTTCTCGAACTCCTCGATCGCGTAGATGCGGAACGTGGCGACCGTCCGGTCCGCCCGGCGTACGTCCACCGTCGCGCCGGGGCGCAGCGTGTCGAGTCCGGCGAACGCGGCCGGGCCGGTGGGGGTGTCGACGTGGGCGACCACCACGGCGTTGCCGGGGGAGCCCGGCGTCACCCCGTCCCGGTACCAGCCCGCCAGATTGCGCTCCGCCGGGTCGGGTACGCCGAGCTTGCGCCGGCTGTCCAGGGTCAGGTCCACCAGGGGGGCGCTGACCCCGAGGCCGGGGATGTCGACGCGGACGGGGCGGGAGGAGGGCAGGGGCGCCGCGGGTGTCGGTGCGGGCACCGGACCGGACCGGGCGGCCGTGCCGGTCCCGGGCTCCGTCAGGGGCGAGGCCGGGAACAGGGCGAGGGCCGCCGCGGCGGCCGGGATCAGCCCGGCCGCCGCGATCAGGCGCGGGAGGGACCGCCGTGACGGCCGCTCCCGCGGAGTACGGGTGCTCAACCGCGCCGGCGCCGCACCGTGCGGAGCCCGCCGAGAGCGGCACCCGCCACTGCCAGCAGGCCGGCCGCCCCGGCCGCGCCGACTGCCAGGCCCGTACCGGTCATGCCGGAGGAGGCGCTGCCCCCGGTCAGTGCGGTGGAGCCGTCGCCCGCGTCGACCGGTCCGTTCGGGATGGGACCGCTGCCGGAGCCGCCGCTGCCGCCGCCCCAGTTGCCGTTGTTGTTGCCGTCACCGGGCGGGGTGGGCGTGGGGGTGGGCTTGGGGTGGTGGGTGTGCGTGGGGGCCGGCTTCGGGGGGTGGGTCGGCTTGGGGTGGTGGGTGTATGTCGGGGTCGGAGTGGGAGTCGGCTTCGGGTGGTGGGTGTAAGTGGGGGTCGGCTTGGGGTGGTGGGTGTAAGTGGGGGTCGGCTTGGGGTGGTGGGTCCATGTGGGGGTGGGCTTGGGGTGGTGGGTGTACGTCGGAGTTGGAGTCGGAGTGGGCTTGGGGTGGTGGGTCCATGTGGGGGTGGGCTTCGGGTGGTGGGTGTACGTCGGAGTTGGAGTCGGAGTGGGCTTGGGGTGGTGGGTCCATGTGGGGGTGGGCTTCGGGTGGTGGGTGTACGTCGGAGTCGGCTTCGGGTGGTGGGTGTACGTGGGCTGCGGGTGGGGTTTGCCGGCGGCCGTGATCCAGGTGTGGTCCGTCGCGCTCACTCCGGTGCGCTGCGGGCCGTCGACTCCGGCGATGGTGACGGTCAGTTCGGCCGTCACCTTGAGCCGGCCCGTGGGTGCCTCTTCGCCGGCGGCGAGGGTGAACGCGGCGCCCGCCTCTCCGCCGGGCTCCAGCGTGCCGCCCGCCCGGAGGTCGGTCCGCAGTTCGCCGGTGAGCGTTCCGTCCGGCTGCTCGGTCAGGGGTACCTCGGAGTCCGCGGACATGACGGTCAGCTGGTCGGCCCGGAGACCGTTCGGTCCGTCGAACGTCAGGTGCGTGCCGATGCCGGGGTACTCCGGTCCGTCCGCCGGGTCGGTGTAGGAGGCGTCGGCCGGACGGGGGTCGTCCCCCGCCTGGATCGTCTCGGGGACGGTGAGCGCGGCGGACGCGCGGCCGGTGACCGCGAAGTCCCAGATGGTGCCCTTGGCGGTGATGTTGTCGACGTACGTGTTGAGCGTGGCGTCGGCATCGCCGAGGCGGCCGATGTTGGCGATCACGCCGTACGCCCCCTCGCACTTCTCGATGAAGTGCGACAGCGGGGCGCTCCCGCCCGCCGGGATGCCGGCCACGGCGTTCGAGGTCCGCATCACGGAGTCGGCGGTGAAGACGTACCTCTGCCAGGTGTCCGGTTTCAGCGCGTCGCCCTGCTCGTCCGTGTTGCTGCCCGGCTCGAAGGACAGGGTGGTGAATCCGCCGCAGGACGCGGGGAGTTGGAGGTTCGCGCCGATGTTCGTGGCGCTGGAGCCCTCGGTGGAGGTGTACGCCCAGTACGAGATGCCCGCGTCCAGGATCGGCTGCATGGGCTCGGGGGTCCAGGTCGCGTTGAAGTAGTGGGCGGCCTGGGCCTGTTCGCCGGCGCCGATGGCCAGGTGCAGGCTGCCGTTCAGCTGGACCGGGTCGGGCTTCGGGGAGACCTCCTGGATGCCGGGGTCCCGGTCGGGGGCGGTCTCCTGGAGCCGGAGCCAGGGACCCGTCGGGCCGAGGCCCGACGGGTTGACGGTCTGCACGCTGTCGTCCGCGCCGGCGGTGGAAGCGATTCCACAGGCGAGGACGGACAGGGCGGACAGGGCGGCGGTGGCGGTCGCGGTGCGCAGGAGCGTGCGTGACGGTCCGGAGGTGCGCGGAGGTCGGGTCATAAGTATGAGGAAATGATAAGCAGTGCGTTAGCGGTGGATTACCCAACGTGACGCGCTTAAGCTCGCTCCAATGCCGCACCGCGCAGATACTCCCCGACCGCCCGGACGTCCGCGGCCCGGGTGATCAGCCCGATGTGGTTGTCCGGGCGGACCAGGACCAGCACGTCCTCGTCCGGCCCGATGCCGTAGGCCGCGCGGGCGTGCCCCTCGTCGTCGGTCAGGCCGAGCGCGGTGCCCGCGTCCACCGTGTGCGCCCGCAGGTCGTCGCCGTGCGCGGCGGCCGCTTCCCGTACCGTCCGGGCGGTGCCCGCGCCGAAGCCGAGCAGGGTGAAGTGCGGTCCGGCGAAGGTCTCGAACAGCCGGAGCGGTGCTCCCGTGGCCGCGTCGTGGCAGGGCGCGTCCGGGGCGCGGTCGCCCGCGCGCAGCCGGGCCGTGGCGCCGTCGCCGGCCAGGGAGCTCCAGCGGTAGCCGTTGCCCAGGCCGCTGGTCTGCGCGGAGATCGCCGAGTCCAGGCCGCCGCCCGGCTTCTTGATCGCCTCCAGAGTGGCCCGCAACTGTTCGCCGCTGAGGTCCAGGACGTGGGCGGCGACGGGGAGCCGCTCCTCCTCGTACGTGTCGAGCAGGGTCGGTTCCGCCCGCCCGGAGGCGACCCGGGCGAGCTTCCAGCCGAGGTTGTACGCGTCCTGGATGCCGGTGTTCATGCCCAGTCCGCCGGCGATGGAGTGCACGTGCGCGGCATCGCCCGCCAGGAACACCCGGCCCACCCGGTAGCGGTCCGCCATGCGCTCGTTGACGCGGTAGGTGGAGAGCAGCGAGGCCCGGGACAGCTGGGCGCCCGGCAGTCGTGTGTGCCTGGCGAAGAGCCGCTGGAAGCTCTCCAGCGACGGGGGTACGGGGGCGCCCGAGGCGTCGGTCTCGGGGCCGGCCTGGAACCACCAGCCCGACCGCGTACCCGGGATCGGGCAGAGCATCACGGCCCCGTCCTCGTCGAACCACTGGTGCCAGATGCCGCGGTCCGGCCCCTGCACCTCGACATCGCCGCAGACCATGGCCCGGGACTCGTCCGTCTTCCCCTCGAAGGGCACGCCGAGCAGCTTGCGCACCGTGCTGTGGCCGCCGTCGCAGCCGACGACGTACCGCGCCTCGATCTCCCCGCCGCCGGCCAGCTCGGCGGTCACGGACGGGCCGGCCTCGGTGAGCCCCACCAGCTCGGCGCCGAGCTCGACCCGTACGCCGTACTGCGCGAGCCGGGCCCGCAGGATCTCCTCCAGCCGCCACTGGGCGATCAGCCAGGAGCGGTCGTAGGGGGCGTCCGGCGCCGGACGCGCGTCGGCGAACGGGTCGGCGTCGGCGATCGGCACCCCGCCCCGGTACTTGCGCATCGGCAGCGGCGCGGACCCCGAGGCCAGGATCTCGTCGACGACTCCGAGGTCCTCCAGGACCTCCAGCGAGCGCGGATTGGGGCCCTTGGCCCGGGAGCTGCGCGGGAAGTCCGGGGCCTTGTCGATGATCCGTACGCCGACGGCCCGCCGGGCCAGATCGATGGCCAGGGTCAGTCCGGTCGGTCCGGAGCCGACGATCAGCACGGTGGTCGGGGAAGCGGGCATGGGTGACTCCTCGGTCGGCGTTTCCGGGGCCCTCATGGAAACGTAACCGAGTTAAAAAAGCAACTAGGTTGTAGTTGAGGTGGGGGTGGGGGTCTCCGTCGTGGCCGGGGCGGGCGTCTTCGTCGTGGCTGCGGCCGGAGTCTCCGTCGTGGCCGGCCTGGCCGCCGCGGCCAGTCGTGCGGCCTGCGCCTGTGCCCGCGTACGCCGTGCTGTCCGCAGCGCATCCCAGGTCAGCAGGGCGAGCGCCAGCCAGACCAGCCCGAACCCGGCCCACCGCTCCGGCGGCATCGCCTCGTGGAAGTACACGATTCCGAGCGCGAACTGGAAGACCGGGGCCAGGTACTGGAGCAGTCCGAGCGTGGAGAGCGGTACGCGGATCGCGGCCGCCCCGAACAGGATCAGCGGCACGGCCGTCACCACGCCGGTCGCGGCCAGCAGGGCCGCGTGCCCGGCGCCGCCGGAGACGAACGTCGCGTCGCCCCGGGCGCCCAGCCACAGCAGATAGCCCAGCGCGGGCACGAAGAGCACCGCGCTCTCGGCCGTGAGCGATTCCAGACCGCCCATGTTGACCTTCTTCTTCACCAGTCCGTACGTGGCGAAGGAGAACGCCAGGGTCAGTGAGATCCACGGCGGCTGTCCGTACCCGATCGCCAGCACGAGCACCGCCGCGACGCCGGTGCCGACCGCCACCCACTGCACGGGGCGCAGCCGTTCGCCGAGGAGCAGGACGCCCATGGCGATGGTGACCAGGGGGTTGATGAAGTAGCCGAGCGAGGCCTCGACGACATGGCCGTTGTTCACGGACCAGATGTACAGGCCCCAGTTGACGGTGATCACGGCCGCGGCGACGGTGATCAGCCCCAGCTTCCGCGGCTGCCGCAGCAGTTCACCGATCCATGACCAGCGGCGCAGCACCAGCAGGGCGACGGTGACGACGCCGAGGGACCAGACCATGCGGTGGGCCAGGATCTCGATCGCGCCGGCCGGTTTCAGCAGCGGCCAGAAGAGCGGGACCAGTCCCCACAGGCCGTAGGCGCTGAACCCGGACAGCAGTCCGGCCCGCTGTTCGTTCGTCCCCTTCACGGGCCCCTCCTGGCAGGTGTCCGTCAACGACTGCGTCGACCAGACGAAGGTAGCGCCGACGGGGCCCGGTGTCATTGCCGTATCGCCAGACGGTCATGACACCGGACCCGGGTCCGCCGTGGGCTCCCTGCCGTGTCCCCGTTACCGCGCGGCGACCGCGGCGGCGACGGTCTCGGCGAGCGGTGTCGTCGGGCGGCCGATCAGCCGGGCCAGTTCGCCGCTGGTGCCGGCCAGCCGGCCGCGCCGGACCGCCTCGTCCACGTCGGTGAGGATCGCCGCGAAGCCCTCGGGCACGCCGGCGCCGACCAGGATCTCCTGGTGCACGGCGGCCGGGACGTCCTTGTGGACGATCGTCTCGCCGGACGCCCTGGCGACCTCCGCTGCGTACTCCGCGAACGACCAGGCGACATCCCCGCTCAGCTCGTAGGCCTTGCCCAGGTGGCCCTCGCCGGTCAGGACGGCGGCGGCCGCGGCGGCGTAGTCGGCGCGGGTGGCGGAGGCGACCCTGCCGTCGCCCGCATTGGCCACGACGGCGCCGTGGGCCAGGACGGGTGCCAGGTTCGCCGTGTAGTTCTCGGTGTACCAGCCGTTGCGCAGGAAGGTGTACGGCAGGCCGGAGCCGAGGATCAGCTGCTCGGTCACCTTGTGCTCGGCGGCCAGCTCGAAGTCCGCCTCGGGGCCGCCCAGGATGCCGGTGTACGCGAGCTGCGCCACGCCCGCCGCCTTGGCCGCGTCGATGACGGCGGTGTGCTGGGCGACCCGGCTGCCGACCGCGTTCCCGGAGATGAGCAGCACCCGGTCGCCGGTCCGGAAGGCGTCGGCCAGCGTCTCGGGCCGGTCGTAGTCGGCGATCCGGAGCTCGACGCCGCGGGCGGCGAGGCCGGCCGCCTTCTCCTTGTCGCGGACGACGGCGGCGATCCCGCTCGCGGGGACGGTGGCCAGCAGCTGCTCGACGACGAGGCTGCCGAGCTCTCCGGTGGCTCCGGTGACGACGATGCTCATGGGGTTCTCCCTCTTTGGATGCTCATGTTCCCGTTCGCGCTCTCTGACACCCACCTTACGGTTGGCGCTAACTAAAGGAAAGTACCCACTTTGAGGTAAGGTACTGGCATGGGAGTAAGCAGTCAGGAGTACCGGCCGGACGTACGGCAGCCGATGTGCCCCTCCCGGCTGGTGCTGGAACACGTCACCAGCCGGTGGGGCGTCCTCGTGCTCGCCGCCCTGCTGGAGCGCCCGTACCGCTTCAGCGAACTGCGCCGCGAGGTCGGCGGCGTCAGCGAGAAGATGCTGGCGCAGACACTCCGGACCCTGGAGCGCGACGGCTTCGTGGACCGGGACGCCAAGCCGGTCATCCCGCCCCGGGTGGACTACGCGCTCACCGGGCTGGGACGGGAGGCCGCCGAGCAGGTGTGGGCCCTGGCGCGCTGGTCGGAGCGGCAGCTGGGCGCGGTGGACGAGGCGCGCACGGCGTACGACGCGCGCAAGCAGGAACGCTCCGCCTGAGGCGGGCACCCCGGCCGGGGCCCGAATCGCCGGCCGGCCCGTGAACGTCCCGTCGCAACGCGAAGCGCCGGCCGGGCCCGAGGGCGGGCCGGCCGGCGCATCAGGAACGGACCGGCGTCAGCCGACGACCGTCCAGTTGTCGTTGCCCGCGAGCAGCGACCCCAGGTCGCCCTTGCCGTTCTGCTCCACGGCGGTGTCCAGCTGGTCCGCCATCAGCGTGTCGTACACCGGCCGTTCGACGCTGCGCAGCACCCCGATCGGGGTGTGGTGCAGCGTGTCCGGGTCGGCCAGCCTGCTGAGTGCGAAGGCGGTGGTCGGCGACGCGGCGTGCGCGTCGTGGACGAGGATCTGCGACTGGTTCTCCTCGCTGACCGCGACCACCTTCAGATCACCCGTCAGTGAGTCCCGTACGACGCCCTTCGCACCGTCCGCGCCGAAGCGGATCGGCTGCCCGTGCTCCAGCCGGATCACCGCCTCCTCGGCCTGCTCCCGGTCCTTGAGGACCTCGAACGCGCCGTCGTTGAAGATGTTGCAGTTCTGGTAGATCTCCACCAGCGCCGTACCCGGATGGTCGGCCGCCGCGCGCAGCACGCTCGTGAGGTGCTTGCGGTCGGAGTCGACCGTACGGGCGACGAAGGACGCCTCCGCGCCGATGGCGAGGGACACCGGGTTGAAGGGCGCGTCCAGCGAACCCATCGGCGTCGACTTGGTGATCTTGCCGACCTCGGAGGTCGGGGAGTACTGGCCCTTGGTCAGCCCGTAGATCCGGTTGTTGAAGAGCAGGATCTTCAGGTTCACGTTGCGGCGCAGCGCGTGGATGAGGTGGTTGCCGCCGATGGACAGCGCGTCGCCGTCACCGGTGACCACCCAGACGCTCAGGTCCCGCCGGGAGGAGGCGAGTCCGGTCGCGATGGACGGGGCGCGGCCGTGGATGGAGTGCATCCCGTACGTGTTCATGTAGTACGGGAAACGGGAGGAGCAGCCGATCCCGGAGATGAAGACGATGTTCTCCTTCGCCAGCCCGAGCTCGGGCATGAAGCCCTGCACGGCGGCGAGGACGGCGTAGTCGCCGCAGCCGGGGCACCAGCGCACTTCCTGGTCGGACTTGAAGTCCTTCATGGACTGCTTGGCCTCGGACTTCGGCACCAGCGACAGGAGTTCGTTGGTCTCAGGCATCGATGGCCTCCTCGATGGCCGTCGCAAGCTGCTCGGCCTTGAACGGCATGCCGTTGACCTGGTTGTAACTGTGCGCGTCCACCAGGTACTTGGCCCGGATGAGCATGGCCAGCTGCCCGAGGTTCATCTCGGGGACGACCACCTTGTCGTAACGCTTCAGCACCTCGCCGAGATTCCGCGGGAACGGATTGAGGTGGCGCAGATGTGCCTGCGCGATGGGGCGTCCGGCGGCGCGCAGCCGGCGGACCGCGGCGGTGATGGGGCCGTACGTCGAACCCCAGCCGAGCACCAGGGTCTTCGCCCCCGCCGGGTCGTCGACCTCCACGTCCGGGACCTCGATGCCGTCGATCTTGGCCTGGCGGGTGCGGACCATGAAGTCGTGGTTGGCGGGGTCGTACGAGATGTTGCCGGTGCCGTCCTGCTTCTCGATGCCGCCGATGCGGTGCTCGAGACCGGGGGTGCCGGGGACCGCCCAGGGGCGGGCCAGTGTCTGCGGGTCGCGCTTGTACGGCCAGAAGACCTCGGTGCCGTCGGCCAGCTCGTGGTTCGGGCCGCCCGCGAACTGCACCCGCAGGTCCGGGAGCTGGTCGACCTCGGGGATGCGCCAGGGCTCGGAGCCGTTGGCCAGGTAGCCGTCGGAGAGCAGGAAGACCGGGGTGCGGTAGGTCAGGGCGATCCGGGCGGCGTCGAGCGCCGCGTCGAAGCAGTCGGCCGGGGTCTTCGGGGCCACGATCGGCACCGGGGCCTCGCCGTTGCGCCCGTACATGGCCTGGAGCAGGTCGGCCTGCTCGGTCTTGGTGGGCAGTCCGGTGGACGGGCCGCCGCGCTGGATGTCGATGATCAGCAGCGGCAGTTCGAGGGAGACGGCGAGGCCGATGGTCTCCGACTTCAGCGCCACCCCCGGCCCCGACGTGGTCGTCACGCCGAGCGCACCGCCGAAGGCGGCGCCCAGCGCGGCGCCGATGCCCGCGATCTCGTCCTCGGCCTGGAAGGTGCGTACGCCGAAGTTCTTGTGCTTGCTGAGCTCGTGCAGGATGTCGGACGCCGGGGTGATCGGGTACGAGCCCAGATAGACCGGCAGATCCGCCTGCCGGCCCGCGGCGATCAGACCGTAGGACAGGGCGAGGTTCCCCGAGATATTGCGGTACGTGCCGGTGGGGAAGGCCTGCGTGGCCGGGGCCACCTCGTAGCTGACCGCGAAGTCCTCGGTGGTCTCCCCGAAGTTCCAGCCGGCCCGGAACGCGGCCACGTTCGCCTCGGCGATCTGCGGCTTCTTGGCGAACTTGGCCCGCAGGAAGGTCTCGGTTCCCTCGGTCGGCCGGTGGTACATCCAGGAGAGCAGCCCGAGCGCGAACATGTTCTTGGAGCGCTCGGCCTCCTTGCGGGAGAGCCCGAACTCCTTCAGTGCCTCGATCGTGAGCGTGGTCAGCGGCACCGGATGGACGTTGTACGCCTCCAGCGAGCCGTCCTCCAGCGGATTGGTCGCGTAGCCCACCTTCGCCATCGGCCGCTTGGTGAACTCATCGGTGTTGACGATGATTTCGGCGCCGCGCGGCACATCGGCGATATTGGCCCTGAGTGCGGCCGGGTTCATCGCCACCAGTACGTTCGGCGCGTCGCCCGGGGTCAGGATGTCGTGATCGGCGAAGTGGAGCTGGAACGACGAGACCCCCGGCAGGGTGCCTGCGGGGGCCCGGATCTCGGCGGGGAAGTTCGGCAGCGTGGAGAGGTCGTTCCCGAAGGACGCCGTCTCCGAGGTGAACCGGTCACCCGTGAGCTGCATGCCGTCACCGGAGTCGCCCGCGAAGCGGATGATCACCCGGTCCAGACGGCGGATCTCTTTCTCGCCGGTTCCTGCTGCTGCGGACTGGGGGGCACGCTGTCCCCCTACGAGCGCCTCACTGGCCTCATCGGCCTGTTCGGCTGGGCTACTGACCTGGCTGGTCACTTACTGGACCTCCCTCGGCGCGGCGGCTCGGAACCATCCGGCCCGCCGGCGGTCCCGCGCCCCACCCTACGTCTGTAAGGGTCGCCTACCTCTGGCCGATCACATGGTGGACGGCATTTTGAGACGCTTATCGGCGCTGTTCCGTCATGATTCACCAGCCGCCTGGTTCCCCGTCGGACCCTCGCTGGAGACACCCGGGAGCGGATCACCTGTTCACCGTCCGGGTGCTGCCGGGGGGGCGCCCCGGCAGTTATCTGACAGGGTGTCAGATAACTGGGTGCTCCATCAGGGGTTCTGGCTGCTCCATCGGGATGGGCTTCATCGGGAGTGCTCTGCCGGGGGTGCGCCATCGGGATGGCTCTGTGCTCTGCCAGTGCTCCATCGGGAGTCCTCGGCCGGGAGTGTTCTGTCAGGAGTCCCCGGCCGGGAGTCCTTGGCCCGGAGTGCTCTGTCAGGAGTTCAGATAGGTCAGCACGGCCAGCACCCGCCGGTGGTCGCCGTCGCTGGGGGACAGCCCCAGCTTCTGGAAGATGTTGCTGACGTGCTTCTCCACCGCGCCGTCGCTCACCACCAGCTGCCTGGCCACCGCCGAGTTCGTCCGCCCCTCGGCCATCAGCCCGAGCACCTCGCGCTCGCGAGGCGTCAGCCCGGCCAGCACGTCCTGCTTGCGGCTGCGGCCCAGCAACTGCGCCACCACCTCGGGGTCCAGCGCCGTTCCGCCCTGCGCCACCCGGACCACCGCGTCCACGAACTCCCGTACCTCGGCGACCCGGTCCTTCAGCAGATAGCCCACACCCCGGGTGGACCCGGCCAGCAGCTCGGTGGCGTACTGCTCCTCCACGTACTGCGAAAGCACCAGCACCCCGATCCCCGGGTACTCCTTGCGCAGCCGCACCGCGGCCCGCACGCCCTCGTCGGTATGGGTCGGCGGCATCCGCACATCGGCGACCACCACATCGGGCAGCGCGTCCTGCCCGGCGAGGTCGCTCACCGTCTTGATCAGCGCCTCCGCGTCCCCGACGCCGGCCACGACGTCATGCCCGAGATCGGTCAGCAGCCGGGTGAGTCCTTCCCGGAGCAGTACCGAATCCTCGGCGATGACCACGCGCACCCTGTCCTCCACCACGACGCTGATTTCCCCACTGTTCGCTGTTCCCACCCGAATGCCGTTGCTGTCCAGCATCCCGTATCAGCGGTGACGTCGTGAGCGTTCGCCGGGTTGCGTCCCGGCGGACCGTTCCTCGCGGGGCGCCGGACACCAAGTCGCCGGACAACGGGCCGCCGCACAACAGACCGCCGGGCGGGCCCGGTGTGCGGGTCCGCCCGGCGGCCGGGTACGGGCAGGGGGTCAGCCGCGCCACGGGAGCTCGGCCGTGACCTTCGTCGGGCCGCCCACCGGGGAGTCGACGACCAGGATCCCGTCCACCGCGTCCAGCCGCTCGGTCAGCCCGGCCAGTCCGCTGCCCGATGTCAGGTCGGCGCCACCGCGCCCGTTGTCGGTGACCTGGAGCATCAGCCGGTCGGCCGACCGCCACACGTCGACCGAGGCGCGAGTGGCGCGGGCGTGCTTGCTGACGTTCTGGAGCAGTTCGGAGACGGTGAAGTACGCGATGCCCTCGATGGCCTGCGCGGGGCGGGACGTCAGGTCGACCTCGACCGTGACCGGGACCGTGCAGCGGGAGGCGACGGCGGAGAGTGCGGCGTCCAGTCCGCGGTCGGTGAGGACGGCGGGGTGGATGCCCCGGGCGAGGTCGCGCAGCTCCTGGAGGGCCACCTTGACCTCGCCGTGGGCCTCGTCGACCATGCGCGCGGCGGCCTCCGGGTCGTCCGTCAGCTTCTCCTTCGCCAGCCCCAGATCCATCGCGAGGGCGACGAGGCGGGCCTGGGCGCCGTCGTGCAGATCCCGTTCGATGCGGCGCAGGTCGGCGGCGGCCGTGTCGACGACCACACCCCGGTCCGACTCCAGCTCCGTGACGCGCGTCGCCAGCCGGGAGGGACTCAGCAGCCCGGCCACCATCAGCCGGTCCACGGAGGTGAGACCGCGGATGATCCACGGGGTGACCAGGACGACCGCCAGCCCGATGGCACTGGTCGCCCCCAGTTCGAGGTCGGAGTCCAGGTAGACCTGGTGGGTGGCGTCCCCGTACAGCTGAACGCCGCTGACCCCCACGTGCGTCGGGAAGATCCAGTGCCACAGCGGGTAGGTCAGGGCCGCCCAGCCCCACGCCCACATGGTCAGCGAGACGACGAAGGCGAAGACCGCCCACGGGAAGTGCAGCAGCGCGTAGAGGAGATGCCGCCAGGACACCCCGCTCTTCAGGACCGCCCCGACCCAGGACATCAGGCCGCCGGTCCGGCCGCGCACCGGCGCGGGGGCGGCCACGTCCAGATTCAGCAGACCGCGCGCCCTGGCCCGTTCCATCGCACCGAAGCCGCGGCACATGGCCAGCCCGCCGGCCAGAAGCGGAATCCCCAGAAAGGTGATGAGCAGGCCGGCACTCAGCGACGTCATGGTGACCGCGAAGACGAACAGCACGATGCTGATCGGCAGGCTCAGCATCAGATAGCCGAACTCGCGCCAGGTCCTGCCCTCGAAAGGCGCACGCAGCAGGGCCGGCAGGACGCGCTTCGTGGCGGGACGGTCCCCGGAGCCGCTTCCCGGCCGCTGAGGGTCCCGTGTGTCCCGTGCGTATGCGGTGGCCATGGGTTCCGTCCGTTTCTTCGGCTTCTCAGCCTGTTCGGCCTCGTCGGCTTCGTCGACTGCTTCGACTACTCGACTGCTTCGGTTCGTGAGCTGGTCTGTCAGGTCTGCGTCTGCGGACCGTGCGTACTTCAAGAGTGCTGGACCCGTGCGGGCGCGCACCATGAGGGCGGTATCCCTCTTCGAGCGGGGGTTTTCCCTACCATCGGGCCCCGGGGGCCCACGGGACCCACAGGCCCACAGGGCCCACGGGATCCTTGGGTGCCTCGCCGCGTGCCGGGGTCAGGCCTTGCGGCCGCCGGCCCCGCCCTTCTCGTTCCCGAGGCCGGTCTCGCGGTCGCGCCAGGGCAGCTCGGCGGTGACGGTCGTCGGACCGCCGGCCGGGGAGTCCAGGACGAACAGCCCGTCGACGGCGTCCAGCCGCTCCGCGAGCCCCGCCATCCCCGTACCGCCGTCCATCGACGCCCCGCCCCGCCCGTCGTCACCGACCTGGATCAGCAGCCGGTCGCCCGAGCGCCACACGTCGACGGACGCCGACCGTGCCCCGCTGTGCTTGCTGACGTTCTGGAGCAGTTCGGAGACGGTGAAGTACGCGATGCCCTCGATGGCCTGCGCGGGCCGTCCGGGCAGGTCCACCCCGACCGTGACCGGGACGGTGCAGCGGGAGGCGATGGCGGAGAGTGCGGCGTCCAGTCCGCGGTCGGTGAGGACGGCGGGGTGGATGCCCCGGGCCAGGTCGCGCAGCTCCTGGAGCGCCACCTTGACCTCGCCGTGGGCCTCCTCGACCATGCGCGCCGCGGCCTCCGGGTCATCGGTCAGCTTCTCCTTCGCCAGGCCGAGGCCCATGGCGAGGGCTACGAGGCGGGCCTGGGCGCCGTCGTGCAGATCCCGTTCGATGCGGCGCAGGTCGGCTGCGGCCGTGTCGACGACCACGCCCCGGTCCGACTCCAGTTCCGCGATGCGGCGTTCCAGGTCGTCGGAGGGCGAGAGCAGCCCGCGCACCATGCCCCGGTCCGCGTTGGCCATGAGCCGGGACGTATAGGGGAGCGCCGGCCATAGCACGAGGCTCACCAGCGTCACCGCGAAGGTGAGGACGCCCCACGGCAGCCGCATGAAGGAGTACAGCACCGCGCGCCAGCCCACCGGATCCTTCAGGCTCGACCACAGCCAGGCGAAGAACCCCTCCTCCCGGCGGACCCGGGACATCGGGCTCGGCTCGTCGATCCGCACCCCGAGCAACGCCCGCGCCCGGCCCCGCTCCGCCCGTCCCAGCAGCCGGGAACCCTGGAGCCCCAGCGCGAGCAGCGGCAGACCGATCACCGTGACCGCGAGCCCCACGCCGACGGCGACCATCAACACCGTGTAGACGAAACCGACGAGGGCGACCGGGAAGTTGGCAAGGAGATGTGCGACCTCCTTCCACGTCCACCGGTCGAAGGCGAAGCGGACAGGGGGCGGCCCGTCGTTGTCGGGTACCTGGGGGCTCATCGTCATACGCCCACCCTGCCGGGCGCGGCACCCGGACGCCATGGTGCTCATGGGTGGGGCGAAGTAGGGATAACCCCACCAGTTCCCCGACGCGGCTGCTTACCGTCCCTTTACAGGGCCTAGACTCCCGTGCGTACATCGTCGAACAGGTTTGAGGGAGCGAGGGGCGGACGTGACGGACGTGGCGGACCTGCCGGGATCGACCGTTCTCGCGTCGGACTACTTCCACAGCTACTCGGTGGTCGGACTGCTCGCGGTGATCGGCGTGCTGTTCGTCGCCGTCGCCTTCGGAGCCGGCCGGCTGCTGCGTCCCGTGGTCCCGACGCCGGAGAAGCTCCTCACGTACGAATGCGGCGTGGACCCCGTGGGGGAGGGCTGGGCCCACACCCAGGTCCGCTACTACGTGTACGCCTTCCTGTACGTGGTCTTCGCCGTCGACTCGATCTTCCTGTTCCCGTGGGCGACCGTCTTCGCCGCACCCGGATACGGCGCGACGACGCTGGTGGAAATGTTCATCTTCCTCGGTTTCCTGGCCGTGGGACTGCTCTACGCATGGAAGAAGGGCGTCCTCGAATGGACGTGACGAGCCCGTCGTCCTCCGGCCATCCGCAGCCGGGACCGGAGGCGGACGCCGAACCCGTACCCACGTTCCTTCCGGAGCCGAAGCGTCTGGGCGTGCTGTCGCGGCTCGCGCCCGAGCCGATGAAGGTGGTCCTCAACTGGGGCCGCCGCTACAGCCTGTGGGTCTTCAACTTCGGACTCGCCTGCTGCGCGATCGAATTCATCGCCGCCTCCATGGCGCGCCACGACTTCATCCGGCTCGGCGTGATCCCCTTCGCTCCCGGACCCCGCCAGGCCGACCTCATGATCGTCTCCGGCACGGTGACGGACAAGATGGCGCCCGCGGTGAAGCGGCTGTACGAGCAGATGCCCGAGCCCAAGTACGTCATCTCCTTCGGCGCCTGCTCCAACTGCGGCGGCCCGTACTGGGACTCGTACTCCGTGACGAAGGGCGTCGACCAGATCATTCCGGTCGACGTGTACGTCCCCGGCTGCCCGCCCCGGCCCGAGGCCCTGCTCCAGGGCATCCTCAAGCTTCAGGAGAAGATCGCGCGCGAGTCGCTGAGCGAGCGTTACGCGACGGGCGGCGCCGCCCGTCCCTCCACCGCCGCACTGCGCAGCGGACTGGTCGCGGCCCCGCCCGTGCCGGGTTCGTCGACTTCGGGCGTTTCGTCGGATTCGTCGAGTTCTTCGGATTCGGCGAGTTCGTCGGGGGAGGAGCGGGAGTGACCGCCGCCGAGAGCTACGACCGGCTGCCGGACGCCGTCACCGAGATCTTCGGCGAGGACGCCACGGCGGAGCAGGCACACGACCTGCTGACGGTCGACGTGCCGCCCGCGTCCTGGATCGCCGCCCTCGAAACGGCGCGCGACGGGCTCGGCTGCACCTACTTCGACTGGCTGAGCGCCGTGGACGAACCGGGCACCGGCTTCCGGGTCTGCGCCCATGTCGCCGCCCTGCCCGACCGGCCCGGAACCGGCGGCACCGTGCGACGCCTGCTGGTCCGTACGACCGTCCCGCACGAGGCGGCCGTGCTGCCCACCGCGGTCGACGTCTTCGCGGGCGCTGCCTGGCACGAGCGCGAGACCCACGAGATGTTCGGGATCGCCTTCGAAGGCCACCCGCACCTGGTTCCGCTGCTGCTGCCCGAGGGCTTCGAGGGCCACCCCCTGCGCAAGGACTTCGTTCTGGCGGCCCGCGTGGCGAAGGCCTGGCCGGGCGCCAAGGAGCCGGGGGAGTCGGAGCACGGCGGCCCCAAGCGCCGCACGATGCTGCCGCCCGGCGTTCCCGACCCGAACGAGTGGGGCCCGCTGAAGGGCCAGCTCCCGCCCGCCCCCGCCCGCCCGGCGCGCGCTGCCCGTCCCGCGGGCGACCGCCCGGTCCGCCGCACCCGCAGCGCGAGCGACGGCTCGGCCGGCCAGCAGCCGCCGGTGACACCGGCCCCGGACCCGGCACCCGGGACGGCGTCGACTCCGGCTCCGGCTACGGACCCGGCTCCGGACGCGGCACCCGGGACGGCTCCGACATCGGCTCCGACATCGGCTCCGGTCTCGGACGCGGCCCCCGGGACGGCGCCTGCGCGGCGTACCCGCAGCGCGTCCCAGGGCTCGGCCAGCCAGAAGTCACCGGCTAAGCCGGCGGAATCGACCTCTGCGGATCCGGCGTCCCCGACATCTGAGAAGCCTGCGGATTCGGCGGCCGCCGCTGCGGATGCCCCGTGGCACAACGCTCGCCCGGCGTTTGACGGCCCGTCGAGCGAATCCAAGGATGCCGAGCCGCAGGCGACCTCCGAGGCCACTGAGCTGCCCGAGGCCTCCGAGGCCGGTGCGCCGCACGAGGCCCCTGAGGCCGGTGCGCCGAACGAGGCCCCTGAGGCCGGTGCGCCGCACGAGGCCCCCGAGGCTCCCGCAGCCCCCCGGCCCGACGCTGCTGACGCGCCCGACACCTCTGCCGAACCCGGCACCTCTGCCGAACCCGGCACCTCTGCCGAACCCGGCACCTCTGCCGAACCTGGCACCTCTGCCACCCCCGCCACGCCTGCCACACCCAACACATCTGCCACACCCGACACCCCCGACGCCGGAGGCGATCCCGAGTGAACGACGGACTGGACGTCGCCCTCCGCCTCGTCATCGTCTTCGCGGTGTTCATGGTCGTCCCGCTCGTCGTGGGACAGGCCGAGCACAAGGTGATGGCCCATATGCAGGGCCGCCTCGGCCCCATGTACGCCGGCGGGTTCCACGGCTGGGCCCAGCTCGTCGCGGACGGCGTGAAGTTCGCGCAGAAAGAAGACATCGTCCCGGCCGAGGCCGACCGCCGGGTCTTCCAGCTCGCACCCGCCGTCGCGCTGCTTCCGTACCTCCTCGTCCTCGTCGTCATCCCGATCGGGCCCAGTGAGGGCGCGGTCGGCCAGGTCGTCGACGCGGGCATCTTCTTCGTGCTCGCCGTGATGGGCGTCGGCGTGCTCGGCTCGCTCATGGCGGGCTGGGCGTCGGCCAACAAGTTCTCGCTGCTCGGCGGCCTCCGTACCGCCGCGCAGCTCCTCGCGTACGAACTGCCGATGCTGCTCGCCGCCGCCTCCGTGGCGATGGCGGCCGGCACCGTCTCCCTGCCCGGCATCCTCAACGCCTTCGAGTGGTGGTGGCTGCCCTGGCAGATCGTCGGGGCCCTGGTCTTCTTCGTGGCCGGACTCGCCGAACTCCAGCGCCCGCCGTTCGACATGCCCGTCGCCGACTCCGAGATCATCTTCGGCGCGTACACCGAGTACACCGGACTGCGCTTCGCGCTGTTCCTGCTCGCCGAGTACGCGGGCATCGTCGTGCTGTGCGGACTGACCACCGTCCTCTTCCTCGGCGGCTGGCACGGCCCGCTGGGTGCCGACGGACTCGGCTGGGTCTGGACGCTCCTGAAGACCGGCATCCTCGCCTTCGTCGTCATCTGGCTGCGCGTGAGCTATCCGCGACTGCGCGAGGACCAGCTCCAGAAGCTCGCCTGGACCACGCTCATCCCCCTCGCCCTCGCGCAGATCGCGCTCACCGGCATCGTGAAGGTGGCGATCAACTAGTGCCTCCGATCCCCGGCGCAGGCCTGGCCAAGGGTCTCGCCGTCACCCTGCGGACGATGACGAAGAAGACCGTCACCGCGCAGTACCCGGACGTGCAGCCCGAACTGCCGCCCCGCTCCCGAGGCGTCATCGCGCTGTTCGAGGAGAACTGCACGGTCTGCATGCTCTGCGCCCGCGAGTGCCCCGACTGGTGCATCTACATCGACTCCCACAAGGAGACGATGCCCGCAGCGGCCCCGGGCGGGCGCGAGCGCAGCCGCAATGTGCTGGACCGCTTCGCGATCGACTTCTCGCTCTGCATGTACTGCGGCATCTGCATCGAGGTGTGCCCGTTCGACGCACTCTTCTGGTCGCCGGAGTTCGAGTACGCGGAGACGGACATCCTCGAACTCACCCACGAGCGCGACAAGCTCCGCGAGTGGATGTGGACGGTGCCCGAACCGCCGGCGCTCGACCCGGCTGCCGAGGAACCGAAGGAGATCGCCGCCGCCCGCAAGACGGCGGACAAGCTCCGCGCCCAGCGCGAACAGGAAGCGGCGGAGCAGGAAGCCGCCCAGGAGGGACCGGAGTGATGACCGCCACCGGAGCCGCCTTCGTCCTCGCCGCCGCGAACCCCGGCTTCCTCTCCCCGACCGGTATCGAGATCGCCTTCGTCCTGGTCGGCATCGCCACCCTCGGCGCAGCCCTCGTCACCGTCACGACCAGACAGCTGGTGCACGCCGCCCTCTGGCTGATCGTGGCGCTCGGCGGTCTCGCCGTCGAATACCTCCTGCTCACCGCCGAATTCATCGCCTGGGTGCAGGTACTGATCTACGTCGGTTCCGTCGTCGTCCTCCTCCTGTTCGGCCTGATGCTGACCCGGGCCCCCATCGGCCGCTCACCGGACGCCGATTCGGAGAACCGCTGGGCCGCGCTCGCGGTGGCCGTCGCCGCGGCCGGCACCCTCGTCTGGGTCGTCGTGGACGCCTTCCGCACCACCTGGATCGAACTGGACGGACCGGCCCAGGGCTCCACCGAGGCCACCGGCTCCTTCCTCTTCCGGCACTGGGTGCTCCCCTTCGAAGCACTCTCCGTTCTCCTGCTCGCCGCCCTCGTCGGCGCGATCGTCCTGTCCCGCAAGGGCCGCGAGAGCGCAAGCCGTGAGACCACGACCCGCGCAACCACGACCCGGGCGAACAAGGGCCGAGTGAGCGCAAGCAGCGAGAGCGCAAGCCGAGAGGACAAGAGCTGATGCACCTCGCCTATCCCGCCGTGCTCGCCGTCCTCCTCTTCTGCACCGGTCTGTACGGAGTGCTCGCCCGCCGCAACGCGATCCTGGTCCTGATGTCCGTCGAGCTCATGCTCAACGCCGTCAACCTCAACCTGGTCGCCTTCGACGTCTGGCTGCGCGACGCCCTGCACTCCGGCCAGGCCCTCACCCTGTTCACCATCGCCATCGCGGCGGCGGAGATCGGTATCGGCCTGGCGATCGTCCTCGCCGTCTACCGCAACCGCGGCAGCTCCGACATCGACCGCCTCCGCGACACCGCCGAGACCGACGACGCCGAAGAGCTCCCGGACGCTCCGGACGACGACGAGAGCGACGCCGACGCCCCCGAAGACCAGGCCACTGCTCCGGCAGGGAAGGCAAAGAAGGCAGAGGCCACCGCGTGACCACCACGACCCTCGCCGTCCTCGTCCCCCTCCTCCCGTTCCTGGGCGCGGCGGCCGGCCTCCTCATCGGCCGCACCGCACCGGGCTACGTCCGCCCGCTCGCCGTACTGCCCTCCCTCGTCTCCCTCGTCCTCGCCGCCGTCGTCGCCGCACGCCAGGGCGGCGGACCGGCCATCGACGCCGCGACGCAGCTCACCCCCACCGGCTCCGTCCCGATCGACCTCGCGCTGCACCTCGACGGCTTCGCCGTCCTCGTCGCCGTCCTGGTCGCCCTCGTCGCGAGCTGTGTGCAGATCTACTCGACCGCGTATCTGCGCGACGACCCCCGCTACCCCTCGTACGCGGCCCTCGTCTCCCTCTTCACCTCCGCGATGCTGCTCGTCGTCTACTCCGGCGACCTGATGGTGCTCCTGGTCGGCTGGGAGATCATGGGCATCTGCTCGTACTTCCTGGTCGGCCACTACTGGGAGACGCCCGAGGCCCGCGCCGCCTCGCTCAAGGCCTTCCTGGTCACCAAGCTCGGCGACGTCCCCTTCCTCATCGGCCTGTTCGCCCTCGCCGCCGACACCGGCACCTTCCGCATCACCGGCATCCTCGGCTCCGTCGCGCACGGCGGCCTCGACCACCCCACCGTGATCGCACTGCTCCTCCTCGCCGGTGTCGCGGGCAAGTCCGCGCAGTTCCCGCTGCACACCTGGCTGCCCGACGCGATGGCCGGCCCCACCCCCGTCTCCGCGCTGATCCACGCGGCGACGATGGTCGCCGCCGGCATCTACTTCGTGGCCCGGCTGCTGCCCGTCTTCGCCGAATCCGGTGCCGCGCTCGTCGTCCTCGCCGTGATGGCCGCCGTCACGATGATCGGCTCCGGACTCGCCGCCCTCGCCCAGGACGACATCAAGCGCGTCCTCGCCTACTCGACCATCGGCCAGCTCGGTTACATGTCCGGCGCCCTGGCCGTCGGCGACCGCGGTGCGGCGGTCTTCCACCTCATCTCGCACGGTGCGTTCAAAGCCGTCCTCTTCCTCGCCGCGGGCGTCGTCATCCACGCCGCCGGCACCAACTCACTGGCCGCCATGTCCCGCATGGGAGGCCTGGCCAAGCGCATCCCCGACGCCTACTGGACGATGACGGTCGCCCTCCTCGCGCTGGCCGCCATCCCGCCGTTCGCCGGCTTCTTCTCCAAGGAAGCCGTCCTCGTCGCCGCCGAGCACACCGCCCTCGGCGACCGGCACGTCGCCCCGGCCGCCGCCGGCTGGACCGTCCTGATCGCCGGACTCCTGGCCGCCCTCCTCACCGCCGCGTACGCCACCCGCCTCTGGCTCCTCACCTTCCGCGGCCGCGGCGCCGAGGCCCCCGACCACGGCCGGCAGCCCGTCGCCATGACCTCGGTGCTGTGGGTGCTGGCCATCCCCACCATCGCCTTCGGACTGACCGTCGGCGTGATCACCGACTGGTTCGACGGACACAGCCTCACCCCGTCACTGACCACCGCCGTCCTCTCCACCGGCGTCGGCCTCGTCGGCGGCCTCGTCACCTACGGAGCCTGGCGTCACACCACGGCACTCGCCGCCCGCACCCCGATGGGTTCGGTCGTCGTCCACCCCGACGCGGAACCCGCCCTCGTCGAGGTCGAGGCCATGGAGAGCCACACCGCCGCCTACGGAACCGCCGGCGACGCCCCCGACCCGGCCGACCCCGGCCGTCTGCTGCTCGGCCCGCTCCACCGCCACGCGGCCACCGGCTTCCACCTGGACGCCCTGCACGCGGCCCTGTTCGTCCGCCCCGTCCAGGCCGCGGCGAGCCTCGTCCGCTTCCTGGACCGCGAGGTCGTCGAGACCTACGTACGCGGATCGGCCACCGGCGCACGCTGGCTCGGCACCGCCGTCCGCCGCGCGCAGACCGGCAACGTGCAGACCTACCTCAGCGCACTGCTCGCCGGTTCGCTGGTCCTGGCGGTCGCCGCCGTCGTCTTCGCCAACGTCAACGCGGGGTCGTGAGCCGTGATCGATATCAGCCCATCCGTGATGCAGTTCCTTCTGGCGTTCATCGTCGTCGGCCCGCTCGTCGGGGCCGTGGCCGCCCTGCTCCCGGCCCCGCCCGGGCTCAAGGGCAGGAACCCCGACCAGGCCGTGCTCCGCCACGGCGTGACCGTCACCGGCGTGATCCTCATCGCCGCGATCGTCCTGGCAGCGGGCTTCGACCACGACCACCCGTCGAAGATGCAGGCCACCACCGACATCAGCTGGATCCCGGCGCTCGACGTCCGCATCCACCTCGGCATCGACGGCATCTCGCTCCCCCTCCTCGTACTGACCGCGCTGCTGACCTTCCTCTGCGCGCTCTACAGCTACTTCAAAATGCCCGCGGGCCCCTCCCCGAAGGCCTTCGTCGCACTGATCCTCGTCCTGGAGTCCGGCACCCTCGCGACCTTCGCCGTCCTCGATCTGCTGCTGTTCTTCCTGGCGTTCGAGATGGTGCTCATCCCGATGTACTTCCTCATCGCCCGCTGGGGCGGCGCCCAGAAGCAGGCGGCCGCCTGGAAGTTCATCCTCTACACGCTGCTCGGCTCGGTCGTCATGCTGCTGGGCCTGCTCCTCATCGGTCTGAAGAGCGGCACCTTCGACATGGTGGCACTCGCCACTGACAACGGCCGCGGCCTCACCTCGTCCGTGCAGGTCATCGCCGTTCTCGCGATCGGCATCGGGCTCGCGGTGAAGACGCCGATGTGGCCGCTGCACAGCTGGCTCCCCGACGCCCACACCGCCGCCCCGACGGTCGGCTCCGTCCTCCTCGCGGGCGTCATGCTGAAAATGGGCACGTACGGATTCGTCCGGATCCTGCTCCCCGTCGCGCCCGACGGCATGCGGACCTTCGCGCCCTACCTCGCGGCGTTCGCGGTCGCCGGCATCATCTACGGATCGCTCGCCTGCCTGGCACTCGCCCGGCCCGGCGCCAAGGGCGACCTGAAGCGGCTGATCGCGTACTCCTCCGTCGGCCACATGGGCTTCGTCCTGCTCGGCATCGCGAGCATGACCCCCACCGGTGTCAACGGCGCGCTCTTCGCCAACATCGCCCACGGCCTCATCACCGGCCTGCTGTTCTTCCTGGTCGGCGCGGTCAAGGACCGGTACGGCACCGCCGACCTCGACACCCTCGCCGGGGCCACCGGAGCCGCCCTCTACGGCCGCGCACCGCGCCTCGGCGGCCTCCTCGCGTTCGCCGCGGTCGCCTCCCTCGGCCTGCCCGGACTCGCCGGCTTCTGGGGCGAGATGCTCGCCCTGTTCGGCGCGTTCGACCCCGCCGAGGGACTCAGCCGCCCCGCCTTCCTCACCTTCATGTCCATCGCCGCGTTCGGCACCCTGCTCACCGCCGCGTACCTGCTCATCGTGGTCCGCCGCGTCTGCATGGGCGCCAAGCGCGAGGACCCGCACCCCGTCGCCGACATCCAGAGCTACGAATTCGCCGCCTGGACCCCGCTCGCGGCCCTCACCGTCCTCGCCGGCCTGTGGCCCGCCGTCCTCCTCGGCCTCACCGACCCGGCCGTGCAGAAGCTTCTCGCAGGAGGCAAGTCGTGACCACAGCGGCCGAGAGCGCCACCGGCCTCGTCCAGTCAGCGGCCGAGAGCGGCACCACCGGCCTCGTCCAGTCCGTCGACTGGCTCGCGATCGCGCCGCCGGTCACCGTCGCGGTCGTCGCCCTCGCCGTCCTGATCGCCGACCTCTTCGTCCCCGCGGCCCGCAAGCCGCTCCTCGGCTACGGAGCCGTCGCCGGACTCGTCGCCGCCCTCGTCCTCATCATTCCGCTGCACGACGGCGACCGCTCCACCTTCTGCCTCACCACCGGCACCCGCGCCTGCAGCTACACCGCCGACCACTTCACCCTGGTCATCCAGGCCCTCGTACTCGGCGGCGCCCTGCTCACCGCGCTGCTCTCCATCGGCGACACCCGCAAGCTCCCGGCCGGCGAGTTCTGGTTCCTGCTGCTGTCCTCCGCAGCCGGAGCGGCCCTGCTGCCCGCGTCCCGCGACCTCGCCACCCTCGTCGTCGCCCTCGAAGTCGCCTCGCTGCCCGCCTTCGCCCTCGTCGGCATCAAGCGCGGCGACCGGCGCTCCTCCGAGGCCGCGCTGAAGTTCTTCCTCTCCTCCGTCGTCGCGACCTCCGTGATGCTTCTCGGCGTCAGCTTCGTCTACGCGGCGACCGGCACCCTCCACCTCACGGAGATCGCCGCCCGCCTGGACGAGGTCCCCGGACAGCTCTCCACCCTGGCCCAGGCCGGGGTCGCCCTCACGCTCGTCGGCTTCGCCTTCAAGACGGCCGCGGCGCCCTTCCACTTCTGGGTCCCCGACACCTACGTCGGCGCCCCCCTGCCGATCGCCGCCTACCTCTCGGTCGTCGGCAAGGCGGTCGGCTTCTCCGGCCTCATCCTCGTCACCGTGGTCGCCTTCCCCCCGTACGCGGACGTCTGGGGCCCCGCCCTCGCCGTCCTGGCCGCACTCACCATGACCGTCGGCAACGTCGCCGCGCTGCGCCAGAGCGCCACCCGCGCCCGCAGCGCCGTACGCCTGCTCGCCTGGTCGTCCGTCGCTCAGGCCGGCTACCTCCTGGTACCGATCGCCGCGGCGGCGTACGCCGGCGACCGCCAGATCGGTTCCACCGTCGCGTACGCCCTGATGTACGCCGTCGTGAACCTCGGCGCCTTCGCGGTGGCCGCCCTCGTCGCCCGTACCCACCCGGGCAACCGCATCGCCGACTACCGGGGCCTGTACGCCACCCGCCCACTCGCCGCCCTCGCGATGGGCTTCTTCCTGCTCTGCCTGGCCGGACTGCCGCCCGGCATCATCGGCCTGTTCGCGAAGGTCACGGTCTTCTCCTCGGCCGTCGACGCCGGACTCGGCTGGCTCGCCGTCGTCATGGCCGTCAACGTCGTGATCGCGCTCTACTACTACCTCCAGTGGACCGCGGCCCTGTTCCGCAGCCCCGCCGAGGACGGTACGGAGCAGCCCCAGCCCGCCACCCACCGCGCCACCCCGGCCCCCCTCACCGCCGCGATCGTCCTCACCGCCGTCGCCGGCATCGCCCTGTCCGGCGCCCCGCAGACCGTCCTCAGGTTCGCCGGCGTCAACCTGTTCTGACGACTCCAAGATCGGTTTGCCTGGAGCGGCCGGGACAGGGCAAGGTCATGCCCGCGCACGGCGCATACGACCTTCACATCACCACAGAGGAGCCAGAGGCAGTGCTGAACGGGTTCAAGGACTTCATCCTGCGCGGAAACGTCATCTCCATGGCGATCGGCCTCGCCGTCGGAGCCGCCTTCACCGCGGTCGTCACCGGGTTCAGCAACGCGTTCATCGTGCCGCTGATCGGCATCATCACCCGCGGAACGGGCGACTTCAGCAAGGCGCACTTCAAGTTCGACGGTGTGACGTTCCCCTACGGCCTCTTCGTCAGCGCCGCGATCGCCTTCCTCATCACCGCCGCGGTCCTCTACTTCTGTGTCGTCGTGCCCATGGCCAAGGTGCAGGACCGCTTCACCGCCAAGAAGGACCAGGAGCAGGTCGACATCAAGGCCGCCCTGCGCGACTGCCCGCGCTGCTACACGGCGATCCCGGCCATCGCCTCCCGCTGCGGTCACTGCACCAGCGACGTCGAGCCCGAGCCGGCCGCCCTGGAGCTCGCGAAACTCCCCGTCCAGCGCTGACCCCGCCCCGCCCCTCCACCCGTACGGCCCAGTGCCCGCTCCGGCCCGAACACCCGGAGCGGCCGGGCCCCACGGGCGTACGCACAAGGGAACTAGCTCTCCTCGCCTGGCGTTGACCAGTACAGGAGGCTCCACTGGGCAGTGGAGCACCACAGAGCAAGGGTTCCCCTGCTGCACCACTTGGAGGGCGTACCGTGCACCGCCGGCACAACGGGCTGAGAACCGCCGCCCTTCTGGGCGGCCTTTCCGCACTCATCATCCTCATCGGCAGCTTCTTCGGACGTACGGGCCTCATCGTCGCGCTCTTCGTAGCCGTCGCCACCAACGCCTACGCGTACTGGAACAGCGACAAGCTGGCGCTGCGGGCCATGCGCGCCCGCCCGGTGAGCGAGTTCGAGGCGCCCCAGCTCTACCGCATGGTCCGTGAGCTCTCCACAGCGGCACGGCAGCCCATGCCACGGCTATACATCTCGCCGACGCAGGCCCCCAACGCCTTCGCGACCGGCCGCAACCCGCGCAACGCCGCGGTCTGCTGCACCGAGGGCATCCTCCAGATCCTGGACGAACGGGAACTGCGCGGCGTCCTTGGCCACGAGCTCAGCCATGTCTACAACCGCGACATCCTGATCTCGTCCGTCGCCGGAGCGCTCGCCTCCGTCGTCATGTTCCTGGTCAACTTCGCCTGGCTGATCCCGATCGGCCGCTCGAACGACGACGAGGGCCCCGGCATCCTCGGCATGCTGCTGATCATGATCCTGGGCCCGCTCGCCGCGTCCGTGATCCAACTGGCCGTCAGCCGCTCCCGCGAGTACCAGGCGGACGCCTCGGGCGCCCAGCTGACCGGCGACCCGCTCGCCCTGGCCGGCGCCCTGCGGAAGCTGGACGCCGGCACCAAACAGCTTCCGCTGCCCCCCGAGCCGCGCATCGAGACCGCGAGCCACATGATGATCGCGAACCCGTTCCGCCCCGGGCAGGGCATGTCCAGGATGTTCTCGACCCACCCGCCGATGGCGGAGCGCATCGCCCGACTCGAGCAGATGGCAGGTCATCGCCCGTGAAGACAATTCTGAACGTCATTTGGCTGATCCTGTGCGGATTCTGGATGTTCCTCGGCTACCTGGCCGCAGGACTCCTGCTCTGCATCACGATCATCGGCATCCCGTTCGGCCTCGCGGCCTTCCGCATCGGCCTCTACGCCCTGTGGCCCTTCGGCCACCGCGTCGTCGACCGCCACGACGCCGGCGCGCCCTCCTGCATCGGCAACGTGCTCTGGCTCGTCCTCGCCGGCTGGTGGCTGGCGCTCGGTCACATCACCACCGGCATCGTCCTGTGCCTCACCATCATCGGAATCCCGCTGGGCATCGCCAACTTCAAACTGATCCCCGTCTCGCTGATGCCTCTCGGCAAGGAGATCGTCAGCACCGACGACGAGTTCGCCGGCTGGTAGCGGAACCGGGCGGCGAGCGGAGTACGGCGGGTTCGCACCCGGTGCTCCGCAACCGCCCGACCGGCACGAACGTCTTGGATTCCAAGACCGAGTGACGGGTAGGTTCACACGCATGATCATCATTGGCTGGATCTTTCTTGGACTTGTCGCGGGCGTCATCGCCAAGATCCTGTTGCCGGGCCGCGACCCCGGCGGCCTCGTGGGCACCACCCTCATCGGGATCGTCGGCGCCTTCATCGGCGGCTGGATAGCGACGCGCTTCCTGGACCGCACGATCGACAACCAGGACTTCTTCGACCCGGCGACCTGGGTCTCGGCCATCGGCGGTTCACTCGTCCTGCTGATCGGCTACCGGCTGCTGTTCGGGAACTCCCGCGAACGCCGCTGACCACTGACCGCTGATCGCCGGCCGGCTGCCCATCGGCCGCCTGCCGGCACCTCCCGCGAACGTCACGGACGCCCGTCGGTCCGGCCGCCCAGCCCGGTCTCACGCAGGGTCAGGTTGAGCCGTCCACCGCTCATCCCCGTCCCGGGATCCGCTGTTCCCGGCCGGACCCTCGGCACCCCGTGGTACGCGTAACGCGACGGCCCGCCGAAGACGAACAGGTCCCCGGAGGACAGCTCTACATCCGTGTAGGGCCGCCCCCGGTTCTCCGTATTGCCGAAGCGGAAGACACAGGTGTCGCCGATGCTGAGCGACACCACGGGGGCGCCGGACCGCTCCTCCTTGTCCTGGTGCATGCCCATGCGCGCCTCGCCGTCGTAGAAATTGATCAGCGCGGTGTCCGGCGCGTACGTGCCGACCGGGCTCCGCGTCCCGTACGCCTCGGCCAGCGCCGCCCGGCCCAGCTCCGCGAGCCATTCGGGAAACGGGGCGACCTGCGCACCGTTCACATCGTCCGCCGTACGCGAATAGCGGTACGGCTGCCAGTGCCACCCCAGACACACGGTCCGTACGGACATCACCCCGCCGCCCGGCAACGCCGTGTGCCGCAGCGGAACGGGCCCGCGCGCCCACTCGCGGCACGCCGCCACCAGCTTCTGCTGCCGGCCGGGGGACAACCAGTCCGGCACATGGACGGCGCCCGGCGCGACCACGGTCCGCGGTCGCGGGAAGAGACCGCTCATCAGCTCGCGGCCGGCGCGCGCTCGAGCCCCAGAAGGCGCTCCTTGCGCTCCAGGCCGCCCGCGTAACCCCGCAGCGCCCCGTCCGCCCCGATCACCCGGTGGCACGGCCGTACGACCAGCAGCGGGTTGCGTCCGATGGCCGTGCCCACGGCCCGCACCCCCGCGCCGCTCGAACCGACGCGCTCGGCGATCTGCCCGTAGGACACCGTCTCGCCGTACGGAACGCCGTCCAGCGCGGCCCAGACCCGGCGCTGGAAGTCCGTGCCCGGGCCGTCCGCGTACACGAGCTCGAAGCGGGTCCGGCGGCCCTCGAAGTACTCCCGCAGCTGCGCGGCGATCCCCTCGAACGCCGAGGGCGCGTGGACCCAGTCGTCCTGGACGACCGCCGCACCCTTCTGCCCCGGCAGGGAGAGCGAGACGAGTGCGACCCCCGCGGCGGTACCGACGGGTCCCGCAGCCTCCTCGCCGACCAGCAGCAGCTCACCCAGCGGGCTGTCGACCGTCGCGTACATGGTCATGACTCGTCCCTCTCCTCGTCCGCAGGCCGGCCGGATCACCGGCCGTCACGGACCAGTCTGCGTCGCCGGAACCGCCACGACCGGCGGTATTCGGACATGGCATCCGGGCGCGGAACGAGACGTTCCGCCCCGCGCCGGACGATCGCGTCCTACCGGTAGTTCGCGAACTGCACGTCGAAGTCGAAGTCCTGCCCCTTGAGCAGCGCCTGCACGGCCTGGAGGTCGTCCCGGCTCTTCGAGCTGACCCGCAGCTCGTCGCCCTGGACCAGCGCCTTGACGCCCTTGGGGCCCTCATCGCGAATGATCTTCGCGACCTTCTTGGCGTTCTCCTGGGAGATGCCTTCCTCGATCGTGGACCAGAGCTTGTACTCCTTGCCGGACAGCTGCGGCTCGCCCGAGTCCAGCGACTTCAGCGAGATGCCACGCTTGATCAGCTTGGACTGGAAGATGTCGAGGATCGCCTTCACGCGCTCCTCGCCGTTCGCCTCCATCAGGATCTTCTCGCCGGACCAGGAGATCGAGGCTCCCGTGCCCTTGAAGTCGTAACGCGTGGAGATCTCCTTGGCGGCCTGGTTGAGGGCGTTGTCGACCTCCTGCCGCTCGACCTTCGAGACGATGTCGAAACTGGAGTCGGCCATGACGTGTGGCTCCTTGTATCGGGGGTGCTGGAATGGAAATGCCCAGGGGCGGCTGCGGACCCGCGGGCACCGCGCCGCCGACCAAGCCTAGCCACCCGCGCCCGTCCGGGCCGCTGGTCAATCCAGTGGCATAGCACCCCTGGGCATCAGGTATCGTTTACGTCGTTGCCACAGAGCGCCGCCGCAAGGCGGGGTTTCACGGCAGCATCCCTTGGCGGTGTGCCCGAGTGGCCAAAGGGAGCAGACTGTAAATCTGCCGGCTCAGCCTACCCAGGTTCGAACCCTGGCGCCGCCACTGGACGAGAAACCCCGTCTGACCTGCTTAAACCACAGGTCAGGCGGGGTTTCTGCATGGGTGTAAGTGTGACAGCGGAGCGCGCCGATCGGCCCCCGTATCTCACGCTGTCTCACCTGAATCCCACCCCTGATCAGGGCGTGTCCCCCACCCGTCCCCCGGGGGGCGGGGCTCACTCCGGCTCGTTCCACTCCCGCAGGGCTTCGTCGATCCGGTCGTTGGCCCGCTGCTGCGTCTGCGCGAGCACCTTGGCGTAGACGCGGAAGAGGACGGCGATGGTGTGGCCGGCCCGCCGCGCGCACTCCATGGGTCCACACCCGAGCTCAGCCAGAAGGAGACCCCCGCGTGACGTAGGTCATACGGGCGACGGGCGAGGAGCGACGCGTGTTCCTGCTCGGTCAGCACCTCTTTCCGGGCCCGCGCCCAGACCTCTCCGTACCCGGTCTCCTGGAGCAGCCCACCGCGGTTCGTCCGGAACAGCCGACCGTCCGGGGCGACGCCGTACGTGGCGATGTGCTGACGCAGCAGGCGTACGAAGTGCGGCGGGATCGGCACGGGCCGCGAGTCCTTGACCGCCCGCGCCTTCAGGTGCCGCATCTCGTGCGCCTCCCCGTCGTCGGTCCAGTTCCGGCCGGCCCGTACCGCGCCCTCGCGGAGCGTGAGCGCGCCCCAGCCCGTCTCGGGCAGGTGGCACTGCGAGTCGCGGAGGGCCGTCGCTTCTGCCGGCCGCATGGCCGCGTAGTACAGGCAGCCGAAGAATGCTTCGAGGTGTTCGCCTCGGGGCCCTTGCTCGCGGACCCCCTGGAGCAAGGAGCGCGCCTGGCGCGGGTTCGCGACGCTCTGCGGGTCGACTTCCTCGGCGGACTTCGGCGCGGTCCACTTCACGGTCGTCAGCGGGTTCACGGGCATGGTGAAGTACCGCTCTTCGACGGCCAGGCCCAGGACGTCGCTCAGGCATGCGCACTTACGGCGGGCGTTGCGCGGCGCTGCGGGCTTTCCGTCGATCTTGAGCCCCAAGGCGTCCAGCGCCAGGCGGACCGTGGCCGCGTCTTCGAGCGCGGACACCGGCAGAGAGTTCTTGTCCAGCCACTTCAATGCCTGGGCCACGTCCGCCGGCGGCTCCTCGTTCCACCGGTTGCGGTTGTACGCCCAGCCGTAGAGCGCCCGCCGGAGCAGTGCCGCGTCCGGCTTCCCAGCAGCCGATTTCACGAGCGCCGGGGTGATGGTGGCCAGGGCGTCCGCGTAGTTCTTCCGGGACTTGGCCGGCGCCGCGGCCCACTTGCGGTCGATGTAGGCGCGGGTGTGTGCGTACCAGGTGATCGAGCCTTGGAGAGCTCGAAGCTCGGAGGTCGGCAGGCCCTTCTCCTCGTCGAACTGCTCACCGCGCCGGACGGCGGCCATCAGCTCCGAGCGCCGGCCATCGGCTTGGGCCTTGAGCTGGTAGCTCTTTGAATGCTTGCGTTGTCCGACCAGTCACCGCAGACGGTAGGGCTTGGGCCGATCCCGCCGCACCTCGATCGAGTAGAGGCGCACGTCGTACGTGAGGGGCATGTTTCTCCTGGAACAGGCCGAGGGCCCGCCGGTCCGGCGGGCCCTCGGGCTTCTAGCGGGGGAGTGGGTGTTCAGGCGGCGGACGCTTCGAGGTCGCGCCACCATGCGTCGAGGTCGGCCCGGCGCACGCGGAGCTGGCCGTTGGGGAGCTTGATGAGCTTGGGCGCCTTGCCGCGGGCACGCATGCGGTAGAAGGCGGCTCGGCTCATGGCGAGTTCGGCGAGGACTTCGGGGAGCTTGAGCATCTGCGGGCTGGCCATGGTGCGACTCCTCTTTGAGCGCGTGGTCTCTTGCTCTGGGGGATCCGCCACGTCCGCCACGCCGCCACACCGCAGGTCAGAGGCCTGCGTTTGTGGCGGATAGCGCTTCTGTGGCGGATAGGTGCCGCCACTCCCGGGTGTGGCGGCACCTGGCGACGCTGGGTCTCAGCCCGCGACCGGGAAGAGCGGTGTGGCGGCTTCTGTAGACGTGTGGCGGATGGCTGGGGCGGTATCCGCCACGGATTTACCCCCGCTGACCTGCGGTGTGGCGGATGTGGCGGACGTGGCGGATTCCTCCGGGGACGGAGGGCAGTACCGGGTCCAGGCGTCCGTGAGGTCTTCCGCGTAGTAGCCCTTGGGGAAGCCGGACGGGGTGCGGATGCCGCGCGGCTTGATGGGCTTGTTGCCGGGGGTGACGTACTGGGCGAGCAACCGGGCGAGGGCGCGGGAGTTGATCGGCTTGTCGTCCAGGTCTCCCCACGGGGCGTCGTCCATGGCGAGGAGGCATTCGAGGACGACGGCGGTGGGCACGCGGTCCGCGCCGCAGAACACCCGGTCGCGGAGGTCGGTCAGTAGCCGCACTCCGAGGGAAGCCTCGTCGTTGTCGTGGGCGGCATTGATCAGCTCCAGGCACGCGGTACGGGCCCGAGCGGGCCAGTCGCCCCCGGCGGCGTCGGCGACGGCGAGGAGGGGCTCCCACACGTCGGCTGGTCGGTCGGTGACTCCGTCGGGCATCTCGGGCCAGGCTTCCGCGACCTGGTCGCGGACGGTGTCGGCCCACGCCACGAGCTGGTCGCGCAGTTCGTGGCCCTGCTTCTCGTGGATGCGCTGCCGGTAGGGCTCCACCCGCTCGTTCGGGGCGCGCTTGCGCATGCGGACGATGACCGAGCGGGTCAGCACCGTGTCCGGCAGCGAGCCGAGCCCGGCCATGGCGACCGCGCAGTACGAGCCGAAGACCTGCGCGTTCTGGTTGGAACCCTCTCCCACGCACCGCAGGGCACCGCCGATGCGCCGGTACCCGGCATTCAGGAAGCCGCGCAGCGCCTCGTCCGCGCCGGCCTTCGGTCCGAAGATGGTGTCCACCTCGTCGAAGAGCACCGTGGGCAGCCCGGCGGCGGAGTCGACCAGCCGGTACAGGGCGTTCGCGGATGCCGAGACCGTGCTGACCGGACGGGGGGTGAGGAGTTCCACGATCTCCAGCGCCCGGGACTTCCCCGAACCCGGTTCGGGGGAGAGGAAGGCGATCCGGGGCGTGGTCTCGAAGCATTCCACCAGGTGCGCGTGCGCGTCCCACAGGGTGACGGCGACGTAGGCGGCCTCGGTGGGGAAGACGTTGAACCGGCGGTGAAAGGTCTCCACCTCGTTGAGCAGAGCGGCGCCGTCGAGCGGCGGTGTGCCGGGTGTGGCGTTCATACGGCGGCGCCTTCCTGGTGGGTGCGGAGCAGGCAGAGGTCGCGGTGGCGGGTGTGGTCTTCGACCAGAGCGAGGGCTTTGCGGTGACCGGCGGCAAACCGGTTGCGGCCACAAGCACAGACGCTCGTGGCGGTCGGGACTGCGCCGCGGGGTGCGCTGATGGTCAGCCAAGCGATGGCGTAGCGGCCGTCTCCGGCCTGCTGGTCAGGGCGAACAGCGAAGCTTCTGCAGCTGTCCGCCGGCGAATGGGTAGTCGAGCTGCACCGCACCACGTTCACGGCCGACGCCACGGTGGTCGAGTTCGCGATCGGCGTCCACGCGGCATCCCGCTTCGCGTGGGAGTACGACTTCAAGGTGCCCGACTCGGCCCAGGACGGAAAGGCGGACCAGTGATCTCGGAGCAGTCTTGGGCAGACGCACGGGTGTTGTGGGACTACCACCAGATGCACCACGAGCTGCGGCCGTGCTCAGTGGCGATCGGCCTGGGCAGCCACGACTTGGGCGTGGCCGACACCGCGGCCGACCTCTACAAGCGCGGCATGGCTCCGCTCATCGTCTTCACTGGGGCCACGAGCGCGACGACGCGAGAGCGCATGCCGCGCGGAGAGGCGGTGCACTACCGCGAGCGCGCGCTAGAGCTTGGGGTTCCCAGCTCTGCTGTGCTGGTAGAGCCCAAAGCGCGGAACACCGGCGAGAACATCCGATTCTCAAGGAGCCTGCTCGAAGAGACCGGCGTGCACGTCGCATCAGTACTGTTGATCAGTAAGCCGTACGAGGAACGGCGTGCCTACGCGACGGCACGGAATTTGTGGCCCGAGGTGGAAATCGTGAGCGCATCGATGCCGATTACATATGGCACGTACATCGACTCAATTGGAAATGCTCACCTGGTGTTCGACATGCTTGTCGGTGCTCTTCAACGCCTGTTGGACTACCCGCAGCAGGGCTTCATGATCAGCCAGTCGGTCCCAGTGGATGTTGTGGAAGCGTACGAGCGGCTATGCAGCGCAGGCTTCACGAGTCGACTCGTGAAGCCCGATATGGGAACGCCTGGCTGAGCCCAGACTCATCGCGGTGAAGTCCTGCCTTTAATTAGAATTGCCGGTAAGAACGCTCCTTGCCCCGCGTAATTACCTGGGCGATTGCTGCGCTTGGGCGTTCCTTTCAAGGATTGACAAAGTCACACCCAATCCGGAAATCAACAGGCCGACCAAGCTGGAGAATGCTGCGGAGAGGATCAAGGATGAGATTAGGCGATTTCCGCCCTTCTCTGCATCTACCCCGATCCCAATCGTCGACACAACCAAAAGAACCATAAGGAAAAGGCTGGTCACGAGCAGGCATTTTGCGATGTCGCTGCGCGCCTCGGCCATTTCCCTTTCCTTGCGGCGATTAGTTCCTTGTGCATCGACTTTCGGCGCGAACGCGGACAGAATCGCAACTGCTGCCAGAGCGAAACCTAGGAGGCCGCTAGACGAACCCGTCAGGGATGAGTAGATATCTTTTCGTAGGTCGCGGTCCAATCCCGACATTAGTCGTGGACCTCCTAGTGCGGCGCTGGCCAGGAGGCACGTCAGTGCACATGTAAAAGCCAGGATGGGGAACACCCACCAGTTTCGGTTTGCCTTTTCCATGATCTTAGACATGCCTGCCCCCGCGTCTCGAATCCCTACTCTTTGTGCATCAGCTCCGCAGTCGACGTGGCCTCGAAGACCCCCCTCTGCCTGAAGTCCTTGTATGCCTGATCTAGTTCGAAGAAGACAGAATCCACGCGAGGAGCCGAGGGGATGTCAGTCCGATGCGGCAGCTCCACCTCGGCGGCCAGGCGCTCCGTCAATAGATTGACCTGGTCGGCTCGGTTGGTCCTTCTGTTCCGCCCGCGCACGACCATTCCGGTTAGTAGGTCGCTCGCGTTGGCTGCTAGCTCAAGCAGCTCATCCTCAAGATCTTGATCGATGAACCTGTCCTTCGGGCCGTAGCGCCCCATCCCCAAAGTCACGCGCACCGAGGGGAGTTCCTCACCGGCAACTGCAGGCCATAGTCTGCCGAAAGTGCCTCGATCGCGTGTGGCGTACTCAGGCTTCGTCATCGCGAGATCGAACGAACGGAATTGCCCCTTCATTTCCTCTAGGCGACGAAAGGCGTCCTCGTTATAAAGTGGGTCGAACTGAACGTACTCCAGCATTCGCTGTCGCAGGAAGAATGAAAGTCGCGATACCCTCGGCGAGTACCTACCCATGTCGTGTGCGCAGTACCCGTCAGGCCAGATGGATACGTGGGTGGCATCCGCCGGGTATTCGTCGGCAAGTAGGGAGAGTGGGCCAATTGAAGAATTTGGATCCCATTTGAAGGGCCGGTCTTCTACGCCACGAAGGGAAAGTACGCGGAACTTAGCGGGCTCCCTTCCCCCTCCTGCGTCGACTACTTCCACGGCGGTGATCACGCCGTCCTTTTCCACCATCTGATACTCGCGATCGGCCGCAATCTCTTGCGCCAAACGCTCCGCAACCACTGACGGCTCGAACGTGTTCCGACTGGCCACGGAGGCCCAGCGGTAGAAGACCAGCTTTCGCTTCAGCATCCCCCCAGGCTACGAGTAGATCCCTCCCTTGTGCATCGCTTACCCATCAAAAAGTGCAATGTCCGCTATTTCCCATTGTGGGTTTCCGTGGCTTCTTCTGCGGATCGACTACAAGTATCGACCAGGGGTCTGACAATGGCGGTCTTGTGATGACCTCGCTCTGATGGCCCGCGCGTCGTCGGGAGGCAGTCAAGGGTGCCGGCGCCGAGAGCCCGCAGGGTGATGACGCTGCTCTGCTACGGCCATGGATGCCGGGGCAGGCACGGCGCGTGGGGTCTCCGCGGCTGCTGTTTGGTTGCTGGCGGCGTCCTCCCCTGGCGTGCCCAGGGGCGCCTGCGATCAGAGAAGTAGCTGGTGGGAGGGGTCGAATGTAGCCCCCCGCAAAGCCGGCAGGCCAGGTTCTCCGCTCGCAGGGGGCGCCGCGAGTACGCGGACTGGGTATCAGCCGCGTCTGATGCTTGCAGGCTTCTGGCTGGGGTAGCAGGCAGCATCATCGACCGCGCAAGTCGTTACGGGGCTAGGTCACCTATGCGAGAGGTAGAAGATGAACACCGCCCCGATGGCGAGGCCCCACCCGAACGCGCTGAGCTGCGCTTTCCTGTCGACGATGAGGCGCGGCGGCGGCGGTGTCACTGTGGCTTCAATCCGCTCAGCCGCGCTGCTCAACACGGTTCCGATCTGCTCAAGCCGGCCGAAGGGCCGGTCCGGATTTTGGAGCCGCTCGATCTCTCTGGGCAAGTCCTGAAGGCCGTCGAAGGTCCTCGTCAGGCGTTCCAGAGTTGCCAAGCCTTCCTCGAACCTGCTGATGACCTTGGCCAGGTCGTCGGGGGCCAGCCGTCTGGACGCCACGGTCAGGTCCTCGGCAGCCTGAGCCACACGCCTGGCGACGTCTTCGTTGATGTTGCTGCCGGCGTCTGAGAGCAGGTGGGCGACGTCTGGGTTGATACTGCGCGATGCGTCCCGCAGGGCGTTGGCGACGTCTTCGTTGATGTTCCGTGCCGCCATCACGAGAGCATCCGCGATGTCTGGCGAGATCGCTCCGTCGCGAACGGCCTTACGGAGAAGCCTGGCCAGCCCAGGGGCCTCCTTAGACATCTCACGCAGGTAGGTCTTCGTCTGCGCGTCGAGCATCTCCACACGGATCTCGCCGTGATTATCCCGGCCTACGAAGGCACCGGATCCGTGGTTGTGCTGCTCGACGATTTTCCGTTCGGGCCCGCCTGATTCCTCGTCCGTCACTGCTGACTCTGACGGCCGGACTGGATGCTGCCGTGGTTGTCGCCGCCAACGAACGTACCGCTGCCGTGGTTGTGCTGGGACCCGATACTCACCGTCTTCACCGGGGGAGGCGTAGAAGCCAGGACTTCAATGTCGGGCCGGGCGCTGGGGTGAGCGGCCAGGGCCGCAGTGAACAGACCGGCCCACCGCGCTGTTGCCTCGGCCTGATTGATCCTGCGTTGGGACAGTGCCGCAGTGTCATTGGCCAGGGCCACCAGGGCTTCGTCCTCTTGACCAGCACCCCCGTGCCGGAAGATCGCCGAAACCCGGTTGCGAATGGCGTCGGCACGCCCCTGGGCAAGGTAGGCGATGACGTTGCTGGCGGCACCGGTGGTGATGGCAATGGCTGCTTCATCCAGCATGAGTGAGGGCCCTTCTCGGGGTATGCGGCGTGACCGTGTTGGTGACGGATTGATGCTCCCCTCCGGCGGTGGAGCGGGCCCTGATGTTCGTCGTCAACCGTCTCCTTTTTGGCAGAGTTGGCTGATTCGTCTGCTTGGGCGGCGGAAATCAGTCTGTGGTGGGGACAACGCTGCCTGTTCGGCAGACCGAGCTGGACAGCGATGTGTGCCATGAATGGTGCCCGCCTGGCCTCATACCGCAAGTACGCCACTGGGGCAGTGAGCCGCTCGGGCTACTGGCGCATGGCAGGGACGATCGGTCTAGGGCCCAGTTGGGCCTTGGCCGATCTCTTGGCACAGTCGGCTGCTGGGCTGAGTTCTGGTGGAGTCAGCCGTCGAACCAGACGACCAGGCGCACTCCCTCGTCGCCGTGCAGGTTCGCCAGCGTCCGCATCACCGACCAGACGGCGCCCCATTCGCTGTCGGGTACGGCGTCCTTTCGCCGCAGGCGGCCGACGCGGAAGAGTCGGTCGCCGTCCGGCCACTCGGTGTTCTCGGGAAAGACGCTGCCCGCGGAGTAGAGCTGCCGGGCATCGGTGAGGCCGGAGAGTTCGGCAAAGCGGGTGAGGCTGGAGTTCCGTCCGTGCATCTTCCAAGTGCCGTCAGAGCTCCGGCGGAACTCGTGAACACAGCCGTCGACCTCGTTCGAGACTTCGTCCCAGTCGGCGGCTGCCAGCTCTGCCCAGGAGATCCAGGACTCGCCGTGCAGCTCGTCACTCCAGGGCTCGAAGTCAGCGAGGACCTCTTTCGACACGTCATGAGGGATGCCTCGATGATCGGCAAGTGCGCGGAATGAGGCGGTGTCGCGGACACCGAACAGGGACCCGAAGGCAGCGTAGTCACGCCCGTTGTAGAGATGCGCGAGGTCGATGACCTGGAACCAAACGCGATCGTCCTCGTCCAGCCAGCGATCCCAGCGGCACTCGATGAAGCCGTGAATGTCTGTGCCCATGCCCGGCATTGTTCTCCGTCGGCACGAGACGGGCGACGGGATTTCTGGTTGCTGGCCAGCCGAGCGTGCGGCCTCTCGGTCCGCGCTTTCCCCCAGGTGTGCCCCAAGAGCACCCACCGGCGGAGAAACCGCAGCTCAGACGTACCGGGGGGAGCCCGCTGTAAATCTGCCGGCTCAGCCTACCCAGGTTCGAACCCTGGCGCCGCCACATAGCAAGGCCCCCGTCCTCTGGACGGGGGCCTTCTCTGTTGTGCCGTGACGTTGTGCCGTGAAGAGGGGTGTGAACATGGAATCCGTACTGGTCAGCGCGTGTCTGCGGGGCGTGCCCTGCCGGTTCGACGGACGGGGCAAGGCCTCGGCGGAGATGACCGCGGCCCTCGGCGACCGCCGGCCCGTGGCCTTCTGCCCCGAGGTCGCCGCGGGACTGCCCACGCCCCGGCGTCCCGCCGAGATCGTCGGCGGGGACGGGCACGACGTGCTGGACGGCCGGGCGCGCGTCGTGGACGACACCGGACACGATGTGACCGAGGCGTTCATGGACGGCGCCGGGCGGGCGCTGGCGGCGGCGCAGGGTGCGGGCTGCACCGAGGCGCTGCTGATGGCCCGCAGCCCTTCGTGCGGGCGGGGAACGGTCCATGACGGTACGTTCACCGGCTCGCTGCGCGCGGGCGACGGCGTCACGGCGGCCCTGCTGGAACGGCACGGCATCACCGTCCGCCCCGCGACGGGCGACTGATCGCACCCCGCCCCGCCGTCCGGCCGGCGCGACGTCAGTTCCCCGCGATGTCCTTCACCGCGACCGACAGCGGCACATTGCCCGAGATCAGCTCCAGCGTCAGCCCCGCCGTCGCCGGGGTGTCCACCAGCTCCAGGAGCGCCGCCGCCACGTCGTCGCGCGGCACCGGGCCGCGCCCGGTCGACGAGGCGAGCAGGACCTGGCCGGTGCCCGCGTCGTTCGTCAGCATGCCGGGGCGCAGGATCGTCCAGTCGAGTGCCGGCCTCGAGCGCACGTACGCGTCCGCCGCGCCCTTGGCCCGCAGGTACACGTCGAACACCTCGTCGCCGGGGTGGTCGGGGTCGGCGCCCATGGACGAGACCACGACATGACGCCGCACCCCCGCCCGTTCCGCCGCGTCCGCGAAGAGAACGGCGGCTCCGCGGTCCACCGTGTCCTTGCGGCCCGTGCCGCTGTCGGGGCCCGCGCCGGCCGCGAAGACCGCCGCGTCGGCGCCGCGCAGCACCTCCGCGGTCTCCTCCACGGTGGCCGATTCGAGGTCCAGGACGACGGGTTCGGCGCCCACCGCCCGGAGGTCCTCGCTCTGCCCGGGATTGCGGATGATGCCTGCGGCCTCATCCCCGCGTGCGGCGAGCAGACGCTCCAGCCGCAGCGCGATCTGACCATGTCCACCTGCGATGACAATGCGCATGGTCACGACGGTACGCCGGGGCGTGCCGCGGCGCGCTCAGGGCCCGCCGCCGGTGCCGGGATCGGGCCGCCCCTGGCGGGGCAGTCCGGGCCCGCCGCCCGTCTCCGAGTCGCAGTACTCGCGTACCGCGCTGGTCCGGGCGACCACCCGGCCCCGGTGCACCACGATCCGGCTGTACGCCAGCGAGAGCACCCCGGAGAGCTGTTCCCCGCGTACGGCGAGGAGTTCGGCCGGGAAGCCGGCCTCGACCCGTACCTCGGGCAGCCCCATGGCGCGCCTGGCTTCCGTGGACACCGCCTCGTAGGCGTGCTCGGGCCGCAGTCCGCTCTGCGAGGCCAGCAGGAAGGCGGCTTCGAGCGGGTCGCCGCGGCCCACCGGGTTGGCCAGGTCCCGCAGTGCGCCGCTGCCCGCCGCGACCCGTACCCCGGCCGCGCGCAGCAGCCGTACGGGGGCCGTGGACCGGTGCTCCGCCGCGCAGCAGCCGCCCTGGGGGAGGCAGATCACGCTCACACCGGCCGCGGCGAGCTGGTCGGCGGCGCGGGCGGCGGTCTCGCGGGGGAGCCGGGAGAGGCCGCCGCAGGGGCCGATGGTGACCTCCTGCCGCATTCCGCCCGCCATGGCGGCGAACCGGGCCAGCCGGGCGGGATCGTCACCGTCCGTGTGCAGATCGACGGGGCAGCCGTGCTCGGCGGCGACCTCCAGGACGGCCTCCACGTACCCCGCCGGGTCCGGGTCGAGGCCGGGGCGGCCGCCGACCGCTCCGGCGCCCATCTTCACCGCGTCGCGGAGCATGGCCAGGTTGCCGGCTCCGGCGACGCCGGTGAGCAGCCGGGGGACGGCCACCGGGGTCAGGTCGGCGAGCCCGCGCAGTGAGCGTCGTGCCTGCAGGACGGCTTCGAGGGCCGCGAGGCCCTGTATGTCGCCGATCCGGACGTGTGAGCGCAGCGCGGTCGCGCCGTGGCCGAGTTGGAGCAACGCCGCCTCGGTGGCGCGTCGCTGGATGTCTTCGGGGCGCTGTGAGGCGGGTCCCGGGGTGCTGTGGTCCGGGCTGTCGGCGGTGAGCGCGGTGTCGCTGTGGGCGTGCGGTTCGGCGGGTGCGGGGAGCAGGAGATGGCCGCGCAGGTCCACGCGCGGGCCGGGCGCGGTGAGGCTGCCGGCGGTGCCGACGGCTTCGATGCGGCTGCCGCAGAGCTGTACGTCCACGATGCGGCCGTCGGTGAGACGGGCCCCGCACAGTGTCAGCGCGGAGCTCTCCGGGCTGCTGGTGGTGTCGGCCGCGTGGTCGTCTGGCTGCCGCGGCTGGCTGTCGGGCATCGTGCTCCTGGGAGGGGGACAAGATCACGCAGAGTGAGTCGAGCCTAGGGGTGTGTCCGGTCAGGTTCGAGGAGGAGCGAAATAGTCGTACCGGTGCGGTTCCGTGGCGTGCGGGGCTCCGGCGCAGGCCGGGGGCCGGGGTGGGGGAGGAGGCCGCAGGGCGGCCGGCCGGGGACCGGCGGTACTGCCGGCCGGACTTCTGATCGAGCCTTCGGGGCCCGTGGATCAGGTGCCGGAAGGACCGCTGATCAAGGGCCGTGCGAGCGGCTGATCAAGGGATCGGAGCGGTGCCGATCAAGGGCTCGGGATGGGGCTTCGAAACGGATTTGGGCTGGGGCGATCGACCGTGTAATGTCTTCATCGCTCGCCCCAATAGCTCAGTCGGTAGAGCGTCTCCATGGTAAGGAGAAGGTCTGCGGTTCGATTCCGCATTGGGGCTCTGGTGATCGGGAATCCCCGCTTCGGCGGGGAGACTCATCATCAAAGCGGTGTAGCTCAGTCGGTAGAGCAAGCGGCTCATAATCGCTGTGTCACCGGTTCAAGTCCGGTCACCGCTACTAACAGTAGCCGATTGTGGGGTCGGTCCTCCGATCGGCTACTCTTTTTTTTGCGTTCATCCGTCCACCGTCCGTCCAAGGAGCACTCACGTGGCTGCCACCGACGTCCGCCCGAAGATCACGCTGGCCTGCGTGGAGTGCAAGGAGCGGAACTACATCACCAAGAAGAACCGGCGTAACAACCCGGACCGTCTTGAGATGAAGAAGCATTGCCCGCGCTGCAACTCGCACACTGCGCACCGCGAAACGCGCTGAATCAGGCTCGTACACGAGGCCGTCCCCTCTGGGGGCGGCCTCGTGTCGTTGTATAGGCGTGTCGTTGTACTGGGCCGCACATCGGCCCATTCGTCTTTCATCAGGAGGTTGCGAGCTCATGGCGCTCGACCAGTCCTTCGTGGGGCGGACCTATCCGCCCACCGCGCCTTACGAGGTCGGCCGGGAGAAGATCCGAGAGTTCGCCGAGGCGGTGGGCGACGCCAATCCCGCGTACGTCGATCCCGAGGCGGCCAGGGCGCTCGGTCACAGTGATGTGATCGCCCCGCCGACATTCGTGTTCTCGATCACCTTCAAGGCCGCGGGGCAGGTCATCCAGGACCCTCAGCTGGGCCTGGACTACAGCCGGGTGGTGCACGGCGACCAGAAGTTCGTGTACGTCCGTCCGGTGCGGGCGGGGGACCGGCTGACGGTCACCTCGACGATCGAGGCCGTCAAGTCCATGGCGGGCAACGACATCCTGGACGTCCGCGGCGAGGTCCACGACGAGTCCGGCGAGCATGTCGTGACGGCGTGGACGAAGCTGGTGGCGCGTGCCGCCGAGGAGGCGTGATGACGGCGAAGGTGAGTTACGACTCGGTCGAGATCGGTACGGAGCTGCCGGCGCAGTCCTTCCCGGTGACCCGGGCGGCCCTCGTGCAGTACGCGGGCGCCTCGGGCGACTTCAACCCGATCCACTGGAACGAGAAGTTCGCGCGTGAGGTCGGCCTGCCGGATGTGATCGCGCACGGCATGTTCACCATGGCCGAGGCGATCCGCGTGGTCACGGACTGGACCGGGGATCCGGGCTCGGTCGTCGAGTACGGGGTCCGGTTCACCAAGCCGGTCGTCGTGCCCAATGACGACAAGGGCGCGCTGATCGACGTCAGCGCGAAGGTGGCCGCCCTGCTGGACGACAGGCGGGTGCGGGTCGACCTGACGGTCATGAGCGGCGACAAGAAGGTGCTGGGCATGTCCCGGGCCGTGGTGCAGCTCGGCTGAGGTCGTTGAGTACGGAGTAAGGGGCACGGTCCAAGGGGCCGTGCCCCTTACTCGTGGGCGGGGGAGGCGCCCCGCTTGACTAAGTTAGTGATTGAGTACTAACTTAGTGGCATGGCAAGGATGAGTGCAGATGAGCGACGCGAGAGCGTCATCCGTGCGGCGGTCATCGAGTTCGCCCGCGGTGGATACAGCGCCACCTCCACCGAGGCGATCGCCAGGCGTGTGGGTGTCTCGCAGCCCTATCTCTTCCGCCTCTTCCCCAACAAGCAGGCGATGTTCCTCGCCGCCGCCGAGCGCTGCCTCGTCGAGACCCGGCAGGTCTTCGAGGAGGCGGCCGAGGGGCTCGAGGGCGAAGAGGCCCTGCACTCCATGGCCAAGGCCTATCAGCGGCTGATCGCCGTGGATGCCGACAAGCTGCTGATGCAGATGCAGACGTACGCGGCTGTCGCCGCCGCGGAGGCCGCCGGGGACCACGAGTTCGGCGAGTCGGTGCGTGCCGGGTGGATGGAGCTGTTCGACTCGGTCAAGCTCTCGCTCGGCGCCGACGCCAACGAGGCCACCACCTTCCTTGCGTACGGCATGCTCGCCAACACCTTGACGTCGCTGGGCTTCCCGGCCGGGCACCGGATCTGGTCCGGGTTCTACGCCTCGGCCAGGCCGGTCGCCTGAGCGGACCGGTCGGGCTGATCGGTCCGGCCGGCCCACCTGGACAAGTCGCACGTCGTACCGCCTGAACAGTTCGACCCGGGTTCGGCCCGGTTTTCTGCCCGCGAAAGTTAGTAATCAATAACTAACCCCCAGGGGGAGCAGTGAACCAGCACACGACCGGCCGCGCAGGAGCGGCCTGGGCTCTCGTCATCACCAGCGTCGCCGGATTCATGGCGGCCCTCGACAACCTCGTCGTCACCACCGCCCTGCCGTCGATCCGCAAAAGCCTCGGCGGAGGGATCGAGGAACTCGAGTGGACGGTGAACGCCTACACCCTCACCTTCGCCGTACTGCTGATGTTCGGCGCCTCCCTCGGTGACCGGTTCGGCCGCCGCCGGCTCTTCCTCGCCGGACTAGCCGTCTTCACCGGCGCCTCCGCCGCAGCGGCCCTCTCGCCCGGGATCAACGAACTGATCGCCTTCCGTGCGGTCCAGGGCGTGGGCGCCGCGGTCATGATGCCGCTGACGCTCACCCTGCTGACGGCCGCCGTCCCGCCCGCCCGCCGCGGCATGGCGCTGGGCATCTTCGGTGCCGTGACCGGACTGGCGGTGGCCAGCGGGCCACTGATCGGCGGCAGTCTCACCGAGCACATCTCCTGGCAGTGGATCTTCTGGCTGAACGTCCCGATCGGCCTGGTCCTGCTGCCGCTCGCCCGCTTCCGCCTGGCGGAGTCCTACGCCCCCGACGCCCGGCTCGACGTCCCCGGCACCCTCCTGGTCAGCGGCGGACTCTTCGGGATCGTCTACGGCCTGGTCAACGCCAACGCCGACGGCTGGACCAGCCCGACCGTCCTGACCTCCCTCGTCGCCGGCGCCGCGCTCCTCGGCGGGTTCGTCCGCCACGGCTTCCGTGCCAAGCACCCGATGCTGCCCATGCGCCTCTTCCGGGACCGTGCGTTCTTCGGGATCAACGTGGCCAGCCTGCTGATGTACCTCGGCATGTTCGGCTCGATCTTCCTGCTCGCCCAGTACTTCCAGGGCGTGCTGGGCTACTCGCCCACCGAGGCCGGTCTGCGGATGCTCCCCTGGACCGGGATGCCGATGCTGGTGGCACCCATCGCGGGGATCCTCTCCGACCGGTTCGGCGGCCGCCCGGTGGTCGTGGCGGGCCTCGCGCTCCAGGCTGTCGGCCTCGGACTGTTCGCCATGGTCATCGGCCCCGACGCGTCCTACGCGGCGCAGCTGCCCGCGCTGATCGTCGGCGGCATCGGGATGGCCCTGTACTTCGCACCCGCCGCCAGCCTGGTGATGTCGAGCGTTCGCCCCGGTGAACAGGGCATCGCCTCCGGCGCCAACAACGCACTGCGCGAGGTCGGCGGAGCGTTCGGTGTCGCCGTGCTCGCCTCCGTCTTCTCCGCACAGGGCGGTTACGGCTCCGCGCAGGCCTTCACGGACGGAACCGTCCCGGCGGTCTGGATCGGTGCCGGTGTGGTGGCCCTCGCCGCCCTCGTCGCCCTGATGATCCCGGGCCGCGGCAGCGCCCGGACGCAGCAGCAGGAGCAGGAGCAGGCGCCGGAGCGGACGCAGGAGACGGAGCAGGCCGAGGCGCGGGTCTCCGTACCCGCCTGAGCACAGCTCCCCGGATACGGTCCGTGGCCCCGCCCAGCCGGCGGGGACGCGGACCGTACTCTTGTCCCCGTGCAGGAACTCCACGACGCGCCCCTCGCCCCCCTGACCACTTTCCGGCTCGGCGGCCCCGCCACCCGCCTCCTGACCGCGACGACCGACGCCGAGGTGGTCGAGGCCGTACGTGAGGCCGACGACAGCGGCACCCCGCTCCTGGTCATCGGCGGCGGCAGCAATCTGGTCATCGGCGACAAGGGCTTCGACGGCACCGCCCTGCGCATCGCGACCAAGGGCTTCGTGCTGGACGGCACGACGCTCGAACTGGCCGCGGGAGAGATCTGGACGGACGCCGTCACCCGCAGCGTGGAGGCCGGCCTCGCCGGACTCGAATGCCTGGCCGGAATCCCCGGCTCGGCCGGGGCGACGCCGATCCAGAACGTCGGGGCGTACGGGCAGGAGGTGTCGTCCACCATCACCGAGGTCGTCGCCTACGACCGGCACACCCGGGAAACGGTCACCATCCCGAACTCCGAGTGCGCGTTCTCTTATCGGCACAGCCGTTTCAAGGCCGAACCCGACCGGTTCGTGGTGCTGCGCGTCCGCTTCGGGCTGGAGGACGCGGGCGGCCTGTCCGCGCCCCTCATGTACCGCGAGACGGCCCGCGCCATGGGCGTCGCGGAAGGGGAGCGCGTTCCCGCCGCGGACGCACGTGAAACCGTGCTCGGCCTCCGGACCGGCAAGGGCATGGTGCTCGACCCCGAGGACCACGACACCTGGTCGGCCGGCTCCTTCTTCACCAACCCGATCCTGGACCGGGCCCAGTTCGAGGCGTTCCTGGCCCGCGCCGCGGACCGGCTCGGACCGGACGTGACGCCCCCCGCCTTCCCCGCGGGCGAGGGACACACCAAGACCTCGGCGGCCTGGCTCATCGACCGGGCCGGCTTCACCAAGGGGTACGGCACCGGCCCGGCCCGTATCTCCACCAAGCACACGCTCGCCCTCACCAACCGGGGAGAGGCGAGCACCGAGGACCTGCTGGCCCTGGCGCGCGAGGTCGTGGCCGGGGTCCACGAGGTCTTCGGCGTCACGCTCGTCAACGAACCGGTGACCGTCGGCGTGAGCCTGTAGGACCGCGCGGTCCTAGACGTGAGTTTGTAGGGCCGCGCGGTTCTCCCCGTGGGGGAGAACCGCGCCCGCCCCTCAGTACGCCACGCCCACGCCCTGCTTCACCGCCGCCGGGTCGTTGGTCAGCGCCAGCATCGCGTGCGCCACGTCGGCACGCGAGATCGACCGGCCGCTGCGCGGATTGCCGCCGATGACGGTCCGGTAGACGCCCGTCAGCGGCCCGTTGGTGAGCTTCGGCGGACGTACTGCCGTCCAGTCCGTCGCGGAGGCCGCCAGCGCGGCCTCCATGGCGGTGAGGTCCGTGTAGACCTCCTTCAGGATCATGCCGATCGCCGCGAGCATCATGCGGTCGAGCAGCGGGTCGTCCGCGGGCTCCGGGGCGACCGGGGCCGCGCTGACCACGAGCAGCCGTCGGGTGCCCTCGGCCTCCATCGCCGTCAGGACACCGCGGGTCAGCCGCTCGGCGACCCCGCCGGCCTTCCGGCCCCGTGCGCCAAGGCCGGAGAGGACCGCGTCGCGTCCCGCGACCGCCTCGCGCAGCGCCTCGGGGTCATCGATCCGGGCCGCTGTATGGACCGTGACGTCCGAGAGCGGCACCGCCAGCCGCGCGGGATCGCGGACCACCGCCGTCACCTCGTGCCCCGCTGCCACCGCCTGGCGCACGATCTCCTGTCCGATACCGCCTGTCGCGCCGAACACTGTGAGCCTCATTGCGCACCCTCCTCGGGTGGGTAAGTATTCACTCACCTCTAGAGTGAGCGGATACTCACCCGCTCGTCAAGCTTCGTTGGAGTGCACATGGAGCAGAAGCCGGCCCGCGCCCGCATCATCGACGCCGCCCACCAGCTGATGCTCACCATCGGTCTGGCCCGTGCCACCACCAAGGAGATCGCCAGGGCCGCCGGCTGCTCGGAGGCCGCGCTCTACAAGCACTTCCCGAGCAAGGAGGAGCTCTTCGTGGTGGTGCTGAAGGAACGGCTGCCGAAGGTCGGCGGCATCCTGAACAGGCTGATCACCGAGCCGGGGGAGGGGGAGCGCACCGTCGAGCAGAACCTCACCGAGATCGCCCGTGAGGCCGCCCTCTTCTACGAGCAGAGCTTCCCGATCGCCGCGTCCCTGTACGCAGAGCCGAGGCTCAAGGAGCGTCACAACGCGGCGATGCGCGAGCTGGGGACGGGCCCCCACATACCGATTCGCGGAGTCGACGCGTATCTGCGCGCCGAACAGTCCGCAGGCCGCGTACGGGCCGGCGCCGACACCTACGCGGCCGCGTCCCTGCTGCTGGGGGCCTGTTCCCAGCGGGCGTTCGCCTACAACGCCACGGAGACCGGCGGGCCGCCGCAGTCGCTCGACGACTTCGCCGCCTCGATCGCCCGGGCCCTCCTGAGCGGGCTCGAGCCCTGACGGGAGCGTCAGGAGGCCGGCTTGGCCAGCCAGTCGTCGACGCCCGCCAGGAGGTCCGCCCGCACCGCGTCCGGAGCAGCCGAACCCCGTACCGACTGGCGCGCCAGCTCCGCCAGCTCCTCGTCCGTGAACGCGTGGTGGCGGCGCACGAGGTCGTACTGCGCGGCCAGCCGGGAGCCGAAGAGCAGCGGGTCGTCGGCTCCGAGGGCCATCGGCACGCCCGCCTCGAACAGAGTGCGCAGGGGTACGTCGGACGGCTTCTCGTAGACGCCGAGCGCCACGTTGGACGCCGGGCACACCTCGCAGGTCACCCCGCGCTCCGCCATCCTGCGCAGCAGCCGCGGGTCCTCGGCGGCCCGTACACCGTGCCCGACCCGGGACGCTTCGAGGTCGTCCAGGCAGTCGCGGACGCTGGAGGGGCCCGAGAGCTCACCGCCGTGCGGGGCGGCCAGCAGGCCGCCCTCCCTGGCGATGGCGAAGGCACGGTCGAAGTCGCGGGCCATGCCGCGCCGCTCGTCGTTGGAGAGCCCGAATCCGACGACGCCCCGGTCCGCGTACCGCACCGCGAGACGCGCCAGGGTCCTGGCGTCCAGCGGATGCTTCATCCGGTTCGCAGCGATCACCACCCGGATCGGCAGCCCGGTCTCGCGAGAGGCACGGTCCACCGCGTCCAGGATGATCTCGATCGCCGGGATGAGCCCGCCGAGCAGAGGCGCGTACGAGGTGGGGTCGACCTGGATCTCCAGCCAGCCGGAGCCGTCCGCCACGTCCTCCTGGGCGGCCTCGCGCACCAGCCGCTGGATGTCCTCGGGCGCCCGCAGGCAGGATCGGGCGATGTCGTAGAGGCGCTGGAAGCGGAACCAGCCGCGTTCGTCCGTGGCGCGCAGCCTGGGGGGCTCACCGCCGGTCAGGGCCTCGGGCAGCCTGACGCCGTACTTGTCGGCGAGTTCGAGCAGGGTCGTGGGCCGCATCGACCCGGTGAAATGCAGGTGCAGGTGGGCCTTGGGCAACAGCCGTACATCACGCTCCATTCCAAGATCTTGCCGCACGGACGGGGTGTCGCGGTACCCGCTTTCCCCATCGAGTTGCCCCTCGAACGGAGAAGCGAACAAGAAAGCGACCCCCGGCCGGAGCCGGGGGTCGCCTGCTGGATTGCGGAAGGTACTAGGCCTTGGCCTCGCCCAGCAGCTTCTGGAGCCGCGAGACGCCCTCGACGAGGTCGTCGTCACCCAGCGCGTACGAGAGCCGCAGGTAGCCCGGGGTACCGAAGGCCTCGCCCGGTACGACCGCGACCTCGGCCTCGTCCAGGATGAGCGCCGCCAGCTCGACCGAGGTCGCCGGGCGCTTGCCGCGGATCTCCTTGCCGAGCAGCTCCTTCACCGAGGGGTACGCGTAGAACGCGCCCTCGGGCACCGGGCAGAACACGCCGTCGATGTCATTGAGCATCCGCACGATCGTCTGCCGGCGCCGGTCGAAGGCGGTACGCATCTCGGCGACCGCGTCCAGGTTCCCGGAGACCGCGGCCAGCGCGGCGATCTGGGCGACGTTGGAGACGTTGGAGGTGGCGTGCGACTGAAGGTTGGTCGCGGCCTTCACGACGTCCTTGGGGCCGACGATCCACCCCACGCGCCAGCCGGTCATCGCGTACGTCTTGGCGACGCCGTTGACCACGATGCACTTGTCGCGCAGCTCGGGCACGATCGCCGGCAGCGAGGTGAACTTCGCGTCCCCGTAGACCAGGTGCTCGTAGATCTCGTCGGTCAGCACCCACAGTCCGTGCTCGACGGCCCAGCGGCCGATCGCCTCGGCGTCCGCCTCGCTGTAGACCGCACCGGTCGGGTTCGAGGGGGAGACGAACAGGACGACCTTCGTACGCTCGGTACGGGCCGCCTCCAGCTGCTCCACGGAGACCCGGTAGCCGGTGGTCTCGTCGGCGACGACCTCCACCGGGACACCGCCGGCGAGACGGATCGACTCGGGGTACGTGGTCCAGTACGGCGCCGGGACGATGACCTCGTCGCCCGGGTCGAGGATCGCGGCGAAGGCCTCGTAGATGGCCTGCTTGCCGCCGTTGGTCACCAGGATCTGGGAGGCGTCGACCTCGTAGCCGGAGTCACGCAGCGTCTTCTCGGCGATGGCGGCCTTGAGCTCGGGGAGCCCGCCCGCGGGGGTGTAGCGGTGGTACTTCGGGTTGCGGCAGGCCTCGACCGCGGCGTCCACGATGTAGCCGGGGGTCGGGAAGTCGGGCTCGCCGGCACCGAAGCCGATCACCGGACGGCCGGCGGCCTTGAGGGCCTTGGCCTTGGCGTCGACGGCGAGGGTGGCGGACTCGGAAATGGCACCGATGCGGGCGGAGACCCGGCGCTCGGAGGGAGAAGTAGCAGCGCTCATGGCCCCATGGTCCCAGACCGTATTCCCCGTCGGCACAGGGGTTTCATGGACCGGACAGCACTCGGACAGCATGCGGACAGACAACCGGACAGCATCAGACAGGAACGGTCGGGAGCTATCTGTTCGACGCCGGGCCGCTGAGCACGTACACTCACCTGTCGTTGGCCTTCACCAGCCGCACCGTTCCTGCACCCGGGGCATCCGGGAACATGCGGTAGGTTGGTGGAAACCACAAAGGGTCGTAGCTCAATTGGTAGAGCACTGGTCTCCAAAACCAGCGGTTGGGGGTTCAAGTCCCTCCGGCCCTGCTACACACTCCTTCGCCAGGATGTGTGCGCATGTACGTACTTCAATGCACTGCCGTGCGGCTTCACCGGGCGCGGCACGGCCATGACCCGGAATCAGGTGAGAAGCGTGACGGACGCCGTGGGCTCCATCGACATGCCTGATGCCGAGGATGAAGTCCCCGAGTCGAAGAAGAAGACCCGGAAGGGCGGCAAGCGCGGCAAGAAGGGCCCTCTGGGCCGTCTCGCGCTCTTCTACCGCCAGATCGTCGCCGAGCTCCGCAAGGTTGTCTGGCCGACTCGCAACCAGCTGACGACATACACCTCAGTGGTGATTGTGTTCGTAGTCGTCATGATTGGTCTTGTCACCGTGATTGACTTCGGTTTCCAGCGGGTCATCAAGTACGTCTTCGGCTGATCCCGCGGAGGGCGCCTCTTATGGGCGCCCCTTTCGCATGTTCCACCCATTTGTATCCAGGAAGAAGCAGCCACCGTGTCTGACCCGAACCTGAACGACGCCGTCGAGCCGACGGCGGGCGCCTTCGAGTCCGCCGAGGACGAGCTCGACATCGTCGAGGCGGCGGACGCCGAGGAGCCGGACCAGGCTGAAGCTGCCGACGCCGCCGCAGGTGAGCCCGCCGAGCAGGCCGCAGTGCACACCGAGTCCGCCGACGAGGCCGACGAGGCCGAAGAGGCCGAGTCCGGTGAGGACGAGGACGAGAGCGCCGAGGACGAGACCTCCGACGAGGCCGAGTCCGACGAGGAAGCCGCGGACGAGTCCGACGAGGAAGAGGCCGAGCCGGCCGAGCCCGTCGACGCCGTCACCGCCCTGCGCGAGGAGCTCCGCACCCTCCCGGGCGAGTGGTACGTCATTCACACGTACGCCGGTTACGAGAAGCGTGTGAAGGCCAACCTGGAGCAGCGCGCCGTCTCGCTGAACGTGGAGGAGTTCATCTATCAGGCCGAGGTGCCTGAGGAGGAAATCGTCCAGATCAAGAACGGCGAGCGCAAGAACGTCCGTCAGAACAAGCTCCCGGGCTACGTCCTGGTGCGCATGGACCTGACGAACGAGTCCTGGGGCGTCGTCCGCAACACTCCCGGTGTCACCGGCTTCGTGGGCAACGCCTACGACCCGTACCCGCTGACGCTGGACGAGATCGTCAAGATGCTGGCGCCGGAGGCCGAGGAGAAGGCCGCCCGTGAGGCCGCCGAGGCCGAGGGCAAGCCGGCTCCGTCCCGCAAGGTCGAGGTCCAGGTGCTGGACTTCGAGGTGGGCGACTCGGTCACCGTCACCGACGGCCCGTTCGCGACCCTGCAGGCGACGATCAACGAGATCAACGCCGACTCGAAGAAGGTCAAGGGCCTTGTCGAGATCTTCGGCCGCGAGACCCCGGTCGAGCTCAGCTTCGACCAGATCCAGAAGAACTAGCGCTTTCCGCCGGCTTCTGGACACATGCCTACCGAGCAGGTCAGACAGGCTGTCACAGCCCGTCTGACCTGCTCGGTTTTTGGTCGCGCAGCTATACCCGTTATCGTTGTGCGGTATGCCTGCATCCGGATGACCGGATGACGGCGAAAACTCTCACTAGGACCCGGAGAGAGCACATGCCTCCCAAGAAGAAGAAGGTCACGGGGCTTATCAAGCTCCAGATCAACGCCGGTGCGGCCAACCCGGCACCGCCGGTCGGCCCCGCACTGGGCCAGCACGGCGTCAACATCATGGAGTTCTGCAAGGCCTACAACGCCGCGACCGAGTCGCAGCGTGGCATGGTCGTGCCGGTGGAGATCACGGTCTACGAAGACCGTTCCTTCACCTTCATCACCAAGACGCCGCCGGCCGCCAAGCTGATCCTCAAGGCCGCGGGTGTGGACAAGGGCTCCGGCGAGCCGCACAAGACCAAGGTTGCCAAGCTGACGGCTGCCCAGGTCCGCGAGATCGCCACGACGAAGCTCCCCGACCTGAACGCCAATGACCTCGACGCCGCGTCGAAGATCATTGCCGGCACCGCCCGTTCCATGGGCATCACGGTCGAAGGCTGATTCAGCCCCACCGCCCTCAGTGGTAGGACCAAGCGCTGGTCCGCACCACGACTCCACACCCTGAAACCACAGGAGTAGAAGTGAAGCGCAGCAAGAACCTCCGCGCTGCGGACGCCAAGATCGACCGGGCGCGCAACTACGCCCCGCTCGAGGCCGTCCGTATCGCCAAGGACACCGCCTCCACGAAGTTCGACAGCACCGTCGAGGTCGCTTTTGCCCTGGGTGTAGACCCGCGCAAGGCCGACCAGATGGTCCGTGGCACCGTGAACCTCCCGCACGGCACCGGCAAGACCGCCCGGGTCCTGGTCTTCGCGACCGGTGACCGTGCTGCGGCCGCGGAAGCCGCGGGCGCCGACATCGTCGGCGCCGACGAGCTCATCGACGAGGTGGCGAAGGGCCGTCTGGACTTCGACGCCGTCGTCGCGACCCCGGACCTCATGGGCAAGGTCGGCCGCCTCGGCCGCGTGCTCGGTCCGCGTGGTCTGATGCCGAACCCGAAGACCGGCACCGTCACCCCCGATGTCGTGAAGGCTGTCAACGACATCAAGGGCGGCAAGATCGAGTTCCGCGTCGACAAGCACTCGAACCTGCACTTCATCATCGGCAAGACCTCGTTCGACGAGACCAAGCTGGTGGAGAACTACGCAGCGGCGCTGGACGAGATCCTCCGTCTGAAGCCGTCCGCCGCCAAGGGTCGCTACATCAAGAAGGCCACCCTGTCGACCACGATGGGTCCCGGCATCCCGCTGGACTCCAACCGCACCCGTAACCTCCTCGTCGAGGAGGACCCGGCCTCCGTCTGAGCCTCCGTGCTCGTTCGACCGCCGTGTCACGTGTGACATTGACGGGCCCCGCAACCTTTCGAGGTGCGGGGCCCGTCCTCGTATACACGTACCAGTGGCTGTCGGAGCCGTGAGTTAGCGTGTGGTCACCGGAGCCGAACGAGGGGTGGAAGCGATCATGAGGACCAGTACCGTACGACGCGTGGGTCTGTCCGTGGCCGTGGCGGCGGCATTGACGTCGGTCGCGGCCTGCGGCGGGTCGGACAGCGGCAGCACGAACAAGGGCGCGAACCGCGGCGGCACGGTGGTGAAGGCGGACCCGATCGCCGCACTGCTCGCCGCGCAGAAGAAGACCGGCGGGGCCGAGTCGGCCAAGATCGAGGGCACCACCACCATGGGCAGCACGATGTCCATGAAGCAGACGGGTGCCCTGGACTGGTCGGACGGCATCAAGGGGTCCATGGAGATCACGTACACCGGCGGCACCATGGCCGACTCCATGAAGCAGCTCGGCAGCGACGGCTCGATGCAGGCCCGCTACTTCAAGGACGGCTACGCGGCGGACATGGGCGCGGCCCTGGGCAAGCAGATGGGCGGCAAGCACTGGATCAGCTACTCCTACGACGACCTCGCCGAGATGGGCGGGGCCTCCGGGGTGGCCATGAAGGAGCAGATGGAGAACACCAGCCCCGACCAGGGTGTGAAGCCGCTGCTGGCCTCCGGCGATGTGAAGAGGGTCGGCCAGGAGGACGTCCGGGGCGTCTCCGCCACGCACTACTCCGGCACGGTCGACGTCGCCGAGCTCACCGCCAAGAACTCCAAGCTCGACGCCGACCAGCTCAGCGCCCTCAAGAAGCAGCTGAACGACGCCGGCATCACCACGGAGAAGATCGACATCTGGATCGACGAGAACGATCTGCTGGTGAAGAAGACCGAGCGCGGTCAGATGAAGACCGGTGAGCTCAACTCCACGGTGTTCTACAGCGATTACGGGACCAAGGTCTCCGTCGAGCGTCCTCCGGCCGGCGAGACCATCGAGTTCAAGGAGCTGCTCAAGCAGCAGCAGGGTGCGACCGGGGGCGCGTCCTAGGACGCGCCAAACCTCCCGGACCGCCCGAAGCGGGACGGATTTGCTCGGCGCGACCCCTGTCGCGTACTCTTCTGCAGAAGCCAAAGACCGCTGGTCGTTGCTCAGAACCCGCAAGGGGGACGACAACCGAAGGATCCGTTGAGACGGACGACCTGCGCAGGTGACTGTGGAAAGCTCCCGGACTCAGTTCGGTCGAGCTACGCCCTGGCGCCTGCGCCGGGGCGTTTCGTCTTTCCGGCCCCTTTTGAGCGGTCCTCATCACCCGGAAGGAGGCCGACGCTCATGGCAAGGCCCGACAAGGCTGCAGCGGTAGCCGAGCTCGCGGACCAGTTCCGCAGCGCGAACGCCGCCGTGCTGACCGAGTACCGGGGTCTCACCGTGGCACAGCTCAAGCAGCTGCGCCGTTCGCTCGGTGAGAACGCCCAGTACGCCGTGGTGAAGAACACGCTGACCAAGATTGCGGCCAACGAGGCCGGGATCGACACGCTGGACGACCTGTTCGCAGGTCCGACGGCGGTTGCCTTCGTCACCGGTGACCCGGTGGAGTCGGCGAAGGGTCTTCGTGACTTCGCCAAGGACAACCCCAACCTCATCATCAAGGGCGGTGTCCTTGACGGTAAGGCGCTGTCCGCCGATGAGATCAAGAAGCTCGCGGACCTCGAGTCCCGCGAGGTTCTGCTCGCCAAGCTGGCCGGCGCCATGAAGGGCAAGCAGACTCAGGCTGCGCAGCTCTTCCAGGCTCTGCCGTCGAAGTTCGTCCGCACTGCGGAAGCGCTTCGTGCCAAGCGGGAAGAGCAGGGCGGTGCCGGTACTCCGGCTCCCGCCGAGGCCGCCGAGTAATTTCGCTCAGCGGTCCAGCGGGCTCCACGTACGCCCGCCGACATATACATCCGGCACCTGCCGAATAGTGGAAGGACGCCATCATGGCGAAGCTCAGCCAGGAAGACCTGCTCGCCCAGTTCGAGGAGCTCACCCTCATCGAGCTCTCCGAGTTCGTTAAGGCCTTCGAGGAGAAGTTCGACGTCACCGCCGCCGCGGCCGTCGCCGTTGCCGGCGTTGCCGGCCCGGGTGCCGTTGCTGACGCCCCGGAGGAGCAGGACGAGTTCGACGTCATCCTCACCGCCGCCGGTGACAAGAAGATCCAGGTCATCAAGGTCGTGCGTGAGCTGACCTCCCTCGGCCTGAAGGAGGCCAAGGACCTCGTCGACGGCGCCCCGAAGCCCGTCGTCGAGAAGGTCGCCAAGGAGGCCGCCGAGAAGGCTGCCGAGTCCCTCAAGGCCGCCGGCGCTTCCGTCGAGGTCAAGTGACCCTGCGAGTCTTCTGACTCGTCTGGACCCCCGCGCCGCGAGGCGCGGTGTCACATCGCGAAAGGCGATCACCCGTATGGGTGGTCGCCTTTCGGCGTACCCGTGGCGGGTGCCTTGCCCTTCCGCCGTTGACGAGTATGGTGATCTTCGCCGTGCGCCTCTCGCGGGGAGCGCGGCAGGCGCCCGTGGGCGGCGCCGCACGGGTCCGCGGGGCCTGTCCCGGCTGGGGGGCCTTGACGAACCGCACGAGGCGCGCAATTCTCGAGGCGCATCGTCACATCGATCCGAATCCGAGGCATGGATCGATGACGAAGAGGGCAGTAAAGAAGAGCGCACCCCGCGCAGGGCCGGACGTATAGGTGTTGAGAACAGCTGTTGAGAGCAACGTGGGTCTCTGAGAACCCCGACTGGACATCAGTGTGCCGCTTGGCTACACTGACCCTTTGCGCTGCCTGTTAGCTGCCTCCTGCCCGTCACCAGGGGCATACCCATCCTGTGCACCGTGGACCGTACATCCCTCACCTGGGATATCTGTCCACCTGTCCAATTTGGGACCGGTACGCGCGTAGTGAGTCCGAGCCCTCGGAAGGACCCCCTCTTGGCCGCCTCGCGCAACGCCTCGACCGCGAATACGAACAACGGCGCCAGCACCGCCCCGCTGCGCATCTCTTTTGCAAAGATCAAGGAGCCCCTCGAGGTTCCGAACCTCCTCGCGCTGCAGACCGAGAGCTTTGACTGGCTCCTCGGCAACGCCGCCTGGAAGGCTCGCGTCGAGGCTGCTCTGGACAGTGGACAAGACGTCCCCACCAAGTCCGGCCTGGAGGAGATCTTCGAGGAGATCTCACCGATCGAGGACTTCTCCGGGTCGATGTCGCTTACGTTCCGCGACCACCGATTCGAGCCCCCGAAGAACTCGATCGACGAGTGCAAGGAGCGCGACTTCACGTTCGCCGCCCCGCTCTTCGTCACGGCCGAGTTCACCAACAACGAGACCGGCGAGATCAAGTCCCAGACGGTCTTCATGGGCGATTTCCCGCTCATGACCAACAAGGGCACCTTCGTCATCAACGGCACCGAGCGTGTCGTTGTGTCGCAGCTGGTCCGCTCGCCGGGTGTCTACTTCGACTCCTCGATCGACAAGACGTCCGACAAGGACATCTTCTCCGCCAAGATCATCCCGTCCCGGGGTGCCTGGCTGGAGATGGAGATCGACAAGCGCGACATGGTCGGTGTCCGCATCGACCGCAAGCGCAAGCAGTCCGTCACCGTCCTCCTGAAGGCTCTCGGCTGGAGCACCGAGCAGATCCTCGAGGAGTTCGGCGAGTACGAGTCCATGCGCGCCACCCTGGAGAAGGACCACACCCAGGGCCAGGACGACGCGCTGCTCGACATCTACCGCAAGCTCCGCCCGGGCGAGCCGCCGACCCGCGAGGCTGCTCAGACGCTGCTCGAGAACCTCTACTTCAACCCGAAGCGCTACGACCTCGCGAAGGTCGGCCGCTACAAGGTGAACAAGAAGCTCGGCGCCGATGAGCCGCTGGACGCCGGCGTGCTCACCACCGACGACGTCATCGCGACCATCAAGTACCTGGTCAAGCTGCACGCCGGTGAGACCGAGACGACCGGCGAGTCGGGCCGGGAGATCGTCGTCGAGACCGACGACATCGACCACTTCGGCAACCGTCGTCTGCGTAACGTCGGCGAGCTCATCCAGAACCAGGTCCGTACGGGTCTGGCCCGGATGGAGCGCGTCGTGCGTGAGCGCATGACGACCCAGGACGTCGAGGCGATCACGCCGCAGACACTGATCAACATCCGGCCGGTCGTCGCCTCCATCAAGGAGTTCTTCGGCACCAGCCAGCTGTCTCAGTTCATGGACCAGAACAACCCGCTGTCGGGTCTCACCCACAAGCGCCGTCTGTCGGCGCTCGGCCCGGGTGGTCTCTCCCGTGAGCGGGCAGGCTTCGAGGTCCGTGACGTGCACCCGTCCCACTACGGACGCATGTGCCCGATCGAGACCCCTGAAGGCCCGAACATCGGTCTGATCGGTTCGCTCGCCTCGTACGGCCGCGTCAACGCGTTCGGCTTCATCGAGACGCCGTACCGCAAGGTCGTCGACGGCCAGGTCACCGACGAGGTCGACTACGTCACGGCCGACGAGGAAGACCGTTACGTCATCGCCCAGGCGAACGCGACGCTCTCCGACGAGCTGCGCTTCACCGAGCCCCGCGTCCTGGTCCGCCGTCGTGGCGGAGAGGTCGACTACGTGCCCGGCACCGAAGTCGACTACATGGACGTGTCGCCGCGCCAGATGGTGTCCGTCGCCACCGCGATGATCCCGTTCCTGGAGCACGACGACGCCAACCGTGCCCTCATGGGCGCGAACATGATGCGTCAGGCGGTGCCGCTCATCAAGTCCGAGGCGCCGCTCGTCGGCACCGGCATGGAGTACCGCTGCGCCACCGACGCCGGTGACGTTCTGAAGGCCGAGAAGGACGGTGTGGTCCAGGAGGTCTCCGCGGACTACATCACCGTGACGAACGATGACGGTACGTACACCACGTACCGCATCGCGAAGTTCATGCGCTCCAACCAGGGCACCTCGGTCAACCAGAAGGTCGTCGTCTCCGAGGGCGACCGGGTCATCGAGGGCCAGGTGCTCGCCGACGGTCCGGCCACCGAGAACGGTGAGATGGCCCTGGGCAAGAACCTGCTCGTGGCGTTCATGCCGTGGGAGGGTCACAACTACGAGGACGCGATCATCCTGTCGCAGCGCCTCGTGCAGGACGACGTCCTCTCCTCGATCCACATCGAGGAGCACGAGGTCGACGCCCGTGACACCAAGCTCGGCCCGGAGGAGATCACCCGGGACATCCCGAACGTCTCCGAGGAGGTCCTCGCCGACCTCGACGAGCGCGGCATCATCCGTATCGGTGCCGAGGTCGTCGCCGGCGACATCCTCGTCGGCAAGGTCACGCCCAAGGGTGAGACCGAGCTGACCCCCGAGGAGCGTCTGCTCCGCGCGATCTTCGGTGAGAAGGCGCGCGAGGTGCGCGACACCTCGCTGAAGGTGCCGCACGGTGAGATCGGCAAGGTCATCGGCGTCCGCGTCTTCGACCGCGAAGAGGGCGACGAGCTGCCGCCGGGCGTGAACCAGCTGGTCCGCGTCTACGTCGCGCAGAAGCGCAAGATCACCGATGGTGACAAGCTCGCCGGCCGTCACGGCAACAAGGGCGTCATCTCGAAGATCCTCCCGATCGAGGACATGCCGTTCCTGGAGGACGGCACCCCGGTCGACATCATCCTCAACCCGCTGGGTGTCCCGTCCCGAATGAACCCGGGACAGGTCCTGGAGATCCACCTCGGCTGGCTCGCCAGCCGCGGCTGGGACGTCTCCGGCCTCGGTGACGAGTGGGCCAAGCGCCTGCAGCTCATCGGCGCCGACCAGGTCGCGCCCGGCACCAACGTCGCCACCCCCGTCTTCGACGGTGCGCGCGAGGACGAGATCACCGGCCTCTTCCAGGCCACGATCCCGAACCGCGACGGCGACCGGCTGGTCCAGCCCTCGGGCAAGGCCAATCTGTTCGACGGCCGCTCCGGCGAGCCGTTCCCGGAGCCGGTCTCGGTCGGCTACATGTACATCCTCAAGCTCCACCACCTCGTCGACGACAAGCTGCACGCTCGTTCGACGGGTCCGTACTCCATGATCACCCAGCAGCCGCTGGGTGGTAAGGCTCAGTTCGGTGGACAGCGCTTCGGTGAAATGGAGGTGTGGGCCCTTGAAGCTTATGGCGCCGCTTACGCCCTCCAGGAGCTGCTGACGATCAAGTCCGACGACGTGACCGGCCGCGTGAAGGTCTACGAGGCCATCGTCAAGGGCGAGAACATCCCCGAGCCCGGCATTCCCGAGTCCTTCAAGGTGCTCATCAAGGAAATGCAGTCGCTCTGCCTCAACGTGGAGGTGCTGTCCTCGGACGGCATGTCCATCGAGATGCGCGACACGGACGAGGACGTCTTCCGCGCGGCGGAGGAGCTCGGTATCGACCTGTCCCGGCGCGAGCCGAGCAGCGTCGAAGAGGTCTGACGGGTTGGCCGGCCGGATCCCAGTGATCCGGCCGGCTCTCCCCGGACCCGTTCAGACCATTGCTGAAGTGCCCCGATTTCTCGCGTGACGCGAGGGGGCTCGAACCCCCGAAAGAGGGATTGACGACAAGTGCTCGACGTCAACTTCTTCGACGAGCTGCGGATCGGCCTTGCCACCGCGGACGACATCCGGACCTGGTCCCACGGCGAAGTGAAGAAGCCGGAGACCATCAACTACCGCACGCTCAAGCCCGAAAAGGACGGACTCTTCTGCGAGAAGATCTTCGGTCCGACCCGGGACTGGGAGTGCTACTGCGGCAAGTACAAGCGTGTCCGCTTCAAGGGCATCATCTGTGAGCGCTGTGGCGTCGAGGTCACGCGCGCCAAGGTGCGCCGTGAGCGCATGGGCCACATCGAGCTTGCCGCTCCCGTCACCCACATCTGGTACTTCAAGGGCGTCCCGTCGCGCCTGGGCTACCTGCTGGACCTCGCGCCGAAGGACCTCGAGAAGGTCATCTACTTCGCCGCGTACATGATCACGTTCGTCGACGAGGAGCGCCGCACCCGCGACCTCCCGTCGCTGGAGGCTCACGTCTCCGTCGAGCGTCAGCAGGTCGAGAACCGTCGCGACTCGGACCTCGAGAACCGCGCCAAGAAGCTCGAGACCGACCTCGGCGAGCTCGAGGCCGAGGGCGCCAAGGCCGACGTGCGCCGCAAGGTGCGCGAAGGTGCCGAGCGTGAGATGAAGCAGCTGCGCGACCGTGCGCAGCGCGAGATCGACCGTCTCGACGAGGTGTGGAGCCGCTTCAAGAACCTCAAGGTCCAGGACCTCGAGGGCGACGAGCTGCTCTACCGCGAGCTGCGTGACCGCTTCGGCACGTACTTCGACGGCTGCATGGGCGCTGCCGCCCTGCAGAAGCGCCTGGAGTCGTTCGACCTCGACGAGGAGGCCGAGCGCCTCCGCGAGATCATCCGCACCGGCAAGGGCCAGAAGAAGACCCGTGCGCTCAAGCGCCTCAAGGTCGTCTCCGCGTTCCTGCAGACCAGCAACAAGCCCAAGGGCATGGTGCTCGACTGCGTGCCGGTCATCCCGCCGGACCTGCGTCCGATGGTGCAGCTGGACGGTGGCCGCTTCGCGACCTCCGACCTGAACGACCTGTACCGCCGTGTGATCAACCGCAACAACCGCCTCAAGCGTCTCCTTGACCTCGGTGCCCCCGAGATCATCGTGAACAACGAGAAGCGGATGCTGCAGGAGGCCGTCGACGCGCTGTTCGACAACGGCCGCCGCGGTCGCCCGGTCACCGGTCCCGGTAACCGCCCGCTCAAGTCCCTCAGCGACATGCTGAAGGGCAAGCAGGGCCGATTCCGTCAGAACCTTCTCGGTAAGCGTGTGGACTACTCCGCGCGTTCCGTGATCGTCGTCGGCCCGCAGCTCAAGCTGCACCAGTGCGGTCTGCCGAAGGCCATGGCGCTGGAGCTCTTCAAGCCGTTCGTGATGAAGCGCCTGGTGGACCTGAACCACGCGCAGAACATCAAGTCGGCCAAGCGCATGGTCGAGCGCGGCCGCACCGTGGTGTACGACGTCCTCGAAGAGGTCATCGCCGAGCACCCGGTGCTGCTGAACCGTGCACCCACCCTGCACCGCCTCGGCATCCAGGCCTTCGAGCCCCAGCTGGTCGAGGGCAAGGCCATCCAGATCCACCCGCTCGTCTGCACCGCGTTCAACGCGGACTTCGACGGTGACCAGATGGCCGTGCACCTGCCGCTCTCCGCGGAGGCGCAGGCCGAGGCCCGCATCCTGATGCTGTCCTCGAACAACATCCTGAAGCCGGCCGACGGTCGTCCCGTCACCATGCCGACCCAGGACATGGTGCTGGGTCTGTTCTTCCTGACCACCGACGGCGAACTGCGTGACACCAAGGGCGAGGGCCGTGCGTTCGGCTCCACGGCCGAGGCGATCATGGCGTTCGACGCCGGCGAGCTGGCGCTCCAGTCGCCCGTCGACATCCGCTTCCCGGTGGGCACCATCCCGCCGCGTGGCTGGGTGCCGCCGGTCGCCGAGGAGGGCGAGCCCGAGTACCAGCCGGGTGACACCTTCCGGCTGCGGACGACCCTGGGCCGCGCGCTCTTCAACGAGCTGCTGCCCGAGGACTACCCGTTCGTCGACTACTCGGTCGGCAAGAAGCAGCTCTCCGAGATCGTCAACGACCTCGCCGAGCGCTACCCCAAGGTCATCGTGGCGGCGACGCTCGACAACCTGAAGGCAGCGGGCTTCCACTGGGCGACCCGTTCCGGCGTCACCGTGGCCGTCTCCGACATCGTCGTGCCCGAGGCCAAGAAGGCCATCGTCAAGGGCTACGAGGACCAGGACGAGAAGGTCCAGAAGCAGTACGAGCGCGGTCTGATCACCAAGGACGAGCGCACGCAGGAGCTCATCGCGATCTGGACCAAGGCGACCAATGAGGTTGCCGAGGCGATGAACGCGAACTTCCCCAAGACGAACCCCATCTTCATGATGGTTGACTCGGGTGCCCGAGGAAACATGATGCAGATGCGTCAGATCGCCGGTATGCGTGGTCTGGTGTCCAACGCCAAGAACGAGACGATTCCTCGTCCCATCAAGGCGTCCTTCCGTGAGGGCCTCACCGTTCTGGAGTACTTCATCTCCACGCACGGTGCCCGTAAGGGTCTGGCGGACACCGCCCTGCGTACCGCCGACTCGGGTTACCTGACCCGTCGTCTGGTGGACGTCTCGCAGGACGTGATCATTCGCGAGGAGGACTGCGGCACCGACCGCGGCCTCAAGCTGAAGATCGCCGTCAAGGGCGCCGACGGCGTGCTCCGCAAGACGGAGGACGTCGAGACCTCGGTCTACGCCCGCATGCTCGCCGAGGACGTCGTCGTCGACGGCAAGGTCATCGCGCCTGCCAACGTCGACCTCGGTGACGTCCTGATCGACGCCCTGGTGGGCGCCGGCGTCGAGGAGGTCAAGACCCGCTCGGTCCTGACCTGTGAGTCCGCGGTCGGCACCTGTGCCTTCTGCTACGGACGCTCGCTCGCCACCGGCAAGCTGGTCGACATCGGTGAGGCGGTCGGCATCATCGCCGCCCAGTCCATCGGTGAGCCCGGTACCCAGCTGACGATGCGTACCTTCCACACCGGTGGTGTGGCCGGTGACGACATCACCCAGGGTCTGCCCCGAGTCGTCGAGCTCTTCGAAGCCCGTACGCCCAAGGGTGTCGCCCCGATCTCGGAGTCCGCAGGCCGGGTCCGGATCGAGGAGACCGAGAAGACCAAGAAGCTCGTGGTCACGCCGGACGACGGCAGCGAAGAGATCCCGTTCCCGATCTCCAAGCGCGCCCGTCTGCTGGTGGGCGAGGGCGACCACGTCGAGGTGGGCCAGAAGCTCACCGTGGGTGCCACCAACCCGCACGACGTGCTGCGGATCCTCGGTCAGCGCGCGGTCCAGGTCCACCTGGTCGGCGAAGTCCAGAAGGTCTACAACTCGCAGGGCGTGTCGATCCACGACAAGCACATCGAGATCATCATCCGGCAGATGCTCCGCCGCGTGACGATCATCGAGTCCGGCGACGCGGAACTGCTGCCGGGCGAGCTCGTCGAGCGCTCGAAGTTCGAGACCGAGAACCGTCGTGTGGTCACCGAGGGCGGTCACCCCGCCTCCGGCCGTCCGCAGCTGATGGGTATCACCAAGGCCTCGCTGGCGACGGAGTCGTGGCTGTCCGCGGCTTCCTTCCAGGAGACGACCAGGGTCCTGACGGACGCGGCGATCAACGCCAAGTCCGACTCCCTGATCGGCCTCAAGGAGAACGTCATCATCGGTAAGCTCATCCCGGCCGGTACGGGTCTGTCCCGCTACCGCAACATCCGGGTCGAGCCGACCGAGGAGGCCAAGGCCGCGATGTACTCGGCCGTCGGCTACGACGACATCGACTACTCGCCGTTCGGCACCGGCTCCGGCCAGGCCGTTCCGCTGGAGGACTACGACTACGGTCCGTACAACCAGTAAGCGAGTCGCTTGATACGACCGGAGGGCGGTCATCCCGTACACACGGGGTGGCCGCCCTCCGGCGTGCGATGCGTCACTCCGGCCGGGTGGGGCGTACGGTGGTTTCCGGGCCCCGGAGGGCGCTGAGGGCCTTGTAGGGGGCCCTGAGGCATCCCGCACGGGTCAGGACAAGCCGGGCGGCCGTCCCGGCGTGTCGCGGCGGACAGCATTTGTTTTGACCGGAGTCCGTGAGGTAGGTACGCTCAGACCTTGTGCCTGGGGTGTGCCTGGGCTCGTGTGCGTGTCCTCAACCGCACGGCGAGCTCGTCTTTGGCCACCGCAATCTGTGCTTCCACTGCTCCAGGGGAGTGGCCCGCAGTATTCGACACACCCGACCGCGTGGGTCGGTGAGTGTTCCAGGTTAGTTTCACCGACGGCACACAGAAACCGGAGAAGTAGTGCCTACGATTCAGCAGCTGGTCCGGAAGGGCCGGCAGGACAAGGTCGAGAAGAACAAGACGCCCGCGCTCGAGGGTTCGCCCCAGCGTCGTGGCGTCTGCACGCGTGTCTTCACGACCACCCCGAAGAAGCCGAACTCGGCCCTCCGTAAGGTCGCGCGTGTGCGTCTGACCTCCGGCATCGAGGTTACGGCCTACATTCCGGGTGAGGGACACAACCTGCAGGAGCACTCGATCGTGCTCGTGCGTGGTGGCCGTGTGAAGGACCTGCCGGGTGTTCGTTACAAGATCATCCGCGGCTCGCTCGACACCCAGGGTGTCAAGAACCGCAAGCAGGCCCGCAGCCGCTACGGCGCCAAGAAGGAGAAGTAAGAATGCCTCGTAAGGGCCCCGCCCCGAAGCGCCCGGTCATCATCGACCCGGTCTACAGCTCTCCTCTTGTCACCTCGCTGATCAACAAGATCCTGCTCGACGGCAAGCGTTCCACCGCCGAGCGGATCGTGTACGGCGCCATGGAAGGCCTCCGCGAGAAGACCGGCGCTGACCCGGTCATCACGCTGAAGCGCGCGCTTGAGAACGTCAAGCCCTCGCTCGAGGTCAAGTCCCGCCGTGTCGGTGGCGCCACCTACCAGGTGCCGATCGAGGTCAAGCCCGGTCGTGCCGCCACCCTCTCGCTGCGCTGGATCGTGGGTTACTCCCGCGCCCGTCGCGAGAAGACGATGACCGAGCGCCTCATGAACGAGCTGCTCGACGCCTCCAACGGTCTTGGCGCTGCCGTCAAGAAGCGCGAGGACACCCACAAGATGGCCGAGTCGAACAAGGCCTTCGCGCACTACCGCTGGTAGTCGCTTACCCCATCGAGACCGAGAGAAGATTGAGCCTTATGGCCACCACTTCGCTTGACCTGGCCAAGGTCCGCAACATTGGGATCATGGCCCACATCGACGCGGGCAAGACGACCACCACAGAGCGGATCCTGTTCTACACCGGCGTCTCGTACAAGATCGGTGAGGTCCACGACGGCGCAGCCACGATGGACTGGATGGAGCAGGAGCAGGAGCGCGGCATCACGATCACGTCCGCCGCGACGACCTGCCACTGGCCGCTCAATGATGTTGACCACACCATCAACATCATCGACACCCCCGGTCACGTCGACTTCACCGTCGAGGTGGAGCGTTCGCTCCGCGTCCTCGACGGCGCCGTCACCGTGTTCGACGGTGTGGCCGGCGTCGAGCCGCAGTCCGAGACCGTGTGGCGTCAGGCGGACCGCTACGGCGTGCCGCGTATCTGCTTCGTCAACAAGCTCGACCGCACCGGTGCCGACTTCTTCCGTTGTGTCGACATGATCGTCCAGCGCCTCGGCGCTGTCCCGATCGTCATGCAGCTCCCCATCGGCGCCGAGGCGGACTTCACGGGCGTTGTCGACCTCGTGTCGATGAAGGCCTTCGTGTACCCCGAAGAGGCCGCCAAGGGCGAGATGTACAACGTCATCGACATCCCGGAGAACCTCCAGGAGGCCGCCGAGGAATGGCGCGGCAAGCTCCTCGAGGCCGTCTCCGAGAACGATGACGCGATGATGGAGCTGTACCTGGAGGGCGAGGAGCCCACCCAGGACCAGCTGCACGAGGCGATCCGCCGCATCACCCTGGCGTCGAAGGGCACCGCGGACTCCATCACGGTCACCCCGGTGTTCTGTGGCACCGCGTTCAAGAACAAGGGCGTTCAGCCCCTGCTCGACGCGGTCGTCCGCTACCTGCCTTCCCCCCTGGACGTCGAGGCCATCGAAGGCCACGACGTCAAGGACCCCGAGGTCGTCATCAAGCGCAAGCCCTCGGACGACGAGCCCTTCTCCGGTCTCGCGTTCAAGATCGCCAGCGACCCGCACCTCGGCAAGCTCACCTTCGTCCGGATCTACTCCGGTCGCCTCGAGGCCGGCACCGCGGTGCTGAACTCGGTCAAGGGCAAGAAGGAGCGCATCGGCAAGATCTACCGCATGCACGCGAACAAGCGTGAGGAGATCGCGTCGGTGGGCGCCGGTGACATCATCGCCGTCATGGGCCTGAAGCAGACCACCACCGGTGAGACGCTGTGTGACGACAAGAACCCGGTCATCCTGGAGTCCATGGACTTCCCGGCGCCGGTCATTCAGGTCGCCATCGAGCCCAAGTCCAAGGGTGACCAGGAGAAGCTGGGTATTGCCATCCAGCGCCTCTCCGAGGAGGACCCGTCCTTCCAGGTGCACTCCGACGAGGAGACCGGCCAGACCATCATCGGTGGTATGGGCGAGCTTCACCTCGAGGTGCTCGTCGACCGCATGAAGCGCGAGTTCCGCGTCGAGGCGAACGTCGGCAAGCCGCAGGTCGCGTACCGCGAGACGATCCGCAAGGCCGTCGAGCGCATCGACTACACGCACAAGAAGCAGACTGGTGGTACCGGCCAGTTCGCGAAGGTGCAGATCGCCCTTGAGCCCATCGAGGGTGGCGACGCGTCCTACGAGTTCGTCAACAAGGTCACCGGTGGCCGCATCCCCCGTGAGTACATCCCCTCGGTGGACGCGGGTGCCCAGGAAGCCATGCAGTTCGGCATCCTGGCCGGCTACGAGATGGTCGGCGTCCGCGTCACCCTTCTCGACGGTGGTTACCACGAGGTCGACTCCTCGGAGCTCGCCTTCAAGATCGCCGGTTCGCAGGCGTTCAAGGAGGGTGCCCGCAAGGCGTCCCCCGTGCTCCTGGAGCCGATGATGGCCGTCGAGGTCACCACGCCCGAGGACTACATGGGCGATGTCATCGGCGACCTCAACTCCCGCCGTGGCCAGATCCAGGCCATGGAGGAGCGCAGCGGCGCTCGCGTCGTGAAGGGCCTCGTGCCCCTCTCGGAGATGTTCGGCTACGTCGGAGACCTCCGCAGCAAGACCTCGGGTCGCGCAAGCTACTCGATGCAGTTCGACTCCTACGCCGAGGTTCCGCGGAACGTCGCCGAGGAGATCATCGCGAAGGCCAAGGGCGAATAACTCCCCGAGTTGACGCTTTAGGCTTATCACCGGAGCCTGGTGGGGCATTTGACGCGGCGCGTATGCAATGCGTCGAATGCCCCCGGGCCCCGGCATCCCAGCAAAGATCACCTGGCGCCGATGAAGCAAGGCGTACAGAACCACTCCGCAGGAGGACCCAGTGGCGAAGGCAAAGTTCGAGCGGACTAAGCCGCACGTCAACATCGGCACCATCGGTCACATCGACCACGGTAAGACGACCCTCACGGCCGCCATTACCAAGGTGCTGCACGACGCGTACCCGGACCTGAACGAGGCCTCGGCCTTCGACCAGATCGACAAGGCTCCCGAGGAGCGCCAGCGCGGTATCACCATCTCGATCGCGCACGTCGAGTACCAGACGGAGTCGCGTCACTACGCGCACGTCGACTGCCCGGGTCACGCTGACTACATCAAGAACATGATCACGGGTGCGGCGCAGATGGACGGCGCCATCCTCGTCGTCGCCGCGACCGACGGCCCGATGCCGCAGACCAAGGAGCACGTGCTCCTGGCCCGCCAGGTCGGCGTTCCGTACATCGTCGTCGCTCTGAACAAGGCCGACATGGTGGACGACGAGGAGATCCTGGAGCTCGTCGAGCTCGAGGTCCGTGAGCTCCTCTCCGAGTACGAGTTCCCGGGCGACGACCTTCCGGTCGTCAAGGTCTCGGCGCTCAAGGCGCTCGAGGGCGACAAGGAGTGGGGCCAGACCGTTCTGGACCTCATGGCCGCCGTCGACGAGTCGATCCCGCAGCCCGAGCGTGACGTCGAGAAGCCGTTCCTCATGCCGATCGAGGACGTCTTCACGATCACCGGTCGCGGTACGGTCGTCACCGGCCGTATCGAGCGTGGTGTCCTGAAGGTCAACGAGACCGTCGACATCGTCGGTATCAAGACCGAGAAGACCACCACCACGGTCACCGGCATCGAGATGTTCCGCAAGCTGCTCGACGAGGGCCAGGCCGGTGAGAACGTCGGTCTGCTCCTCCGTGGCATCAAGCGCGAGGACGTCGAGCGCGGCCAGGTCATCATCAAGCCGGGTTCGGTCACGCCGCACACCGAGTTCGAGGCGCAGTCCTACATCCTGTCGAAGGACGAGGGTGGCCGTCACACCCCGTTCTTCAACAACTACCGCCCGCAGTTCTACTTCCGTACCACGGACGTGACGGGCGTTGTGACCCTTCCCGAGGGCACCGAGATGGTCATGCCGGGTGACAACACCCTCATGAACGTCGCGCTGATCCAGCCGGTCGCCATGGAAGAGGGCCTGAAGTTCGCCATCCGTGAGGGTGGCCGGACCGTGGGCGCCGGCCAGGTCACCAAGATCCTCAAGTAATCACTTGAGCGTCTGACCTGGTAGCTCCGCACAAGAGCACCGAGAAGGGCCCCGTCCCGCCGCGCAAGCGGTGGGACGGGGCCCTTCGTCTTGTCTCAGGCCACGGGTACGGGCGGCATGCGCACCATGAAGACGTCGACCGGGTCCTCGCGCTCCAGGACGAACCCGTGCCGCTCGTACAGCCGCCGGGCCGCGCTGCCCTGGAGCACGTTGAGGCGGACCGGCACCCCTTCGGCGTCCGTACGGGCCAGCAGGGCGCTCAGCACGGCCGAGCCGATGCCCCGCCCCTGGAACTCCTCGGCGATGAGGAAGCTCTCCAGGCACCGGCCGTCCTCGAAGGGCCGCAGCGTGACACTGCCGGCGAAGCGGCCGTCGACGAGGATCACCGAGGTGTGCTCGGGCACGTAGGAGTCGCGCAGCCGCCGGCGCACCCGGTGCTCGTCGTAGCGGCCGAGCCGGACCAGGTCCGGGCGCATCACGACGGCCCGGAGCTCGGCCGTGGCATCGAGGTCGTCGGCGGTGGCCGGGCGCAGGGACCAGGCTTGAGTGGTACGTACATGCATGGCGGGAGTCTGGCAGAGGGTGAACGCCGGGGCCCCGGCCGACCGGAGGGCGGACAGTCCCACCGGTGCCAGCGAGGCGCCCCGGATGCCGCGGAGCAGCTCCGCCCCGATCTCCGACAGCCGGGGGCCGTCGGGCGGCGTCGTGCCCAGCCCGATCGCGTAGCCCGTGCGGCCGTCGGCCGTGAGCGGGTGCGGCCAGATGCGGGCGTCGGGTGCACCCGCGTCGGCGAGCGCTGCGAGCAGGGCGAGGAGGCGGCCGCGCAGCCGGCCCTCGTCGCCCTCGCCGGGCCCTGCGGAGGCGAGGGCCCAGGCCGCATGGTGTTCCCGCAGTACGGGCGGGGCGCAGAGGAGAGGGCGTGGGTGGGCGTCCTCCGCCGCCTCCTCCAGGATCTCCCAGGCGCGGAAGAGCTCGGCGGTGAGCAGGTCGCGGCCGGCGGGGGTGACCTGGGTGGTGCAGGAACGTACCGGAGCGGTCGGGGTCAGCACCGTGACCGGGTCGCCGGTTGCCGCAGCCCCGCCCACCGCCTCGCTCCAGTCCCACGCCGCCCACGTCGCGAAGAAGCGCCGGAGCAGGGCGAGGGGCGGCAGACCGCCCGCCTCGTGCGCGGTACGGGCCGCGAGGACGGTCCAGGCCAGGCCCGGCAGTCCGCCGCACGGGGCGGAGTCCAGGCCCCGGGCGCGCGCCCACTCCTTGACGTCCCGGGCGAGGGCGGCGAAGGCGTCCCGGTGCGGGTCCGCCGCCGCGAGCACCGCTTCCGCGTCGCTCACTGCGCTCAGCGCGACGGCCGCCGCCTCGCCCAGCTCCGTGCGGCGGGCCACCGCGTCGGCGGGGGAGAGGGCGGCGGTCGACACGGTGACCAGGTCGATCCGGAGGCCGTCGAGATACCAGCGCAGGCCCGGCACCCGGGCGCCGGTCACCTCGCGCAGCCCCCGCGCCTCCGGAAACGCGGCGGCCATCCGGTGCCGCACAGCTGCCGGGTCGGGTGCGCCGGGCAGCGCCGCCACCAGGTCCAGGTCCGCGCCGGGCGGTGCGCAGCCCATGCGCCGGGAGCCGACGACGTGGACATGGGCGCCGGGGAGGGCCGCGACCACCCGTTCCGTCACCCCTTCGGCCACCAGAAGGGGCGCGCCCAGCTCCACCCGCACCCCGTAGTGGTCGGAGACGTACAGCCCCTCCGGGCCGGGTGTCTCGCCGGTCAGGACCGCCGACCGGGCGCGCAGCCGTTCCGTACGCAGCAGGATCCTGTCCAGCCGGGAGACGCGGCCGGAGAGGGAGGAGACGGCGGCGAGAGGGTTCACCGACGGGTCGAAGGTGGGGGTGCGGTCGGCGGGGCCGTGCACCTCGTTCCAGGCGTCCGCCATCGCCAGGCGGGACCGCGGGTGGTCGCCGCCGTCGTTGAAGTCGCCGACGAGCAGGAGTTCGCCCTCGATGCCGGCCAACCCCGTTGCCAGGTCGGCTAGTTCGGAGTCCCGGCGGGCGGCGCCGTCGGGGGAGTGGTCGCTGCTGAGGTGGGTCACGGCCACCGTGACGGGGCCGCCGGCGGTCTCCACCACGGCCGCCGCCACCGCCTTGTGCGGGCCCAGCGGGTGCAGACCCGCCTCGCTCACGGGCAGCCGGCTGAGCAGCAGCAGACCGCAGTCCGGTACGTCACGGCCCGCCGGGTCGGTGGCCAGGACGTATCCGTCCCGTACCCAGTCGCAGGCCAGCAGCAGCTCCAGGAGCGCGGGTTCCACCTCCTGGAGCGCGATGACGTCCGCGTCCGCCGCGCGCAGGGCGTCGAGCAGCAGCGGGCGGCGCCGGGCGGTGTCGATGCGGTCGCTGTCGTAGCGGTCCCAGAGGGTGTTCCAGGTGAGGACCGTCAGCGGACCGGACGGGCCCGGGGGCCGGGCGGGCATCGGCTCCCAGGTGCCCGTGGAGGAGGAGAAGGCATGCGGGACACGGGACGTGAAGTACGGGGACGGGAGCCGGCGCGGGGTCCGTACGCGGCCCGCGTCCGTCGCGTCGATCCGGTCCGTGCCCGAGGACCGGTCCCACACCACCTCGCCGTCCGCCTCGAAGAACAGCACCCGGTGCCAGGGGACGTCCCCGCCGGGGGTGAACCGCTCCAGCGGTACCCGCTTGGGGTCCCGGCCGCGCTGGGCGACGCCCAGCACGAAGCGTGCCGGGTCGAACCGGGCGTCCCAGCGGACCCGGTGGTAGATCTCCTCGCTCGTACGCATCAGGCCCGGTCCTCCACGGTTCCGCTGGTGCCGATGTACCAGGTGCGGTGCGCCTGGCCGGGGTACGGGGGGACGAACCGGCGCAGCTGGGACGTCAGTACCTCCGGGGGTACGGGGTGGGTACGCCGGCCGTTGCGCGCGATGAGCTCGCCCTCGCCGGTCCATGCCACGGCATGGGTGATCAGGGCGTCCCGGCGGTGGGCGACCGCGTGGACCAGGGAGCGCTGCTGCGGGTTGAGGGAGGTGGCGTCCCAGACCACGGTGGCGCCCGGGACCAGGGCGGCGTCCAGGCGCCGCAGCCCCTCGCGCAGGACGTCCGCGTTGGCGCCCTGGTCGGCGCGCGAGCCGCGGGCCAGGCGCAGGTCGTCGAGCGAGACGTAGGTGGCGGTGCCTGGCAGACCGCGGGCGAAGGTGCTCTTCCCGCTGCCCGAAGGCCCGACCAGATGGACCAGGCGCGGGAACCGGCCGGACCGCCACCGCCAGGTCGCGGCGACGGCCTCGTCCGCGCTGCTGATGCGGCCGAGCGCGTACGCCTCACGGGCCTGCGCGAGGCAGCGGGCGGCGGCGGCCGGGTCCAGACCGGCGAAGGCCTCGGCCAGCCCGTCCGGCTCGGCCACGTCCTGGGCGTGCAGGGCCGACCACTCCACCTGCTCGCGCGCCGCCGCGCTGCCGGCCAGTGCGCCGGCCACCGCGTGCAGGACGGGCAGGCCGGCGGCGAGCGAAATCCGTGCCAGGCCGCCGTGGCGCTTCTCGTCGGGGTACGGGCGGTGCAGCGAGGGGTGCAGCCCGACGAGGTCCGCGATCCGCCGGGCGAGCGGCATCCCGAGCGGTGCGGCCAGTGCCGGTGCCAGCCGGGCCCGCGGGGTGCGGTGCAGCAGGGTGGCGAGCACCCCGGCCAGCCGGTCGTCGCCCGTACGGCCCAGGGCGTCCAGGGCGTCGCCCGCCGCGAGGGCGGCCGGGGGGTCGCCCGGTCCGGTCCCCGTGGCGGCGGCGAGCGCCGCCGGATCCACCGGGGCGCCCGAGCGCACGGCCCACAGGGCGGCGGCCGGGCCGAGGCGGTTCTCCACGACCTCCGCGTGCATCCAGTGCGTGCCCGTCGTCACATGGCCGGGCCGCACCCACTTCGCCACCCGGTGCCCGAACTCGGCGGCCGCGAAGCCTTCGGCCGGGCGGACGACGTATCCCTCCTGCCGCACCGTGTCGGGCTTCATCGCCCGCAGGGTGCGTTCGGCGCGGGTGTCGAACACCCCGCGCCACAGCACCGGCGGCGCCGGGATTCCCAGGTCCTGGAGGAAGGCCACGGTCCGGTCCCAGCCGAGGCAGTGCTCCCCGTCCCAGACGGAGAATCCGTAGAAGTGGCTCGCCAGGTCCTCGTACGGGATCGAGTGGCGGGCGAACATGTTCTCGCCGCAGATCCGCCACCCCGTGGGGATGCGGGGGCCGATGCGTCCCTGGAGCGCCTTGACCCAACCCCGGGAGGGATGGTGCGCCGAGTCGAGGGAGCGGGCGTGCAGCCCGTCTGCGTACAGCGTGGTGTTCTCACCGTCGAGCTTCTCGGTCACCACGACCTCGGAGCCGGTCAGGCCGGCGAGGCCGGTGAGCCGTACGTCGTCCGAGGTGGCCCCGGGTGACCAGGGCAGATGCGCGGTCCGGGGATAGTGAGTGCGCATGTTCCGTTCCCCCGCGACGACGCCTTGTCCGGCCGGTCACTGTAGGGGCGGGGGCGTCCGGAGCTCGACCGAATTACGGGGCGGGGTACGGGCGGGCGGGGCGCGGTGCGTGCCCGCGTTTGACCATCCATCCGCGGGGGGTAAGATCCTCCACCCGATTGGCCAGGCCAGTGCCCCGTATGGCACACTGACCAGGTTGCTCGGTTGAGTGTCAATGCTGCGCGCCTCCCGCCGGGAGGACCGGAAGCGAGTCCCACAGTACTCGTCGGCCCTGTAAGGGCCGGACGTACGGGAATCTTTCGGGAAGCGGATGTGTGGCACCGGCCAGGCGCCCGGTGGGGTTCCTCCCCCGGCAGCGCGGTCTCAGGCCCGCACCCCCTTGGTTGGGAAATCCTTCGGGATTTTTACGTAGAGGGGATGCGACACGCCCGACCGCGTGGGTCGGAGGCGGAGTTACAGAACCCCGGGTTCCAGAGCGTTACGAGAGACAGGACTACTAGTAGCCATGGCGGGACAGAAGATCCGCATCCGGCTCAAGGCCTACGACCACGAGGTCATCGACTCCTCGGCGAAGAAGATCGTCGAGACGGTGACCCGCACTGGTGCGTCGGTCGCGGGCCCGGTGCCGCTGCCCACTGAGAAGAACGTGTACTGCGTCATCAAGTCGCCGCACAAGTACAAGGACTCTCGCGAGCACTTCGAGATGCGCACGCACAAGCGCCTCATCGACATCCTCGACCCCACGCCGAAGACGGTTGACTCGCTGATGCGCCTCGACCTTCCGGCGGGCGTCGACATCGAGATCAAGCTCTGAGGGGACGGGCCGAGATGAGCAAGAACATCAAGGGCGTCCTGGGCGAGAAGCTCGGCATGACCCAGGTCTGGGACGAGAACAACCGGGTTGTCCCGGTGACCGTCGTCAAGGCCGGGCCGTGCGTCGTGACGCAGGTTCGTACGAACGACAGCGACGGCTACGAGTCGGTCCAGATCGCCTTCGGCGAGATCGACCCGCGCAAGGTGAACAAGCCCCTCAAGGGCCACTTCGCCAAGGCCGACGTGACCCCCCGCCGCCACCTGGTGGAGCTCCGCACCCCTGACGCCAGCGAGTACACGCTGGGCCAGGAGATCACCGCCCAGGTGTTCGAGTCCGGCGTCAAGGTTGACGTCACGGGCAAGAGCAAGGGCAAGGGCTTCGCCGGTGTCATGAAGCGTCACAACTTCAAGGGCCTCGGCGCCGGTCACGGCGTCCAGCGCAAGCACCGTTCCCCCGGTTCGATCGGTGGCTGCGCCACCCCTGGGCGTGTCTTCAAGGGCATGCGCATGGCCGGCCGGATGGGTAACGAGCGCGTCACCACCCAGAACCTGACCATCCACGCGGTTGACGCGGAGAAGGGTCTGCTGCTCATCAAGGGCGCAGTCCCCGGTCCGAACGGCGGCCTCGTCCTGGTCCGTACCGCGGCCAAGGGGGCTTGAGGTAATGAGCACCATTGACATCCTTTCGCCGGCAGGCGACAAGGCCGGTACCGTCGAGCTCCCCGCGGAGATCTTCGACGCGAAGACCAGCGTTCCGCTGATCCACCAGGTCGTTGTCGCACAGCTGGCAGCTGCCCGTCAGGGCACGCACTCGACCAAGCGCCGCGGTGAAGTCCGTGGTGGTGGCCGCAAGCCGTACCGCCAGAAGGGCACCGGCCGCGCCCGCCAGGGTTCGACCCGCGCGCCGCAGTTCGTCGGCGGTGGCGTCGTGCACGGCCCCAAGCCGCGCGACTACTCGCAGCGCACCCCGAAGAAGATGAAGGCCGCCGCCCTGCGCGGTGCCCTCTCCGACCGGGCGCGTCACTCCCGTATCCACGTCGTCACCGGCGTGGTCGAGAGCGGGATCTCCACCAAGGCCGTCAAGGCGCTGCTCGGCAAGATCTCGGAGCGCAACAACGTGCTCCTGGTCGTCGAGCGCAACGACGAGGCCGCGTGGCTCTCCGCGCGCAACCTGCCCCAGGTGCACATCCTGGACCCGGGCCAGCTGAACACGTACGACGTGATCGTCTCTGACGACGTGGTCTTCACCCAGGCCGCTTTCGAGTCCTTCGTGTCTGGCCCCCAGACCGCTGAGACCGAAGGGAGCGACGCCTGATGAGTGAGGCGACCGTTACCAGCAAGACCTACTCCGACCCGCGTGACGTTCTCGTCAAGCCGGTTGTTTCGGAGAAGAGCTACGCGCTGCTCGACGAGAACAAGTACACGTTCATCGTCGCGCCCGGCTCCAACAAGACCCAGATCAAGCAGGCCGTGGAAGCGGTCTTCTCGGTCAAGGTCACCGGGGTCAACACGATCAACCGGCAGGGTAAGCGCAAGCGCACCAAGACCGGTTTCGGCAAGCGCGCTGACACCAAGCGCGCCATCGTGACCCTCGCTGAGGGCGACCGAATCGACATCTTCGGCGGCCCGACCTCCTAACGGAGGTCGAGTCGTCCGGAATCGGACGAGGACTGAGAAATGGGTATCCGCAAGTACAAGCCGACGACCCCGGGCCGTCGTGGCTCCAGCGTCGCCGACTTTGTCGAGATCACGCGGTCCACGCCGGAGAAGTCGCTGGTCCGCCCCCTGCACAGCAAGGGCGGCCGTAACAACACCGGTCGTGTGACCGTTCGCCACCAGGGTGGTGGCCACAAGCGCGCCTACCGCGTGATCGACTTCCGTCGTCACGACAAGGACGGCGTGCCGGCCAAGGTCGCGCACATCGAGTACGACCCGAACCGCACCGCGCGCATCGCGCTCCTGCACTACGCGGACGGCGAGAAGCGCTACATCATCGCGCCGCGTGGCCTGGGACAGGGCGACCGTGTCGAGAACGGCCCGGCCGCCGACATCAAGCCCGGCAACAACCTGGCGCTGCGCAACATCCCGGTCGGTACGACCATCCACGCCATCGAGCTGCGGCCCGGCGGCGGCGCGAAGTTCGCCCGTTCCGCGGGTGCCTCCGTGCAGCTGCTGGCGAAGGAGGGCACCATGGCCCACCTTCGTATGCCGTCGGGTGAGATCCGCCTGGTCGACGCCCGCTGCCGCGCCACCATCGGTGAGGTCGGCAACGCCGAGCAGTCGAACATCAACTGGGGCAAGGCCGGTCGCATGCGCTGGAAGGGCGTTCGCCCGTCCGTCCGCGGTGTTGCGATGAACCCGGTCGACCACCCGCACGGTGGTGGTGAAGGCAAGACCTCCGGTGGACGTCACCCGGTCTCGCCGTGGGGTCAGAAGGAGGGTCGTACTCGCTCGCCGAAGAAGGCATCGAGCAAGTACATCGTCCGCCGCCGCAAGACGAACAAGAAGCGCTAGGAGCGGGTTTAGATGCCGCGCAGTCTCAAGAAGGGGCCCTTCGTCGACGGCCACCTCGTCAAGAAGGTGGACGTCCAGAACGAAGCTGGCACCAAGAACGTCATCAAGACCTGGTCCCGTCGCTCGATGATCATCCCGGCCATGCTGGGTCACACCATCGCGGTGCACAACGGCAAGATCCACGTCCCGGTGTTCGTCACCGAGTCGATGGTCGGCCACAAGCTCGGCGAGTTCTCGCCGACTCGCACCTTCCGCGGCCACGTCAAGGACGACCGGAAGTCGAAGCGCCGCTAGCGCGGGGTGGAAACGACTATGACTCACACCGAAGGGACAACCATGGAAGCCAGGGCCCAGGCGCGGTACATCCGCGTCACGCCCATGAAGGCCCGCCGAGTGGTGGACCTCATCCGTGGCATGGATGCCACGGAGGCTCAGGCGGTCCTGCGTTTCGCCCCGCAGGCCGCGAGCGTGCCGGTTGGCAAGGTGCTCGACAGCGCCATTGCCAACGCTGCACACAACTACGACCACCCTGACGCCTCTTCGCTGGTCATCAGCGAGGCGTACGTGGACGAGGGCCCGACCCTGAAGCGGTTCCGTCCGCGTGCTCAGGGCCGTGCCTACCGGATCCGTAAGCGGACCAGCCACATCACCGTGGTCGTCAGCAGCAAGGAAGGAACCCGGTAATGGGCCAGAAGGTAAACCCGCACGGGTTCCGGCTCGGCATTACCACGGACTTCAAGTCCCGTTGGTACGCCGACAAGCTGTACAAGGACTACGTCAAGGAAGACGTTGCCATTCGTCGCATGATGACGAAGGGCATGGAGCGAGCCGGCATCTCGAAGGTTGAGATCGAGCGCACCCGCGACCGCGTCCGCGTTGACATCCACACCGCCCGCCCGGGCATCGTCATCGGCCGCCGCGGCGCCGAGGCCGACCGCATCCGTGGCGAGCTGGAGAAGCTGACCGGCAAGCAGGTCCAGCTGAACATCCTCGAGGTCAAGAACCCCGAGGTGGACGCTCAGCTGGTGGCCCAGGCCGTCGCCGAGCAGCTCTCCTCCCGCGTCTCCTTCCGTCGTGCCATGCGTAAGAGCATGCAGAGCTCGATGAAGGCCGGCGCCAAGGGCATCAAGATCCAGTGCGGCGGTCGCCTCGGCGGCGCCGAGATGTCCCGCTCGGAGTTCTACCGCGAGGGCCGCGTGCCCCTGCACACCCTCCGTGCGAACGTCGACTACGGCTTCTTCGAGGCCAAGACGACCTTCGGCCGCATCGGCGTGAAGGTCTGGATCTACAAGGGCGACGTCAAGAACATCGCCGAGGTCCGCGCCGAGAACGCTGCTGCCCGTGCGGGCAACCGCCCGGCCCGTGGCGGCGCTGACCGTCCGGCCGGCCGCGGTGGCCGTGGTGGCGAGCGTGGCGGTCGTGGCCGCAAGCCGCAGCAGTCGGCTCCGGCCGCCGAGGCCCCCAAGGCCGACGCGACCGCCGCTGCTCCGGCGGCTGAGAGCACCGGAACGGAGGCCTGACCGAAATGCTGATCCCCCGTAGGGTCAAGCACCGCAAGCAGCACCACCCGAAGCGCAGCGGTATGTCCAAGGGTGGCACGCAGGTTGCGTTCGGCGAGTACGGCATCCAGGCGCTGACCCCGGCGTACGTGACGAACCGTCAGATCGAGTCCGCTCGTATCGCGATGACCCGTCACATCAAGCGTGGCGGCAAGGTCTGGATCAACATCTACCCGGACCGTCCCCTGACGAAGAAGCCTGCCGAGACCCGCATGGGTTCCGGTAAGGGTTCTCCCGAGTGGTGGATCGCGAACGTCAAGCCGGGCCGGGTGATGTTCGAGCTGTCCTACCCGAACGAGAAGATTGCTCGTGAGGCGCTCACCCGCGCTGCTCACAAGCTTCCGATGAAGTGCCGGATTGTTCGGCGCGAGGCAGGTGAGTCGTGATGTCGGCCGGTACCAAGACGTCCGAGCTGCGCGAGCTGGGCAACGAGGAGCTCCTCAACAAGCTCCGCGAGGCCAAGGAAGAGCTGTTCAACCTCCGCTTCCAGGCGGCGACCGGACAGCTCGAGAACCACGGCCGGCTCAAGTCCGTCCGTAAGGACATCGCCCGGATCTACACCCTGATGCGTGAGCGCGAGCTCGGCATCGAGACGGTGGAGAGCGTCTGATGAGCGAGAAGACTGTGACTGAGACGAACACCGACCGCGGTTTCCGCAAGACCCGTGAGGGTCTGGTCGTCAGCGACAAGATGGACAAGACCGTCGTCGTCGCTGTCGAGGACCGCGTCAAGCACGCGCTGTACGGCAAGGTCATCCGCCGTACGAACAAGCTCAAGGCTCACGACGAGCAGAACGCCGCCGGCGTCGGCGACCGCGTCCTCCTGATGGAGACCCGGCCGCTGTCCGCCACGAAGCGGTGGCGCATCGTCGAGATCCTCGAGAAGGCCAAGTAATTCCTGAGGGGCTTCCCCTTCAGGCAGGTTCCGCCAGGCTCGGCGGGGGTTCGCTCCGGTAACGGAGCGGCCCCCGCCGGGAACCGGCAGACGATCAGGAGATAGACGTGATCCAGCAGGAGTCGCGACTGCGCGTCGCCGACAACACGGGTGCGAAGGAAATTCTCACCATCCGTGTTCTCGGTGGCTCGGGTCGCCGCTACGCGGGCATCGGTGACGTCATCGTCGCCACCGTCAAGGACGCGATCCCCGGTGGCAACGTGAAGAAGGGTGACGTCGTCAAGGCCGTCATCGTTCGCACCGTCAAGGAGCGTCGTCGTCAGGATGGCTCGTACATCCGCTTCGACGAGAACGCCGCTGTCATTCTCAAGAACGACGGCGACCCCCGCGGCACCCGTATCTTCGGCCCGGTGGGCCGTGAGCTGCGCGAGAAGAAGTTCATGAAGATCATCTCGCTCGCGCCGGAGGTGCTGTAAGCATGAAGATCAAGAAGGGCGACCTGGTTCAGGTCATCACCGGTAAGGACAAGGGCAAGCAGGGCAAGGTCATCGTGGCCTACCCCGCTCAGGACCGCGTCCTCGTCGAGGGTGTCAACCGGGTCAAGAAGCACACCAAGGCCGGTCAGACCGCTCGCGGTTCGCAGACCGGTGGCATTGTGACGACCGAGGCCCCCGTCCACGTCAGCAACGTGCAGCTGGTTGTTGAGAAGGACGGCAACAAGGTCGTTACTCGCGTCGGCTACCGCTTTGACGACGAGGGCAACAAGATCCGCGTTGCCAAGCGCACCGGTGAGGACATCTGATGACTACCACCACTGCGCCGCGTCTCAAGACGCGCTACCGCGAGGAAATCGCCGGCAAGCTGCGTGAGGAGTTCTCCTACGAGAACGTCATGCAGATCCCCGGTCTGGTCAAGATCGTGGTCAACATGGGTGTGGGCGACGCCGCCCGCGACTCCAAGCTGATCGATGGCGCCGTGCGCGACCTCACCACGATCACCGGTCAGAAGCCGGCCGTCACCAAGGCCCGCAAGTCGATCGCGCAGTTCAAGCTGCGCGAGGGGCAGCCGATCGGCTGCCACGTCACCCTCCGTGGTGACCGCATGTGGGAGTTCCTGGACCGTACGCTGTCGCTCGCGCTTCCGCGTATCCGTGACTTCCGTGGCCTGTCGCCGAAGCAGTTCGACGGCCGTGGCAACTACACCTTCGGTCTCACGGAGCAGGTCATGTTCCACGAGATCGACCAGGACAAGATCGACCGGGTCCGGGGCATGGACATCACCGTGGTCACCACGGCGACCAATGACGACGAGGGTCGTGCCCTCCTTCGTCACCTCGGCTTCCCGTTCAAGGAGAACTGACCGTGGCGAAGAAGTCCCTGATCGCTAAGGCCGCCCGCAAGCCGAAGTTCGGCGTCCGCGGGTACACCCGCTGCCAGCGCTGCGGCCGGCCCCACTCCGTCTACCGCAAGTTCGGCCTGTGCCGCGTGTGCCTTCGTGAGATGGCTCACCGTGGCGAGCTGCCGGGCGTGACCAAGAGCTCCTGGTAATTCTCCTTCGCCCCTTGGGCGTTGGGAATCACCGGAGACTCTCGGTAAGCATCTGGTCGGCAGGAGCCCGTCCTCGCATGCCGTAGGCTTGTGGGGTTGGGCGCCTGCCGCCCAAGACCGACTTACTACGCCGTAGGTCCCCGCACCGCACCCGTCCTGCCTCTGAGTAGGGAGAGGGATGGCGCATACAGGAAACCCCGGCGAGAGAGGCCGAAGGCCAACTCATGACCATGACTGATCCCATCGCAGACATGCTCACGCGTCTGCGTAACGCGAACTCGGCGTATCACGACGATGTCGCGATGCCGCACAGCAAGATCAAGTCGCACATCGCGGAGATCCTCCAGCAGGAGGGCTTCATCACCGGCTGGAAGGTCGAGGACGCCGAGGTCGGCAAGAGCCTCGTTCTCGAGCTGAAGTTCGGCCCGAACCGCGAGCGCTCGATCGCCGGCATCAAGCGAATCTCGAAGCCGGGTCTGCGTGTATACGCAAAGTCCACCAACCTGCCGAAGGTTCTCGGCGGCCTGGGCGTGGCGATCATCTCCACGTCCCACGGTCTCCTGACCGGCCAGCAGGCCAGCAAGAAGGGCGTAGGTGGGGAAGTCCTCGCCTACGTCTGGTAGTCGGGAACGGAGGAATAGCTCATGTCGCGAATCGGCAAGCTCCCCATCCAGGTTCCCGCCGGTGTGGACGTCACCATCGATGGCCGTACGGTCGCAGTGAAGGGCCCCAAGGGCACCCTCTCGCACACCGTTGCGTCGCCGATCGAGGTCACCAAGGGTGAGGACGGCGTCCTGAACGTCGCCCGCCCGAACGACGAGCGTCAGAACAAGGCCCTTCACGGCCTGTCCCGCACGCTGGTGGCGAACATGATCACCGGTGTGACCCAGGGATACATCAAGGCGCTCGAGATCAGTGGTGTCGGTTACCGCGTCCAGGCGAAGGGCTCCAATCTGGAGTTCGCCCTGGGCTACAGCCACCCGATCCTGATCGAGGCCCCGGAGGGCATCACCTTCAAGGTGGAGTCCCCCACGAAGTTCACCGTCGAGGGCATCGACAAGCAGAAGGTCGGCGAGACCGCGGCCAAGATCCGCAAGCTGCGGAAGCCTGACCCGTACAAGGCCAAGGGCGTCAAGTACGCCGGCGAGGTCATCCGCCGCAAGGTCGGAAAGGCTGGTAAGTAGCGATGGCATACGGCGTAAAGATCGCCAAGGGTGACGCCTACAAGCGTGCCGCCCTCAAGCGTCGCCACATCCGTGTCCGCAAGCACATCTCCGGTTCGCCGGAGCGGCCGCGCCTGGTTGTGACGCGTTCGAACCGCCACATGGTGGCTCAGGTCATCGACGACGTCGCGGGCCACACGCTCGCGTCGGCTTCGACCCTGGACGCTTCCATCCGTGGTGGCGAGGGTGACAAGAGCACCCTGGCCAAGCAGGTCGGGGCCCTGGTCGCAGAGCGTGCCAAGGCCGCAGGCGTCGAGGCCGTCGTGTTTGACCGCGGTGGTAACCAGTACGCCGGGCGGATTGCCGCTCTGGCTGACGCCGCCCGTGAAGCCGGGCTGAAGTTCTAAGCCCCGGTTCCTACGCACAGCGGACGTAACAGAGAGAGGTAATTCCAATGGCTGGACCCCAGCGCCGCGGAAGCGGTGCCGGTGGCGGCGAGCGGCGGGACCGGAAGGGCCGTGACGGTGGCCCCAGCGCCGCCGAGAAGACCGCGTACGTCGAGCGCGTCGTCGCGATCAACCGCGTCGCCAAGGTTGTGAAGGGTGGTCGTCGCTTCAGCTTCACCGCGCTGGTCGTGGTGGGCGATGGTGACGGCACCGTCGGTGTCGGATACGGCAAGGCCAAGGAAGTTCCCGCGGCCATCGCCAAGGGCGTTGAAGAGGCCAAGAAGAGCTTCTTCAAGGTTCCGCGTATCCAGGGCACCATCCCTCACCCGATCCAGGGCGAGAAGGCTGCGGGCGTCGTTCTGCTCAAGCCTGCTTCCCCCGGTACCGGTGTTATCGCCGGTGGCCCGGTGCGCGCCGTTCTGGAGTGCGCCGGCGTTCACGACATCCTGTCGAAGTCGCTCGGTTCTTCGAACCCGATCAACATCGTGCACGCGACCGTGGCGGCCCTCCAGGGCCTGCAGCGTCCCGAGGAGATCGCGGCCCGCCGCGGTCTGCCCCTCGAGGACGTCGCCCCCGCGGCTCTGCTTCGTGCTCGTGCGGGAGCGGGTGCGTAATGGCCCGTCTCAAGATCACGCAGACGAAGTCGTACATCGGCAGCAAGCAGAACCACCGCGACACCCTTCGTTCGCTCGGGCTCAAGCGCCTGCACGACGTGGTTGTCAAGGAGGACCGCCCCGAGTTCCGCGGAATGGCTAACACCGTCCGCCACCTCGTGACGGTTGAGGAGGTCGACTGACATGGCGGAGAACAAGCCGCTGAAGGCCCACGACCTCCGGCCTGCCCCGGGCGCCAAGACCGCCAAGACCCGTGTGGGTCGTGGTGAGGCGTCCAAGGGTAAGACTGCCGGACGTGGCACCAAGGGCACCAAGGCCCGTTACCAGGTTCCGGAGCGCTTCGAGGGCGGGCAGATGCCCCTCCACATGCGTCTCCCGAAGCTCAAGGGCTTCAAGAACCCGTTCCGCACCGAGTACCAGGTCGTGAACCTGGACAAGCTCGCGACGCTCTACCCCGAGGGTGGAGAGGTCACGGTGGCCGGTCTGGTCGCCAAGGGCGCTGTGCGTAACAACCACCTCGTCAAGGTCCTCGGACAGGGCGAGATCTCCGTGGCGCTGCAGGTTTCGGTTGACGCCGTTTCCGGCTCCGCCAAGGAGAAGATTGCCGCTGCCGGCGGCACTGTCACCGAGCTCGTCTGAGACAACTCGGACCATTCGGTGGCCTGAACATCCGACCGGGGATGCCTCTCATATGGGGCATCCCCGGTTGGTCGTTCCTAGGGGGGCATGTACGCCGGTAAGGTGGCCTCCGTTGCTGTGGTAAGCCCTGGGTGCAAGCGCCTTGGGCCCTTTGGCTATTACGTATTCATCGATCCTCAAGACCGTCACCTCTACGCATTGCGCGGGGGTCGCAGGAGGCACCGTGCTCACCGCGTTCGCCCGGGCGTTCAAGACGCCCGACCTGCGCAAGAAGCTGTTCTTCACGCTCGGCATCATCGTGCTCTACCGGCTCGGGGCGCACATCCCGGTCCCGGGAGTGAGCTACGAGAACGTCCAGACCTGTGTTGATCAGGCAAGCAAGGGCAACAACAGCCTCTTCGGCCTGGTGAACATGTTCAGCGGTGGTGCACTGCTGCAGATCACGATCTTCGCGCTCGGCATCATGCCGTACATCACGGCCAGCATCATTCTTCAGCTGCTGACCGTGGTGATTCCCCGACTCGAGGCGCTCAAGAAGGAGGGGCAGTCCGGCCAGACGAAGATCACGCAGTACACGCGTTATCTGACGGTCGCACTCGCCATCCTGCAGGGCACCGGCCTGGTGGCCACGGCCACCAGCGGCGCGCTGTTCAGCGGCTGCCCGGTCGCCGACCAGATCGTTCCGAACCAATCGGTCTTCACGACCATCGTGATGGTCATCACGATGACCGCCGGCACCGCCGCCGTCATGTGGCTCGGTGAGCTCATCACCGACCGCGGCATCGGCAACGGCATGTCGATCCTGATGTTCATCTCGATCGCCGCCAGCTTCCCCGGCGCCCTGTGGGCCATCAAGACGAGCGGCAAGCTCGCGGACGGCTGGATCGAGTTCGGCACCGTCATCCTGATCGGCTTCGTGATGGTGGCCCTCGTGGTCTTCGTCGAGCAGGCTCAGCGCCGTATCCCGGTGCAGTACGCGAAGCGCATGATCGGGCGCCGGTCGTACGGTGGTACGTCCACTTACATCCCGCTGAAGGTGAACCAGGCGGGTGTGATTCCCGTCATCTTCGCTTCTTCGCTGCTCTACATCCCGGCTCTGATCGTCCAGTTCTCCAACTCCACCGCGGGCTGGGCGACCTGGATCAAGGACCACTTCGTCAAGGGCGACCACCCGTACTACCTGGCGTCGTACTTCCTGTTGATCGTGTTCTTCGCCTTCTTCTACGTGGCGATCTCGTTCAACCCCGAGGAAGTCGCCGACAACATGAAGAAGTATGGTGGCTTCGTCCCGGGTATCCGGGCTGGTCGACCTACTGCCGAGTACCTGAGCTACGTGCTCAACAGGATCACTTGGCCGGGCTCGCTGTACCTGGGCCTGATCGCTCTGGTGCCGACGATGGCGTTGGCAGGCTTCGGTGGCGCTAACCAGAACTTCCCGTTCGGCGGGACGAGCATCCTCATCATCGTGGGTGTGGGTCTGGAGACCGTGAAGCAGATCGAGAGTCAGCTCCAGCAGCGCAATTACGAAGGGTTCCTCCGCTGATGCGAATCGTCCTCGTCGGCCCGCCGGGTGCCGGCAAGGGAACGCAGGCTGCGTACCTTGCCAAGAACCTGTCGATTCCGCACATCTCCACGGGCGACCTCTTCCGCGCCAACATCAGCCAGGGCACTGACCTTGGCAAGCAGGCCCGCGCCTACATGGACGCAGGCCAGTTGGTACCGGACGAGGTCACGATCGGGATGGCCAAGGACCGCATGTCCCAGCCGGACGCGGTCAACGGCTTCCTGCTCGACGGCTTCCCGCGCAATGTGGGCCAGGCCGAAGCCCTCGATGTGATGCTGAAGGACGAGGGCGTAAAGCTGGACGCGGTCCTCGACCTCGAAGTCCCCGAGGACGAGGTCGTGAAGCGGATCGCGGGCCGCCGGATCTGCCGCAACGACAGCGCGCACGTGTTCCACGTGACGTACAACCCGCCGCAGGCCGAGGGTGTCTGCGACACCTGTGGCGGCGAGCTGTACCAGCGCGACGACGACAGCGAAGAGACGGTCCGTACCCGGCTCGAGGTCTACCACACGCAGACCGAGCCGATCATCGACTACTACAGGGCGCAGAACCTGGTGGTCACCATCTCCGCGCTCGGCAAGGTCACCGATGTGACCGAGCGGGCCATGGAGGCTCTGAAGTCCGACGAGGGCTGAGAGAACACCCGCAGTACATGCAGTGCAGTCGGCCGCGGCGTCCTTGGGCGCCGCGGCCGACTGTTTGCGCCGTATCGTTGAGTACGCCGCAGCCGTCACCGTCCATGCAGAAAGGCGCCGCGCAATGGTGCAGATCAAGACCCCCGAGCAGATCGCGAAGATGCGTGAGGCGGGGCTGGTGGTCGCTGCCATTCACGCGGCCACCCGTGAGGCCGCGGTACCCGGCGCCACCACGCAGGACCTGGACCAGGTCGCCCGCAAGGTGATCGCCGACCACGGCGCGAAGTCGAACTTCCTCGGGTACGGCGGATTCCCCGCGACCATCTGCACCTCGGTCAACGAGGTCGTCGTCCACGGCATCCCGGACGACAAGACCGTCCTCAAGGACGGCGACATCATCTCCATCGACGCCGGCGCGATCATCGACGGCTGGCACGGCGACGCCGCGTACACGGCGTTCGTCGGCACCGGTCACGCCCCGGAGCTCATCGAGCTCTCCCGGGTGACCGAGGAGTCGATGTGGGCCGGCATCGCCGCGATGAAGGTGAACAACCGCCTGGTCGACATCTCGAAGGCGATCGAGACCTACATCCGCCGCCAGCCCCGCCCGGCGACCGGCAAGTACGGGATCATCGAGGACTACGGCGGGCACGGCATCGGCACCGAGATGCACATGGACCCGCACCTGCTGAACTACGTCGCCCGCAAGCGCGGCAAGGGCATCAAACTGGTGCCGGGCGTGTGCCTGGCCATCGAGCCGATGGTCTCCCTCGGTACGGCACACACCGAGGTGCTGGAGGACGAGTGGACCGTCATCACGACCGACGGCACCTGGTCCTCGCACTGGGAGCACTCCATCGCTCTCACGGAGCAGGGACCGCTGGTCCTGACCGCCCCGGACTGCGGCCGCGAGAAGCTGGCCCAGTACGGCGTGGAGGCGGCGCCGGACCCCTTGGGGTGAGTGCCCTCCGGCGGACGGAGTCCGGCGCGGCAGGCCGAAGCCTGTGAGGCGCCCCGGGCGCCGAGCTCGCGAGGGCTGCGTGATGGAGGGGTCGGCGTGGAGGCGGCGCCGGGCCCCTTGGGGTGATTGTCGGCCACCCGGAGGTCTAAGGATCTCCCGCGGTGGGCAAACTTGACGGATTCGTCTTTTGGAGTCCGCTGACGTAGACTGACTCGTCGGCTCTCGTGCATCCGTGTGTCCGCATGCGGCGTGCGAGAGACGATCAAGGTAGCCGATTCGAAAGGCGAAGCGTGGCCAAGAAGCAAGGTGCCATCGAAATTGAGGGCACCGTGATCGAGTCTCTCCCGAACGCTATGTTCAGGGTGGAGCTCCAGAACGGTCACAAGGTCCTCGCGCACATCTCCGGCAAGATGCGGATGCACTACATCCGTATCCTCCCGGACGACCGGGTCGTCGTGGAGCTCTCCCCGTACGACCTGACGCGTGGCCGGATCGTCTACCGCTACAAGTAGATCTTGCCCTCATTCCGCTGCGGCGGGGTGCTGGCACTGACCCGGAGAACCTGACATCCCATGAAGGTCAAGCCGAGCGTCAAGAAGATCTGCGACAAGTGCAAGGTGATCCGCCGTCACGGTCGGGTCATGGTCATCTGCGACAACCTGCGCCACAAGCAGCGCCAGGGCTGACGCACGACCCCCTGCATCTCGCAGACTTCGCGCGACGCACGTAAACGTACATACGCAGTGCCCGTCCAAGCCACGGCTGACGACACCTCCGGCGGGGGCCGGAGACCCGGACGTACCACCTTCTCCCCGTGAGAGGTCGGCGGTCGGGAGCGGCATTGCGGAAGACCCCCGAAATAACAACTGGAGCCATTGAATGGCACGCGTTTCAGGTGTTGACATCCCGCGCGAAAAGCGCGTGGAGGTTGCCCTCACCTACGTCTTCGGTATCGGGCGCACCCGGTCCAAGGAGATCCTCGCCACCACCGGCGTGAACCCGAACACCCGCGTTCGTGACCTGGCCGAAGAGGACCTGGTCAAGATCCGCGAGTACGTGGACGCCAACCTCCGCACCGAGGGTGACCTTCGCCGCGAGATCCAGGGCGACATCCGCCGCAAGATCGAGATCGGCTGCTACCAGGGCATCCGCCACCGTCGCGGTCTCCCGGTCCACGGTCAGCGCACCAGCACCAACGCCCGTACCCGCAAGGGTCCGCGTCGCGCGATCGCCGGTAAGAAGAAGCCGGGCAAGAAGTAGTCCTCAGCGGACGCACTGCGAGCGTCCGGGTCTCCGGACATCCGCAGCATCCAGCGGTCTTCGCTGTAGGACCGATCACCTCCCCTCTCCATCTGGAGTCAAGACATGCCCCCCAAGGGTCGTCAGGGCGCAGCCAAGAAGGTGCGTCGCAAGGAAAAGAAGAACGTCGCTCACGGCCACGCGCACATCAAGAGCACGTTCAACAACACCATCGTCTCGATCACGGACCCCTCGGGCAACGTGATCTCCTGGGCCTCCGCCGGCCACGTCGGCTTCAAGGGCTCGCGCAAGTCCACCCCCTTCGCCGCGCAGATGGCCGCCGAGTCGGCCGCCCGCCGCGCGCAGGAGCACGGCATGCGCAAGGTTGACGTCTTCGTCAAGGGTCCGGGCTCCGGCCGCGAGACCGCGATCCGCTCCCTCCAGGCCACGGGCCTCGAGGTCGGTTCGATCCAGGACGTCACCCCGACGCCGCACAACGGCTGCCGTCCGCCGAAGCGTCGCCGCGTCTGATCCGCAACGGCCGGTGACGGCCGTGCGTCAGTAGCGTGGGTACGGGCGGTATGCCCCCTACGGGGGTGTGCCGCCCGTATCCTTGTTTCATCTGTCGGGTGTCAAATAGTGGGCGCCCACGACTGAAGGATTCACACATGCTTATCGCTCAGCGTCCGTCGCTGACCGAAGAGGTCGTTGACGAGTTCCGCTCGCGGTTCGTCATCGAGCCGCTGGAGCCGGGCTTCGGCTACACGCTCGGCAACTCCCTCCGCCGTACGCTCCTCTCCTCGATCCCGGGTGCCGCTGTCACCAGCATCCGCATCGACGGTGTCCTGCACGAGTTCACCACCGTGCCGGGCGTCAAGGAGGACGTCACCGACCTCATCCTCAACATCAAGCAGCTGGTCGTCTCCTCGGAGCACGACGAGCCGGTCGTGATGTACCTGCGCAAGCAGGGTCCCGGCCTGGTCACCGCTGCCGACATCGCCCCGCCGGCCGGTGTCGAGGTCCACAACCCGGACCTCGTCCTGGCCACGCTGAACGGCAAGGGCAAGCTGGAGATGGAGCTGACCGTCGAGCGCGGTCGCGGCTACGTCTCCGCCGTCCAGAACAAGCAGGTGGGCCAGGAGATCGGCCGGATTCCGGTCGACTCCATCTACTCCCCGGTGCTCAAGGTCACGTACAAGGTCGAGGCGACCCGTGTCGAGCAGCGCACCGACTTCGACAAGCTGATCGTCGACGTCGAGACCAAGCAGGCCATGCGTCCCCGTGACGCCATGGCGTCGGCCGGTAAGACCCTGGTCGAGCTGTTCGGTCTGGCGCGCGAGCTCAACATCGACGCCGAGGGCATCGACATGGGCCCCTCGCCGACGGACGCCGCGCTCGCCGCCGATCTGGCGCTGCCGATCGAGGAGCTGGAGCTCACGGTCCGCTCGTACAACTGCCTCAAGCGCGAGGGCATCCACTCGGTGGGCGAGCTCGTGGCCCGCTCCGAGGCGGACCTGCTCGACATCCGCAACTTCGGTGCGAAGTCGATCGACGAGGTCAAGGCGAAGCTGGCCGGTATGGGCCTGGCGCTGAAGGACTCGCCTCCCGGCTTCGACCCGACCGCCGCGGCCGACGCGTTCGGTGCGGACGACGACGCGGATGCCGGTTTCGTGGAGACCGAGCAGTACTGAGTCGCCTCCGGCTGGGGTGCCCGTCCCTGACGGGTGCCCCGGACCGGGCGAGGGCTTTGTCCTCAATCGCCGGACGGGCTTGAATTCGGCTCGGGCGTGAGGGCGTTGTCCTCAATCGCCGGACGGGCTTGAAATCCGCTGATGTCGGATTTCCGGCGCGACCGGCAGACATGACTTCCGTGTGGCGACCGCCTCACGGGAACTGACACCGGTACCTGATACGGCCGGTGCAGCACACAAGGAGAAAACCATGCCTCAGCCCGCCAAGGGTGCCCGTCTGGGCGGCAGCGCTGCGCACGAGAAGCTTCTTCTCAACAACCTTGCGAAGTCGCTGTTCGAGCACGGCCGCATCACCACGACCGAGGCCAAGGCCCGCCGCCTGCGTCCGGTCGCCGAGCGTTTCATCACCAAGGCGAAGAAGGGCGACATCCACAACCGTCGCCTGGTGCTGCAGTCGATCACGGACAAGGGCATCGTGCACACGCTCTTCACCGAGATCGCCCCGCGGTACGAGAACCGCCCCGGTGGTTACACCCGTATCACCAAGATCGGCAACCGTCGCGGCGACAACGCCCCGATGGCCGTCATCGAGCTGGTCGAGGCCCTGACCGTGGCGCAGGCTGCCACCGGTGAGGCCGAGGCCGCCACGAAGCGTGCGGTCAAGGAAGACGCCCTCAAGAAGGACGAGACCCCGGTCGAGTCCGTCGAGGACGCCAAGCCGGCCGAGGCCGACGAGGAGTCCAAGGACGCCTGAGCGTTCTGAGACCTCTGGACGGGCCCGCATCACCCTTCGGGGCGGTGCGGGCCCGTTCCGCTGTGTAGGGATCTTGAGAGGATCGCTGGTGTGAGTGATGTGGTGGAGCCCGGATTCGTCCGGGTGCGGCTGGATCTTGCGTACGACGGCAAGGACTTCTCGGGCTGGGCGAAGCAGACCGGCCGGCGGACCGTCCAGGGGGAGATCGAGGATGCGCTGCGGACCGTGACCCGCTCCACGCGCACCTATGACCTGACCGTGGCCGGGCGCACCGATGCCGGGGTGCACGCGCGGGGCCAGGTCGCGCACGTGGATCTGCCGGGCGAGGTGTGGGCCGAGCACGCGGACAAACTGCTGCGGCGGATGGCCGGCCGGATGGCGCCCGATGTGCGGATCCGGCGGATCGAGGAGGCGCCGGCCGGGTTCAACGCCCGCTTCTCGGCCCTGTGGCGCCGGTACGCCTACCGGGTGTCGGACGGGCCCGGCGGGGTCGATCCGCTGGTGCGCGGTCATGTGCTGTGGCACGACCGGCAGTTGGACCTCGACGCGATGAACTCCGCCGCTGCGCGCATGACGGGGGAGCACGACTTCGCCGCGTACTGCAAGAAGCGTGAGGGCGCGACGACCATCCGGACGCTTCAGCAGCTGAGTTGGGTACGTGACGAGGCGTCCGGGATCATCACCGGCACCGTGCAGGCCGATGCCTTCTGCCACAACATGGTGCGTGCGCTGGTGGGGGCGATGCTGTTCGTGGGCGACGGGCGGCGCCCGGCCCCGTGGCCGGCCGAGGTGCTGGCGGCGGCGGTCCGCGACCCGGGGGTTCATGTGGTGCGCCCGCACGGGCTGACCCTGGAGGAAGTCGCCTATCCGGTCGACGAGTTGCTGGCGGCCAGGGCGGTCGAGGCCCGCAATGTGCGGACCCTGCCGGGCGCCGGCTGCTGCTGACGGCGGATCAGCGCGCGGTGGTTCAGGGAGCTCTGCGTTTGCGCCGGAGCAGCGCCGCCGTGAGGGCTCCTGCCGGGTACGCCGCCGCGCAGGTCAGCACCGAGGAGCGGACCCAGCCGATCTGCGGGCTCCACCAGGCGTAGGCGGCGGCCGCGCCGAGGACCACGAGTACGACGGCACGGGTCAGCCACCAGTGGGCCGGGTGCGGGGCACGGGGCTCGGGTGCGGGCGGACGGCGGCCGGAGTACGCCGCCATCGTGTCGCGCACCCCCGCCAGGATGGAGCGCCGGGCCTGGACCAGGGCCCCGGGGAGCGCGTCGAGGATCTCGCTCGCCCCGCCGAAGCCCGGCGGTACGGGAGGCAGGCCCAGGGCCGTCACCAGGTCGCTCTGGTGCCGGGCCGGGTTTCCGGTGGCGCGCAGGATGTGGGCCAGCGGGCGGGGGTCCGCCACCCGGAACAGGTGCGCCAGATCCCCGGCGAGGGCCTGGACCTCGGTGTGGTCGGGGGCTGGGGACTCGGTGTCCCAGGCGTACGTCGCGATCTGCCGGCCCTGGTGGAGGGCGGTGACGCTGCTGCGCTCCGGGGTGCGGTGCAGCACCAGCGCGGGCCAGCTCTCGCCCGTCGTGAAGGTCTCGGCCGCCGCGGTCAGGGGCTCCTGCGGCAGGAGCGCGGAGCGCCGTCCACGGGTGGGCTCCGGGACCACCTCGACATAGCTGTAGCCCTCGCCGGCCGGGGCCGTACGCAGGGAGATCCCGCAGAGCAGGGCCGCCTGAGCCACCTCGGCCGGGGGCGCCGGGACGACCGCGACCGCGCGGGGGACGAGCTCCGCCCAGTCCGGTGCGTCGGCCGGCGGCTCGGGCGGGCGGCCGAAGAACGGGATCCGCGCGGCGAGATCGAGCCGTACTTCGGCGCGGGCTTCGAGGAACTCGTGGCGCGCGTCGCCGATCTGGACCCACGGCTGCTCGGTGGCGTGGACGCCGATGGCCCGGAAGATGTCGAGGGCCTCGGCCGGACGGTCCTCCAGGATGAGCATCAGGGCCAGCTCGTTGCGGAAGCCGGCCGCCTCGCGGTCGCCCGCGCCGTAGGTCTCGGAGAGGGCCAGGGCCCGGGTGAGCGACGCGGCGACCTTGGGGCCGTACGGATCGGGGCCCTCCGGCTCGTCCGCCTCGGAGAGCCGGTACTCCAGCGCGGCCTGGAGCGGCAGCGCGTGGAGCTTCGAGCCGGGCGGGGCCGATTCGGCGGCGCCCTCCGCGTAACGGAACATCTCCTCGTGCGATCCGTACCACTTGGCGCACAGGTACTGCAGGGCCTGCTCGTGGCAGCCGAAGTGGTGCGGGTCGCGGGCCTCGGCCTCGGCGAGGTACGCGTCGAAGACCTCGCGGGGGGCCTGCGTGCCACGGGCGTGGGCGAGCGCGATGCGCCAGGGGACCGGGTCGGCGGGGTTGAGCTCGGCGGCGGCGCCGATCACCGGTACGGCGTCCTCCAGGAGCGCGAAGAAGGCCTGGAACTGGTCGCGTTCGACGTCCTTCGCCCGCGCGTCCGTGCGTACCTGCCAGGCCTGGTGGAGGTGGAAGTCGGCCACGACGAGGACGGCGTCCGGGTCGTCGGGTGACTCCGCCAGCCAGGCGTCCAGCCAGCCGTCGTGATGCAGCGCGGTCCGGGCCAGCCGGTTCACGTACGCGTCCCTGCGCTCCCACTGGGCGTGCGCCCGGGTCGCGGCGAGCAGTTCCCGGGCCGGGGCGTGGTCACCCGCCGTCGCGGCGGCCAGGGCGGTGCGCAGATGAGGGTCCGGCGGGTCCGTGACCACGGCCTCGTCGGGCGCCAGGTCGGCGCCGACGGCATCGCGGTGGCGCAGGATGCGCAGGAAGGCGATGAGGAAGACGGGACGCACAGCAGCAGGTCCTCCGCTTCCGGAAGAAGTGACCGGTCGGTCCGATGGGCGGGCGGACGGGCGCCGGGCCCGGATCCGGTCAGGTGGCGGGGGCGGTCGCGGCGGCCGAGGCCTGGAGCTCGCCGCGGTGGCGGATCTGCCGGAACGTGAAGTCGGTCAGGTCGTCACCGACGGCGAAGACGTTCTTGTCGGTCTTGGTGACGTTCTTGCCGCTGGTGAAGCCGCCGACCGTGAAGTAGGCGTAGCGGCCGTAGGAGTTGGCCGTGCGCCGGCATATGGAGCCGCCGCGGCAGAAGGTCGGTACACCCGGACCGTTCAGTGAGGCGATGCCGCCGGCCGCCTGCTGGGCGGCCTTCTTGGCCTGGGCCTCGGTCTCGAACACCGCGAGGCCGATGGTGACGGCCACGCCGTCGCGGCTGTAGGTGGCACGGATGACCTGGTCGCAGCCGTTGTTCGTGAGGATCGGGCCGAGCGAGCCCTGGGTGGTCGTGGCGCACTTGGTGGTGCGGTGGGTCGCGCCCTTGGCGTAGGTGCGGTCGCCCATGATCAGCTTCTTGCCGGGGAAGAAGGCGTCGATGCCGATGGGCGCCTTGTCCTTCTTCACGTCGGATATGTAGTCCTTGGGATCCGGCGGGGGCGGCGGTGCGACCGAGGAGAACGAGGGCTCGGGCTGGGCCGGCTCGCTCGGCAGGTCGCTTGCGGACGGAAGCGCGCTCACGTTCTTCCCGGAGGCGTCGTCGGAGTGGTTCTTGTTGGTCGTGATGACCGCCGTCGCCACGATCGCGGCGACGGCGGCGGTGGCCAGTGCGCCCCCGCCGATCATCAGCCACTTCCTGCGCCTGGCGCGCGCCGCGGATGCCTCGGCCAGCGCCGCCCAGTCCGGAGTCCCAGTGCCCCCGGGCCCCCAGGAGGGCCCCCCTTGCCCAAAGCTCATGCCGCGATCCTAGACCGAAGGGAAACCGGTTGGGCCTGAGCTTCGCGGGCCGTGACAATGCTCTGTATGGGACATCTTGAAGCAGGCCATCTGGAGTACTACCTACCGGACGGACGGGTGCTGCTCGGCGATGCTTCGTTCCGTGTCGCGGACGGTGCAGTGGTCGCCCTCGTCGGGGCGAACGGCGCCGGGAAGACCACACTGCTGAGGCTGCTCGCCGGGGAGATCCAGCCGCACGGCGGCTCCGTCTCGGTGAGCGGCGGACTCGGCGTGATGCAGCAGTTCGTCGGCTCGGTGCGCGACGAGCGCACGGTGCGGGACCTGCTGGTCTCCGTCGCCCAGCCCCGCATCCAGGAGGCGGCGAAGGCCGTCGACCGGGCCGAGGAGCTGATCCTCACCGTCGACGACGAGGCCGCGCAGATGGCGTACGCGCAGGCGCTGAGCGACTGGGCGGAGGTGCGCGGGTACGAGGCCGAGACGGTCTGGGACATGTGCACGATGGCCGCGCTCGGCGTCCCGTACGAGAAGGCGCAGTTCCGCGAGGTGCGCACGCTGTCCGGCGGTGAGCAGAAGCGGCTGGTGCTGGAGGCGCTGCTGCGCGGGCCCGACGAGGTTCTGCTGCTCGACGAGCCGGACAACTATCTGGACGTCCCCGGGAAGCGGTGGCTCGAGGAGAAGCTGAAGGAGACCCGTAAGACGGTCCTCTTCGTCTCCCACGACCGGGAGCTGCTGTCCCGGGCCGCCGAGAAGATCGTCAGCGTGGAGCCCAGTCCGGCCGGCAGTGACGTCTGGGTGCACGGCGGCGGATTCGGTACGTATCACGAGGCCCGCAAGGAACGGTTCGCGCGCTTCGAGGAGCTGCTGCGCCGCTGGCAGGAGGAGCACGCCCGGCTGAAGGCGCTCGTCCTGCGGCTGCGGCAGCAGGCGGCGAACAGCCCCGACATGGCGAACCGCTACCACGCGATGCAGACCCGCTTCAAGAAGTTCGAGGACGCGGGGGCCCCGCCGGAGCCGCCGCGCGAGCAGGACATCAGGATGCGGCTGCGCGGCGGACGGACCGGGGTGCGGGCGGTGACCTGCAAGAACCTTGAGCTGACCGGCCTGATGAAGCCGTTCGACCTGGAGATCTACTACGGGGAGCGGGTCGCCGTCCTCGGCTCCAACGGGTCGGGCAAGTCGCACTTCCTGCGGCTGCTGGCGGGTGAGCCGGTGGCGCACACGGGGGAGTGGAAGCTCGGGGCGAGGGTGCTGGCCGGGCACTTCGCGCAGACGCACGCGCATCCGGAACTGCTGGGCAAGACGCTCGTCGAGATCCTGTGGACGGAGCACGCCAAGGACCGGGGCGGCGCCATGTCCGTACTGCGGCGCTACGAGCTGGAGCGGCAGGGGGACCAGCCCTTCGAGAAGCTGTCCGGCGGGCAGCAGGCCCGCTTCCAGATCCTGCTCCTGGAGCTGGCTGGCACGACCGCGCTGCTGCTGGACGAGCCGACGGACAACCTCGACCTGGATTCGGCCGAGGCGCTCCAGGACGGGCTTGAGGTGTACGACGGGACCGTGATGGCCGTCACGCACGACCGGTGGTTCGCGAAGTCCTTCGACCGGTACCTGGTCTTCGGCTCGGACGGGGTCGTACGGGAGACGGCGGAGCCGGTCTGGGACGAGCGGCGGGTGCAGCGGGCGCGGTGACGCGGGTGCGGGGTTCCGTTTGTGCGGGGTTCCGTCCTCAAGCGCCGGACGGGCTTGTGTGCGGGTGCCCCGCGGGGCGCCTTGTCCGGTGGGTGGGGGTGGGGCCCCTCCGGGGAGACTCCTCAAAAATGGCGTGTGCACCCCGGTCCGTGAGGGACCCGGGTCGTACGCCATTTTCTGCGGGGACTCCCCTGCACGTCCCCACCCGGTCGCCATCGCGTGTGTACGTCGGCGGTACTGCTGCCGCAGACGCAGGGCGGCCGGTCCGGGGCCGTGCAGGGGCAATCAAGCCCGTCCGGCGATTGAGGACGGAACCCCGTGCCAAGGAACACCGGGTGCCCGCCCGGCCGAGGGACCCGTTTTGACCCGTCCGGGGCGGGGCGGGTACTGTCGGGGATTGTTATACGTATTGGCTTCGTCGTTCTCACGCGAAGGGCCTTACGTAGGTTCTCTGGAGCAGTTACCAGTGGCTCGCATACGGGCAGCGTTCCCGGCATTGTGAGCCCCAGCTGCATGATCGCTTCAGAGGTGCCATGTGTCTGGACCCCATCCACTGAAGAAGCGAAGGCTACGAAGTGCGTACGTACAGCCCCAAGCCCGGAGATGTGACGCGCCAGTGGCACATCATTGACGCGCAGGACATCGTCCTGGGCCGTCTGGCCACCACGGCTGCGAACCTCCTCCGAGGCAAGCACAAGGCGATTTACGCCCCCCACATGGACATGGGCGACTTCGTCATCATCATCAACGCCGAGAAGGTTCACCTCTCCGGCAACAAGAAGACCCAGAAGATGGCGTACCGCCACTCCGGGTTCCCGGGTGGTCTCCGCTCCGTGCGGTACGACGAGCTCCTGGCGAAGAACCCCGAGAAGGCCGTCGAGAAGGCCATCAAGGGCATGATCCCCAAGAACACCCTGGGCCGCCAGATGATCTCGAAGCTGAAGGTCTACGCGGGCGACCAGCACCCGCACGCTGCGCAGCAGCCGGTCCCGTTCGAGATCACCCAGGTCGCGCAGTAGTTCCGGCCTCCCCCCAAAGACGTAAAGAAAGATCTGAGGAGAATCGTGGCCGAGACCACTGTTGAGACGCCCATCGAGGGCACCGAGGGCGAAGAGACCTTCGCCGAGGTGACCACCTTCGAGTCCGAGGTCCCCGTCGAGGGTGAGTACACCTCGGAGTCGCTCGCAGGCCGCTTCGGCGACCCGCAGCCCGCCGCCGGCCTCGGCCGTCGCAAGAACGCCATCGCCCGCGTCCGGATCATCCCGGGCACCGGCAAGTGGAAGATCAACGGTCGCACCCTTGAGGACTACTTCCCCAACAAGGTGCACCAGCAGGAAGTCAACGAGCCCTTCAAGGTTCTCGAGCTCGACGGTCGCTACGACGTCGTCGCGCGCATCTCGGGTGGCGGTGTCTCCGGTCAGGCCGGTGCCCTGCGCCTCGGTGTGGCCCGCTCGCTGAACGAGGCGGACGTGGACAACAACCGCGCCACGCTGAAGAAGGCCGGCTTCCTCTCCCGCGACGACCGTGCGGTCGAGCGCAAGAAGGCCGGTCTCAAGAAGGCCCGTAAGGCCCCGCAGTACAGCAAGCGCTAAACCGCCTGCTCAATCGCGTTACACGTTCGCCCCGGCGGCACACCTCGTGCTGCCGGGGCGTTCGTTTATTGACAGCCTCGGGCATATAACGGCATATGACGTTCATACGCTTGTTGGGCACGTTGGTTGCTTGATCTGATTTTTTTGCGTTTCGGAGCATCTTCGGAGGACACCAGTGGGACGACTCTTCGGCACGGACGGCGTGCGCGGTGTCGCCAATGCGGACCTGACGGCCGAGCTCGCGCTCGGGCTCTCGGTCGCTGCGGCGCACGTACTGGCCGAGGCGGGCACCTTCGAGGGTCATCGGCCGACGGCCGTGGTGGGCCGTGACCCGCGTGCCTCCGGAGAGTTCCTGGAGGCCGCCGTGGTGGCCGGCCTCGCCAGCGCGGGCGTCGACGTCCTGCGCGTCGGTGTGCTGCCGACCCCCGCCGTGGCCTACCTCACGGGCTCGCTGGGTGCCGACATCGGAGTGATGCTCTCCGCCAGCCACAACGCCATGCCGGACAACGGTGTCAAGTTCTTCGCCCGCGGCGGCCACAAGCTCGCCGACGAGCTGGAGGACCGCATCGAGACGGTCTACGAGCAGCACCGCACCGGTGAGCCGTGGGCCCGTCCCACCGGCGCCGGCGTCGGGCGGATCAGCGACTACGCCGAGGGCTTCGACCGTTACGTCGCCCACCTCATCGGAGTCCTCCCCAACCGTCTCGACGGGCTGAAGGTCGTCCTGGACGAGGCGCACGGCGCCGCCGCCCACGTCTCGCCCGAGGCGTTCGCACGGGCCGGGGCCGAGGTCATCACCATCGGCGCCGAGCCGGACGGTCTGAACATCAACGACGGCTGCGGCTCCACGCACCTGGCGCTGCTCCGCGCCGCCGTCGTCGAGCACGGCGCCGACCTCGGCATCGCGCACGACGGCGACGCCGACCGCTGCCTGGCCGTGGACGGCGCGGGCGAGGAGATCGACGGCGACCAGATCCTGGCCGTCCTCGCCCTCGCCATGCGCGAGGCCGGACAGCTGCGCAAGGACACCGTGGTCGGCACCGTGATGTCGAACCTCGGCTTCAAGATCGCCATGGAGCGCGAGGGCATCCAGCTCGTGCAGACCGCCGTCGGCGACCGCTACGTCCTGGAGTCGATGAAGGCCGAGGGGTACGCCCTGGGCGGCGAGCAGTCCGGCCACGTCATCGTCCTGGACCACGCCACGACCGGCGACGGCACGCTGACCGGCCTGATGCTGGCGGCCCGGGTCGCCGCCACCGGCCGCTCGCTCGCCGACCTGGCCGGTGTGATGGAGCGCCTGCCGCAGGTCCTCGTCAACGTCCCGGACGTCGACAAGTCCCGCGTGGACACCTCCCCGGAGCTGGCCACGGCCGTCGCCGAGGCCGAGCGCGAGCTGGGCGCCACCGGACGCGTCCTGCTGCGCCAGTCGGGTACGGAGCCGCTGGTACGGGTCATGGTCGAGGCCGCCGACATCGAGCAGGCGCGCTCGGTGGCCGGGCGCCTGGCCGATGTCGTGAAGTCCGCGCTGGGTTGAGCAGGGCGGAGGGCGGGTGCGTGGCAACGCGCACCCGCCCACCCGGCTACGCGTCCGTCGTCACCGGCGGCTTCGGGTGCCTCCGCTGGTGACGGAGGGCCACCACCCACAGGCCCTTCTGCGCCAGCAGGGTCAGCGTTCCCGCGAGCACGATCCCGCCGAGGTTCGCCAGCAGCTGCTTGATGGAGCCCGTCATCTGGCTGTAGTCGCTGTAGCTGAAGGCCACCGCCGCATTGGCCGCGGCCGGCACGGTCGTCACCGAGATCGCGACACCGATCAGCGCGCCGGACTTCGCCGACGTGAGGGAGAGCGTCCCGGCGACGCCCGCGAGGAACGCCACCACGAACGACATCCAGTCCGGCTGCCAGATGAACGCCGTGTTGGGCCGGTCCGCCTCGATCATCGACTCGTTGAAGAGCCCGAAGACGTCCATCAGCCAGGCGAAGCCCGCCGTCAGCACCATCGCCGCGGCGAAGCCGCCGACCAGCGCCCACAGGGACCGCCACACCAGGCGCGGGGCGCGCTGCACCAGGGCCGTGGAGATCCCGGCCAGCGGCCCGAACTCCGGACCCACCGCCATCGCGCCCACGATCAGGATCGCGTTGTCGAGCATCACACCGCAGGCCGCGAGCATCGTCGCGACCGAGAGGAACGCCACGTAGGTGATGGAGAACGTCGACTCCTCATGGGTGACGTCCGTCAGCTCCTCCCACAGCACCGCGTCAGCGCCCTCGCCCGGCGCGGCCTCCTCGGCCCGCTCGGCGCGCGCGGAGAGCGTCAGGTCCATGTTCTCGACGGTGATCGACCCGTACTCGTCGACCCCGAGCCGCCGCAGCGCCCCGATCAGCTCGTCGCCCGCCTCCCGCGCCACGTCGCACAGCACCACATCGCCCACCGGGTCGCGCGCGACCCCCGGCAGCACCGCGAGATGGGCGGTCCCGACGGTCTGCTCCAGCAGGCCCGTCACCTCGTCCGTACGGTCGGCGGGGACGATCAGGCGCAGATGCAGCACAGCGCTCCTCGGGTGGGGCGGGGCGGGGACGGCGCCATCGTCTCAGAGCTTGCGCAGGGAGAGCCGCTGGACCTTGTGGTCGTGGCCCTTGCGCAGCACCAGCGTGGCACGGCCCCGGGTCGGCGCCACATTTTCCACCAGGTTGGGCTTGTTGATGGTCCGCCACATCGTCGCGGCGTACTCCATCGCCTCCGCCTCGGTGACCTGTGTGTACTTGCGGAAGTACGAGGACGGGTCCTGGAACGCCGTCGCGCGCAGCTTGCGGAAGCGGTTGAGGTACCAGGTCTCGATGTCCTCGGCGCGCGCGTCCACGTACACGCTGAAGTCGAAGTAGTCGGCGAGCCCGACCCGGGTGCGGCCGTCCTTGCCGGGCAGCGCCGGCTGGAGCACGTTCAGCCCCTCGACGATGAGGATGTCCGGACGCCGTACGGTGAGCCGCTCACCCGGCACGATGTCGTAGATCAGGTGCGAGTAGACGGGCGCCGTCACCTCGTCCTTGCCCGCCTTGATGTCGGCGACGAAACGGGTCAGGGCGCGCCGGTCGTACGACTCCGGGAAGCCCTTGCGCGACATCAGCCCGCGCGCGCGGAGCTCCTTCATCGGGAGCAGGAACCCGTCCGTGGTCACGAGCTCCACCCGGGGGTGCTCCGGCCAGCGGGCCAGGAGCGCCTGGAGGATACGGGCGCTGGTGGACTTGCCGACCGCGACGCTGCCGGCGACCCCTATGACGAACGGCGTCCCCCGCTGCTCGCCGTGCCCGTTTCCCGCGTCCCCGAGGAAGGTGTTCAGGGCGCCGCGCAGCCCCGAGGTGGCCTGTACGTACAGATTGAGGAGCCGCGAGAGCGGCAGGTAGACGTCCCGCACCTCGTCGAGGTCGATGACGTCCCCGAGCCCGCGCAGCCGCTCCACCTCGTCGGCGGTCAGCGGCAGCGGCGTCTTGTCGCGCAGCGCGCTCCACTCCGCCCGGGAGAGATCGACGTACGGCGTCGCGGCGGGCTCGGCGCGTCGGTTCGTGCCCCGTGTCGGCGAAGTGATCACAGGTTCATTGTTGCGGGAGTTTCAACGGAGTGGGGGGTGGGGTCGGTCACGTGGGGGACGGGCGGGGCGGGGGCCGACACCGACGGCGTTGCGTCGGTCCGCCCCGTATCCGGTCAGCGAGGCCCTCGGATGGCGTCGATGATGCGGGTCCAGTTGTCGCCGCCGTGTCCGTTCGCGATCGCATGCCGGTAGTGGGCCTGCACGGCCAGGGGAAGCGCGAGGTCGAGGCCGAGCGAGGTGCTGGTCTCGACGATGTGGTCGGTCGTCGCACCCATCATGGTGACCGTGCTGAGGTCGCCGGGATGCTCGCCGGCGTCCAGCGCGGTACCGGGGTTCTTCTCGCCGGCCCGCATCATGTCGCCGATCGAGTCGGCGGTGACGAGCAACTCCGGCAGAGCTTCCCCGGCCGCCATGCCCGCGGTGCCGAGCATCGCGGTGGCGTGCATCAGGGCGGACAGGGTGGTGAGGAACACCGCGAGCTGGGCCTGGTACATCATCTGCGCGAGGCCCGGGTCCTCGCCCAGGTGCTTGGGTGTTCCGAGCAGGGCCAACGCCGCCAGGTGGCTCTCCCGTACCTGGTCGCGGCCGCTGTAGTAGACATGGGCTGCCTCCGTGCCGACCATCGGCGCGGGGACCATGACACCTCCGGTGAGGAAGCCGGCGCCGTGGCCCGCTGCCCAGGCCGCTGCCTCGCGGGAGCGGTCGGGAGTGTCGGAGCTCAGGTTGACCAGCGTCCGGCCGGTGAGTGATGAGGTGGCGCTGTCGAGGATGTCGTACATCGCCCGGTAGTCGGTGAGGCTGAGGATCACGAGGTCACTCGCCTCGACCGCTTCGCGTGGTGTCGCCGCGAGCTTCGCCCCGTCCGCGACGACGCCGTCGGCCCGGCGGGCGGTGCGGTTCCAGACGGTGACCGGGTGGCCGGCGGCGAGGAGGGTGCGGGTCATCGCCCGGCCCATGGGGCCGAGCCCGATCACGGTGACGGCGGTGTCCTGTCCGGTGGTGTGGTTCTGTCGTTCGTTCACCCCTCCATGCTCGGAGAGTGTCTCTATTCTCGGAAGTACCCACTATTTTCTGCGGTACTTACCTTTCAGTAAGGGTGATCAGCGATGGCCAGGTTGCCGAGATCGGGGCCGTACATCTGCGGTATCGACGCCGGGCTCGACGTGGTGAGCGGCAAGTGGAAAGGGCTGATCCTCTGGGAGCTCGACGCCCATCAGGTGCTCCGTTTCTCCGAACTCCGGCGCGGTCTGCCGGGGGTGAGCGAGAAGATGCTGACGCAGCACCTGCGTGAGATGGAGGCGGACGGTCTTGTGCACCGGAAGGTCTATGCCGAGGTGCCGCCGCGGGTGGAGTACTCCCTGACCGAGCACGGGCACACGCTCAACCGGGCGCTCGGGCCGCTCGGCGCCTGGGGAATCGAGCGGATCCGTCGCGAGGGCTCCGAAGTGGTCGACGTGGCCGAGACGTCAGCACGGCGGCCATCGCCCCAGGCAGCCGAATGATCACCCGGCCCGCGGTGTGCCTCCGGGCCGTTGGTAATCTGCCGCCCCGCCGTTCGGCCGGTTGACCGTCCGGGCAGGTGGATGATCCGCATTCCTTTCGCAGCAATGAGGTGCGCATGAAATCAGGCAGAACCGGCGTCGTGGCCGCTCTCGCGGGGGCTCTCGCCCTCTCGGCGTTCACGGCTCCGACGGCGCAGGCCGCCGATACCGGGATCACGGTGTCGCGGATCGTCGTCAACGGCGGCAAGCCCATCGTGGTGGGCACCTCGGAGGTGAAGGAGCCGCCGATCTCCTTCCGGATCACCCTTCCGTCCGGATACAGCACCGCGAACTCCTCCGCGTACGACGCGAACCCGTACCTGTACCACGGCACCACCGCGGCCAAGGGAGCGGACAGTGGCGGTCTCTACCCGGGCAGCTACATCTGTTACGAGACGAGCGCCCGGATCGCTGACTGCGAGGGCCACCTCTACATCGACCCGTACTACCGCCTCGACTCGAACAACGACGCCACTTCGTGGACGATCGGCGTCGCGGTGATGCTCTGGAAGAGCGACGGCGGGCTCAAGACCGCTGAGTTCAAGGCAACGTCCGGCCGCGTGCAGATCAGGCGCTGGGCGAAGGCCACCGTCAACGCCGCGCCCGAGCCGGTGAAGAAGGGCAAGACGATCACCGTCACGGGCAGCCTCACGCGTGCCGACTGGGTGAGGCACAAGTACACCGGGGTCTCCGCGGCCACCGTCCAGCTGCAGTTCCGCAAGAAGGGCGCCTCGGCCTACTCCACCGTCAAGTCGGTGAAGTCGGGCTCCACGGGCGCGCTGAAGACCACCGTCACGGCGTCCGCCGACGGTTACTGGCGCTGGAACTTCGGCGGGTGGTCCACCACGGGCGCCGCCACCTCGCCCGTCGACTACGTCGATGTGAACTGAACGGACCCGTACGCGAAAGGCCGGCCCGGCGCACGTGGCGCCGGGCCGGCCTTCCGGTGAGGTGAGGCGTCAGTCCGTGCCGGCTTCCATCGCGGCGCGGTCCAGCATCTCGTCGGTCTCGGAGACCTCGCCGCGGGAGGCGATGGCCTCGGCGCCGCCCTCGGGCAGGGAGCCGATCAGGCCGGTCGCGGCGGCCTGGGCCGCGCCGATGGCCGGGTTGGAGGCGCCGATCAGGCCGAGGCCCGCGTACTGCTCCAGCTTGGCGCGGGAGTCGGCGATGTCGAGGTTGCGCATCGTGAGCTGGCCGATCCGGTCGACCGGGCCGAACGCGGAGTCCTCGGTGCGCTCCATGGAGAGCTTGTCCGGGTGGTAGCTGAACGCCGGGCCCGTGGTGTCGAGGATCGAGTAGTCCTCGCCGCGCCGCAGCCGCAGCGTCACCTCGCCGGTGACGGCGGTGCCGACCCAGCGCTGGATCGACTCGCGGACCATCAGCGCCTGCGGGTCCAGCCAGCGGCCCTCGTACATCAGCCGGCCGAGGCGACGGCCCTCGTTGTGGTACTGGGCGAGGGTGTCCTCGTTGTGGATCGCGTTGACCAGGCGCTCGTACGCGGCGTGCAGCAGGGCCATGCCCGGCGCCTCGTAGATGCCGCGGCTCTTGGCCTCGATGATCCGGTTCTCGATCTGGTCCGACATGCCCATGCCGTGGCGGCCGCCGATGGCGTTCGCCTTCATCACCAGGTCGACGGCGGAGTCGAACTTCTCGCCGTTGATGGTGACCGGGCGGCCCTGGTCGAAGCCGATCGTGACGTCCTCGGTCTCGATCTCGACCGAGGGGTCCCAGAACTTCACACCCATGATCGGGTCGACGGTCTCCACACCGGTGTTCAGGTGCTCCAGGGTCTTCGCCTCGTGGGTGGCGCCCCAGATGTTGGCGTCGGTGGAGTACGCCTTCTCCGTGCTGTCGCGGTAGGGCAGGTCGTGGGAGACCAGCCACTCCGACATCTCCTTGCGGCCGCCGAGCTCCGTCACGAAGTCCGCGTCCAGCCAGGGCTTGTAGATCCGCAGGTGCGGGTTGGCCAGCAGGCCGTAGCGGTAGAACCGCTCGATGTCGTTGCCCTTGTACGTGGAGCCGTCGCCCCAGATCTGCACGTTGTCCTCGAGCATCGCCCGGACCAGGAGCGTGCCCGTGACGGCGCGGCCGAGCGGCGTCGTGTTGAAGTACGCGCGACCGCCCGAGCGGATGTGGAACGCACCGCAGGTGAGCGCGGCCAGCCCCTCCTCGACCAGTGCGGCACGGCAGTCGACCAGGCGCGCGATCTCGGCGCCGTAGGCCTTGGCGCGGCCGGGCACCGAGGCGATGTCGGGCTCGTCGTACTGGCCGATGTCGGCGGTGTAGGTGCACGGGACAGCGCCCTTGTCGCGCATCCACGCGACCGCGACCGAGGTGTCGAGGCCGCCCGAGAAGGCGATGCCGACGCGCTCGCCGGTGGGCAGGGAGGTGAGGACCTTAGACATAGGAAGAGTATGCATCATTACGCATGATCATGCAACGCGCGAGGTTATCCGTGCTTCCCACGTCCTGGAACGCACCCTGCCACGGCACTCCCGAAGCGGCAGAGCGACGGTTCCGGAGTCCTGCCCGCTGCCTGGACCGCACCGGCCACACATGTGTACACGCTCACTAGTGAGCAGGCGGAACGCATTGTCTATACCTCCCACCGCTACTTGCATGTCGGCAACGGAACCCCGTTTCGACACTTGTGCCACCGGAGGGAAGCATCGTGCGGAGCTCAGCACGCAGCAGAGCAGGCAGACCGGCGAGGGCGCGCGGCGGCATAGCCGTCGGCCACGGAGTGGCGGCAGTCCTGGCCGCCGCAGGCCTGCTCGTCGCCGGTATGCCGGCAGCGGTCGCGGCAACGGACACCCCGGCCGCCGCGGCCGAGGTCGCCCCCGGAACCGACACCGACACCCCGGCCCTCGTCACCGGCCTGCACGAGGAGGTCGCTGCCACCGGCAGCGCCGCCGACGCCGCCCGCGGACACCTGAAGGCGAAGAAGGGCCGCTACCACATCGCCGATCCGGCGGGTGACCTGAAGGCCGTCGACACGCAGGCCGAGGGCGGGCGCGAGACCGTGCGCCTCCAGCAGAAGTACAAGGGTGTGTCGGTCCTCGGCGGCGAGTACGTCGTCCGGATGGAGAAGAAGTCCGGCAAGCGGGCCGTCACCGGCACCTCCGGCAAGTTCTTCACCGAGCTGAAGCTCCCCACGGTCACCCCGAAGGTCTCCGAGAAGACCGCGATCGAGCGGGCGGTCGGCGCCGTCACCTCGCAGCTGGGCGGCGGCCTCCTGCGCGCCCCGGCCAAGGGCGAGAAGCCGGGCGTCGCGAAGTTCACCGGCACCGCCGGGGACGTCACGATCCTCCCGCAGGGCGCCGGCGTGCTGACCCGGCACATCACCGTCACGGGCACCGACCCGGCCGACGGTTCGCCGGTCCAGCAGGAGGTGTACATCGACGCACGCTCCGGCTTCCCGGTCATGCAGTACAGCGGCATCAAGACGTTCGGTGCCACGGGCACGGCCGCCGGTGCCGCCGAGGGCTCCGCCGCCCCCGCGGCCGACGCCTCCACCGACGCTGCCGACCAGCTGGTCGTCAAGGGCAGCGGCGTCCGGTACAACGGCCAGAAGGTCGACATCAATCTGTACAAGGACTCCAAGGGTCTCCTGCAGATGATCGACTACGGCAAGCGGGCCGCCGACTCCCCGTACGAGGGCCCCATGATCGCCACGTACGACGCCCGCGGCCGTGAGGCCTCCAGCGCCTCCGGCCGCTGGCCCACCGGCGTCAAGTACTTCCAGCCCGCCACCCCGGAGCTCGGCGAGGACTACACCAACTCCGGTGCCGTGGACGCCCACTGGGCGGCCGGCAAGGTGTACGACTACTACAAGAACCACTTCGGCCGGAACAGCCTCGACGGCAAGGACGGCTTCATCTACTCCCTGGTCGGAGTCGTCAGCCAGGGCCAGCCGTACAACAACGCCTTCTGGGACGGCCAGAAGATGGTCTACGGCCAGGGCGGCGGCGACTTCCGCACCTTCTCCGCCGACACCGACGTCGTCGGCCACGAGATGACGCACGGCGTCGTCGAGCACACCGCGAACCTGGTCTACGCGGGCCAGTCCGGCGCCATGAACGAGGCCCTCGCCGACTACTTCGGCAACGCGATCGACCTGGAGGCCAACGGCCAGTCGATGGACGATCCGGACGCCGGTCTGCTCGGTGAGGACCTGTGCACCACGCTCAGCCCCCGCGAGTGCGCCCTGCGCGACCTGAACGACGGCGCCACCACGTCGAAGAACTTCATCGGCGTCACCTACGGCGGTGACAACGGCGGCGTCCACCTCAACTCCACGATCTTCTCCGGCGCCCTGTGGGACATGCGCCAGGACCTCGGCGCGGAGTTCGCCGACCAGATCGTCTACCGCGCCCTGTCCGCGTACATGACGCCCCTGGACGGCTTCACCGAGGGCCGCGCCGCGGTCATCGCCGCGGCGAAGGAACTGGGCGCCACCAAGGCCCAGCTGAAGATCGTCACGCGCTCCTTCGACGCGCACGGCATCGTGCCCGGCTGGGAGAAGGCGCTCGGTGTCGACACCGACATGCTCGTCTCCAAGGTCAACATCGCCGGCACCGGCGTCGGCGCCGGCGGCGGCAAGTACGCCGTCTCCCGCTCCAACGAGGACGGCAGTGAGCCGTACTCGGTATGGCTGGGCAACACGTCCGGCAAGGGCCAGCCGCAGCTGGTGAGCGCCAACAACGGCGACTACAACGTCTACGCGAACACCGACGGCAAGACCGTGGTGTGGGCCGACTACAGCAGCACCGGCATCAGGATCATGGCGCGCCCCGTCAACGGCGGCCTCGCGAAGGTGGTCGACACCATCGGCAGTGACGTCTCCGGGCTCGTCGTGGACGGTGACTGGGTCGCGTACACCGCTGTCAACCCGCAGTTCGGCGTCACGAACGTCCGGTACGTCAACATGAAGACCGGCGAGGTCGGCCTGGTCGACGGCGGTCGCCCCTACAACATCTCGGGCCTGCCCTCGATCAAGGACGGCAGGATCGCCTACGTCAAGTTGGCCCCTGACGCGAACGGCGACTTCAATCTCGGTGCCGAGGTCTTCGACGGAGCCACCGGCGCCAAGACGCAGATGCCCGTCGCCGACAGCGTCATGGGCGTCGGCCAGACCGCGATCACCGACGACGGTGTCTTCTGGATCGAGGACGACGACGCCACCGACACCGGCAAGTCCGCGGTGCGCCGCGCGAACCTCGACGGCTCGAACCCGGTCACCGTCACCCCGGAGGCGGGCGAAGGCTCCCTCTACGCCTACACGCTGACGGCCTCGGACGACGCGGTCAGCATCTCGACCGCCCCGCCGGCCACGTGGTGGGCCAACGACACGATGATGAAGCTCTACCAGGTCGCACCCGACGGCAAGGGCGGCCCGCAGCGCATGTCCTGCAACCGCGGCGAGCAGGCGTACGGCGCCGCCGACGAGGGCCGGCGCGTCGTGTGGCTGGACGGCACCACCGGCTACACGAACCTGGTGAAGCGCGACCGCCCGGCGGGCAGTTGCTGATCTGATACCACCTGCTGAACGCGACGGCCGGACTCCTTGGGGGGAGCCCGGCCGTTCGCATGCGCGGCCGGGACAGCCTTCAGGCCGTGGCGGACAGCTCCCACCTGCACTCGGCACAGTTCCCCGGCTCGGGTCCCCTGAAGCCGCGGTCGCAGCCGTCGCAGTTCTGCATCGGGTCGTGGAGCGGGGACCGCCCGACGGCCGGGAGGGGCGGTGGCACCTGGGTGGTCAGCCGGTGCCCGAGGAACTTCACCGGGTACTTCAGTGGCGCGGGGAGCTCCGTCGTCAGCACGCGCTTCACGCGTGCGGGGGTGGCGCCGCGTTCGAGCCAGGCGGCCACGGCGGGGGTGAGCGTCCGGACGTCGTCCTCGGAGAGGTCGTACGCGGATTCCTTGCCTGCCAGGTCGAGCAGGAGCGCGGAGGCCGTCCGGTCCAGCTCGGGGCTCGACGTCTGCGGCCGGGGGAGGGGAGGCCTGGCCCTCGTCGGCGCGGTCGGCGCGGGCAGGGCCGGGGGCGGCGGAGGCGGTGGCGGTGGAGGCTGGGGAGTGCTCCGGTCGGCCTTCGGGAGTGGCCGGACCTCTCGCAACGCGCGTGCCGGTGCCGGTGTGCGGGTCGGCGTCGGGCGGGCTTCCCCGGACGGCGCGATGGAGCACGGCTGGTTGTACGACGTCGTGCGCGTGACGACCCGGCCGCTGGGAAGGCGCTCGCGGGTGCGCCTCAGATAGCCGTGGTTCTCCAGCTCGCGCAGTGCTCCGGCGATGCGCGCCTCGCTCTCCGGGAAGCGCTCGACCAGGAACTTGATGCCGATCTTGGCCCCGGCGGGCAGCGACTGGATGTGGGTGGCGAGGCCGATCGCGATGAGCGAGAGCTCGCAGTGCTGGGCGAGGTGGTTGCCCACAACGGTGAAGCGGCTGGTGTGGCGCACATTCACGTGGACGATGCCGCCGCCGGACGGGGCGTGGGAGGGGGAGATAACCTGCTGGGTATCCATCGGGAAGGTCTCGCTTCCTCGGTGGTCAGGCCCTCGCTCGGGATGCCAATCCCGGCGGGGGCCGTCTCAGTTCTGAAGTTGGTTTCGTGAGCATATGCCAGGCAACCGGGGCGGAATCCAGCTCAGTTGGGCAACCTCACCCGTCCGGGTGACGGGCGCTCACGCCCGCGCTCGCGGGCGCGCGGGGGGCCTGCTGAGGTCCACCCGGGTGGGTTGGGTTTGGTGAAATTTCTTCTTCCCGAAGGACTTAAAAGCCTTTTACGTCGTGGGCCACCGCGTCCCGGCCGGCCGGGACGTTCTCGACCGGGTCGTCCTTTACCGGGTCGCCCTCCACCGGGTCGTGGTGTCGGGGTCCGGTGAGCGTGATCTCCGCCCAGACGGTCTTGCGGGGGAAGGGTCCTTGTTCGACGCCCCACCGGGTGGCCAGCGCCTCGACGAGCAGCAGTCCGCGCCCGCACTCGGATACGCCGGTCTGCTCCTGGACCCGGGGCAGTTGCTCGCCGCGCGCGTCCGCCACCTCGATACGGAGCGTGTCCTCGTCAACCGTCAGCAGGATGCGGAAGTCCCGCCCCGGGACGTATCCGTGCAGCGCGGCATTGGCCGCGAGCTCGGCGATGACATGACGCGCGTCATCGAGCGGCAGCCCCCAGGAGCGGAGCTGCTCGGTCGCCAGCAGCCGGGCGAGCCGGGCGCCCCGACGGGTCGCGGAGAGCTGTACGGCGAACTGGCCGCTGCGGGCACGCGGTTGGGTGATTTCTCGGTTCACGTCACTCAGCGTGGCCGTCCGTGTCTAGGCTGAACAGGAGCGACGCGTGTACGGACGGTGACTGTCCAGCGGTTGTACGGACCTGTCCCACGCGTACAACCGCGAGGTGCCGATCATGGGTGGAGGCGGGTGGCGTATGAGTGTCAACGACGGTACGGACGGGTCCGAATGGGACGTCGAACCCGAGGACGATTCGGGCGCGGTGATCGCCACGGTCGGCCGCCAGATCCGCCTCTGGCGGGAGGCGGCGGGGTTACGCGCGGCGGAGCTGGGCGAGGCGATCGGGTACGGGGAGAACCAGGTCTACAAGGTGGAGGCCGGGAAGCGCATCCCGAAGCCGGAGTTCCTGGACCGGGCGGACGAGGCCCTGGGCGCGGGCGGCAAGCTCGCCGCGATGAAGCGGGATGTGGCGGAGGCGCGGTACCCGAAGAAGGTCCGGGACCTGGCCAAGCTGGAGGCCGATGCGGTCGAGCTGGGGTCGTACGCCAATGGTGTCATCGACGGCTTGCTCCAGACGGAGGCGTATGCGCGCGCGTTGTACGGGGAGCGGCGCCCCGCGTACACGGAGGAGCAGGTCGACCACCTCGTGGCCGCGCGCATGTCCCGCCAGTCCATCTTCGGAAGTCGGCCTGCTCCACTGCTGACCTTCGTCCAGGAAGAGGCGACGCTGAGGCGGCCGACCGGTGGGAGAAACGTGTTGCGTCAGCAGCTCGAACACCTGCTAGAACTGAGCTTGTTGAGGCATGTTGAGATCCAGGTGATGCCGACCGAGACCGAGGAGCACGCGGGGTTGGGTGGCTCGCACCGGGTGCTTAAGCTGAGCGACGGAATGGCTGTGGGGCTCAACGAGGTCCAGCTCACCAGCCGACTCATCAGCGATCCCAAGGAAGTTCAGATCCTTGAGATGCGGTACGGCATGATCAGGGCCCAGGCCCTGACGCCTCGGCTGTCGCGGATCTTCATCGAAAAACTGCTGGGAGAGACATGAGTGCCAAGCCCTCGGCCGGAAGCACGTCCGACTTGACCTGGGTCAAGAGCAGCTACAGCACCAATGACGGTCCCTCGTGCGTCGAGGTGGCCGCCGCCCCCACCGCCATCCACGTCCGCGACTCCAAGAACATCCCCGGCCCCGAGCTCGGCTTCGCCCCGGGCGTCTGGGCCGACTTCGTCGCGTACGCGTCGGCCGGCTGACGACAGGGTCCACGCCCGTCCGTTCAGAACCGGCCCAGCGCCAGGCCGACGACGAAGGGGACGGGCACCAGCACCGCCATCCCGAGCCAGAGCCGTCTCGGCCAGCCCTCCTGGCGGGGCATGAGGACGTCGACTATGACGAGCAGCGCCAGGACGACCAGGCCGCCGATCCCCGCGCCCCACATGTAGAAGGACGCGCTGACGAAGATGTCCGGGTCGCAGCCCGTGCCACGGGTGCCCTGGCTGCCGCAGTCCATCGGCAGGTATTCCGTCATCAGCCAGTGGACACACATGCCGGGAAACGTGGCGAGCACCCCGAGAGCGAGGTTGGCCCCGGCGGCCGCCCACGGCCCGCCCCCGGTCCGGCTGCTCCCAACGGAATCCAGTTCGGAATCCGTATCGGAACCCGTATCGGAACGACGCATCGCTGCCCCCTGCTGCTCGGCGTGTACCGCCGTAGATGATCAGGAGCGGCTGCGCGGTTCCGCCGGGGGCGGGGAGCGTCCCCGGGGTGGGCTCAACGCCAGGCGGCGACTACGTCCTCGGGGCCCCAGTGGGCGGTCAGCCCCTCGGCGGCCGCGCCCGTCGGGGGGCGGCGGCTGACCGCGATCAAGGCGGCCTCCTGCGCCCCCGGTACCTGTTGTGCGCATGCGATGAGTTCGGCGAGATCACGCGCCCCGAAGGGTGTCTCGTCGCGCCACTTCACCGATCCCACGAAGGAGACGTGGCGTGCCGCGGGCTGGGTGTCCGCGCCGATGAGGTCGACTTCCGGGTTGTTCTGCCGGTTCCACCAGCCACCGACCTCGATCGCCTCGGGGAAGAGACCGTCCGGTACCCGGCGGGCGAGCGATTCGCGGATCACCGGTTCCACGGCGCGTCCCCGCCACGACGGCCAGGAACGCTGGATACGTGCGGCGGAGACCTCGCCCCGGCCCCTTTCCGCCTGGGCGACGGCGTCCTCCAGGTGTGCGAGCCAGAAGCGCAGGTAGGTGTCGGCGATGCGGTAGCGCTTGAGCTTGGGGGCCGCCTGTGTGGACAGGGGGAGGTCGGCGGCCACGATCCGCTTCGACTCGGTGAGTTCGGTCAGTATCGGGGCGAGTGTGCCGTGCGCCAGAGCGCGCCCGTCGGCGCCCCCTGTGCTTGCGGCGATGCCGGAGAACGTGCGTTCGCCGGAGCCGATGGCCCGGAGCACCCGGCCGGCCTGGAGGCGTGCGGGGAACTCCGCCGCAAGGGAGCGCTCACCCGTGGTGAGCAGGACCGATGAAGGGTCCTCCACCTGGCGGTTCAGATATTCGGAGACCGATTCGCCGGTCAGCCAGCCCGTGACGACTTCGGGGAAGCCCCCGGTGACGAGGTAGGCGTCGAGCGCCGCTGCCGCGTCCAGTCCCGTGGAATCCTGCACATCGGCAGGGCTGAGCGGTCCCACCGTGTACTGGCCGGCCCGGCCGTAGAACGGATGGTCGTACGACGTCAGCCGGTCCATCATGGCCAGATCGGAGCCGAGTAGCAGCAGGAGCACCGGCTTCGCGGACAGATACATGTCCCACACGGTCTTGAGTGCCGCGTCGAATCCCGGGTCGGCCTCGGAGAGCCAGGGGACCTCGTCCAGCACGAGGATCACCGGCTCGTCCGTCGGGAGGGTGGCGGCGACGGTGGCCAGCGTCCGGACCCAGTCCTCGGGGGCGGCGGCGTGCTCCAGCGCCAAGCCGTGATCCCGCATTCCCGGGGCACCGGACACCGCGTCGAACAGTGCACGCCGTGAGAGGGGGGCGGGCTGACTGCGGGTCGCCTGGAAGAAGACGTACGGGCGCCCCGACCGGGCACAGAACTCCTGCACGAGGCGGGTCTTGCCGATCCGTCGCCGGCCCTTGATCACGAGCGCCTGCCCGGCGCTGCCACCGGCCCCCGAAACGACGCGCTCCAGCCATGATCCGAGGATGCGGAGCTCGCGGGTGCGTCCGGTGAAGGCCACGGGTTCCCCCTGAAGTAGGAACGGCTCAAAGTATGAGCCGTTCCTACTTTACTGCCTCGGATTGAAGTGGGCGGCCCCATACAAGGGCTCGGACGGGCTTATGGGCCGCATCGGTTTGATGGGCCGGACGGGCTTCACAGGGCTTGAAATGATGGTTGCTTCTGCGACTATGCGAAGAACAAGGGCTGGTGACCAGGAAAGGACCACTATGTGCGGAATCGTGGGTTACGTCGGTGGGCAGTCGGCACAGGACGTCGTCGTCGCCGGCCTGAAGCGGCTGGAGTACCGGGGTTACGACTCCGCCGGCATCGCCGTCCTCGCCGACGGCGGGCTGGCCGCCGCGAAGAAGGCCGGGAAGCTCGTCAACCTGGAGAAGGCGCTGGGCGAGCGGCCGCTGCCCGCCGGCGCCGCCGGGATCGGCCACACCCGGTGGGCCACCCACGGCGGCCCCACCGACGTCAACGCCCACCCGCACCTCGACAACGCCGGACGCGTCGCCGTCGTGCACAACGGGATCATCGAGAACTTCGCCGCCCTGCGCGCCGAACTGGCCCGGCGCGGCCACGACCTGGTCTCCGAGACCGACACCGAGACCGTCGCCCACCTCCTTGCCGAGGCGTTCTCGCAGACCGCGGACCCGGCCGAGGCGATGCGGCAGGTCTGCCGGCGGCTCGAAGGGGCGTTCACGCTCGTCGCCGTGTTCGCGGACGCGCCCGACGTGGTGGTCGGGGCCCGGCGGAACTCGCCCCTGGTGGTGGGCGTCGGGGACGGCGAGTCGTTCCTCGCCTCCGACGTCGCCGCGTTCATCGCGCACACCCGGTCCGCGATCGAGCTCGGCCAGGACCAGGTGGTCGAGCTGCGCCGGGGGGGCGTCGTGGTCACGGGGTTCGACGGGCAGCCCGCCGAGGTCCGCGCGTACCACGTGGACTGGGACGCGTCCGCCGCCGAGAAGGGCGGCTACGCCTCCTTCATGCTCAAGGAGATCGCCGAACAGCCCAAGGCCGTCACCGACACCCTCCTCGGCCGGATCGGCCCGGAGGGCACGCTCCGCCTCGACGAGGTGCGCATCACGCCGGGCGAGCTGCGCGAGGTCGACAAGGTGGTGATCGTCGCCTGCGGGACCGCGTTCCACGCCGGGATGATCGCCAAGTACGCCATCGAGCACTGGACCCGCATCCCCTGCGAGACCGAGCTCGCCAGCGAGTTCCGCTACCGCGACCCGATCCTGGACCCGCACACCCTCGTCATCGCGATCTCGCAGTCCGGCGAGACGATGGACACCCTGATGGCGCTGCGCCACGCCCGCGAGCAGGGCGCGAAGGTCCTCGCCATCTGCAACACCAACGGCTCGACCATCCCCCGCGAGTCCGACGCCGTGCTCTACACGCACGCCGGACCCGAGGTCGCCGTCGCCTCCACCAAGGCGTTCCTGACCCAGCTCGTCGCCTGCTACCTCGTCGCCCTGTACCTCGGCCAGATCCGCGGCGCCAAGTGGGGCGACGAGGTCCGTACCGTCATCCGTCAGCTCTCCGAGATCTCCGGGTCCGTCGACCGGGTCCTGGCGACCATGGAACCGGTGCGGGAGCTGGCCCGGTCGCTGGCCGGGCACGACACCGTCCTCTTCCTCGGCCGGCACGTCGGCTATCCGGTCGCCCTGGAAGGCGCGTTGAAGCTCAAGGAACTCGCGTACATGCACGCGGAGGGGTTCGCCGCCGGTGAGCTCAAACACGGTCCGATCGCGCTGATCGAGGACGGGCTCCCGGTCGTCGTCGTGGTGCCGTCCCCGGCCGGGCGCTCGGTGCTGCACGGCAAGATCGTGTCGAACATCCAGGAGATCCGGGCCCGCGGCGCCCTCACCGTCGTCATCGCCGAGGAGGGCGACGAGGAGGTCGTCCCGTACGCCGACCACCTCATCCGGATCCCCGCAACGCCTACGCTGCTCCAGCCGCTGGTCGCCACCGTGCCGTTGCAGGTCTTCGCCTGCGAGCTGGCGACGGCCCGCGGCAACGAGGTGGACCAGCCGCGCAACCTGGCGAAGTCCGTCACCGTGGAGTGAGCCATCAGCCAACAGTGAGGGTGCGTACGTGATCATCGGGGTCGGGATCGACGTGGCGGAGATCGAGCGGTTCGACGCGGCGCTGGAGCGTACGCCGCAGATGGCCCAACGCCTCTTCGTCGAGAGCGAGTTGCTGCTGCCCAGCGGGGAGCGGCGCGGGATCGCCTCGCTGGCCGCCCGGTTCGCCGCCAAGGAGGCCCTCGCCAAGGCGCTCGGCGCGCCGGGCGGGCTGCTGTGGACGGACGCCGAGGTGTACGTCGAGGAGAGCGGGCAGCCCCGGCTGCGGGTCCGGGGCACCGTCGCCGCGCGCGCCGCGGAGCTGGGCGTGCGGCAGTGGCACGTATCGCTCAGCCATGACGCGGGCGTGGCCTCGGCGGTGGTGATCGCGGAGGGGTAGGAGGGCGGATCCTTGCGTACGTTGGAGCCATGCGTACTGCTTACAGCGTCTCGACCGTACGGGCCGCCGAACAGGCTCTGATGGCACGGCTCCCGGAGGGCGCGCTGATGCAGCGCGCCGCCGCCGGACTCGCGGCCGCCTGCGCCGGTCTGCTGCGGCGCGGCGGCCGGGTCTACGGGTCCCGGGTCGTCCTGCTCGTCGGCAGCGGCGACAACGGCGGCGACGCGCTGTACGCGGGGGCCAGGCTCGCCCGGCGCGGCGCGGGCGTCGTGGCCGTGCGCGTCGCACCCGGCCGGGCCCACGAGGGCGGGGTCGCGGCCCTGCTGGCGGCCGGCGGCCGGGTGATGGACGGCGGCGACATCGCCCCGCACCGGGACTGGGGCGGGCACATCGACCTCGTCGTCGACGGGATCACCGGCATCGGCGGGCGCGGCGGACTGCGGCCGGACGCCGCCGCCGTGGTGGGGCACTACGCGGCCCACGGAGTGCCCGTCCTCGCCGTCGATCTGCCGAGCGGGGTCGAGGCCGACACCGGGGAGGTGCGGGGTGACACCGTGCGCGCGGACGCGACCGTCACCTTCGGGGCGTACAAACCGGGGCTGCTGATCGACCCGGCCGCCGAACGGGCCGGCGCCCTGCACCTCGTCGACATCGGGCTCGGCGCCGAACTGCCGGACGTACCCGATCTGGAGGCGCTCCAGTACGCGGACGTCGCCGCGCTGCTGCCCGTGCCCGCCGCCGAGAGCGACAAGTACCGGCGCGGCGTCGTCGGCATCGTCGCCGGATCGGCGCGCTACCCGGGGGCCGCCGTACTGGCCGTCTCCGGGGCGCTGCGCGGCGGAGCGGGGGCCGTGCGCTACGTCGGGCCGGGAGCCGGCGCCGTCATCGCACGCCATCCTGAGACGCTGGTCCACGCCGGCCCGCCCTCCAGGGCCGGGCGGGTACAGGCCTGGGTGGTCGGGCCGGGGCTCGGCGACGGGACCGAGGCCGTCGGGGCGGTCTCCGACGTGCTGGCCACGGACGTGCCGGTGCTCGTCGACGCGGACGGGCTGCGGCTGCTGGACGCCGCCGTCGTCCGCGCCCGCACCGCTCCCACCGTCCTGACCCCGCACGCCGGGGAGGCCGCCGCGCTGCTCGGCATCCCGCGCGAGGAGGTCGAGGCGGGGCGGCTCGCGGCCGTACGCGAACTCGCCGCCCGCTTCCGCGCCACGGTCCTGCTCAAGGGATCGACGACCCTGATCGCCACGGACACCCCGCACACTCCAGTCCGGGTCAACCCGACCGGCACCTCATGGCTCGCCACCGCGGGCAGCGGCGACGTGCTGTCCGGGCTGACCGGTTCGCTGCTGGCCGCGGGCCTCGCCCCGCGCGACGCCGCGTCGGCCGGTGCCTACCTCCACGGGCTCGCGGCCCGGCTCGCCTCGGACGGCTCCCCGGTCGCCGCGCAGGACGTCGCGGGGGCGATCGGAGCGGCCTGGCGGGACGTACGGGCCTGAGTGATGCTGAGAGCGGTATCGGGGCGGCAGCGAGAGGTGATGAGCGGTGGGCAGCGGCAGTGACGTGCGCGTACGCCGGGTGTACGACCCGGAGGAGGACGGCGACGGCACCCGTGTCCTCGTCGACCGGCTCTGGCCGCGCGGTGTGTCCAAGGACCGTGCCCGGATCGACCGCTGGCTCAAGGACCTCACCCCCTCGGGCGAGCTGCGCACCTGGTACCACGAGGACCGCTCGGGCACCCGCTACGACGACTTCGTGGACCGCTACCGCGCCGAGCTGGCAGGCCCCGCGCAGTCGGCGGCCGTTCAGGAGCTGGTGGGCATGGTCCGCGAGGGCGGCCCGGTGACGCTCGTCACGGCGGTCAAGGACGTCCCGCGCAGCCACGTCCCGGTCCTCGTCGAGTACCTGGAACACGAACTGCACCGCCGCTGACGTGCCCGCCCTCCGGCCGCGGCGCGCCCTGCCGTGACCGGTACCGGAGGGCCCCGCCGTACGCCTCTGAGACACTGGGCGCGATGAACGAGACAGCGTCCTTGAGAGCCCGTGCCGAGATCGACCTCGCCGCACTCCGCGCCAACGTGCGCGTACTGCGTGCCCGGGCGGCCGGTGCGCAACTCATGGCCGTGGTCAAGTCCGACGCGTACGGACACGGGGCGGTGCCCTGCGCCCGAGCCGCGCTCGAAGCGGGCGCCACCTGGCTGGGGACCGCCACACCGCACGAGGCGCTCGCCCTGCGCGCGGCCGGTCTCGGCGGCCGGATCATGTGCTGGCTGTGGACACCGGGCGGGCCCTGGCGCGAGGCGATCGAGGCCGGCATCGACGTGTCGGTGAGCGGCATGTGGGCGCTGCGCGAGGTCACCGCGGCAGCCGCGGAGGCCGGCCGCCCCGCCAGGATCCAGCTCAAGGCCGACACCGGCCTCGGCCGCAACGGCTGCCAGCCCGCCGACTGGCCCGAACTGGTCGCCGCCGCCCGCACCGCCGAGGAGGCGGGCACCCTCCGCGTCACCGGCCTCTGGTCCCACTTCGCCTGCGCGGACGAGCCGGGACACCCCTCCATCACCGCCCAGCTGGACACGTTCCGCGACATGGTGGCGTACGCGGAGAAGGCCGGCGTCGAACCCGAGGTCCGGCACATCGCGAACTCCCCGGCGACGCTGACGGTGCCCGAGTCGCACTTCGACCTCGTACGGACCGGGATCGCCATGTACGGCATCTCGCCCAGCCCGGAGCTCGGCACCCCGGCCGACTTCGGACTGCGCCCGGTGATGACGCTCGCCGCGTCCGTCGCCCTGGTCAAGCACGTCCCGGCGGGCCACGGCGTCAGCTACGGGCACCACTACACGACATCCCGCCAGACCACGCTCGGCCTGATCCCGCTGGGGTACGCGGACGGCATCCCGCGCCATGCGTCGGGCCGTGGTCCGGTGCTGGTCGGCGGGGTCCGGCGGACGATCGCGGGCCGGGTGGCCATGGACCAGTTCGTCGTCGACCTCGGCGGGGACGAACCGGCGGTGGGCAGCGAGGCCGTGCTGTTCGGCCCGGGGGACCGGGGCGAGCCGAGCGCCGAGGACTGGGCGCAGGCGGCGGACACGATCGCGTACGAGATCGTCACGCGGATCGGCGGCCGGGTGCCGCGCGTCCATGTGGACGACGAGGCGGACGGGACGCGGGCGGGGACGCCCGAGGGGACGCCGACCGGGGCGCGGGTCGCGGCCGCGGACGGCAGGTCGGCCGGGTCCTGACCGAGGAAGCGCGCTTGAGCAGGCACGATCTTGAGCAGGCATGATCTGAACATGCTCCGAGTTGACCGAATATGAGAGCGGATCAGACCGGGCGGGTTCGGGTTCCCAGGAAATCGGCCCAGCCCTGACCTGACGGACACGACCGACAAGGAGCGCGGCACGGTGAGTGAGATCAGCGCGGGGGACGCGGTGGCGACGGCCGCCTCGGCGGTCGGCTGGCGCCGGGCGGGGATCGCCGGGGCCGCCATAGGTGTGATCGCCGCAGGCGCGGCGGCCGGGGTCGCGGTCGAGCGGCTGACGGTCGGCCGCGGCATGCGCAAGCGGGCCAGGCTGGCGCTGGACGCCACCGGACCGTACGGCTCGCTGCGCGGGCTGCCGGGCCGGGCCACGGCCGACGACGGCACCGAGCTGTACTACGAGATCGACGAGGTCGACCCCGGCAGCGGTACGGGCACGGGCGCCACGCCCCCCGGCGGCGCCGCCGCGGCCCCGCGCAGGCGCCGCCTCTTCGGGCGCAAGGCCCCCGCCCCGGTGACGGTCGTCTTCAGCCACGGCTACTGCCTCAGCCAGGACTCCTGGCACTTCCAGCGGGCGGCCCTGCGCGGCATCGTGCGCACCGTCCACTGGGACCAGCGCAGCCACGGCCGCTCCGAGCGCGGCCGGGCACAGGCGCGGGCCCGGGGCGGCGTGCCCGTAGGCATCGACCAGCTCGGCCGCGACCTGAAGGCCGTGATCGACGCGGCCGCACCCGAGGGGCCGCTGGTGCTGGTGGGGCACTCCATGGGCGGCATGACGATCATGGCGCTCGCCGAGCAGTACCCGGACCTGATCCGCGACCGGGTCGCCGCGGTCGCCTTCGTCGGCACGTCGAGCGGCAAGCTCGACGAGGTCAGCTTCGGGCTGCCGGTGGCGGGCGTGAACGCGGTGCGCCGGGTGCTGCCCGGGGTGCTGAAGGCGCTCGGCTCGCAGACGGAACTGGTGGAGCGGGGGCGGCGGGCGACCGCGGATCTGTTCGCCGGGCTGATCAAGCGGTACTCGTTCGGCTCGCGGGACGTGGACCCGGCGGTCGAGCGGTTCGCCGAGCGGCTCATCGAGTCCACGCCGATCGATGTGGTCGCGGAGTTCTACCCGGCCTTCACCGAGCACGACAAGAGCGCGGCCCTGCCCCTGTTCCTGGACGTCCCCGTGCTGATCCTGGCGGGTGACAAGGACCTGGTGACGCCCAGCTCGCACAGCGAGGCGATCGCGGACCGGCTGCCCGACGCGGAACTGGTCATCGTGCCGGACGCCGGCCATCTGGTGATGCTGGAGCACCCGGAGACGGTGACGGACCGGCTGGCGGACCTGTTGGTGAGGGCCGGGGCGGTGCCGGAATCATCTAACGTTGGCGGGCATGGAAGCACCGCACAACAGCCCGGCGGCTGAGGCCGCCGCAGGCACCGCGTCCGTCAGCCTGACGCTGGCCGTGGAGTCCCCCGAACAGATGCAGGCCCTGGGCCGCCGGATCGCCGCCGTGCTGCGCCCCGGCGACCTGGTGATGCTCACGGGCGAGCTCGGCGCGGGGAAGACGACCCTGACCCGTGGCCTCGGCGAGGGCCTGGGCGTGCGCGGCGCCGTCACGTCCCCCACCTTCGTGATCGCCCGCGTCCACCCCCCGCTCGGTGCCGGTCCGGCGCTCGTCCACGTCGACGCGTACCGCCTGGGCGGCGGGCTCGACGAGATGGAGGACCTGGACCTCGATGTGTCGCTGCCGGAGTCGGTGGTGGTCGTCGAGTGGGGCGACGGCAAGGTCGAGGAGCTCTCGGACGACCGGCTCCAGGTGCTCATCGACCGCGCGGTCGGCGACACGGACGACGAGCGGCGCACGGTGACGCTGGTGGGCGTCGGCGCGCGGTGGGCCGGTCTGCGGACGGAGTCCTGGATTCCGTGGGCGGTGGCCGGGGCCTAGGGTCTCTCGGGCCGCCGGCGGCCGGGTTCCTTCCGGTCCTGTTTCCGACAGGCTGTCGGCAAAATGTTGCGCGCGGCGGGGCAAGCGTGGTCACATGGAGGGCGAGAGCAGGTTAGGTCTGCCTAACTGTGCCTTCCACCGGAGCTCCAGGAGGCGTCCATGCCGACATCCGAGCGTGACGTGCAGCCGCCCCGGGCGGTATCGATGCGGGACCTGCTGGCCGCGGGGGCCGCGGCCGACGCGGTGTCCACCCCGCCGGGCGGCCTGCGCCCGCGCCCGACGGCCCCGGCACCGCGTGACACCGCGCCGTCGAAGCCCGAGCGGACCTGAGTCCTGCCGCGCGGCGGGTCCGGCCCGCGGTGATGTGATCCCTGGTCTCCGGCCGGTCACCGCCGGGACAGCCCTTAGGGAACCACGACCACCTTCGCGCCCACCGTGGCGAACGTCCACACCGCGTCGCCGTCCGCGCGGGACATCCGTACGCCGCCCACCTTCAGCTTCGGGTCCGGGGGCTCCATCGAGCCGTCCTGCGCGGCGCTGAAGCCGATGGCCACGTCGTTCGTGGTCGCGAACCGGACCACGTGCTCGATCTGCACCCCGTCGGAACCCCTGACGCTGCCGGAGCGCGAGGTCACGTTGTACGTGCCCGGCAGGGGGTTCACCGCGCTCGGCATGACCTTGAAGGTCCGGGTCGGCTTGCCCTTCGCGTTCACCAGCCACACCCGGCGGTCGCTCAGCTTGTAGACCACGCGCACACCCGTGCCGGACACGGAGGGGACCGCGAGCGGGTCCTTCGCCTTCGGCTTGGTGTGGCCGCCCTTGGCCGGGGCGCTGCTGGACGCCTTCGGCGTGACATTCAGGTTGTCGGGGACGTTCGCCGATGCCTGGTAGGCCAGGAAGCCCACCGCGGCGACGGCCGCCGCGGTGAGCGCGGCCACGATTCCCGAGCTGCCCCTAGCCACCGTGCGCCTCTTTCGCCGTTGTGTGTCGTACGCCGTTGTATGTCGTACAAGCGTTTACACGTACTCCGCGTATACCGGGTGACGGTAGCAGCAGGGATCCCCGGTCCCGGGACGCCGTACGGGGCGCCGTACCCGCCGCGCCGGAGCCGTAGGCTGTTTGCGTGCTCTTGCTCGCTATGGATACCGCCACCCCCGCCGTCACCGTCGCCCTGCACGACGGGACCCGTGTCGTCGCCGAGTCCGGTCAGGTCGACGCCCGAAGGCACGGGGAGCTGCTGCTGCCCGCCGTCGACCGGGTCCTCGCCGAGGCCGGTGTGAAACTCGACGCCGTCACGGACGTCGTCGTGGGCGTCGGCCCCGGCCCGTACACCGGGCTGCGGGTCGGTCTGGTGACGGCCGCGACGTTCGGCTCGGCGCTGTCCGTGCCCGTGCACGGGCTCTGCACCCTGGACGGCCTCGCGTACGCCGCGGGCCGGGCCGGCCTGGAGGGCCCGTTCGCCGTCGCGACGGACGCCCGCCGCAAGGAGGTGTACTGGGCGCGGTACGAGGACGCCCGCACCCGGACCGGTGAACCCGCCGTCGACCGGCCCGCCGACATCGCCGAACAGCTCGCGGGGCTCCCCGTCGTCGGAGCGGGCGCGGTGCTCTACCCCGACGCGTTCCCGGACGGGCGCGCGCCCGAGCACGTGGCGGCCGGCGCGCTGGCCGCCCTCGCCGTCGAGCGCCTCGCCGCGGGCGCCGAGCTGCTGCCGCCGCAGCCGCTCTACCTGCGCCGGCCCGACGCGCAGGTCCCGAAGAACTACAAGGTGGTCACGCCGAAGTGACCGCCACGACCGCAGTGCTGCGCGAGATGCGCTGGTGGGACATCGACCCGGTGCTCGACCTGGAACACGAGCTGTTCCCGGACGACGCCTGGTCGGCCGGCATGTTCTGGTCCGAGCTGGCGCACGCCCGGGGCCCGCAGGCCACCCGCCGCTACGTCGTCGCCGAGGACCCGGTCACCGGCGGGATCGTCGGATACGCCGGCCTCGCCGCGGCCGGTGACCTCGCCGACGTACAGACGATCGGCGTCACCCGCGGCCACTGGGGCGGCGGACTCGGCTCCGAGCTGCTGACCGACCTGCTGAAGCACGCCACGGCCTTCGAGTGCGCCGAGGTGCTGCTGGAGGTCCGCGTCGACAACACCCGGGCGCAGAAGCTGTACGAACGCTTCGGCTTCGAACCGATCGGCTTCCGCCGCGGCTACTACCAGCCGGGCAACATCGACGCACTCGTCATGCGCCTCCACGTACACGAAGACGTACACGAGGACGCACCACGGCACGTACAGGAAACAGAGACTGACTGATGGCTGACGAACCGCTCGTACTCGGCATCGAGACCTCCTGCGACGAGACCGGCGTCGGCATCGTCCGCGGGACGACGCTGCTCGCCGACGCCGTCGCGTCCAGTGTCGACACCCACGCCCGCTTCGGCGGCGTCGTCCCGGAGATCGCCTCCCGCGCGCACCTGGAGGCGATGGTCCCCACGATCGAGCGCGCCCTGAAGGAGGCCGGGGTCAGCGGCCGCGACCTCGACGGCATCTCCGTCACCGCGGGGCCCGGCCTCGCGGGCGCCCTGCTCGTCGGCGTCTCGGCGGCGAAGGCGTACGCGTACGCGCTGAACAAGCCGCTGTACGGGGTCAACCACCTCGCCTCGCACATCTGCGTCGACCAGCTGGAGCACGGCCCGCTGCCCGAGCCGACGATGGCGCTGCTGGTCAGCGGCGGTCACTCCTCGCTGCTGCTGGCGCCCGACATCACCAACGACGTGCGGCCGCTCGGCGCGACCATCGACGACGCGGCGGGCGAGGCCTTCGACAAGATCGCCCGGGTGCTGCAGCTCGGTTTCCCCGGCGGCCCGGTCATCGACCGCCTCGCGAGGGAGGGCGACCCCAAGGCCATCGCGTTCCCGCGCGGTCTGAGCGGTTCGCGCGACCCCGCGTACGACTTCTCCTTCTCCGGCCTGAAGACCTCCGTCGCCCGCTGGATCGAGGCGAAGCGCGCGGCGGGCGAGGAGGTGCCGGTACGGGATGTGGCGGCGTCCTTCCAGGAGGCCGTGGTCGACGTGCTCACCCGCAAGGCCGTCCGCGCCTGCAAGGACGAGGGCGTCGACCACCTGATGATCGGCGGCGGCGTCGCCGCCAACTCACGGCTGCGGGCGCTCGCCCAGGAGCGCTGCGAACGGGCCGGCATCCGGCTGCGCGTACCGCGTCCGGGGCTGTGCACCGACAACGGGGCGATGGTCGCCGCCCTGGGCGCGGAGATGGTGGCCCGCAACCGGCCCGCCTCCGACCTGGAGCTGTCGGCGGACTCCTCGCTGCCGGTGACCGAGACCCATGTACCGGGTGCGCACTCCCATACGCACGACCATGTGCACGAGATCAGCAAGGACAACCTGTACTCATGAGCGGGAGCGGTACCACCGTCGCGCTGATGTGGGAGGCCCGCGCGACCGAGGGCCGGGGCGCGGAACTGTTGGAGTGGGCCCGCGCCCGCACCGGCGAGCTGGCACGGCCCCCGCTGCGCAGCGAGCTGCTGCGCGCCCCCCAGGACCGCGTCCTGGTCATCACCTGGTGGCAGGGCGCCTACGGCGACGAGCTGCCGGAGCTGCCCGAGCCGGACGCGGGGATCGTCACCCGGCCGGTCCACCGCTGGCGTTTCGAGTCCCTCGGAGCAGCAGACCGGTGACGATCGCGTCGAGTTCGTCCGCCCCCTCGTAGTCGGCGGCGTGCGCCCGCCAGTCGTCCCTGATCGCGGCGAGGCGGGGCAGCGCGACCATTTCGCCCGGTGCGGCGAGGCCGTGGAGTGAGCACTCCGGTGGCCGGTCCGGAAGATTCTCAGAAGAATTCCGGAGGACCTGTCGATCCGGCCGTGTCCCGTTCGACGCAGGGGTGAGAGGCGGGGAACAGGTCCCCGCCCATCCGACCGAGGAGTCACCATGCCGCGCTTCATGTCACTCATCCGCATCGACGAGCAGGAAGCCGCCGGTTTCGAGCCCGACCCCGACTTCGAGAAGCGCATGGGCGCCCTGTTCGAGGAGATCACCAAGGCGGGCGTGATGCTGGAGACGGCCGGCCTCACCCCGACCGCCGAGGGCACCCGGATCCACTGGTCCGGCGGAAAGCTCAGCCACACCGACGGGCCCTTCACCGAGACCAAGGAAGTCGTCGGCGGGTACGCCATCCTCCAGTGCAAGGACAAGGACGAGGCGCTGGAGTGGACCAAGCGGTTCCTGCGGTGTCACCCGGACAGCTGGAGCGTCACCTCCGAGATCCGGGCCATCGACGAAGCGACCGGCTGACCGGCCTGCCGCGCTTGCCCGGGTCCCGGGCGGCTGCTCTGATGGGTGGCCGTGACGGCAGCAGGCGCGGTTGAGGCGGTATTCAGGATCGAGTCCGCGCGGATCATCGCCGGTGTCGCCCGGATCGTCCGGGACGTGGGCATCGCCGAGGAACTCGCGCAGGACGCGCTGGTCGCCGCACTGGAGCAGTGGCCGGAGTCGGGCGTCCCGGACAACCCGGGAGCCTGGCTCATGGCCACGGCCAAGCACCGCGCCATCGATCTCGTACGCCGCCGTGAGACGTACGCCCGCAAGCTGGCCGAGATGGGCCGCGGCCTGGACACGGTCTCCCCCGAACCGGACCCGGGCGCCACGGACCCCGACCGGATCGACGACGACCTGCTGCGGCTGATCTTCACCTCCTGCCATCCGGTGCTCTCCACCGACGCCCGGATCGCCCTCACCCTGCGCCTCCTCGGCGGCCTCACCACCGAGGAGATCGCCCGCGCCTTCCTCACCACCGAGCCCACCGTCGCCCAGCGCATCGTCCGCGCCAAACGGGCGCTCGGCCGGGCCGGCGTCCCCTTCGAGGTGCCGTACGGCCCCGAGCGCGCGGCCCGGCTCGGATCGGTGCTCGAAGTCATCTACCTGGTCTTCAACGAGGGCTACGCCGCGACCACCGGCGACGACTGGCTGCGCCCGGGGCTCTGCGAGGACGCGCTGCGCCTGGCCCGGGTGCTGGCCGGGCTGATGCCGGGCGAGCCCGAGGTGCACGGGCTGGCCGCCCTGCTGGAGCTCCAGGCCTCGCGCACCGCCGCCAGGACCGGGCCGGACGGCGCCCCGGTGCTGCTCGCCGACCAGAACCGGGCCCGCTGGGACCGGCTGCTGATCCGCCGCGGCCTCACCGCCCTGCTCCGGGCGAGTGAAACGGCCGCCGGTGAGGGAGCGCCCCTGGGGCCGTACGCCCTCCAGGCAGCCATCGCCGCCTGCCACGCCCGCGCCGTGCGCTACGAGGACACCGACTGGGCCGCCATCGCCGCGCTCTACGGCCGTCTGGCAGCCCTGACCCCGTCACCGGTCGTCGAGCTCAACCGCGCCGTCGCCGTCTCCATGTCCGAGGGGCCGGCGGCCGGCCTCGCCCTGGTCGACGCGCTCGCAGCCGACCCCGCGCTCAAGGGCTACCACTTGCTGCCGAGCGTGCGCGGGGATCTGCTGGAGCGGATGGGGCGTACGGACGAGGCACGCGCGGAGTTCGTACGGGCGGCTGAGCTGACCCGCAACGAGCGGGAACGGGCGATGCTCCTGGACCGGGCCGGGCGATGAGTTCCCGGCCCGCGACCGGTCTACCCTGCACGGCATTTCGCACCACCGAGTGAGGAGAAGACCATGCAGAAGGTCACCACGTTCCTGTGGTTCGACAAGAATCAGGCCGAGGAGGCGGCGGACCACTACATCTCCGTCATCGGCGGCGACTCACGCGTCCTGGACGTGACCCGCTGGACCCCGTCCTCACCGGGCGAGGACGGGGCGGTGATGACCGTACGGTTCCAGCTGGAGGGCGCCGAGTACATCGCGTTCGACGGCGGACCCGAGTTCCCCTTCAACGAAGCCGTCTCGCTCTCCGTGGAGTGCGACTCGCAGCAGGAGGCGGACCGGCTGTGGGACGAGCTCACCGCGGACGGCGGACAGGAGAGCCAGTGCGGCTGGCTCAAGGACAGGTTCGGGGTCTCCTGGCAGATCATCCCGCCCGGCCTCGGTGACGCCCTGACCGACCCGGACCCGGACAAGGCGGCCCGCGCCATGAAGGCGATGCTCGGCATGAAGCGCCTGGACATCGAGGCCCTGCGCAACGCCTGAGACGTCGCCGGCCGGCGCTCGATAGGGTCTGGCTCATGTCGTCCCCCCGCTCAGCGCTGCCGCCGCCCCCGCCGCCCGTGGAGATACGTTCCTGGCCCGACCGGGGCGCGTTGCTCGCCGACCGGGCCGCCATTCTCGGTGCGTTGGTGAAGACGCACCTGGGACCGGGGCGCCTCGGAACGCTGTGGCTGTGGGGTGCGCTCGGCGCGCTCGGCTGGTCGATGATCGGCACGGCGCTCATCACCTTCGAGGAGTCGTACGACGTCATCAGCGCCATCATCGGCCTGGTCATGGCGGCCCTGGGCGCCGGCGCTCTGGTGCCGGCGGTCATCCTCGTCGTCGTCGGCCTGCGCCGGGACGGCAGGATCCGCCGACTGCTCACCCAGTGGGGCGAGTTGGACCGCGATCCGGCGGCCGACGCCGCGCTGCGCCTGCCGGGCGCGAGCCTCGTCTGGCTGCTGGGCTCCTTCGCGCTCTGCGCGTTCGGGCTCTACGCGTGCGTCGCCGTACCGGCGGGCGCCGTCCGGGGCGAGGACACCTACGGACTGATGGCCCTGATCATGGGCCTCGGGCTCATCAGCTGGCTCATCGGTCTCATCGGCATCACCAAGGCCTTCTGGCACCGGCGTTGGGTCCTCGGGCTGCTGCGCGGGGCGACCGTCCCCGTGCCGCCGCTCATCTCCATCGAGGACGGCTCCCACCGCTGACCCCGGCCCTATCCTTGGCGCAGACATGGGCGACTCGGGGGGATGGGTTTCATGGAGTGGTACTGGTGGGTGCTCATCATCTTCTGGACGGGCGGCTTCGGCTGGGTCGTCGAGAACACGCGTACGGCACTGCGCAACCGGCACACCCGCAAGCTGGAACTGCTGGAGGCCGCCAAGCAGGAACGCCTGGCGCTCGACGCGGCGAACCGGGCACCCGAGCCCGTCTGCGGCTGCACGCACCACCTCGCCAAGCACGACAAGCAGGGCAAGTGCCATGAGCGGGTCGAGGTGCCGACCGCGTGGGACGAGCAGAAGAAACCGGTCCGCTTCGAGTCGGGACAGTGCAACTGCCAGCAGTACGTGGGTCCTCAGCCGCTCTCGCAGGTGTACGCGGACGACCTGACCGACCTCGCCTGAGGCCGGCCGCACTCACCCGAGGCCGGCCTCCGGGCCGGTCACGGGGCGGCCGATCAGCATCGTCGGCACATCCGCGACCCGGGTCAGGAAGACGGTGGCCGCGTTCGGGCCCTGAAGCTTCATCTTCCTGCGCAGCTCCTCCGGTTCGACCCCGGAGCCGCGCTTCTTGACCGTCAGTACGCCGACCTTCCGCTCCCGCAGCAGCGCCTTCAGCCGCTTCGTGCTGAAGGGCAGCTGATCGGTGATCTCGTACCCGGCGGTGTACGGGGAGTCGTAGAACTCGTCGCTCGTGACGTACGCGATCATCGGGTCGATCAGCCGGCCGTGGCACCGGTCCACGATCCCGGCGACCAGATGCGCCCGGATCACCGCGCCGTCCGGCTCGTACAGATAGCGGCCGACCGGGCCGACCGGCGGGGCGGGCAGCACGGCCGGGGCGGACAGCGTGGCGCCCGACGGGAGCAGCGTGGCGCGGTAGGACCCGGCCTCGAAGCCCTCGCCGAACCAGAGCACCGCCTCCTTCACATCACCGCCGTCCGAGATCCACTCGGCCTCCGCCTGCGGCCCGATCGCCTCGTGCGGGACGCCCGGGGCGATCTTCAGCGCGGCCCTGGGGGCCTTCAGCGCGGCCGCGGTCGCCCAGGACAGGGGCGGTGAGTAGGCCTCCGGATCGAAGATCCGGCCACGTCCGCCGCGCCGGGCCGGGTCGACGAACACCGCGTCGTACGGCGTGGTGTCGATCTCCGTGACATCGGCGCACCGCACCTCGATCAGCGCGTCCAGACCGAGCGCGGCGGCGTTGGCCCTGGCCACCTCGGCGGTCAGCGGGTCGCGGTCCACGGCCAGGACGGAGATCCCGGCCCGCGCCAGGGCGATCGCGTCGCCGCCGATCCCGCAGCAGAGGTCGGCGACGCTGCGCACCCCGGCCTGTGCGAACCGCCCGGCCCGGTAACCGGCCACCGAGGTACGGGTCGCCTGCTCGACCCCGTTGGGCGTGAAGAACATCCGGTGCGCGTCCTGGGCGCCGAACTTCGCCACCGCCCGCTGCCGCAGCCGGGCCTGCCCGAGCACCGCCGAGACGAGGGCGGCCGGGTGGCTGCGGCGCAGCCGGGTCGCGGTGGCGAGCTCCGTGGCGGGGTCGTACGACCGCAGCCCGGCCAGCAGCTCGGCGCCCTCGGGGGAGCGCAGGGCCAGGAAGACGGCGAGGGGGTCGGGGGCGTCGGTCGGGTCGAGAGCGTTCACCCGCCCCATTGTGAGCCAGCCGGGGGACCGTGCGGGCCGGGCGGCGGTGTCGGGCCGGATGCCCGATCACGTACTGGCAGGATGCGGCGCCATGCAGCCAGTACGACAAAAGGAAGAATTGGTTATGAACAGGCGCAGACCGGAGATGGTGACGTGCCCAGAGGTCCGGACCGGGCGCGGGCGGAGGCGTCTGCGGCGCCGCCCGGGTTACGCGGTCCTGGCCGCGCTCCTGGTCGCCGCCGTCGGTTCCGGCTGCGCGGCCGAAACCGGAGGCCGCGCGGACGCCGACGCCGCGCGGCGGACCGGGGCCGAGGCCGGGCATCCGGGTGCGCAGGCCCGGCCGGAGGCGGCGGCCGCGCTCGCGGTGCGGGCCGAGAAGGAGCGGCGCGCCCAGGCCGCACGCGCCGCCGCTGCCAGGAAGTGGGGCCTGGCGGGCATTCCGCTGGCGCCGCCGGCGCCGCCCGCGGTGAAGCCGCACATCACGACCCGCAAGGGCTTCGAGGTCAACGGCGGTGACGACTCGCTGCCGCCGGTCTTCACCACGGTCCCCACCGATAAGAAGATCGTCTTCCTGACGATGGACGACGGGGACGACAAGGACCCCGAGCTGCTGCGGATGATGTCGGAGCTGAACATCCCGTACAGCGCCTTCCTCAGCGACTACCTGGTGCGCGACGACTACGCGTACTTCAAGGACGCGCAGGACCGCGGCGTCGCGCTCAGCAACCACACGCTGAACCACCGTTACCTGCCCGGCCTCTCCTACGCCGAGCAGAAGCGGGAGATCTGCGACCAGCAGGACATCATCGAGAAGCAGTACGGCCAGCGACCCCGGCTCTTCCGGCCGCCGTACGGCAACTACAACGGCGACACCCTGCGGATCGCCAAGTCCTGCGGCATCACGGCCGTGCCGCTCTGGTCGGCCGAGGCGTTCCCCGACCACATGGAGTGGCGGGAGGAGGACCAGGACCTGCACCCCGGCGACATCATCCTCACGCACTTCCGCGGCAAGAAGGACTGGAAGGGCAGCATGCCCGACCTGATCAGGTCCGTCATGAAGGTCATCACGGACAAGGGGTACGCCGTGGCACGGCTGGAGGACTACGTATGAGAAGGGCGCACCGGCTGCTGGCCGGACTGCTGACCGCCGGTGCGCTCCTGGCCGCCACGACCGGCTGCGCGCAGTCGGTCGACCCGATCGAGCGGCTGGGCCGCAAGGCGGCCCAGAAGGTGCACCCGTCGCCGAGCGCACCGGAGGCGCTGCCCGCCGCGGTGCGCGGCGAGGCGCCGGGGGCGATGGCCGTCGTCGCCTGCGGGCCTCGGCGGGCCGGGTACGCGGGTCCGCAGCACCCGCCGGCCCGCTGGTGGCCGGACCGGCCGGGACCGTATCCGGGGATGCGTGCGGGGGCGGGGTGCGCGCACTCCTGAGGTACGGAACGGCCCGGGGGCCTGGGGCGTTCTCCCCTGTGGCGGCCGCTGCGGGGGGCCGGGCGCGGTGGTCCGAGGGGCGCGAAGGCGGCCGGTCCGGACGCCACGAGGGGCGTGAATTGGCACTCCGCTTGACCGAGTGCTAATCGCGGTCATAGTCTCAGTGCTGGCACTCCCCGATGGAGAGTGCCAGCAGTACTGTGCGACCGGCAGGTCCGGCACCCGCGACGACGGGCCCATCTGGTCGCCACCCAAAGACTGTTAACCCCGTGAGATCTCCGAAGGGGGAGACCGGATCGTGTCGACCGCCAGCTCCAAGGTTGCGATCAAGCCGCTCGAGGACCGCATTGTGGTCCAGCCGCTCGACGCCGAGCAGACCACGGCCTCCGGCCTGGTTATTCCGGACACCGCCAAGGAGAAGCCCCAGGAGGGCGTCGTCCTGGCCGTGGGCCCGGGCCGCTTCGAGAACGGCGAGCGCCTGCCGCTCGACGTCAAGACCGGCGATGTCGTGCTGTACAGCAAGTACGGCGGCACCGAGGTGAAGTACAACGGCGAGGAGTACCTCGTCCTCTCGGCTCGCGACGTGCTCGCGATCATCGAGAAGTAATTCACTCAACGTTTGCTTCTGTTCTGCGCCCCTGGCCCCCTGCGAAATATCTAGCCGGGCGGCGAGGGGCGCAGTTCTTGTTCTGAGAGGACAGTTCAGCTCCATGGCGAAGATCCTGAAGTTCGACGAGGACGCCCGTCGCGCCCTCGAGCGCGGCGTCAACAAGCTTGCCGACACGGTGAAGGTGACGATCGGCCCCAAGGGCCGCAACGTCGTCATCGACAAGAAGTTCGGTGCTCCCACCATCACCAACGACGGTGTCACCATCGCGCGCGAGGTCGAGCTGGATGACCCGTACGAGAACCTCGGTGCCCAGCTGGTGAAGGAGGTGGCGACCAAGACCAACGACGTAGCGGGTGACGGTACGACCACCGCCACCGTCCTGGCCCAGGCGCTCGTCCGCGAGGGCCTGCGCAACGTGGCCGCGGGCGCGTCCCCGGCCGCCCTGAAGAAGGGCATCGACGCCGCGGTCAAGGCCGTGTCCGAGGAGCTCCTCGCGACCGCCCGTCCGATCGAGGACAAGTCCGACATCGCCGCCGTGGCCGCGCTCTCCGCGCAGGACAGCCAGGTCGGCGACCTCATCGCGGACGCGATGGACAAGGTCGGCAAGGACGGTGTCATCACCGTCGAGGAGTCCAACACCTTCGGTCTGGACCTTGAGTTCACCGAGGGCATGGCCTTCGACAAGGGCTACCTGTCCCCGTACATGGTGACCGACCAGGAGCGTATGGAGGCCGTCCTCGACGACCCGTACATCCTGATCCACCAGGGCAAGATCGGCTCGATCCAGGAGCTGCTGCCGCTCCTGGAGAAGGTCATCCAGGCCGGTGCCTCCAAGCCGCTGCTGATCATCGCCGAGGACGTCGAGGGCGAGGCCCTGTCGACCCTGGTCGTCAACAAGATCCGTGGCACCTTCAACGCCGTCGCGGTGAAGGCCCCGGGCTTCGGTGACCGCCGCAAGGCCATGCTCGGCGACATCGCCACCCTCACCGGTGCGACCGTCATCGCCGAGGAGGTCGGCCTCAAGCTCGACCAGGCCGGTCTGGACGTGCTGGGCACCGCCCGCCGCGTGACCGTCTCCAAGGACGACACCACCATCGTCGACGGTGGCGGCAAGGCCGACGAGGTCGCCGGCCGCGTCAACCAGATCAAGGCCGAGATCGAGTCCACGGACTCCGACTGGGACCGCGAGAAGCTCCAGGAGCGCCTGGCGAAGCTGGCCGGCGGGGTCTGCGTGATCCGCGTCGGTGCGGCCACCGAGGTGGAGCTCAAGGAGAAGAAGCACCGTCTGGAGGACGCCATCTCCGCGACCCGCGCCGCGGTCGAGGAGGGCATCGTCTCCGGTGGTGGCTCCGCTCTGGTCCACGCCGTCAAGGTCCTCGAGGGCAACCTCGGCAAGACCGGCGACGAGGCCACCGGTGTCGCGGTCGTGCGCCGCGCCGCCGTCGAGCCGCTCCGCTGGATCGCGGAGAACGCGGGCCTCGAGGGCTACGTCATCACCTCGAAGGTCGCCGACCTCGACAAGGGCCAGGGCTTCAACGCCTCGACCGGCGAGTACGGCGACCTGGTGAAGGCCGGCGTCATCGACCCGGTCAAGGTCACCCGCTCCGCCCTGGAGAACGCCGCGTCCATCGCGTCGCTGCTGCTCACGACCGAGACCCTGGTCGTCGAGAAGCCGGCCGAGGAAGAGGCCGATGCCGGTCACGGCCACGGTCACTCGCACTAGCGTGTAGCTGTTCCGCGCAAGCGGTGAGGCCCGGTACCCCGCGCTCGGGGTACCGGGCCTTTGCGTGTCCGGCCGCCCGGCCCGCCAGGCCTCAGCGGCCAAGTCCAGCCTCAGCGGCCGCATCCGGCCCGGAGGGGCTTGGATCATGCCGAGCGCGACAGCCCCTCCCCGTACACCGGGTCCGCGAACGGCCGGCCGGCCGCGAAGCGCTCCAGTTCGTCCAGCGCCTGGTCCGCCATCCGGTGCAGCTCATTGCCGAGCGACCCCGCGACATGCGGCGTCAGCAGCACGTTCGGCAGGTCGTACAGCGGCGAGGACGCCGGGGGGAGGTCGGGGTCCGTTACGTCCAGCACCGCGTGCAGCCGCCCGCTCGTCAGCTCGGGAAGCAGCGCCCCCTCGTCGACCAGCGACCCGCGCGCCGTGTTGATCAGCGTCGCGCCGGCCGGCATCGCCGACAGCTGGGCGGCGCCGATCAGATGGTGCGTCTCCGGGAGCTGCGGGGCGTGTACCGATACGACCGAGCTGCGCGCGCACAGGTCGTCGAGCGTGGTGAGGCGGACGCCCAGCCGCGCCGCGTCCTCCTCGTCGGAGTAGGGGTCGTACAGCAGGACGTCCAGGTCGAAGGGGCGCAGCAGCTCGATGACCCGACGGCCGATGCGGGAGGCGCCCACGATGCCGACCGTGCGGCGGTAGTTCCCGCAGCCGTCCAGCTCCGCGAGCCAGTTGTGGCCGGTGCGCAGGGTGCGGTAGCGGTCCGCGGAGTGCAGGACGCGCTTGCCCGCGAAGAGGATCGCGGCGAGGGTGAACTCGGCGACCGGCAGGGCGTTGGCCCCGGCCGACGAGGTCACGGCTATGCCGCGTTCCCAGCAGGCGTCGGTGATGTGGTGCTTCACGGACCCGGCCGCGTGCACCACCGCGCGCAGCCGCGGCGCGGTGTCCAGCACCGCGGCGGTGAGCGGTGTCGCGCCCCAGCAGGTGAACAGCACCTCGGCCTCGACGAGCGCGGCCGCCACCTCGGGGCTCGGATCGGCCAGGTCGTGGGCGACGAGCCGGGTGTCCGTACGGGTGAGGGCGGCCAGCCGGGTGCGGTGGCGTTCGGTGAAGAGGCGCTCGGCGATTCCGGGTGCCATCGCGAGCAGGGCACGGGGCCGGTGGTCAGTGGGCTTCGGCATGGTGGGACTCGTACTCCTCGGGGCTCGCGTGGACGGTCACTTGACGCTTCCGGCGGTCAGTCCCGCCTTCCAGTGCCGCTGCAGGGAGACGAAGGCGACGATCAGCGGGATGACGGCGAGGAGGGAGCCGGTGACGACGAGGGGGTAGAAGCTCGGCTCGCCATGGGTGTTGGTGTTCCACGAGTACAGACCGAGGCTCAGCGGGAAGAGCTTGCGGTCCGAGAGCATCACCAGGGGGAGGAAGAAGTTGTTCCAGATCGCGGTGAACTGGAAGAGGAAGACGGTCACGAAGCCCGGCATGACCATGCGCAGACCGATGGACCAGAAGACGCGCAGTTCGCCGGCCCCGTCGATACGGGCGGCCTCCAGGGCCTCGTTCGGGATGTAGCCGGTGCAGAAAACCCGGGCGAGATACACGCCGAACGGGTTGACGAGCACCGGGATCAGCACCGACCAGTACGTGTTGACCAGCCCGGTCTTGGAGGCCAGCAGGTACATCGGCAGGGCGAGCGCCGTGGTGGGGACGAGCACCCCCATCAGTACGAGGGCGAACAGCTTCTCCTTGCCGCGGAATTCGTACTTGTCGAAGGCGTACCCGGCGGCGACACAGATCAGCGAGCAGACGATCGCCCCGCCGCCCGCGTAGAAGAGGCTGTTGAGGTACCAGCGGAAGTAGATGCCGTCGCCGTACTCGGCGAGGTTCGAGAGGTTCTCGCCGAGGTTGAAGCCGTCGAAGGAGAACGCGTTGCCCGCGAGCAGGTCGCCGGTGTCCTTCGTGGCGGCGGTGACCAGCCAGACGAGCGGGAAGAGCATGTAGACGACGGCGAGCAGCAGGAAGCCGTTGACCGCGGTCTTCGACATCCAGCGGCCGTGGGAGGCGGGGGAACTCATGCTTTCTTGCCCTTCCGGCCGGTGAAGCGGGTGACGACGAAGGACAGCAGCGCGGCCGTGAGCGCCAGCAGGATGGAGGCGGCCGCGGCGAGTCCGTAGTCGTTGCGCTCGAAGGCCGCGGTGTACGCGTACATGTTCGGCGTCCAGGTGGAGGTGACGGCGGAGCCGGTCCCCTTGTTGAGGATCAGCGGCTCGGTGAACAGCTGGAGCGAGCCGATGACGGTGAAGAGCGCGACCATCACGACGGAGGCGCGGATCAGCGGGACCTTGATGCCGATCGCGATCCGCCAGGCGCCCGCCCCGTCGACCGTGGCCGCTTCGAGCACGGAGCGGTCGATGGCCTGCAACGCGGCGTAGAAGATCACCATGTTGTAGCCGAGCCACTCCCACAGCGCGATGTTGACGACGGAGGGCAGGGCCCCCTCGGGCGAGAAGAAGTCGAAGCCGATGCCGCCGGACTCCATGGCGCTGACCACCGGGCTGAGCTGCGGTGTGTAGAGGTACACCCAGATCAGCGCGGCGATGATGCCGGGCACGGCGTGCGGCAGGAACAGCGCCAGCTGGAAGAACCGGCGGGCGCGGGCCAGCGTGGAGTCCAGCAGCAGTGCGAGGACGAGGGCTCCGACGAGCAGGAGCGGAATGTAGAAGAGGCAGTATCCGAGGAGTACGCCGAAGCCCTCGCGGAACGCCCGGTCGCCCAGGGCCGCCGTGTAGTTGTCGAGTCCGCTGAAGACGGTCTCGGTGCCGCCGAAGCCCAGGCCGGACTGCTTCTCGGTGAACAGGCTGAGCCAGACCGCGTATCCGATCGGCAGCACCATCGCCAGCGTGAACAGTACGAAGAAGGGCCCCAGCAGGATGGCGGCGGCTCTGGTCGTCCGGGCGTGCTTCATCAGCCTGCGTCCTCGACCTTCAGACCACGCTTCTTCAGCTCGGCGACCGTGGCGTCGTGGCCGGCCTTCACGGCGTCCTTGATCGTGGTGCCACCGCTGGCGACCTTGCCGAACTGGTCCTTCATCGTGGTGTTCGTGGTGCCGGTGGTCGGGCCCCAGCTCCAGTTCGGGCCGATGGACGTCGCGGCGCCCTCGAAGACCTGGTAGATGTCCTCGCCGCCGTAGAAGTCCGCGTCGAAGGCCTTCTGCGCGACCGGCCGCAGGGACGCCGCGGCCGGGAAGGCGCTGGACGTGCCGGACTCGATGCGGGCCTTGATGCCTTCCGGGGTGGTCGACATCCAGGTGGCGAACTCGACCGCGGCCGCTGCCTTCTTGCTGGTCTTGGTCACCGCGAAGGTGGAGCCGCCGAGCATGCCGCTGGCCGGCTTGCCGTCCCAGCTGGGCATCGGGGCGACGGCCCACTTGCCGCTCTGCTCGGGAAGGGTGCCCTTGAGGACGCCCGCGCCCCAGGCCGCGCCGAGGTAGCCGACGGTGCCGCCGCTCTTGAGGGAGTTGGTCCACTCGGGGCTGAACGAGGCGTTGGCGCGGATCAGGTCGTCGTCGAGCAGACCCTGCCAGTAGTCGGCGACCTTGTTGGTGGCCGCGTCGGTGGTGTCGACCTTCCAGGTGTCGCCCTCGGGCTTGTACCACTGGGCGCCGGCCTGCCAGGCCATCGCCTGGAAGGTGGTCGGGTCGTCGGGGAAGAACGTGCCGATCCGGGCCTTCTTGTCGGCCTTCTTGACCTTCTCGGCGGCCTTGCGGAAGTCGTCCCAGGTCTTGGGGACCTCGACGCCGTACTTCTCGAACAGGTCCTTGCGGTAGTAGAAGGACTGCGGCGAGGCGTCGAAGGGGACGGCCCAGTTCTTGCCGCCGAGCGTCGTCAGCTCCACCGCCTGGGGCAGCAGCTTCTTCCTGATGTCCTCGGTGAAGTACTGGCCGATGTCCTGGAGCGCGCCCTGGCTGACGTACTCCGGGAGCTGCGGGTACTCGATGGAGACGAGGTCGGGGGCGTTGCCCGCCTTCACGGCGTTGGAGATCTTGGCGTAGCCGCCCGCGTTGCCGGACGGGATCTCCTCGTACACCACCTTGATGTTCTTGTGCGAGGCGTTGAACGCGTCAACGACCTCCTTGGACCCCTTGGCCCAGCCCCAGAAGGTGATGCTGACGGGCTTGCCGTCGCTTCCGGCGGCGGACGTGTCGTCACCGCTGCCGCCACAGGCCGTGAGAACGGCGAGGGCAGTGGCGGCGCCGGCTACGGCGAGGGACGTTCTGCTCGAACTGCGGCTCACAGCGAAGCTCCTGAACAGGCGACGACATTGGCGTTGGCCGTGATCCTTGAACCAGTCGTGACCGAAGTCAAGAGCGAAAGAGCGATTGATCGAAAAAAGATCAGAAGAGTTGCGTACGGAATCCTTGGGATCGAGGTGGGAAACGTCGGGGGAACGGTGCGGGTGCACCTGCGGAACAGGTGCCCGGACCCCTACGGCAGGGGCGCTCCGCAGGAGTCCCTGACCCGGAGCTGCGGAAGCAGCGTCAGGTGGCGCCGGGGTGCGCCGGACGCCTCGCCCAGCCGCTCCACCAGCAGCTCCGTCGCGTGCCGGCCCACCTCGCGCTTGGGCGGGGCCACGGCGGTGAGCGGGGTGTCCGCGAGCGCCGCGACCTCGTCGTCGTACGCGATCAGCGCCAGGTCCTGCGGCACCCGCACGCCCAGTTCCGCCAAGCGCTGCACCACCTGGATCGCGTCCACGTCGTTGTGGATCAGCGCGGCCGTGGCCACCCCCGACAGGACCGCCTCGCGCAGCGCCCGTACGGCCCGCTCGAACACCTCCGGGGCCTGGTCGGCCGGTACGGACTCGATCACGTCCTGCGGCGTGGGCAGCCCGAGCAGGGTCAGCGCCTCCGCGTACCCGGAGCGCACCGCGAGGGCGGTCGGGGAGTCGGCGCGGGCCATCAGGAGCGGCGCCCCGTGCCCGAGGTCCACCAGGTGGCGTACGGCCAGCAGCACGCCGTGCGCATGGTCCGAGCAGACCCGGTCCAGGCCGTCCAGCGGTGAGCCGGGGGCGGGCCGGCGCTCCAGCAGGACGGTCGGCACGGGCAGCGAGCCGATCCAGGCGCCGAAGGCGGAGGGGTCGCCCGGGTGCTGCCAGCCGGGCGCGACCAGCAGCCCCTCGGCGCCCGCGGAGAGCAGCCCCTCGGTGCGGGCCTGGTCCTCCTGCGGCCGGTAGTCGGAGATCCGCAGGATCAGCCTGGCGCCCGCCCGTGCGGCCGCCTCGTGGGCGCCGCGGATGACCTCGGCGAAGTAGTAGGTCGCCGAGGGCGCGAGCATGCCGAGGACCAGCCCGCCGCCCGCACCGCCGGGCCCGCCGGCGGGGGCCGCGTCCTGGGGCCAGGACACCGAACCGTGGACCCGGTCGAGCAGGCCGCGGGCGGCCAGGTCCTCGACGTCCCGGCGCACCGTGACGGGCGAGACCCCCAGCTGCGAGGCCAGGTCCGAGACGCGGGCGGAGCCCCGGTCCCGTACCAGCCCGAGCAGGCGGTCATGACGTTCAGCAGCACTTTCGCGCACGGCGGCAGTCCCCTCGCAGTGTGTGGCCAGGCACTTGGCCCGGCCGGTGCCGGATCCGATGCCCGACCCTAGACCAACGTGATCGAACGATGGGAGTTTCGATCATTCAAACGTTATCCATTGACGTTCGATCAATCCGAGTCCAGGATTCCCGGCGATGCCGATCAGGCCGTTCCCGGCCCGTCCCGACCCTGACTGTTCGTACGGAGGAATTGTGAGACATCGCGTCACCGCTGCCGCGCTCGCGGCCCTGACCGCCGCCGCAGGCCTGGCCGTCGCCGGCCCGAGCGCCGCGCAGGCGGCACCCGCCGGCCGCACCTTCCACGTCGACTGCGGCGCCGCCCCCGAAGGGGCCACCGGCAGCAGGCAGCACCCCTGGACCACCCTCGCCGAGGCCAACGCGCAGACCTACGGCCCCGGCGACCGGCTGCTGTTCAAGCGCGGCGCCACCTGCACCGGCACCCTCGCCCCCACGGGCGCCGGCTCCGCCCGCGCCCCGTTCACCATCGCCGACTACGGCACCGGCCCGGCCCGCGCCGGGCTCGACGGCGCGGGCGCCCATGACACCGTCCTGCTCTCCAACACGCAGTACGTGCACCTCAGGGACCTGGAGATCACCAACGCCGACAACCCGGGCAGCGAGCGCAACGGCGTCCGGCTGCGCCTCACCGACTACGGCGTCGCCCGCGGCTTCGACATCAGCGGCCTGTACATCCACGACGTGCGCGGCGGCGACTACAAGACCGTGTCCGGCTCCAGCGCCATCCACATCGCCGTCGAGGGCAAGGCGAAGGCCAGCTGGTACGACGGCCTGGACATCGGGAACAACCGCATCGAGGACGTCGACCGCGAGGGCATCTACTTCAAGTCGACCTTCTCCAGGCGCGATCTGGTCGGCGACCAGCAGGACCCGAACGTGTATCCGGGGGAGTGGACGCCCAGCACCGGCGTCCGTATCCACCACAACACGCTGAAGTCCCTGGCCGGCGACGGCATGAAGCTCGACACCACCAGCGGCGCCCGCGTCGACCACAACCGGGTCGACGGCTTCCAGCTCCGCTCGCCCTCCGCCAACGCGGGCATCTGGACCTTCAACACCGACGACACGACCGTCGAGTACAACGAGGTCTCGGGCGGCGGCAACACCCACGACGGCATGTCCTTCGACGCCGACGGCGCCTCGCAGAACACCGTCTTCCAGTACAACCACAGCCACGACAACAAGGGCGGCTTCCTGCTGATCTGCCCGTACAGCGGCGCGAAGACCATCGGCACCGTCGCCCGCTACAACGTCAGCCGCAACGACGGCGCCCGTCTGATCCAGAACTGCTGGGGCCCGATCCTGGGCACGGAGATCTACAACAACACCTTCCACAACAAGGAGCAGATCCCCGGCCACCTCGTCCAGGACGACGCCGGCAGCCCCGCCACCACCCAGCACGAACTGTCCATCCGCAACAACGTCTTCGTCAGCGAGGGCACCGGCGGCTACGCCTTCAAGAACCCGACAGCCGGGCTCTCCTTCGAGCACAACGCCTTCTACGGCATCGACATGACGCGCCCGAACCCCGGCGGCATCACGGCCGACCCGAAGCTCCGGGACGACTTCCGGCTCGGTGCGGGCTCGCCCGCCCTCGCCGCCGGAGCCGTCATCGAGAACAACGGCGGCAAGGACTACTTCGGCAGCCGTCTCAAGCCCGGCGCCCCCAACATCGGCGCCTACGCGGGCCGCGGCGTGCGGTAACCCACCGTTCACTGAGGTCCGTACTTGCGGCCTGTCTTGGAGGTCATCCCTCCGAGCAGGCCGCGCGGCGTCAGCTTCACCAGCCCCATCAGCGCCTTGTACCGGGGGTCCGGAATCGAGACCGACTTGCCGCGCGCCAGGTCCGCCAGCGCCGCGGCCACCAGCTTGTCGGCGTCGAGCCACATCCAGCCCGGGATGTTGCCGGTGCCCATCCCGGCCCGCTCGTGGAACTCCGTACGGACGAAGCCGGGACACAGCGCCATCAGCCGCACGCCCGAACCGGCCAGGTCCTTCGCCGCGCCCTGGGTGAACTGCACGACCCACGCCTTGGACGCCCCGTACGTGCCGCGCGGCACGAACGCCGCCACGGAGGCCACGTTCACGACACCGCCCCGGCCGCGCTCCTTCATACCGGCCGCGGCCGCCGAGGTCAGCCGCAGAACCGCCTCGCAGTGCACCTTCAGCATCGCCAGCTCGTCCGCCATCGGGACGTCCAGATAACGGCCCTTGTTGCCGAACCCGGCGTTGTTGACCAGCAGATCGACCGACTCCATGCGGTCGGCCAGCCGGGCCTCGACCGCGGCGATCCCGTCGTCCCGTGACAGGTCGGCGGTCAGCACTTCGGCCTCGATGCCGTGCCGGTCGTGCAGCTCGGTGGCCTGCTCCCGCAGGCGGTCGGTGTCGCGGGCCACCAGGACCAGGTTGTGCCCCTCGGCCGCGAGCCGCCGCGCGAAGGCGGCCCCGATGCCCGCGGTCGCGCCCGTAATCAGTGCAGTCGTCATACGCGGCACGTTAGTGCCCGGCGCCCGCCCGTGGACGACCCGCCCACCGCTGCCCGCTCACGCCTGACGCGCCACGTACGCCCGCGCCTTGCGCAGCGCCGAGGGATGCAGCGCCTCACCGGCCGTGAGCAGCTGCGGCAGCAGTTCGCGCTCGGTCGTCACAGCCCTGAACTGCAGCTCCACCGTCACCTTGTGGGCCGGCCGGTGCACGATCACGACCGGGTCGCCGGCCCGGATCGTGCCCGGCTCGATCACCCGGAGATACGCCCCGGGCGCGGCCGCCCGCGTGAACCGCCCGACCCAGCGCTCCTCGTCGAGGTGGCCCGCGAACGTACGGCAGGGAATGCGGCCGGAGGTGACCTCCAGGACCAGGCCGGCGCCGATCCGCCAGCGCTCGCCGATCAGCGCGCCGCTGACGTCCACCCCGCCGGTGGTCAGGTTCTCGCCGAACGAGCCGTTGCGCAGCGGGCGCCCCAGCTCCCGCTCCCACACGTCGAGCTCCTCGCGGGCGAAGGCGTACACCGCCTGGCCCGAGCCCCCGTGATGGCGCAGGTCGCAGACCGCGTCCCCGGCCACTCCGCTGCCGCCGGTGCCCTCGGGGCCGGGGTCGGCGACCCGTACCGGCCCCTCGACGGGATGCTTGTCGATCCCGGTCACGCCGCCGGGGGAGTCGGTGTGGGGCACGGCCACGGGGCGGCCCGCGTTCACGGTCAGCACGGTCATCGTCTTCATGGCTGCACGCTAGCGACTCCAGACCCAAAGGTGTCCGGCATTAACTCGCCCCTTATCCAAGATTCGCTTATATTCGAAGGGTGATCGAAGCCCGTCATCTCCGTGTCCTGCGAGCCGTGGCCGGTACCGGCTCCTTCTCCGCCGCCGCCCGCGAACTGGGCTGCACCCAGCCCGCGGTCAGCCAGCAGATGAAGGCCCTGGAGGCCTCCGCCGGCACCACCCTGCTGATCCGTACGGGGCGCGAGATGCGGCTGACGCAGGCGGGCGAGGCGCTCGTGCGCCATGCCTCGGGCATCCTCGCCGGGCTCACCGCCGCCGAGGAGGAGGTTGCCGCGATCGCCGGGCTGCGGGCCGGCCGGGTCCGGCTGGTCTCCTTCCCCAGCGGCAGCTCCACGCTGGTCCCCGGCGCCCTCGCGGCGCTGCGCGCCGCCCATCCCGGCACCCGGGTCTCCCTGGTCGAGGCCGAGCCGCCCCGCTCGGTGGAGATGCTGCGCGACGGCGACTGCGACATCGCGCTCGCGTTCCGCTACGGAGTGCCGGGCGCCGAGTGGGACGACCTGGTGGTGCGCCCGCTGCTCACCGACCGGCTGATCGGCCTGGTCCCCGACGGCCACGGCCTGGCGGACCGGGACGTGGTGGACATCGGGGAACTCGCCGGTGAATCGTGGATCGCCGGCTGCCCGCGCTGCCGCAGGCAGCTGGTGGAGGTCTGCGAGGAGTCCGGCTTCACCCCGCGGATCGACTTCGCCACCGACGACTACCCGGCGGTGATCGGCCTGGTCGGCGCCGGCCTGGGAGTGGCCGTGCTGCCGGCGCTGGCGATCGAGTCGGTACGCCCCAGGGACGCCAGGACCGTCACGGTGGAACCGGCCATCGAGCGCGAGATCGTCGCGCTGACCCTGCCCGATCTGGCGCAGGTACCGGCCGTCGCGGCCACCCTGGACCAGCTGTCCCTGGCGGCCGCCCGCTGAGCGGTCCGCCGGCGACCCGGGCCAGGGGTGCGGGTATGCCTGAAGAAACGTTTCTCCAGCTGTCCCGCGCGGTGCCGGGTCAGCCCTGCCCGGACGGGGAGGCGGTGCCCGAGGGTGCCGTCGCCGAGATCAGCCGGTTGCGGGCCCGCCCCATGAGCTCCTCGCGCTCGTCCTCGGTGAGTCCGCCCCACACCCCGTAGGGCTCTCGTACCGCCAGGGCGTGTGCCGCGCACTCCGCGCGTACCGGGCACCGCATGCAGACCTCTTTCGCGGAGGTCTCGCGGGCGCTCCGGGCGGCACCGCGTTCCCCCTCGGGGTGGAAGAACAGTGAGCTGTCGACCCCGCGGCAGGCCGCCAGCAGCTGCCAGTCCCACAGATCGGCGTTGGGTCCGGGAAGGCGGGAGAAATCTGCCATTGCTTGTCCCCTCGAAACCATGCTGAGTCGGAAACGTCGTGGTCGTCCGTCGGTGACCGTGTTCATGACCGTACATCTACGGTGTTAGTAGATGTAAATATGACTGATTGCGAATCTAGCCATAGACACCAGCAAAAGGGAAGAAAACCCGCTAAATGGGGCATAAGTTCATGAGAAGTTTCGGTTGACGGCTGGACGACCCGTGGCGCTCTCCTCCGTGCTCACTCACTCACGTAGAGTGCCGAACCCGGCCTTCCGGCCCGTAACTCTTTCGAGTGACCATCGTTGAGAGTGCGGAGGCGGTTGGCAGAAAAAGCGATCGGGCAGATGTCCGAGAGCGTCAACCGCACAGGTGACGACTTGTAACAGCCTGGAGGCTCAAGGTGACGCGCATCAGCTGCGGAGGGCGGTCATGACATCCGTCCTCGTCTGCGACGACTCCCCGCTTGCCCGAGAAGCACTCCGACGCGCGGTCGCGACCGTGCCCGGCGTCGAGCGTGTGACGACGGCGGCCAACGGCGAGGAAGTTCTCCGCCGCTGGGGTGCCGACCGTTCGGATCTGATTCTGATGGACGTACGCATGCCCGGTCTGGGTGGTGTGGAGACCGTCCGTCGACTGCTCTCCGCGGACCCGGGGGCCAGGATCATCATGCTGACCGTCGCCGAGGACCTGGACGGTGTCGCGCTCGCGGTCGCCGCCGGGGCCCGCGGATATCTGCACAAGGACGCATCCCGGGCGGAGCTCCGGGCGACCGTCACCCAGGCGCTGGCCGATCCGACGTGGCGGCTCGCCCCGCGTCGGCTGCGGTCGGCCGAAATGGGTGCGGCGCCCACGCTCACGGCGCGTGAGATCCAGGTGCTCGAGGGGATGAGCCACGGCCGCTCCAACGCGGAGATCGGCCGTGAGCTGTTCCTCTCCGAGGACACGGTGAAGACGCACGCCCGGCGTCTGTTCAAGAAGCTCGGCGCCTCGGACCGTGCCCACGCCGTGGCGCTCGGCTTCCGCTGGGGCCTGGTCCGCTGAGGGCCGGTGGTGGCCGGCAGCCGATCCATTCCCCGTCCGCACGCCGGCGGACGGGGCAGCCCCGGCGAGGGGTGCGGCGCGAGCCGCACCCCGCCCGCCGAGCCCGCCGCCCCGGCGGCATGTGACGCTTCCCGGCCGATGACGCATCCTTGAGATGTGGAGTTCCTCGGGAACGATTCGGTCGAGCGGAAGGGGAGGGCGCAGGACATGACTTCCGGCGCACCCGCTCATAACGCTTCGGTGCACAACTACGGACGCGATGCCGCGGATGACGCGGCACCGGGGCACCATGGTCCGATGCGCGACGACGGAACGACGGTGATCGGTGCTCTGGTGCACCGCGCCGTCGAGGGCGATGCGCAGGCCACCCATGACCTGCTGGCCCACGTCCATCCCCTCGCGCTGCGCTACTGCAGGTCCCGGCTGAACCGGCTGCCCGGTGATGCTCGCCACTTCGTGGAGGACCTGGCGCAAGAGGTCTGTGTCGCGGTGCTGATGGCGCTGCCGCGGTACAAGGACACCGGCAGGCCCTTCGAAGCCTTCGTCTTCGCCATCGCCGGCCACAAGGTGGCCGATCTCCAGCGGGCCGCGATGCGGCACCCGGGATCGACCGCGGTGCCCTCCGACGAGATGCCCGAACGGCCGGACGACTCGCTGGGGCCCGAGGAGCGCGCACTGCTCAGCAGCGATGCCGCCTGGGCCAAGAAGCTCCTCGCCAACCTCCCGGAGAACCAGCGCGAGCTGCTGGTCCTGCGGGTCGCGGTCGGCCTGACCGCCGAGGAGACCGGGCAGATGCTCGGGATGTCCCCGGGTGCCGTCCGGGTCGCGCAGCACCGTGCGCTGAGCCGGTTGCGGGCCCTCGCGGAGCAGTGAGCCGGAGGCCTGTCCGGTGCCGCGGGGAGCTGCCGTACGAAGCTACAGAACCTCCAGGTGATCTTGCTCGTGGAATGAGACACCCCCGGAGGCCGTTAGCATGGACATCCGCACCGATCAAGGCCATTTGGGGAAGGTGTCATGACTGCAAACGTCGACGGAGTGCCCGAGAAATTCGCGACGCTCGGGCTGACATACGACGACGTGCTGCTGCTGCCCGGCGCATCTGAAGTGCTGCCCAACGCGGTCGACACCTCGACGCTCATCTCACGGAACGTACGGGTGAACATCCCGCTGCTCTCCGCCGCGATGGACAAGGTGACCGAGGCCCGTATGGCCATCGCCATGGCCCGTCAGGGCGGCGTCGGCGTACTGCACCGCAATCTCTCGATCGAGGACCAGGTCAACCAGGTCGACCTGGTGAAGCGGTCCGAGTCCGGCATGGTCACCGACCCGATCACGGTCAGCCCGGATGCCACGCTCGGCGAGGCCGACGCGCTCTGTGCGAAGTTCCGCATCAGCGGCGTCCCGGTCACCGACCCGGCGGGCAAGCTGCTCGGCATCGTCACCAACCGCGACATGGCCTTCGAGTCGGACCGCTCGCGCCAGGTGCGCGAGGTCATGACGCCGATGCCGCTGGTCACCGGCAGGGTCGGCATCTCCGGCGTGGACGCCATGGAGCTGCTGCGCCGCCACAAGATCGAGAAGCTTCCGCTGGTCGACGAGGCGGGCATTCTCAAGGGCCTCATCACGGTCAAGGACTTCAAGAAGGCCGAGCAGTACCCGAACGCGGCCAAGGACGCCGAGGGCCGCCTGCTCGTCGGCGCGGCCGTCGGCGCCAGCCCCGAGGCGCTGGACCGCGCCCAGGCGCTGGCCGGGGCCGGTGTGGACTTCCTGATCGTCGACACCTCGCACGGCCACAACAGCAACGCCCTCAACTGGATGGCGAAGATCAAGTCGGCCGTGAACGTGGACGTCATCGGCGGCAACGTCGCGACCCGCGACGGCGCCCAGGCCCTGATCGACGCCGGCGTGGACGGCGTCAAGGTCGGGGTCGGACCCGGTTCGATCTGCACCACCCGCGTGGTCGCCGGCATCGGCGTCCCGCAGGTGACCGCGATCTACGAGGCCGCGCTGGCCGCCCGCGCGGCGGGCGTCCCGGTCATCGGCGACGGTGGCCTCCAGTACTCCGGCGACATCGGCAAGGCGCTCGCCGCCGGTGCCGACAGCGTGATGCTGGGCTCCCTCCTCGCGGGCTGCGAGGAGTCCCCGGGCGAGCTGCTCTTCATCAACGGCAAGCAGTTCAAGTCGTACCGCGGCATGGGTTCGCTGGGCGCGATGCAGTCCCGCGGCCAGGGCCGCTCGTACTCGAAGGACCGCTACTTCCAGGCCGAGGTGTCCTCCGACGACAAGCTCGTCCCCGAGGGCATCGAGGGACAGGTGCCCTATCGCGGCCCGCTGGCCAACGTGCTGCACCAGCTCGTCGGCGGTCTCCGCCAGACGATGGGGTACGTGGGCGCGGCCTCGGTCGACGAGATGGAGCGCAAGGGCCGCTTCGTGCGGATCACCTCGGCGGGTCTCAAGGAGAGCCACCCGCACGACATCCAGATGACGGTCGAAGCACCGAACTACAGCAGGAAGTAACGCAACAGCGCAGGTGAGGGGCGGCCCGGGGTTCCCGGAACCGCCCCTCACCCATGTGTCGGGGATACTGGACACGCAGACGTAGAGGGAAAGGCCACACCATCGTGACTGAGATCGAGATCGGGCGCGGCAAGCGCGGCCGCCGGGCTTACGCATTCGACGACATCGCCGTCGTCCCGAGCCGCCGTACCCGCGACCCGAAGGAGGTCTCGATCGCCTGGCAGATCGACGCCTACCGCTTCGAGCTGCCGTTCCTGGCGGCTCCCATGGACTCCGTGGTCTCCCCGCAGCACGCCATCCGTATCGGTGAGCTCGGCGGCCTCGGCGTGCTCAACCTGGAAGGCCTGTGGACCCGGCACGCGGACCCGCAGCCGCTGCTGGACGAGATCGCCGAGATGCCGGTCGAGTCCGCGACCCGCCGGCTCCAGGAGATCTACTCCGCTCCCATCCAGGAGGAGCTGATCGGGCAGCGCATCAAGGAGGTGCGCGACGCCGGTGTCGTCACCGCCGCCGCGCTCTCCCCGCAGCGCACCGCCCAGTTCTCCAAGGCCGTCGTCGACGCGGGTGTGGACATCTTCGTCATCCGCGGTACGACGGTCTCCGCCGAGCACGTCTCGGGCGCGGCCGAGCCGCTGAACCTGAAGCAGTTCATCTACGAGCTGGACGTCCCGGTGATCGTCGGCGGCTGCGCCACGTACACCGCGGCCCTGCACCTGATGCGCACCGGCGCGGCCGGTGTCCTCGTCGGCTTCGGCGGCGGCGCCGCGCACACCACGCGCAACGTCTTCGGCATCCAGGTCCCGATGGCCACCGCGGTCGCCGATGTGGCCGGTGCCCGCCGTGACTACATGGACGAGTCCGGCGGCCGGTACGTGCACGTGATCGCGGACGGCGGCGTCGGCTGGTCCGGCGACCTGCCGAAGGCCATCGCCTGCGGCGCCGACGCCGTGATGATGGGCTCCCCGCTCGCCCGCGCGACGGACGCGCCGGGCCGCGGCCGCCACTGGGGCATGGAGGCCGTCCACGAGGACGTGCCGCGCGGCAAGCTGGTCGACCTGGGTTCCGTCGGTACGACGGAGGAGGTCCTCACCGGTCCTTCGCACACCCCCGACGGCTCGATGAACATCTTCGGCGCCCTGCGCCGGGCGATGGCGACGACGGGGTACAGCGACCTCAAGGAGTTCCAGCGCGTCGAGGTGACGGTGGCGGACTCGCAGCACCGCCGCTGAGTGTTCCGAGCATGACGGGAGGGCCCGGACCGCGATCGCGGTCCGGGCCCTCCCGGGTGTTCCGGGTGGTGCGGGGCGGCTACGAGGCCTTCCGCGCGCCGCCGATGGCCCCGAGGGCGCCGATGGCGAGGAAGAGGTAGGTCTTGAAGTCGGCCGACTTGCTCCAGGCGTCCGATATGGCGTCGAAGTGGTCGAAGAAGACGCTGAACGCCGACTGGTTCGTCAGGTCGGCGAGGATGACCGAGACCCCCACGAGCTGGCCGAGGTAGACCGCGCCGATCGACAGCAGGGCGCTGACGACGGTCAGCGCAGGGTTCGATCCGCCGACCTTGCTCGCCGCGAAGCCGACGAGGAAGCCGACGCCGACGGCGATGTAGCCGACCTCGCGCTCGATCGAGCCGGCGATGACGCCGTACAGAACGGCGGCCACGAGCGCCGCGACCACGCCCGCCAGGATTCCGAGACCGATGTTGTTGCGCGCCGGTGCGACCGGGGCGAACGGTGCGCCTCCGCCGAAGGGGGCGCCGCCCGGCTGCTGGCCCGCGAACGGGTTGCCGGTCGGGGCCCCGGGCTGCTGGCCGGCGTACGGGTTGCCGTCCTGGGGCTGGGCGCCGTAGGGCTGCGGCTGGTTCGGCGGTGGTACGGGCGTGCTCATGGTGGGTTCCCCCTGGGACGTCTGCGCACGGGTGTGCGAGGAGTGACGCCGCAGGCTAGCAGTCGCTTATGACATCGGCCCACCAGAATCCTTGGGGGGACTGGGCGGGGAGCCGTTTCAGAGCCGGTGCGCGGCGCCCGCCGGGGTCGCGCCGCGGGTGTCCAGGAGGAGTTGGGCCTTCACGGCCAGGCCCTGGAGGTCGTACGTGCGGTGGTGCTGGAGCAGCACCGTCAGGTCGGCGCTGGAGGCCGCTTCGTAGAGCGAATCGGCACGGGGGACCGGGAGTTCACGTACGCGCCAGTCCAGGACGTGCGGATCGTGGTAGCCGATCTGGGCCCCCATGTCCATCAGCCGGGTGGCGATCTCGCGGGCCGGGGAGGCCTCTTGGTCGGCGAGGTCGGGCTTGTAGGTGACACCGAGGAGGAGGACCCGGGCGCCGCGGACGGACTTGCCGTGCTCGTTGAGGAGGGTGGCGCAGCGCTGGATCACGTACTGCGGCATCCGGTCGTTGATCTCCTGGGCGAGCGAGACCATCCGCAACGGGTGCCCGGGGGTGCGGCTGTTGTACGGGAGGTAGCCCGGGTCGACCGGGGCGCCGTGGCCGCCGACGCCGGGGCCGGGGCGGAAGGGCTGGAAGCCGAAGGGCTTGGTCTCGGCGCACCGGATGACGTCCCACAGGTCGACGCCGAGGTCGTGGCAGAGCACGGCCATCTCGTTGACCAGGGCGATGTTGACGTGCCGGAAGTTGGTCTCCAGGACCTTCGTCATCTCGGCCTCGCGCGGGCCGCGGGCGCGGACGACCTTGTCGGTGAGCCGGCCGTAGAAGGCGGCGGCCGACTCGGTGCAGGCGGGGGTGAGGCCGCCGATGACCTTGGGGGTGTTGGCGTAGACGTGGGTGCGGTTGCCGGGGTCGAGCCGGGTGGGGGAGTAGGCGAGGTGGAAGTCGCGTCCGCCGCGCAGCCCCGAGCCCTCTTCGAGGATGGGGAGCAGGAAGTTCTCGGTGGTGCCGGGGTGGACGGCCGATTCCAGCAGCACGGTGGTGTGCGGGCGCAGCCGGGCGGCCAGTGCGCGGGCCGCGTCGCCGACGGCGGTGAGGTCGAGGGTGCGGTCGGGGCCCAGGGGCGTGGGCGCGCAGATCACGGCGGTGCGGACCCGGCCCAGCTCGGCCTGGTTGGTGGTGGGCCGGAACCCGCCGGAGAGCATCCGGCGGATGTCGGACGCGGTGAGTGGGCCCTCGACGGGGGTGCGGCCCGCGGAGAGCTCCGCGAAGGCCCGGGGGTCGGTGTCGTAGCCGATGGTCTGGATACCGGCTGAGACGGCGGCTTGGGCGAGGGGCAGGCCGAGGTGACCGAGTCCGATGACGGCGAGGTCTGCAGGCACGTGGGTGGCCGTCCTTCCCTAAGACCGACCGGCACATGAGGGGTGGCGTCGCGGGGCCGGTCACGCGCATCTGCGGCGTTGTCGTCAATCGCCATGGCTCCGCCATGACTCAATCCTCCGCCTTGCAGCTGCACGCGCCCAGCCCCGCTCCTTCTTCCACCCCTCATGTGCCGGTCGGTCTAAGACCATGAGGAGAGAAAGCGCAACTGCTGGGGACAGCGCAATGTCAGACTAAGCGTAAATATGACCTATATGTCGCATTGTGCCGCCCCTGTCGTCCGGGTGTTGTCCACAGGCGGTGGCTGAAGTCGCGGAGCGCGGACAGAATCGAGTGGTGGGCACGGGCACCCGACCCCGCGGTCGGACCGCATCCCCGTGCCGGACCACCCCGATCTACCGGGAGGCAGCAGTGAGGACAGCGACACTGGGACCCGCGGAGCGTGCCGAGGCGCTCGCCGCGATGGCCGAGCGCGAACTGGACGTGCTGGTCGTGGGGGCGGGCGTGGTCGGCGCCGGTACGGCGCTGGACGCGGTGACGAGAGGGCTCTCGACCGGTCTGGTCGAGGCGCGGGACTGGGCGTCCGGCACGTCGAGCAGATCGAGCAAGCTGATCCACGGCGGGCTGCGCTATCTGGAGATGCTCGACTTCGCGCTCGTGCGGGAGGCCCTGAAGGAGCGCGGGCTGCTGCTGGAGCGCCTCGCCCCGCACCTGGTGAAGCCGGTGCCGTTCCTCTATCCGTTGCAGCACAAGGGCTGGGAGCGGCTGTACGCCGGTTCGGGCGTCGCGCTGTACGACGCGATGTCGGTGTCGTCCGGACACGGCCGCGGACTGCCCGTGCACCGTCACCTCTCCCGCCGCCAGGCCCTGCGCGTCGCACCGGCACTGAAGCGGGACGCCCTGGTGGGGGCCCTGCAGTACTACGACGCCCAGATGGACGACGCCCGCTATGTGGCGACCCTCGTGCGCACCGCCGCCGGGTACGGCGCACAGGTGGCGAACCGGGCGCGGGTGGTCGGCTTCCTGCGGGAGGGCGAGCGCGTCGTCGGCGCCCGGGTGGAGGACGTCGAGGCGGGCGGTGAATACGAGGTCAGGGCCAAACAGGTGGTCAATGCCACCGGCGTCTGGACGGATGACACCCAGGCGCTGATCGGTGAGCGCGGCCAGTTCCACGTCCGGGCGTCCAAGGGCATCCATCTGGTGGTCCCGAAGGACCGCATCCACTCCTCCACCGGCCTGATCCTGCGGACCGAGAAGTCCGTCCTCTTCGTCATCCCGTGGGGGCGGCACTGGATCGTCGGTACGACGGACACCGACTGGGACCTGGACAAGGCGCACCCGGCGGCGTCCAGCGCGGACATCGACTATCTGCTCGAGCATGTGAATTCGGTCCTGGCCACCCCGCTGACCAGGGACGACGTCCAGGGTGTCTATGCGGGGCTGCGTCCGCTGCTGGCCGGTGAGTCGGATGCGACCAGCAAGCTGTCGCGTGAGCACACCGTGGCGCATCCGCTGCCGGGCCTCGTCGTCGTCGCGGGCGGGAAGTACACGACGTACCGGGTGATGGCCAAGGACGCCGTGGACGAGGCGGTGCACGGACTCGACCAGCGGGTGGCCGCGTGCGTCACCGAGGACATCCCGCTGCTCGGCGCCGAGGGCTACGTCGCCCTGTGGAACGCGCGGGCCAGGATCGCCGCCCGGACCGGCCTCCACGTCGCCCGGGTGGAGCATCTGCTCAACCGGTACGGCTCCATGACGGAGGAGATCCTGGAGCTGATCGTCGCCGACCCCGTGATGGGCGAACCGCTGCCGGCCGCCGACGACTACCTCAAGGCCGAGATCGTCTACGCGGCCTCGCACGAGGGGGCCCGCCACCTCGACGACGTACTGACCCGGCGGACCAGGATCTCCATCGAGACCTTCGACCGGGGCACGCGCTCCGCACGGCTCTGCGCGGAACTGATGGCGCCGGTGCTCGGCTGGGACAAGGGCCAGATCGAGCGCGAGGTCACGCACTACGAGAAGCGGGTGGAGGCGGAACGGGAGTCGCAGCGCCAGCCCGACGACCTGACGGCGGACGCGGCGCGGCTGGGAGCGCCGGACATCGTGCCGATCTAGGGTCTCTCGTCCGGGCCATCGCGGTCCGGGGGCCGGTGCCGGACGGCAGGGCTCACGTGGCGCAGAACTCCGCTTCCAGGAGTGCCGGTTCGAGCGTGTCCGCCTCGTCCAGAGTGTCCGTGTCGATCCGGTACGTGAGGGTGTGCCGGCCGTCGCGGGTGGCGGCGGTGCGGACGTAACTGCCCTGTATGTGGCCGTTGTGGCCCCAGACGGTGACCCCGCAGGAGAGCCGCTGCGGGTAGATGCCCAGGCCGTAGGTCCCGTGTGCCGCCTCGGTGTTGAGCAGCGCGGTCTGCTGGGCGGACGGGAGCAGCCGCCCGCCCAGCAGGGCCGCGTAGAAGCGGTTCAGGTCGGCGAGGGTGGAGATCAGCTCGCCCGCGGCGCCCGCCGTGCGCGGGTCGAGGACGGTGACGTCGCTCAGGCCGCCGCCCGCCGGATCGCGGGTGTAGGCGCGGCCGTGCGGCTCGGGCAGGGTGGTGCGGGCTCCGGGGAGGGAGGTGCCGGTGAGCCGGAGGGGGGTGATGATGCGGCGCCGGATCTCGGTTGCGTAGCTGTGGCCGGTGACGCGTCGAACGACCAGGCCGAGGACGGCGTAGTTGGTGTTGGAGTAGGCGTAGGTGCCGGGAGCGTGCATGGGGCGGTGGGCCGTTGCCGTACGGATGGCGGCGATGGCCGACACCGGATGCGCGGAGGTGTCGTCGGTGTAGTCGTAGAGGCCGCTGGTGTGGCTGAGCAGGGCGCGCAGGGTGAGGCGCCGGCCGTCGTTGCCGTGGCCGCGGATCAGTCCGGGCAGGAAGCGTTCGACCGGGTCCGACAGCCGCAGCGCGCCCTCACCGGCGAGTTGGAGGACGACGGTGGCGACGAAGGTCTTGGTGATGCTGCCTGCCCGGAACCGGTCCGCGTACCGGATTCCGGGGCCCGTCGACCGGTAGCTGCCATGGCCTGCGGCCGAGGGGGTATGCGCGAGGAGGGCTGCCGTGGGAGCGCGGCCCCGGGCGACGAGCCGGGGAAGGTAGGAGGCCGCAGGCGTGAGGTGTGGTTCGCTGGGCAGGCTCGCCGTTCCGAGGCCGAGCAGCGTTGTCGCCAACAGGGTGACGAGCGGCGCCCTGAGTATCGGCATGGCGGGAAATCCCTTCCTCCGGCCACATCATGGCGGACCCAGGACCCGGCACCAGGACCGGTCCCGGGGTGAGGGACAATGAACGCTCTGCCAGGGCGGGTTGATCGCAGAGGGGACGCATGTCGGAGGCGGAGCAGGCACGGGAGCCCCAACGGGACAAGGACGGACGTCTCCTCGCGGGGCGGTACCGGCTCGGGGAGGTGCTCGGCCGGGGCGGTATGGGCACGGTCCACCGCGCCGTCGACGAGACGCTGGGCCGCACGGTCGCGGTCAAGGAACTGCGGTTCCCGACGGCCATCGACGACGACGAGAAGCGCCGTCTCATCACGCGCACACTGCGTGAGGCCAAGGCGATCGCCCGCATCCGCAACAACGGCGCGGTCACGGTCTACGACGTCGTGGACGAGGACGACCGGCCGTGGATCGTCATGGAACTCATCGAGGGCAAGTCGCTGGCCGAGGCGGTGCGCGAGGACGGCGTCCTGACGCCGAAGCGCGCGGCCGAGGTCGGTCTGGCCATCCTCGACGTGCTGCGCTCGGCGCACCGCGAGGGCATCCTGCACCGCGATGTGAAGCCGTCCAACGTGCTGATCGCCGAGGACGGCCGGGTCGTGCTGACCGACTTCGGGATCGCCCAGGTCGAGGGCGACCCGTCCGTCACCTCCACCGGGATGCTCGTCGGCGCCCCCTCGTACATCTCGCCGGAGCGGGCCCGCGGGCACAAGCCGGGACCGCCCGCCGACCTGTGGTCGCTCGGCGGACTGCTGTACGCGAGCGTCGAGGGCTGCCCGCCGTACGACAAGGGGTCGGCCATCGCGACCCTGACCGCCGTGATGACCGAGCCGCTCGACCCGCCGAAGAACGCGGGCCCGCTGGAGGAGGTCATCTACGGGCTGCTCGCCCGGGACCCCGAGCAGCGGCTCGACGACGCGGGCGCGCGCGCACTGCTCAACGACGTGATCACCGCTCTCGAAAAGCCGGAGCGTCCGGTGCCGCCGGCGGAAGCCACCCAGGTGATGGCGCTGCCCACGAACGTCGCCGACGCACCGGCCAAGTCCGCGTCGAAGTCCGCCGAGGCGGGCGAGGGCACCCGTGACCGGCTGCGCGGGGCGCTCCGCTCCGTACGCAACGCGAAGGCGGCGCCCGCGGCCGGCGCGTCGGTGGCCTCCTCCGCCGCCGCGCCGCCCGCTCCGGCCCGGCCCGCCGCGACGGCCGCAGCCTCCGGCTCCGTACCGCCGCAGCGCCCGGCGACCTCGCCGGTCACGCCGCCCCGGGCGTCCCTCACGGACGTGGTGCCGCGCCGCACCCTGGCGGTCATCGCGGGTGTCATCGTGCTCGCCGTGCTCGGCACGGTGCTCGCGCTCACGCTCGGCGGGGACGACAAGGGCGACGACGGCGCCGTCAGGAACGAGAACCGTTCGTCCGCCGGCTCATCGGCGGGCAGCGGTTCCGCGGACCCGTCCGCCACCGGACAGGGCGGCAGCGGCAAGAACCAGGACGGGAACAAGGGCGAGGACGAGAACAAGGGCAAGGGCGAGGACGGCGACTCGGGCAAGGCGGCCGGCTCCAAGGGTGACAAGCCGGGCGACAAGTCCGGCGACGCCCTGCCCGCCGGCTACCGGACGGTCACCAACAAGGGGTTCCACTTCTCCGTGGCGCTGCCCAAGGGCTTCCGGTTCGACAAGACCTCGGGTCAGAACGCCGGCGCGATATACAACGTCAGCGGCGGCTTCCCCCGGGTGCAGATCGACTACACCGGCTCGCCCGGCTCGGACGCGGCCGCGGCCTGGAACTCCGCCAGGGGCGGCGTCGCGGCCTCCAGTACGGCCTACCGTCACCTCGGCATAAAGGAGGTCGAGTACAACGGCTACCCGACCGTCGCCGACTGGCAGTTCGAGCGCACACAGCAGGGCCAGCGGGTCCGGGTGCTCAACCGCGGCTTCAAGGTCGACGCCGGCCACGGCTACGCGATCATGATCAGCTGCAAGGCCGGCGCCTGGGACGACGAGGAGTGCCGGACGCTGCGCACGACGGCGTTCGAGACCTTCAAGCCGCTCGACTGACGGCGGCCGCCGGGCCGGGTTGCGCCGACCCGGCCGCGCGGCCGCCGCTTGCCACGTATTGTGAGAGCTCGAAGACCGTACGCAGCCGGAACCGCCAGTCAATTACGCGGCAAATGACCGCAATTGACGGATTCATACGGTGTACGTGGCCGGGGGACAGCGCGCTCTGGGGAGGCGTCGTGGACGACTATGCGGGTCGGGTGCTTGCCGACCGCTACCGCCTTCCGCTGCCTCCGTCCGACGCGTACGAACTGGTCGAGACCCGCGCCTTCGACACGTACAGCGGACAGGAAGTCCTGGTCCGGCAGGTGCCGTTGCCCGAGGTCCTGGACGCGGAGGTGCTCGACGCCGACGGCGGGCCCGCGCCGGTCCGGCGGACGGGCGGGCGCACGGTGCGGCGGTCCACCGAGCCGGCCGTGCGGCGCGCCATCGAGGCCGCCCAGGCGGCCGCCCAGGTACCCGACCATCCACGCCTCGACCAGGTCTTCGACGTGTTCGCCGAGGCCGGCTCGCTCTGGATCGTGAGCGAACTGGTCGCCTCCCGCCCGCTGGCGGCCCTGCTCGCGGAGCGCCCGCTCAATCCGTACCGGGCCGCCGAGATCGGCTCCGACGTCCTGACGGCGCTGCGTGTTCTGCACGCCCACGGCTGGACCCATCGCAACATCACCGTGCGCACGGTGCTCATCTGCGACGACGGACGCGTCGTGCTGACCGGCCTGGCGGCCGGGGCGGCGGAGGAGGCGCTCTGCGGATACGTGCCGGTGCCGCGCCCCGACGACGACGCGGACGGCGAGGAGACCTACGGCAGGCCCGCGGTCGAGTCCGGGCCCACGGGCCCGTACGTGCCGCCCGAGGCCGAGGCGGGGCCCGTGGAGCCGTACGGGCGGTCCGTGGACCCGTACGGGCAGGTGCCCGGCTCGCGCGGGCCCGCGGCGCTCGAGCCGGCGACCGGGGACGGCCCGCCGAGGCCCTACGGCGGCGGCGAGCTCGAGTCCGTGCGCCGGCCGGCACCGCCCGCGGCCCTGCCGCCCACCACCGTGCCCGCCCCCGACGCCGACGGCGCCGCACAGGCGCGGGCCGCACGGGCCGGCGCCATCGCCGCGTACCGCGCGGGGGCCCGTGCCGCCGCCCGCATCAGCGAGGACGAGCGCCGGGCCGGTACGGACGAGGCGCAGGACGCCGGCACCCTGCCCCTCCAGCGCCCCGGCGGCTGGGGAAGCACGCCGGACGCGCCGGATCCCTACGCCCACCCCTACGACGACGAGGACCCGTACGACGACGAGGACGACGACGGTGACACGGGCGGCGACACCGGCGGTGACACCGGCGGTCAGACTCCGCCCCGACGGCTGCATCTGACCGGTTCCTGGGACGACGGCCCCGGCTTCGGGCGCCCGGTGTCCGCCGGGGGCTCCAGCGAGGACGCCCTGCGCGCCGACTCCCGCCGGCTGGGGACGCCCCCGGCCGCGCGCCCGGAGCTTCCCGCCGGCAGCCGGGAGACCTCGTCGGGGCGTTGGGACGAGATCGTCGCAGGGAGCCCCGAGGCATCGGCCTACCGTGGTCCCGCCACCACCCTCGCCGCCGAGCGCGCGCGGCAGGCCCGGATCGCCGTCGTCGGCGCGGTCACCGAGCGCTGGGCGCCCGAGCAGGCCGGACCGGTCCACGAGAACTGGCAGCTGGCGCCGCCCATCGGCCCCTCCACCGACCTCTGGGCGCTCGGCGCCCTGCTCTACCGCGCGGTCCAGGGCCACGCCCCGTACCCGGAGGAGAATGCCGCCGAGCTCGTCCAGATGGTCTGCGGCGAGCCGCCCGCCTTCGCCGAGGAGTGCGGGCCGCTGCGCCCCGTCGTCGAGTCGCTGCTGCGCCAGGACCCCACCGAACGCCCGGACTTCGAGGAGCTGCGCGGCTGGCTGCGCTCCCTCATCCGGTCGGCGCCCGAGCCGGAGGCCGGTCTCGACGTCGTGACGCTGCCCGCCGCCGACACCGCACGGCTGCCCGTCGTGCGCCGCCGGGGCGAGCTCGTCCGCAAGCGCCGCGGCCGCCGCGGCGGGGCGGCACACGGCCGGCACCGCCAGACCGGGGAGCGGCCGGAACCCGCGGAGCGGGCGCCCGTCACACGCCATGAGCCCCGGCTCAGGGCGCCGCGCGAGCCCAAGGGCCCCAAGGCGCTGCGCACCCCGCCCCGTCCGCAGCAGGGCGGGGAGCGCGCGCCACGACGGCTGGGCCGGCTGCTGCTCGTCCTGATCCTGCTGCTGCTCGTCGCCGCGGTCGTGTACGCCGTGATGTTCATGCCGAAGTCCACTTCGCCGTCCGGCGCGGGCGCGAGCCCCTCCCGCACCACGTCCGGAGCCCCCGGCCCCGGGCCGGACGACGGCTCCGGGCAACCTGCACCGTCCGGGTCCTCCGGTGCGCAGCGGCCGCAGACCAGCCGCTCCGCCGTCGCCCTGGCGGCCGGGTACACGCTGCGCAAGGACGCCGGGGGCTTCGAGGTCGGCGTCCCCAAGGGCTGGGCGCGCGTGCCCGCCAACGCGCAGGGGCAGATCCGGTACGGCGACGGCGGATTCAGCGTGCTGATCGTCCCCGGACGCGACACCGCCAAGGCCAACGGCAGCGACCCGCTCGACTACCAGCGGGACAAGGAACCGGAGTTGAAGCCGTTCCGCGACTCCAGCTGGGCCACGGCGACCGGTATGCGCCGCACCGACGTCGGCCGGCAGGCCATGGCGGAGGGCCAGTTCACCTGGAAGGACGGCAACGGGCGGAATGTCTACGTCCGCAACCTCGTGATGCTCGTCGACGGCCGCTACCACATCCTCCAGGTCATCGGCCCGCAGGACCAGCGCGACAAGGTGACCGATATCTACCAACAGGCCAGCCTCTCCTACCGCGTGACGCACTGAATCGAAGCGACTCAACCGGGCGCGATCCCGGGGAGCGACAAGCATCACAGTGCGATCTCGTGAGCGGTGCGAGGTTCCGTGGCCGCACGTCCTCTCCGTAACCTGTCATCCGAAGCAACGGGGCGGGGACACGTGGATCGATCACAGGGCACGGACGCGGGACTGCTGTTGGCCGGAAGGTACCGGCTCGGCGAAGTCCTCGGGCGCGGCGGCATGGGCAAGGTCTGGCGCGCCCACGACGAGGTGCTGCACCGCACCGTCGCCGTCAAGGAACTGACCGCCGGGCTGTACGTCGCCGAGGCGGACCGGGTCGTGCTGCACGCCCGGACCCAGAAGGAGGCCCGCGCCGCAGCCCGCATCACGCACCCCGGCGTGGTCACCGTCCACGACGTCATCGAGTACGACCACCGGCCGTGGATCGTCATGCAGTACGTCGACGGACCGTCACTCGCCGACCAGGCCAAGGAATCCGGCGAGATCGAACCGCGCGAGGCCGCGCGGATCGGCCTCCATGTACTGGGCGCCCTGCGCGCCGCGCACAGTGCCGGGGTGCTGCACCGGGACGTGAAGCCGGGCAACGTCCTGCTCGCCCGGGACGGCCGGGTGCTGCTCACCGACTTCGGGATCGCGGCGATAGAGGGCGACTCGACCATCACCAGGACCGGTGAACTGGTCGGCTCCATCGACTACCTGGCGCCCGAACGGGTACGCGGTGGCGACCCCGGTCCGGCATCCGACCTGTGGTCGCTGGGTGCCACGCTGTACACCGCGGTCGAGGGACGCTCGCCGTTCCGCCGCACCTCCCCGATATCGACGATGCAGGCCGTCGTCACCGAGGAACCGCCGGCGCCCGTGCTGGCCGGGGTGCTCGCCCCCGTCATCACCGCGCTGCTCCGCAAGGAGCCGGAGGACCGGCCGTCGGCCGGTGAGACGGAACGGATGCTGCTGGAGGCCATGGAGGGGCGCGAGCCCCGGGCGGCCCAGGCGTACGTCCCGACGCAGCGCGTCCCCGAGGAGTTGATGCTCACGGTGGGCCCCGACGGCCCGTCCGGCGGCACGGCCCAACTGCCCTATCCCGGACCGGACGCGACCGCGCCCGGTTCCCTGCCGGTGCCCCGGCGCAGCCGCTGGCGGACCACGCTCCTGGTCATCGCCCTGGCGGCGCTGGTCGGCGGCGGCGGGGGCATCGCCGCGATGATGTACGGGAACCGCACGGATGACGGCCGCACCGGCACCGGGGCAGGCGGCACGGCCTCCCACGGGAGCCGGTCGCCGGGGACGGTCAGTGCGACCCCCACCCCGAAGCCCTCGCGGGGCCAGGCGACGCCGGGCGTACCGGACGGCTGGCGGCGGGTGGAGGATCCCGCCGGGTTCAGCATCCTCATGCCGGTCGGCTGGGAGCGCCGGGTGGACGGCACCAACATCGACTACACCCCGGACGACGGTGTGCACTACTTCCGCTTCAGCGCCGACCCGGCACCCGACTTCGCGGACTCGTACACGCACATGGAGGACCTGGAGACGAAGCTGAGCAAGCGGCTGCCCGACTACCGGCGCCTGGAGCTGAACAGCAACGTCTACCGCGACTGCCCCGGGTCCATCTGGGAGTTCACCTGGACCGAGAAGGACGGCGCCGGACCGAGACATGCGATCGACCAGATGTACTACGCGCAGGAGGCCGGCCCGGAGTACGCGCTGTACATGACGGGACCGGCGGACGACTGGGACATCACCCGGGACCAGTTCGCCACGATGCTGCGCACCTGGAAGGCGCCGGCCGATGCCGGCTGACCCCGGGGGGCCGGCCGGGCCCGCCGACTGTCACGGGTCTGTCATCGCTCCCCGGACAGGATGGTCAGCGCAGTTGTCCTCCGACAGGATGTACGCATGACGTACGACGGGGGACAGACGAACGAGCCGACCAGCTATGCGCTCCGGCCGCCGCATCTGCCGCCACCGCCGTCCGTGCCGCCCACCCGGCACATGGTGGCTCCGGAGCACGCAGCCGCGGTGACCGGCCGGTCCGACGACGGAGCGGCCGTGCCCGAACCTGGCGCCGGCCGGCTCCTCGGCGGCCGCTACCGGCTGGTCGGACGGCTGGGCGCGGGCGGCATGGGCACGGTCTGGCGGGCCCGCGACGAGGTCGTCGACCGGGACGTCGCGGTGAAGGAGCCGAGTGCGCCGGACCATCTGGGCGCGCGCGAACGCGAGATCGTCCACATCCGGATGCAGCGTGAGGCGCGGGCCGCGGCCCGGATCGAGCACCCTTCGGTCGTCACCGTGCACGATGTGGTCATCGAGGACGCCAAGCCCTGGATCGTGATGGAGCTGGTGCGCGGGCAGTCGCTCGCCGACCTGCTCCAGGAGGGCACGCTCGATCCGCGCGAGGCGTCGAGGATCGGCCTCGCCGTGCTGGGCGCGCTGGCCGCCGCCCATGGCGCGGGCGTGCTGCACCGCGACGTCAAACCCGCCAACGTCCTGCTGGGCCGCGACGGCCGGGTCGTCCTCACCGACTTCGGCATCGCGCAGGTGGAGGGCGAGCAGGGGCTCACCGAGACCGGTGCGTTCGTCGGCTCGCCGGAGTACATCGCACCGGAGCGGGTGCTGGGCCGGCGGCCGGGCCCCGAGTCCGACCTGTGGTCGCTGGGCGTCGTGCTGTACGCGGCGGTGGAGGGCGTTTCCCCGTACCGCCGCTCGAACACCCCGGCGACGTTGCAGGCCGTCCTGTCCGCGGAACCGCAGATGCCGTCGCGCGGCATGGGCACCTTCGGCACGCTGGTGATGCGGCTGCTGCGCAAGGACCCCGCGGCGCGGCCATCGGTGGCCGAGATCCGGCAGACCCTGGAGTCCCTCGCCGCACCGGCGCCCGCCACGGCCGCCGCCACCCGCGTGTACGGGGGCGGTCCGGCCGACGGCGGCAGCCGCTGGATGCCGCCGGTGCTGCACCGCAACCGCCGGGCCCAGTTCGGGCTCGGCGGCGGGCTGCTGGCTCTGGTGCTCGTCATCGGGCTGGTCCTGGCCGACCCGTTCGCCGGCGACACACTGCCGGCGGGCTGGCAGAGCAGGCCGGAGAACGAGGTGCTCCAGGCCGATGTGACCGTGCCGAAGGAGTACAAGCGCAACGAGGAGAAGGACGAGGGCCTCGTCTGGTTCGGTGACCCCAGCGGGGTCTTCGCCATCGACTTCTGGCACCGGGCCCGCACCGGATCCGACGAATCCGGCTCCAGCGAAACCGACTCCAGCGAATCCGGCCTCGCTGCGGATCCCGTCGCGCTCAAGAAGTACTACGAGCAGGGCGGCGCGGACACCACGGAGATGAGGGACGCGTCCGTCTCGCACAAGAAGATCACGCACGACGGACTTACGGGCTTCGAGATGACCGTCGACTACCTGGCGTACACCGACACCGGCGAGAACGCGCTCCGCCACCGCTTCCACGAGCTGTGGATCCCCGAGCCGACGGGGAAGGCGGCGCCCGGGCCGACGGAGAAGGCGGCGTACTGGCACGTGCGGGTCGAGATGCCCGCGGCAGGGCAGGCGGCGAAGGACGGGGAGGAGATCTTCGAACAGGTCACGGAGGGGCTGAAGATTCACTCCTCCTGACAGCGGCGCGGAACGGCGACATGGAGTAGCCCCTGATCAGCGCTTATGTCGCCAGTAGCCACTGGCTTGATCGATGCGGGTGTGGCGCACACGGTTGTGGGGACCTCGAAAAGCTGTTACCCACGGGTACCCAAAATATCGGTGTCGACGTACTCTCGCCCTCATGACGGACTCGCAGGCCTCCACGTCCACCCCTGCCGCCGCGGTCGGCACCAACCCCGTGGCCGCCGCGCCCGCGGGCGTGCGCACGGCCGCCGATGTCGTGACTCCGGAGGTGATCGCCCAGCTGACCCGTGGCGTCGTCGGCTCCGGCCGCACGGCCAACCACACGCCCTTCACCGGGGAGAAGCTGGCCGATCTGCCGCAGTCCACCCCCCAGGACGTGGCCACCGCCTTCGAGCGGGCCCGTGCCGCCCAGCCCGCCTGGGCCGCGACATCCGTCCGGGCCAGGGCCGCCGTGCTGCTGCGCTTCCACGACCTCGTCATCGGCCGCCAGTCCGAGGTCCTCGACCTCATCCAGCTGGAGACCGGCAAGGCCCGCCTGCACGCCCACGAGGAGGTGCAGGCGGTCGCCGTCGCCGCCCGGCACTACGGCCGCAAGGCCGGTGCCTATCTGAAGCCGAAGCGGCACACCGGTGTCGTACCGACCCTCACCAAGGTCACCGAGCTGCGTCAGCCGCGCGGCGTCATCGGCCAGATCGCGCCGTGGAACTACCCGTTCGAGCTGTCCGTCGGCGACGCGCTGCCCGCGTTCGTCTCCGGCAACGCCGTGGTGATGAAGCCCGACACGGAGACCGCGCTGACCGCGCTGTGGGCCCGTGACCTGCTCATCGAGGCCGGGCTGCCCGCCGAGGTGTTCCAGGTCGTCCTCGGTGACGGACCCGTGGTCGGCCCCGAGGTCGTCAAGCACGCCGACTACGTCTCGTTCACCGGCTCCACCCGCACCGGCCGCGAGGTCGCCCAGGGCGCCGCCGCCCGGCTCGTCGGCGTCTCGCTGGAACTCGGCGGCAAGAACGCCATGCTGGTCCTCAAGGACGCCGACGTGGAGAAGGCCGCCGCCGGCGCCGTCCGCGCCTGCTTCTCCTCCGCCGGCCAGCTCTGCATCTCCATCGAGCGGCTGTACGTCCACGAGTCCATCGCCGACGACTTCGTGGAGCGGTTCGCCGCCCGTACGAAGGCGATGCGGCTCGGCAACTCCCTCGCGTACGGCGCCGACATGGGCTCGCTCGTCGGCGAGCGCCAGCTGGAGACCGTCAGCCGGCACGTCGCCGAGGCCGTCGAGAAGGGCGCCAAGCTCGTCGCGGGCGGCGTCGCCCGCCCCGACATCGGCCCGCTGTTCTACGAGCCGACCATCCTCGACGGCGTCGAGGCCCCGATGGCCGTGTGCAGCGAGGAGACCTTCGGACCGGTCGTCTCGATCTACCGCTTCAGCGACGAGGACGAGGTCATCGACCTCGCCAACGCCACCCCGTACGGCCTCAATTCCAGCGTCTGGACCAAGGACGGCAGGCGCGGCCACCAGGTCGCCGCCCGGCTGCGGACCGGCACGGTCAACATCAACGAGGGCTACGCCCCGGCGTACGGCAGCGTGCAGTCCCCGATGGGCGGCATGAAGGACTCCGGACTCGGCCGCCGGCACGGCTCCGAGGGCATCCTCAAGTACACCGAGGCCCAGACCGTCGCCCAGCAGCGGCTGATCCCGCTCGCCCCGTCCTTCGGGATGGACGACGCCAAGTACGCGGCCTTCATGAGCCGCAGTCTCAAGGCGATGAAGGCCTTCCGCCTGCGCTGACCGTCACCCGTCCCCGTCCCGCCCAGCTTTCTCGTACCGCCCAGCTTTCTCGTACCGCACCGAGGAGAGCCATGTCCCAGGTCAGCCCTGCCCGGAATCAGCCCGTGGATCCGGAAGGAGCCGATGACGACGCCGCGTACGACTACGACGTCCTGATCGTCGGTTCGGGCTTCGGCGGCGCGGTCTCGGCGCTGCGGCTGTCCGAGAAGGGGTACCGGGTCGGCGTCCTGGAGGCGGGCCGCCGCTTCACGCCCGGCACGCTGCCCAAGAACTCCTGGGACCTGAAGAACTACCTCTGGGCCCCCGCGCTCGGCCTCTTCGGCATCCAGCGCGTGCACCTGCTCGGCAAGGTGATGGTGCTGGCCGGTGCGGGCGTCGGCGGCGGGTCGCTCAACTACGCCAACACGCTGTACGTGCCCCCGGCGCCGTTCTTCGAGGACCGGCAGTGGGCGCACATCACCGACTGGCAGGACGAGCTCGCGCCGTACTACGAGCAGGCCAAGCGGATGCTCGGGGTGCGGCTCAACCCGACGATGACGCCGTCCGACGTCCATCTGAAGGCGACCGCCGAGGTCATGGGCGTCGGCGACACCTTCCATCTCGCCCCCGTCGGCGTCTTCTTCGGCGACGGCAAGGACGCCGACGGCACGGCGAGGGCGAAGCCCGGCGGTACGGTCGCCGACCCGTACTTCGGCGGCGCGGGCCCGGCCCGCAAGGCCTGCACCGAGTGCGGCGAATGCATGACCGGCTGCCGGCACGGTGCGAAGAACACCCTCAACGAGAACTACCTCCACCTCGCCGAGAAGGCCGGAGCGGTCATCCACCCGATGACGTCCGTCGTCGCGGTCACGGACGCCCCGGAGGGCGGCTACCGCGTCACCACCGTGCCGACCGACCGCCGCAGGAAGGGCAAGCCCACAGTGCTGCGCGCGCGCAAGGTGGTCGTGGCGGCGGGCACGTACGGCACCCAGACCCTGCTGCACACCATGAAGGACCGGGGGCTGCTGCCCCGGCTCTCGGCCCGGCTCGGCGAGCTGACCCGGACCAACTCCGAAGGGCTCGTCGGCGCGCAGACCACCGACCGCCGATACCGCCGGAAGCACGGCACCGACGCCGACTTCACCAGGGGCGTCGCCATCACCTCGTCGATCCACCCCGACGAGAACACCCACATCGAACCGGTCCGCTACGGCAAGGGATCCAACGCGATGGGCGGGATGACCGTCCTCCAGGTCCCCTACGGCACCCACCGGGTGCTGGGCTGGCTCGGCAGCATGGCCAAGCACCCGACGCTCGCCCTGCGTTCGCTCTCCAACCGGCGCTGGTCGGAGCGGACCATCATCGGCCTCGTCATGCAGTCGCTGGACAACTCCCTGACCGCGTACCGCAAGCCCAGCGGCATAGGAAAGGGCCTGCTCACCGCCCGTCAGGGCCACGGCGCGCCCAACCCGACGCAGATCGCCGAGGCGACGCAGAGCGCGACGCTGCTCGCCGCCGAGATCAACGGCTTCGCGGGCTCCAACATCGGCGAGCTGATGGGCACCCCGCTCACCGCGCACTTCCTCGGCGGCTGCCCGATCGGCGCGAGCGCCGAGGACGGGGTCATCGACCCGTACCACCGGCTGTTCGGCCACCCGGGCATCTCGGTCGTCGACGGTTCCGCGGTCTCCGCCAACCTGGGCGTCAACCCGTCGCTGACGATCACCGCGCAGGCGGAACGGGCCATGTCCTTCTGGCCCAACAAGGGCGAGCAGGACCTGCGCCCGGCGCCCGGCGAGGCGTACGAGCGGCTGTCGGCGGTCGAGCCGCAGGCGCCGGCCGTCCCGAAGGAGGCGTTCGGCGCGCTGAGGCTGCCGTTCCTGGGGATGCCGGCGGTGCCGCCGAAGAAGGCCACGAAGACGGAGTAGAGGCGGACAGGCCCGTACGGGCCGGGACAGCAGAAGGGGCTGCACCCCCCTCCGAGTGCAGCCCCTCACGCTCTACCGGTGAAGCCGTGTTACGGGTGTGACCGGTGGTTCCGCATGCATGACCTGCAAGGAGTCCGGATGGTTGTCCTCCGGTTCACATAATCTTTATGTGATGCCGGTCACGTTCCGGTTCGGCGCTTTCGTCGTGCCGTACGCCGTGCCGTACTCAATCCGTGACCTGGGCCCGCGCAACTGTTCGTGAGGTCCCGGGGTCGAACTCGTATCGCTGTCACAGCAGCCGCACAGTTCCCACCGACCCCCAGAAGGCCCCGCGATGAGAAGCACGACCCCGAGAGCCGCCCTGCGCCGCGCCGCGGGCAGTCTCGCCGCCGCCGGCCTGCTGGCTGCCGGATCGCTCGTCCTGACCACCCCGGCCCGGGCCGCCGGCCCCGTCCTGGGCTTCTCGGGCCCCGCCGAGACCGCCCTGCGCCCCTACCCGGCGGGCGGGAACCCGCAGCGGACCTCCGTCGCGATCACCGTCGACAACCCGTCCCGGGACGAGGAACACGGCGGCTTCGAGGGCGAGTACACCGTGACGTTCGACCTCGGCGGGATCGCGGGCGTCGCCGACGCCGTCTTCGGTACGGAGGGCGGCGCGGACTGCGAGATCACCGGCACCACCGGTGTCTGCCACGGCGCGGGCATACCGCCCGGGACGAGCCCGCTGCCCGGACTCCGCCTCACCGCCGCCGAGGGCAGCAGGGACGGGGACTCCGGCACCATCAGGGTCACCGGCGCGGCGGACGGCGCGGCCTTCACCCCGTTCACCACCCGGGTCGGTGTCGGCGGCCCCGACCTGGAGATGAAGCGGGCCCCGCTGAAGCAGGAGATGAGGACCGGCGAGACACAGCCCGTCCCGCTCGCCTTCAGCAACAACGGCACCCGCGCCGCCGACGGCGTCCTGCTCACCCTCATGTACACGCGCGGCATCGAGTTCACCGAGCGGTACGAGAACTGCGCCTACAGCGAGGGCGACGCCGGCCAGGGCGTCCGGGTCTGGACCACCGCGCTCTGCGAGGTCGAGGGCGGCTTCGACGCGGGCGCCACGTACGCGCTCGCCGAACCGCTGACGCTCAGGGCCAACCGGCGCGCCTACCGGGACACGTTCGTCTACCGCATCGAGGAGGGCGGCCCCGCGTCGCGCGGCGCCGGGCGGGCCGGTGCGCGTTCCACCCCGGGCAGCAAGGGGAACGTGCTCACGCTCAGGGAACTCCCGGCCACCCGCTCCGCCGATCTCGACCCCGCCGACAACCAGCAGGAGACCGACTTCACCACCGCGAACACCGCCGACTTCACCGCGTACGGCGACTCGGCGGACGGCCTGCCGGGCAGCACCGTGGAGGCCGACATCGGCTTCCGCAACGACGGACCCGCCTGGATCGGCAACCTCCGCTCGGGCGAGCCCGTCGCCACGGTCGACTTCACCGTCCCCGAGGGCGCCTCGGTCACCGAATGGCCCGACGGCTGCCGGGGCGTGACGGCCGACGCGCAGTACCGCGAGCAGCAGGCCGGCGCCCCGCGCTATCTGTGCGCGACCTCGATGGCCGTCCGCGAGGACGCGGACTTCGCGCTGCGTTTCGGCCTGAAGATCGTCGAGGCCGTCGCGGGGTCCTCGGGAGCGGTCGAGGTACGCGGCGTGCGGTCGCGGGACCCGCTGCTGCCGTTCGACCCGGACCGGAGGAACAACACCGCCTCCCTCGTCCTGAACGCGGACGGCTCCGGGGCGACGGGCGGCTCCGGGAGCGCCGGCGGTTCCGGGGACTCGGGTGGCTCAGGGGACTCGGGGGCCACCACGTCCGGCGCCACCGGAGGCCCGTCCACCACCGCCGGCGGCTCGGCTTCGACGGGCTCGGCCGGCTCCACGGGGGCGGGCGGCTCGACCGGCGGGGGAACCGGCGGCCGTCTCGCCGCCACCGGCACGGGCGCACTCACGGCCGCGGGCGCCGCCGCGGCGGCCCTGCTGGCGGGCGGTGTGCTGTACGTGACGGCAGGGCGGCGGACCGGCCGGTAACCGAGGCCCGGAGTCCGGGCGAGGCCCGGAGCCCGGAGGCCGGCCGTGTCCCGCAGCGGGAACGCGCAAGGGTCCGTGAACCGGAATCCCGCAGCGGGAACGCACAAGGGCCCGTGGACCGGATGACCGGCCCACGGGCCCTTGGACACGGCAGGCTCCGGGCGTCCCCAAAGCCTGCCTTTCTGAGGTGACCGGGCTGCTGTCCCCTGCCGACCGGTCACGCACGCCGGTGCGCGGTCCCACGGCGTACATGCAGTACGCCACACGCCCCGGCGGAGCCACGCGTGGTTTCTTCTTCCCAAAGCCGCCCCTGGCTGGCACGGACACCGGGACCAACGAAGCCGCGCGGGACGCGGTCACGCGCCGTACGGGTGAGAGTCCGCCCGAACTGGGATACGCCCGTACAGCCCTGAGGCCCCTTGCGGCGCCTGACCTGCGGCGGGTCACACACGGCCGCGGCACAGCTCCAGCAGGGTCATCGCGAGCGAGGTGCCGGGCTTGCCCAGCGCGTCCCGGTACTGGCCCAGGATCTCCATCTCGCGGGAGAGATTCACCCGGCGGCCGCCGGAGGTGATCCGGGCCTCCTGGATGACCGTGGACACGGCCATCCGCTCCTGGACGAGCCCGATGATCCGGTCGTCGAGGGTGTCGATGCGCGCCCGTGCGTCCGCGATCAGGGACGCGGCCTCGTCGGTGTGCGCGCCGGTCACCTCGGTGGCGGTCCTGGCGGCGGCGGGCCTGGCGGTTGCGGTGCTGCTCATGGCGGGTCTCCCGGTGGTGGGGTGCGGCTCCCCGGGGGCCGACCGGGCCCGGAACGCCAGAACGCCCCGGGCCTGTCGGCCCGGGGCGCCTGGAACGTTGCTTGTCAGTTGCTCAAGCAGCACGACCATGGCAGCCGGCGGGCCGGGTGCCATAGGTAAAGACGAAGGTCGTGTGCTGACGCATGGGGACAGTATGGACCCGCGACGGACCCGGGCCGACGCCGGGCCCGGATGGTGAGACGGCCGCGCGCGTCCCTGGACGACGAGGGGTGTCCCCGTGCGCCGCGGCCGTCGCGACGAGGGGTGCCCGCGGCCGCCGGTAGAATCGGAAGAACCGACCCCCTCTCCACCGCCGGAAGGCCGCCCCGTGCCAGCAGCACCCCCCGCCGCCCCCGACACCACCACCGACGTGGTCCTCGTTGTCGACTTCGGCGCGCAGTACGCCCAGCTCATCGCCCGAAGGGTCCGTGAGGCCCGGGTCTACAGCGAGATCGTGCCGTCCACGATGCCGGTGGCCGAGATGCTGGCCAGGAACCCGCGCGCGATCATCCTGTCCGGCGGACCGTCCTCGGTGTACGCCGAGGGCGCGCCCTCGCTCGACCGTGCGCTGTTCGAGGCCGGGGTCCCCGTCTTCGGCATGTGCTACGGCTTCCAGCTGATGGCGACCACGCTCGGCGGGACCGTCGACGACAACGGTGCCCGCGAGTACGGCCGTACCGCGCTCACCGTCTCCAAGACCGGCTCCACCCTCTTCGAGGGCACGCCGGCCGACCAGTCGGTGTGGATGTCGCACGGCGACGCCTGTTCCGCCGCTCCCGAGGGCTTCACCGTCACCGCGTCCACGGACGTCGTCCCGGTCGCCGCCTTCGAGAACGACGAGAAGAAGCTCTACGGCGTCCAGTACCACCCGGAGGTCCTGCACTCCACGCACGGCCAGCAGGTCCTGGAGCACTTCCTCTACCGCGGCGCCGGCATCGAGCCGACCTGGACGACCACCAACGTCGTCGAGGAGCAGATCGCCCTCATCCGCGAACAGGTCGGCACCAAGCGCGCCATCTGCGGCCTCTCCGGCGGAGTGGACTCGGCCGTTGCCGCAGCCCTCGTACAGAAGGCCATCGGCTCCCAGCTGACCTGTGTGTACGTCGACCACGGGCTGATGCGCAAGGGCGAGACCGCGCAGGTCGAGAAGGACTTCGTCGCCGCGACCGGGGCGAAGCTGAAGGTCGTCGACGCGGAGAAGCGCTTCCTCGACGCCCTGGCCGGCGTGTCCGACCCGGAGCAGAAGCGGAAGATCATCGGCCGCGAGTTCATCCGCGTCTTCGAGCAGGCCCAGCTGGAGATCCTCCAGGAGGACGGCCCCGAGGTCGCCTTCCTCGTCCAGGGCACGCTCTACCCGGACGTCGTCGAGTCCGGCGGCGGCACCGGCACCGCCAACATCAAGTCGCACCACAACGTCGGCGGTCTCCCCGACGACATCGAGTTCGAGCTCGTCGAGCCGCTGCGCCAGCTGTTCAAGGACGAGGTCCGGATGGTCGGCCAGGAGCTCGGCCTGCCGGAGGAGATCGTCCAGCGCCAGCCCTTCCCCGGCCCCGGCCTCGGTATCCGGATCGTCGGCGAGGTCACCAAGGACCGGCTCGACCTGCTGCGCGAGGCCGACGCCATCGCCCGCGAGGAGCTGACCGCGGCCGGCCTGGACCGTGACATCTGGCAGTGCCCGGTGGTCCTGCTCGCGGACGTCCGTAGCGTCGGCGTCCAGGGCGACGGCCGCACCTACGGCCACCCGATCGTGCTGCGCCCGGTCTCCTCCGAGGACGCCATGACGGCGGACTGGTCGCGACTGCCGTACGAGACCCTCGCCAAGATCTCCACCCGCATCACCAACGAGGTCGCCGACGTCAACCGCGTGGTGCTCGACGTGACGAGCAAGCCGCCGGGGACCATCGAGTGGGAGTGACCTCCCGCTGAGCCCCGCCGGCCCGTACCGGTGCCGATGATGCCGTCGCCCGTTCTCCGGGCGGCGGCATCGCCGTGTTCCGGCCCCGGAACGGGCCCCGGCCCGCAGCCCCGCCCCGAATCGATCCCCGATGCCTCTGGCCACCTGCGGCAACCGGCGGTAACTTCCGGATCCCGTACGCCTGATCCCGTACGCCCGGGAGCCCCGAGGAGACGCCATGCCCGAGCCCACACCCGTACCCGTGGACCAGCTCCACTTCGCCATGCCGCCCGTCCACGCCTCCGCGGACGAGGAGCGCGCGTACCGCAAGGAACGCCTGGCCGGGGCGCTGCGGCTGTTCGGGGAGTACGGGTACGAGGACGGCGTCTCCGGGCACATCACGGCACGCGACCCGGAATTCACCGACTGCTTCTGGGTCAACCCCTTCGGCGCCCCCTTCGAAGGGCTGCGGCCGGACGAGCTGATCCTGGTCAACGGCGAGGGCCAGGTCGTCGAGGGGAGCCACCACGTCAACCAGGCCGCGTTCGCCGTCCACGCGCAGGTGCACCGGGCCCGCCCGGACGTCGTCGCCGTCGCGCACACCCACTCCGTGCACGGCAGGGCGCTGGCCGCGCTGGGCGAGCTCATCGAACCGATCACCCAGGATTCCTGTGCCTTCTACGAGGACCACGCCCTCTACGACGCGTACACCGGGGTCGTGGTGGACGAGGACGAGGGGCGGCGGATCGCGGCCGCGCTCGGCGCCCGCAAGGCGATCGTGCTGCGCAATCACGGACTGCTGACCGTGGGCGACTCGGTGGACGCGGCCGCCTGGTGGTTCCTCGCGATGGAGCGGTCCTGCCAGGTCCAGCTGGCCGCGCGGGCCGCCGGGAAGCCGGTGCTGATCGAGCACCGCGACGCGGTCACCACCCGTGAACAGCTCGGCAGCGACCTGGTCGCCTGGATCAACTACCAGCCGCTGTGGCGCCGGATCTCTCGAACGTTCTGACGAACCTGCCCGTCCGGTGTGACCCGATGCGGGAGCGGCCCGTCCCGTACGGCACAATTCGCAGCAATCACAGCTGAGTTGGGTTGACCGGCAGCTGTACCGGGGTGGGAAAGGGCGGCGTTCTCCGTGGCGTTGGACGAGGCACGACAGGGCGCGCACGGCGGAGGCTGCACCTGCGGCGACTGCCCGCACGGAGCACGCCAGGGACACCGGCGCGCGGTGGCCGCCTTCCTGGCCAAGCGGGACGAACTCGCCGCGGGCCAGGGGCTGCCCACCGGGGTGGCCCAGTCCGCCTCCGCGACCCGGCAGTGGGTGTCGGACGAGCTGACGCAGTCCGCGCGCGCCGTCGCCGACCGCGGCCGCGAGGCCGGTGACGCCTGGCTGTACCGGGTGTGGCAGCGCACCCTGGTCATCGTCTGGGGCGCCGTCGCCGTGCTGGCCGTCGCCGAGGCCGCCACCGCCATCGGGGCCGGCTGGAGCCACGCCCGTACCGCGGGCCTGGTCGCCGGACTCGTCACCGCGGGACTGCTGACCGCCGCCGCACACGTCCACCGGGCGCGGGGCGGGCTCCTCGCCCCGCTGATCGGCGAGGACAACCGGCTCTCCACCTCCCGTGCGGTCGCCGCCTCCTGGGTGCTGCTCGCCGTCTTCTCCGTACTGGTCCTCGCGCTCCAGCTGGCCGGCGCCTCCGGCCACGCACAGCGCGACGCGCTGATCGAGGGCCTGGACCTGGCGCGCGGCGCCGGTGTGGTGAGCGTGCTGGCGCTGGTGTGCGCCATCGCGGTGACCGTGCGGCGGGTGGTGAGCGTACGGGTGCTGTCCGGGCGGGTCCAGAAGCTGCGGGCGGACCGGCCGCGCGCCGCCGATCTGCTCACCGACGACTCCGGGCGCGGCGGCTTCACCGATGTGCAGTACGTCCTGGTGTCCACCGTCGCCGTGGTCTTCGCCGCGGTCCGCCTCGCCCGCCGGCCCGAGCAGCTGCCCGATCTGCCGTGGGGGCTCGCCCTGCTGGTGGCCGTGTCGGCGGCGGCCTACTTCGCCGGGAAGTACACCGAGGGCGGCCGGCCGGTGGTCCTGTCGGTCGTCCGGGCCCGCGAGGCCGGCGACCTGGACGCGCCGATCCGCACCGGCGACGACATCGAGATCCGCGGCGCGGGATTCGTGCCGCCCGGCGCGGGGGCCCCGGACCGGCTGGCCCGCCTCGTCGTGCGGATCGGCTCCGTCCACGTCCATGTCCCGCTGATCCCGGTCTCCGGGGGCTTCGCCAACCCGACCGATTCCGTGCTGACCGTGCCGGTACCGGTGGAGGTGGAGCCCGGGGTGGTCCAGGTGCAGGTGGTGACGGCCGCGGGGACCGAGTCGAACCGCGTCGAGATCGACGTCACGGACTGAACCGCACAGAATCGCCGGTCCGGCACGCCCACGAACTCTTTCGTACACCTGGTGAGCAGCGCGTTCGTCGCGTACGTATCGTCTGGTGACGGATCGAACGGTCCGGCGAGGGTCGAATGGCTCCGCGAGCGGACCCCGGTGGTCCGGCGACAGGGCTGCGGAAGGCGGGAGAACCATGCACGGGTACGGCACGAACGGGCGCGGTCTGGGCGAGGCCAGGAGCCTGGGGGAGCTGGCGCGGGAGCACGCCCTGCTGCCGTTGCGGATCTTCCTCGGGGTCACCTTCATCTACGCCGCGCTCGACAAACTGACGGACAGCGCCTTCTTCCACGCCACCGGTCCGGGATCGATCGGCGATCAGATGAACGCCGTCCGTGACTCCGCCGCCATCCCGGCCCTCGTCGACCTCGCGCTGAAGAGCCCGTCCGGCTTCGGGTACGCCATCGCCTTCGGTGAGCTCGCCGTCGGCATCGGCACTCTCCTGGGCCTGTGGACCAGGCTCGCCGCGCTCGGCGGGGCGCTGATCTCGCTGAGCCTGTGGCTGACCGTCAGCTGGCAGGTCTCGCCGTACTACCTCGGCAACGACCTGATCTACCTCATGGCCTGGCTGCCGCTGGTGCTCGGCGGCGCGGCGTCGTTCTCCGCGGACGCCGTTCTCGCGGCTCGCCGGCGACGGATCCGGTAGGCCACCCAGGTCACGGTGGCGGCCAGCCAGAGCCCGCCCACGAAGACCGGGACGAAGAAGACCCACGACGCGTCCCACAGGCCCGCCGCATCGGCCCCGTAGCCGGCGGCCAGGGTCAGCATCACCAGACCCGCGACCGCCCGTCCGGGCCGGAACTCATGACGCGCCACGGCTGACCTCCACCTGTCCGATGCCGACTTCCAGATCCAGCTCGAGCGTGCCGGCGGGCCTGCCGCCCGCGGCGGGCGGCAGCGTCCTGTGCTCGTTCTGCGAGGGGCTGATGTCGACATCACCCCGACGCGGGTCGCCCGGCAGGGTGATGTCGCCGAGCCCGGCCCGCGCGTGGAGCTTCACGGTGACGTCCTTCGGTACGCGCACGACGACCCGGCCCGCACCGACCTCCACCTCGGTCCCCACCGTGCCGCCCGCGGGGACGGCGACCCGGGTGAGGTCCAGCCTCGCCTCCCCGGAGCCCAGCTGGTAGCGGGGCTGCACCGCGGCGGCCGACGCCGGCCGCCACTCCTCACGCACCCAGTGCGTGGTGATGTCCCTGGGCAGGACGGACGCACCCGCGAGCAGACCCGCCGTGATCATCGCCATCAGGAGCGTGCCGAAACCGGTCCGGCCGACGAAGGCACTGATCAGCATTCCGGCCCCGAACACCGCGAGCGCGGCGGCCAGCCCGATCTGCAGACTCACGCCGAGCGGGTGGGAGTCCCAGCTCACCCCCGTGCCGACCCCGGCCGCCACCAGCGCGTTCACGAACACGGCCCCGCCGATGGACCGGGGCCCCCGGATCTCCCGCGACCGCTGCGGCGCGCGGACCGGGGCATCGGCCTTCGCCCCGCGCCCGTCCGCCGCCCGGCCGTCCAGCACGGCGTCCGGCGGCCCCCACAGATAGCCGGGCCCCACCGGCCCCGTCGTCCCGTCCTTCACGATCGGGTCCCGCCACCAGGACGGGCCGGACGGGGTCGGCGGCGCCTTCACCTCGGGCGGCGCGTCCGACGCGGCATGGGCGGCCGCGGGGTGCAGCGGGTCCTGCGGATCCGCCGTCCTGCGGTGCTGCGTCCAGACGGAGAAGCCGATGACCGCGAGCGACAGCATCGCGGCGAACGCCAGCGTGCCGCCGTTGCCCAGCATGGACAGGAACAGACCGCAGCCGATCAGCGCGCACAGCACCGCGATCAGCGACGCACCCTCGACCCGGCCCGACAGCAGCCGGCGCGCCTCGTTCTCCTCCTCGCCCTCCAGCGGGACCAGCAGCCACGCGAAGCCGTAGAAGATGAGTCCGAGGCCACCGGTCACGGAGAGCACCCCGAGCACGATCCGGAAGATCACCGGATCGACGTCGCAGTACCGGCCGAGCCCGCCGCACACCCCGGCCACGACCTTCTGCCGCGAGCTGCGCCGCAGCTGCGGTCCTGGCCCGGCGGGCGGCGCGACGCCGGGCGGCGCATCCTGGGGAACGGTCATGGCTCCATGGTGACGGGCGCCGGGCCCGTCCGGCACCCGCCCCGACCCTGGCCGATCCCTGATATTGGCCCGGCCGACCCGGAAGGGGCGGTTCCGTGCACGGGGCACGTGCCGGACCGCGCCCGGCGCCCGGCCGCCCACTCCCCGCCCGCCGCCGGCCCGCTCCCGGGGTCCTCTCAGGGTCGAAGTGGGGGCCGACCCTGATGCCATCACCCGCACGGACGTGTGACGATCGGGTCATGCCAGCCGCCACGACCCGAGCCGCAAGCTCCCGCGCCCCCGATCCGGAGGAGCCGCCCCAGCGCAAGCTGTACCGCAGCGCCGACGGGCGGCTGCTCGGCGGCGTCGCACGCGGTCTCGCCGGACACCTCGGGCTGCCGGTCGCCTGGGTGCGGTTCGTCTTCCTCGGACTGTTCTTCGCGGACGGCCTCGGCGCGCTCCTGTACGCCGTGTTCTGGATCGTCGTCCCGCTCGGCGTCGGCGGTGTGGACACCCCGCGGTCCGTCTTCGAGACCGCCCCCGACGGCAGGCGCCGGCTCCGCAAACCCGACAAGGGCCAGGTCTTCGCGCTCCTCGCGCTGCTCATCGGCGCCATGATCTTCGTCGGCAACGTCGACATGGGCAGCAAGGCCGACCGCTACATCTGGCCCACCCTGCTCATCGGCGCCGGCTCCGTCCTGGTGTGGCGGCAGGCCGACAACGCCCGCCGGGCCCGCTGGATGGAGGTCGGCAGCCGCCGCCGCGTCCTGCACCTGGCCCGGGGCCTCGCCGGGGTCGCCCTGGTCGGCCTCGGCCTGGCCGGCTTCATGGTGGTACGCGGCTCCGCCGCCCAGCTGGGCAACGTCCTCACCGCGGCCATCGCCGTGCTCACCGGCATCGCCCTGCTGGCCGGCCCCTATCTCGTACGCATGACCCAGGACCTCTCCGAGGAACGCCTCATGCGCATCAGGGCCCAGGAACGGGCCGAGGTCGCCGCCCATGTGCACGACTCGGTGCTGCACACCCTCACCCTGATCCAGCGCAACGCGGAGGACGCGGGCGAGGTCCGCCGGCTGGCCCGCGCCCAGGAACGCGAGCTCCGCAACTGGCTGTACAACCCCGAGGGCACCGGCAAGGACGAGGACGACGAGCCCGAGACCCTGGCCGAGGCCGTCAAACGCGCCGCCGCCGAGGTCGAGGACAAGCACGGCGTCCCGCTGGAGGTCGTCGTCGTCGGCGACTGCCCGCTCGACGAGAAGCTGACCGCACAGATGCAGGCCGCACGTGAGGCCATGGTCAACGCCGCCAAGTACGGTGGCGAGGGCGGCGCCGTCCAGGTCTTCGCGGAGGTCGAGGGCCGCACGGTCTTCGTCTCGGTCCGCGACCGCGGTCCCGGATTCGATCTGGATTCCGTACCGGGGGACAGAATGGGCGTACGAGAATCAATCATCGGCCGGATGCAGCGCAACGGCGGCAGTGCCCGGCTGCGTTCGGTGCCCGGCGGGGGCACGGAAGTCGAGCTGGAGATGGAGAGGACGAGCGATGAACGGGACCACTGAGGCGACCGGGGGCCACGAGGGCCCGGAGCGCCGGGTACGAGTCGTGCTCGTCGACGACCACCGGATGTTCCGCACCGGAGTGCAGGCCGAGATCGGCCGCACCGAGGAGACCGGTGTCGAGGTCGTCGGCGAGGCCGCCGACGTCGACCAGGCGGTCACCGTCATCACGGCGACCCGCCCCGAGGTCGTCCTCCTCGACGTCCACCTCCCGGGCGGTGGTGGCGTCGAGGTGCTGCGCCGCTGCGCCCCGTTCATGGGCGCGGTGGAGAACCCGGTGCGCTTTCTGGCGCTGTCCGTCTCGGACGCCGCCGAGGACGTCATCGGCGTCATCCGCGGCGGCGCCCGGGGCTATGTCACCAAGACCATCACCGGCGCCGACCTGGTCGACTCGGTCTTCCGGGTCCAGGACGGCGACGCGGTGTTCTCGCCCCGGCTGGCCGGCTTCGTCCTCGACGCCTTCGCCTCGACGGACGCGCCCCCGGTCGACGAGGACCTCGACCGGCTGACCCAGCGCGAGCGCGAGGTGCTGCGGCTGATCGCCCGCGGATACGCGTACAAGGAGATCGCCAAGCAGCTGTTCATCTCGGTGAAGACGGTCGAGTCGCACGTCTCGGCGGTGCTGCGCAAGCTCCAGCTCTCCAACCGGCACGAACTGACGCGATGGGCGACGGCCCGACGGCTGGTCTGAGGCCCGGGGCGCTCAGGCCACCCGGGTCGCTCCCGCGAAGGGCATCTGGTCGATCGGCGCGATGCGGACCGGGGCGCCCGGACGCGGGGCGTGGATCATCTGGCCGTTGCCGATGTACAGACCGACATGGCTGATGCCCGAGTAGAAGAACACCAGGTCCCCGGGGGCGAGTTCGGAGCGGGAGACCCGCTGTCCGGCGTTGATCTGGGTGTACGTGGTCCGGGGGAGCGAGACACCCGCGGAGCGCCAGGCGGCCTGCGTGAGGCCGGAACAGTCGAACGAGGAGGGGCCGGTCGCGCCCCAGACGTACGGCTTGCCCAGCGCGGTGTACGCGAAGGCGACGGCCTCGGCGGCACGGGCGTTGGGCGCCCGGACGGCGCCGCGCGGGGCTCCGCGGTCGGCGTGGGCGGCGCCGCGGCCGCCCTCCGAGGCGTCGTAGGAGGCGCGTTCGGCCGGGGAGAGGCGGGCCAGCAGCCGCTGCGCCTCGGCGAGCTTGGTGCGGACCGTCGCCTTGTGCCTGCGCAGGTCGGCCTGGCGGGTCGCTAGTTCGGTCAGCTGCCCCGCGGCCTCGGCGCGCAGCTGGGACACATCGGCGACCTGGCGCTCCACGGCACGGAGCCGGGTCGCGCGGCGCTCACCGGCCCGTTCCACGTAGGAGGCGCGTTCGAGGTACTGGTCGGGGTCCGAGGAGAGCGCCAGCTGGACGGCGGGGTCGAGGCCGCCGGAACGGTACTGCGCGGCGGCGTACGAACCGAGGGCGTCCCGTGCGGTGTTGAGCCGCTCGGTCCTGCGGGCGGCCTCGTCGCGCAGGGCGTTCACGGACCTGGCGGTGGCGGCCGCCTCCACCTTCGCGCCGTTGTACTGCTCGGTGGCGACCTCGGCCTCCCGGTAGAGGCGGTCCACCTCGGCCCTGACCTGGGCGGTGGTCGGCGCCGGATCGGCGTGTGCGGATCCCGGCAGCGCGGCGGCGGCGGTGGCGGCGCCGGCGAAGGCGAGTGTCGCGGCGGTGCGGGCAGCAGAGCCGGTGTACGGGCGCTGCTTGGGTTTCCGGTGCGCTGCCACGAGGGCGGGCGTCCTTCCTGTCGACTGCCCGCCGGGGCCTACCGGCGGACCCGCCCGGGTCCGCCGGCGGGCCGCCAACAGGGGGAGCGGCCCGCCGCCGGAACCCCGGCGGGGTGAGCGGCGGCGCCGTCCGGGTGCGGAGCGGGCGGTGAGCCGGTCACCTGGAAAGGGACGCTAAACCCGGGGCACGGGGAAGAGTCGTAATGATGCTTATTGCCCGAATTTAGCGCTGTGTTGTCGTTGGCTGACCGGAAAAATTGCACCAGAGTAAGGCAATTGGTGCATTCGCCAGTTAAGCGGTCGGTAAGGCTCACCCGCCTGCGAAGTGCTGATATGGCCGCAGCTAGGCTGCGGAACCATGCGTGTACTCATCGATGTCTTCGTCGCCCTGCACATCATCGGCATCGCCGCCCTGCTGGGCGGTTTCCTCACCCAGATGAAGGCGATGGGGGCGGGCACGGCGCGATTCGTCCCGGGCATGCTGCACGGTGCGCTGACCATGCTGGTCACCGGAATCGCCCTGGTAGGGCTGAACCAGGCCGACGACCACCCGGTGAACAACGTCAAGATCGCCATCAAGCTGCTGATCCTGGTCGTGATCCTCGGGATCGTCTACGTCAAGCGGGACGAGGAGAAGGTGGACAAGGGCCTCTTCGCGGCGGTCGGCGGGCTGACGGTCGTCAACATCTTCATCGCCACGCTCTGGACCTGAGCAGGGAGCACGGCCGCGAAAACGCTGCTGCCCGGACCTGAAGAGGTCCGGGCAGCAGCGTTTTCGCGCTTCAAGGCCGCCTAGGACGGCCGCACGCTGCCGTAGATCGGCATGTAGTAGATCGACTCCTCGCGCACGTTCGCCCCCGGCTTCGGCGCGTGGATCATCATGCCGTCGCCCTTGTAGATGCCGACGTGGCTGATGTCGTCGTAGAAGAAGACCAGGTCACCGGGGCGCAGATCCGCCGTGGCGACCCGGGTGCCGACGTTCACCTGGTCCCAGGTGGTCCGGGGGATGTCGACGCCCGCGGCCTTCCAGGCCGCCTGGGTGAGTCCCGAGCAGTCGTACGAGGCCGGGCCGGTCGCCCCCCAGACGTACGGCTTGCCCAGCTGCGCACGGGCGAAGGCCAGGACCTTCTCGGCCTTCGTCGTGGCGCTGCTGTCCGAACCGGACCCCGTACCGGAGCCCGAACCCGTACCGGTGTCCGTGCCGCTCCCGGTGCCCGCCTCCTCGGCCTTGCGCGCGGCCTCCGCCTTCGCGGCCGCCTGCTTCTTCGCCAGCTCCTCGGCCTTGCGCTCGGCCTCCGCCTCCTTCTTGCGCTCCAGCTCGGCCAGGCGCGCCTTCTCCTCGGCGGTCAGCTTCGACAGCAGCGTGCGGGCCTCGGCCAGCTTCGTCCGGACGTTCTGCTTGCTGGTGCGCAGCGTGGCCTGCGACTCGGTGAGCGTCTCCAGGCTCGCCACGGCCTCGGCGCGCTGCTTGGACGCCTTCACCTGCTCCGTACGGAAGTCCGTGACGGCCTGCTGCTGGCGCGTGGCCATCCGGTCCATGAGGTGGGTCTGGTCGAAGAACGACTGCGGGTCGTCGGCCAGGAAGAACGTGGCGGTCGGTGCGAGGGCGCCGTCGCGGTACTGGGCCGCGGCGTAGGTGCCGAGCGTCCTGCGGGCCTCGTTCATCTTCGCGGTGCGCTTGGCGACGTCGTCCAGGAGCGTGTCCACCTTGGAACGCTGCTTGGTGGTCGCCTCCTTCGCCTGGTTGTACTGCTGGGTCGCGGTGCCCGCCTGCCGGTAGAGGTCGTCGACCTTCTTCTGTACGTCCTCGATGCCGGGCTTCGGGGCCGGCGCGGCCAGCGCGCTCTGCGAGGACAGCAGGGTCACCGATGCCAGCGCGGCCGAGGTGAGCCCGACGGCAGGGGCGGTGGTGCGCACCCGGGGGCGCGGTTTGCGATGCGACGCCAAGGCCGGCATCTCCTTCCGTGGACCGCCTACCGGGTTAGCTGTCGGGTTCGGGCGGAACGGAAGGCTGCCCTACGGTCCAGGTGGGGGATGCGGACCGATTCACCCCGGTGCTGCGTGTGGGTCCCCGGTTCCGGACTCCCGCTGCGGGCAGCCCGGATTCGGCGTGGACCGCCCGCTCGGCGTGGTTCGCCTTGGGGGTACGGGCCGTCCGAACGAGCACGCTAGCCAACTCATGGTGCCGCTGTGAAGGTTGATGTTCGATATGCCCGATACATTTTCGTGACCTTGGCGCATCGGGGCGGTCCGGGCAGGCGGGATACGGGATTCCCCTACGCAACGCGGTCCCCGTATTGCTGTGCGTGCCCGGACTCCGGTGCGCGGTTCGGCATGCGGCCCCTGGGTGTCGGTGCGGCGCTCTAGACTCGGACAGCGATGAGCAGCCTCTTTGACGACAGTTTCCTGGCCGGCCTCCAGCACACGGACGAAGGCCCCCCGCCGCCCCCCGAGGACTCCGCACCCGAAGCGGTGCCGGAGGACCTCTTCGCGGGCGTGTTCGACGGGCCGCCGCCGCCCCGCGACGCGTACTACCGCGACGGTGCCCACCGCCCGGTGATCGACGCCGCCGCGCTGCTCGACGGGCTGAACACCGAACAGCGCGCCGCCGTCGTGCACGCCGGTTCGCCGCTGCTCATCGTCGCCGGAGCCGGTTCGGGCAAGACCCGAGTGCTGACCCACCGCATCGCCCATCTGCTGGCCGAGCGCGGGGTGCACCCGGGCCAGATCCTGGCGATCACCTTCACCAACAAGGCCGCGGGCGAGATGAAGGAGCGCGTCGAGCAGCTCGTCGGACCGCGCGCCAACGCCATGTGGGTCATGACCTTCCACAGCGCGTGCGTACGGATCCTGCGCCGCGAGTCGAAGCGGCTCGGCTTCACCTCCTCGTTCTCGATCTACGACGCCGCCGACTCCAAGCGCCTCATGGCCCTGGTCTGCCGCGATCTCGACCTCGACCCGAAGCGCTTCCCGCCGAAGTCGTTCACGGCGAAGGTCTCGAACCTGAAGAACGAGCTGATCGACGAGGAGACCTTCGCCGGACAGGCCGCCGACGGATTCGAGAAGACCCTCGCCCAGGCCTACGCGCTCTACCAGTCCCGGCTGCGCGAGGCCAACGCCCTGGACTTCGACGACATCATCATGACGACGGTGCACCTGCTCCAGGCGTTCCCCGACGTCGCCGAGCACTACCGCCGCCGCTTCCGGCACGTCCTCGTCGACGAGTACCAGGACACCAACCACGCCCAGTACACCCTCGTACGGGAGCTGGTCGGCCCGGCCGGTCCCGAGGACGCCCCCGCCGAGCTGTGCGTCGTGGGTGACGCGGACCAGTCGATCTACGCCTTCCGCGGCGCGACCATCCGCAACATCCTCCAGTTCGAGGAGGACTATCCGAACGCGACCACGATCATGCTGGAGCAGAACTACCGCTCCACGCAGACGATCCTGTCCGCGGCCAACGCGGTCATCGAGCGCAACGAGAGCCGTCGCCCGAAGAACCTCTGGACCAACGCCGGCTCCGGCGCCCGGATCACCGGATACGTCGCGGACACCGAGCACGACGAGGCGCAGTTCGTCGCCGACGAGATCGACCGGCTGACCGACGCGGGCGACGCCAAGGCCGGCGATGTGGCGATCTTCTACCGGACGAACGCGCAGTCCCGTGTCTTCGAGGAGATCTTCATCCGCGTCGGCCTGCCGTACAAGGTCGTCGGCGGGGTGCGCTTCTACGAGCGCAAGGAGGTCAGGGACGTCCTGGCCTACCTCCGGGTCCTCTCCAACCCCGAGGACACCGTCCCGCTGCGCCGCATCCTCAATGTGCCCAAGCGGGGCATCGGCGACCGCTCCGAGGCGATGATCGACGCCCTGTCCCTGCGCGAGAAGATCACCTTCCCGCAGGCGCTGCGCCGCGTCGACGAGGCGTACGGGATGGCGGCCCGTTCCGCCAACGCCGTCAAGCGGTTCAACACGCTGATGGAGGAGCTGCGCACGGTCGTGGAGTCCGGTGCCGGACCGGCGGTCGTGGTGGAGGCCGTCATGGAGCGGACCGGCTATCTCGCCGAGCTCCAGGCGTCCACCGACCCGCAGGACGAGACCCGCATCGAGAACCTCCAGGAGCTTGCCTCCGTCGCCCTCGAATTCGAGCAGGAGCGGGCGGAGGAGGAGGGTGCGGGCACGCTCGCCGAGTTCCTGGAGAAGGTCGCGCTGGTCGCCGACGCCGACCAGATCCCCGACGAGGACGAGGACGGCTCCGGTGTCGTCACGCTGATGACGCTGCACACCGCCAAGGGCCTCGAATTCCCGGTGGTCTTCCTGACCGGCATGGAGGACGGCGTCTTCCCGCACATGCGGGCGCTGGGCCAGGTCAAGGAGCTGGAGGAGGAGCGACGGCTCGCGTACGTCGGCATCACGCGCGCCCGTGAACGGCTCTACCTGACCCGGGCGGCCATGCGCAGCGCCTGGGGCCAGCCCGCGTACAACCCGCCGTCGCGGTTCCTCGAGGAGATCCCGGACCAGCACCTGGAGTGGAAGCGCAAGGGCCCCATGGCGGCCCCGGCGGGACCGACGTCGGGCATCACCTCGTCGCTCTCCGCGTCCCGTTCGCGTTCCGGCCCCTCGGGCTTCGCGACCCGGCGGACCTCGGACAAGCCGACGATCACGCTGGTGGCCGGCGACCGGGTCACCCACGACCAGTTCGGTCTGGGCACGGTGACGGCGGTCGAGGGCATCGGCGACCAGGCGAAGGCCACGGTCGACTTCGGCGACGAGCGGCCGAAGAAGCTGCTCCTGCGGTACGCACCGGTCCAGAAGCTGTAACGCCCGTGAGCGGCCCGGCCGGAGCATTCGAGCTCCGGCCCGGCCGTGTCGCTCAGTTCGGGTTGACGCCGTGGCTGCGCAGCCACGGCAGCGGGTCGATGGCCGCGCCGCCGCCGGGCCGCACCTCGAAGTGCATGTGCGGGCCGGTCGAGTTGCCGGAGTCCCCGGAGTACGCGATGACGTCACCGGCCTTGACGGAGCCCGAGCGGATCCGGGTGCTGCTCAGGTGGCAGTACCAGGTCTCGGTGCCGTCGGCCATGGTGACGATGGCCATGTTGCCGTAGGCGGTGTTGAACTGCGTACGGACGGTGCCGTCGGTCGCCGCCATCACCGGAGTGCCGAGCTGGACGGGGAAGTCGATGCCCGTGTGCACGGACATCCAGTTGACGCCCGCCTGGCCGAAGTACGCGCTGAGGCCGTGCTGCGCGACCGGCATGACGTACTTGGGGCGCAGGGCCTCCTTGCGGGCGGCCTCCGCCTCACGCTTCTTCTTGTCGGCGGCCTGCCGCTCCTTCAGGTCGATGCGCTCCTGGGTGCGGCTGGCCCGGTCGGCGAAGTTCTCCGCGTCGGCGCTGAGATTGGCGAGCTGGGTGTCCAGCTTGTTGTTGGCCGCGACCGGCTTGACCGTGCCGGGGTCGGCGGCGGCCATGGACGTGGTGTCGTCCTTCTTCTCCTCGCCACCGCCCATGCCGCCGACGGAGGCGGCGGCGATCCCGGCCACGCTCATCACGCAGGCAGAGGGAACGGCGACGGTCAGGAGTGCGGAGCGCTTCGCGGGGGAACGCCTGCGGCTGCGACTGCCGCCACTGCGGGTGGCGGGGCGGCCTGCGGTGCGGTGGGCGTCGGCCGGGGCGGCGGATTCGGCGGCCCGGGCGCGGTCGGTGCGGTCGTCCGCGTCGGCCTCGGGGCCGTCGGCGTCGAGGTCCGTCTCCGCGGGACCGGCCTCGGCGGTGCGGTAGGGCTCGTACGGATCGAGCAGATCGTGCGGATCGTAGGAGACCTGCTCGTACGATCCGGTGGTTTGGTGCGTTCCGCCGGGCTCGTACGTTGCGCGGGGCTCGTACGTTTCGTCGCTCTCGTACGTCCCGCCGGTCTCATGTACCTCGTGAGATCCGTATGCCTCGTGCGTTTCGTACGAATGCTGCGCCGTTTGTTCGGCTTCGTACGGGGTGTTCCCGGTTTGCACCGTTTGCTGTTCGTGCTCGGGCGTGGCGCCGGTGTTCCAGGCGGTGGCGTCGTACGCGCCGGTGTCGTATCCCGCCGTGTCGGTGCTTGCCCACTGGCCGTTCGGGTGCCAGGCGGTGGTGTCCCACTGGCCGGAGGAGTCGGGGGCGCCGCCCTGGGCCGGGATCGTCGCGCCGTAGCCGTCGGCGGGCATCCAGGTCGCGGTGGTGTCGTACTGCGGAGCCACGTCGTACGGGGGGGCTGCGTCGTACTGTGCGGCCGCGTCGTACTGGGGGTGCTGCTGGGCCTGGGCGGCGTAGGCCGTGTAGTCGGCCGAGTGGTCGTAGGCGGCCGTCCGGTGCGCGCCCGTGTCCCACTGGGCGGAGTCGTACGAGCCGCTGTACGCGGCCTGTCCGCTGCCGTAGGAGGCGTCGTAGCCCGGCGCGGTGTCGTACGTGCCGTCGTAGCCGCCGGGGAGGGAGCCGAAGAGCGGGTCGCTGTCGAAGCTGCCCGTGGAGTGGCTGTCGTATCCGGCGTACCCGGCGTGGGGGGGCTGGTCGTTCACCAACTTCTCTCTCGCCTCGGCAGCAGGACCAGTGTCCGGGGGCCGACGGGGGACCCCGGGGGAAAGCAGTGGCCGCGACTGTACCCGGCGGTACGCGACGCCGACAATCTTCGACGGCTTCCCGGCGCTCAGGAAACGGGCAATCGGCCGTCTTTCGGCGGGCTGCTCACACAGCCTTGGCTCTATGTTCGAAACCCGTTCTATTCGTGGCGCAGGCGGGGTGCCGGCCGGGCGCGTCTCGATGCCCGGATTCGGCCGGTTCAGGCCACGGAAGCGGCGCCGGCTGATCCGAGGGCCGGCTCGGGTACGTCGAGCGCCTGACGGACTCCGGCGGCAACGGCCGGGTGCACCGGCAGGGCGAGGTGCCCGATTCCGCTGACGCGCACGTTCAGCGCGTCGAGGTCCGGGTGGTCGATACAGGCCGCCTCGGCCGGGACGATCACCTGGTCCAGCTCGCTCCAGAAGCTGACGAACCGGGTACGGCAGCCGGGGGCGGGCAGCCGCAGTTCCTCGATCGGGACCGAGCCACTGCGCATCTGCCGCACGATGGGGTGAGCGCTGGCCAGCGGGGCGACGGCCGTGCCCGCGTGCGGTGTGCCGAGGGTGACCAGCGTGCGCACCCGCCGGTCACCGCCCAGGCGCTGCACGTAGTAGCGCGCCAGGAGACCGCCGAGGCTGTGCCCGACGATGTCGACCTCGCGGTGTCCCGTGCGGGCGCAGATCTCCTCGATGTGCCGGCCCAGCAACTCGGCGGCCGTACGGATGTCACAGGTCAGCGGGGAGTAGTTGAGCGACTCCACGTGGCGCCAGCCGTGCCGGGTCAGCGAGCGGCGCAGCAGGACGAACACCGAGCGGTTGTCGATGAAGCCGTGCAGGAGCACGACGGGCGGCCGGTCGGGGCGCCCGGCGGGCAGGGTGGCGGTCCCGGCCGGTGCGGGGGCCGAATCGGTGGGGGCCGGTCCGGGGCGCCGCTCACCGGTGATTCCGGTGGGATACAGGAGCACGTGTCCGGCGAGCACCACGAGTTCCAGGGCGGTCGCTCTCAGCAGTGCGGCCGGCAGCCGGGCGGCCGGCAACCAGGCGGCTGGCAGCCAGGCGGTGCGCAGGCAGGTGCGGCGCAGCAGTAGGGGAAGGAAAGGCAGGGTCTTCATCGTCGACCTCCTGCTCCGGCACCCGGGGTGAGGCGGCTCCGTGCCCCGTATGCCCTCATGGGGTGCCGTGTCGGAGGCCCGGTCCGGTGTGTCGCCGGCCGGGACCGGCCGCCCGCCGTGCTTTCCGGATCACCTTCCGTGACCGGCCGGAGGGCAGATGGTGAGCCGTACCACCGTGCCGTGCGGCTGACGGCGCGGTGATACGACGACCTCGATGCGGCTCCCCAGGCGCCGGTCCCGCGCGGCAGGTCTGCCGTCTACCGCGGGAACGGTGCCCGGTGAACATGTCCCAGGTGTGATTTCCCCCTCCCGGTCCACCGCGAAACGGCGGCTTGCGGGATGCTGTGGATAACGTTCGTTCACATCCCCGGCCCTTCCGGTACGGGAGACGCATGTGGAGGCAGTGATGGGTGTGACCGGTCCGATCCGTGTGGTGGTGGCCAAGCCGGGCCTCGACGGCCATGACCGCGGGGCCAAAGTGATCGCGCGGGCCCTGCGCGACGCCGGTATGGAGGTCATTTACACGGGGCTCCACCAGACGCCCGAGCAGATCGTGGACACCGCGATCCAGGAGGATGCCGACGCGATCGGTCTCTCGATCCTCTCCGGTGCGCACAACACGCTCTTCGCGAAGGTGATCGAGCTGCTGAAGGAGCGCGAGGCGGAGGACATCAAGGTCTTCGGCGGCGGCATCATCCCGGAGGCGGACATCGCCCCGCTGAAGGAGCTCGGCGTCGCGGAGATCTTCACCCCCGGCGCGACGACCGTCGCGATCGTCGAGTGGGTCAACGCACACGTCCGCCAGCCGGCGGGAGCCTGACCCCTGCCAGGTCGGGGGTGGGGGCTGCCCCCTGCCCCCTGACCCCGTCGCCGGGGGTGTCCGACCCCGCCGCCGGCGGGGCGCGACGCCCGGACCCGTCGCGCCGCGCTGCGGGACGGGGCGGGCGGGGCGCTGCGGGACGGGGCGGGGGCCGACGCGTCTGCCGGCCTTCCGTCTGTCGGCCCTCCGCCTTCCGCCTTCCGCCCTCCGCCCGTCCGTCTCACCGGTCCGGCGCCAGCTCCCTGTCCATCGCGGCCCGCAGGCGCAGGGTGGAGACCAGGCGCTGGAACGCCTCCGACCAGTAGCCGTTCGCACCGGGTGAGGCGTCCGCGGGTTCGTCCGGGGTCGTGGTGAGGACCTCCAGCCGGTTCGCCTCGGCCGGATCCAGGCAGCGCTCGGCCAGGCCCATCACGCCGCTGAAGCTCCACGGATAACTGCCCGCGTCCCGGGCGATGTCGAGGGCGTCGACGACGGACCGGCCGAGCGGACCGGCCCATGGCACCGGGCAGACGCCCAGCAGCTGGAACGCCTCCGACAGGCCGTGCGCGGCGATGAAGTCCGCCACCCAGGCCGCCCGTTCCCCGGCGGGCAGCACGGCCAGGAGCTTGGACCGTTCGGCGAGCGAGGCCGTGCCGGGGCCGTTCGACGGAGGTGTGGACGGGGCGCCGAGCAGGGCCCGCGCCCACTCCGGGTCCCGCTGCCGCACGGCCGCCCGGCACCAGGCCGCGTGCAGTTCCTCGCCCCAGCCGTCCGCCACGGGGAGCGCGACGATCTCCCGCACACCCCGGCCGCCGAACCGCGCCGTCCAGACGGAGAGCGGTGAGGACTCCACCAACTGGCCGAGCCACCACGACCGTTCGCCACGGCCGGACGGCGGGAGGGCCACCACTCCGTCGCGCTGCATCGACGCATCGCATTCGTGCGGGGCCTCCACCGCCACGGACGGCTCGGTGCCGGTGAGGCCGGGACTCACACAGGACAGGGCGCGGGCCGCCATCCGGCCGGCGAGCGCCGATCCGGGCAGCGCCGACAGCAACTCGGCGGCCGTCGCCCGGACATTGCGGCTGCGGTCGGCGAGCGCCTGCTCCAGGAACTCCTCGTCCGCACCGGACAGCCCGGTGCGCAGGGAGTCGGCGAACATCAGCCGGTCCTCGGCCCGCTCGGTGGACCAGGTCGTGGCGAGCAGGGCGCGGGCGGCGTCCGCGTCATGCGCCCGTACGGCCGCGAGCAGCGCGACCCGCTCCGCGAACAGGCCCTCCTCCCACAACCGGCGCACCGCCTCCTGATCGGTCACCGAGGGCAGCAGCGAACTGCCCGACGAGCCACGCAGCGCGAACTTCCACTCCGGGTTCATCCCGGCCAGCCACAGCCCGCGCGGACCGGCGAACTCCAGGGCCTGGGGCCGCAGATCGGTCCGCGCCCTGGCCGCGTCCAGCAGGGGCGGCAGTACCGCGTCGGGTGCCCGGTAGCCGTGCAGGTTGGCGGTGGCCAGCCACTGCGGTATCAGTTCCGTCAGATCGGGGGCCGCGCCGCGCCTGCCGCCCGACCCGCCGGCCGCCGCCCGGTCGGCGAGCAGCAGCGCCAGCCGGCTCCGGGCGGCCGCGGGCAGCGGCGGCCGCGGATCGGCGGGTGCGGGGTCCGGCAGGGGAGCCGCGGGAGCGGGCAGCAGACCCGCCCGGCGGCGCACCGTGTGCAGCGCCGCGGCGTCCAGCAGCGCCACCGCCGCGCCGTCCGGTCCCGTACCGGCCGAGGTCCCGGGCGGGCGGCGGTCCGTACCGAGCAGCGCGGAAGTGACGAGCTCCTCCCACGGGGCGGACACGGCCACGTCGGCGGACTCGGACATGGGCGTGGACACGGGTGTGGCGGGCGTGGGTGCGGGCATCCGGGTGGACGAGGCGGGAGTCGGAGTGGGAGTGGGTACCGGTGCGGGCGGGGTGGTGCGGGGCATCGCTCCTCCTTCAGGGGTCAGATGAGCGGTACGGTCTCGGCGGCCTGCGGAGCAGCGGCAGAACCGGCAGACGTGGCGGTGTCGCCGCCCTCGCGTCCGGACGGCCAGGCGGCGAGCGGATCGAAACCGCGGTGGCCGCATTCACCGAAGACGGTGAGCGGTCCGCCGCCCGAGACCGCGACGAGCTTCCACAGCGCCGGCCGGGACAGGGCGACGGCGGCGACGGGCAGCGCCGAACGGCCCTGCGCGTCCGCCAGTTGCCAGCCGTCCGCGGCCGCCACCGGTATGACATCGCGCAGCGTCACGGGCCAGGACTCCAGCCACGGGTCGTCGCCCAGGGCCCTGCCGTACGCGGCGATCGCCTCGGTGACCGTGACACCCGGCGGCGGCGTACCGGTCTGCTCCGGCGCCCCGAACTGCGGGCCCAGCTCGGCCCGCAGCTGCGCGGACCCCGGGTACGGCGTCAGCTCGGCGTCGATCGTGACGCCCACCGGGAGGGCCTGGCCGGGGGAGCGCCCCGCTGCCCCGAAGGACAGGAGCAGCGCGGTGCGGCCCGAGTCCCTTCCGTACAGCCAGATGCGGCGGGTGACGATCTTGCCGTCGGGGGTGTCGTACTGGGCGAGGACCAGCCAGCGGTCGCGGACCGGCGGGCCCTGTGCCGGGGTCGTCAGTCCCACCCTCGTGCGGACCGTCGCGGCCAGCGGGTCGGGCAGCCGGTCGAGGCCGAGCCAGGCCCTGTCCAGCAGATGGAGCAGCGCACACTCCTCCAGCAGCCGCACCGGCCAGCCCGGCCCGGACGCCGGTATCGCGCCCAGCTCCCGGACCCGGCCCGCGAGACCGGGCGCCTGCGCGTCGACCATGCGGGCCGCCGTCTCCTCCCACAGCCCGTATCCCGACTGCTCGGTCGCGGCCAGACCGCCACGCAGCAGGTCGGTCAGCCGCTGTTCCAGCTCCAGTGCGCCGCCGCCGATCCGCTCGGCCCGGCGCTCGGCCCGCCGCCGGGCAGCCTCCGGGTCGGCGGGCCCGCCCGCCGTGCCGTCGGCCCGGTCGGGCCGCTGCTTGTCCTGCGCGCGGGCGCGACGGTCCGTCAGCCAGTCGCCGGCCCAGTCCGGCGGATCCGCTGCGGGCACGGCCGGCCCGTCGGACGCGCGGAGCAGCAGCAGGCCCAGCGCGTGCTTGCACGGGAACTTCCGGCTGGGGCAACTGCACTTGTACGCGGGGCCCGTGGTGTCGATCACCGTCCGGTACGGCTTGCTCCCGCTTCCTCTGCACAGCCCCCAGACCGCACCCGAACCGTCCCGCCCGGTGTCCGACCACGGACCGGCCGAACCGAGCTTGTTCCCCGCCTTGCGTGAAGCGTCGTCAGGAGCCAGGGCCAGGACCTGCTCCACCGTCCAGCGCGCCACCGGAGCAGCGGCGCCCAAGGGTTCTCCCCCGTCAGTCAGCAGCATGGGAACGACGGTAGGCCGCGCCACTGACAACCGGCCCCGACCTGGGGAAAGGCCGATTGTCAGTGGCATGGTGCACCGTGGGAACCACACCAGGCCGACCGATCTGGAGGGGGATCCATGACCGTGTCCGAAACCACCGCAGCCATCGGCGGCGAGGCTCTGCGCCCGCATGCCGAGGACGCCTTCGCCGATGAGCTGAAGGCGCTCGCCGCCGCCGACGACCGTCCCCGGCCCGCGCGTTGGCGGCTCTCGCCGTGGGCCGTCGCCACGTACCTGCTCGGCGGCACGCTGCCCGACGGCACCGTGATCACGCCCAAGTACGTGGGCCCGCGCCGGCTCGTCGAGGTCGCCGTCACCACACTCGCCACCGACCGTGCGCTGCTGCTCCTCGGTGTGCCCGGCACCGCCAAGACCTGGGTCTCCGAGCATCTCGCGGCCGCCGTGAGCGGCGACTCCACCCTGCTCGTCCAGGGCACGGCGGGCACCCCCGAGGAAGCCGTCCGCTACGGATGGAATTACGCGGAACTGCTCGCGCACGGCCCCAGCCGTGACGCGCTGGTGCCCAGCCCGCTGATGCGCGCCATGTCCGAGGGAATGACCGCACGCATCGAGGAACTGACCCGCATCCCCGCCGATGTGCAGGACTCGCTGATCACGATCCTGTCGGAGAAGACACTGCCCCTGCCCGAACTGGGCCAGGAGGTCCAGGCCGTCCGCGGGTTCAACGTCATCGCCACGGCCAACGACCGCGACCGCGGGGTCAACGAACTGTCCAGCGCGCTGCGCCGCCGGTTCAACACCGTGGTGCTGCCGCTGCCCGCCACCCCGGAGGCGGAGGTCGACATCGTCTCCCGGCGCGTCGACCAGGTCGGGCGCTCGCTCGACCTGCCGCCCGCGCCCGACGGCCTCGCGGAGATCCGCCGTGTGGTCACGGTCTTCCGAGAGCTGCGCGACGGCGTCACCACCGACGGCCGCACCAAGGTCAAGTCCCCTTCGGGGACGCTGTCCACGGCCGAGGCCATCTCCGTCGTCACCAACGGCCTGGCCCTCGCAGCCCACTTCGGCGACGGCGTGCTGCGCCCCGGGGACGTCGCGGCCGGCATCCTCGGCGCGGTCGTCCGCGACCCGGCGGCCGACCGTGTGGTCTGGCAGGAGTATCTGGAGACCGTGGTGCGCGAGCGGGACGGCTGGAAGGACTTCTACCGCGCCTGCCGTGAGGTCTCCGTATGACCGGCACCCACCCCGCGGGGCCGCTGCTGCTGGGGGTGCGGCACCACGGCCCGGGGTCCGCCCGCGCCGTCCGCGCCGCCCTGGACGCCGCCCGCCCGCGGGCGGTGCTCATCGAGGGGCCGCCCGAGGGCGACGCACTGCTGCCGCTCGCGGCCGACGAGCAGATGCGGCCGCCCGTCGCCCTGCTCGCCCATGCGGTGGACGACCCGGGCCGGGCGGCGTTCTGGCCGTTCGCCGCGTTCTCGCCCGAGTGGGTGGCGATCCGCTGGGCCCTGGCGCACGGCGTCCCGGTCCGCTTCATCGACCTGCCCGCGGCGCACTCCCTGGCCATGGAGGAGGGCGAGCGGGACGACCGGCCGGCCCAGGGTGCGGAGGGGGACGACGAGCCCCGGCCCGTGCCCGTCGACCCCATCCGGGTACTGGCCGAGACAGCGGGATACGACGACCCCGAGCGGTGGTGGGAGGACGTCGTCGAACACCGCGTCCCCGGCGCCGCCGACACCGGCCCGCTCGCCGCGTTCGCCGCGCTCGGTGAGGCGATGACCGCCCTGCGCGAGGTGTACGGGGACGGCGGACACCCCAGGGACGCGGTGCGTGAGGCGTACATGCGCATCCAACTGCGCGCGGCGGTGAAGGAGTTCGGCGACGGTTTCGCCGTGGTGTGCGGTGCCTGGCACGTGCCCGCGCTGCGGGCCCGGACGACGCTCACCGCGGACCGGGCCCTCCTCAAGGGGCTGCCCAAGGTCAAGGCCGAACTGACCTGGGTGCCATGGACCCACGAAAGGCTCGCCCGGCACAGCGGATACGGGGCCGGGATCGACTCGCCCGGCTGGTACGCGCACCTCTTCGCCGCCCCGGACCGCCCGGTCGAGCGCTGGATGACGAAGGTAGCCGGACTCCTGCGCGACGAGGACCGGTTCGTGTCGTCCGCCCATGTGATCGAAGCGGTCCGGCTCGCCGAGACCCTCGCCGCCATGCGGGGCAGGCCGCTCGCCGGACTGAGCGAGACGACCGACGCCGTCCGGGCCGTGATGTGCGAGGGCTCCGACGTACCGCTCGCCCTCGTCCGGGAGCGCCTGATCGTCGGCGGGACCCTCGGCGAGGTCCCGGACACCGCCCCCGCGGTGCCGCTGCAGCGCGACCTCGTCCGTCAGCAGCGCACCCTGCGGCTCAAACCCGAGGCGTCCGAGCGGGAGATGGAGCTCGACCTCCGCAAGGACACCGACGCGGACCGCAGCCGGCTGCTGCACCGGCTGCGCGTCCTCGGCGTCGGATGGGGCGAACCCACCGCGGGCCGGGGGAGCACCGGCACCTTCCGGGAGAGCTGGCGGCTGCGCTGGGAACCCGAGCTGTACGTGCGCGTCGCGGAGGCCGGGGTCTGGGGCACCACCGTGCTCGCCGCCGCGACCGCCCGCGCCGAGTCGGACGCCCTGGCGGCCACCGCCCTCGCCGAGGTGACCGCCCTCGCCGAGCGGTGCCTGCTGGCCGGGCTGCCCGAGGCCCTGCCCGTCGTGATGCGGGTCCTCGCCGACCGCGCCGCGCTCGACACCGATGTCGGCCACCTCGCCGACGCGCTGCCCGCCCTGGCCCGCACCCTGCGCTACGGGGACGTCCGCTCGACGGACACCGCGGCGCTCGGGGAGGTCGCGGCCGGGCTGGCGGAGCGGATCTGTGTCGGGCTGCCTCCCGCCTGCTCCGGGCTCGACACCGACGGGGCCGAGGCGCTGCGCCGGCAGGTGGACGGCGTCCACACGGCGATCGGGCTGCTCGCCGGTGCCGTACCGGCCAATGCGGACGGGCTGCGCGAGCGCTGGAGGGCGGTGCTGCACAAGCTCGCGGCCCGGGACGCGGTCGCGGGTGTCATCAGGGGCCGGGCCGCCCGGCTGCTGCTCGACGACGGGCACCTCGCACAGGACGACGCGGCCCGGCTGATGGGCCTCGCCCTGTCGCCCGGCACACCGCCCGCCGACGCCGCCGCCTGGATCGAGGGCTTCGTCGGCGGAGCGGCCGGCGGCGGCATGCTCCTGATCCACGACGAACGGCTGCTCGCCCTCGTCGACTCCTGGCTCACCGGCGTCCCCGCCGCCACCTTCACCGATGTGCTGCCGCTGCTGCGCCGCACCTTCTCGGCGTACGAGCCGGGCGTACGGCGCACGCTGGGCGAGCTCGTCCGGCGCGGCCCGGTGCCCGCCGGAGCCGCGGGCACCGGCGCGGTCCCGGGAGGCGAGGCGACCGCACCGGGCTTCGGACCGGTCCTGGACGTGGCCCGCGCGGACGCGGTCGTGCCGGTACTGCGCCTGCTCCTCGGCCCGGGCTCGGAAGCGGAAGGGCCGGCAGAGGCACCCGGCAACGAAAAGGCACCCGGTATCGAACAGGAACCCCTGGGGGCAACGGGATGACGACAGACAGCGGGACGGCGACGGACGTCGGGGAGCGGCTGCGGCGCTGGCGCATGGTGCTGGGTGCGGACAGTGCGCAGAGCACCGGCTGCACGCTCACCGGACGCGATGCCGCGATGGACGGTGCGCTGAGCGCGCTGTACGAGGGCGGCAGCAAACCCGGCGGCCGGGGCAGCACCGGACGTTCGGCGGGTCTCGGCGCCTCGGCGCCGTCCGTGGCCCGCTGGCTCGGGGACATCCGGACGTACTTCCCCAGCTCCGTCGTCCAGGTCATGCAGCGCGACGCCATCGACCGCCTCGGCCTCTCCGCGCTCCTGCTCGAACCGGAGATGCTGGAGGCCGTCGAGGCGGACGTCCACCTGGTCGGCACCCTGCTCTCCCTCAACAAGGTCATGCCCGAGACGACGAGGGAAACCGCGAGAGCCGTCGTCCGCAAGGTCGTCGAGCAGCTGGAGAAGCGGCTCACCACGCGTACCCGGGCCACGCTCACCGGTGCGCTGGACCGCTCGGCGAGGATCGCCCGGCCGCGTCACCACGACATCGACTGGGACCGCACCATCCGGGCCAACCTCAAGAACTACCTGACCCTGCCCGGAGAGGACGGCGCCGGGACGATCGTCCCGGAGCGGCTCATCGGCTACGGGCGTGCCGCGCAGTCCGTGAAGAAGGACGTCATCCTCTGCATCGACCAGTCCGGCTCGATGGCGGCCTCCGTGGTCTACGCGTCGGTGTTCGGCGCGGTGCTCGCCTCCATGCGCGCTCTGCGGACCAGGCTCGTCGTCTTCGACACGGCGGTGGTCGATCTCACCGATCAGCTCGACGACCCCGTCGATGTGCTCTTCGGCACCCAGCTCGGCGGCGGCACCGACATCAACCGGGCGCTGGCCTACTGCCAGTCGAGGATCACCCGCCCCGCCGACACCGTCGTCGTGCTCATCAGCGACCTCTACGAGGGCGGTATCCGCAACGAGATGCTGAAGCGGGTCGCCGCGATGAAGGCGTCCGGAGTGCAGTTCGTGACGCTGCTCGCCCTCTCCGACGAAGGCGCGCCCGCCTACGACCGCGACCATGCGGCGGCACTCTCCGCGCTGGGCGCTCCGGCCTTCGCCTGTACGCCGGATCTCTTCCCGGACGTGATGGCAGCCGCGATCGAGAAGCGGCCGCTGCCCGTACCGGACAGGGAGACCGACGCGAAGGCGCTCAGGGGCTGACCTCGGGCACCCCCTTGCGTCCCCGGCGCCCCCTGTCACCGCTCCGGACCAGCGGGGACCGCCCGGTCCACCGGGGGCGCTCCACCGCCGCGCCCCTGCCGTTTTGTCCACTGCGACCCGGCCACCAGCGCGATCTGTGACCGTAATCACCGCCCAGGTGTGATCTGCGATTTAGGGTCCGGAGGGGCTCGGGGATAACCTGCGAGACGGACATGCCGCGTATTCGGTCACCGTGTGCGCCTTCGTTGTGACAGAGCAGTCACGTTGCCCCTCGCGGCACGCCCACGCAGAAAACCAACCGCGAGACCATTTGATAAGGGACGGACGCGCGTGGACCTGTTCGAGTACCAGGCGAGGGACCTCTTCGCCAAGCACGGTGTACCGGTGCTGGCCGGTGAAGTGATCGAGACGCCTGAGGCAGCCCGCGAGGCGACCGAACGGCTGGGCGGCAAGTCGGTCGTCAAGGCGCAGGTGAAGGTCGGTGGCCGCGGCAAGGCCGGTGGCGTGAAGCTGGCCGCCACCGCCGACGAGGCGGTCGCCCGGGCGACCGACATCCTCGGCATGGACATCAAGGGCCACACGGTCCACAAGGTGATGATCGCCGAGCTGTCCCCGGAGATCGAGGCGGAGTACTACGTCTCGTACCTCCTCGACCGCACCAACCGCACCTTCCTGGCCATGGCCTCGGTGCAGGGTGGCATGGACATCGAGGAGGTCGCGGAGAAGACCCCCGAGGCCCTCGCGAAGGTCCCGGTCAACGCCGTCGACGGGGTTGACATCGTCAAGGCCCGCGAGATCGTGGCCCAGGCGAAGTTCCCGGCCGACGTGGCCGAGGGTGTCGCCGAGGCCATGGTGACCCTGTGGGACACCTTCGTCGCCGAGGACGCCCTCCTCGTCGAGGTCAACCCGCTGGTGAAGACCAAGGACGGCCGGATCCTGGCGCTGGACGGAAAGGTGTCTCTCGACGAGAACGCCGACTTCCGTCAGCCGGGTCACGAGGCGCTCGAGGACAAGGACGCAGCCAACCCGCTCGAGGCTGCCGCCAAGGCCAAGAACCTCAACTACGTCAAGCTCGACGGCGAGGTCGGCATCATCGGTAACGGTGCCGGTCTGGTCATGTCGACCCTGGACGTCGTCGCGTACGCCGGTGAGAACCACGGCAACGTGAAGCCCGCCAACTTCCTCGACATCGGTGGCGGCGCCTCCGCAGAGGTCATGGCGAACGGCCTGGAGATCATCCTCGGCGACCCGGACGTCAAGTCCGTGTTCGTCAACGTCTTCGGTGGCATCACCGCCTGTGACGAGGTCGCCAACGGCATCGTCCAGGCGCTCGAGCTGCTCAAGACCAAGGGCGAGGCGGTCACCAAGCCGCTCGTCGTGCGCCTTGACGGCAACAACGCGGAGCTGGGTCGCAAGATCCTCTCCGACGCCAACCACCCGCTGGTCCAGCGCGTGGACACCATGGACGGCGCGGCCGACAAGGCCGCCGAGCTCGCCGCGGCTGCGAAGTAAGGAAGAGGGACTCAGACCACCATGGCTATCTTCCTCACCAAGGACAGCAAGGTCATCGTCCAGGGGATGACCGGCGCGACGGGCATGAAGCACACCAAGCTCATGCTCGCCGACGGCACCGACATCGTCGGCGGCGTGAACCCGCGCAAGGCCGGCACGACCGTCGACTTCGACGGCACCGAGGTACCGGTCTTCGGCTCCGTCGCCGAGGCGATGGAGAAGACCGGCGCGAACGTGTCCGTCCTCTTCGTGCCGCCGGCCTTCTCCAAGGCCGCCGTCGTCGAGGCGATCGACGCCGAGATCCCGCTCGCCGTCGTGATCACCGAGGGCATCGCCGTTCACGACTCGGCCGCCTTCTGGGCGTACGCCAACGCCAAGGGCAACAAGACCCGGATCATCGGTCCGAACTGCCCCGGCCTGATCACCCCCGGTCAGTCCAACGCCGGCATCATCCCGGGCGACATCACCAAGCCCGGCCGCATCGGTCTCGTGTCGAAGTCCGGCACGCTGACCTACCAGATGATGTACGAGCTCCGTGACATCGGCTTCTCGTCCGCCGTCGGCATCGGTGGCGACCCGGTCATCGGTACGACGCACATCGACGCCCTCGCGGCGTTCGAGGCCGACCCCGAGACCGACCTGATCGTCATGATCGGCGAGATCGGCGGCGACGCCGAGGAGCGTGCGGCGGACTTCATCGCGAAGAACGTCACCAAGCCGGTCGTCGGTTACGTCGCGGGCTTCACCGCCCCCGAGGGCAAGACCATGGGCCACGCGGGCGCCATCGTCTCCGGCTCCTCCGGCACCGCGCAGGCGAAGAAGGAGGCCCTCGAGGCCGCAGGCGTCAAGGTCGGCAAGACGCCGACCGAGACCGCCAAGCTGGCGCGCGAGATCCTCGGCGCCTGACGCACCACCGTTGTAGCGCGTCACCGCACGAACGACGCGGGCCCGTACCCCGATCAGGGGTACGGGCCCGCGTCATGTGCGGGGGCCCTCCGGGTCAGCCGGCCCGGGGGACCAGCCGGGCCGGACCGTGCACCAGCTCGCCGCCGAGCTTCTTCTGCAGCTTCATGTCCCTCGGCGTCAGCTTCTGCGGACCGCCGACGGGCGGCACCCCGCCGACCTTCTGAGCCGGCGACTGGGGCGTCTCGTACTTCCTCGGAGCCGTCGCCAGGGTGATCAGCGTCAGGCCGATGATCAGCACGGTGAACGCGACGGCCGCCCGGGTCCAGAGCTGCGCCTTGCGCTCACCGCCGGTACGGATCAGCTCCGGAACCGGCAGGGAGGAGACGGGCTGGGTGCGCGCGAGTTCACCGAGGTGCTCGTGCATCAGCGCGGACTGCTCGGCCGCGGACGAGGGCTCCGCGAGCTCGGGCAGCTGCTCGGCGACGGCGGCCCGCGCGGTCACCAGCCGCCCGGCCGCGGCCGGGGTGCTCGCCTCCGTCTCCGCGGCGGTCTCCGGCAGCCCCAGCCCCACGCCGTCGTGCAGCAGCAGGGTGCGGCGGTAGGCGGGCGGCAGGGCCAGCAACGCGTCGAGCAGGGCCCGCGGGCCGGGCGCCTCGGGGGGCGGGTCGGGGCGACGGTGCCCGCGACGCAGCTGGTGCCACGGCGACATCGCGTGCTCGTAGGCGGCGGCCCGCACCCAGCCCACCGGGTCCCGGTCCACCGCGACCTCCGGCCAGCGATGCCAGGCCAGCTCGAAGGCCTTGGCCACGGCCTCGCGGGAGAGATTGCGCCGGCCGGTCAGCAGATAGGTCTGGCGGTAGAGCGCGGCGGCGGAGTGCCGGTACAGGGCATCGAACGCCTCGGCGGGCGTGGGCCCCGTTCCGGTTCCGGCGGCGTCCGCGGCCGCGGTGGTCTCAGCGGCCTCGGTGGTCTCAGCAGCCTCGGTGGTCTCATCGGCCTCGCCGGTCACGGGCGTGCCGGTGGCGCCGGGTGGCTCGGTTGTGGTGCGGCCGGACTCGGTCGGGTCCATGGCGTCGCTCCCGGGGGCTTCTGCGGGGGTCGGCGGACGGGGCTGTGTGCGGGAGCGTGATGACGTCGCGGCCTTCACCCGTTCGGCCGCCTCGCCCCGCTCACCCGGTTCGGCGGGCTCCGGGGAGGGTGTCGCCGTTCGCCCGCGCGGGGGTTCCGCACCCTTCGGCCGGGTGTTCGGTGCCGCCGGCTTGACCGGGGAGGCCGGCGAGGAGGAGTGCGTGCCACCGGTCCCGATCAGCCTGGCGTACGCCTGGCGCTTGCGTCCGCGCGGGCTGGTGCGGCCCGTCTCCCAGGCCCGGACCGTTGCCCGGGTGACGCCCACGGCGGCTGCGACCTGCTCCTCACTCAGTGACCTGGCCTCCCGCAGTCTGCGTCGCTCCTTGGGGGAGGGAAGCGGATGGGCTCCAGCCGTACCGGTCGTGCTCTGCGTCATCGGGGCCCCCCGCGCGACCTGCACTGGGCGAAAAAGTACATAAACGTATATTGAGCGACACAACGGCCATTCGCCCGTTACACGGAATTAGCGCGTGTCGTTGGGAGCATTGCGGCGTGACCCAAATGACCGAACACAGCCCGTCGTTGTCGGCAGAGCAGGGGCGGTCCGCCGTACTGGCTTCGGCGCTGCTGCGCGGGGCGGTCGCCGCGGGGCTCGGACTGGGCTCCGTGGCCGTGCTCGTCGTGGCGCTGTGGATCAGTTCCCCGGCCCCCGACAGCGGACCCGGCGAGGCCTTTCACGCGGCCGCGGGACTCTGGCTGCTCGCCCACGGGGCCGAGCTGATCAGGACCGACACGCTGACCGGGACACCGGCCCCCGTCGGCATGGTGCCGCTGCTGCTGGCGGTCCTGCCCGTCTGGCTGGTGCACCGGGCGGCCAGGGATGTGCTGGAGCCCGACGAGGGGCGCGGCGCTCCGTCGCCCGCCGGTGCGTTCGCCCTGGTGACCGGGGGATATCTGCTGGTCGGGGCCGCCGTCGCGCTCTACGCGAGGGGTGCCTCGCTGTCCGCGGAACCGCTGTCCCTCCTGTTCCCTTCGGTCCTGGTGGTGGCGGGTGCCGCGGCGGCCGGGGTGTGGACGGCCGCCGGCCGCCCGGTCGGTCCGCCGCCCTCCTGGGCGCCGGTCCGGCTGCACGAGGCTATGGCGCGCACCCTCTTCGCGCGGCGCGCGGAGGTGGTGGGCCGGGCCGCGGCGGCCGGGGTGGCGGTCCTGCTGGGCGGCGGCGCGCTGGTCACCGCGGCGGCGCTGGTGTGGCACGCGGAGCCGGTCCAGGAATCCTTCCTGCGGCTCTCGGGCGACTGGGGCGGGCGGTTCGCGGTGCTCCTGCTGGCGCTGGGGCTGGTGCCGAACGCGGCGGTGTGGGGTGCGGCGTACGGGCTCGGCCCTGGCTTCGCGCTCGGTACGGCTTCCACGGTCACCCCGGTCGCCTTCACGGGCCGCCCGGTGGTGCCGGACTTCCCCCTGCTGGCCGCGCTGCCGGCCCAGGGGCAGGGGGCGCCGCTGAACTGGGCGGCAGCGGCGGTGCCCGTCGCCGCGGCGCTGACGGTCGCCTGGTTCACCGTACGCAGGGCGGCGCCCGCCCATGGCGTACGTGAGGACGCGTGGAGCCTGCGGGAGACGGCGCTCACGGCCGGGCTGGGGGCGGCCGGGTGCGGGATCGGCGCGGCGTTGCTGGCGGCGGCGGCCGGGGGCCCGCTCGGAACCCGGGCCCTGGCGGAGTTCGGGCCGGTGTGGTGGCTGACGGGGGCGGCGGCCCTGGTGTGGACGGCGGCGCTCGGCGTCCCGATGGCGCTCCTGCTGCGGGCCTGGCGGCTGCGCGGACGTACCGAGGCCGAGCAGGCCGTGCAGGCCGAGCAGGCCGAGGCTGATCAGGCGGAGGGCGCGAAGGGCGGGGCGGCGAAGAGCAGGGTGGCGAGGTGGGGGGCCGCGATGTTCGGGGCGATGAAGCCCGGATCCGCGAAGCCCGGATCCGCGAAGTCCGGAGAGGCAGAGTCCGGGGCCGCGAAGGAGAAGGCAGGGGCGGGGCCGGACCGCGCGAAGAAGGAGCAGGGGGCCGGGGAGGCGGCACAGGCGGCCGGGGCCGCCCGGCGCAGGTGGTGGCCGTGGCGCGGCAGCCGGCCGGAAGAGGGCGGGACGGACGAGGTCTTCGTGCCCGGCGGGCGGGGCTCCGCGACCGTCCCCGGGCCGGCCTCCCGGCCCGCCGCGTCCGCCGGTGGCCTTGCCCCGGGAGCCGGGGACGACGGAGCCGGCGAGGACTTCGAGCCGTACGACTTCCTGCCCACCGACCCCTGGCATGCGAGGGGGGCCCGGAAGCGGCCCGCCCGGCCCGCAGAGGCCACGACGGCCGCCCCGGCCTCGGATGTATCAGCGACCGGCCCCGCCGCCCCGCCGGACGCTACTCCTTGACGCCGAAGAAGGGTTCCAGCGGCTTCGGGAGCAGATCGTTGCAGGCGAGCTGGCCCGACTTGGTGAGGGCGTCGTTCACGCAGGTGTAGTAGTCCCGGTAGACCAGCTGCACGGTGAACGTCGTCGCGACCATGGCCAGCGCGACCAGCGCCGTCACCAGACCGCTGACCGCGGCCGTCGTCTGCTGCCGGCTGGTGCGCTGGGGGAAGCCCGCGCCGGGCGCGGCCGCGGATCCGGGGACCCGGGCCGGTCCCGACGGGGTACCGGGCTCGGCGTTCTGCCCCGGACCGGCGGCGCCGGCGGTGGGAGCCGCGGCCGTTCCGGCCGCTGAAGGCTCCGTCGGCTTGGCCCGGAGCGCGCTGATCGACCAGTACGTGGCGAGCGCGCCGAGCAGCAGGGCGATCTCCGGGAAGTCGAAGATCGCGAAGAAGAAGGCCCACATGCCGCCGAGCAGTGCGTAGCGGGCACGGCGCTGGGCGGGGTCGGTCGGGTCCCAGCGCATGCCGCCGGGGGAGCCCTGCGGGCCGCCCTTTCCGTTCGGACCGCCGGGCCCGTCCGGACGGCTGCCGAAGCCGCCGTTCTGGCGCCCCGGCTGCCGGCTGCTCCACTGGCCGCCCCAGACGGGCCGGTTGTCGGTGGGCGCTTCCCCGTCGTTTCCGTTGCCCTCACCGTTGCCGTTGCCGTTGCCGTTGCCGTTCGAGCCGCCGTTGACCGGGTGGCGCGGCTGCCACGGCTGGTCTGGGCGGTCCTCCGGGGGCGCGGCGAACGGATTGTCGTCCCCCGGACCTCCGGCCCCGGCCGAACCGGACGGTGAAGAAGGCGAAGAGGAAGAAGGCGCAGAGGAAGAGGAAGAAGAGGAAGAAGAGGAAGGGGAGCCCGGCGTGGGGGACTGGCGCTCCCGCATCAGCAGTGAGGACCCCTCGGGCAGCGGGCGGCGGAAGGCGGTGCGGCGGCGTCGGTCCGGCATATGGTGAACGTCTTCCCCATCTCGTCATTTCCGCCCGGCGGACGGTTCGCTGTCCCCTGACGCTACCTCCCGGTGAGGAGGGGCCGAAAGCGGGGAGTACAGGCGTCGTGGCCGAACGCTGTCATCCCGGCGTCCCCGCCCCTGCCGGGCCGGTGGCCACCGGTCCCTCACCCCCGTCAGGCAAGGGTCCGGCGAGGTGCCGGTATCGTTGCTGACGGTCGGCTCGTTCGTAGAGTTCCCCGTATCGGGGGGCGTGATTCTTTCGTACGACCGTACAAACAGCATGGCCGTCGTGCCGCCGCTCCCGTAACGCGGCGTGTGGTGCGGCCGCTTCGAACCGCTCCACACGCGAGAAAGGGCCCAGCCGTGGCCTCCCCGCTCTCCTCCGCCGGTCCGGCCCGACTGGTCGTTCTGGTATCCGGTTCCGGTACGAACCTCCAAGCCCTGCTCGACGCGATCGGTGACGATCCCGAGGGGTACGGCGCCCGGATCGTGGCCGTCGGCGCGGACCGGGACTCCATCGCCGGCCTGGAACGGGCCGAGCGCGCCGGGCTCCCCACCTTCGTGTGCCGGGTCAAGGACCACGCGACGCGTGCGGAGTGGGACGCCGCGCTCGCGGCGGCCACCGCCGAGCACCACCCGGACCTCGTGGTCTCCGCGGGATTCATGAAGATCGTGGGCAAGGAGTTCCTCGCCGGGTTCGGCGGCCGGTTCATCAACACCCACCCCGCCCTGCTTCCCAGCTTTCCCGGTGCCCACGGCGTCCGTGACGCGCTCGCGTACGGCGTGAAGGTCACCGGGTGCACCGTCCACTTCGTCGACGACGGCGTCGACACCGGTCCGATCATCGCGCAGGGCGTGGTCGAGGTGACCGAAGAGGACACCCCGGAGGGCGAAGCGGCCCTCCATGAACGCATCAAGGAAATCGAGCGCAAGCTGCTCGTCGAGGCTGTGGGGCGGCTCGCCCGTGACGGCTATCGCATTGAGGGACGAAAGGTTCATCTCGGTCATGTCGGTGAATAAGCCCATCCGTCGCGCCCTGGTCAGTGTCTACGACAAGACGGGGCTCGAAGACCTCGCGCGCGGTCTGCACGAGGCGGGTGTCGAGCTGGTCTCCACCGGCTCCACCGCCGGAAAGATCGCCGCCGCCGGAGTGCCGGTCACCAAGGTCGAGGAGCTCACCGGCTTCCCCGAGTGCCTCGACGGCCGCGTCAAGACGCTGCACCCGCGCGTCCACGCCGGCATCCTGGCCGACCTGCGCCTGGACGCCCACCGTGAGCAGCTCGCCGAGCTCGGCGTGGAGCCGTTCGACCTGGTGGTCGTCAACCTCTACCCGTTCAAGGCCACCGTCGCCTCCGGCGCCTCGGACGACGAGTGCGTCGAGCAGATCGACATCGGCGGCCCGTCGATGGTCCGCGCCGCCGCCAAGAACCACCCCTCGGTCGCCGTCGTCACCAGCCCCGAGCGCTACGCCGACGTCCTCGCCGCCGTCAAGGCGGGCGGCTTCGACCTGACCGCCCGCAAGCGGCTCGCCGCCGAGGCCTTCCAGCACACCGCCGCGTACGACGTGGCCGTCGCCTCCTGGTTCGCCGCCGGCTACGCCGCCGCGGACGACTCGGGCTTCCCCGACTTCACCGGTGCGACGTACGAGCGCAAGAACGTCCTGCGCTACGGCGAGAACCCGCACCAGCCCGCCGCGCTCTACACCTCCGGCGACGGTGGCCTGGCCGAGGCGGAGCAGCTGCACGGCAAGGAGATGTCGTACAACAACTACACGGACACCGACGCCGCGCGCCGGGCCGCGTACGACCACGCCGAGCCGTGTGTCGCGATCATCAAGCACGCCAACCCGTGCGGCATCGCGATCGCCGACGACGTCGCCGAGGCGCACCGCAACGCGCACGCCTGTGACCCGCTGTCGGCGTTCGGCGGCGTCATCGCCGTCAACCGCCCGGTGACCGTCGCGATGGCCGAGCAGGTCGCGGAGATCTTCACCGAGGTCATCGTCGCCCCGGCGTACGAGGACGGCGCCGTCGAGGTGCTCGCCCGCAAGAAGAACATCCGCGTGCTGCGCTGCCCCGACGCCCCGTCCGCCGAGGTCGAGGTCAAGCCGATCGACGGCGGCGCGCTGCTCCAGGTCACCGACCGCCTCCAGGCGGACGGCGACGACCCGGCCAACTGGACGCTCGCCACGGGCGAGGCGCTGAGCGCCGACGAGCTCCGTGAGCTCGAGTTCGCGTGGAAGGCGTGCCGCGCGGTCAAGTCCAACGCGATCCTGCTCTCCAAGGACGGCGCCTCGGTCGGCGTCGGCATGGGCCAGGTCAACCGCGTCGACTCCGCGAAGCTCGCCGTCGAGCGCGCAGGCGAGGAGCGGGCACGGGGCGCGTACGCGGCCTCCGACGCCTTCTTCCCCTTCCCCGACGGCCTGGAGATCCTGACCGCCGCCGGCATCAAGGCCGTGGCCCAGCCGGGCGGTTCGGTCCGCGACGAGCTGGTGGTCGAGGCCGCGAAGAAGGCGGGCGTGACGATGTACTTCACCGGCACGCGGCACTTCTTCCACTGATACGGATACCGAAACCGATACGCGTCGTACCCGGGTTGCCCGGGTACGACGGAAGGCCGCCGATTCCCCGGAAAGAGTGGGGAATCGGCGGCCTTCGCCATGCGGTGAGGGTGGTTACACCTTCGGCATGCCTACTTCGTCTTGATGACGATCGTGCTGCCCGCACGGTCGTGCCAGCCCTGGAGCTTGCCGGAGTTGTCGAAGAAGGGGGAGAGGTAGACCAGCAGCGTGCCGAGACCGCAGAAGAGCGAGCCGACCATCGGGATGATCCAGCGGATGAAGCCCGCACCCAGACCGGGGGCCTGGCCGGTGCTCTCCTTGACGACCTTGACGTTGAGGACCATCTTGCCGAGCGTGGCGCCCCAGATGGAGACCATCAGCCACTCGTAGAGCAGCGCGATCAGCGCGAACACGGCGATGAAGCCGAAGAAGCCCGCGAGGATGCCGACGCTGGCGTCGGCCGCGTCGCTCACGCACTGGTTGTACGCGGAGGTGCCGTACTCCATGCCGTTGCAGTCGTCGAGGGACTTCGAGGCGCCCACGAGGCCCGCGATGCCGATCGCCGAGAAGATCGCGTAGAGGATGCCGTACGCGACGCCGTCCAGCGCACGCGCGCCCAGGCGGCGCCCCATCGTGGCGAGTTCGACGGTGCCGAGGCCCGCGACGTTGATGAAGCCGTTGTTGGCCTGGAGGGTGCCGCCCGGCTGCTGCGGGTAGCCGTAGCCGGGCTGTCCCTGCGGGGGCACGCCGGGCTGCTGCTGCGGGTAGCCGTAGCCGGGCTGCTGACCCTGCGGCGGGACGCCCTGCGGGGCCTGCTGCGGGTAGCCGTAGCCGGGCTGTCCCTGCGGGGGCTGACCGGGCTGCTGCCCGTAGGGGTTGTTCGGGTTCGGGTCGCCGAAGCTCATCTGGGGCGTTCCTCCAACGGACGTACGGGGACGAATGCGGCCGCGCGGAGGAAAGAAAACGTCAGCGGTCCGCCCCCCGGGTACTTCTGCGGCACTGCGGCCTTCATCGTTATAAGCGGGAAGTAAGTTTGTCCAGTGGCTGCGTAAGAAGTTGTCCAAGTGCAACCTTGCGTCCACGGCGGTACCTGGAATTGGTCCGCGGGCGGGGTCATCCGCGAGTATGGGTCCATGACTGCCCAGATTCTCGATGGCAAGGCCACCGCAGCCGCGATCAAGTCCGAACTGACCGTCCGCGTGGCGGCCCTCAAGGCCCGGGGCATCACCCCCGGCCTGGGAACCCTGCTGGTCGGGGACGACCCGGGCAGCAGGTGGTACGTGAACGGCAAGCACAAGGACTGTGCCCAGGTCGGCATCGGCTCGATCCAGCGCGAACTCCCCGACACCGCCACGCAGGAGGAGATCGAGGACGTCGTCCGCGAACTCAACGCCGACCCCGCGTGCACGGGTTACATCGTGCAGCTTCCCCTGCCCAAGGGGATCGACACCAACCGTGTTCTGGAACTGATGGATCCGGCCAAGGACGCCGACGGTCTGCACCCGATGAGCCTGGGGCGGCTCGTGCTCAACGAGACGGGCCCGCTGCCCTGCACCCCGCAGGGCGTCGTGCAACTGCTCCGCCACCACGGCGTCGAGATCAACGGAGCCAACGTCGTGGTCGTCGGGCGCGGTGTCACCATCGGCCGGTCGATCCCGCTGCTGCTGACCCGCAAGTCCGAGAACGCCACGGTGACCCAGTGCCACACCGGTACCCGTGACCTCTCCTCCCACCTCCGTCAGGCCGACATCATCGTCGCCGCCGCGGGCGTGCCGCACATCATCAAGCCCGAGGACGTGAAGCCGGGCGCGGCCGTGCTCGACGTCGGCGTGAGCCGGGACGAGAACGGCAAGATCGTCGGCGACGTCCACCCCGGTGTGGCCGAGGTCGCCGCCTGGATCTCGCCGAACCCGGGCGGTGTCGGTCCCATGACCCGCGCCCAGCTGCTCGTCAATGTGGTCGAGGCGGCCGAGCGTGACGCCGCCGACGCCGTCGCCGCCGGCTGATCCGATCCGGAAGGAACCCCATGGGTGCTGATACGAGTCCGGCCGACCGGGCCGCGTCGGCGACCGGGCCGGCCACCGACGCGGCCGAGGCCGCCGTGCCTTCGGGCGGTACGGCCGACACCGCGTCCGAGGAGACGGCCGACGCGCCTGCCGGTGCGCCGGGCGGCGGCGTGGCCGCCGGTGTCCCATCCGGGGAAGCGGCAGAGGAAGCGGCAGGGGAAGAAGCCGCGGATGTGGTCGGAGGAACAACCGGAGCAGCGGCCGGAGTGGCGGCCGGGGAAGCATTCGCGGCCGACGGTGCCGGCGGCGCTCCGGACGGCCGCTCGGGCAGTCACCAGGCATCCGGCCCCGGTACGTCCTCCGAGGTGCGCCGTTCGCGGCGGTTCTCGCTGACCCGGGACACCGCGCGGCCCGAGGGCGGCGGCCGGGCCGCCGCCGGGGACGCTCCCGCACCGGCCCGTCAGTGGCCGCTGCTCACGGTGCTCTGCACCGCCGCGGCCGGTCTGCTGATCGTGGCCACCGACCCCTTCGAAGAGGCCTTCCGGATCGGCACGATACTGATTGGCGCGGCACTCATCGGGGGTGCGGTCCTGCGTCTGGTGGTCCCGTCGGTGGGCATGCTCGCGGTGCGTTCGCGCTTCACCGACCTGGTGACGTACGGACTGCTGGGCGTCCTCATCGTGATGCTCTCGCTGATGGCGCAGCCCAAGCCGTGGCTGGACATCCCGATCCTCGAGGACGCGGTCCACTTCACGATTCGCTGACGCGGGTTCGCCGACGTCCGTGCGGACCGGTGCCCGTCCCCTCCCCCGAGGAGAGACGGACACCGGAGGGCGGGACACACCGGAGTGAAATGCTCCGGAAAGTGGCGACTTGAGCGGCCTTGCCCCGTCCTTTCTCCAGCCTTGTGGACGGGGCACTCCGGTTCAAGGGATGGCTGTGGCCTGTGGCACGGAAGTGACCATTCCGCCACGGTGTGATCGTCAGGCAACGGTGGCAGACTGGCCCGGCCGTCCGGCCGGCAGGCAGGGCGGGGGCGCGCGACGGTGCGCGCCGGACGCCGTTGCGCCACCGTGCGCTCCTGATCGGGGAACTGGCCGTCTGCGTGCGCGCATCTACCTGGGTAGTCCGGAACGGAAGACCACCGGTTCGGACAGGGGGCAGGGCTGCGTGCGGCACGCGGGAAGCGGCCGGGGGGCAGCGGAAGCTGACCGGCGTGAGCGGGAAGCGGACGCGGAAGCAGAGAGAGAAGCAGGGGGATGTCATGCCTCGTTGGAAGGCACTGCCGCAGGAGCTCGACCCGCAGATCCGGGAGTTCACCGGCCAGCTGCGCAGACTCGTGGACCGCAGTGGCCTGAGCATCGCCGCGGTGGCCGACCGCACGGGCTACAGCAAGACGTCGTGGGAGCGGTATCTGAACGGCCGGCTGCTCGCGCCCAGGGGGGCGATCGTCGCGCTCGCCGAGGTGACGGGCACCAACCATGTGCACCTGAACACCATGTGGGAGCTGGCGGAGCGGGCCTGGAGCCGTGCCGAGATGCGCCACGACATGACGATGGAGGCCATCCGGATCACCCACGCGCGGGCGGCGCTCGGTGAGTCCGGGCGGAACCCGCCGGGTCACGGCAGGAGCCGTCCCTCCGGCGGCGTCGGCACGGCGCAGGGCGGCGCGACGCAGGGCGGCAGTGCCCAGGACGGCAGGGAGCGGGAGCCGGGCGGGGCCGGCCAGGACCGAGCACCGTCCGTACCGGTCCAGCGCGGGACGGCACCGAAGGTGCCGCAGCAGCCGGACGGGCGGGACGCCGCCCCGGGGCACGGCCTGCCGCCCGCCGTGGCCTTCGTCGCGGGCATCGGCGGACAGCCGCCGCCCGCGCGCCGCGACGGCGGCCGGGGCAGAGCCGGGGGCGGCCGGGGCAAGGCGGGCGGCGGCCGGGGCAGAGCCGGGGGCGGCCGGGGCAAGGCGGGCGGCGGCCGGGGCAAGGCCGGGAGCGGCCGAAAGCCCGCGGTGATCGCCGCAGCCGTCGTGGGTGTCCTGCTCATCGTCATCGCCGTGGTGCTGCTGACGGGCCTGGGCGGCGACTCCGAGGGTGCCGAGGCCGCCACCACCCCCTCCCCGACGCCGACGGCCGCCGCGCCGAAGCTTCCGGCCGGGGTCGGGTGCAGCGACGCCGACTGCGCCGGGCAGGACCCCGAGGAGATGGGCTGCGGCGGCGAGTACGCCCGTACGCTCTCCAGCGCCAGGGTCGGCGCAAGCGTCATAGAGGTGCGCTACAGCAAGACCTGCGCCGCGGCATGGGCCCGCATCACCAAGGCGGCCAACGGCGACACCGTGGAGATCAGTGCGGGCGCGGCAGGGCAGGACGGCACGGTGGACACGTCCGCGGAGGCCTACACCCCGATGGTCGCCGTGAAGCGGATCGCCGACGTCCGGGCGTGCGCCACGCTCGCCTCCGGTACGCAGGGGTGCACGGCCGAAGCGGCTGAATGAGCGCAGGGGTGCACGGCCGAAGCGGCTGAATGAGCGCAAGGGGGCCCGGCCGGACGGGAGGAAGAGCGCGCCCGGCGGGATGAGCGGGGAGTGACCGGTTGTGTGCGGTGCCACAGGGGGGCGGGCGGCCACCGGGTTCCGGGTCGGATAGCCTGATCGCCGGATATCTCTTCACATCAAGATTCAGGGATGTCCAGCATCAGGGGCCAGGAGCCCCCACCGCCAGCTGTCTAACGGAGATCGCCATGACCCGCACTCCCGTGAATGTCACCGTGACCGGCGCAGCCGGCCAGATCGGCTACGCGCTGCTCTTCCGCATCGCCTCCGGCCACCTGCTCGGCCCGGACGTGCCGGTCAACCTGCGTCTCCTGGAGATCCCGCAGGGGCTGAAGGCCGCCGAGGGCACCGCGATGGAGCTCGACGACTGCGCCTTCCCGCTGCTGCGCAACATCGAGATCACCGATGACGCCAACGTCGGCTTCGCCGGCGCCAACGTCGCCCTGCTCGTCGGCGCCCGCCCGCGCACCAAGGGCATGGAGCGCGGCGACCTGCTCTCCGCCAATGGTGGCATCTTCAAGCCGCAGGGCAAGGCCATCAACGACAACGCCGCGGACGACATCAAGGTCCTCGTCGTCGGCAACCCGGCCAACACCAACGCGCTCATCGCGCAGGCCGCCGCCCCGGACGTACCGGCGGAGCGCTTCACCGCGATGACCCGTCTGGACCACAACCGCGCGATCTCGCAGCTGGCCGCCAAGACCGGTGCCGCCGTCTCGGACATCAAGCGGCTGACGATCTGGGGCAACCACTCGGCCACCCAGTACCCGGACATCTTCCACGCGGAGGTCGCCGGGAAGAACGCCGCCGAGCTCGTCAACGACGAGGCCTGGCTGGCCGACACCTTCATCCCGACCGTCGCCAAGCGCGGCGCCGCGATCATCGAGGCCCGTGGCGCGTCCTCGGCCGCCTCGGCCGCGAACGCCGCCATCGACCACGTGCACACCTGGGTCAACGGCACCGCCGCGGGCGACTGGACCTCCATGGGCATCCCGTCGGACGGCTCCTACGGCGTCCCCGAGGGCATCATCTCGTCCTTCCCGGTCACCACCGAGAACGGCACGTACAAGATCGTCCAGGGCCTGGACATCAACGAGTTCTCCCGTGCGCGCATCGACGCGTCGGTGAAGGAGCTCACCGAGGAGCGCGACGCGGTCCGCGAGCTCGGCCTGATCTGATCCGTACGCCCTTCGGGGATACGCGAACGATCCGATCCGTACGTGTCCCCTCGGGGACACACGGACGCCACCGCCCCCGGCAGCAGTCAGCTGCCGGGGGCGGTGGCGTCCGTGTGTGGGTCAGCTGCGGTGGTCGCCGGGGGTGTAGTGGCCCGGGACCATGCGGGTGGTCACGGCGAACCGGTTCCAGGCGTTGATCGTGATGATGGCGGCGACGAGGTGGGCGAGCTCGGCCTCGTCGAAGTGCTCGGCGGCCTTCGCGTACACCTCGTCCGGCACGAAACCGTCGGTCAGGACGGTCACCGCCTCGGTCAGCTCGATCGCCGCGATCTCCTTCGGCGTGTAGAAGTGCCGCGACTCCTCCCACGCGCTGAGCTGCACGATCCGCTCGACGGACTCACCTGCGGCGAGCGCGTCCTTGGTGTGCATGTCGAGGCAGAACGCGCAGTGGTTGAGCTGCGAGGAACGGATCTTCACCAGCTCGGCCACGACCGGGTCGAGCCCCTTGCGCGACGCCGCCTCGAGGCGGGCCATCGCCTTGTAGACGTCGGGCGCGTGCTCGGCCCACTGCATGCGGGGGGTGTGCTCGGGGGCGTACTCGGAGGTCGCGTGGTGGTGCTCGTTCGTCGTCATGGATACGACGCTACGCCGCGGGTGGCGCACCTGTATGGTCCATTTCCATGACGGATCCCTGGGCCACTTTCGGCGCCGACCTGCACATCGACCCGACCGGTGCGAGCGGGCTGCGGGCCGGGCTCATGGAGGCCCTGCGGGAGGCGGCCCGGACGGGACGGCTCGCGCCCGGGACCCGGCTGCCGTCGTCCAGGACACTCGCGGCCGACCTCGGGATCGCCCGCAACACCGTCGCCGACGCGTACGCGGAACTGGTCGCCGAGGGCTGGCTCACCGCCCGGCAGGGCTCCGGGACCCGGGTGGCGCAGCGCGCCGAGCCGCGTCCGGCGGCCTCCAGGGCGCCGCGCTCCCGGCCGCCCCGCAGCAGCCCCGCCTACAGCCTGATGCCGGGCTCGCCCGACCTGGCGACGTTCCCGCGCGCCGAGTGGCTCAGGGCCGCCCGCCGCGCCCTCGCCGCCGCGCCCAACGACGCCTTCGGCTACGGCGACCCACGTGGCCGCATCGAGCTGCGCACCGTGCTCGCCGAGTATCTGGCCCGGGCCCGCGGGGTCTACGCGGACCCCGAACGCATCGTGATCTGCGCCGGCTTCGTCCACGGGCTGATGATGACGGGCAAGGTGCTGCGGGAGCGCCGGGTGCGGGAGGTGGCCGTCGAGTCGTACGGGCTGGACCTGCACACGGACCTGCTCACCGATGCCGGGCTGCGCATCCCCTGCCTGCCGCTGGACGGACTCGGCTCCCGGACCGGCGAACTGAACGGGATGCGGGGCGCGGGCGCGGTGCTGCTGACACCCGCTCACCAGTTCCCGACCGGGGTGCCGCTCCACCCCGACCGGCGGGCCGCGGCGGTCGACTGGGCACGGAGCACCGGCGGGCTGATCCTGGAGGACGACTACGACGGGGAGTTCCGCTACGACCGCCAGCCGGTCGGCGCGCTCCAGGGCCTGGACCCCGAACGCGTCGTCTATCTGGGGACGGCCAGCAAGTCCCTGGCGCCGGGGCTGCGGATCGGCTGGATGGTGGTGCCGCAGCCGATGCTGGGCGAGGTGACCGCCGCCAAGGGGTGGAGCGACTGGGCGTCGAGCGCGCTGGACCAGCTGACGCTCGCGGAGTTCATCGCCTCCGGCGCGTACGACCGGCATGTGCGCTCCATGCGGCTGCGCTACCGCAACCGCCGCGACGAGCTCGTCGCGGCGCTGGCCGAGCGGGCCCCGTCCATCGAGGTCAGCGGGATCGCCGCCGGGCTGCACGCCGTGCTGGAACTCCCGGAGGGCAGCGAGGCCGAGGTGGTCCGGGCGGCGGCCTGGCAGGGGCTCGCGGTGCAGGGGCTGTCCTTCTTCCGGCATCCGGAGGCCGAGGTGCGGCGCGAGGCGCTCGTCATCGGCTACGGCACACCGACCGACAGCGCATGGGCGGGCACGCTGGACGCCCTGTGCCGGGTGCTGCCGTGAGCGGCGTCAGACCGTCGTGCCCGGGGCCGTCGGCTGCGGGGCGTCCGCCGGGGCCTCGCCGAACCGGGCCAGGGCCAGCGCGCCCGCCACGGCCACCGCGAATCCGGTGACCGCCAGCCAGCCGAGTCCCTCGCGGGTACGGTCCCCGAGCCAGATGACACCCACCAGGGCGGGCCCGATCGTCTCGCCCAGGACCATCCCGGCCGTCGCCGTCGTCACCGAACCGCGCTGGAGCGCCGAGGTGAGCAGCAGGAACGCCGAACCGCCCCCCACCAGCAGCGCGTACATCGCGGGATTCACGGCGAGCGCGGCCGGCGACACGTCGTCGATCAGCCGGACGGAGACCTCCACCACCCCGAAACCGCAGCCCGCGCCGAGCCCCAGCACCAGGGCCCGCGACCGCTCGGGCAGCCGGCCGGCCACCGTACCGATGAGCAGGATGGCGACTGCGACCGCGAGCATCCACCACCGCAGCGCGTCCGATCCGCTGTGGTGCCCCTCGCCGCCGGAGGCGAGCCCCAGCATGCCGAGACCGGCGCAGACCACGGCGACGGCCGTCCACTCGGTGGCGCTCAGCCGGACCTGGAGGAGACGGGCGGCGACGACGGCGGTCACCGCGAGACTCGCGGCCAGGGCGGCGCCCACCGCGTAGATGGGCAGGGAGCGCAGCGCGATGATCTGGAGGACGAAACCGAGGCCGTCGAGCGCGAGCCCGGCCACGTAACGCCACTGGCGCAGGGCCCGCAGCAGCAGCGCCGGATCGACCCCCGCCCCGGCCCCCGGCTCGGACGCGGCCCGCGCGGCGACGGCCTGAAGAACGGAGGCCGTACCGAAGCAGACCGCGGAACCGAGCGCGCAGATCATCCCCAGGAGCACACCCGGACTCTACTGGCGCATGAGCCGGTGGGGGCGCACGGACCGGCGGGGCGCACGGACCGGCGGGGCGCGCAGGCCGCCCCGCGCTGACGCCGGGCCGACGCCGGGCCGCCCCGCGCCGACGCCGGGCCGCCCCGCGCCGACGCCGGGCCGCCCCGCGCCGACGCCGGGCCGCCCCGCGCCGACGCCGGGCCGCCCCGCGCCGACGCCGGGCCGCCCCACGCCGACGCCGGGCCGCCCCGCGCCGACACCGGGCCGCCCCGCCCCGCCCCGCGCCGACGCCGCGCCGACGCCGGGCCCGGCCGGTCCGGACTCAGCCGCGCAGGACCTCGCGCAGCTGCTCCAGGCCCCAGTCCAGGTCCTCCTTGCTGATCACCAGTGGCGGGGCGATCCGGATCGTCGAGCCGTGGGTGTCCTTCACCAGCACCCGCCGCTCCATCAGCTTCTCGGAGATCTCCCGGCCCGTGCCGCGGCCCGGCTCGATGTCGACACCCGCCCACAGCCCGCGCCCCCGCACGGCCTCCACCGCGCCGCCGCCGACCAGCAGCCCCAGCTCCTGATGGAGGTGCTCGCCCAGCTCCGCCGCGCGCTGCTGGAACTCGCCGGTGCGCAGCATCGCGATGACCTCCAGCGCGACCGCGCAGGCCAGCGGATTGCCGCCGAACGTCGAGCCGTGCTCCCCGGGCCGGTAGATCCCCAGCACCGCCGCCGACGACACCACGGCCGACACCGGCACCACCCCGCCGCCCAGGGCCTTGCCCAGCACGTACATGTCCGGCACGACGCCCTCGTGCTCACAGGCGAAGGTCTTCCCGGTCCGGCCGAGCCCCGACTGGATCTCGTCCGCGATGAACAGGACGTTCCGCTCACGGGTCAGTTCCCGGACCCCGCTGAGGTAGCCGGGCGGCGGGACCAGCACCCCGGCCTCGCCCTGGATCGGCTCCAGGAGCACCGCCACGGTGTTCTCGGTCATCGCCGCCCGCATCGCGGTCAGATCCCCGTACGGCACGATCTCGAAGCCCGGGGTGTAGGGACCGAAGTCCGCGCGGGCCTCGTGGTCCGTGGAGAAGCTGATGATCGTCGTCGTCCGGCCGTGGAAGTTGTCGGCGGCCACAATGATCTTCGCCATGCCGTCGGGGACGCCCTTGACCCGGTAGCCCCACTTGCGGGCCGTCTTCACCGCGGTCTCCACGGCCTCCGCCCCGGTGTTCATGGGCAGCACCATCTCCATGCCGCACAGCTCGGCGAGCTGCGTACAGAAGTCGGCGAAGCGGTCGTGGTGGAAGGCCCGTGAGGTGAGGGTCACCCGCTCCAGCTGCGCCTTCGCCGCGTCGATCAGGCGGCGGTTGCCGTGGCCGAAGTTGAGCGCCGAGTAGCCCGCGAGCATGTCGAGATAGCGCCGGCCCTCGACATCGGTCATCCAGGCGCCGTCCGCCGTGGCGACGACGACGGGCAGCGGATGGTAGTTGTGCGCACTGTGCGCCTCGGCGGAGGCGATGGCGTTTTCCGTGGTCGACACGGGATCTCCGTTCGTCGTGCGGCGTGGGCTGGGGTCGTGCCCACTTTGTATCGTCGGTCGGATCTCCCACGAGGAAACCTTCACTTCACGGCGCGCCCGCGTTTCCCGCCCGCGGGGAGGGGGCCGCGTGGTGTCCGGCGAGGTGCGCGGGCCGTCCGTCCGCCGGGAGCGCGGGGCCCGCCCGGCGGGTCCGCGGAGCCCCCTCCCACGTCCTCACAGCTTTCCCGCACCGGCTGCCCGAGATGGGTTCCGTACCTGAGACAATGGCTCGCATGGCCTCTGAACGTCCCCGTGTGCTCTCCGGAATCCAGCCCACCGCAGGCTCGTTCCACCTCGGCAACTACCTCGGCGCGGTCCGCCAGTGGGTGGCTCTCCAGGAGTCCCACGACGCCTTCTACATGGTGGTCGACCTGCATGCGATCACCGTCCCGCAGGACCCCGCCGGGCTGCGCGCCAACACCCGGCTCGCCGTCGCCCAGCTGCTCGCCGCGGGACTGGACCCGGAGCGCTGCACGCTCTTCGTCCAGAGCCACGTCCCCGAGCACGCCCAGCTCGGGTGGGTCATGAACTGCCTGGCCGGATTCGGTGAGGCGTCCCGGATGACGCAGTTCAAGGACAAGTCCGGCAAGCAGGGTGCCGACCGCACCACGGTCGGGCTCTTCACCTACCCGATGCTGATGGTCGCCGACATCCTGCTCTACCAGGCCGACCAGGTCCCGGTGGGCGAGGACCAGCGCCAGCACCTGGAGCTGACCCGCAACCTTGCCGAGCGGTTCAACGGCACCTACGGGGACACCTTCACCGTGCCGGACCCGTACATCCTCAAGGAGACGGGCAAGATCTACGACCTCCAGGACCCGTCCGCGAAGATGAGCAAGTCGACGGCGAATCCCAAGGGTCTGATCAACCTCCTCGACGAGCCCAAGGTGACCGCCAAGAAGGTGAAGAGCGCCGTCACCGACACCGACACGGTGATCCGCTTCGACCAGGCCGAGAAGCCGGGCGTCAGCAATCTGCTGTCCATCTACTCGACCCTCACCAAGACCTCCGTGGCCGACCTGGAGCAGAAGTACGAGGGCAAGGGCTACGGCGCGCTGAAGACGGACCTGGCCGAGGTCATGGTCGACTTCGTCACACCGTTCCGCACCCGGACCCAGGAATATCTCGACGACACCGAGACGCTGGACTCCATCCTGGCCAAGGGAGCGGAGAAGGCACGGGCCGTCGCCGCCGAGACCCTGGCGCGGACCTATGACCGGATGGGCCTTCTGCCCGCCAAGCACTGAGTCCAAGGACCCTGGCGTCAAGGCCTCCACAGGCGGCACACTGGCGGCGTGAAGCTTGCGGCTGTCAGTGGCTGAAAACAGACCATCGAGGATTGAGGAGAACGACGTGGGGACCGTAACGCTCGGCGTTTCGATCGCGGTCCCGGAGCCCTACGGCAGTCTGCTCCAAGAGCGGCGCGCGAGCTTCGGGGACCCTGCCGCACACGGCATTCCCACCCACGTCACCCTCCTGCCGCCGACCCAGGCGGAGGCGGCCGACCTGCCCGCGATCGAGGCGCACCTCGCCGCGATCGCGACCGGCGGCCGCCCCTTCCCGATGCGGCTGTCCGGCACGGGCACCTTCCGCCCGCTCTCGCCGGTCGTCTTCGTCCAGGTCGTCGAGGGCGCCTCGGCCTGCTCCTGGCTCCAGAAGCGGGTCCGGGACGCCTCGGGGCCGCTGGTGCGCGAGCTCCTGTTCCCGTACCACCCGCACGTCACCGTGGCGCACGACATCTCCGAAGAGGCGATGGACCGGGCGTACGCGGAGCTCGGCGACTACGAGGCGTCCTGGACCTGCGGGGCCTTCGCGCTGTACGAGCAGGGCCAGGACAGCGTCTGGCGCAAGATCAACGAGTTCCCGTTCGGAGCGGGCGGCGGCGCATCCGCCGTACCCGCCCAGAGCGGCAGCACGGCGGACGCGCCCTCCCTGCACCCCTGAGCGGGTACGGCGGGGGCGCCTCGCCACAGGCCGCTCAGACCGGCAGGCGCCGGAACAGCGGCCTCGGCACGTGCCGCAGCGCCGACATCACCGCCCGCAGCGCCCCCGGCACCCATACCGTCTCCGAACGCCGGCGCAGCCCCGTCACGATCGCGTCCGCGACCGCTTCGGGCGTCGTCACGAGCGGGGTACGGGTGAACGGGATCGTCGCGAGCGGTGCCCCCGCCGCCGTGCCGTACGTGCTCGCGCCGGCCGCCCCGGACCGCGCAGTCCCGGCCGTCGGCTGTACGGGACCCGGGCGGACGACCATCACATGTACGCCCGTGCCGTGCAGCGCGTCGCCGAGACCCTGCGCGAACGCGTCCAGGCCCGCCTTGCTCGACCCGTAGATGAAGTCCGCGCGCCGGGCGCGTTCCCCGGCCACCGAGGAGAGCACCACCAGCGAGCCGTGTCCCTGCGCCTGGAGCGCGCCGGCGCACACCAGCCCGGCGGAGACGGCCCCCGTGTAGTTCGTCTGCGCGACCCGGACCGCGGAGAGCGGCTCCTCCTCGTCGCGCTCCTGGTCGCCGGGGATGCCGAAGGCGAGGAGCACCATGTCGATGTCGCCCTCGGTGAAGATCTTGCCCAGGACGGTCTCGTGGTTCTCGGTGTCCAGGGCGTCGAAGTCGACCGTACGGACATAGGCCCCCCGGCCGCGCAGCTCGGCGGCGGCCGAGTCCAGGGCGGGGGAGGGGCGCCCGGCCAGCCAGACCGTGCGGGTGCGGTGGGCGATCAGGCGGCGTGCGGTGGCGAGCCCGATCTCCGATGTGCCGCCGAGGACGAGCAGGGACTGCGGGGCACCGAAGGCATCCTTCACGAGAACGCTCCTTACAGAAGGCGGATGAGGGGGTCGGTGGAGGGCGGCGGCCGGCGCGCCGTCAGAGCGACAGCCGGCGCGACAGATCCGACCGGAACGCCCCGTTCGGGTCCAGCTCGGCCCGCAGCGCCCGGAATTCGGCCAGCCGCGGGTACATCGTGGCCAGTGCGCCGGGGCGCAGCCGGGAGTCATTGGTCAGGCTGACCCGGCCGCCCGCGGCCGCCACTTCCTCGTCCAGTCCGTCGAGGAAGCGGGCCAGCCCCGGCAGATCGGCCGGCAGGTCGAGGGCGAGGCTCCAGCCGGGTTCCGGGAACGACAGCCAGCCGGGGCCGCTCTCGCCGAACCGTTTGAGCGTGGCGAGGAACGACGGGCAGCGCCGCCGGGCGATCCGTCCCACGATCCGGCGCAGCGTCTCCTCCTGCCCCTGTCCGACGACGAACTCGTAGTGCACGAAGCCGCTCCGGCCATGGAGCCGGTTCCAGTGCGGCACGGCGTCCAGGGGATGGAAGAAGGCGGGGATCCGCTGGAGCTCACCGGTGCGGGACCTGGGCGCGCGGCGGTACCGGATCTCGTTGAGCGCCGCCGCGGACATCCGGCCGAGCAGCCCCGCGGGCACGAGGTCCGGTACGGGGAAGCGGGCGGCGGGCAGCCGGTCGGTGACGAAGTCGAACGGTGTGCGCCGGGCGTGCGCGGGGAGCGCGTGCAGGGGTGCATGCTCCCCCCGGGTCAGGACGGCACGCCCCGTCGCCCGGCCGCGGGCGGTCAGATCGATCCAGGCGGACTCGTAGCGGTGGCGGCGGCCGCCCGTCGTCATCCGGGCCATCAGGTCGTCGAGGCCGGTGGCCCGTTCGGTGTCGACCGACATCAGGGACGTCGCGACAGGGCACAACCGGAGCGTGGCCGAGAGGATCACCCCGGTCAGGCCCATGCCGCCCGTGGTCGCGTCGAAGAGCGGCGTGCCGGGCAGGACCGTACGGACCTCGCCGTCGGCGGTGAGGAGTTCGAACTGTGTGACGTAACGGGAGAAGGAGCCCGCGGTGCGGTGGTCGCGGCCGTGGACGTCCGAACCGATCGCGCCGCCCACGGTGATGTACCGGCTGCCGGGGGCCACCGGCACGAACCAGCCGAGCGGAAGCAGCACTTCCACCAGCCGGTGCAGGCTCACCCCCGCGTCGCACACCACGACGCCGGCGCCCGCGTCGATGGTGCGGATGCGGTTCAGCGCCGTCATGTCCAGGACGGAACCCCCGGCGTTCTGCGCCGCGTCGCCATGCGCCCGGCCCAGGCCCCGGGCGATCGAGCCACGCGGCCCGCAGCCGAGCACCGTCGCCGCGGCCTCCTCGTAGCTGCGCGGGCGAAAACGCAGCGCGGTCGTCGGGGCGGTACGGCCCCAGCCGGTCAGGGACACGGTGTCGACAGACATGAGGGTGACCGTATAGCCCGAGAAAACACTTTTGAGGGATTTGTTACAACACTCACCGAAATGGGTGATTGAGGAGTCGTCATCTTCTACGGTGCGGACGGGACGCCTGATTTCGGTGCCGGGGAGGGTAGTCGTACGACATGGACTGGCTGAAAAAACTCCCCGTCATCGGGCCGCTCGTCTCCTGGCTGATGGAGACACATCTCTGGCGCAGCTACGAGACGCTGGAGCGGGTCCACTGGGCCAGGCTCGCCGCGGCGATCACGTTCATCAGCTTCCTGGCGCTCTTCCCCCTGATCGCGGTCGCAGCGGCGATCGGCGCGGCGCTGCTCTCCGACAAGCAGCTGGAAACGATCGAGGAGAAGGTCGCCGACCAGGTGCCCGGCATCTCGGACCAGCTCGGCATCGACAATCTGGTGGCCCACGCGGGAACGGTCGGGCTGGTCGCCGGTGCGCTGCTGCTCTTCACCGGCATCGGCTGGGTCGGCTCGATGCGGGACTGTCTGCGCGCGGTCTGGGAGATGGACGATCTGGACCAGGGCAATCCGGTCCTGCGCAAACTCAAGGACGCCGGAGTGCTGTTCGGCCTCGGCGGCGCGGCCCTGGTGACCCTGGCGATCTCCTCGGTCGGCTCCGTGGCCGTCGGCCGGTTCGCCGATCTGGTCGACATCCCTTCGAGCGGCGCGGGCGGCATCCTGCTGCGCATCGCGGCCCTGGCGGTGGCGGTGGTCGCCGACTTCCTGCTGCTGCTCTACCTGCTGACCCTGCTGCCCGGCGTCGAACCGCCGCGGCGCCGGCTGGTGGTGGCCGCGCTGATCGGCGCGGCCGGCTTCGAACTGCTCAAGCTGCTGCTCGGCAGCTATATGCAGGGCGTCGCGTCGAAGAGCATGTACGGGGCCTTCGGCGTGCCGATCGCCCTGCTGCTGTGGATCAACTTCACCGCGAAACTGCTGCTGTTCTGCGCCGCCTGGACGGCGACGCCCGGCAAGGCGGAGGCCGGGCAGGCAGCGGACACGACGGACGGGCAGGACACGACGGACGCGGAGCGGGACTCCGCGTCCGTCGGCGGCAAGGCCGGTGGCAGGGAAGCCGGTGGCGAGGAGGCCGGCGGCAGCACCCTCAGCGGCGGGGGAGGCGGCGCACCAGGTCCGGCAGCGGCCAGCGCCGGTTGACCAGGAACCCCGCCCCGGCCAGCAGCACCAGCACCCCGCCGACGATGCCCAGCGCGATCCCGACACCGCTGGAACCGCCGGCGGCCGCCGTCTTCGTGGTCCGCTCCGGCCCGTGGCCGCCCTTGTCCGCGGCCGGCTTGTCGGCCTGGGCGCCCTTGCCCGTACCGGTCCCGGTCCCGGTCTCGGCGGACTTCGGGGGGACGAGTTCGCCGACGGGCTTGACCTTGCCGCTCGCCGCGAAGCCCCAGTCGAGCAGGCTCGCCGCCTCCTTGTAGACGGCGTGCGTCTCGTTGGAGGACGGGTTCATGACGGTGACGAGCAGCACCTTGCCGTTGCGCTCGGCGACACCGGTGAAGGTGTTGCCGGCGTGCGTCGTGTAGCCGTTCTTGACGCCCGCGATGCCCTTGTACGCGGTGACGCCGTCGGCCCCGGTGAGCAGCCGGTTGGTGTTCTGGATGCCGAAGCTCTCGCGCTCCTCGCCCTTCTTCTGCTCGCCGGGGAACTGGGCCGTGGCGGTCGCGCAGTACTCCCGGAAGTCCGCCTTCTGGAGCCCGCTGCGGGCGAACAGCGTGAGGTCGTACGCGCTGGAGACCTGCTTGGGCGCGTCGTAACCGTCGGGCGAGACCACGTGCGTGTCGAGCGCCTGCAACTCCTCCGCGTGCGCCCGCATGGCGTCGACGGTCTTGGGGACGCCCCCGTACATCGCGGCCAGCACGTGCACCGCGTCGTTGCCGGAACGCAGGAAGACCCCGAGCCACAGGTCGTGCACCGTGTAGCTGAGGTCCTCCTTGACGCCGACCAGGCTGCTGCCCTCGCCGAGATCGGCGAGGTCCTCGTCCTTGACCGTGTACTCCCGGGTCTTCGGCTGGAGCGCCGGGTCCTGCATCACGGTGTCCGCGAAGAGCATCTTCAGCGTGGAGGCCGGAGGCAGCCGCCAGTGCGGATTGTGCGAGGCGAGCACATCGCCCGTCTCCGCGTCCGAGACCATCCACGATCTGCCCGTCAGGTCCTTGGGCAGCACCGGGGCGCCCGCGCCGAGGTTGACCTGGGTGCCGGTCCGGCCGAGCTGTTCGCCACCGACCTGCGACATGGCGGCGGGCGGCTTCGGCTCGTCGTCGGCGTCGTCCCGGCCGACCGCCGAAGCAGGGGTGACGAGGAAAGCGGACAGCAAAGCGGCAGAGGTGACCGTGAGCGCGGTCTTCTTGAGAGCTGACACGGTCGAAAACGTACATGCAGTTGATCTGAATATGGATACCGGCGCTATGACCCGCCGCACGTACCGCCGGGACAGCCCACCCCGGGCGAACCGGCCGGAGCGTGGCGGAGATACTGAATCCATGAAGCTCAGCCGCCCCGTCTCCTGGTTCCTGCTCGCTTTCGGGGTGTGGAGCTGGGTCATTTGGGTCACTTTCGTAAAAAACCTATGGAAAGACGGCAGTGGTCTCGCCTTCGATGACGCGGGCGATCCGACTGCGTACTTCTGGGTGCATCTGCTGCTCGCCATCACGTCCTTTCTCCTGGGGACGGCGGTGGGCGTGATCGGGTTCCGTGGCATCAGGGCCCTGCGCAGCCAAGGCGCGTAGGGCGTCACCTTTCGGCCGGATCCTTATGCGCGACAAAAGCGGACATTCGGAATAGGGGGTGCGCATGGCGGTCGTGGGATTCGCTCTGGTGGCGGCCGTGGTGCTCGCGCTGCTCGTGCTGGTGCACCGCTATGTGTGGCGCCGCTTCGTCGGTGACACGACGGCGGCGGGCAGCCCCCTGCGCAGAGCCGGCACCGTGGCGGCGTACGTCCTGCCGCTGCTGAGCGTCGGCGCCCTGGTCTCCGGCCGTGCGGGCGCACCCTTCTGGCTCCAGCAGGTGCTGGCCTGGCCGGGCTATCTCTGGCTGGCCGCGCTGCTCTATCTGACGCTCGCCCTGCTGGCCGGCGAGGCGCTGCGCCCGCTGCTGCGACGACTGCTCGCCCGCCGGGCCGCGGACGCACCGGGCGCACCAGGCGCACCAGGCGCACCAGGCGCACCGGACGCACCGGGCGCACAGGACGCGGCGGCGCCGGGAGACACCGCGACGCCCGCCACCGCCGGAGCGCCCGCGTCGGCCACCAGGACCGTCACGCCCGTGACCGCCCCGCCGGCCGCAGCGCCTCCCGCCTCCCCGGCCGACACCCCGTCACGCCGGCTGTTCGTCTCCCGGGCCGTCGGGGGCGCCGCCGCCGTCGCCGGGTTCGGTACGGTCGGCTACGGCACCTACGGGGTGCTGCGCGGCCCGCGGGTCAAGCGGGTCACCGTTCCGCTCGCCCGGCTGCCCCGTTCCGCCCACGGCTTCCGGATCGCGGTCGTCAGCGATATCCACCTGGGCCCGGTTCTGGGCCGGGCCCACACCCAGCGGATCGTCGACACGGTCAACCGGACCCGGCCCGACCTGATCGCGGTCGTCGGCGATCTGGTCGACGGATCGGTCGCCGATCTCGGCCCGGCCGCCGAACCGCTTGCCCGGCTCCGCTCCCGGCACGGTGCGTTCTTTGTCACCGGCAATCACGAGTACTACTCGGGTGCGGCCCAATGGGTTGATCACGTACGGGAATTGGGGCTGCACCCGCTGGAGAACGCCCGGGTCGAGATCGACGGATTCGATCTGGCCGGAGTGAATGACATCGCGGGCGAGAGCGAAGGGCAGGGCCCCGATTTCGGCCGCGCCCTCGGCGGCCGGGACCCTGCCCGCGCGGCCGTCCTCATGGCCCACCAGCCCGTCGTCATCGACGAGGCCGTCGAGCACGGCGTGGACCTCCAGCTCTCCGGGCACACCCACGACGGCCAGCTCTGGCCCGGCAACTACATCTCGGAGCTGTCCAATCCCACGTCCGCCGGGCTCGAGCGCTACGGCGACACCCAGTTGTACGTCACGCGCGGCGCGGGCGCCTGGGGCCCGCCCGTGCGCGTCGGCGCCCCCTCCGACATCACCGTCGTCGAACTCGCGTCCCGGCAGGCGTAAATCGCGGGCGAACACCTCCGGAATCACCGATCGGGTGACCGGTTGTGAACCCTCTGTATTCGACGTATCGACCCAAGGTTTCAACTAACGAACAAAAGGCCATAGGCCTCTGATTTCCTCTTCCGGATGTGAAAATCGTGTGATTGGGTGAGCGCGAACGTGCGGTGATCTGCGTATCTGAGCGCGACGCCGAGGTGGGGCTGGTAAGGGAGAGCACGGCAATGCGGTCGATCCGGATACGGATTCTCGCGATTCTCGCGGTTTTGGTCATCGCAGGCGTCGGCGCCTGGCAGTTGCTTCCCTCGGACGAGGGGAGCACCGATCCGGTCACGGTCGGCACGACCGACGAAGTGACCTCGCTCGACCCGGCGGGCGCGTACGACGCCGGTTCCTGGGCGATGTACAGCAACGTCTACCAGTCCCTCATGACGTTCAAGTCCGGGGCGATCGTCCCCGAGCCGGACGCCGCCGAGAGCTGTGGGTTCCTGGGCGGGAAGCTTCAGACGTACCAGTGCAAGCTCCGTGACGACCTGACGTTCTCCGACGGCACCGAGATCACCGCCGAGGACGTCAAGTACTCCTTCGACCGGATGCTCGAGATCAAGACGGACGTCGGTCCTTCCGTCCTGTTCCCCAGCCTGAAGAACGTGGTGACCGAGGGCCGGGTCATCACCTTCAACCTCTCCTCGCGTGACGCGACCTTCCCGCAGAAGCTCGCCACCGGAGCGGGATCGATCGTCGAGAAGAACGCCTACTCGGAGCACAAGCTGCGGGCCGACAACAAGGTCAGCGGCTCCGGGCCGTACGTACTGAAGTCGTACAAGCCGGGCGTCAGCGCCCAGCTGGTGCCGAACTCGAGGTACCGGGGTGCGCTGAAGGAGACCGGCGGTCCGGTCACCGTGCGCTACTACAAGCAGTCGGACGATCTCCTGGCGGCCTGGCAGTCCGGCCAGGTCGATGTCACGCACCGTCAGCTCCCGCCGTCGACGCTCGCCGAGCTGAACCCCGGTGACGCCGACAAGCGCATCACGGAGGCGGACAGTGCCGAGATCCGCAACCTCGTCTTCAACGTCCGTGACGGGTCCCCGCTCGCCAACCGCAAGGTCCGCCAGGCCATCGCGTCGATCATCGACCGCGGTCCGCTGGTGTCCGACGTCTACAAGGGCACCGTCGACCCGCTCTACTCGCTGATCCCGCAGGGCTACATCGGGCACAGCACCCCGTTCTTCGACGAGTACCCCTCGCCGGACCCGAAGCGGGCCAGGAAGCTGATGGAGGAGGCCGGCGTACAGCTGCCGCTGCACATCACCTTCGCCTACCGCGCCGACGACGCGTACACGAAGGAGACCACGGAGATCCGCCGCCAGCTGGAGGCGGACGGCCTGTTCAAGGTCAATGTGAAGGCCGTGGAGTGGCAGGCGTTCCAGAAGGGCTACGCCGCCGGCAAGTACGACGCGTACACGATCGGCTGGCTCCCCGACTATCCGGACCCCGACACCTTCAGCCAGCCGCTCGTCGGCCGCGACTCCAGCCTTCACAACGGCTACACCAGCAAGAAGATGGACCAGCTGATCAGCAACACGCTGCAGTACAGCGACCGCAGCCGCACCTCGGCCGACTTCAAGGCGCTCCAGAAGCTGGTCGGCGAGGATGTGCCGCTGGTGCCGCTGTGGCAGAAGAAGGACTACGTGGTCGCCAAGGCCGACGTCTCCGGTTCGCAGTACCTCTCCGACGGCACCGGCATCTGGCGGCTGTGGGAACTGGGCTGGATCTGACCGTCACCGCGGAGCTTCACGTCGGAGCTTCGTCACCGCACAGCGTCGTCACCGAGCGGCCGTCCCGGAATCCCGGGGCGGCCGCCCGGCCGTTTCCGGGCGCTACTTGTCGCCGGCCCGTGCGGCGGCCCCGGGCAGGAACTCCTCCAGCACCTCGTGGACCTGGCGCACGAGCGGCCGCAGCACCCGGAAGCGGGACAGGGCGATGGCCCGTGCGGCGATCGGGGCGGTGCGCTCGACCAGCCGGCGGGTGCGCTCGGCGTTGTCCGTGCGGTCGTACACCCAGAACAGCACCAGGCCCATCTGCATCAGCCACATCAGCTGCGGCAGCAGTTCGGCCAGTTCGGGGTCGGTCTTGGTGCCGGAGCCGGACAGGCAGCGCTCATGGATGGAGATCGCCGCCTCGCGGGCCGCGACCGAGTCCTGCGAGAACGGGCTGAGCGGGCTCTCCGGATCGGCGGCGTTCTTGAAGAACTGCGCGGCGAAGCGGTGGTACTGCTCGGATACGTCCAGCCAGCCGAGCAGGACCCCGCGGATGCGTACCGTGAGGTCCTTGTCGCCGTCCAGGACCGGCTGGACCGCCGCCTCGTGCTCGGCGGCGATCCGGTCGTAGAAGCCCTGGACGAGGTGTTCCTTGGACGAGAAGTAGTAGTACGCGTTCCCTACGGAGACACCCGCCTCCTGGGCGATGGCCCGCATCGTCGTCTTGTCGTAGCCGCGCTCCTGGAACAGCCGGAGCGCGGTTTCGAGGATGAGTGTGCGGGTCTGCTCGCTCTTGGGAGCCTTGACTTCCTTCACGTCCTTCTCTTCCTTCACCACGGTCCCGAGGGTATCCGGGACGGCTACGTCTCCGGCCCCGGCCCCCGCACCCGGCACGCGCCGTCCCCGCTCCCGCCGCCCCCGTCCGCCCGGCAGGGCGCGGCGGTCAGCGAGCGGTACTTGGCGGCGGCGAGGACGGTCGCACGGGCGAACGGCCGGCCCGCCGGGGTGGTCAGCCAGTGGGCCCTGGGGCGGTGCTCGGCCAGTGCCCAGAGGCAGACGATCCACGCGGAGGTGGAGCGGTAGATCTGCCCCCGGTCACCGATCACCGTGATCTCCTCCAGCGTCCCGGAGTGGTCGAGGCCCGGGAAGCGGCGGTGCGCCTCCTCGGAGTCCGCCGGGACGAGGTCGAGCGGGACCAGCTGACGCTGGTTCATCAGCCACTGGCGCAGATGGACGCAGAGCGAGCACTGTGCGTCGTAGAGCACGGTGAGCCGTTCGACGGGCGGCCATCCTCCATACGTGCGCTCCGCCATGACGGGCCCTCACGCCCGGGGAGCGGGGGCGGCCCACGGTCCCTGACCCGGGCCCGCCCAGCCCTGCGGCGCCACGGGCGGGGTCTGCTCGCGCTCCATCAGGCCCCGGCGGCGGATCTTGTTGAGCACGTAGACGTTGCTCAGGTGCATGACCCCGAGGACGAGCAGGACGACGCCGACCTTGACCGACAGCGCCTCGAAGAGCTCGCGGGCGTCGGCGACACCGTCGGAGTTCTTCAGATAGAGCGTCACGAACCCCAGGTTGACCAGGTAGAAGCCCACCACCAGCAGGTGGTTGACCGCATCGGCGAGCTTCTCGTTCCCGTGCAGCACATCGGCGAGGAAGACCTTGCCGTTGCGGCTGAGCGTGCGGGCCACCCAGATGGTGAGCGCCACGCTGATGAGCAGATAGATGACGTACGCGACAACAGTGAGGTCCATGCCCCACCCTCCCTTGAACGCGTTCAAATGCTGTTGTCATGGACTGTAGACCTGCCTTTGAACATGTTCAAGCCGGGACTCCCGTGGTCCGCGTCACGGTGTCGGAGGGTGCCTTGAAATGCCGTACGCCCGGCACGGCCGCAGTGGCCAGGCAGGCCGCTCCGGCCATCAATCCGGCTGCTGCGAGCGGGACTTCGGCGCCCCAGGCGGAAGCGGCGAGCGGAGCCAGGGCGTAACCCAGTGGCATCGCAGCCAGGGAGAGCAGCCAGTCGTACGAGGTCACGCGGGCCAGTACGTGGGCGGGGATGGAGGACTGGACGGCGGTCTCCCAGACGGGGTTGAGGAAGCCGAGTCCGGCCAGGGCGATCCCGTACGCGGCGATGGACACGGCGACGGGGGCGTGTGCGGCCAGCAGGCAGAGGGGCAGCGCGTAGAGCGCGCCGCCCATATTGGCCATCAGGACCGGGCGGCGCGGGCGGGAGCGGCCGGCCACCAGGGAGCCGAGCAGCAGGCCGACGGCACCGGTCTGGAGGAAGGCGACCCAGACGCCCTTGCCGCCCAGGTCGCCCAGGAAGAGCGCCGGGCCGAGCGTCATCAGGACGGCCGCCGCCCCGTTCCAGGCGGCGTGGGCGATCAGGCTCGTCCAGTACCAGTCACGGCTGCGGACCTCGCTCCAGCCCTCCTTGAGGTCGGCGGTCAGTGAACGCCGCGGGATGGGGACGTGCCGGACCTCGATCGCGGCCAGCAGCGCGGCGCTCACCGCGAAGCTCGCCCCGTCCAGCACGAAGGCCCAGCCCGGCCCCGCGGTGAGGACCAGCGCCCCGGCGACGGCCGGGCCGCCGATCCGGGTCGCGCTGGCGGTCACCGCCATCAGGGAGTTGGCGCGCAGCAGTCCGGACTCGGCCACGGTGCCGCGGATCAGCGGGGAGGAGGTCGGCATCGCGAAGGCCCCGGCGGCGCCGCCGATGGCCTCGGCCACGGCGATCTGCCAGAGGGCCGGGGCGCCGGAGAGCAGCTCCGCGCCGACGAAGAGCTGGGTGACGCACCGTACGAGATCCGTGGTCAGCGCCACCGTACGGGCGTTGAAGCGGTCGCCGATCACACCGCCGAGCGGCAGCAGGAGCAGTTTGGGCACCATCGCGCAGGCGAGTACCAGGGCCAGCGCCCCGGTCGAGCCGGTGGTCAGATAGACGGCGACGGTGAGCGCGGCGGGAATCGCGGCGTCACCGAGCAGCGAGAGGCTGCGTCCGACGTAGAGCAGGCGGAAGGAACGCGTGTGTAAGGGGTGAGGCATGGGCGGGAATCTATTTCGCCGTCGAACTATTCGTCAACGAAATATGAGCTTCCCGAAGCATGCGGGGGCCCGGCGTAGGCTGTGGCCCATGCAGCAACGCGACTGGACCGACGGACACGTGGAGCGGTGGAAGCCGGTGCTTCCCGAACTCGATCCCGATGTCGAGGGCGCGGTGACGCGGATGAACAAGCTCTCCGTCCATCTGCGCCGGGTGCGCGAGCAGTCCCTGGTCGACTTCGACCTGGACCGCCAGGAGTTCGACACCCTGCACAAGCTCGCCGGCCGGGGCGGCAAGGCGGCCCCCTCCGAACTCGCCGCCGACCTCGACCTCGCACCCGCCTCCGTCACCGGCCGGCTGGACGCGCTGGAGCGCCGGGGATTCGCCCGTCGCACACCCTCCACCACCGACCGGCGCCGCGTCGATGTGGAGCTGACCGACGAGGGGCGCAAGACCTGGCTGGGTGCGATGGAGGTCCTCGGGCACGAGGAGGAGCGCCTGCTGGGCGTCCTGCCCCAGGACGAACGCGCGCTGCTCAACGACATGCTGCGGCGCATCATGGTGTTCGCGGAGCACAAGGGCGGCGCGGCCTGGGACTGAGGAATCCGCCGTACGGCAGGAGGCCCCGCCTCCCGCAGTGTGTCTGCGGGAGGCGGGGCCTCCGGAGTGCTCGGGCGATGCCCGGGGGATCAGAAGCGACGCGTGATCAGCGCGCGCTTGACCTCCTGGATCGCCTTGGTGACCTCGATGCCACGCGGGCAGGCGTCCGTGCAGTTGAAGGTGGTGCGGCAACGCCACACACCGTCACGGTCGTTGAGGATCTCCAGGCGCTGCTCGCCGCCCTCGTCGCGCGAGTCGAAGATGAAGCGGTGCGCGTTGACGATCGCCGCCGGGCCGAAGTACTGGCCGTCGTTCCAGAACACCGGGCACGAGGACGTGCACGCGGCGCAGAGGATGCACTTGGTGGTGTCGTCGAAGCGCTCGCGGTCCTCGGGGGACTGCAGACGCTCGCGGGTCGGCTCGTTCCCCTTGGTGATGAGGAAGGGCATGACGTCGCGGTAGGCCTGGAAGAACGGGTCCATGTCGACCACGAGGTCCTTGAGGACCGTGAGGCCCTTGATGGCCTCGATCGTGATCGGCTTCTCCGGGCTCAGGTCCTTGATCAGCGTCTTGCAGGCGAGCCTGTTCTTGCCGTTGATCCGCATGGCGTCCGAACCGCAGATGCCGTGCGCGCAGGAGCGGCGGAACGTCAGGGTTCCGTCCTGGTCCCACTTGATCTTGTGAAGGGCGTCGAGCACACGCTCCTTCGGGTCGATCTCGATCTGGAAGTCCTGCCACTGGGCCTCGTCGGAGACCTCGGGGTTGAACCGCCGGATACGGAAGGTCGCCGTGATGTACGGCGAGTCGGCGAAGCCGGCCTCGGGCTCGGGAGCCTTGTCGGCCTTGTCCAGGGTGGGGGTAGCCATCAGTACTTACGCTCCATCGGCTGGTAGCGGGTCTGGACGACCGGCTTGTAGTCCAGCCGGATCGACTCGGTGCCGTCGTCGGCGACCTCGCGGTACGCCATGGTGTGGCGCATGAAGTTGACGTCGTCGCGGTTCGGGTAGTCCTCGCGGTAGTGACCGCCGCGGGACTCCTTGCGGGCCAGCGCCGACGTCGCCATGACCTCGGCCAGGTCGAGCAGGTTGCCCAGCTCGATGGCCTCCAGCAGGTCCGTGTTGAACCGCTTGCCCTTGTCCTGGATGGACACGTTGAGGTAGCGCTCGCGCAGCTCCGCGATCTTGTCGACCGCGGTCTTGATCGTCTGCTCGGTGCGGAACACCATCACGTTGGCGTCCATGCACTCCTGCAGCTCCAGCCGGATCACGGCGACGCGCTCCGTGCCCGTGGAGTCGCGCAGCCGCTCGACCTGGTCGATGACCATCTGCGCCGGGTTCTCGGGAAGCTCGACGAGGTCGTTCTTCGCGGCGTACTCGGCGGCGGCGATGCCCGACCGGCGTCCGAAGACATTGATGTCGAGCAGCGAGTTGGTGCCGAGGCGGTTGGCGCCGTGCACCGACACGCAGGCGACCTCGCCGGCGGCGTACAGGCCCGGGACGACGGTGGTGTTGTCGGCCAGCACCTCGCCCTCGACGTTGGTCGGGATGCCGCCCATGGCGTAGTGCGCGGTCGGCTGGATCGGGATCGGGTCCGTGTAGGGCTCGATGCCGAGGTACGTACGCGCGAACTCCGTGATGTCCGGGAGCTTGGCGTCCAGCTGCTCCGGCGGCAGGTGCGTCAGGTCCAGGTAGACGTGGTCGCCCTCGGGGCCGCAGCCGCGGCCCTCACGGATCTCGGTGTAGATGGAGCGGGACACGACGTCACGGGACGCGAGGTCCTTCATGACGGGCGCGTACTTCTCCATGAAACGCTCGCCGTCCTTGTTGCGGAGGATGCCGCCCTCACCGCGGGCGCCCTCCGTCAGCAGGATGCCCATGCGCCAGATGCCGGTCGGGTGGAACTGGAAGAACTCCATGTCCTCCAGCGGCAGACCCCGGCGGTAGCAGGCGGCCTGGCCGTCACCGGTCAGGGTGTGCGCGTTCGACGTCACCTTGAAGAACTTGCCGGTGCCGCCCGAGGCATAGATGACCGACTTCGCCCGGAAGACGTGGATCTCGCCGGTGGCCAGCTCGTAGGCGACGACGCCGGCGGACTTCTTGACGCCGTCCTCCTCGACGACCAGCTGGTCCAGGACGTAGAACTCGTTGAAGAACTCCACGCCCTCCTTGACGCAGTTCTGGTACAGCGTCTGGAGGATCATGTGGCCGGTGCGGTCGCCCGAGTAGCAGGCGCGACGGACCGGGGCCTCACCGTGGTTGCGGGAGTGACCGCCGAAGCGGCGCTGGTCGATCTTGCCCTCGGGCGTCCGGCCGAACGGCAGGCCCATCTTCTCCAGGTCGAGAACGGCGTCGATGGCCTCCTTCGCCAGGATCTCGGCGGCGTCCTGGTCGACCAGGTAGTCGCCGCCCTTGATCGTGTCGAAGGTGTGCCACTCCCAGTTGTCCTCCTCCACGTTGGCGAGCGCGGCGGCCATGCCGCCCTGCGCCGCGCCCGTGTGGGAGCGGGTGGGGTAGAGCTTGGTCAGCACGGCGGTGCGGCTGCGCTTGGTCGACTCGATGGCCGCGCGCATGCCGGCGCCGCCGGCGCCGACGATGACGGTGTCGTACGTGTGGATCTGCATGGTTTACCTCTGGTCTTCGGGCCCGGCGCCTAGCGGATGTTCGGGTCGAAGGTGAAGATCACCAGCGTGCCCAGCAGGACGGTGAACACCGTGGCGGTGTACAGCAGCATCTTCAGCCAGAAGCGGGTGTTGTCCCGTTCGGCGTAGTCGTTGATGACCGTACGCAGACCGTTGGCGCCGTGCAGCATGGCGAGCCACAGCATCGCCAGGTCCCAGACCTGCCAGAACGGCGAGGCCCAGCGGCCCGCCACGAAGGCGAAGCCGATCTTGGAGACACCGCCGTCCAGCACCAGCTGGATCAGCAGGTGGCCCAGGACCAGGACGACCAGCACGATGCCCGACAGGCGCATGAAGAGCCAGGCGTACATCTCGAAGTTGGTGCGCGAACCCTTGGGGGTCTTGCCGGTCCGCTTGCGCGGCGGCTCGATCACGGGCGCCGGATTGTCGACGTCGTACAGAGCGGCGCCTTCGACGGCGCCGATCGCGGAAGTTTCGGTGGACATGTGCCTCAGCTCCCGAAGACTTCGCGTACGGCGTGACCGAGGACGGGGTACAGGGCCCCGACCATCAGCACGATCCAGATGCCCAGCACGGCCCAGAGCATCTGCTTCTGAACGCGCGGGCCCTTGGCCCAGAAGTCCACGGCGACGATGCGCAGACCGTTCAGCGCGTGGAAGAGAATCGCGGCCACCAGGCCGTATTCGAGGAGCGCGACGATCGGCGTCTTGTACGTGGCCACGACGTCGTCGTATGCCTCGGGGGAGACGCGGACGAGTGCGGTGTCCAGGACATGTACGAACAGGAAGAAGAAAATGAGGACACCGGTGACTCGATGAGCCACCCAGGACCACATGCCTTCCCGGCCGCGGTACAGCGTTCCAGCCGGCACGGAAGAACCCTCCGGGAGCGGGGATTGGGGTCGGCCGGCTTGACTGTCGGTCTGACCCGGCCGGGTACGGTCCACCGGCCCCGGCCATCGTAGCGACGGATTGTCGGTTCGATCGCGCCGGGGCCTCTGGTGTGATCAAAGTGGCAATGAATCAGGCACGGACGGGCTATGGACAGACGCCAACGGGCCTGTCCACCCGCCTGTTGCGGGGGATTCCGCCCATCGGGGCCCGCCGCCAACCCGTTACTGACTCGATACCAGCTCGATGATGCGGCCCCGGGCGAGTCGCCGCATCTCGTCCGCCGTCACCACCCGCTCCTGGTCGGGATCGTGCGCCAGCCGGGCCCGGATACCGGCCAGCACCTGGTCGGGGTGCTCGGCGGGCAGGAAGTCGTCCAGACAGATCACGAACACATGGCCGAACCGGCTCTCGTACGCGGCGTGCGCGGCGGCCAGCGCGAGATGGGCGGAGCGCGGCGCGTCCGGGCGGAGCCCGGGGGAGACCTCGGCGGAGAGCGCCTCGGCGCGGTCGGTGGGGGAGAGGTCGTAGCCCGCCTCGTCGGCCGCGGCGATCAGGGCGCCGGTGTCCGGGTAGGGGCGGTGGGCGGCCAGCCGCTGCGCCCAGCGGTGGCTGCCGAGGCACTCCAGCAGCGCGGCCTCGGCATCGGCGGCGGGCGCGGCGTTGAAACGCCGCAGGTCCCAGCCGCGCGGGGCGGCCCGGCCGGGCGCGGGGCCGCAGCTCTGCACCGGCACGGCGGTCCGGTGGACGGGCGGGTGCGGTTGCTCCGGAAGGCCGGCGTGGGACTCGCTGGACCTGGACAGCGTGGGCTCCTCGAATCAACGGCATCTGTGAACCTGGAGTGGAGCGGGATCGGAGAGGCCAGGCGGATGCAGGGTGAAGGGAGAGACGAATGTGCCTCAAAGGTAGCGAGGCCGGGCAACGGCCGTCCGACGGATGCGCGAATTTCACCCGGACGGGAGAGTTTTGCGATGAGTGATGGACGAATGCGCATGGAGAATGCCCGGCTATCTCCATACTTCTGCTCTGTTTCCCACTAGAACCGGAGGTTTCTGACTGATGTCGCCCTCACGCGGTGCCCTCGTGGCCGGAGCGGCCCTCACGGCGGCGGCCGCGGTGACCCTTGCCGTCGTCGTCTGGCCCGAGGGCTCGGACACCGGACGCCGGGACGCGGCCGAGAAGTCCCGTCCACCGTCCTCCGCGGCACCCTCGCCCTCGCCCTCCCCGACCCGGAGCTACCCGCTCTCGAAGACGCCCCGCACCATTCCCGCCGTACGCGAGCACACCCCGGCCCGCGGCCCCGGCTGGAGGCCCGGCCGCGGCAGCGGGGTGGTGATCGGTGACGGCAGCGGGAGTCTCGCCGACGAGGGGCGGCTGCTCGCCGGTGAGCTGAGGATCGGTTACCGGGGCGAGGTGCCGGCCCGTGCGGGCGATGTGGAGCTGGCCCTGACCCCGAAGGCCGCGGGCGGGCCCGAGTCGTACACGCTGCGGACCCGCGACGGGCGCGTCACGATCAGCGGGCCCGGTGAGGCGGGCGTCTTCTACGGGACCCGCACCCTCAAGCAGTCCGTGCGCGCCGACGGCTCCATGCCCGAGGGTGAGGTGCGCGACCGGCCCGACCGGCCGCAGCGCGGGCTCAACCTCGACATCGCGCGCAAGCACTACACCGCCGGCTGGATCGAGGACCGGCTGCGCGAGATGGCCGACCTCAAGCTCAACCAGCTCGGCCTGCACTTCTCCGACGACCAGGCCTTCCGCATCGAGTCCGACACCCACCCCGAGGTGGTCTCGCCCGAGCACCTGACCAAGGCGGAGGTGCGGCACATCGTCGCCCTGGCCGGACGGCTGCACATCGAGGTCGTCCCGGAGATCGACTCCCCCGGCCACCTCGGCGCGGTCCTGCGCGCCCACCCGGACCTCCAGCTGCACAACGTGTCGGGCGTGGCCTCGTCCGGTTCGCTCGACATCTCCAAGCCCGGCGCGGCCAAGCTCGTCGACGAGCTCCTCGGCGAGTACACCGAGCTGTTCGGCGGCGCGTACTGGCACCTCGGCGCCGACGAGTACCTCGCGCTGATGGCGCGGGACCCCGCCGCCTCGTATCCCCAGTTGCAGCGCGCCGCCGTGGCGAAGTACGGGGCGCAGGCCGGCATCGAGGACCTCGCCACCGGCTGGCTCAACGACCGCGCTGCGGTGGTCCGCCCGCACGGCATGAAGCCCAAGGCGTGGAACGACGGACTCTTCCGGGACAGCACCGTCCGGGCCGACAAGGACATCGAGATCGAGTACTGGACGGGCAAGGAGTACGGAGCCCGGCCGCCGGAGCAGTACCTGCGCGAGGGGTTCAGGATGCTGAACCTCAACGACGAGTTCCTCTACTACGTGCTCGGCCAGCCCAACGCCTTCGTCTACCCCACCGGCAAGCGCATCTACGAACAGTGGACCCCGCTCGTCATGCGCGGCACCACCCCGGTCCCGGCGCGCTACTCCGGGCAGATCCTCGGCGGCCGGTTCGCCGTCTGGGGCGATCTGCCGAACGCCCAGACCGCGGCGCAGGTGGCGCAGGGCATCCGGATGCCGCTGCGGGCGACGGCGCAGAAACTGTGGGACCCGGGCGAACCGGAGCTGAGCTGGGACGGATTCCGGGCGCTGGCGACGGACATCGACCGGGGCTGAACTGCGGTTTCCCCGTGGACAGCGGAACGCGCAAGCGCTACCTTCCGCTAGCCGCGTGGTCCGGGGAGGGACGCGCGCTCCAATGCGTCGACGTCCGAATCCTGGGGGGTTCCACTTCATGCTGTGCTCGAACTGCGGTACCAGACCGGCCGGCACCGCCGACGGGCGGTGCACGGTGTGCGCCGGATTCCGCCGCGCGCAGCCCGGCGGACTGATGGCGATGCCGCAGGGGCTGCAGCCCCTGCGGTCACCGGTCGGGCTCGCCAAGGCGGTGTGTGTGCTGCTCGGTGTGGCGGCCGTGGCGGATGTGCTGGCGGTGGCCTCCGGCTTCAACGCCCGCCAGGCGTTCGGCGAGGCGATGGCCGATGACTTCGAGTCCTATGACGAGGAGGTCATCAACCACGCCGACACGCTGTACCAGTCCGCCGGAGCCTTTCAGCTGCTGATCCTGCTCGCCACCGGAATCGTCTTCCTCATCTGGTTCCGCCGGGTGCGGCTCAACGCTGAGGTGTTCGACGCGCGCGCCCACACGATGCGGCCCGGCTGGGCGGTCGGCGGCTGGTTCGTCCCGTTCGGCAACCTCTGGCTGCCGTGCCGCGTCGCGAGCGGCGTCTGGACCGCGAGTTCCCCGGGCGGCCGGACGGCTCCCGCCCCGAGGGGCCTGCTGTACGCCTGGTGGGCGGCGTTGATCTGCACACAGCTTCTCTCCCGGTCCGCCGGGCAGCTCTACGACAAGGCGGAGGAGGCGGACGAGGTCATGGACGGGCTCGCCCTGGTCATCGCCTCCGACGCGCTGGACATCGTGGCCGCGGTGCTCGCGATCCTGTTCGTCCGCCGGCTGACCGCGATGCAGGGGGAGCGGGCGGCGCTGGGTCCCCGTTCCGACAACGCGCCGCTCCCGGCGGAGCGGGCCGAGTGGCGCCGGGCGCACTGAACAGTGGACACCGGACACCGGCTCCGGGTGCCCTCGCGCACGCGGGGCCGGGCACCGGCCGGAATGCGGCGGCGGTAGTCAGACGGCGGCAATGACGGCAACCAGACGACGGCAGCGGCGGTAATTCAGATGGCATCAGCGACGGCAGCGGCGGTAATCAGACGACAGCAGTGACGGTTTTCGGCCATTCGGCGCTGTATGCCATAAGACCAAGCGCTGCGTCCCCATGCGCCCGGGCACGGGGAGGGCCGACGGGAGACGCCGATGAGCCTGCTCGAACTGATCGCCGCCGCCGACGCGCGGGGGCTCGCCGCCAGCGGGGCCGCCTGCCTCGACCGGTGCCTGCCACAGCCCGCCGAGGGGGCCGATCCGGATCCGCTGCGCCCGCTGTGGGCCGGCTGCGCCGACCGGCAGGCGTGGCCGGACCGGCTGGCAGAGGCGTGCGCGGCGCTGGACGCCCTGCCGGACACCGGGGAGACCGGCCGGCGGATCCGGAAGCTGCTGGGCGAGGCGCCCGCGGACCGGGCGGGCGAGGAACTGCGCACCTGGGCCGACGCCTGCTCGGTGCTGGCCCTCGACGTCCACCTCGGCCAGGACGCCGTACGCGCCGACGGCCCGGAGCTGGTGGAGCGCTGCCGGGCCGGGGGTGCGGAGGGTGCGGGCCCCCTGCTGTCCGGGGAGGCCGCCCGCCAGGTCCGGATCCTGGAGATGCTGGCGGAGATCGGGGACGGCGCCCCCACGGGGGCCGGGCTGCGTCAGGTGATGGACGCCTCGGCCGAGGGCCAGCGGGTACTGCGCGCGGCGGTCTCGCGGCGGGCCCGGGGGCGCGGCTGAGACGGGACCAGGGCGTTCACGGACGGGCGGGCGAGGGCGGTTACGGGTCGTTCGCGGACGGACGGGCGAGGACGGTTACGGGTCGTTCGCGGACGGGCGGCGAGGGCGGTTACGCGGCCGCGAGTTGTCTGGCGATCAGCTCCCGCAGGCGGTCCGCGTCCTGCGGGGTGGCCAGGCCACGCTTGGGCAGGACCAGCACTCCGGTTCCCCATACGTCCGGGGTGATCAGCGCGATGACCCGTCGGCCCTCGACGCAGCGTCCGTAGAAGTTCCACCTGGTTTCGTGCGTATGCCGCTCGGTCACGGTCCTGATGCCGGACGCGTCGACTGTCACGCGGTGTTCGCCCAGGTGCTTGGCGTAGCCCAGCAGGGCCAGGGCCATCAGCCAGCGGAGGGCCATCAGGGCGAAACAGGAGATCAGGAAGAGGTTCCACACGCCCGAGCCGACGGAATCGACGCCCCTGGCCGCCACGTTGACCACGATCAGGAAGCCGAGGAAGGCGGCAAGGCCCCACAGAACGCGATGACACCAGCGTCCGACCGGGCTGTACCGGAACTGGATCTTCAGCCCGTCGGATATCTCCCGCCAGGTGACTGTGTACGTCAGCTGCACCGGCACATCATCGGTCATGGGTTCTCCGGCGCGGTGGTCATAGGGGGGGGTCATACAGAGGGCCCGCGACCGGCGTACTGCCTGGTCAGAGCGGGTGAATGGAACGACGACCGGGGCCGCCACCCCCCACAGGAGAGGCCCCGGTCGTCTTCCGCGGGGCCGCAGGACGACCCCGTACTCATCTCAGCGCCGTGACTGCGTTTTCTGTCACACCGCACTGTGTCCGAGGAAGGTTGCGGGTTGTACAAGTCATGGACGCGGTGCCCGCGAAGGACGTAGCGTGCTGAGTCGCGCAGGGTGGCGCGGCAGTGGTGACCAGCTGCGATTCAGGACAGCAGGGCAGGTTGAGGGAGTGCTGGGGGACGACGCGGGGCTTACTGCCGCGGTGCTCGCGGCGCAGGACGGGGACGAAGACGCCTTCCGTACTGTGTACCGCGCTGTGCAGCCGCGGCTGCTGGGCTACATAAGGACACTGGTGGGGGAGCCGGACGCCGAGGACGTGGCGTCCGAGTCGTGGCTGCAGATAGCCAGGGACCTCGACCGGTTCAGCGGTGACGCCGACCGGTTCCGGGGCTGGGCGGCGCGGATAGCCCGTAACCGAGCCCTGGACCATCTGCGGATGCGGGGCCGGCGGCCCGCCATCGGCGGCGACGAGACGGAGCTGTCCGAGAAGCCGGCCGGATCCGATACGGCGGACGAGGCGATCGAGGCGCTGGCCACCGGCCGCACCATGTCGCTCATAGCCCAGCTGCCGCAGGACCAGGCCGAGGCCGTGGTGCTGCGTGTGGTGGTCGGACTCGACGCCAAGAGCGCGGCGCAGACGCTGGGCAAGCGTCCGGGCGCGGTCCGTACCGCCGCCCACCGCGGGCTGAAGCGGCTCGCCGAACTGCTGCGGGCGGACGGCGCGGACAGCGCGGACAGCGCGGACGGCGCGGAGCACTCGGGCGACGGGGGCGGACTGCCCGCGGCCGGCGTCGCGGAAGCGGCCCGTCCGCGCGCTGACGCACCGGCCGGCGGGGTCGGTGCCCCCAGGGGACCGGCCGACTCCGCGGCCCCGGCGTCGTCCCCGCAGGACAACGGTGGGGGCCGCACGCTGGAACTCGGTGCCGTACCCGCACAACGCCCCTCCCGCACCGGCCTGGTGGCGCCCGCCGGTGTGACGCATTCGCGTCTGTGGACGCAGAAGGACATGTGATGGCCGACGAGCAGTACGCATGGCTTGACAAGGAAGCGGCGGAGAAAATGCTCCGCCGGGAACCGGTCGATCCTGCCGACGGCTGTACCCGCGAGGACGCCGAGCGGCTCGAAGCGGCCCTGGACGCCGTCGCCCGCGCCGCCCGCCCCGCCACCGGCGAACTGCCCGGCGAGGCCGCCGCGCTGGCCGCTTTCCGCGCCGTTGCCCGACCCGCGGCCCGCACCGCCGCCGGGCCCGCCCGGGCCGGCCGGGCGGCGTCCACCCGTACCGCCGGCCCGGCGGACGGCCGCGCCGAGTCCGGCATGCTCGCACCCGTACACATAGGCAGGGCCGCCCCCGGCGCGCCGGCCCGGTCCGCGGGTTCCCGCGGCGCCCGGCCGATCCGCTGGAGCCGGCCCATCCGCTTCGGCCTGGTCGCCTCCCTCGCGTGCTGCGCGATCGGCGGGGTGGCCGTGGCCGCCGGGACCGGGGTACTGCCCGGCCCCTTCGGCCGGCACACCCCCACACCGGCCACGTCGGTATCGGCGGCCGCGTCCCCCGAGGAACTGGGCTCCGGTCTCGCCCCCGACGACGAGACGACCGCACCGCCGCCCGCCTCGTCCGGCCCCGGCACCGCGTCACCGGAGACCCCCGTCCCCGGCCGGACCGCCGGGCAGGGCACCGACCGCCCCGGCCCCACCGGCCAGGACGGCACCGGCGACGACCGGGCCGACGCCGGCGACCACCCGGAGGGCGGAACGACGGACAGCCCGCCGGACGGCACCGGCGGAACCGGAGCCGAGGGCGGCAACGGGAAGCCCGACACCACCGATGACGACGACACGTCCGCCGCCTGGTACGCCAAGACACTGAAGGCCTGCCGCGACTACCGCGACGGCAAGCTCGACGCCGACCGCAAACGCCGTCTCGAGGCGCTGGCCAAGGGCGCCCGCAACCTGGACCGGTTCTGCGACCGGATACTCGCCAAGGACGGCGACGACCGCGGCGGCGACAGCGACGCCGGGCCGGGCAACGGCAACGGCTCGGGCACGCTCCCCTCGATCGGGTTCACTCCCGCCCCCGAGCCCTCCTCCGCCGCCGTGGCCCCCGACCCCGGGACGGCGGAACCGGAGGCGTCGCAGTCGGCGCCGGCCGCCTTCGCAGCAGCCCGCTGACGGACCGAACCCGGACCGAACCCGGACCGAACCCTGCCCTCCGCCACGAGGTGTGACGTTTTTCGGCACGCGGGCGCAGTACAGAATGAGCCGACTGGTCATCGGCAGCGCCCGGAGCCGGGGTTCCCCCCGTACCTACGGCTTGGCGCAATGGCGCGGGCGGGACACGTTCCCCCGGTCCCGCCCGCGCCCCTCATTCCCACCGCCGTCGTGGCGCCTCACCAGTAGATGACGACCTTGTCGCCGTTGTGGACCTGGGCGAACAGCGAGGCGATCTTCCCCTCGTCCCGGACGTTGACACAGCCGTGCGAGGCCCCGTTGTAGCCGCGGGCCGCGAAGTCCGAGGAGTAGTGCACCGCCTGACCGCCGCTGAAGAACATCGCGTACGGCATGGCCGTGTGGTAGATCGACGACACATGGTGCCGGGACTTCCAGTAGACGGAGAAGGTGCCCTCGCGCGTGGGCGTGTACTGGGAGCCGAACCGTACGTCCATCGACGAGACGACCTTGCCGTCGATCATCCAGGCCAGCGTCCGGCTGTTCTTGCTGATGCAGATCACCCGGCCCGTCATGCAGCGCTTGTCCGGCTTCGCGGCCGGGCGGGTGGTCGGCGGGTTCAGCTCCGCGGCCGTCGGCTCGTGCGTCATGCCGAGCAGCTTCTGCCAGGTCACCGTGTCCGTCCTCCCCGTACGCGGCAGCCCGCGCTTGCCCTGGAACGACTGCACGGCGGAGACGGTGACGGAGCCGTAGTAGCCCGTGGGGCTGCGGTCGAAGTGGCCGGTCTGACGCAGCCGGGCCTGGAGCTCCCGCACCTGCTTGCCCTGCGCGCCGCTCGCCATCAGCACCTTGGCCTGCGGGCGGGGCGCCGGCGCGGACGCGGGCGGGGAGCTCGGCTCCGCGGTCGTGGACGGGCTCGCCTTTCCCGGCTCGCCCGCACCGGGCTTGGCGTCGTCGGAGGGCGAGCTGCTCGCCGGCGGTGACGACGGGGCCGCCGAGGCACTGCCGGCGGGCGGCGCCTTGCATCCTGCGGTCACGGCGGCCAGTGCCAGTACGGCGACGGCGGCGGTGGTGGTGGTCGAGGCGGCCCCCCGGCCGCCTCTGCGCGCGTGTCCGCGCCCGGTCCTGCTGGTGCGTATCATCTCGGCCCCCTGGGTCTCCGGTATCTCATGGGACGGATTCCCGCTCCGCCCGGTTGCCGAATCCTGCGCAAGATGGGGAAATCGGTATCGAGTACCCGAGGATCACCGGTTTCCGGGCTGTGAGCAAGGTCCCGGCCCGGCCCTCTCCACAGCTCACGGGCCCGCCGCTACAGTCCGTCACGACAGCCATTTGTTACCAGCTAGTAACTCCAGTGGGAGGCACAGCGGATGACGCGCGAGTCGGAGTCGGGACTGCCCATCGAGCCGGTCTACGGACCGGACGCGCTCGACGGATGGGACCCCGCGCAGAAACTGGGGGAGCCGGGCGCCTACCCCTTCACCCGTGGCGTCTACCCGTCGATGTACACCGGCCGTCCCTGGACGATGCGCCAGTACGCGGGCTTCGGCACGGCCACCGAGTCCAACGCCCGGTACAAGCAGCTCATCGCCAACGGCACCACGGGCCTGTCCGTCGCCTTCGACCTGCCCACCCAGATGGGTCACGACTCCGACGCGGCGATCGCGTCCGGCGAGGTGGGCAAGGTCGGCGTGGCGATCGACTCGGTCGACGACATGCGGGTGCTGTTCGACGGGATCCCGCTGGACAAGGTCTCCACGTCCATGACGATCAACGCCCCCGCCGCACTCCTGCTGCTGATGTACCAGCTGGTGGGCGAGGAGCAGGGCGTACCGGCGCAGCAGCTCACGGGCACCATCCAGAACGACGTGCTCAAGGAGTACATCGCGCGCGGCACGTACATCTTCCCGCCGGGGCCCTCGCTGCGGCTGACCGCCGACATCTTCAAGTACTGCCGCACCGGGATCCCGAAGTGGAACACCATCTCGATCTCCGGCTACCACATGGCGGAGGCCGGGGCCTCGCCCGCGCAGGAGATCGCCTTCACCCTCGCGGACGGCATCGAGTACGTCCGTACCGCCGTCGCCGCCGGCATGGACGTCGACGACTTCGCCCCGCGGCTCTCCTTCTTCTTCGTCGCCCGTACGACGATCCTGGAGGAGGTCGCCAAGTTCCGCGCCGCCCGGCGGATCTGGGCGAAGGTGATGAAGGAGGAGTTCGGCGCCGAGAACCCCAAGTCACTGATGCTGCGCTTCCACACCCAGACCGCGGGCGTCCAGCTCACCGCCCAGCAGCCCGAGGTCAATCTGGTGCGCGTCGCCGTGCAGGGCCTGGCCGCGGTCCTGGGCGGCACCCAGTCCCTGCACACCAACTCCTTCGACGAGGCGATCGCGCTCCCCACCGACAAGTCCGCCCGGCTCGCGCTGCGCACCCAGCAGGTCCTGGCCCACGAGACGGACGTGACGGCCACGGTCGACCCGTTCGCGGGCAGTTACGTGGTCGAGACGATGACCGACGAGGTCGAGGCCGCGGCCCTGGAGCTGATGCGCAAGGTCGAGGACATGGGCGGCGCCGTCCACGCGATCGAGCGCGGCTTCCAGAAGAACGAGATCGAGCGCAGCGCCTACCGCATCGCCCTGGAGACGGACAGCGCCGAGCGCGTCGTCGTGGGTGTCAACCGCTTCCGGCTCGACGAGGAGGAGCCGTACGAGCCACTGCGCGTCGACCCGGCGATCGAGGCCCAGCAGGCGGCCCGGCTGGCCAGGCTCCGCGCCGAACGGGACGGGGCGGCGGTGGAGAGCGCCCTGGCGGCCCTGCGGAAGGCGGCCGGGGGCACGGACAACGTGCTCCACCCGATGAAGGACGCGCTCCGGGCCCGCGCCACGGTGGGCGAGGTCTGCGACGCGCTCCGGGAGGTGTGGGGGACGTACGTGCCGACGGACGCGTTCTGAGGCGGGCGGTGCGCTGGATGAGGGGTGGGGAGCGACCGTGGTGTCCTGCGCCGGCAGGGGCGACGGGGCGAATCTGAGGCTCCGTCACACGGCTGTGACAGGGAACGGACGGCTCCGCTGTAAGGGCCACCTAGATTCATGGGTGCAGTGTCCGCCACACCTCGCGGCCCCACCCACAGAGGAAGCGGCATGCGACTCCCCCACACCTTTCGGCCCACAAGGCCCTTTCTCCACGGAGTCGTTCATGTCTTTCCGTCCCACGATCCGTCCCACGGTCCGCCGCACCGCTCTGCGGTCCGCCATCGCCACGGCCGCCCTGGCAGGCGCCGTCCTCGTGCCGGCCGCCACCGTCTTGGCCGACACCACCCCGACCACGCCGGCACCCACCAGCCCGGCACCCACCAGCCCGGCACCGACCACACCGGCACCGACCACACCGGCGCCGACGAAGCCGGCGGACGAGGGCACCCTGATCCGCACGGACAAGCTCACGGGCGGGCTGACCGCCAAGGTCTACCAGCACGGCGTCAAGGACGGCGACGAGCTCGTCTGGTACACCGCCACCGTCCTCAAGGGCGACCGCGCGCTCGGCACTCTGACCGCGGGCGAGGGGCACAAGGCCAAGGACACCAAGGTCTTCGGCGAGATCTCCGTCTCGCTGCACGCCGACGGCCGCGTCACCTCGGCGAACGACCACGGCGGTGGCGGGCAGGGGCCCGTGACACCCACCAAGTGCGTGGCCGAGATCAAGGTGAGCATCGGAGGGGGCACCGCCGCCTTTCTCGGCATCGGCCCGAGCGGCCCCTCCGTCCGGTTCCAGGACGCGGCGGGCGGCCCGTTCCTGGACTACACCCTCGACCGCCTGCACCCGAAGCTGCCCGAGAGCGCCGGCTTCGACGCCGAGATCCTCAACCCGAGCAGCAGCGCCCCGCGCCTGAGGTTCAACATGGAGGGCGGCGGACACCCGGCGGGCTACGCGGACTTCCCGAAGCTCCCCAAGGGATGCAGCTTCCTGTACGACACGGGGTCGGGCACCGGCAACGGCAGCGGCACACAGTCCTCCCAGACCTCGGTCATTCCGAAGGGCAGCGTCGCGGCCGGTGCGGAGCCGGTGCGGAGTGCCGGTCCGATGCTGATCGAGGTCGGCGGGGCAGCGGCGCTGGGGGCGGCGGGCATCGGCTTCGTCGTCCTGCGCCGCCGCTCGGCAACGGCCGGCCGCTGAGCCGGCCGGACACGTTCGCCACACGTCGGGGGAGGGGCCGTCGCGCAGTTCGGCGGCCCCTCCCGGTTCTTCCTGCCGGGAGTCTCGTATGCACACCTCGTTCGCACGCCGTCTGACGGCGGCCTCGCTCGTCACCCTCACCGCCGTGGCCGTACTGACGGGCTGCGCCTCGGGTGACGACGCCCCCGCCACCCCGCCGGCGCACATCGCCACTTCACCGGCCGGTCCGGCGCCGTCCGGCGCGGCCGCCGCCCCGATGCGGGCCTCCGAGCCGGTCCGGGTCCGCATCCCCTCGGCCGGTGTCGACACGGGCCCGATCCTGGACCTGGGACTGGCGGCCGACGGCACCGTCGAGGTCCCGACCGTGGCGCAGGCGGACCGGATCGGCTGGTACACCAAGGGCGTCACTCCGGGGGAGACGGGCCCCGCCGTCCTCATCGGCCATTTCGACACCGCCGAGGGCCCGGCCGTACTGAAGAACGTGGCGAAGATCCGGGTCGGCGACCGGATCACCGTCACGCGGGCCGACGGATCCGACGCGGTGTTCGCCGTGCGCAGGCTCCAGCAGGTCGACAAGGGCGCCTTCCCGACCGACGAGGTCTACGGCGACACGGCCGGCCCCGAGCTCCGGCTGATCACCTGCGGCGGAGACCTGAAGGGCGGCCACCGGCCCGACAACATCATCGCCTTCGCGGATCTGGTGAGGTGAGACGGCAGGCCGGGGGAACCCCGCGTCCAGGGTGTCGAACCGGCGTGCGACACTCCGCATCATGCTGGGTGTCACTGACCTTCCGACCTATCTCGCCGGCCTGGTGCTGATCGTTCTGCTGCCTGGGCCGAATTCGCTGTACGTGCTGTCCGTCGCCGCCCGGCGCGGGGTGCGGACCGGCTATGTGGCCGCGGCCGGGGTGTGGACCGGGGACACCGTGCTGATGACGCTGTCCGCGCTCGGGGCCTCGTCCCTGCTGCAGACGACGCCGGTGCTCTTCGCCGTCGTGAAGTTCGCCGGCGCGGGCTATCTGACCTGGCTGGCCATCGGGATGCTGCGGGCCGCGGTGTCGATGTGGCGCGAGCGGCACCGCCGGGTGGCCGAGCTCACGGGCGAGGCGGCGGACGGGGCCGGGACTCCGGGCACCATGGAGCGGCCCTACCGGCGGGCGCTGGTGGTCAGCCTGTTCAACCCGAAGGCCATTCTGTTCCTGATCTCCTTCTTCGTGCAGTTCGTCGATCCGGGGTACGCCTACCCGGCGCTCTCCTTCCTGCTGCTGGGCACCCTGCTCCAGATCGCCAGCTTCCTGTACCTGTCGATGCTGATCTTCGGCGGCACCCGGCTGTCCGCCGCGTTCCGCCGCCGCAAGCGGCTCTCGGCCGGAGCCACTTCGGCGGCGGGCGTGCTGTTCCTCGGCTTCGCCGCGAAGCTCTCGCTCAGCAGCGTCTGATTCAGCAGCGTCTGACCGGGCGCCGCCGGCACCGCGTCACTCGTGCCAGGCCTTGCCGCCGACGTTGTGGATCATGCGCTGGAGCACCTTGAGGGCACGCACGTACTCCTCGGGCGGGATGCCGGCGTGGATCTCCGCGCTCGCCCGGGTGACGCTTGCGTACGCCCGGGTGCTCAGTGCGTGGCCCGCCGGGGTCAGCCGCAGCCGGGCGCCGGCGTCCTGGGTGATCAGGACCTGGTCGAGCAGCGTGTCGATCTCGGGCTCCAGGTCGTCACCGACGTCGAGGTAACCGCGGAGCAGGGCGACCACCTCCGCGCGCGGGCGTCCCGTCGCGTCCGCGTCGGCGAGCCGGTTCAGCACCCACCACCGGGGCTGGGTGAGTCCGTGCTCGGCCAGGGCGGCACGGATATGGGTCACGGTCGCGGTGTGCGCGGCCCAGCTCCAGTAACCGATCGGCTGCCTGGCGAGCCCTGCGTCGTCATGTGAGAAGTCCATGAGGCGAACGTAGGAACTCAACCGCGCTTGAGGTCAAGGCCCAGTGGCGCCACTCCGAGGGTCCGTCGGGGGCCCGGTCGCCGGACTCCAGGGCGCCGGCGCGACGCGCTGACAGCGGTCCCCCGCGGGCGCTCGACCGGCTCAACTGTCCTCGGCGACCCGTACGTCGGCCACCGGCATCGGCGCCGGGTCCACCGTCTCCCCGGTCATCCCGATGCCCAGCGCCCGCCGCACGGCGGAGCGCACGCCGTCCGCCGCGACCAGGTACGAGGCGCGGAGCCGGGCCGGTGGGCAGCTGTGCGGTGACCCCGTCGGCGTCCCGGGCGAGGCCGGTGAGCGCGGTCGCGCACCACGTCGCCGCACAGCTCGCGCAGCCGGGCCAGCAGGATCTCCTGGGTGCGCCACCGCGGCATCATCCACGGCTCCCCGTACGGCTCGGCGTCCGTCGGGGCCGCCACCCGGAACATGAAACTACGTACGCGCGCGCCGCCGCCGTACACGCGCCAGGACCGCCGGAGTGAACGCCACGGCGAGCAGGGCCGCCAGCGCGGCCGCCCCGGCAACCGTCCCGGCCCGCAGTCCCGGCGGCCGGAAAGTGCAGTCCACCGCCGTCCGGCCGCCGTCGACCGGCACCGCGACCAGGCCGAGATACGAGCCGGCCGGACGCCCGTCGCAGCTCCAGCCCGCGATCCGGGGCGCGGCCAGCACGGCCACCCCCCGGGTCCCCGGCGGGAGTTCGGCGTGCACGCCGCCGCCGGAGACGCTGACCCGGGTCGCGCCCGTGTGCTTCAGCAGCTCCACCGCCGAGGCCAGGCGCCCCGGATCAAGGCAGCCGACGGCCTCGTGCGGAACGGTCCCCGCCCGCTCCGCCCGCAGCGTCACGTCGATCCGGCCCGTGCCCGCGCCCAGTGGCAGGATCCCGGCCCGGCGCGCGGGCATATCGCCCCGGACGTCGTTCGGTTCGCCGGTCGCACCAAGTCGGGCGGTGCCGAACAGGTCGGGCGCCCACAGGAACACCCGGCTGCCCGCGGGGCAGCTCGCACTCAGGGTGTACGTGCCGGGCTCCACCGCGTAGGTGCCCGTGTTCCTGTCGGTGGCCGCCGAGCCGTCCGCGGACCGCAGCGCGGTCGCCGGCAGCGTGTACACCGAGGCGCCCAGCAGCTTCTCCTGGTTGCGGAACGGCGAGCGCCCCCACCCGGACGCACCGGAGCCGGACGGCCGCACCGTCACCAGCGGCGGCACGTCCTGCCGGGTCACGGTCACCGGCCGGCCGTCCGGGCGGTTCCAGACCTGATGCGGATCACGCGGCACATGGACCCGGGCGCCGACCGAGAACACCGCGTCGGTCACCGGGTTGTCCAGGCTCTGCAAGGCGCGGCCGCGCGAGGTCCAGCCGCCGCCCAGGGCGAGGAAGGTGCGGGTGGTCACGTCGGGCGTATGGCTGCTGTAGTACGCCGCGCCCTGCCCGCCGACCACCATCGGGTCATTGGCGGTGGACTGCTCCAGGCCCGGGTCGGTGCGGTAGCGCGGCCAGCCGTCGGCGCCGGCGACCGCGGCGGCCTGGCGGCTCTGGCGCTCGCCCCAGGGGGCGTAGTCGTCGAGCCGGTTCAGCCGCTGGCGGTCCGCGTACGCGGTGGTCGCGGCGGCCTGCCCGGCCTGCGCCCCCACCAGCAGCAGCACCGCGAGCACGGCGAACCGGCCGCTGCGTGCCAGCGCGAGAGCGCAGACCGCCGCCACCAGGCCGGCGGCGAACAGCGGATACGTCCACCGGGTGACCAGATCGCTGGACGCGGCGCCCGCGGCGATCAGCACCAGCACCCCGCCCCCGCCCAGCAGCGCCCGCCGGTCCGGCCAGCCATGGGCCACCGAGGTCCAGGCTGCGATCACCACGATCCCGGAGAGCACGAACGTCTGCCGGAACGGGGATCCGTTCGGAGTCGCGAAGGCGTGCCAGAGCAGATGCGTGGGCCCCCACTGCAACGACAGCGTGACCACCGCCGCCAGCCCCGGCCACACCCACCGCTCGGCGCGCGGCACGCCGCGGTGAAAGGCGAGCGCGCAGGCCAGCAGCAGGGAGCCGGTGCCGAGGAAGACCGCCGGGCTGAAGAATCCGTACGTGGCCGGGAGCAGCCGGGCGGCCACATCCGGCCAGGCGGCCGGGGCGAACTCCCGGGTCCAGCCCGGGTAGGCGTGCCGGGTGCCGAGGAAGACCGGCAGGAGGACCGGAGCGGCCAGTCCGATGCCGAGCAGCACCGTCCGTACCGCGCGCACCAGCGCCCGGACCCGTTCCCGCGACGTCCCGTCCTCCAGCAGCAGCCGTACCACCAGCACCAGGGCGGCTCCGAGCGTGGCCATGTACGCGGTGTAGAAGTTCGACACCCAGGCGAGCGTCACCAGGAGCGTCGCCGGCACCGGCCGCCGCGCGGTGCGCGCCCACTCACCGGCCAGGCACAGCAGCGGGAAGGCGATCAGGCCGTCCAGCCACATCGGGTTGTACACGGCCTCGGCGACCGACCAGCCGCACAGGGCGTACGAGGCGCCGAGCACGGCCGCCGGCCACTCCCGGCCGCGGCCCCGGCGCAACGCGGTGAGCAGCCAGGTCATGGCAGCCGCCGCCACCCCCGTCTTCACCAGGGTGACCACATAGACGGCCAGATCGATCCGGTCCCTCGGGAACACCCCGACGAGCAGGGCGAACGGGCTGGTCAGATACGTACCGAGGTCCGGCAGGAAGCTGGTGCCGAAGCCGGACTGCCAGTTGATCAGCAGCCCGCCGTCCGCCTGCCCGTGCAGCAGGTCCCAGAGCCGGGCGTGGAACGGGACGAACTGATTGCCCAGGTCGTTCACGCTGCGGGTGTGCGGGCCGAAGGGGTAGCTGCGGGCCACCGCGTCGCCGGCGCAGACGGTCACGACGGCGAGCAGGGCGGCCAGCGCGGCACCCCGGCCGCGCGGCGATCGGAGAATCGACGGAGTCCTCATGGTGGGTCGAATATGTCATCGAACATCGTGAAATCCCGCGAGGGAAAAGGCGGTTCACCTGATGGTCCGCCGGCCTTCACATGGCCGTCCCCGACCGGTCATCCGGCGTGGACGGCGGCCCGCTCGGAGCGCCGGGCGGCCCCGTTCCATGCGCCGGGAGCCGGGGCGAAGAGTCCCGTGACGCAGTTTCCCGTGCTGACAGGGCGAGTTCATCTGGTGGCCGTTCAGGTTTCCTAGCGTGCTACGGAACCACGAACGGTCGACGAACATCCGTCCCTCTTCCCACGCCCCTTCCCCCCCACGGGCATCAGACGCTTGGAGCGCCATGACGAAAGCCCGCACCCGTTGGCCACGGCAGCGTGACGCGGAGGCTCCGTTCCCCTCCGGCGGCCACGCGTCCTCCCCGGCCGCCGTCCGTCCGACGGAACTGGAGACCTGCCTGCGCGCCTGCGCCGCGCACAGCGGGAAGCTGGTCGCCGGGCTCGACCGGCGGCGCACGGCGCTCGCCGAGGCCCTGCGGAACCTGCTGGCCGTCCACGCCACCATGGAGCGGACGACGTCCTCCGAGTCCGCCTCGCTCCCGCTGCTGCGGCGCGGGGCCAAGGGCGCCGCGGGCTCCGCCCTGGTGCTCGGCGACCGGCTGCTCGACCCGCTGCTCGCGGCCGGCACCAAGGCGCTGGACTGCGGTTACGAGGACGAGCTGAAGCTCGCCGTCCTCATCACCGACACCGTGCTGACCCAGCGCAAGAACTCCCGGGCGGCCTGGCGGCTGCGGGCCCGTGTCCTGGAGGCGATGGGCGCGGAGCGCGACGCCGTCGAGGCGTACGAGCGCTACCTCGCCCTCACCGACGACGACGGCTTCGGTGTCGAGGCGAAGACGGCCGGACTCCGGGCCGGCGCCGAGTACCAGAGCGAACTGCTGATGACGCTGGAGCGGGGCTGCCCCGAGGCCGCGGCCTTCGCCGGGGGATCCGTCACCGACACCTGGGCCGAGGGCCTGGAGCTGTACGCGCGCGGCGACTGGAACCGGGCCCGTTCCCGGCTGATCGGCGCGCTGCTGGCCCAGGACCGGGCCGGCGCCCCGGTGCCGGAGATCCAGGAGGCCCTCGCCCAGTACGTCGGCCTCGCACTGGAGGCGGGCGGCGCCCCGGGCAGCGGTGCGGGCCCCCGTGCCGACGGCGGCGGCCCCGCAACCCCACTCACGGATCTCACGGATCTCACGGACCTCATGGAGCTCTACGCGGGACAGCGCAGGACCCGGATGCGCGGACCGGTCGACGACCCCACCTTCGGCGACGTCGAATGGACCACGCTCGGCGAGTTCCGCAACCGCATCGCGGGCAAGTCGATCTGTCTGATCGCCAACTCGCAGCGCGTCGGCTCCGGTTCGATGGGCGCCGAGATCGACGCGTACGACCTGGTGGTCCGCTTCAACTCGTACCGGATCGACCCGGCGGCGACCGGCAGCCGTACCGACATCCACGCCACCATCCACAAGCACGGCTTCAACTGGGACCAGCGGGTCCACACCCGGCTGGTCTTCGGCGGGCTCTCCGGCGACTGGAAGCACTCGCTGCGCAACCGGCTGGTGCCGGGCGCCCAGCGCTACCTCGGCGACGAGTCCCTGCGCTGGCCGCTGCGCGACATCGGCAGGGTCGGCACCGACCGCTGGCCCGCCATCCCCACCAGCGGATTCAACATGCTGTGGCTGCTGGACCACCTGGACGTCAGCCCGCAGCTCGACCTGATCGGCTTCGACTTCTACGAGAGCGGCGCCTACCGGCTGCCCGCCGCGATGAAGATGCCGATCACCTCCGTGCACGAGTACACCAGCGAGAAGGCGTGGGTCATGGAACGCGCCCAGAGCGTCTCCGACATGAGGATCCGACTGCGATGACGACGACGCCCCCTGCCGCCGCGCCCCTGCCCGCACCACACACCACCACCACCGCGCCCGCCGGCACCACCCCCGCCAACGCGCTCACCGGCAAACGCCGCATCGCCTTCGCGAGCTTCGTGGACGAGAACTACCTGCCCGGCTTCCTCGCCCTGCTGCGCAGCCTCGCCCTGTCCAACCCGGGCGTCTGCGAGGACTTCATCGTCCTGCACGACGGGCTGCGGCCCGCGTCCGTCGCGCAGATCCGGGCACTGCACCCGCGCATCGACTTCCGCCGGGTCGACGCCGCGCACTACGACACGTACGCCAAGGGCGACCAGGACAACTACCTGGTCCGCAAGGCCTACTTCATCCTCGACGTCTTCCGGGTGCGCGACTACGACACCGTGATCACGCTGGACACCGACATGGTGGTCCTCGGCGAGCTGGACGAACTGCTGACGCTGCGCGACGGACTCGCCGCCGTTCCGCAGTTCTTCTACGGGCAGCACAAGCTCAACAGCGGACTGCTGGTCATCCAGCGCGAGTACCTGAGCGACGCGTTCTGCGCGCGGATCGACGAGGTCGGCCGCCAGGGCACGTACGAGCTCGACAAGCACGACCAGGGCATCCTGAACGCCGTCCTCGACGGTGACTTCGTGCAGCTCGACGCCCGCTACAACTACGTCAAGCGGCGGCTCTCCGGCGACCTGCCGGTGCCCGACACCACCGCGATCCTGCACTTCACCGGCCGGCACAAGCCCTGGCAGGGCGGCGAGGCCGGCTACAGCCTGGCCGAGGACCGCTGGCGCGGATTCGAGCTGTCCGACGCCGAGTTCCACGCCGCGTACCTGGCCCTGCCCGGCGCCAAGCACCACGACCTGCTGGTGCACTACGGCACCCCGCACGTCCGCCGCACCGCCGACCCCGAGAGCGCCCGCCGGGTCGCCGCCGCACACATCGGCGCCGGTGAGTACCAGGAGGCGGCCGACCTGCTCGGCGGGGTCCGGATCCCCGTCGACGAGGCCTGGCCGCACGAGGTGCTCGGCAACGCGCTGATGAGCGTCTCCCGCTACCAGGAGGCCCGCACCCAGCTCCTGCTGGCCGCCGCCGCCCCCAACCGGGCCGCCACCGCCTTCTCGCGCCTCGCCCAGATCGCCTGGATCCACGGCGACGACGCCACCGCCGCGCAGTACGCCCTCGAAGGGCTCGGCGTCGACCCCACCCACCGGGCGAACCGGCTGATGTACAAGCGCACCAGGGACGCCGAGACGCCCGCCGAGGGGCCGGCCGGCGAGCAGCTCGCGCACGTCGCCTTCTACATGGACCGGCAGGGCAACGCCGGGGACAAGCTCCTCCCGCAGAGCGTCCGGCTCGCCTTCGGCCGCGACACCGGCCCGGCCCGCTGGCACTCCGTCCACGCCCACCGGCTGTTCGACGAGGCCGCACTGGAACGGGTCAACGCCCGGCGCGGACTGGTCATCGGCGGCGGCGGTCTCTTCATCCCGGACACCGCCCCGAACGGCAACAGCGGCTGGCAGTGGAACGTCCCCGACGACGTCCTGGAGCGGATCGACGTACCCGTCATGGTGTACGCGGTCGGCTTCAACGCCTTCGACGGCCAGGCGTACGGCCACGGCCGGGACCGCTTCCTGTCCTCGCTGCGCAAACTGGTCGAGCGGTCCTCGTTCTTCGGGCTGCGCAACCACGGCTCGATCGAGAAGGTCCGCGAACTGCTGCCCCCGTCACTGCGGGACAAGGTCCGCTTCCAGCCCTGCCCGACGACCGTCACCCGGCAGCTGGTGGAGGGCTGGACCGACCCCGCGCAGCGCGAGAACACCGTGCTGATCAATGCCGCGTACGACCGCGCGGGGCTCCGCTTCGGCCACGACTACGGGCACTTCCTCGCCGAGATGGCGACCGCGGTGAAGGGGCTCGGCGCCCACGCCGAGGTCAAGTGCGTGGCCCACTCGCTGGACGACGAGCGGATCGCCTTCGACCTGCGGCGCGAGCACGGCATCGCACTGCCGGTGATCCCGATGTACGACTTCGGCAACGACGAGATCCGTGACACGTACGCCCGGACCAAGCTGGTCATCGGGATGCGCGGGCACGCGGGCATGATCCCGTTCGGCTGCGGCACTCCGGTCATCAGCCTGATCTCGCACCCGAAGATGGCGTACTTCCTGGCCGACATCGACCGGCCCGAGTGGGGCATCTCCGTCCACGACCGGCACCTCGGGGCGCGGCTCGTGGAGCGGGCGGCCGGACTGCTGGACGACCACGCGGCGGCGGTCGCCGATGTGCACGGGCGCCAGCAGGAACTGTGGAAGGTCACCGAGGCGAACGCGGCGGACCTGCGGCTGGTGCAGGCCGGCGTGCGCGTCTGACGGCACAGCGGGAGGGGGCGGGGTGCCTGCCGGCGCCCCGCCCCCTCCCGTCGTCCACCGGCCCCGCCGGGCCGGATCAGCGCCGGCCCACCCGCCGCAACGCCTTGGCCCGGCGCGCCACCCTGCGCACCGCGGCACTCCGCGGCAGGAACGCGAACTGCTCGGGCACCCCGCCCGGCAGCCCCAGCGACGTCAGCCGCCTGCGCTTGAAGTAACGCCAGGTCCCGGCCGTGAGACGAGTGGCGAGATAGCGCTCCGCGACCGGCCGCAGCTCCGGATAGATCTTCGGCTGCATCGCGAAGCCGACCGCCGTGACCAGCTCGTTCAACCCGTCCGGCGCCACCGCCGCCACGCCCCCCGACGTCACCGCGTCCCGGTCGTCGAGGTCCGGCACCAGCGCGTCCACCAGAGTGACCGGCACCCGGTTGCTGTTCTCGAACGGGGTCAGCCGCTCCAGCAGCGTCTCCGTGCCGACCCGCGCCACCGGCAGCCCGTAGAACGCGGACGCCGTGAGCAGCGCGGTGGAGAAGCAGCCCACGACCAGGGCGGGCCGCATCCGCTGGTACAGCACCTCGGCGAGGACCGGTGCGGTCAGCACGCCCGCGTCCAGCACGGTCAGTTCCGCGCCGAGCTCCGCCGCCTGCGCCTCCATCGCCCGCGACCACTGCGCCGGCGCCGTCGGATGCGGCTTGAACACCAGACGGGTGTGGCCGAGCCGGACCGCGCCGCGCATCATCCGCAGATGCAGCGCCTCCTCCTCCGCCGCGCTGATCAGGCCGAGCGCGGAGAGGTACTGGCCGAGCAGCAGCGCCGGCGCCTCCACGGACGGCACACCCGCCGCCACGTCGTGCGCGTCGGCCAGCTCACCGAGCACCTTGAGGAACGCCTCGGCCGGCACGATCTCCGGCGCCACCCCGAACTCCGTGAGCAGCAACGGCCGCAGCCCCGGCACGAGGTCGAGATGCAGCAGCCGCCGCACCCGGGTGCCGATCAGCGGATCGATCCGGTTCCTGGTCGGGCCGTAACTCATCAGCCCGTCCGCGTACACCTCGACCGGAACGCCGGTGAAGATCTGGCAGAGCGCCAGGGCCGGGTTGACCTGTATCGACTCCACGGCGATCTCGATGTCGTCGTCGCCGAGCCCCCAGGCGAGCCGCAGATGCCGCTCCCACAGGGGTACGTCGTCCGGGCGCGGGGACCAGCCGCTCGGGTGGTGCGGGGCGATCGTCGCGTTCCACGACACGACGTCGTCGAACCGGCCGCGCAGCGCGTCGAACCCGGGCATCTCGTCTGGGGCGGGGGTCGTCTCCGGGATGCCCGCGTTGTTCGAGACGAGCAGGATGCGGCGGTCGGCCTCCGCGAAGGCGCCCGCGTCCAGGGCCGCGGCGAGCGTGGCCGTGCCGTAGAGCGTGGAGGCGAGGAAGATCTGTGTCGTACGGGTCCGGCTGCTGCTCACGCGGCTGCCACCTCCTTCGTGGCGGACCGGCGGCGCAGCCGGCGCAGCAGCGTCGCGCGCTTGACGTCCATCGAGTCGAGCGCGTCGTCCAGCACATCCTGCGGCATCCGCTTGAGCGCACCCGCACTCATCGATTTCAGGGCGCGGGCCACAGAAGGTTCGAACCTTTCCATCGAACTCATGTGATGGGAAATGATCGCGCAATAGTTACGGACCGCTTTCGGCAGGAGCTCCCGCGCATCGCGGTCGGCCGCGGTTTCCCGTACGACCTGGTCGAACGAGCGAATGAAATCGAGCTGGCGGATGTCACCGATCTGGGTCAGTGACGAGGCGACGCCGCGCCGGTAGAAAATGCCGAGAAGTCCCAGCACCGCAAAGGAATCCGCCTCGCGGTGCAGCCGCCAGATCCACGGCCGGTCCTCCGCGGTGCGCAGACCGTCCGTGAAGTGCAGCAGACCGCGGTCCAGGAGCCGGCGGTGATAGAGGCCCGCCCAGGCGTAGGCGTAGTCGACCGAGGTGGTGCGGGCGGCGGGCAGGATCGCGTCCCGCGGCGCCATGACCTCGCCCCTGCGGCCGTGCGGGACGCGGTGGACCGTACGGGTCCTGCCGTCGGCCTGCACATGGTCGGTGCGCACGAAGTCGCAGCCCAGCGCCTCGGTGCGGGCCAGCAGGTCGGCGTAGAAGCCGGGGGCGAGCCAGTCGTCGCCGTCCAGGAAGGCGAGGTATTCGCCGCGGGCCGCGTCCAGGCCGGTGTTCCGGGCGGTGGCCAGTCCGCCGTTCTGCTGGTGCCGGCGGACGACCACCCCCGGAATCTCGTCCTGAGCGCGGCGCAACAGCTCCGCGGTCCCGTCGGTCGAACAGTCGTCGACGAGGATGAACTCGAAGTCGTCGCGGGCATTGGCCCGCAGACTTCTGAGGGTGTCGGGCGCGTATGTCTGCACGTTGTAGAACGGCACGATGACGGAGAGCTTAACCACCCGCATCACGCTAGTTCCGGGCCGGGCATTCGCCCTGTCGGCCGTGCGGACGGTGGGTGAACGGCACCCGTCGGAATGGTGAACCAGTAGGCCCCCAGGGGTATTTCCCCACCCCTTTCCATGAGCCGGGAGGCTGGTTCGGCAATCGTCGGCGGGCTGTTAACCCTTTGTTGCTGTCACGTTGGGCTGTCCACCCCCGGGCCTTCCTACCGTCTTGGACGTGCCCCCCAGTAACAGCAATTCGCCTTCGCCGGCAGAGCTGGAATCCGCAGCCCCGGAGTCCGCGGACACACCGTCCCGGGCGCTCCGGGTGGCCGTGCTCGCCGACTCCGACACCCGATGGAAGTGGGGTGCGCTCACCGCGCACCGGCTGACCTCGGGCGACGGCCGTGCGCATGCGCCCCGTGCGCGGATCAGCGGACTGCTGCTGCGCGGCCGGGCCACACCGACACCCCGCCAGCTCGCCGAGGTCGGCGACGTCGGTATCGACACCGGCCGGGTGCGCGAGGTCACGGCCGTCGAGTTCCTGCACACCGTGCGGGACGAGGGCTACGACCTCGTGGTCCTCGCCCTGGTCGGCGGCGCCGTCCAGGCGATGCTGCACGGACTGGCCGCACTCCGGCTCCCCGCCAGGCCCGTCGTCGTCACCGGCTACGTCGGCGTCGTCTACGAGAAGCTCGCCGACGGGCTGCTGCTGCGCCACGGCGCCGATGTCGTCCTCGCCAACTCCCGCCACGACGCGGAGCGTTTCCGCGCGGTGTACGAGGGAGTGGGCGCCGACGCCTCGGCCGTCACGGAGGCCGCCCTGCCGTTCCTCGGCGGCGCCCCGCACACCCCCGAACAGGACCGCGACACCGTCGTGTTCGCCGCCCAGCCCTCAGTGCCCGCCTCCCGCGCCGACCGCACCTACCTGCTGCGCAGGCTCGTCGAGCACGCCAGGCTGCACCCGCGGCGCGAGGTGCTGCTGAAGCTGCGCTCCAAGCCCGGTGAGCACACCACGCACATCGAGGAACTCCCGTACCAGCGCCTCGCCGAGAGGCTGCCCGGCGGACTCCCACCCAACTTCCGTCTGGTGTACGGGCACATGGGCGAGGTCCTGGACCGCACCGACCTGCTGGTCACCGTCTCCTCGACCGCCGCCCTGGAGTCCCTGCACCGGCGCATCCCCACCGCCGTCCTCACCGACCTCGGGGTGCGCGAGACCCTCGGCAACCACCACTTCATCGGCTCCGGCCTGCTCACCTCCTGGGACCACCTCGACGGCGGCGCCCACCCGGAGCCCGACGCCGACTGGCTGGCCGGCCAGGGCGTCGCGGCCGACGGCACCTACGACACGGCCTACGACAGCGCCCGCGCCAAGGTCACCGCCCTGCTGGCGCAGGACCGGCTGCCGGACCTCGCGCCCTACTACACACCCGCCACCGCCCCCGGCTACCTCCCCGGCATCCTCGCCCGCCACCACCTGGCCGCCGACGGCCACCCGCTCCCGGGTGCCGCGGCGCCCAAGGAGACCGGCCGGGTCAGGGGAGCGGTGCGCGAGGCGGTCCGCGACGCGGCCCGGGGCGCGTACCGCCACGGCGTCCAGCGGGTCGCCCCGGTCATCCGACGGATGGGCGAGCTGTGAAGACCACCACCCACACACCCACTGGAGCAGCGATGACGCAGCCCACCGTGCTCGCCGTGATCCCCGCCCGCGGCGGATCCAAGGGCGTACCGGCCAAGAACCTCGCCCAGGTCGGCGGCGTACCGCTGGTCGTGCGCGCGCTCAGCGCCTGCCTGGCGTCGAGCGAGGTGACGGACGTCGTCGTGACGACCGACGCCCCGGCCGTCGCCGAAGCCGCCCTGGCCGCCGGCGAAGCGCTCGGCGAGGCCGCCCGGGTGCACTGCGTCCAGCGCCCCGAGGCCATCGCGGGCGACACCGCGACCAGTGAGGCCGCCGTCCTGCACGCACTGGACACCTACGAGGCGGAGCACGGCAAGGCCGTGGACGTGGTGCTGCTCGTCCAGTGCACCAGCCCCTTCATCGCCCGTGAGGACATCGACGGCGTCGCGGCGGCGGTCGCCCGCGAAGGCGCCGACACGGCCGTCACCGTCGCCCCGTTCCACGGCTTCCTGTGGCGCGACGGCAGCGCGGTCGAGGACCACAACTACGGCGTCAACCACGACAAGGCCGTACGCCCCCGCCGCCAGGACCGTCCCGAGGACCTCCTGGAGACGGGCGCCGCCTACGCGATGGACGCGGCGGGATTCCGCACCCACCGCCACCGCTTCTTCGGCCACACCGCGCTGGTGCGCACCGACCCCGCCCGGGTGCTGGAGATCGACGACCCGCACGACCTGGCCCGCGCGCGTGCGCTGGCACCGCTCCTGGACCCGGCGCCGCTGCCCACCCGCGAGGACATCGACGCGGTCGTCCTGGACTTCGACGGCACCCAGACCGACGACCGGGTCCTCATCGACTCCGACGGCCGCGAGACCGTCTCCGTCCACCGCGGCGACGGACTCGGCATCGCCGCCCTGCGCAAGGCCGGCCTGCCGCTGCTGATCCTCTCCACGGAACAGAACCCGGTCGTCGCCGCCCGCGCCCACAAGCTCCGCGTCCCCGTCCTGCACGGCATCGACCGCAAGGACCTCGCGCTCAAGCAGTGGTGCGACGAACAGTCCATCGCCCCCGAACGCGTCATGTACGTCGGCAACGACGTCAACGACCTCCCCTGCTTCGCACTCGCCGGCTGGCCCGTCGCCGTCGCGAGCGCGCACGACTCGGTACGCGCCGCAGCGCGCGCCGTGACGAAAACCCCCGGCGGCCTCGGCGCCATCCGCGAGATCGCGGCCTGGCTCCTGGGCCCCACCCTCACCGACCACCTCTCCACCCCCACCGACTCCACCCCCACCAAGTAAGGAACACCCTCATGAGCACCTCCCGACTGCGCACCCTCGGCAACCGCACCGCGGGCCCGGGTCACCCCGTGTACGTCACCGGCGAGATCGGCATCAACCACAACGGCGACCTCGACAACGCCATCGCGCTGATCGACGTGGCCGCCGAAGCCGGCTGCGACGCCGTCAAGTTCCAGAAGCGCACCCCGGAGATCTGCACCCCGCGCGACCAGTGGGACATCGAGCGCGACACCCCCTGGGGCCGGATGACGTACATCGACTACCGCCACCGCGTGGAGTTCGGCGAGACCGAGTACCGGGCCATCTCCGAGCACTGCGCCGAGCGCGGCATCGACTGGTTCGCCTCCCCGTGGGACACCGAGGCCGTCGCCTTCCTGGAGAAGTTCGACGTCCCCGCCCACAAGGTGGCCTCCGCCTCCCTCACCGACGACGAGCTGCTGCGCTCCCTGCGCGCCACCGGCCGCACGGTGATCCTCTCCACCGGCATGTCGACCCCGCGCCAGATCCGCCACGCGGTCGAGGTCCTCGGCTCGGACAACATCCTTCTCTGCCACGCCACTTCGACGTACCCGGCGAAGGCCGAGGAGCTGAACCTCCGCGTCATCAACACCCTCCAGCAGGAGTACCCCAACGTCCCGATCGGCTACAGCGGCCACGAGACGGGCCTCCAGACCACGCTGGCCGCCGTCGCACTCGGCGCCGCGTTCGTCGAGCGCCACATCACCCTCGACCGCGCCATGTGGGGCTCCGACCAGGCCGCGTCCGTCGAGCCGCAGGGCCTCACCCGCCTCGTCCGTGACATCCGCACCATCGAGGCGTCCCTCGGCGACGGCGTCAAGAAGGTGTACGAGTCGGAGCTCGGCCCGATGAAGAAGCTCCGCCGGGTCCCGGGCGTCGTGGCGGAGAGCGGCGAGACGGCCCCGGCCGCCGAGCCGGTCGCGGTCTGACGGGCCGACCGGTGAACCTCGCCTTCGTCGAGAGCCCGGTCCAGCTCCTGAACGTCCTGGAGTGGGCCTACACAGAGGGAGGCGGCGGCCGTGTCGTCCCGGACGTCACCGTCGTCGTCCTCCCTCCGGTCGACCCGATGTCGCGCGGTCAGCTGCGCCGGATGGCGGAGCTGGCCCGCGACGAGGGCATGACCGTGCGCTGGCAGGAGGCGCGCGGCGACTCGGGCACCCCGCTGAAGTCGCTGCGCGCCCTCACCCGGCTGGTGCGGAGCGCCGACCACATCGTCATCGGCGACCCGTTCTCCCGCTACGTACAGCTCCTGCTCTCCCTGGTCCGCCCCCGCCGGCTCACGGTGGTGGACGACGGCACCGCCACCATGGAGTTCGTCGCCCAGCTGACCCGCGGCGAGCGCCTGGTGCGCTGGCACCGCCGCGGCGGCTCCGGCCCCCGCGACCTGGCCCTGGCCCCGGTCACCGCCACCGCCCGCCGCCGCTTCACCCCGTCCGCGGCCCGCGAGGTCGAGCTCTTCACCGCGATGCCGGTGATCCCGCCGCCCGGCATCAGCCTCATCCCCAACACCTTCTCCTGGACCCGCTCCCGCTTCGGCCCGCCGCTGCTCACCAAGGGCGCCGACCTGGTCGGCACCTCCCTGGTCGAGACGGGCGTCGTCGACCGCGCCCCGTACCTGGAAGCGGTCGCGGCCCTGGCCCGTACCCACGGCGCCACCCGCTACTTCGCCCACCGCCGCGAGTCCACCGAGAAGCTCCACGCACTGGAGGCCGCCACCGGCCTGGAGATCGTCCGCCCCGACCTCCCCCTGGAACTCATCGCCCGCCGCGGCCCGATCGGCCGCACGGTCCTGAGCTTCCCCTCCACGGTGGTCCACACCCTGCCGCTGGCCCTGGCCGGCACCGAGGTGAAGGTCGCGGTCTGCGACATCGCCCCGGAATGGCTGCGTGAAACGGCGTCCCCGAGGGCCCAGGGCTTCCTCGCGGGCGTCACGGAGACGGCCCGCGACGTCCAGCGGCTGGCTCCGTGGCGGGCTACGGCGGTGATTACGGAGGCGTGAGTGGGGGCGGGGCCGGGGACAGATGACCCGGCCGGGCGGGGGCGAGGCCGGATGACCCGGCCGGGCGCCCTCGGCGGTCAGGATCAGACGGGCATGACCTGCACGTCGTAGGCGGGAATCCACTTGTCCCGGGTCAGGATGGTCATTCCCTCGGTCTGTGCCTGCGCGATCAGTATCCGGTCGAAGGGGTCGCGGTGGTGCGTGGGCAGTCTGTCCGCCCGTACGCCGTGCCCCGCGGTGATCGGAAGGGAGAGGAACTGGCTGTCCCGTACGCGTTCCGCCAGGTCCTGCGGGCCGTCGAGCTTTCCGAGGGATTGTTTGATCGCGACCTCCCAGGGAGTGACCGCGCTGACGAAGACCGAGGGCTCCGTGTCCAGCAGGTGCTTGATCTCCTCGGCGAGCTCGGCGGAATCGTCGAGCCACCACAGGACGACGTGTGTGTCGAGACGCAGCTTCATCAGCGCATCCCGAAGGCGTCGGCCACGTCGTCGGGCAGCTCGTCGAAGTCGTCGTGGATGTGAATCCGTTCAGGGAGCGAACCCCGCCCGGTCCGCTTGACCCGGGCGCGGAGCGGCACGACCCCCGCCACGGGCTCTCCCGCCTTGGAGATGATCACCTCTTCGCCGGTGGCCACCTGCTCCAGGATGCGCGAGAAATGGGTCTTGGCCTCATGGACGTTGTACTGACGAACTGCTTCCACGGCTGCCTCGCAAGGGCGTATCGGATGATGGACTAACCACTGGACTAAGGGTGCCCCGCGAGCTGGAGCCCCGCCGGGCTCTCGCGTCCACGGCCGCGAAGGCCCACCGCACCCCGGCATGCTTCCCCGCCGCCCCCGAGTGTTCCGGGGGGCGCGTCAGGGGTGGCCCAGGGGCATCCCCGATGGCCGTCAAGGACACCGGGTTCGATCATCGAAGCATGCAGAACACGGAATTGACGAAGCGTCAGGAAAGCCGTGCCGCTTCCTCCACCACGACGGCGTTCCTCGCAGGCCCGGCCCTGATGGCCGGGTACGGGGTGGTGCGGCTGACCGGACAGGCGCTGGGCGACTACGGCCCCGGGCTGTGGTGGTCGCTGGCGCACCTGCTGTTCCTGGCCGGCGTGCTCGCGTTCGTTCCGGTGTTCCTGGGCCTGCGGCTGCCGGCCGGGGTACGCGGCGGCAGACGGGCCGCCGTCCGGGTGGCTGCCGGGGCCGGGCTGCTGGGGACGGCCGCGGTGGCGGTCCAGGCGTCGACCGACCTGGCGGCCGGGTTCCTCGCGGCGGACGAGCAGGCGATGAGTGACCTGTTCGACAAGGTGCAGGACGTGCCCGGTGTGATGCCGGTGGTCTACACGGCGGTGCCGGCCCTGTTCTGGATCGGCCTGCTTGCCCTCGTCTCGCTGCTCGCGCTATTCCGCCGTGACGAGGTCCCGGGGTGGTCCCCGCTGCTGGTGACCGCCGGGATCGTCCTGATGGCCATGAGCCTGGACCTGCTGGCGGCCGGAGCCCTGTGCATCGGGGCGGCACTGTTCCCGGTGCGCCGGGGACTGCGGGTCTGACGCGGCCCGCACGGGCCGCGGCGCATCGCACCGTCGCCGCTACCGGCCGCTGCATGGCGCATCGCACCGTCCCCGCTACCGGCCGTTCATGACGCGGCGCGCCACCTTGTCCCGGGCCGCCGAGAGCTCCGCCTGCAACGCGGTGCGGCGGGTGGCGTCCACCGTGACCGCCGCCGGCAGCGAGGCCGAGGCCAGGAGGCGGGTGCGGCGCAGGTGGGTCGGCGGGTGGGTGGAGTCGACGCTGTGGCCGTTCAGCGCACCGCAGCGGCGTCGGCGCTCGTGTTCGCTCTCCGGGACCGAGTCCATGTGTGCGGCCAGCCGCTCCCAGAGGCCGTGCCAGGCCTCCGGGCTCTCGGTGCCCCTCCGGCGGCCGACCTGAAGGGAGTTGGACTCCCTCAGCAGGGTGACGGCGGCGGACTCCCCGACCAGGAGCCGGTCCATCAGCCCTGCGGCCGCCTCGGTCGAACCGCACCGGGCCGCCCAGGAGTCGGCCAGGTATTCGGAGCGCTGGGCGGCACGCAGGGTCAGGTGATCGAGGAGCATCAGGGCGCCGAGCACCGCGCAACGCGGCAGCAGGAAGAGGGCGTTGACGGCGGCTTCCATGAGCGTGGGCTGCTCGGTGCGGGCCAGCATGTACAGCCAGGAGCCCAGCGAGCGGATCGCGTTGCCGACCACGAGCCCGTGCCGGGTGTCCCCGTTGGCGTAGTGACCGAGCTCGTGGCCCAGCAGCGCGACGCGCTGCTGGGGAGTGAGGACCTCCCAGAGGCCGAGCCCGATCGTCAGCAAGCGGCGCTGCCGGATTCCGTACGTCGACACGCTCGCGTTGACCTCGCCGTCGACCGCGACGGTGTGGACCCCGGTGGTCCCCACCGCCCGGGCGATCTCGTCGATCAGGGCGAACAGTTCCGGCGCGTCGTCGCGTACGAGGAGGAGGCCGTCCTCGGGGAGCCGGCCGAAGCGCGGGCGCAGGGGGACGGCGACGAGGAGGCACAGGGCGCCGAGGGCGGGCAGCCCGGTGCCCCAGCCGAGAACCACCAGGAGCAGCCCGCCGATGACCAGGGCCGCCGTGACCGCGTGCACGGCGAGCGCGAAGGCGAAGGCGAGCACCCCGGGCAGATCCTGCCGGGGGTGCAGGGCCCCGCCGTCGCTCACCTCGGACAGCAGCCGCTCGCCGTGGTGCCGGGCCAGTTCCCGCCGCCGTTCCTCCAGCCACCCGGCCGGCTCCTGCGGCTCGCCCGGGTCCACGTTCCAGTCGCAGTCCGCGCACCACGCCACGAACCCTTCGGGGGTCCGGACCTCTGCCCCGCATTCCGGGCACGACTGAACACGCTGAACCACTGGGCCGGCCACGTCTGAGATCCCCCTCGTCCTGCGGCTCCCCGCGGAGACCGTCGCGGCGCCCGGCCCGCGCGCGGGCCCATGCACCGGGACCGCAGCGTAGGTCGTGTGCGCCCGGGCCGTACAGCGCTTTCTCTGCGCCTTCCCTTCACCGTCTCCGCGCCTTCTCTGCGCAGAGTGTCACCGAACGTGTCCACCGGGGTGGAAAGCGGGCGAGTTTACCCACCCCTCTCTCACGCCACACGCCCGAGCGCCGCCTTTTGTTCAGCTATGCGGCTGAACTTTTGTTGATCTGTGGTCAGTTGACGGGGCAAGGGGCCTACCCTTCAACGGGTGAACCAGTTGATGTCCCGTGAGTCCGATGCCGACCTGCCCGGGGAAGGGCCCCTGCCCGGCGCGCTGCCCGAAGCGCTGCGCGCCGAGCTGATCGCCTTCCGCCGTGATCTGCACATGCACCCCGAGCTGGGCAACCAGGAGTTCCGCACCACCGCGGCCATCAGGGCCCGGCTGGAGCAGGCGGGCCTCGAGCCCCGGGTGCTCGCCTCCGGGACCGGGCTCATGTGTGACGTCGGGACGCGGGACGAGGGGACGCGGCCCATGCTGGCGCTGCGGGCCGACATCGACGCGCTGCCGATCCCGGACAGCAAGACGGGCGTCCCGTACCGCTCCACCGTGCCGGACCGGGCGCACGCCTGCGGGCACGACATCCACACCGCCATCGTCCTCGGTGCCGGCCTCGTGCTCGCCGAGCTCGACCGGGAGGGGCTGCTGCCCAACCCGGTGCGGCTGATCTTCCAGCCGGCCGAGGAGGTGCTGCCCGGCGGGGCGCCCGACGCGATCGAGTCCGGGGTGCTGGAGGGCGTCGGCCGGATCATCGGGGTGCACTGCGACCCGAAGGTCGACGTGGGCCGGATCGGGCTGCGGGCCGGTGCGATCACCTCCGCCTGCGACCGGCTGGAGCTGTCCCTGGACGGGCCCGGCGGGCACACCGCCCGCCCGCACCTGACCACGGACCTCGTCACCGCCGCCGCCAAGGTGGTCACCGAGGTTCCCGCGCTGCTGGCCCGCCGGGTCGACGCGCGGGCCGGGCTCGCGGTGACCTGGGGGCGGCTGGAGACCGGGCACGCCTGCAACGTCATCCCGCAACACGCAGAGCTGTCCGGCACGGTTCGCTGCCTGGACCTGTCGGCGTGGCGCGACGCCCCCGATCTGGTGCACGCCGCGATCGACGAGGTGGCCGGAATGCACCGCGCCAAGACGGTGATCAACTACATCAGGGGTGTCCCGCCCGTGGTGAACGACGCGGCCGCGATCGATCTGCTGGCGGGCGCGATGTCGGCCCGGCGGGGATCGTATGCGATCGAGGACACGGAACAGAGTCTGGGCGGGGAGGACTTCTCCTGGTATCTGGAGCACGTGCCGGGCGCGATGGCGCGCCTCGGAGTGCGTACCCCCGGGGACACGCGCGGGCTGGACCTGCACCGGGGCAACTTCGACGCGGACGAGGAAGCGATCACGGTGGGGGTGGAGCTCTTCACCGCCTCGGCGTTGCTCCACCGTAGCCATCCGTAACCGGACAGGTCGCCCCAGGTTCGCGACGATCCGATAACGGCTTCCGTACAGGGCTTTATCTGACATCTACGCGCGTTACGATCGCCGCGAAACCAGCGCCGGAAGAGGCGCTTCGGTCAGGTTTGAAGGAGCCTTCCCTTGCGCCGGGTATCCAAGATCACTGCTGCGTGTGCCATTACCGCGGCGCTCGCCCTCACCGCCACCGCGTGCGGCAGCTCGTCCGACGAGGACACCAGCTCCGACTCGGGTCAGATGAAGATCGGCATGGCCTACGACGTCGGCGGCCGTGGCGACAACTCGTTCAACGACTCCGCGGCCCGTGGCCTGGACAAGGCCAAGGCCGAGTTCGACGCCCAGACGAAGGAGCTCACCGCCAAGACCGGTGAGACCCCCGCCGACCGTGAGCAGCGTCTGCAGTCGCTGGCCGAGGGCGGCTACAACCCCGTCATCGCCGTCGGCTTCGCTTACAAGGACGCGGTCGACAAGATCGCCCCCAAGTACCCGAAGGTCAACTTCGGCCTGGTCGACTCCGTCGCCGACGCGAAGAACGTCGCCTCGATCGTCTTCACCGAGGAGCAGGGCTCGTACCTCGCCGGTGTCGCGGCCGCCCTGAAGTCGAAGGACGGCAAGGTCGGCTTCATCGGTGGTGTGGACCTTCCGCTGATCAAGAAGTTCGCGGCCGGTTTCCAGCAGGGTGTCACGGACACGAATTCCAAGGCCACGGTGCAGATCCAGTACCTGTCCACCGGCTCGGACCTGTCCGGCTTCGGCAGCCCCGACAAGGGCAAGGCCGCCGCCAAGGGCATGCTCGACAAGGGCATCGACGTCATCTTCGCCGCCGCGGGCGGCTCGGGTGCCGGTGCGATCGAGGCCGTCGCGGGCGAGAAGGGTGCCTGGGCCATCGGCGTCGACTCCGACCAGGCCCTGGACCCGGCGCTGTCGAAGTACAAGGCGTCGATCCTGACCTCGGTCGTCAAGAACGTCGACACCGGTGTCTTCGACCTGGTCAAGTCCGTCAAGGACGGCAAGCCGCTGACCGGCGTGCAGACGTACTCCCTGGCCAAGGGCGGCGTCAGCCTGACCACCACGGGTGACCACCTCAAGGACATCCAGCCCCAGCTCGACGAGGCGAAGAAGAAGATCGTCGACGGCACCATCAAGGTCAAGACCACGACCTGATCCGGCCCGTTGATCGGGGCCCGGATGAGCGGCTTCGGCCGTTCGTCCGGGCCCCGATTCACGTACCCCCGTTCAGGGGGTCACCGGCCCCGGTACGCCACCTGTGAACAGGTGGCCAACGATTCGGTGGCGCTACGCGCGTAGCGTCCGCTCGGGCGCGGTACCTTTTTCCGCCCCCGCAATCGGCACCCCCACCGTCTCCGCCCACCGTCTCCAGCCACCGCCTTCGCCCTCCGCCTCCGCCCTCCGCTCCTGTCAAGGAGAGTGCGCCATCAACGCGTCCAGCAGTCCTCATGCCGTGGAGCTCCGCGGCATCACCAAGCGGTTCCCCGGGGTCGTGGCCAACCACGACATCGACATCACCGTGCGCCGCGGCACCGTCCACGCTCTCGTCGGTGAGAACGGCGCCGGCAAGTCCACTCTGATGAAGATCCTGTACGGCATGCAGAAGCCGGACGAGGGCACCATCGCGGTGGACGGCGAACAGGTCACGTTCTCCAACCCGGGCGACGCCATCGACCGCGGCATCGGCATGGTGCACCAGCACTTCATGCTCGCCGACTACCTCACCGTCCTCGAGAACGTCGTCCTCGGCTCCGAGAAGCTGTACGGCATCGGCGACCGGGCCCGCGCGAAGATCAGGGAGATCTCCGAGGCGTACGGTCTCGGCGTCCGGCCCGACGCCATGGTCGAGGACCTCGGTGTCGCCGACCGCCAGCGCGTGGAGATCCTCAAGGTCCTCTACCGCGGCGCCCGGACCCTGATCCTCGACGAGCCCACCGCCGTCCTCGTACCGCAGGAGGTCGAGGCGCTCTTCGACAACCTGCGCGAGCTCAAGGCGGAGGGCCTCACCGTCATCTTCATCTCGCACAAACTGGGTGAGGTGCTGTCGGTCGCCGACGAGATCACCGTCATCAGGCGGGGTACGACCGTGGGCACCGCCGACCCGAAGCACACCACGACCAAGCAGCTCGCCGAACTGATGGTCGGCAGTGAGCTGCCGTCGCCGGAGACCCGCGAGTCGACCGTCACCGACACGCCGATGCTGACCGTCGACGGGCTGCGGCTGACCGCCACCGACCCGGACGGGGTGGTGCGTGCCGTGCTCGACGGCATCACCTTCACCATCCACAAGGGCGAGGTCCTCGGCATCGCGGGCGTCGAGGGCAACGGGCAGTCCGAACTGGTCGACGCGATCATGGGCATGCGCACCCTGGACGCCGGCGCCCTCGCGCTGGACGGCACGGACATCTCGGGCACGCCGACGCGCAAGCGCCGTGAGGACGGCATGGCCGTCATCCCCGAGGACCGCCACCGGCACGGACTGCTGCTGGAGGCCCCGCTCTGGGAGAACCGGATCCTGGGCCACGTCACCGAACGCCCCAACAGCAAGGGCGCCTTCCTCGACCTCAAGGCGGCCCGCGCCGACACCGAGCGGATCGTGCGCGAGTACGACGTGCGCACCCCCGGCATCGAGGTCACCGCGGCCTCCCTCTCCGGCGGCAACCAGCAGAAGCTGATCGTCGGCCGCGAGATGAGCCACTCGCCCAAGCTCCTGATCGCCGCACACCCCACCCGGGGCGTGGACGTCGGCGCGCAGGCCCAGATCTGGGACCAGATCCGCGAGGCACGCCGCGACGGGCTGGCGGTGCTGCTGATCTCCGCCGACCTGGACGAGCTGATCGGGCTCTCCGACACCCTGCGCGTCATGTACCGCGGCCGGCTGGTCGCGGACGCCGACCCGGCGTCCGTCACGCCCGAGGAGCTCGGCTCGGCGATGACCGGCGCGGCCAGCGGCCACCTCGAAGCACCTGAGGAGCCCCCGGCAGCGGAGGCAGCGGAGCCCCCGGCAGCGGAGCCCCCGGCAGTGGAGGCAGAGGAGCCCCCGGCCCCGGGGAAGTCACTCGCACCGGACGACTCGGCCGCAGACCGCACCGACACCGACCCCCAGGACGGGGGAGAGGACCGATGAAGAAGATCGACAAGGAGCGGGTGCTCCTGGGGATCGCGGCCCCCGTACTCGCGATCGTGGTCGCCTTCCTGGTGACGGCACTCGTGCTCGCCGCCACCGGCAAGGAGCCGTTCAACGCCTTCGGCATCATGTTCGACTACGGGGTGAAGTCGGACAGCCAGGTCTACATCCTGAACAAGGCGACGACGTACTACCTCGCGGGTCTCGCGGTGGCCGTCGGCTTCCGGATGAACCTCTTCAACATCGGTGTCGACGGCCAGTACCGCCTCGCAGCCTTCTTCGCGGCGGCGGTCGGCGGCGCGCTGACCCTGCCCGGCGCCCTCCAGATCCCGCTGATCATCCTCACCGCGATGATCGTCGGCGCGATGTGGGCCGGTATCGCCGGTGTCCTCAAGGTCACCCGGGGCGTCAGCGAGGTCGTCTCGACGATCATGCTGAACGCCATCGCGACCGCGATCATCGGCTATCTGCTCCAGCAGGGCCGCCTCGGTCACCTCGACGAGGCCGGTACGAAGATCTCCACCAAGCCGATCCCGGAGTCCTCGCACTTCTTCGAGTTCCCGACCACCCCGACGCCCGTCTGGGGCTTCATCGTGGTCGCGGTCGTCGCGGGCATCGCCTACTGGTTCACGCTCTCGCGCACCCGGTTCGGCTTCGACCTGCGCACCGTCGGGCAGTCCGGCTCCGCGGCCGAGGCGAGCGGGGTGAACGTCAAGAAGATGGTCGTCACCTCGATGCTCATCTCCGGCGCCGTCGCCGGCCTCATCGGCATGCCGACCCTGCTCAACGACAGCTACGAGTACAGCGGCGACTTCCCGGTCGGCATCGGCTTCACCGGTATCGCCATCGCCCTCCTCGGCCGCAACCACCCCATCGGCATCGCGCTCGGCGCGCTGCTCTGGGGCTTCCTGGAACGCGGCACCGGAAAGCTGGAGTTCGAGGGGTACGACAAGGAGATCGTCGGCGTGATCCAGGGCGTCATCGTCCTGTGCGTCGTCATCGCCTACGAAGTCGTCCGCCGCTACGGACTCAAGCGCCAGCAGAGCAAGGTCGGCGCGGAACTCGCCGCACAGGCCGCCCGTAACAACGACCAGCAGGAGGTGTCGGCGTGACCGTCACGGCGACTTCCACCCCGCCCCCCGCGGCCCCCAAGGTCTCCGGCGGCAAGGGCGGCCGCACCCGCCTCTCCTTCCCCGTCGTCCTCCTGATCATCGCGGGCGTCCTGCTCGCGCTGTCCGCGGTGCGCGCCATCACCGGCGCGCAGGACGTCACCTCGGCCGGCCAGATCAGCGCGGCCCTCGCGATGGCCGTCCCGATCGGCCTCGCCGGTCTCGGCGGCCTCTGGGCCGAACGCGCCGGCGTGGTCAACATCGGCCTCGAAGGCATGATGATCCTGGGCACCTTCTTCGGCGCCTGGGCCGGCTGGCAGACCAACCCCTGGCTCGGCGTCCTCGCCGGTGTCATGGGCGGCATGCTCGGCGGGCTGCTGCACGCGGTCGCGACCGTCACCTTCGGCGTCGACCACATCATCTCCGGCATCGCCATCAACATCCTGGCGCTCGGCTTCACCACCTACTTCGCCAAGCTCTGGTTCAACTCCGGCGAAGCGGCGGCCAAGGGCGGCTCCCCGAAGCAGTCCCCACCCGCCGACGAGATCACCTCCGTCACGATCCCGGGCCTCTCCGACTGGCTGCACACCATCGAGAAGCACCACTGGTTCTTCATCTCCGACCTGGCCGGTGTCATCGGCGGTCTGGTCACCAACGTGTCCCTGCTGACGATCGTGGCCGCCGTCCTGTTCGTCGTCACGTTCTTCATCCTGTGGAAGACCGCCTTCGGCCTGCGGCTGCGCTCCTGCGGCGAGAACCCGGTGGCCGCCGAATCGCTCGGCGTGAACGTCTACACTTACAAGTACATCGCGGTGATCGTCTCCGGCGGCATGGCCGGACTCGGCGGCGCCTTCCTCTCCCTGGTCACCTCGCACATCTACAACGAGGGACAGACCGGCGGCCGCGGATACATCGGTCTCGCCGCGATGATCTTCGGTAACTGGCGGCCCGGCGGACTCGCCATGGGCGCGGGCCTGTTCGGCTTCGCCGACGCGCTCCAGCTCCGCAACGGCGGCGAGTCCGTCCACGCGCTGCTCCTGCTGCTCGTGGTCGTGCTGGCCGGCATCGCCGCCTGGAAGCTCTACCGCAAGAGCTTCGTGCAGGGCGCCGTCAGCGCGGTCATCGCCGCCGTCGTGCTGGTCTGGTACCTCGGTACGGACACCGTGCCCACCGAGTTCGTCAGCGCCACCCCGTACGTCGTCACGCTCCTGGTCCTCTCGCTCTCCGCGCAGCGGCTGCGGATGCCGAAGGCGGACGGCATGCGCTACCGCAAGGGCCAGGGCAAGTGACGCCCACCGCCGGCGCGGACGACGCCGCCGTGAAGGGGGCCGACTGGGACGCCCTGCGCGGCGCGGCCCGGGACGCCATGTCCCGGGCGTACGCGCCCTACTCCGGCTACCCGGTCGGCGTCGCCGCGCTCGTGGACGACGGCCGCACGATCGTCGGCTGCAACGTCGAGAACGCCTCGTACGGCATCGGCCTGTGCGCCGAGTGCGGGCTGGTCTCCCAGCTCCACGCCACCGGCGGCGGCCGGCTGACCCACTTCACCTGCGTGGACGGGGCGGGCGAGATCCTGGTGCCGTGCGGCAGGTGCCGGCAGCTGCTGTACGAGTTCGGCGGACCGGAACTCGTCCTGGAGACCCCGGACGGCTTCCGCACGCTCGACGAGATGCTCCCGCAGGCGTTCGGACCGAGCCACCTCGGCTGAGCACCTTTTCTTCCCCACCCGCCGGACGGGCCCGCAAGCAGCGGGCCGTCCGGCGGTTCTCTCACCCTCTATGCGCGTAGAGTCAACGGAACTCATGCGTGCTCATGCGTACGTACGTACCGGCCGGAAGGAATCCAGGACATGGACGCCATCTCCGTCATCCGCACCAAGCGGGACCGAGGCGAGCTGACCCCCGAGCAGATCGACTGGGTCATCGACGCGTACACCCGCGGTGAGGTCGCCGACGAGCAGATGTCCGCGCTGGCCATGGCGATCCTGCTGAACGGCATGAACCGTACGGAGATCGCCCGCTGGACCGCCGCCATGATCGCCTCCGGCGAGCGGATGAACTTCGGCGCGCTCTCCCGCCCCACCACCGACAAGCACTCCACGGGCGGCGTCGGCGACAAGATCACCCTGCCGCTCGCCCCGCTGGTCGCCGCCTGCGGCGCCGCCGTGCCGCAGCTCAGCGGCCGCGGCCTCGGCCACACCGGCGGCACGCTCGACAAGCTGGAGTCCATCCCCGGCTGGCGCGCCGGCCTCTCCAACGCCGAGATGCTGAACGTCCTGGAGACCACCGGCGCCGTCATCTGCGCGGCGGGCGACGGGCTCGCCCCCGCCGACAAGAAGCTGTACGCGCTCCGCGACGTCACCGGCACCGTCGAGGCCATCCCGCTCATCGCCAGCTCGATCATGTCCAAGAAGATCGCCGAGGGCACCGGCGCACTCGTCCTGGACGTCAAGGTCGGCTCCGGCGCCTTCATGAAGACCATCGAGGACGCCCGCGAACTGGCCTCCACCATGGTCGCGCTGGGCACCGACAGCGGCGTGCGCACGGTCGCCCTCCTCACCGACATGTCCACCCCTCTCGGCCTGACTGCGGGCAACGCCCTGGAGGTCCGCGAGTCGGTCGAGGTCCTGGCCGGCGGCGGCCCGAAGGACGTCATCGACCTCACCCTGGCCCTCGCCCGCGAAATGCTGGACGCCGCCGGACTCAAGGACGCCGACCCGGAGAAGGCCCTCGCGGACGGCTCCGCGATGGACGTCTGGCGCCGGATGATCTCCGCCCAGGGCGGCGACCCGGACGCCACGCTCCCGGTCGCCCGCGAACAGCACATCGTGACGGCCCCGGCCTCCGGCGTACTGACCCGCCTCGACGCGTACGACATCGGCGTCGCCGCCTGGCGCCTCGGCGCGGGCCGCGCCCGCAAGGAGGACCCGGTCCAGGAGGGCGCGGGCATCGAACTGCACGCCAAGCCGGGCGACGAGGTGACGGCCGGCCAGCCGCTGCTGACGCTGCACACGGACACCCCGGAGAAGTTCGAGTACGCCCTGAAGGCGCTGCCGGACTCGTACGACATCGCCCCGTCCGGCACGCCGTTCACGGCCACCCCGGTGGTGCGGGAACGTATCGCCTGACCTGCGGTTTCCTTGTACGGCTGAACGGGACCGGTGGACTGCCACCGGTCCCGTTCAGCATGCGGCGGGGGGTCGGGAGGCGCCACCGGCAGGGCCGCGTTGGCGCCGCCCCTCGGGTCCGGTCGGGGCGTGCTGCGGGGGACAGGCGGCGGCACCCCTCCGGTCCGGGCCGGGCGGGAACGTTCCCCGCCGGCCGGGACACACCCCCACCCCGCGATGAGTTTTCGCCGCGGCGCCGGTCTCCCTGGTATGGATCCCCTGTCGCCGGCCGCACTCGTCCTCTCCGGACGCGTCACCCGGGCCGTTACGCCACGCCTCTGCGCGGACCTGGAGGCGATACTCGCCACGTCGGAAGCCGCCGTGGTGGACTGCGACGTGGGCGGAATCCTCCACCCGGACCTGGCCTCGGTGGAGGCGATCGCCCGCCTGTCCCTGGTCGCGCGCAGAGCGGGCGGCAGACGGCTGCGACTGCGCGGGACACCGCCCGAACTCCAGCTGCTGCTCGACCTGGTCGGGCTGGACGATGTGATCGACCTGGCGGAGACGCCTTCCTGAGCCGCCGGACCGGATGCGGCGCCGGCGGCCGGGGATCAGTCGTCGAACCTCACGTAGTCGCAGGCCATCACGGAGAGAAGCGCCTGCCCGTCGTCGCCCACGGCCGAACGGTCCGACGGCCGGCCGGTGGCCGACGGATCAGGCATCCGGGACGGCTGCTTCGCCACCCGCCCCGTCTCGTCGCAGTCGTAGGCAGGCTCAGGCTGCGGCCCCGGCTCCGCCCCGGAGGCCGGCGGCGCGACGGGGCCCGGCCCCGCCGTCCCCGCCGGCTCACCGAGCCACCGCGTGACGCCCCACCCCGCGACGGCGAGGACAACCCACCCCGCCACCAGCCCACGCACCAGCCGCGGTCTCACGCGGCATCGGCGTCCAGATGATCGGGCAGCCCGAACAGGGGGAACCAGCGCGGGGTGTCCAGGAAGCAGTGCATGCCGGTGATCGCACCGTCCGAGATGTCGATGACCTGCACCGCCCACGGCACGAACCCGGGCCCGTCCGGATTCGGCTTGTAATGCGCGAACGCCGGGGTGCCGTTCGCCGAGGTGGCGATCAGGCGGGAGCCCTCGCAGGACGCGCCGATGGACGTCATGAAGCCCGCGATGTCGTCGTGCCCCTGCAGCCAGAGGTCGAACGGCGGCATGGTCATCACGGCGTCCTCATGGAGGAGCGCGGTGAGCGCCTTCATGTCGTAGCCCTCGAACGCCGCCACATACCGCTCCAGCAGCTTGCGCTGCTCCTCGTCGAGTGGGTCGGCCGCGTCGCCGGGAGCGGAAGAGTCCTGGTGGTCGGTGAGCGTGGCCCGTGCGCGCTGAAGGGCGCTGTTGACCGAGGCGACCGAGGTGTCGAGCAGCTCGGCGACCTCGGCCGCCTTCCACGCCAGCACCTCGCGCAGGATCAGCACCGCCCGCTGCTTCGGCGGCAGATGCTGGAGCGCGGCGACGAACGCGAGCCGCACCGACTCGCGCGCGACGGCCGCCTCGGCCGGGTCCGCGACCGACGGAAGAATCCGCCCGTCCGGCATCGGCTCCAGCCAGGTGTTCTCCGGCAGGGGATTGAGCGCGGCCTGCGCGAGCGGGGTCGGACCGGACAGATCGACCGGCCTGGCCCGCTTGTTGCCCGCGTTCAGCATGTCGAGGCAGACGTTGGTCGCGATGCGGTACAGCCAGGACCGCAGCGAGGAACGCCCCTCGAACTTGTCGAAGCTGCGCCAGGCCCGCACCAGCGTGTCCTGGACCGCGTCCTCCGCCTCGAAGGCCGAGCCGAGCATCCGGTAGCAGTAGCCGGTCAGCTCGACCCGGTGTCCCTCCAGACGGCTGTCGATATCGGTCGCCGTCGCCGTCAGATCACTCATCGCTTTCGCTCACCCCTGTTGCGTTGTGACACCGCTCACTTCAGCACTTCGGAAGCTACCGCAGGCCACTGACAACGGGGGCGGGAAGAGCAGAAAGCGGTCACGTTCCGAGCTTGCGCCCGTACACGTACACGTCGTCGCCGTTCTTCAACAGATTCCAGTATGACTTCGCGTCGGCGGTGCGCATGTTGACGCAACCGTGCGACCCCGGCGGGTTCCACATCTTCACGCCCACCGCGTGGAAGGCCTGCCCGCCGTCGAAGAACTGGGAGTACGGCATCGATACGTGGTAGATCGACGAGACGTGGTTCTTGTGCTTCCAGTAGATCTTCTTGGCCCCGGTCCGGGTCTCGTACCCGTCCCGCCCGGTCCGCACCGGCACCGGCCCGAACTTCAGCTTGCTGCCGTCCTGGATCCAGGTGATCTGCCGGGTCAGGTCGACGCATGCGATGCGCCCCTTGTTGGTGGGGCACTTCTTGGCCTTGTTCGGGGTCTTGCCCGCAGCCTTCTGCGCGGTCAGCGTCTGCATGGTGCGCCAGGTGACCGGCCCCGCGTAACCGAGGGTGGGCGTGACCCCGTAGGTGCTCTGGAACGAGCGGATCGCCTTGCAGTCGGCGGCCGACTGCTTGCCGTCCACCTTCAGGTGCAGGTACTTCTCGGCCTGCTTCTGGTACGGGCCCTTGGACGCCGTGCAGGACGCCGCCTGGGCGGTGCCGCCGGTGCCGAGCACGAACGCCGGTATCGCGGTCAGGCCCGCGACGGCCAGGGCGAGCCCGCGCCGCTTCCGTACGCTCCGCATGTTCCCCGTGACTCTCATGTGAACCCCAACTCCCCTTCGCGCACAGTGCGGTGCTTCCGCCTGCTAGACGCGCGTCGGGGAGTGGATGGTTGTGCGCCGAATGTCTCAGTTCTGTACGGCTCGGTTCCGGAGGGCGCCGTGGCTGTGCCGTACGGCCGGTTCTGGAGTGCGCCGTCGCTGTGCTCTGTACGGCCGGTTCCGCAGGGCAACGTCTCAGCTCTGTACGGAGACCACCGTGCTCGGCCGCAGCCGCTCGGCGCGGGCCGCGCGCGATCCGTACAGCGTGATCGAGACGACACCGAGCACCGCGAGCAGCCCCAGGGCCACCGTGCCCGCCCAGCCACCGGTGTGGAAAGCCACCGCGCCGAGCGTGCCGCCCACGCTGGAGCCCAGGTAGTACGCCGACTGGTAGAGCGCCGACGCCTGGGCGCGGCCCTTGGTCGCCGTACGGCTCACGGAGGACGAGGCGACCGCGTGCCCGGCGAAGAAGCCGGCCGTGATCAGGACCAGGCCGAGGAGTACGGCGGCCAGCTGGTCGGCCAGCGACAGCAGCAGACCGGCGGCCGTGGTGGAGACGGCGAGGTAGAGCGCCCCTCGGCGTCCCAGCCGGGCGACGAGCTTCCCGGCCGCCGCGGAGGAGACCGTACCGACCAGATAGACCAGGAAGATGGAACCGACGACACCCTGGGGGAGGTTGAACGGCGCCTCGACGAGCCGGTAGCCGATCACCGTGTAGACCGCGCCGAACACGGTCATGAACAGCGCGCCGATCGCGTACAGCCGGCGCAGCAGCGGATCGGCGAGGTGACCGCCGACGGTCTTCGCAAGGGCCTTGGGGTTCAGCGAACCGGGGGTGAAGTGCCGGGCCCGGGGGATCATGAAGTGGAAGACGACCGCGCAGGCCACGGCGAGCAGCCCGACCGCGCCGAGCGCCGCCCGCCAGCCCCACGCCTGGGCGACCCAGCCGGTGAGGATACGGCCGCTCATCCCGCCGATGCTGTTGCCCGCCACGAACAGCCCGATCGCCGCGACGAGCGCCTTCGGCCGGACCTCCTCCGCCAGGTACGCCATCGCGGAGGCGGGCAGACCGGCGAGCGCGGCGCCCTGGACGGCGCGCAGCGCGATCAGCCAGCCGAGCGAGGGCGCGAACGGCACGAACAGCCCGACGACCACGGCCACCGCCAGTGAGGCGGTCATCATCTGCCGCCGCCCGAACCGCTCCGACAGCGCACTCATCGGCAGCACACACAGCGCCAGCGCACCCGTCGCGGCGGACACCGTCCAGCTCGCCTGCCCGGCCGTGGCGCCGAAGGACGCGGAGACGGCGGGCAGCAGGGCCTGGGTGGAGTAGAGGAGTGCGAAGGTCGCGACACCGGCGGCGAAGAGCGCGAAGCTCATCCGGCGATAGCCGGGACGTCCGGGCTCGAGCCGGTCTGCGGTGGCGGCTCCGGCGGGAACGGTTGCGGCGACGGGGGACGACTGGGTCGAGGCGGCCACGGCAAGGGTGGACGCCCCGGTACTGGCAGGAGGCATGCCACGAACGTAGGCCCGTCACCTTTCATGCGTCCAATGCACAAACACGCGATAATCAATCCCATGGCGCATCAACGCAGCTCACAGCCTCGGCTGTCACCAAGCAGTTACGAAGAAGACATCCGCGCGGTGCTCGCGCCGCGCCTCGCCTACTTCGAGGCGGTCGCCCGCCACGAGCACGTCACCCGAGCCGCGCACGAGCTCGGCGTCCCCCAGTCCACGCTCTCGCGCGCCATGGTCAGACTGGAACAGGACCTGGGCGTCGCCCTGTTCGCCCGCAAGGGCCGCACCGTCTCCCTCACCCCCGCCGGCCGCACCTTCCTCGGCTCCGCGGAACGGGCACTGGCGGAGGTGGAGAAGGCCGCCGACTCGGTACGCGCCGACGCGGACGCCACCTCCGGCAAGGTCGCCTTCGGCTTCCTGCACACCATGGGCTCGGAGACCGTCCCCGCCCTGATCCGCGCCTTCCGCGTCGACCACCCCCGGGTCCGCTTCCAGCTCGTCCAGAACTACGGCGAGGCCATGATCGAACGCCTCCGCGCCGGCGGCCTCGACCTCTGCCTCACCTCACCCGTCCCGGACGCCCCCGACCTGGTCGCCCGGCGCCTGGACGAACAGCTGCTGCGCCTGGTCGTCCCCGAGGACCACCGCCTGGCCACCCGCCGCCGCATCCGCCTGGCGGAGGCCGCCGACGAAACCTTCGTCACCCTGGAACCCGGCTACGGTCTGCGCCGCATCACGGACGACCTCTGCACGGAGGCGGGCTTCGTCCCGCGCGTCGCCTTCGAGGGCGAGGAGGCCGAAACCCTGCGCGGCCTGGTCGCGGCCGGCCTGGGCGTCGCGCTGCTCCCGCCCCCGGCGGTGGCCCGCCCCGGGGTGGTGGAACTGACGGTGACGGCACCGCGGGCCGCTCGGGAGATCGGCGTGGCCTGGCTGGACGGCCACCCGGACACCCCACCGGTGGCGGCGTTCAAGAAGTTCCTGCTGTCGCGACGGGGGAACCTGCTGCCGGATTGAGGCGGGTCAGGAAGCGGGGATGGGGGAGGAGGTGTACGCCGTGAAGTCAGACCAGGCGGCGGTTGAGACGGTGAACGGGCGGCGGGCGGTGTCCTTGGAGTCGCGGACGTGGACGGCTTCCGCGTGCAGGGCGACCTCGATGCAGTTGTCGCCGCCGCTCCCGCTGTAACTGCTCTTGAACCAGGCCAGTTCGGTACTCATAGCGCTCCTAGCATCTGCTTCAGCAGGCCCACGGTGGCCTCGTGGCTCAGCGCCTGTGAGCGCATCTTGCCATAGCGCTGGAGCATGGCACTGACTACTTTCGGGTCGGTGAGGAGGGTGCTGCTGTCGTGGCCTTCGACGTAGCCGAACCAGCGGTTCGACGGGCTCTCCGCGAGGTACATCTGCCCGTCGATGCCTGAGTGATCCGGCTGCTTCAGGGGCATGACGAGGATCTCCACATTCCGGCGAGCACCCTGCGTCAGCAGGTTGTCGATGAGCGCGGAAGTGACCTCGGTTCCTCCCAATTGCCGCTCAAGGACGGCTTGTTCGATGAGGAACGAGAACGAGGTGTTGGGGCGGCCGGGCAGGAGTTCTTGTCGTCCCAGGCGTGCGGCGACCTGTTGCTCGAACTGCTCCTCCGCGAGTGGAGGGAGGCGCCGGTCGAAGACGGCCCGGATGTAGCCCTCGGTCTGCAACAACCCCGGAATGCCCCGGCATTCGTATGCGTACAGCGTGATCGCCTCCTCCTCGATCCCCGCCCACTGCAGAAACCAGGACGCCAGACCCGCCTTCCTCCGAAGGCTCCGCGCCGCGGCATCGAGGACCCTGCCTGCGACCGGCCCGAGGGCTTCCGCCGCCCGGTCCGAGAGGTTCTCGGGCGGGAAACGCTTGCCCTGCTCGATCTTGGCGATGTAGGCCGACGAATACCGCACCTGTGGTGCGAACTCTTCCTGGGTGAGGCCGGCCGCTTCGCGGAGCGCTTTCATGACCGCCCCGAACGTCTTGAGGCTGTCGCAGAGTTCGGATCCGCCATGGCGCGCGGTGCTGTCGTGGTCCGCCGTCATCGCCGCCCTGTCTTTCGCGCATCGATTACCCACCCAGAATCACGGAGGGTTACCAACCCAGTCCAGAGGGTCAACCCATACAAGTGAATGTGTATGGGTGTCGTGCCTACTGGGAGCGGTGACTGAGACGGAACGCTGAGCGCATGACAGCTCTACAAGCACAACCGTCCATCACTGTGCGTGTGTTCGCCCAGAGGTTCTCCGCCACCCGCCGCGGTGCGACCCTGGCGCGACGCCTGGCCGTGTGGAAGCTCGATACGTGGGGAATCCCGTACGGCACCCCGCTTTCCGACACCGTGGCCCTCCTGGTCGCGGAGCTCGCGGCGAACTCGGTCCTGCACGGGCGTGTACCGGGGCGCGACTTCGAGCTGCGGCTGATCTTCCCGTATGAAGGCGCTGTTGTACGGGTTGAGGTATCCGACACCCACCAGGCCCGCCCGGCCCCTTCGGTGGTGATGCAGCCCGACACGGACGCCGACGGAGGCCGAGGCCTCCTCATCGTGGAGACCATCGCCGCCCGCTGGGGCGTGATCGACCGGGTGGGGCCCGGAAAGACGGTGTGGGCAGAGGCGGAGGCGGGCGGGATGCCGGACGCGCGGTGAGAGGCGGGCGCCACTCAAGTGGCACGTGTGCCCGCTCATTGCGCACCCATGTCTGGCCCAGTAGTGGGGATGTGGGTGTGTCACGGGTCCTGGCGGATCATCGTTTGTGGATGTCCCCGCAGGTGCGGGGGAGAAGCGGTTCAAAACCGGGTTTTGAAGCCACGGCAGAGGACCACCCCTGCGGGTGCGGGGTGCAGCGCCTCGCGCAACGCTCAGGCCACGGCGAGCGGGGACCAGCCCCGCGGGTGCGGGGAGCAGTGGTGCACGAGGTCGGCCACCGTCCAGGTGGAGGGACCATCCCCGCGGGTGCGGGGAGCAGCCGGATCGGGTCCCGGCCGATCCCCATCTCCAGGGACCATCCCCGCGGGTGCGGGGAGCAGTTCGACGAGGGCGCAGAGAATGACCTCGGCCGCGGGACCATCCCCGCGGGTGCGGGGAGCAGACGACGCTTGCCCACCACCTGGACCCCGACCGGGGACCATCCCCGCGGGTGCGGGGAGCAGTTCTGCGCGGCGTGGATGACACCAGCCGCCGCGGGACCATCCCCGCGGGTGCAGGGAGCAGATCGTCGCGTACGGCGTGCTGATGGTGCCGCTGGGACCATCCCCACGGGTGCGGGGAGCAGCACGTGATGTTGCCCGAGGAACATCACGTGATGGGACCATCCCCGCGGGTGCGGGGAGCAGCCGTTCCCGTCCCAACCCATGTCCGTGTCGGAGGGACCATCCCCGCGGGTGCGGGGAGCAGGAAATGGCCGAGACCGGCGGCATGCGCCCCCAGGGACCATCCCCGCGGGTGCGGGGAGCAGACGCCGAAGATTTGGGCGACGACGGCCCGGAAGGGGCCATCCCCGCGGGTGCGGGGAGCAGGAGTACAACGGGCAGACCGGGCCGCTCCGTTGGGGACCATCCCCGCGGGTGCGGGGAGCAGCGGCCCGTGTTCGCCCGCCGCAGCGGCGACCCGGGACCATCCCCGCGGGTGCGGGGAGCAGTCCTTGGGGGAACTCTTCACTGAGCTACAGGTGGGACCATCCCCGCGGGTGCGGGGAGCAGTGCGGTGCCCACGGCCTGGCGGTGTGGCCGTTGGGACCATCCCCGCGGGTGCGGGGAGCAGCTGTGGGACCCGTTCACCGGCCGCGGCACCCAGGGACCATCCCCGCGGGTGCGGGGAGCAGTGGGCGGCGAACAAGTCGGCCGGGGTCCAGCCGGGACCATCCCCGCGGGTGCGGGGAGCAGCACGGCATCACCAGGCAGGCCACCTACTACGGGGGACCATCCCCGCGGGTGCGGGGAGCAGACCGTGCTGTCCGGGCCGACCGTTCTCGGGTGGGGACCATCCCCGCGGGTGCGGGGAGCAGACCGTGCTGTCCGGGCCGACCGTTCTCGGGTGGGGACCATCCCCGCGGGTGCGGGGAGCAGCTGCAGGTCAGCTCCCGTGGTGAGTCCGGTGAGGGACCATCCCCGCGGGTGCGGGGAGCAGGCAGCCAGTTGGTCTCCGCGCGCCTCCGCCTTGGGACCATCCCCGCGGGTGCGGGGAGCAGAAGACCAGCGCGTTCGGGGCTCCCACGAACCCGGGACCATCCCCGCGGGTGCGGGGAGCAGCTCCGTGGTCGGCGTCGCGAGGACGCCGTCCAGGGACCATCCCCGCGGGTGCGGGGAGCAGTGCGCTGTACCAGTAGGAACCGCGGACGACTTGGGACCATCCCCGCGGGTGCGGGGAGCAGTCCACGGGCGCTTCTCCTCGGTGCGGGGGCGTGGGACCATCCCCGCGGGTGCGGGGAGCAGTACCCCAGCGACGCCTACGACGTGATCGGGGGGGGGACCATCCCCGCGGGTGCGGGGAGCAGCAGGTGTACCCGCGCCTGCAGTCGGGGCACCGGGGACCATCCCCGCGGGTGCGGGGAGCAGTCCTCCGTGAAGGGGCGCGTGCTGTCCCAGTCGGGACCATCCCCGCGGGTGCGGGGAGCAGCGCCCAAGCGCCTCTTTCGTCCAGCTGGGAATGGGACCATCCCCGCGGGTGCGGGGAGCAGAGACCGGCCCGGACTGGGCCCCGCTCCGGCACGGGACCATCCCCGCGGGTGCGGGGAGCAGGCTGCGCGACCTGCGGGTTTATGGGGCGGCGGCGTAGTTTTCTGCCACTTTCACAGAGTCCGGCATAGCGGTCAAGTACTCCAAAGTGGACAACAATTCTCGGCACTGTAAAGCGAAAAACCGTACATCATCGTCTCAGGGCCGTGGGTGAATTCGCGAGAACCCACCTCAAACTCCCACGAGTTACCTGTATCCATCTGGCATGACGACTGAGCGAAACGGCCTTTCCGGCCTCAGGGCCGGACTCGCCGGCCCGGCGCTCTCGGTGTGGGCGAAGCACGACAGGGACTCCGAGGGGTGGCTGCCGTTGTGGCGCCATATGGAGGACAGTGCCGCAGTCGCCGGGCTGCTCTGGGACATGTGGTTACCCGCGAACATACGGGAGTTGATCGGCTCGGCGCTGCCCGAAGGGCAGCTGGACGGGCGGCGGGTCGCCGTGTGGCTGGCGGGGGTGCACGACATCGGGAAGGCTACGCCTGCCTTTGCCTGCCAGGTCGATCCGCTCGCGGAGCGCATGCGTGACCAGGGGTTGGACATGCGCTCGGCCAAAGCCATCGGGCCGGACCGCAGGCTCGCGCCGCACGGGCTGGCCGGTCAGGTCGTGCTGGGGGAATGGTTGCAGGAGCGGCACGGCTGGAAGGCGAAGCAGGCCGGCCAGTTCACGGTCGTCGTCGGCGGGCACCACGGGGTGCCGCCTGAGCACAGGCAGATCGCCGCGCTGTACAAGCATGGCCACCTGCTCCGCACACCGGGGCCGAGCCGGTCCGTCTGGCGGCGGGTGCAGGACGAACTCCTCGATGCGTGTGCTGACGAGTACGGCGTACGGGACCGGCTGGACGCGTGGGGTCCGCTACGGCTGCCGCAGACCGTGCAGGTGCTGCTCACCTCGCTCGTGATCGTCGCCGACTGGATTGCCAGCAACGCCGACCTCTTCCCGTACTTTCCGCAGGACGCCTCCCGCAGCAGCGAGGAGCGCGTGGCTGCCGCCTGGCGCGGGCTGGACCTTCCCGCACCGTGGTCCCCGGACGAGCCCGCGGAGGACGCCCAGCAGCTCATCGCCTCTCGCTTCGGCCTCCCGGAGGGGGCGAAGGCGCGGCCTGTGCAGGAGGCTGCCGTCGGACTGGCTCGCTCCATGGGTGAGCCGGGGCTGATGGTGATCGAGGCACCGATGGGGGAGGGAAAGACCGAGGCCGCTCTCGCGGTTGCCGAGATCTTCGCCGCCCGCTCCGGAGCCGGCGGCGTGTTCTTCGCGCTGCCCACCATGGCTACCGGCAACGCCATGTTTCCCCGTCTTCTGGACTGGATCAGGCGGCTCCCTTCCACCCAGGGCGCTGAGCACTCCGTGCTGCTCGCCCACTCGAAGTCCGCACTGAACGAGGACTTCGCCGAGCTGATGCGCGACAGCGGCCAGCGGATCGTGGCCATCGACGTCGACGTCGACGCATCGGACGCACCACACTGGCGTCCCAGCGCCACGACGCACGCCGCTCCCGCCGAGCTCGTCGCGCACGCCTGGCTGCGCGGACGCAAGAAGGCGATGCTTTCGTCGTTCGTCGCGGGAACCATCGACCAACTGCTCTTCGCCGGCCTCAAGAGCCGTCACCTGGCGATGCGCCATCTCGCCGTCGCGGGCAAGGTCGTCGTCATCGACGAGGCGCATGCCTACGACACGTACATGAGCGTCTATCTCGACCGAGTGCTGGCATGGCTCGGCGCCTACCGGGTGCCTGTGGTGGTGCTGTCGGCGACCCTGCCCGCAGGCAGAAGACGTCAGCTGGTCGAGGCCTACGCCGGAAAGGGGGCAGGAGCCGCCGACGCTGTCGCGGCCGTCGAGGCGGTGGGCGAGTCCACCGCCTACCCGCTGCTGACCGCCGCAGGCCATGGCCAACCACCGGTCATGCGGCAGCCCGAGGCATCCGGCCGTGGCACTGACGTCGTCCTCGAACGGATCGACGACAGCATCGGCCTTCTCGTCGGACGGCTCGCCCAGGAGCTGGCCGGCGGCGGCTGCGCACTCGTCGTACGCAACACCGTCAAACGGGTGCTGGAGACCGCGAAGGCACTCAGGGACAAGTTCGGCGACGAGCATGTGACGGTCGCGCACTCGTGCTTCATCGATGTCGACCGGGCGGCGAAGGACGCGGATCTCCTGAAGCGCTTCGGTCCTCCCGGCAAGGCACAAGGCCGTCCGGCGGGTCCGCATATCGTCGTGGCCAGCCAGGTGGCCGAGCAGTCCCTCGATGTCGATTTCGATCTGCTCGTCACCGATCTCTGTCCGGTCGACCTCCTGCTCCAGCGCATGGGGCGCCTCCACAGGCATGAGCGCGGTGAAGCCCAGCAGGACCGCCCCGAGCGGCTGCGCCGCGCACGCTGCCTGGTCACCGGCGTCGACTGGGAGGACGAAGTTCCCGTCCCCGTGCGGGGATCGGTAGCCGTGTACGGCGCGTACGCGCTCCTGCGGTCGGCCGCCGCGCTCCGGCCCCACTTCGAGCAAGGCGGAACTCGTCCCGTACGGCTGCCTGACGACATCAGCCCACTCGTCCAGGACGCGTACGCGGACGGTTCGGCAGGGCCGGAGGGCTGGGCGGATGCCATGGCCGAGGCCCGTGAACGGTACGAGCGGCATCGCGCCGACCAGGCGGAGCGCGCGGCGGTGTTCCGGCTGGGGGAGGCGGGAGCGGCGGGCAGGCCACTGTTCGGGTGGGTTGCGGCCGGGGCGGGCGACGCGGATGACACCCGTGCCGGGCGGGCTCAGGTCCGCGACAGCAGGGAGAGCCTGGAGGTCGTCGTGGTGCAGCAGCGTGCGGATGGTTCGCTGACGACGGTTCCGTGGCTGGCGCCCGACCGTCGTGGCAACCCGCTTGCTGGGCTGGACCTTCCCAGGGATCAGCCGCCGCCCCGGCGGACTGCGCGGGCGGCGGCGAGTTGTGGGCTTCGGCTGCCGATCCAGTTCTCGTACGCCGACGTCATGGACCGTGCCATCGCCGAACTGGAGGAGTTCTACGTTCCGGCCTGGCAGGTGAAGGAGAGTCCCTGGCTCTCCGGCCAGCTGATTCTCGCTCTCGACGAGCATTGTCAGACCCACCTGGCAGGCTTTTCTCTGAGCTACAGCGAGAGCGACGGTCTTGAGGTGACCCGTGTCTGAAGCAGATGAAAAGGCAGCACGCGCGCTGTCGTTCGACCTCACCACGCAGCCCTGGATCCCGGTGCTGCGACAGGACGGCGGTCAGGACGAGCTGTCCGTGCGGCAGGTATTCGAGCAGGCAGACAGCCTGCGGCGGATTGTCGGGGACTTACCCACGCAGGAGTTCGCACTGGTGCGGCTCCTGCTCGCTGTGGCGCACGACGCCCTCGACGGACCGCGGGACGTCGAACACTGGGCGGAGCTGTGGGCCGATGCCGACTGCTTCGCGCCGGTGGGGGCCTACCTCGATGAACACCGCGACCGGTTCGGCCTCTTCGATGACCGTACGCCGTTCTTCCAGGTCGCCGGGCTGTGCACGGCGAAGGGGGAGGTCTTCTCCCTCAACCGCATCGTGGCCGATGTCCCCAATGGGGCTCCATTCTTCAGTTCACGGATGCCGGCCGCCGAGCGGCTCACGTACGCGGAGGCCGCGCGCTGGGTCGTCCACGCGCACGCGTACGACACCTCCGGCATCAAGACCGGCGTCGAGGGCGACGACCGAGTCAAGGGCGGTCGGGTCTACCCGCTCGGGGTCGGCTGGGCCGGCAACCTCGGAGGTGTCTTCGCGGAGGGGCACACCCTGCGGGAGACGCTGCTGCTCAACCTGGTGGCGCCGTCGGACACTCCAGGACTGAGCGAGTGGGAGGGCGGCGACGACCGCCCCGCCTGGCGGCGCGAGCCGTGCGGGCCGGGCGCGGGGCCGACGCGCCGGCCCACGGGCGTACGCGACCTCTACACCTGGCAGTCCCGACGTCTTCTCCTGCACGCGGACGGCGACGGCGTGCACGGCGTGGTTCTCGGCTACGGAGATTCCCTCACCGCCCGCAACAAGCACGGCTGTGAGCCGATGACCGCCTGGCGACGCAGCAAGGCCCAGGAGAAGAAACACGGCGAGCCGATCGTCTACATGCCCCGCGAGCACGACCCCACCCGCGCCGCATGGAGGGGGATCGCCTCCCTCATCGCCGACCGGAGCGAAGCGGTGCAGGGTGCGGAAGCCGCGCCCCATCTGCCGCCCGGAATCTTCGAATGGATTTCCCGGCTGGTGACGGACGATGAGCTGGAGCAGGGATTCCTGGTCAGGGGCCGGATCATCGGCGCCCAGTACGGGACACAGCAGTCGGTCATCGACGAGGTCATCGACGACCACGTGTCCATGTCGGTGGTCCTGCTCCACCAGGGAAAGCGTGAGTTCGCCCAGCAGGCGATCAGCGCTGTCACCGACGCCGACGAGGCCGTCAACGTTCTCGGTGACCTTGCCACGAACATCGCCCGCGCCGCCGGAACCGAGAGCGAAGGACCCCGGGCCGTGGCTCGCGATTCCGGATTTGCCGTGCTCGGCACCCACTACCGGGCCTGGCTCGCCTCCCTCGACGGCAGCGGAGACCCGTACGAACTGCGGGCCGAATGGCAGCAACGAGTGCGCCGGACCGTGGGCCGCCTCGGCGACCGGCTCATCGACCAGGCCGGGGACATCGCCTGGCAGGGCCGGACCGTCGTGGAAAAGAACGGCACGGAGTGGCTCAACTCCAGCCTTGCCGACAAGTGGTTCCGCTACCGCCTGGACAAGTGCCTGGGCCACCCTCGCCTTTCCGGTCAGTCGTCGGACGCGGGCAGCGCTCCGGCAGCCGCCGAGACCGCCACGAAGGGGCACGCATGACGACAACGACCGCTCCGCCCACGCCCCGCCTGCGCGTCGAAAGGCTCGCCGGTGAACGCATCTCCGCATTCCAACGGGGCTACTTGGCCGGCGAGCCGAGCGCCGTGGCGGCTCTCGCCAGACTCCGCCGGGGTGCCGGCCAGGACGCGGGAAGCCTTCCCGACCTCTGGAGCCTCGTCGACATCTCACCGCTGCACGAACCGTGTGAGGGCGCCCGTGATCTGACTGAGAGGGAACTCGTCCGAGCGGAAGACGCGCTTCACACGGCTCTCACCCTGTGGGCGCTGCACCAGCAGTCCCGACGTGAAGCAGGGATGCACCAGCGGAACAGCCGCGGGAAGCCTCGCGGGGTAGGCGCCGCCGTACGCCGCATGATGAACATGCTGAAGCCGGGAGAGATCGACGAGCCGTTGCGCAAGCGGCTGGTCAGAGTCGGGACGGCACCGGACCTGCCGACTCTCGCGCAGCGTCTGCGGGACATCGTCCTACTGCTGCGCCGCGAGCAGTTCCCGCTCGACTACGCACTGCTCGCCGGACAGCTCTACGAATGGCAGAGGCCGGGCGGCCCCGACGGCATGCGCCGTGAATGGGGACGGTCGTTCCACGCCTGGCACGAGAAGGAGCAGAGCGGCGAGGTCCCGAACGCCGAGGGCTGAGCCCCCGGCGAGCCGTAGGCGGGGGCACCCGGCCCGGCGACGGACGACCGCTCTGCACCCGGACCGCGAGCCCGAGCCGTAGGCGGGGGCACCCGGCCCGGCGACGGACGACCGCTCTGCACCCGGACCGCGAGCACAGACACAACCACCGAACTGACGTTGGCGCCACTGACACCGGCGATCCCGACGCATGCGCTGCTGACACCGGCGCCGCCGACACCAGCCAGAAGGACAAGGACGCCTCGTGAACCGCTTCTATCTCGATGTGCACGCCCTGCAGACCGTTCCGCCGAGCAACCTGAACCGGGACGACACCGGCTCACCGAAGTCATCGGTGTACGGGGGAGTGCCGAGGGCCCGTGTCTCAAGTCAGTCGTGGAAGAAGGCCACCCGGGACTATTTCAGGACTGAGAACCTCCTCGATCCGAGCGAACTGGGTGTGCGTACCAAGAAGGTCGTCGAGGTGGTGGCCGAGCGCATCCGCACATACGACTCCTCCGTGACGGAGGCTGACGCGCTGGATCTGGCGGCCGAAGTCATCGTCGCCACAGGGCTCAAGATCGAGGTACCCAAGCCCAAGAAGGCGACGAAGGCAGCGGCCGACGGGAGCGCGAGCGAGGAGGAGAAGAAGGAGCCGGTGGCGCAGGCCAAGTATCTGGTGTTCCTCAGTACACGCCAGCTCGACGGACTGGCCCGTCTGGCTGTCGCGGGAGCGCCCGACATCAAGGCGTTCCTGAAGGACAAGGACAACAAGTCCAAGGCCAAGCAGATCGCCGATACGCGTCACTCGGTGGACATCGCTCTGTTCGGCCGTATGGTCGCGGACGATGCCGATTTCAACGTCGACGCGGCTGTCCAGGTGGCCCACGCCATCAGCGTCCACCGCGTCGACATCGAGTCCGACTACTTCACGGCCGTCGACGACCACAACAAGGACTCCGAGCCGGGGGCCGGAATGATCGGCACCGTCGACTTCAACTCTGCGACGCTCTACCGCTATGCAGCCCTCGGCGTCCATCAGCTGGCGGCCAACCTCGGGGAAGGGCTGCGCGAGGACGAGTCGAGCACCACGCCGGTGCGCCGCGCTGTCGAAGCGTTCGTTCAGGGCTTCGTCGAGTCCCTGCCCACCGGAAAGATCAACACGTTCGGCCACCACACGCTCCCCGACGCCGTCGTCGTCAAGCTCCGGACCACTCGTCCCATCAGCTTTGTCGCCGCATTCGAAGAGCCGGTCCGCGGCAATCTCGGCGGCCATGTGTCCGAGGCGTCCGCGCGCCTGGCGGAGTACATTCCCGACATCGAGCGGGCATACGGAGACGAGGGCTCCACCCTCACGTGGGTGCTCCGCGTCGGCCCGAACACCCAGAAGCTTGCGGGCATCGGGACGGAGTCGGTCAGTATCACCGAACTCGTCACCTCGGTGGGCCAGGCAGTCGCCGAGCGCCTGGAGAAGCCCGCATGAGCGTGCTGACCCTTCGGCTGGCGGGCCCCCTGCAGTCCTGGGGGTCCTCTGCCCGCTTCACCCGCCGTACGACCGATTCCGCGCCGACCAAGAGTGGCGTGATCGGTCTGCTCGCGGCGGCTGCGGGCATCGAACGGAGCGACGACGAGGCACTGGCAGTCCTCGGGGCCTTGCGCTTCGGCGTCCGCATCGACCAACCCGGCACCCGCATCAGGGACTTCCAGACCGCCCACCACGGTGTCACCGGCGCTTCCATGCCGCTCTCCGAACGCTTCTACCTGGCCGACGCGGTCTTCGTCGCCGCCCTCGCAGGTGAGACCGGCGTCCTGGCCGGTCTGCACGCCGCACTACGGGCTCCTGTCTACCCGCCGTTCCTCGGCCGGCGCTCCTGCCCGCCGGCGCAGCCGGTGGAGCTCGCGCTCCACGACGGGGATTCCCTCCACCAAGCCCTCGCGGACGAGCCGTGGCAGGCCGCGCCCTGGTACCGCCGCCGGCACAGGCGCGAGGCCGTGGTGTCGCTGACCGTCCTGCGCGAGGCCGACGAGGACGAGCACGACGCGGACTTCCAGAACGACCAGCCCCTCAGTTTCGCGGCTGAGCACCGCCGGCACGCTCTGCGCACCGTGGTCAGCAGGACGGTGGACATTCCCCACCCGGACACCGCGCGCCGACGGGCCGAGCTGCCCCGGCACGATCCGATGGATGCCCTGGAGGCGAGCGCCTGATGTTCCTGACCCGATTCCGTATGAACACAGCACGCCCGGGCGCCCGCCGCCTGCTCTCGTCGCCCCAGGTGCTTCACGCGGCCGTCATGGCATCGTTCCCGGCGCTCCTGCCCACGGACACAGCCACCGCCTCGCCCGATGGGCCGCGAGTGCTGTGGCGTCTCGACCAGAACGCGCGGGCGGAGGTGCTGCTCTACGTGGTGAGCCCGGACAAGCCCGATCTGACCCACCTGGTGGAGCAGGCGGGCTGGCCCGCCGCTGCTGCGGACCCGCAGACGCCCGGCTGGCAGACCCGTCCCTACGGTCCACTCCTCGACCGCTTGGCCGAGGGCCAGCAGTGGGCGTTCCGGCTGACGGCGAATCCCGTCCATCACATCCGGCGCAAGGCGGACGAACCGCGCAAGCGCACCGCGCACCTGACCCCTGTGCATCAGACGGCATGGCTCATCGACCGCCAGCAGCGCGGTGGATTCCGAGTGGTCGAGAAGTCGCGCGGTGAGCGCCTGCTGCCGAGCGGGACCACGTACAACGACCACGAGCACCACGGAGACCGTTACGAACTGACCGTCGGTGACCGGCGGGCGCTGGCTTTCGACAAGTCCCGCGGTGAGGGTGGGCGGGGAAGCCGCGTCAGCCTGGTGACGGTTACTTTCGACGGCCGTCTGGAAGTCACTGACCCCGGCGCGATGCGTCGCACCCTCACGCAGGGGATCGGCAAGGCGAAGGCGTACGGCTGCGGCCTGCTGACGCTGGCGCCGCTTGCCGGAAGGGCATGAACCGGTGGCATCGGTCTCCCGGCGCAACGCTCTCACCCCGCGGCAGCTCACCCGCACCGGCGAACGGCTGTCCTTCATCTACCTGGAGCGCTGCACGGTGCACCGGGACGCCAATGCGATCACGGCCGAGGACGCGGAAGGTACGACGCACATACCCTCGGCAACGATCGGCACCCTGCTCCTGGGACCCGGAACCAGGATCACGCACCAGGCGATGAGCGTCCTCGGAGAAACCGGAGCCGCGGTCGCCTGGGTCGGGGAGCAGGGTGTGCGCTACTACGCGGGCGGCCGTGCTTTGACGCGCTCGTCGGCGCTTGCGGAGGCCCAAGCGGTCCAGTGGGCGAACGTCCGCACCCGCCTGTCCGTCGCCCGCGCGATGTACCGGCTGCGCTTTCCTGACGTGGACCCCGAGGGCCTCACCCGAAAAGGCCTCCTCGGTTGCGAGGGCCGCCGCGTCAAGGACTGCTACCGGGCCGAGGCGGCCCGCACCGGCATCCGATGGCGAGGCCGCAAGTACATCCCAGGGGACTTCGCCGCCGGCGACGCGGTCAATCAGGCCATCACCGCAGCCGCCCAATGCATGTACGGCGTTGCCCATGCCGTGGTGTCATCCCTCGGGTGCAGTCCCGCCCTGGGCTTCGTCCACTCCGGCCACGAGCTGTCCTTCGTCCTCGACATCGCCGACCTGTACAAGACGGAGATCGGTATCCCTCTGGCCTTCGACGTAGCGGCGGAGAGCGACGAGGACGTGGCCTCCCGTACCCGGAGGGCACTGCGTGATCGCATCAACGAGACCTCGCTCCTGAATCGTTGCGTGGACGACATCAAGCAGCTGCTGCTTCAGGGCGACATGGGCGAGGCCACCTCCGGGGACCGGGACGTTGTCACGCTCCAGAGTGACGGCGGACGCGCGGTCGCGGCAGGCCGGAATTACGGTGACACGGTCGCGGGGACGGGCGAGAGCGAGGAGATGCTCTGGTGACGGTAATCGTGCTCACCAACTGCCCTGCCGGCCTGCGTGGGTTCCTCACACGCTGGCTGCTCGAGATCTCCGCAGGCGTGTTCATCGGAAACCCGTCGGCGAGGATTCGTGACGTCCTGTGGGACGAAGTCCAGCAGTACGCGGACCAGGGCCGCGCGCTGCTCGCCCACACGACCAACAACGAACAGGGCTGCACCTTCCGCACGCACGACCACAAATGGCACCCGATCGACCACGAGGGACTGACTCTGATCCGCCGCCCGGGTGAGGGCGCGGGGCGGAATGAGACATCCTCCGGCGGCGCGAAGCCTGGCTGGAGCAAGGCGTCGAAGAGGCGTCGGTTCGGCAGGGGTTGAATGCTGCTATTGGGAGCTTTTCGTGGAATGACGGATTCGGTGAAAGTGGCGTGGAACGGCCGAGTCTCACCGTATAACCGCAGGTCGCGAAGCCTGCTCCCCGCACCCGCGGGGATGGTCCCCCGGGAAGGTGCGGGTCCTGCTGATGGCGATCTCTGCTCCCCGCACCCGCGGGGATGGTCCCTGATCGGGCAGCGGGCAAACGGCACCGTCCTGCTGCTCCCCGCACCCGCGGGGATGGTCCCATGCTGCGCCGGTCCGCGGATTCCATCTGGCGCTGCTCCCCGCACCCGCGGGGATGGTCCCGACCCACACGCCCGGTTCGGGGGCGAGGGGGTCTGCTCCCCGCACCCGCGGGGATGTTCCCGTCACCGCGGGCTGATCGGCGCGTACCGTCCCACCGCCCGGTCAGCCCCTGCTTCGGCCCAACCGGCCGCGTCGGGGTGTACACAGCCCGCGTGGGCGAGGCGCCAGGTCCCTCCACCCCGGCACGACGCTGGCTGGGCGCCACGTCCGCCGCCCGAACCGCCTCACCCCCGAACCCCCTCACCCCCGCAACGACTTCCCGAACCCCGCCGCCAGCGGCATCCGCAGTCCCAGGGGTGGCGGGGCCGCCAGGGCGTCGGTGACCGGGCGGGCGTAGGCCCGGTCGAAGAGGGAGCCGCGGATGAAGTCCGCTGCCAGGGCGGTGACTTCGGCGTGGTGCTGGCGCAGGGAGTGGCCGTCCGAGTGGACCTCGAAGCGGCAGGTGTTGCGGTTGGACTTCTTGGCGCGTTCGGCGAGGCGGAAGGAGAGTTCGGGGTCGCAGCGGGCGTCGTTGGTGCCGTGGACCAGCAGGACCTGACGGCCGACCAGGTGCTTCACCGGTTCCGGTTCGGCCGATGGGTCGCCGGGGAGCCAGGGGGCCATCGCCAGGACCGCGCCGACCGCAGGGTGGCCGCCGGCGCGGAGGGCCGCGCGGCCGCCCATGCCGTGGCCGGCCAGACAGACGGGGACGTCGCCGTAGCGGCGTACGACCTCGTCCACGGCCCATTCCGCGTCCGCCGCGAGCTGCGCGTCCGTCGTGTTCCAGCCGCGGCAGCGGTAGTGGACGACATGCGCGGCGAGGCCGTCGTCCTGGCCGGCGCGGGCCAGGGAGCGGGCCAGCGGGAGCTGGAGGGCGTACGAGAGGGGGGAGGGGCGGCGGTACGAGTAGGGCTCGCCGTCCGGGAGCAGCAGGACCACGCCGCTGACCGCGGTTGATGCTCCGGCCGTCCTGACGGCCCGTCCCAGCCTCGCAGCAGGCAGGGGTAGTGCGCGCTGTGCCATGACGTAACAGTGTCAGAAGGGCAGGTGTACGCCACCCGTATTCGCGGTCTCTGTTACGTATCGGAGAGCCGTGCCCAGCGGCGCTCTACGCGCGTAGGCGCTACAGTGCGTGGATGATGAGCCCGACCCTCAATGTGCCCGGCCAGGACCAGATCCGGCGTGCCCCCAAGGTCCTTCTCCACGACCACCTCGACGGCGGCCTGCGCCCCGGGACGATCGTCGACCTCGCCGCCGCGAACGGATACGACGGACTTCCGGAGACCGACCCCGACAAGCTCGGCATCTGGTTCCGCGAGGCCGCGGACTCCGGTTCGCTGGAGCGGTATCTGGAGACGTTCGCCCACACCTGCGCCGTCATGCAGACCCGCGACGCGCTCGTCAGGGTGGCCGCCGAGTGTGCCGAGGACCTGGCCGCCGACGGCGTCGTGTACGCCGAGATCCGGTACGCGCCCGAGCAGCACCTGGAAGCCGGGCTGAGCCTCGAAGAGGTCGTCGAGGCGGTCAACGAGGGCTTCCGTGAGGGCGAGCTGCGCGCCCGGCGGGACGGGAACCGGATCCGGGTGGGCGCCCTGCTCACCGCGATGCGGCACGCCGCCCGTTCGCTGGAGATCGCCGAACTCGCCAACCGCTACCGCGGCCAGGGCGTCGTCGGCTTCGACATCGCGGGCGCCGAGGCGGGCTTCCCGCCCACCCGGCACCTGGACGCGTTCGAGTACCTCAAGCGCGAGAACAACCACTTCACCATCCACGCCGGTGAGGCCTTCGGCCTGCCGTCGATCTGGCAGGCCATCCAGTGGTGCGGCGCCGACCGGCTCGGCCACGGCGTCCGCATCATCGACGACATCGAGGTCGCCGAGGACGGCAGTGTGAAGCTCGGGCGCCTCGCCTCCTACGTACGCGACAAGCGCATCCCGCTGGAGCTCTGCCCGACCTCCAATCTGCAGACCGGGGCCGCCTCCTCGTACGCCGAGCACCCCATCGGGCTGCTGCGCAAGCTCCACTTCCGGGCCACCGTGAACACGGACAACCGGCTGATGAGCGGGACGAGCATGAGCCAGGAATTCGAGAAGCTGACCGAGACATTCGGATACACGCTCGATGACATGCAGTGGTTCACAGTCAATGCGATGAAATCAGCATTCATTCCTTTCGATGAACGTCTGGCGATGATCAATGACGTCATCAAGCCCGGATACGCGGAGCTGAAGTCCGAATGGCTCTTCGAGCAGACCGCTGCGACCAGCGTGTCTACCTCGGTTTCCGGCTGACCGGCGACCCGGAGGGAAACGGCCGGGAGGGCAAATCCCGGCCGTTTTCCGTGTTTCCGGATGTTTGCGGGACGGGCCGCGGGCTGACTACGTTGCAGAGCCGCTCACATCCCCTTCCCCAAGGATGAAATTCACATGAAGCAGTCTGCTGCCAGGACTCTCGGCGTCGCCGCTCTCGGTGCCGCTTTCGCCGCTGCCGCCGCCGGTACCGCATCGGCCTCCGCGCTGCCGCTGGACACCGCGACCGGCGCCCTGCCCGTCGCCGGCGCCCTGGCGAACGCCACGTCGACCCTGCCGGTCCAGGACACCGCCACCGATCTCCTCGGCACCAGCCAGGCGAAGGTCCTCGACCAGGCCACCACGCCCGTCAAGGGCCTCCTCGGCGGGATGCCCGCCGGCGGTCTGACGACCAGTGGCCTCTCGGCCAACGGTCTGCCGCTCGGCCGCTGAGTTCCGGCTCCACCACATGCCTGTGGGCGGGCACCCGGACCGGGTGCCCGCCCACAGGCATGTGTGCGGGGAACTACCAGGCGGTGGCGGCGGACGACGCCTTCTCCTGCGGAAGCAGCAGCCACAGCGCCAGGTAGAGCAGGAACTGCGGGCCCGGCAGCAGGCACGAGACCAGGAAGATGACCCGCATGGTTCCCGCGGAGGTGCCGAAGCGCCGTGCCAGCGCTGCGCACACTCCGCCGATCATGCGTCCGTCTCGGGGGCGGGCAAGTGCGGCCATGGTGGGCTCCTTCGCGAACCGTTGCGGAGGGAGCAGCCGTGCGCTCCCCGGGGGAGCAGTCCGTTGTGCTCCCGATGCATCCATGGTGGCTCGCCGAACGGGGGCAAAGCGTCGCTCTACGGGGCGATGCCGACCCCGGAAATCGTCGGGGTCGATCCCTGAGGGGTCGACCCCTGAGAGGTCTCGTGCCCGGCCCGGGGCAGCCGGCGGACCCGCTGCTGCTTGCTGCGCCGCAGGCGCGCCCTGCACGCGGGTACGACCACCACGTGGGCGAGGGCGACGCCGATGGTGTTCAGGATCATCGAGTCGACGTCGACGACCTGGCCCGGCACCCCGGTCTGGCCCAGTTCGATGGCCAGCGAGATCAGCGACCCGGCCGCCACCGTCCGGGCCAGCGAGGACCACGGCGAGACGAACAGCCGGCCGCCGGCCATCGGGAGCAGCACCCCCAGGGGTGCCAGCAGCAGAAGTCCCTCGCCGATCCGGCGGGCGGCGACGGCCGGGCCGAGGGACAGATCGGCCTTGATGCCGGCGAACGGGGAGAGGTTGGCGGCGGTCATCCACGGCACGTCCAGCGGGCGCAGAGTCAGCCACCCGACGAGCAGAAGATGCGCGAGGAGGAGGAACACTCCGACCGCGCGGAAGCGGATGACGGCTTGGCCGCCCGAACCTTGACGCACGTCCCCCAAGACGCGGGCAGCGGCAGGATCGGTTCCGCGCATGCCGCGGATACCTGCTTCATGGTGCGGGAGGGAAGGGGGGAGACGGGAGGGGCGTGCGGAGCAGGGGGCGTGGCGGTGGCGGTCTCAGTGCTGCCCGATCGCGCCGTGCGTCGGTACTGCCTTCGGGCTGGCCTTCGTCTCCGCGGTGCACAGGTAGCCGCGCGGTGCGTAGTCCCCGGGGCCGCCGAGCGTCACCGTGCCCCGGACGACGAGTGAATCGCTCTCCGCGAACGTACAGACGATCTGGGCCAGTGCCTCGGACGGCAGGTCCTCCGGCTGTTCGCTGAGCCGCAGCCCGCCCTTCGGGTCGCCTGGGCGGGGGCCGGAGACCCGAAGCGTCGCGGGGACGTCCGTGGAGAAGCCCGCCTGCTGCTCGGCGCTCGGGGGCTCCTGCCGCAGTTCGTCCAGGAGTGCGCCGGCGATCAGGATCCGGTCGGTCGTCGCCTCCTGGACCCGCACCGCACGGTCCACGGTGACCAGTTGGGAGGCGCAGACCAGATAGACCTGTACGGGGATGCCCTTCGTCGCCTGCGTCGTGATGTCCTCGGCGGGCATCGCGCACGGCACCCGGGACGGGGCGGGGCCGGCGTCGACCGGTACCGATGTGGTCCGGATCCCGCAGCCCGTGGCCAGTACGGCACAGAGTGCGGCACCGGCCACGGCCGCGGCGGGGCGGCGGCCCCGGCGTTCGCTGCGCATCACGTCGCGTCGTCCTCCTGGTCCGGGATCTGTGCGTCGCGACCCTCGGTGGTGCTGTTCAGCGCCTCGGCGTCACGCGGCAGCCGCAGGACGAACACCGCGCCGTCGCCGTCCGGCGAGTTCGCGGCGGTGATGTCACCGCCGTGGATGTGCGCGTTCTCCATGGCGATCGAGAGCCCGAGTCCGCTGCCCTCGGAGCGCGGCCGGGAGGCGCTGGCCTTGTAGAAGCGGTCGAACACGTGCGGCAGCACGTCCTCGGGGATGCCCGGTCCGTGGTCGCGCACCTCGATGACGAGTTCGTCGCCCTCGGTGCGTACCGCGACCCGTACCGGCGAACCGCCGTGCTTCAGCGCGTTGCCGATCAGATTGGCCAGGATCACGTCGAGCCGACGCGGATCGAGGCGGACCATCATGCCGCGCTCGGCGTCCAGGTCCACCGCGTCCAGCCAGGCGCGGGCGTCGATGCAGGCGGTCACCTGGTCGGCGACGTCGACGGTGTCCAGGACGAGACGGGCCGTGCCCGCGTCGAAGCGGGTGACCTCCATCAGGTTCTCCACCAGGTCGTTGAGGCGCCGGGTCTCGCTGACCACCAGATGCACGGCGGGCGCGATCATCGGATCGAGGCTGTCGGCCTCGTCCTCCAGCACCTCGGCGACCGCGGTGATCGCGGTGAGCGGGGTGCGCAGTTCGTGCGACATGTCGGCGACGAAGCGGCGGCTGGACTCCTCCCGCGCGCTCATGTCCGCGACCTTCTTCTCCAGGGAGCTCGCCGTCTTGTTGAACGTACGGGAGAGATCGGCCAGTTCATCGGTGCCGGACACCACGAGCCGGGTGTCGAGTTCGCCCTCGCCGAGCTTGCGGGCGGCGTCACCGAGCCGCTGCACGGGGCGCAGCACCGTCGTCGCCGCGGCCTGGGCGAGGAGGGCGGAGCCGACCAGGGCGAGCGCCGTCGCGATCCCCAGCGACCAGGCCAGGGAGCTCAGATCCTGCCGTTCCTGGTCCAGTGACTTGAGCATGTACCCGGTCGGGCCACCGCCGATGATCTTCGTGCCGGCGACGAGGTACGGGGTGCCGCGGATCGAGGTGCGCTGCCAGAACAGGTGGTACTGGTACTTGTTGCCCGCCTTGACCGGCTGCTTCTTGTCGACCTGCTTCTGCAGCGACAGCGGTACGTTGCTGCGGGTGAAGGTGTCCAGGTCGGAATTGCCGACGATGGGCTTGCCCGGGTCGCGTTCGTCGATCAGCAGGACGCTGTAGCCGGGGCTGCTGCTCGCCATCTGCACGGCGGCGGTCTGCAGGTCCTCCCGGGTCGGGCGCAGCGGCAGCGACGCCGCCCGGGTCTGCATCTCCTGGCGGAAGTCCCCGAGCGCGGAGTCCTGCGTACGGGTCAGCACGGCCTCGCGGTTCAGCCAGTACGCGATCCCGGACGCGGACACCGCGGCGGTCAGCGCGACCAGCGCGAACACCACGACGAGCCGCAGCCGCAGGCTGGTCCAGCGGAGCCCGGAGAGCAGGCTCCGCCGCACAGCCGTACTCACTGCGGCGAGTCCAGCCGGTATCCCACACCCCGCACGGTACGGATCAGGGTCGGCGAGGACGGTACGTCCTCCACCTTGGCGCGCAGCCGCTGGACACAGGCGTCCACCAGCCGGGAGTCACCGAGATAGTCGTGCTCCCAGACCAGGCGCAGCAGCTGCTGCCGCGACAGGGCCTGGCCCGGCCGGCGGCTCAGCTCGAGCAGGAGCCGCAGCTCGGTCGGCGTGAGCTGCAGGTCCTCCCCGTCCTTGGTGACGGTCATGGCGGAGCGGTCGATCACCACGTTGCCGAAGGTCGCGGAGTCCGTGGACTCGCGCTCGCCGCGGCGCAGCACCGCGCGGATGCGGGCGTCGAGCACCCGCCCCTGCACGGGTTTCACCACATAGTCGTCGGCGCCGGACTCCAGTCCGACGACGACGTCGATGTCGTCGCTCCGTGCGGTCAGCAGAATGATCGGCAGCTGGTCGGTGCGCCGGATGCGCCGGCACACCTCGAAACCGTCGATCCCGGGCAGCATCACATCCAGCACGACCAGGTCGGGCCGCTGCTCGCGCAGCAGGTTGAGGCCGTCCTCTCCCGTCGCCGCGGTGGCCACACGGTGGCCCTGGCGTGACAGCGAGAGTTCGAGGGCCGTGCGGATGGCGTCGTCGTCCTCGATCAGCAACAGGAAAGGCACGTTGGTCATTCTGACCCATGGGGGAGCCCTAGTTCGACAGTTGGTCCCCTCTTATGCATCCGGGACCCCCGGATCGTGTCGTCGCCGGGCCCTGTGACAGGTCTGTGACAGTCGGCGGACAGCGCCATGAAACTGCCCCGGCAAGCTCGTTGACACAAGGAACGGACGGACTCCACCGACGGGGGGCGCGAGATGAACGCAACTCACAGCATCACCGCAAGCGCAGTTGTCACGCGTCTCCATGACGTCGGCAGGACCACCGAGAAGTCCGGCGCCGCACTGAACGGACGGGGGTGCGTTCGAGGCGCCGGGCGTCAGCACCCGTCGTACATGACGGTGGTCGACGCTCCTCCCGTGGCAACGGGTGGGGTCAACGGGGGAAGCACGTACGGGGAGGTCACGGGGGAGCGGAAGGCCCCGGCGCAGGACGAGGACGCCGAAGCGGCGTTCACGGCCTACGTCCGGGAGCGCCGCGCCTCCCTGTACGCCACCGCCTATCACCTGACCGGTGACCGGTTCGAGGCCGAGGATCTGCTGCAGAGCGCCCTCTTCTCCACGTACCGGGCATGGGACCGGATCAGCGACAAGGCGGCGGTCGGCGGCTATCTGCGCCGGACCATGACCAATCTGCACATCAGCGCCTGGCGCAGGCGCAAGCTGAACGAATACCCGACCGAGGAGCTGCCGGAGACGGCGGGCGACACGGACGCGATGCGCGGTACGGAGCTGCGCGCCGTGCTCTGGCAGGCGCTGGCGCGACTGCCCGAGACGCAGCGCACGATGCTGGTCCTGCGCTACTACGAGGGCCGCACGGACCCGGAGATCGCGTCCATCCTCGACATCAGTGTCGGCACGGTGAAGTCCAGCATCTGGCGGTCGCTCCGCCGGCTGCGCGAGGACGATGTCCTCAGCTTCGGCCGTGACGAGGAGGAGTCCTTCGGCGAGCTGGTGGCCTGAGGCAACGGGGGAAACGGCTGTCGCTTCGGGGGAGGCGGCGGTGTACGGGGGAAACGGGCCGTCGCCTCGGGGGAGGCGGCGGTGTACGGGGGAAACGGCTGTCGCTTCGGGGGAAGCGGCGGTGTACGGGGGAAACGGGCCGTCGCCTCGGGGGAGGCGGCGGTTTACGGGGATAGCTGTGGGGCCGGACGGGCCGGGGGGTCCTGTCCGGCCCCACAGTGCGTTCCGGGGCGCCTGAGCGCCGTACAGGAGCCGCCAGGGCCTCTTGTGCACACCGGCCCAGGGGTACTGCCGCCCCCGTGCCCCGCTCCTCAGTCGCGGGAGAGGCTCGACCTCGCAGGCGCGGGCGTGCGGCACCGGCCCGCCGCGGCGGCGGCCAGCCGTCCCAGCGCCTCGTCCTTGCCGCAGGGGTACGCGCCCAGTTCGGCCTGGCGCGCCACGATCCGGCGCTCCGCCCGCATCAGCCGCCAGCCCCGCCGCAGCAGGAACGGCACCGACTTGCGGCCCTCGCGCAGATCCCGCAGCAGCCGGCGGCGGAACGTCGTCGTCGGGCGCCCGCGCAGGCACAGGGCGTCCGCCAGGAGCCCCAGCGACTGGCACCGCTCGACTATGTCCGCGGCGAAGATCCCCTCGGCCACGAACAGCGGGGTGCGCTCGATGTGGAGGGCCTCGTGCCCGCTGCGGGAACTGGTGGAGATGTCGTACACCGGAACGTCGGTGCGCCCGGTGCGGCACAGTTCGGAGATCGCGGCGACGGCGGCGTCGGCGTCCCAGGACCGTACGGAGTCCCAGTCGATGTCCGTACTGCCGGTGACGAGCGGCAGCGTGGGGTCGCCCGCCTCCTTGTAGAAGTCGTCGAGCCGCAGCACCGGAAGGCCGGTGCGGGCGGCAAGGGAGGACTTGCCGGAGCCGGAGGGGCCCGCCAGGAGGACGACGCGGGTCGAAAGCGCATGGGAACTCACAGGACACGAGTGTGAGGCATTGACCCGCGCAGGGGATCCCCCGGAGGTCCTGTTGGTATCCAGCATCACACCTCAACTACGCTGTGCACCCAGACGATTACTCGATTGACGGTTCGACCGGCTCGATCAGGTGGGAAATCCATGGCACGTCACGCACTTTCCAAGTCCCGTCGCCGCGCTCTGCTGCGGGCAGGCCTGACCGTCACCGCGGTCGGTGCCGCGCTCGGCGCGGGGGGTGCGGTGGCTCAGGCCGCACCGCTGCCCCTGGCGCCTGCGGCGGGCGCCGACAGCAGCATCGGCGAGGCCGGCGACGCCGCCGTCTCCGGCGCGGCGGGGGCGCTCGGCCACTCGCTCGACAGCGGTCTCGCCCCCGTGACGCATCTGCGGCTCGACCCGCTGGCCGGCACGGGCGTGGACCCGCTGGACAACGCGGTGGGGACCCAGATCGCCGACTTCAAGCCGGTCTCCACCGCCGCCCTCACCGACCCGGTGACCAGCGGCGGCGCTCTGAAGGACCTGCCCGTGGTGGGCCAGGTCGCCGGGCTGCTGCACGGCTGACACGGAAGCGGCCCGCGCCCGGGATTCCGGGGCGCGGGCCGCCGCTGTGTGCGCGTCAGTACGAGGAGCCCGACACGCCCAGCGCACCCGTCGGGTGCCAGACCGTCTTGGTCTCCAGGAACGCCGTCAGCCGGCGGGTCCCCGGATCGGCCGACCAGTCGACGCCGTCACCGGAAGCGGCGCCGTCCACAGCCTGTGGACGCAGGACGCGCTTGAGGTTGTCGGCCGCGGCGATCTCCAGCTCCCTGGAGAGATCCGCGTCGGCCCCCGTGAGGTCGATGCCGTTCACGTCCTGGTGGGAGGCGAGCGGCGTGGCGATCTCCGCCGTCCTTCCCGACAGGATGTTGACCACACCGCCCGGCAGGTCCGAGGTGGCCAGCACCTCGCCCAGCGACAGCGCGGGCAGCGGGGCGTCGGCCGAGGCGATGACGACCACGGTGTTGCCGGTCGCGATCACCGGGGCGACCACCGAGACCAGGCCCAGGAACGACGACTCCTGCGGGGCCAGGACCGTCACCACCCCGGTGGGCTCGGGGGTGGACAGGTTGAAGAACGGCCCCGCGACCGGGTTCGCGCCGCCCACGACCTGGGCGATCTTGTCGGTCCAGCCCGCGTACCAGACCCAGCGGTCGACCGCCGCGTCGACGACGGCCGCGGCCTTGGACTTCGACAGCCCCTCGGCCTCCGCCACCTCCCGGACGAACTGCTCCCGGCGGCCCTCCAGCATCTCGGCGACGCGGTAGAGGATCTGGCCGCGGTTGTACGCGGTCGCGCCCGACCAGCCGCCGAACGCCTTGCGGGCGGCCACGACGGCGTCACGCGCGTCCTTGCGGGAGGAGTGGGGCGCGTTCGCCAGCCACTTGCCCTTGGAGTCCGTCACCTCGTACACCCGGCCGCTCTCGGAGCGGGGGAACTTGCCCCCTACGTACAGCTTGTAGGTCTTGAAGACGCTCAGTCGGTCACTGCGCTCAGACATCGAGGTACGCCTCCAGGCCGTGACGGCCGCCTTCGCGGCCGAAGCCCGACTCCTTGTAACCGCCGAACGGCGAGGTCGGGTCGAACTTGTTGAACGTGTTGGCCCAGACGACGCCCGCCCGGAGCTTGTTCGCCACCGCGAGGATGCGGGAGCCCTTCTCCGTCCAGATGCCGGCCGAGAGGCCGTACTGGCTGTTGTTGGCCTTGGCGACCGCCTCGTCCGGCGTACGGAACGACAGCACCGACAGCACCGGGCCGAAGATCTCGTCGCGGGCGACGGTGTGCGCCTGGGTGACGCCGGTGAACAGCGTCGGTGCGAACCAGTAGCCGGCGGAGGGGAGTTCGCACGGGGCCGACCAGCGGTCCGCGCCCTCCGCCTCACCGGTCTCGACGAGCGCGGTGATCCGGGAGAGCTGCTCCGCGGAGTTGATCGCGCCGATGTCGGTGTTCTTGTCCAGCGGGTCGCCGAGGCGCAGCGTGGACAGCCGGCGCTTGAGGGAGTCCAGCAGCTCCTCCTCGACCGACTCCTGCACGAGGAGACGAGAACCCGCGCAGCAGACCTGGCCCTGGTTGAAGAAGATGCCGGTGACGATGCCCTCGACGGCCTGGTCGATCGGGGCGTCGTCGAAGACGATGTTGGCGCCCTTGCCGCCCAGCTCCAGGGTGGCCTTCTTGCCCGTGCCGGCGATCTGGCGCGCGATGGCCTTGCCGACGGCGGTCGATCCGGTGAAGGCGATCTTGTTGACGTCCGGGTGTTCGACGAGGGCCGAGCCCGCGTCCCCGTATCCCGTCAGGATGTTGACGACGCCCCTGGGCAGGCCCGCCTGGCGGCAGATGTCCGCGAAGAAGAGCGCGGAGAGCGGGGTCGTCTCGGCGGGCTTGAGCACCACCGTGTTGCCGGTGGCCAGCGCCGGGGCGATCTTCCACGCGAGCATCAGGAGCGGGAAGTTCCACGGGATGATCTGGCCGGCCACGCCGAGCGGGCGCGGGTTCGCGCCGTAGCCCGCGTGGTCCAGCTTGTCGGCCCAGCCCGCGTAGTAGAAGAAGTGCGCCGCCACCAGCGGGAGGTCCGCGTCGCGCGTCTCCTTGATCGGCTTTCCGTTGTCCAGGGTCTCCAGGACGGCGAGCTCGCGGGAGCGCTCCTGGATGATCCGGGCGATCCGGAACAGGTACTTCGCGCGCTCGGAGCCGGGCAGCGCCGACCACTTCTCGAACGCCCGGCGGGCCGCCTTCACGGCCCGGTCCACGTCCGCGGAGCCTGCCCGCGCGACCTCGGAGAGGACTTCCTCGGACGACGGGCTGACCGTCTTGAAGACCTGGCCGTCGGCGGCGTCGGTGAACTCACCGTCGATGAACAGGCCGTACGAGGGGGCGATGTCGACGACGGAACGGGATTCCGGCGCCGGTGCGTACTCGAATGCAGATGCCATGGGAATCAGTCCACCGTCACGTAATCGGGGCCGGAGTAACGGCCGGTGCTGAGCTTCTGGCGCTGCATCAGCAGGTCGTTCAGCAGGCTGGAGGCGCCGAAGCGGAACCAGTGGTTGTCCAGCCAGTCCTCGCCCGCCGTCTCGTTGACCAGGACCAGGAACTTGATCGCGTCCTTGGAGGTGCGGATGCCGCCGGCCGGCTTCACGCCGATCTGGACGCCGGTCTGCGCACGGAAGTCGCGCACCGCCTCCAGCATCAGCAGGGTGTTCGCGGGTGTGGCGTTGACCGCGACCTTGCCGGTCGAGGTCTTGATGAAGTCGGCGCCGGCCAGCATCCCGAGCCAGGAGGCCCGCCGGATGTTGTCGTACGTGGACAGCTCGCCGGTCTCGAAGATCACCTTCAGGCGTGCGGAGCCGCACTCGGCCTTCACGGCCAGGATCTCCTCGTACACCTTCAGATAGCGGCCGGAGAGGAACGCGCCCCGGTCGATCACCATGTCGATCTCGTCGGCCCCGGCGGCCACGGCGTCGCGGACGTCCGCGAGCTTCACGTCGAGTGCGGCGCGCCCGGCGGGGAAGGCCGTCGCGACGGACGCCACCTTCACACCTGAGCCGGCCAGCGCGGCGACCGCGGTCGCCGCCATGTCGGGGTAGACGCAGACCGCCGCGGTGCGCGGGGCCGTGCGGTCGGTGGGATCGGGATGAACGGCCTTGGCGGCGAGAGCCCGGACCTTGCCCGGGGTGTCCGCGCCTTCCAGCGTCGTCAGGTCGATCATCGAAATGGCGAGGTCGATGGCGTACGCCTTGGCCGTCGTCTTGATCGAACGGGTTCCGAGCGAGGCGGCGCGCGCTTCGAGGCCGACGGCGTCGACGCCGGGCAGCCCGTGCAGGAAGCGGCGCAGCGCACTGTCGGACGCCGTCGCGTCGGCGAATGCAGGTGCAGTGGTGGGCATGGTCACCAGGGGAGCATATCTACGCGCGTAGCGGCCTGTACAGGGGCCCAGGTCCGGCGCGCATCGCGCGGCGCGGCGCGAGCGGGGCGCGCCTGCGCCCGGAACCGGCCCCGCCGCCCTCCGTACGCGTGTCCGGGCGGCCGCCCCCGCGTCCGCCGCGTCCGTCAGGCAGAATCGGGCTCATGACGAGCCCCACGCCCCCCTCCGAGCACACCTACGCCGACCGGACCTTCCGGTCGCCCGCCGGGCTGGTCGGGGGCGCCCTGCTGCTCCTGCTCATCTGCTGGATCGCCGGCGACGCCGCGATCCGGGGCGAGGGCCGGGTGCCGTGGCTGGCGCTGGCCGGGCTGCTGGCCGTGGTGCCGCTGGTGATCGCCTTCACCCTGCGCCCCGTGGTGTCCGCCAGCGACGAGCGCATCCGGATCCGCAACCCGTTCCGGACGATCACGCTGCCGTGGACCGACGTCGCCGACGTGCGGGCCGGGTACTCGAGCGAGCTGTTCACCCAGGACGGTACGAAGTACCAGCTCTGGGCGGTGCCGGTGTCGCTGCGGCAGCGCAAGAAGGTCGCCCGGCAGCAGTCCCGCCAGTCGATGGACGACCCGTACCGCAGGACCGCCGTGACCGCCGACGTGCGCGACAAGAAGGCACGCGTGGCACCCGCGGACCAGACCGTGGTGGACCTGCGCGAACTGGCCGAACGCGCAGGCGACAAGCCCGTGGCGGGCGGCACCACCGCGTCGGTGCGCTGGGCCTACGAGATCATCGCGCCGGCCGTGGTGGGTGCGGTGCTGCTGGTGGTCCTGGGCGCGACCGGCTGAGAGGGCGAGGGTTCCCGGGGGACCGCTGTTCCCGGCGGGCCGGAACACCCGGATGCGCCGCCGGCATGCGGCCGCCCCGGGCGCGTGTCTGAATGATCGGGTGCGCGGCCGGGCGAGCCGTCCGGCGTCGCGCCGTCCGTGCGGCGGCTCGCGCACGCTTCCGGCATCCCCCCACCTCAGGCGGTCATCACCATGGACTTCCTCGCCGCGTACGACGCGGTCCCCGAGACCGACGCACCGCGACGGATCGGGCTGCTCCGCCGGGCGACGGCCACCGACCGGGCCGGGCTCTTCAGGGAACTGCGTGCGGCCCGCCCCGTGTTCCCCACCCCGCTCGGCGTCTTCGTCACCCGGCATCCCGACGTACTGGAGGTGCTGTCCGCCCCGGAGACCTTCACGGCCGGCGTCTTCGGGCCCGTCCTCGAAGAGGTGCTGGGGGCCCCGTTCATCCTCGCCCGGGACGGCGCCGACGTGCACTGGCGCGAGCGCGGGTACGGGCAGCTGGTCCTGGCTCCCGAGGACGCGCCCCGGGTGCGCGCCCTCACCGCCTCGCTCGCCGACGCCGCTCTCGACGCGGCCGTGGCGGGTGCCGCGGAGCGCGGGAGCGCCACGTTCGACCTGATCCAGGACTACGCCTGCCTGGCGGCGGCCCGGGTCGCCGTCGAGTACCTGGGCTTCACGGGCATCCCCGAGGAGACGCTGCACACCGACTCGCGCCTGATGCAGTGGGCGTTCGCGGCCAACCAGGGCCGGGACCCGGACGTCCACGCGGCCGGGACCGCCGCGGGCAAGGAGATGCACGACCTGGTGGCCGCCCTCATCGCCCGGCGCCGGGCCGAGTCCGGCCGCCCGGACGGGACGGACGGAACGGGACGGACGGACGGCCCCGACGACGTCCTCGGACGGATGCTGCGCACCCGGCTGCCCGACGAGTTCGGCTTCGACGACGAGCGGATCAACGCCAACCTGGTCGGCTATCTCACCGGGTACCAGCAGAACGCCACCCAGTGCGCGGCCACCGCGCTCAAGGAACTGGCGCTCCGGCCCGAGGTACTGGCCGAGGCCGAGCGGGCCGCGGCCGACCCCGACCCCGCACGCTTCGACGCGTACGTCTGGGAGGCACTGCGCTTCCACCCGTTCGTGCCGGCCACCCCCCGGCTGTGCGTACGTGAGCACGTCCTCGCGGCGGGAACACCGCGGCAGACCAGGATTCCCGCGGGAACCCCCGTCGTGGCCTGGATGTACTCGGCGATGTTCGACGAGGACGTGATCGAGGCGCCCGCCGAGTTCCGCACGGGACGGCCGCCTTCGCACAACCTCGTCCTCGGGTACGGCGCCCACGAGTGCGTGGGCAAGTACGCGGCGTCCGTGATCGTGCCCGAGCTGGTGCGGCGGGTGCTGCTGCGCCCCGGCGTCCGGCCGCCCGCCGGAGCCGAACAGGCGATGGACTACGCCGGTACGCCCTACCCGCAGCACTACGCGGTGGCGGCCGGTCCGGACTCCGGCGAACGCTGATCCGGCCCGCCCGCACCCGCGGCCATCCGTCCGCCCCCCTCCGGAGGAGACCCATGACCACCACCGCCTCCCGCCGGCCCGAAGAGCGGACCACCGTCCGGGACCCGTCCAAGGACGGCTGGCGCAACCGCTTCGAGTCGCACCTGCTGACCCACTACGGTCCGATGTGGCGCTCGGTGCACGGCAACCGCTCCCTGCACCGCCGGGTGAACTCCACCCTCACCGACCTGGCCGTGCTCAAGGCCCCGACCCGCCCCAACCCGCTGAGCACCAAAGCCCCGTACACCTCCTGGCCGTCGCTGACCGACCGTTCCTACGTCGGACGCCACCTCCCCCCGGTCTCCGGCCCGCACCCCGGCCGGCCGGGCCTGGAGACGGTCACCGAACTGTTCCGGCGCAGCGGCCCCACCCGCACCTGCGAGCGTTCCAGTGCGCTGCTGCCCGCCTTCGCCCAGTGGTTCACCGACGGCTTCCTGCGCGGCCACGGAGCCACCGGCGACCCGTGCAGGACCGATTCCCCGCACACCCTCGACATGTCCCAGCTGTACGGCGACGGCGAGGAGGCCACCACCTGTCTGCGGTCCTTCGAGGGCGGCAGACTGAAGAGCCGCACGGTCAACGGGGGCGAGTTCCCGCCCGCGCTGTGCGAAGGCGGCCGGATCAAGAGCGAGTTCGGCGCGCTCAAACCGGTCCGGTTCGAGGAAGTGCCCGATGAGCTCCGCGACACCCTCTTCGCCTGCGGCGGCGACCGCGTCCACGCGCACATCGGGCCGATGGCGATGAACGTCCTCTTCCTGCGCGAGCACAACCGGGTCGCCGGCATCATCGCCGCCGCCCACCCGGACTGGGACGACGAGCGGGTCTTCCAGACCACCCGGAACACCCTGGTGGTGATGATGATCCGGGTGATGCTGGAGGAGTACATCAACCACATCACGCCGTACCACTTCCGCTTCGTCCTCGACCCGGCCCGCACCGACAAAGGGGTGTGGCACCGGGAGAACTGGGCGACCATCGAGTTCAGCCTCGTCTACCGGTGGCACAGCCTGATTCCCTCCACGTACGCGATCGGCGGCCGCGACGTACCCCTGGCCGGGACCGTCGCCAACGGGCAGCTCGTCCTGGACCGGGGCCTCGGGCCGCTCTTCGAGGACCTGTCCCTCCAGCCCGCGGGCCGGTCCGGTCTCTTCAACACCGATCCGCTGCTGCTTCCCATCGAGACCGGGAGCATCGCCGTGGGCCGGAAGCTCGGCCTGGCCTCGTACAACGACTACCGCGCGTACTACGGTTTCCCCCGCGTCACCGACTGGCGGCAGATCTCCGGCGATCCGCAGGTCCGCGAGGGACTGCGGGACACCTACGCGGACGTGGACGACGTCGAGCTGTTCGTCGGCGTGTTCGCCGAGGAACCCGGGCCGGGTGCCATCTTCGGCCGGCTGCTCGAACGCGTCATCTCCGTCGACGCCTTCTCCGAGGCGCTCAACAACCCGCTGCTGGCACCACGCCTGTTCAGCTCCTCGACCTTCTCGCCCGAGGGGATGCGGATCATCCGGGAGACCCACGGCTTCTCGCAGCTGGTGCACCGCAATCTGCCGGAGGACGACGGGCGGTACACCGTTTCGCTCGCGGCCGCCGGGAGCCGCACCGGGCGGTGACCCGCGGCGACGGGCCGAGGCCCGTACCCCGTCGACGGGGTACGGGCCTCAGCCCGTCGCCGCGGTGGCTCCGGTGGCGCGGACGTGGGTGTCCGCCGCAGCCGCCGCGGTGCGCAGCTGGTCCGCGGCGACCAGGCAGGCCGACGCCTGCTGTTCCAGGACGGGGCCGCACCATGGCGGAGCCTCGTCCAGGCCGTCGAGGGTCGCGGCGGTGGCGCGCAGGGTGCGCGCGTACTCCTCCATCCTGGCGGCATCGGCCCGGAGCGTGGAGGCGAGGCCGGGCAGTGTGCCGGGGGCGGCCGCGTCGGATGCGCTCAGGCCGGGGATCTCGGTCACCATGGGTGTCACCTGCTCTTCCGTGCCGTCGGACGGGGCGTGGGGGTGTACGGGGCCGTCGGGGCGTACGGCCGGCTGCCGGTCCGGGGTTCAGCGCGGCAGTTCGGCGCCCGCTCCCCGGCGGGCCATGAAGTCGTGGCAGATCAGTACGGACCGCGGCCTCGCGGAGTCCAGACCGAGCCGGTGCAACCGCTCCGCCAGCGGGTGCGCGTGCGTGTCCACCCGCAGCCGGACGCGCGGTGCGGGGTGGAGCCGGGGTCTGCCGTGGTTGCGGACCTGGACGCGCAGCGTCCGGTCGCCCCTGCGGCCGTAGAGCACCCAGTCCACGTCGGGACAGCGGATGGCCGGGCCCAGTCCGCCCACCAGCCGGATACCGGGCTCCGCCGCCCCGGCACTGATGTCCCGGCCCAGCAGATCGACATCGACCGCCGAGACCGACGCCGGCTGGCCCCAGACCTCCTCGGCCACCGCGCGGGCCTCCTCCGTGGAGACCGCCAGCCCGACGACGTAACGCCCGGTGCGGCGCAGGTCCGTCGAGCGCGTCAGGTCGAGAGCGAGGTCGTACGGCCGCGGCCGCCAGAGGTCGTTGACGACCACCGACAGGCCGACCTCGCTGTACGGGCCGATGGTGGTGCACCGGTGCTCGTACACCGAGAGCACTGCCAGCGCCCGGCGTCCGAGACGGGCCGGCGTCATCCAGGTGACGTCGGGGAGCAGGCTCCTCGCCGCCTCGGCGTCGACCGGGAAGAACGCGTGCGCGGCGGTCGAGTCGTAGTAGCGCACAGGGGTGTCGACCGGACCGGCGGCGGTCGGCACCGGGGTGGTGGGCACGGTCAGGAACGGATAGCCCCGCGGCGGGTGTTCCCGGTCCTTGAGCTGGTAGGACTGCGTGCGCAGTACCTCGCCCCGGTACGGCGCGAGTGCCTCGTCGACGTCCCGGGCGGCGTCGGCGACGATCGTCTCGAGGTCCTTGATGTAGGTGTCGAGCATGTGGCTCAGGGGGAATTCGTGGGTGGGGCCGGTGTAGTCGACCTCGTACCAGTCCGGGTGGGGGTCGAAGGCCGTGCCGGCCGCCCTGCCGTCGAGGATGGGCACGATGTCGTGCTGGTTGGTGAGGGTGGCCACCCAGGTGCGTGGGTCGGCGGGCTTCTTGTAGTCCACCGGGGAGCCGACCGCGACGACGTGCGTGACCCGGTAGGTGCGGGAGAACTCCTCGCTCTGGGCGAGGTTCATCACGGCGATGCCGCCCTCGCTGTGCCCGATCAGCGCGACGTCCGCACCGCGCGGAATGCCGTAGTGCTCGACGGCCCGCAGGATCGACCGGGTGTACGGGGAGTCGGCCATGAACAGATTGCGCCATGCGCCCACGAAATCCTGGGGTGAGTCGTTGCGGGGCCGGCCCGGGGCCATACCGGGGGCGTGCACGACGTGCCGGACGGTGCCGTCCGGCCCGCGGATGTCCTGGATGAGGATCCGCCCGTCGGTGGACAGCAGGTTGATATTGCGCAGGAACCCCAGGAACGAGCCCCGGACACTCACGCGCGGGAGCTCGTGCGCGGCGAGTTCGACGGGGTCGGCCGCGCCCTCGCCCCGGTCGAGTTCGCACAGGTACGAGGCGCTGACGCCCTTCACCGGATCGGCGGTGAGCTCGCGCCCCGTCGCCAGCGCCCAGCCGGTCTCGTCGTTCATCGGGTCCTCGTCCAGGAGGGCCCGGATCGCCAGGAGTTCGGCCGTGACCGGTGCGAGCGCGGACAGGGCCTGCTGAGCACCGCGGTCCTTGAACAGGGAGCGCAGCGCACGCACCGAGGCCAGATCGCGGTCGGACGTCACCGCGTCGAGGAGACGGCGCATGCCCGCGTCCCGGACGAGTTCGGGATGGTCGAGCAGGACCGCGCCGATCCGCATCCGCAGCGAGGTCACGGCGACCAGGGCGGCCAGGCTCTCCCGGCCCAGGATCTCGCCGCCCTGTCCAAGCCGGCGCCCCGCTCCGTGCTCCGCGGTGATGGCGGAGCCGAGGCCCCGCTTGCTCATCAGGACGCGCAGCGTGGCCCACTGGGCGGGCAGTCCGGTGCGCGGATGTCTGCGGGCGGAGGCGCGGAACTCCTGGTCCAGGAGAACGGCCGTCGTGCGCGCGGACACCTCGCGGATTCCCTCGGCGACGGCGACGACGTCGCGCGCGCACTGCCTCAGTACTTCCTTCGCCGGAACGGCCGAAGGGCCGTCCGCCGGCTGCGAGACGTGCGCCCGGGAGTGCTCGGCCATCAGGATGGTCCCTTCGCCGCCGGGTCCGTGTAGGCCGGGCCCGTGTTGCACTCCACCATCCTTGGCCGGTCGGTTGCCCGGCGCACATCGGGAGGACGGGGGCCGGTTGGTGCGTGCGGGTGATCCCCGGGCGCTTCCCGCGGCGCCGGCCGCCCGGGAGCGTCCTCGGCGGCGCGGCGCCCCGTCCTGGGAGGCGGGACTGTAGGACCGCCCGCCGGGCCGCGCCACCGCAGATGCTCCCGGGGGCGATGCCATCCCCACGTCCGCGGGGGTCATCCGGGCGGTTACCGCCGGGGGCCATGCCCCGGTACGGCGCTGCCGGAGGGCTCCGGCTCCTGCACAGTGACAGTGATCATCGTGTGCCGTTCCGCCCGCCCGCCGTTCCGCCCGCCCGCCCGCCCGCCCGTCCGCCCGCCCGTCCGCCCGCCCGTCCGCCCGCCCGTCCGCCCGCCCGCCCGTCCGCCCGTCCGTCCGCCCGTCCGTCCGCCCGCCCGTCCGCCCGCCCGTCCGCCCGTCCGTCCCGGCCGGACCGGGGACCCCCGTCGTACAAGAGGCCTTCCGTCTTCCGTCATCCAGCGAACGAGAGCCCGCCCATGCCTCCGTCCTCCTCCTCCGCCGCGCCCCGACGCCGTGAACCGCTGCCCGACACCGTTTCCGTCGGCCTCCCCCTGCGTACCGGCTATCTGCTGATGCTCGTGGTGCTGCCCTTCGCCGTCCTCGTCTCGGCGGTCCCCTTCGCGTGGGGCTGGGGCATCCACGGGCGCGACGTCGTGCTCGGCGTCGCCATGTACGCGATCTCCATCATGGGAATCTCCGCCGGATACCACCGCCACTTCACCCATCTGTCCTTCAAGGCCAGGCGCCCGCTGCGGATCGCTCTCGCCCTCGCCGGCGGGATGGCGATGGAGGGCCCCGTCACCATGTGGGTGGCCGAACACCGGCGCCACCACCAGCATTCGGACCGTGACGGGGACCCGCACTCCCCGTGGAAGTACGGCACGAGCCGGCGGGCGCTGGCCAAGGGGCTGTGGCACGCCCAGATCGGCTGGTTCTCCTCCTCCCCGGTGCGCTCCAACTACCGGCGCTACACGCCCGACCTCCTCGCCGACCCCGATGTGCGCCGGCTGGACCGCTGGTACCCGGCCACCGCCGCCCTCTCCCTGCTGCTGCCGCCGGTGCTCACCCTGGCCTGGACCCAGGACTGGTGGGCGACGGCCACCGCCTTCTTCTGGGCGAGCCTGGTGCGGTACGCACTGGTCCACCACGTCACCTGGTCGGTCAACTCCGTCGCGCACGCCTTCGGCCCCCAGCACTACGCGTCCCGGGACCAGTCGCGGGACGTGCGATGGGTGGCGGCCCTCACTTTCGGCGAGGGCTGGCACAACCTTCACCACGCCGACCCCATCAGCGCACGCCACGGAGCGCTCAAGGGCCAGGCCGACCCCACGGCACGGCTGATCGCCCTGTTCGAGAAGCTCGGCTGGGCCTACGACGTGCGCTGGCCCGACGCGGACCGCCTCGCCGCCAAGCGGCTGGACGCGGGGCGTGCGGAACCCGGCCGGGTGAGCCCCCGGTGAGGTCCGCCCGGCTGCTCGGGCCCCGCCCGGTCGGGACCCCGACGCTTCCGGACCCGGACGCTTCCGCCGGTCCGGAAGCACGCGGCAGGGGCGGCCGGAAGCCTGTCCGGTGTGCGCCGGACGAGTCGCTGACGCCGGTCGCCGCCGCACGCTGACCCGGCAAGCGTGACATTCCGCGCATAATCACGCTTTATGCATCGAGCGAAGGCACACGCATGAGGCGCGCGCCCGTGGCTGTCACGGGCCTTGGACTGGTCACCCCGGCGGGGATCGGAGCGCAGGCCACCTGGGAGGGGCTGAGCACGGGGTGTTCGGCCGCCACCGCCGATCCCGACCTCGACGGGCTGCCCGTCGCGTTCTCCTGCCGGGTCCCCGGCCTGGACGCCGGGAAGTTCCTGGGACACCGACGGGCGCGGCGGCTCGACCGTTTCACCACGCTCGCCCTGCTCGCCGCCCGGGAGGCCGCGGCGGACGCCGGGCTCACGGCGGGCGGGCCGGCCGGCCCCCGGGTGGGCGTGGTGATGGGGGTCGGCACCGGCTCCATGCAGAGCTGGCAGGCCGAGTTCGACCGGCTCGCGGACCGGACGCCCGAACGGATCTCGCCCCTCGCACTGTCCCGCAGCCTGCCCAACATGGCCGCGGCCGAGATCGCCATCGACCTCGGCGCGACGGGCCCCAACATGGTCGTCTCCACGGCCTGCGCCTCCGGCACCAGTGCCATCGGGCTGGCCAGGGACTGGCTGCTCTCCGGCGCCTGCGACGTGGTGCTCGCCGGAGGCAGCGAGTCGGCCCGGCTGCGGATGACCGCCGCGTGTTTCGCCCAGATGCGGGCGCTCTCCCGCCGCTCCGGCGCACCGCACGCCGCGTCCCGCCCCTTCGACCGCGACCGCGACGGCTTCGTCCTCGGTGAAGGAGCCGCCGTCCTCGTCCTGGAACGCCCCGAGGACGCCCGCGCCAGGGCCGCGCGGACCCGGGCGTACATCGCCGGTTTCGGGGCGAGCTGCGACGCGTACCACTTCACCGCACCCCACCCCCAGGGCGACGGTGCGGCCGAAGCGATCCGCGGCGCCCTGGCCGACGCCGGGCTCTCGCCCGAGGACATCGACCACGTCAACGCCCACGGCACGGCCACGCCGCGCGGTGACGAGTCCGAACACCGCGCCCTGCGCCAGGTGTTCCGCCGGCCGCCACCCGTCACCGCGCTCAAGGGTGCGATCGGGCACGCCATCGGCGGCGCCGGGGCCATCGAGGCGGCCTGCACGGTGCTGTCCCTGGAGCACCAGCTCATCCCGCCCACGGCCAACCTGGACACCCTCGACCCGGAGATCGACCTCGACGTCGTCACCAAGGCCCCGCGTCCGCATGCCATGCGGGCGGCGATCAGCAACTCCTTCGGCTTCGGCGGCCAGAACGCGGTACTCGCCCTCACCACCGCCGAGTGATGCCGGCGCCCGTACCGGACGACAGGACGACCGGACGCCGGACAGCAGGACGACGGCCTGACGGCCTGACGGCCGTGCCCCGGACGCGCCCCGGCGCCATTCGGGCGATTATCGTTCGCCGCCGCGGGGGCGAGGGCGTGGCGGGTGCGGTGAGGGGCCGAACCCGACCAGCATTCCGATGTGATCATCGGAGCACATCGGAACGCGGAACCCCGCACCCGGCACCGCCGTCACAGGGCGCCCCTGCTGCTGTCGGCCCTGCTGGCCGCGGTCGCGGGCGCCGTCCCTCCCGCCCCGGCCCGTGCCGACGGCGCGGGCACGCACGGGCTGGCACTCAGCGTGAGCGTGAACTCCCGCCCGGGGCTGGGTGCGCTGAGACCGGGGATCCGGGTGGGTGATCCGGTGGTCAAGGTCTACCTGCTGACCAACCGGGGCGGCGCCGACCTGTACGACGTGCGGGTGACCGATCCGGGCCTGCCGGGAGTGGCGGTCCGCTGCTCCGGCGGCGACCGGGTGCCCATGCTGCGCGGCCTGAGTTCGACGCGTTGCACAGCGGAGGCGAGGGCGCGGCCCGGCACCTGGACGGCCGAGGTCCGGGCCGAGGGCCGCATCCCGTATCTGCGCGCCGGCTCGAGGGCCACGGCACGGTCGGGGTACCAGGGGGTCGGCAGCGCCCTCGCGCTCTCCGAGGCCGTGACGGTCACCGGCCGGCGGGCGGTCATCCGGTACGCGGTGACGAACCGGGGCAACCGCACCGTGTACGACGTACGGCTCAGCGACCCGCTCGTCGCCGCGGGCGGCATCGGCTGCGGGAGCGGGCGGCCCGTCGTGGCGCGGATCGCGCCGGGGCGCTCCGCGCGGTGCCGGGCGCTCGTACGCCGTGGACCCGGCAGGTACGTCAGCAAGGGGCTCGCCGAGGGCAGCGACCGGATCGGCACGCTCGGCCGCACGGGCGGCAGGGTCCCGCCGCCGCGGCTGACCGCACGCTCGTCCGGGCGGTTCACGCTCACCGGCCCGCCGGAGCGGCCTCCGCGCCCGAACCCCCCGCGCCCGAACACCCCGCGCCCGAACCCCCCGGCCCGTCCGCCGTCCACGCCGACTCCACCGTCCACGCCGTCCAGGCCGGCCGCTCCGCCGTCGCTCCGTCCGCCGGCGGGACCGCCGCCCGCTGACGTACCTCCGCTCTCCGCTGTTCCGCAGGTGCCGGCGGGCGCCCTCGTCCTGCCACCGCCACCACCGGGCATCGCGGCCCCCGGCTTCCTGGCCGCCGCCGAGCCGCCGCCCGGGGCTGCCGTACCGGGCACGGCCGCGGCCGGCGGTACGGGCGAGGGCACCGGTACGGGCGCGACAGCCGGCACCAACGCGGGCACCGGTGCAGGTGCGAGCACCGGTACAGGTGTGGGCACCAGCACGGGCACCGGCACGGGCACGAGCACGGGCACGAGCGCCGGCACCGGCACCGGTACAGGTGTGAGCACGGGCATGGGCACCGGCACGGGCAGCACCGGCACCGGCACGAGCACCGGCACCGGAACCGGCGCAGACGCAGGCACGGGCGCGAGCAGCGGCACCGGTACGGGTGCCGACGCCGGGGGGATTGCCGCCCGGCCCGACGAGCCGACGCAGCCCGTGAGGCGGCAGCCGATCCTGAGCCACTTCTACCGTCCGGGAAGCGGTCCCACGGGACTGGGACTGCTCACCTCCCTCTTCCTGGTGCTGATGCCCGCCGCCATCGCCGCCGCCGTCCTCGGATCCCGGCGGGGATGACGGACGGCCCCACCGCCTCCTTCGCCCCGCCCACCCGCCGTGAACCGCCGTGAACCACTTCCGCCGACAGGAGCCGGACCCCGATGACCGAGATCATCGCCGTTGTTCTCGGCGTCGCGATGCTGGCCGCCGCCTGCGTGCTCGTACGGCACCGCTACTGGCCCCCGGACCCCGACGAGGAGCCGCGCGAGGACGTGGCCGAGTACATCTCGATGATGGTCGGAGTGCTCTACGCCCTGATCCTGGGACTGTCGCTGGTGTCGGTCTGGGAGACGCGCTCCAGCGCCCAGGACCATGTGCAGACCGAGGCCGGCGCGGCCCACCAGGTCTATCTGCTGGCCGACGGACTGCCCGCGGCCCGGACCGAGCAGGTCCGGACGACGATGCAGGCCTACGTCCACCACGTGGTCCGCGCCGAATTCCCCGAGATGGTGGCGGGGCGACCGCTCGGCGCGGAGGGCTGGAACCTGCTCCACCAGGTGCGCGCCGCCAACCGGGTCCCCGACAGCGCGACGCCCGTGCAGCAGGCCACCGTGCAGGAGGTGCTGGCGCAGCTCAGCACGCTGGACGCCGCCCGGCGGGGCCGGGAGGCCGACGCCCTCGACAGCCTGTCCCCGACGCTGTGGCTCGGACTGATCATCGGCGGTGCCCTCACCGTGGCGTTCATGTTCATGTTCGGCGTCAAACGGAACCTCACCCACGTCACCATGGTCATGGGGCTCACGGCGCTCATCACCTTCACCGTCGTGCTCGTCTACCAGCTGAACCAGCCGTTCAGCGGCCTTCTCGCGCTCGACACGTCGCCCTTCACCCGGTACTTCCAGGGCTCATGAGGCCCTGCGGGGTGCGGGGGACCGCCGCGTCGGTGCGGCGGCGCCGGTCACAGCCAGCCGTTGCGCTGTGCCTGCAGCGCCATCTGGAAGCGGTTCTCGGCGCCCAGCCGGGCCATCAGGATCTGGAGGCGGCGGAACAGGGTGCGGCGGCTGATGTCCAGTTCGCGGGCGATGACGTCGTCGCCCGCGCCGCCCGCCAGGAGCCACAGCAGGCGGCGGTCGGCGGGGGGCAGGCCGCCCGGGGAGGTGGTGCGGCCGTGGAAGGGCAGGGCGTTCTGCCAGGACTGCTCGAACAGGGCGATGAGGGCGGAGAGCAGGCCGCACGGCTGCACGACCAGCGTGGTGTTGTGCACGTCGGCCTCCTTGATCGACAGCGACACGAGCGCGTACGAGTCGTCGATGATCAAGAGCTTGACCGGCACCGACGGTGCCACCCTGGCCTGCTCGCCGGCCCGGATGCACGGTTCGATGACGTTCTTCAGGTGGCCCGGGTACTCCAGGGACTCCCGTGAGTACACGACACGCTGGGTGACGCCGCGGGCCAGCGTGGCCAGTGAGTCGTCCGTGGCGCCGGGCAGCGGGAAGTACGGCGGTGACTCGAACTGCCGGATCTGGTCGCGGGCGCTCGCCCACGCCTGACGGATCCGGGGGCCCACGGACTCGCCGGTGACGACCTCGACGAGATGGTCGTTGTACGCGGCGAGCCGCCGGCGCCGGAACGACTCGAACGCGCCCCCGACGGCGATCCGGGACTCCTCGACCTCGCTCTCCCGGTGCCGGGCCAGGATCTCCAGGCCCGCGGCCGGCGGCACCGGGGCCACCACGTCCTCGCCCGCACCGGCGGCGCTGACCAGGCCCGCGTCGACCAGGGCGTCGTACGCCCCGGCGAGCTCCGCATCGCTCAGGCCGGTCGCGGCTCCGATCGCGCTCAGCGGGGCAGGGGCCAGTTCGAGCAGCGCCAGATAGACCTGGGCCGAATCGTGGCCGATGCCCAGGAGCCGGAGCGCCTCGCCGAGTTTCGCGTTCGTCATGACCACATTGTCCAACGGGTGCCGACCGCGGGCGTGGCCGATCTGTGCCAGTGGCACACCTGTGCACAATACGGACGCGGTCCGCGATAGCGTCCGGGAGCCGCCGGCGACCGGCGGCAGCGAGGGCGCCCCGGACGCGCCGGAGGCGAAGCCACCCCGTACGGCTTTCGCGGCCCCTCGCCGGCGAGGAACCCACTCAGAAAGAGGTGCAGGACGTGGCGAAAGGCCGACGGAACGGGCTCTACTCAGGGATCTCCGAGGAACTGTCCGCGCTGATGCGGACCGGCTGGGCGGACACCGAGCGGCACGATCTGGAGCTCGACGAGCAGGCTCCGTACGCGGCCGGCCGCCGCGCCGCGCTCTCCGCGCGCTTCCCGGGCGAACGCCTCGTGATCCCCTCCGGGAACCTCAAGGTCCGTTCGAACGACGACGGCTACCCCTTCCGTCCGTACACCGGCTATGTGCACATGACCGGGGACCAGGCCCGTGACGGCGCCCTCGTCCTCGAACCGCGCGCGGACGGCGGGCATGACGCCTACTGCTTCCAGCTGCCGCGTGACAGCCGGGACAACGACGAGTTCTGGACCGGCCCCACGGCGGAGCTCTGGATGGGCCGGCGCCGCTCGCTCGCCGAGTCGGAGCTCGTGCTCGGTCTGCCCTGCCGCGACGTCCGCACGGCCGCCGAAGACCTCGCCGCCGCCTCCGAGGCGCCGACCCGGATCGTCCGCGGTATCGACCAGGCCCTCCAGGCCGCCGTCACCACCGACGAGGAGCGCGACTTCGAGCTGGAGGAGGCGCTCAGCGACCTCCGCCTCGTCAAGGACGACTGGGAGATCAACGAGCTCCGCAAGGCCGTCGACTCCACCGTCCGCGGATTCACCGACGCGATCGGTGACCTCTCCGGGGCCGTCGCGTCGTCCGAGCGGTGGATCGAGGGCACGTTCTTCCGCCGCGCACGCCTTGAGGGCAACGCCGTCGGCTACGGCTCCATCTGCGCCGCGGGCGAGCACGCCACGATCATGCACTGGACCGACAACGACGGCCCGGTGCGCCCCGGCGACCTGCTCCTGCTCGACGCCGGTGTGGAGTCGCGCACCCTCTACACCGCCGACGTCACCCGCACCCTGCCGATCAGCGGGACCTTCACGCCGGTGCAGCGCAAGGTGTACGACGCCGTGTACGAGGCCCAGGAAGCGGGCATGGCCGCCGTGAAGCCGGGTGCCGCCTACCGCGACTTCCACGAGGCGTCGCAGCGTCACCTCGCGGTCCGGCTGGTCGAGTGGGGCTTCATCGAGGGCCCGGCCGACCGCGCGTACGAACTCGGCCTCCAGCGCCGCTTCACCATGGCCGGCACCGGTCACATGCTCGGTCTGGACGTCCACGACTGCGCGGAGGCCCGGAACGACGAGTACGTCGACGGCGTGCTGGAGCCCGGCATGGTGCTCACCGTCGAGCCCGGCCTGTACTTCCAGGCGGACGACCTCACCGTGCCCGAGGAGTGGCGCGGCATCGGAGTCCGGATCGAGGACGACCTCGTCGTCACCGAGGACGGCCACGAGAACCTCTCGGACGGTCTGCCGCGGTCGGCGGACGACGTCGAGGAGTGGATGGCCCGGGTCGCCGGCTGAGTGAGCCGAGGAAGGGGTCCCGCGCCGGGGCCCCTTCTCTCGCACGCGGACAGGGCGCCGGACCTTCGGACGACCCGGTGCGGTCCGGCCGCGGTCCGGGTGTTCGTCAGATCCCGGCCGCGGCCGCCAGGTCCCGCTTGATGCCGGCCAGCAGCTCCGCGCCCCTCGCGCGGGCCGCGGGCAGCTCGTCGGCCGAGCCGACCGGCACGACGACCTCCAGATAGCACTTGAGCTTCGGCTCGGTGCCGCTCGGGCGCACGATCACCCGGGCGCCCTCCAGGTGGTAGCGCAGCCCGTCGGTGGGCGGCAGCAGCTCCGTGCCGTGCGACAGGTCCTCGGCCGAGGTGACGGCCAGGCCCGCGAGCGCGGCCGGCGGCTGCTCGCGCAGCCGGCGCATGGCGTCCGCGATGACGGACAGGTCCTCGACCCGGACCGACAGCTGGTCGGTGGCGTGCAGCCCGTGCTCGACCGCGAGATCGTCCAGCAGGTCCAGGAGCGTGCGGCCCTGCTCCTTCAGTACGGAGGCGAGTTCGGCGACCAGGAGCGCGGACGTGATGCCGTCCTTGTCGCGTACGCCGTCCGGGTCGACGCAGTAGCCGAGCGCCTCCTCGTATCCGTACCGCAGACCCTCGACGCGGGCGATCCACTTGAAGCCGGTCAGCGTCTCCTCGTAGCCCAGGCCCGCCTTCGCGGCGATCCGGCCGAGGAGGGACGAGGACACGATCGACTCGGCGAACACACCGGTGACACCGCGTCGGACGAGGTGCGCGGCGAGCAGGGCGCCGACCTCGTCGCCGCGCAGCATCCGCCAGCCGCCGTTGGCCGCCGGGTCCGGGACGGCGACGGCGCAGCGGTCTGCGTCCGGGTCGTTGGCGATGACGATGTCGGGGTCCGAGCGGCGCGCGGTGGCGAACGCGAGATCCATCGCGCCGGGCTCCTCCGGATTGGGGAAGGCCACGGTGGGGAACGCGGGGTCGGGCTCGGCCTGTTCGGCGACGAGCACCGGGGCGGAGAAGCCGGCCCGGTCGAAGGCGGCGGTGAGCACGGACGTACCGACGCCGTGCATCGCCGTGTACACGACGCGGGCGGTACGCGGCGAACCGGCGGCCAGTACCGCGTCCGTACGCGCCAGATAGGCGTCCAGGACGTCGTCGCCGAGGATCTCCCAGCCGCCCTCGGGGCGGGGCACGGTGTCCAGCGGGCCGGTCGCGGCGATCGCGGCGGCGATCTCGCCGTCGGCGGGCGGCACGATCTGCGAGCCGTCGCCGAGGTAGACCTTGTAGCCGTTGTCGCGCGGCGGGTTGTGGCTGGCGGTGACCTCGACGCCGGCGACGGCCCCCAGATGCCTTATGGCGTACGCCAGTACGGGGGTGGGGAGCGGGCGGGGGAGTACCGCTGCCCGCAGGCCGGCGCCGGTCATCACGGCGGCCGTGTCCCGCGCGAAGTCGGTGGACTTGTAGCGGGCGTCGTAGCCGATGACGACGAGGCCGCCGGCCTGTCCCTGGTCCTTGAGGTACGCGGCGAGCCCGGCGGCGGCGCGGATGACCACCGCGCGGTTCATCCGCATCGGCCCGGCGCCGATCTCACCGCGCAGTCCGGCGGTGCCGAACTGGAGCGTGCCGGCGAACCGTGCGCCGAGCTCGTCGAGGTCCTCGGCTTCGATGAGCTTCGCCAGCTCGTCGCGGGTCTCGGGGTCCGGGTCCTCGGCGAGCCAGGTCCTGGCCCGCGTGATGAGGTCCTGCTGCACGGTGGTCCGCCTTCCGGGGTGTGGCCGTTGTGGTGGTGTGGGGCTCAGCCCCGGACCCCGCTCCTCGAACGCCGGAGGGGCTGAGGGGGCCTGGGGTCAGATCCGGTCCAGGACCCGCGCCAGCAGCGAGCCCATCCGGGTCGCCGAGTCGCGCCCCGCCTGCAGCACCTCTTCGTGGTTCAGCGGCTCGCCGCTCAGCCCCGCCGCCAGGTTGGTCACCAGCGAGATGCCCAGCACCTCCGCTCCCGCCTCGCGGGCCGCGATGGCCTCCAGCACGGTGGACATGCCGACGAGGTCGCCGCCCATCACGCGGACCATGTTGATCTCGGCCGGCGTCTCGTAGTGCGGGCCGGGGAACTGCACGTACACGCCCTCCTCGAGCGTGTCGTCGATCTCCTTGCACAGCGCCCGCAGCCGCGGCGAGTACAGGTCGGTCAGGTCGACGAAGTTGGCGCCGATGATCGGCGACGCCGCCGTGAGGTTGATGTGGTCGCTGATCAGGACGGGCTGTCCGGGGCGCATGCCCTCGCGCAGTCCGCCGCAGCCGTTCGTCAGCACGACGGTCCTGCAGCCCGCGGCGACCGCGGTGCGCACCCCGTGCGCCACGGCGGCGACGCCGCGGCCCTCGTAGAAGTGCGTACGGCCAAGGAAGACCAGGGCGCGCTTCTCGCCGAAGCGGTACGAGCGGATCGTGCCGCCGTGGCCCTGGACGGCGGGGGCGGGGAACCCGGGCAGTTCCGTCACCGGGAACTCGGCCTCCGGAGTGCCGAGCGCATCGCCGGCGGGCGCCCAGCCGGAGCCCATCACAAGGGCGACGTCGTGGGTCTCGGCACCGGTGAGCTCGCGCAGGCGGGCGGCGGCGTCGGCGGCGGCGGCGTGCGGGTCGCCCTGGATGAGGTCCGGAATAACTGATGCGTTCACGCGGATGAGCGTAACCGCTGATTCCCTACGCGCGTAGATGCCCTCGTACAGAGTCTGGCCGCGTCCGTTCGTGTGTTCCCACAGCCAGCGCGTGGTGATCCTGCGAAAGGGCAGATCAGGGCGGTGCCCCGGTGCTCAGCAGGGGCGCTTGCGGAGCTCCATCACATAATCGTGCGGCGCGCCCGCGGAATCGGCCGCGTCGGCGATCTCGCCCAGGTAGCGGGCGGACGGCAGCCCGCCCTCGTAGCCGTTCAGCACATACATCCAGGCCGGCTCCTCGCCGTCCAGGGTGTGCACCCGCACCCGCATGCGCCGGTAGATGTCGAGGCCGACACCCTCCCAGCGGTCCATGGAGTCCTCGTCCATCGGGGCCAGGTCGTACAGGGCCACGAAGACCTGGGAGCGCGGCGCCTCGACCACCGTGGCCAGCGCGCCCTCCCAGCCCATCTGCTCGCCGCCGAACGTCAGCCGCCAGCCGTTCAGCCAGCCGGTGCCGCGCAGCGGTGAGTGCGGTGCGCGGCGCGTCATCAGCCGCGCGTCGAGGTTGCCGGCGTACGCGGCGTAGAGCGACATGGGGTCGAGGGTACGGGAGGTGGCCCCGGGAGGGTCGATTCCTGTGAGGAAGACCCGCCAGGGGGACCCGGTTTCACCACCCGCCGCCCACCCGCCGCCCGCGCGCGGGCAGCCCCGCCCCACGTATGGAGGGCCCCGGGGCGAAGCACCTTGGCGCGTGCGGGACAATGAAGTACGTACTGCATTCCCCCGGGGCGATCCCCCGGACCCCCGGCCGGGACAGCAGACGGCCGCGGGACGAGAAACGCGAGGCGGACTTTTCGTGACCCGGATCGTGATCATCGGCGGCGGACCCGGCGGGTACGAGGCGGCACTGGTGGGTGCCCAGCTCGGCGCGGAGGTGACCGTCGTCGACTGTGACGGCCTCGGCGGCGCGTCCGTACTCACCGACTGCGTGCCTTCGAAGACCCTGATCGCGACGGCAGAGGTGATGACCACCTTCGACTCCTCGTACGAGGAGCTCGGCATCATCGTCGCGGACGACACGCCGCACATAGAGCAGGCGGCGCGGGTCGTCGGCGTCGACCTGGGCAAGGTCAACCGGCGGGTGAAGCGCCTGGCGCTCGCCCAGTCCCACGACATCACCGCCTCCGTCACCCGTGCGGGCGCACGGGTGATGCGCGGGCGCGGCCGTCTGGAGGGCCTCCAGGCCGCCGACGGCTCGCGCGAGGTCGTCGTCACCGCGGCCGACGGCACGGAGGAGACCCTCACCGCCGACGCCGTGCTGATCGCGACCGGCGGCCACCCCCGGGAGATCCCGGACGCGCTCCCCGACGGTGAGCGGATCCTGAACTGGACCCAGGTCTACGACCTCGACGAGCTCCCCGAGGAGCTCATCGTGGTCGGCTCGGGCGTGACGGGTGCGGAGTTCGCCGGCGCCTACCAGGCCCTCGGCTCTCGCGTCACCCTCGTCTCGTCCCGGGACCGGGTGCTGCCGGGCGAGGACCCGGACGCGGCCGCCGTCCTGGAGGACGTCTTCCGCCGCCGCGGCATGAACGTCATGGCCCGCTCCCGTGCCCAGTCCGCCAAGCGCGTCGGCGACCGGGTCGAGGTGACCCTCGCCGACGGCCGGGTCATCTCCGGCACGCACTGCCTGATGGCGGTCGGCGCGATCCCCAACAGCGCGGGCATGGGTCTGGAGGAGGCCGGGGTCCGGCTCAAGGACTCGGGCCACATCTGGACCGACAAGGTCTCCCGCACCAGCGCACCGGGCGTCTACGCGGCCGGTGACGTCACCGGGATCTTCGCCCTCGCCTCCGTCGCCGCGATGCAGGGCCGGATCGCGATGTACCACTTCCTCGGTGACGCGGTGACCCCGCTGAACCTGAAGACGGTCTCCTCGAACGTCTTCACCGACCCCGAGATCGCCACGGTCGGCTATAGCCAGGCCGATGTCGACGGCGGCAAGATCGACGCCCGGGTCGTCAAACTGCCGCTGCTGCGCAACCCGCGCGCCAAGATGCAGGGCATCCGCGACGGCTTCGTCAAGATCCTCTGCCGGCCCGGCACCGGCATCGTGGTCGGCGGCTGTGTCGTCTCGCCGCGGGCGAGCGAGCTGATCCACCCCATCTCGATCGCGGTCGACAACAATCTGACGGTGGAACAGATCGCAAACGCCTTCACTGTGTATCCGTCCCTGTCGGGATCGATCGCGGAAGTGGCCCGTCAGTTGCACACCCGCAAGCGCGCGGGCGAGGCGTAGCCACCCCCGGGAACCCGGCATTCCCCGGCAACTCCCGGCAACTCAGGCGGTCCGGGACCGCCGTTCGATCAGTACGGAACAACAACGGGGCCGCCTATACCACTTGGCGGCCCCTTGTGTGTACAACTTCTGCAATTCGGCGCAAACTGCTGAAAACTCTCGGGCGGTCACGTTACTGTCAGTTCTGTGTTCGCTGCAGAACGTCGTCAGTTGATCCTCGAAATGGTGCGTGCCAACGGGGCGGTATCGCTCCGTGAGCTCGCCCGCGTCGTCCAGACCTCCGAAGTGACCGTACGGCGGGACGTGCGGGCACTGGAGGCAGAAGGACTCCTCGACCGCCGGCACGGCGGTGCGGTTTTGCCGGGCGGTTTTACGCGGGAGTCCGGCTTTCCGCAGAAATCCCATCTCGCCACCGCGGAGAAAACGGCCATCGCCGACCTGGCCGCCGGTCTCGTCGAAGAAGGCGAGGCCATTGTGGTCGGAGCCGGTACGACCACGCAGGAGCTGGCCCGCCGGCTCGCGCGGGTCCCCGGGCTGACCGTGGTCACCAATTCACTGCTGGTCGCCCAGGCGCTGGCCCATGCCAACCGGGTGGAAGTGGTGATGACCGGGGGCACTCTGCGCGGTTCCAACTACGCCCTGGTGGGCAGTGGGGCCGAGCAGTCGCTCCAGGGGCTGCGGGTCTCGCGCGCCTTCCTGTCCGGAAGCGGGCTCACCGCCGAACGCGGGCTCTCCACGTCCAACATGCTCTCCGCGAGCGTGGACCGGGCGCTGGTGCAGGCCGCCGCGGAGGTGGTGGTCCTCGCCGACCACACCAAGCTCGGCTCCGACACCATGTTCCAGACCGTGCCGACGGATCTCATCACCCGTCTGGTGACGGACGAACCGGCCGGTCACGACGACCGGGCGGCCGCGGAGCTCCAGGCCCTGGCGGACCAGGGGGTGCAGATCGCGGTGGCCGGTGCCGGAGGCGGCCCCGCCTCGGCCGACCCCGCGCCACCGGGCCGGGCCGCCCGGCGCGACATGCCCCTGCCGGGACAGCGGCGCACCCATGCGCAGCAGTTGCGGGGGGCGGCGGTGCTGGCGGAGCAGGGCGGGCAGGGGGACCGGGGCAGAGTGGCGGACCTGCGCCGCCGGTAGCGGGGCGGCGGTATCGGGAAGCCTGTAGCGGGACGGCGGTGCGGGTGCGGGTGCGGGTTCCGGGGGCGCTGCCCCCGTACCCCCGCTCCTCAATCGCCGGAGGGGCTGGATTGGCCGCCGGTGGGGCTGGATCAGCCGCCGGTGGGGCTGGATGAGTCGGTGGTGGGGCTGGATTGGCCGCCGGAGGGGTTCGAATCCCCCTTCAGGCCGCGCAGCGTCAGCGTCAGCAGCCGTCCGGCGAGTCCCGGATCGTCCGGTGACTGCTCGGCGGCCAGGGCGATCGCGTTCGTCAGCTGCATCAGATCGTCGATGGACACATCCGCGCGTACCGAGCCGCTCGCCTGTGCCCGGGCCAGCAGCACCGAACCCGCCTCGCGCATCGGCACATTGCACCGCGCGAGGGCCGAAGTCTCGTCGCGGCACGTCGACATGAGCGCCTGGGCCAGCCCCCGGTACTCACCCGCATGAGTGACGATCGCACCCAGCCACTCCACCAGAGCGGCGCACGGCCGCTCCGCCGCGGCCAGTTCGCGGGAGCGGGTGATCAGTGAGGTGACCGCCTCCTGGAAGACCGCGCTCATCAGGGCGTGCCGGGTCGGGAAGTGGCGGTACAGCGTGCCGATGCCCACCTCCGCACGCCGTGCGACGTCCTCCAGGGACGCGTCGGTGCCGTGTTCCGCGAAGGCGGTGCGGGCCTCGGTGAGCAGCCGGTCGTAGTTGCGGCGCGCGTCGGCGCGCATGGGCCGGTCCGGCGTGCGTGCCGGTGTCCGTGCCGTGCTCATCGCCATTGCGCAGTCCTCCCTGTTCCGCCCCTGGGTCCAGGATGCCATCGCGCAACCGGAGGTGCTCTCCGTAACGACGGACGAGGAAGGCCTCGCGCGGAAATGACCGGCGCCCCGCTCACGTCCTATGACATGAGCGGGGCGCCGGTGGATCAGGTGGGGCGGTGCGGGGTCAGTCCTTGATCTCGCAGATGACGGCACCGGAGGAGACCGAGCTGCCGACCTCGGCGGCCAGGCTCTTGATCGTGCCGGCCCGGTGGGCGTTCAGCGGCTGTTCCATCTTCATGGCCTCCAGGACGACGATCAGATCGCCTTCCTGGACTTCCTGGCCCTCTTCGACGGCGATCTTCACGATCGTGCCCTGCATCGGGGAGGCGAGGGTGTCGCCGGAGACCGCCGAGCCGGACTTCTTCGCCGCGCGGCGCTTGGGCTTGGCGCCCGCCGCGAGTCCCGTACGGGCCAGGCTCATGCCCAGCGACGAGGGCAGCGAGACCTCGAGACGCTTGCCGCCGACCTCGACGACGACCGTCTCGCGGCCGGACTCCTCGTCCGCCTCCACGTCGGCGGGAGCGGCGAACGGCTTGATCTCGTTGACGAACTCCGTCTCGATCCAGCGGGTGTGGATACGGAACGGGTCGCTGGTGAACGCCGGGTCGACGACGACCGCGCGGTGGAACGGGATGGCGGTGGCCATGCCCTCGACGTTGAACTCGGCCAGCGCACGGGCCGCGCGCTGAAGTGCCTGTGCGCGTGACGCACCGGTCACGATCAGCTTCGCCAGCAGCGAGTCCCAGGCCGGGCCGATGACCGAGCCGGACTCCACGCCCGCGTCCAGGCGGACGCCGGGGCCGGTCGGCGGGGCGAAGACGGTGACGGTGCCGGGCGCCGGCAGGAAGCCGCGGCCCGGGTCCTCGCCGTTGATCCGGAACTCGAACGAGTGGCCGCGCACGGCCGGGTCGCCGTAACCGAGCTCCTCGCCGTCGGCGATGCGGAACATCTCGCGCACGAGGTCGAGGCCGGTGACCTCCTCGGTGACCGGGTGCTCCACCTGGAGGCGGGTGTTGACCTCCAGGAAGGAGATCGTGCCGTCCGTGCCGACCAGGAACTCGACCGTGCCGGCGCCGACGTAGCCGGCCTCCTTCAGGATCGCCTTGGAGGCCGCGTACAGCTCCGCGTTCTGCGCCTCGGACAGGAAGGGGGCCGGGGCCTCCTCCACGAGCTTCTGGTGACGGCGCTGGAGCGAGCAGTCACGGGTCGAGACGACGACCACGTTGCCGTGGCTGTCGGCCAGGCACTGGGTCTCCACGTGCCGCGGCTTGTCCAGGTAGCGCTCCACGAAGCACTCCCCGCGCCCGAAGGCGGCGACGGCCTCACGGACCGCGGAGTCGTACAGCTCCGGGATCTCCTCCAGCGTGCGCGCGACCTTCAGCCCGCGCCCGCCACCGCCGAACGCGGCCTTGATCGCGATCGGCAGCCCGTGCTCCTCGGCGAAGGCGACGACCTCGGCGGAGCCCGAGACCGGGTCCGGGGTGCCCGCGACGAGCGGGGCACCGGCGCGCTGGGCGATGTGACGGGCGGCGACCTTGTCACCGAGGTCCCGGATCGCCTGCGGCGGCGGGCCGATCCACGTGAGACCGGCGTCCAGCACTGCCTGGGCGAACTCGGCATTCTCGGAAAGGAATCCGTAACCCGGGTGGATCGCGTCCGCCCCGGAATCCTTGGCCGCCTGGAGCACCTTGGCCATGTCCAGGTAGCTGGAGGCCGGGGTGTCACCGCCCAGAGCGAATGCCTCGTCGGCCGCACGCACATGCAGAGCGTCGCGGTCCGGGTCTGCGTAGACGGCCACGCTCCCGATTCCCGCGTCCCGGCAGGCCCGAGCAACACGGACAGCAATTTCGCCACGGTTGGCGATGAGCACCTTGCGCACGATGGCTCCCTCCTTGAAACAAGCTGAGTTTAGGGACTACCGACACGGCCTTACGACCCGTCCCCAATGGTGAGCTTGCCCACACGGAGTGTGATTCGAGGCTTGCTCGAGTCGCGAAATCCCTTGTGCCACCACGGTACGCCGGGTCGCATGACCGCACAGTAGCCGTGAGGTGTGGTCCAGGTCTCTGTCTGCACAGGCAGCGACACCCCGTGTTTCTTTGTGGAGTTCCCACTAACGGGCACGAGATTCTTTGCGCGACGCACGAGGGCGCCCACAGAGGGCGCGTAATGCCGGGGTGGATAGGGGGGTGCGAAGGTTGACGCACCCCCTTGTCGTGGGCATTACCCGTTAGTAGGGTCCGCGCTATCGCACGTACTACAGGTAACAGGGGGTGAGCGCAGTGGTGCGCAGGCCGGTGGCTTTCATAGCCGCGCTCGTACTGTTCGCGGAAGCCGTGGGCATCGTGATCATCAACGTTGTCCTGGGGACGGTGGTGAAGAACCAGGACATGTCCATGGCCGGCACGGACCCCGGAGTCATGTCCAAGGGCACCTGGGTGCTGGGCGGCGTCTCGGGACTGTTCCTGGTGCTGTGCGGTGTACTGCTCCTGCTGGCCGGCATCCGCGACCGCGCCCCGGGCCGCGCCGCCCGGACCGTGCTCATCTCCTGCGCCGTCATCCACGGGGTGCTGGGCGCCCTGACCGTGGGTCTGGTCGGCTGGACCGCGTTCGTGTTCATGATGGTGGTGCTCGGCCTGATCGTGCTGACGCTGGTGGCGTACGGCTCCGCAGGCGAGGAGCCGGCCGTCCGGACCGAGCCGGAGCCCGAGCAGCCGGCGGCCCCGGCGCCCGCCTGAGGGACGGTCAGTCCGAGACCCACAGGTCGGTGACCGAGAGCCCCAGCTCGCCCAGCAGCCTGCGCAGCAACGGCAGCGAGAGCCCGATGACATTGCCCGGGTCCCCGTCGATGGAGTCCACGAACGGTGCCGAGCGCCCGTCGAGCGTGAAGGCGCCGGCGACGTGCAGCGGTTCGCCGGAGGCCACGTAGGCGGCGATCTCGGCGTCCGTCGGTTCACCGAAACGGACCGTGGTGGACGCGGTCGCCGACGCGGTGCGACCGCTCGCGGTGTCGGTCAGGCTGTGCCCCGTCCGCAGTACACCGGCGCGGCCGCGCATGGACTTCCAGCGAGCCGTGGCCTCCTCGGCGTCGGCCGGCTTGCCGAGCGCCTCGCCGTCGAGATCGAGCACCGAGTCGCACCCGATGACCAGGGCCCCCGCCGCCTCCGGCAGCCCGGCCACGACGGCCGCCTTGGCCTCGGCGAGCACCAGCGCGAGCTCGCCCGGCGTCGGGGCGCTCAGCGCGTCCTCGTCCACCCCGCTGACGATCACCTCGGGCGCGAACCCGGCCTGCCGCAGGAGGCCGAGGCGGGCGGGGGAGGCGGAGGCGAGCACGAGACGGCGGCGAGCGGGATCAGTCATGAGCGTCATCGTACAAAGGGGGCGGGGGCCCGGTATCCGTGCTCGGCACGGCCGGGCCCGCCGCCGCCACCGGCGGCACCGTGCGGGACCGCGTCACCGCGTCCCGAGCACGAACATGGCCACCACCATGGCCAGGGCAAGCACCAGCCCCGCGCGGCGCATCATGTCCTGCATGTCGCGCAGCTCTTTCGGGGGCTTGTTCTCGGGATCGGACCACAGCATGCGAACGATCCTGCTGCGGGCACCGGCGCCGCGCCTGAGTACCTGTACTCAGCCCCCCGGCGCGTACGGACCAGATCCTTCCGGAACACGCCCCGGGCCCGGACCCCGCAGGGGATCCGGGCCCGGGGCGGCCGCGGTTATCCGGGCCAGTACGTGCGCGCCCAGGCCCGCGGTCCCGGCATATGGCGGCCGCGCCGGGCCGGCCGGGCCGGGTCGGACCACTGTGCGGGCAGCTCCGGCGCACCGGACGACACGGCGGACGCCGCCGCGGCGCGCGCCCGGACCACCGCGAGTGCGGCGGCCAGCTCCTCCGGGGTCGGGTTGCCCCGTACGACCTTGATCATGGCCAGGACCCTTTCTAGAGGGGGATGTTGCCGTGCTTCTTCGGGGGCAGCGACTCGCGCTTGGTCCGCAGCTGCCGCAGCCCCTTGACCACCTGCGCCCGGGTCTCGTGCGGCATGATCACCGCGTCCACGTAGCCGCGCTCGGCCGCCACGTACGGGTTGAGGAGCGCGTCCTCGTAGTCCGCCATCAGCTCGGCGCGGGTGGCGTCCTGATCCTCGGCGGCGGCGATCGTACGGCGGTGCAGGATGTTGACGGCGCCCTGTGCGCCCATGACGGCGATCTGCGCGGTCGGCCAGGCGACATTGATGTCGGCGCCCAGGTGCTTGGAGCCCATGACGTCGTACGCGCCGCCGAACGCCTTGCGGGTGATCACCGTGATCAGCGGGACCGTGGCCTCCGCGTACGCGTAGATCAGCTTGGCGCCGCGGCGGATGATGCCGCCGTACTCCTGGTCGACACCCGGCAGGAAGCCCGGCACGTCCACGAAGGTCAGCACGGGCACGTTGAACGCGTCGCACGTCCGGACGAACCGGGCGGCCTTCTCGCTCGCGTTGATGTCCAGGCAGCCGGCGAACTGCATCGGCTGGTTGGCGACGATACCGACCGGATAACCCTCCACCCGGCCGAACCCGGTGAGGATGTTCGGCGCGAACAGCGCCTGGGTCTCCAGGAATTCGCCGTCGTCCAGCACGTGCTCGATCACGGTGTGCATGTCGTACGGCTGGTTCGCCGAGTCGGGGATGAGCGTGTCGAGCGCGCGGTCCTCGTCGGTGGTGGCCAGGTCCGCCTCCTCCGGGAAGGCCGGGGCCTCCGAGAGGTTGTTCGACGGCAGGTACGACAGCAGCGACTTGACGTACTCGATGGCGTCCTTCTCGTCGCCCGCCATGTGGTGCGCCACACCGGAGGTGGTGTTGTGGGTACGGGCGCCGCCGAGCTCCTCGAAGCCGACGTCCTCACCGGTGACCGTCTTGATGACGTCGGGCCCGGTGATGAACATGTGCGAGGTCTGATCGACCATGACCGTGAAGTCGGTGATCGCGGGGGAGTACACCGCGCCGCCCGCGCACGGTCCGACGATCAGGGAGATCTGCGGGACGACACCCGAGGCGTGCACATTGCGCCGGAAGATCTCCGCGAAGAGACCCAGCGCCGCCACGCCTTCCTGGATGCGGGCGCCACCGCCGTCGTTGATGCCGATGACCGGACAGCCGGTCTTCAGCGCGAAGTCCATCACCTTGACGATTTTCTCACCGTAGACCTCGCCGAGCGAGCCGCCGAAGATGGTGAAGTCCTGCGAGTACACGCAGACGGGGCGGCCGTCGACCGTGCCGTACCCGGTGACGACACCGTCTCCGTACGGCCGGTTCTTCTCGATCCCGAAGTTCGTCGAGCGGTGCCGGGCGAATTCGTCGAGCTCCACGAAGGAACCCTCGTCGAGCAGGAGACCGACCCGCTCGCGCGCGGTCAGCTTGCCCTTCGCGTGCTGCTTCTCCACCGCGCGCGCCGACCCCGCGTGGGTCGCCTCGTCGATGCGGCGCTGCAGGTCCGCGAGCTTGCCCGCGGTGGTGTGGATGTCGATCTCTTCCGGCTCGGACATCGGGTGGCGGCTCCCTGCCTGGTCACGGGGGACGACTGCGCTGCTGGTCAGCGGATGAACCGCTGACGGCCCGCAGCGCCGAACGGCTACTGATCCGTAGCGTATCGGCGCGGATACGGTTCGGCAGTGCGTCGTTTGACACACCTAGGGTGGCTTGCATGACACCTTCGGATGCGTCTCACAGCCGTTGGTCGGACCTGGACCGGCCGCCCCTGAACGTTCCCGCGCTGCGGCGTGGACTGCTGCGGCCGGACGGCCTGTGGACCGCCCTGGACGTGGTGACCCGTACCGGCTCCACCAACTCCGATCTCGCGGGGCGCGCGGCCTCCCTCGCCCAGGGCACCGTCCTGGTCGCCGAGGAGCAGACCGCGGGCCGGGGGCGGCTGGACCGGACCTGGACCGCCCCGGCGCGCTCCGGGCTGTTCTTCTCCGTCTACCTGACCCCCGGCGACGTCCCCGTGCAGCGCTGGGGCTGGCTGCCGCTCCTGGCGGGCGTCGCCGCGGCGACCGGCCTGGCGAAGTCGGCGGGCGTCGACACCGCGCTGAAGTGGCCCAACGACCTGCTGGTCACGGTCGACGGGCAGGAGCGCAAGACGGGCGGCATCCTCGCGGAGCGGGCCGGTGACGGCGTCGTCATCGGCATCGGCCTCAACGTCTCCCTGCGCGAGGACGAACTGCCGGCCCCCACGGCCGCCTCACTGGCCCTCGCCGGCGCCGTGTCCACCGACCGCGAGACGCTGCTGCGGGGCGTGCTGCGCTCACTGGAGCAGTGGTACGGGCAGTGGCGGGCGGCGGACGGCGACGCGGCGGCGAGCGGCCTCCAGGAGGCGTACGCGGCGGGCTGCGCCACGCTCGGCCGGACGGTGCGGGCCCAGCTGCCGGGCGATCGCACGCTCACCGGGGAGGCGGTCGCGATCGACGGCGACGGGCGGCTGGTCCTGTCGACCGGCGACGGGCTGCGGGAACCGGTGTCGGCGGGCGACATCGTGCATCTGCGCGGGGCCGGGGGCGGACTGACCTGAGCCGCGCCCGCACGGCGCGAAGCACTCCGGTAACGCCTGGACGACGTGAGGTAGGGCACACCTGCCGTATCGTTGAGGCGATCCACCGACAGATCGGCAGGGCAGTGCGCAGGGAACGGGCAGGAGGCGGCTGGTGACCGTCGACGACACGACCTCCGGCGCGGGCACACAGCCCCCGTCGGACTCCTCGGTCCACGCGACACCGCATCACGAAGTCGACCACACGGTGGAACCCACCGACGACCCCCTCGCGATCAGGCTGGAACAGCTGATCCTGGGCGCAGACCGGCGCTACACGCCGTTCCAGGCCGCCCGGACCGCGGGGGTCTCCATGGACCTGGCGTCCCGGTTCTGGCGGGCCATGGGCTTCGCGGACATCGGTCAGGCCAAGGCGCTGACCGAGGCGGACGTGCTGGCGCTGCGGCGGCTGTCCGGTCTGGTCGAGGCCGGGCTGCTCAGCGAGCCGATGGCGATCCAGGTGGCCCGGTCGACCGGGCAGACCACCGCCCGGCTGGCGGAGTGGCAGATCGATTCGTTCCTGGAGGGCCTCACCGAGCCGCCGGAACCGGGCATGACCCGTACCGAGGTCACGTACCCCCTGATCGAACTGCTCCTGCCGGAGCTGGAGGAATTCCTGGTGTACGTGTGGCGGCGCCAGCTCGCCGCCGCCACCGGCCGGGTCGTCCAGGCGGCGGACGACGAGGAGATGGTCGACCGGCGTCTGGCCGTCGGCTTCGCCGACCTCGTCGGGTTCACCCGGCTGACCCGCCGGCTGGAGGAGGAGGAGCTCGGCGAGCTCGTCGAGTCCTTCGAGACCACCTGCGCCGACCTCGTCGCCGCGCACGGCGGCCGGCTCATCAAGACCCTCGGCGACGAGGTCCTCTTCGCCGCCGACGACGCGGGCACCGCGTCCGAGATCGCGCTGCGTCTCGTCGAGGCCATGGCCCTGGACGAGACGATGCCGGCGCTGCGCGTCGGCATCGCGTTCGGCACCGTCACCACCCGGATGGGCGATGTCTTCGGCACCACGGTGAACCTCGCCAGCCGGCTGACCTCGATAGCTCCGAAGGACGCCGTCCTGGTGGACGGGGCGTTCGCCGAGGAGCTGACCCGTACCGGCGACGCCCCCGTCTCCGAGGCCCAGGCCGCGCAGGACGCCGCGGCGGCCGCCGAGCGGGCAGAGAAGGAGGGCGCGGACGGCGAGGAGCCGAAGCCCGTGCCCAAGTACCGCTACGGGCTGCAGCCGATGTGGCAGCGCCCGGTGCGCGGCCTCGGCATCGTCGAACCGTGGCTGCTGGCCCGTCGCGGCACGTCCTGACCGAGCCCTGCCCCCTTCACCGGGGGAGAGCTCCGGGGTCTCTCGCCGGGGCCGGGCCGGATTCAAACGAAAGACCCTAGGATCCCTCCGGTAACGCTCGTTAACCGGAGGGGTGCAGTCATGACCGTCACGTCGGAGCAGCGGTTCGGGGAGTTCGTCGCCGTGCGGGGCCACGAGGGCCTGGAACACGTCGCCGAGCTGGTTCTCGACCGGCCCAAGGCCATGAACGCGGTGTCCACGGACATGGCCCGCTCGATCGCGGCCGCCTGCGCCGCGCTCGCCGCCGACCCCGACGTACGGGTCACCGTCCTCACCTCGAGCCACGAGCGGGCCTTCTGCGTGGGTGCGGACCTCAAGGAGCGCAACTCCTTCACCGACGCGGACCTGGTGCGTCAGCGGCCCACCGCGCGGGCCGCCTACACCGGTGTGCTCGAACTGCCGATGCCGACGATCGCCGCGGTGCACGGTTTCGCGCTCGGCGGCGGATTCGAGCTGGCCCTGTCCTGCGACCTGATCGTCGCCGACCGGACCGCCCTGGTGGGCCTGCCCGAGGTCTCGGTCGGCGTCATCCCGGGCGGCGGCGGCACGCAGCTGCTGCCGCGCCGGGTCGGGGCGGCGCGCGCCGCCGAGCTGATCTTCACCGCCCGCCGGGTGCCGGCCGCCGAGGCGCGGGAGCTGGGGCTGGTGGACGAGCTGGTCGCGGAGGGCGAGGACCGGGCCGGGGCGCTGGCGCTCGCCGGCCGGATCGCGGCCAACTCGCCGGTGGGGCTGCGGGCGGCCAAGCGGGCGCTGCGGCTGGGGCACGGGCTCGATCTGCGGGCCGGCCTGGAGGTCGAGGACTCCGCGTGGCGGTCGGTGGCCTTCTCCGGGGACCGGGCTGAGGGTGTGGCCGCGTTCAACGAGAAGCGGAAGGCGAACTGGCCCGGCGAGTGACGCGGTGAGTGACCCCGACGAACGGCTCGGCGTACGAAGCCGCCCACTGCCCGGCGCGTGACCCTGGGTGACCGATCTCCGACGTGATGAGCATGGCGGGAGCGGCAAATCGGTCAAATCATCACAAATCTACATAAGCTGTGGTGATGGGTGGTGATGATGCGCGGCTGCGGGCCGTGGTTTCGCTTGCGCAGGCGATGGCGGCGGCGCACACCCCGCGGGGGTGCTGGCGAGCGGCCGCGCTGGGGGCGTGCGAGGCGCTGGGCGGCAGCTTTGCCGCGCTGTCGGTCTGGGAGCGCGGGCGCGGGCGGCTGCGGGTCCTGGTCAACGCGGGCGAGCGGGCCGAGGGGGAGGAGGAGTTCCCCGACGACGAGGTGTACCCGGTCCATCAGTTTCCGGAGATCACCGAGTTCCTCCATGAGCGGTGGGCCGGGGGTGGTGAGCCGGACGCCTGGGTGGAGACCGCCGACGGGCCGCTGGAGCCGGAACCCGTGGGCGATGCGCGGGGGGCGGGGGTGGCGGGTGCGCACGGTTACGGGCACGGCTACTGCCATCAGCGGGTGGCGGGTCTGCGGCGGCGCGGGCGCGGCTGCTGCGTGGTCGCGCCGATCGTGCTGCACGGGCGGGCCTGGGGTGAGCTCTATGTGGCGCGGCCGGTGGGGGAGCCGGTGTTCGGCCGCCGGGACGCGGACTTCGCCACTGTGCTGGCGGCCGTCGTGGCCGCCGGGCTCGCCCAGACGGAGCGCCTGGAGGAGGTGCGCAAGCTCGCCTTCACCGATCCGCTGACGGGCCTCGCCAACCGGCGGGCCGTCGACATGCGGCTCGACGAGGCGGTGGAGCGGCACCGGGCGGACGGTTCGGTGGTCAGCCTGGTCGTCTGCGACCTCAATGGCCTGAAGTGGGTCAACGACACCCACGGCCATGCGGTCGGCGACCGGCTGCTGGAACGTTTCGGCTCGGTGCTCTCCCGGTGCGGGGCCATGCTGCCCGGTGCGCTGGCCGCCCGGCTCGGCGGGGACGAGTTCTGCCTGCTGGCCGCGGGTCCCGCGGCGGACGAGGTGGTCGCGGTGGCCACGGAGCTGTGCGAACGGGCGGCCGAGCTGGAGTTCGGCAACGGGGTCGCCTGCGGGATCGCGTCCACCGGTGATCCGATCGGCCCGGTGGTCTCCGCGCGCCGGCTCTTCCGGCTCGCGGACGCGGCCCAGTACCGGGCCAAGGCCGCCCGCTCCGTCAAGCCCGTGGTGGCGGGGCGCGACGGCGAGGTCATCCGGCTGGCCGACTCCCCGCCGAAGGCCGCCCACGACCGCCGCCGGCTGCGCGGGAACCCCCCTGAGTCCTGACCGGGCCGGTAAGGGGTCAAGGCGGCGACCACTAGTGACATGAAGGGTTTCAGTCCGTACGCTTCTGAATATGGATATGCATACAGTCGTGGTGGGGACGTCCGGCACCACCGCTCAGGACGTCATCGCCGTGGCCCGCGGCAACGCCCGCGTCGAGCTCTCCGCCGCCGCGGTGAGCGCCCTCGCCGCCGCCCGCCGGATCGTGGAGGCGCTCGCCGCCAAGCCCGAGCCGGTCTACGGCGTCTCGACCGGATTCGGCGCGCTGGCAAGCCGCCACATCAGCCCGGAGCTGCGCGCGCAGCTCCAGCGCAACATCGTCCGCTCGCACGCCGCCGGCATGGGCCCGCGGGTCGAGCGCGAGGTCGTCAGGGCGCTGATGTTCCTGCGGCTGAAGACGCTCGCCTCCGGCCGCACCGGCGTACGGCCCGAGGTCGCGCAGACCATGGCCGACGTACTGAACGCCGGGATCACGCCCGTCGTTCACGAGTACGGATCGCTCGGCTGCTCCGGCGACCTGGCACCGCTCTCGCACTGCGCGCTGACCCTGATGGGCGAGGGCGACGCGGAAGGCCCCGACGGGACCGTGCGGCCCGCGGGCGAACTCCTCGCCGCCCACGGCATCACCCCGGTCGAACTGCGCGAGAAGGAGGGCCTGGCCCTCCTCAACGGCACCGACGGCATGCTCGGCATGCTCGTGATGGCCCTCGCCGACCTGCGCGGCCTCTACACCTCGGCCGACATCACCGCGGCCCTCTCGCTGGAGGCCCTGCTCGGCACGGACAAGGTCCTCGCCCCCGAGCTGCACGCCATCCGCCCGCACCCCGGCCAGGGCGCCAGCGCCGACAACATGCTGCGGGTGCTGGCCGGTTCGGGTCTCACCGGTCACCACCAGGACGACGCGCCACGCGTCCAGGACGCCTACTCCGTACGCTGCGCGCCCCAGGTCAACGGCGCCGGCCGCGACACCCTCGCGTACGCCGCGACCGTCGCCGAGCGCGAACTGGCCGCCGCCGTGGACAACCCCGTCGTCCTGCCCGACGGCCGGGTCGAGTCCAACGGCAACTTCCACGGGGCCCCGGTCGCCTACGTCCTGGACTTCCTGGCGATCGTCGCCGCCGACCTCGGCTCGATCACCGAGCGCCGCACCGACCGGCTGCTGGACAAGAACCGATCGCACGGGCTGCCGCCGTTCCTCGCCGACGACGCCGGCGTCGACTCCGGCCTGATGATCGCCCAGTACACCCAGGCCGCCCTGGTCAGTGAGATGAAGCGGCTCGCCGTCCCCGCGTCCGCGGACTCGATCCCGTCGTCCGCGATGCAGGAGGACCACGTCTCGATGGGCTGGTCGGCCGCGCGCAAGCTCCGTACCGCCGTCGACAACCTCGCCCGGATCGTCGCCGTCGAGCTGTACGCGGCGACCCGCGCCATCGAACTGCGGGCCGCACAGGGGCTGACCCCGGCCCCCGCCTCGCTGGCCGCCATCGAGGCGCTGCGGGCGGCCGGCGTAGAGGGTCCGGGCCCGGACCGCTTCCTGTCGCCGGACCTGGCGGCCGCGGACGCCTTCGTCCGGGCGGGCGGGCTCGTGGCGGCGGTCGAGCCGGTCACGGGGCCGCTGGCCTGATCGCCGGCGTATGCGCGCAAGCGGCCACCGGGACAGACCCGGTGGCCGCTTCCGCGTACCGGTCAGAGCGCCGGCTGCGGACCTCCGCGACGGCCCGAGTACGCGACGAAGCCGGCTCCGATGCCCAGGAACGCCATGCCGCCGAGGAGATACGGCGTCGTGTCGACGCCGGTCCCGGTGTCGGCGAGCGCGCTGGGGCCCGTACCCGGACCGGTGGCGGCGGCGCTGTCGCCGGCCCGGCCCGGTGCCGGTGGTGCGTCGCCCGCGTTGGCGGACGGGACGAACCACAGGGCGCACAGCAGTGTTCCCGCGGCGGTCGCGGTCAGGAGCGGGCGGCGGGTGATGGCCACGGAATCGATCCCCCTTGTGACAGCCCGAGTCGGGCCTGTGGCCGATGCTAATGAAAGCAGCGGGTCGCAGGAAAGGCGTGGCGGCCGGGAGCTTACGCTCCGGCTCATGAGCACTTCTGAGTCATCACGATTCGTTCGCCTTCGTGTCGAAATGGTGTTGGAGATCACGGACGCCGATGCCCTGAGCGGGACCGCGCTGGAGAGCCTCGCGGCCGAGTACGGGGAGCCCGGCGGCGATTCCGCCGAGGAACGCACGCATGCCGAGACCGCGGTGCGGGAAGACGGTGCGGAGGCCCTCGCCTCGCTGATCGATCCGTTCGACCTGGTCAGTGAGGTGCCCGGGGTCGAACTGACCCAGGCCTCCTGGAGCAGCGAGACCATCGACTACGACCCGCAGGACCCGGATGCGTGGGATCTCGATGACGGCCGGGACGAGGACGGCGAAGGGTACGACGACGAGGACGACGAGGACGACGGCGACGAGGGCGGCGTCGGCGTCCCGCACAATGGGCAGGAGGACGACAAGGACGGCAGTACGGAGCGGCGGGCCTAGCGGGTGGAGACACCGGCCCCGGCCCGCTTCCCGCGGACCGGGGCCGGTGTGCGTGACGACCGGTGAGCCGGGTCGCGGCCGTGCCGGCCGGCCGGGCTCCGCACCGGCGGACACACAGGTGATCAACGGCGGGAACCAACGCCGTCACCACCGCGTCGATGAGTGGTGTTCCCCACATCTGAGGCAGATGTGGAACGGAGGACCCATTCCAGGTGTTCTTGGAGCATTGACGGGGTATCGCCGGCCGGCGGCCTTGCTCGGGGTTTTTATGGGGATTTCGGCAACGATGGAGAAGCGTGTGATGACGGACAGCAAGCGGCGCAGGGGCCTCATGGCCGCGTCCGCACTGCTCGGCGGCGTGCTGGTGCTTTCGGCCTGCAGCGACGGCGGCGACAAGGGCGGTCCCAGCCCCGAGAGCTCGAAGAAGTCGCAGGCGGCCGAGGTCGACAAGGCGGCGGCCGAGGAAGCCTCTCAGGCACAGATAACGATCTCGCCGAAGAACGGTGCGACCAACGCGAGCATCAACAACGACGCCAAGGTCACCGTCACCAAGGGCAAGCTGACCGTCGTCACGCTGACCACCTCGGCCGGGGCGAGCGTCAAGGGCACCCTGTCCGCCGACGGTACGAGCTGGCGGCCGGACGCCCAGCTGGAGCGTTCGACCACGTACAAGATCAATGCGACGGCGCAGGACTCGAAGGGCCGCGAGGCGCACGAGAACTCCTCCTTCACCACCGTGTCGCCCACCAACAGCTTCATCGGGAACTTCACCCCCGAGGACGGCTCCACCGTCGGTGTCGGCATGCCCGTCTCGATCAACTTCAACAAGGCGATCACCGACAAGAAGGCCGTCCAGGACGGCATCACGGTGACGTCCTCCAGCGGCCAGCAGGTCGTCGGCCACTGGTTCAACGCACAGCGTCTGGACCTGCGCCCCGAGGACTACTGGCAGGGCGGCTCCACCGTCACCCTGAAGCTGGCCCTGGACGGCGTCGAGGGCGCGGACGGCGTCTACGGCGTGCAGCAGAAGACGGTCACCTTCAAGGTCGGCCGCAACCAGGTCTCGACCGTGGACGCCAAGACGCACACGATGACCGTCACCCAGGACGGCAAGACGATCAAGACCATCCCGATCTCGGCCGGTTCGTCGGAGAACCCGACGTACAACGGCCAGATGGTGATCTCCGAGAAGTTCAAGGAGACCCGGATGGACGGCTCGACCGTCGGCTTCACCGACGACGACGGCAAGGGTGAGTACGACATCAAGGACGTGCCGCACGCCATGCGGCTGTCCACGTCGGGCACCTTCATCCACGGCAACTACTGGGGCGCCAAGTCGATCTTCGGCAGCGCCAACACCAGCCACGGCTGCGTCGGCCTCTCCGACACCAAGGGCGCCGGGGACGCCAGCGCGCCCGGAGCCTGGTTCTACAACAACTCCATGATCGGCGACGTGGTCATCGTCAAGAACTCCCCGGACAAGACCATCCAGCCCGACAACGGACTCAACGGCTGGAACATGACCTGGGCCCAGTGGACGGCGGGTTCCGTGGCCTGAGCCGACCGGACCCGTCCTCCTCGCCCCGGGCAGGACCCCTGATCGGCACCAAGTCCCGTACGCCAGGCGGCGGCACCGGATCCCCACGGATCCCGGAGCCGCCGCCTTCGGCGTTCCCGGCCGTTCTCATCCCGCTCTCATCGTGGCCTTAACCCACCATCACAAGCGGTTCCTAGCCTCGCGCCATGTTCTTCACCTACCTCCGGCGCGAGCTGCGCCGCCGCAGAAAGGCGGCGCTCGTCGTCGCCTCGGGGCTCGCCCTCGGCATTGCGCTGGTCATCATCGTCAGTTCGGTCTCCTCGGGCATGAGCAAGGCCCAGGACAAGGTCCTGGAATCGCTGTACGGCCTCGGCACGGACATGACCGTCACCAAGGCCGCCGCGGCTCCCGGTTCCGGCACGGAGCGTCCGAGGTTCGAGTTCGACGCCAAGGGCAGCGACGACGAATCGACGCAGAGCACGGACCGGGTCATGGTCCAGGGCTTCCAGACGCTCGCCTCCACCACGGTCGGCAAGGTGGACGAGCAGAGCGGCGTCGCCGACGCCGTCGGCGGGCTGAGCATGACCGTCATGAAGGTGGACGGCCAGTTCAAGCGCGGTGAGTTCAAGCAGCAGGGCGGCACGGCCCAGGGCAGCCGCGGCGGCCCCGGCGGCGGCAGCGGCCAGCCGCAGGGCGAGGTCCAGGGCGGCGGCGCCTCCTTCGACGTCAACTCCTTCACCGTGTACGGCACCGACGTCACCGAGCAGGACCTCGGCCCGCTGACCTCGTCGAAGATCACCGCCGGACGTACGTTCAAGGCGACCGAGACCAACGGCAAGGTGGCCGTCGTCGACGCCGCCTACGCCAAGGAGAAGAAGCTCTCCACCGGCAAGAAGGTGACCATCCACGGCACCGAGTTCACCATCGTGGGCGTCTCGACGGCCGACAGCGGCGACGCGGCGGCCAACCTCTACATCCCGCTCAAGCGGGCCCAGACCCTCGCCGACGCGAAGAACAAGGTCACCACGGTCTACGTCAAGGCCACGGACTCGCAGCGGATCGACAGCGTCAAGTCCACCATCCAGAAGAACATCCCGGGCACCACGGTCACCACGTCGGCCGACCTCGCGGACACCGTGTCCGGCTCCCTGTCCACCGCGTCCGACCTGGCCTCCAGCGTCGGCAAGTGGCTCTCCATCGCCGTACTGATCGCCGCCTTCCTGGTGGCGGGGCTCCTCACCTCCTCCGCGGTCAGCCGCCGCGTACGGGAGTTCGGCACGCTCAAGGCGCTCGGCTGGAAGAGCGGCCGGGTCACCCGCCAGGTCATCGGCGAGGCCCTCGTCAACGGCCTGATGGGCGGCGTCCTCGGCATCGCGGCCGGCCTGGCCGGCGCTTACGCCGTCACCGCCGTCAGCCCCACCCTCACCGCCGAGCTCGGCTCCCCGGGCGGCGGCGGGATGCGCGGCGCGATGATGGGCGGCCCCGGCCGGCAGACCGCCTCCAAGGCCCTCGACATCGCGCTGACCGCGCCCGTCTCCCTCTCCACCATCCTGATCGCCGTCGCGCTGGCCGTGGCGGGCGGGCTGATCGCGGGCGCCTTCGGCGGCTGGCGCGCCTCCCGGCTGCGCCCCGCCGACGCGCTGCGCCGCGTCGAGTAACCCGTCGCGCGATGCCCGGCACCCGGGCAGTCCCGCACCCCGCCGTCGTCCCCCGTACGGCCCGCGACCCGCGAGGCGTCCGCCGGGACCCGCGATCATCGTTCAGCAGGAGTTGACCCATGTACACGCTTCAAGGCGTCACCAAGCACTACAAGCGCGGCAAGGCCACCGTCCACGCGCTCGCCGGCATCGATCTGACGATCGAGGACGGCGGCCGCCTGGTCATCCAGGGCCCCACCGGCGGCGGGAAGTCCACGCTGCTCCAGATGCTCGGCGGCCTGGACCGTCCCACGGCCGGCAGCGTCGAACTCGACGGCGTGGACCTGGCCGGGCTCAGCGAGGCCAAGCTCACCAAGGTGCGGGCCCAGAACATCGGCTTCGTCTTCCAGAGCTTCAACCTCATCCCGACGCTCACCGCCCAGGAGAACGTCGAGACCGCCCTCGTCCCGCTCGGCGGCAAGGCGTCCGAGCGGCGCAGAAGAGCCGCCGAGGCGCTCGACTCGGTCGGGCTCGGCGAACGGCTCAGCCATCTGCCCGGCGAGATGTCCGGCGGCCAGCAGCAGCGGGTGGCGATCGCGCGGGCCCTGGTCAAGCAGCCCAAGGTGCTGCTCGCCGACGAGCCCACCGGCAACCTCGACGAGTCGATGCGCGACGAGATCATGGAGGTGCTGGAGACCATGTGGAAGGAGCACGGGCTCACCTTCATCATGGTCACCCACGACAGCGCGATCGCCCGCCGCGCGCCGCGGCTGGCCACCATCCGCAAGGGCAAGGTCACCATCACGGAGAACGCCGCCGCCTAGGGCGCGTTCGTACGGCTGTCATCCCGGCCGGCGGGCCCGCACCGCGGTCCGCCGGCTCAGACCGCGCGCCCGGCGACGGCCCGGCGGTGCGCCAGGAGATCGCTGCGGCGGACCTGGCGCAGGCCGAGCGGGTCGGTGTGCGGGACAACCTCCTCGCAGGCCGTCCGCGGGCCGGGGCCGCCCTCGCCCGCGGTCCTGGCGAGATGGGCGCGCAGCCCGTACCAGGGCTGCAACGGCAGCCAGCACAGCCCGTGGATCCAGCGCCGCACCAGTCGCCCCGGGCCGGGACGCCCCGCGTCCGGCAGGCTCACCACCCGGATCCCCATGATCAGCTTCCCCGCGCCCGCTCCCACGACCGCGGTGAGCACCACCTGGTTGACGAACGACAGGGCGAGCACCGGTCCGATGAGCAGGGCGACGGCCTGGGGAACGGTCGCGGAATCCACGTAAGGCCGGACCAGCAGCCCGCTGGTGACCAGGCACAGGTAGCAGTCGAGTCCCACGGCCAGATACCGGCGCATCTCCCCGGCCCGCGGCGGCGTGCGCGTTCCGGGCCGCTCCGCCGCGACCGGCCCGTAGCCCGTCCGGGGCAGGCCGTACCCGGTTAAGGAAGGCCCGGCGGGCGGCGCCGGCTCGTACGGGGTACGAGAATGCCGGACTCTGCGGTTCCCCCGTGAAGGCGTCATAGCGGAATCATGTCTGATTACCCGTCACCGTGGGCCGGGACCGCGCACTGAGCCGCATTACCCCACGGGTAATCGACGCCGCCGGCGCTCCTCGGCAGCATGGAGTCCACCAGCCGACGCACAACCGGAAGCCCGGAGGGCGAGACCATGACCGCTTACGTGATTGCGCACCTGCACCCCGAAGGCCTGCCCAACGAGGAGGTGCTCAGCTACATCGAGCGCATCCAGTCGACGATGGACCCGTACGGCGGCCGCTTCCTGGTGCACAACACCCCGGTCGAGATCGTCGAGGGGGACTGGCCCGGGGCTCTGGTCATCGTCGGTTTCCCGTCCGTCGAGGCGGCCCGCGCCTGGTACGCCTCGCCCGCCTACCTGGAGCTGCTGCCGCTGCGGACCCGGAACATGGCGGGCGACGTGGTGCTCGTGGAAGGCGTCGCACCGGACTACGACGCCGCCGCGACGGCGGCCGTGATGCGGGCGGCGGCGGCGCTGGGGGCGTAACGGCATCGAGGACGCGGGCCCGGCGATCTCCCGTGCGACCTCACAACAGCCCTCGCCCCACTGTGAGGTTCGCCACTTCGGGCGGTGGGTGCCCCCGGCCCCGGCCGGTCGTTCCGGCCGGGAAGCGGGCTGCGGCAAGGCCGTTGCGGGCCGTCGGCGTGCGGGGTCACGGGATCACCATGTGGATGCCGTGGAGCATGAGGCGGTCCCGCTGGGACACTCGGTAGGCCACAACGGTTCTGTTCGTCGCTTTCGTGAGCACGGTATGCGTGATGTCTGGGCGACGCCCTCAATGGGGAGGGGGGACCTGGCGCCCCTCGGGACGGGGGCGCCTTCGCGCATGAGCCGACCCATGGAAGGTTTTGATCAGATGACGGCCACCCCTGACTCCGCAACTCCGCACGCCGCCGACACCCGCGTCATCGAGCCGCTGTACGCGGAGATCCTCCGGCGCAACCAGGGCGAGATGGAGTTCCACCAGGCCGTACGCGAGGTCCTGGAGACGCTCGGCCCGGTGCTGGCCCAGCGGCCGGAGTTCGTGGACGCCCGGATCATCGAGCGGATATGCGAGCCAGAGCGCCAGCTCATCTTCCGTGTGCCGTGGTCGGACGACTCCGGCGACATCCACGTCAACCGCGGCTTCCGGGTCGAGTTCTCCAGCTCGCTCGGCCCGTACAAGGGCGGGCTGCGCTTCCACCCCTCGGTCAACCTCGGCATCGTGAAGTTCCTCGGCTTCGAGCAGATCTTCAAGAACGCCCTCACCGGTATGCCCATCGGCGGCGGCAAGGGCGGCGCGGACTTCGACCCGAAGGGCCGCTCGGACGCCGAGATCATGCGGTTCTGCCAGTCGTTCATGACCGAACTCCACCGCCACCTCGGTGAGTACACCGACGTCCCCGCCGGTGACATCGGTGTGGGCGGCCGCGAGATCGGCTACCTCTTCGGCCAGTACAAGCGGATCACCAACCGCTTCGAGTCCGGCGTCCTCACCGGAAAGGGCCTCGGCTGGGGCGGCGCCCAGGCGCGCACGGAGGCGACCGGCTACGGCTGCGTCCTGTTCACCGCCGAAATGCTCCGCAGCCGCGGCGAATCCCTCGACGGCCAGCGCATCGCCGTCTCCGGCTCGGGCAACGTCGCGATCTACGCGATCGAGAAGGCCCAGCAGCTCGGCGCCACGGTCGTGACCTGCTCCGACTCCGACGGCTACGTCGTGGACGAGAAGGGCATCGACCTCGCCCTGCTCAAGGAGATCAAGGAGACCGGCCGCGGCCGCGTCTCGGAGTACGCCGAACGCCGTGCCGGCCAGGCCGTCTTCGTCCCCGGCCCCGGCGTCTGGAACGTCCCCTGCGACGTGGCCCTGCCCTGTGCCACGCAGAACGAACTCCACGAGGCCGACGCCCTGACCCTCGTGCGCAACGGCGTGAAGGCGGTCGCCGAGGGCGCCAACATGCCCACCACCCCCGAGGCCGTCCGCGTCCTCCAGGAAGCCGGTGTTGCCTTCGCCCCCGGCAAGGCGGCCAACGCGGGCGGCGTGGCCACCAGCGCCCTGGAGATGCAGCAGAACGCCTCGCGCGACTCCTGGACCTTCGCCCACACGGAGGAGCGGCTCGCGGAGATCATGCGGCACATCCACGACTCCTGCTACACCACGGCGGAGCGCTACGGCAGCCCCGGCAACTACGTGGTCGGCGCGAACATCGCCGGCTTCGAACTGGTCGCGGACGCGATGCTGGCGCAGGGCCTGATCTGACCGGTTCCCCGGTGCCCTCACACGGGCCCGGGACGCATGCGCGTCCCGGGCCCGTGTGAGGGCCGGCCCGGGCCGGCTCCGGAGCGCGGCCGCCCCTTGGAACTGTCGTTCAAGCAGGCCCGCCCTGCCCCTCCGCCGCCGGCCTGCGCCGGAACGTCTCCGCCAGCGCCGTGTTCACCACGACCACCACGGCCATGACCACCGCCGCGACCGGGTGCCCCACCCCGTACAGCGCGAGCGCGCCACCGCCGAGCACCACGGCCTTGACGGCGAGCACGCCAGCGAGCGGCAGCCGGATCCGGGCGCGGGGTGCGGCGAAGGTGCCCCACAGGGCGATGGCGACGGCGGGCAGCCCGATTCCGAGCAGCAGGTGCACGGCCAGGCCGTCACCGGCGGTGAACCCCCACCAGCACAGGCAGGCCAGCGCGGCCAGCTCCAGCAGGAACGCCAGGCCCTCGTTCGCGGCCCACCAGGGGCGGCCGCTCAACGAGGGGGTCGCCGGTCTGTCCGTACGGTTGTCGCGCATGCTGCCCCCACCCTCGCCGGTCATGTCGCAGCGAGGGTAACCGGATCAGCCGTCGGCCCGGGCCACACCGATCGGGCACGAGACGCCCGTGCCGCCGATTCCGCAGTAGCCCGCCGGGTTCTTGTCCAGGTACTGCTGGTGCGCTGCTTCGGCCGGCCAGAACGGGCGGCCCTCCGCCGGGAGGATCTCCGTGGAGATCTCACCGTGGCCGGAGGCCGTGAGGACCTTCTGGTACGCCTCGCGGGAGGCCGCCACGGCCGCGGCCTGCTCGGGGGAGTGGGTGTAGACGGCGGAGCGGTACTGGGTGCCCACGTCGTTGCCCTGGCGGAAGCCCTGGGTCGGGTCGTGGGACTCCCAGAAGAGCTTCAGGAGCTGGTTGTACGTGACGGTCTTCGGGTCGTGGACGACGCGCACGGCCTCGGTGTGCCCGGTCAGGCCGGAGCAGACCTCCTCGTACGCGGGGTTCTCCGTATAGCCGCCCTGGTAGCCGACGAGCGTCGTCCAGACGCCGTCCGTCTGCCAGAACTTGCGCTCGGCGCCCCAGAAACAGCCCATCGCGAAGTCCGCGACCTCCAGACCCTCCGGGTACGGGCCGAGCAGCGGGTTGCCCAGGACCGTGTGGCGGGACGGGACGGTGAATTCCGGAGTGGGGCGGCCGCGCAGGGCCTCCTCCGGGGTGGGGAGCTGCGGGGTGCGGCGGTGCAGGAACATGCGGGGGCTCCTCGTGGGTCGGCGTGCTGTCCGTACAACGCACCGGGAACCCCGCGGATTCCGGCCCCGGAGCTCAGGCGCGGGGCGTGCCGTCGTCCGACTCGGCGGCCTCGACATAGGCGGCGGCCCGCTTGCGGGCCTTGAACCAGAAGTAGAGGCCGAGACCGATCAGGGCCAGGGGTATCAGTCGTGCCACGGGAACACCGTTCCTTGCCGGGGAATCAGAGGAATCAGACGAATCAGGGGTACGTCGCTCCCACGGTCGCACACCGGCGGCCGCGGGAGCCCTCCGCTACCGCAGCAGCGTCGCCGGGCTGCCGCCGTTCGCCTCGTAGCCCGCGACCGCCAGGGCCCGGTACACGGTGTACTCGGCGGCCGGGTCCGAGCTCTCCGTCCACGGCAGGGCGCCCACGTGGCCGTCGATGTGGATCAGCTGGTTCATCGCCTCCGACCAGCGCTCCATCCGGACCAGGAACAGCACCAGGAGATGGCGGACGTGCGCGAGCATCGGGTCGTCGGCCCGGGCCGCGTGCACCGCGAACATCGCGCCCTCGACCGCCTTCGTCACCACCAGGCTCCGGTAGAAGCCCTGCACCAGATTGACCTCGGGCAGGTGCTCGTACACCGCGAACAGCGGCAGCGCCGCCAGCAGCGAGCCCTGCGGGGCACGGGCGGCCGCAGCGGTCGCGAAGCGGTCGGCCTCCTCACGCGATCCGTGCCACTTCTCGCACCAGAAGTGCAGCGCCGCGATGTGCGCGCCCATGTGCGCCGGCGCCCGGTCGATGATCTTCGCCCAGAGCTGGTCGAACTCCTCGTGGGAGTAGCCCAGTCCGCGCGCGACGGCCAGCTCCACGATGTAAGGCACCGGGTCGCCCGGCGCCAGCAGGGCCGCCTCGCCGACGACCGTACGGGCCTCCTCCAGAATGATCCGGAAGTCGTCCGTGCCCGCCGTGGAGGAACGCCACGCCTGCTGGACCAGGAACTCCGCGTGCACGGCCGCACCGCCCGCGTCCTTCGGCGCCTCGGCCCGCCACTTGCGCAGCCACGCCCCGCCGACGCCCGGCCGCTGCATCAGCTCCAGCGAAGCGGCACCGGCGAACGCCTGCACCCGCTGCCACCGCACCTCACCGTCCTTCGGCGTCCCGGACAGCAGCTGGGACGCGGCCCGCCACTCCTGGGTGTTCTGCACGACTTCCAGTACGTCGAGGAGATCCTGGTCCGGGCCCGGCGTCCGGATGTCGAGCTCCTCCTGGCGCAGGAACCCGTAGGTGTCCGGGTCGGCGGCGTCGGGGGAACCGGGCGCCACCTGACGGATGCCACCGCGACGGCGCCGCACATAGGGGCCGACGACGGCGGTGAGAACGCACAGCGCGAGCAGGAACAGCAGAATCTCCATGCCCCCATTGTCACCGGACGGCCAGGTGCTCCGTGAGGGCCCTCGAGACGAACTACGCTCGTGCCCCATGAGCGACCAGCACAGCTTCGAGACTCTTGCGATCCATGCGGGAAACACCGCCGATCCCCTCACCGGCGCCGTCGTCCCGCCCATCTACCAGGTGTCCACGTACAAGCAGGACGGCGTGGGCGGGCTGCGCGGCGGCTACGAGTACAGCCGCAGCGCCAACCCGACGCGCACCGCCCTGGAGGAGAACCTCGCTGCCCTGGAGGGCGGCCGCCGCGGGCTCGCGTTCGCGTCCGGGCTCGCCGCCGAGGACTGCCTGCTCCGTACGCTGCTGACCCCCGGCGACCACGTGGTCATCCCGAACGACGCCTACGGCGGCACGTTCCGGCTGTTCGCGAAGGTCGCCTCGCGCTGGGGCGTGGAGTTCTCGGTCGCCGACACATCGGACGTGGCGGCGGTACGGGCGGCGATCACCCCGCGCACCAAGGCGGTCTGGGTGGAGACCCCGTCCAACCCGCTGCTCGGCATCACCGACATCGCGGCGGTCGCCGGGGTCGCCCGTGCGGCGGGTGCGCGGCTGGTCGTCGACAACACCTTCGCCAGCCCGTACCTCCAGCAGCCCCTCGCCCTGGGCGCCGACGTGGTCGTGCACTCCACCACCAAGTACATGGGCGGCCACTCGGACGTCGTCGGCGGTGCGCTGATCGTCAACGACCCGGACCTGTCGGATGAGTTGGCCTACCACCAGAACGCGATGGGCGCCGTCGCCGGGCCGTTCGACGCCTGGCTGGTGCTGCGCGGCATCAAGACCCTCGCCGTCCGGATGGACCGGCACACCGAGAACGCCACCAAGGTCACCGACCTGCTGACCCGCCACCCCAAGGTCACCCACGTCCTCTACCCGGGGCTGCCCGAGCACCGGGGCCACGAGGTCGCCGCCAAGCAGATGAAGGCGTTCGGCGGGATGGTGTCCTTCCGCGTCGCGGGCGGCGAGGAGGCGGCGGTCGAGGTCTGCAACCGCGCGAAGCTCTTCACGCTCGGTGAGTCGCTCGGCGGCGTCGAGTCCCTCCTGGAGCACCCGGGCCGGATGACGCACGCCTCGACCGCGGGCTCCCCGCTCGAGGTCCCCGCCGACCTGGTCCGGCTCTCCGTCGGCATCGAGAACGCCGACGACCTGCTGGCCGATCTGACGCAGGCGCTCGGCTAGCCGAGCGCGAGCAGCAGCGTACGCGGGTCCGGGACCGGGCGAACCGGTCCCGGACCCGGGTGGCCCGGCCGTCTCAGACAGCCGCCTTCTCGTCCTCCAGCGAGGCCCTGACCTGCTCCCGGAGCTCGGGGCTGTCGGTGTGCTCATGGACGGACACCGCGTGCTCGGTCGCCGCCCGCACGACTTCCTCCTCCTCGCCGGAGATCGTCAGCGAGCAGTTCGACACGCTCGGATACTTGCGGCAGTCAGCGATCTTCCTGGTCATCACAGCCTCCTAGGCCGGTTCCCCCCAGTCGCGAGGCACTCCACTCCAGGATAGATCCGCGCGAATCAAGGAAAGATCCACGGACCCGGCGAACCGCTCCTACCAGCCGTTCAGCGGCGGCGTCGTCTCGGCGGGCGGCACCTGCCAGGGCTGGACCACCACCGCCCACACCGTGAACGCCACGACCGCCGCGGCCGCCGTCAGCAGCCACACCCGGCGCAGGATCCGCCGGCGGCGCAGCAGCCGCCCGCCGCGCTCCGCCGCCCGCGCCGCCAGTTCGGCGGGCACCTGCGGGTGCGGGCCCTCCAGCATGCGCCGGACCTCGTCCACCTTGCGTCCGGTGCCGCTCACGGCGCGGCCCCCAGGGGCCCGGTGAGTCCCCGCCGTACGGTCGGCTTCCGGGTGCCGCGCATCGTGGCCACCGAGCGGTTGCAGATCGCACGGACCCGGTCCGCCGGCAGCCCGAGCAGCGCCGCGGTCTGTTCCTCGGGGACCCCCTCGTACAGGCGCAGTACCAGGACCAGGCGTTCCTGCGGGGTCAGCCGGTCCAGCAGCCCGCCGCGCGGCCGGCGATGGCGCCAGGCGTCCCGGGCGAAGCGGGTGGCCAGATCCTGCCGGGTGCGGTCGTACGGATCCTCGCCGTGCAACCGGTCCCAGCCCGCGTACGTACGGGCCAGAGCCGTGGTCAGGAGCCGCTGCGCGCGCTCGTTCGCGCCGGGCGGCTCGACGGGTTCGGCGGTCAGGAGCGTGGCGGTGTGCAGCAGGCGGCCTGCCGCGCCCGCCACGAAGGCCTCGAACTCCCGGGCGCGGCGCCGCTGTCGGCCCGCATGGCGCTCTTGCACGAGTTCAATCCGAGCGCTCCGCGGCCCCCGGGTCAACCCCCGGGGACCCGCCGGGCCGGGCTATCCCGCGGCCGGGGCCTGGTTCGCCGTCTGGCGCGCGGCCAGCGCCGTGTTGAAGCGGGTGAGCAGCGCGCAGAACGTGTCCCGCTCGTCCTCGCTCCACTCGTCCGTCACCTGGTTCATCAGCTCGCGCCGCGAGGCCCGGACCTCGTCCAGCCGCGCCTGTCCGCGCGGGGACAGCTGGAGCACGACCGCGCGGCCGTCCTCCGGATGCGAGGTGCGCTTGACCAGACCGGTGTCCACGAGCGGCGCGACCTGCCGGGTCACGGTCGACGAGTCGATCCCCATCCCGGCGGCCAGTGCCTTGACGCCCATGGGGCCCTCCCGGTCGAGCCGGTTGAGCAGCAGATACGCGGCCCGGTCCATGGAGTTGCGCACCTGGCCGACACCGCCGAGGCGGGTCTGCTCGGCACGTCGGGCGAAGACCGCCACCTGGTGCTGAAGGGCGTCGAGAAGGTGGTCGTGACCCGGGTTCTCCGGGGCGGCGCCCCCGGAAGGAGACGCGGCAGTCGTCATGTCCTGAGGGGGCATGGCCGGGGGCTCTCTTCGTGCGGTGTCGGATGGGTGGGGGACAGAGTACGCGGCGCCGGGGCAACGCGTACCAGTGCTGCACAAACCTGCGGACATCGGCGCAGGACGGCACCACGAGCGGCGGCCGCGACCCGTTGTGACTGCAAGACTTACGGTATGAACTTCGCGCCGCCCAGCCGCTTCCCCCCGCTGATCCTCGATGACGTACGGGGGGCGCAGAAGATGCTCTCCGGGGTCTCCAGGGTCACCCCGCTGGAGGGCAGCCGTCATCTGTCCGCCCTGGTGGGCGCGCCGGTCCGGTTCAAGTGCGAGAACCTGCAGCGGACCGGCTCGTTCAAACTGCGGGGCGCGTACGTACGGATCTCCGGTCTGTCCCCGGTCGAGCGGGCGGCCGGCGTCGTCGCCGCGAGCGCAGGCAATCATGCGCAGGGTGTCGCGCTCGCGTCTGCACTGCTCGGCGTACGGTCGACGGTCTTCATGCCGGTCGGGGCGCCGCTGCCGAAGGTCGCCGCGACCCGCGAGTACGGGGCGCAGGTGCGGCTGCACGGCCATGTCGTCGACGAGACGCTGGCCGCGGCGCAGGAGTACGCGCACGAGACCGGCGCGGTCTTCATCCACCCCTTCGACCACCCGGACATCATCGCCGGACAGGGCACGGTCGGCCTGGAGATCCTGGAGCAGTGCCCCGAGGTGCGCACGATCGTCGTCGGCATCGGCGGCGGCGGGCTCGCGGCCGGGATCGCGGTGGCGGTGAAGGCGATCCGGCCCGAGGTGCGGATCGTCGGCGTGCAGGCGGCGGGCGCGGCCTGCTACCCGCCCTCGCTGGCCGCCGGCCACCCCGTGTCGATCGGCTCGCTCCAGACGATGGCGGACGGCATCAAGGTGGGGCGCCCCGGCGATGTGCCGTTCGGCCTGGTCCAGGAGCTGGTCGACGAGGTCCGTACGGTCTCCGAGGACGAGCTCTCCAGCGCCCTGCTGCTCTGCCTGGAGCGGGCCAAGATGGTGGTGGAGCCGGCCGGGGCGAGCCCGGTGGCGGCGCTGCTCAGCGACCCGAAGTCGTTCCGCGGGCCGGTGGTGGCCCTGCTCTCCGGCGGCAATGTGGACCCGCTGCTGATGCAGCGCATCCTCACCCACGGCATGTCGGCGGCCGGCCGCTATCTGAGCCTGCGGCTGCGCCTGACGGACCGCCCCGGCGCGCTGGCGACCATGCTCGGCGTGCTCTCGGTGGCCGATGCCAACGTCCTGGACGTGAGCCATGTGCGCACCGATCCCCGGCTCGGACTCACCGAGGCCGAGGTGGAGCTGCACCTGGAGACCAAGGGGCCGGAGCACTGCGAGGAGGTCGCCGCGGCGCTGCGCGGGGCGGGCTATCGCGTGATGGCCTGACTGCTTGTCAGTCGCGATGTATCGCGTTACTGTTCCCGCGTCCGGCCCGAGCCGCACGCGCGTTCGCTTCGCGTGTTCGCCGGGCGCGGAAACTGGGGCAAATCTAGGATTTGTGAGGAAGTCACCCGAACGTACTGGGGGAATCCCGTATGCCAGGCGCCATCTACGCCGAAGGTCTGGTGAAGACCTTCGGTGACGTCACCGCACTCGGCGGCGTCGATCTCGACGTGCCGGAAGGCACCGTCCTCGGACTTCTCGGCCCCAACGGGGCCGGCAAGACGACCGCCGTACGCGTCCTCACGACGCTGCTCATGCCCGACAGCGGCAGCGCCTTCGTCGCGGGCATCGACGTACTGAAGAATCCCGACGAGGTGCGGCGCTCGATCGGCCTCTCCGGCCAGTTCGCCGCCGTCGACGAGTACCTGACCGGCCGCGAGAACCTGCAGATGGTCGGCCAGCTCTACCAGATGACGGCGCGCGACGCGAAGGCCAGGGCCGTGGAGCTGCTGGAGCGGTTCAACCTCGCCGACGCGGCCGACCGCACCGCCAAGACCTACTCCGGCGGCATGCGCCGCCGCCTCGACCTCGCGGCGGCGCTCGTCGTCTCCCCGCCGGTCATGTTCATGGACGAGCCGACCACCGGCCTCGACCCGCGCAACCGGCAGCAGCTCTGGGAGGTCATCGAGGAGCTCGTCGCCGGTGGCACGACCCTGCTGCTGACCACGCAGTACCTGGAGGAGGCCGACCGTCTCGCCCACGACATCTGCGTGATCGACCACGGACTCGTCATCGCCCGCGGCACCTCCGACCAGCTCAAGGCCCGCACCGGCGGCGAGCGCGTCGAGGTCGTCGTCCAGCAGCGCGACCAGATCGACCCGGCCCGCGAGGTGCTCGCCCACCTGGGCAAGGGCGAGGTCGCCGTCGTCCCGCACATGCGCAAACTGACCGTCCCGGTCGACGGCGGCGCCAAGCTGCTCGCCGAGGTCATCCGCGACCTCGACGCCCGGGGCGTGGAGATCGACGACATCGGGCTGCGCCGACCCACCCTCGACGACGTGTTCATCTCCCTCACCGGCCACGCGGCCGAGCAGGAGAGGGCCGAGGAGAACGGGAGCGGCGCGCAGCCCGCCGCCCGGACGGAGGCAGAGAAGTGAGTGCCGTTACCGAGACGACCTCAGTACCCCTGCCCCGCGGCCGCGGCGGCATCGGCCAGTCCGTCCGGGACTCGCTGGTCATGGCCCGGCGGAACCTGATCCGGATGACCCGGATTCCCGAAGTGGTGCTCTTCGGGCTCATCCAGCCGATCATGTTCGTGGTGCTGTTCAGCTATGTGTTCGGCGGTTCCATGAACATCGCCGGTTCGACGGACCCCGTCGTCTACCGGAACTTCCTGATGGCCGGGATCTTCGCGCAGACCGTCACCTTCGCCACGGCCGGGGCGGGGGCCGGGATCGCCGACGACATGCACAAGGGGCTCGTCGACCGGTTCCGCTCGCTGCCCATGGCGCGCGGCGCCGTGCTCACCGGCCGCACGCTGGCCGACCTCGTCCAGACCATGTTCACCGTGCTGGTCCTCACGATCGTCGCCCTGATCGTCGGCTGGCGCATCCACGAGGGCATCCCCAAGGCGCTGGGCGCGTTCGGACTGCTCCTGCTGCTCGGCTACGCCTTCTCCTGGATCGGCGCGCTGATCGGCCTGTCCGTCCGTACCCCGGAGGCGGCCACCTCCGGCGGGCTGATCTGGCTGTTCCCGGTGACGTTCATCTCCAACGCCTTCGTGGACTCCAGCCAGATGGCCGGCTGGCTCCAGCCGATCGCCGACTGGAACCCGTTCAGCGCGACCGTCCAGGCGTGCCGGGTGCTCTTCGGGAACCCCGGCGTGTCGACGTCCGACGCCTGGCCGATGCAGCACCCGGTGTGGGCCTCGCTGATCTGGTCGGTGCTGATCATCATGGTCTTCCGGACCCTGGCGGTGCGCAAGTACCGCTCGGTGGCCGTCTGAGCGCACGCAGGAGCCCCGGCCGCCATGCGGCCGGGGCTCCTGTGCGAGCTGTGCGGATCAGCCGGAGTACGGCTTCGCCGAAAGGATCTTCACCGTGGCGATCTTGCCGTTCGGCAGCTCGTAGTCCGCGTTCTCGCCCATCTTCTTGCCGTTCACGCCCCTGCCGAGCGGGGACTGCGGGGAGTACGTCTCGATGTCCGAGCTCGCGTACTCGCGGGAGGCCAGCAGGAAGGTCGTCGTGTCGTCGTCATCGCCGTCGAAGGCGATCGTCACGACCATGCCGGGCTCGACCACGCCGTCGTCGGCCGGCGCCTCGCCGACCTTCGCGTGCTCCAGGAGCTGGGTCAGCTGGCGCACCCGGAGCTCCATCTTGCCCTGCTCCTCCTTGGCCGCGTGGTACCCGCCGTTCTCACGCAGGTCGCCCTCCTCACGGGCCGCCGCGATCTTGACGGCGATCTCCGTGCGCGCGGGACCAGACAGGTACTCCAGCTCGGTCTTGAGCTGGCTGTACGCCTCCTGCGTGAGCCAGGTGACGTTTTCGCTGGTCTGGGTCACAGGGTGCTCCTCGTCGGTACTGGGAATACAAAGCATCGCCCTACCCGGAAGCATGTGCTCCTACGGGTGGGCGAAACCACGAGCCTAACAATTCGCCGGGAAAAGGGGGAGAAGGTAAACGGCTGAGACTGTCGAGCCGCAGGTCAGCGCGGGTATGTGCGGGTCAGGACGTGCGTGCGGCGGTCAACGTGACGCCCCGCCGTCGTCCGTGCACCCCAGCAGCTCGACGGCGGTCGCCCTGGATGTCGTACGCAGGGTGAGGACCTGGTCGATCCGGTCGGTGTCCCCGTCGAAGCGGAAGTCCTTGCGGGCCACCTCCGCACCCTCCTCGCTCAGCGAGCGGAGCGTGCAGTAGCCCTTGGCGTCCCGGTCCTTGCGGACCTCCAGGTGCACCTCGACGCGGCTGTCCGAGACGACCTTGAACTTGATCATCTCGGCGCTGAGGCCCTTGCCGCCCACGTAGTCGTACCCGATCCAGCCGACCACGCCCAGCAGGGCGACGCCCAGGACCGAGCCGATGATCTTGAGCTTGCGGTCCGCGCGCTGGTCCGCGGAGCGGCCGTAGCGGTTCTCGGGAAGCGCCTCGCGCACCGCCGTCATGATCGTTCCTCCCGTACCGGGGATCGAGGAATTTTCCACCCCCCGGTTCGGTCACTATAGAAGCCGTCCTACCGCCACCCGACCGCCACCCCACACCGACGTCCCTGCGGGACGGCACCTTGATGGCGACCAATCACTGAGGATCGAGTCTTGACTGAGCAGCTTCGACTGATGGCCGTGCACGCCCACCCCGACGACGAGTCGAGCAAGGGTGCGGCCACCATGGCCAAGTACGTGTCCGAGGGGGTGGACGTGCTGGTGGTGACCTGCACGGGAGGCGAGCGCGGCTCCATCCTCAACCCGAAACTCCAGGGCGACGCGTACATCGAGGAGAACATCCACGAGGTCCGCAAGAAGGAGATGGACGAGGCCCGGGAGATCCTGGGCGTCAAGCAGGAGTGGCTCGGCTTCGTCGACTCCGGGCTCCCCGAGGGCGACCCGCTGCCGCCGCTGCCCGAGGGCTGCTTCGCGCTGGAGGACGAGACCGTGGCGGCGGGGCGTCTTGTCGCGAAGATCCGCGCGTTCCGGCCGCAGGTCATCACCACGTACGACGAGAACGGGGGCTACCCGCACCCCGACCACATCATGACCCACACGATCTCGATGATCGCCTTCGAGGGCGCCGCGGACACCGAGAAGTTCCCCGAGGCGGAGTTCGGCCCCGCCTGGACGCCGCAGAAGCTCTACTACAACCAGGGCTTCAACAAGCCGCGCACCGTCGCCCTGCACGAGGCGCTGCTGGCCCGGGGCATGGAGTCCCCGTACGGGGACTGGCTGGAGCGCTGGAAGGAGTTCGAGCGCGCCGAGCGCACGCTGACCACGCATGTTCCGTGCGCGGACTTCTATGAGATCCGCGACAAGGCGCTGATCGCGCACGCCACGCAGATCGACCCGGACGGCGGCTGGTTCCGCGTTCCGATGGACATCCAGCGGGAGGTCTGGCCGACCGAGGAGTACGAGCTGGCGAAGTCTCTCGTCGATACCTCCCTCCCCGAGAGCGACCTCTTCGCGGGCATCCGCGACAATGCCTGATATGTACGCGACTCAGGCACTGACGCACCTCGTTCCGCTCGCCGAGGAACTGGACAAGAACAAGGTGACCCCCGGGGTCCTCGGCTTCCTCGTCTTCGCGGCGCTCGCCGTGGGCGTGTGGCTGTTGATGAAGTCGATGAACCGGCACATGGGCCGGGTCGACTTCGAGGAGGCGCCGGACGCGGCGCTCGCCGCGGAGGGTGTGGAGTCCGGGGCTGCGGATTCCGCGAAGCGGAAGTAGGTGGTGGGGCGGGGGTGCCGGGTGACCGGTGCCCCCGCCCCGGGTTGCCGGGGTGTCCTCAAGCGCCGGACGGGCTGGAGATGCCCTCAATCGCCGGGCGGGCTTGTTTTGGCCGGGGTGGGTTGAAGGATGCCCTCAATCGCCGGGCGGGCTTGATGTGGCCGGGCGGGCTCGGTGTGGCCGGGTGGGCTTGATGTGGCCGGGTGGGCTTGATTCGGCTTGGGTGGGCTCGGGGGTTATGGCCTCGGTGGGACTTGTACGCCCATGATTTCTCGGGCCTGGCGGGTCGGGGTCAGGCCCAGGTGCCAGGCCTGCCAGCCGTCCTCCAGGGTCACCCCACGGTTCAGGATCACCCGGAACGCCTCCGCGCAGTCCTCCACCTTGCCGTCCCGGGTCGGATGGCCGGCCGCGATCAGGTCGGCCAGTTCCTGCTGGGCCACCACCGAGCCCACCTCGATGCCGCCCGGTGACGCGTACGGCAGCAGCGTGCAGCGCAGGAAGCGGGCCCAGTCGCCGCCCCGCGCGTCGCCGTACGAGTCGAACAGCGCCGCCGCCTCGCCGCACAGCTCCAGGGCCTGCGGCGCACGCTGGTTGCCCGCGTCGATCAGGGCCAGCTCCAGACACGTCCACGCCTCCCCGTGGGCGACGCCGATGCGCCGGAAGTCCGCCCGCGCGTCGACCAGCAGCTGACGGGCGAAACCGGAATTGCGCAGGTTCCCCGTCTGCGCGGCCCGCTGGTCGCGGGTGACCCGGCCCGAGTGGTGCCGGGCGCACGCCAGCCCGTACACGTCCCGCATCCGCGAGAACATCGTGCGGGCCCGCTCCAGCTGCCGTACCGCCTGATCGGTGTCGCCGGCCTCCTCCAGGGCCTGGCCCAGGTAGTAGAGCGTCCACGCCTCACCCCGGGCGTCCTCGCTGTCGCGGTGGCGGGACAGGGCCGCGCTCAGCTGCTCGACCGCCGGGGAGGGATCGCCGTCCAGCAGCCGCGCCCGGGCCAGCTGGGTCAGCGCCCACGCCTCGCCCCGCTCGTCCCGGGTCCGCCCGTACAGCTCCAGGGCCGTACGCAGCGCGAGCTCGGCCCGCTCCACATCGCCCATCCGCAGCAGCACCTGACCCAGCTGGAACTGCGTCCACGCCTCCCCGTGCAGCGACTCGCCCTCGCGGTGCAGGACCAGCGCCGCGTCCAGGAGCTCCAGCGCCTCGGGCAGGTGGGCCCGGTCGCGCTCCACCGCGGCCAGCGCGTGCATCGACCAGGCCCGGTCCTCCGCCTGCCCCGCGGAGGACTGGAGGGCCATCGCCTCGCGCAGCCGCGCCGCCGCCTCCGTCAGGTTGCCCTGGTGGTGCAGGGTGATGCCGAGCGAGCAGAGCGCCAGCGCCGTACCCGAATCGTTCTGCGCCTCGCGGTACAGGCCCACGACGGAGGACAGCGTCGTGCGGGCCTTGTCCAGCTCGCCGAGCTGACGGGCCGCGATACCGGTGCGCCACTGCACCGAACGCTCCAGCAGCCCCTGGTCGACCGCCTGCGTCAACTCGCTTATCTCGCCCAGCCGGTAGAGGTCGCCGCGCAGCAGGCAGTAGTCGCACAGCGCGCCCAGCAGGGCGAGCACCGCACCCTGGTCGACGCCCTCGGAGTGCCGCAGCGCGGAGGTGATGAAGCTCGACTCGTCGTCCAGCCAGCGCAGCGCCGCGTCGAGGGAACCGAATCCGTGCGAACCGAACTGACCGGCCCGGGTGGACATCTTGCCGTCCACCATCCGGATCACCGCACCGGCCAGCTCCGCGTAGTTCGTGATGAGCCGTTCCTGCGCGGCCGTGCGCTCGGCCGGTTCCTCCTCGTCGAGCAGCCGGGCCAGGGCGAAGGCCCGTACGAGATCGTGCAGCCGGTAGCGAGAGCCCCGTACATGGTCCAGCAGGCCGGCCCCGGACAGGGCCGTCAGCAGCCGTCCGGCCTCCTGCTCGTCGGCGGAGAGCAGCGCGGCGGCCGCCGCCGTGCCGAGACTGGCCCGCCCGGCCAGGGCGAGCCGGCGAAGGAGCCGGCGCGCCTGCTCGGACTGGTCGGTGTAGCGCAGCCACAGGGCCCGTTCTACGGGAGGTACCGGCCCGTACGCGGCGAGATCGGCGGCCAGCGTGCTCGGGGTGCGCGCTCCGAGCGAGGAGCCCGCGATCCGCAGCGCGAGCGGCAGCCCGCCGCACAGCTCGGCGATGGCCTCGCTCGACGGGTAGTCGTACGGCCCGTGCTCCTCCTCCTGGGACGCCTCGCGCAGCAGCTCCTCCGCGCCCGCCGGATCCAGGGCCCCGACCTCCAGGCGGTGCACCCAGGCCGGAAGGGAGTCCGGCAGATCGAGCGGCTCACGGGTGGTGACCAGGACGAGGCTGTCCGAACGTTCCGGGATCAGCGTGCGGACCTGCTCGGCATCGCTCGCGTCGTCGAGGACGATCGTCACCGGGGTGCCGGTCAGATGCTGGTGGTACAGCTCGCTGAGCCGGCGCACCTGCTGATCGGCCGAGGAGCTCTCACGGAACAGCAGCTGCTCGCGGGGTGCGCCCAGCCGGTTCAGCAGATGGAGAAGCGCGTCCCGGGTCGGCAGGGGCGACTCGCCGTCCGCGCCGCCGCGCAGGTCCACCACGCACGCACCGCGGAACTGGTCCTTCAGATCGTGCGCCGCCCGCACGGCCAGTGTGGTGCGCCCGGCGCCGGGCGCACCGTGCAGCACCACGACCGTCGGCTTGGTCTCCGTCGACGCGCGGGCCGCGTGCACCCACTGGGCGATCCGGGCCAGCTCGGCCCGGCGGCCCGCGAACCGGCCCTCGGACGTGGGCAGATGGCTGAACGACTGTTCGAGGAGGGAGCGCATGCGTGCCGCGGCGCTGCGGTCCCCGCCGCGCAGGTGCGGTGCGGTCCGCGCTTTGGCGGCGGCCTTCTTCGCCGGGGTGCGGGACGAGGCTGCGAGCATCCGCTGCTGGTCCAGGAAGGGGCGGATGCCCCGTACCTCCAGTGCCGTCAGCCACTGCAGCCGCAGCTGTTCGGCCCCTCCGGGCTGTCCCGCCGCGGCCGCCCGCCGGTGCGCGGCCGGCCAGTGCGAGACGGTGACCTTGGCGACGGTGGCGGTGGCGCCGGCCACCGCGACGACGGCTCCCGCGCCGAGCGCCAGGCCGGCCGCCGTGCCGAGCGCCACATCCGCGCCGAAGGCGGCGGCCGCGGCAACTCCGGTGACCAGTAAGGGCGTTCCCAGCGTCGCGCGGCTGAACCGCTGTCCCGGCGGCCGCTGTCCGGCCCCCGCGGCGTCGAGCGCCCGGGTGTACGCCGCGTACTCGTCGTCCGCCCCGGAAGCCAGCGAGTCGAGCGCGACGCGGCCGCGTGCCATCAGTGTGCCGGGGTCGGTCCGGCCGCCCGAACGGCGCACCTCTTCCTCCACGGCCCGCACCAACAGCCGTTCGGCTTCCGCCCGGTGGCTGTCCCGCATATGTGTCCCCCTCCGGATACGACGACGGCCGCTGTGTCATCGGCCGTAGCGCTCAAGTGTCCTGTGTGCGGCGCGTCAGCGCGAGAGGGTGCGACGATCGGAGGGGCACCGATCGGTGCGGGTACGGCGGCCGCCGCCGTGAGCAGCGGGCGGCGCAGTTCCTCCTCCCCGCGGGCGTAGCGTGCCACCGTCTTGCGCCGGGCCGGCGGAGTGCCGCCCGCCAGCGGGAACGGACCGGTCAGGACGAGGTGCGCCAGTACCCCGAACGCCCAGATGTCCGCGATCTGCCGGATCTGCATGCCCCGCTCGCCGACCTCGGACCAGAGCAGTTCGGGCGGGGTGTAGTCGGCCGTCGCGAACGCGGGCGAGTAGGCGTGTGTGCCCTCCAGCTCGGCCGCCATGTTGAAGTCGCCGAGCCGTGCCGTGCCGTCCTCCATCAGCAGCACGTTGCCCGGCTTCAGATCGCCGTGCACCCAGCGGCAGCTTCACCGCCAGATAGTCGATGTTCCACTGCACGGCGGCCCGGTTGGCGGCCGGCCACCGCGGGCGCAGCCGTTCGGCGACCCGTTCCACGGTCGGCAGCGGTGCGTACGGATCGCCGCGCAGGCGTGGTTCGCACAGCGCCGCCAGTGCATTGCTGATCGCGGCCGTGCTCTCACCTCTCGGCCGCACCGGAGGTATAGGAAGCAAATTTCGCAAATTGCATCGAATCTGACCGGTTGCGGATGGGTGATCCCATCGAGCCGGCATGGCATCCGCCGCGATTGGCGTGTCTGTTTCGGAGGGAGAGGGAGTCCCGATTGGTTCGCGAAGAATGCGATGCGGTCGCCACCGGCCAAACGCCGAAAGCGAGACGGCTTTTCCGTTCTCTACATGTTCCCAAGTTCGACCGTGATGGAGAAAGGTGCGGTGGCCTTCACCGTGCCGGTGAACATCTCGCCGTCCCTGTAAGCCTTGGTGGCGGGGTCGAGGACGTAGGTGTAGATGATCGGGACGCCGGTGGCGGCCTGTTCGACCCGCCAGTAGAAGGGGATGCCGGACTTGGCGTACTGGTCCACCTTCACGATCCGGTCTGTGGTCTCCGAGCCGGGCGATACGACCTCGACGACCAGGAGTACGTGCTCCGGGCGTGTGGGCGTGAGGTCGATGGTCTCCGCCCGGTAGACGGTGACGTCCGGACGGCGGTTGGTCAGGGGAACGTCCTGCAGGCGGACGTCGAAGTCCGTATCGGCGTTCCAGTCCGGGCCGGCGGCGGCGTCCAGGGCATTGGCCAGGATCCGGGCCAGCCGGTTGTGGCGCTTGGAGGCGCTCGGGCTCACGACGACCATCCCGTCCACGATCTCGATGCCCGCACACTGCTCCTCGGACCAGGATTCGTACTGCTCCGCGCTGATCTGGGTATGCATCCACGCGGGCGTCACCATCTCGGCGGTCATGGTGTGCCTCCTTCGAGGTGCTTCAACAGTTCCGGCGCTGTTGGGCTCAGCCTACTGTCCTGTGAGGTGGGGGCGCCCGACTTCGGAAGGGCGCGGGGTTGCCGCCCCGCCATCTGCTCGTTCCCGCCCCCGCCCCGTGGCGCGCGGGTGCTGTGGAGGCCGGTGCGCAAGGATGAGGTATGCCCAACCGACTTGCGCAGGCCACGTCCCCGTACCTCCTCCAGCACGCGGACAACCCCGTCGACTGGTGGCCGTGGGAGACCGAGGCGTTCGAGGAGGCCCGGCGGCGCGATGTCCCGGTGCTCCTGAGCGTCGGCTACAGCGCGTGCCACTGGTGTCATGTGATGGCCCATGAGTCCTTCGAGGACGCCGGGGTCGCGGAGTATGTGAACGCGCACTTCGTGCCGGTCAAGGTCGACCGCGAGGAGCGTCCCGATGTCGACGCCGTGTACATGGAGGCGGTGCAGGCGGCGACCGGTCAGGGGGGCTGGCCCATGACCGTCTTCCTCACCGCGGACGCGGAGCCCTTCTACTTCGGCACGTACTTCCCGCCCGAGTCCCGGCACGGCCTGCCGTCCTTCCGCCAGGTGCTCGAGGGCGTGGTGGCGGCCTGGACCGACCGCCGTGACGAGGTCGGCGAGGTCGCCTCACGCATCGTCCGCGATCTGTCCGAGCGCTCCCTCGCGCACGGCGGCGACGGCCTGCCCGGTGAGCCGGAGCTGGCGCAGGCGCTCCTCGGCCTCACCCGCGAGTACGACGAGAAGAACGGCGGATTCGGCGGGGCGCCCAAGTTCCCGCCGTCGATGACGGTCGAGTTCCTGCTGCGCCACCACGCCCGCACCGGGTCGGACGGGGCGCTCCAGATGGCGGCCGGCACCTGCGAGGCGATGGCCAGGGGCGGGATGTACGACCAGCTGGGCGGCGGCTTCGCCCGCTACTCGGTGGACCGCGAGTGGGTCGTCCCGCACTTCGAGAAGATGCTGTACGACAACGCGCTGCTCTGCCGCGTCTACGCCCATCTGTGGCGCTCCACCGGATCGGAGACGGCCCGCCGGGTGGCGCTGGAGACCGCCGACTTCATGGTCCGTGAGCTGCGCACGGCCGAGGGCGGCTTCGCTTCCGCGCTGGACGCCGACAGCGAGGACGCGGACGGGAAGCACGTCGAGGGCGCGTACTACGTCTGGACGCCGGCGCAGCTGCGCGAGGTGCTGGGCGAGGGCGATGCCGTCTTCGCCGCCGAGCTCTTCGGGGTGAGTGATGAGGGCACCTTCGAGGAGGGTTCCTCGGTGCTCCAGCTCCCGGCGGCGGATGCCACGGACGAGGCCCGCGCCGCCGACGTGCGGGCCCGGCTGCTCGCCGCCCGTGAGCTGCGCAAGCGGCCCGGGCGGGACGACAAGGTCGTCGCGGCCTGGAACGGACTGGCGATCGCCGCGCTCGCCGAGACGGGGGCGTACTTCGACCGCCCCGATCTGATCGAGCGAGCCACCGAGGCGGCGGACCTGCTGGTGCGGCTGCACATGGGCCCGGTCGCCCGGCTGGTCCGTACGTCCAAGGACGGCCGCGCCGGAGCGCACGCGGGGGTGCTGGAGGACTACGGCGATGTCGCGGAGGGCTTCCTCGCGCTGGCGGCCGTCACGGGCGAGGGCGTGTGGCTGGAGTTCGCGGGCTTCCTGCTGGACATCGTGCTGGAGCACTTCACCGGTGACGGCGGCCAGTTGTTCGACACGGCGGACGACGCCGAGCAGCTGATCCGCCGCCCGCAGGACCCCACCGACAGTGCCACCCCGGCGGGCTGGACGGCGGCGGCGGGCGCGCTGCTCTCGTACGCCGCCTACACCGGATCGGAGCCCCACCGCACGGCCGCGGAAGGGGCGTTGGGTGTGGTGAAGGCACTGGGGCCGAAGGTGCCGCGGTTCATCGGCTGGGGGCTCGCGGTGGCCGAGGCGCTGCTCGACGGCCCGCGCGAGGTGGCGGTCGCCGGACCGGTCGGCGGCGTGATGCACCGTACGGCCCTGCTGGGGCGGGCACCCGGCGCGGTGGTCGCGGCGGGGGAGACGTCCGGATCGGAGTTCCCGCTGCTGGCGGACCGCCCGATGGTGGACGGCGTGCCGACGGCGTACGTGTGCAGGCACTTCGTGTGCGACGCGCCGACTACGGACCCGCAGGTGCTGGCGCGCGCGCTCAGGGGCGACGGGTCCTGACGCGGCTCACAGCCGCAGGCCGCCCGCCAGGGCGTCGAACGCCCCGTCGGCCATCGCCGGCAGGTCGCCCTCCTGGCCGTGCTCGCCCCAGTACAGCGCGACCTCGCGCAGCGCACCCAGCACCGCCGCGACGAAGACCCGGATCCGCAGGTCGTCCGCGCTGCGGCCGCTCCGGTCGGCCAGCACCCGGGTGAGCATCCTCGCCGTGTCCGACATGGTCTCCGTCATCCTGGCCCGGACGGCGGGGACCTCCGCCATCAGCCGGGTGCACCGGCGCAGTTCCCCGTCCTCGGCGGTGACGAACGACGTCAGCGCCTCGTGCACGATCAACCTCAGGGACTCCAGCGGAGGTTCGTCCGCCGGACGGCTGCGGAGGAGGGCCTCCATGAGCGGGTCGTACTCGTCACTGAGGACGATGTCCTCCTTGGCCGCGAAGTACCGGAACACCGTGCTCGGGGAGACCTCGGCCGCCTCCGCGATCTGCTCGATCGTCGTGGCCTCGTACCCCTGCTCCTCGATGAGGCGGTACGCCGCCTGCCGGATCGCGACCCGGGTCTTGAGCTTCTTGCGCTCGCGCAGCCCCATCGGGGGCGGTGCGCCGGGCGCGGTAGAGGAGGGGGTACGGGAGGTGGCGGCCATGGTCGCCATTGTCGGGCAACGGCGGGGGCGGCGGCCAAGTCCGCGGGTCCGTCCCGTTCACGGTCCGGTCCGCAGGCGGGGCATGCGACAGGGCCGCGGCTCGGAAGCCGCGGCCCTGTCGACGGGAGGGGGTGGCGGGGCTCAGCTGTGGTTGTAGGCCACCAGGGAGATGCCGACGTAGTGGACGACGAAGGCGGCGAGCGTCAGCGAGTGGAAGACCTCGTGGAAGCCGAAGAAGCGCGGTGAGGGGTTCGGCCGCTTGATGCCGTAGATGACGCCGCCGGCGCTGTAGAGCAGCCCGCCGACGACCACGAGCACCAGTACCGCGATCCCGCCGGTCCGCATGAAGTCCGGCAGGAAGAAGACGGCGGCCCAGCCCATCGCGATGTAGCACGGGGTGTAGAGCCAGCGCGGGGCGCCGACCCAGAAGACCCGGAAGGCGATGCCCGCGACCGCCGCCGCCCAGACCGCCCACAGGAGCGGGGTCCCGGTGGACTCGGGCAGCAGGAGCAGGGTCAGCGGGGTGTAGGTGCCCGCGATGATCAGGAAGATGTTCGCGTGGTCGAGCCGGCGCAGCACGGCCTCGCCGCGCGGCCCCCAGGTGCCGCGGTGGTAGACCGCGCTCACGCCGAACAGCAGGCACGCGGTCAGGATGTAGATGCCGCAGGCGATCCGGCCGCGGCTGCTGTCCGTGAGCGCGACGAGCACGATGCCCGCGATCAGGACGGCGGGGAACATTCCGGCGTGCAGCCAGCCGCGCATGCGTGGCTTCAGCTCGGCTACGTCGGTTCCGGCTGGTTCCAGCCCGGCGGGTTCAGGCGCGGCGGCGGCAGCAGTCATCCCCGCATCGTACCTACGCCACCGTAGGTATCGGATATGAGTGGTGATGCTCACATGGGCGGCCCTCTGGACATATGGGCGGATCGGTCGGATGATCAAATGAGTGCGGTCGGCACCGGATGAGCGCCAGGGGAATCCGAAAGGGTAGAAGCATCCGGGTCGCAGCCCCCACGGGGCAACTTCCAGACAGACACCCTCATCAAGGAGCGATCGTGGCGCGCGACATCGCGGCTCCCCTCACTGTCCCCACCAACCACCGGGAGCTCGTCTCCTGGGTCGACGAGATCGCAGCCCTCACCGAACCGGACCGGGTCGTCTGGTGCGACGGCTCCGAGGCCGAGTACGAGCGCCTGTGCGGGGAGCTCGTCGCCAAGGGCACGTTCACCAAACTCGACGAGATCAAGCGCCCGAACTCGTACTACGCCGCCTCCGACCCGAGCGATGTCGCGCGCGTCGAGACCCGGACGTTCATCTGCTCCGAGAAGGAGGAGGACGCCGGTCCGACGAACCACTGGAAGGACCCCGCCGAGATGCGGGAGATCTTCGTGGGGGACCGGGGTGTCTTCCGCGGCTCCATGCGTGGCCGCACCATGTACGTCGTGCCCTTCTGCATGGGCCCCGTCGGCTCGCCGCTCTCCGCGATCGGCGTCGAGATCACCGACTCCGCGTACGTCGCCGTCTCGATGCGCACCATGACGCGCATGGGCCAGGCCGTCCTGGACGAGCTCGGCACCGACGGCTTCTTCGTCAAGGCCGTCCACACCCTCGGCGCACCCCTGGAGGAGGGCCAGGAGGACGTCCCGTGGCCCTGCAACTCCACCAAGTACATCTCGCACTTCCCCGAGGACCGCGAGATCTGGTCCTACGGCTCCGGCTACGGCGGCAACGCCCTGCTCGGCAAGAAGTGCTACGCGCTGCGCATCGCCTCCGTCATGGCGCGCGACGAGGGCTGGCTCGCCGAGCACATGCTGATCCTGAAGCTCACCCCGCCGCGCGGTGAGTCGAAGTACGTCGCGGCCGCGTTCCCGAGCGCCTGCGGCAAGACGAACCTGGCCATGCTGGAGCCCACGATCTCCGGCTGGACCGTCGAGACCATCGGCGACGACATCGCCTGGATGCGGTTCGGCGAGGACGGCCGCCTCTACGCGATCAACCCCGAGGCCGGCTTCTTCGGCGTCGCGCCCGGCACCGGCGAGCACACCAACGCCAACGCCATGAAGACCATGTGGGGCAACTCCGTCTTCACCAACGTCGCGCTCACCGACGACGGCGACGTCTGGTGGGAGGGCATGACCGAGGAGCTCCCGAAGCACCTCACGGACTGGAAGGGCAACGACTGGACCCCCGAGTCCGGCACGCCCGCCGCCCACCCCAACGCCCGCTTCACCGTCCCGGCCGGGCAGTGCCCGATCATCGCGCCCGAGTGGGAGGACCCCAAGGGCGTGCCGATCTCGGCCATCCTCTTCGGCGGCCGCCGCGCCTCGGCCGTCCCGCTGGTCACCGAGTCCTTCAACTGGCAGCACGGAGTCTTCCTCGGCGCCAACGTCGCCTCCGAGAAGACTGCCGCCGCCGAGGGCAAGGTCGGCGAGCTGCGCCGCGACCCGTTCGCCATGCTGCCGTTCTGCGGCTACAACATGGGCGACTACATGAACCACTGGATCAAGGTCGGCGCGGACAAGGCCGACCAGTCCAAGCTCCCGAAGATCTACTACGTGAACTGGTTCCGCAAGAACGAGGCGGGCAAGTTCGTCTGGCCCGGCTTCGGCGAGAACAGCCGTGTCCTGAAGTGGATCGTCGAGCGCCTGGAGGGCAGGGCCGAGGGCGTCGAGACCCCGATCGGCATCCTGCCGGCCAAGGGCTCGATCGACACCGAGGGCCTGGACCTCTCCGAGTCCGACCTGGACTTCCTGCTCAACGTCGACAAGGAGGTCTGGCGCGAGGAGGCGGCGCTGGTCCCCGAGCACCTCAACACCTTCGGCGACCACACGCCGAAGGAACTGTGGGACGAGTACCGCGCCCTGGTCCAGCGCCTGGGCTGACCGCCCCTTCGATCACCGTGGCCCGGCTCCCGACATCCGCCCTGACCTGTGGGGTCAAAGGCCTGCCGCGGTAGGGACGTGCACGAACACGTCCCTGGAGTGGCCCCCGGAACCGCCATACGGTTCCGGGGGCCACTCCCGTTTCCCGGGGGTGGCCCCGGCCGCAACCGGCATGGTTCGTACTCGGGTCGTGACCGGTCCGAGCTGTCGGAGGGGGGCGCCCCGGTCTACCTTTGACCGGGCCGTGCCGGGGGGCGCGGAGGTCGTGGGGGAGCATGACGTACTCCGGCATACCGCCGTATCCGGACCGGCACACCGGCATGCCGCGCCGGCGCACCCGCGCGCCGCGCCTGGTGGTGATCCTGGTCCCGGCGATGGCCTCGCTGCTGGTCCTGTCGCCGGTCGCGCTCGTGGTGGCGTTCTTCCACGTCTCGGGGGAGAACCACGGGGACCTGCGCTTCCCGTCCCAGGACGTGAGCATCTCCTCCTGCCGGAAGGACGCGGTGAGAGGCGGCCCGGTGGCCGGTGTCCGGGTGGTGAGCCGGGCGAAGAGGCGCGGTACCTACAGGGTGGATCTCCGGTTCCGCGACCCGCGGGGCAAGGGCGGGAGCGATGCGGCGGGGAAGCGCACCGTGGTCTTCAAGGACCTGGCGGTGGGCGCGACCGCCACCAGGGAGATCGCCGGGCCGGTTCCGGTGCGGGGCCGGCCGCAGTGCGTGGTCGCCGACGTGACGTTCCTGTCGACCGAACCGGCCGAGGCGTCGAAGCCGGCCACGCCGTGAATGGGTGGCACCCGGTCCACGCGCCTCGACGGCCCGTGGACCGGGGCCGTCAGAGGGCGCCGACCAGCCGCGACGGGGCGGCGGGGGAGTCGGCGGTGGCGGCGGCCGGGGCCGCTGCGGTGTGGGCGTCCATGCGCTCGGCCGACAGGATCGCGACCACGGTGTCGGCGCGGGACGCCGCCACCACGAGGGCCCGGCCCGCGAGGGCGTGGGCGCGGCGGTGGAGCGTGGGCGCGGGGGCGTCGGACAGCCCGGCGTGCCGGACGGGGGGTGCGCCGCGCAGCCGGGCGACCTGCTCGGCAATGCGGTCGCCCGCCTCGCCGAGTCCCAGTTCGTCGGTGACCGCGAGCAGTGCGGCCAGGTGTCCGGCGAGCTGGATGTCCAGCTCCTCCTCGCGGGTGCGGTGCGGGAAGTCGCCGGCGTGGTCGGCCGGTGTGTGGACCGATTTGGTGCGGATCGGTTCGTACATGGATGGCCTCCTGGTGGTGCTGTGGGGACCATCCTAGCTTGGATTTAGTCTAAAGTTGTCTTTCTTCGAGGAAAGTCGGGGCGCGTGACGCCCCGCACGGCGCTACACCTGGCCGTACCCGTCCAGGAAGCGGGCGATCCGGCCGATCGCGTCCGTCAGATCCTCCGTCGAGGGAAGCGTGACGACGCGGAAGTGGTCAGGCTCCGGCCAGTTGAACCCCGTCCCCTGCACCACCATGATCTTCTCGGCCCGCAGCAGGTCGAGGACCATCTGCCGGTCGTCCTTGATCTTGTAGACCTTGGGGTCGAGCCGGGGGAAGAGGTACAGGGCGCCCTTCGGCTTGACGCAGGTCACGCCCGGGATCTGCGTCAGCAGGTCGTACGCCACGTCCCGCTGTTCCAGGATGCGGCCGCCCGGCAGGACCAGGTCGTTGATCGACTGCCGGCCGCCGAGCGCGGTGGCCACGGCGTGCTGCGAGGGCATGTTGGCGCACAGCCGCATATTGGCCAGGATCGTCAGCCCCTCGATGTACGAGGAGGCATGGGCCTTCGGCCCGCAGACCGCGAGCCAGCCGGAGCGGTACCCCGCCACGCGGTAGTTCTTGGACAGGCCGTTGAAGGTGAGCACCATCAGATCGGGGGCGATCGCCGCGGTCGGCGTGTGCGTCGCGCCGTCGTACAGGATCCGGTCGTAGATCTCGTCGGAGCAGACCACCAGACCGTGGCGCCGGGCGATCTCCGTCAGCCCGCGCAGCATCTCGTCGTCGTACACCGCACCCGTCGGGTTGTTCGGGTTGATGATGACGATGGCCTTCGTGCGGTCGGTGATCTTCCGCTCGATGTCGGCCGGGTCCGGCATCCAGTCCGACTGCTCGTCGCACCGGTAGTGCACCGCCGTGCCGCCGGCGAGCGAGACGGACGCGGTCCACAGGGGATAGTCCGGAGCCGGTACGAGCACCTCGTCGCCGTCGTCGAGCAGGGCCTGCATCGACATCTGGATCAGCTCGGAGACGCCGTTGCCGAGGTAGACGTCCTCGACGTCGAGGTCGATCCCCTTGGTCTGGTAGTGCTGCATCACCGCCCGCCGCGCGGACAGCAGCCCCTTCGCGTCGCCGTAGCCGTGCGCCCCGGAGAGGTTGCGCAGAATGTCCTCGAGGATCTCGGGCGGGCACTCGAAACCGAACGCGGCAGGGTTGCCGGTGTTCAGCTTGAGGATGCGATGACCCGCTGCTTCCAGCCGCATCGCCTCCTCGAGCACGGGGCCGCGGATTTCGTAACAGACGTTGGCGAGCTTCGTGGACTGGATGACCTGCATGTCTGCGAGCTTACGACTGTGTTTCACGGCCCGCCCGGGCTTTCCCCGCCGGTTGACCCGCACGGGTCTGTCCGCCCGCCCTCGCGGACTTCCATCGCCATGCGCCCGCCTCCCGCGAACCGTGGGAACCCCGGGCGCGGAAGGGGGAGCGGCTTGGAATGGGGTGGAACGGGGACGTGACGGACCGGGGCGGGTGAGATGCGCCACGGTGTGCCGCGGCGCATGGCGGACTGCGGCGGATCGCGGCGGGTGACCGGGGCGGCGTCGCACCCTTGTCGCATCCCGGCGCCCCGGCGGGCCCCGGATCGGGGCGGGAGTGGACCGCGGCCTGAATTCGCCCCTTGTGGGCTTCCCTTCAGTGCGCCACCATGCGCATGTCAAAACCGGAAGAACTCCGGTGGCAGAGGCCCCACGCGCTCTGCACAGGTCACTTGAGGGGACCCCCACATGAAAAAGCCTCTCGTCGGTGCGCTCTTCGCGGTGCTGCTCCTCGGAGCCGGCACCGCGCCCGCCACCGCGGCCACAAGCCACGACGCGGCAGCTGCCGGCACGGTCAGGACGTCAGCGGCCTCCGGCATCGCCGCGGCCGGTACGGCGTCATCCGGCCACGCGGCCGTCAAGGCGAAGGTCAGGCCCAAGGCCATCGGCTTCGCCGGGACCGTGGCGCTCAGCAACTGCTCGGGATCGGTCGTCCGTACGCCCGACTCCCAGCCGGGCGACCCCGCGCTCGTGCTCTCCAACGGTCACTGCCTGGAGTCCGGATTCCCCGGTCCGGGCGAGGTCGTGTTCAACCAGGCGTCCACCCGCAGCTTCACCCTGCTGAACTCGGCGGGCAGCGGTGTCGGCACGCTGCGGGCGAGCAAGGTCGCGTACGGCACGATGACGGACACCGACATATCGGTGTACCAGCTCACCTCCACGTACGCCCAGATCGAGAGCACCTACGGCATCAAGGCGCTGGAGCTCAACACCGCGCACCCCGTGCAGGGCACCGCGATCACCGTCGTGTCCGGGTACTGGAAGCGCACCTACAGCTGCAACGTCGACGGGTTCGTCTACCGCCTGGAGGAGGGGGAGTGGACCTGGAAGGACTCGGTCCGCTACACCTCCGCCTGCCAGACCATCGGCGGCACGTCCGGCTCGCCGGTGATCGACAACGCCACCGGCAAGGTCGTCGCCGTCAACAACACCGGCAACGAGGACGGGCAGGAGTGCACGGACAACAATCCGTGCGAGGTCGACGAGAACGGCCAGGTGACGGTCCGCCAGGGCATCAACTACGCCCAGGAGACCTACGGCATCGTGCCGTGCATCGGTGCCGGGAACGTGTTCGACCTCGACCGCGCGGGGTGCACGCTGCCCAAGCCGTAAGGGGTGACGCAGGTGGTGGGGAGGGGGACCGCCCTCCCCACCACCGCGCCTCGCCCTCAGATCCTGCGCCACCGGGCGTTCGCGCAGGAGAAGAGGCCGAAGGCGGCCAGTCCGACGGCGATCAGGGCCAGTAGCCACGGACCGGCGGGCGTCGTGCTGAAGGACCGCAGGGTGTCATCCATGCCCTTGGCCTCGCCCGAGCGGGCCTTCACCGCGGCGGCCACGGCGAATCCGCCCGCGACCGCGAAGACGAGTCCGCGGGAGATGCCGCCGAGGACCCCGGTGATGTCCACCGTCCGCCGCGCGAGGGGCGACATCTCGCCGGTGCGCAGATGCTTGTGGAACTTCCGCAGCGCGGCACGGCCGGCGATCCACAGGCCCGTCCCTGCGACGACCGCACCGGCCGCGCCCACCAGCCAGCGCCCGCCCGGCATGCCGAGCACGTCCGCCGTGACGTCCTTCGACTGCGCGTCCCCGGAACCGCTGCCGCTGCCCCGGTCGCCCGCGGCGAACATCAGGACCGAGTACGACACGAAGGCGTAGAAGACCGCGCGCCCCGCCGAGGCCAGCCGCTTCGTCGCCTTGCGCCCGTCGGGGCCGGCGGCTCCGAACGCCGCCTCGGACAGCCGCCACAGAACCATCCCCACCAGCGCTCCGCCCAGGACCCACAGCAGGACGGACCCGAAGGGCTTCTGCGCGATCTCCGAGAGCGCCCCGCCCCGGTCCGCCTGCTTTCCGCCGCCCTTTTCGCCGCTGTCGAACGCGATACGCAGGGCGAGAACGCCGACGAGGAAATAGATCACACCGCGCGCGACGAATCCCGCGCGGCCGCCCGCCTCGACCACGGAACTGTTTCCCGCCCGTCTCGCCTTTCCGCGGCTTCTCCGGGCTGTCGCAGAGATATTCATTTCACCCGGGTGCCCGGGAAAGGCTGCCGGAAACTATTCCGCCACCGCAGCGGCCGGACGCCGGTGCAGGTGGCGGGGGTGCGGCCGAGGGTTTCGACAGATCCGGAACCGGCCGGAGCGTGCAGGGATGTGTGGACCGGCCGGACCGGGGCACCCGTATTTGCGGAGGTTGATATTCATGGTTCCCCTGCTTCTCGTTCTTCTTCTCGTCCTGGTTCTTTTCGGTGCCGGGTTCGCTGTCAATCTGCTCTGGTGGATAGCCGTCATCGTTCTTGCGGTGTGGCTGGTCGGATTTCTCGTACGGCCCGGTACGGGTGCCGGACGCGGCCGCTGGTACCGCTGGTGACCCGGGACGGATGAACCGCGGCCGTCAAGGACGCGCCGGCGGCGTGGAGCGCACCGACCGCCCCGCCAGTACCTGTGTCCGCTTCCCGTCCTCGATGACGAAGCGGCCGTCGATGAGCACGTGCGGAATGCCCGCCGGCAGGGTGCGGGGCTCCTCGAACGTCGAGCCCGCCGCCACCGTGGCCGGGTCGAAGAGGACCAGATCGGCGCGGTAGCCCTCGCGCACCAGCCCGCGGTCCGGCAGCCGGAGCCGGGCCGCCGGGCGTGCGGTGAGGTGGGCGACGCACTCCTCCAGGGAGAGGACGCCCAGCTCCCGCGCGTACCGGCCGAGATACTGCGGGAAGGTGCCGTACGCGCGCGGGTGCGGCTTGTCGCCCTGGAGGATGCCGTCGCTGCCGCCGGTGTGGACGCGGTGGCGCATGATCTGCCGGACGTTCTCCTCGTGGCCCACGTGCTGGAGGATCGTCGTCCCGAGCCGGTCGTCCATGAGCAGCCGCCGCGCGGTCACCCACGGCTCCTCACCGCGCAGCCGCGCGGATTCGGCGACCGTACGGCCGACATGGGCGGCGAGGGAGGGTTCGCTGACGCCGGAGATCTCGATGGTGTCCCACTCGATCGGCACACCGTGGCAGCCGTCCGATCCCACGACCTCCAGGTCGTGCCGGATCCGGGCGGCCGTCGCGTCGTCGGCCAGCCGCGCCAGGACCGACTCCGGGCCGCCCTCGCTCGACCAGCTCGGCAGCATCGCGACCAGGGTCGTGCAGCCGGGGGTGTACGGGTAGGTGTCGAGGGAGATGTCGGCGCCCGCGTCCAGGGCGTCGTCCAGGAGGGACAGCAGCTCCGGGGCCCGGCCCTCGTTCACGCCGAAGTTCATCGTGGCGTGGGCGAGATGCAGGGCGCAGCCCGCGCTGCGGGTGAGGCGCACCATCTCCTCGTACGCCTCCAGCGCCCCGGCGCCGTAGGAGCGGTGGTGCGGGCAGTAGTAGCCGCCGTGCCCGGCCACCACCCGGCACAGGGCGGTGAGTTCGGCGTCGTCCGCGTACATGCCCGGGGTGTAGGTGAGCCCCGAGGACATGCCGACGGCGCCCTCGGCCATGCCCTGGGCGACGAGCTCCTTCATCCGGATCAGCTCGGCGTCCGTGGCCGGCCGGTCGTCCCAGCCGAGCGCGTGCATCCGGACGGTGCCCTGCGGGATCAGATAGGCGGCGTTGACCGCGATGCCCCGGCCGCCGAAGTTGCGGTCGAGCCGGTCCAGGTACTCGCCGACGGTGCGCCAGTCGAAGTCGATGTCGCTCCCGTCGCCGTTCCAGCCGGTGATGGAGCGGCGGACCTCGGCGAGGGTGCGGTCGTCGACGGGGGCGTACGACAGGCCGTCCTGGCCCAGGACTTCGAGGGTGACGCCCTGGGCGGCCTTCGCGCTGTGGTCGGGGTCGCGCAGCAGGGCGAGGTCGCTGTGGGCGTGCATGTCGATGAAGCCGGGGGACAGGGCGAGCCCGCCGGCGTCCAGGGTGCGGGCGGCCGAGGGGCGGGGGCCGGGGCTGTCCTCGCGGTGGATCTCCGCGATACGGCCGTCGGTGACGGCCACGTCGGCGCGGTAGGAGGGGGTGGCGGTGCCGTCGATCACGCGGGCGTCGCGGATGACCAGGTCCATGGGGGGTGCCTTTCAAGGGGGTCCAGGAGGCTCCGCCCCCTGGACCCGCTTCATCGGTCGGGGCTCAGAAGAACGTGCGGATGTAGTCCGTGACCGTGCCGTCCGCCTCCACCAGCGGGATCAGCTGCCACTTGTCGAAGCTGGTGCAGGGGTGCGAGAGCCCCATCCCCACCCAGTCCCCGACCTCGAGTCCGGCGCCTTCGTCCGTCCGTACCCACGCGTGCTGGTCGGAGAGCCCGGTGATCTCGATCCCCGCCGCCTCGCGCACCGAGCCGTCGCGCCCGGACCGTACGACCTGCGCCTGAGGCAGATCCAGGTCGTACGCCGCGTCACGCTTGCCCGCGTTCAGGAACGCCTGTCCGGCGGTCGGGCGGGACACGACCTGGGCCCAGAGCCGGAAGGCGGGCTGAAGGGCACCTTCCTCGGGGACCCGGTTGAAGGGGGTGAGGTGGCGGTAGTGCCCGTCGTCGTGCGAGACGTACGCCCCTGAGCGGAGCAACTTGAGTACGGGGGAAGAGAGTTCGGGGATCTCCGCGAACACGTCGGCCACCGCGTCGAACCACGCGCTGCCGCCCGCACTGATCACGATCCGCTCGCCGGCGTCCAGCGCGGCGAACCTCCCCGCCGCGTCGAACGACGCGGCCAGCGCGACGAGCCGGCGCAGCCAGTCCCGTACCCGCTCGCCCGACGCCCGGGGCACCTCGCCCTCGTAACCCGCCACGCCCACCAGGCGCAGCGTCCGGGCCGCGGCCACCGCGTCGGCGACCGCAGCGCAGTCGGCCTCGGTGCGCGCACCCGTGCGCGCGCCCTCGCCCGCGCCGAGTTCGACGACGACGTCGACCGGGCGGGAGGTGCCCGCCGCGCGCAGGGCCTCGTCCATCAGCTCGACGCCGCGCACCGAGTCCGCGTAACAGACGAACCGGAAGTCCGGGTCGGCGTCCAGCTCGCCCGCGACCCAGCGCAGCGCGGCCGCGTCGACGAGCTCGTTGGCCAGGAAGATCCGCTGGATCCCGAACGCCCGGTAGACCCGCGCCTGGTGCGGCACCGCCGCCGTGATGCCCCACGCGCCGTGCTCCAGCTGGCGGGCGAACAGCTGCGGGGACATCGAGGTCTTGCCGTGGGGTGCGAACGCGAGGCCGTGGCGCTCCGCGTACGTCTCCAGCAGGACGAGGTTGTGCTCGACGGACTCGGCCGACAGGGCGAGCACCGGAGTGGTGAAGCCGCCGGTGAAGAGGTTGCGGCGCTCGGCGGCCAGTGCGCCGACGGTCAGACCCTCCGCGTCGGGCGGGAGTGCCTTGAACCGGTGGTCGACCAGTTCGTCGGCGAGTCCGGCGAGGCTGGTGGGTTCAGCGAGGCCGGTGGGTTCGGCGAGTCCGGCCGCGGGGCGCTCGGCAGCCATGGGGTGCCTCCTCGATCGAAGTGGGTCATCAGTGGGTCATCAGTGATGCTGCTGTTGCAACATATGCAACACCCATTGCGTATATCGCTCAAGGCTGTCTAACATCCGAGCCGACGCCCGGTCAATGGTGAGAGCCGGTGCCGCCCGCCCGACCATGAGGAGCCTTGAGTGCCCGGAACCCCGGCCAGGACCGACGACGCCGCCGCGACCGCTGATGTCGTGTGCCTCGGCGAGTCCATGGTGACGTTCCTGCCCTCGCAGCCCGGGCGCCTCGCCGACGTACCGTCCTTCGGGCGCGGGATCGGCGGCGCCGAGTCCAACGTGGCCTGCGCCCTCGCGGCGGCCGGGCACCGGGCGGCCTGGGTGAGCCGGGTCGGGGCCGACGGCTTCGGCGACCACCTCGTCGACGCGATCTCCGGGTACGGGGTGGACACCTCCGCCGTACAGCGCGATCCCGCCCGGCCCACCGGCATCTACTTCCGCACGGCGACGGACCGCGCCACCGATGTCCATGAGGTCGCGTACTACCGGGCCGGGTCCGCGGCGTCCGCCATGTCCCCGGCGAACGTCCCGTACGAGGCCCTGCCCACCGGCCGGATCCTGCACCTGTCCGGCATCACGGCCGCGCTCTCCGCCGACTGCCTCGCGCTGCTGCACGAGCTGACCGCGCCGCGTCCGGGGCGCCCGCTCGTCTCCTTCGACGTCAACCACCGGCCCGGCCTGTGGCGGGCCGGCGGGACGTCCCCCGAGGTCCTGCTGGACCTGGCCCGCCGCTGCGACCTCGTCTTCGTCGGCGAGGACGAGGCGGAGGAGGCGTGGGGGATCGTGGGGGTCGAGGCGATCCGTGCGGCGCTGCCGGAGCCGGCGGTGCTCGTGGTGAAGCGTGGGGCGGACGGGGCGACGGTGTTCTCCGCGGAGCCCGGCCTGCCCGACAGCGTCACCGAGGTCCCCGCCCTGCGCGTGGACGTCGTCGCCCCCGTCGGCGCGGGTGACGCCTTCGCCGCCGGGTTCCTCTCCGCCACCCTGCGCCGACTGCCCGTCCGCGACCGGGCCCGGCACGGGCACCTGATGGCCGCCGCCGTCCTCACCGTTCCCGGTGACCTCACCGACCCGCCCGCCCGAGAGCGCGCCGACCGCCTCGCGGCCCTCGACGACGCCGCCTGGGGGAGACTGCGTCTCGGCCCCGGGTGGACGGGGGACGACACGGAGGTACCCAAGCCATGAGCGAGCGCAGCGAGCGACCCGACAAGAGGGGCGTCCCCGGCGAACGCCGGGCCGAGGACAGCGAGGCACGCGCATGAGTCAGACCGTCGACCGGGCGCTGAGCATCCTGCCGCTGCTCGCCCAGGGACCCGCCGACCTCGGGCAGGTCGCCGAGCGGCTCGGCGTCCACAAGTCCACGGCGCTGCGCCTGCTGCGTACGCTCCACGAGCACGGCCTCGTCTACCGCCAGCAGGACCAGCGCTACCGCCTCGGCGCACGTCTCTTCGCGCTCGCCCAGGAGGCCGTCGAGAACCTCGACGTACGGGAGATCGCCCACCCGCACCTCGTCGAACTCAACGAGACCTGCGGACACACCATCCATCTCGCGGTGTACGAGGAGAACGAGGTCCTCTACATCGACAAGGTCGAGAGCCGCTACCCGGTCCGGATGTACTCCCGGATCGGCAAGCCCGTCGCGATCACCGTCGCCGCCGTGGCCAAGCTCCTGCTCGCCGACCTGAGCGAGCCCGAGCGGCGCGCCATCGCCGAGAGGCTCGACTACCCCATGTACACGTCCCGTTCGATCCCCGGCGCCGGTGCCTTCCTCAAGGAGCTCGCCGCCGTACGCGAACAGGGCTGGGCCACCGATCTCGGCGGCCACGAGGAGTCCATCAACTGCATCGGCGCCCCCGTTCGCGGCGCCGACGGGCGCGTCGTCGCCGCGATGTCGGTCTCCGCACCGAACGTGGTCGTCACGGCCGAGGAACTCCTCACCCTGCTCCCCCTGGTCCGTCGCACCGCCGACACCATCAGCCGGGAGTACTCCGGCACCAACCGACCCAAGAAAGCCTGATCAGCGATGACCGACAAGACCGCACTCACCCCGAGCACCCACACCACCCCGCCCGCGAAGTTCTCGCACGGGGTGAAGAAGGGGAACATCCTCCAGGTCGCCGGCCAGGTCGGTTTCCTGCCCGCCGCCGAGGGACAGGCCCCGACCCCGGCCGGCCCCACCCTGCGCGAGCAGACCCTCCAGACCTTCGCCAACGTCAAGGCGATCCTCGAGGAGGGCGGCGCGAGCTGGGACGACGTGATGATGATGCGCGTCTACCTCACGGACGTGGACCACTTCGCGGAGATGAACGAGATCTACAACACCTACTTCGGCGAGCAGAACCTGAAGGAGGCCCCCTCCGCCCGCACGACGGTCTACGTCGGCCTGCCCAAGGGCCTGCTCATCGAGATCGACGCCCTCGCGGTCCTCGGCTGAGCCTGATCCTCTTGCCGCACCCGCACCACCGCACCACCATGCCGGTCACGGCGCCCCACCCCACCGGGGCGCCGTGCCGCGCTCCGCCCTGCCTGTATCCCCATGGACGACAACGGAGTTACCCATGCTGCTCGCCGCCAGCCCCCCACCGGCCGAGACGCCACCCCACACCGGTGGACTCCTTCTCCTCATAGACGGGACGGCCGGTCTGCTGACCGTCGCCGTCCTCGGAATCGCGCTCCTCCTCTTCCTGATCATCAAGGTCAGGCTGCAGCCGTTCGTCGCGCTGCTCGCCGTCTCCATAGCCGTCGGCCTGGGTGCCGGACTCTCCGTCACCGAACTCTTCGGCACGGTCCAGAAGTCCGCCGCCGTCTCCGTCATCGAATCCGGCATGGGCGGCATCCTCGGCCACGTCGCGATCATCATCGGGCTCGGCACGATGCTCGGCGCGATCCTCGAAGTCTCCGGCGGCGCCGAGGTGCTGAGCGCCCGCCTGCTGAACCTCTTCGGTGAGAAGCGCGCCCCGCTCGCCATGGGCCTGACCGGTCTGATCTTCGGTATCCCGGTCTTCTTCGACGTCGGCATCTTCGTCCTCGCCCCGATCGTGTACGCCGCCGCCAAGCGCTCCGGGAAATCGATCCTGCTGTACGCGATGCCGCTGCTCGCGGGCCTGTCCATGACCCACGCGTTCCTGCCGCCGCACCCCGGCCCCGTCGCCGCCGCCGGTCTCTTCAACGTCTCGCTCGGCTGGGTCATCCTGATGGGCGCCGTCGTCGGCATCCCGTCCGTCCTGGCCGCCTGGGGTTACGCCGCCTGGATCGGCAAGCGCATCTTCGTCGAGGTCCCGCAGGACATGGTCGAGGCCGCCGAGGAGGCGAAGGCGGCGGTCCTCGCCGAGCAGCGCGCCGCCGGAGTCACCCCGCACGAGGCCCCGGCCGGACTCGGCACCGTCCTCGCGATCATCGGCACCCCGCTGGTACTGATCCTCGCCGCGACGTTCTCCTCCATCGCGCTGGACCCCTCTACGCTCCGCTCGGTCATCGAGTTCTTCGGCAACCCGTTCGTCGCCCTGACGATCGCCCTGCTGCTCGCGTACTACCTGCTCGGCATCCGGCGCGGCTGGTCCCGCAAGTCCCTCGAATCGGTGTCCACCTCGTCCCTGAAGCCGGTCGGCAACATCCTGCTGGTCGTCGGCGCGGGCGGAATCTTCGGCGCCGTCCTCAAGAGCAGCGGTATCGCGGACGCGCTCGCCGACACGTTCAACGACGTCGGCCTGCCGGTCATCCTGCTCGCCTGGCTGATCTCGGCGGTGCTGCGCATCGCCCAGGGCTCGGCGACCGTGGCCATCGTCACCACCGCCGGAATCGTGGTCCCGCTGGTCGAGGACCAGCACTTCTCGCAGCCGCACCTGGCGCTGATCATCATGGCGATCTCGGCGGGCTCGATCATCGCCTCGCACGTCAACGACGGCGGCTTCTGGATGGTGTCGAAGTACTTCGGCATCTCCGAGCGCGACACCCTGAAGTCCTGGACGGTCCTGGAGACGGTCCTGTCGGTCGCCGGGTTCGTGGTGGCCGCCCTGCTCAGCCTGGTGATCCAGTGACCTGAGTCGGGGCGCGGTGAGGCGGGGCGGCCCCGCCGCCTCACCGCGTCAGACCCGGATCGCGCAGATGACGCTCTTGCCGCCGTTGACCGGCCACCACCAGAACTTCTGCCCGTTGCCCGCCGGGCACGTCCAGCTGGTGCCCTGGGCCGGTGCCTTGTAGTAGCCGGTGATCTGGAGGATCGAGTCGTACTGCTTGGGCACCTGGCCGGAGCCGCAGTCCCAGAGGACCGTCAGATCGGCGGTGCCGTTGCCCTGGGTCTTGGCCGGGAAGCACTGGTTCACACGGAAGACGCGGTTGAGGCAGAGCGTCGTCCCGATGCCGTCCTCGCCCCGGTGGTTCCACCAACTGGTCCCGGCGCCGCTCGGGCAGGAGCCGGAAGCGCCGTCGACGGCCGAGGTACTGCTCACGTACATGTACGCGTTCGACGCGTCGCAGTTCACCCGCTCGGGGGTCTTGGCGTTCCAGTCCCCGTAACCGTTGCTGTAGAGGTTGAGGCAGTCGCCGGCCCCCACGGCACGGAACGCCAGGTCCGTGGCATCGGGAGTGGGGGAAGGGGTGGGCGTGGGCGTGGGCGTGGGGGTGGGCGTGGGCGTCGGTGTAGGCGTCGGTTCCGGCTGCTCGTCCCCGCTGCTGCCATCCGTGCTGCCGCTGGTGCCGCCGATGGTGGTGCCATCCGTACCGGTACCGTCCGCACCCGTGTCCGTGCTCGTGCTCGCGCTCGCTCCGGTGCTGCTGCCCGTGCTCCCGCTGCCCGCCGTCTCCCAGGGCTGCCAGACCAGCAGCGCGATGACGGCGGCCACGGCGACCAGCCAGCCCAGGCCCGAGGAGTTGTCCGAGGAACCCGTCCGCGCCGGTGCCGGGCGCGTCGTGCCCGGGGTGGGCGAGACCGCGGGGGACGGGGCCGGACGCGCCTGTGCGGCACGGGCCGCTGCCCGCTCGGCCCGCCTGCGCTGCTCCCGCCGGGCCCGCTCCTGCGCGGCCCGCTCGCCGGCGGCGCGCTCGGCCGCCAGGCGCTCCGCGTCCCGGCGTGCGGCCTTCGCCCGCTCGGCCTCCGCCCGCTCCCGCTCCGCGCGCTCGGCCCGTTCCCGCCGCTCGCGCTCGGCGCCCTCGCGCTGAGCGCGCTCGGCCTCCTCCCGTTCGGCGAGCTCCGCCCGCTGCCGCTCCGCCAGTTGCGCGAGTACTGCCAGTTCCTGCCGTGTGCGGTCGCGGCGGGCCCGGTCCCGGGCCGCGCGCGCCTGCCGCTCCGGCGGGTAGACCAGCGTCGGGGGCGGCGGCGGGACGACCTTCGTGCGGGAGCCGGCGGTCACGGTCGGGGGGTCCGTGCGGCGGCCGCTCGCGAGTTCCAGGCCCTGGGTGGCGTACGCGCCGATCAGCGCCGTCCACCGCGGCGGCAGCCAGCGGGTGCCGCTGTGCGTCGTCGGCAGGCCGGCCTGCTCCTCGCGGAAGCGGGCCAGCAGGTCGGAGGGCCTGGGGCGCTGGCGGGGATCGACGGCCAGACAGGGCCGGATCGTCGCGACGAGCTCCTTCGGCAGGCCGCCGAGATCGAGTTCGCCGCGCTGGACGCGCGCCAGCAGCCGCAGCGTGTCACCGTCCGCGCGGTAGGGCGGCCGCCCGGTGGCGAGCAGGAACAGGGTCGCGCCCAGCGAGTACACGTCCGATGCGGCCGTCGACTCCTCGCCACGGGCCTGCTCGGGCGAGGTGAAGGCGATCGTGCCGAGCGTGAGACCGGTGAGGGTGAGGTCGATGGCGTGCGATATGCCGAAGTCGATCACCCGGGGGCCGTCCAGCGGCAGCAGCACGTTCTGCGGCTTCACATCGCGGTGGACGATGCCCACCTCGTGCAGGGTGGCCAGGGCCTCCGCCGTGCCGGCCGCGATCCACCGTACGGCCGAGGCGGGCAACACCCCGCAGCTGCTGACCAGTTCGGAGAGCGGGGGTGCGGCGATGTAGTCGATGGCCATCCAGGGCCGCTCGGCGTCCGGATCGGAGTCCCGTACGCGGGCCGTGTACGCGCTGTCGACCCGTTGGGCGAGCGAGACCTCGCGGGCGAACCGCCGCCGGTCGACCTCGCTGATCCGGCCCTCGGCCAGCAGCGTCTTCACGGCGACGAGACCCCGGCTGCCGGGCTCGCCGCTGCGGGCCAGATAGATCCGCCCCATGCCTCCGGACGCCAGCCGCCCGATCAGCCGGTACGGCCCGAGCGCCGCCGGATCGTCCCCGCTCAGCGCCTGTACCCGCGCCCCGGCCATGTCACTCCCCCTGTCACACCATCACCGCGCCCCATAACCGTGCCATGCGGGTGCCCGAACAGCCATCGAATGCGGCAACTCCCGGACAACTCCGTTGCGGACAGGGGACGGGGACGGCAGACCGGATACGGGGGCGGCGGACCGGATACGGGGACGGCGGACCGGATACGGGGACGGCGGACAGGAAGCGGCGGACGGCGGGCAGGAGGCGGCGGACGGAACATGCAGCAGCGCCGCCGGGGGAGCGGCGGCGCTGCTGGTCATGGATGCCGGACGTATGCCGACGGCTGCCGGACGTATGCCGGACGTGTGCCGACGGATTCCGACGGATGCCGGAGGGTGGTTACGGCAGGCCGTGGACGTGCGGGGCGACCGCGTTCGACCAGGCGTTGCCCGACTTGGCGTCCCAGTTGGTCGACCAGGTCATGGCGCCGCGGATGCCCGGGTAGGTCTTCGCGGGCTTGAAGGTGCCGCAGTTGGTGCCGGCGGCCAGGCAGTCCAGGGCCGCGTTCACGATCGACGGGGAGACGTAGCCGCTGCCCGCGCCGCTGGTGGAGGCGGGGACACCGAGGCCGACCTGCGACGGGGCGAGGCCGCCCTCCAGCTGGATGCAGGCCAGCGCGGTGAGGAAGTCCACCGAACCCTGCGAGTAGACCTTGCCGTCGCATCCGAGCATCGAACCGCTGTTGTAGTACTGCATGTTGACGACGGTCAGGATGTCCTTGATGCCGAGCGCCGTCTTGAAGTACTCACCCGAGGTGGACTGCATGTCGATGGTCTGCGGGGCCATCGTGATGACGAGACCGGAGCCCGCCTTCTGCGACAGCGAGCGCAGCGCCTTCGTCATGTACGTGGAGTTGAGGCCGTTCTCCAGGTCGATGTCGACCCCGTTGAAGCCGTACTCCTGGATGAGCGAGTACAGGGAGTTGGCGAAGTTGGTCGCGGACGCGTCGCTGTTGACCGAAACCGATCCCTTTTCGCCGCCGACCGAGATGATGACGTTCTTGCCGGCCGCCTGCTTCGCCTTGATGTCGGCCTTGAACTGGTCGACGGTGTAGCCGTTCAGGCCCGCCGAGTCCAGGTTGAAGGTGACCGCGCCGGGCGTGGTGGTGGCGTCCGCGAAGGAGACGGCGATGATGTCGTAGTTCGCGGGCACGTCGCTGAGCTTCTGCACGGTCGCGCCGTTGTTGAAGTTCTGCCAGTACCCGGTGACCGCGTGCTTGGGCACGGAGGTGCCGGGGTTGGGGTTGCCGCCGCCCGAGGTGGCCGTACGGCCGCTGACCGTCGTGGACTTGACCGACTCACCGGCCGCGTTGGTGGCGGTCACCGCGAACTGGTACGCCGTGTCGGCCGTCAGTCCGGTGATCGTCGCCGAGGTCCCGGTGGAGGTGGTGGCCTTCGCGCCGTCCTTGTAGACGGTGTAACCGGTCGCGCCGGTCACCGCGTTCCAGGACAGGGCGAGGGAGGAGGAGGTGGCCGTGCCGACCGCGAGACCGGCGGGGGCCGCGGGGATGGTCGGGGCGGGGTCGGTGCCGCCGCCGCCGTCGGGGCCGCTGACCGAGACGTCATCGACGAGGTAGGCGGCCTGCCCGTACCAGCCGTGCGTGTACACGGTGACGGACGTGGTGCTCGGGCCCGTCTTGAAGCTGGTGGTGAGCTGGGTCCAGCTGCTGGAGCCGGGGGTCCAGGTCGAGACGTCGGTGGTCCCGGTGCCGCTGGCGCCCAGGTAGGCGTATCCGCCCTGGACCCAGGAGCTGAGCGCGTACGTCGAGTTGGGCTTCACGGCCACGGTCTGGGTGCACTGGGCGTTGTCCTGGCCGGCCGGGGTCGCCTTGAGGGCCGAGGTGCCGCCGTGCACGGGGGAGGAGACGGTGGCACCGGAGCCGCCGGAACAGGTCCAGTTGGCGAGGCCGGACTCGAAGCCCGCGTTCTTCGCGACGTTGACGTCGGCGGCCTCGGCGCTGCTGACGAGACCGGTGACGGTCAGGGCGCCGGCGGCGACGACCGCCATGGCGGACCCGAGGACCGGGCGGGTGCGGCCTCTTCTGCGGCTGGGTGCGGGGGAACGATCCACTTGCTGCCTCCGGGGGGAGTCGGGGATGGCGGGGGGAGCGGCACGGGGATGCCGGGGTGTGGAATCGGGGAACGGTGGCCACCGCTGGCCGATAAACTGGTCCAGACCAATCAAGTTGTCAAGACCTCTGGCGGTAAACCGTCGCAACCAGGGCTGTGAGCAGGGCTGTTGTCGGGGGAACGGTTCCGTCCGCTGTGGTCCGCACCGGCCCTGGGCCCGGGGGCCCCAATCCGGGCCCAGAGCGCTTGCTGGGCCCTCCCTGTGTGCCGGGGGCGGCGGATGGCCTTGCTTCAGCGCATCCGGCGTGCGCTGAAGCAAAGAGGATCTTGAATTCCCTTGGCGGGCCTGGCTGGGCCCGGTTGGGCCCGTGAATCGTCCGGAAATTAACAACGGTTCACTTGGGGCGATTTGTCGTGCGAACAACAGGTGAGGACTTCACGGACCGTGTCCAACTGGGCCCTGGAGGGTGTTCTCTGCCTCGCCTTACGTGGATAAAGTGCTGAAGCAGGAGCGTCCGAGCAGGAGCACCTGGCAGGAGCGAATGCGGCCGGCGGTACACGACGGCCGGAGCTGAACGGGGAACAGCGTGCCGACAGCAATAGCAGTGACAAGCGCTGACCTCGTGCTGCCGCCCACGGATCAGCAGACGCCCACGGCCGTACACCTGCGCGCCCCCGACGAACAGTCGTTGGACACGGCGCTGAGCGACATGCAGCTTCTCCTGGATCTGCACGGCTACGTCATCGCCGTCTATCCGTCCAGCATCGCCCCCGCCCACGAGCGCCGGCTGCACACCATCCGCGCCGTGCTCGAGAGCGACCGGATCGCGCTGCTCAAGGTGGATCTGCCCCCGCTGGGGGTCGCCGTACTGGTGCGCCAGTTGCGGCAGTTGTCCATCTGTGACTTCAGCGCCGGGGTGGTCGCCTCCGCCGCCCGGCTGCTCTCGCACTACATCCACTCCGGTGCGCTCCTGAACTCGGTCACCAAGCTGGACCGGGTCCCGGTCAGCCTGAAGGCCCACGCGAAGTCATGGGTCCCCGGCTCGCAGTTCGGTGTGCTGGCCAACCCGAAGCCCCAGCTGATCAAGGTCGGTACGGGGGAGCTGGACGGGCCCGACTTCACTACGCATCTACTGGTGGCCAAGGGGCAGTTGCAGTCCGACTGGGTAACCAAGACGGTCGCCCCGGCCTGGCAGGTGCAGGAGGTGCACGACGTCGCGCTGCCCGCGGATTCGGCCGCCTGGTGGGGCACCTCCAAGTTGATCGAATTCGCCGCGTTTCTGCCCGATATCTCGCTGATTTATCAATTGGTTTCTTCGGTTCGCAGAGAGGTCTGTAGCTGGTGCGGAAACGAACTCATCGGCGACCGTTGCGGCCTGTGCAATGCCCCGCTGAATCCACCGGAGAGCCGAACACGCGGATCCGCTGTCCTGAACCAGTGAACGCCCATGCGCCGGACGTCGTGAAACACCGCGGCGACGGCGCTGCCCGGCTGCACCCACAGCCGGGCGAACAGCGCAAGGCGGCGGTCCGCCCCTTACGGGCCGCACCAGACCGTGAACCGCGACAGCTCGTCCCCGTCCCGTTCCCCTGTCCGCTCATCGGCCCACGTCACCCAACGAGGTTGCTCCGCTCATGAACTCACGGCAACGCCGCGGCGTCATCCTGCTCCTCCTCTCGGTCCTCTGCGCCTTCGCCGCCTTCGCCGGTGTGCTCTCGGTGATCAGCGATGTGAACTCGAAGGTCGGACCGGAGGTGACTGCCTACCAGGTCAAGACGGACATCCCGCCCTACAAGCCGCTGGATGCGGGGCAGTTCGAGAAGGTCACGATGCCGAAGCGCTGGCTGTCCAAGAACGCGGTCACCGATCTGTCGGTCATCAACGGGAAGATCGCCGTCACCAGCCTGCGCAAGGGATCCCTGCTCCAGGACGACATGATCGTCAGCCGCCCCAGGCTGGAGAACGGGCAGCAGGAGATAGCCATCATGATCGATGCGGCGACCGGTGTCGCCGGCAAGATCCGGCCGGGCAACCTGGTCAACATCTACGCCACGTTCGAGGGGCAGACCGACAAGGACAAGCCCACCTCGCGCGTCATCGTCCCGAACGCCAAGGTCCTCGACGTCGGTGAGCTGACCTCGCTGGAGCCGAGGAAGGACGGCAGCGCGAGCGGTCCCACCGAGGCCGTGCCGATCACCTTCGCCCTGGACACCACCGACGCCCAGCGCGTCGCCTACGCGGAGTCGTTCGCGGAGCACGTCCGGCTGGCGCTGCTGCCCGACGACAGCCCCACCACGCTCCGTCCGGGCGAGGGCAGCTACAACCTCGACGAAGACAAGAACAAGTGAGGACCGGATGAGCACAAGAATCCTCCCGGCCGTCGGTGACGCCGACGCCGCCCGATCCGTCACCACGCTGCTCAGCCAGCTCCCCGACGCGGAGCCGGCCGCGCCGCTGGGTGACTCGACCTCCCTGCTCGACACGCTGGCCCGGCTCGCCGCCGAGTCCCTGGACGAGCTGCCAGAGGTCGTGCTGGTGCACGAGCGGATCGGTCCGGTTCCGGCTCTCGAGCTGATCCGGGAGGTGGCCCTGCGCTTCCCGGCGGTCGGGGTCGTGCTCGTCACCTCCGACGCGGGCCCCGCGCACTACTCCGCCGCCATGGACTCCGGCGCCCGCGGCCTGGTCGCCTTGCCGCTGTCGTACGAGGAACTGGCCCAGCGCGTCCAGGCCGCGGCCGGCTGGTCCGTCGGGGTCCGCCGCCACCTCGGCACGGGCCCCGAGGTCTTCACCGGCCCCGGCGGCACCGTCGTCGCGGTCACCGGTGCGAAGGGCGGCGTCGGCACCACCGTCACCGCCGTACAGCTGGCCCTCGCGGCGGCGGCCTCCGGCCACACGGTCGCGCTCGCCGATCTGGACCTCCAGTCGGGGGACGTCGCGTCCTACCTCGACGTGCAGTTCCGCCGGTCGATCGTCGACCTCACCACCATCCAGGACATCTCCCCGCGCGTCCTCCAGGACGCCCTGTACAACCACGACTCCGGGCTCGCCCTGTTGCTCGCGCCGGGCGAGGGGGAGCGGGGCGAGGACGTCAGCGACCGGGTCGTGCGCCAGACCATCAGCGCCCTGCGGCACCGGTTCGAGGTCGTCATCATCGACTGCGGTACGCACATGAACTCGGCCAACGCCGCAGCGGTCGAGATGGCGGACCGGACCCTGCTGATCACCACCCCGGACGTGATCGCCGTCCGTGCCGCCAAACGCATGGTCCGGCTCTGGGACCGGCTCCAGGTCCGCAAGGCCGAGGAGACGATCACGGTCATCAACCGCTTCACCCGCAACACCGAGATCCAGCCGCCGCTGGTCGAGAAGATCACGGCCACGAAGGTGGCGCGGATCGTGATTCCCGCGAACTTCAAGGAGCTCCAGGCGGTGGTGGACGCCGGCCGGTTGCAGGACCTGGAGGCCAAGTCCACGGTGAAGCAGGCCCTGTGGGGCCTCGCCGGAGATCTCGGTCTGGTGAAGAGCGCGGAAGCGGCCTCGAAACAGGGCAGGTTCAAGGGTGACCGGGGCTCTGTCGGCACCCGTCGTGGACGTACGAAATGAGCGGCGGCCGGGCCGGGCAGTCCCGTCGGCCGGAAGCGATCAGGGAAGCGAAGAGACCGAGGAGGACCGTTGAGTCATGAACCTTCTACGAACGGCCCGGCTGCAGACAGGGCCGCATAGCCCCGGAACGGAGATACCGGAACCTGCCGCCACCGGCCGCCCGCGCGGCGACCGGGGGCAGACGGCGATCGAGTTCGTCGGCACCCTGCCGCTGATCCTGATCACGCTGGCCATCATGTGGCAGGCCGCACTGGTCGGCTACACGTACATGCTCGCGGGCAACGCGGCGGACAAGGCGGCCAGGGCGGCGGCCGTGGCGAACGTCAGCCAGCGTGTGGCGTGCGAGCAGGCCGTCCACGAGGACGTGCCCAGCGCCTGGGACACCACCGTCGAGAAGTGTGGCAGCCGGTTCAGCGAGCTGGTCAGGGTCAGGGTGAAGATCGACGTGCCGCTCCTCTTCCCCGGGGCGTTCAATCTGCCGATGCGCGCAACGGGTGAGGCCAAGGCCAAGAACGAGACGGGTGGTTGGCTGTGGTGACGCATCTCCGCCGGCGACGACTCGTCCCCGGACGTACTCCCGCCCCTCGCACCACCCGCCAGCGGGGGCAGGCAGCCCTCGAATACGTGGGTGTCGTCACCCTCCTCCTCGTCGTGGCGCTGGCCGCGGCCCAGCTGGGCTTCGCCGTGTACGCGGCCCAGCAGGCCGGCACGGCCGCACGGGCGGGGGCCCGAGTGGCTTCCGATGGCGTCGGTCAGCGCCAGCGCGGGAGCTCGGTGGCCCGGGAGTCCATGAGCGAATGGGTCGCGAAGAAGGCTTCGTTCCGCACGTCGGGCGGCGCCGGCTCGGTGACCGTGACCGTGAGGGTCAAGGTCCCCAAGTTGTTGCCGCTGTTCAACTTCAGGCCCATCGAGAAGAGCGCAACCATGCCGACCGACTGATCCGGCACCGGCAACCACACAAGGGAGTTCAGCACATGAGCCTGCGGGCGCGCATCACCAGTCCCGAGCCGACGAACGGGATGAGCGAAGAGAGTCGGCTGGTCGGGGTCTACCGCGCCAAGCTCCTGGAGGAGATCGACCTCGCCGAGATGTCCGCCCTCGCGGCGGCCGAGCGCAGGGCGCGGCTCGAACGCGTCCTGGGCCACATCATCAGCCGCGAGGGTCCCGTCCTCTCCTCCATGGAGCGTTCGCAGCTCATCCGGCGGGTCGTCGACGAGGCCCTCGGGCTCGGCATCCTGGAGCCGCTGCTCGAGGACGCCTCCATCAGCGAGATCATGGTCAACGGGCCCGAACAGGTCTACGTGGAGCGGGGCGGGCGCCTGGAGCTCCTCCCCATGCGCTTCTCGTCCAACGAACAGCTGATGCAGACCATCGAACGCATCGTCTCCACGGTCAACCGCCGTGTGGACGAGGCGAATCCCATGGTCGACGCCCGGCTCCCCTCGGGCGAGCGTGTCAACGTGATCATCCCGCCGCTCTCCCTCACCGGCCCGATCCTCACCATCCGGCGGTTCCCCAGGGCGTTCACGCTCCAGGAGATGATCGGGCTCGGCTCCCTGGACGAGCACATGCTGGTCCTGCTCTCCGGACTCGTCCGCGCCAAGTTCAACGTGATCGTCTCCGGCGCCACCGGCACCGGTAAGACCACCCTGCTCAACGCGCTCTCGGGCCTGATCCCCAACGGCGAGCGCATCGTCACCATCGAGGACTCCGCCGAGCTCCAGCTCCAGCAGTCCCACGTGATCACGCTGGAGAGCCGCCCCTCCAACGTGGAGGGCAAGGGCCAGATCACCATCCGCGACCTGGTCCGCAACTCCCTGCGTATGCGCCCCGACCGCATCATCGTCGGTGAGGTCCGTGGCGGCGAGACGCTCGACATGCTCCAGGCCATGTCCACCGGTCACGACGGCTCGCTCGCCACCGTCCACGCCAACAACGCCGAGGACGCGCTGATGCGTCTGCAGACGCTGAGCTCCATGTCCGAGGTGGAGATCCCGTTCGTGGCGATCCACGACCAGATCAACAGCGCCGTCGACGTGATCGTGCAGCTGACGCGTCATGCCGACGGCTCCCGCCGCGTCACCGAGATCGCCATCGTGGACTCGCACGGACGCGAGGACTACCGCATCGTCTCCGTCTGCCGCTTCAACGCTCAGCCGATGGGCGCGGACGGGCGCGTGTACGGGAAGTTCGAGTACTACCCGCTTCCCCGCCGGGTGGCCGACCGCTTCTTCATGATGAGCGAGGCCATCCCGGCAGCCTTCGGTGTCGCCGAGTCGGAGGAGCAGCTGAGCATGCGTAAATCCGCCGCCTGAGCCCGTAGCCGTACCCGTCCCCGCGTCCCGTACGGTCCCCAGCCCTCCGTTCACCCAGAAGGTCTCCCCCGACATGGATAATCTCCCGCTTCTGACGGTCGGTGTGACACTGTTCGCCGGTCTGTTCGCCGTCCTCGGCCTGCACACCTTCTCCTCGGGCAGGGCACAGCGGCAGGAACTGTCCGACCGGATGTCCCAGACCGGCCAGCTCACCATCGGCGGCCGCGTACGGCGCTTCCGTGGCATCGACCGCCGACTGCGCAGGACGAGCCTGGGCAAGCGCATCGAACGCAAGATCGCGGTCACCGGCCTGGACCTCACCCCCGGCGAGTACTTCGTCTACGTCGTGGCGGCCCTGCTCGCCCTCTACTTCGTGGTCGGCTCGATCTTCGCGCCGTTCTTCGGACTGCTCGCCGCACTCACCGGTCTGTGGGGCGGCAACGCCTTCCTGAACTGGCAGCGCGCCAAGCGCACTGAGGCGTTCATCAACCAGCTGCCCGAGCTGACCCGTGTCCTCGCCAACGCCACCCAGGCCGGCCTGGCACTCCGTACGGCCATCAGCATGGCGGTCGAGGAACTCGACGCCCCGGCGCAGGAGGAACTGCGCCAGGTCGCCGACCGGCTGGCCGTCGGCCACACCCTCGACGACGCGCTGAACGAACTCGTGGAGCGGCTGCCCTCGCGCGAACTCACCGTGCTCGTCTCCACCCTCATCCTCTCCAACCGGGCGGGCGGCACGATCGTCTCCTCGCTGCGCAACCTCACGGAGACGCTGGAGGAGCGCAAGGAGACCCGGCGAGAAGTGACCACCCTGCTGTCCCAGGTGAAGGTGACCGCGGTGGCCGTCCCGATCCTCGGGCTGGGCTTCCTGCTCATCATCAACGGAATGCGCGACGGCGCACTCGACGACATGACCGCCGCCACCCCTGGACGGATTGCCGTCATCATCGCCGCGGTCCTCTACGGCCTCGGTTTCTTCCTCATCAACCGGCTCACTCGCGTCCGTATCTGACGGCCGAAGAACCAGGAAAGGAGACAGACATGGAGCTTCTGCTCGCGGCCGTCATCGGACTCGCCGTCTACGGGGCCTTCCAGGGCATCCGCATGTACCGTGCCGACGCCAAACTCCCCGGTGACCTGGCCGTCGCCCTGGAGATCGGCGCAAGCCGCACCACGGTGGCCGGTTCGGCGGTCGACCGGATGGGCATGCGCTACGCCCCCCAGGTCCTGTCGATGATGGGCCCCAAGCGCGTCGACAAGGTCCGGCGCAAGCTGGACATGGCAGGTAACCCCAGGGGCATGACCGTCGACCGCTACGCGGCGCGACGCGCCGTCTACGGCGGCCTCGGCGTGCTGGCAGCCCTGGCGATGCTGATGAACGGGCAGGTGGTCCTGGCCATCATCCTGCTGGTCTACGGCTTCTTCTGGACGGACGTGATCATCAGGGCCGCCATCAGCCGGCGCAAGGACGACATCGACCGGACCCTCCCCGACTTCCTCGACGTCCTCGCGGTCGTCGTCTCGGCCGGACTCGGGTTCCGCCAGGCGCTGGAGCGGGTGGCGGAGAAGTACGTGGGGCCGTGGGCCGACGAACTCCGCATCACCCTGCGCCAGATGGACATGGGCGTCAGCCGCCGTGAGGCATTCGACCAGCTCCGCCATCGCAACCAGTCGGAACAGGTGTCCATGTTCGTCTCGGCCCTCCAGCAGGGCGAGGAGCTCGGCGCCCCGATCGTCGAGACCCTGATCCAGATCGCCAACGACATGCGGCGCACCGACGCGCAGAACGCCCGGCGCAAGGCCTCGAAGGCCGTTCCCAAGGCCACGCTGATCGTCACCAGCTTCATGCTGCCCGGAACGATGATCCTGATCGCCGTCGGCTTCTACTATGCGGCCAGCGTCAATGTCGGAGATGTCTTCGGCGGCTGACGGGTACGAACGAATGGGGGACCGAACGACGAGGAGGTGAGAGGACCGTGGGCCCACGACTGACCGGACCTGCGCTGACCGGCGGCCCCGACGCGCAGACCCAGGCGAGCGCACCCGGCCATGTGCCGGCCCTGCCGATACAGGTGAACGCGCTGCAGGCCCTGTGCCGCCAGCTGTTCGGCTTCCGGCTGGCCATGACCGGGCTGGCCGCTCCCTTCGCGCTCACCGGCGTCCACGACGAACTGGGCAGCTGGCTGGTGGGTGCGGCGGTCCTCGTCACCGTCATGGTGTCCTACGCCCTGATGCGCGACTGGGAGCGCTTCGGACCGTACCTCCTGCGCCATCCCGCCCTCCTCGCCGTGGACATGCTCTTCGGGGCGCTCCTGCTGTTCGCCGCCGGCCCCGGATCGACGCTCTCGTATGTCACGGTCTGCACCCCGCTCCTCGCGGGCCTGGTCTACGGCTGGCGGGGCGGCGCGGTCTTCGCCGCACTCCAGGCCCTTCTGCTCGCCGCCTCCTACGGTGTCAGCGAGGAGGTCGACGCCGACGCGTCGGCCCTGCTCGTCGTGGGGCTCTGCATCATGGCCGGAGCGGTCGGCAGCACGCTGCGGAGCCTGCTGCTCAGGTTCGGCGCCGCATCCCAGGCCCTGACGGAGACCAGGGCCCGCCTCGCGGTGAGCGGCGCGGTGGAGGAGGAACGCGCCCGGCTGGCCCGCGAGATGCACGACTCGGTCGCCAAGACCCTGCACGGTCTGGCCCTCGCCGCCGACGGACTGGCCGGCACGGCCGACCGCATGGACCCGATGACCGTCAAGCGACAGGCCGAACTCGTGGCCCGCTCCGCCCGCAGGGCCGCCGCCGAGTCGAGAGAACTCCTGTCCGACCTGCGCCGTGAGTCGGGCCTCGACGGCGGTATCGACGTACTGGACGAACTGGCCGCCCGCACCTCCGACTTCGAGCGACGTCACGGCGTCCAAGCCGTCTTCCGCCGGATCGGTGACGGCGCGGTGCCGCTCATTCCCCACGCCGTGGCCCGGCACGCCCTCACCATCGCCACCGAAGCCATGGAGAACGCCCAGCGGCACGCTCACCCCAGCCTGGTGGAGGTCTCCGCCGGGCTGGTCCGCGACGTGGTCCGGATCAGCGTGTACGACAACGGCGACGGCCTGCCCCCCGGCACCTCACTGGCCCATCTGAGGAAGGCCGGGCACTTCGGTCTCGTCGGCATGGTCGAACGCGCGGCGTCCATCGGCGCCCGGATCAGGATCGGCCGGGGCAAGGCGACACGGGGCACCGAGGTCCGCCTCGATCTGTCGCTCGCCGCCATGGACCTGGCACCACCCGCAACGGCCGTCACCACCGAGCCGACGCCGCCGCTGCTCACCCACATACCGGGCCAGCCCGTCAGGCCCCACAACTGAACACCGCGTAACGGCATCCGCAACACCCATGCAACCCCCGCATTTTCCGCAGTCCCCACAGTCCCCATCCTGGAGAGAGGAGGCCAGCGCCATGCCGGACGAGATTTCCCGCAGTTCCGGAGAGCGGTGGACGCAGCAGCCGCACGTCTCGCAGCACACGTCCTCGCACGCCGGTCCGCTCAGTTCACCCCCCACCTCCGGTGCGCCCGCACCGGAGGCTCCCGTCGGATTCCCCGCCTTCCCCGCCCCCGAAGCCATGCCCGCCACGCGACCGCTCCGGGTGGTCGTCGCCGACGACAACCCGGTCGTACGGGCCGGCCTGTCCGTTCTTCTGCACGGACGCGACGACATTGACGTGGTCGCGGAGGCGGGCGACGGCCGTCAGGCGTACGAGATGGCGGTACAGCACCGCCCCGATGTGGTGCTGCTGGACGTTCGCATGCCCGGGGTCGACGGCATCTCGGCCCTGCCCCACCTGGTGCGCCTGGCCCCCGTGCTGATGATGACCTACAGCCGGGAGAGCGAGATCGTCCATGAGGCGCTGCGCCTGGGCGCCGGGGGCTATCTCGTGCACGGCGAGTTCACCGCGGACCAGCTGGTGGCCGCGGTCCGCGACACGAAGGAGGGCCGGGCCCACTTCACGTACTCGGCAACCAGCGCGCTCCTGGAGTCGGTACGCGCAGGAGGCACCGGCCCGGCGCAGCACGACCGGATACTGCCGGAGGGCCTCGGTACGGCCTTCTCGGGTCCCGGGTACCACCCCGCAGTACATCAGGGCCAAGTGTCTGCATCCGCACATGACACGCAGGGCAAATGGATGCCGTCGACTGCGGTGGACCAGCACCTCGGCGGTGAGCGCGTCGAGTTGAACGCACCCGGATTCCCGCAAAAGGCTTCGCTTACGCAACCTTCTGTGGGACATTCGTCGTTGAGGGTTCCCGCTCCGGTACCCCAGGGTGTGACGGCGGAGCTGAGTGAGAGGGAGGTGGAAGTGATGGATCTGATCGCGTCGGGCATGACCAATCAGCAGATCGCGGCCACCTGCTTCATCAGCCAGAAGACCGTCAAGAACCACATCAACCGCATCTTCGCCAAGTTGAATGCCGGCAGCCGGGGCGAGGCCATCGCCGTCTGGCACCGGATCTCTTCCGGGGGGTCGATGAGGCATGGCTGAGCACCGGACGGGCTTCGAGGCCCAACTGATGGAGTGGGCCCGGAGTTGGGCCCGCAGGCCCATGCGAGTGGGTGTTGCCCCGGCGTACGTTTCTCATGTCGAAGGCGAGACCGGCCAGGAGGAAGCCGGTAGTGCGGACGACACGAGGACTTATGCAGCAGCGTCGGCCGATTCCCGGTCGGCCGAACTCGGAGGGGAACACCATGACCAACCTGACGCTGAAGGCCGCCACCACCACGCAGACCTACATCAACGGCTGGAAGAACACCGCCGTGGACGCGATGAAGCGCCGCAGCGACAAGGGGCAGGGCGCGATCGAGTACGTCGGCATCACGATCCTCGTGGTGGCCATCGTGGTTGCTCTGCTGAACACCAACCTGGGCTCCACGATCGCCGGCAAGTTCAAGGAGAAGATCGACTCGGTCCTCAACGGGTGATCCGTCGAGCGAACTCCGAGACAGGGCAGGCCGCACCGCTGTACATCACAGCGATGACCGGCCTGCTCTTTCTCGCGTTGGTCTTCTTCGCGTTCGGTGAGGCCGATGTCCAGCGCAACGGTGCGCAGACCGCGGCGGATGCCTCGGCGCTGGCAGCGGCCAAGGACTCTCGCAGCAAGATGGCGCTGGAGCTGAAGGCGCACATCACGGATCGCGGCTACTACATCGCCGTGTTCAATCTGCCCTTCTTCGGTAGTCGGAACACCTGTCCGCAGGCGTCCGCCTGGGCCTCCAAGAACGACGCGACCAATGCCCATTGCATTTGGCCGTACCAAGGCCGCTGGGCGTTCTTCGTAGACCTGCAGTCGGAAAAGGGCATGAGCACGAAGCTGGTTCCGCGCACCAAGGGTAAGAAGGCGAAAACCGAGGCCGTGGCCGTCGTCGAGAATCTCTGCAAGTTCATCCCGAACCCGGACATGACGTCGTCGTCCATCGGTGAGGTCGTCTGCAAAAGCGGCCTGGTATGGGTGGTCAGCCCCCACAACGTGGCTGTCATGCCCAAGATGGCCGACCTCTTCTCCGTACGCCTGGAAGCCTGACCGACGAGTGAACGCAAAGGATCTGGATCAATGAGTACTCGGTACGTGAGGAACATGCGCCGAACCGGAGCCGCAGCATTGATGGTTGCGACGCTGACGCTGTCCCTGTCCGCCTGTGGTGGCGACGACGGCGAGGGCGCCACCGGCAAGGCTCCTTCGAGCTCCTCTGCGCCGTCCAAGGCCGAGAAGGGGCCGCAGGATGATGGCGAGACGCTCCCGGACACCAGCAAGGTCCTGGTGACCGTCAAGGGCGAGAAGGGCATCGACATGGTCGTCCACGTCGCCAAGCGCGACGAGGGCGGATTCCTCACTTTGACGGGCGAGTTCAAGAACACGTCCGGCAGTCGAGTGGTCACACCGGTCCAGTGGAGCGGCACCGAGGAAGCAGTGGCGCGCACCGGCGCTTCTCTGGCCGCCATGACTCTGGTGGATTCCCAGGCGAAGAAGCGCTATTACGTGCTGCGCGACACGGACAACCGGCCGCTCACCACCACCAGTTACGACTCAGGGATCGACGCGGGGAAGAGCCTCCCGTTCTTCGCCCAGTTCCCGGCACCCCCTCAGACGTCCACCAAGGTGGACATCCAGTTCCCGGGCTTCACCACCGCGACGATTGAGATCTCCTAATGACCGCCCGCATCACCACCGCCGAGCGAACCCGGGCTCGTGTGGCGATGACCGTCCTTGCCGGGGTGGTCGCGCTGGGGATCGCCGGAGCTCCGCAGGCCTTCGCCGACGACAGTCCGTACCCGTCGGCCTCGGCTGAGGCCCCGGTCGAGATCGACCCGAACGACACGGACCTCAAGCTCCCCGAAGGGGCGACCCTCGCCCCGGCCAAGGTCCTCGACATCAAGTCCGTCATCGAGGACCTGGGGGGTGAGGAGCGTCGCGAGGACACCAACTCGGACATCAAGTTCGCGCTCCAGGCCGAGGTCCTCTTCGGCAAGGACAGTGCCAAGCTGAGCTCGGCGGCCAACGGCCGGATCAACTCGATCGCCGAGGAGATCAAGAAGCAGGACGCCAAGAAGGTCCGGGTGTTCGGCTTCACCGACAACCTCGGCTCCTCGGCCCATGGCGACGTGCTCTCCAAGCAGCGTGCGGAGGCCGTCCACAACGTCCTGGACAAGGCGCTGGCCGGCACCGGCATCACGTACGAGATCCGGGGCTACGGCGAGCAGTACCCGATCGCCGACAACGGCAACGAAGAGGGCCGGAAGAAGAACCGCCGCGTGGAGGTCTCCTTCGCCCGCGCGGAAGGCTCCAAGAGCTGACGGTCATCGCGTAGCGGCAGGGCTTCGGGCCTGCCGGGCAAGCCCACAGCGGCGGCACACACGGTGTGCCGCCGCTGTGGCGTTCCCGGCCCGGCGGTGAGGCCGAACGTGTGGATGCGGCCGCTCGCGCACCGTGCCGGTCCTGTGCCGCCCGTCGTGAGGTGTGAAGGGTCACCGAGCACTTCGCTTTGAACGGAGCGCTCCGCTCCGATAGGTTGGCGAGGCACCACCCGTCCGCCCTTTTCCGTCCGAAGGCCTGCCATGTCTCATTCCGTACCGCCGTCGACGGGGCATCGGGGCGCGCTACGCCCCACCGCCCTCCTGGCCGCGCTGCTCGTCTCCGTCGGCTCGTACGCGCTGATGCAGACGATGATCGTTCCGGCGCTGCCGGTCCTGACGCGCGAGCTGGACACCGACCCCGCCACCGCGGGGTGGCTCATCACCGCGTTCATGCTCGGCTCGGCAGTCCTGACGCCGGTCGTCGGTTCGCTCGGCGACCGGTACGGCCACCGCCGCATGATGCTCGTCTCGCTCGGCGTCTTCCTGCTGTCCACCCTCGGTGCGGCCTTCGCCCCGGGAGTGCCGTTCCTCATCGTGATGCGGGCCTTCGAGGGCATCAGCATGGCCACGCTTCCGCTCGCGCTCACCCTGATCCGCGAGAAGATGCCGCCCGAGCGGACCGTCAGCGCCTTCGGTCTCACCTCGGCCATGATCGGCGGCGGTGCCGGGCTCGGCATGGTCGTCGGCGGACTGCTGATCGACAGCGCGTCCTGGCGCTGGATGTTCGGCGTCGAGAGCGTGCTCATCGCGATAGCCCTGCTCCTTGTGGTTGCGTACGTCCCCGAGACCTCGCGGCAGCGCCCCGAGCACACCGCCGCCCCTGCCCGCCTCGACATCCCGGGCGCCGTGCTGCTCGCCGCCTCGATGTGCGCGCTCCTGCTCGCCGTCACCCAGGGCAGTGCCTGGGGCTGGGGATCGGGCCGGGTCATCGGGCTGTTCGTCCTCGCCGTCGTCCTGCTCGCCGCCCTCGGAGCGGTCGAGGCGCGCCGCGCCGCTCCGCTGGTCGACATCCGGCTGCTGCGCCACGGCCCGATGTTCGTCACGACCGTCGCGACGCTGCTCATCGGGGCGATCCCGTTCCTGTTCTACGTCCTGCTGCCGCCCCTGCTCCAGACCCCGGAATCAGCCGGTGCCCCTTACGGGCACGGCCTGTCCGTGATCCAGGCCGGTCTGCTCCTGCTGCCCGGCGCGATCGGCACCATGATCGCGGGACGTCTCGGCCCGATGCTCAGCCACCGCTTCGGGGCCCGCGCCCCGCTGTTCGCCGCCATGGCGCTCATGGCCGCGGGCGGCGTCCTGATGGCCGTCTGGCACGACAGCGTGCTCCAGATCGGAGTGATCTTCACGCTGGTCGGCTTCGGTTCCGGGTTCGGGTTCGCGGCGCTCGCCTCGCTCGTCGCGAAGATCGTGCCCCGTCGCGACCTCGCGGCCGGCAACAGCCTCAACACGGTGGTCCGCACGATCGGCAGCGCCATCGGCAGCCAGCTGGCCACCGTCCTGCTCCAGTCGTCGATCGCCTCGGGCACCGGCCTGCCCACCGATGACGCCTTCGGCCAGGGGTTCTGGCTGGCCGGCGGGCTCGGGGTAGCCGGTATCGTGCTCACGGTGGCGCTCCGCGTCCATCCGTACGAGAGCGCGGGCGCCCGGACCGGCGCGGTCGACACCGCGAAGGCGGGTGCCGTGTAGGTGCGGATACGGACCGGGCCCATGGCGCCGGCTTCTCGCGCGTGCCTGCGGGCCCGGTCGCGCGCACGGCCCGTCCGTACGCGACGACGAGACGAGAGAAGCGGAGAACCGGATCCCCATGCCCACCCCCTCCCGAACCCCCGCCGGCCGCCCGCGCGGCCGCCAGATGCAGGCCGAGGCCAACGACGCCAGGGTTCTGCGCGCGGCCCGCGCCGCATTCGCCGAATTCGGCTGGGATGCCCCCGTCTCCGTCATCGCCAAGCGCGCGGGGGTTGGCATGGGCAGCCTCTACCGGCGCTACCCCGCCAAGGACGACCTCGCCCGGCACGTCCAGGTCGACGGACTCGACCGGTGGACCGCTCTCGTCGAGGGGGCGGCGGAGCGCCTCGGCCCCTGGGATGCGCTGGTCAGTGCCTTGCGGGCCGCCCTGACCCAGGGCGGCGAGGTCAGCATGCTGCCCGTCATCGGGGGCCGCTTCGCCTCCTCTCCCGAGGTCGACGCCGCCTCCGCCCGCCTGGAGCACGCCCTGGGCGCACTGGTCCGCCGGGCCGTCGACGAGGGCGCCCTGCGGCCCGATGTCACCCTGGCCGACCTCGTGCTGCTGCTCCAGCTCCTGGGCAGCCGGCTGCCCGGTTCACCGGAGCGGGTGGACGAACTGCGGGCCCGCTACCTGGACCTCACCCTGGCCGCCCTGCGCGCCCCCGCGGCCGGCCCGCTGACCGGACCCGCACCGCAGTGGCCGGAGCTCCTGTCGTTCTGGAACGTGCGGGAGGACGAGGACGCGGAGGTCGCGGGGCCCGACCAGCCGTGAGGCCTTCGCCTCACAGCAGGTGGTCGGCCTTGCCGGCCTTGATGTCGCGGATCAGCTGCTGAAGTGACTCGCGGCTGTCGGTGAGGTACCGGTCCTCCTCGCCGAGCACAGCGATGTAGCCGTTGCCTGCCGAGTCCGTGCCCAGGCGGAAGCAGTTGTTCCCCTCGCCGCAGTACGCGTCTTCCCAGTCGATCGCCGGCATGTTGAACGTCCTTACATTTGGCCCGAGATGGCGTGGACGAAGTCTCGTGACTCGGCAGGATCGAGCGATGCGCCCTCCAGCCAGTCCAGTTGTGCCCTGTACTTCGCCAACTGTCCCTCAGCATGCATGAATTCGGGACCGTGCGCGGAGTCGAGCTGGGCGGTGTCCAATTGTGGTACGACGCCGTGGGCGTAGAGCAGGGCATGCCCTGCTCCGGGGAACGCGCCTCGGCTGACCGGGATGACGCGGATCTCGATGTGCTCGCGCTCGGACATGTGACAGAGGTGGCGGAGCTGGGCCTGCGTGACCTGCCGGCCCCCGAACTGCATCCGCAGAGCGGCTTCGTGGACGTATCCCAGGTAGGGGATGGGGGTCTCGCGGTCGAGAACCTGCTGCCTCTCCATCCGGTGGGCCACTCGCAGTTCGACCTCCAGGCGCGACAGCTCCGGCAGTACGGCACCGAAAACCGCGCGGGCATAGCCGTCCGTGTGCAGAAGGCCGGGCAGGTGGACGGTCTGCGCTGTGCGAAGGCGTGTCGCGTGCCACTCGAGTTCGGCGATGTCCAGCAGACCCGAAGGGAGACTGCCCCGGTACTGGTGCCACCAGCCGCGCTCGTGCGGTTCCGCCATTGCCGCCAGTGCGTCGACGTACCTCTCGTCGCCGCAGGCGTAGTTGCAGGCGAGGGTCCGTACGCGCGCGGGGGCGATCGGGCGGACACCGACCTCCATGTTGGAGATCTTCGTACGGTCTACGCCCAGGAGGCCTGCCGCGTACGTGGTGGTCGCCTCTGCGGCGACGCGCATCTTCCGCAGCTCGGAACCCAGCCGCTTCTGGCGCTCTGTAGGAGTGGAACTGCTCGGCATGGGGCCCCTCTTCCGCCGACGGTGGACACAGTCTGTCCCTGCGAGGGTGGCGCAGTCCAGGAGGATTGGAGGCAATTGCCTCCAATCGTGTGACACGGGTGCCTGCGCTGCGCTACATTCAGTGACGCACCGCTCACGCAGCGACGAGCTGGAAGTGCATCGCGTGGTCCTGCCCGCAACCTCCTGCCCTGGGAGGGGCAGTCCCGCGTCAGGGAGACAAGCCACTGCCCGTCCGGATCGCGAGAGCCATTCGTGCGCACCCACGAGGAAGAGAGACACCGCCAACTCACCACCCGTATCAGGGGAGTCAGCCATGCCCTCATCTCCGCTCGCCGCACTCTGCCCGGTCGCCGCCGACATGTACGCGGGCATCCCGTATCCGGGACACCCGCACCCGAACTCCACCCCTCCCCGGCCCTACCTGCGGCCGAAGGGCGGCGCCGCCCGCGGGGTCGCCCTGAGTTTCACGCTCCCCGGTGACCTCCGCAGCGCGTCCATCGCCCGTACGGCGAGCGCGGCCGCACTGGAGGCGCACGGGCTGGCCCGGTACGTCTGGCCGGTGGCGCACACCGTGTCCGAACTCGTGTCGGTCACCGCGCGCATGAGCCCGGGCCGGGAGCTCTACGTATCCCTGCGCCACCGCGAGGACGCGGTCCGCCTCCTGGTCTGGGACCAGCATCCGCACCACACGGAGCTGGACACGGCCGCGCTCTGCGAGGTGCGGCGCAGGCGGGCGCTGTGGATGCTCGCGGCCGTCGTGGACGACTGGGGAGGGGAATGGGGCATGTGCGAGGCGCCGCAGCCGAGCCGGGGGACCAAGTCCTGGGTGACGCTGCCGCGCTGAGGGCCGGACCCGGTCGGTCCTGCGCGTCTGCGCGTCTGCGCGTCTGCGCGTCTGCGCGCCTGCGTGCCTGATTCGTCAGGCCAAGGCCGTTCGCAGCGCCTCCAGTTCGGACTCCTTCGCGCTGTGCGCCAGGAGGCAGGCGGGCACGGAACCGTAGTGACTGCGGATCCAGATCATCGCGTGGCGCAGGTGGGTCGCGGTGACGGGGAGGGAGCCGTGACCTGGCCGGGCGGCGGCCGCGGACCCGTCGAGCCCGAGGGCCGCGTTCGAGCGGACGAAGTCTTCGGTGATCTCCGCCTCGGAGGCGCCGAGGAGCGTCTGGATGATGGCGACGGTCACCCCGGTGCGGTCCTTGCCCGAGGCGCAGTGGACGAGCGCGGGCAGGGCCCCGGGGGCGAGGAGCCGGCGGATGACGGCGACCGACGAGCGCCCGGCCGCCTCGGCCATGGCCGGGTAGAGCTCCCGCTGGTCCGCGGGCCAGCGCTGTTCGGAGAAGACCGGGATGTGACGGTGCGCGAGGCCGGGGCCGAGGCCGTGGTGCAGGTCCGGTGCCGCTGCCACCTCCGGCGTGCTGCGCAGGTCGATCACGCTGCGCAGCCCGAGCTCCCTGAGCCGCTCGGCGCCCTGGGCGGTCAGTGCGTCGAGAGCGCCCGAGCGGTAGAGGGCCCCGCGGCGAAGGGTTCCGACGCCGCCCGCATCGCGGAAGTTCCGGACGCCGGGGATGTCCGGGGCGCCGTCGGGTACGGATGCGGGGCTGTCGGTGCGTGTGGTCACCGTACGAATATATGAGAGCCGTTCCCGCGCCCGGCCTCAGACCTGCCAGTCGTCGCAGTACTGGATGTGCAGGTGGGCCGGTACGTTCCCGCGCGTCCGGGGCCGCAGCCACGGGCCGGCGCTGAGCTCCGCGCAGAAGTGCCCGGCGTGCGGGTGGCGGTGCAGGTACGAGGGGGCCTCGTCGACGAGGCCGCGCAGGGTGGCGCCGTGCTCGCGGAACGCGGTGGGGCTGCCCACGACGAACAGGGTGTGCGCCGCGATGTCGAAGCCGAGGTGGTCCCGGTACTCCGGGTGGTGTCGCCGCTCGTGGTCGATGGCGCTCTCGTCGGGGAAGTCGTCGTCCGGGGTCGCCGCGACGTGCGGTGTGCCGGCGCCGAGCCGGGCCCGTATGCCCTTCCACGACGACGGCGGGAACTGCAGGCTGTGGTGGAGCAGGACCAGGTCCAGCGGGACCGGGACGCCGTCGCTCACGACCCCGTCCGGGGCCGCGTTGGCCCGGATCGGCAGGTGGACCAGCGACCGGGCGGACCGGGCGGCCAGCGACCAGAGGACGACGAGCTGCGCGGCGCCCTCGCGGTCCGCGTACAGCGACAGCCAGCGGCCGTCGTCACGCAGCGCCAGCCGTCCCGCGACCGGGTCGGGCCGGACCACCCGGACCTCGTCCCGGCCCAGCCGCGCCTTGTGCACGCGTACCCGCTGTTCCACCCGTCCCCCTGCCCCCGTGCTCTGTCTGCCGCCGTACCTTAGCCGGGCGTTCGTGGCCGGGTCCGGAGACCGCGCGTTGACAGCGGGCGGCCGGGTGTCTGTAATGGAGGCGGTGTCGCGTGACGCCGGCCAAAGAGCAGTGGGCCGGCCGGTGATCGGGCGAGCACCCCGCACTCAGGAGCCCGTCGTGAGTTCATACTCCGCGCTCTGTATCTGAGCAGCCGCATTCGAGCACCGCATCCGAGCATCCGACGTAGCGCACCGCACGTCGCCTCCCGTCGCTTCCTGCGTCCTTGCGCGTGTCACGGGCTGTCCGTCCGCCCTGGTCCGCCCTGTTCCGAGGCCTGCGCGCGGTGTGCGTCTTCGTCCGCCACGGCCGCAGCCGCTGCGGCCGCACCGCATCCCAACATCTTCCGGAGACAGAAATCCGTATGCCCACGCCCTTCAATGAAACGCTCGTCGAGGAGTTCCGCACCAACCGGGGGAAGGCCGGTGGTCCCTTCGAGGGCCGCGACCTGCTCCTGCTGACCACCACCGGCGCGCGGTCCGGAACCACGCGGACCACCGCGCTCGGCTACGTACGCCGCAACGGTTCCCTCACCGTCGTCGGGTCCGGCACCGGCACGCCGAACCACCCCGCCTGGTACCACGATCTGCTCGCCCGGCCCGTGGTGGGAGTGGAGATCGGTACGGAGACCTTCCAGGCGCTCGCGGTCCCCGACCAGGGCCCGCACGCCGAGGAGTTGCTCGGCCATGCCCTGCCGGCCGCCCCCGGAACCGGCGGCCCGTCCGTTCCCGCCGACCGCGTCCCGCTGGTCGTCGTGCTGGAGCGCGCCGATCCCGACATGTGGGAGGGGCGGCCCCGCGAAATCAGGACCCTCGCCGACAAGGTCATGGAGGTCCACACCTGGCTGCGCGGCCAACTGCGCCAGGTGAAGGCGGAGACCGACGCGCACTTCGCCGCACGCGCGGCCCATCAGGGCCCCGGCGAGCCCCCGGTCCCGGGGCTCGGGCTACAGATCCGGCAGCGCTGCCTGGCGTTCTGCCAGGCCCTGGAGTTCCACCACACCAGTGAGGACGAGCACCTGTTCCCCGGGATCGCGCGGTACCACCCGGACCTGGGCGACACCTTCGAACGGCTCCGCGACGAACACCGCACCGTCGCACGCATCCAGAACGACCTGGCGGAGCTCCTGGCCGGCATCGCCATCGCCGACCCGCAGCGCTTCCGTACCGAACTGGGCGCGATGTCGAAGGAGTTGAACGACCACCTCGACTACGAGGAGGAGACGGTCGTGCCCCTGCTGGCCGATGTGCCCTGGCCGCCCGCACCCCCGGCGGGCGCGGGCGCGGCCGGCTGAGCCGGGTCACCCGGCCCGTGACGGGCCGGGTGTCGTCTCCCTACGCGAACCGCTCCACCGGTGTGCGCGCACCGGCCCTGAACTCGGGCAGAGCGGCGCTGATGCCGAGCGCCGAGCCGAAGAAGTACACCGAACGGTCCGCCGCCACCAGGATGCTCCCGCCGCCCCGCCCCTGCTGCACGACAGCCACCGCGTCGTCCTCGGGCAGCAGCACATGCGCGATCCGGGCGTGCGGGGCGATACGGCGGGACAGCTCCTCCCCGAACTCGAGAAGGAGCCGCTGCTCCGGCGTCGGAACAGGCGGCGTCGGCGGCAGCGGCGAGGCGTCCGCGGGCCTCCCCGCGCTCCCCGCGCTCTCGTCCCTCATCGCACCGCCCCGTCCTCGTCGTTGGCCGCCGCGAGTTCCGCGATGAGACCGGCGTCGCGCATCCCCGGCAGCACATACCCCTCCGTCTCGTCCCACGGGACGTCGAGATCGTCCATGTGCACGCGCCACTCGGCATCCGGCAGGGCCCGGCGCAACTCCGTCACGGAATCCAGTACATGGGCGATCACCGGCATCAGACGGCCCGGGTCGAACGGCATCTTGGTGGACCCGGTCACGATCTTCTGCGGCTCGTCCGCATCCCGGTCGTACAGGTACAGGCTTTCCTCGTACTCGTACGGGAACGACGCCATGTGCGCGGCGACGATGCGCTCGACGGCTGCGGACTCCGCATCGGTCAGCGGGGTCGCGCGCTGCGCGCTGTAGTAGAGAGAGACGCTCATGGCGGGAGCGTACGACGGGGGTGTGACAGCGGGGCGGGAGACGGTCAGGCGGACGGCACCGAGTGCGACGGCTTCCTCGGAGAGCGTGCGCACGTACCGAAGGCCGTCGCTCGCCTCCGGTCCGGCCTCCAGGCAGGCGGCCCGGACCTGCGCGACGGTCGGCCCGTCGGTCCATGCGAACGTCCACGCCCGCGCGGAGTCGGACCACTCGGTGGTGACCACCGCCTGGGGCGGTCGCCGCCGAACCGTTCGGTGAGCGTACGGGCGAGTCGGTGAAGGGGCGTCGCGCGAGGGGAGGTCATCGGTCCTCGGTATCCGCCGCACCGGCCCCGCACACCCGCCGTACGGGGGGCACCTGTCGTCGCCGTACGGAGGAATCGGGTGTACCGGCCGCAAACGGGAGCAGAAGAGGGTTGGCGGCACACGGTGTCCCCTCGCGTTCCCTGTGCTTTCCTAGCGCTTCCCCACCTTGCCGCCACCCGCGTCCGCACGGCGCGCGGCACCCGGCCGCGCCACCCCTCCTACGTCCCCGGAGCCTCATCCGTGTTCAGCAAGATCAGCGGCTTCGCCGCCGGGGCCCCGCCCCGCCCGGCCGGCCGTCCCCGGACCGGATCCCCGGCGCGGGTGCGGCGCTGGCCTGTCGCGCTGCGCCGGACGCCCGTCTCGGTGTGGAACGACGACCTCGCGGACTGGGCCGCGGCCCTCACGTACTACGCCATCCTCGCGCTGCTCCCCGCGCTCCTGGTGACGGTGTCGGTCATCGGGCTGGCCAATCCCCACGCCACGGACGCGCTGATCGCCGACATCACCGCCTTCGCCCCGGCGGAGTCCGGCGCCGCGCTGCGCCAGCCGCTGGAGGCGGCCACGCAGCAGCGCACCGCGGTCCGGGTGCTGGTCGCGACCGGGACCGTCAGCGCCGTCTGGTCCGCGTCCAGCTATCTCGCCGTGTTCCGGCGGGCGCTGCACGCGATGCACGGGGTCCGGGACACCCGGCCCGCCCTGCGCAAGGCGCACCTCATCGTCGTGTCCGCGGTGGGGCTGTTGCTGCTGCTGATGACCAGCGCGTTCGCCCTCGTGCTCTCCGGGCCGCTGGCCCGCTGGCTGGGGCACCGGCTGGGCCTGGCGCATCTGGGCGACGCGGTGTGGGCGGTGCTGAAGTGGCCCGTACTGCTCTGCCTGGTCGCCTGCCTGATCATGGTCCTCTTCCGGACCGGCCCGGCGTCGGCGCGGGGGGCCCGGCAGGGGCTGCCGGGAGGGGTGCTGGCGGCGGTGCTGTGGCTGGTGGCCTCGGCGGGATTCGCGCTGTACGCGACGTACATCGGCTCCTACAGCCGGCTGTACGGATCACTGGCGGGGCTGGTGGTGTTCCTGATCTGGGTGTGGTTCACCAACCTGGCGCTGCTGACCGGCGCCCAGTTCAACGTCGAGCTGAACCGGGCCCGGCGCGGTGTTCCGCAGGCACCAAATGAAAGTGCCTAGTAGCCCGTGGTGCCGTCGACGATCTCCCGGATGATGTCGATGTGGCCGTTGTGCCGGGCGGTCTCCTCGATGAGGTGCAGCAGGATCCAGCGCAGATCGGGGTGACGGCCGCCCCTGTGCGGCCGCTTGGCCGGGGTGTCCAGGTCGTGGGCCGCGACGAGCTCCCGGTAGCGGGCGCACTGCTCCTCGTACTCCGACAGGACATCGGCGATCGGCATGTCGACGGCGATCCGCATCTCGCGGTCGGGGTCCTCGTCCGTCCACGGCCCCTCGTCCTCCCCGCCGAGGAACGAGACCTCGAACCAGAAGTACTCGACCCAGCGGAGGTGGTTGACCACACCCGCGAGCGTCATCAGAGGCGATCCCGGCAGCGGGGCCTTGGCGGCGTCCTCCTGCGAGAGGCCCTCGCACTTGGCCAGTGCGGTGGCGCGGGTGTAGTCGAGGAAGGTGGTCAGCTGGGTGCGCTCGTCCCATGCGGGAGGCGAATCGGTGCGTGTCATTGCCGCACACCATCGCGCGTCGGCCGTTGCCCTGTCCATCGATTAGACGCCGCAGTCAGCCGTGCCGGACCGACACGCAGACCCGGCGGCCGTACGGGTGCGACGTACCGCGCGGGCAGGACTCGCCGTACGGAGAGAGCTCGCCGTACGGGCAGGACTTACCGCGCGGGCAGAGCTCGCCGTACGGGCCGGACTCGCCGTACGGCGGGGCAGGGGGCCCGGAGCCGTCCTCGTGGCCCAGGCGGATTCTTGGGGTCCGCCCATGGGCCCGTGGGCCCACGCCCCGGGCCACGGAGCTCATTTACGCTCGGGAGCGACCGACATCGAGGGACCGGCCGCGAGCCGCTGACCCGCCGCCACCAGCGGCTGAGCAGGCGTGCTCCGGTGTTGCGGGCTCCCTCTCGCTCTACCTGACCAGCAGAGCGGGCACCTCTCATCCGGTGCGCCCGGGTGAAGCGGACTGCTCACACTTTTATGAGGTGACGTGTCGATGAGTGACGGATTCTTCTACTCGTACCACCTGGGCTGGAGCCGACCCGACGCGGAGTCGCTGCTCGGCGACCTGGAGGCGGCGGGCGTGCGGCCCGATCACCCCATCACCCGGCGCATCACGCTGATCTGCCCCGGAGCCGAAATGTCGGGCACGCAGTCCTGGGTCACCAGGGAGCAGCTGGTGCTCCTGGCGGGTCTGCAACGGCTCGACCAGGTCGACTTCCTGCTCTGGCTGCGCAGCGGGGCGGAGGTCCCGGCCCGGATCCGGCGGAACGAGGACGGGACGGTCACGCTGCACTTCGCCCTCGGCGGGCTGAGCCGCGCCGAGGAGGAGCGGGTCGTCCGGGCGATACGTGAGGCGATAGGCCGCGCCTCGCTGCTCTGTGTCGGCTTCGTCGTCGACCGCGAGGGAGCCTCGGCGGCGACCGACTGGCGCGGGTTCATCGTGCGGGGAGCCGTGTACTTCGACTGCTGGCCCGACACGCTCGCCGTGCGCCCGGAAGTCGCCACGGTGCAGCCGCAACTGGGCGGCGTGAACTCGTTCGAGCAGTCGCCCTGGGTCGTCTACGGCAGCGACGTGCCCAACAGGTAAGCGGAAGCCCGACAGACAGACGGAAGCCCGACAGACAGACGGAAGCCCGACAGGTAAGCGGAAGCCCGACAGGTAAGCGGAAGCCCGACAGGCAGGCGGAAGGGGCGGGTCCCGGACCCGCCCCCCATGGCAACACCCTTGAGTACAGCCGCTACTTGACCGTGATCGACTCGACGAACGAGTCCAGGTCGGCGGCGCTCAGCGAGCCCTTCACCGCGTTGATCCGGACGGCGAACGGCACATCCTTCGAATCGACGCCCGCCACCACGACGCCCGTCATCCGGGTGCCCTTGGCCGGGGTCCGCTCCTTGCCGGACGAGGTGAACTCGTAGTCGATCCGGCGGGCCTGCCGGGCACTCTCCGCGCCCGCGAGCCGTACGTCCGAGGTGTCCTTGCGCGTCGCGCCCAGACCGATGCCGGCGCCCGCGGCGGCGGCCGCCTCCTCCGCGTCGCCGACACCCTCGGCGAAGTCGAGCTGGACGGAGACCATTCCCGCGCGCAGCCCCCAGGCCTCCTCCTTGAGCGCGACCGCCGCGTTGTTCTTGCTGCGGTCGGCCGCGGGCTGCTCCCGGTACCCCTTGTCCTTCGGGTAGCCGACGGACAGGCTTCTGGTGTCCAGCGTGGCCCAGCCGTCCGGGACGGTCGCGGCGGCGTCGCCGCCGCAACCGGTGAGCAGGGTCAGGCCGATGGCGGCGGCTGCGGCTGCGGCTGCGCCGAGTGCCCGGGACCTCTTCATCGTCGTCATCGCCTCTTGCCTCGTGGTCGTACGTGATCAGTTCGCGCAGTAGCTGTACGGAAGGTACGTGCGCTTGCCGTCCTGCGGAGCCCCCAGGAACTGGGCGTCCGTCAGTGTCTCCTTCTTGTGCTCGTCGGTGACGGTCAACCCGATGCTCATGCCGAGCGAGAGCTCGAAGCCGAACTCCTGGGCGTCCGTCTCACCGTGGTACTTCATATCCGTGGACAGGCCGTCCTGGAACATCATCTGCTCGAAGGGGTCGGACCCGGCGGGCTTCTCCTGGAGCGAGTGGTCCCCGAACATGTAGGCGAACGGGGCGGTGTTGTCGCCCGAGCCGTCCAGCCACTGCTCGGCGATGGCCCGCTTGGCCTCGGTGGCCTGGTCGGTGTCCTTGCCGAAGACGATCGAGTTGGACGTGATCTCGATGCCGGACTCGGTGGACGAGTCGGAGATGCCGCCCTTGCCGCCGCGCTTGTCCTTGTCCTTCTTGCCGTTGTCGCCGCCCTCCTCGACCTTGCCCGTGCCCTTCCCGCTGTTCTCCACGGTCTGCGTCATGTCGATCCGCACGATCTTGCCGGTCTTCTGGTCACGCGTGACCGTCATGGAACCGGTACGGCTCTGCTTGCCGCCGAGCGAACCGGTCAACGGACCGGCCGTACCGGACGCCGTGGCCTCCAGTTCCAGCTTGGCGCTGTACGTGTACGACTCGTTGCCGCTGATGTCGTCCTTCGTGATGGTCACATCGGGCGAGAACTGGGCCTTGCCGCCGAGCTTCGCGCTGAGCGCCGACTCGTCACCCGCGCTGATGGAGAGCCCGCCGTCCGCGTACGCGTTGAGGCCGATGGTCGAGTAGGAGATCTTCTTGTCACCGATCTTGTTCTCGACGTCCTCCTTCTTCTCGGCCCACTTCATGCCCGAGTACCAGCCGCCGCCGTACGCGCCGCTGTACTTGGTCGAGGTCTCCCACATCTTCATTTCTTCGATGTCGTCCCGCATCTTCGCGGCGTCTTCCTCGCTGTTGAAGACCCAGGTGTCACCATTGGTGATCTTGATCCCGCCGCCGACATCGACCTCGGCCTTGCCGAGCTTGCCCATCTTGCCGCCGGCCTTGGCGCTCGCCCCGATGGACGCGGCGTCCGTGAACGTCATGGTGACGACCTTGTCCTTGTCATCCACCTTGCCGTCCTCGTTCACATCCGTCTTGGCCTGGCTGACCTCCTGCTTGAAGCCGTACTCATTGCCCCACTCGAACCAGCCGATCTTGACCTTGTCGCCCACGGTGTCGGAGATGCTGGAGATCTGGCACTGGTCGGGCTCGTAGTCGGCGTCGGTCTTCGGCTTCGCGGCCGGGTCACCGCCGCCGCCGGCGGCGCACGAGCCGCCCGAGCCGATGACCGAACCGATGGCGCAGCGGAACCGGGTGGCGATGGAGCCGCCGGCCCCGGTGGTGATGAGCGCCGCGACAATGGCCGCGGTCAGGATGATGACCCCGAGGTACTCCGTGACGGTGGCTCCGCCGTCACGCCAGGAGTACGGAGTGGCGGGCGACGCCTCCGTGTCGCTGTCCTCCATCAGCCGGTCGACGGCCAGCCCCACCGCCGCGCCGGTCGCCAGGGCGACCAGGGGCATCACGACGCCCTCGGCGTTCGACACCTGCCACGACATCGCGTACCCGTAACAGAGCGCGCCCAGCGGGACGCCGAGGGCGGCCGACAGATACAGGGGACGGGACTCGCGCTGCTCCTCCGGCAGCACCCGGGCGGCGGACAGAACCGTCAGTACGGTCGTCACGACCGCGGGCACGTGCAGCAGCCCCAGGCGCCAGGTGAAGACGTCCAGCCGCTCCTCGGTGGCCAGCATCTCGACGAGCCCGCGCGACACCAGGTAGCCGGCGATGAGATAGACGACGATGCCGACGGCCCAGCTACGGGTCAGCGGGAAGAACACGCCCCCGCTGCCGCCGGATCCGCCCCCGCCCGCCCGGCCGGGACCGTGCCCCGGGGGTATGTGACCCCCGCTTCCGCTGCCCCAGCCGCTGCCACCGCTCACGGTTCTCCCTCTCCGACGTTCATGCCTGCCTGTGCCCGTACTGCCGACTTCGGGCGTGGCGTGAGCGTACGGCTGGAAACACCCCCTTGACCTGGGCCCCAGGCCCCAATAACGGGCCCAAGTCGCCTGAACCGCAAGGGCGGTGGAAGGCGGGGGGCGTCGGCACAGGGCGATGAGCGGGCGGCGAGCGGACTGCTCACCGCGGACGAGACCGCACTGCTGCCGCCGGGCCCTCCTGGAGTGGGGCGGCCCGCATCGGTGACGGACTCGCGGACGAGCCGGCGCTCCGGATGCTGCGGTCCGTCCAGCGGAAACCGGGCCGGACCGTCCGGGCGTACTACGGAAGGACTCCGGGAGCGTGAGAGCGGCCGCCCACGGTCCCCGGGGCGGAGGCCGGCCGCCGCCCGCCGCGATGGGTCCGTGGGCCCAAGTGCGCGCGGCGCGCGGTCAGCGGGTCTGTGCCGTCTGCTCCACCCGTACCTGCATGCCGGGCCGCAGCCCCCACGCCGCCATCGCACCGGCCTCCGACTCGATCACATGACGGCCCCGGAGCCGCGGCATGCCCATGCGCCCCGGCTTCATCGTGTGGACCGCCACGACGTTGAACCGCCGGTCCAGATAGGCCACATCGATCGTGAACCGCATCCGGAAGGAGTGCACGCTCCCGCACGGCGTGATCATCAGCGCGCCGTCGATGCCGTCCTGGCCGAGCAGTCCACGGGTCCGGTGCCGGTAGGAGGCCGCGATCCGCAGCGGCACCCGGATCTCCTTCTCACCGTCCCGGTCCGTGATCGTCAGCGTTCCTGTGCCATTGCGCCATCGAGCCATGGACATGACGGTAGCGCCGCCCGGCGGCGTGCGGGCACGTATCGCCCGCAGTGGGCCCCCGGGCCCAAGACCCTTGCACCCAGGGCCTCTAGGATCGCTGAGGTGTACGCCATCCTGATCGGGGTCGCCGCCCTCTGGGGAGCCGCGACCGGACTGCTCGTCCCACGTGCCGCCTACCGGTTCTCCGTCGAACCGGACGAGGCCCGCCGGGACACCTGCCCCGCCGGCCACGCCCTCACCGGCCCCGGCCGCGGCTGGTTCGGCTCCACGTACTGCACGGCCTGCGCCGGGACGGTCGCGGCCGTCGACGTGCACACGGCCGCGACCGCCACGACGGCCGGGCCCGGACCCGAGGACGACGAGGCCGCCGGCGACGACCCGGACCAGCAGGGCGCGACACCGCGCACGGCCGGCCCGCGCTACGCCCCGTACCGCGTCGCCCCCGTCGTCACGGCCCTCGCCTGCGCCGCCCTCGCCGCGAGCACCGGCACCCGCCCCGAGCTCGCCGTCTGGCTGCTGCTCGCCCCCGTCGCCGTACTCCTCGCGTCCATCGACCACCGCGTCCACCGGCTGCCCGACGGGCTGACACTTCCGGCCGCCGGTGCGGCGGCCGCGCTCCTGGGCCTCGCCGCCCTGCTGCCGGAGCACGCCGGATCCTGGCCGGCCGCCCTGCTCGGCGGAGCGGCACTCGGCGCGTTCTACTTCCTGCTCTTCCTCATCAACCCGAGCGGGATGGGCTTCGGCGACGTCAAGCTCGCCCTCTCGCTGGGCCTGGTCCTCGGCTGGTACGGCTGGGCCGTGGTCTTCGCCGGAGGCTTCGCGGGGTTCCTGTTCGGCGCGGTGTACGGCGCCGCTCTCGTGATCATGCGGCGGGCCGGGCGCAAGACGGGCATCCCGTTCGGCCCGTTCATGATCGCCGGCGCGCTGCTGGGGATCGCGTTCGGCGGCCTGGCCGCCTGAGAGCCCCACCCCTTCAGCCGCTGCGCGGAAAGGGTCGACGCTTCCCTCCGTGCGGCCTTAATACGGTCGCGGCCGGGCACGCACTGCTGCGAGCATGCCCGTATGCCCGCGACACCCGAAGACGCACAGGCGACAGCAGCCGGAGCCGCACCCGAACCCGAACGCGCCCGGTTCGAGGCCCTGGTCGCCGAGGCGGACACCGTCTCCGTGGCCGGCTGGGACTTCTCCTGGCTCGACGGCCGGGCCACCGAGGAGCGCCCCTCCTGGGGGTACGCCCGGGCCATGGGGGAGCGGCTCGCCGGGGCGACGGCCGCACTCGACATCCAGACCGGTGGCGGCGAGGTCCTCGCCTCCGCGCCGAGGCTGGCGCCGCTGACCGTCGCCACCGAGTCCTGGCCGCCGAACATCGCCCGCGCCACCGCCCTCCTGCACCCGCTCGGCGCCGTCGTGGTCGCGGACGAGGACGAGCCGCCGCTGCCGTTCGGCGACGCGGCCTTCGACCTCGTCGTCAGCCGGCACCCGGTGACCACATGGTGGGACGAGATCGCGCGGGTCCTGACACCCGGTGGCACGTACTTCTCCCAACAGGTCGGCCCGGCCAGCGTCTTCGAGCTCGTCGAGTACTTCCTCGGCCCGCAGCCGCCGGAGGTACGCGCCGGCCGCGACCCGCAACAGGCACGCGCCGCGGCCGAGGCGGCCGGACTGGACGTCGTCGACCTGCGGCTGGAGCGGCTGCGCACCGAGTTCTTCGACATCGGCGCCGTCGTCTACTTCCTGCGGAAGGTGATCTGGATGGTGCCCGGTTTCACGGTCGGGCGGTACCGGTCCCAACTCGCCGCGCTGCACCACCGGCTCGAGAACGAGGGGCCGTTCGTGGCCCACACGACCCGCTTTCTGATCGAGGCCCGCAAACCCGGGTGAGGGCAGAACCGTTTCCGCGGCCCGAAGGATGGCACCCTGGTTGCTGACCGCACGCGGAAGGAGCAGGCCATGAGGGTCGGCAACGAAGAGGAAGCCACGCGTGGCCCGCGGCAGGGGAACGCCGAATGGCTCAGGGGCGCGAGGATCGTCGGCGTCCTCGGCATCTTCTACCGGCCCGAGGGCCGGATGGGCGAGCCGGAAGCCGTCGCGTTCCTGCTGGACGACGGCCAGTCGGTGCTCCTGACCTGCGCCTCCGACGGCACCCTGCATGTCGGTGCCGGAACCTGGCCGGACCTTCCCGACTGGTGTGTGCCGGCCGCCCAGTGGGAGTTCGCCTCCATGGCCCGGCTGCCGCAGCCGCCCCACGGCGGCTGGACGGTGCGGTGCACCGAGGAACGCAGGGACGAGCGGGGCGAGGTGCACGAGGCCGTCATCCGGTGCGAGGGCGGCCGCTTCGTGGTCACCGGCGGCGACACCGTCGGCATCCGCTTCACCCGGGGCCACCGGGGCGCGGCCGCCACGACCTGACCGCCCGGCCTGACCGCACGGCGTAGGGCCTCTCGTTCGGATCAGGCCGGGCTCGCGGGGTCCGGCCTGATCCGAACGAAAGACCCTACGCGTGCGCCCCCACCGTCACCGTCCCCACCGTCAGCTCCGCCCTCCCCTCCAGCACTTCGCCCACCCGGGCCGCCTGCTGCTCCAGCTCGGCCGACTGCTCCGCAGCCAGGGGCGAGAGCGGCTCCACGGTCACCACGATCCGCCCGCCCGCCCGGCGCTGGTGCCACACCCCGGCCACGGTGCCGTCGACCAGCAGCACCGGGTAGTTCCCCGCCTGGCCGCCCGCCAGGGCGCGGGTGTACGCCGTGCCGGGGAAGAGCCTCCCGCGCGGCTGGGACGCGATGACGAACGCGTCGAAGTAGGGGAGCAGCCGCACCCCGCGCACCGCCCGGTCCGGGAAGACGGTGTCGCCCGCCACCACCCAGGCCGCCGCGCCGTCCTCGTACACCACCTCCTCGATCGCCCCGTCCGCCGCCAGCCCCGCGAACAGCTGCGAGGCCCAGCGGCCCGACGTGGCCAGCCACTTGGCGTAGTCCTGCGGGGTGGCGGGTCCGTAGGCGTGCAGGTAGCGGCGGACGAGCGCGGCCGAGGCCCCTGGCCCGTCGAGCGGGGCGACCCCCGGGTTGGTGTACGTGACCTTGCGGCCGCGGTCCGCGCCGAAGCAGAGCACGCCGCGGTGGCCCGCCAGATGGGTCACCTGCCGCCAGCGCGGCCACAGCGTCTGGAAGGCGGGCATCACCGGCTCACCGGCCCATGCCCCGGCGCGGGCCACGACGGCCTCCGTCAGCTCGTCGACGGTGAGCTCCGCGCCCGTCAGGGCGTCCGCGATCGCGGCGAGCACCTCCTCCGTCTGCTCCGGCGTCATCCGCACCCCTTCCGGATGGACACTGCGGGCCACCGGCAGGGCCGACAACGCCCCGGTCCACAGCGCAAGTTCGTCCGCAGCCACCAGGTGGACCGTGCCCCGCGGCCCGAACGTCTTCACGAGCGTGCGATCCGTCCACAGGGCCGCGCGCACATCGCCGCGATTCAGCTCCGCCGTCCGCAGTCCCACGGAGAGCTCCGCGGCCGAGAGCACCTGGGCGTGCGCGGCCGGCATCGCCGAGACGGCGGTGGCCGGGGTGGCCGCGCCGAGCGGGGCGGTCAGTCCCTGGCGCTCCATCCGGCGGGCGTTCGCCCCGGCCCAGGTCACGGTTGCGCTTCGCGTCGTCATGATTCGAAAACTATCGGCTCATCAGGTCAGGGCCCGTCCCATACTCGGCGCCATGACCTCAGTGAGACGTACAGCCCGAGTCCTCGCCGGTGCGGTCCTGATCGTCGTGGTCCCGGCTCTGGCGGGGTGCGGGACGCTCCAGTCCCCCGCGCTCGGGGCGCCCGTCGGGAGCAGCGCGTCTCCGGGTGGTGCCACGCCCTACGGTGAGGAGGGTGAGGGCGACACCAACCCGCGCTACGCGGAGAACCACGCCTTCCAGTCCGCCGCCGATCTGTCGGCCGCCGACCGGACCAGGGGCGAGGCGGAGGTGAGGAAGGTGGAGCAGGGACTCGCCGGAATCGCCGAGGGGCGCAGGACCACCGAGCCCCAGGTCTTCAAGGCGCTCAGGGCGCTGGGCTACGGCGACGGGACGATCACCACCCGGACCTTCGGAACGCACCGCACCGCGTTCACCCTGACCCTCGACCGCATCTGCGTGGACGGGACGCTGGACGGCATGGTCAACGGGCTCGTCGAGGCCGACGTGCACGGCGTCTACATCGAGGGAACGGGCTGCGTGAGGCCCGAGGGCGGCCACTGACAACCGGAATGTGGGCATCCTGTGCATGTCCTGTGGGTGCTTCCGGCGTCAAGGCGGCGCCTCGGGGCGTCCGCGCAGCTCCAGGCCCCGCGGAGCCCCGGATTCCGTGCTCGCAGCGCAGTCCCGTGGATCCGGAGAGTAATTATTTCGTGGCGTGGCACGCAGCATCACTTACGAAGGGTTATGGTGGAAACCCCCCCTCGGGCCGGTCCGTAACCCCCCCCACGGACCGGCCCGTTTTTTGTGCCCCGGCTCAGCCGGGCCCGTACCGCCGTCGCGGACGGGGGTGCCCGGAGGGGACCTCAGGCCCGTCCGGCCCAGATATTGGCCCCCGCGGTGTCCACGGCGAAGGTGTCGATCTCCTTCAACTCCTCGGCCGAGAGCGCCGGACCGGCCAGCGCCGCGACGTTCTCCTCCAGCTGCTTCACGCTCGACGCGCCGATCAGAGCCGACGTCATACGGCTGTCGCGCAGCACCCAGTTGAGCGCGAGCTGGGCCAGCGACTGGCCCCGGCGCTGCGCGATGTCGTTGAGCCCGTTCAGCCGGCGGACGACCTCGTCCGAGAGCAGATCCGGGTTCAGGGACTTGCCCTGCGTGGCGCGCGAGCCCTCCGGGATGCCCTTCAGATACTTGCCGGTCAGCAGACCCTGGGCGAGCGGCACGAAGGAGATGCAGCCCATGCCGGCCGCCTCCAGGGTGTCGAGCAGCCCGTCGTCCTCGGTCCAGCGGTTGATCATCGAGTAGGACGGCTGGTGGATCAGGGCCGGCACACCCATCTCCCTGAGCAGCCGGGCCGCCTCGGCGGTCTGCTCGGAGTTGTACGAGGACACCCCCACGTACAGCGCCTTGCCCTGGCGCACGGCGGAGGCCAGCGCCCCCATCGTCTCCTCCAGCGGAGTGTCCGGGTCGAAGCGGTGCGAGTAGAAGATGTCGACGTAGTCGAGCCCCATCCGCTTCAGCGAGGCGTCGAGGGACGACAGCAGGTACTTGCGGGAGCCCCACTCGCCGTACGGGCCGGGGTGCATCTCGTACCCCGCCTTGGTGGAGATGATCAGTTCGTCGCGGTACGGGGCGAAGTCCTGTGCGAAGAGCTTGCCGAAGTTGAGCTCGGCGGAGCCGGCCGGCGGGCCGTAGTTGTTCGCCAGGTCGAAGTGGGTCACGCCGAGGTCGAAGGCGCGGCGCAGGATGGCGCGCTGCGAGTCGAGCGAGCGGTCGTCGCCGAAGTTGTGCCAGAGGCCGAGCGACACGGCCGGGAGCTTGAGGCCGCTGCGTCCGGAGCGCCGGTACTCCATGGAGTCGTAGCGCGGCCCGGCGGCCCGGTAGGAGGAAGAGGAATCAGTCACGTTTCCCTCCTTATCACGGACTTGTGACAGGCCGGGTTGGGCCGGTGCGGCGCCTGCGCAGTAATGTGGCCGCTTCGGGACTGCCACGGCACGGCGGGGCGATCGCCCCCTTCCGGTGCGGCGATCCCCAGGGGGCGACCCCGGCCCCCGGGCAGAGGGGCGGGCGGGCCCGCACGGAACCGAGAGGTGGACTCAGTGAACTTGCGCGACCTGGTGTACGGGCTCTACGCGCGCCGGGTGGAGGCCCGCCTCGATCACGCCCAGGTGCCCAAGCACATCGGCGTCATCCTCGACGGCAACCGGCGCTGGGCCAAGGCGTCCGGCGGTACCGCCGCCGAAGGACACCAGGCAGGTGCGGACAAGATCAAGGAGCTCCTCGGCTGGTGCAGTGAGACCGATGTCGAGGTCGTCACCCTCTGGATGCTGTCCACGGACAACTTCGACCGGCCCGAGTCGGAGCTCACCCCGCTGCTCGGCATCATCGAGAACACCGTGCGCGACCTGGTGGCGGACGGCCGCTGGCGGGTCCACCACGTCGGCACGCTCGACCTGCTGCCCGCGCACACCCAGACGGTCCTCAAGGAGGCCGAGCAGGCCACGGTCGGGGTCGACGGAATACTGGTCAACGTCGCCGTCGGCTACGGGGGCCGCCAGGAGATCGCGGACGCGGTGCGTTCGCTGCTGCTCGACCACTCCGCCAAGGGCACCTCCTTCGAGGACCTGGCCGAGATCGTCTCCACCGACCTGATCTCCGAGCACCTCTACACCCGCGGCCAGCCGGACCCGGACCTGGTGATCCGCACCAGCGGGGAACAGCGGCTGTCCGGCTTCATGCTCTGGCAGAGCGCGCACTCCGAGTACTACTTCTGCGAGGTCTTCTGGCCGGCGTTCCGCCGCGTCGACTTCCTGCGGGCCCTGCGTGACTACGCCGCCCGCCACCGCCGCTACGGCGGCTGAGGGGCAACGGACGCGGGGCGGCCCCCGGGACGGGTTCGTCCGGAAGTGGCCAGGTCGGCATGGCTTGGCTTGTTCGAGGGCATACCCCAGACAGGTCGACGTCCGGTCACCAACCAGGCGGACGTCGTGTCCAAGTGAGCGGCATGGAGTCCGCTCGCCCGGGAGGCCCTTTGCACACGAAGGACCGTACATACAGTGCGGCCGACGCGGAGGGCCGGCGCTCGGCCCGCGCAAGGTGGCCGCAGCCCGGTCCGTCCTCTCCCATTGGGATGCTCCGCGACGCCGTCGCACCCCAACCTCGTCCGAGGGGGTACGTCCTTCCGTGGTGACCAGCACAAAGCGCCGCATGCCCGACAGGCGCACCTATGTTCTCGACACCAGCGTCCTGCTGGCCGATCCGAACGCCATGGCCCGGTTCGACGAGCACGAAGTCGTGCTCCCGATCGTCGTGGTCACGGAACTGGAGGCCAAACGGCACCATCCGGAGCTCGGGTACTTCGCCCGGCAGGCCCTGCGCCTGCTGGACGACTTCCGGGTCCGGTACGGCCGGCTGGATGCCCCGATCCCCCTCGGGGACCTGGGCGGGACGCTGCGCGTCGAACTCAACCACTCCGATCCCGGCGTACTGCCCGCCGGCTACCGGTTGGGGGACAACGACTCACGGATTCTCGCGGTCGCACGCAATCTCCAGGCCGAGGGGTACGACGTCACGGTCGTCTCCAAGGACCTGCCGCTGCGCATCAAGGCGTCCTCGGTCGGACTCCTCGCCGAGGAGTACCGCGCCGAACTCGCCATCACCGACTCCGGCTGGACGGGGATGTCCGAACTTCCCCTCTCGGCCGACCAGGTGGACCTGCTCTTCACCGAGGAGACGCTGTACGTCCCCGAGGCCGCCGAGCTCCCCGTGCACACCGGTCTGGTCCTCCAGTCCGAACGGGGCAAGGCGCTCGGCCGGGTGACACCCGAGGGCAATGTGCGCCTCGTCCGCGGCGACCGGGAGGCCTTCGGCATCCACGGCCGCAGCGCCGAGCAGCGCATCGCCCTGGAGCTGCTCCTGGACCAGGAAGTCGGCATCGTGTCCCTCGGCGGCCGGGCAGGCACCGGCAAATCGGCTCTGGCGCTCTGCGCGGGGCTGGAAGCGGTGCTGGAGCGCGGGCAGCACAAGAAGGTGATGGTCTTCCGCCCGCTGTACGCGGTCGGCGGACAGGAGCTCGGCTATCTCCCCGGCAGCGAGGCCGAGAAGATGAGCCCCTGGGCCCAGGCCGTCTTCGACACGCTCTCGGCGGTCTCCGGCCGTGAGGTGATCGAGGAGGTGCTGGGACGCGGCATGCTGGAGATCCTGCCGCTCACCCACATCCGGGGCCGTTCCCTCCACGACGCCTTCGTGATCGTCGACGAGGCCCAGTCGCTCGAACGGAACGTCCTGCTGACCGTGTTGTCCCGGATCGGGTCGAATTCCCGCGTCGTACTCACGCATGACGTGGCCCAGCGGGACAACCTCCGGGTCGGCAGGTACGACGGCGTGGTCGCCGTGGTCGAGAAGCTCAAGGGACACCCGCTCTTCGCGCACGTCACGCTCACGCGTTCGGAGCGCTCCCGCATCGCCGCACTGGTGACCGAAATGCTGGAGGAAGGCCAGATCTGATACGAGTTGGACCGTTGATGCCGCCCGGCGAGCCAAGGAGCTTAGCCGGGCGGCATCGCGTTGCGGCGCCATTTCCGTAATTCATGTGCGCCAAACGAGGTGTGAGCTTTCACACGCAGCAGAGAATTGCCTCGCGGCGCCCCGTTCCGGCAGAGTCTTGCTTCCGTCAGGCCCCGCATACGGCACACCGGCACCTCCAGAGGTGCCACACACCACACAACTCAACAACCGCCGTCCGTATGCCGCCCGCGAGCACCACGCGGCGCTCCCTCCGGGGAGTCGCCCACCGGGCCCGTGCCTCCCGTGACCCAAGCAGTAGGGAGGCCAGTGCCAGGGGCACGATTTCGCCCGCGAGGTCACCTAAGCGGGCGATGCTGGAAGGACACCGTGTGAGCCGGATCTCGGTCCGGGGGTTCGCCGTGGCATCTGCCACTGCGGTAACCACCGTTGGCGCCGTCGTAGGCGTTGCATCGGGCAGCACCCCTGCTGTCGACGACAACAACTTCGAGGCGACCGCAGCCGACACCACGCTGCTCGCAGACATCCCCGCGGGCCAGCAGGCCCAGGTGCAGACCGCATCGCTGACGCAGCAGGCCGACGCCCAGGCGTCAGCCGCCGACGCCGCAGCGAAGAAGTCCGCGGAGGAGACAGCTCGCGTACAGGCCGCCAAGGACGCCAAGTCCAAGAAGCAGGCGGCCGAGGACAAGCTGGAGCGGGAGCGTCAGGAGAAGAAGGACGCCGCCGAACGCGCCAGCCGCTCCGAGGTACGCAGCACCGCGGCGTTCGCCACCCAGGGCTCGTACACCGTCGCCGAGATCCAGGCGATGGCGCGGCAGATCGTGCCCGCCGACCAGTTCCAGTGCTTCAGCAACATCGTGAACGTCGAGTCGAGCTGGAACTACAAGGCGAGCAACCCGTCCTCCGGCGCCTACGGGCTCGTCCAGGCGCTGCCCGGCTCGAAGATGTCCACGGCCGGAGCCGACTGGATGACCAACCCGGCCACGCAGATCAAGTGGGGCCTCAGCTACATGAACAGCGGCCGCTACGGCAGCCCGTGCGCCGCCTGGTCGTTCTGGCAGGCCAACCACTGGTACTAGAGAACCCTGGAACCTTCCGAGGTTCAGGTCTCAACCTCACGAAGCCCCCCGCCGTCCTACGGTGAGGGGCTTCGCGCGTGTACGGTCATGCGCAGCGGCTCCCGGGGGAGTGGTGGGGAGCGCGGACGGGGGTAGAGGAACCGTTATGTCAAAACTGCCGGGGTGGCTCGGGCAACTGGGTGCTGAACTGACCAGGCTGGGCGAGCGCCTGGAGGAACGGCGGGCCGAGACGGAGGCCGAGGACCACAAGGCCGTGCACGAGGAGGCGCCGGCGGCGGTCGCCGCCGCAGCGCCGGCGGACACCGGCGCGGCCGTGGCCGACCATGTGCCGCCGCCGCCCGCGTACGCGCCCTCCGTCGCCGCCCGCCCCGACCCGGTCGCGGCGATCCCCTGGGGGATGCGGGTCGCGGCCGAGGCGGGCTGGCGGCTGCTCGTGCTCGCGGGCACCCTGTGGGTCCTCATGCGGGTCATCAGCGCGGTGCAGCTGGTGGTGCTGGCGTTCGTCGCCGCACTGCTCGTCACGGCGATGCTCCAGCCGACCGTCGCCCGGCTGAAGCGGTACGGACTGCCGCGCGGGCTGGCCACCGCCGTCACCGCGATCCTGGGCTTCGTCATCATCGGACTGGTCGGCTGGTTCGTGGTCTGGCAGGTCATGGACAACATCGACACCCTGTCCGACAAGGTGACGACGGGGATCGACGATCTGAAGAACTGGCTGCTGGACAGCCCGTTCCATGTGACCGACAAGCAGATCAACGACATCGCGAAGAACCTCAGCGACACCGTCGGCACCAACACCGAGGCGATCACCTCCGCCGGACTGCAGGGCGTCACCGTCATGGTGGAGATCCTCACCGGCATGCTGCTGGCGATGTTCTCGACGCTCTTCCTGCTGTACGACGGCAAGCGCATCTGGCACTGGGTGCTCAAGCTCGTACCCGCCCAGGCCCGGCCGGGCGTCGCGGGCGCCGGTCCGCGGGCCTGGCGGACGCTGACCGCCTATGTACGGGGCACGGTGATAGTCGCGCTGATCGACGCGATCTTCATCGGCCTGGGGATCTACTTCCTCAATGTGCCGATGGCCGTCCCGCTGGCCGTCTTCATCTTCCTCTTCGCCTTCATCCCGCTCGTCGGCGCGGTGGTCTCCGGCGCACTGGCGGTGGTCGTCGCGCTGGTCACCGAGGGAGTGTTCACGGCGCTGATGGTGCTGGCCGTGGTGCTGGCCGTGCAGCAGATCGAGGGCCACATCCTGCAGCCGTTCATCCTGGGCCGCGCGGTGCGCGTGCACCCGCTGGCCGTGGTGCTCTCGGTCGCCGCGGGCGGCATGATCGCCGGTATCGGGGGTGCGGTCGTCGCGGTGCCGCTGGTCGCGGTGACCAATACGGTGGTCGGCTATCTGCGCACGTACGGGCAGGAGGAGTCCCGCCGCCACTCACCACCGCCGCACGGCTCGACGTCACTGGACGCGGCACCGACCCGGGGGCCCGGCTCACCGCCGGAGGAGACCGACGACGGCAGTGACGAGGAGCCGGCGGCGGGCGTGCCCGGGAAGGCCTGAGCGGACGCACGGAAAAGAGCAGTAAGAAGGGCCCCTCGGACGGTCGGTCGTCCTCGGGGCCCTTCTCGTATCAGGGGTACTGCGGGTGCTACTCGGCGAGGACGGCCTCGGCTTCGAGGGTCACACCGACCGCCTGGATCACCGAGGCGATCTTGACGGCTTCCTGAATGGTCTCACGATCCACGCCGGCCTTGCGCAGCACCTGCTCGTGGGAGTCCAGGCACTGGCCGCAGCCGTTGATCGCGGAGACGGCGAGCGACCACAGCTCGAAGTCGACCTTCTCCACGCCCGGCTTGCCGATCACGTTCATCCGCAGGCCCGCACGGAGCGTCCCGTACTCGGGGTCCGACAGCAGGTGCCGGGTCCGGTAGAAGACGTTGTTCATCGCCATGATGGCGGCGGCCGACTTCGCGGCGGTGTACGCCTCCGCGGAGAGGTTGGCCTTCGCCTCCGGCTCCAGCTCGCGCAGCACCTTCGGCGAGCGCGAGGCGATCGCGCAGGCCAGCACGGTGCCCCACAGCTGCTGCTGCGGGAGCTCGCTGTTGCCGATGACCGAGCCGAGGTTCAGCTTGAGGTCCTTGGCGAAGTCCGGAACGGCGGCCTTCAGTTCGTCGAGTGCCATGTCGGTGTCAGCTCACTCGCCCGAGAGGAGCGCGACCGGGTCCAGGGTGTTCTCGCCCTTGGTCCAGTTGCAGGGGCACAGCTCGTCGGTCTGCAGGGCGTCGAGGACCCGCAGGACCTCCTTGGGGTTACGGCCCACGGAACCGGCGGTCACCATCGTGAACTGGATCTCGTTGTTCTGGTCGACGATGAAGACGGCGCGCTGGGCGAAGCCGTCCTCGCCCTCGATGCCGAGGTCACGCATGAGCTCGTGCTTGGAGTCGGCCAGCATCGGGAAGGGCAGGTCGGTCAGGTCCGGGTGGTCCTTGCGCCAGGCGTGGTGCACGAACTCGGAGTCACCGGAGAAGCCGAGGACCTGGGCGTCACGGTCGGCGAACTCCTCGTTCAGCTTGCCGAACGCGGCGATCTCGGTCGGGCACACGAAGGTGAAGTCCTTGGGCCACGCGAAGACGATCTTCCACTGACCCTCGTAGGTCTTGTGGTTGATCTGCTCGAACTCCTTGCCGCTCTCCAGCGAAACACAAGCGGTCAGATCGAACTCGGGGAACTTGTCACCGACAGTGAGCACGCGCTCTCCTTGCAGCGTAGGAAGACCCTTTTTGGGGGTGTTCCTGAGGGTTGGACGGTGTCCACCTTGGCACAGAGTGCATTGATAGCGGAAATAGCTACACTCGGTCGTGATGATCGGAGGTGCCTATCAGTGGCCCAGAGTAATCAGGGCAATCGCCCCAAACAGCCCAGCCTCTCGCAGCTGCGCGCCTTCGCCGCCGTGGCGGAGTATCTGCACTTCAGGGACGCCGCGGCAGCAATCGGGATGAGTCAGCCCGCACTCTCCGGCGCCGTGTCCGCGCTGGAGGAGGCACTGGGTGTCCAGCTCATCGAGCGTACGACGCGCAAGGTGCTGCTCTCGCCCGCCGGGGAACGGCTCGCGGTCCGCGCCCGGTCCGTGCTCGAGGCCGTCGGCGAGCTGATGGAGGAGGCCGAGGCGGTCCGGGCGCCGTTCACCGGAGTGCTCAGGCTCGGCGTCATCCCGACCGTCGCCCCGTATCTGCTGCCGACCGTGCTGCGGCTGGTCCATGAGCGCTACCCCGACCTCGACCTCCAGGTGCACGAGGAGCAGACCTCCTCGCTGCTGGAGGGGCTGGCCGCGGGGCGGCTGGACCTGCTGCTGCTCGCGGTGCCCCTCGGCGTGCCCGGGGTGACGGAACTCCCGCTCTTCGACGAGGACTTCGTGCTGGTCATGGAGTGCAGTCACTGGCTCGGCGGACGGCAGGACATTCCGCGTGAGGCGCTGCGCGAGCTGCCGCTGCTGCTGCTCGACGAGGGGCACTGCCTGCGCGACCAGGCGCTCGACATCTGCCGCGAGGCGGGGCGGACGGAGGGCGCTCCGGTCACCACGACCGCGGCCGGGCTCTCCACGCTGGTGCAGCTGGTCGCCGGCGGGCTCGGGGTGACACTGCTGCCGCGGACCGCGGTGACGGTCGAGACCGCCCGCAACGAGGCGCTGACCACCGGATACTTCGCGGACCCGGCTCCCGCACGGCGGGTGGCGCTGGGGATGCGGACGGGAGCGGCCCGGCACGAGGAGTTCGAGGAGTTCGCGGCGGCGCTGCGCGGCGCGATGGCGGCCCTGCCGGTGCGCGTGGCGACGGCCGGCCGGACCTGAGCACAGGTCCGGCCGGCGGGGGAGCTATTCGCTGCGCAGCCCGTCCGGGCGCATCATGCGCCACAGCGGCGGCAGGGACAGCAGGGTGACCAGCAGGATGAGCGACGCGCCCGCCCCCGCCAGCGGCAGGAACAGCCACCAGCCGGACACCTGTTTGCCGACCATCCAGCACAGCGTGGCGCCGAGGGCGAGGCCGCCGGCCACCGCCACCGCGAGCCCGATGACCACCGGGATCGCGGTCTGCCACAACACCGACCAGCCGAGCGTGATCCTTCGGGTGCCGAAGGCGACCAGGACCGACAACAGCCGCTTGCGCTCGCGCAGTTGCTCCAGCTGGGAGACCAGCATGGATGCGGCGATCAGCAGCAGCGTGGCGGTCGCGCCGACCTGGAGGCCGGTCTGGATGCTCGCGTACTGCCGGTTGCGCTCGAACGAGTTCAGGGTGACCAGGCGCATGCCGGGGTCGAGTCGCGCCGCCGTGTTGCGTACGTACTCGGCGGCGTCCGGGACCTGTTCGTCGATGCGGATCTGCGCGACGGTCTCGGCTCCCGGCAGGGTCCGCGCGTCAATCGCTCCGGGCGTGACCAGGATGCCCGAGCGCTCCTCGCCGTACGGGTCGGTCCGGGCCGCGACGGTCCGCGAGCCGGCCGGCAGCGTCCAGTGCAGCGGCGTGCCGTGGCCGTAGCTGTCGAATTCGAGCACCTTGCCCTTGCGAGCGGTCTGGTCGACCCAGCCGGCCTGCCCCTTGTCCTTGGGATGGGCGACGAAGGTGTCGCCGTCCCGGCAGGTCGTGATCCGGGCGATCTCGCGCAGGGTCGCGCAGTCCCCGACGGTGAACGAGGTGGTGGGCTGGATCTCGTCCTCCTTGTACGTCCCCGGCTTCGTCGCGTACGCCTCGACCGTGCCGATGACCTGGGTGACGCCCTTGGTGGCGCGGAACTCCTTGATCGAGCGCAGGGCGGCATCGCCTCTGACGATCTGGGAGGCGGCGTAGAACTGGGCGCGGGACGGGTCCTGGCCGGTGATCCTGTTGAAGTCGTCGTTCATCGCGGCGAACAGCATCTGCAGGGCCACCGCACCGGCCACGGCGACGGTGACGCCGCTGACCGCGCGGGAGGCCGCCCCGCTGCTCAGCTGGAGCCGGCGGGTGGCCAGCTGCCAGGGGACCGGGCCGCCGCGCAGCCGCCCGACGCAGGCCTCGACCAGCCAGGGCAGGAGCAGGGCCAGCCCGACGAGGACGAGCACCGCGCCTCCGGCGACCGGATACGGGTTGACGGGGCTGTACTCATCGATCCTGCCGCCGAGTCCGAAGACCGCGAGTCCGGCGACCGGCAGCAGCAGCCGCCACCAGAGGCGACGCTTACGGCTGCGGTTGTTGCGTACGACGCCGAGCGGCTCGATGACCACGGAGCGCATGGCCATCAGGGTGACGAGCACGGCGGTGAGCGGGACCGCGAGGGCGATCAGCACGCACAGCCGGACGTCGGGGGACAGGTCGGCGGGGAAGGCGCTGACGTCCCAGATCTCGATGTGGCCGACGAACCGGCGCCCCGTCAGGAACACGGCCAGCCCGATGAGGAGGCCGAGCGCCGAGCCGAAAAGTGCCTCACCGGCCGCGATCCGGCGGGTCATCCGGATGTCCGTACCTACCAGGCGCAGGGCGGCCAGGCGGCGGTCGCGGCGGTCGCCGCCGAAGCGGACGGCGGTGGCGATGAAGATGGCGACCGGGGCCAGCAGCACCACGCAGACCATGATGGTCAGCACGATGAGGATCGGTGGCAGCGGGTCGGTCGGGCCGGGCTTGCCGTATCCGGCGATCCGGTGGCCGCCCGACGCGCGGGTGAGGGTGTCGCTGCCCGCGTAGAACCACAGCTCGCCGGGTGAGCGCAGGCCCTCGTCCGAGATCGTGCCGGTGACCTCGTACGGCAGCCGCTCCTTGAGCAGCGCGTTCTTCGGGGAGTCGAGGAGTCTCCCGAGCGCGGGGGAGACCACCATCTCGCCGGGGGCGGGGAGTTCACCGATCCCCGGGGGGACGACCGGGTGGTCGCCGTCCGCGCGCATCAGGAAGCCCGTGATGGAGCGGTCGTGGTACTCGGTGCTCGCTTCTATCCGCAGGACCGTGCTGTCCGACTTCTTCGCCGAGGCGTCGGGGGACTCGGAGATCTTGGTCTCGGAGCGGGCCCGGTCCCGGGCGGACCGCTCGTCGAGCATGTGCGGCACGGAGGAGGCGGTGAGCAGCAGTGCCACACCGATTCCCACGCCGACGGCGGTGAGCAGGGTACGGATCCAGCCCTCGCGGCCACCGTCGGCGGCGAACCGGATGCCGAGCCAGAGGTCGCGCAGCCAGGGTGCTGTGCGCGAGGGGGCACCGGGACGCTCCGACGGGCCGGCCGGGGCCTTCTTCGCGTCGAGCATGGTCATTCGGCGTACTCCAGACCGAGGACGCGGCCGTCGCGGACGGTGATGTCGCGGTCGGAGTAGGCGGCGACGCGGGTCTCGTGGGTCACCAGCACCACGGCGACGTTCGCCGACCGGGCGGCCTCGGTGAGCAGCTGCATGACCCGCTCGCCGTTGAGGGAGTCCAGGGCGCCGGTCGGCTCGTCCGCGAAGACCACCTTCGGGGAGGCGGCCAGCGCGCGGGCCACCGCGACCCGCTGGCCCTGGCCGCCGGAGACCTCGCCGGGGCGTTTGGCGCCGACGTCGTCGACCTCCAGGCGCTCCATCCACGACAGGGCGATGCGCTCGGCGTCCTTGCGGCGGGTGCCGTTCAGCCGCAGCGGCAGGGCGACGTTCTCCACGCAGGTCAGCTCGGGGACGAGCTGGCCGAACTGGAACACGAAGCCGAACTCGCTGCGGCGCAGGGCGCTGCGCTCGGCGTCGGACATCGCGGACAGCTCGCGGCCGGCGTAGGAGATGGTCCCGGAGTCGGGGGTGATGATCCCGGCGAGGCAGTGCAGCAGGGTGGACTTGCCGGAGCCGGAGGGGCCCATCACGGCGACGACCTCACCGGGGTGGATGGAGAACGAGGCGCCGTCCAGTGCGGCGGTCGTCCCGTAGGTCTTGCGCAGGTCGCGGGCGGCGAGCAGGGAGCCGGCGGGGGTCACGCGGCCACCACCTTCGCGAGCTGGCCCAGTCGCGCGGCGGTCAGTTCCAGCCAGCGCAGGTCGGCTTCCAGGTGGAACAGCGCGTGGTCGCAGATCAGCTGGTCGGCGAGGTCGCCGTGACGCTTGCGATCGGTGAGGATCCGCATCAGGCGCAGGTGCTCGGAGCGCTGCGCGTCCAGCACATCGGTGGCGCTGCGGCCGGTGAGCATGGCCAGGACGACCTTGGTGTACAGGGTCGACTGGAGGTACGGCTCCGGCTTCTCGGGCTGCGCGAGCCAGGCGGCGACATCGGTGATGCCGGCGTCGGTGATGGCGTAGCGCTTGCGCTCCGGACCGCCGTCGGTCTCCACGCCGTCGACCTCGACGAGGCCGTTCTTGAGGAGCCGGGACATCGTCGAGTAGACCTGTCCGTAATGCAGGGGACGGTCGTGACCGAACTTCTCGTCGAAGGTCCGCTTGAGGTCGTAGCCGTGGCGGGGGCCGGACTCCAGGAGCCCGAGCAGGGTGTGGCCGATAGACATGACCAGGACTCTACACGGTGTGTATACCTCGCGTGTATACCGATCGGCGGAAGTCGTCCCTTCGAGTGAACGACGGCTGATCCCATCCCCGGGAACCGGCCCGGGATCACTCCGGCCCCGGCCCCGGGTCCGGTTCAGGCGCCTTCGGCGGGCGGCCCCGGCGCGGGATGGGCGCCGCGCCGCCCGGCAGCCGTCCCGCCTCCGCGAGCGCCCGTCGCAGCAGGAACTCGATCTGCGCGTTCGCGCTGCGCAGCTCGTCCGAGGCCCAGCGCGCCAGCGCGTCGTGCACGGCGGGGTCCAGCCGCAGCAGCATCTGCTTGCGCTGCTGCGGCCGGGACTGCGGCGCCCTGCGCCGGGGGGATTCTTCCGTCACTGGTAGAGCGTGCCCGTGTTGAGGACCGGCTGCACCGCACGGTCGCCGCACAGCACCACCATCAGATTGCTCACCATGGCGGCCTTGCGCTCCGGGTCGAGCTCGACGATGTCCTGCTCGGCGATCCGGGCCAGCGCCATCTCGACCATGCCGACCGCGCCTTCCACGATCTGCTGCCGGGCCGCGACCACGGCGCCCGCCTGCTGGCGCTGGAGCATCGCGGAGGCGATCTCGGGGGCGTACGCGAGGTGGCTGAAGCGGGACTCGATGATCCGCACGCCCGCTGCCCGGACCCGTGCCGTGAGCTCCACGGCCAGCTTCTCGGTGATCTCCTCGGCGTTGCCCCGGAGCGAGAGGCCGCCCTCCTCGTGGGCGTCGTACGGGTACTCGATCGCGATGTGCCGGACGGCCGCCTCGGTCTGGGTGGCGACGAACTCCAGGAAGTCGTCGACCTCGAAGAGGGCCTGTGCGGTGTCCTCGACCTTCCAGACGACGATCGCGGCCAGCTCGATCGGGTTGCCGTAGGCGTCGTTGACCTTGAGGACGGCGGTCTCGTGGTTGCGGACCCGGGTGGAGATCTTGCGGCTGGAGGTCAGCGGGTTGATCCAGCGCAGCCCGTCGGCGCGGATGGTGCCCACGTACCGGCCGAAGAGCTGGATGACCCTCGCCTCGCCCGGTGCGACCATCTTCACACCGCCCATGCAGAAGAACGAGGCGATGGCGAGCAGCACGCCCAGGATGCAGACCGGGACGCCGACGCCGTTGTTGCCGTTGCTCCCGATGACGCCCCCGATGATGGCGAGACCGATGCCGACGATCACCCCGAGCACGGTCAGGAGCAGGCCGAGGCCGCCCGCGATGCTGTGCGCCCGCACCTCGCGGACCTGCGGTTCCGGCATCTGCGGGGCGTCGGGCTCAAGGCCGGCCGGCGGTGCGGCCGGACCGGTGGGTGTGGTCGGAACCTGTGGATCGGTCATGGAATCCCCCGTTGAGTGTGGGCTAGCTCTGCGCTAGCAATGTGATTACACATTAATGCTTTTCGCAACCCTGCGCACCTCTCGTGAGTCGGTTCCTTTGGGAACGGGTGCTGATTGTCACGTCCGGAAAACACCGGATCGCCAGCTTTTTGTCCTTACCGACGGTGTTAGCTGGCAGGTCCGAGCTGATCCGGTCGAGCAGAGAAGCGGGAGTAACACAGCAATGGGTCGAGCGGATGCGCGACGAGCCCAGCGGCGCGGGTCGCGGCGGGCCGAGAAGAGCGGCGGCATACGCAGACTCTTCACCTGGCGGAAACTACTGGGCACGGCCTTCGGGGTCTGCCTGCTGGGCATGGGCGCCTTCGCCGTGCTCTACATGATGGTGAGCGTGCCCGAGGGCAACGCCCAGGCCAAGCTGCAGAGCAACATCTACAAGTACTCCGACGGCACCCTGATGGCCAGGACCGGCGAGGTCAACCGCGAGATCGTGGACCTCGCCCAGGTGCCGAAGGAGGTCCAGATGACCTTCGTCGCCGCCGAGAACAAGTCCTTCTACCAGGACCAGGGCGTCGACTTCAAAGGCACCGCCCGCGGCCTGCTGAACACCGTTTCCGGCAAGGGCAAGCAGGGTGGCTCGACCATCACCCAGCAGTACGTCAAGAACTACTACCTCGACCAGGACCAGACGGTCACCCGCAAGCTCAAAGAGCTGGTCATCTCGCTGAAGGTCGACCAGAAGCGGAGCAAGTCGGAGATCCTCGCCGGGTACATCAACACCAGCTACTACGGCCGGGGCGCGTACGGCATCCAGGCCGCGGCACAGGCGTACTACAACAAGGACGCCAAGGACCTGGACGTCGCCGAGGGCGCCTACCTCGCCGCGCTGCTCCAGGCGCCCAGCCAGTACGACTGGGCCGTCGCCGGCCCGAAGGGGAAGGCGCTCGTCAAGGAGCGCTGGAACTACGTGCTGGACAACATGGTCGAGGAGAAGTGGCTGGACTCCGGCGAGCGCCAGAAGCAGACGTTCCCGTACCCGAAGGACCCCAAGCCGCTGAACGGGGCCGCCGGCCAGAAGGGGTACATCGTCGATGCGGCCCGCGACGCGGTGCTGAAGGAGACGGGCATCAGCCGCGAGCAGTTCGACCTCGGCGGCTGGACGGTCACGGTCAACATCGACAAGAAGCAGCAGCAGAAGCTGGAGAAGTCGGTCGAGACGAAGCTGATCGACAAGCTGGACACCAAGCAGCGCAAGCTCGACCAGGACATCCAGGCCGGCGCCGTCTCGGTGGATCCGAAGACCGGCGCGGTGATCGCCCTGTACGGCGGTCGCGGCCAGTCCGAGCACTGGACGTCGAACGCCGGGCGACGCGACTACCAGCCCGCCTCCACCTTCAAGCCGGTCATCCTCGCCGCCGCACTCGACCAGGAGTCGGTGACGCAGGAGGACCAGCGGATCACCGCCAACACCCGCTACGACGGGACCAGCAAGCGCCCGGTCGAGGGCAGTGACCAGGCCTTCGCGCCGGAGAACGAGGACGACCGGGACTACGGCCCGGTCACCGTCCAGACGGCGATGAACAAGTCCATCAACTCCGTCTTCGCCCAGATGGGCGTGGACGTCGGCATGGACAAGGTGATGCAGACCGCCGGCAAGCTCGGCATGGACGTGGAAGGCCTCCCGGCCGTGCCCGCGCAGACACTCGGCTCCATGGGCGCGAGCCCGATGGAGATGGCCGGGATCTACGCCACGCTCGACAACCACGGCAAGAAGGTCACCCCGCAGATCGTGAAGTCGGCCGTGCACCAGGGCGACGACCCGGTGCAGATGCCCGACGCCATCGGCGACCAGGTCATCAGCCGCCAGGCCGCGGACTCCGTGACCTCCGTGCTGACCGGCGTGGTCGACGACGGTACGGCCCAGGGGTCCGTGCGCAACGCCGAGGGCCTGACCGACCAGCAGATCGCGGGTAAGACCGGCACCTCGGACGACAACAAGTCCGCCTGGTTCACCGGCTACACGCCCGACCTCGTCACCTCGGTCGGCCTCTTCGGCGAAGCGGCCTACCCCCGTACCGGCGACGACGGCAAGAAGGTCCAGAAGGGCGCGCAGGTGACCCTGAAGGGCGCCGGCGGCGGCGGCCGCGTCAACGGCGGCGGCTTCCCGGCCGAGATCTGGGCCGACTTCACCGCGAAGGCCATGGGCGAGCCGAGCAAGTTCGTCCTCGACACCGACATGGGCGCCGCGGTCACCCCGCCGCCGGACACCAGCTCGCCGAGCGCGACCACGTCGCCCTCCGAGAAGGCCTCGCCCTCCGAGGAGCCGACCACCGACGCACCCACGTCCGAGCCGCCCACGGACACCGAGTCGCCCGTCACCACGCCGCCCGCCAGCCCCACGGGGGACCCGACGAGCGGGCCACCCACCGACCCGGCGACCGAGCCCGGCCCCACGGCCACGGGAGACGTTCCGGTGAAGCCGGGGGAGAACAGACCGGACAACAAGGACAACGCGCTGACGGGCTGATCCGCCGGCGCGCCGCATCGCCGAACGGGCGGTGTGCGAGGGTTCCGCCCTCGCACACCGCCCGTTCCGTGTTGCGCCCGCCCCGGTCAGCCGCCTGCGACCTTCTTCGCGACACGGTCGCCGAGATCCTTGTCCACGTTGCGCCAGTACTGCAGCGCCCGTTCCAGGACCGGGCGGCTCACACCGTCCAGCAGATGGCCGGAAATGTTCGACACCAGCCGCGCGCGCGCCGCGTCGTCGAGGACCGTGCGCACCATCGTGCCCGCCTGGCCCCAGTCGTCGTCGTCCCGGCGCAGCGTGTACGCCTCGTGCACCATCTCGCCCGCCGTCGCCCAGCCGGCCGGCTCGCCGAAGCGCGCGGTGTCGGCCGCCGGACCGCCGTACGAGTTCGGGGCGTAGACGGCACCCGTACGCGACGGCTCGTACCGCATCGGGCCGTCCTTGGAGTACGAGTTGCGCGAGAAGCGCGGCCGGTTCGGCGGCAGCTGCGCGTAGTTCGGGCCGATCCGGTAACGGTGGGTGTCCGGGTACGAGAAGAGCCGGCCGAGCAGCATCTTGTCGGGGGACGGACCGATGCCGGGCACCAGGTTCGACGGCTCGAAGGACGCCTGTTCGATATGGACGAAGAAGTCCTCGGGGTTCTCGTTCAGCGTCATCCGGCCGACCTCGGTCAGCGGGTAGTCGCCGTGCGGCCAGACCTTGGTCAGGTCGAACGGGTTGAACCGGTAGTCCGGGGCGTCGTCGAACGGCATGATCTGGACGGAGAGCGTCCAGCTCGGGTGGTCGCCGCGCTTGATCGACTCGAACAGGTCGCGGCGGTGGACGTCACCGTCGGTCCCGGCCATCGCGTCGGCCTCGTCCTGGGTGTAGAACTCGATGCCCTGGTCGGTCTTGAAGTGGTACTTCACCCAGAACCGCTCGCCGCCCGCGTTCACCCACATATAGGTGTGCGAGCTGAAGCCGTCCATGTGGCGGTACGTCTTCGGGATGCCCCGGTCGCCCATCAGCCACGTCACCTGGTGCGCGGACTCGGGGGACAGGGTCCAGAAGTCCCACTGCATGTCGTGGTCGCGCACCCCGCTGTCGGGGCGGCGCTTCTGCGAGCGGATGAAGTCCTGGAACTTCATCGGGTCCCGTACGAAGAAGACCGGCGTGTTGTTGCCGACCATGTCGTAGTTGCCGTGCTCCGTGTAGAACTTCAGTGCGAATCCGCGGGGGTCGCGCCAGGTGTCCGGGGAGCCCTGCTCACCGGCGACCGTGGAGAAGCGGGCGAGCATGGCGGTCTGCTTGCCCGGCTGGAAGAGGTCGGCCTTGGTGAACTGGCTGACGTCGTTGGTCACCTTGAAGGTGCCGTAGGCGCCGGAGCCCTTGGCGTGGACCACCCGTTCGGGGACCCGTTCACGGTTGAACTGGGCCATCTTCTCGATGAGGTAGTGGTCCTGGAGCAGGATCGGGCCGTCGGTTCCGACGGTGAGCGAATGTTCGTCGCTCTCCACCGGGATTCCGGCGTTGGTGGTGGTGTAGGGGGCGTTCTTGGTCCTGGACTCCTCGGTCACGAGCGTCCTCCCGTCGGTGGGGGTTTCGGTCAGGTCGCGTCGCACACGACTGAAGTCAACTCCGCACGAAGGAGGTCGGCAACATTTGGAAACGCTGCGTGACCGCCGCCCCGACGGCCCCGCTCACTGCCCCCCGGTGGGCATCTCGAACCAGACGACCTTGCCGGTCGACAGCCGGGTCGCCCCCCACCGCCGGGCCAGCCGGTTCACCAGGAACAGCCCGCGGCCGCCCTCGTCCATGTCCCGGGCCCGGCGCTGCCGGGGCAGCTGCGGGGCGTCGTCGCCGACCTCGCAGCGCAGGATGTCGGTCCGCAGCAGCCGCAGGGTCACCGGCCGCTCCGCGTACCGCACGGCATTGGTCACCACCTCGCTGACCAGGAGCTCCACCGAGTCCGACAGGTCATCGAGACCCCACCTGCTGAGGGCGCGGCGGGCGAGCCTGCGGGCGCGGCCCGGGGCGGAGTCCTCCGGTTCCAGGAACCAGTACGCGACGTCGCTCGGCGCGATCCCGTCGAACCGGGCGGCGAGCAGGGCGATGTCGTCGTCCCGGTCGCCCGGACCGAGCATGTCCAGCACGTCGTCGCAGAGGGCCTCCAGCGGCGGCGAGTGGTCCGGGCCGGTCAGCCGGGCGGTCGCGGCGAGCCGCTCGCGCAGCTGCTCGATGCCGGTCCAGACGTCCCGCAGCCGGGACTCGACCAGGCCGTCGGTGTACAGCAGCAGCGTGGCGCCCGCGGGTGCGTCCAGCTCGACGGCCTCGAAGTCCACCCCGCCGACGCCGATCGGGGCGCCGGGCGGCACCCGGAGCACCTCGGCGCGGCCGCCGAGGTGGAGCAGGACGGGCGGCGGGTGGCCGGCGTTGGCGATGGTGATGCGGTGCGCGACGGGGTCGTACACCGCGTAGAGGCAGGTCGCCATGCGGTCGCTGCCGAGCCGCTGCGCCTGCTCGTCGAGGTGGTGCAGCACCTCCTGCGGCGGCAGGTCGAGCCCGGCCAGGGTCTGCGCGGTGGTGCGCAGCTGGCCCATGATCGCGGCGGACGTCATGGAGTGGCCCATGACGTCACCCACGACCAGGGCGACCCGGCTGCCGGGCAGCGGGATCGCGTCGTACCAGTCGCCGCCGACCCGGGCGGTCTCCGCGGCCGGGAGGTAGCGGGAGGCGAGCCGGACCCCGGTGGGCTGGGGGAGTGAGTCGGGCAGCATGGTGCGCTGGAGCTCGTCGGCGATATAGGCCTCGCGCCCGTACAGCACGGCCTTGTCGATGCCGAGTGCGGTGTGCGTCGCCAGCTGGGCGGCGACCAGCAGGTCGTTGGCCTCGAAGGGCGGGCGCTCGGTGCCGCGCAGGAAGACCGCGGCGCCGATCACCCGGCGCCGGCCGCGCAGCGGGGCCAGGATCGCCCGGTGTCCGGAGGGCACGGTGCGGTCCGCGCCGAGCAGCTCGGGCAGTGCGACCCGGGCGGCGGCGGAGTCGCCGAAGACCGGCCGTACACCGCGCAGCACCTCGGCCAGCGCACCGCCGGCCCGGACCTCGCACAGTTCGGAGGCGGGCGTCAGATCGGCCTGCGGATCGATGGCGGGCAGCCGCAGCCGTTCGGTCTCCGACAGGCCCTCGGTCTCCTCGTCGGCCAGCCGCAGCCGGTCGGAGCGGCGCAGCCGCAGCACGAACGGGTTGACGGGCCGTTCGTCGCCGACCGGCAGCGGGTCGCGGAGGTAGACGAGTATGGCGTCGGAGAACGTCGGCACGCTGGCCCGGCACAGGCCCAGCACGATCTCGTCCAGGTCTATCCCGCGGGCGATCCGCCGGGTCGCGGCCCCCACGAAGCGCAGCCGGTCGCCCTCGCGACGGGCTACGGCCTGAGGGTCCGGGCCGGTCGCGGGGCCCGTGCCGGAAGCGGCAGGATTCGGCCCCTTGGCCGGGCCCGGGATCGCCGCGGAGGCGGCAGCCGCCGCGGATGCGGCATCCCGCTGCCGCGGCCGGGTGCGTTCCTGCGGCCGGGCGGCGAGAGGCTGCCGGCCTTCGTGGGAGGTGGGGTGCTCCGTCACGCGTGGGGTTCCGTCCGTCCGGGCCGGTTGTATGAGGCAATCACCTCGTGGGGCGCTACTGTGCCCCGCCAAGAGCGGCAATAACAACGGCTGACATCGCCTGCCCCGGTACGAGGGGCCGAAACCGGATGTCTGCGCAGAGGTTCGGTGACAACGTTTCCGGCGGCGCGGCGGCGGAATGCGAGCACGTCCCCACCCCCTCGTAGTGGCTCATGCGATACGGGCAACTCATGCGACTCGTACGACTCGTACGACTCATGTGAATCGTGCGACGAGTACGACTCATGCGGTTCGTGCGGCTGATGCGGTTCGTGAAGCGTGCCACGTGTGCGATGACTGGATGACTTGCGGTCAGGTCGCGTCCCGTACCTGCCGGTTGGGGCGGAGCTGCCTTCCTCGGGACGATCCTACGTTTGCCCCCCTGGGGTGCATCAAGGGTCTCACGACGGCATGGGGGAGGGGGTACGGTCCCAGTCATCGGGCAGCGCGGGAACCCGCCAGTGCGGATCGGGCCGCCAGTGCTCCCAGCCGTCCCGGAACGGCGCCCCCCATTCACGGATCACCCCGACCGCCGCCCGCCCGGCCGCACGCACCTGCTGTGCGACCTCGGGGGTCAGCAGGCCGACCCGCTGGGCCTGGTCGAACTCGTCCTCGTCGCGCCAGAGCCAGCTGCGGTCCGGGTAGACCGAGATGTCGAGGAAGTGGTCCTCGGAGTCGATGCCGCCCGCCCAGCGGGTCCGCGGCTCCTCGAGGTTCACGTACCAGCTGCGGAACTGCCAGCCCTGCTCCCAGAACAGCCAGACCGACCACGGTTCGCCGGGCCGGGCCAGCTTCAGCACCCCGTTGCCCAGCCAGGTCGAGCGGGCGGTGGTGCGCGGGGCGGTGTACCGGGTGGCGAGCGGCTCGGCGTGCACATCGGTGCCGTCCGTCAGGACCGGCTTCATGCATTCGGTGCCGGGCGCCACCCAGACGGCGAGGAGCGATTCCGTGTCCTGGACGACGGTGACGGGGCGGCAGATGTGCACCGGGTTCGGGCTCCGGTCGTGCCGCAGCGGTCCGTTGCCGCGGTAGCGCCACAGGATCTGATCACCCGGCGCCCAGCGCTCGGTCTCTCCGGTACCTGTCATGGAGGGATCTTAGTGACGCGGCCGCCCCGGCACAGCGATGCACGTCACGGACGAGTCATACGCAACACGTCCAGTGCCTCGTCGAGCTGTTCCACGGTGAGGTCCCCGCGCTCGACATAACCCGAGGCCAGCACCACTTCGCGGATCGTCCTGCGCTCGGCGAGGGACTTCTTGGCGACCTTCGCCGCCTCCTCGTAACCGATGTACTTGTTCAGCGGGGTGACGACGGACGGCGAGGACTCCGCGTACTCCCTGGCGCGCTCGACGTCGGCGGTGATCCCGTCGACCGTACGGTCCGCGAGCAGCCGGGACACCCCTGTGAGCAGCCGGATCGACTCCAGCAGGTTCTTCGCGATGACCGGGAGCATGACGTTCAGCTCGAAGTTGCCGGCGGCGCCCGCGACGGCGACCGTCGCGTCGTTCCCCATCACCTGGGCGGCGACCATCAGCACGGCCTCGGGAATGACCGGATTCACCTTCCCGGGCATGATCGAGGAGCCCGGCTGGAGGTCGGGGAGGCTGATCTCGGCCAGTCCGGTGCGCGGGCCCGAGGCCATCCAGCGCAGGTCGTTGCAGATCTTGGTGAGGGAGACCGCGATCGTGCGGAGCTGGCCCGACGTCTCGACCAGCCCGTCGCGCGCGCCCTGCGCCTCGAAGTGGTCCCGGGCCTCGGTGAGCGGCAGTCCGGTGACGCGGGCGACCTCGGCGATGACGGCGGCGGAGAAGCCGGGCGGGGTGTTGATGCCGGTGCCGACGGCCGTGCCGCCGAGCGGCAGTTCGGCGAGGCGGGGGAGTGAGGCGTTCAGCCGTTCGATGCCGTAGCGGATCTGTGCGGCGTACCCGCCGAACTCCTGGCCCAGGGTGACCGGGGTGGCGTCCATCAGGTGCGTACGCCCCGACTTCACGACCGTCGCGAACTCGGCGGACTTGCGCTCCAGCGCGGCCGCCAGATGGTCCAGGGCGGGGATCAGCGCGCCCGTCACCGCGCCGGTCGCGGCGATGTGGATGGAGGAGGGGAAGACGTCGTTGGACGACTGCGAGGCGTTGACGTGGTCATTGGGGTGGACCTCGCGGCCCAGGCGCTCGGTGGCGAGCGTGGCCACGACCTCATTGGTGTTCATGTTCGACGAGGTGCCGGAGCCGGTCTGGAAGACGTCGACGGGGAAGTGCGCGTCCCAGCGTCCGCCGGCGACCTCGGCCGCCGCCTCCTGGATGGCCAGAGCGATGTCCGGGTCGAGCACCAGCAGATCGGCGTTGACCTTGGCCGCCGCGGCCTTGATCAGGGCCAGGGCCTCGATGTGGGCCCGCTCAAGGCGCTGTCCGGAGACCGGGAAGTTCTCCACGGCCCGCTGGGTCTGGGCCCGCCACTTCGCGTCCGCGGGCACCCTCACCTCGCCCATCGAATCGTGCTCGACGCGGTAGTCCCCACCGGCCGGGTTGTTCCCGGTCCGGCCCGTTTCGTCGTTCATCTGCGTTCAACCTCCTGAAAAAGATGAGCACTTGTCTTGTTCTATGTATTCCCAAGTTGCCTACCGACCAGTAAATACCGTGGGTAACAACAACCTCGGGAGGCGCAATGAAGCGCACCAGATACCGACTCCGATGTACGGTCGCGGCCGCCGCGGCCATGGCAGCCGCGGTGGGCGGGATGACCGCCGCCGCCGGACCGGCGGGAGCCGCCCAGCCCGGTACCACCAGTACCGCATCCACCGCACTGCCGCCCGACCTGGAGGCCATCCGCGCCGCCGAGGCCACCAAGCTGTACGGTGACCCGGCCGAGCGCCCGCTGGCCGACCGCAAGACCGGACTGATCTCGCTCGGCGACAGCGAGATCTCGGGCGAGGGCGTCGGCACGTACGAGGCCGGCACCAACGGCCCCGACAACTGGTGCCACCGCTCGCCCGACTCGGCGATCCACCGCACCGGGATCCCGGCCGACGTCACGTACAACGTCTCCTGCTCCGGCGCGTACACCGGGAACATCGTCATCGGCGGCTCGAAGCAGTACGCCGACCAGCTCGTGCAGAGCGACAACCTCGCCATCAAGGCGCGCAACACCCGCATCAAGATGATCGTGCTGGTGGCGGGCGCCAACGACGACCTCCAGTTCGGCCCGGTCATGACGGACTGCGTCGAGCGCTGGGTGCTGTCCCAGGGGACCTGCGAGCCGAAGTACGACGGCGGCTGGCAGGCCCGCGTAGACGCGCTCGTGCCCAAGGTCGAGAAGACCGTGCGCGACCTGAAGACCGTGATGAGCGGCGCCGGATACACCGACGGCGACTACAAGCTCGTCGTCATGGGCTACCCGAGCCCCATCGGCCCGGACTTCTACGACAACGCGAACTTCCCCGGCAAGCTTCCCGGCGGCTGCGCCGGATACGACTCCGACGCCGCCTGGGGCCGTAACGTCGCCGTTCCCGCCTTCGAGCGCGGCATGCGCAAGGCGGCCACGGAGACCGGAGCCGTCTACCTGGACAACTCCCGGCTCTTCCACGGCCACGAGGTGTGCAGCGAGTCCACCTGGGCCCGCGGCCTGTTCATCGACCTCTCGCACTTCCCGCCGGACTCCAACTCCGTCCGGCAGTCCTTCCACCCGAACGCGGCCGGCCACGGCGCCTTCGCCTCCTGCCTGACCCAGATCTACAACTCGGGCCTGCGCGAGGCGAGCTGCGCCGACCCGGCCAGCACCGGAAAGCCCGTGCTGCAGCCCGCGGCCTGGGACGACCTCTTCAAGCCCGTGCGCGGCGAGGCCACGGGCAGCTGCCTGGACGTCCCCGCCTCGGTCACCCGCAACAACACCGGGGTCACCGGCTGGGAGTGCCACGGCGGCCGCAACCAGGGCTGGTGGTACGACTCCGGCACCAAGAACGTCCGTCCGCAGCTGAGCCACGACCGCTGCCTGGACGTACCGGGCGCCGACTACAAGGCCGGCGCCGCGCTCATCCTCTACAACTGCGGGGGCGCTGCCAACCAGCAGTTCGTCCAGCAGTCGGGCACCCTGCGCCCGGCCGCGTCGACCGGACTGTGCGCGACCCTGGCGGGTGCCCATGACCCGCTGAGGCTCCAGCCCTGCGACGGGAGCGCGAGCCAGCGCTTCGCGTAGCCCACGGGCTCCACAGGGGCGGGGAGGGGCCGTATGCGGCCCCTCCCCGCTCCGTACGGGCCGCATCCGGCCCTCCCCGCCCTGTACGGGCCGCATCCGGCCCCTGACCGCCCCGGTGCACCGTGTGCCGGGGCGGTCAGCCGGAGGTCACGAACGCCCCCAGGATCGCCGCCAGGTGCCCGGGGTCCTCCGCCCCGCACAGCTCGCGCGCCGAGTGCATCGAAAGCCCCGGCACACCGACGTCGACCGTCTGTACGCCCAGCCGGGCCGCGGTCAGCGGGCCGATCGAGGTGCCGCACGGCATCGCGTTGTTGGAGACGAACGGCTGCCACGGTGCGCCCGCCCGCTCGCAGGCCGAGGCGAACAGCGCGATCCCGGTCGAGTCGGTGGCGTAACGCTGATTGACGTTGACCTTGATCGTGGGGCCGCAGTTGGGCAGCGGGCGGTGGTCGGGGTCGTGCCGCTCCGCGTAGTTGGGGTGGACCGCGTGTGCCATGTCGGCCGAGACGCAGAACGCACCGGCCAGCGCCCGGGACCAGTCCTCCTGGCTGCCGCCCCGCGCCGAGACCGAACGGCTCAGGACGCGCTCCAGGAGCGGGCTCTGCGCACCGGTGTCCGAGCCGCTGCCGACCTCCTCGTGGTCGAAGGCCGCCAGCACGGGGATGTACGCGGGCTCCTCGGCCGCCGTCGCCGCAGCGGTCAGCGCCGTGACACCGGCGTGCACCGACACCAGGTTGTCCAGGCGCGCGGACACCAGGAACTCCCGGTCCGCGCCCAGGTATCCGGGCGGCTGGATGTCGTGCAGCATCAGGTCCCAGCCCAGCACCTCGTCCGGCTCGGCCTCCGCCGCAGCCGCGACCCGGCGCAGCAGCGCCCCCTCCTCGGTGGCGCCGAGCGACCAGACGGGGGCGATGTGACGCTGCCGGTCCAGGGCGAGGCCGTCGTTGACGGTACGGTCCAGATGGATCGCCAGCTGGGGCACCCGCAGCAGCGGTTCGTCGATCTGGACGAGCCGCGAATCGGTCCGGCCGCCCGGGCCGCGAAGAGCCAGCCGGCCGGAGATGCCCAGGTCACGGTCGAGCCAGGTGTTGAGCGGCACTCCGCCGTAGATCTCCACCGCGATCTGCCGCCACCCCGCGGACGAGGTGTCGGGGGTGGGCTTGATCCGCAGGTTCGGTGAGTCGGTGTGCGTGCCGATGATCCGGAACGGCGTGTGGGCGGGTGCGGACTCGGGGGCGTACCAGGCGATCAGCGCGCCCCCGCGGACGACGAAGCCGCCGCCGGTGGTGCCCGTCCAGTCGTCGGTGCCCCTCAGTTCACGGAAGCCGGCCTTCTCCAGCCGCTGGGCGGCGCTCGCCACGGCGTGGTACGGGGAAGGGCTGGCCCTGATGAAGGAGAGAAGGTCGTCGGCGTGGCTGCGGTGGGGGACCGGCGTCATGCGGTGTCCGCCTTTCCGGAGTGGGACGGTGAGAGTGGTTCGGGCGTAAGGGTTCGGGCGGCGGTGTGCCGGTGCGGCGTTCGGGCCGGGCGGGGGCTGATGCGGCGTTCGGGACCGGGGGCGGTGCGGTGCGGCGTTCGGGACCGGGAGGAGCGGGGCCGGGGGCAGGGGGAGTTCTCCGGCAACGTCGGACAACTCACCGCATCGGCCCGGTGTCCCGCAAGCCGTGCGGACGGCCCGCTGCGCGAAAGCGGCGGTGCGGCCGGGACGCCGGCGGGCGGCACGGCCCTGACCGGCGCGGCGGCGCGCGGCCCGGCCCGCACGTCCTGGGCGACCCCCGTCCGGTACGGGGCCGCGCCGCCGGCGCGGGCCGCCGCCGGGAACGTGGCGGGCGCCGCCGGACGGCGCCGCGCAAGATTGGCTGAAATCCGTTGCACGCGGACCGGCCGGGCAGCCCTCACGGCGCCGACGGGCTCGACGCCGTCCTGCGCGGCCCCGCCACCCGGAACAGGAACACGGCGGCGACCACGAGAGCCACCCCGTGGGACCAGCCCACGACCGTCAGCGGGCTGTAGTGGTCGAGCGCCGCCGCGACGAGGATCATCCCGGCGCCGAAGCCGAGGTTCTCCACCGTCGCGGAGAGACCGAACGCGTGGGCGCGCAGCCCGGCCGGCAGGGTCTGCAGATGCGAGGTGTACGAGACCTCCGTGAGGCCGTCGGCGGCCCCCGCGACCAGGGCGATCACCGCCGTGGCCGTCAGCGGGAACCCGGCGAACGCCAGGATGAACGCCCCGGACATGACACAGGTGCCGTAGCCGAAGCCCGGCGCGCCGACGGACCGGCCGGTGCGCCGCCCGTACCGCTGGATCAGCTGCTGCGCCACGATGTTGCCGAGCGCCCACAGGCACCAGAAGGCGCTGACGAACACGGCCGGGTGCGAGGCGTCGAGCTCGCTGGAGTAGACCGGCAGGGCCGCGTTGTGCGACGAGGAGCCCAGCGCGTCCACACCGCGCAGCGCCACCATCAGCCCCAGAGCGGGGGCGCCGGCCAGTGCGGCGAGCGCGACGGGCATCCGGCGCCGGGCCGGCCGGGAGGCGGCCGCGCCCGCGGCGTCCGGGCCGGGGGGCGCTGCCCCGTCCGCGGCGTCCGGGCCGGGGGATGCTGCCCCGTCCGCGCCGGAGGCCTTCTCCGGCCTTCCCTTCCCGCCGCCCGCGATCGGCAGCAGGGCCACCGTGACGGCGCAGACCGCGAAGGTGGCCATGTCCACCACGAACGCGGCGGTGTACCCGACGAGCGAGACGACGACGCCCGCCGACGCGAAGCCGGCCACCATCGCCAGCGAACGGCCGGTGATGGAGAGTGAGTTCGCCCAGGAGCGCCGGTCCTCACCCACCATCTCGGGAATGGAGCTGCGCAGGGACACCATGAACAGCGTTCCGCAGGAGCCGACGACGACGGAGACGGCGACCAGCGCGGCCGTCCGCAGTCCGTCCGGCGCGAAAATCAGCAGCAGCATCACCGCCGCCTGCGCGATATTCGTCCAGAGCATGACGCTTTTCGCCGTGAACCGGGCGAGCAGACCGCCCGCGGTCAGCCCGGCGACAAATCCGGAAGCCAGCCGGACCGCCATGAACAGCCCCATGGCGAGAGCCCGGCCCGTCGTCTCGTAGACGAACAGATTGAGCGCCACCATATTCAGGAACGTGCCGTACGAAGAGACGGCGTAGCCGGTCACCAGGAATCGATAACGCCGTTCCCCGCGAGAGGAGTTGGCCGATTCGCCGGTCGGTGGGCTGATGGAGTGCTCGGTGCCGGGTGTCACCCGTTCATCGTCGTGGAAGTGCGCGAACTCGCCGCGGTCATCCCGTATGCACAAAGGTAATCTGCATACTTGTGAAGGACGATCATTCCAGCCCACCGGCATGTGATTGCCGCGAATCGTCGCCGGGCGGCGTCGCGCGGGGATTCCGTCCGCCGGAGCAGCCGTGCGAGGCGGCGCTCGCCTCCTACCGGCGTGCGCTGGTGGCGGGAAGCCTTCCGCAGGGCGAGGTGGCCGGCTGTCTGCGGGCCCTGCATCTGATGGTGACGGACCGCGAGTCACCGGGCTTCATGATTCCTGTACCACCGGAGACCGCCTCCTACTCCGCGCTGGCCCCGCTCCAGGAGGCCGTCCTCGAACGCCGCCGCGATCTGCGCTCCACCCGGGCCACGCTCTCCGTCTTCGAGGCCCTGTACGCGGACGTCCACCGCAGCGAACAGCCCGCACTCACCCGGCTCTCCGGCGAGCCCGTCATCAGCAAGGCGCTGGACGCGGGGGTGGCCGGCTGCCGGGAACAGGTCCGCACGGCACACCCCGGCGGCGGCCGGCCGGCGCACGTGCTCGAGGAGGCGCTGATCCGGGACCTGGGCAACCTGCGGCGGGGGATCCGGCAGCGGACCATCTACCAGCACACCGTCCGCTCGGACCGGACGACGCTCGCGTACATCGAGCAGGTCACCGCCGCGGGAGCGGAGATCAGGACGCTCGCCGAGGTGGCCGACCGGGTGATCGTCTTCGACCTGGACCTCGCCTTCGTCCCGTTCTCCGACGACGCACACGAGGCCCTGCGCATCCAGAACCCGTCCCTGGTGCGGTTCCTGGCCCGCAGCTTCGACGAGGCATGGGCCCGCGCGGTACCGGTCCGGCCCGAACGCGCGCCCCTGCGCACCCCCGTCGTCACGTCCGACCTGCAGCGCGCGATCCTGCAAGCGGTGGTCAACGGGGAGACGGACGCCTCGATCGCCCGGCGGATCGGGATGAGCCGCCGCAGCGTCGCCGAGCACATGCGCAAGGTCTCCGAGCAGCTGGGCAGCACCAGCCGCGCCCAACTCGGCTATCTGGTGGCGACCTCGGGGCTGCTCGACGGCTGAGGGGCGCCGCGGCCACGGCCGCGGCGCCCCTCGGGGCCTGTCCGGGTGTACGTCAGCCGAGGCCGGGGCCGCGCACCGGGATGCTGGTGAACGTCGGCGCGGGGGCGGGCTCGGTGAAGAAGTCGTTGCCCTTGTCGTCGACGACGACGAACGCCGGGAAGTCCTCGACCTCGATCCTCCAGACCGCCTCCATGCCGAGCTCCTCGTACTCGACGACCTCGACCTTCTTGATGCAGTCCTGCGCGAGACGGGCCGCCGGGCCGCCGATCGAACCGAGGTAGAAGCCGCCGTGCGCGTCGCACGCCTCGGTGACCTGCCGCGACCGGTTGCCCTTCGCCAGCATCACCTTGGAGCCGCCCGCCGCCTGGAACTGCGCGACGTAGCTGTCCATCCGGCCGGCCGTCGTCGGGCCGAAGGAACCGGAGGCGTAGCCCTCGGGCGTCTTGGCCGGACCCGCGTAGTACACCGGGTGGTCCTTCAGGTACTGGGGCATCTCCTCGCCCGCGTCCAGCCGCTCCTTGATCTTGGCGTGCGCGATGTCGCGCGCCACGACCAGCGGGCCGGTCAGCGAGAGCCGGGTCTTGACCGGGTACTTGGTCAGCTCGGCGAGGATGTCGTCCATCGGCCGGTTCAGGTCGATCCGCACGACGTCACCCGCCTCGTCGAGGTGCTCGTCGGTGGTGTCCGGCAGGAAGCGGGCCGGGTCCGTCTCCAGCTGCTCCAGGAACACGCCCTCGGCGGTGATCTTCGCGGTGGCCTGGCGGTCGGCCGAGCAGGACACGGCGATCGCCACGGGCAGCGAGGCGCCGTGCCGGGGGAGACGGACCACGCGCACGTCGTGGCAGAAGTACTTGCCGCCGAACTGCGCCCCGATGCCGATCTTCTGCGTCAGCTCGAAGACCTTCTCCTCCAGCTCCTTGTCACGGAAGCCGTGGCCGGTCGGGGAGCCCTCGGCGGGCAGCTCGTCCAGGTAGTGCGCGGAGGCGTACTTCGCGGTCTTGAGCGCGAACTCGGCCGACGTACCGCCGACGACGATCGCCAGGTGGTACGGCGGGCAGGCCGCCGTGCCAAGGGAGCGGATCTTCTCCTCCAGGAACTTCATCATGGAGGCCTCGTTGAGGACCGCCTTGGTCTCCTGGAAGAGGAACGACTTGTTGGCCGAGCCGCCGCCCTTGGCCATGAAGAGGAACTTGTACGCGCCGCCGTCGGTGGCGTACAGCTCGATCTGGGCCGGGAGGTTCGAGCCGGTGTTCTTCTCGTCCCACATGTTCAGCGGGGCCATCTGCGAGTAGCGCAGGTTGAGCTTGGTGTACGCGTCGAAGATGCCGTGCGACAGGGCCTCCTCGTCACCGCCCGCCGTCAGCACGTTCTGCCCGCGCTTGCCCATGACGATCGCGGTGCCGGTGTCCTGGCACATCGGCAGCACGCCGGCGGCGGCGATGTTCGCGTTCTTCAGCAGGTCGAGCGCGACGAACTTGTCGTTGGACGAGGCCTCGGGGTCGTCCACGATCCGCCGCAGCTGCGCCAGGTGCGCGGGCCGCAGATAGTGCGAGATGTCATGCATGGCCTCGGCGGCCAGGGTGCGCAGCGCCTCCGGCTCGACCTTGAGGAACGTACGCCCGTCGGCCTCGAAGGTGGACACACCCTCGGCGGTGACCAGACGGTACGGCGTGGTGTCCTCTCCCAGGGGGAGCAGATCGGAGTACGCAAACTCTGGCATTACGGCCATTCCTCACTCGGCAGACAGCAGCTGGCCACCCTTGGACAGCGCACCCACCAGGGTAGGACCCCGCGGGGGTGGCGGGCTTGTGAGGTAGGGCTCACCTGGCCGACTCGCGTGGGTGCGGCTCGCCGATCGGCGAACAGGGCCTAGTCGCGATCTATCGCGTTTGGGTACGCTGGGCCGGTGGACCTCGAAAAGCACCCCCAGCAGCCCACCGCGCGGGCGGAACCCGACGTCATCCGCGCCTCCGACGCGGACCGCGACCGGATCGCGGACATCCTGCGGGAGGCGATGGCCGAGGGCCGGCTGACCGCCGAGGAACATGCGGAACGGGTCGACTCCGTCTACCGCGCCAAGACCGTCGGCGAACTCGAACCGCTGGTACGGGATCTGCCGACGCCGGGTGCGTCCGTGAGGGCCGAGGCCGGTACGTCGCACGCGTACGGCTCCGGTGAGCCGACGGGTCCCGCCGACAATCTGGTGGCGATCTTCAGCAGCTCGACCCGCAAGGGACGCTGGCGGGTCGGCGGCCGTACGAACGCGTTCGCGCTGTTCGGCAGTGTGGAAATCGACCTGACCGAGGCGCTTTTCGGCCAGAGGCTCACGGTGATCAACGCGACCTCGGTCTTCGGAAGTGTAGAGATCAGGGTCCCCGAGAACATCTCGCTGCGCGGCAGCGGAACGGGCATCTTCGGCAATTTCGAAGTGGTCACTCTGGAATCCGCGGATCCCGAGGCGCCCGTGGTCGTGGTCAATGGCTATTCGGTGTTCGGCACCGTCGAGGCAAAGCCCAAGCGCGGCAAGTTCATCACGGATCTGCAGGACCGGCTGCGCAAACACCTCGGCCACTGACGGCGGCGCGACGACCGGAATCCGTCCTGGGGCGGTGTCCCGGGGCGGTGTCCCGGGACAGGTGGGCGGTCGCGGTTCGGGCGTGGTTTCAGGCTTGGTTTCGGGCGCGATTTCGCGCCGAAATGGCTCTCGACCGTAATTCCGCAGTCCGGACCTGAGTGCCACTCAGTGCATAGGCGCGCGCACAGCGGGTAGGGAGTGCTGCATCGTCTCTCGCTCGCGAAGCCGTCGTCAGGAGTGGACCGTGCTGCAACTGCCGCATCAGCCCCTGCAGGTCGCCGCCGTTCCTTCCCAGCGGACCCCCGCTCGGGAGGACCAGGCCGGCCCCTGGCACTCGGAGGCGGTGTGCCGCCGGGATGAAGCCGGGCTGTTCTTCGCCCCGTCGAAGGAGCCGACTGCTGCCCGGCTGTCGCGGGAGGAGTCCGCGAAGCGGGTCTGCGCGCGCTGTCCGGTGATGGTCGAGTGCCGGGAACACGCCTTGATGCAACCGGAACCGTACGGGGTGTGGGGCGGCCTCACGGCTGCCGAACGCCGCGTGGCCCTCGCCCGCCGCAGGCGGCGCGAGGCGGAGCTCAAGGCGTCCGGCGCGACCGACCACATCGCCGCGGCGGGCTGACGGGGCCACCGCCCCGTCACCGGCCCGTCCGGGCCCGTCGTGCTCCGCCGTCCGTCCGGACCCGTCCGCACGAAGAGGCGCCCCCACCGCACATGGGGGGCGCCTCTTCGTGCGGACGGGTCCGCGTCACCGCGGGCACGCCCGGGTCGTCTCGCGTCGTGGGGGTACCGGCGTCACCGCCGGCAGCCCCCGCGTCATTTCGCGCGGTCGAAACCGATCGTCACTTCGCGCGGTCGAAGTCGATGGCGCTGTAGGCGCGCAGCTTCGACAGCCGGTGGGTCGAGTCGATCTTCCGGATGGTGCCGGACTTGGACCGCATGACGATCGACTCGGTGGTCGCCGTCTCCGCGCGGTAGCGCACGCCGCGCATCAGCTCGCCGTCCGTGATGCCGGTCGCCACGAAGAACACGTTGTCCCCGCTGACCAGGTCGTCCGTGGACAGCACCCGGTCCAGATCGTGCCCGGCGTCCAGGGCGCGCTGCCGCTCGGCCTCGTCCTTCGGCCAGAGCTTGCCCTGGATGACACCGCCGAGGCACTTTATGGCGCAGGCCGAGATGATGCCCTCGGGCGTGCCGCCGATCCCCATGAGCAGATCGACGCCGGTGCCCTCGCGCGCGGCCATGATCGAGCCCGCGACGTCGCCGTCGGAGATGAACTTGATCCGGGCGCCGGTCTCCCGGATCTCCTTGACGATGCCCTCGTGGCGCGGGCGGTCCAGGATGACGACGGTGACGTCCTCGGGCATGGAGTTCTTGGCCCTCGCCACCCGGCGGATGTTCACCGAGACGGGGGCGTTGATGTCGACGAAGTCGGCGGCCTCGGGGCCGGTGACCAGCTTGTCCATGTAGAAGACCGCGGACGGGTCGAACATCGCGCCCCGGTCGGCGGCGGCCAGCACGGCGATCGCGTTCGGCATGCCCTTGGCGTTCAGGGTCGTGCCGTCGATCGGGTCGACGGCGATGTCGACCTCGGGACCGGTGCCGTCACCGACGCGCTCGCCGTTGAAGAGCATGGGGGCTTCGTCCTTCTCGCCCTCACCGATGACGACGATGCCGTTCATCGACACGGTGGAGACGAGGGTCCGCATGGCCTTCACGGCGGCACCGTCGGCGCCGATCTTGTCCCCGCGGCCGACCCAGCGCCCGGCGGCCATGGCGGCGGCCTCGGTGACCCGTACGAGCTCCAGGGCGAGGTTGCGGTCGGGGGCCTCCGGGGAGACCTCGAGCTGGGACGGCAGATGATGCTCGGACATCGGAGCGCACCTTTCTGTACGACGACGACCGGATGAGGGTGATGTGACTCTATCGTCAGGTCGATAAAATGAGCAGACCGGGTCACGTATGAGCGGGCGCCCCCGATTCGGCCGCGCCGGGGCTGATGCGACGATGGACCCGTGGCTAGCAAGCGAGGCAAGCAGACAGTCCGGGACATGTTCCTGTCGTTGGCGGTGATCACCGCCGTGGCGGGCGTCGTCTACATCTTCGTTCCGCACGACGAGAAGGCCGACCCGGTCAAGGCGGTCGACTACCGCGTCGAGCTCCTGACCGCGCGGCGCGCGGCCCCGTACCCGGTGGCCGCCCCCAGCGGTCTGGCGCAGGACTGGAAGCCGACCTCGGTCAGTTACGAGCGTCAGGCCGGCGACAGCTGGCACCTGGGCTTCCTCGATCCGGACGGCAAATACGTCGCGGTGGAGCAGTCCACGTCCCCGGCGAAGAAGTACGTCACCGCCGTGAGCCAGGAAGCGAAGAACACCGGGCGCACGCAGCAGGTCGCCGGGGAGACCTGGCAGCACTGGAAGGGCCCGAAGTACGACGCCCTCGTGCGCCAGGAGAAGGGCGCGACCACGGTCGTGACCGGCTCGGCGTCGACGGAGCGGCTGGCGGAGATGGCCGCGTCGCTCAGGACGTCCTGACACCCCTCGGCATCGGCTGGCTCAGGACGTCCTGACGCCCTTCGGCGTCGACGAGGCCGCGAGAGCACGAGGAAGGCCCTGGAGCGCGTGCTCCAGGGCCTTCCTCGTGTTCATGTGCCCCTGAGGGCTGTCCGGCTCAGACGGTCTTGATGACCTCGTCGTAGGCGAGACGCGGCAGGCGCGGGAACCAGGCGTCCTCGCCCGGCTTGCCGATGTTGATGACCATCAGCAGGCTGTGGTCGCCGTCCAGGAACTCCTTCTCGATGCCCGCGGCGTCGAGGCCGGTCATCGGGCCGGCGGCCAGGCCGGCGGCGCGGACGCCGATGATGAAGTAGGCGGCCTGCAGGGCGGCGTTCAGCGAGGCGGCGGACTCACGGACCGGGCGCTCGGAGAAGAACATGTCCTTGGCCTGCGGGAAGTGCGGCAGCAGGGCCGGGAGCTCCTCGTGGAACTCGTTGTCCGCGGCCAGGATCGCGACCAGCGGGGCGGTCGACGTCTTGGCCTGGTTGCCCTCGGCCATGTGCGAGACGAGGCGCGCGCGGGCGTCGTCCGAGCGGACCAGGATGACGCGCAGCGGCGACTGGTTGAACGCGGTCGGACCGAACTTGACCAGGTCGTAGATCGCCTGGACCTGCTCCTCGGTCACCGGCTCGTCGGTGAAGGTGTTGGCGGTGCGGGCCTCACGGAAGAGGAGGTCCTGGGCGGCGGGGTCAAGAACGATGGACATCTTGCGTTATTACCTTCCGGACGAACACGGGGATCAAGTAACTCCGGATCACCGTACGGCAGGTTTAGGTTAACTTTCAACTAAAACGGCGGGGGAGTGACTCACTCCACAACACCGATACCTTGCGCCGTTACGCCCGGTCTGCACCCGTATGCGCCCAGTCGCGCCCCCCGACGCGGCCCTCAGCCCGCGTCCGCCGCCGCGTCCCCGGTGCCGTCCTCGCGGTCGGCCGGCTTCGCCAGGGCCGCGTCCAGCCGGGCGCGTGCACCCTCCAGCCAGTGCCGGCACACCTTCGCCAGCTCCTCGCCCCGCTCCCACAGCGCGAGGGAGTCCTCCAGCGACGTGCCGCCCGCCTCCAGCCGGCGCACCACCTCGATCAGCTCGTCGCGCGCCTGCTCGTAACCGAGCGTGCCCGTGGCCGCAGCCGTCGTCGTCCCGTCGTCCGTCATGTGATCCACCCTATGCGTCGGCATGTCCGTCCCATTCGGCCCCGCTCGGCCCCGCAGCCCGTCCGCCGGACCCGCAGGGCCGTCGCTCACCCGTCGACCCGCACCACGAACTCGCCCCCCGACACCCGGGCCCGCAGCGCGTCCCCGGCCGCGCCCGCCTCGGCGGGATCGCGGACCACGTGCCCGTCCGCCCGCTGGAGCACCGCGTAGCCGCGCTCCAGGGTCGCGGCGGGCGACAGCGCGACCACCCGGGCACGGGTGTGGGCGAGCTCCGAGTCCGCACGGTCCAGCAGATGGCCCAGCACCCGCCGGCCACGCCCGATCAGCGCGTCGACCTCCGCCGCGCGCTCGTCCACCATCCGCTGCGGGTGCTCCATCGAGGGCCGCCCCAGCGCGTGCGCCAGCCCCCGCTCCTCCCGGTCGAGCAGTCCCCGTACCGTGCGCAGCGCCCGGTCCCGCAGCTGCTGCACCCGGTCCAGCTCCTCGCCCACGTCGGGCACGATCTTCTTCGCCGCGTCCGTGGGCGTGGAGGCCCGTACATCGGCGACCAGGTCGAGCAGCGGGGAGTCCGGCTCGTGCCCGATCGCGGAGACGACCGGGGTGCGGCAGGCCGCGACCGTACGGATCAGCTCCTCGTCCGAGAACGGCAGCAGGTCCTCCACGCTGCCGCCGCCGCGCGCCACGACGATCACGTCCACGTCGTCCAGGGCGTCGAGCTCCTTGACCGCCCGGACCACCTGATTCACCGCGTGGACGCCCTGCACCGCGGTGTTGCGCACCTCGAAGCGGACTGCGGGCCAGCGGCGCCTGGCGTTCTCCAGCACATCGCGCTCGGCCGCCGAGGCGCGCCCGCAGACCAGCCCGATCAGCTGGGGGAGGAAGGGCAGCGGCTTCTTGCGGTCCAGGGCGAAGAGACCCTCCCCGGCCAGTGACTTCTTCAGCAGCTCCAGCCGGACCAGCAGCTCGCCGATGCCGACCGGCCGTATCTCCGTGGCACGCAGCGAGAGCTGGCCGCGCGGCGCGTACCACTCGGGTTTGGCGAGGACGACGACCCGCGCCCCCTCCGTCACCACGTCGGCGATCCGGTCGAAGACCTGCCGGAAGCACGTCACGCTCACCGAGATGTCGTGCGACGGGTCGCGCAGTGTCAGGAACACCACCCCGGCTCCCGGCCGCCGCGACAGCTGGGTGATCTGCCCCTCGACCCAGACCGCGCCGAGCCGGTCGATCCAGCCGCCGATGAGCCGTGACACATCACCGACGGGCAGCGGAGCTTCCGGGGAAGTCTGAAGAGCCATGCGAGCGAGCGTATCGGCAGGCGCCGACAACGGACCGGTCCCGCGACCGCACGCCCGCGCGGGCGTGGCCGCTCACACCACCCGGCGTCCCCGTTGCCGCGCAAGCACCGGGTTCACGCCACCCACTCGGCGCCCCCGTTGCAACGCGGGCACCGGGTTCACGCCACCCGGCGTCCCCGTTGCAACGCGAGCACCACCAACCCCACCACCAGCCAGCACGCCCCCACCACCTGAGCGCTCGCCGTCGCCTCCACGATCACCGCGATCAGCACCCCGGCCCCGACCACGGGGATCAGGACGTGCCGCCACCAGCTCGGCGGACCCTCCATCCGCCGCACGGCGAACCAGCCGACCACCGACGCGTGGAGCAGGAGGAACGCCGTCAGCGCCCCGACATCCACGACCGAGACCAGATGGTCCAGGCCGTCGTCGCGCCGGGCCGCCCACACCGCCGCCACGAGCGTCACGGCCGCGGCGAGCAGGATCGCGATCCGCGGCACCCCCGAGCGCGGATCGACCTTGGAGAGCACCGCGGGCAGCCGGCGCTCGCGGGCCATCGCGAACAGCAGCCGTCCCGCGGCCGCCTGCCCGGCCAGCGCGGCGAACGCCGCCCCGATGGCCTTGCTGACCGCGACCAGATCGTGCAGCCAGGTGCCGACCGCTGAATCCACCGTGTCGTAGAAGGCCGAGCCCTGCGCGGCCGGATCGGCGGCCAGCTCCGCCGACGTCATCGGCTCCAGCAGCGCCGCCAGATACGCCTGCGCCACGAACAGCACCCCCGCCAGCACCAGACAGAACAGCAGCGCCCGCGCCACCTTCTGCGAACCGCCCGTCACCTCCTCCGCGAACGAGGCGATGGCGTCGAAGCCCAGATACGAGAGCACCGCCACGGACACCGCACCCAGCACCGCCGATGCGGAGAACCCGGAATCCCCGGTGAGCGGAGTCAGCCAGCCGCGCTGTGCCCCGTCCTGTACGAGCACCACCGCGGCGGACACCAGGAACACCAGCAGCACCACGATCTCCATGGCCAGCACCGCGAAGCCGACCCGGGCCGCCGCCCGTACGCCCCAGAGGTTGAGCAGCGTCGTGAGGACCACCGCCAGTGCCGTCCACACCCATCGCGAGACCTCCGGCACCAGCGAGTTCATGGCGATACCGGAGAACAGGTAGGCGACCGCCGGGATCAGCAGGTAGTCCAGCATCGCCATCCACCCGGCGATGAACCCCGGCCCCTCGCCCAGCCCCTTGCGGGCGTACGCGAAGACCGAACCGGCCAGCGGGGCGACGCGGACCATCTGGGCGTAGCTGAAGGCGGTGAACGCCATCACCACCGTCGCCGCGACGTAGACCAGTGCCACGGCGCCGTCGGACTTCGCGTCCAGGGTGCCGAACACCCCGACGGGGGCCATCGGGGCGATGAAGAGCAGCCCGTAGACCACCAGATCCCGGAAGCCCAGCGTCCGCCGCAGCCCCGTCCGGTCCGCGGTGCTGCCGCCGCTGCCGATGGTGCCGCCGGAATCCGTGCCGGTGCCGGCCATGAGCCCTCCGTTGGTCGCGTGATGATCAGTCTCCCGACCCCGTCGGCCCCGCGCCTGTTCGGTACGGCCTTACGGCCTCCCGTTACGATGGGACGCATGACTGCTACGACACCCCGCCGCGTCCTTCTCGCCGCCCCCCGGGGCTACTGCGCGGGCGTGGACCGTGCCGTGATCGCCGTGGAGAAGGCCCTGGAGCAGTACGGCTCCCCGGTCTACGTGCGCCACGAGATCGTCCACAACAAGTACGTCGTACAGACCCTGGAGAAGAAGGGCGCGATCTTCGTCGAGGAGACGGCGGAGGTCCCCGAGGGATCGATCGTGATGTTCTCCGCGCACGGCGTCGCGCCGACCGTGCACGAGGAGGCGGCCGAGCGGAGGCTCGCCACGATCGACGCGACCTGCCCACTGGTCACCAAGGTCCACAAGGAAGCCGTCCGCTTCGCGCAGGACGACTTCGACATCCTCCTGATCGGCCACGAGGGCCACGAGGAGGTCATCGGCACCTCCGGCGAGGCCCCCGACCACATCACCCTGGTCGACGGCCCCGAGGACGTCGCGAACGTCGAGGTGCGCGACCCCTCCCGGGTCGTCTGGCTCTCCCAGACCACGCTGTCGGTCGACGAGACGATGGAGACCGTCGGCGCGCTCAAGGAGAAGTTCCCGCTCCTGATCTCGCCGCCCAGCGACGACATCTGCTACGCCACGCAGAACCGCCAGATCGCGGTGAAGCAGATGGGCGAGGACGCGGACCTGGTGATCGTCGTCGGTTCCAAGAACTCCTCGAACTCGGTCCGCCTGGTCGAGGTCGCCCTCGGCGCGGGGGCGAGCGACTCCCACCTCGTGGACTCCGCCGACGAGATCGACGAGGCCTGGCTGGAGGGTGTCTCCACGGTCGGCGTCACCTCCGGCGCGTCCGTACCCGAGGTGCTGGTCGACGGCGTCCTGGCCTGGCTCTCCGAGCGGGGCTTCGAGGACGTGGAGATCGTGAAGGCCGCCGAGGAGTCCATCGTGTTCTCGCTGCCCAAGGAGCTCCGCCGGGACCTGCGCGCGGAGGCGGCGGCCCTGTCGGCGAAGTAGCGCCTGGCGGCACCGGGTCTCCGCCGGGTTTCCCGTTCCAGGAAGTGAGCGGGGCCGGGTGCCCGTACCGTGGATCACATGGAGATCTTCGGCGTGGACATCGGCGGATCAGGGATCAAGGGTGCTCCCGTGGATCTGGACCGCGGGGACCTGGCGCAGGAGCGCCACAAAGTACTCACCCCGCACCCGGCCACCCCCGAGGACGTGGCCGGTGCCGTGGCGGAGGTGGTCGGCCACTTCGACTGGTCGGGCCCGGTGGGCATCACCTTCCCCGGCGTCGTCACCGACGGCCTCACCCGGACCGCGGCCAACGTCGACAAGGGCTGGATCGACCTGGACGCCCGCACCCTGCTCGGCGACAAGCTGGGCCTCCCGGTCACCGTGCTGAACGACGCGGACGCGGCCGGCATCGCCGAGATGACCTTCGGCGCGGGCCGCGGCCGCAAGGGCACGGTCATCGTGCTGACGCTCGGTACGGGGATCGGCAGCGCGCTCTTCATCGACGGCCGGCTCGTGCCCAACACCGAGCTGGGCCATCTGGAGCTGCACGGCCACGACGCGGAGAAGCACGCCTCCACCAAGGCCAAGGAGGACGAGGACCTGAGCTGGCACCACTGGGCGCACCGGGTGCAGAAGTACCTGGCCCATGTGGAGATGCTGTTCTCGCCCGAGCTCTTGATCATCGGCGGCGGCGTCAGCCGCAAGGCCGACAAGTTCCTGCCGCTGATCGAGCACGTACGGGCCGAGATGGTGCCCGCGGAACTGCAGAACAACGCGGGCATCGTGGGCGCGGCGATGGCGGCGGCGGGCCGCTGACAGCGCCCGGCGCCCCTGCTGCCGGTCAGGTGACGCGGCGGGCCGCGCCTGCCGGGACGGGGATCAGCGCTGGGACGGGCGCCGGGGCTTGCGCTCGGCGGCCCGGGGAGCCGGCGACGGCTGCGGCGCGGGCCGTGCGGTCTGCGCGGCCAGCAGCATCCGCCGCTGCCGGGACCGCATGAGCCGGACCTTGCGTACGGTCGCGATGAGCCCGGCGACGAGCGTGCCGCCGTACAGCCAGCCGGCGTGGACGGCGAGGGCGGTGACGACGGCCATGGTCTGCCCGCCGAAGCCGCCCGTGCCGCCGGAGATCGGGATGATGCCGATGGCGAAGGCGATCGGCACACTGATCGGCGCGGTCACCAGGTCCGCCGGCCGCACCCAGAGCGCGGTCAGCGCGCTGACCGGCAGGAACAGCACACCGAACACGGCGGCCGAGCCGTCGAACAGCAGCCAGTCCGCACAGCCGATCAGGAACATGACGGCGGCCGCGAAGAGCCCGGCGCCGATGCCTGTGAGCCGGGGATTGGGCAGCCGCCGCAGGGCGAGCACGGCGGGAGCGACCGGGCGGGCCCGGCCTTCCGGGGCGCCCGTCACCCGGTACACGGTGGCGCCTTCGCCGATGGTGCCCTTGGCTCCCTTGGTCCCCAGCGGGGACAGCGGGGCCTGCGGGGTCTGCCTGCGCTGCGGGGGACGTGTCCTGTGCTGCTCCACCGGGACAACGTAGGTCGCCGGACGGGAAGAATCAGGTGCGGGACACGCGCTTTGGCCGACCTTGGCGATGAGTTCGATGCCACATGGTCCAACGGGAACCGATTCGGCACCCGACCGGACCCGTGAATGACCGGTCGCCCCCGCCCGTAAACTGGAGAATCGGCCCACCCGGGCCCGACGCCAATTCGAGTCCGTCCACCCCCTAGGGAAGTCGCCACCGTGTCGCTCACGATCGGAATCGTCGGTCTGCCGAATGTCGGCAAGTCGACCCTGTTCAACGCCCTGACCAAGAACGACGTGCTGGCGGCCAACTACCCGTTCGCCACGATCGAGCCGAACGTCGGCGTGGTCGGCGTTCCCGACCCGCGCCTGAACACGCTTGCGAAGATCTTCGGCTCGCAGAAGATCCTCCCGGCAACGGTCGACTTCGTCGACATCGCGGGCATCGTTCGCGGCGCGAGCGAGGGTGAGGGCCTGGGCAACAAGTTCCTCGCGAACATCCGCGAGTCGGACGCGATCTGCCAGGTCATCCGCGCCTTCAAGGACGAGAACGTCGTCCACGTCGACGGCAAGGTCTCGCCCAAGGACGACATCGAGACGATCAACACCGAGCTGATCCTCGCCGACCTCCAGTCCGTCGAGAAGGCCGTCCCGCGCCTGACGAAGGAGGCCCGCCTCCAGAAGGAGAAGGTCGCCGTCCTGGCCGCGGTCGAGGAGGCCCAGAAGATCCTCGAAGCGGGCGACACGCTCTTCCACGCGGGCATCACGGCCGGCACCGAGAAGGGCCGCCTCCTCCACGAGCTGCACCTCCTCACCACCAAGCCGTTCCTCTACGTGTTCAACGTCGACGAGGACGAGCTGGTCGACGAGGACTTCAAGAACGAGCAGCGCGCCCTGGTGGCCCCCGCCGAGGCGATCTTCCTGAACGCCAAGATCGAGTCCGAGCTGATCGAGCTCGACGACGACGAGGCCCTGGAACTCCTCCAGTCGATGGGCCAGGAGGAGCCCGGCCTCGCCACCCTCGGCCGCGTCGGCTTCGACACCCTGGGCCTGCAGACCTACCTCACGGCAGGCCCGAAGGAAACCCGCGCCTGGACGATCAAGAAGGGCGCCACGGCCCCCGAGGCGGCCGGTGTGATCCACACCGACTTCCAGAAGGGCTTCATCAAGGCGGAGATCATCTCCTTCGAGGACCTCGTCGAGACGGGCTCCGTCGCCGAGGCCCGCGCCAAGGGCAAGGCGCGCATGGAGGGCAAGGAGTACATCATGCAGGACGGGGATGTGGTGGAGTTCCGCTTCAATGTGTAGCGGGTGAAATGCCACCACGTCGCTAATCTGTCAAACAAGCAGATCAGAAGGGGCCGGGCTCTTGAGAGCCCGGCCCATTGGTCCATACCGTGCTGGTTCGGTGCTGGATTTTCTGACGATTAGTCACCTCTGCTGGGCCCTGGGGATGGAACCGCTGTGACGACCTGATCGGTTGCGTCAGCTCCTGCCTTCCGGCGCCGCCAGCGGCGGACGGCCCAGCTGCCCGCGGCTGCCAAGCCGCCAGCGATCAGGGATGCAGGTAGCTGAGTGAGTAGGCCCTCGATTAGAAGCCGTTGCAGAGTCATGTCGCGTCCTCTCGCTCGATGTTGACGCATCAAGCGTGGCCCGCCGCGCGCGCAGTTTTGACAGTTCTGGACAGCATTGGACAACATCAGACGTCACTGGACGGGATCAGACGCGTGTCACGCGCAGTGGTCGAGGTTCGCCTCGGAGGGGGAGACCGTGGCAAAGCTGAGGGCGCCAGGGCTGCCGGATGGGCCCATGCAACGGCTGAGTGAAGAGCTGCATGCGCTGCATCGAAAGGCCGGATTTCCGTCAACGCGTGAACTGGCCCGCAGGACGAACGGGATCGGTAGTCACGGGCGCGTGCACGACCTGTTCTCAAAGCCGGTGCTCCCCGACTGGGGTTTCCTCGCGCTGGTCGTTCTGATCCTTGCTCAGGATATTGCCGGCCTGGAACCCGAGCCTGAAGTTGCTCGGTTCCACATGCTGTGGGATGAAGCGGCAATTGGAGAGCAGAAGGATGTGTCCAGCGATAGTACTGAAGGCGCTAGGACGGCTGATGCTACCGATGGAACACCGGCTGCCTGGGGCGACGACGTAACTCGTGCGTTTGCAGATCACGAAGACGCTGTAAAGCAGGCGGCTTCGGCCCACGCTACTCAGTCGATAAACTCTTCAAGGAGACCATGGGCGCCACCCCATGCGGCTTCCCTGGGCGCCAGAAGGAATCTAGGGCGCTGCCTGTACTTCTTGTACGTCGATGCCGGCACGCCAACATTCGCCGAAGCAATCGCTGCCATGGGCCTCGCGCCGAACACGCGCGAGACGCTGCGCAAGAACTTCATGCAGCCTGAAAATTTCTCTCTCAGCATGCTGCACAAGTTTGTTAGAGCGCTGTCGGAGATGGTGCCCTATCAGGATCCCGAGCACATGGTTCCTGTCATCACGGCGCTTTGGAACAGCGCTCAGTGGGAACGGAGTAGTGAGACAGAATAGCGCCCGCATGTATGTGTAGAAGGCTAAGAGCTCGTAACACGATCTTGCTGAAGTGCGCTGGTGGGGCGTAACCGGTGTGGCGATTCGGCCGTTCGTGAGGGTGTGGGTACTCGACCGTGGATCGTGGACGATGAGTTGTGGGCGTTGATCGAGCCGTTGCTGCCGCCATGGCCGGATCGGTCGCCGGGACCGCGGCCGGTGTCGGACCGGCTCTGCCTGCAAGGCATCCTGTTCGTCCTGTACAGCGACATAGCCTGGCAACTGCTGCCGCTGGAGCTGGGGTTCGGCTCGGGACAGACCTGCTGGCGGCGGCTGGACCGGTGGCAGAAGGCAGGGGTTTTCGACCGGCTGCACCGGGTCCTGCTCGCCGAGTTGAACGCGGCCGGCGAGCTCGACTGGTCGCGGGCGTGCGTGGATGGTTCCCACATCCGCGCGAAAAAGGGGGACCCGACACCGGTCCGTCGCCGGTCGACCGGCGGAAGACGGGCAGCAAGCACCACCTGATCTGCGACGGACGCGGCACCCCGCTCAAAGTCATCACGACCGCGGCCAACGTCAACGACGTCACCCAGACCCTCGCCCTGGTCGACGGCATCCCACCCGTCGCGGGTCGCCCCGGCCGGCCCCGCCGACGCCCCGACGCCCTGCTCGGCGACAAGGGCTACGACTCCAACGCACACCGCAACGAACTGCGTCACCGACGGATCCTGCCCGTCATCTCCCGCAAGGGATCACCCAACATCAAGGGCATCGGCAAGCTCCGCTACGTCGTCGAGCAGACCTTCGCCCTGCTCCACCACTTCAAACGCCTCGCAGTCCGCTGGGAACGCCGCACCGAACTCCACGACGCCTTCATCTCGCTCGCCTGCAGCCTCATCTGCTGGAGACGACTCAAGAAGGCCCGATCATGATCGTGTTACGAGCTCTAAGGGTTTTCCTCTGCTGGACCTGTGCTGGATGTTCAGACGCTGGATCAGTCGGGATCAGGTGTCGTAAACGGTGGAGCGATGCCCGACGTGGACGACCCACACCACGAGCTCTCCCTTGTCGATCGTGTAGACGACCCGGTAGTCGCCGACCCGCAGTCGACGGCGTTCTGGCTGTGACACGAGCGCGGTGGTGTTAAAGCCGAGGGGGTCGCTCTCCAGTTCGGTCAGTTTGGTCAGGATGCGTAGGGCCATGTCGCGAGGGATCTTCCGGAGCTCGGCCTGTGCCTCTGGCCGGAAGACTGTTCGGTACTCACTCACCGCGCGCCAGCGTCTCCCTCATGATGTCCTCGATCGGGATGCCGGGTGCGGGGTTGGCCATGCGCTCATCGATGATCCGGTTGATCTCGCGCTCTTCCCACTCCTGGTACTTGCGCAGCACCTCGATGGAGACGACGGCGGCGACTTCCTTACCTCGGCGGGTGATGACTGTGGGTACGTCTTCGCGGTCCGCGCGCTCCACGACTTCCGCCAGGTGGGCGCGCACGTCGCGGATGGACTCTATGGGCAGCGGCTGCGTCATGCGCTCAAGTGTACCGAGTGTGCCATGTGTACACCACTCTCCCGTGGTGCTGGATGAGCTGGATGAACCCGCACTGTGCTGGATCGGTGCTGGATAGCCACTTTCAGAACCGCGTTTTCGCAGGTCGGAGCGCTGCGCTGGACGTTCCGCTTCAATGTGTAGCGGGTGAAATGCCACCACGTCGCTAATCTGTCAAACATGCAGGTCGAATGGGGTCCGACTCTTTCGAGTCGGGCCCCTGGTTCTTTCCCGTGCTGGGACGGTGCCGGGAAACCTGACCCCTCGTCATCTGCCATCACCCCTGCTCACCTCTGCCGTGCTGGGATCGTGCGGGGATGCCGTCAACGCTCCCGTGCTGGTTCGTAGGCTGAAACTTCGGAAGGGGGGAAGCGAGCAAGCCGAGCGGCCAGCGCTCACTTCTTCTTCACGGCTTCGAAGGCTCTCGTGGAGACAAATTCACACCTGCCCCGCGTTGTTGATCTCCGAATCAAGGAGGGGGAGGTGTCGGGACTGAAGCTGTTCCGTACCGGACGTGGTTGCTGGATCACCGGGCTGAGTTCGAGCACCTGGTCCGTGACCGGCTCGGAGTGACGGCCGCGTCGCCGAACCTCGACGGCAAGCTGTCGGGCGGCTCCGTCCGCGTACCGGTACCCCTGGGCTCGATCGTCGAGCTGAACACGACGGTGGCGCGAGACGTGACGCGCCAGGAGGTACTGGAGGCGCACCGGGCCGGGCCGCCGGCCGGCGTCCTGGAGTACTCGGAGGTTGCGCTGGTGTCGTCCGACATCAAGGGCCACCTCGCCTCGTCCACGTTCGACTCGGCCCTCACCCGGGTCGAGGGGCGTCACATCAAGGTGTCCGCCTGGTACGACAACGAGTGGGGCTTCTCGAACCGTGTGATCGATACGCTCACCCTCCTCGCGGGCAGTTGAACGAGGTGCGGGGACGGCCGCGGGCGCACCGGTCCTTGCCCACGGTGACCGGCCCCGGCCCCGACTCCCTTTCCCTCCCGTCGAGTTCACCTCCCGTCAATGGGGCAACCATCTGCCTGTTACGGGTGTCTCCTATGCGAGCCCTCACACCTCGTACGCCACTGGCTCCGCGTACGCGAACAAGGAGAAATTTGTGGGCATTCGCACCACGCTGGCCATAGCCGTCTGCGCTGCCACGGCTTTGTCGGTCGGCACGGCCGTTGCAGCTCCCGGCGGCACGTCCGCGGGTACGGCCGGGGGTACAGCAGCTACCACCGTGCGAGAGGACTTCAACGGGGACGGCTATCAGGACCTCGCCGTCGCCGCCCCCGCCGCCACGGTGGCCGGCCATTCCTGGGCCGGTTACATCACCGTCAGCTACGGCTCGGCCAAGGGCCTGACGACAGCGAACACCACGGTCATCGATCAGAACACCCCGGGCGTGCCGGGAGTGCCCGGGGATGATCACGGCTTCGGCTACCGGTTGTTCGCCGAGGACCTCGACCACGACGGGCTGACCGACCTCGCTCTGGTCACCCGTGAATCGATCGCGGGCGAGGGGTACGGCATCTACGGCTCCGTCATCGCGCTGTGGGGCCGCACCGGCGGCATCACCGGGCAGGGCGCGGTCCGTCTACGGGCTTCGCCGGACACCCAGGTGGGGGACAACCTCACCGCCGGTGACTTCGACGGCGACGGGACGACCGACCTGATGATGCTTCACGGCGACGACTGGGCTTACCGCAAGGTGCTCTACGGGCCGTTCACCCGGGCCGGTGTGCCCGCCCGCGAGCAGGGGATCAACATGTTCGACACGGACAACTCCATGTCCGACACCGCGGCGGGTGACTTCAACGGCGACGGCATCGACGACCTGTGCACCTTCTACGTGTACGAGAACCACGCCGAGGGCGGCAAGCTGTGGCTGGGCACCCCGAAGGGCCTGTCCACGAAGTCCACCCGGCTCCCCGGCGCCGCGGCCACCGCGGTCGGTGACTTCGACAAGGACGGCAAGGACGACCTCGCCACCCGGGTGGTCCCGGGCGGCATCACGGAGGACCTGCCCACGGACCCCGGGACCGTCAAGATCTACTACGGCTCCGCGTCCGGACCGAGCACCACCCGGACGAAGACGATCACCCAGGACACCACCGGCGTGCCCGGGGTGAGCGAGAAGGGCGACCAGTTCGGCGCCCGGCTCAGCGCGGGTGACGTCACCGGCGATGGGTACGCCGACCTGGCCGTGGGGGTGCCCTTCGAGGCTCTCGGGTCGGTCAAGGGAGCGGGTGCGGTGGTGCTGCTGAAGGGCGGCGCGGGCGGTCTGAGCGGCACCGGCGCGAAGTCCTTCCACCAGGACACGACCGGCGTGCCGGGGGTGGCGGAGAGCGGTGACCACTTCGGCGGATCGGTCCGGCTGCTGGACCTCAACAAGGACGGCAAGGCGGACCTCACGGCCGGCGCCCCCGGCGAGAACCTCGACGCGGTCGCGGACGGCGGTGCGGTGTGGTCGCTGCGCGGCGCTGCCGCCGGCCTGACCACTACGGGCGCCTTCGCGTTCAACCCGGTCGACCTGGGCGCCCTCGTGCCGGGAGCCCGGTTCGGCCTGAACCTGTCCAACGACAACGGGCCGAACATCGGCTGACGGGCAGTGGGTCGCTGTCGCCGGCGGGCGGCAGCGACCAGAGGGGGCCTTCCGTACGACTGACCAGGCCCGGCCCGCCCGGTGACTGGATTCGGCGGGCTGGTCCCAGCCTCAAGCAGCCGCTGCGGTCGCCCGAGTGGCCGCGGAATGCGGCGTACGGGGCCCGGCGGCCGTCTCCCGCTCGCACATCGCCATGCTGGTCAGGGCGCGAAGCCGGGCCGGGAGGCGCGGCACACCCTGCGCGAGACGCTGTCCCGCAGGCTCCGCTGCCCGTGCTGACGCTTTGCCTACTTGACCCGTCCCAAATGACGTTTCCGCAGGTGGGGGCGTCAGCGTGGACGTTCCGCTTCAACGTGTAGCGGCTGACATGTCGCCACGTCACTGATCTGGAAAACACGCAGGTCAGAAGGGGCTCGACTCTTCGGAGTCGGACCCTTTGTCTTTTCCCGTGCCGGGATGGTGCCGGGATAGCTGATTCCTCGTCACCTGTCGTCATCCCTGGTCATCCGTACCGTGCCGGGATTGTGCTGGGATGGGATGAGGGACCCGTGCTGGGATGTGTGCGAGCAGGGCGCTGGCCGAGCGTGAAGGCAGTGCGGGCGTGGCACTCCTCCTACTCGCTTGACACAATCGGGGCTTGGGTGAGACGGCGTACTGCCTACCCAGCGTCCTGATACGCACCGGGTCTTCGGGAGTCTCAGTCACATGACCTCCAGATTCGCCATCATCCCCATGTCCTCGTGCTCGGCGTTGTGGCAGTGGAAGAGGTATCGGCCCCGGTAGCCGTCGAAGCGGGTGATGATCTCCGTGGACTCGCCGGGCCGAAGCGACACGGTGTCCTTCAGGCCCGCGTCCTGCGGCCGGGGCGGCCGCCCGCCTCGCGACAGCACCCGGAAACCGACCAGGTGCAGATGGATCGGATGGTGCACATCGGCGACGAACCGCCACACCTCCAGCGCCCCGAGCCGGGTGCGGACGTCGGTGCGCGCCGGGTCGAAGGCCCGGCCTCCGATCAGCCACCCCCGTCCGTGCTCCATGCGCCCGGCCCGGAACGCGAACTCCCGCACCGCGCCGGCCTCCGACCGCCGCCACACCGGCAGGTCGTTCGCGAGCCGCGCCGGGACGCGGCTGCCGTCCCGGCCGCGCCGGGCCACGCGGAAGGCCATCACCTCCCGGGTGCGTCCGGCGCCGAGCCGGTTTCGCAGCCGCACCAGGGTGCCGGGGCGCAGCCCCGCGAAGTCGACCAGTACGTCGAAGCGTTCGGCCGGCGCGATGGGCAGCGCGGTGTACCGGACGGGCGCGGCGAGCAGCCCCTGGTCCGATCCGATCTGGACCAGCTCCAGCCGCCGGCCTCCTTCGGTGACCGCCTCCAGTTCGTAGTGCCGGGCGTTGGAGGCGTTCAGCAGCCGCAGCCGGTGGCGGACCGCCGCCACCTCGTGCACCGGCCACGGCGCGCCGTTGACCAGGATCACGTCTCCCAGTACTCCGGCCGAGTACTGCTCGGTCACGCCGGGGCGCGAGCGCAGCTCCGGGTCGAGTGCGGGATAGAGCAGCGCCCCGTTCCCGTCGAACGCCCGATCGGTGATCATCAGCGGTAGTTCGCGCTCTCCGCCGGGCAGGTCGAGGGCGTCCTCCACTTCGTCGCGGACGATGTGCAGCCCGGCCAGCCCCCGCCAGATCGCCGGGGCGGTGAAGTCCATCCGGTGGTCGTGGTACCACAGCAGCGCTGCCCGCTGGTCCGTCGGGAAGGTGTATTCCCGGGTGACGCGGCTGGTCACCGCGCGGGGGTCGGCCATGCTGTGCCCGCCACCGCTGCCTTGAGCGCCGTGCCCGCTGTGCTCGCCGTGACCCCCGGCGGCCGGATCGGCCCAACCGTCCGGAAGCACCAGGTCGGTGGGGTATCCGTCGGAGGCCGCGGGCGTGTGTCCGCCATGCAGGTGCACCACGGTCGGCACCGGCAGTTCGTTGCGGTGCTCGACGGTGACCGGCCGCCCGCGCCGCGCCTCGATGGTCGGTCCTGGAAAGGTGCCGTCATAAGTCCACAGCCGGGTGCGCACCCCCGGTATCGGCTCCGCCACCGTCTCCCGCTGGGTGATCCGGTAGTGGTCGGTGCCGCCGGAGGTGGAGACCGGTCGCAGTACCCGGGGCAGTGGCAGCGGCACGGTGTACGGCTCCGGCAGCGGGACGGAGCTGCGCAGCACCTCGCCGGTGGTGGCAGGGTGGTGGGCCATCGCTCCGGCGAGACCGAACCCGCCCGCCGCGACCAGGCCGAGACCGCCGCCGATCCCGAGCACCCGCCGCCGCGACGGCCCCGGGCCGTGGCCGGCCGTCCGCCCGGCGGGACCTGCCGCACGCTCAGACATCGGAGCCACCCCCGACCCGCGCATCGGCACCGGCAGCCCGGCTGTCGGGTACGGGCGGCCGGTCGGCACTGCGGCCACCGCGCTCCCGGTCCGGCAGCGGTCGCCGCCACACGGCCGTCACGAGCACGGTCAGCGCGGCGATGATCGCCACTCCGAGCGGCAGATGCAGCCACAGCAGCCCTTCGAGGCCCGCCGCGTACTGAACCGACTCCCCGGCCACGACGGCCAGCGACACCCACAGCGGCCAGCGTGTCCCGGTCCTCGGCCACACCGCGGCGGCCGCCGCGAGCTGGGCGATCGCGAGCGAGTAGACCACGTCGGCACCCCGGGCGTGCCAGGACAGGCCGCCGATGGCGCCGGTCAGGTAGACGCCGGCGAAGACCGGCTGCCCGAACGCAGCGACGGCGTGCGCTGTCACCGCCGCGCGCAGGATGCGGCCGCTGACACCAGTGGTGCGCGGTCGGGCTGACGGTTGCTCAAGAGGAGAGGTCACGCCGTCATCGTCATACCCAGAGAGCTATCATGTAAAAGACCAATATCGCTATGTTGGTATGTTGCCGGTGGTATGGACAGCTCCGGAACGCGAGAGGGGGGCGTACGACAGTGGACCTGCACGGACTTCGACAGTTCCTGGTGGTGGCGCGGCGGGAGCACCTCAGCGGGGCGGCAGAGGAACTGCGGGTGGCGCAGCCGTCGTTGAGCCGCACGGTCGCCCGCCTGGAGGCCGAGCTGGGGGTGCCGCTGTTCGACCGGGCCGGGCGGCTGCGGCTGAACGAGTCGGGCCGTCGTTTTCGTGATCACCTCGAGCGGGCCCTGGGCGAGCTGGACGCTGGGCAGCGGGCGGCGGTCGAGGCTGCCGGTGAGGGCTTCGGCCGGGTCCGCCTGGCCTCGGAGACCTTCTTGACCGTCACCGGTGCGCTGGCGGCCTTCAAGCACACTCATCCCGACACCGATGTCGAGCTGTATCAGATGCCGGCCGACGAGATGGCCCGTGCGCTGCACGCCCGCACCGTCGACTGGTGCGTTGCCTCCCAACCCGTCCCCGGGGAGGGCCTGGAGGGCGTCCACCTGCACGACGAGCCCGTCTACCTGGCTGTGCCGCCCGGCCACCGGCTCGCCTCGCTCGCTTCGGTGACCGTTCCGCAGTTGCGCGACGAGCCGTTCGTCATCTCCCGCGTCGGTCACTGGCAACGCCGCCTGCTCGACCGGCTGTTCGCCGCACACAACCTGACGCCCCGTATCGTCTGCGAGGGCGACGAGCCGGCCGCCACTGCGGTCCTGGTGTCCGCCGGGCTCGGCCTGACCCTCATCCCGGCCATGGCCCTGGCCTCCACGGCGCACACGCCGATCGCCTGGATAGCCATCGATGACCCGGCCAGCCGTCGCACCCTGACGCTGTACCGGGCCACCGGTGCACGCCTGTCGACCGCGGCGCAGCTGATGGGCACCGTGCTGACCACCTGGCCCTGGGCCGAGGCGGCCGAGCGGTACCAGGGACGACCAGCCCGCCGGCCCTGACCCCGCGCCCGGATGCGCCGCCCCAAAGGCGCCTGCACCGGCTGTGGTGGACTTCCCTGCGTGGCGGTTCGGCCTCCCGGTGATCCTCTGAGGTCTCGTCGTCAGGCGCACGCGGCGGCCGGAGGAAGGGGCGCGCCGATCGGCCGGTAACGCCGCTCGGCAGCCGGGCCGTCGAGGTGGCCCAGTGCGCGTATTCGACGGCGCCGCCCTCGGAGACGACGCGGGTGCGGCGGAACTCCAGGCCAAGGTGGATCCTCGGCGCGGGTGGCCGAGTCGTGCGGGAGCCGCCACAGCACCCGTTCCCGCAAGGCGGGCGTGAGGTCGGAGAACAGCTTGTCCGGACTGCTGGGTGGAGTGACGTACGTCACGCCGCCACCTGTCACGTCACTGCGGTCCCCGGTGTCTTGAGGGCATGACTGAACACAGCACTTCACACAAGATCGTGGTCATCGGCGGCGGGTATGCGGGAACGGTCGCAGCCAACCACCTCCAGTCGCGCGACGACGTCGACATCACCCTGGTCAACTCCCGCCCGGCGTTCGTCGAACGGATCCGGCTGCACCAGTTCGTCGTCGGCAATTACGACGCCTCGGTCGACTACGGCACCCTGCTCGGCGACGGCATCAGGCTGGTGGTCGACAACGCCACCCGTATCGACACCGCCACCCGCACGGTGGAGCTGGCGTCGGGCGCTGCGCTGGACTACGACTACGTCATCTACGCGGTCGGCAGCACCGGCGCGGTCCCCTCCTCCGTGCCTGGCGCGGCCGAATTCGCCTACTCGGTCGCCGAGTTCGAGGTAGCCGAGCGGCTGCGCACCAGGCTGGCGGAGCTGCCGGCCTCGGCCGCGATCACCGTGGTCGGCGGCGGGCTGACCGGCATCGAGACCGCCGCGGAGCTCGCCGAACAAGGGTGCAAGGTCACGCTGGTCGCCGGGAGGAGCCTGGCCCCCACGCTCAGCGCGCCTGGCCGCCGGTCCGTCGCGACGTGGCTGTCCGAGAACGGTGTCCCTGTGCTGGAGGGCAGCGCGGTGGCCGAGGTCCGGCGGGACGCGGTCGTCCTCACCGATGGAGCGGTACGGCAGAGCGCCCTCACCGTCTGGACGGCGGGCTTCGGTGTGCCGGGTCTGGCGGCGGCCAGCGGGTTGCGCGTGGACGAGCTGGGCCGGCTGCTCACCGACGAAACGCTCACCAGCGTCGATGACGACCGCATCGTCGCGGCGGGTGACGCCGGTTCACCGTCGGGCCGGCCGCTGCGGATGAGCTGCCAGGCCGCGATACCACTTGGCGTGCAGGCCGCCGACACCGTGCTGAGCCGTATCGCGGGAACCGCGCCGGCGGTGCTCGACCAGGGCTTCAAGGGGGTGCTCATCAGCCTGGGCCGGCATGCCGGTATCAAGCAGCTCGTCCAAGCGGATGACACTCCCTTGGGCACCTGCGTCGACGGGCAGGAGGGCGCGCAGATGAAGGAGGAGCAGTGCCGCAAGACGGTGATGGGCATCGGCATGGAGGCACGCAACCCGGGCACCGTCGTGTGGTACAAGGCCGGACCGCGTGCCGCGAGGGTGGCCGCGTGACCACCGACGAGCATGCCGGGCGGTTCACCGTACTGCGGCCGCTGCTGTCACCTTCACCACGTGAACGGCCGTCGGGAGCCGGCGCGTGCCGACGTCGAAGTACCGGGTCGGAGCCCTGTACGGGGCTCCGCCGCAGGTCAGGGTCAGCTCGCAGAAATTCCTCGGTCTGCAGGCAGTTCGAGCATCGGCTGGAAGGCGGAGTCCTCCTCGGCGGGAACGTGCGGGAGGAAGCCGTCGGGGACGGTGCGGGCGGCGGTGGCGAGGAGGCGGTCCAGGACTTCCACATCGTCGGCCGGGGGGAGCCTCAGCTCGGCGAGAAGGCGGTCGCGGACGACGGGGTGGTCCGGGTGGTCCTCGAGGTAGTCGGAGTTGAGGGCCGGAGGCCGGAAGCCGGCCAGGGCGTCGTGCCAGGACGGGAGAACGATGGCCAGGGTCAGGGCCTCGGCGAGGGACTCGGCTAGCAGTGAGGCCCGGCCCTCGGAGTCGGTGTAGAGGACCGGGCGGGGGCCGTCGGGGGACGCCGGGCCGCAGAGGTAGTGGGTGCCGCCCGCGTTGCAGCCGGCGATGGGCTCAACCGGCAGGCCGTTGGGCAGGGCGACCGGCTCGATCGGGTCGGTGCGGGCGAGGTCGAACTCGCCGTCGCACGCCAGGTAGGCGGAGACCTCGGGGTGTGCGGCGATCCTGCGAAGCAAGGCGTCGTCCGACAGGGCGGCCGGGTTGAGGGCCGCGGCGATCGCAGGGGTGAGGGGATGTCCGGTGAGGACGTGCCGGACGGCGTGGAGGGGGACGGGGCGCTCGTAGTAGTCCTCGAAGTGGGCCCGGACGGACTCGGGGGACCGGTCCGTGAGGAGGTGGAAGAGGAAGCCGGAGCCGTCGGGGTCCTCGTTGCCGGGCGGGAAGTCGATGGCCGAGCCGGTGCGCCAGGTCGTGTCGCCGGTCTCCCGCCACAGGCAGGCGGTGACACGAGGGGCGTCGATGCCCTCGTCGCGGAAAGCGGGTTCGTCCAGGAGCGGGCGCAGCGAGGCGGGCACATCGTCGATGACACCGGGCCAGACCTGCTCGTCGTCAGTCCCGTACGGGCTCATCCGCGACTCGTGGTCGAAGCCGCGTATGAGCACGCCGGCAGGGGTGAAGAGGACAGAGAAGTCGTCCCCCGAGCCGTTCTCCATCAAGGCCGCTTCCTCACCGGGGCCCCAGGTGGCGTCGAAGGTGTAGAGGCTGAACCTCGGATCGTCGCCGATTGCGGCGTCCAGAACGGCCAGCGCGCGCACATGGACGCGGAGGCCGGCGGGGTCGGGGAGGAGGGCGGCGATCTCGTGAACGGTGCTCATGGCGTCATGAAAGCAGCCACCACTGACAATCTGGCGCGGTCGGCCCGGACAGCGGTGCCGCTGCCCTTCAGCGGATTCCGGCCGACCCCAATGTGCGCGCTGCTCGCCGCCGCCGCAGCCGGGGGAATCCGGCGATGGGGTGGAGTCCGGCGGTGAGCTCGTGGGGCGGTGCGGCGTGGACCGCGCGTCAAGAGCCGCCCCGTTCCACAGCGTTGCCCTTCCGAGTCACGGCGCCCGCTCCCTCGGGGGTCGCCTTGTGGCGCTCGGTCCGAGGTGCCGCAAGGGACTAGACCACTTCATGTCCATGTCGCTATGGTGCTCGAAATTGCAAGAAGGCACCACAGTTCAAGCGGATGCATGCATTTGATGGTCACCCTCGAGGGAGCCCCCGTGCGGTTGTGGAAGAAGAGAAGTTCCGTCCCCCTGCGGCGTCGTCAGCCGTCCCTGCTGTTCGCGGCGATCCTGGCGACCATGGCCGGTCTTGCGGGCGCGCCGTCGGCAGCCGCCGGGCCGGCCGCGGCCGCGGCGCCGGCCGGCACCGCGCTCATCCCGCGTCCCGTCGTGGTGCAACAGGCCGACGGTGAAAAGCCGTTCCGTCTGGATGCCTCGCTCGCAGTCGTCGCCCGGGGCGAGGCGGCCCGCGTGGGCGAGCAGCTCGCCTCCCAGCTGCGGCGCGCGACCGGGTTCCGGGTGCCGGTGCGCCCGAGCGGTAGCGGTGAGGCCATCCGCGTCACCGTGGACCCGGCGGCCGCGTACACCGTCAACGGCGCGGCGCCCACGGCGGAGTCGTACGTCCTGGATGTGAAGTCCGGCGGCGTCACGATCACCGCGCTCACCGAACACGGGGCTTTCAACGGTGTCCAGACGCTCCGTCAACTCCTGCCCGCGTGGGCCGAATCGCCCACCCCGGTCATCGCCGACTGGCGTGTGGCCGCCACGCACATCGAGGACGCGCCGCGCTTCTCCTACCGGGGCGTGATGCTCGATGTCGCCCGTTCGTTCCAGGAGGTCGGCGAGGTCAAGCGCCAGATCGACACCCTGTCCCGGCTGAAGATGAGCGTGCTGCACCTGCACCTCGCCGACGACCAGGGCTGGCGCATCGAGATCACCAATGACGGCAAGGCCCCGGGCGACCCGATCGACTACACCGCGCTGCACCGTGTCTCGGGTGCGACCGCGATGAACCAGCAGGGCTACCGCAACGAGCTGGGCCGCACCGGCTACTACACACAGGCGCAGTACCGCGACATCGTCGCCTACGCCAGGGCGCGGTTCGTCACCGTCGTTCCCGAGGTCGACGTTCCCAGTCACACCAACGCCGCCCTGCACGCCGTCCCGCAGCTCAACACGGACCGGTCCCTGCCCGCGTCCGACCCCGGGACGGGCGTCGTCGACTGGAACGGGACCGGCAACGTGGGGTACTCCGCCCTCGACGAGCGGAGCGACCTCACCTACACGTTCGTCAGGCACGTCTTCCGGCAGCTGGCCGAGATGACCGGCGGTCCGTACGTGCACATCGGCGGCGACGAGTCCCACGCGATGGGGCACGAGCGCTACGTCGACTTCGTCTCCCGCGCCGTGACCGAGGTGAAGGACGCCACGGGTACCGGGGTGATGGGCTGGTCGGAGTACGCCGAGGCCGGTCTGAAGCAGCAGCCGGGCTTCTGGGACGGCTCGGTCGTCCAGTACTGGGTCGGTTCCGGTGACTGGGTGCGCGACTTCATCGCCAAGGGCGGCAAGGCCGTCGTGTCGGACGCGGGCGGCTCCTACCTGGACCAGAAGTACACCCCGAGCACCCCGATCGGCCTGTCGTGGGCCTGCGGCGGGACGTGCGACTTCCCGCGCTACTACGGCTGGGACCCGACGACGACGGTGTCCGGTGGCATCCCCGAGGCGGGTGTGCTCGGGGTCGAAGGCCCGCTGTGGTCGGAGACGCTGCGCGGCGTCGACCAGGCGGAGTTCCTCGCACTGCCGCGAGCGGCCGCGATCCTGGAGACCGGCTGGACGCCCAAGGACCAGAAGGACGTCACCGACTTCGCCGCCCGTCTTGCCCGGTTCGGCCCGCACCTCACCGTGAGCGGCGTCAACTTCTACGAGAGTCCCGGCGCCCCGTGGGCCGCCACCGTCTCCGGCACGGACGCGGTCGCCCCTCGCGGTGCCGCTTCCCGGATCGAGGTGGGTTCCGTCGCCGCCCCCGGTACCAAGGTCTCCGAGGACGGTACCCGGATCGTGCCGGACACCGTGTCGAGCGACGGCGACCCCGCCTCGGGCTCCGCACTGGCCGAGCCCCTGACGGCGACGGCGACCTGCGCAGGGCGTGTGCTGCCGGTGACGTTCACCCCGAGCCGGGCGCGCGACTCCCTGCACGCCGCCGGTCTGTACACCGCGGGCGTGGAGGCCGCGTTCGGCCGGGCTGTGACCTGTGTGCTGACCCCGTCGGCGGGCGACCCGGTGTCCGTCCGCGTCCGGCCGGGCGGCGCCTCCGCCAAGGACCGCACCCCTCCCGCTCCGGCCGCTCCGGCGCTTTCGGTGCCGGGCGAGGTGAAGGCGGGAACCTGGGTGCCGCTGAAGCTGAGCGGTTTCGCGCCCGGCTACGTCGACATCCGCGTCGACGGCAAGACCGTCTACACGGTGCGCGCCGACGACGCCGGCCGGTTCGCCCGCCACGGCGTCATCCCGGCCGCGACCTACGACGGCACCCGGACCGTCAGCGCCGTCCAGGGCGACCGCTCGGCGTCGGCCACCGTGTCGGTCACCGGCGGGCAGCGTCCGCTGCCCGATCTCATCGACCAGTCCTCGCTCCGCGTGCACGAGACCGACAGCCAGGAGACGGCCGGTGAGAACGGTGCCGCCGTGAACGCCGTCGACGGCGACCCGGGCACGTACTGGCACACCGAGTGGTCCGCCGCCGCCCCCGGCTTCCCCCATCACCTCACCCTGGACCTGGGCAAGTCGTACGACGTCACCGGCCTGCAGTACACCCAGCGGCAGAACGCCCGCAACGGCCGGATCAAGGACTACCGGATCGAGGTGTCCGCCGACGGCACCACCTGGACACCGGTGGCCACGGGCTCCTTCACCGAGGCGCTCACCCCGCAGAACGTCGAGTTCGGCGCCGGCCGCGGCCGGTACGTACGTCTGACGGGCCTCGACTCCCCGGCGGGCAACGCGTTCGCCGGCGCGGCGGAGATCAATGTGGGAGGCCGCCCCGTGTAACTCGCCGCCGCCGAGGGCGCCGGGGTCGCGTTTTCAGCCGCCCTGCGGCGGTTCCACCCGCGCCAGCCATGCCGTCAGCAACGGCTCCAGCGCCGCCGCCTCGTCCCCCGTCAGGGTGTCGAGGAGGCGGCGCTCGTTGCGCATGTGCTCGGTGAAGGCCCGGTCGATCAGTTCGCGGCCGGCGGGGGTGAGGGCGACCACCCGGGCGCGGCCGTCGCCGGCGGCCCGGCGGCGGGTGACGAGTCCGGAGCGTTCCAGGCGGTCGATGCGCTTGGTCATCGCGCCGGTGGTGACCATGGTGCGCGCCGCCAGTTCGCCGGGGGCCCGTTCGAACGGCTCCCCGGTCCGCCGCAGCGTCGCCAGCACGTCGAACTCGCCCTCGCTCAGGCCGAATCGCCGGTAGACCACGCACAGCTCCTCCGTGAGCAGCCCGGCCAGCCGGTGCAGCCGTCCGATCACGCCCTGGGGGCTCACATCGAGATCCGGGCGCTCGCGGGCCCACTCGGCCTGGATGCGAGCGACGTGGTCCAGGGGGTGCGGGGCGGTGGAATCCGGCATGACTTCACTATAGCTTCCCAGGAAGGTACATTAACTTCCATGGAAGCTACTTTGCGATGGGTGCTGATCACGGCGATAGCTCCGGTCGCCTGGGGGGCCAACTACTACGTCACCCACGCCTACCTGCCCGCCGGAACCCCGCTGTACGGCGCCGCGATCCGGGCCCTGCCCGCGGGGCTGCTGCTCCTGGCCGTCGCCCGACGGCGGCCCCACGGCTCCTGGTGGTGGAAGGCCGCCGTGCTCGGCGTCCTGAACATGGGCGGCTTCTTCGCCCTCGTGTACGTCGCCGCGCAGCTGCTCCCGACCAGCACCGCCTCGACGATCATGGCCGCCTCACCGGTGGCCATGATGCTGATCGCGTGGGCACTCGTCGCCGAACGGCCGGGGCTGCTGCCCCTCGCGGGGGCCGCCGCCGGGATCGGCGGGGTGTGCCTCATGCTGCTGACCGGGTCGGCCCCGGCCGACATCCGCGGAGTGCTGGCCTCGGTCGCCGCCCTGCTGATGTCGTCCCTCGGCTACATCCTCACCAAGCGCTGGGGCGCCGGGACCGACATCCTCGCCTCGACCTCCTGGCAGCTGATCGCCGGAGGCCTGCTCCTGCTGCCGCTCGCCGCCGTGGTGGAGGGCGCGCCGCCCGCGCTCGACGGGCCGGCCGTCCTCGCGTTCGGATACGTGACCGTGGTGGCGACCGCCCTCGCGTTCGCCGCCTGGTTCGCGGGCCTGCGCCATCTGCCCGCGGCGACGGTCGGTCTGATCGGGCTGCTCAACCCCGTGACCGGGGTGCTGCTCGGCACGGTGGTCGCCGGGGAGTCGCTCGGCCCGCGGCAGATCTGCGGGCTCGTGCTCGTGCTGGGCGGGATCGTGCTCGGCCGGCCGGTCGTACGCAAGCGGCCGGCCGAGGTCCGCCGCGCAGACCCTAAGGCCGCGTGACCGTCAGCTCCCGTACGCCCGCCGGTTCGGCCGCGTCCGCCGAACGGACCGTCACCCGCACCTCGCGGGCCACCGCCCCCGCCCGGTACGGCTGCCAGTGGCTGCCGTCGGCCGAGGTCTCCAGGACGTACGAGGCGGGCTGCACGTCCGTCCACTCCGGTACGACCGACGCCACCGGGGCCGTCCGCCCCAGGTCCACCGTCAGCGTGCCCGTCGCCCCGTCCGGCGACCACGCCGTCGCCGGGCTGCCGTCCACCGCCGCGGCCGCGTACAGGCCGGGCGTCTCGGACGTCGCCGTCGCCGGGCGGCAGCGGGCCGCGTCGGTGGTCGGGGCCAGGTCCGGGCGCCGGGTCGGGAGGGTGAGGGACGTGGACAGGGAGCGGGGTCCGGACGGGGTGTGGAGCGTGAACGGGGCGCCCGAGGTGAGACGGACCTGTGTCGTCCGCGGGCCGATCGCGATGTCGTACGTACGCCCCCGATAGCGCAGGCCCGTCAGCTCGACCCCCTCGCGCAGCTGCGGCGGCAGCATCGGGTCCAGCCGCACGCCGTCCTCCCGCAGCCGCAGCCCCGTCAGCCCGTGCGTGAACACCTGGAGGAAGCCGCCCTTGCCGGTGAGGAAGTCCTCGGCCGGGAAACCGGAGAGAGGGTCCTGCGCGCCCGCCTTCGCGCCACGCGCCTCGCTGAACACGGCGTACGGGCCGCGCATGAACGGGCGCACGGCACGCTGGAGATATGTGTACGTGGCACAGCCCGGCTCCCCGATCGCGGCCGCGTCGATCGCATGGACCGAGTCCGTCATCGCCGGGCCGTCCGGATCGGTGTGCGCCGCGTAGTAGTCGAGCGTGGCGGCCGCCGCACCCGCCTCCATCGGCCACTCCAGCGGATAGATGAGCAGGACCGTGTCCGCCTGCTTGATCGTCGAGCCGTCGTAGCCCGCGTACTGGAGGAAGAGCTTGCGCTCCGGGTCGTACGGGATGCGCAGCCCGTCCGCGACCTTTCTCCACTCGGGCGGGGCGGGGTGCCCGAGCAGCTGCGCCGCGCGCGTGGCGTTGCGCAGGGCGGTGGCCGCGACGGCGTTGGTGAACACCCCGTCGGTGACGCCGTTGCTGTACTCGTCCGGGCCCGCGACCTCCTTCACGGAGTAGCTGCCGTCGTCGTTCGCGGTGGCGCGCGAGGCCCAGAAGTCGGCGATGCCGCTCAGGAGTTGCCAGCCGTGGCCTGCCAGCCAGTCGCGGTCGCCGGTGGCCAGGTAGTACTGCCACACGGCCAGTGAGACATCGCCCTGGAGATGGTTCTGTGTGACGCAGTGCGGCGGGTTCCAGCTCTGGCACTCGGACCAGAGACTGCCCTTGCTCGCGCTCGTCCAGGGGAAGAACAGCCCCTTGAATCCGAGCTTCCCGGCGTTGGTACGGGCCTCGCCCCGGGGGCGGTAGCGGTACTCGACCACCGAACGGGCCAGCTCGGGACGGGTGGCGAGCAGCCCCGGGTACATCCAGGTCTCCGCGTCCCAGAACACCATGCCCGCGTAGTTGTCGCTGGTCAGCCCGGCCGGGGCGATGCTGTCGCGGGACCCGGTGCGGGTGGAGGCGAGGAGTCCGTACTGGGCGGAGCGCAGCCACTTCTGCAGATCGGGGCTGCCCGGTACCGACACATCGGCGGACCAGTCCCGGCGCCAGACGGCGCTGTTCTCGGCGAGGACGGCGGACCAGCCGCGCCGTGCCGCGGCCCGTGAAGCCTCGCGCGCGGTGGTGCGCGGGGCACGCGAGGTGAGCGCGGTGTCGACCCCGACGTACTTCTCGAACGTAAACGTACGCCCGGCACTCACCCGGGACACGACCGGGTTCGCGGCCGCCGGGCGCATCGTCTGGACGATCGCGCCCGCCGTCCCCGTGCCCCGCGTGCGGAACGTCCCGTCGTCCTCCAGCGCGATCCGGCGTGCGCCGCGCGGGTCGAGCCGGCCGGTGACCGTCGCCGTGCCGTTCCAGTGCGGGGTCATGCGCAGCCGCACGGCCCCGGTGTGCACATCGGCGCGGTCGGCCAGCACCTCGTACGTCAGGTCGGTCGCGCGCCCGTCGGCCGTGGTCCAGCGCAGCGACGTACGCACCAGCCCGCAGCGCAGGAACACCGTCTGCCGGTACCGGGAGATCCGGCCCGCCGGGGTGGCGGAGCCGTATGTCTCGCCGCCGACGCGCACATCGATGTTCGTCCAGCTCGGGAGCGCGGCGGCCACCTCGCGGCCTGCCGCCAGGTCCTTCTCGCGGCCGAAGAGCCCGGAGACGAACGCCCCGTCGTAGCGCGGGGTGTACAGCGGCCAGCCGGTCTTCTCGTCGCGCGCGGCGTACCCGGCGCCGGCCGCCGGTACGCGGTGCCCGAGGTAGCCGTTGCCCACATAGGGGTCGTAGCCGGCGGCCTCGCCGAACGTGGTGGAGGTCAGGGCCCAGGCAGGATCGGTGTCCCGGCCGCAGGCCACGGCCGCCGGGGCGGGTGAGGGCCGGTCGGCGGCGAACGCGACGGGCGGCAGCGGCGCCGACGCGACCAGGGCGCACGCGACGAGGGACGTGAGGAGAGAGGTACGCGAGAGGCTCACGGTACGAACGTAGGGAAGCGGGCGCGGTGCGGCGGGGCACGGCGCGCGGGGTGAACGGCTGACACGGGGGTGCGCGTGGGCCCGACGCACGCCGGTGCGCGCAGGGCTCAGCCCGCGAGCCCCGTCTTGAGACCCGCGCCGCACAGCGGGACGACGACACTGCGGTCCGTCCACCCGCCCACCGCGGCCCAGCAGGCGACACCCGTCGTCTCCACGTAGAAGCCGCGCGCGGCCAGATCCAGCTGTGCGGTGCGGATCTGCTCCTCGGTCACGGTCAGGAAGGTGCCGCCCGACTCGCGCACCGCCGCCAGGATCGCCGCCGCGCGCGGCGGGCGCGCGATGGCGATGCCCTCGGCGAGGGTGGGGGAGACGGCGGATCCGGCCGGGGCGTCGAGCAGGCCGGGCGCCCCCGCGTGGAAGGCGGCCGCCAGCGGGGACACGGCCTCGGCCTGGACGGCGATCAGGGCCGGGCGGGTGCCGATCAGCCCCTGGGCGAGGAGTTCGGAGGTCGCCAGGGCCGCGCCGAGGAGCAGCGTGCCGTTGCCGACCGGTACGGCGATCGCGTCGGGGAGCCGCCCGCCGAGGTCCTCCCAGAGCTCGTACACGTACGTCTTCGTGCCGTGCAGGAAGTACGGGTTGAAGACGTGCGAGGCGTAGAAGGTGCCGGGGGCGTCGGCGGCGGCGCGGGCCGCCCGCGCGGTCGCCTCGCGGTCCCCGGGGACGATTTCCAGCCGGGCGCCGTGGGCCCGGATCTGCTCCGTCTTCTTCGGGGACGTGCCCTCGGGGACGTACACCGTGCAGGGCAGTGCGGCGCGGGCGCAGTACGCGGCGACGGCGGTGCCCGCGTTGCCGCTGCTGTCGGCGACGACGCGCTCGGGCGAGAGACGGCGGGCCAGTTCGGCGAGCATCACCGCGCCCCGGTCCTTGAAGGACAGCGTCGGCATCAGGAAGTCGAGTTTGGCCGAGACCGTGCCGGTGAGCGGTACGAGCGGGGTGCGGCCCTCGCCGAGGCTGGTCGCGGGGGCGGAGAGCGGCAGGACCTCCTCGTAGCGCCACAGGGAGTTGACCCGGCCGGGCAGGGCGTCGGGGCGCAGCGGCCCGGTGACGCCGAAGTCGAGGTCCCAGGGCCCCCGGCAGACCGGGCAGCACCAGTGCGGTGTCGTGATGTCGGCGCGGGCGCCGTCCTGGGGGCAGCGGTATCCGGGGAGCATGACGGCCAGCATGCCAGCATGCCAGCAGGTGGACGGAGTCCGGGGCGGCCGCAGTGTCGCGGCCGCCCCGGAGGCGTGGTTCCTACCGCCGGGAGAGCCCGCGGTCGACGGCCTTCATGAGCTCGCCGTCGTCCGTGTCCCCGTCCAGCGACCAGAACATCGCGCCGCCGAGCCGGTGGTCGCGGATGTACGTGGTCTTGGTGCGCAGGACCTGCGGATCGTCGTACGTCCACAGCGTGGTGCCGTCGAACAGCCAGGCGCTGCCGTCACGGACGTTGCGGTGGACCTTGTACGTACCGGATTCGGCCAGCTTCTTGAGGGCCTTGTAGTCCTCGTAACCGGCTGCCCAGGTCGCGGGCGCGGGGGCCGCGGCGGGCTGTCCGAGGCCGTCGCCGCCACCGGTCACACCGGTCCAGCCCTGACCGTAGAACGGCATCCCCAGCACCAGCTTGCGGGCCGGGGCGCCGCGCTTCAGCCAGTCGCGCACGGTCCGGTCACCGCTGAAGTCGCCCTTCGCGTACAGCGCGGACTGCTGGGCGGTGGTCTTCTCGCCCGAGACATGGAAGTCGTAGCCCTGGAGGTTCACGAAGTCGAAGTCCCGCATGATGCGCGGGACGTCGAAACCGGCGTCGATCTTCTCGGGCGACGCCGGGACGAACGCCGAGAGGTCGTAGTGCCTGGGCTTCGAGCCGTGGTGCCCGCCCTTGCGCGCCGCGGCACTCTTCGCGTACGCGTCGAGCTGGGTACGGAACTCATGGACCAGGGCCGTGAAGTTCCGCTTGTCCTCGGGGCGGTACACCGTGTCGGTGTCACCGGCGGATCCCGGCCACTCCCAGTCGATGTCCACCCCGTCGAAGAGACCGGCCGCCGCGCCCTCGCCGCCGCGCGTCCCGTCCACCGGCAGATTGCCCTTGATGTACAGGTCGATGCAGGACGAGACGAAGGCCTTGCGGGAGGCGGCGGTGCGGGCCGCGTCCGAGAAGTGGGTGGACCAGCTCCAGCCGCCGAGCGAGATCATCACCTTGAGGCCCGGGTGCTCGGCCTTGAGCTCGCGCAGCTGGTTGAAGTTGCCCGCGAGGGCCTGGTCGTCGGTGTCGGCGACGCCGTCCACCGAGCCGGCGGCGTCCAGCGGACGGACGTAGTCCGCCCAGGCGTCGGCCTCGCCGGGCACGTTGCCGGTGAAGCACTTGCCGTCGGCGCTCACGTTGCCGAACGAGTAGTTGATGTGGGTGAGTCTGGCCGCCGTGCCGCTCGTCTCCAGGTCCTTGACCTGGAAGTCGCGTCCGTAGACACCCCATTGAGTGAAGTATCCGACGCGCTTGTAGGCGGGTGCGGAGCTGTGGTGGCTGCCGTTTCCGCCGTGTTCCCCGGAGGCGTTGGCGGCGGGGGAGACCGTGGCGGCCAGCGAGAGGGCGCAGGCGGCAATGGCCAGTGAGGACAGGGTTCTTCGACGCATGAGGCCCGTTCCTGTGCGTGTGCGGAGGCATGTGCTGAGAGGTGCGTGGCCGTGCTGTGTGGACAGGAAGCTATTGGTCTGGACCAAATGCGGTCAAGAGGGCGGGCGGATCGGAACGGCCGAAGATGCCCTGGCGGCCCTGACCGGGGTTATGCGCACACGGCTCGCGAATCATCACTTCGAGTGAAACCCTGGCCTGCGCTTGCAGTCCGGAACCGACGGTTGCGACGCTGTTGCAGTCTGTCGACCTCTTGGGGAGTGGCCTGTGACTTTCGGTGAGCAGCCCGCCTATCTGCGCGTTGCGAGCGATCTCAGAGAGAAGATCGTCAACGGTTCGCTGCCGCCGCATACGCGCCTGCCGTCGCAGGCGCGTATCCGCGAGGAGTACGGAGTCTCGGACACCGTCGCGCTGGAGGCGCGCAAGGTGCTGATGGCCGAAGGTCTGGTCGAGGGGCGCTCCGGCTCCGGTACGTATGTGCGCGAGCGCCCCGTCCCGCGCCGGATCGCCCGCTCCGGCTACCGCTCACAGACCGGGGCCGGCCCGTTCCGGCAGGAGCAGACGGCAGAGGGGGCGCGAGGGACCTGGGAGTCCCGCAGCGAACAGGAGGGCGCGAGCCCGGAGGTCGCCGAACGGCTCGGGATCGAGCCCGGCGACCGGGTGATGCGTACGCGCTACGTGTTCCGGGACGCCGGTGAGCCGATGATGCTCTCCACCTCCTGGGAGGCCCTCGCGGTCACGGGGCGCACGCCGGTGATGCTGCCGGAGGAGGGCCCGCTGGGCGGCTGCGGGGTGGTCGAGCGGATGGCCGCGATCGATGTCGTCGTGGACAACGTGGCCGAACAGGTCGGCGCGCGCCCGGGGCTGGCGGAGGAGCTCCTGGCGCTCGGCGGGGTGCCGGGCCATGTGGTGATGGTCATCGAGCGCACGTACTACGCGTCGGGCCGGGCGGTCGAGACCGCCGACGTGGTGGTGCCCGCCGATCGCTACCGGATCGCCTACCACCTTCCGGTCAGATGAGGGGTGACCGGATGGCCCGTCACCTCTCCGCCGGACGGCAACGGGCGGCGGGTGTCCGGCGGAGTCGTTTCTGTCGGGTGACCGATACCCGGAGGTGTGCGTCCGGCGTCCGTCACCACAAGTTAACGGCCGCCCGGGTCCCGTAACAGCCGGGCAATCACCGACCGTGTTGACTTGTCATGTCCCGCTCCTACCTTCCCGTTCGGACCCGCACACCGAACCGACGAACGGGAAGCCACCGATGACGGACACGGCCGTACCGACGACGGAGACCGCCTCCGGGGGAGACCTCGCAGGCGGCTCCGGAGCCCCACCCCCCAGTCGCAGTTACGCGAAACTCGCCGCCGACGAGAGCCGGGAGGACTACTCCCTCCGCTACGCGCCGCACTCCTTCCGGCGCTGGTCGCCCGGCACGGTCGCGGGCACCGCGCTCGGCGGGATCGCCTATCTCGCCGACTTCGCCATCGGCGCCTCGATCGTCTTCACCTACGGCTTCACCAGCGGATTCGCCTCGATCATGGCCGCCGCGACGATCATCTTCCTCACCGGAATCCCCATCGCCCGAGCCTGCGCCAAGTACGGCCTGGACATGGACCTGGTCACCCGGGGCGCCGGATTCGGCTACTTCGGCTCGACGCTGACCTCGCTGATCTACGCGTCCTTCACCTTCATCTTCTTCGCGCTCGAAGGCTCGATCATGGCCCAGGCCATGCACCAGGCCGTCGGCCTGCCGGTCGAGGCGGGCTATCTGATCACCACTCTGATCGTCATCCCGATCGTCTTCCGCGGCATGGGCGCTCTGGCCAAGGTGCAGGCCTGGACCCAGCCCGTCTGGATCATCGGCATGGTCCTGCCGTTCGTCGTCCTCGCCTTCGAGGCGCCGGACGCCTGGGGCGCGTTCGGCTCCTTCGGCGGTACGGAAGGGGCCGGATCAGGCTTCTCCTGGATCGGGTTCGGGCTCGGCACCGGTGTCGCGCTCTCGCTCATCGCCCAGATCGGCGAGCAGGCCGACTATCTGCGCTTCATGCCGGCGAAGACGGAGGCCAACAAGCGGCGCTGGAACTTCGCGGTCCTCGCCGCCGGACCCGGCTGGGTCGTCATCGGCGCCGCCAAACAGCTCGGCGGCGCGCTGCTCGCCTTCGTCGCCCTGGAGGCGGTCGGCAAGACCCACGCGCTGGAACCGATCGCCCCGCAGATCGAGGCGCTGAAGCCCTGGCTCGGCTCGTTCGCGCTGCCCGCCGCCGCACTGTTCGTGATCGTGTCCCAGGTCAAGATCAATGTGACCAACGCCTACAGCGGCTCGCTGTCCTGGTCGAACTTCTTCTCCCGGATCACCCACCGTCACCCCGGCCGGGTCTGGTACATCTTCCTCAATCTCGTCATCGCCCTGACGCTGATGGAGATGAACATGTTCGCCGCCCTCAACAAGCTGCTCGGCTTCTACTCCAACGTGGGCATCGCCTGGATCGCCGCGGTCGCCGCCGACCTGGTCATCAACAAGCGGACCGGGCTGAGCCCCCCGTACATCGAGTTCAAACGGGCCTATCTGTACGCGGTGAACCCGGCCGGTTTCGGCGCGATGGTGATCGCCTCGACCGTCTCGATCCTCGCCTTCTTCGGGCTGTTCGGTACGTACGCGGAGGCGTTCTCGACCTTCATCGCGGCGGGCCTCTCGCTGACGCTCTGTCCGCTGATCGCCCGGGCGACGAAGGGGAAGTACTACCTGGCCCGGCCCAATCCCGTGAACGGGCCCGGAGTCGAGGTCGCGGACATCACCGCCACCCACACCTGCTCGGTCTGCGAAACGGCCTACGAGCTCCCGGACATCGCCGACTGCCCCGTGCAGTCCGGGCCGATCTGCTCGCTCTGCTGCTCGCTGGACGCGGAGTGCGGGGACGTCTGCCGCAAGGAGCCCGCCGACGGCCCGGTTCTCATGCCGATGCCGGTGCTGCGCGAGGGGGCGGGCCGGGTGTAGCGCACCCGCCCCGGGTGCAAACCGTCGCCGTGCATCGCCCAGGGGGCGCATCCAGTCGGATGCGCCCCCGGTGCGTTGGTCCACTCCTGGCCGGATCGGTATCTCTTTGTGCAATTACGCATGCGTTGAGTGAAGGTCAGGCGTAGGCTCCGGCATATGCGTACTGCGGTTTCCTGGGGATCCTTAGAGACGTGCACGCCGTACAGGGGAGGGGCGCAATGCTCGGGAGGGACACGATGACCGACAGCGGTGCCGTGCTCCCTTGGCTGGTGATACGGCAGGACGACAACGGCAACCGCTACCGCGTGGGCAGGTATGCCACGCAGGAAGAGGCCCGGCGGACGGCCGACAAGCTCGAGGACCGCGGCCACAAGCGGCTCTACTGGGTGGAGCGCATCGGGCAGACCACCCGCTCGTAGGGCCTCTCGTGCGCCGGTGGGATTCACCGGCTGAGCCCGTCGTCATCAACGGCACGTTCCGGGGCGGCCGGAGCGTGGCACTACGCTCCCGATCATGACTGATCGCGTGGTGGTGGCCGGAGCCGTCTACGACCGGGGGCGCCTGCTGGCCGCGCGCCGCAGCACCCCGCCGGAGCTGGCCGGCCGCTGGGAACTGCCCGGCGGCAAACTGGAGCCGGGGGAGAGTGGCGAGCAGGCGCTCGTGCGCGAGCTCCGCGAGGAGCTGGGTGTGGAGGCGGAGCCGCTGGAGCGGATTCCCGGCGAATGGCCGCTCAAGCCCGGATATGTGCTCCAGGTGTGGACGGTCCGTCTGGCGTCCGGTGTGCCCGCGCCGCACGAGGAGCACGACGAACTGCGCTGGCTGGGACCCGGCGAGATCGACACCGTGGACTGGCTGGAACAGGACCTGCCCGCCGTCGCGGAGGCCGTACGGCGCATGCCCCCGGTCGGGGAGGCCGCGCAGAGCATGCCCCCCGTCGCGGAGGCCGAACGGCGCATGCCCGGCGGATCGGACCGCTGAGCGAGGCGCGGCAAGTGCCCGGCGGAGGCACGCGCGACAGGGCGCGCGCCCTCTCGCCACGCACACCCGTTCGCGTGCACGGTCATACACCCGTACGCCCCACGTGCCGACACCAGCGGTATTTCGCCAGGAATATCGGGTATGTGCTGTTTAGCCCCCGCAAACAGGACATTCTCCGTTGCTGGTCTTGGGAAGTGATCGGCGTGACCGATACCGAAGGCGACTGCGCCGAGTGGAGCTTTCCGGCTGTTCCCGGTGCCGTACGCACGGCACGGCACGCCGTTCACGACGCACTGCGCTGCTGGGGGCTCGACGCCGCCGTCGGTGATGTGGCGGTCCTGCTGGTCAGCGAGCTGGTGACCAACTCCATGCGCTACACGCCGGGCCCCATCGGGGTGCGGCTGGTGCGCCCCCGCCCCGACGGTGACACTCCCGCGGCGCATCCCGGCCTGCTGGTGGAAGTCTCCGATCCGCTTCCGGATCCGCCCACCGAACGTATGGCGGGACCCGACGACGAAGGCGGCAGAGGGCTGCAGCTCGTGGCGTGTTCCGCCCGCCGCTGGGGGACCAGACGCGGAAAGAGTGGCAAGACGGTGTGGTTCGAGCTGGCCCTGCCTGGTTAGGAGTGAGGTGGGACGGACAGCGATCACCGGAGGTCGGGCAGAACCTGGCTGAAAGGGACTGAGACCGTGCTGTGATCGTGAACGCCGTGCCGGACGGGGCCGTAGTGCTGAATACTGCGGGCAGGACCGGTCCGGTGTGTGAGCTGGAGGGGACGGTCGCGTGAGCGAAATACCTGGGACAGCGGGCGACGTCGTGTGGCAGAGCAGTCCGCCTGGCTCGATCTATGACTACATCAGGGTCGCCTCCTTCTCGATCGGCCCCGATGGACTGATCGAGCAGTGGAGCCGGCGGGCCGCCGGTCTCTTCGGCGTTGCCGCCGACGAGGCGCTGGGCAGGGACCCGGTCGAGGCGTTCATGCCCGCGGAACTGCGCGGGGACGGCCACCGCCGGGTCGGCGAGGTGCTCGACGGCAGGGAGTGGACGGGCCTCGTCCCGTTCCGCATGCCGGGCGAGGACGCCGTGCACGGACTCGCCGAGATCTATGTGATGCCCAGCGAGACGGCGGCCGGCGAACGGGCTGCCGTCTGTATCGTCGTGGACGTCCGCGCGCTGCGCCGGATCGAGACGGACCTTGCGGCATCGCAGGCCATTTTCGGTCAATCTCCCTTCGGGTTCGTACTGTTCGGCACCGATCTCACCGTCGTGCGGGCCAACCAGAGGTTCGCCACCGTCTTCGGCGGCCAGGCCGACGACCACCGCGGCCGCACCGTCGAGGACTACCTCGCGGGCGCCGAGGCCGCCCGGCTGACCGCCACGCTCGAACGTGTCCTGGCGACCGGCGACGCCGTCACCGACCTCCAGCTCGTCGGCACCGCCCCCGGCGACACCGAGCGCCGCCACTGGTCGATGAACCTCTACCGGGTGCACAGCGGATCGGGCCGCCCCACCGGCATCGCCGGACTCGCCACCGATGTGACCCGGCGCCACATAGCCGCCCGCGAGGCGGCCAGCGCCCGGCGCAACCTCGCCCTGCTCAACGAGGCGAGCGCCCGCATCGGCAACTCCCTCGACCTGGAGACCACCGCCCGCGAACTCCTCGACGTCGCCGTACCCGGCTTCTGCGACCTCGCCTCCGTGGACCTCTACCAGGCCCTCCTCACCGGCGAGGAGGCACCGCCGGGCAGCTGGAGCCCGCTCCGTGAGGAAGCGGTCGGCGGCTCCGCCGAACTGCGCCGCGTCGCCTTCGCCAGCGCCGTGTCGGGCGCCCTGCCCGACATCCCCGGCCCCAGGACCGCCACCGGCCCGCCCGCGCTCGGCGCCGTGCACCGCTACTCCTTCGGCTCGCCCTGCGCCGTCGCCCTGCGCACCGGCCATGTCGAGGACGTGCCGGGCGACGACCGGGGCTTCGTCCAGTCCACGCTCGCCGTGCCGATGGTCGCCCATGACACCGTGGTCGGCCTGGTGCAGTTCTCCCGTACGAAGGGCAGCGAACCCTTCGGCGAGCGGGACCGGGCCCTGGCCACCGAGCTCGCCGCCCGCGCCGCCGTCTGTATCGACAACGCCCGCCTCTACCGGCGCGAGCACGAGCGCGCCCTGATCCTCCAGCGCAGCCTGCTGCCGCCCGGCGACCCCGAGGCCGCCGGCCTGGACATCGCCTGCCGCTACCTGCCTGGCAACACCGCGACCGAGGTCGGCGGCGACTGGTTCGACGTGATCGAGCTCCCCGGGCACCGCACCGCCCTGGTCGTCGGCGACGTGATGGGCCGCGGGCTCCGCGCCGCCGTGGCCATGGGCGAACTGCGCACCGCCGTACGGACCCTGGCCCTCCTCGACCTGGAACCCGCCGAGGTGCTCTCCGCGCTCGACGAGGTCGCCCGGGGACTCGGCACCCCCGGGGCCGCCATCTCGTCCGGCGGCGGCGCCCAGTGGCCCTCGCGGGCCGCCCACAAGTCCCGCGAGGCGGACCTCTCCGAGGTCTATCTGGCGACCTGTGTCTACGCCGTCTACGACCCGGTCACCCGGCGCTGCACCTTCGCCAACGCGGGCCACCTGCCCCCCGTCGTCGTCGAGCCGGGCGAAGCGGCGCTGCTCCTCGACGTGCCGCCGGGGATGCCGCTCGGCGTCGGCGGCGAGCCCTTCGAGGAGGTCGAGGTGGAGCTCAAGGAGGGCGCCCTGCTCGCCCTCTACACCGACGGTCTCGTCGAGTCCCGCGACCACCCGCTGGACGAGGGGCTGGAGGCGCTGCGCGGCGCCCTGGTCGAACCCGCCCGCCCCCTCGAGGACGTCTGCGACCACGTCCTGAGCTCGCTCGACACCCGGCACGGCGAGGACGACATCGCCCTGCTGATGGCGCGCATCCAGGGGCTGCCCGCCGACGCCGTCGGCGACTGGCGGCTGCCGCGCGAGCCCCGCTCGGTCGGCCGCGCCCGCGAACTCGCCCGCGGCCAGCTGCTCACCTGGAACCTCGGCGACCTGGTCGACACCACCGAACTGCTGGTCAGCGAGCTGGTCACCAACGCCCTGCGGTACGGCGAGGGCGAGATCCGGCTCAGACTGCTGCGCGACCGCACCCTGGTGTGCGAGGTGTGGGACGCGGGCCTCGTCCAGCCGCGGCGCCGCCGGGCACGCGACACGGACGAGGGCGGGCGCGGACTCCAGCTGGTCGGGCTGCTGAGCGCCGCCTGGGGATCGAGGCGGACACCGCGCGGCAAGACCGTCTGGTTCGAACTGCCGCTGCCCGACGGCGGACCGGCCGCCGAGCGCACGGTGGAGGAACTGCTCAGCATGTTCTGAACCCGGCCCGGCATGTACTGAACCCGGCCCGGCCGGGAGCCGTCAGGCCGTCTTCAGCGCGGCGAGGCGGGCCTCCACCTCGGCGCTCGCACCCAGCGTGTCCAACTGCTCGAACTGGGCGTCCAGGGACGACGCGGCAAGCTCCTGCTTGCCCATCGCCTTGGCCTCCTCGCGCCGTACCTTGTCCTCGAACCTGCTGATCTCGCTGGTCGGGTCGAGGACGTTGATGCTCTTGACGGAGTCCATCATCTGGTTCTGTGCCTGCGCGGACTTGGCACGCGCGACCAGCTCGTCCCGCTTGGACTTCAGCTCCTTCAGCTTCTCCTTCATCTGGTCCAGGCCGGACTTGAGCTTGTCCACCACCTCGGTCTGCGAGGCGATGGTGGGCTCGGCGGTCTTGGCCTCCTTCTCCGACTGGAGCTGCCGGCCGAGTGCGACCTTGGCCAGGTTGTCGAACTTGTCCGCGTCGGCGCCCGATCCGCCCGCCCGCAGCTCATCGGCCTTGCGGCTGGCGGCGAGCGCCTTGCCGCCCCACTCCCCGGCCGCCTCGACGTCCTCGCGGTGGTCCTGCTCCATCAGCCGCAGATTCCCGATGGTGGCGGCCACGGCCTGTTCGGCCTCCGAGATGTTGGACGTGTAGTCGCGGATCAGCTGGTCCAGCATCTTCTGCGGGTCCTCGGCCTGGTCCAGCAGGGCGTTGATGTTGGCCTTCGCCAGCTGGGTGACGCGTCCGAGGATGGTCTGCTTGGTCATGGCACCTCTCCTGTGTGTCCGGTCGTGCGTGTCCGGTCCTGTGCGTCCGGCCGTGCGGCTCGAAGCGATGTGTACGCGTAAGGCTCCGCCGGGCGGGTCCCCGTGGCGCCGTTCAGAAGCGCGCCGGGCGGGTCCCCGGGCGGTGTTCAGAAGCGGCCGCCGCCGCCCCGCCGGCCGCGGGTTCCCCCGCCGCCGAAGCTGCCCGGTCCGCCGCCCCCGCCGAACCCGCCGCCGAAGCCGCCGCCCCCGAACCCGCCTCCCCGGCCGCCTCCGCCGCCCAGGAGCCCGCCGAGGATGATCCCGCCGAGGACCGCACCGCCCATGCCCCCGCCCGCGCCGCCGCCTCCCGGCATGCCGCCGCCCGGTCCGCCGCGCCCTCCGTACGCGCGCACGTCCTGCTCCGCGAGACTCCGCGCCTCCCCGGCCAGTGCGTCCGCCCGCTGCGCCTCGGCCAGCGCGGCCTGGGGGTCGTCCGTCCTGGACAGTTCGCCGGCCCGCTCCAGCCGGCGCTGGGCCTCCGCCAGCCGGGTCCGGGCCTCGCTGCCGACCGCACCCCGGTTGGTGGTGATGTAGTCGGCGGCGGCACCGATCGCCGACCGTGCGGTGAGCATCGCCTGGTCGAGCAGTGAGCGGGCCCGCCGGCTGCCCTGTTCCTGTTCGCGCGCACCGGCCAGCGCCTCGTCCAGCGCCGCGTCCGCCTCCTCCACCCGGCGCAGGGCGTCGATCGGGTCGTACGGACCGGCGCCCACCTCCTGGCGCACATCACGGGCCACGGACTGCGCGCGGGCGATCCGGCCGCGGAGGTCCGCGGTGGACACCCCTTGCGCCGTGCCCTCCAACAGCCCGCCCGCATCGGCCAGGTCCGTCTCCATCTCGGTGAGCGCGGCCGGCAGTCTGCCCGCCGCCTCGCCGAGCTCCCGCGCACGCCGGTCGATGCCGTCGACGAGGGTGGCCGCCTGGCCGATCGCACCCTCGGTGGCCCGTACGTACACCGCCGCCGCGGAGTTGTCGCCGCTGTCGGCCGCCTGCCGGGCCTGGTTGAGCGAGGAAGTCGCGAAGACGAGCCGGTCCTTGGCCTGTTCGATGTCGCCCGCGACGGCGGCCGACGCCGACCGGGCGTAACTGCCGCGCATCGAGACGAGCGTGGCCCCGGCCGCGGAGACCCGGCCGGCGAGCGCCCGGAACGCGCTCTCGGCCGCCGCCAGCGCCTGCGGGGCGTTGCGTTCCAGCTCCCGGAGCCGGTCGAAGTCCTCGGAGACCGCGTCCAGCCGGGCATTGGCGTCCGTGCAGCGGCTGATGATCTCGTCCAGCATCCGCCGCCGGGTGGCGTCGTCCTCCGGGAACGCGTCGTCGAGCTGCTGGCGCAGCCGGAACGCCGCCGTCAGCTCGCCCTTGGCATACGTGACCGCCTCGGTGAACGGCGCGGCGGCCTCCTCGCCGAACTGGGCGGTGGCGAAACCGAGTTCCTCGTCACTCGTGCGGACCGCGTCGTCCGTGTCGACGAGCGTCTCCTTGGCGCGGGCGTCGAGCTCCGGCAGCGGAGCGGGGGGCGGCGCGGCGTCCTGCCCGGCCCCGGCCGGTCCCCAGCCCTTCGCACCCGGGGTCGTACGGGTGGCGGCGCGCCGCTTGCGCCGGGTGTAGGCGTACGCGGCGACCGCTCCGGCGCCGCCGACGAGGACGATCGGCAGCACCAGGTCCCCGGCGCTCGTCCCGACGGACTTGCCGGTGCCGGGGTCGTCGGCGCCCGGCGTGATCGCCGGCGTGGGGACGGGCCCGCCGGCCAGGACGGCCGCGTATCCGTTGGCGGCCCCGATCGCGGCACCCGCCCAGTCGTTCTCCCTGAGCGCCGGCTCGATGGCGGTGCTCGCCACGTCCTGGAGCTGGGCGTCGGTGAAGCGGGAGTCCTGGTCGACGGAGTAGGCGAACTGCCGGTCGTGGGTGGCGACGGCCAGCAGCACGTCGTCGCGGCCGAGCCCGTTGCGGTCGGCCGTCCGGTCGGCCCAGTCCTGCGCGGAGCGCCCGGAGAAGTCACGGACGTACGCCACGAAGAGCTGGATGCGGCGCTTCTCGTACAGCTGGTCGAGCGCGGTGACCACCTGGGGCCTGCGGTCCCCGAGCGCACCGACCTTGTCGGTGATCTGGCCGTCCCGGGACAGCGTGATGGGGTCGTCGGCGCGCGCGCTCGTCGCGGCGGGAAGGGCCAGCCAGCACACCGTCATCAACACGGCGAGCAGGGCCCGGCCCGGTATGAGGATCCGGGTTCGGCTCACAGGCGGCATCACGTTTGCGAGGCTATGTCCGCCCCCGGTGGCCCGCGACCCGGCGATGGACCGGCACCACGCCTCACGCCGGATCCACCTCCCCGTCGTACAGGCGCATCCGCCACCAGGCCTGGCTGCGCCATGGATGCGTCCCGGCGTGCGGGCAGGGCAGGGTCCGGCTCAGCAGCCCGCGGTCCAGTCGGGTGACCAGGCGGGACAGCTCGGCCCGGGGCCGGTCCGGCAGCAGTGCGAGAACCTCGGCCAGCGCGTCGCGTGCGTGGGTCACGTCGTCGAGAGAGCAGCCTCGGCACGTGCACAGGGCGAGGCTCGGATACAGGAGGCGCCCGGGCCGGGCGAGGAAGCGCCGGTAGTGGAGCAGGGCGAGCGAGGTGACGCCGGGATACATGTCGTACCACTCGTGCGCGTACTCCACGCGCCGGACGGCGGCGCTGGTGGCGAGCGAGAGCGAGTCGATCCTGCCCGGTTCGCACAGCCAGACGGGCGTTCTGGCAGGGGCGGCGCGCAGCGCGCCGGGCCGCTTACGCGGCATGGGCCTTTCGGCAGGGGGACATCATGGCGCTCATACTGCCACGGCACACCGGCACTTCGTGGGGCGCGCCGCACGCCGTCCGGTCGCCGCGCGGGGCGGCGACCGGACGGCGTACCGGCAGGGGGCTCAGATACTGAAGCGCTCCTTGGCGAGCAGCGGCCGGACCCGGGAACGGAACCCGCCCGTCCGGAACGGCTGTTGCAGCAGGCCGGGGCGGAGCGCCTGGGCCAGGGCCGCCGCGATCATCCCCTGGTCGAGGGCGAGCAGATAGTCGCTGACCCGTCCGGTGGAGACGTTGACGGAGTCCCGGAAGCCGTAGCCGTCGTGGTACGCGCCGAAGTCGCGGTCCAGCGCCCGCAGGTTCGCCATCGCCTCGGCCGGGGCGTACGGCAGCGCGAGGAACGAGGCGTGCGGGGTCACCACCCCGTTGGTGAACGCCGACGCGGGCGGCAGCGGAGCTCCGTCCGTCGTGTACGTGCGGTCGGTGTTGGAGGCGTACCCGTCGACCTGCATGCCGAGCGCGTCGACGCCGTACTCCTGATAACCGCCTTCGGGGATGTTGGCGGGCGAGAATCCCCAGTACCCGTACTCCGCCTCCTTCATGCCGTGCTCGATCTGGCCGCGCACGTAGCGCTGATGGGTGCGGCCCCACGACTGCGGCGACCACTCCGGCTCCGGTACGAACAGCGGAACCATCAGCGCCTCGAACATCGATCCGCCCCAGGTGGGCACGATCCTGCGGCCGCGGTGCGTGTAGTGGCCCTGCCAGACGCGGATTCCGTCCATCGCCACGTAACTGCCCTGCGGCTCCTGCTCCTGGCCGTTGCCCGGGACCATGGTGCGCAGCAGGTGCCAGTAGTGGTCGGCGGGCAGCGAACCGTCCGCGATGCCCAGATAACTGGCCATGCGCGGCTCGGTGTTGAGGGCCCCGTAGTGGTGACCGGTGGGCTCCTCGGTGTCCGTCCAGAAGCCACCGCGCAGCTGGCCGGGGCCGGCGACCGGGTCGGCCGGATCGTAGGGCGTGTAGTAGTACGACCAGTCGGCGTCCGCCAGGATGCGGGCGATGCGCGGACGCAGCGCGGGAGCCGCGTCCGCGGCGATGCGCAGGCCGGTGACCAGCCAGGCGTTGTCGACGGACGAGAGGAACGGGCGGACCGGATCACCGGTGCCGGGCCACTGGGTCAGCACCGAACCGTCGTGCGCGTCGTACCAGTTGAGCCAGAAGCCGTGGTGGCGCTCCAGCTTCTCGACGGACCGGACGGTGAGCTCCAGCCTGCGCCGCATCGTGGCGTCGCTGATCACGCCGAGTCCGGCGGCGGCGACGGTGGACCACAGGCCGCAGCCGATGTTGGTGGGCGAGGTCTGGCGTGACTGGACGGGGCCGCCCGGTCCGCTCACGTCGATCTTGTCGACGGCGAGACCGAGCCCGGTCGTCATGGCCTCGATCGAGCGGTACGTGTCGCGGAACCAGTGCAGCAGCTGCGGGTCCGGGGTGCGGCCGAGCGGGGCGGCGCCCGCCGAGGGCGCGGATACGGCTCCGAGGGACAGGGCCGCGGCCCCGGTCCCGGCGGCGGTGAGAAACGTGCGACGGTCCATGAAGGTCCAGCTCCCGGTGGCAGAAGGGGGATGGGGGAGTTCCGTGGCGTGCTCGATGCGGCGGAGGCGCGCCTCCGCCGCCGCTTTCGGGTACGGCTGTCGGCACGGCCGGGGCTGTGGGACCCGGACCGCGCCGTTGGTGCGGTGAAGCTGAAGGTGCGGTGGTGCGGAAGGTGCGGTACGGGGACCGGCGGATGTCAGGTTCCGCCGGTCCCCGTACGCGCGGGAGCTGTCAGGTGCTCCCGGTCAGGGGGCCGGTGCAAACCGGCGTTGCGCCGGTGTCAGCCGGCGTTGCGCGGCAGGGCGCGGGTGCGGCCCATCTCGCCCAGCCAGACGGCGGACGGCTTCGGCAGCCGCTCGAACGTCTCCGGGTTCCAGCCGATGAGGCCGAAGGTGGGCTTGTAGGAGCCCCACTCGTAGTTGTCGAGCGCGCTCCAGGCCAGGTAGCCCTGGATGTTGAGGCCGTCCTCCAGCGCGGAGGCGACCTCGTTGAGCGCGCCGGTGTAGTAGTCGATCCGGCGGCTGTCGTCGTCCGTGGCGATGCCGTTCTCGGTGACGATCAGCGGCACGTCGTGGCCCACGACGTCGGCGGTGTGACGCAGCGCGTGGCCGACGGCGGAGGGGTAGTACTCCCACTGCGTGAGCGTGCGCTCGACGTCGTCCGCGGTGGGGATCGGGCCGTCCGTGCCGATCTTCGTCCGGGTGTAGGACTGCACGCCGATCCAGTCGTCGCCGCGGGACGCCTCGATGAAGACGTCCTCGCGGGGGTGGCGGTAGGCGGCGGTGACCTCTTCGGCACCCGGGAGGGCCTGGTAGACCTGGTTGGCGATGGTCCAGCCGACCTGGATGTCGGGGTTGATCGCCTTGACCTCCTTGACGGCCGCGTGGTGGGCGGCGATCACGGCCACGGTGGTCTCGTCGTCCGGGGTCGGCAGGCCGGCGGGCGGGAAGCCGATGTCGCCGCGCTTGGCCTGGCCCGCCATGACGGCGATCATGTTCGGCTCGTTGATGGTGCAGACGTGGCTGACGCCTTCGCCGATGACCGGTGCGCAGGCCGCGACGTAGCGGGCGAACAGCTCGGTCGCGCCCTCGGCGGTGAAGCCGCCGCGGGCCTCGAACCACTGCGGCACGGTGAAGTGGTGCAGGGTGATCATGGGGCGCAGGCCGCGCTCGATGGCGCCCTCGACCATGCGGCGGTAGTGGGCGAGCTCGGCCCGGGAGAACTGGCCCTCGGCGGGCTCGATACGGGCCCACTCGATGGAGAACCGGTAGTCGGTGAAGCCCAGCCCGGCCAGCACGTCCATGTCCTCGTGCCAGCGGTGGTAGCTGTCGCAGGCGTCCAGGCTGGGCTCCTGGATGTGGGTGCCCGCGGTGTGCTCCTTGACCCACCAGTCGCTGTTGGTGTTGTTGCCCTCGATCTGGTGGGCGGCCGTGGAGGCGCCCCACAGGAAGCCTTCGGGGAACGGGACCTGGGTGTGAGTCATCGCAAACTGTCCTTCTGGTGCGTGAGGGGTGTGGCCGGCGCGGGGTGCGGGCCGCGCGGCCCCGTATGTATCGGTGGGCTGCCGGGAAGGGGGTCCGGCAGCCCGGGGCGGGCTACTTCATGCCCGCCGTGGCGATGCCCTGCGTGAAGTGCCGCTGGAGCGCGATGAACACGACCAGCACCGGCAGCACGATCAGGAAGGACCCGGCCATCAGCATGCCGTTGGAGCCACCCGCCTTGTTCGGGTCGGTGGCGAACGTCGCCAGGGCGACGGGGAGGGTGTACTTGTCGGGGTCGTTGGTCGCGATGAGCGGCCAGACGAAGTTGTTCCAGGACCCCAGGAACGTGAAGATCGACAGCGTCGCCAGGGCGGGCTTGACCAGCGGCATCACGATCCGCCAGAAGATGTACCACTCGCCGGCGCCGTCCATCCGGGCCGCTTCCAGCAGCTCGTCCGGGATCGACTGCATGAACTGCCGCATCAGGAAGACCCCGAAGGCGCCCGCCGCGAACGGCAGCACCAGACCGGCGTACGAGTCGATCAGGCCCATCTTGCTCATCAGCACGAAGAGCGGCAGCAGCATCAGGTTGCCCGGCACCATGAGGGCGCCCAGCACCAGACCGAAGATCTTGTTGCGGCCGGCGAAGTTCAGCTTGGCCAGGGCGTACCCGAGCATCGAGCAGAACACCAGGTTCGAGACGGTGACCAGCACCGCCACGATCACCGAGTTCATGAAGTACAGCGGCAGATCGAGCTTGTCGAGCAGGTCCCGGAAGTTGTCCAGGGTCCATTCGGTCGGGATCCAGACCGGCGGGCTCGCGGTCAGCTCGCTCGTCGTCTTGAACGCGGACAGGGCCATCCACAGGAACGGCGCCGACATGATCAGCAGTCCGAGCGAGAGCAGGACGTAGACGAGGACCCGCTTCAGCGAACGCGGCCGCTTGGGGCGGCTGGGCCTCCCGTCGTTCCCGGGCTTCTTCGACGGCGCCGTCGAGACGGCGCCCGGTGCACTGGTGGCGCTCATTTCGTGTTGTCCTTCAGCAGTCGGAGCTGCAGCACCGTGATGCCCATGATCACTACGAAGAGGACATACGCCATGGCGCTCGCATAGCCCATGTGGAAGAAGTTGAAGCCCTCGCGGTACATGTTCAGCGAGACGGTCAGCGTCGAGTCCGAGGGCCCGCCCTGCGTCATCACGAAGGGCTCCTCGAAGACGTTGAGGTAGCCGATGGTGGTGATCACCGTGGCGTAGAGCAGCGTGGGCCGCAGCAGCGGAACCGTGATGCCCTTGAACTCCTGCCAGATGTTCGCGCCGTCCAGCCGTGCCGCTTCCCGCACCTCGGTGGGGATGGCCTGGAGGCCGGCGATGAAGAGCACCATGACCGTGCCCAGGTTGCGCCAGACAGCCATCGCGATCATCGAGGGCATGGCGAGTTTCTCGGAGCCCAGGAAGTCCGGTGCGGTGAGGCCCACCTCGGAGAAGAGGCCCGCGATGAGACCGTCGCTCGGATCGAGTACGAAGCGCCAGACGACGGCGACCGCGACGATGGTGGTGACGACCGGGGCGTAGAAGCCGACGCGGAAGAAGGTGCGGGCCCTGTCGATGCCGTTGTTCAGCAGTACGGCGACGACGAGTCCGAGGAGGATCGTCAGCGGCACGCCGACGACCACGAAGTACGCCGTGTTGAACAGCGACTTGAGGAACTTCTCGTCACTGAACAGCTTGGTGTAGTTCTCGAAGCCGATGAAGTTCGCGTCCAGCGGGTGCGTCACATTGCGCAGCCCGAAGTCCGTGAAGCTCATCACCAGCGTGGCGATGATCGGGACGGCCATGAAGACGAGGAAGAGCACGAGGAAGGGGGTGGAGAACAGCCAGCCGGCCATGTTCTGCACGCCCATCGAGGGCTTCCTGCGACGTCGCGAACCCTTGGGCCCGGCGGCCGGGGACGTGGTCCCCGGCCCGGCCTGCACCTTGGCCGGCTGTGCGGCCTTTCCGGTCGTGGTGCTCATGGCTCCTACTTCACGAGGCCTTCGATCTCGGACTGCGCGGTCTTCAGCGCGTCCTCGGCGGACGCCTTGCCCTGGGTCACCTTCGCTATCGCCTGGTCGACCTTGTCGGTGATCTCGCTCAGGTTGGACAGCGACGGGGAGGACTTGGCGGTGTCCATCTGCTTCTTGAAGATCTGCAGATCGGCGTCGTCGGCGAGGGCACCCGAGGTCCAGGCGGCGGTGTTCGCCGGCAGGTCCTTGGTGCGCTTGTACCAGTCGGCCTGACCCTTGGTGTCCGTCAGGTACTTGATGAACTCGGTGGCCGCGGCCTTGTGCTCGCTGTCCTTGGAGATCACCAGGGAGGAGCCGCCGGCCATCGAGGTGGAGGACTTGTCGGCGGGCACGTTGGCCACCGCCCACTTGCCCTTGATCTGCGGCTGGCCCTCGTTGATCAGGGTGACGTGCCAGGGACCGCCGAAGAACATCGGGACGCGGCCGTTGCCGAAGTCCTTCACGACGTCATAGCCGGGCTGCACGGACTTGTTGGAGAGACCCTTGTCGAAGTACGAGCCGTACTCCTTGAGCGCCCTGACGGCCTCGGGGCTGTCGATGACGGCCTCGCCCTTGTCGTTGACGATCTCGCCGCCGGCCGAGTACAGGAAGGAATAGAAGTTCTGCACCGTGTCCAGGCCGCTGGGCTGGATGGACAGGCCCCACTTGGTGTCCGCCTTCTTCTGGTAGGCGGTCGCGAGGGCCTGCATCTCCTTCCAGTTGGTCGGAGCCTTGGTGATGCCGGCCTTCTCGGCCAGGTCGGTGCGGTAGTAGAGGACGCGGGTGTCGACGTACCACGGCACGCCGTACGCCTGGCCGTCCACCTCGCCCTGCTTCCAGCCGGCCGGGAAGAAGTCCTTCTCCTGGAAGGTCTTGGTGTCGACCGGCTCCAGCACACCGAGCTCGGAGAACTCGCCCATGTAGCTGCCGCCCATCTGCGCCACGTCCGGCATGGTGCCGGCGGCGGCCGCGGAGACGAGCTTCTGGTGGGCGACGTCCCAGCCGACCGGGGTCACCTTGACGGTGATGTTCGGGTTGGCCTTCTCGTACACCTTGGCCACATCCGCGAGCTTCTCGCCCTCGGCCCCCATGGCCCAGACGGTGAGCGTCTGCTTCTTGTCCGCGGCGACGTCGTCGCCCCCGGAGCTGCCGCACGCGGTCAGACCGAGAGCGAGAACGACGGCGATACCGATGCCGGTGGAGGCATTTCTGGCGGTGCGGGACATGGAGGGCTCCTCCTTGAGCAATCCGAATGTATGCGCTGCCTGTAAGCGCATACATCACTCTGCGGCAGGGATTCAGGAATCCGCAAGAGGGTGCTAGGTCACACTCGTGCAACGTGCTGGACACCTGTTGGTTCGGTTTGCAACGGTAAGCGTGTCGTTTGCCGAAAAGGTGGGGGTGTGACCGATTCCGCACCTTTGGTTCCGCGCCGGGATGGACGGGATCCTGCCCGCCGAATGGACGGGGATAGTGTCGTGATCATGACTTCGTTCGCGCATGATTTCCCCTTTGATCCGGCCTACGGGCGCACCCTCGACGAGCTGAAGGCCGTGCCCGCGCCGCCCGCGCCGGACGACTTCGCCGACTTCTGGCGCGCGCGCCACGACGCGGCCCGCAAGGTCGCCACGGAGCCGGAGATCGGCCCGCTGGAGGACGAGCGCGACGGTGTGCGGATCCACGGTGTGACGTACAACTCCGTCGGTGGGGTGCGGATCGGCGGCTGGCTGGCGCTTCCGGTGGAGGAGCCGGTGCGCCACGGGTTCGTCATCGGGCACGGGTACGGGGGCCGCCAGAGCCCCGGGCCCGATGTGCCGCTGCCGCTGCCTTCGTCGGCCGCGATCCTGCCGTGCGTACGGGGGACGGGGCCGCGCGGACTCGTGGCGGGCATCCCCGATGTCTCCTCCGCGCATGTGCTGCACGGCATCGAGTCGCGTGACACGTATGTCATCGGCGACTGCGTGGCCGACCTGTGGTGCGCGGCGTCGGCGCTCCAGGAACTGGTGCCGGAGCTCGCGGGGACGGGCCGGCTGGGCCTCCTCGGGGAGAGCTTCGGCGGAGGGCTCGGCGCGCTGGCCCTGCCGTGGGACGACCGGATCGGGGCGGCGCAGCTGACGGTGCCCACCTTCGGGAACCACCCGCTGCGGCTCACGCTGCGCTGCGCGGGGAGCGGGGAGTCCGTGCGCGGGTATCACCGCGAGCATCCCGAGGTCGTGGAGGTGCTGCGGTACTTCGACGCCGCGACGGCCGCGGGGCTCGTGGAGCTGCCGACGATGGTGGCCGCCGCGCTGTTCGACCCGTCCGTGCCGCCGCCGGGGCAGTTCGCCGTGTACAACGCGCTGGCGGGGGAGCGGGAGCTGCTGGTGCTGGCGGCGGGGCACTTCGAGCACGCGGGGCTGGCCGAGGAGGTGGCCGGGCTGGTGGCGGCGCGGCGCGAGTTCTTCGGGAAGTGGCTGGCTTAGCGGGCACGGGCGGGCACGGGCGGGTGCGTGTGGGCGCACCCGTCCGTGGCCGCTCCCGAAGTGGCACGGGTGGTCGCGGGTGGGTGCGCACGTGCCCGCCGCCGGTCGCGAAGAGAGCCGCCGTCAGCCGCAGCCGCAGCTCCTGCGGCGGATCAGGGAGACCGGGAGGGTGAGCGATACCGGGTCGCGGCCGCTGTTGTTCAGCCGCTGAACCAGCAACTCGACCGCCTGCTCGCCCAGTTGGCGGATCGGCTGGCGGACCGTCGTCAGCGGCGGTTGGACAATCCGGCTGAGCGGGATTCCGTCGAAGCCGGTCACCGCCATGTCCTGGGGCACCCGCACGCCCCGGCGCGCCAGTGCGCGCAGGGCGCCGACCGCCATCTGGTCGTTGGCGAACAGCATCGCCTCCGGCCGTTCCCCCTCCCGGTCCAGCAGGGCGTCGGCGGCCAGTGCGCCCTCGGCCTGCTTCATCATCGTCGTCCGGAACGCCGGTTCGTCCGGTACGGGAAGGCCGGCGTCCCCGCAGGCCTGCCGGAAGCCGCGGAAGCGGGCCTCGGCGTCGGGCGAATCGGTGTCGCCCCCGACGAAGGCGAGCCTGCGCAGGCCGTGGTCCTCGATCAGGTGACGGGTCAGCTCGCGCTCGCCGTCGGCGTTGGCGACGACGATGTGGTCGAGGTGGTCGATCTCGCGCGGCCCCGCGAGCATCACCACCGGCAGCCGGCGCGATATCACCTCGAGGTCCTCGGTCGGCACGGTCTGCGCGAGGACGGCGAAGCCGTCGACCCGTCCCGCGACCTTCGCCACCAGGCTCTCGGGGCCGCCCTCCAGGGACGCCGCGATCAGCAGCGCGTAGCCGTGCCGCCGGGCCGCGCGCTCCATGCCGCGGATGATCTGGTCGGAGTAGAGCATCACCGCGTCGTCGGCGTCGCTGTCCGCCTCTGCGTCGGCCTCGGCGTCCGGGTCGGCGTAGTCGGGGAAGCAGAGTCCCAGTACTCCGGTGGTGCGGCTCGCCAGCCCCCGTGCGTTGCCGCTCGGTACGTAGCCGAGCTCGCGGGCCGCCTCCAGGACCCGCTCACGGGTCTGGGCGCGTACCGATTCCGGAGTGCGGTAGACCCGCGAAACCGTGGCAATGGAGACGCCCGACCGCTCCGCGACGTCGTACACCGTTGGGGCGCTCACTCGACCGACCGTCCGCTTCTTCTTCCGTACCGACGCGTACCGACAGGGGCGTCGACGTACACATTATGAAAGCGCATTCACCCTAGATCGCGGGCCGTGCGCGGAGCAAGGCCATCCCGGGAGTCGGCAGGTAACCTTGCAAGATGTCCTGTGCATCTTTTACGGTGGACGCATGACGCGACCGTCCGCAGCCGTGCCCGCCGACCCGACCGCCGAGGAGGTGGCGAACCAGCTCGCCGCCGTGGTCGGCAGGCTGCTGCGGCGGCTGCGCTCCTCGTCGTCGGAGAGTCTGCTCACGCCGGCCCAGCGCTCGGTGCTGGCCCGGCTGGACGACGGGGGCCCGACGACCACGGCCGGTCTGGCCCGCGCCGAGTTGGTGCGCCCCCAGTCCATGCGGCTGACCCTGGGCGCGCTGGAGGGGCAGGGGCTGGTCGAGCGGGCACCCGATCCGGCCGACGGCCGCAAGTCGGTCATGTCGATCACGGACACCGGCCGCGCGACCCTCGCGCAGGTCCGGGCCGCCAAGCGCAACTGGCTCGCCGAGGCCGTCGCCGCCGAACTGGACGGGGCGGAGCGGCGCACCGTCGCCGAGGCCGCCGCCCTCATCGAGCGCCTGGTCGGTTCATGACCGAGCGCGACCCGCTGCCCGGAGCGACATCCCCGCAGACACATCCGCGGGAGGCCGCGTCGGCCCCCGCCCCGCAGGCACGTCTACGCCAGGCCGCGTCGGCCCCGCCCCGCAGACACATCCGCGACAGGCTGCGTCCGCCCCCGCCCCGCAGGCACATCTACGACAGGCGGCGCCCACCCCCACCCCGTAAGCACCACCCGACCAAGGAGCCCCAGCACCATGAGCGTGACCACTCTCGACCCGAAGACCGCACTGATCGTCGTCGACCTTCAGAAGGGCATCGTCGGCTTTCCCACCGCGCACCCCGCCGCCGATGTCATCGCGCACTCCGCGGCCCTCGCCGACGCCTTCCGGGCCAAGGGCCTCCCGGTCGTCCTGGTCCGTGTCACCGGTGGTGCGCCCGGCCGTACCGAGGGCCCCACCGGTGGCGGGAAGCCGGCCGCCGACTGGGCCGAGATCGTCCCCGAGCTCGGCCCGCAGGAGAGCGACATCGTCGTCACCAAGCAGCAGTGGGGCGCCTTCTACGGCACCGACCTCGACCTCCGGCTGCGGCGCCGCGGGATCACGCAGGTCGTGGTGGCCGGGATCGCGACCAGCATCGGCGTCGAGTCCACCGCCCGCTCGGCACACGAGCACGGCTATCACGTCACGATCGCCACGGACGCGGTGACCGACATGAACGCCGAGGCCCACGACAACAGCGTCGAGCGGATCTTCCCGCGCCTCGGCGAGCGGGGCACCACGGACGAGATCATCAAGCTGCTCGGCTGACCGCCGGTCGCGGCGGCCCCGCCGGGCCGCCGCGACCGTGCACCCTCAGGACGACGGGTCGCGCCGCCGGATCTTGTTCCCCAGCCACACCAGCGGGTCGTACTTGCGGTCCACGGCCCGCTCCTTCAGCGGGATCAGCGCATTGTCGGTGATCTTGATGTGCTCGGGGCAGACCTCCGTACAGCACTTCGTGATGTTGCAGAGGCCGAGCCCGTGCTCCTCCTGGGCCGTCGCCCTACGGTCGAGACCGGACTCGGCGGCGGCGTCCAGCGGGTGCATGTCCAGCTCGGCGACCCGCATCAGGAAGCGCGGCCCGGCGAAGGCCGCCTTGTTCTCCTCGTGGTCGCGCACCACATGGCAGGTGTCCTGGCACAGGAAGCACTCGATGCACTTGCGGAACTCCTGCGAGCGCTCCACATCGATCTGCTGCATCCGGTACTCGCCCGCCTTCACCCCCTCCGGGGGAACGAAGGCCGGCACCTCCCGTGCCTTGGCGTAGTTGAACGACACGTCCGTCACCAGATCGCGCACCACGGGGAAGGCCCGCAGCGGGGTGACCGTGATCGTCTCCTCGCGGGTGAACACCGACATGCGCGTCATGCACAGCAGCCGCGGCCGTCCGTTGATCTCCGCGCTGCACGAACCGCACTTGCCCGCCTTGCAGTTCCACCGCACCGCGAGGTCGCCCGCCTGGGTGGCCTGGATGCGGTGGATGATGTCGAGGACGACCTCGCCGTCGTTGACCTCGACCTCGAAGTCCTCCAGACCGCCGCCGCCGGTGTCCCCGCGCCACACCCTGAACCGTGCGTTGTAGCTGCTCACTCGTACAGCTCCTCTTCGGCGAGGTACTTGACCAGCTCCTCCTTCTCGAAGAGGGAGAGCAGATCCGGACGGATGGGTTCGGTCGCCTTGCGTACGAGGTCGATCCGGCCCTCCAGCGGCGCGGCGGAGACATCGGCCGGCCGGCACAGCAGGTTGACCGGGCGCCAGGAGCGCTCCATGTCCGGGCAGTCCTCGCGGGTGTGGCCGCCGCGGCTCTCGGTGCGCTCCAGGGCCGCCCGCGCGATGCACTCGCTGACCAGCAGCATGTTCCGCAGGTCCAGCGAGAGGTGCCAGCCCGGGTTGAACTGCCGGTGCCCCTCGACCCCGGCACGCCGGGCCCGCTCGCGCAGCCCGGCCAGCTTCTCCAGGGCCTGTTCCATCTCGGGGGCCCGCCGGATGATGCCGACCAGGTCGTTCATCGTCTGCTGGAGTTCCTGGTGCAGGGTGTACGGGTTCTCCGCCGGCGCACCCTCGGCGAGGTCCTCCGCGCTGAACGGGCGCAGCGCCTCCGAGGCGGCGGCGTCGATCTGGGCCTCGTCCACCACCGGCAGGAGGCCGTCGGCGGCCTCGGCGTACGCGGCGGCGTGCAGCCCCGCCCGACGACCGAAGACCAGCAGGTCGGAGAGGGAGTTGCCGCCGAGCCGGTTGGAGCCGTGCATGCCGCCCGCGACCTCGCCCGCCGCGTACAGACCGGGCACGTCCAGGGCGGCGGCGGTGTCGGAGTCGACGGCTATGCCGCCCATCACGTAGTGGCAGGTCGGGCCGACCTCCATCGCCTCGGCGGTGATGTCGACGTCCGCCAGTTCCTTGAACTGGTGGTACATCGACGGCAGCCGGCGCCGGATCCGCTCCGCGTCCATCCGGGTCGACACATCGAGGAACACCCCGCCGTGCGGCGATCCGCGGCCCGCCTTCACCTCGGAGTTGATGGCGCGGGCGACCTCGTCGCGGGGCAGCAGTTCGGGCGGGCGGCGGTTGTTGTCCGGGTCCTCGTACCAGCGGTCGCCCTCCTCCTCCGACTGCGCGTACTTCTCCTTGAACACATCGGGGACGTAGTCGAACATGAACCGCTTGCCCTCGGAGTTGCGCAGCACCCCGCCGTCGCCGCGTACCGACTCGGTGACGAGGATGCCCTTGACCGAGGGCGGCCAGACCATGCCGGTCGGGTGGAACTGCACGAACTCCATGTTCAGCAGGGGCGCGCCCGCCAGCAGGGCCAGCGCGTGGCCGTCACCGGTGTACTCCCAGGAGTTCGACGTGACCTTGAAGGACTTGCCGATGCCGCCGGTGGCCAGGACGACGGCGGGGGCTTCGAGGACGAAGAACCGGCCGGACTCCCGCTGGTAGCAGAAGGTGCCGGAGACCCGCTCGCCGTCCTTCAGCACCCGGGTGACCGTGCACTCCTGGAAGACCTTCAGCCGGGCCTCGTAGTCCCCGGATTCGCGGTAGTCCTCCTGCTGGAGCGAGACGATCTTCTGCTGGAGGGTGCGGATCAGTTCGAGGCCGGTACGGTCCCCGACGTGCGCCAGGCGCGGATATTCGTGGCCGCCGAAATTGCGCTGGGAGATCTTCCCCTCGGGGGTGCGGTCGAAGAGCGCGCCCCAGGTCTCCAGCTCCCAGACCCGGTCGGGCGCCTCCTTGGCGTGCAGTTCCGCCATCCGCCACTGGTTGAGGAACTTCCCGCCGCGCATGGTGTCGCGGAAGTGCACCTGCCAGTTGTCCCCGGAGTTCACATTGCCCATGGAGGCGGCTATGCCGCCCTCCGCCATGACCGTGTGCGCCTTGCCGAAGAGCGACTTGCAGATGACGGCGGTACGGGCTCCGCGCTCCCGTGCCTCGATCGCTGCGCGCAGCCCGGCACCTCCGGCACCGACCACGACGACGTCCCACTGCTGCCGTTCGAGCTCAGTCATTCAGAAAAACCTCGGATCGTCGAAGGCGCCGGAGGCGACGAGATACACATAGAAGTCGCACGCCGCCACGCTGATCAGCGAGGCCCAGGCGAGCAGCATGTGGCGGGCGTTGAGCCGCCCCACCCAGCCCCACAGCCGGTAGCGCACGGGGTGCTTGGAGAAGTGCCGCAGCCGGCCGCCGATGATGTGCCGGCAGGAGTGGCAGGACAGGGTGTACGCCCAGATCAGGACGATGTTGATGACGAAGACCAGGGAGCCGAGACCCATGTGGCCCCAGGCGTAGTGCTCGTCGCGGAAGGAGAGCACGGTGTCGTACGTGAGGATCCCGGCGACCGGCAGCGCCGCGTAGAAGAAGTACCGGTGCATGTTCTGCATGATCAGCGGGAAGCGGGTCTCGCCGCTGTACGCCTGGTGCGGCTCGGCGACCGCGCAGGCCGGGGGCGAGGCCCAGAAGCCCCGGTAGTAGGCCTTGCGGTAGTAGTAGCAGGTCAGCCGGAAGCCGAGCGGGAAGATGAGGATCAGCAGGGCGGGGGACAGCCCCCACCAGCTGCCGAGGAGATCCCAGTTCGGGCCGTGCCGCATGGGCGCGCAGCTGTCGGCCAGACAGGGCGAGTAGAACGGCGAGACATACGGCGCTGCGTAGTAGTCCGCGTTCGAGAACGCCCGCCACGTCGAGTAGACGATGAAGGCGAGCAGTCCGCCCGCCGTCACGGCGGGAGCCAGCCACCAGCGGTCGGTCCGCAGATGGCGGGCGGCGATGGCGGCCCGGGTGGGGTGGTGCACCCCCGCCGTCCGGGCGGCGGGATTGTCCGGGGGCCGTGGTTCCCTGCCCGGTTCCGTACCCGGGGTGCTGCCCGGGTCCTTGCCTGAATCCGTTCCTGCTTCCGTACCGGTGGCCAAGGAACTCTCCTAGGGGCTGTCAGGCATTCGTCGGGCCCCCGTCTAGGGGGCGTGCCTGCCGGGGACGCCCAGACCCTCGTCGTCCGAGTCCGTCCACAGGGTGGTGTCGTACGGCGCCTCGGTGATCGTGATGACGCCGTCGGCGGGATCGGCGTGGCCGGCCGGGTCGAGCGGGGCCGGGGCGGTGTCCGCCGCGCGCAGTTGCGCGAGGCTCCGCTCCAGCCGTCCGACGGTGCGGACCAGGTCGTCGAGGCAGTGCTGAACCGCCGTCAATTCGTGTTGCAGTGACATGACTTGATCTCACTTCCGCAGTCGCGGGTGGCCACGTTCATGCGCATGCGAGTGTCGCGCGTCACATCCGGTTTGGGAAGGGAGCGGGCCGCCCCGTCTTGGGTGCGCGGCCGTACGGCTCCCGCGAGCGTCGGATTCCGGCCGGTGCCGGGGCTCCGCCGCACGGGTGAGGTTCGGCGTGGCTGCGCCGTGTCTGCGCCGTCTCTCGCGCGTGGGCGCTTTCAGTGGACGGGCGGAACCAGTGTGATCAACTGCAAATGCCACCAAACACGCTTAGAACGGTTCATTCGGGTACGGGTGGGCCGGGCCGTCCCCGGAGGTATCAGCTATGTCCCACGTCGGCGTCCCGCGCGGGACGGCCCGAAAGCGTCGCTCGCTCGCGCTCCTCACCACGGGTGTACTCACGCTCCCCGTACTGGCCGGCTGCAGCTCGGGCGGCGACGAGGCCGGCACCGCCGCCGTCGTCCCGCAGGACGTCGCACCCGCGGCCCGCGCCCAGGTCGCCGAGGGCGGCACGGTCAACTGGGCGATCGACGCGATGCCCGCCACCCTCAACGCCTTCCAGGCGGACGCCGACAGCGCCACCACCCGGATCACCGGCGCCCTGCTGCCGACCCTCTTCCCGCTGGACGCCCAGGGCCGGCCGCAGCTGAACCCCGACTACCTCGAATCCGCGAAGGTGGTCGACACCGAGCCCAAGCAGGTCGTGCTCTACCGGCTGAACCAGCAGGCGGTCTGGAGCGACGGCCGCGAGATCGGGGCGCCGGACTTCGTCGCCCAGTGGCGGGCGCTGAGCGGCAAGGACTCCGCGTTCTGGACCGCACGCAACGCCGGGTACGAACGCATCGAGAAGATCGAACGCGGCGCCGACGACCTCGAGGTCAAGGTCACCTTCGCCAAGCCGTACGCGGACTGGCGCTCCCTCTTCTCCCCTCTCTACCCGAAGCAGGTGACGGGTTCCCCGGACGCCTTCAACGACGGCGCGCGGAGCACCATCGAGGCGACCGCCGGACCGTTCCGGCTGCGCACCGTGGACAAGGAGTCGGGCTCCGTCACGCTGACCCGCAACCCGCGCTGGTGGGGCAGCCCGGCCAAGCTCGACTCGCTGGTCTTCAAGGCCGTCAAGCCGCAGGACCGCACCGAGGCCCTGACCGAGGGAAGGATCGACGTCGCCGACATCGACGCGGCGGCGGCCCACCGCATCGTCCAGGCGGCCCGGGACACCGGCGCCAACGGCGCACCGCCCGCCCACGGCCCCGGCTCCGCGACGAGTCCGGCCGCGGCGCTGCGCTCCTGGGCGCTGGCGCACGGCTCCGACGAGGACGTGGCCGAGGAGGCTCAGGCGGCCAGGGACGAGAAGGCCCGGGCCGCCGAGGCGTACGCCGTCGAGCAGAGCGATCTGCGCGGCTACGTGGTCCGCAAGTCCCTGGAGCCCGCATACACCCAGCTCGCGCTGAACGGTGAGACCGGGCCGCTCGCCGACGACCGGGTGCGCCGGGCCGTGGCCCGCGCCCTGGACCGCCAGGAGCTCGCCGACACCGTACTCAAACCGCTCGGCCTGCCCGCGGACCCGCTCGGCAGCCATCTGGCCCTGGCCGGGCAGCCGGGCTACAAGGACGGCAGTGACGCACTCGGCGGCCAGGACACCAAGGAGGCGCAGGCGCTGCTGGCCGACGCGGGCTGGACGCGCGAGGGCGCGACCCGGAAGACGGACGGCACCAAGGCCGGCAGCGAGGGCGAGAAGCAGAAGGACGCGGACAAGGCAGGAGAAAAGAAGGCGGAGGGGAACAAGGAGAACAAGGAGAAGAAGGAGGAGGGCGAGGAGTCCGCCGGGTCGCAGGACGACGGCAAGACCAATGACGCCGCCCGGCGCGAGCCCTCCCCCGACGAGGGTCTGTACATCGTGGGCGACGACGACAAGCCCGGCGAGGCCGAAGGCGCGGCCACCCACGTCATCGCGCCCGCCCCCGCCGCCGCCGTACAGAGCGCCGCCCTGCTGCGCCAGGCCGGACACCTGGGCGGGACGGGCACCTCCGAGGACGTCCGGGCCCAGGACCGGCAGCCCGGTGGCGCCGCCGGCGCCTACGCTCCGGCCGGCACCGCCGCCCCCGCCCAGGCAGCCGACTCGGCCCGCGGTCCCCTCGGCAAGAACGGCGAGCCGCTGACCCTGCGGTTCGTCCTGCCCTCCGGTGCGGGCTCCGAGTCGCTGCGCAGCGTCGGGGACAAGATCGCGGCGATGCTCGACACGATCGGGATCCGCACCGAGATCACCAAGGTCTCCGACGACAGCTACTTCCAGGACCACATCGCATCCGGCGACTACGACCTGGCGCTGTACTCCTGGCCCGCCACCGCCTACCCGGCCACGGACGACCGCCCGATCTTCGCCAAGCCGGTGCCCGCGACCGACGGCTCGCTGCTCGTCGAGCAGAACTACACCCGCGTCGGTACGGACCACATCGACCAGCTCTTCGACCAGGCGGTCTCGGAGCTCGACGAGGGTACGGCCAGGGACCTGATGAAGCAGGCGGACGCCCGGATCTGGGCCGCCGCAGGATCGATTCCTCTCTATCAGCGCCCGCAGCTGGTCGCGACCGACAAGAAGCTCGTGAACGTCGGAGCCTTCGGCTTCGGGGTGCCGCACTACCAGGACATCGGTTTCAAGACGCCGCAGGCCGCGGGGGCCCCGGCCAATCGGAAGAAGTAGCAGGTGAAGTAGCAGGTCAGGGGAGCGGCGAAAGCTCAGAACTGGCTCAATTCTCTTGCCCGCCGGCTTGCCGGCGGGCAAGGCTGTGTCCACCCGCTGACCCGGGTAGCCACTCCGCCTTCCGGATTCCGGGGCCCCAACCCCGTAGATCCTGCCGCGGAGTCCCGCTCCGAGCCCCACCTCGGAGCTGCGGCTTCGGAGCCCCACCTCTGAAGTTGCTCAAGTCCCGCGTCCGCGCGCACCGCCCGGGGGACCGTGGTCACGACCACCGGTGAACTCCGCCGGAAGAACTGATCACGGGGGCGGAAACATGAAGCGGACGCGGGCTCTCACCTGCGCGGTGGCCCTGCTCGTCGCGGGAATGCTCGCGGGCGCGAGCGGCTGCAGCTCGGCGCCGGACGAACCGGGCACGAGCGGAAAACCGAAGCCGGCCGGGTCACGGACGGCTTCGGAGACCGGCGCGGAGCAGGTTGCCGCCCCCGAGGAACGGGCGTGCAAGGGCGGCACGTACACCTGGTTCAACATGCAGGAGCAATCCGTGCTGAACGGGGTCACCGATGTGCAGCGCGTCACGGCCGAGCCCACGAAGATGACCGAGCCGATGCGGCGGCTGCGCACGGACCAGGCGTCCCTGACGTCCGACGGCCCGAGGCTGGACTCGCAGGCCGTGCTCTTCGCGCTGAGCGTGCACCTCGGCTTCGCGGAGAAGGGGGACGACCCGCAGGGCGGGTCGGGGCTGGGGGAGCCGGGGTCGTACGCGCCTGTCGACGAGGGCGGCGGCGAGGTCAGCGGGCATGCCGCCCGCCTGGTGAACTACAGCGCCGTCACGATGGTCGATGTGGATTTCCGCTACACCTGCAGAGGCGGCGAGCACCGTGAGCCGACCGTCGGCCATGTATCGACATGGAGCAAGACCGTCGCGGGAATCCTCAACTGCGAGGAGCCGCTGACCAAGGACGTCTCGGCCGCCGCACGCGAGGCCGAGCGCCTGTCCTGCCACGGGTAGGACTGCCCGAGCGCCTGTCCTGCCAAGGCCAAAACCGCCCGGGAAGCCGCAGGCGCGCCCGCCCCGTACCATGGGACTAGCCGTGGCGCGTCCGCCCGGCGGGCGTACGAGGACTCAAGACCGACTAAGACGCCTGAATCCCCGATCCGAGAGAAGCGCAAGCCACCCATGCCCACGCGCCACGACATCCGTAACGTAGCCATCGTCGCCCACGTCGACCACGGCAAGACCACGCTGGTCGACGCCATGCTCAAGCAGGCCGGCGCGTTCGCCGCGCACGCCGCCGAGAACCTCGACGAACGCATGATGGACTCGAACGACCTGGAGCGTGAGAAGGGCATCACGATCCTGGCCAAGAACACGGCCGTGAAGTACCACCCCAAGGATGGCGGCGACGTCATCACGATCAACATCATCGACACCCCCGGCCACGCCGACTTCGGTGGTGAGGTCGAGCGCGGCCTGTCGATGGTGGACGCGGTCGTGCTGCTGGTCGACGCCTCCGAGGGCCCGCTGCCGCAGACCCGCTTCGTGCTCCGCAAGGCACTGACGGCCAAGCTGCCGGTCATCCTCTGCATCAACAAGACGGACCGGCCGGACTCCCGGATCGCCGAGGTCATCGACGAGACGTACGACCTCTTCCTCGACCTGGACGCCGATGAGGACCAGATCGAGTTCCCGATCGTCTACGCCTGCGCCCGTGACGGCGTCGCCTCGCTGACCAAGCCGGAGGACGGCACCGTCCCGCCGGACAGCGACAGCCTGGAGCCGTTCTTCAGCACCATCCTCTCCGCGGTCCCGGCCCCGGAGTACGACGAGGACGCGCCCCTCCAGGCCCACGTCACCAACCTGGACGCCGACAACTTCCTCGGCCGTATCGCGCTCTGCCGTGTCGAGCAGGGCGAGCTGCGCAAGGGCCAGACGGTCACCTGGATCAAGCGTGACGGCACGCAGTCCAACGTCCGCATCACCGAGCTCCTGATGACCGAGGCGCTCACCCGCAAGCCGGCCGAGAAGGCCGGTCCGGGCGACATCTGCGCGATCGCCGGTATCCCGGACATCATGATCGGCGAGACCCTGGCCGACACCGAGAACCCGATCGCGCTGCCGCTGATCACGGTCGACGAGCCGGCCATCTCGATGACCATCGGTGCGAACACCTCGCCGCTGGTCGGCAAGGGCGGCAAGGGCCACAAGGTCACCGCCCGCCAGATCAAGGACCGTCTGGACCGCGAGCTGGTCGGTAACGTCTCGCTCCGCGTCCTGGAGACCGAGCGCCCCGACGCCTGGGAGGTCCAGGGCCGCGGTGAGCTCGCCCTCGCGATCCTCATCGAGACCATGCGCCGGGAGGGCTTCGAGCTCACCGTCGGCAAGCCGCAGGTGGTCACCAAGCAGGTCGACGGCAAGACGCACGAGCCGATCGAGCGCATGACGATCGACTCGCCGGAGGAGCACCTCGGCGCCATCACGCAGCTCATGGCGACCCGCAAGGGCCGCATGGAGACGATGACGAACCACGGTTCGGGCTGGGTCCGCATGGAGTGGATCGTCCCGTCCCGCGGCCTCATCGGCTTCCGTACGGAGTTCCTGACCCAGACCCGTGGCACGGGCATCGCGCACTCCCTGTTCGAGGGTCACGAGCCGTGGTTCGGCGAGCTGCGCACCCGTCACAACGGCTCGCTGGTGGCGGACCGCGCCGGCGTGGTGACGCCGTTCGCGATGGTCAACCTCCAGGAGCGGGGTGTCATCTTCACGGAGGCCACCACCGAGGTCTACGAGGGCATGATCATTGGCGAGAACTCGCGCGCCGATGACATGGACGTGAACATCACCAAGGAGAAGAAGCTCACCAACATGCGTGCGGCTTCCGCGGACACCACGGAGAACGTGGTGCCCGCCCGCAAGCTGTCGCTCGAGCAGTCGCTCGAGTTCTGCCGCGACGACGAGTGCATCGAGGTGACCCCGGAGACCGTGCGTATCCGCAAGGTCGTCCTCGACCAGAAGCAGCGCGGCCGTTCCGCGTCGCGCGCCAAGCACAACTGACCTGACGGCGGGTAGGCCCTTTTCGGCCGACGATCCGTCAGCGCCAGGCATTGCAGAAGGCCAGGGCCCTCACAGACACTGTGGGGGCCCTGGCCATTGGTCAACCGGTTTTTGGCGACCGCATGTCCAGAATCCGAGACAGAAGTGTTCGTTTATCGGGCGTCGCTCTCCGAAACATGTGTTAACAGTCCGTTTCGGGGGTGTCTGTCTGGGATCAGTTTGTCCGGATTTTGGTCGGCACGGCTTATGGATGTTGTCAAACCGAGACCCTTTAAGTGTGGTTTACGGCCCAGTCGTACTTAATAGTTGGCTCCGTTGAGCTCGGGTCAATGGGTCACGCACTGTGGGGAGTGCCGACTCACGAGCACACTAAGGGCACTGAAACGATCACCGTCAGGGGTGTCGGTGAATCGACCCAGTGCCCTTCTTGTAGTCAAAAGTGGACTCATGAGGAGGAAACCCATGCGTGGTGCCAACAGCGCCAAGTGGGTCGCGGGAGCGGCCATCATCGCCCTGGCTGCGACTGCCTGTGGCGGCGGCAACGACGACGCCGACAAGGGCAACAAGGGCGGCACCAAGGGTGCCGTCAATGCTGACGGCATCTTCTCCGTCGAGGTCGGTGAGCCGCAGAACCCGCTGCAGCCGGCCAACACGATGGAGTCGAACGGCAGCATTGTCACCGACGCGATCTTCTCGCAGCTGGTGGACTACGACCCGTCCGGCAAGCTTGAGATGATCAACGCGGAGTCTGTCGACACCAAGGACAGCAAGCTCTGGACGGTCAAGCTCAAGAAGGACTGGAAGTTCCACGACGGCACCCCCGTCACGGCCGAGTCCTACATCAAGGCCTGGAACTGGGCCGCGAACATCAAGAACAACCAGACCAACGCGTCCTGGTTCGGCGACATCAAGGGCTTCGAGGACGTCCACCCCGCGGACGCGAAGGCCAAGCCGAAGGCCGACGCCATGTCCGGTCTGAAGAAGGTGGACGACTACACGTTCACCATCGAGCTCAACGCCCCGCTCCCGTACTTCTCGTACAAGCTCGGCTACACGGTCTTCTCCCCGCTCCCCGAGTCCTTCTACGCGGACCCGAAGGCCGCCGGCGAGAAGCCGGTCGGCAACGGCGCGTACAAGTTCGTCAGCTGGGACCACAAGAAGCAGATCAAGGTCGTCCGCAACGACGACTACAAGGGTGCCGACAAGGCGAAGAACGGCGGTGTGGTCTTCAAGAACTACACCACCCTCGAGACCGCCTACGAGGACCTGAAGTCCGGCAACGTCGACGTGCTGCGCCAGATCGGCCCGAAGGACCTCCCGGTCTACCGGTCCGACCTCGGTGACCGCGCCGTGGACCAGGCGTACTCCGCCATCCAGACGATCGCCGTCGCCTTCTACACCGACCAGTGGAAGAAGATCGACCCGAAGGTCCTCCAGGGCCTGTCGATGGGTATCGACCGCGACACGATCACCAAGACCGTGCTCCAGGGCACGCGTGAGCCGGCCACCGGCTGGGTCGCCAAGGGTGTCCTCGGCTTCCAGAAGGACGCCGCGGGCGACGTCACCAAGTACGACCCGGCGAAGGCCAAGAAGCTCATCAAGGACGGCGGCGGCGTCCCGGGCAACAAGATCTCGATCCAGTTCAACGCCGACGGCGGCCACAAGGAATGGGTCGAGGCGGTCTGCAACAGCATCACGCAGTCGACCGGTGTCAAGTGCGCCACCGACTCGAAGGCCGACTTCCAGGCCGACACGAACGCGCGTGACGACAAGCAGGTCAAGTCCCTGTACCGCTCCGGCTGGGTGCTCGACTACCCGGTGAACGCGAACTTCATCTCGGACCTGTTCCGTACCGGCGCCGCTGGTAACCAGGGTGACTTCTCGGACAAGGGCCTGGACGCGGAGATCAAGAAGGCCGACTCCGCGGCTTCGCTCGACGACTCCGTCGCGGCGTACCAGAAGATCGAGAAGGAGCTGGTGAACTACATGCCCTCCATCCCGCTCTGGTACTACAAGGTCAACGCCGGTTACTCGGAGAAGGTCCAGAACGTGCAGTACGCACAGGACGGCGACCCGATCCTCACCGGCATCGAAGTCAAGAAGTAACCACACCGACGTAGTCCGCGCGCAGGCGCGGGACCGGCATTGAAGGACGGTCCGCGCCTGTCCGCACGCCGTGGCCGGGGGGCCCTTCCACGTAACCGACCACCCCACAGGGGGAGTCGGTGCGGGGGAGGGCCCGTTGGCTGCTGCTTGCCTATTACATGGAGGCATGATGGGGCGCTATGTCGCACGACGACTGCTCCAGATGATCCCGGTCTTCCTCGGGACAACCCTGCTGATCTTCCTGATGGTCTACACGCTGCCCGGCGACCCCGTGCGTGGCCTGTTCGGGGACAAGGGCGTCGACCCTGCCACGCTGGCCAAGCTGCGCCACGAGCACGGGCTCGATCAGCCGATCCTGCAGCAGTACTGGAATTACATGTGGGGTGTCCTGCATGGCGATTTCGGTAAGCAGATAGCCAGCGGGCGTCCCGTCACGGACGTCCTCGGCGACGCGTTCCCCGTCACCCTCCGGCTGGCCGGTATGGCGTTCGTCATCGAGATCGTCATCGGTATCGGTCTCGGGACGATTGCCGGCCTGCGCGCCGGTCGTTTCACCGACAACGCGGTCCTGGTCTTCACGCTGCTGATCATCTCGATCCCGGTGTTCGTCCTCGGCTTCATCATCAAGGCCGTGTTCGCCTTCCAGCTCGGCTGGATCTCGCCGAACGTGTCCGGCGATGCCAAATGGAGCGAACTACTGGCTCCGGCCATCGTGCTGGGATCGCTCTCACTCGCCTACGTAGCGAGACTCACGCGTACGACGATGGCCGAGAACCTGCGCTCGGACTACATGCGCACCGCCATCGCCAAGGGACTTCCCAAGCGACGCATCGTCGGCGTGCACCTGATGCGCAACTCGCTGATCCCCGTCATCACCTTCCTCGGCACCGACCTCGGTGCCCTGATGGGCGGCGCGGTCGTCACCGAGGGCCTGTTCAACGTCAAGGGCATCGGTGGCACGATCTACGAGTCGATCCAGAAGCGTGAAGGCACGACGCTCGTCGGCCTCGTCACCATCCTGGTGCTCGTCTATCTCCTCATGAGCCTCATCGTCGACCTGCTGTACGCGGTCCTGGACCCGAGGATCCGTTATGCCTGACGTGACCAAGACCGCCCCCGCGCCCGAGGACGCCAAGGCGCCCCTCGCGGCCCCGTCGGCGCCCGTGAAGGCGGAGAAGGCCCGCAGTCTGTGGGGCGACGCCTGGCGAGACCTGCGTACCAACTGGTACTTCATCGTCTCGTCGGTGCTGATCCTCATCCTGCTCGTGATGGCCGTCTTCCCCGGCCTGTTCACCAGCGCCTCGCCGACCTCGTCCGACCTGGTGCACCACTACCTGGGCAAGCCGGAGCTGAGCAAGATCGGCTCCGAGGGCTGGCTCGGCTATGACGTCCAGGGCCACAGCGTCTACGCGCGTGTCATCTACGGCACCCGCGCCTCGGTCACCGTCGGCGTCTGCGTCACGCTCCTGGTGACGCTGTTCGGCGGACTGGTCGGCATGTTCGCCGGTTACTTCGGCGGCTGGGTCGACGCGCTGCTCTCCGGCTTCTTCACCAACGTCTTCCTCGGCATCCCGTTCCTGCTCGGCGCCATGGTTGTCCTCCAGGCCTTCCCCGAGCGGAGTGTCTGGGTGGTGATCTTCGCCCTGGCGTTCCTCGGCTGGACCCAGATCGCGCGTGTCATGCGTGGTGCGGTGATCGTCATCAAGCAGTCGGACTACGTGCAGGCCGCCAGAGCGCTGGGTGCGGGTACCGGCCGGATCCTCTTCCGGCACATCCTGCCCAACGCCATGGCCCCGGTGATCGTGGTCGCCACCATCTCGCTCGGTGTCTACATCTCGGCCGAGGCGACCCTGTCCTACCTCGGTCTGGGTCTCGCCGACCCGACGATCTCGTGGGGCATGGACATCTCCGGTGGCGCGAACCAGATCCGCGTCGCACAGCACATCCTGCTGTACCCGTCGATCATGCTCAGCATCACCGTTCTGGCGTTCATCATGCTCGGCGAAGCCGTCCGCAACGCCCTCGATCCGAAGTCGCGATAAGGAGGGCGAACGTGGCCACCATCAACAAGACCGCTGAAGTCCCGTCCGCACGCTCGGGGGACGACTTCGTCGGCCCCCTGCTCGATGTCCGTGATCTGCACGTGGAGTTCCACACCCGCGACGGTGTGGCCAAGGCGGTCAACGGTGTCAACTACAGCGTGAACGCCGGTGAGACCCTCGCCGTGCTCGGTGAGTCCGGCTCCGGCAAGTCCGTGACGGCGCAGGCCATCATGGGCATCCTCGACATGCCGCCGGGCAGGATCCCGCAGGGCGAGATCCTCTTCCGCGGCCAGGACATGCTCAAGATGTCCAACGAGGAGCGCCGGCAGATCCGCGGCCAGAAGATCGCGATGATCTTCCAGGACGCGCTCTCCTCGCTGAACCCGGTCCTCACCGTCGGCTACCAGCTCGGCGAGATGTTCCGGGTCCACCAGGGCCTGTCCAAGAAGGAAGCGAAGGCCAAGGCCATCGACCTGATGGACCAGGTCAAGATCCCGGCCGCCGCGGCTCGTGTCTCGGACTACCCGCACCAGTTCTCCGGCGGTATGCGCCAGCGCATCATGATCGCCATGGCGCTGGCCCTGGAGCCGGACCTGATCATCGCGGACGAGCCGACCACCGCGCTCGACGTGACCGTCCAGGCTCAGGTCATGGACCTGCTCGCGGAACTCCAGCGCGAGTACAACATGGGCCTGATCCTGATCACGCACGACCTCGGTGTCGTCGCGGACGTCGCCGACAAGATCGCGGTCATGTACGCGGGCCGGATCGTCGAGACCGCCCCGGTGCACGAGATCTACAAGCGCCCGGCGCACCCGTACACCAAGGGTCTGCTCGAGTCGATCCCGCGCCTGGACCAGAAGGGCCAGGAGCTCTTCGCGATCAAGGGCCTGCCGCCCAACCTGCTCCGTGTGCCCACGGGTTGTGCCTTCAACCCGCGCTGCACGGCCGCGCAGGACATCTGCCGTACGGACATTCCGGCGCTCACGCCGGTGACCGAGCAGGACGGTACCGAGCTGGTCGGACGCGGCAGCGCCTGCCACTTCTGGAAGGAGACGATCCATGGCTGACATGAAGAAGGAACCCGTGGACGCCACCCCGAACGTCACCGAAGTGGAGACGGTCGACGCGGTCACCGAGGCGGAGGCCGTAGCCGCCATCGACGCACCCGTGTCGCAGGGCGAGCCGATCCTCCAGGTCCGCAACCTGGTCAAGCACTTCCCGCTGACCCAGGGCATCCTGTTCAAGAAGCAGGTCGGCGCGGTCAAGGCCGTGGACGGGATCTCGTTCGATCTCTACGCGGGCGAGACGCTCGGCATCGTGGGCGAGTCCGGCTGTGGCAAGTCCACCGTCGCCAAGCTCCTGATGACGCTGGAGCGGGCGACCGCCGGCGAGGTCTTCTACAAGGGCCAGGACATCACCAAGCTGTCCGGCCGTGCGCTGAAGGCCGTGCGCCGCAACATCCAGATGGTGTTCCAGGACCCGTACACCTCGCTGAACCCGCGTATGACGGTCGGCGACATCATCGGCGAGCCGTACGACATCCACCCCGAGGTGGCCCCGAAGGGCGACCGGCGCCGCAAGGTGCAGGAGCTCCTGGACGTCGTGGGTCTCAACCCGGAGTACATCAACCGGTACCCGCACCAGTTCTCCGGCGGTCAGCGCCAGCGCATCGGCATCGCCCGCGGCCTCGCGCTCAACCCGGAGATCATCATCTGCGACGAGCCGGTCTCCGCGCTCGACGTGTCGGTGCAGGCCCAGGTCATCAACCTGATGGGGAAGCTCCAGGACGAGTTCAACCTCTCCTACCTCTTCATCGCGCACGACCTGTCGATCGTCCGGCACATCTCGGACCGGGTCGGCGTCATGTACCTCGGCAAGATGGCCGAGATCGGTACGGACACGCAGATCTACGACCACCCGACGCACCCCTACACCCAGGCGCTGCTGTCGGCGGTCCCGGTTCCGGACCCGGAGGCCCGCGAGGGCCGCGAGCGGATCATCCTCTCCGGCGACGTCCCGTCCCCGGCCAACCCGCCGTCGGGCTGCCGCTTCCGCACCCGCTGCTGGAAGGCCCAGGACAAGTGCGCCACGGAGATGCCGCTGCTGGCGATCCCCGAGCGCTTCAAGTCCTCGAAGACGCCGGCCGCGCACGAGTCGGCCTGCCACTTCGCGGAGGAGAAGGACGTGGTGCACGCGGCCTGACACGCTGCGACGTCCGCCGCGGACGTATCGAACACATCGGACCCCTCGGGAGCCCTTACGGGAACCCGAGGGGTCCGATCTTTCGCACACCGGCCGTGGCCGGTCAGCGATCCGTGGTGAAGACTTGCGCGGCGGTGGTGGCCGCCCGGCTTCGCGGCCTTCACCGTGGTCCTGAGACCTGGCGGTGGAAGTACTACGGGAACTCCGCCTCCGGGGCGAAGTCGTCGACCGGAGACCACGTCGTCGTGTGGTCCGGAGTCCGCGTGTTGCACGCGGTGCAGAACGCTGAGCGTGCTGCTTGAGCGTCCTGGCGTGTGACTCCAAGAACATCCAGGGGGCCCGGCTCGCCTTCGGTAACGCTGCCTGAGCGGACTTCACGTCCCCCGCCTCGGAGAGCTGAACCCGCCTCCACAAACCGAAGGCGCCCGGAACCGATCGGTTCCGGGCGCCTTTCCCGTGTACCCGGGAACCGGCCTCGCAGGTGGCTCGGGTCAATGGGCCGACGTGCTCGGTTCCATGGGCCGGGGGAGTCCCGCGGTTCCCGGACCGGTGGGCCCGCTGTCGCCGGACGCCCCCGGGGCGGGAGCGAGGGGTGTCAGCCCCCGGCCTTCGGGTTCTTGGCGGGCTTGTCGAGCCGCGGTCCGTCGGACGCCGTGCGCGCCGCAGGGACCGCCGAGGCGGTGCCGGGCTCCTCCGGGTAGTGGCAGGCCGTCAGGTGCCCGTCCCGGCTGCCTCCCACCTGCACCAGCGGCGGCGCCTCGCTCGCGCACTTGTCCGTCGCCTTCCAGCAGCGGGTACGGAAGCGGCAGCCCGACGGCGGATTGACCGGGGACGGCACATCGCCGGTCAGCCGGATGCGCTCGCGGGCCGGTACGTCGTCCGCGGTGGCCTCGGGGACGGCGGAGAGCAGCGCCCGCGTGTACGGGTGGCGCGGATTGCCGTACAGGTCCTCGCGGTCGGCGATCTCCACGATGCGGCCGAGGTACATGACGGCCACGCGCTGCGAGAAGTGCCGCACGATCGCCAGGTCGTGGGCGATGAACAGGAAGGCGATGCCCAGTTCCTTCTGGAGCTTCTGGAGCAGGTTCACCACCTGGGCCTGGATCGACACGTCCAGGGCCGAGACCGGCTCGTCCGCCACGATGAGCTTCGGCTCCAGGGCCAGCGCGCGGGCGACCCCGATGCGCTGGCGCTGGCCGCCGGAGAACTCGTGCGGGAAGCGGTTGTAGTGCTCCGGGTTGAGGCCGACGGTCTCCAGGAGCTCCCGGACCCGCGCCTCGCGGCCGCCGGCCGGGTCGATGCCGTTGATCTCCATCGGCGCGGCGACGATCTTGCCCACGGTCTGCCGCGGGTTCAGCGAGGCGTACGGGTCCTGGAAGATCATCTGGATCTCGGAGCGGATCGGGGCCAGCTCCTTGCGGGAGGCGTGGCTGATGTCCTGCCCGCGGTAGGAGATCCGGCCGGCGGTCGGCTCCAGGAGCCGGGTGATCAGCCGGCCCGTCGTCGACTTGCCGCAGCCGGACTCGCCGACCAGGCCGAGGCTCTCGCCCTGGCCGATCGTGAAGTCGAGCCCGTCCACGGCCTGGACGGCCCCGACCGTCCGCCGGATCGGGAAGCCGCCCTTGATCGGGAAGTGCTTGGTGAGTCCGGAGACGTCCAGGAGGGGATCGGTGCTGCTCATAGAAGGGAAGTCCCGTCTCTTGTACGTCAGTTGGACCGTGTGCCGGCGAAGTCCGCGAAGAACTCCGCGCGCTGCTCCGGCGTCAGGTGGCAGGCCGCCCCGCGCCCGGACACCAGGTCCAGCGGAGGCTGCTGGGCCGAGCAGCGGTCGCCGCCGACCTGCTCGGTGAACGAGCAGCGAGGATGGAAGCGGCAGCCGGTCGGCGGGTTGAGGAGGCTCGGCGGGGTCCCGGGGATCGGTGACAGCGGTACGTCCACCGGGCCGTCGAGGGTGGGCATGGAACCCAGCAGGCCCCAGGTGTACGGGTGCTGGGGCGTCCGCAGCACCTCCTTCTTCGTACCGCGCTCCACACAGCGCCCGCCGTACATCACCAGCACGTCGTCCGCGATGTCGGCGATGACGCCGAGGTCGTGGGTGATGAAGATGACCGAGGTGCCGGTCTCCTGCTGGAGGTCCTTGAGCAGGTCCATGATCTGGGCCTGCACGGTGACGTCCAGCGCCGTCGTCGGCTCGTCGGCGACCAGCAGCTCGGGGTCGCAGACCAGCGCCATGGCGATCATCGCGCGCTGGCGCATACCGCCGGAGAACTGGTGCGGATAGTCGTCCACCCGCAGATCGGGCTGCGGGATACCCACCCTGGTGAGCATCTCCACGGCCCGCGCCCGGGCCTCCCGCTTGGAGGCCCCGGTGTGCTTGCGGTACGTCTCACCGATCTGCGCGCCGATGGTGTGGTACGGCGAGAGCGAGGCCAGCGCGTCCTGGAAGACCATGGCCATCTTGTTGCCGCGCAGCCGCTCCAGCTCCCGCTCCGAAGCCGAGAGCAGGTCCTGCCCGTCGAGCAGGATCTCGCCGTCGATCTCCGTGTGTTCGGGGTGGTGCAGGCCGAGGATGGCCAGGTTGGTCACGGACTTGCCGGAGCCGGACTCGCCGACGATGCCGAGGGTCTTGCCCCGCTCGACGTCGAAGGACAGCCCGTCGACGGCCTTGACCATGCCGTCGTCGGTGGAGAAGTGCACGCGCAGATCGCGTACGGAGAGGAAGGGGGTGCTCACTGGATCTCTCCCTAGGCGAGGCGGACGCGTGGATCGATGAGGGCGTAGACGGCGTCGACGATGATGTTGAAGAAGACGATCGCCGCCGCCGCGACCAGGACGACACCGAGGATCAGCGGAAGGTCGTTGTCGTTGACGGCCTTGATCGAGAGGGCGCCGATGCCGTGCAGGCCGAAGACCTTCTCGGTGATGATCGCACCGCCGAGCAGCAGGCCGATGTCGAGTCCGAAGATGGTGACGATCGGGCCCATGGCGCCGCGCCAGGCGAACCGGAAGAACACCGTGCGCCGGGAGAGGCCCTTGGCGCGTGCGGTGCGGACGTAGTCCTCGCTCAGTGTCTCGACGAGCTGGGAGCGGGTCATGCGCGTGTAGTTGGCGGTGAAGATCAGCGCCAGCACCAGCCAGGGCAGCAGCAGTCCGTTGAACCAGGCGGCCGGGTCCTGGGTGAAGGGGACGTCCTTGGGACGGCTCAGGATGTGCCACTGGTCGGTCAGGTAGTACATGGCGACCACGCCGACGATGTAGATCTGCATCGAGGAGAAGATCAGCGACGCAGAGGACGCGACCTTGTCCAGCGCCTTGCCCTGCTTCACGGCCGCCAGCATGCCGGTGCCCACACCGAAGACCACGAAGACGATCGCGCTGCCGATGGAGAGGGAGAGCGTCGTCGGGAAGCGGTCCAGGATGGTGCCGAGGACCGGCTCACGGTTGTGGAAGGAGTAGCCCAGGCACGGCGCGGGGCAGTGGCCGAACGAGGTGTAGTCCCGGCCCACGAACACGGCCTGGAGCCAGTGCCAGTACTGCACGGGCAGCGGGTCGGCGATGCCGAGGTTGCGTTTGACCAGCGCCAGTGTCTCCGGCGTGCACACCTTGCCGCAGGCCACACGAGCGGGGTCGCGGGGTGCGACGTAGAAGAGGACGAAGGTGATGGCACTGATGATCAGCAGGATGACCAGTGCGCCGATTACCCGGCGGATGAGGAAACGGAACATGGCGATGGATTTCCCTGGCAGACGCCGACGAGGGGGAGGGGAGCGGGCGGGGCGCCGCGAGGGCGCCCCGCCTCAGAAGTGTCGGCGTCAGGCCTTCACGAACAGCTTGTAGAAGACGGCCGAGGACCACAGCGGGTGGAACATCGCCCCGCCGACCTTCGAGCCGTACAGGTAGAAGCGGCGCTGGAACGTCTCGGGGATGATCGGCGCCTCCTCCGTCATGATCCGCTTGTCGAGCGCGGCCCACTCCTTGCCGGCCTCGACCGGGTCGGCGATGACGACGTTCTTCTTGATCGCGGCGTTGACCCAGTCGACGTTCAGCTGCGAGATGTTGTTGGCGCCGTTGGCGATGGTGCCGCCGTCGAACAGCGGCTGCATCAGCGTGTAGCCGGTCGGCCAGTCCGGGGACCAGCCGAACCACATGACGTCGAACTTGTTGTCGATCTGCTGGATCTGGTCGTAGTAGCTGGTGGAGTCCACCTGCTTGATGACCGGGTCGAAGCCGGCCGCCTTGAGGGCGTTCTCGATGACGACCTTGGTCTTGTCGTAGGTGTTGCTCTGCGGGAAGGCGTAGACGATCTTCTGGCCTTCCTTGCCCGCTTCCTTCAGCAGCTGCTTCGCCTTCTCCGGGTCACCCTGCGGCTTCTTCAGCTTGCCGTAGACGTCGTCCTTGGCGTAGCCGAGGATGTCGGGGCTCAGGATGGAGGTCGCGTAGTCACCGGCCGAGGGACCGCCGTAGATCTTGCGGATCTGCTCCAGCGGCCAGGCGTGGATGAGCGCCTGACGCACCTTCAGATCGGTGATCCGCTTGGTGTTGATGGCGTAGTAGTAGATACCGGTCAGCAGACCGTTGAAGGTGCGCTTCTTCAGCTCCGGGTCGGTGAGGACCTTCTGGATGCGCTCGGCCGGGACGCCGCTGTACGCCATGACGGCGTACTGGTCGTCACCGGAGTCGGCGATCATACGGTCCGCGGCCTGCAGCGACTCCGGGCCGAACTCGTAGACGAAGGTGTCCGGGTAGGCGTTGCGGATCGCGTCCGTCTTCGGGTCCCAGTGCTCGTTGCGCACCAGCGTCATCGACTTGTCGACGGCGTGCGCCTTGATCCGGTACGGGCCGGCCGAGACCGGGTCCTTGTCGTACTTGTCCTTGCTGTCGCCCTTGACCGGGACGGCGCCGTACGACGTCATCGCCAGGGTGAAGTTGAAGTCCGGGCGGGCCTCGGCGAGCTTGAAGGTGATGGTCTTCGCCGCGGCGTCCGTGACGACCGACTCGAGGTGCTTGCCGCTGAACGGGCCCTTGTACTTCGACCGGAAGTCGGCCGAGCCGGTCAGCGCCTGCTGGGCGTAGCCGGCGCCCTCGGTGGTGAAGGTGGCGAAGCCGCGCTCGATGCCGTGGCGCACGTCCTCGACGGTGAGCTCCTTGCCGTCCTCCCACTTGAGGCCGTCCTTCAGGGTGAAGGACCAGGTCTTGCCGGCGTCGCTCATGGTGCCCGCGTCGGTGGCGAGGTCGCCGATCAGCTTCATCGAGCCGTCGTCGGCGATCTTGTAGCCGGTCAGGCAGCGGATGAAGAGGTCACCGACCGCGGAGTTCCACGAGAAGTAGATGCGCTGCGGGTCGAGGTGGGAGAAGTCGTCCGGGGCGATGCCGCGGATCGTGCCGCCCTTCTTCGCACCCGGGACCTCGGGAGCCGGGCCCGTCGAGTCCGCCTTGGTGCCGACGACGACCGCGCCGGTGTACTTGTCGGTGCCGCCGTGGCCCTTGTCCTTGTCCTTGCCGGCGTTCGAGCTGCCGCTGCTGCAGGCGGAGAGCACCATCGAGCTGCCGGCCGCGACCGACGTGGCGATGACGAAGTTTCTGCGGGAGAGAGACATGGCTTCCTGCTCTGGTCGAGTGGAGAAACGATGGATCCGGTGGGCCCCGTCGCCCGTCCGGAGTACGGCGGGTTCAGCGCTTGGTCTTCGGATCCAGTGCGTCACGCACCGAGTCGCCGAGGAGGTTGAACGCGATGACGAAGATCACCATCGATGCGCCGGGGAAGAGCATGAACGTGATGTCGCTCTGGTAGACGTCCGATCCGCGCTGGATCATCACGCCCCAGTCGGGGGTCGGCGAGGTGAGTCCGACGCCGAGGAAGGCGAGGCCCGCCTCCGCCGTGACGTACGCGGGCAGCGCGAGCGTGGCCTGGATGAGGATCGGCGTCCAGAGGTTCGGCAGCAGTTCCTTGAAGATGATCCGGGCGGGGGACGCGCCGGTGACCTTGGCGGCCTCGACGAACTCGCGCTCGCGCAGGGCGAGGACCTCGCCCCGCAGCAGTCGCGCGATGGAGGCCCAGCCGAAGGCGGTCATGACCGAGATCAGGGTGACGACGGTCAGCCAGACCGGGGTGTTCTCCTCCGGGTCGACCAGGATCGAGATCATCACGGGCCAGAAGGCGATGAAGAAGAGCGTGGAGGGGAAGGCCAGCAGGATGTCGATGACCCGGCCCACCAGGTAGTCCGTCTTCCCCCCGAGGTAGCCCGCCGTGATGCCCACGGCGATGCCGATCACGGTCACCAGCAGCGTCGTGGCCGTGGCGATGAGCAGGGAATTACGGATGCCGTACAGCAGGAAGGTGAAGACGTCGCGGCCGAGGCCGGGCTCGATGCCGAACCAGAAATCACTGCTGATACCCCCATTGGGGAGGACCGGCGAACCGAAGTCGTCCAGCAGGCTGGTGTCGTTCTGGCCGTACGTCGTGTACGGATCCTTCCCGTACAGCTTGGCGATCAATGGGGCGGCGATGGCCACCACAAAGAAGAAAATGACAACATAGGCCGAAATGACACCGCTGCGGTCGCGCTTGAATCGGCGCCAGGCCAGCTTTCCCGGTGACCGGCCGTCACCTCCCTTGGGTGCGGGAGGAGGTGTCTTCACTTCCGCGGCCTCAAGGGGTGCTGCTGCGTTCGAGGTTGGAATCGTCATGGTGCTCCTGGCCCGGAGGGTCGAAGGACTCCGCAGGGCACACCTACGGGCTACCCGGACTTTTTCAACGCAATTCATGCAGGGTCAATGAATGTCGGGCCGCCTTGAGCCGCTCTTTGGAAGCTTGACCTGGGCATGACCTAAATATGGCCATCCCTTTAGGTTCTGTTTAGCTCCCGTAAATCAAATTCACCCGTAAAGCGGTTCAATTCCGGCAATGAGTCCGATATCCGGGCGGCGTCGTCTCGGAATTCGTACACCCCGCTGTACCGGTGCGGGGTCGATGCGCGTTCGTTGTCCCGCCGTTATTGCTTCACCGGCCGTCGGGCCTGGTCGGACGCCGTCATCGCCCGACGCGTTCGGGCCGGAAGGTCGCCGGGTGGCATCCGGGTGGCCGGTCCCGGCGTCCCTCGCCGCGCCCGAATGGCGGGAGTAAATGTGCACAAGGCCAGGTATGCGGTGATATTTGACTTCACGTAAGACGGAGCACTACGAGGAGGCACTCCATGCGCGGAGCCACACAGGTCAAGTGGGCCGCATGTGCGGTGGCCGTCGCCCTGGCGGCGACGGCCTGTGGCGGAGGGGGCAGCGGCGGCGGTGGCGGTGGCGCGAATGGGATCGTGAGCTCGTCGTGGGGTGACCCGCAGAACCCGCTGGAGCCTGCCAACACCAACGAGGTGCAGGGCGGCAAGGTCCTCGACATGATCTTCCGGGGGCTCAAGAAGTACGACCCGAAGACCGGCGAGGCGACGAACATGCTCGCCGACAAGATCGAGTCCTCGGACAACCAGAACTTCACGATCACCGTGAAGGGCGGCTGGACGTTCAGCAACGGCGAGAAGATCACCGCCAAGTCGTTCGTGGACGCCTGGAACTACGGCGCCCTGCTGAAGAACAACCAGAAGAACGCCTATTTCTTCGGTTACATCGACGGATACGACAAGGTCCACCCCGAGACCGGCGCGGCGAGCGCCACCACGCTCTCCGGCCTCAAGCTCGTGAACGACATGACCTTCTCCGTCAAGCTGACGCAGAAGTTCTCCCTGTGGCCCGACACCCTCGGCTACCCCGCCTTCGCACCGCTGCCGCAGGCCTTCTTCACCGACCATGCCGCCTGGGTGTCCAAGCCGATCGGCAATGGCCCGTACACGATCGACAAGTACGCCAAGGGCTCGTCGATGAACCTGCGCAAGTGGGACGGCTACCCCGGTGACGACAAGGCGCAGAACGGCGGGATCGACCTCAAGGTCTACACCGACAACAACACCGCCTACACCGACCTGACGGCCGGCAACCTCGACCTCGTCGACGACGTGCCCGCCTCCCAGCTCAAGAACGTCAAGGCGGACCTCGGTGACCGCTACATCAACACCCCGGCCGGCATCATCCAGACCCTCGCCTTCCCCTTCTACGACAAGGCGTGGGACACCCCCGGCGGGATCAAGGTCCGTCAGGGCCTGTCCATGGCGATCAACCGTGAGCAGATCACCAACCAGATCTTCCAGAAGACCCGCACCCCGGCCTCCGACTGGACCTCCCCGGTCCTCGGCGCCGACGGCGGCTTCAAGGAAGGGCTCTGCGGCAAGGAGTGCACGTACAACGCCGCCGAGGCCAAGAAGATGATCCAGGACGGCGGCGGCATCCCCGGCGGCCAGCTCAAGATCTCGTACAACGCGGACACCGGCTCCCACAAGGAATGGGTCGACGCCGTCTGCAACAGCATCAACAAGGTCATGGGCAACAACAAGGCGTGCGTGGGCGCCCCGGTCGGCACCTTCGCCGACTTCCGCAGCCAGGTCTCCCAGCAGAAGCTGCACGGCGCCTGGCGCGCGGGCTGGCAGATGGACTACCCGCTGATCCAGAACTTCCTGCAGCCCGTCTACTACTCCAACGCCTCGTCCAACGACGGCAAGTGGAACAACAAGCAGTTCGACGCCCTCATCAACAAGGCCAACGCCGAGTCGGACAAGGCCACGGCGGTCTCCACCTTCCAGGACGCCGAGAAGGTCATGGTCGAGCAGATGCCCGTCATCCCGCTCTGGTACCAGAACGGCAGCGCCGGCTACTCGGAGAACGTCACCAACGTCTCGCTGAACCAGTTCAGCGTGCCGGTGTACGAGCAGATCAAGGTCAAGTAGGCGGCTGAGGCCGGGTGACCGGTGCGCTCCCCGCACCGGTCACCCGGCTTCCCCGTCCCCGGCCCCCGATGACACCTCAGCCACCCCGCGACCCCCGGAGCCCTTCATGGGACGTTATGTGATCCGGCGGCTGCTGCAGATGATCCCGGTCTTCTTCGGCACCACGCTGTTGATCTTCCTCATGGTGAACGTGATGGGTGACCCCATCGCGGGTCTCTGCGGCGACCGCCAGTGCGATCCGGCGACCGCCGCCCAACTCCGTTCCGAGTTCGGCCTCGATAAGCCGGTCTGGCAGCAGTACCTCACGTACATGGGCAATGTCTTCACCGGCGACTTCGGCACCGCGTTCAACGGGCAGAAGGTCACCGAGCTGATGGCCACGGCCTTCCCCATCACCATCCGCCTCACCATCGTGGCGCTCCTCTTCGAGATCGTCATCGGCATCAGCCTCGGTGTCGTGACCGGCCTGCGCCGCGGCCGGCCCATCGACACCTCGGTGCTGATCCTGACCCTGGTCGTCATCTCCATCCCGACCTTCGTCACCGGCCTGCTGCTCCAGCTCCTGCTCGGCGTGGAATGGGGCGTCATCAAACCGTCCGTCTCCTCCGAGGCCCCGTTCAACGAGCTGATCATCCCGGGACTCGTGGTCGCCTCCGTGTCGCTGGCCTACGTCACCCGGCTCACCCGGACCTCGATCGCCGAGAACGCCCGCGCCGACTACGTCCGCACCGCGACCGCCAAGGGCCTGCCCAGGCGCCGCGTGGTCGTCCGGCACCTGCTCCGCAACTCGCTGATCCCCGTCGTCACCTTCATCGGTACGGACGTGGGCGCCCTGATGGGCGGAGCGATCGTCACGGAGCGGATCTTCAACATCCATGGCGTCGGCTACCAGCTCTACCAGGGCATCCTGCGCCAGAACTCACAGACCGTCGTCGGCTTCGTCACCGTCCTGGTCCTTGTCTTCCTGGCGGCGAACCTGATCGTCGACCTGCTCTACGCCGTACTCGACCCGAGGATCCGCTATGCCTGAGCAGACACCGGACGAGGCGATCTCGTCGGCCGGAGCCGGCGGAACGATGGACCTCGCTCTCGACGAGGGCGACAGCCTCGAAAAAACCCCCGGCGGCCCCGAGGGGACGGGACCCGGCACCAAGCCGCAGAGCCTGTGGTCCGACGCCTGGCGCGACCTGCGCCGCAACCCCGTCTTCATCATCTCCGCGCTGATCATCCTGTTCCTGGTGATCATCTCGATCTGGCCGCAGCTCATCGCCTCCGGCGACCCGCTCGACTGCGACCTCGACAAGGCCCAGCAGGGCTCCCAGCCCGGCCACCCCTTCGGGTACGACGGCCAGGGCTGCGACGTCTACACCCGGGTCGTGTACGGAGCCCGGAACTCGGTCACCGTGGGCATCTGCTCGACCATCGGCGTCACCCTGATCGGCAGCATCCTCGGCGGTTTCGCCGGATTCTTCGGCGGCTGGTGGGACTCGATCCTCTCCCGCCTCACCGACGTCTTCTTCGGCATCCCGGTCGTCCTCGGCGGCCTGGTCTTCCTCTCCGTGGTGACCAGCTCCACCGTCTGGCCCGTGATCGGCTTCATCGTGCTGCTGGGCTGGCCGCAGATCGCCCGCATCGCCCGCGGCTCCGTCATCACCGCCAAGCACAACGACTACGTACAGGCGGCCCGCGCGCTCGGCGCCTCCAACGGGCGGATGATGCTGCGCCACATCGCACCCAACGCCGTCGCCCCGGTGATCGTCGTCGCGACCATCGCGCTCGGTACGTACATCTCCCTGGAGGCGACCCTGTCGTTCCTCGGCGTCGGTCTGAAGCCACCGGCCGTCTCGTGGGGCATCGACATCTCCGCCGCGTCCCAGTACATCCGCAACGCCCCGCACATGCTCCTCTGGCCCGCCGGCGCGCTGGCGGTCACCGTGCTCGCGTTCATCATGCTCGGCGACGCGGTGCGCGACGCCCTCGACCCCAAGCTGCGCTGAGGAGTCCGCTGCCATGTTGCTCGAAGTGCGCGATCTGCACGTGGAGTTCCACACCCGGGACGGGGTCGCCAAGGCCGTCAACGGGGTCAACTACTCGGTGGCCGAGGGCGAGACGCTCGCCGTGCTCGGCGAGTCCGGCTCCGGCAAGTCCGTCACCGCACAGGCGATCATGGGCATCCTCGACATGCCGCCGGGAAAGATCAGCGGCGGCGAGATCCTCTTCAAGGACCGCGACCTGCTGAAGCTCAAGAAGGAGGAGCGCCGGAAGATCCGCGGCCAGGAGATGGCCATGATCTTCCAGGACGCGCTCTCCTCCCTCAACCCCGTGCTGACCGTGGGGGAGCAGCTCGGCGAGATGTTCGTCGTGCACCGCGGACTGTCCCGCAAGGACGCGAAGGCCAAGGCCGTCGAGCTGATGGACCGGGTCCGCATCCCGGCCGCCAAGGAGCGGGTCGGCAACTACCCGCACCAGTTCTCCGGCGGTATGCGCCAGCGCATCATGATCGCCATGGCGCTGGCCCTGGAGCCCTCGCTGATCATCGCGGACGAACCCACCACCGCCCTCGACGTCACCGTCCAGGCCCAGGTGATGGACCTGCTCGCGGAGCTCCAGCGCGAGCTCAACATGGGTCTGATCCTGATCACCCACGACCTGGGCGTCGTCGCCGACGTCGCCGACAAGATCGCGGTCATGTACGCGGGCCGGATCGTGGAGACCTCACCCGTCCACGAGATCTACAGGGCGCCCGCGCACCCGTACACCAAGGGCCTGCTGCGATCGATCCCGCGCCTGGACCAGAAGGGGCAGGAGCTGTACGCGATCAAGGGTCTGCCGCCCAACCTGCTGCACATCCCGCCCGGCTGCGCCTTCAACCCGCGCTGCCCGATGGCCCAGGACATCTGCCGCACCGACGTGCCGCCGCTGTTCGACGTGGCCGAGCACCGTCAGAGCGCCTGCTACTTCTGGAAGGAGACGCTCGATGAACGCTGACCACTCGGGGCGCAAGGAAGCGCGCGAAGAGGGCGAGGTGGCACGCACCCTCCTGGCGAAGTCGCGGGAGGGCAGCGCGTTCGCGGGCGGTGAACCGATCCTGGAGGTGCGCGACCTCGTCAAGCACTACCCGCTGACCCAGGGCATCCTGATCAAGAAGCAGATCGGTGCCGTCAAGGCGGTCGACGGGGTCTCCTTCGACCTCGCGGCGGGCGAGACCCTCGGCATCGTGGGGGAGTCCGGCTGCGGGAAGTCGACCGTCGCCCGGATGCTGGTTCACCTGGAACAGCCGACGGCCGGTGAGATCCGGTACAAGGGCGAGGACGTCACCAAGCTCTCCGGCCGCGCCCTGAAGGCCGTGCGCCGCAACATCCAGATGGTGTTCCAGGACCCGTACACCTCCCTCAACCCCCGGATGACGGTGGGCGACATCATCGGGGAGCCGTACGAGATCCACCCCGAGGTCGCCCCGAAGGGGGAACGCCGGCGCAAGGTCCAGGACCTGCTGGACGTCGTCGGCCTCAACCCGGAGTACATCAACCGCTATCCGCACCAGTTCTCCGGCGGCCAGCGCCAGCGCATCGGCATCGCCCGCGGCCTCGCGCTCAACCCCGAGATCATCGTCGCCGACGAACCCGTCTCCGCCCTCGACGTCTCCGTCCAGGCGCAGGTCGTCAACCTGCTGGACCGGCTCCAGGCGGAGTTCAACCTGAGCTACGTGTTCATCGCGCACGACCTCTCCATCGTCCGGCACATCTCCGACCGCGTCGGCGTCATGTACCTCGGCCGCTTCGCCGAGATCGGTACGGACGAGGAGATCTACGAACACCCCACGCACCCGTACACCCAGGCGCTGCTCTCCGCCGTGCCGGTGCCGGACCCGATGGCGCGCGAGTACCGCGAGCGGATCATCCTGCACGGCGACGTGCCCTCGCCCGCCCACCCGCCGTCCGGCTGCCGCTTCCGCACCCGCTGCTGGAAGGCGCAGGAGCGGTGCGAACTGGAGGTGCCGCTGCTGGCGGTCCCGGCGGTCTTCCGGCTGACCGAGACAGCGGCCAAGCACGATTCGGCCTGTCACTTCGCTGAGGAGAAGCGGGTGGTGCCGCCGGAGGGGAGGCTGGAGCAGGTGCAGGGCGAGGGCGGCCCGGGGGCGGCCGGGCCCGGTCCGGACGTGGAGAAGGTGGACCGGGAGGCCCGCAGGCCGCCGCAGGCGGAGCCGCCGGCCGCGTCGTCGGCCGTCGAGGACGAGGTGCCGCCGCCGGCGGATCAGGCCCCCGAGGACGAGGTCCCGCATCCGGCGGATCAGGTCTCCGAGGAGGAGGTGCCACCGCCGTCGGCAGGGAGCGCGGGCGAGGGCGAGGAGCCGCCGTCCGCGGGGACCGCGGGCACGGACGACGAACCGCCGCCGCCCTCCGGCAGTACCCGGATCAGCTGACCGGCCGGTCCGTTAACGCGCGGGCAACTCGGCTGTCTCACGTCCGATATACGGACCCGTCAGCATGGACAGCGTACGGCCGTGCGGGTGCCGTGGACCGGCCGGAGGGCTTCATGCCCCCCGGCCGGTCGCCCGAGAGGGACGCGGACGCGATCGCCCCCTTGTCGATCGGCCCGGCGCGGTGGAGTATCGCTCGGGTGATACTCACGCGGGGAGCAAGAGTCACCGGAGCCGTCCTGTGCGGTGTGCTTGCGGTGATCGTCGCAAGTTGGCTGATACGGGATGCCAAGGGGGCTGATTTCGGTCAACTTCTGCGGTATTGGGCCGGGTTCCTCGGCGCCCGCCCGAAAGTCCTGCCGACGACCTCGGCCATCGATGTGGTCCTCCTCGTGGTGTATGTGGCCGCCGCCTTCGCCGCGATGCGCTCCGCGGTCGCCGCCACCGTGCTGGTCGCCGTCGGAGTGATCACGCTCGGCGTGCAGTTCCCCGGACTCTGGAACATCGGCACCAAGGCGATGGAGTCGTCGTACGACGACGACCTGCGCTCGCGGGCCCTGATCTGCGCCTTCGTGGCACTCGCGGCGGGTATCGCGCTGATCATCACCGCCGGGGCCGGCCGCAGGCCGCCTGCCGACTCCTACGAGCCGGCGCCCACCAGGCCCGGAATCGGCGCGGGCATCACGGCCTTCCTGCTGCTGGGTGCGGCCGCAGCGGTGCTGGTCGCCTGGGAGATCCGCCAGGTGGTGAAGTACCCCGAGATCTTCCCCGAGTGGTACGTGGGCGGCGACCAGGTGCCGCATGCGCTGATCGATCCGCCGGCCGGCTGGACCACCGTGCTGCTGGTGCTGTTCTGCGCGTTCGCGGGGGTGAGCGCCATCTTCCGCGCCGTGCACGCACGGCCGTTCGGCCTCGTGGCCGCCGCGCTGCTGCTGCCCGGAGCGGTGCTGGGCCTGGTCCGGGCCGTGGACCTGAAGCTGATGGACCACTTCGGCTCGCTGCCGACCGAGACCCAGCTCACGCTGGTCAGCTGGTTCTTCCAGGCCCTCGTCGCGGTGGCCGTGCTGATCGTGCTGGCCCCCAGGGGCTTCGCCGACGTCCCCGGCCCGTACGGATCCGGACAGGGACCCGGCTACGGCCCGCCGGCCTACGGGCCTCCCGGGTACGGCCCCGTGCCGCCCCCCGGCCAGGAGCCCGGCCCGTACGGGAGCGGGCAGCCGCCCGCCCCCGGATACGGATACCCGCAGGGCGGCGGCGGCTTCGGACCGCCCCCGCCGCCCTCGCAGCCGCCGCCGGGCTGGTAGCCGGCCCTCTCTAGAGCGCCAGCGACCGCTTCAGGAAGTCCACCTGGAGCAGCAGCAGATTCTCCGCCACCTCCTCCTGCGGGGTCAGGTGGGTCACCCCGCTCAGCGGCAGCACCTCGTGCGGCCGGCCCGCGGCGAGCAGGGCGGAGGACAGCCGCAGTGTGTGCGCGACCACCACGTTGTCGTCCGCCAGACCATGGATGATCATCATCGGCCGCACCTGGTCGGCGGCGTGCGACAGGCCCTCGTCGGTGACCAGCGAGTTGTCCGCGTACACCTCCGGCTGCGTCGCGGGGTCGCCGAGGTAGCGCTCGGTGTAGTGGGTGTCGTAGAGCCGCTGGTCGGTCACCGGGGCGCCCACGACCGCCGCGTGGAAGACGTCGGGCCGCCGCAGCGCCGCCATGCCGGCCAGGAACCCGCCGAACGACCAGCCCCGGATGGCCACCCGGTCCAGATCCAGCGGGAACCGCTCGGTGAGCGCGTGCAGCGCCTCGACCTGGTCGTCGAGGGTGCGGGTGAGATTGTTCTTGACCGCCTTCTCCCAGCCGGGCGAACGGCCGGGTGTGCCCCGGCCGTCCGCGACGACCACGGCGAAGCCCTGGTCCGCGAACCACTGCGAGGTGAGATGCGTGTTGTGGGTGGCGACCACCCGGCGGCCGTGCGGCCCGCCGTACGGATCCATCAGGACCGGAAGCGGACCATCCGATTCCTTGTAGCCGGTGGGGAGCATCACGGCGCACGGAATTCGGCGTGCGCCCCCTTCGGTGAGCTGCGCCCGGACGGACAGCACCGGCTGCTCCGCGTGGTTCGCGACGGTGGCGAGCCGCTTCCCGTCCCGGAACACCTGCGCGGTCGTTCCCGGCCGATCCAGGGAGGTGGAGACCAGCACCGTCACGCCGCCGGACCGGACCGCGGAGTGCACGCCCGCGCCCTCCGAGACCCGCTCCACGCCCAGCTCGTTGACCCGGTAGACATGGCTCTCGCCGATCTCCGCCGCGGCCGCCAGCTCACCCGCCGACGCCGACACCAGGATGTCCGAATCGCCGATGTCCAGGACCGCCCGGATCTGCAACTGCGCCCCGGTCAGCGGCCGGTCGCCGACCGCGAGTACCCGCGCCCCGCCCTCGTCCGCGATCCGCACGAGCCGCCCGTCCGGCGCCCACGCGGGCACCCCGGGGAACAGGTCCAGCCACACCGGGTCCTCGTCCGCGTGCACCGTCCGGGTCGCCCCGGTCTCCGGGTCCACCGCGAGATGGAGCTGGCTCTGCTGGTCACGGGCCTGCACGAGCAGCAGCGGCGCCCCGCCCGACGACCAGTGCACCTGCGCCAGATACGGGAACCGGGTCCGGTCCCACACCACTTCGGTACGCTCCCCGGCCAGGTCCGTGACGAAGAGCCGCACATCGGCGTTGGGCGTGCCGGCCGCCGGGTAGGCGATCTCGGCCGGCTTGCGCTCCGGGTGCGCGGGGTCGGCGATCCACCACCGCCGCACCGGGCTGTCGTCGACCCGGGCCACCAGCAGCCGGTCCGACTCCGGCGACCACCAGAAGCCCCGCGAACGCTGCATCTCCTCGGCCGCGATGAACTCCGCGAGGCCGTAGGAGACCTGGTCGTCCTCCGGCTCGGCGAGCGCCCTGTCCTCCTCGCCCCCGGCCCCCACCACGCGCAGCGCGCCCTTGGACACATAGGCGATGTGCCGTCCGTCGGGGGAGGGGCGCGGATCGATCACCGGACCGGGCACGGGCAGCGCACGCGCCGTACCGGCGCGCAGCTCCGCGACGTACACCTTCCCCGAGAGCGCGAACGCCGCCAGTTCGGCGGCCGCGTCGACCGCGTAGCCGACGATCCCCGACGAGCCCTCGCGGCTCCGCTCACGCCGGGCCCGCTCCTGCACCGACAGCCGCTCCGCCGAACCGCCCAGCAGGACCGCCGGGTCCGCCACGACCCGCTCCCGCGGGGCGGCGCCGTCGCTCAGGTCCAGCACCCAGAGCCGGCCCGAGCGGTCGGTGCCCGACCCCGAGCGCAGGAAGACCACCCGTTCACCGTCGGGTGAAACCGTGAACGCGCGTGGTGCTCCGAGGGTGAAACGCATCGTCCGGGCCGACTGCTTGGGGAACGTGATCTCTGGCGAAGTCATGCGCCGAACCTATCGGCCGCTCCCGGTCCGTGCGCCCCTCGTGCTGCTGTGCCCCGATCAATGCGTTGCGACGGATAGTTATGATCCGTAGCGCTCGGTGGGTAAGAACCTGCTGGCTCCATGCGTGCTGCCCGTCCCCGACCGTACAGATGGAGGTGAACCGTCGTGGTGCTCTCGATTTCGGCGGTGGTGCTGCTGGCGATCGTCGTCTTCCTGCTGATCCGGAAATCCGGACTGAAGGGCGGACACGCGGTCGTCTGCATGCTGCTCGGTTTCTACCTCGCCAGCTCGTCCGTCGCACCCACCATCTCCGAGCTGACCACGAACGTGGCCGGCATGATCGGGGGCATGAAGTTCTGACACCGGCGCCCGGCTCGTAGGGTGGTCCCCATGACGGACCTTCCCGCCCGGCGTCTGCTCCTGGTGCACGCGCACCCCGACGACGAGTCGATCAACAACGGCGCCACCATGGCCAGGTACGCGGCTGACGGCGCCCTGGTCACGCTGGTGACCTGCACCCTCGGCGAGGAGGGCGAGGTCATCCCGCCCGCACTCGCCCACCTCGCCGCCGACCGGGACGACGCCCTGGGCCCCTACCGCCAGGGTGAACTCGCGGCGGCCATGAAGGAGCTGGGGGTCACCGACCACCGCTTCCTCGGCGGTCCGGGCCGTTACCGGGACTCCGGAATGACGGGCGTCGAGCAGAACCACCGCCCCGGCGCCTTCTGGTCCGCCGGTGTCGACGAGGCCGCCGGGTACCTCGTGGAGGTGATCCGTGAGGTGCGCCCCCAGGTCCTGGTCACGTACGACCCCGACGGGGGCTACGGGCACCCCGACCACATCCAGGCCCACCGGGTCGCGATGCGGGCAGCGGAACTGGCCGCCGACCCCGCGCACACCCCCGGCTCCGGCGCCCCGCACACCATCGCCAAGATCTACTGGAACCGGGTGCCGCGCACGGTCGCCGAGGACGCCTTCGCCCGGCTGCGGGCCACCGCCCCCGACGCCTTCCCGGGCATCGCCGCGATCGACGACGTACCGGGTGTGGTGAACGACACCCTGATCACCACCGAGGTCGACGGCGCCGGACACGAGGAGGCGAAGACCGCGGCCATGCGGGCGCACGCCACTCAGATCGCGCTGAAGGGCCCCTTCTTCGCTCTGTCGAACGATCTGGGACAGCCTGTTCTCACCACCGAGTACTACGAATTGGTGAGCGGCACCCCGGGCGCTCCCGAGGGAACAATCGAGAAGGATCTCTTCGCGGGACTGCCGGAGGCGGAGCAGTGAGCAGCAGGTCGCGGGCGACGCGGACCGAAGCGCCCCCCAAGGACATTCCGGCCACCGGCCTGGCCGCGCCCCTCAACCCCGGCCGGATCGCCGCGCTGCTGGGCCTCGCGGTCCTCGGGGCTCTCGTCGGGATCGCCGGGACGCTGGTCCAAGCCGCCTGGTTTCCCGGCGGGTTGCTGCTCGCGCTGCTCGCCTGCGCCGGCCTCTTCCACGGTGGCCGCCGTCTGATGGGGACGCAGCCGGGGGCTCTGGCGCCCGCCGCGGGATGGCTGATTTCGGTCATTGTTCTGCTCATGGGACGACCTGAGGGGGACTACGTATTCGGTGACGAACTGGGCCTCGCCCTCTTCCTGCTGGGCGGGATGGCCGTCGCTGTGATCTGCGCCACCCTGTCGCGGTCGCCCCAACTGGGGGCCGACAACGGCCGACCTGGCAAGTAATGTGCCACGTCCGGTCCCGTAATGCCCCCTGTCCGTCCGGGGGGTGCGCAGCCGTTTCCCCCGGTCGCGGGGTGTCTGTCGGCCGCGGCCAGTATGGTGGTTCGCGCGCCTAGCCGTCCCCCGGCCTGCGGCACGGGGGAAGTACGGGCGGCGGAGCCAATCGGGAGAACCTGCTTTGAGTCGTGAAACTGACAGTTCGTCCTCCGGGCCCCAGGGCCGCGGGGGAGCCGCGTACCCCTCGGGTACGCCGCCGTACGGATCCCGCCAGTATCCGTCGCTGCACCCTTCGCAGGACGCCCCGGAGGAGTCCCCGGAGGCTGCGGATCCGCCTCAGCCCGAAGAGCCGAGAACCGAGACGACGCTGACGACGCGCATCCGGATCAACATTCCGGGCTCGCGTCCCATCCCGCCGGTCGTCATGCGTACGCCCATGAGCGACGCCGACGGATCCGGCGGCGAGCGCACCGGCTCCACCCCGCGCCCGGGTGCCTCCGCGCCGGGGACGCCGGATGCGCAGGGCCCCGGCACCGGAGAGGGTTCCGCCGCGGCGGAACCCGCCCCGGAGAAGCCGGCCAAGGAGAAGGGCGGCAGCGACTGGTTCGCGCCGCGCAAGTCCTCGCCGGGCGGCGCCTCGGACGGTGCGGGCTTCTCCGCCGGTGGCGCGGCAGCCCCCGGCGGCCGGCCGGACGGCCCGGTGACCCCGCCCACGGGTCCCCGCGCCGATCTGCCCTACTTCTCGGACGGTCCGCAGCCGGGTGCGCCCGGCCCGGACTTCGGCGCCGACGCCCCGGGGGCGGAGCGCCCCACGCCGAACCTCGGTGTCCGTACGCCGGGCCCGGCCGGCCCCACCACGGGACCGGCCACCGGCACCTCTGCCCTCACCCCGGACCTCGGCGGACCCGGTCCCTTCGGCCAGGGTCCGGCGGCCCCGGGCCAGGCCGGCCCCGGTCCGCAGGGCCCCGGCGGGCCGGGCGGCGTGCCGCCGCGGATGTCCGACGACACCGCGGTGCTCACCCCGCAGTTCCCGCCGTCCGCCGCCGGCCCCGGCGGCAACGTCTCGGGCGAGACGCTGAACAGCGGCATCCCCGTCGTGCCGTCGGAGCGCCGTTCCACGAAGCCCCCGTCGCCGTTCCGGGGTCCGGACCTCACCCCGCGGATGCCGGACAACCCGATGGGCACCGGACCGGGCGGGTTCACCGACGAGGGCTCCGAGCCCGCCGCCCGTCCCGCCCCGGCGCCCGCACGGACGAGCGCCCCGGCGAAGAAGGGCCGCTCGAAGCTGGTGCTGCTCGCCGTGGCGGCCGTCTGCCTGCTCGGGGTCACGTACGGCGCCGGGCTGCTGATGAACCACTCGGACGTCCCCAAGGGCACCACCGTCCTCGGCGTCGACATCGGCGGCGGCACGAAGGAGGACGGCGTCGAGAAGCTGGACGCCGCACTCGGTGAACGTGCCAAGGCCGCGCTCCAGCTGAGCGTGGACGGCAAGAAGTCGGAGCTCGCCCCGGACCGGGCCGGACTCTCCCTGGACAGCCAGGCCACCGTGCGCGCGGCGGCGGGCAGCGACTACAACCCGGTCTCCGTCATCGGCTCCCTCTTCGGCGGCCGGCGCGCGGTCGACCCGGTGATCCCGGTCGACGAGGAGAAGCTCGGCGTCGCGCTGAAGGACCTGGCGGGCGCCTCGGGCTCGGCCAACGACGGCACGGTCAAGTTCGTCCCGGGCAAGGCCGTCGCCGTCCCGGGCAAGGCGGGCCAGGCGCTCGACGTCAACCAGTCGATGGTGTCCGTACGCGACGCCTACCGCGCCCAGGTCCAGACGGGCAAGGCGAACATCGTCGAGCTGCCCGTCACCAGCACCGAACCCACCATCAGCCAGGCCGAGATCGACCGGGCGATGAAGGAGTTCGCGGAGCCCGCGATGTCCGGCCTGATCACGATCAAGGCAGGGCCGAAGGAGATCCAGTTCGGCCCGGCCAAGTCGCTGCCGAAGATCCTCTCGATGGTGCCGATCGACGGCAAGCTCGTGGACCACTACGACAAGAAGGCCATCGACACCCTCTGCGAGGGCGTCTTCGACGGCATCATGATCACCAAGGGCAACGGTACGAAGCACCAGCTCAGCGCGGACGACGTGGCCTTCGCCATGAAGGGCGCGCTGATGGGCAAGACCCAGGCCGAGCGGACCGTCACGATCGACCTCGGCGGCAACGGCTGACCCTGCCCCACCCGCCACACCCACCGCCCCCGACCGGACTTCCGGCCGGGGGCGGTGGCGTTCGGGGAGGTGAGGTTCGGGGGTGGCGGGGTTCGGGGTGGTGGGGTTCGGGACAGTGGGGTGCGGGCCGGCTCTCACACGTACGGCATGACATCTGTCATCCCGGATCCACGACCCGTGACCCTGCCGGGCGCGCCCCCGCTTCGCCAGGCTGGACACATGACAACGACAGCCCCCGAAGTCACCGTGGCGAAGACCGCCGTGGTCAGCTTCGACCAGGTCGGCAAGGCCTACGGAGACGTACGCGCCGTCGACGGACTCACCCTCGACCTGTACCCCGGCGAGACCGTGGCCCTGCTCGGCCCGAACGGCGCCGGCAAGTCCTCCACCCTCGACCTCCTCCTCGGGCTGCGCACCGCCGACTCCGGCACGGTCCGCCTGTTCGGTACGACCCCGCAGGCGGCCATCGCCGCCGGCCGGGTCGGCGCCATGCTGCAGTCCGGCGGCCTGATGGAGGACGTCACCGTCGCGGAACTGGTCGGGCTCGTCTGCGATCTACACCCCAGCCCCTACCCGGTGAACGAGGTGCTGGCCCGGGCCGGCATCGCGCCGATCGCCGGCCGGATGGTCAACAAGCTCTCCGGCGGCCAGGAGCAGCGCGTACGGTTCGCCCTCGCCACCGCCGGGGCCAACGACCTGATCGTGCTCGACGAGCCGACCACGGGGATGGACGTCACCGCCCGCCAGGCCTTCTGGGCCACCATGCGCGAGCAGGCCGATCAGGGCCGTACCGTCCTGTTCGCCACCCACTACCTGGAGGAGGCCGACGCGATCGCCGACCGCGTCCTGGTCCTGCACAAGGGCCGGCTCCTCGCCGACGGCACCGCCGCCGAGATCAAGGCGATGGCCGGGGCCCGCCGGATCTCCTTCGAGCTTCAGGGCGCGGTCGACGAAGCGGCCCTGCGCGCCCTGCCGTTCCTCGCCGCGCTCGACATCAGCGGCCACCGCGTCCGCATCCAGTCGCACAACGCCGACGCCACCGTGCACGCCGTCTACGGGCTGGGCCTGTACCCGCGCGAGCTCGAGGTCGCCGGACTCGGCCTGGAACAGGCCTTCGTCGCCATCACCGAGGCCGAGGAGGCCAGGACCGCATGATGAATTTCTTCTCATGGGCGCTCATCAGGCTCGAAGTGACCCGCACCCTGCGGAACAAGAAGTTCATGTTCTTCTCGGTCATCTACCCGTCGGTGATCTACCTGCTGATCTCCGGCACCCAGAACACCACCGACAAGGTGCCGCACACCGATCTGACCCTGCAGTCCTTCTTCATGGTCTCGATGGCCTCCTTCGGCGCCCTGACCGCCGTCCTGATGGGCAACAGCGAACGCATCGCCAAGGAGCGCGAGAAGGGCTGGGTCCGCCAGCTGCGGCTCACCGCACTGCCCAGCCGCGGCTACGTCCTGGCGAAGATCGCCAGTGCCGCGATGGTCACGCTGCCCTGCATCGTCGTCGTCTTCCTCGTCGCCGCCTCCGTCAAGCACGTCCGGTTCGACCTGTGGCAGTGGTTCGCCCTGGCCGGGGTCATCTGGGCCGGTTCGCTGGTCTTCGCGGCGCTCGGGGTCGCCATCGGCTACCTCGCCAGCGGGGACGCGGTCCGCCCGATCACGATGATCATCTACTTCGTGCTCTCGATCCTCGGCGGCCTGTGGATGCCGAGCGCGACCTTCCCGCAGTGGCTCCAGAACGTCTCCGAGTGGCTGCCCACCCACGCGTACGCTGCACTCGGCCAGGCCGTCGAGATGGGCGGTGCGCCGCACGCCAAGGACGTCGCCATCCTCTGCGTCTACTTCCTGCTCTTCGCGGGCGGCGCGGCCTGGCTCTACCGGAAGGACACCCTGAAGGCGTGAACGAGGACGAGACGGCCGTGGGTATCGGGCGCCCGCCGGAGAACCGCAGGCAGATGGGGATCAAGGCCCTGTGGATCGGGATCTGGCTCGCCTTCATGAGCGCGCCCGTCAAGGACCTCCTCGACGGCGGCCACACCCCGTGGGCCACCGCGCTCGGCACCCTCGGGCTGCTGGTCTTCGTCGGCAGCTATCTGCTCCTGGTCTACCGCCACACATCGAAGGCGCTCGACCCGGTCCGGGTCCGCGCCGCGATCGCCTTCCTCGGGGTCCTGTCCGTCGTCCTGTCCCTGACGATGGGCACCCCGTGGCTGGTGCTGTTCGTGTACGTCTCGGTCTCCGTCGGGGCCACCCTGCCCCTGGAGACCGCCCGCTGGCTGATCCCGGTCGTCACCGCCGTCCTGGTCGCCATCGGCCTGACCGGCGAACACCCCCGCGAGATCGTCACCGCACTCGTCTTCCCGGCGCTGCTCGGCGGCTTCGCGATGACGGGCGTCCGGCAGATGATCCGCACCACGATCCAGCTCCGCGAGGCCCGCGCCACCGTCGCCCAGCTCGCCGCCAACGAGGAGCGGCTGCGGCTGGCCCGGGACCTGCACGACCTGCTCGGACACTCCCTCTCCCTGATCACCCTCAAGAGCGAACTGGCCGGCCGGATGCTCCCCGACCACCCGGACCGGGCTGCCGAACAGGTCGCCGACATCGAACAGGTCAGCCGCCAGGCCCTGGTGGACGTACGCAGCGCCGTCACCGGCTACCGCAGGCCGACCCTCCCCGGCGAACTGGCCGGGGCCCGGACCGCACTCGCCGCCGCCGGAATCGACGCCGACATCCCGGCCGAGGCCCCCGACGACCTGCCCGAGAAGCCGGAGGAGGTGCTCGCCTGGGCCCTGCGGGAAGCCGTCACCAACGTCGTACGCCACAGCGGCGCGGGGCGCTGCACCGTCACCCTCGCCCCACGCCAGACGCTCGACGGCAGGGTCCTCGAACTCACCGTCGCCGACGACGGCCGCGGCGCCTCCGGTAAGGCGCCGGGCAACGGACTCACCGGCATCGCCGAACGCCTCGCCACGGTCGACGGGACCCTGGCCACGCGGTCCACCCACCCCCGCTCGGGCAAAGGCTTCACCATGGTCCTCAGCGTTCCGCTCGGTTCCGGCCTAGGATCCCCGGAATGAGCATGATCAGACTCCTCCTCGCCGAGGACCAGTCCATGGTGCGCGAGGCCCTCGCGGCGCTCCTCGGCCTGGAACCCGACATCGAGGTCGTCGCCCAGGTCGCCCGCGGGGACGAGGTGCTGGCCGCCGCCCGGGAACACGCCATCGACGTCGCCCTTCTGGACATCGAGATGCCCGGCATGACGGGCATCGAGGCGACGGCGGAGCTGCGTCGCGCCCTCCCGGACGTCAAGGTCGTCGTCGTCACGACGTTCGGCCGCCCCGGCTATCTGCGCCGGGCGATGGAGTCGGGCGCGGACGCGTTCCTGGTGAAGGACGCACCGGCGTCCCAACTGGCCGAAGCGGTACGCAAGGTGCTCGCCGGCCAGCGCGTCATCGACCCCACCCTCGCGGCCGCCGCCCTCGCCGACGGCGCGAGCCCGCTGACCGAACGGGAGCGCGAGGTGCTGCGCACGGCGTCGGACGGCTCGACCAATGCGGAGATCGCCGCCGCACTGCACCTGTCCCAGGGCACGGTCCGCAACTACCTCTCCATGGCGATCCAGAAGATGGCGGCGCGCAACCGTGCGGAGGCGGTCCGGATGGCCCGTGAGAAGGGCTGGCTGTAGGGCCTGTTCACCGGGGCCCCGGCGGGGCCGGCAGCAGCCCCCGGCCCGGGGCCCGGGCGGCCTCACCGGGCCGGTGACACCAGCCCCGCCTCGTACGCGATGATGACGAGCTGCACCCGGTCCCTGGCGCCGAGTTTGGCGAGCAGCCGGGTCAGATAGGTCTTGGCCGTGGCCACGCTGATGAAGAGCCGCTCGGCGATCTCCGCGTTGGACAGCCCGCTGCCGACCAGCACCAGCACCTCACGCTCCCGGTCGGTGATCGCCGTGAGCGGCCGCGCCTGCGAGGCGGCGGCGGGGCGGCTCGTGAAGTCCTTGATCAGCCGCCGGGTGACGCTCGGCGCGATCAGGGCGTCCCCGGCGGCCACCACCCGTACCGCCGCCAGGATGTCGTCCAGCGCCATGTCCTTGACCAGGAACCCGGCCGCGCCGGCGCGCAGGGCGCCGTACACGTAGTCGTCGTCGTCGAACGTCGTCAGGACCACCACATGCGTGGCGCCGGAACCGGCGGCGATCCGTTCGGTGGCCTCGATGCCGTTCAGCCCCGGCATCCGGATGTCCATCACGACGACGTCCGGGGCGAGTTCGGCGGTCAGCCGTACCGCTTCGTCGCCCGTGCCCGCCTCGCCGACGACGTCGATGCCGGCGGTGTCGGCCATGACCATGCGCAACGCGGTACGCACCAGCGGCTGGTCGTCGGCGAGCACGACACGGATCGGCGCCACGGCTGCGGTCGTGGGTTCAGTCATGCCGCTTCTCCATCGGAGGCGGGCGCGGGCGCGGGGGTGGAGGTGTGCGTGGGGGTGGAGACGGGCGTGGAGGTGGAGGTGGGGGCGGGCGCGGCAGTGGAGGTGGAGGTGAAGGCGGAGGCGGGCGCGGAGGCGGACGGGGGCGTGGGCGCGACGGCGGAGGCGGGCGCGGAGGTGGACGGGGGCGTGGGCGCGACGGCGGAGGCGGAGGCGGAGCTGGACGAGGGCGCGGAGCTGGAGGTAGAGGCGGAGGCGGAGCTGGACGAGGGCGCGGAGCTGGAGGTGGAGGCGGAGGTGGGCGCGGAGGTGGGCGTGGCGGCGGGAACCGGCAGCCGGGCCGTCACCAGGAAGCCGCCGTCCGGACGCGGGGCGGCACTGAACTCGCCGTGCAGCAGGGCGACCCGCTCCCGCATCCCGACCAGGCCGAACCCGGCGGGCGTGGAACCGCCGGCACCCCGGCCGCTGTCCGCGACCTCGATCGTGAGCTCCTCGGCGCCGTACCCGACGGACACCCGGCAGGAATCGGTGGCGGCATGACGGACCACATTGGTCACCGACTCCTGGATGATGCGGAACGCCGACAGATCGATGTCCGGCGGCAGCGGCCGCCGTTCGCCCCGCCACCCCACATCCACCCGGACCCCGGCCGCCGTCGTGGTCCTCGCCAGCCGGTCGACATCGGCGAGACCCTCCGCCGGGCGCAGCGGCGCGGCCCCCCGCTCCGCCCCCTCGTACCCCGGCTCGGACTCCCGCAGCGCACCGAGCATCCGGCGCAGCCCCGACAGCGTCTCGCGGCCCGCGATCTCCACCGCGCTCATCGCCTCGCGCGCGGCGTCCGGCTGGGTGTGCACGACGCGGGCCGCGGCACCCGCCTGGAGGGCGATGATGCCGACGCTGTGCGCGACCAAGTCGTGCATCTCGCGGGCGATGCGCAACCGCTCCGCAACTACCGCCTGTTCGGCGGCCCGCGCGTTCAGATTCTCGTCGTGCCGGCGCGCCTCGTACGCCGCGCGGCCCACCAGCCAGGCGACGACCGCGGTCAGGGCGACGACCAGCCCCGCCGACGTGCCCACCGGCCACCCGGCCAGCAGCCGCAGCGCCAGGAAGCCGGCGACGACACCGAGCGACATGCCGAGGGCGGCGAGTCCGGTCCTGTTCGGCCGGGAGGCCGCGATGAAGTACAGGGCCGCGTCGGCGGCCAGGAACTGGGCGAGTGGTATCTCCGCCACGCTCAGCGAGGTGGTGGCGAGCGCGGAGGCACCCAGGATCAGCGCCAGACCCTTCAGCGGACGCCGCTCCAGCACCAGGCAGCCACTGGCCGCCAGGGCCGTGGCGAGCAGTTGGGTCAGCAGACCGTCCCACCGGTAGAAGACGACCCCGGCCCGGACGGACGGCTCGTACTCGCCGGGCAGCCGGACCCGCACGAGGAAGGTGAGCAGCACGCCCGCGTACCAGGCCGACCCCACCCACCAACCCGGCGGCACGCGCTTGAGCAGGGGCGACGAGGGCGTTGAGGACATGCGCCGATCGTAGCCACCCCCGCCCGGCCCGGCATCGGACCACGGTTGTACACCCACGGTCGACACCTGGCCCCGGCAGATGTCAGCGGTGGTCCGACGACGAACGGCGGTGGCGGAAGGCACCGTTGGAACCGTGATCGAAGTCAACGGACTCACCAAGCGATACGGCACCGCCACCGCCGTCAAGGACCTCACCTTCACCGTACGGCCGGGCGAGGTCACCGGCTTCCTCGGACCCAACGGGGCCGGCAAGACCACCACCCTGCGCATGCTTCTGGGGCTGGTCGAACCCACCGCCGGAACGGCCACCCTCCAGGGCCGGCCGTTCCGCGACCACGCACGCGGATTGCGCCACGTCGGGGCCCTCCTCGACGCGGGCGATGTCCACGGCGGCCGCACTGCCCGCGCCCACCTCGCCATGCTGGCCCGCAGCAACAGCATCCCGCGTGCCCGGGTCGACGAACTCCTCCAGGAAGTGGGCCTCGCCGCAGCGGCCCGCCGCCGCATAGGCGGCTTCTCGCTCGGCATGCGCCAGCGCCTAGGGATCGCCACCGCGCTGCTCGGCGACCCACCGGTGCTGCTCTTCGACGAACCGCTCAACGGCCTCGACCCGGAAGGGGTGCTGTGGGTGCGCGGGCTGTTCCGCCGCCTCGCCGCCGAGGGCCGCACGGTGTTCGTCTCCAGCCACCTGATGACGGAGATGGAGAACACCGCCGACCGGCTCGTCGTCATCGGCCGCGGCGAGCTCATCGCCGCCGAGAGCCTGACCGCGTTCGCCGCGCGCAGTACCCGGCTGAGCGTGACCGTGGGCACCCCCGACGCCGGCGCCCTCACCCCGCTCCTCACCGCGGAGGGAGCCTCGGTCGTCCCCGACGGCGACCGGCTCACGGTCACCGGTCTGCCCGCCGTCCGGATCGGTGAGCTCGCCCTCCGCCACCGCGTCCTGCTCCACGAACTGACCACGCTCGGCGCCTCGTTGGAGGAGGCGTTCATGGAACTGACCGCAGACAGCGTCGAATACCCCGCAGGAGATCCCCGATGACCACGGCCACCGCCCCGACCGCACCCGCCGGCCGCGTGACGCGGGACGAACCCCGCGCCCGCTTCGGAGACCTGCTGGCCGCCGAGTGGCTGAAGACGTGGTCGCTGCGCTCGACACCCTGGATGTACGCGCTCACCGCGCTGGCCGTCATAGCGTTCAACGTGGGTACGGCCTATGACCACTACAAGTACTGGTACCAGTACGACGCGTCCGGCCGGAGCGACTTCGTCACCCTCGGCATCCCGCTCGTCGACGCCTTCACCACGAACTCCGCCATGGTGCTGGTCCTGGCCGTCGCCGCGATCGGCGCCGTATCGGTCACCGGTGAGTACGGCACCGGGCTGATCCGCACCACGTTCACCGCCGTCCCGGCCCGGCGCTCGGTGATGGCGGCCAAGGTGCTCGTGCTCGCAGCGGTCACCACCGTCTTCGGCGCACTGGTCGCCGGGGTCTCGTTCGCATCGACCCAGGCAATCCTCTCCGGCCGGAACGCCTCGGTCCCCCTCGATCACCCCGGGGCCCTGCGCCTCGTCGTGGCCTCCGCACTCCTCGCGCCGCTGGCCGCGCTGGCCGGTCTGGCGATCGGCACGGTGATCCGCCACACCGGGGGCTCCATAGTCGGCTGCGTCGTGGTGCTGCTCCTGCTCCCCATGGTGCTGAGCGACCGCCGCCACTTGACGGCGGTGCTCCAGCACACCCTGCCGTTCAGCGCGTGGGAGCGCCTGACGAGCACGGAGATGCAGCGCTCCAACGAACTCTTCCCGTGGACGACCGGCGGAGCGTGGACGGTCTACGTTCTCTGGGCACTGCTGGCGGGCGCGGTGGCGGTGTTCGCGGGGAACCGTAGGGATCAGTGAATCGCCCATGCGGCCGGGCCTGACAGCAGTGCGCCCCGCCAGGGAATGACGGGGCGCACTGCTTCGCGGGGAGCGGAGACCGGACGCGCTGCGGCGACCGGACTCCGGCATGGTTCACATTCCTACGGGAAGGACACCACGTTGGACGGGACGGTGGTGGTGCCGGAGGTGGGTGTTCCGGTGTTGTTGATGACGTGTTCGTACTGGCCCTGGCCGCCGAGTGAGACGACGAGCAGGTCGTGGAACTTCACGCCGGGCTTTACGGGGGCCTCGAAGCCGTGGTCCTGGCGGATGGTCGGGTCGACGTTGTAGTAGCAGTAGCTGCCCAGGCCCCAGCCTTCGTGGGTGGTGACGGAGTCGTCGACCTTGTAGGCCGCGTATCCCTTGGTGTCACCGTTCTGGACGGCTGCCTGGTTGGGGGCGTCGTACGACTTCTCGTTCTGGAAGAAGATCGTCTTGCCCCTTTCGCCGGACCAGCGGACGTCGTACTTGTTGAAGTGTTCGACGAACAGCCCGGTGGCCAGGACGTCGTCGCCGTTGACCTGGAGGCCGTAGTCGGAGCGGTTGGTCTCCCAGCCGACGCCGTCGCCGTGGTCGGCGCGCCACAGCCAGGTGTGGTCGACGATCGTGTCGTCGTTGTTGATCACCATGGCGGTGGTGGCCTTGCCGGCTCCCGCGCCGCCGACGCGGACGAACACGTCCTGGACGGTGGTGGGGTTCGCCGAGTGGTCGGCCGATGCGCCGTCGGGGCCGACCTGGACCAGCACCTGGGAGTTCTGCGGACCGGCGTCGACGAGCAGGCCGGCGAGTTTCACGCCGTCCACGTCGCCGACGTTGATGGCGGTGACGCCGTTGTCCGGGATGATCGTGGCCAGGCCCAGACCGAGGACGACGGTGTTGGCGCGGTCGATGTTGATGGTCTGGTCGACGTGGTAGATGCCGGGTGTGAACAGCAGGTGCAGGCCCTGCTGGACGGCCGCGTTGATGGTGGCGGCGGAGGCGCCGGGCTTGACCACGTAGAACTGGTCCAGCGGGATGGATTCGCCCTGCGGTGTGCCGTTCCAGGAGACGCCGCGTGCGTTGGTGCGCTTGGCGGGGACGAACACCTTGTAGTCGTTGCCGTCGAGGTAGAGGAACGGCTTCTCGCGGGAGACCGGGGTGTTCTCCAGCGTGGTGTACGGGGGGTTGGGGAAGCTCTGGGCGGGTGCGCCCTCGACGCCGGAGAACGTCATGTTCCAGACGCCGTTGCCCCAGCTGCCGATGGTGCTGTCGCGGGTGTACCACTGCTGCTGCGAGTACGGTGCGACCTGGCCGTCGATCTTGCTGTCGGCGATGTACCCGCCGCTCGCCCAGCCGTAGCCGTTGGGTGCGAGGTTGAGCCCGCCCTTGACGTGCATCCGGCGGAAGGGTGCGGCCTGCGAGACGGCCCAGCGGTCCGTGCCGCTGACCGGGTTGAGCGCGAGGTTCTCCGCCGAACGCCAGAAGTTCTGCGTGGCGTTCCCGTTGAACCAGCCGGCGTCGACGGTCACATCACCGTTGAACGTGGTGTCGTCGGGCTTGAGCCCGAGACCGGCGATCGAGGTGTAGAAGCCGATCTGCGCGTTGATGTTGCTGTACGTGCCCGGCTTGAACATCAACGCGTAGCGGCCGGTACCGAACTGCGCCGACTCCTGCTGCTTGAAGATCTCGTCGACCTTGGCCTGGATATTCGGCGTCGACGGGTCGAAGACCAGGACGTTCGGGCCGAGATCGCCGCCGCCCTCGATGGCCTGCGCGTCCTGACCGAAGGCGGTCTGCGCCGTGGGGACGGCCATGAGCAGCGAAACGGCGAACGCGGCGAACCCGAACGAGCGGGTCCGGCGCCGGCGACGCGACGCGGTGGGGGTTCCCGTGGGGGGAGTTGTGAGGGTTTCCGTGGGGGGAACATGCATAGACGTACGTCTCCTGAGTCGTGGTACGGGTGACACGACGAGCTCTCGGTGAGCGCCAAGAGAGCGCTCTCCGACGGGAGTTGATGGTTCCGCTGTCACCCGGGAAACGTCAAGAGGTGTGCAACAGGAGCCTCAATAGATCTCGATGTTCGCAACAATTAACGCCATCGGAATGGCAATTGACCCGGTCTGCGCTCAGTTCGGGGTGCGCTTGGGTTCAGAAGATGATGTTCACCGCCCCCCGTGCGACTTCCGCCGAATCCTGATCCCCTGTTCCCTGGCCGGCGCCTTGGTCAGGTGGGGCGCCGGCCAGGGGGTTTGGGGGTGGATCAGGAACGCGCGCCGCCGGCCTGTGTGATGCGGGCGATCGCCTCGACGGTCAGGGCACGGTCGTGCGGTTCGGTCTCCAGGGCGCGGTGGATGGACAGACCCTCGATCAGCGCGTCCAGCTGCCGGGCCGTCGCCGGGTCGAAGTGCCACTCCAGGGCGACGCGGCTGCGGCGCATCCACTCCCGGGTCAGCTCGCGGTAGGCGGGCTTGCGGGCCGCGAGGGTGTACAGCTCGTGGGTGAGGACCAGTTCGCGCTGGTTGCCCCCGGACAGGTGGTGGACCAGATCGGCGACCGCCTCCCGCGCCTCGTCGGGCGTGGTCGCGGCGCCGAGACGCTCCTCGAAGACGGCGACGATGCTGCTGGAGAAGCGCGTGAACGCCTCCCGCAGCAGCTCGTCCATGCCGCCGAAGTGGTACGTCATCGAGCCGAGCGGTACACCGGCGAGGGCGGCGACCTTGCGGTGCGAGGTCCCGGCGACCCCCTCCTGTGCGATCAGGTCGAGCGCGGCGGTGATGATGCGCTCCCGCCGCTCGGGGTCGTTCTGTCCGGTCGCCACGGTGCTTCCCTCTTCTGGATCGAGCGGATCACCCGGGCCGGATTGCCCACGGCGACCACATTGGCGGGGACGTCCTTGGTGACGACGGCTCCCGCGCCGATGACGCTGTTGTCCCCGATGGTCACACCGGCCAGCACGATCGCCCCGCCGCCGAGCCAGACATTGTCGCCGATCGTGATCGGCTTGGCCGCCTCCAGCTTGTCCCGGCGCGGCTCCGGCTCCACCGGGTGGGTGGGGGTGAGCAGCTGGACGTTCGGCCCGATCTGGCAGTCGCGGCCGATGGTGATCGGGGCGACGTCCAGGGCGGTGAGGTTGTAGTTGATGAACGTGTCCTCGCCGACCGTGATGTACGTGCCGTAGTCGACGTACAGCGGCGGCCGGATGTGCGCACCGGCACCCACACCGCCGAGGAGTTCGGCGACGACGGGCTGTGCCGCGTCCGGGTCCTCGGTGTAGGCGGCCAGGTAGCGGGCGGCCAGCCGCACGGCGCGCCGCTGGGCCTCCACGATGTCGGGATCGTCGGCGATGTAGAGGTCCCCGGCGAGCATCCGTTCATGGTTCGTACGCGGGTCTCCCGCGAAGTGGTCCGTCATGGGTACGAGCGTACACTCTAGGTGTACGATCGTACGCTCTTGTTGTTCCGCTCTCTTCGATGTGTTCCGCTCTCCGATCAGTCTGCTGAGGCCCCGCTGCCATGGATGCCGCTACGCGCCGCTGGCGTGCCGCCCTGTTCCTCTTCATGCTCGCCGCCGGCACCGGAGTGGCCTCGTGGGTGGCACGTACCCCGGCGGTGAGGGACGGACTCGATGTGTCCACCGGCTCCATGGGGCTGGTGCTGTTCGGGCTGTCCACCGGCTCGATGGCCGGTGTCATGTCCTCCGGCCCGCTCGTGCGCCGCTACGGGGGCCGGGCGGCCATCAGCGTGGGAGCGGCGCTGATCGTTGCCGGCCTGCTGGTCATCGCCGCCGGCACGAGCCTGTCGCTGGCGGGCGGGGTCTTCGGTGGACTGGCCCTGTTCGGCGGTGGGATGGGGCTGGCCGAGGTCGCCTTCAACATCGAGGGCGCGGCCGTCGAGAGCGTCATCGGGCGGCCCGTCCTGCCGGTGCTGCACGGCTGTTTCAGCCTGGGCACCGTCATCGGGGCGCTGCTGGGCATGGCGCTGACCGCGGCCGCGTTCCCCGTCGGATGGCATCTGGCCGCCGTCGCGGCCCTCATCGCCGCTGCCGGGGTGCGGGCCGTCCGCGCGATCCCGCACGGCACGGGCAAGGAGGCGGCGGGCACCTCCGGACCTGGCGGGTGGCGGGGCCAGTTGACGGTGTGGCGGGACCGGCGCCTCGTCCTCATCGGGGTGATCGTCCTGGCCATGGCCTTCGCGGAAGGGGCCGCCAACGACTGGCTGCCGCTGCTCATGGTGGACGGCTACCACGTCAGCGCCACGGCCGGGTCGCTCACCTTCCTGGTCTTCGCCTCCTCGATGACCCTCGGCCGGTTCGCCGGCGGACCCGTCCTTGAACGCTTCGGCCGGGTCCTGGTCGTCCGGATCAGCGCCGTGACCGCCGCCCTGGGGCTGCTGGTGGTGATCGTCTCGCCCAGCCCCCTGATGGCGGGCGCCGCCACGGTCCTGTGGGGGCTGGGCGCCTCACTCGGCTTCCCCGTCACCGTTTCTGCGGCGGGCGACCATCCGCGCGACGCGGCGGCACGGGTCGGTGCCGTCTCCACTGCGGGCTACTTCGCCTTCCTCGTCGGCCCGCCCGCGCTCGGCTTCCTCGCCGACCACGTAGGGCTCCGGCTCACGATGACCGTCGTCCTCGCCCTGCTGATCGTGGCGGCCACGCTGGCCGGTGCCCTGGACACCGGCCAGCGCGCCGATGCGGAGGCCGAGCCCGTACTGAATGAGACGCTGTCCCACAGCTCGGCCGCCGCGCCGGCGCGGAGGCCGAGCCCGTACTGAACTAGAGGCTGTCCCACAGCTCGGTGCCGTGCGCCGCGACCAGCGCGCCGATCCGTTCCAGCAACTGCGCGGCCGGCAGCGGGTCGATCCGCCGGCCGTCGCGCAGCCGCAGCGCCACCAGGCCGTCGGCGGCCTCCGCCGCCCCGATGACCGCCTGGTACGGCACCAGCCGGGCCTCCCGGATGCGGGCTCCCAGGCTCCCGCGCTCCCGGCCGCTGACCTCCGCGCGCAGCCCGAGCGCGGCGCAACGCGCCGCGAGCGCCCGCGCGTTCTCCGACTCGGCGTCCGAGACCGGCAGGATCACCAACTGGACCGGGGAGAGCCAGGCGGGGAACGCCCCGCCGTGCTGCTCGATGAGATGGGCGACGGCCCGCTCCACACTGCCGATGATGCTGCGGTGCACCATGACCGGCCGGTGTTTCGCCCCGTCCGCACCGATGTAGTGCAGATCGAACTGCTCGGGCTGGTGGAAGTCGACCTGGACGGTCGACAGGGTCGACTCACGGCCCGCCGCGTCGGCGACCTGGACATCGATCTTCGGACCGTAGAACGCGGCCTCGCCCTTCGCGGCCTCGTACGCCAGCCCGGACTCCTCCAGGACCCCGGTCAGCAGCGCGGTTGAGCGCTGCCACATCTCCGGGGCCGCGACGTACTTGCCGCCGGGCCCGGGGAGGGAGAGCCGGAAGCGGGCCGGCCGGATTCCGAGCGCCTCGTACGCCCGGCGGATCATGTCCAGGGCGGCCCGCGCCTCCCCGGCGACCTGGTCCAGGGTGCAGAAGATGTGGGCGTCGTTCAGCTGGATGGCCCGCACCCGGGTCAGCCCGCCGAGCACCCCGGAGAGCTCGGAGCGGTACATGCCGCCCAGCTCGGCCATCCGCAGCGGGAGTTCGCGGTAACTGTGCGAACGGGAGCGGTAGATGACCGCATGGTGCGGACACAGACTCGGCCGCAGTACGACCTGCTCGCCGCCGAGATCCATCGGCGGGAACATGTCGTCGCTGTAGTGCGACCAGTGCCCCGAGATCTCGTACAGCTCCCGCTTGCCGAGCACCGGCGAGTACACGTGCCGGTAGCCGGCCAGGCGCTCGGCGGTGCGGATGTACTCCTCCAGGGTGTGCCGCAGCGCCGCCCCGTCCGGCAGCCAGTAGGGAAGCCCCGCGCCGATCAGCGGGTCGGTGTCGAACAGCTCCAGCTCGCGGCCGAGCTTGCGGTGGTCGTGCATGGCGGTCTCCTCGCTACTAAGGGCGAGTGACCGCAAGCAGAAGCCCCGGGGCACTCGCCCCGGGGCTTCGGACTGGTCAGCAGTCAGCGCGCCGGGACACTCTCCGGCGTCGTCGTCATGGCGGCGGCACGCTTCATGCGGGCGACGGTAGCAAGGCCCGCGGCCGTCCGCACGGGGTTTTCCGCGGGACCTCTCAGCCCTTCCTGGCCGAGTCGAGGTGGGCGAACACGACCACGTTGTCCTCGTAGTCCTTGGCCTTCTTGTTGTAGGTGCCGCCGCAGGTGATCAGGCGCAGCTGGGCGTCCGGGGTGTCGGCGTAGACCCGCTTGTCGGGGAATTTCGCCTTGCTGAACTTCTCGACGGAATCGACCTTGAACGAGGCCACCGTGCCATCCGCCCGCGTGATGTCGACCGTCGAGCCGGGCCGCAGGAACCGCAGCTGCAGGAAGACCGCCGGGCCGGTCATGGTGTCGACATGACCCGCCACGATCGCCGCCCCGCGTTCACCGGGCGTCACACCGTCCTTGAACCAGCCCACCAGGTTCCTGTCGTTCGGCGGCGGGGCGTCGAGGCGGCCGGATGCGCCGATCGACAGCGGGGTGAAGGGCGCGTCCACCACGATGGCCGGGATCTTCAGCCGGGTCGGCAGGGAACGGGGCAGGGCGGGGGAGAGGGAGGGGCTGGGGGCGGCCTGCTTCGGTACGACGGCTGCTGGTGAGGAGGCGGGGGCCGGGGCGGCGGGTGCGGCGGCCGCGGGTGGGGCGGGGGGTTTGTCGTCGGCCGGGGAACCGATGGAGTTGTAGATGAGCAGCATGCCGAGACCGGCCGCTGCGGCGGGCCAGAGCAGGGCGCGGCCGAGCGTGACGGTGTCGGAAGCAGTCCGGGAGGAGGAGGAACCGGGCGACTGCGGGGCGGCCATGGGAACGTGCCTTTCCTTTGTACGGGCGGTGCGAGGAGGGCGGTGCGAGGAGGGCGGGCGAAGAGCGCGGGGCGGGGGAGCGGGGGAAAACGAAGGCGCCGCGGCCGCCGTCCGGAGGGACGGCGGCCGCGACAGCGAAGCGACCGGCTTGCGGCGGGGCCGGGTCAGGCCATCGCGCCACCGGTCGCCTGGCGGCGGCGCAGCTTGTACGCGCCGACACCGACACCACCGAGCAGCAGCAGCGAACCGGCCGCCAGACCGCTGCCGGTCATGGCCATCGCGCCGCCGCCGGTGTGCATGCCACCGCTGGGCTTGTCCTTCTTCCAGCCCTCGTCCTCGGACTTCTGGTAGCCGCTCGAGTCGCTCTTCTGCGACTTCTCGGACGACTTCTCGCTCTTCTCGCCCTTCTCGCCCTTCTCGGTCTTGCCGCCCTCGTCGCTGCTCGGCTGCCACTCCTTGGCGACCGTCAGCGACATGGCGCCGCCACCGGTGTGCATGCCACCGTTCGGCTTGCCCTCGTCCTCGTACTTTCCGCCCTCTTCGTCGTTGCCGGGCTGCCACTCCTTGGCCACGGTCATCGACAGCGCGCCGCCACCGGTGTGGACGCCGCCGCTGGGCTTCTCCTTGTTCCGGTCGGAGCTGCCGCCCTCTTCGTCGTTGCCGGGCTGCCACTCCTTGGCGACCGTCATCGACAGCGCGCCGCCGCCGGTGTGCATGCCACCGCTGGGCTTGTCCTTCTTCCAGCCCTCGTCGTCCGACTTGCCGTGCTCGTCGTCCCCGGCCACGGTCTTGGCCAGGGCGCCGCCGCCGGTGTGGACACCACCGTTGGGCTTGTCCTTCGTCCAGCCGCCGTCGTCGGACTTTCCGTGCTCGTCGCTGCTGGAGGACGAACCGCTGTCGTTCTCCCAGTCGCCGGCCACAGTCATGGCGTAGGCGGAGGGAGCGGTGATGGTGAGGACCGCCGTGACGGCGGCCGAAGCGAACAGTGTGCGGGCAGAGCGCATCTGAACACATTTCCTTTCGTCGCGACTGCGAAGAGTGACGGAATGTCTACTCAAAGTGGCGCAGTGGCTACGTGATCCACCGTCAGCCCGAACTCCGGAGCGCGCCATCGGGGAGCACCGCATTGGAGCTACGGCATGGGCTCATCGAGTGGCGGGGAACGGATAATCACCCGTTGGACGGCACGGCGCGCCGAGCGGAGGTTTGGGAGGTGCCGTATCCCCCGTTCGCTGACGGTGCCTCACCGGGGGTCGCAGCGGTATCCGCGTACCGGTAAACCGGTTGCGGCGCCGGCCGTCCCGCTGCTGTACTCGCCGCACCAGCCGACAGGACCAGGAGATATCGATGCGCCGATCTCGCATGTTCGTTCAGACGGGAATTGACCCCACCGCTGAGAACATGGAGTTCTGTGCACACGCTGAATCTTGGCATTCTGGCGCACGTCGACGCCGGTAAGACGAGCCTGACGGAGCGGCTGCTCCACACCGCCGGAATCATCGACGAGATCGGCCGCGTCGACGACGGGAATACGCAGACCGATTCCCTCGCGCTCGAGCGGCAGCGCGGTATCACGATCAAGTCCGCGGTCGTCTCGTTCGCCGTCGACGACGTCACCGTCAATCTGATCGACACCCCCGGCCACCCGGATTTCATCGCCGAGGTGGAACGGGTGCTGAGCGTGCTCGACGGCGCGGTCCTGGTCGTCTCCGCCGTGGAGGGCGTACAGGCGCAGACCCGCGTGCTGATGCGCACCCTGCAGCGGCTGCGCATTCCCACCCTCGTCTTCGTGAACAAGACGGACCGTGCCGGAGCCCGGTACGGACCGGTGCTGCGCGAGATCGCGGAGAGGCTGACCCCGAACGCGGTCGCGATGGGACCCGCCGTCAGCGGCCTCGGCACCCGCGACGCGCGCTTTGCGCCGTACGCCGCCGACGACCCCCGGCTCACCGGCCGGCTGACGGACCTGCTCACCGAGCACGACGACGCCCTGCTCGCTGCGTACGTCGAGGGAGGCGGCCAGGCGCTCGCACCCGCCCGGCTCCGCGCGGAGCTGGCGGCGCAGACCGGGCGGGCGCTGGTGCACCCCGTCTACTTCGGCTCGGCCGTCACGGGCGAGGGGACCGCCGCGCTGATCGACGGGATCAAGGAGCTGCTGCCCGCCGCCGGGAGCGCGGCGGACGGGCCGGTCTCCGGCACCGTCTTCAAGGTCGAACGCGGCCCGGCGGGCGAGAAGACCGCCTGGGTCCGCATGTTCTCGGGGACCGTACGCACCCGCGAGCGGCTGCCGTTCGGGCCCGGCGGCGGTGCCGTCGCCGAGGGAAAGGTGACCGGGATCAGCGTCTTCGCGGACGGTACGGACACCGCTGCCGCCTCGGTCGGACCGGGGCGGATCGCGAAACTCCGGGGGCTCGGCGACATCAGGATCGGCGATGCGGTCGGTGATATCGGCACGGCCACGACCGGACGCCATTTCGCCCCGCCGACCCTGGAATCCGTCGTGGTGCCGGTACCACCCGCGACCAGGGGTGAACTGCATTTCGCACTGGCCCGGCTCGCCGAGCAGGATCCGCTGATCAATCTGCGCCAGGATGACATCCGCAAGGAAATCTCCGTCTCGCTCTACGGAGAAGTGCAGAAGGAAGTCATCCAGGCGACACTCGCGGACGAATTCGGAATCGACGTCAGTTTCCGCGGGACCACGACCATCTGCCTGGAAAGGCCGAGCGGAACCGGCGCCGCATTCGAGATCATCGACAAGGACGACAATCCGTTCCTCGCGACGGTCGGACTGCGCGTCGACCCCGCCCCGATCGGCAGCGGATTGCGGTACCGGCTGGAAGTGGAACTCGGCTCCATGCCGTACTCCCTCATGCGGGCGGTCGAGGAAACCGTCGTCGAAACGCTCGGACAGGGCCTGTACGGATGGCACGTCACCGATTGCACGGTCACGCTGACGCATTCCGGCTACTGGCCGCGCCAGAGCCATTCGCACGCCGTCTTCGACAAATCCATGTCGAGCACGGCCGGTGACTTCCGCAATCTGACCCCACTGGTCCTGATGGCGGCGCTCCAGCGGGCCGGCACCACGGTGTACGAGCCGATGCACCGCTTCCGGCTGGAGCTTCCCGCGGACACGCTCGGGCCGCTGCTCGCGCTCCTGGCCCACCTGCACGCCGTCCCGCGCACCCCGTCCGTCGACGCGGCGCACTGCGTACTCGAGGGCGAGGTCCCGGCGGCCCGGGTGCACGAACTCCAGCAGCGGATCCCGGGGCTGACCCGGGGCGAAGGAGTGCTGGAAACCGCCTTCGACTCCCACCGCCCCGTCACCGGCACCGTCCCCCGGCGCTCCCGCACGGACCACGACCCGCTCAACCGGAAGGAGTACCTGCTGCACACGGTGCGACGGGCGGGTGCCGGCGGAGACGAGGCGTGAGCGTGTGCCGCACACAGTGCGACGGGCGGTCGCCGGAAGGGGCCCGGCACGAGCGTGTGCCGCACACGGTGCGACGGGCGGTCGCCGGAAGGGGCCCGGCATGGCCGTCCCCGTCGCCGGCGCCCCGTCAGTTCAGCAGCGCCCTGGCCGCCCGCGCCCACCGGCGCACCGCCTCCGCGGCAGTCGGCTCGACCTCCTCGACCACCTGCGCGTACTCCTCCATCTCAGCCGCCCCGCGCAGGAACTCCCCGCTCTGCACCAGCAGCTGGGCCCGCTCGTAGCGCAGCCGGGCGGGGTGCGCGGGCAGGAGCAGGGAGAGCTCCACCGCCCACAGCGCCACGTCCGTGCGCTCCGGGCGGGCCGCCGCCCACGCCCGGATGTTGTTCAGGATCCGCAGCACGATCTCCAGCGGCCTGGCCGGCACCAGCATCGAAGCCTCCAGCGGCTCCCCGGTCGCGCCCGTCACCAGCAGCTCCGCGTCCTGGTCCGTCAGCGGCCGGCCACCGGCGAACGGATCGGCCAGCACCCGCTCCGCCGGGTCGCCGAAACCCACCACGAAGTGGCCGGGCAGCGCCACCCCGTACACCGGGGCGCCCGCCCGCCGCGCCACCTCGATCCACACCACCGACAACAGGATCGGCAGCCCGCGCCGCCGCCGCAGCACCTCGTGCAGCAGAGAGGAGTCCAGACGCTGGTACTCCGCCGACGTGCCCTCGAACCCGCACCGCTCACCGAGCAGTTCGGCCAGCGCCGAGGCCCACGCACGGCCACCGCGCAGTCCGAACGGCAGCAGGCCCGCGAGCCGGTCCAGTTCGATCTGAGCCGCGTCCACGCCGTTCGCGTCCAGTGACGGGTCCGCCTCCGCGCCCAGGAGCAGACAGAGCAGCGCCAGGTCCGGCCGTTCGGCCCGCACCTCTTCGGCGAACCGGCGTCGGACCCCGTCCGTGTCCCGCTCCCCGGCAGCCACCGCGCTACGCTGCCCGGAAGTGGTGGTACAGGTGGTGCGTCGCGAAGCCCATCCCGTCGTACAGCGCCCGCGCGCCGTCGTTGTCCGCCTCCACCTGGAGCCACGCGGCCGACGCGCCCTCGTCCATGGCCTGCCGGGCCAGCGCGGTCATCACCGTGGTGGCGAGCCCCTTCCTGCGGTGTTCCGGAGCCACCTCGACGGCCATGAAGCCGGCCCACCGCCCGTCCACCACACACCGCCCGATCGCGGCGGGCGCCTCGTCCCCCTGGTCGCCCGGCACGGTCGCGAACCATACCGAGGGCCCGCTGCCGAGCACCGCGGCCACCTGCGGGCCCGGCGTCACGAAGCGCTGGTAGCGGGCGAGCCAGGCATCGTCCACCGTGCGGCTCAGCCGCACCCGGGACACCTCCGCCGCCAGGTCACCGACCGGGGCCAGCGCCGCGATCCGTACCTCCGCCGTCACCTCACGCCGCCAGCCGTGGCCCTCCAGGGCGGCGCACAGCTCCTCCTGGGTGCCCTCGCCGCCGGTCGCGGTCTGGATGTACGCGGGCAGCTCCCGGTCCGCGTACCAGTGCCTGACCCGCTCGAGCGCCTCGTCGAGCGGCATGCCCGGATCGCCGAGCGGCAGCACGGAGTTGGCGCGCCGGGTGAAACCGCCGGCGGCGCGCAGCAGCCAGTCGCCCAGCGGTTCGCTCTCCAACGGCTGCCAGGCGCGGGCGTACACCGGGGCGAGTTCGGGGAAGGAAGCGGAAGGACCGCGCCGGCGGGCCGGTGCGGACGGCACGACCTTGCCCGCCACCAGGGACGATTCAGCGATACGGACGGAGTCACCGCTCTTCGGTGTGACCGAGAGCACACCATTGTTCCACGATGTGAGAACACCGACCGTGTCGGTGAACTTCGGACCCCGGGAGCCGTTCTCGGTCAGGCGCCGGACCGATACCCGTTTACCCACGTCAGCCGGTGCAATTCGGACCTCGAGTCGTCCGCCGATGGTGAATTCCACAGCTCTGTCCGCCCCTCCTGTTCGGATCGTGCCCCGGAACGGAGATACTAGGGGCGGGCATCGACGACGCCGCGCTCCCGCGCGAGAGCCAACGCCCTACCGAGGAGGAACGACAGCGTGACCTACGTCATCGCGCAGCCTTGTGTCGACGTAAAGGACAAGGCCTGCATCGAAGAGTGCCCCGTCGACTGTATCTATGAGGGCCAGCGGTCCTTGTACATCCACCCGGACGAGTGCGTCGACTGTGGAGCCTGCGAGCCGGTGTGCCCGGTCGAGGCGATCTTCTACGAGGACGACACCCCGGAGGAGTGGAAGGACTACTACAAGGCGAACGTCGAGTTCTTCGACGACCTCGGGTCGCCGGGTGGTGCCTCCAAGCTGGGCCTGATCGAGCGCGACCACGCGTTCATCGCCGCGCTGCCGCCGCAGAACCAGTAGCAGCGTTCCGGCACGTGCGTCGCCCCGGTCCCGTACGGCTCGTCACCGTGCGGGACCGAGGTGTTTTCCCGGCCGCCCCTGCCGTGCCGCCCGCGTGAACCCCGTACGAGAAAGCAGAGATCCGTGTCCGCAGTCTCCTCCCGCCTCCCGGTCTTCCCCTGGGACAGGCTCGCGCCCTACAAGTCGACGGCCGAGAGCCACCCGGACGGCATCGTGGACCTGTCCGTCGGCACGCCCGTCGACCCGGTGCCCGAGCTGATCCAGCAGGCGCTCGTCGCCGCCGCGGACAGCCCCGGCTATCCGACGGTGTGGGGGACCGCCGCACTGCGCGACGCTCTCACCGGCTGGGTGGAGCGGCGTCTGGGCGCGGTGGCGGTGACGCACGAGAACGTGCTGCCCGTCGTCGGCTCCAAGGAACTGGTGGCCTGGCTGCCGACCCAGCTCGGCCTCGGCGCCGGCGACAAGGTCGCCTACCCGCGGCTCGCCTACCCGACGTACGAGGTCGGCGCCCGGCTCTGCGGGGCCGAGCCCGTCGCGTACGACGACCCGACCGAGCTCGACCCGGCCGGACTGAAGCTGCTCTGGCTCAACTCGCCGTCCAACCCGACCGGCCGGGTCCTGCCCAAGGACGAGCTCACCCGGATCGTCGCCTGGGCGCGCGAGCACGATGTGCTGGTCTTCAGCGACGAGTGCTACCTGGAGCTGGGCTGGGAGGCCGAACCGGTCTCCGTGCTCCACCCGGACGTCTGCGGCGGTACGTACGAGGGCATCGTCGCCGTCCACTCGCTCTCCAAGCGCTCCAACCTGGCCGGCTACCGCGCCGCGTTCATCGCGGGCGACGCGGCCGTGCTGAGCGAGCTGCTGCTGATCCGCAAGCACGGCGGCATGATGACGCCCGCGCCCGTCCAGGCAGCGACGGTCGCGGCGCTGGGCGACGACGCGCACGTGGCCGAGCAGCGCGCCCGGTACGCGGACCGGCGCGCCGCCCTGCGCACGGCCCTGGAGGCCCACGGCTTCCGGATCGAGCACAGCGAGGCGAGCCTCTACCTGTGGGCGACCCGCGACGAGCCCTGCTGGGACACCGTGGCGTACCTGGCGGAGCTGGGCATCCTGGTGGCGCCCGGCGACTTCTACGGCCCGGCGGGCGACCGCTTCGTGCGGGTGGCGTTCACGGCCACCGACGAGCGCGTGGCGGCCGCGGTCAAGCGGCTCGGCTAGCCGGACGCAGGTACGCGCGAGGGCCTCGGGAGTGCGCACTCCCGAGGCCCTCGCGCGTACGTGACAGGTGTGGCGGGTCAGCCGATCGGCAGGCCCTGGGTGGGCAGGCCCTGCGTCGGCAGGCCGCCGAGGGTGCCGGTGGCCGGCTTGCCCGCGGTCTTCGCCGCGGGGACGGCCTTGGCGCCCGTCTCGGTGAGGGCCTTGCCGGCCACCGGCAGCGTGGTCCCGACGACCTTGGCGCCTGCCTGGCCCGCGGTGTCGGCGGCCGGCGCGGCCGCGCCGTCGACGGCCTTGCCGAGTCCGGCGCCCTCGACGGTGGTGAGACCGCCGAGCTCCGGGGCCTGCGGGAGCTCCGCGGCACCTGCGGCACCGGCCGCACCGACCACGGGGGCCGCACCCGCCGCGATCAGCAGCGCGGTACGGGCGATCCGACGGGTCAGGGGGAGGGACATGATGCTCCTTCGACGGGGTGGGGAATCTTGCTGTCCGTGGGTCGGACGCCATGACAACCGTCGTGGGGGCGGGTGAGGTTGCGGTGGGGCAACGTAAAGACTGGGTAATGCGTCACATAATCCGCAGTGGAGGAACCCGGGTGGACAATGCCTGGGCGGGGTGCCCGCCGAACCGTCACTTCCCTTTTCCCGCAAGGAAATCGGGGTGCGGTGAGGAAGATGTACGAGGTGCTGCGCGGAGTCCGTTCCGGGACGGCGCGGACCCCCTGCGCGGGTGACGGGCCGTACTAATGCACGAGGCTCATTCGGACCTCGGTGGTGCCCGATTCCTTGCGTTCCGTGCGCCAGCCCGACTCCGGCTCCCACACCAGGCCCGCGTACGCGACCTCGTCGATGCCCAGCGCCTCGGACTGCGCGACCGCCCAGTGCGCGAGCGCCCAGCCGTGCTGCCGCGCACCGCCCGCGGAGCGGCGGTCCGGCCGCACCGGCACCGAGAGCGAACCGGCGGCCGTCGCACCCGCGGCCGGGGTCTGCTCGGCAGCCCCGTCCGTGGCCGGCAGCACATCCTTGCCGAAGGCACGGACCAGAGCGGCCCTGACCTTCGAGGCCTCGCCCGTCCCGGCCGTGGTCCGCGGCGGCGCACAGGTCAGCGCGGACGGCGTCCGGCCGGTCAGCGCCGCGGCCAGCAGCGCCGCGTCCGGCTCGTGCTTCGCGTACGCCTGCGGGAAGCCGCTGCGCTGGACGCGCTGTGCGGCCACGGTCAGCGGCAGCCTCGAATAGCCGGGCACCTCGGCCAGGTGCTGGTAGAACTTCCCCGCCGAGTAGACCGGGTCCAGGATCTGCTTCTCGGTGCCCCAGCCCTGCGAGGGACGCTGCTGGAACAGGCCCAGCGAGTCCCGGTCGCCGTGTTCGATGTTGCGCAGCCCGGATTCCTGCAGCGCGGTCGCCAGCGCGATCGTCACCGCGCGCTCCGGCATCCCGCGGGTGGTGCCGACGGCGGAGATCGTCGCGGCGTTCGCGGCCTGTTCGGAGGTCAGCACGTACGTCCGCCCCCGGCCGTCCGAACCGTCGGCCGACCGCACGGTGCACTGCTCGGATCCCTTGCCGCCCGAGACGTACTGCACGGTCAGATACCCGCCCAGCGCCGCGAGCACGGCGAAGGCGGCCGCGATACGCAAGCGGCGGCTGCGGCCGGTGTGTCGGCGGGCAGAGGATACGGTCCGGGGCACGGGGTCACCGTACGCGAGGGACTAGGGTCGTAGCCATGGCCGAAAGCACGCTTGACCTCACATTGGACGGGCCCGCCCTCACCGCGCGGCTCGTCGACTTCCCCTCGGTCAGCGGGGAGGAGAAGGACCTCGCCGACGCCATCGAGTCGGCGCTGCGGACCCTGCCGCACCTGACCGTCGACCGGTACGGCAACAACGTCGTGGCCAGGACGAATCTGGGCCGTGGCGAACGCGTCGTGCTGGCCGGGCACATCGACACCGTGCCGATCGCCGACAACGTGCCCTCCCGGCTCGATGCCGACGGCCTGCTCTGGGGCTGCGGGACCTCCGACATGAAGTCGGGCGTCGCCGTCCAGCTGCGGATCGCCGCGACCGTGCCCGAGCCCAACCGCGACCTCACCTTCGTCTTCTACGACAACGAAGAGGTCGCCGCGCACCTCAACGGCCTCGGCCACATCGCCGACGCCCACCCCGACTGGCTGACGGCCGACTTCGCGGTCCTCCTGGAGGGCTCCAACGGAGAGGTCGAGGGCGGCTGCCAGGGGACGCTGCGCGTCTTCCTCCGCCTGGAGGGGGAGCGGGCGCACTCCGCGCGCAGCTGGATGGGCTCCAACGCCATCCACGCCGCCGCCCCGGTTCTCGCCCGGCTCGCCGCGTACGAGCCGCGCAAGCCGGTGATCGACGGCCTGGAGTACCACGAGGGCCTCAACGCCGTACGGATCGAGGGCGGCGTCGCCAACAACGTCATCCCCGACGCCTGCACGGTCGTCGTGAACTACCGCTACGCCCCGGACCTGAGCCCCGACGAGGCTCTGGCCCACGTCCACGAGGTCTTCGCCGACTGCGGCGTCGCCGAATTCACCGTCGACGACCACTCGGGCGCGGCCATGCCCGGCCTCTCCCACCCGGCCGCCAAGGCGTTCATGGACGCGGTCGGCGGCACCGCCCGGCCCAAGTTCGGCTGGACGGACGTGGCACGCTTCGGCTCGCTCGGCGTCCCCGCGGTGAACTACGGCCCCGGCGACCCGATCCTCGCGCACAAGCGCAACGAGCACGTGCGGGTCGAGCGGATCACCCACTGCGAGGACCGGCTCCGCTCCTGGCTCACGATCTGACCTCTCGCATTCCCCTGTCCGTAACCTCCGGCGATCTAGGCTGGCCTGAGACGGAGCGCCGCAGGGCGGCTCCGACGTCGTCGGAGGGAGCAGGTCATGGGCAACCCCGAGGGAGCACAGATCCCCGAGGAACAGCGACTCGGCCCGGTGCTGCGCCGCAGGGAACAGGTACAGCCCGGCACCACCGATCAGCGGCTGCTGGACTCCGAGGGTGACTCCGAGTGGGTGCACACCGACCCCTGGCGGGTGATGCGCATCCAGTCGGAGTTCGTCGAGGGTTTCGGCGCACTCGCGGAACTGCCGAGCGCCATCAGCGTCTTCGGCTCGGCCCGCACGCCGACCGGTACGCCGGAGTACGAGGCGGGTGTAAGGATCGGCCGGGCGCTGGTCGAGGCGGGCTTCGCGGTGATCACCGGGGGCGGCCCCGGAGCGATGGAAGCGGCGAACAAGGGGGCCCGGGAGGCGAAGGGCGTCTCGGTCGGCCTGGGCATCGAACTGCCCTTCGAGTCGGGCCTCAACCAGCACGTCGACATCGGCGTCAATTTCCGCTACTTCTTTGTCCGGAAAACGATGTTTGTGAAGTACGCGCAGGGCTTCGTCGTCCTGCCCGGCGGCCTCGGCACCCTGGACGAGCTCTTCGAGGCGCTCACCCTGGTCCAGACGGGCAAGGTCACCCGCTTCCCGATCGTGCTGTTCGGTACGGAGTACTGGGGCGGCCTGGTGGACTGGCTGCGGGACACGGTCGTGGCGCAGGGCAAGGCGTCCGCGAAGGACCTGCTGCTGTTCCACGTCACGGACGACGTGGACGAGGCGGTGAACCTGGTGACCAAGGAGGTCGGGCGCTGACTCCCGGCCTCGCCCGGCTTGCCTTTCAGCCCCTCCGGCGTCTGTTTTTCAGTCTCGCCGGCGTTTGAGGAGCGGGGTCCGGGGCGGAGCCCCGGTTACGGGAAGGGGCGGGCAGGGGAACAGGCCCGCCCGAGGCGCCGCCCCGCCCGCCACCCGGGCTACGCCAACACCCGGGCTACGCCAACCCGCGCCGTGCGACCGCCGGCGCCCGGTGCCCCGCGATGGACGCCACCATGTCCAGCACGTCCCGCGTCTCGGCCACCTCGTGCACCCGGTACACCCGCGCCCCCAGCCACGCGGACACCGCCGTCGTCGCCAGCGTGCCGAGCAGCCGCTCCTTCACCGGCCGGTCGAGCGTCTCGCCCACGAAGTCCTTGTTGGAGAGGGAGACCAGCACCGGCCACCCCGTCTCCGCCATCTCGCCGAGGCGGCGTGTCGACTCCAGCGAGTGCCGGGTGTTCTTCCCGAAGTCATGACCGGGATCGATCATGATCCCGTCCGGCCGGACTCCCAGCTCCACGGCCCGCTCGGCCAGTCCCAGCGTCACGCGCAGGATGTCGGCCATCACGTCCTCGTACCCCACCCGGTGCGGCCGGGTCCGCGGTTCGGCACCGCCCGCGTGGGTGCACACCAGCCCGGCCCCGTACCGTGCGGCGACCTGCGCCAGCTTCGGGTCCACGCCGCCCCACGCGTCGTTGAGCACATCGGCGCCGGCCTCGCACACCGCCTCGCCGACGTCGTGGCGCCAGGTGTCGACGCTGATCACCACGTCCGGGTGGCGGCGGCGCACCTCGGCGACGAAACCGACCGTGCGGCGGGCCTCCTCCTCGGCGGTGACCTCCTCGCCCGGGCCCGCCTTCACCCCGCCGATGTCGATGATCGCGGCACCTTCGGCCACGGCCTGCTCGACCCGGGAGAGCGCGGGCTCGTCGTGGAAGGTCGCGCCCTGGTCGTAGAACGAGTCCGGAGTGCGGTTCACGATCGCCATGATCACCGGCTCGTGCGCACCGAACTCGCGCCGCCCCAGCCTGAGCGCACCGCTTCGCATCCCGTGTCTCTCCTCTGAATCCGCCCGGCAGATGCCCTGCCGGAGCCGACTGCGACCCTAGTGCCTCGCCCGGTGCGGTTTGTCCGGGCGAGGCACTGACCGTCAGTCCCTCATGGCACGATCGGACCCGGACGAATTCGGCTCCCGGGGAGATACGCGTGTTCTGGTTCTTGCTGCTCGCGATGGTGGTGGTGGTCGCCGCGGTCACCCTTGCGGTGGTCGGCGGAGGAAGGAGCGCCATCCTGCAGGACGTGGCGCCCGAGCAGCTGACGGATCCGCTGCCCGCGACACGCCCGGTGGGCAGGGCGGATGTCGAGGCGCTCCGGCTGCCCGTCTCCCCCCGCGGCTACCGGATGGCCGATGTCGACGACGCGCTGGGCCGGCTCGGCGCCGAACTCGCCGAACGGGACGCCCGCATCGCGGAGCTGGAGTCGGCGCTCGCCGGCGCGCAGGCCACCAGGGCCGGCCGCCCCGGCCTCCTCAAGGAGGAGCCCCAGGACCGCACACAGACGCCCTGGCAGGCGCCGGAGCGGCCGGCGGAGCCCCCGCAGGGCGAGGACCCGCGCCCCGACGAGGAGACCGGACGTTGAGCGGCGGCGCCGAAGCGGCGGCGGACGGCGGTCTGCGCTGCCCCTGGGGCCTGTCCACCGATGACTACCTCACGTACCACGACACCGAATGGGGCCGCCCGGTCCACGGCGACGACGCCCTCTTCGAACGGCTGTGCCTGGAGGCGTTCCAGTCCGGGCTGTCCTGGCTGACGATCCTGCGCCGCCGGGAGGGCTTCCGCAGCGCGTTCGCCGGGTTCAGCATCTCCAAGGTGGCGGCGTTCACGGACACCGACCGGGAACGGCTCCTCGCCGACGCGGGCATCATCCGCAACCGCGCGAAGATCGACGCCACGCTCGCCAACGCCGGGGTGCTGGCCGGCTGGCAGGACGGCGAGCTGGACGAGCTGATCTGGTCGTACGCCCCCGACCCGGCGGGCCGTCCCGCCCCGCGCACCCTCGGGGACGTACCCGCGGTCACCGCGGAGTCCACGGCCCTGGCGAAGGACCTCAAGAAGCGCGGGCTGCGCTTCATCGGCCCGACCACGGCCTACGCCCTGATGCAGGCCTGCGGGCTGGTCGACGACCATCTCGCCGACTGTGTGGCCCGCGGCACCGGGGCGTAGCCCGGGGACGGGCCACCGCCCGCGGTGCCGCGGGCGCGGAACCGGGGGCGGCTACCGGCCGAGGTACTTCGGCCTCTCCTTGTTGAGGAAGGCCTGCACGGCGATGGTGTGGTCCTGCGACGCGCCCGCCCGGGTCTGGAGTTCGTCCTCCTTCTCCAGCGCCTCGCGCAGCGTGTGACCGGCGCCGTGGGCCAGCGATTCCTTGAGCGCCGCGTACGCCACCGTGGGGCCGTCCGCCAGGGCGCGGGCCACGGCGACGGCCTCGGCGGCGAGGTCGGCCGAGGGCACCAGTTTGTTGACGATGCCGAGGTCGTGGGCGTCCTGCGCGGAGATCGAGCGCGGGAAGAGCAGCAGGTCGGCGGCGCGGCTGTGGCCGATCAGGCGGGGCAGCGTCCAGGACACGCCCGAGTCGGCCGTGAGGGCGACCCCGGCGAACGAGGTGTTGAACGAGGCGGTGTCGGCGGCCACCCGGTAGTCGCAGGCGAGTGCGAAACCGAAGCCCGCGCCGGCCGCGACCCCGTTGATCCCGGCGACGACCGGCTTCGGCATCTCGGTGATGGCCCGCACGATGGGGTTGTAGTGCTCCTGCACGGTGCTGAGTGCGTTTCCGCTGCCCGACTCACTGGCTTCCGTCAGCTTGGAGACGTGCTCCTTGAGGTCCTGGCCTACGCAGAAGGCGCGCCCGCCGGACGCCGTGAGCAGAACCGCCCGCACGGCGGGGTCGGCGCCGGCCGACTGCAGGGCATCGCGCAGCGCCACCTTGGTCGCGGTGTTCATGGCGTTCATCGCGTCAGGACGGTTGATCGTGATCGTTGCGAGTCCGTCACTCACTTCGTGGAGCACGGCGGCGTCGAGATCGGCCATGTGCGGTCCCCTTTGCGTCTTGTTCACATGCCTGTCCACGCAAGCATGGCCGACTTCGGCGGAAGCGAACATGTGACCTGCGTCTAACAATTCCGCCCCGATGGAGGGGTAAAGGGGACGGAGTATCGCAGCCAGATCGCCGAATTGGGTGGTTTTGAGTGAGCGCGTTGCGCAAGCGATGCAGAGCGATGTTGGTCATCAGGGTCTGTGATGCGGGATAATGGCCTGGAAGCAATGTGTTCGATGCCGGTGAGGCAGCGCCTGTCATGGGGCCGCCGGTTGCGATGAGCTGGTTTCAGGAAGGGGAACGAGCATGGCGGCCATGAAGCCGCGGACGGGCGACGGCCCGCTCGAGGTGACAAAGGAGGGGCGGGGCATCGTCATGCGCGTTCCGCTCGAAGGTGGCGGTCGGCTTGTCGTGGAGCTGACTCCGGACGAGGCCGATGCGCTCGGCGATGCCCTCAAGAAGGTCGTCGGCTGAGCAGAGGCGCCCACACTTCACCACTGCCCCGGCACGGTATCCGTGCCGGGGCAGTGGTGCGTTCCGTGCCTTGTCCATACGGTGCCCGTGCCGCGCCGGGCCAGGTGTTTCTGTGGTTCCCGTGCCGCGCCGGGGCGCCGGCTGCCGGGGTCAGCCGCGCCGTACCGCGCAGAGCAGGCCGTCGCCCACCGGCAGCAGCGTCGCCATCAGCTCCTGGCTCTCACGGACCGCGCGCAGCAGCTCGCGCAGCCGCAGCACCTCCGCGGGCTGCGGGGCGGAGTCGACCGTACGGCCGTCCGCGAAGACACCCTCGAAGCAGACCAGGCCGCCAGGTCGCAGCAGGCGCAACGATTCAGCGAGACAGTCCAGACTCTCCATCCGGTCGCCGTCGCAGAAGACGAGGTCGTAGCCGCCGTCCGCCAGGCGGGGGAGTACGTCGAGGGCGCGGCCGGGGATGAAGCGGGCCCGGTTGGTGGCGAACCCCGCCGCCCGGAAGGCCTCACGGGCGAACTGCTGGCGCTCGGGTTCGGGGTCGACCGTGGTCAGCACCCCGTCGGGCCGCATGCCGTGCAGCAGATAGATGCCGGACACGCCGGTACCCGTGCCGATTTCAGCCACCGCTTTGGCGTCCGTCGTGGCAGCGAGCAGGCGCAGCGCTGCGCCGGTGCCTGGCGACACCGAGCGAAGCCCCGCGTCCCGGGCCCGGTCCCGGGCCCAGCGCAATGCTTCGTCCTCGGCGACAAAGGCGTCGGCGAACGCCCAGCTCGTCTGCCGGTTGGCGGTAATGACCCTCTCCTGTCCCCTTAGTTGGCGCAACGGTGACTGTATCCGCTGCACCCGGGAACCCGCAGATGGGACCGGGCGTTATGAAAGGGCAGGGGAAAGCCCGTGGACCAGGCCCGCAGATCGGGTCCGGGGACCAGGGGCAGGCGGTTCCCGGGGCGATCCCCGGCCCCAGCTGGAAAAAGGCTTATCCGGAGCTAACGGGCGAGGTGGCTATGGTAGGGGCTCCACTGGACACCACCAGAGCCGACAGGGGAGGTGCGGCTGCGCCTGTGGATCGGGGAGGAGTGCTGCGGCGCTTTCTCAGGTCGGCGGGTGAGCCGAAATCCGTGACCAACATTGCTGACCGTTCTTCCAACGACTCCGCAACGACCGCGACCTTCGCCTCAGATGCGGAATCCCAGGCGTGGACGCCGCCCACATGGGAAGAGATCGTCAGCACGCACAGCGGTCGTGTCTACCGCCTTGCCTACCGACTGACGGGTAACCAGCACGACGCCGAGGACCTCACGCAGGAGGTCTTCGTCCGGGTCTTCCGTTCGCTGTCGACCTATACGCCCGGCACCTTCGAGGGCTGGCTGCACCGCATCACGACCAACCTGTTCCTCGACATGGTCCGCCGTAAGCAGCGCATCCGCTTCGACTCCCTCGGGGACGACGCCGCCGAGCGGCTGCCCAGCCGCGAGCCGTCGCCGCAGCAGGCCTTCAACGACACCCACTTCGACGCGGACGTCCAGCAGGCGCTGGACACCCTTGCGCCCGAATTCCGAGCAGCCGTCGTGCTCTGTGACATCGAGGGCCTCTCGTACGAGGAGATCGCCGCGACACTCGGCGTGAAGCTCGGCACCGTGCGCAGCCGTATCCACCGCGGACGCTCGCACCTGCGCAAGGCGCTGCAGCACCGTTCCCCCGAGGCCCGCGCCGAGCAGCGCTCGCTGGCGGGTGCCCTGGTGGCAGGGGAGGGCGGAACGGCGTGAGTGGCACAGGTCCGGCCTCCGCGGAACAACACCTGGGGGACCGGCTCGCCGCGCTTGTCGACGGTGAGCTGAAACACGATGCCCGCGACCGGGTCCTCGCGCACCTCGCGACCTGCGCCAAGTGCAAGGCCGAGGCTGCCGCCCAGCGGCGCCTGAAGAGCGTCTTCGCGCAGTCGGCCCCGCCCTCGCCCTCCGAGGGGTTCCTTGCCCGTCTCCAGGGCCTTCCCGGCGGACCGGGCGGTGACGACGACAGCCGGGGAAGACCACTGGACGGCTCCGGGCGTTTCGGTGACGGGGTCTTCCCTGTGATGCGGCCCTCCGGCAGCCCGGTGGAACCGCTCCGCGGCGGCGCTCCCCCGGACGGCTTCGGCTACCTCCCGACCGTGCACGGTTCGAGCGCGGTGCTGCCCGCCGCACCGGCCGGCTCCGTCTTCCGGATCCACGAGGTGGGCCGTGAGGCCGACCGTTCGCCCTGGCGGGGCCGCAGGTTCGCCTTCGCCGCCGCCAGCGCCGTCTCGCTGGCAGCCATCGCGCTCGGCGGCACCCTGCCGGCGAACGCGGGCCCCGACGTCCAGTCCCGGGCCGAGGGCCCGGGCAGCAACGCGACCCCGCTCGACGCGGATGCCCGCGCGGAGAGCGGCATCGGTGTCAGCCGCCGGGGCGGCGCCGGCCACGGCACGCTCTCCGCCTCCGGCACCGGTGAACGCCCGGTGTCCCTCGCGGTGAACGCAGCACCGTTGGCGTTCACCCCGGCGCCTTCCCTGCTCGGCTCCGGCAGCCTCACGGGGAACGCCTTCGGGCTGCCCGTCCGTTCGCAGGTGTCCGCGCCTTCGCTGATACGCCCGGGCGGAGCCGGCTCCCTGTTCGCCCAGGCCCTGGGCAGCGGACTCGCCCCGGCCCCGGCGGCGCCCTCACCGGAGTCCTCCTGGACCCCCACATCGGCCGCCGGGGAACCGGCCTCCGCCGATCACGGGCTGCCCCTCTCGCCCCGCCGCTGATCCAGGACTCCGGACGGGGCAGCGCAGGCCTTGCGTAAACCTGGTTGAATTCCGGCAGGATTTCGGGAGGGACGCCCCTGCGGGGGCGTGCGGAGGCCGGTTGCGGCAGTTGCGGGGAGAACATGGACGACGGGAAGCCCACCGAGCCGAAGGCGAAGTGGTGGAGCAGGCCCACGCCGGGGCGCGGCACACGAACAGCGCCTCAGGAGCCGTCGCCCGTCGAGGACGCGGTGCCCCCGGTGGACGCGGTGGCTCCGCTCGATGAGACGGAAGCGGAGCCCGCGCCGGAAACGGAGCCGCAGGAGCCCGTGACGTCCGAGCCCGTGACGTCCGAGCTCGCGGTGACCGCACCGCGGACCGCTCAGCCGCTGCACGAGCCCGACCAGTACAGCACCCCGCCCTACGGTGGCCCCGGCCCCTGGGCGCCCGCACCGCCCGTGCAGCGCCCCGTCCCGACCCCGGCGCACGGCACCCCCGTACCGCCGCCGTACTCGGGGACGAACGGCGCAGGCATGACGGTGCCCGCCCAGGCACCCGCCCAGGCGCCCGCCCAGGCTCCGGCCCCCGCCTTCCCGCCCCCACTGCCCCAGCAGCCCCAGATTCAGCACCCGCAGCCGCCCCAGCAGCCCCAGCACGGTCAGCCTGCGCAGCCCCAGCCGCACGCTCCGTCCCCGCAGTGGATGCAGTACGACCCCTGGGGCGCCCCCCGGCAGCCCCTCGTCACCAACCCAGGCCCCCCGCTCGGCTCCGACGGCGGGCGGCGGAAGAACCGGCGCGGACCGGTCCTGATCGGTGCGCTGCTCCTTGCCCTGGTGGCCGGCGGCATCGGCGGCGGGATCGGCGCCTACATCGAGCGCAACGGCGGTTTCACCCAGGTGGAGCTGCCCCAGGACGAGCGCAACGGCGGCGGACGCGCCCCGGACAGCGTCGCCGGCATAGCGGCCAGCGCCCTGCCCAGCGTGGTGACCCTGCACGTCAGCGGCGCCAGCGAATCCGGCACCGGCACCGGCTTCGTCCTCGACGACCGGGGCCACATCCTCACCAACAACCACGTGGTCGCCCCGGCCGGTTCCTCCGGTGAGATCACCGTCACGTTCAGCGGCGGCGAGACCGCGAGCGCCGAGATCGTGGGCAAGGACAGCGGCTACGACCTGGCCGTGGTGAAGGTCAGCGGCGTCTCCGGTCTGAAGCCGCTGCCCCTCGGCAACTCCGACAACGTGCAGGTCGGTGATCCGGTGGTGGCCATCGGCGCCCCGTTCGATCTGTCCAACACCGTCACCTCCGGCATCATCAGCGCCAAGGACCGGCCGATCACCGCGGGCGGCGAGAAGGGCGACGGCAGCGACATCAGTTACGTCAACGCGCTGCAGACCGACGCCCCGATCAACCCGGGCAACTCCGGCGGCCCGCTGGTGGACACCGACGCACACGTCATCGGGATCAACAGCGCCATCCGTGCCGCCGACAGCGGCTCGACCACCGAGGGCGGCCAGTCCGGCTCCATCGGCCTCGGCTTCGCCATCCCGATCAACCAGGGCAAGCGCATCGCTCAGGAGCTGATCAACACCGGAAAGGCCACCCACCCGGTGATCGGCGTCACACTCGACATGAAGTACGTCGGGGACGGCGCCAAGGTCGGGCCGAAGGGCGCCGACGGTTCGTCGTCCGTCGCACCGGGCGGCCCCGGGGCCAAGGCCGGGATCAAGCCCGGCGACATCATCACCGACGTGGACGGGCAGCAGGTGCACAGCGGTGAGGAGCTGATAGTGAAGATCCGCTCGCACCGGCCGGGCGACCAACTGGACCTCACACTGACCCGCGGTGGTAAAGACCTGTCCATGACTTTGACGCTCGGGTCGGCAACCGGCACGTGACGGCCACGGGAAGCTACCGCCCGGACAGTTCCGCCGGGTACCGTGGGCCGGGTCCGGACCCCATCCGACCTGGTCGCGGGAGAACACGAGGAGCCGCAAGGTGTTCAATGACATAGGCCCACTCGAGCTGGTTGCGCTCGCGATTCTCGGCGTGCTCGTCTTCGGCCCGGACAAGCTTCCCAAGGTCATTCAGGACGCTTCGCGCTTCATCCGCAAGATCCGTGAGTTCTCGGAGAGCGCGAAGGAAGACATCCGCTCGGAGCTCGGCCCGGAGTTCAAGGACTTCGATTTCGAGGACCTCAACCCCAAGACGTTCGTCCGTAAGCAGCTCATGGACGGCAACGACGATCTGGGGCTGAAGGAGATCCGGGAGAGTTTCGACCTGCGCAAGGAGGTCGCCGAGGTGACCGACGCGGTCAATGGTCGCGAGACCAAGTCCGTGGAGGCCGGCAGCGGCGTGTCGGACAGTTCCGCGCTCGCCGCCGCGAACGGCTCGGCGGGCACTCCCGACCTGCTCAAGAAGCGCGAGACGCCGGTGAAGGAAGCCCCGGTTCCCTTCGACGCAGACGCCACCTGAGACCCGTCAATCCCGGCTCGTCCGGACGGTATGGCTATTCTCCATCTGTCCGGTTGTGAGGACGCCCGTGGGGGGCGGGCCGCTCCGGACCTTGACGATCGAGGAGGCGGCCGGGCTGATGGAGACAACGAGTCGGGTGGGCGCGGAAGGTGCGCCGGACACAGTCGCGGCGGAAGGGGTGCCGGCGGCCCGGCTCACGGTCGACGGCTTTCTGCAGGCGCCGTTCCCCTGGTACGGACTGGACGAGGCCTTCACCGGTCCCCGCCGCCTGATGCAGGTGGGCACCGCCGCGGACGGCACGGTGCAGCACGGTTCCACCGGTCATGGCGACGAGCCCCTGGCGCGGAGCGACTCCGGCGCGGAGAAGCAGAGGTTCGCGGTCGTGGTCACCGTGGCCAGCAGCCCGGTGCGGGGCAGCGGCGACGGTACGGGGGTCCTGGACGCGACGACGGTCTCCTCCGCGGCCTGGCTGGCGGGTTCCGGCCTGCTGGCCTGCACCTGGCCCCCGCAGATGGACCACACCCTGCGCGACGACTGGCTGGACCAGCAGACGGAGACGGCGTTCGAGCTCGCCGACGATCTGGACGGCCCCGCGTGGTCGGCGCTGTCCCTGCCGGTCGACGGCGTGCCGGTGCCCTTCCACTACCGCGAGTCCGAGTTCGGCTGGGTGCTGGCGGGATCGGCGCACGGCGGGGTGCACATCGGGGCGTACGGGCGGGGAATGAGCGCGTACGGCCTGGGCTTCTCGGTCGTCGCCGACATCGCGTCGTACGCGTAGGCCCTGCCGGACCGGCCGGGGACGTCACGTCGTACGCGTAGGACCTGCCGGACCCGCCGGGGACGTCGTGTCGTACGCGTAAGACCTGCCGGACCCGCCGGACGCATCGCGTCGTACGCGTCACCGCACGGTAGGTCCAAGAGCGACGCAACGCACTGGTGCCGGGGACCGATCGGTCCCCGGCACCAGTGCGTTGCGTCGCTTCCCGCGGTCAGAACTTGTTGCGCGGCGTGATGCCCAGGGACATGCCGGACAGGCCGCGCTGACGGCCGCCCAGCTTCTCCGCGATGGAGCGCAGGGCCTTGCCGGCCGGGGAGTCGGGGTCGGACAGGACGACGGGCTTGCCCTCGTCGCCGCCCTCGCGCAGCCGTACGTCGATCGGGATGGAGCCGAGCACCGGCACCTCGGCGCCGATCGTCTTCGTCAGCCCCTCGGCGACCCGTGCGCCACCGCCGGAGCCGAACACGTCGACCATCTCGTCGCAGTGCGGGCACGGCATGCCCGACATGTTCTCGACGACACCGACGATCTTCTGGTGGGTCTGGACGGCGATCGAACCGGCCCGCTCGGCCACCTCGGCCGCGGCCTGCTGCGGGGTCGTGACGACCAGGATCTCCGCGTTCGGCACCAGCTGGGCCACGGAGATCGCGATGTCACCGGTGCCCGGCGGCAGGTCGAGCAGCAGGACGTCCAGGTCGCCCCAGTACACATCGGCGAGGAACTGCTGCAGCGCGCGGTGCAGCATGGGTCCGCGCCACACCACCGGGGTGTTTCCGGGGGTGAACATGCCGATGGAGATGACCTTCACGCCGTGCGCCGACGGCGGCATGATCATGTTCTCGACCTGGGTCGGCTTGCCGTCCGCGCCGAGCATCCGGGGCACGCTGTGCCCGTAGATGTCCGCGTCCACGACACCGACCTTGAGACCGTCCGCCGCCATCGCCGCCGCGAGGTTCACCGTCACGGAGGACTTGCCGACGCCGCCCTTGCCGGAGGCGACCGCGTACACCCGGGTCAGCGAGCCGGGCTTGGCGAAGGGCACCTCGCGCTCAGCCGTGCCGCCGCGCAGCGAGGTCGCCAGATCCTTGCGCTGTTCGTCGCTCATCACGTCGAGCGTGACCTCGACCCGCGACACACCCTCGACGCGGGCCACCGCGTCCGTGACGTTCTTCGTGATCGTCTCGCGCATCGGACAGCCGGAGACGGTGAGATACACCGTGACAGCGACCACACCGTCAGGATCGATCTCGACCGATTTCACCATGCCGAGCTCGGTGATCGGGCGGTGGATCTCCGGGTCGTTCACTGTCGCCAGTGCCTCAAGCACCGCGTCTTCCGTAGCCATACGGACGATGGTACGGCGCCTGGTGCTACGCGCGGGTAGCCCTGTCAGCGGTCTTCGTCACTCTCGGCCGGGAGCAGGGCCCGGCGGTCGTCCAGGTCCTTCACCAGGTCCTCCAGTTCGGAGCGGATCCAGTCGCGGGTGGCGACCTCCCCGAGACCCATCCGCAGTGCGGCGATCTCCCTGGTCAGGTACTCGGTGTCGGCGATGGAGCGCTCGTTCTGGCTGCGGTCCTGTTCGTGGGTGACCCGGTCGCGGTCGTCCTGCCGGTTCTGCGCGAGCAGGATCAGCGGGGCCGCGTACGAGGCCTGGAGCGAGAGCATCAGGGTCAGGAAGATGAACGGATACTCGTCGAACCGCAGGTTCCCGGGCGCGAAGATGTTCCACACCACCCACAGGATGATGATCAGCGTCATCCAGACGATGAACCGCCCGGTGCCCAGGAAGCGCGCGATCCGCTCCGAGAACCTGCCGAACGCCTCGGGGTCGTACGCCGGCAGCAGCCGCCGCCGCGGGTCCTTGGGCTGGTCGAGCCGGGCCCTGGGGGTGCGGGTCAGCGCCGTCGAGCCGTTCGACGCGCGGGAACGCTCCTCACCGGCCACGGAGCATCCCCTCATGGCCGTGGAAGTCGGTCTCGCGCCAGTCGTCGGGCAGCAGGTGGTCCAGGACGTCGTCGACCGTCACCGCACCCAGCAGCGAGCCGCTCTCGTCCACCACGGGCACCGAGACCAGGTTGTACGCCGCCAGGTAACTGGTCACCACCGACAGCGGGGTCTGCGGGGTCAGCGCCACCAGGTCGCTGTCGACGATCGAGCTGACCAGGGTGAACGGCGGGTCCCGCAGCAGCCGCTGGAAGTGCACCGTGCCGAGGTACTTGCCCGTGGGCGTCTCGTCCGGCGACCGGCACACGTAGACCTGCGCGGCGAGCGCCGGGGAGAGGTCCGACTGGCGGACCCGGGCGAGCGCGTCGGCGACCGTCGCGTCCGGGCGCAGGATGATCGGCTCGGTGGTCATCAGACCGCCCGCCGTGCGTTCCTCGTACGACATCAGGCGCCGCACATCGGCCGCGTCGTCCGGACGCATCAGCGTCAGCAGCCGCTCCTTGTCCTCCTCGGGCAGCTCGGACAGCAGGTCGGCGGCGTCATCGGGGTCCATCGCCTCCAGGACGTCGGCCGCGCGCTCCTCCTTGAGCTTGCCGATGATCTCCACCTGGTCGTCCTCGGGGAGCTCCTCCAGGACGTCGGCGAGCCGGTCGTCGTCCAGCGCGGCCGCGACCTCCGCCCGCCGCTTGGGGGAGAGGTGGTGCAGGGCGTTGGCCACATCGGTGGGGCGCAGCTTCTCGAACGTGGCGACCAGCGACTCCGCGCCCTGCCCGTGCTCCTCCAAAGAGAACCCGCTGACGGCCGACCACTCGACGGTCAGGGTCTCGCCCTTGCGGCGCAGCGCCCCGCCCCGGCCCTTGCGTACGAAGTACTTGTCGATCTCCCAGTCGCGACGGGCCGGAAGCTGCTGGATGGCCACGTCGAGGACGGTGACCTCCTCGCCGGTCTCCACCAGGCTGACCCGCCGGTCGAGGAACTCGCCGAGCACCAGACGTTCGGTGGGCCGCTGTTCGAAGCGCCGCATGTTGACCACGCCGGTGGTGATCACCTGCCCCGACTCGATGCCCGTCACCCGGGTCATCGGGAGGAAGATCCGGCGCCGGCTCACCCCCTCGACCACCATGCCCAGCAGCCGGGGCGGCCGGCCGCCGATCCGGAGCATCGCGACCAGGTCGCGGACGCGTCCCACCTGGTCGCCGTTGGGATCGAAGACGGGTACGCCGGACAGGTGGGAGACGAAGACGCGGGGCGTGCCTGGGGCCATGCGTGCGCCTCCTCGTTCGCCGCCGGGCTTTACGCATCCGGTGTGTTCCGACAGTTCTTGCACCCTTATGACGTGATCAGGCTAGCCCGTACCGCTGTGTGCCGCCCCGGCGAACCGTCCGTACGGCTCTCTGCCGGAAGACGTAGGCCGCACGGGTACGCTGCCGTCTGCCACCCCCGCCATGCAGATGAGAGGCAGTGCGCCTGTGACCTCTTTTGTCCCGCCCGTCCGGGCCCGCCGCCGGACCGCCACCCTCGCCGTCGTGCTCTGTGCCGGGCTGACCGCGGCCCTGACCGCATGCGCGGGCGAGGATCCGGACAAGGGGACCAACGGGGTCGGCAGACTGACCGCGCCGGAGATCGAGAAGAAGGCGCAGGCGGCGGTGGACTCCGCCGACGCGGTCCGGCTGTCCGGCACGCTGGTGAGCAAGGGCGGCACGTACAAGATCGACATGAGGCTCAAGGACAAGGGCGGTGCCGGTTCCGTCACCTCGAAGAACAGCACGTTCGAGCTGCTGCGGATCGGTGACGAGCTCTATCTCAAGGCCGATGCCGGCTTCTGGACCCATGACGAGAAGGGCAGGACGGACGCCGGGAAGACCGGTGACGCGGGCGGCACAGCCGCCGACAAGCTCGAGGACAAGTACGTGAAGGTCCCCGAGGACGACCCCACGTACAAGCAGCTGAGCGGCTTCACGGACAAGAAGGTGCTGCTCGGCGGGCTGCTCGCGCTGCACGGCGAGGTCGGCAAGGGCGACCGCGACAAGGTCGGCGGTGTGCGCACCATCCGGATCATGGGCAGCGAGGGCGAGGGCGGTGCGCTGGACGTGTCCCTGGAGGGCAAGCCGTATCCGCTCCGCTTCGCCCGCGGCGGCGGCGGGGGCACCATCACGCTCGCCGACTGGGGCAAGGACTTCGCGCTGGAGGCCCCGGCCGAGGACGACACGGTCGACTACGGGCAGCAGCTGCCGAAGTCGGCCTCGTAACGTTACGGCCTGCCGCTACGACTTGCGCAGCGACCGCTTCAGCAGGCGCGGCAGGCCGGCGGGCACCGGCAGCCGGGTGGTCGCGGTGGTGGGCAGCGGTGCGGCCGCCCCGGAGGTGTCCGGCAGCCGGGTACGGGAGTCGAGGGGCGTGAGCCGGACGATCCGGCACTCGCGCGCCCACCGCTCGGGCATCTGCTCCGCGTCCGGCGCGTTGAGCCGCTTGCCCTTGAGCTCGGCGACGGCCGCCTCCCACTCCTCGGAGTGCGGTGCGAGCTGGGCCACCGAGGCCGACCAGGCGACGAGACGGCCGCCCTTGTCCTTGCTGCGGACGGTCACCTCCGCGGTGGCGCCGTCGGTGAGGCCGGCCGGGAGCGGCTGTTCGCCGGGGCCGTCCCCGACGAGATGGGCCGCCCCCTCGTGCCACACGTGCCACAGCGCCCGCGCGGGACCGGTGCCCCGCACCCAGATGAGGCCCGACTTCTTGGTGGCCTCCTCGACGAGGGCCGGTCCGAGCAGCGTGTCAGCAGCAGTCATGGGGCAGAGCTTAGACGGCCCTTGGCGTACGGGTCAGAGCCAGCCGTTGCGCTTGAGCATGCGGTGGATGGAGAAGCAGACGACGCCGATGAAGCCCATCACCATCGGGTAGCCGTACGTCCAGCGCAGCTCCGGCATGTGGTCGAAGTTCATGCCGTAGACGCCGCAGATCATCGTCGGTACGGCGACGATGGCCGCCCACGACGTGATCTTGCGCATGTCCTCGTTCTGCGCGACGGTCGCCTGCGCCAGGTTGGCCTGGAGGATCGAGTTCAGCAGTTCGTCGAAGCCGATGACCTCCTCCTGCACCCGGACGAGGTGGTCGGCGACGTCCCGGAAGTACTTCTGGATGTCCGGGTCGATCAGCCGCATCGGCCGTTCGCTGAGCAGCTGCATCGGGCGCAGCAGCGGCGAGACGGCCCGCTTGAACTCCAGTACCTCGCGCTTGAGCTGGTAGATCCGGCCCGCGTCCGAACCGCGCGGGCTGCCCTTGTCCGGTGTGGAGAAGACCTCGATCTCCACCTCGTCGATGTCGTCCTGCACCGCGGCCGCCACCGCGATGTAGCCGTCGACGACATGGTCGGCGATGGAGTGCAGGACCGCCGACGGGCCCTTGGCGAGCAGCTCGGGGTCGTCCTGAAGGCGGTGGCGCAGCGCCCGCAGCGAGCCGTGGCCGCCGTGCCGCACCGTGATGACGAAGTCCCGGCCGGTGAAGCACATCACCTCACCGGTCTCGACGACCTCGCTGGTCGCGGTCAGTTCGGCGTGCTCGACGTAGTGGATGGTCTTGAAGACGGTGAACAGCGTGTCGTCGTACCGCTCCAGCTTCGGCCGCTGGTGGGCGTGGACGGCGTCCTCGACGGCCAGCGGGTGCAGCCCGAACTCCCGGGCGATGCCTGCGAATTCCTCCTCGGTCGGCTCGTGGAGGCCGATCCAGGCGAAGCCGCCCTTCTCCCGCACCCGGAGCATCGCCTCGTGCGGCGTACGGCAGGTGCCGTCCACCTCGGCGAGCCGGCGGCCGTCGCGGTAGACCGCGCAGTCGACGACCGCGCTGGATGCGGAGGGGTCGCGTGTGGTGTCGTAGCTGTTGTGCAGGGGGTTGGTCTTGCGCAGGGACGGGCGCACCACGGCACGCAGGTCACGGATCATCGACATGGCTGGCTCCTTCACGGAGGGCCGTCGGCGAGGGCGTGGAACAGCCCGGAATGGGGACGTGGGCTCACGTCCGCAAAGCGGGCGGCACCGCGGAGGCGCGACGACGGCGATCGCTACAGACAGGCAAAAAAGGAGTGCTCTTCCGTCGTGCGAAATGCCATGGGCCTTGACCGAGAAGGCGTCAGATCACAGAAGAAAGGTGTCGAGCGGAAGAGCGGTTGGTACTGCACGGTCGACTTGGATCCACCGCAGCCCCACCTCCTCCGGTCGGTCCCCCGTAGGGGATGACGTTTCGTCGGGACTTGAGAGCGACGCTTCTGCGTGCTGTCCCGACCGGCACCCCAGGCTAGCAGCCGGTACAGGGTCAATCCCTTACTTTGCCCGTTCCATACGCGTCCTATGCTCGCGGCATGGCAGAAATTCTTGCTCTGGTCGAGGCACGTCTGCGGACGGCCCTGGGTGAACCGGACGCACGCGCAGCAGTGACGTTTCTCGGGACGGACCGGATCGAGGTACTCCGATTCATCGACGGCGATGTGGTGAGGTACGCCACGCTCGGCATGTCCGTCCAGCCGATGGCAGATCCGACCGCGACCCTCGCCGACCCGGTGAAGGGGCCGCGCGCGGAGCTGGTCCTCTCGGTGCGGCTCGGGCTCGCCGATACCGACCAGGTGCTCCGCAAGCTCGCGGTGCTGGCGGCCTCGCCGCAGGTGGAGGGCCTGATCGTGGCCCCCGGCGCCTCCCTGGACGTCGGTGAACCGCTGTGGCCCGGGGCGCCGTTCAGCTCCGTGCTGGTCGCCGAGTCCGGGGGGCTCGTGGAGGACCTGGAACTGGAGGAGCCGATGGAGCCCGTACGGTTCCTGCCGTTGCTGCCGATGACGCACAACGAGGCGGCCTGGAAGCGGGTCCGGGGCGCGCAGGAACTCCAGGAGCGGTGGCTGTCGCACGGGACGGACCTGCGTGACCCGCTGCGCGCCTCGGTGGCCCTGGACTGACGGGGGCCGTACGCCGTTGCGCGCGAAGGCCCCGCCGCGCGGCCAGGAGAGGAGCCGTGGGCGGGGCGGGGGCGGGGAGCGTCAGTTGGCGAAGGCCGTGACGCCGTCCTCGGTGGCGTGCTTCGGTTCCAGCTCCTCGGCATCGTGGGTCAGCGCCGAGCGCCGGACCCAGACCACGACAGCGCCGAGGAGCGCGGCACCGGCGGCGACCACGAACGGGATGTGGATGTTGCTCCACTCCTCGATCTTCGGTGCCAGGTAGGGCGCGGCGGCCGCGGCGAACCAGCGGACGAAGTTGTATCCCGCGCTGGCCACCGGGCGGGGCGCGTCCGAGACGCCGAGCGCCAGCTCCGTGTAGACGGTGTTGTTCATGCCGATGAAGGCGCCGGAGACGATGGTGCAGACGATCGCCGTCATGTGGTTGCCGTATCCGAGGATCACCAGGTCGGCGGCGAGCAGCACCAGCGAGGCGCCGACCACCTTCAGCGAGCCGAAGCGCTTCTGCAGCCGGGGTGCGACGAGCACCGAGAAGACCGCCAGCAGCAGGCCCCAGCCGAAGAAGACGGCGCCGGACTTGTACGGCGACATGTTCAGCACGAACGGCGTGAACGCCAGGATCGTGAAGAACGCGTAGTTGTAGAAGAACGCCGAGGTCGCGACGGAGGCGAGCCCGCCGTGGCCAAGCGCCTTGACCGGGTCGAGCAGCGAGGTCTTACGGGCCGGCCTGGGCTGCTCCTTGAGGAACGCGGTGATGCAGACGAAGCCGATCGCCATCAGCGCGGCCGTGCCGAAGAACGGGTAGCGCCAGCTGGCGTCACCGAGCAGGGCGCCGAGCAGCGGCCCGCAGGCCATGCCGAGCCCCAGCGCCGACTCGTACAGCAGGATCGCCGCCGAGCTGCCGCCCGCCGCCGCTCCGACGATGACGGCGAGCGCGGTCGAGACGAAGAGCGCGTTGCCCAGGCCCCAGCCGGCCCGGAAGCCGACGAGTTCCGCGACGGACGACGAGGTGCCGGAGAGCGCGGCGAAGACCACCACGAGGGCCAGGCCGGTCAGCAGTGTCTTGCGGCCGCCGATCCGGCTGGAGACGAAACCGGTGACGAGCATCGCGACGGCGGTGATCAGGAAGTACGAGGTGAAGAGCAGGGAAACCTGGCTCGGCGTCGCTTCCAGGCCCTTGGCGATGGACGGCAGGATCGGGTCCACCAGGCCGATTCCCATGAACGCGACGACGGAAGCGCCCGCTGTGGCCCAGACGGCCTTCGGCTGGCGCAGGATGCTCGCCGTTCCCGGATCGAACGGATCCTCTCCCTGCATGGTCTTCTCGCTCTCCACTAGGTCGTTGTGTTATGCACACAATAAGTTAGAGGATCTAATGAATGCAAGCTACATCTAAATCCGCTGATGGGGGGCCTCCGACGGGGGAGCCACGCTGCGGAAGGGTGATCGTCCTTGACGCGGCGACGGCCGGGGAGGACCGTTGGTCGCTATGAGGGGCGAACCAAGTTGCCCGAAGTGCGGAGGCCGGGTCAGGGCGCCCGGTTTCTTTGCCGACACCTGGCAGTGCGATGTGCACGGCAGCGTGCATCCGCTCCAGCCGGTCATCCCGCCCAGCGTCGAAGGACTCGGGGTGACGGTGCACCGCGCCCGGGTGCCGGTGTGGATGCCCTGGCCGCTGCCGGTCGGCTGGCTGTTCACCGGTGTGGCGTGCGCGGGTGACGACCGCAGCGGGGGACGGGCCACCGCCGTCGCCTGCTCCGGACCGTCCCCGCTCGGCGGTCTCGGCGAACTGCTGCTCGTCGCCGAGGAGCTCGGCGTCGGACTCGGTGCGCGCTACGCCGGGATCGACGGTCCCGATCCGGGCCCGCAGCTGCGGGTCGACGGGCCGCCCGACGTCAAGGTGCTCGCCGCCGGCCGCCCGACCCCGCTCTGGCACGTGAAGGACGCCCCCTCCGACCGGGCCGTCTTCGCAGGCGAGGCGCGCGGACTGTGGCTCTGGGCGATCGTCCGGCCCGAGCAGTCGGGTCTCCTCATGTACGACGAGCTGGTCCTGACCGATCTGCGCGACGCCGGCGGAGAGGTCGGCCTGGTGCCCTGCGGCGCGCTCACCCCCCGCCTGCTGACCGCGCCCTGAGCGTCCGGCACGGGACGGTTCGCCGGTTATCCTTGAGCGTCCCCCACCCGGCTGCGAGCACTGGAGTACGAGTCGTGCGCATCGACCTGCACACCCACTCCACCGCGTCGGACGGTACGGACACCCCCGCCGAACTGGTGCGCAACGCGGCCGCCGCGGGTCTGGACGTCGTCGCCCTCACCGACCACGACACGGTCCGCGGCCACGCCGCGGCGATCGCGGCCCTCCCCGAGGGCCTGACCCTGGTCACCGGCGCCGAACTCTCCTGCCGCATCGACGGCGTGGGCCTGCACATGCTGGCGTACCTCTTCGACCCAGACGAGCCCGAGCTGGCGCGCGAGCGCGAGCTGGTGCGCGACGACCGGGTGCCGCGCGCGCGGACGATGGTGCGCAAGCTCCAGGAGCTGGGCGTCCCGGTCGAGTGGGAGCAGGTTGCCCGGATCGCTGGTGACGGCTCGGTCGGGCGGCCGCACATCGCCACAGCGCTGGTCGAACTCGGCGTCGTCGCGACCGTGTCCGACGCCTTCACGCCCGAGTGGCTCGCCGACGGCGGCCGTGCCCACGCGCAGAAGCACGAGCTCGACCCCTTCGACGCGATCCGGCTGGTCAAGGCCGCCGGCGGCGTCACCGTCTTCGCCCACCCGGCCGCCGTCAAGCGCGGCGAGGTGGTCCCCGAGTCGGCGATCGCCGAGCTCGCCGCGGCCGGACTCGACGGTATCGAGGTCGATCACATGGACCACGACGAGCCGACCCGGGCACGGTTGCGCGGACTCGCCCGCGAGCTGGGGCTGCTGACCACCGGTTCCAGCGACTACCACGGCAGCCGCAAGACCGTACGGATCGGCGAGTACACCACCGACCCGGAGATCTACGGCGAGATCACCCGGCGCGCCACGGGAGCCTTCCCGGTGCCGGGGGCCGGCGGACCCGTCACCCCGTAACGGCATCCGCGCCACGCCCGCGCGGCCGTTCCCTTCCCGTCTCCCCTCTCCCGCCCCTCACACCCCACGCGCACCGGTCGCCGCGGCTGCTGTCGGACTCCCGACGGCCGCCGGTCCGGCAGGACCGCGGCGCGCCCCCACCGCATTTCCGCTCTCTCCCCGCAAGGCTCACTGTGTTCGACGTCGCTGTTTTCGGATCCCTTTTTCTCACCCTTTTTGTGATTATGGATCCGCCCGGAATCACCCCGATCTTCCTCGCGCTCACCGCCGGCCGTCCCGCCAAGATGCAACGCCGCATGGCGATGCAGGCGGTCGCCGTGGCCTTCGGGGTGATCGCCGTCTTCGGTCTGCTCGGCCAGCAGATCCTGGACTATCTGCATGTCTCCGTCCCCGCACTGATGATCGCCGGCGGGCTGCTCCTCCTGCTGATCGCGCTCGATCTGCTGACCGGCAAGACCGACGAGCCGACCCAGACCAAGGACGTCAACGTGGCGCTGGTGCCCCTGGGCATGCCGCTGCTCGCCGGTCCCGGCGCGATCGTCTCGGTCATCCTCGCGGTGCAGCACGCCGACACCGTGGACAGCCAGATCTCGGTCTGGACCGCGATCGTCGCCATGCACCTCGTGCTCTGGCTGACCATGCGTTACTCGCTGCTGATCATCCGGGTCATCAAGGACGGCGGCGTCGTGCTGGTCACCAGGCTGGCGGGAATGATGCTGTCGGCCATCGCCGTGCAGCAGATCATCAACGGCGTCACCCAGGTCATCCAGAGCGCCTGACCCGCCCCCGCGCACCACAGCGCCCCCGTACGGACCATCCGTGCGGGGGCGCTTCGTCTTTTTACGTCGGTGATGCGTTACGAAGCCGAGCTTTCGGCCGGGCGGATATAGATGCGCTGGCCGATTGCGGCGGCCTGCTGCACGATCCGGTTGACGGAGGCGGCGTCCACGACGGTGCTGTCCACGGCGGTACCGTCGACATCGTCGAGTCGCATGATCTCGAAGCGCATATGGCTTCCCTTCGTCTGATCCTCCTGCTGGAGAACTACTGGGAGGACGGGTGGCCCGTCCGCAAGGATGAAGAGCGCCAGGCATGTCTCACCTGCGCCCCACGGGGTGTACAACGACTTGCTGCCTGCAATCATTCCCTACGCTAAGGAAATTTTTTGGATGTCTAAGTACCAGCGGGTAATCGAGCATGCGCGGACGATGACACCGGCGACGGGGCCCGTATGAACGAGGCCGAGATCGGTGATCGCCTGGACCGCGTCAATGAACTGCTCCAGCGCATGCTCGCCGAGGTGTCGAAGACCCCTTCGACGCATGCGATCTTCGTGGACGCGGGCTATGTGTACGCCGCGGCCGGACTGCTCGTCACCGGCACCGAGGACCGGCGCTCCTTCGACCTCGACTCCGAAGGGCTGATCGAGGCCTTCATCGACAAGGCCCGCACGATCTTCGCGGACAGCAGGCTGCTGCGGGTGTACTGGTACGACGGAGCCCGGCGCCGGATCCACACCGTCGAGCAGCAGTCCATCGCCGAACTCCCCGACGTCAAGGTCAGGCTCGGCAACCTCAACGCCAACAACCAGCAGAAGGGCGTCGACTCGCTCATCCGCACCGACCTCGAATCCCTCGCCCGCCACCGCGCCATCAGCGATGCCGCGCTCGTGGGCGGCGACGAGGACCTGGTGTCGGCCGTCGAGGCCGCGCAGGGATACGGCGCCCGGGTCCATCTGTGGGGCATCGAGGCCGCGGAAGGGCGCAACCAGGCCGAGCCGCTGCTCTGGGAGGTCGACAGCCAGCGCACCTTCGACCTCGACTTCTGCCGCCCGTACGTCACCAGACGCCCCGTCACCACCTACGAGGAGGACACCCCCGCGCCCTCGCGCGAGGACGTCCGCTTCGTCGGTGCGCAGATCGCCGCGAACTGGCTCTCCGCCCGCGGCCGCGAGTCCCTGGCCGACCTGCTGCCGGGGCACCCGTATCTGCCGGGCTCCGTCGACCAGGACCTGCTGGTCGAGGCCGAGCGCCTGCTCCAGCACTCACTGCGCGGCCACGCCGGTCTGCGGCGGGCGCTGCGCGACGGCTTCTGGCAGCACCTCCAGGCGCAGTACTAGGGCCTCTCGTCCGGGGAGCGGGCCGGATCCAGACGCAAGACCCTGGCGCCCGCCGCCTACAGGCTGTCCCAGAAGGAGACGAGAGCCGCCGCCGTCGGCTCCGGCCGGCCCGTGTTGGGGGAGTGCTCGGCGCCCTCGATCCGGGTCCGGCGCGCGCCGAGACGCTCCGCCATCTCGTCGAGCAGCGGCACCGGCCAGACGTCGTCGCGCTCGCCGGAGATCACATGGAACGGGAGCCCCGTGGCGGCGAGCCCGGCCACCCGGTCCGGTTCGGTGGCCAGCAGGCGGCCGGTGGCGATGAGCTGGGCGGGGTCGTGGCGCAGCCAGCGCCGCCGCAGGTCCTCGCCGCCGGTGTCCGCCTCGGCCGGCGGGTCGAAGGCGCGCATCGCCGCCCAGACGTCGTCCATGCTCATGGTCGCGAGCGCGTCACCGAGGATCTTCAGCTTGACCTGCTGGCCCTCCACGACCTCGGCCGGCCCCGAGGACATCAGGGTGAGCGAGCGGAACGGCGCGGCGTCCAGGAGTACGGCGGCGCGCGCGATCTGCCCGCCGAGCGAGTGGCCGAGCAGGTCGACCGCACCGTCGCCCAGAGCGAGCGCGGCCGCCTGTGCCAGTACGTCAAGAGCCAACTCGCCCTGGGCGTACGTCTCCTGACGGCCCGTTCCATCGGTCTCGTACTGCCCGCGCCCGTCGACGGTGACGGCGCGGTAGCCGGCGTCGGCGAGTGGCTGCAGCAGGGCGATGAAGTCCTCCTTGCTGCCGGTGTACCCGGGCATCAGGAGGACGGTTCCCCGTGGATCCGTACGCGGTGCCGCGTCCAGCACGGCGAAGTCCCCGCGCTCGGTGTGCAGCGCGCGGGGACGGGCGCAGGGGGGCGGGGTGAAAGTCGGTGGCCTGCTCATGGCACGAGGTTAAGCCGTGAAACAGCCGGACGGGCCCGAGGAGAGTCCTCGGGCCCGTCCGGCATGTCTGTGCGGTGTGCGCTCAGCCCTCGGACTTCGCGGCAGTGGTGCGCGGTGCCCGGCGCCTGCGCGGCTTGGCCTCGCCCTCGGCGGCCGGGGCCTGGGCCACGGCCTCCGTCTTCGGCTTGGCGGCCGCACGGGTGCGGCGGCGCGGACGGGTCTCCGTCTCGGGCTCGGCGATCGGCGCGATCTGGAAGTCGACCTCGTCCTCGGCCGGCTTGATCACCCGGGCACGGCGGCGCGGCTTGGTCACCGTCGTCGCCTCGGGGGCCGGCTCGGCCACCGGGGCGGTCTGGAAGTCGACCTCGTCCGCCACCGGCTTGACGACCCGCGCGCGGCTGCGGCGCGGCTTCGTCTCGGTCACGGTCACCGGCTCGGTGTCCACGACGACCTCGGCCTTGGCCTTGGCCGTCCTGGTCCGGGTCCGCTTCTTCGGCTCGGCCTCGGGCTCGGCGTCGACGACCACGGCCGGAGCCTCGGCCACGGCGACCGCTGCCTCGGCGGCGACCTCCGCGACACCGACGCGGCCGCGCCGGCGACGGCGCGGGGTACGGGGCTCCGACGGGCCGTCAGCGGCCTCGGGAGCCTCGACGGCCTCCGTGGCAGGTGCGGGCACCGTGGCGACGCCGTCCTCGGCGGCGGAACCGCCCCGGGTGCGACGACGCTGACGCGGCGTACGGGGCGCACGCTCCTCGCGGACCGCGGGGGCCGACGCGGCGGCGGACTTGCGGCCACGGCCGCCCGTCTCACCGAGGTCCTCGAGCTCCTCGGCCCGCAGACCGGCACGGGTCCGCTCGGTGCGCGGCAGGACACCCTTGGTGCCGGCCGGGATGTCGAGCTCCTCGTACAGGTGCGGGGACGTGGAGTACGTCTCCGGCGGGTCCGGGAACTTCAGGTCCAGGGCCTTGTTGATCAGCTGCCAGCGCGGGATGTCGTCCCAGTCGACCAGCGTGATCGCGATGCCCTTGGCACCCGCGCGGCCGGTCCGGCCGATCCGGTGCAGATAGGTCTTCTCGTCCTCGGGCGACTGGTAGTTGATGACGTGGGTGACACCCTCGACATCGATACCGCGGGCCGCGACGTCGGTGCAGACGAGCACGTCGACCTTGCCGTTGCGGAAGGCGCGCAGCGCCTGCTCGCGGGCGCCCTGGCCGAGGTCGCCGTGGACCGCGCCGGAGGCGAAACCGCGCTTCTCCAGCTGCTCGGCGATGTCGGCCGCGGTGCGCTTGGTGCGGCAGAAGATCATCGCGAGCCCGCGGCCGTTGGCCTGGAGGATCCGCGAGACCATCTCGGGCTTGTCCATGTTGTGCGCGCGGTAGACGTACTGCGCGGTGTTCTTGACGGTCGAGCCCTCGTCGTCGGGCGACGTGGCGTTGATGTGCGTCGGCTGCGACATGTAGCGGCGCGCGAGGCTGATGACCGCGCCCGGCATGGTCGCCGAGAACAGCATCGTCTGGCGCTTCGCCGGCAGCATCGTGATGATGCGCTCGACGTCGGGCAGGAAGCCCAGGTCGAGCATCTCGTCGGCCTCGTCGAGGACGAGGGCGCGGACCTGCGACAGGTCGAGCTTGCGCTGGCCGGCCAGGTCGAGCAGCCGGCCCGGGGTGCCGACGATCACGTCGACGCCCTTCTTGAGGGCCTCGACCTGGGGCTCGTACGCCCGGCCGCCGTAGATGGCGAGAACGCGGACGTTTCGCACCTTGCCGGCGGTCAGCAGGTCGTTGGTGACCTGCTGGCAGAGCTCACGGGTCGGGACGACGATCAGGGCCTGCGGGGCGTCGGTCAGCTTCTCGGGCTTGGCCCGGCCTGCCTCGACGTCCGCGAGGACGGTGACGCGCTCCAGCAGCGGCAGGCCGAAACCGAGCGTCTTGCCGGTGCCGGTCTTGGCCTGTCCGATGACATCGGAGCCGGAGAGCGCGACGGGGAGCGTCATCTCCTGGATGGGGAAGGGGGACGTGATGCCGACAGCCTCAAGGGCTTCGGCCGTCTCGGAAAGGATCCCGAGGTCTCGGAACGTAGTCAGGGTGCTGCCTCTTCTGTGAAACGCGGTCCGAGGCGAACGAAGGGGGTCGTACCGTGCCGGGGTTGGTCATCCGGCCGTGGATGGGCCGGGTGGCGCGGGACCACTGCCGTCGCTCGAGCGCTCGTGCCGCTGAGGGGGCCCCTCATCTGCGGTCGTACGTGTCGTACGCACCGCGTGGAGGGCTGTCGGGTCGGAGCCGATCGGGCCACCGACCGGGCATCCTCATTCAATTTCGCGCCACGAGCAGTTGCAAAATGCTCAGTAAGCGCAATACCACTGTACCCCGGATTCGCGCATCTGTGTTGGGCGAATTCATCGGAACGGTGTGACGTGAGTCGGCGGCCGGACCCTTCCGCCCGTCGGTGAGCGGGCTATTCTGCGCTTCATGGAGACGCCTGACAACGCCACTGAAGCACCCGCATCCACCAGAATCGCCGACCAGGACTGGGCCACCGCGGCCACTGAGCCGCAGTACCGTGCCGCCGTCGTGGACCTGCTGGGAGCACTCGCCTACGGGGAGCTGGCGGCCTTCGAGCGGCTCGCCGAGGACGCGAAACTGGCGCCGACCCTGGCCGACAAGGCGGAGCTGGCGAAGATGGCGTCCGCGGAATTCCATCACTTCGAGCGGCTGACGGACCGGCTGACCGCGATCGAGGTGGAGCCGACCGGCGCCATGGAGCCGTTCGCCAAGGCGCTCGACGACTTCCACCGCCAGACCGCGCCGTCGGACTGGCTGGAGGGCCTCGTCAAGGCCTACGTCGGCGACTCGATCGCCAGTGACTTCTACCGCGAGGTCGCGGCAAGGCTCGACTCGGACACCCGCTCCCTGGTCCTCGCCGTGCTCGACGACACGGGCCACGGCAACTTCGCCGTGGAGAAGGTGCGCGCCGCGATCGAGGCGGACCCGAGGCTCGGCGGCCGGCTGGCCCTGTGGGCGCGCCGGCTGATGGGCGAGGCGCTCTCGCAGGCGCAGCGGGTGGTGGCCGACCGGGACGCGCTGTCGACCATGCTGGTGGGCGGGGTGGCCGACGGGTTCGACCTGGCCGAGGTCGGCCGGATGTTCTCGCGGATCACCGAGGCGCACACCAAGCGGATGGCCGCCCTGGGGCTGGCGGCGTAGGGCCCGTCAGGCCGCCGCCGACCGGCTCAGCCGGCGGCTGCGCGGCCGGATCAGCAGGGACAGCGTCACCGCGGAGATCGCCACCGCGCCGATCAGGGCGGCCGGCACATGGCCGGGGCCCAGCACCGTGTGCATGAGACAGACGCCGAACAGGGCGCCCAGCGCGCCGGTGCCGAACACGGCGCGGCGGGCGGGGAGCCTGTGCGACAGCGAGCGCAGGGCCGCCCAGGAGAGGGCGAGTCCGAGCACGACGGAGCCCAGCGTTTCCAAGATCACAGACGATCACCTCGCAGGTACGGGGCGGGCAAATCGGTCGTAGGCGGTCCTACCCCCGGGCGGCGGAATGCAACCCTCCTGCGGACAGGCTTCGCCCAGCCGTCGCACCGGATCGGCGGTCTCGCCAGGGGCGCCGCCCGTACCGCCGGTACAACGGAAAGCGGCCCGGCGGGGAAATCCCCGCCGGGCCGCTTTCCACGGTCACTCTGTCCTGGCGTGCCGCTACAGCGCGCCGAACCCCACCCGTCGCGTGCTGGGCTCGCCGATCTCCACGTAGGCGATCCGGTCGGCCGGCACCAGGACCTTGCGGCCCTTCTCGTCCGTGAGGCTGAGCAGCTGCGCCTTGCCGGCGAGAGCCTCGGAAACCGCGCTCTCGACCTCTTCGGCGGAAAGCCCGCTCTCCAGAACGATCTCCCGGGGCGTGTGCTGCACCCCGATCTTGACCTCCACGGCTATGTCCCTCCGACGGTCAGTCCCTGCGCGGTGTGAACCGCGCCGTACGCAGCACACATTAGCCCGCGCAGAGGAGCCGTCAGGGCTCGGCGGGCAACGCCCGCAGCGAACACCGCCTCCGGCCGCCCCCGGTCAGTGCTGATCGATGCCGTGCAGCGGGAAGCCCGCGATGCCCCGCCAGGCCAGTGAGGTGAGCAGCTGCACCGCCGTGTCGCGCGGAATGGCGGACCGGCTGGAGAGCCAGTAGCGGGCGACCACCTGGGACACCCCGCCGAGACCGACCGCGAGGAGCATGGACTCCTCCTTGGACAGCCCCGTGTCGCCGGCGATGACGTCGGAGATCGCCTCGGCGCACTGCAGCGAGACGCGGTCGACACGCTCGCGCACGGACGGCTCATTGGTCAGGTCCGATTCGAAGACCAGCCGGAAGGCGCCGCCCTCGTCCTCGACGTAGGCGAAGTACGCGTCCATCGTCGCGGCCACGCGCAGCTTGTTGTCCGTCGTCGACGCCAGTGCCGTACGTACGGACTGGAGCAGTGACTCGCAGTGCTGGTCGAGCAGTGCCAGATAGAGCTCCAGCTTGCCCGGGAAGTGCTGGTAGAGCACCGGCTTGCTGACCCCGGCCCGCTCCGCGATGTCGTCCATCGCGGCCGAGTGGTAGCCCTGCGCGACGAAGACCTCCTGCGCGGCCCCCAGAAGCTGATTGCGTCGGGCGCGGCGGGGCAGGCGAGTGCCCCGCGGGCGCGCCGCCTCGGTCTGCTCGATGGCTGTCACGCCGCCTCCCAAATTTGTGATCGGACACAGCCGTTCCTTGCACGCTGCGCCATACCGACATCGTACTTTTGGGTAACCCGGGTATGCGCGGCGCGGACGCAGAATTTCACGGACCGGACGACTGCGGTAGCCACAGATTCCCTGCTCCTGTCGCAGAGCGGGATGTATCAGCGGTAATCGTCCTCATCCTGTGCGACGACGCGGGCCTGCTCCGCGGCATCCGCCTCGTTCGCGCCGTTGCGGTCGAGCTCCGTCAGTGGTTCGTCGCGCTGCGGCCGCAGTTCCGCCTGCTGTTCGGCGGCGTCCGCCTCGGGTGTCTCCTGACCGGGTTCGTCCGGCTGGACGTCCTCGAAGGTCTCCGGATCACTGGGGTCGACCGTCATGGTGACTCCCTTCCTTGCTTCGAGACTAGGAGGTACCCCCCGAAGCCGCTACGCGGTCTGTGACGGCGAACACATGAACCACTGCGTGATCGTCTCGTAACATTGCCGCATGTCTTCGACCGAGCTGCCGGGAGTCCGGGCCGCCGCCGCAGCGGTGGCCCCCGCGGTGAGTGCCGTCAGGGTGGCGGAGGGGGAGCGGCTCCGCTCCGTCACGCTCCCGGGGCTGACGCTGTCCGTCCGTTCGAGGCCGCCGGAGCGGACCGGGCTGCCGCCCGCGCTCTTCGTGCACGGGCTCGGAGGCTCCTCGCAGAACTGGACGGCGCTGATGCCGCTGCTCCAGGACGTGCTGGACAGCGAGGCGCTCGACCTGCCCGGCTTCGGTGACTCCCCGCCGCCGGACGACGGCAACTACTCGGTCACCGGCCACGCCCGCGCGGTGATCCGTTTCCTGGACGCCGAGGAGCGCGGCCCCGTCCATCTGTTCGGCAACTCGCTCGGCGGCTCGGTGGCGACCCGGATCGCCGCGGTCCGCCCCGACCTGGTGCGCACGCTCACCCTGATCTCGCCCGCGCTCCCCGAGATCCGGGTGCAGTGGTCGGCCGCGCCGACCGCGCTGCTCGCCGTCCCCGGGGTCGTATCCCTGTTCGCCCGGCTGACCCGTGAGTGGAGCGCGGAGGAACGTACCCGCGGTGTCATGGCACTCTGTTACGGCGATCCGGCACGGGTCTCCGAGACCGGCTTCCGCGACGCGGTGGCCGAGATGGAGCGACGGCTGGAACTGCCGTACTTCTGGGACGCCATGGCGCGCTCCGCCCGTGGCATCGTCGATGCGTACACGCTGGGCGGTCAGCACGGACTGTGGCGGCAGGCCGAGCGGGTGCTCGCACCGACCCAGCTCGTGTACGGCGGACGGGACCGGCTCGTCTCGTACCGGATGGCACGCAGGGCGTCCGCGGCATTCCGCGATGCGCGGCTGCTGACACTGCCCGATGCCGGGCACGTGGCGATGATGGAGTACCCGGAGACGGTCGCCCAGGCGTTCCGGGAACTGCTCGACGAATGCGGCGGGAGCTGATCCGGGGCGTGGGACGACACAGTCGAAAGGGCCCGGCGCCCAGGGCGCCCGAGACCGGGCAGGCCGGGGCCGAGGCGGGTGCGGGGCGCGAGGCCGCCCCGCCCGTCACCGGCAGCGGCCGGCGCAGACGGCCGGGCGACATGCCGCCCGGCACGGACGGCCACACCCCGTTCCAGGGCGCACCCCAGGTGCGCGGCGGCCATCCGGAACAGCGCGAACCCGGCGGCGGCTGGGGCACCGGGCCCATGGGGCGGTACACCGAACGTCAGGGCGTCGCCGGCGGCGGGCACTTCGGCGCACCGGCCGCCGCGCCCGGACGGCCGCAGACGCCGCGCGATGCGCAGCACCAGCAGGCGGCCGGCACCAGGCCGCTGATACCGGGACCGCGACGCGAGTTCGTCGACGCCTTCGACGGTCCGCCCGCACCGCCCGCGCCTCGTGGACCGGCCGCGGCGCCGGCCGATCCGTACCGCTCGGTCACCGAGTGGGACGACTCGCCGCCCGCCGGTGGTGAGGGAGCCGCTGCTCCCGCCGGTGAGCCGAAGGACGCGAAGGGCGGCAAGGGCCGCACCTTCACCGGCATCGCCGCCGCGGCGGTGACCACCGTGCTCGCCGTGGTCGTGGCGGGCCAGGTCGCCCACGACGACGGCGGCGGCCGGACCGGCGCCGCGCAGCCCACGAGCGCGGACCGGGACACCGCCAGCGACACCTCCCGCTCGGACAGCCGGACGACGCCCGCCCCCGAGCCTGCGGCGGTCAAGCCCCTCACGTACGAGCAGAAGATGGCCAAGGCGTATCCGCTGGCACCGGAACTGAAGGCGTCGGGGGCATTCGAGAGCGTCCCCGGTACGGCGAAGGCTCCGGGCAAGGGGCATGCGTACCGCTACCGGATCGATGTCGAGAAGGGGCTCGGTCTCGACTCCGGGCTCTTCGCCCAGGCGGTGCAGAAGACCCTCAATGATGAACGCAGCTGGGCCCACGACGGCGACATGACCTTCGAACGGATTTCCAGCGGCGATCCGGATTTCGTCATCACGCTGGCCAGCCCGGGCACCACGGGGGAGTGGTGCCGCAAGTCGGGTCTGGACACGATGGAGGACAACGTCTCCTGCGACTCCGCCGCCACCGAGCGCGTGATGATCAACGCCTACCGCTGGGCCCAGGGCTCGTCCACCTTCGGGCCGGACAAGCTCTTCTCCTACCGCCAGATGCTGATCAACCACGAGGTCGGTCACCGGCTGGGCCACAACCATGTGAGCTGCGGCACGAAGGGGGCCCTCGCCCCGGTGATGCAGCAGCAGACCAAGTCGCTGGACATCGGCGGGATCAAGTGCCGGCCCAACGCCTGGGTGTATCCGACCGGTTGAGCCCGGCGCGCCTCGGCCGGGGCGGGCCGCAGGAGTGCCCCGGGCGGTCCGGCGGGAGCGTGCCGCGGGGGGCCGTGGGGTGCCGCGCCGAACATGCTGTCCATATGATGAGACTGCTGTCTCATATTGCGTTGACATCGCGCAGCCGTTCGCCGATATTTCTCGGCATGTCACGCAGCCTCGTCACCTCCGATCGCGCCGCCATTGAGCTGGCGCTCATCGGCGTGACCGGGCACAGCGTCGCCGACATCGACTGTTGCTGACGCCTGCCCGAGTGCGCGTCGGCCCCCCGTCCGAGCCCTGATGGCTCCGGACCGCCCTTCCCCGACTGCCGCGCCCGGGCGTACTCCGTCCGCAGGCGCGGCAGTTCCAGTGTTCCGGTCACCTCACCCTGTTCCGACCGGTTGTGTGCACATGCCTCTCGCCGCCGCCTGCGCGGAATCACCTGCTGTTTCCTCCATTCAGGCAGTACTCCGAGAGGTCACCTTCCGATGCGTCAACCCTCCGTCATATCGCGCCGCGTGGCAGCGGCCGCCGCAGTACTCGCCGTGGCCGCGGGCGCCGCGGCCTGCGGCCCCGAGGGCAGCAGCAAGGGCAGCGACGACACCTCCGGCGCGGCGGGCGCCCCCAAGAAGGGCGGCACGCTGACCGTCCTCAACGCCAAGCCGCAGGAGGACTTCGACCCCGCGAGGCTCTACACCTCCGGCGGCGGCAACGTCCCCTCCCTCGTCTTCCGCACCCTCACCACCCGCAACCGCGAGGACGGCGCCGCGGGCTCCAAGGTCGTCCCCGACCTCGCGACCGACCTCGGCACGCCCAGCAAGAACGCCACGGTCTGGACGTACACCCTCAAGGACGGCCTCAAGTACGAGGACGGCAGCGCCATCACGAGCGCCGACATCAAGTACGGCATCGAGCGCTCCTTCGCCGCCGAGCTGTCCGGCGGCGCGCCCTATCTGCGCGACTGGCTGATCGGCGGAGCCGCCTACCAGGGCCCGTACAAGGACAAGAAGGGCCTCGGCTCGATCGAGACGCCCGACGCGAAGACCATCGTCTTCCACCTCAACAAGCCCGAGGGCGAGTTCCCCTTCCTGGCCACCCAGACGCAGACCACCCCCGTACCGAAGGCCAAGGACACCGGCACGAAGTACGAGGAGCACCCGCTCTCCTCGGGCCCGTACAAGGTCGTCAGGAACGAGGGCGACGGCGAGCGCCTCACCCTGGAGCGCAACACCTACTGGTCGGCCGCCACCGACGAGGAGCGCAAGGCCTACCCCGACCGGATCGACGTCCGTTCCGGGCTCGACTCCGCCGTCATCAACCAGCGGCTGTCCGCCTCGCAGGGCGCCGACGCCGCCGCCGTCACCACCGACACCAACCTCGGCCCGGCCGAACTCGCCAAGGTCACCGGCGACAAGAAGCTCGCCGCCCGCGTCGGCACCGGCCACTTCGGCTACACGAACTACATCGCCTTCAACCCGAAGGTGAAGCCGTTCGACAACCCGAAGGTCCGCCAGGCCATCTCGTACGCCGTCGACCGCACCTCCGTGGTCAACGCCGCCGGCGGCTCCTCGCTCGCCGAGCCCGCCACCACCTTCCTGCCCGACCAGGCCTCCTTCGGCTACACGCCGTACGACGCCTTCCCGGCAGGGAAGAACGGCAACGCGGACAAGGCCAGGGAACTGCTGAAGGAAGCCGGATATCCCAAGGGGCTGACCGTCACCCTCACGCACAACAACGAGAAGAACTTCGAGACCAGCCCGGAGATCGCCACCGCGCTCCAGGAGGCGCTCAAGAAAGCCGGGATCACCGTCAAGCTCCGCGGCCTGGAGTCCAACGCCTACTCGGACACCGTCTACAACGTGAAGACCGAGCCCGGCTTCTTCCTCGGCGGCTGGGGCGCCGACTGGCCCTCCGGCGGTCCGTTCTTCGCGCCGATCTTCGACGGACGCCAGATCGTCAAGGCCGGGTACAACTTCAACTCCGCCCAGCTGGACGACCCCGCGGTCAACAAGGAGATCGACGAGATCAACAAGCTGACCGACCTGAGCGCCGCCGCCGAGCGCTGGGGCGCGCTCGACAAGAAGGTCGGTGAGCAGGCGCTGACCGTGCCGCTGTTCCACCCGGTCTACAAGCGCCTGTACGGCGAGTCCGTCAAGAACGTCGTCATCAGCGACTGGACCGGCGTGCTCGACATCTCGCAGGCCGCGGTCAAGTAACCATGGCCGAAGCACTGCTGGTCAAGGAGGCGGGGGCCGTCGCGGCCCCCGCCTTGGGGGCCCATCCGTTCTGGCGCCGGCTGCGCGCCCGCCCCGCCGCCCTCGTGGCGGCCGTCGTCGTCGCCCTGCTGGTCCTCGCCGCGCTCGCCGCACCCCTGCTCACGGGCATCGAGGGCCAGGACCCCACCACGTACCACCCCGGCCTCGTCGACTCCGCCACCGGCGGAGTGCCGCTCGGCTCCTTCGGCGGCATCAGCGCCGAGCACTGGCTCGGCGTCGAACCGCTCACCGGACGCGACCTGTTCGCCCGCGTCGCCTACGGCGCCAGGGTCTCGCTCGGCGTCGCCCTCGGCGCGACCCTGCTCCAGGTGGCCATCGGTGTCGTCATCGGCCTCTCGGCCGGACTCGGCAACCGCTTCGTCGACCAGGCGCTCAGCCGGATCACCGATGTCGTGGTCGCCCTGCCCGTCATGGTGACCGCGCTCGGCGCGCTCGCCGTCGTCCCGGCAGGCTTCCCTCGCCCCGTGCTGATCTCCGTGATCGTCGGCCTGGTCGGCTGGTCCGGCATCTCGAAGATCGTGCGCGCCCAGACGCTGTCCCTCAAGTCGCGCGACCACGTCGCGGCCGCCCGGCTCAGCGGCTGGGGCTCCTGGCAGATCGCCCGGCGCGAGCTGCTGCCCGCGCTGGCCGCGCCCGTCATCACCTACGCCGTCCTGCTCTTCCCCGCCAACATCGTCGTCGAGGCGGCCCTGTCCTTCCTCGGCGTCGGCATCAAGCCGCCCACGCCGTCCTGGGGACAGATGCTCAGCGACGCCGACACCTGGTACCAGGCGGCGCCCACCTACCTGCTCATCCCGGCCCTGCTGCTCTTCGTCACCGTGCTGGCCCTCACCGTCCTCGGCGAGGGCGTGCGCACCGCGCTCGACCCGCGCGCCGCCTCCCGGCTGCGGATCGGCACCGGCGCCAGGAAGGAGGCCGGAGCATGAGCATGTTCCTGCTGCGCCGCACCGGCGGGGCGCTCTTCGTCCTGCTCGCCCTCAGCGTGGTCGTCTACGCCGCGTTCTACGTCGCCCCGGGCGATGTCGCACAGATCGCCTGCGGTCCGCGCTGCTCGCCCGCGCAGGTCGCCCAGGTCAGCGAGCAACTGCACCTCGGCGACCCGGTGTACGTGCAGTACGCGCACTTCCTCCAGGCCCTGTTCGCGGGCCGGGACTACTCCACCGGAACCGGTGTGGTGCACTGCCAGGCCCCGTGCCTCGGGCTCTCGTACCAGAGCGGTCAGCAGGTCACCCAGCTGATCCTCGCCAAGCTGCCCGCCACCGCCTCGCTCGCCGTCGGCGCGTTCGTGCTGTGGATGCTGCTCGGGGTCGGTACCGGAGTGCTCTCGGTGTGGCGGCGCGGCCGCGTCACCGAACGCATCCTCACCGGGATCACCCTGGCCGGCATGGCCACACCCGTCTTCGTGATCGGCCTGCTGCTGATCATCATCTGTGTCACGGCGCTCCAGATCCTGCCCTTCCCGGACTACGTCCCCCTCACCGAGAACCCGGAGCAGTGGGCCTGGAACCTGCTGCTGCCCTGGATCTCGCTGGCGCTCATCTCCGCAGCCCCGTACGCCCGGATGACCCGGGCCTCGATGCTGGAGACGCTGGCCGAGGACCATGTGCGCACCTTCAGGGCGTACGGGGTCGGCGAGCGGACGATCGTCGGACGGCACGCCCTGCGCGGCGCGCTGGCCCCGGTGATCGCACTCGGCGCACTCGACGTCGGCTCGATGTTCGGCGGCGCCGTGCTCACCGAGTCCCTCTTCGGGATTCCCGGTGTCGGCCGCGAACTCGTGGAGGCCGTCAAGCAGGTGGACCTCCCGGTCGTCGTCGGTCTGGTGCTCGTCACCGGATTCTTCGTCGTCCTCGCCAATGCCGTCGCCGACATCCTCCAGGCGATGGCCGACCGACGGGTGGTGCTGTCATGAGTCTCGTCGAGGTCACCGATCTCTCGATCTCGTTCGGCGACGTGCACGCGGTGCGCGGACTGTCGTTCTCGCTGGAGGCGGGCGGCGCGCTCGGCGTCGTCGGCGAGTCCGGCTCCGGCAAGAGCGCCTCCGCGTACGCCCTGCTCGGACTGCACCGGGGCACCGGCGCCAAGGTCGGCGGCTCCGTCCGGGTCGCCGGCGTGGACGTCCAGGCCGCCGGTGACGCGGAACTGCGCGGACTGCGGGGGGCGAAGGCCGCCATGGTCTTCCAGGACCCGCTCTCCTCGCTGGACCCGTACTACGCGGTCGGCGACCAGATCGCCCAGGTGTACCGCGTGCACCACCGGGTGTCCCGGCGGGCGGCGCGGGCCAGGGCCGTCGAGGTGCTGGACCGGGTCGGGATCCCGGACGCGGTACGCCGCTCCCGCTCCCGGCCGCACGAGTTCTCCGGCGGGATGCGCCAGCGGGCCCTGATCGCGATGGCGCTGGCCTGTGAGCCGCAGCTGCTGATCGCCGACGAGCCGACGACCGCGCTCGACGTCACCGTCCAGGCCCAGATCCTCGACCTGCTGCACGATCTGCGCCGCGAGACGGGCATGGGACTGCTGCTGGTCACCCATGACGTGGGCGTGGCGGCCGAGTCGGTGGACGAGGTGCTCGTCATGCGGTCGGGCCGCGCCGTGGAACGCGGACCGGTGGCCGAGGTGCTCGGCGCGCCCCGCGAGCCGTACACAAGGGCGTTGCTGGCCGCGGTGCCGCGCATCGCTCCGGAGGTGCGGGGCGTCACCGGCGAGGGCCGGAAGGCCACCCCGGAGGGAGAAGTGCTGGTCCGGGCCGAGGACGTCACGCAGGTGTTCGGCCGGGGGAAGTCCGCCCTGGCCGCCGTCGACGGGGTCTCCCTGACGGTCCGCCGCGGCGAGACGCTCGGCATCGTCGGCGAGAGCGGCAGCGGCAAGACCACCCTCGGGCGGATGCTCGTCGGCCTGCTGGAGCCCACCTCCGGCCGGCTCGGCCGGGTGGACCGGGTGCAGATGGTCTTCCAGGACCCGGTCTCCTCGCTCAACCCACGCCGCTCCGTCGGCGAGTCGGTCGCCGACCCGCTGAGGGCGCGCGGGCAGCGCGACGAGGGAGCGATCAGGGCGCGCGTACGGGATCTGCTGGAGCGCGTCGGACTCGACCCGGAGCAGTACGACCGCTACCCGCACGAGTTCAGCGGCGGCCAGCGCCAGCGCGTCGGCATCGCGCGGGCGCTGGCCGCCGAACCGGAGCTCATCGTCTGCGACGAGGCGGTCTCCGCCCTCGATGTGACGACCCAGGCCCAGGTGACCGCCCTGCTGGCCGAGCTCCAGCAGGAACTGGGACTCGCGCTGGTCTTCATCGCCCACGACCTCGCCGTCGTACGGCAGGTCAGCGACCGGGTGGCCGTCATGCGGCAAGGCCGGATCGTCGAGGAGGGCCCGGTGGAGCAGGTGTACGGCGAGCCCCGCGACCCGTACACCAAGCAGCTCCTGGCGGCCGTCCCGGCGCTCGATCCGGCACTCGCGGCGGTGCGCCGTGCGGCCCGCAAGGAGCTGGCCGCAGCCTGACCCTGTGTGACCGGCCACCTCTATAGCGCGACGGAACGCTACCGGGGTGGGAAAGTTACGACGGTTCACCCCTTTCGGTGGCGCGACGGACAACCGTCCGTCGCGCCACCGCTGTATCCGCTTACGGTCGTCCCGCTGCGAGTCGCCGATCCAACGGCGGCCGCTCACAAGGGAGATCGGGGGTGTGCTCGTGCGGATCGGACTGCTCACCGACGGTGGCTATCCGTATGCGACCGGTGAGTCCAGACTCTGGTGCGACCGTCTGGTGCGCGGACTCGCGCAGCACGAGTTCGATCTCTTCGCGCTCAGCCGTACCGCCGAACAGGAGGCGCAGGGCTGGGTTCAGCTCCCGGCCCAGGTCAGCAGGGTGCGGACAGCCCCCCTGTGGACCGCCGACGAGGACACCCTGGGCCTCCACGCACCCCGGGGAATGCTGTCGCGCCTGCTGACCGGCGGGGGCGCACGCTCCTACGGGCGGCGCGAACGCCGGCGCTTCGTCACCCACTTCACGGCGCTCGCGACCTCGGTCTGCGTGGCGGGTGTGACGGGTGGCGAGCGGGGGGACGCGGGCGAGGACGCCGGCCGGGGCCGGCCCGCGGGCGGTGTGGACATGCGGGCCGTGGACGCGCAGTTCACCCAAGGCCTCTACGGACTCGCCGAACTGGCCTGCGAGCACGGCGGACTTCCCGCAGCACTCCGCTCCGAGACCGCGGTCCGGATCCTCGAGACCGCCTGCCGCGCGCCGGGCACCGGCCGCACCGTCCAGACCGCCACCGTCCCCGACCTCCTCGCCTTCGCGGCGGAACTCGACCGGGTGCTGCGCCCGCTCTCCCTCGACTGGTACGACGAGGAGAGCCTCGGCGCCGTCGACCTCTGCCATGCCGCGTCCGGCGGCGCCGCCGCCCTGCCCGGGCTGCTGGCCAAACGCTTCTTCGGGGTGCCGCTGCTGGTCACCGAGCACGCCGTGCAGCTGCGCGCGCACTACCTCGCGGCGAGCGGCATGCCAGTGAGTGCGCCGGTGCGCGCGCTGCTGGCGAACTTTCATGGACGGCTCGCCGCCGAGGTGTACCGGCAGGCCGCGCTCATCACCCCCGGCAACACCCATGCCCGCCGCTGGCAGGAGCGCTGCGGCGCGGAGCCCGCCAAGGTGCGCACCGTCTACCCCGGCATGGAGTCGGGCCGGTTCGCGGCGCTCGGCGAGAGCGAGGACGGCGGGGGTCCGGACACGCTCGTCTGGGTCGGCCGGATCGAGCCCGCCAAGGACCTGATCGCGCTCCTGCACGCCTTCGCCGAGGTGCGCACGGCCGAACCCGACGCCCGGCTGCGGATCATCGGCGCGGCGGCCCAGGGGCCCGAGGGCGCCACCTATCTCGCGCACTGCCGGGCACTCGCCGCCCAGCTCTTCCCCGACGAGGCGGCCGGCGCGCACGCCGTCGGCGACAACCCGGTCTCCTTCGAGGACATCGGCGGCGCCGAGGTTCCCGACCTCGCCCAGGCGTATGCGGCGGGCGGTGTCGTGGTGCTGTCCAGCGTGGTCGAGGGCTTCCCCATCAGCCTGGTCGAGGCGATGTTCTGCGGCCGGGCCACGGTCTCCACGGACGTCGGCGCGGTCGTCGAAGTCATCGGCGGTACGGGGCTCGTGGTGCCGCCGCGCAATCCGCGGGCGCTCGCGGACGCCTGCCTGGCGCTGCTGCGCGACCCCGAGCGCCGCGCGCGGCTGGGAGCCGCGGCGCGCGCCCGCGCACTCGAACTCTTCACTGTCGAACAGAACCTCGCGGCATTTCGTGGCATTTACCTGGAGCTGATCGCCCAGGCGCCCGTACGCAGGGTGTCCGGGCCGGCCGACGGCGGACCCCGCCCCTTCGCCACCCCGCCGGAGGCCCATGTCATCGGCCTGTGGCCGGAGCCGTACGCGGACCCGGAACCGGGAGAGCGCACACCGAGCTGGGCCGGCCGGGGAGTCTGCGCGGGCGTGCACGGGGCGGGGGGCGGCGATGAGTGACCACGACGCGGCCGCGCCCGGCCTCAGGGACCGATCGGGACTGCCCGGCGCACCGGGTGAGGAGCACGGAGGAACGACGATGGGCCGCCCGACCGAGGTGCCCGAAGCACCCGGCACACCGATGACCGGCAGCAACGGGGACCACCGCAGGTGGGCGCCGGTTTCCGGGACCCTGGTCGCGGACGTCTCCGAACCGGCGTGGGGGCTGTCCGCCCCGGAGGGGGCGGGGGTGGACGTCTCGGAGCCGGGCGCCTCCTCGGAGGAGGCGCCCCGCTCCGGAGACGGGCCAGCCGACGCTGCCGGGAACGCCCCGGACCCGGCCGCGGACTTCGGGAGCGCCCCCACCCCCGCACCGGCGCACGCCCCCACCCCCGGCCCGGCGCGGGTCTCCGACGACGCACCGGACCCCGCACCCACCACCCCGGACGAAGGGGCGGCGCCGCGCCCCACCCCCCGCGCTCCCGAGATCGCCCACGCGGCCCCCACCGCCCCGGCGCGCAAGCTCGCCACCGGACGGCGCGGTCCCGCCGACCCCGTGAAGTCCCTCATGCACCGGCACCGCGAGCTCTGCGAGCGCGCCGTCGATCCGCTGGAGATCGCCGCCGGACTCGAGGCCCACGGGGTCACCGACCGCACCGCCGCCCGCTACCGGCACCGCGATGTGTTCTCGCTCGCCGAGGAGCTGTTCGCCCGGGTCCCGGGCGTCGCGGGGGAGCCCGTGGGGGCCTCGTTCGGACCGGCGCGCGACATCGAGACGCGCGCCGCATGGTCGCTGCGCGCCCTGCTGCCGGGCGCCGCCTGCCTGGCGACCCTGGTCGCACTGCGGCTCACCGACGGGGTGCTCGGCAGCGAGGCGCGGCTCGCCATCGGCGGCGGCGGGACCCTCCTCGCGCTCATCGGGCTCACCCTCGCCCTGCGCACCGGCCCCCTCAGCGCCGACGGGCGATCCGGTGGCACCGCCGGCCTCTGCGGAGTCTGGCTCCTCGGCTACGTCCTGTACGGCGACGCCCTGCTCCACCAAGTCCTCAGCGGCGGCCCCGAAGGCCCCTGGGACATCACCCCGGCGCCCCTGCTCGGGCTCACCGTGGCGGTCGCACCCGCGGCCTGGTGCGCCCACCTCTTCTCCGTGCACGCGCACCGCAAACTCAACGGCAGCCGCGCACTGGAGGAGTTCGCCGCAGGCGTGCGCCCCCTGCTGTTCGGCGCCGTCGCAGGCTTCCTCTGCGTCCTCACCGGCCTGCTGTACCTGGCCGGCCTCGGGATCGCGGGGGGCGGCTCGCAGGCCGGGGCCGCCGCCCTCGGGGTGCTGCTCCTGCTGGCCCGGCTCCTCGCCGTCCACGGCTTTCCCGAAGCGGCCGCCACCGGACTCACCGCCGCCTGCGCCGTGGAGGCCGCGGCCCCCGCCCTGATCCTCGGGGGCCGGCTGCCCGGTCTCGACCCGCTCGCCCGCCCCGTCGACGCCCTCGTCGAGGCGGCGGGCGCCGGAGGCGTACCCCTGCTCGCCTGTGGCGCGGCCGCCCTCGGTCTGCTGACCACCGCCATCGTCGCCCTCTCCCGGGCGTCCGCCCACACCGCCGCCTGACGCACACCAGAGCCCCCGCGGAGCCGACGCCGCGGGTCCCGTCCCGCACCGCTCGCAACTGCCCCAAGGAGACACCGGACATGACCCCCCAATCCCCCGCACCGGCAGGCCGCCGTCGGCACCCAGGGGGCGCGCGATGAGGGTGCTGCTGCTCGGAGCCAACGGATTCATCGGCCGTTTCGTGGCCGACCGGCTGCTCGCCGACCCGGCCGTGCACCTCACGGCGCTCGGCCGCGGCGACGACGCCGACGTACGGTTCGACCTCGCAGGCGGCAGCCCCGGAGCGCTCACCCGCTTCCTGGACGCCGTCCACCCCGGAGTCGTCGTCAACTGCGCGGGCGCCACCCGGGGCGGGGCCCGCGACCTCACCCGCCACAACACGGTCGCCGTCGCAACGGTGTGCGAGGCGATGCGCCGCAGCGGCTGCACCGCCCGCCTGGTCCAGGTCGGCTGCTCCTCGGAGTACGGCCCCTCGCAGCCCGGCTCGTCCACCGCAGAGGACGCCATCCCGCGCCCCGGCGGCCCGTACGGCGTCAGCAAGCTCGCCGCCACCGAACTCGTCCTCGGCTCCGGCCTCGACGCGGTCGTGCTGCGGGTGTTCTCGCCGGTCGGCCCCGGCACCCCGGCCGGGTCCCCGCTCGGCCGGCTCGCCGAGGCGATGCGCCGCGCCATGCAGTCGGGCGACGGCGAACTGAAGCTCAGCGGCCTCGGTGTGCAGCGCGACTTCGTCGATGTGCGCGACGTCGCGCGCGCCGTGCACGCCGCCTCGCTCTCCGCGGCGCAGGGGGTCGTCAACATCGGCACCGGCCGGGCGGTACGACTGCGCGACGCCGCCGCCGTCCTCGCCAAGGTCGCCGGTTACGCGGGCGCACTCCACGAGCTGGACACGCCCCCCGCCCGGCTGCCCATCGGAGCCCCGCGCACCTCCACCGAGTCGGTCATGGAACACCTCTCGGCCACCCCGTCCCCCTACCCGGACGGCTGCGGGGCCTGGCAGCAGGCCGATGTCCGTACCGCCCGCGACCGGCTCGGCTGGCGCCCCCGGATCAATCTGGAGGAGTCCCTCGCGGACATCTGGATGGAGGCGGCGTGCCGTATCTGACCAGTACCGGCACCGCCCGCCGCACCAGCGGCGCCGAACAGCTCGGCTTCGGTGTCCCCGGCTACGCGCACCCGCTGCTCGCACCGGTGGAATGGGCCGAACTCACCCGCCCCGGCACCCCGTTGCACTGGGCCGTTCTCGACATCGACAACGGCCCCGGCACCCGGCCCGACCCGCACTGCCTGGAGGCCGCGGGCCGGCTCCGCAACGCCCGTGAACGCGCCGTGCACGGCGAGGAGCCGCTGGACTCCGTGCGGGCATCGGGCGGCAGGCTGCTCGGCCGGATCGACCTGGCCCACGGCCACAGGCCCTTCGACGAGCTGACCGCCGACGCCCGGTCCTTCCTGGACTGGTACCGGGTCGACGGCTTCTACCTCGACCGGGCCCCGGCGGAGCGGTCCGGCCTCCCGGCCGTACGCCGTCTCACCGGCACGCTCGCCGCGCTCCTGGAGGACAGCGACAGCGGGCCGGACGGCGGACACCTGGTGCTGGGGCACGACACGCATCCGTATCCGGGTTACGCCGAGGCCGCCGACCAGCTCGTCACCTTCCGCGGCGCCTGGACCGACTACCGCTGGTCCCAGGTGGCGGAGTGGACGGCCGCCTATCCGCCCGGCCGTTTCGCCCACTTCGTCCACGGTGTCCCGCGCACCCATCTGGAGGAGGCGATGCGCATCGCCCGCTGGCAGGGCGCCGGGACGATCTTCTTCACCGACCGCACCGGAGAGGCGGATCCCGCGAACGGGCGTGGACAAAGCGATCCATTCGCGACACTGCCCAGGTACTGGGACGAAATTGTCTCGCGGATCGGACCGGGTATCTCGGAATGAGAGGGGGCGTGGCAGTGTTACGGCAAGAACAACCGTACGTAGCCGAAGTACGTAGAAACCGACCACCTGCATTGTTGAGGTTCCTGTGTCGCTGCCACCCCTGGTCGAGCCAGCTGCTGAGCTCACCGTCGACGAGGTCCGCAGGTACTCCCGCCACCTGATCATCCCCGATGTCGGGATGGACGGGCAGAAGCGGCTGAAGAACGCGAAGGTGCTCTGTGTGGGCGCCGGCGGTCTCGGATCGCCGGCCCTGATGTACCTGGCCGCCGCCGGTGTCGGAACGCTCGGCATCGTGGAGTTCGACGAGGTCGACGAGTCGAACCTGCAGCGCCAGATCATCCACAGCCAGGCCGACATCGGCCGGTCCAAGGCGCAGTCCGCCAAGGACTCGGTGCTGGGCATCAACCCGCTGGTGAACGTGATCCTTCACGAAGAGCGGCTCGAGGCCGAGAACGTGATGGAGATCTTCGCCCAGTACGACCTGATCGTGGACGGCACGGACAACTTCGCCACCCGCTATCTGGTCAACGACGCCGCGGTGCTGCTGAACAAGCCGTACGTCTGGGGTTCCATCTACCGCTTCGACGGCCAGGCATCCGTGTTCTGGTCCGAGCACGGTCCCTGCTACCGCTGCCTCTACCCGGAGCCGCCGCCCCCCGGCATGGTTCCGTCCTGCGCCGAGGGCGGTGTCCTGGGCGTGCTCTGCGCGTCCATCGGCTCCATCCAGGTCACCGAGGCCATCAAGCTGCTCGCCGGCGTCGGCGACCCGCTCGTCGGCCGGCTGATGATCTACGACGCGCTGGAGATGCAGTACCGCCAGGTCAAGGTCCGCAAGGACCCCGACTGCGCGGTCTGCGGCGAGAACCCGACCGTCACCGAGCTCATCGACTACGAGGCCTTCTGCGGCGTCGTGTCCGAGGAGGCCCAGGAGGCGGCGCTCGGCTCCACGATCACTCCCAAGCAGCTCAAGGAGTGGATCGACGCGGACGAGAAGATCGAGATCATCGACGTCCGTGAGCCGAACGAGTACGAGATCGTCTCGATCCCGGGCGCGAAGCTGATCCCGAAGAACGAGTTCCTGATGGGCAACGCCCTCCAGGACCTCCCGCAGGACAGGCGCATCGTGCTGCACTGCAAGACCGGTGTCCGCAGCGCCGAGGTCCTCGCGGTCCTCAAGTCGGCGGGCTTCGCCGACGCGGTCCACGTGGGCGGCGGCGTGATCGGCTGGGTCCACCAGATCGAGCCCGAGAAGCCGGTGTACTAAAGCCTCCCGTTCTGGAGGCTGAACGCTTCGAAGGGGCCGGTCCGCGTCATGCGGGCCGGCCCCTTCGGCGTGCGCGAGGTCTCCGTAACGAGTGACGTGCGCGAGGTCCGCTACGAACAGGTCGTGCCGTCCGAGGGCACCTTCCCGTCCAGGAAGTACGAGTCCACCGCCGACGTCACGCAGGAGTTCCCGCCGTAGGCGCCGTGCCCCTCACCCTTGTTGGTGAGCAGGATGCCGACGCCCTTGCCGAGCTCGTCCGCCATCTTCCGTGCACCCTCGTACGGCGTCGCGGGGTCGCCCGTCGTCCCCACGACCAGGATCGGACCGGCGCCCGGAGCGCTCGCCTCCGGGGTGTCGTGCTCACCCTTCACCGGCCAGTCGGAGCACCAGCCCGCGGTGTCCCAGGCCAGGAACGCGCCGAAGACCGGGGACAGCTTCTTGAACTCGGCCAGCGTCGCCTTCGCCTCGGCCGCCGTCGGCCTGGCCCTGGTGTCGGCGCAGGAGATGGCCCGCTGCGAATGGTTCTGGGTGTCGTAATGGCCGTTCTCGTCACGGCCGTTGTACGAGTCGGCCAGCTGAAGCAGCATCGATCCGGTGCCGCTCTCCGCCTCGTCCAGGGCCTGCGTGAGCGTCGGCCAGCTGTCCTTGGAGTAGAGCGGCAGCACGATGCCGGTGATCGCCAGCGACTCGTTGAGCTCACGGCCGGTACCCGTCGGCAGCGGCTTGGCGTCGATCCGCCTCAGCAGCGCCGCGATGCGCCGGGTGCCCGCCTCGGGGTCCTGGCCGCGGTCCTTGAGGTAGTTGTCCAGCGCCCGCTGGAAACCGGTCGCCTGGTTGCGGGCGTGGCCGACGGTGTCCGCGGTCGGGTCGACGACGGCGTCGAAGACGGTACGTCCCACATTCTTCGGGAAGAGGTGCGCGTAGGTGCCGCCCAGCTCGGTGCCGTACGACATACCGAAGTACGTCAGCTTCCTGTCGCCGAGGACCTCGCGGATCAGGTCCATGTCCCGGGCGGCGTTCGTCGTGCCGACGAACGGCAGGACCTTGCCCGAGCGGCGCTCGCAGCCGGCCCCGAAGTCGGCGCCGTCCTTCATGAACGCCGCCTCCTCGGCCGCCGTGTCCGGAGTCATGTCGATCTTCCGGTTGGCGTACTCCTGCTCCTGGTCCGTGCGGCACCGCACCCCGGCGCTCCCGGCCACCCCGCGCGGATCGAAACCCACCAGGTCGTAGCGGGTGTTGAGCTTCCCGTACGAGGAGGCGGCGCGCGGCAGGATGGAGACGCCCGAGCCGCCGGGGCCGCCGAAGTTGAACAGCATCGAGCCCAGGCGCCGGCCCTTGTCCCGGGCCTCCTTGCGGATCAGCGCGATCCCGATCGTGTCGCCGTCCGGCTTCGCGTAGTCCAGCGGGACCCGGACCGTCGCACAGCGCCACTCCGAGCCCGGGGCGGAGCCGCCCTCGGGGGCCTTGCAGCGGTTCCACTCCGGACGCTGCGAGGTGAGGGAGGCGGGCAGGGGCTTGCCGCTCGCGTCGGCCGACGGAGCGGCGGACGGCGGGGACGCCGACGCGGCCGAGGAGGCCCCGGCGCCGTCCGCACCCTTGCCCGGCTTGTCGTCCGTGCCGTCCTCGCAGCCCGCGAGCACTCCCGTCAGCAGTAGTGCGGCGGCGGCCAGCGCCCCGGCCCGTACGTATGCGACCACGTGTACGTCCCTCCCCGTTGTGCCTGCCCGTCCGGCAGTTCGCCCATGGTAGGGCGCGTACTGCTACGCCCTATCCGCAGACCTTCCCGTCGGCCGGGACCTTGCCGTCCAGCAGGTATCCGCCCACCGCCTTCTGCACACAGGCGTTGCCGCTGTTGTACGCGCCGTGCCCCTGGCCCTTGTACGTCAACTCCACGCCGACGCCAAGGCCCAGCTCGTCGGCCATCGCCTTCGCGCCCGCGTACGGGGTGGCCGGGTCGCCGGTGTTGCCGATGACGAGCACGGGTGCGGCACCGGGAGCGCTGACGTCCGGGGTCTCCCAGGCGCCCGCCACCGGCCAGCCGGTGCAGGCCATCAGGCCCCAGCCCAGGTAGTCGCCGAAGACCGGCGAGGCGTCGCGGAACTCCGGGAGCTTCGCCCTGGTCTGCGCCGGCGTGAAGCGTTCCTTGGAGTCGGCGCAGCTGATGGCGGTGAAGGCGGCGGCCGAATTGTCGTAGTGACCGTCCTCGGAGCGGCCGTTGAGGGAGTCGGCGAGCGCCAGCAGCAGCCCGCCGTTACCGCCGTCGGCCTCGTCCAGGCCCTGCTCCAGCAGCGGCCAGGTCTCCTTGGAGTAGAGGGCGGCGGCGATGCCGGTGGTGGCCTGTGTCTGCGTCAGTTCCCGTGAACCGAGCCCCGGAACGGGCTTCTTCTCCAGCCGGCCCAGGAGATCCAGCACGCCCTGCTCGACCTCGGCCGCGGTGGCGCCCGGCAGCTTGCAGGCGTCGCCCCGGGCCACGCAGTCCTGCGCGAAGTTGTCCAGTGCGAGCTGGAAGCCCTTGGCCTGGCCGAGGGAGGACTCCTCGGAGTTCTCGGTCGGATCGACCACCGCGTCCAGTACCGCCCTGCCGACGCTCCTGGGGAACAAGTGCGCGTAGACGCCGCCCAGTTCGGTGCCGTACGAGATGCCGAAGTAGTACAGCCGGTCGTCGCCGAGCACCTGGCGCATCAGGTCCATGTCGCGGGCGGCGTTCGTCGTGCCGACGAAGGGGAGCGCCTTGCCCGAGTTCTTCTCGCAGGCCGCGGCGTACGCCTTCGTGTCCGCGGTGAACGCCTTCTCCTCGGCGGCGTCGTCCGGTGTCCCGTCGGCCTCGTACCGCGCGTCCAGCTGCTTGTCGTCCTCGCACTCCACCCCGTCGCTGCGGCCGACCCCGCGCGGGTCGAAGCTCACCAGGTCGTAGCGGGTGCGGAGCTTGTCGTACTCCGTCCCGAAGGCGGGCAGAGTGGCGACGCCCGAGCCGCCGGGGCCACCGAAGTTGAAGATGAGCGAGCCGATCCGCTTCTTCCGGTTGATGGCCTTCGCGCGGATGAGGGCCAGCTCGATGGTGTCGCCGCCGGGCTCGGCGTAGTCGAGCGGCACGTCCATGAAGGAGCACTCCCAGGCCGCTCCGCCGGGCAGCGGGGAGGGCTTGGTCCCCCCGCCCTGTGCCTGGGACGGGGCCGGACACGGCTTCCACTTCAGCTCCTGGGCGGCGAGGCCGGCCGGGCTGCCGGTCGCGGCGGCGTTCGCCGCGTGCGGTGGACTCGTCGACCGGCCGGGCGCGTCCTCGTCACCGCCCTCCGAACAGCCGGTGAGGGGAAGCAGCACGGTCACGGTGGCCGCGAGGGCCGCGGCGCGCAGGGCAGGGGAGGTCCTCATCGCTCCATCGTGCGGCGGGGGCCGGGCGGGTGCACGGGGCGCCGGTCCAAGCGGGTGGAAGCCCGCGGACCGGCCCCGCGCTACAGCTCGCCCTTGCGCGTCAGATGGTTGAAGCAGAGCCAGCCCGGAAGGACCGGCAGCCACAGCGTCATCAGCCGGAACAGCAGGACCGCGGGCGCCGCGACCTCCTTGGGCAGGCCGACCGCGATCAGACCCAGCGTCAGCGCACCCTCCACCGCACCCATACCGCCCGGGGTCGGGGCCGCCGACCCCAGCGCGTTGCCGGCGAGGAAGACCACCGCGATGCTCGCGTAACTGAGATGCGGCACGTCCGGACCGCTGAACGCCCGGACCGACGCGTCCAGGCACATCACGAACAGGCCCGTCAGCAGCAGCATCCCGCCGATGCCGGTGAGCAGCTTCTGCGGCCGCTGGACGACATCGAGCATGCGCGGCACGACGCCGGCGAACAGCGACCGCACCCGGGTCACGACGAACTTCCGCAGGAACGGGATCGCCGTCACCACCAGCACCAGCACGGCGACCGTCAGCAGCCCCGCGATCACGGTCCTGGACGGAGTGAGCGAGGACGGCGTCTTCTCCGTACCGGTCAGATAGCCGAAGGCGCCGAGCAGCAGGATGTGGCAGCCGAGGCCGAACAGCTGCGAGGCGCCGACGCTCGCGACCGCGAGCCCCGGGCGGACTCCGGAGCGCTGGAGGAAGCGGGTGTTCAGGGCGACCCCGCCCACCGCGGCCGGGGCCACGATCTTCACGAACGATCCGGCGACCTGGGCCAGCACCGTCTTGCCGAACGGCACCCGCTCGGGCACGAAGCCCAGCAGGCTCATGGCGGCCGCGATGTAGCTGAGCGCCGAGAAGCCGAGCGCGGCCGCCACCCAGCCCCACTCCGCCTGCTCGACCACCGCACCGAAGTCGGCCTCGGTGACCTGCGAGATCAGGAAGTACGCGGCGATGGCGCCGGCGATGAAGCTGAACAGCGTGCGCGGCTTGATGCGCTCCAGACGGACCGGCTCGACCGGGGCCTGCGGCCGGATCAGCAGCACCTCCCGGCGGATCTGGGTGAGCAGATCCTCCTCGCGGGCCTCGTCCAGCGCGTCGTCCATGGCCCGCTTCTCGGCCTGCTTCTCGGTACGCAGCGACTTGCGGGCGGCCTTGCGCCCGGCGTCCCGGGAGAGCTCCGCGTCATGGGCGCGAGCCCGCTTGGCCGCGTCCGACGCGTCCAGCACGGCCTCGCGCTCGCGCTGCGAGCGCTCACGGGCGAGCCTGCGCAGCTGCGCCCGGGTGGAGCGGCTGAGCGCGATCGGCTGGAGCAGCGGCAGACAGTCCGCGACGGCGTCCGGGCCGAGCACCGCCAGCGCGGCCGCCACGGCGCGCTCGGCGCCCACCCGCAGACCGGTGGTGGTGAGCAGCTGGGCGATGTCCATCCGCAGGACCAGATCACCGGCCGCGATCTCGCCGCCGCGCAGATCCGTGACGAACACCTTGCCAAAACGATCCACCAGGATGGCGTCACCGGTGAGCCTGCGGTGCGCGATCCGCCGCGACTGGAGCGCCTTCACCTGACGCCAGGCACCGCGCACCAGGTCGTCGGTGATCTCGCTGTCTTCCAGCGCGTCCAGTGAACGTCCGCCGATGTGCTCGTACACCAGCATCACGGCGTCGGGACCGAGCTCGGAGGTGGCGATCAGCTTGGGGGCGTTGGCCCCGGCGGCGATCGCCGCGTACGCGAGCAGCGCCTCCTGCTCCAGCGCCTGGCGCAGCGACTGGATGGAGCGCCGCTGGGTGATGCCGCGCAGGGTGAGCCTGCGCCACACCCGGTAGAAGAAGCCCTGGGCCTGTTGCTCGCGGTCGACGACCGTGACATCGAGGGGTGGCCCGTCCTCCAGCGACACCAGATAGCGGCGCCCGCGGTCGCTCTGGTCGCCGGAGTCGGGGGAGTCCTCCGCGCGCATCGCGGTGACCGGGCGGAAGCCGACGTGGCGCAGACCGGCCATCAGGTGCTGGCCGGTCGGCCGGACGTTCGGCGAGCCGACCGCGTACAGCGTGCCGTACGCCACCGTCCAGCCGATGAGCACCGTGAGGATGATCGAGAACGGGGTCGTGTAGCCGCCCACCAGCATGGCGAAGGCGTCGAGCAGCAGCACCACCCACAGCACGACCCGCCAGCGCGGCCGTCTCGCCATCCCGACCGCCGTCATATAGGCGATCACCGGAGCGAGGTAGCCGTGCACGGGATCGGTGAGCGCGTCACCGGGAGCCGGCTGGGTCAGGGCGTCCTGAATGGTGCCGGGGGCGGACTTGGCGACCCACAGGTCCGTGGCGAGCGTCACCCCGTGCGCCAGTACGGCCGCCAGGACCCCGTCCGCGATCCGCAGCCCGTCGCGCTTGATCAGCCGCTCGATGGCGAAGGCCACCGGGACGAGCAGCACGGCGATGCTGGAGACCAGTCCGGCGATCTTGATGAGCAGATCGGGCGCCTGGCCGGTGCCCTTGCTGATGTCCTGTTCGAGGCCGGTCGTCGTGCCGTGGGCGAAGGCGGCGACGAAGAAGAGCACGACGACGGCCAGGACCCCGATGAGGAGCCGCAGCAGGTCGGAGGGGCGGTGCACCCGGGCAGGGAGGAGGGGTTCGTCACCCGAGACGCGGTCGGTCAGTGTCTCTTCGCAGGTCGAGAGCGTCGAGCCGGCCAGGCGCCCGGAGGCGTTCTCCTGGTCGGGGCCCGGCTCCTGCCGGTCCTTGTCCGGGCGCTGTTCCTGCCGGTCCTTGTCCGGGCTGGGCTCCGCATCAGAGGCGTCGGCCGCCTTCGGTGGCTGCACGCCCTGCTCCTTCGTCGCCTCTGATTGGTCTTCGTGTTCTCGTATCACCGGTCACCGCCCGCATGATGGTGGCACGGCCGGCGGACGGACGGAGGCATCAGGGTGTGATGCGGGGGCGCGCGATGCGCAAGATACGCCCCATTCCCGTCGGCCGCACACTCCTTCTGCGGACGGGCCCGGAGCAGCCGGGACTGTCGGTGGCGTACGGCAGGATGGGCCGGATGAGCGAACACCCGACGAGCGACGCGTTGCCGGAGTACGCGGAGCGCGTGCTCGACGTCGCCGAACTGATCCCGCCCGGCCGCGTCATGACTTACGGAGACATCGCGGAGTGGCTGGGGGACGGCGGCCCGCGCCAGGTCGGCCGGGTCATGGCGCTGTACGGGGGAGCGGTGCCCTGGTGGCGCGTGGTGCGGGCCGACGGCGGGCTGCTGCCCGGCCACGAGCTGCGTGCGCTGGATCACTACCGCGAGGAGGGCACCCCGCTGCGCGAGGCCTCGCGGAGCGCGGACGGCCACCTTCCGCGTCTCGACATGAGACGTGCGCGGTGGGACGGCGTGCCCGAAGGACCGGCGGGCGAGGCGAAGGGCGGTCCGGGGGCGGACAGCGGCGACGGCGGGGGAGCGGCTCACACCTGACAGCTTCGGCCATCCGGGGGCACATCCGGTGGAGCCGGGTCCGTACGGCGTACAGGAAGCGTGACGCGGGGGCGGCACGGGTGCGGTGGATCTCGCTGTGAGCGCGGCGCGTGCGGGGCGTGCGGCGAGTGCGGGGCCCGCCGCGGCCGCGCAACGTGACGATCCACGCAGTCGTCCCGCCGCATTCGGGGCCTTCGCCGGAGTAGCGTCTTCAGTTCGCGGCAGACGCCGCACCTCCACTCCCCGTACGTCTGCATTCACTCCCCGTACACCCACCAGGACCGGCGATCCCACGTGAGCTCCTCCTCCATCACCCGGCACAGTCCCCACCGTCACGCACGGCAGGGGACCACGGGTGCGTACCGGCTGGTGCGTACCCTGCCGGGTTCCGTGGATCCCCCTCTCCTGGACGCAGCGCAACGTGCGGTGGTTGATCACCCCGGCGGCCCGCTGCTGGTGCTCGCGGGACCCGGAACCGGGAAGACGACCACCCTCGTCGAAGCGGTCGCCGCCCGCATCGCACGGGGCGCCGACCCGGCCCGCATCCTGGTCCTCACCTTCAGCCGCAAGGCGGCCGTCGAGCTGCGCGACCGGATGGCCGCCCGGCTCGGTGCCGTGCGCGGACCGCAGGCCACCACGTTCCACTCCTTCTGTTACGCCCTGGTCCGCGCCCATCAGGACGCCGACCTCTTCGCCGATCCGCTGCGGCTGCTCTCCGGACCGGAGCAGGACGTCACCGTCCGCGATCTGCTGGCCGGCCAGCTCGACCTGGAGAAGCAGGGGCGCGCCCACATCCGCTGGCCGGACGAGCTGCGGGCCTGCCTGACGACGCGCGGCTTCGCGGACGAGGTGCGCGCGGTGCTCGCCCGCAGCCGTGAGCTGGGCCTCGGACCGGACGCCCTGGCCGATTTCGCCCGGCGCACCGGCCGGCCCGACTGGGGCGCCGCCGCCGAGTTCCTCGCCGAGTACCTCGACGTGCTGGACGCCCAGGGGGTGCTGGACTACGCGGAACTGGTCCACCGCGCGGTGCTCCTCGCGGAGCGCCCGGAGGTGTCGGCGCTGCTGGCCGGGGACTACGACACCGTGTTCGTCGACGAGTACCAGGACACCGACCCGGCCCAGGTACGGCTGCTGCACGCGCTGGCCGGCAACCGGGGGAGCACCCCGGGGGGCGGCGGGGGGCGCAACCTCATCGCGTTCGGCGACCCGGACCAGTCGATCTACGCCTTCCGGGGCGCCGATGTGAACGGCATCCTCGACTTTCCCGAGGTGTTCCGGCGTGCGGACGACGCCCCGGCCCCGGTCGGCGTGCTCACCACCTCGCGGCGCTCCGGCGAAGGGCTGCTGGCCGCCACCCGGCTGCTCACCCGCCGGATGCCGCTCACCCGGCTGCCGTCGGCGAAGGTCCGAGCGCACCGGGAGCTCGGCGCGGTGCGCGAGGGCGGCGCCGTCGAGACGTACACCTACCCGACCGCGTCCACCGAGCTCGACAACATCGCCGACCTGCTGCGCCGGGCGCACCTGGAGGACGGGGTGCCGTGGCACGAGATGGCGGTACTGGTCCGCGCCGGCGGCCGTACGATCCCCGCGATGCGCCGGGCCCTGACCTCGGCGGGCGTCCCGCTGGAGGTCGACGGCGACGACCTGCCCCTGCGGCACGAGCCGGCGGTGGCCCCGCTCCTGACCGCCCTGCGCACGGTGGCCACGGCGGCCCTGCGCCGGAGCGCGGACGCGGGTCCGGGGGCCCGGGCTCCTGAGGCGGACGTGGACGCGGACGCGGAGGCGGAGGTTCCTGAGGCGGACGTGGACGCGGACGCGGAGGCGGAGGCGGAGGTTCCTGAGGCGGACGTGGACGCGGAGGCGGAGGCGGAGGTTCCTGAGGCGGACGTGGACGCGGAGGCGGAGGCGGAGGTTCCTGAGGCGGACGTGGATGCGGATGCAGAGGCGGAGGTTCCTGAGGCGGACGTGGATGCGGATGCAGAGGCGGAGGCAGAGGCGGAAGCCGGGGCAGGGGCCGGGGCCGGGGCGGAATCCGAGGCCCCCGCCCCCGCGTCCTGGCTGGACACCGAGACCGCTCTGGCCCTCCTCACCTCCCCCCTCGGCTCCATGGACGCGGCCGACCTGCGGCGGCTCGGCCGGGCCCTGCGCGACGAGGAGCGCGCCGCCGGCAACCGGGTGCCCGCGCCCTCCGGCGAACTGCTGGCCCGCGCGCTCGCCGAACCGGAGCGGCTCGTGGCGCACGATCCGGCGTACGCCCGCGGCGCCCAGCGCCTCGGCGCGCTGCTGCGCAAGGCGCGCGAGCTCCTCGAAGGCGGCGGCACCGCCGAGGAGGCGCTGTGGGCGCTGTGGTCCGGCACGCCCTGGCCGGGCAGGCTGGAGCGCGCCGCCCTGCGCGGCGGCGCGGGCGGCCGCAACGCCGACCGTGACCTCGATGCCGTCTGCGCCCTGTTCGACACCGCGGCCCGCGCCGAGGAGCGCACCGGCGGCCGGGGCGCGCTCAACTTCCTGGAGGAGGTCGACGCCCAGGACATCGCCGCGGACACCCTCTCCCGGCGCTCCGTGCGGCCCGACGCCGTACGGCTGATGACCGCCCACCGGTCCAAGGGCCTGGAGTGGCGGCTGGTCGTCGTCGCCGGAGTGCAGGAGGGCCTCTGGCCCGACCTGCGCCGGCGCGGTTCACTGCTCGAGGCGGACCGGATCGGCCGCGACGGTCTCGCCGAACCCCTCACGCCCGGCGCTCTCCTCGCCGAGGAACGGCGGCTCTTCTACGTGGCGGCGACCCGCGCCCGCGAACGCCTGGTCGTCACCGCGGTCAAGGCCCCCGCCGACGACGGCGACCAGCCGTCCCGCTTCCTCGCCGAGCTGGGCGTCGAGCCCCGCGATGTCACCGGCCGCCCGCGCCGGCCCCTCGCCGTCGCCGCCCTCGTCGCCGAGCTGCGCGCCACCACCGTCGACCCGGCCGCATCCGACGCCCTGCGCGAGGAGGCCGCCCACCGCCTCGCCCGCCTCGCCGCGCTCACCGACGACGAGGGGCAGCCGCTCGTACCGTCCGCCCACCCGTACCGCTGGTGGGGCCTGTACGAGCCGACCCGTTCGGCCGTCCCGCTGCGCGACCGGGACGATCCCGTCGCCCTCTCCGGCAGCGCCCTCGACCAGCTCGCCAACACCTGCGCGCTCCAGTGGTTCCTGGGGCGCGAGGTGAAGGCCGACGCGCCAGCGACCGCGGCCCAGGGCTTCGGCAACGTCGTCCACGTCCTGGCCGACGAGGTGGCCTCCGGCCGTACACCAGCCGATCTCGCCGTCCTCATGGAACGGCTCGACTCGGTCTGGGACGGGCTCGTCTTCGACGCACCCTGGAAATCGCGGCAGGAGAAGGAACAGGCGCGCATCGCCCTCGAACGCTTCCTGCGCTGGCACGTCATGGACCGCACCGGCCGCACCCCGGCCGCCAGCGAGCACGACTTCGACGTGACGCTGGAGGCGGGGGAGTACGAGGTACGCATCCGCGGCTCCATGGACCGAGTCGAACAGGACGCCGAGGGCCGGGCCTACGTCGTCGACTTCAAGACCGGCAAGCAGTCCCCGACGAAGGACGAGGTCGCCCGCCACCCCCAGCTCGCCGTGTACCAGCTGGCCGTCCGGGAAGGCGCGGTCGACGAGGTCTTCGACGGCCGGCGTCCCGAGTCCGGCGGCGCCGAACTCGTACAGCTGCGCCAGCCCGCCCCGAAGAAGGAGGGCGGCGACGCCGTTCCCAAGGTGCAGGCCCAGGAGCCGCCCGAGACCGAATGGGTCTCCGATCTGCTGGCGACCGCGGCGGGCCGTGTCCTGGACGAACGGTTCACCCCCACGACCGGCCAGCACTGCACCCACTGCACCTTCAGGGCCTCGTGCAGCGCGCAGCCGGAGGGACGGCACGTCCTGGAGTGAGCCGCCCGCCGGCGCTTTCAGTGCTTGCGGGCCATCACTCCGTACACACTGATGTCCGCGTCGGTGACGTCGTTGATGTCCCGGTAGCGCGTCCGGTCCACCTCGTCCAGACCGGCCACGAAATCCGGGTCGGGATCGGCGGCCTCGGCCAGATCGATGACCTGCTCCGGACGCCAGCGGTGCACCGGGACCACTCCGGGGTCGAGCATCTCCAGACCGTTGTCGGTCACGAACCGCTCCACCTGCGCCCGCGTGCGGCGGACCATCGCGAAGCCGCGCTCCTTGAACGCCTTCGTCACCTCACCGACCTGGGCGGGGTTGAGATCCGAACTGACGTTGCTCAGTACGAGGCAGCTGCCGGGGGCGAGTGCGTCGACGAGCTGCTTCACGACGGGGTAGGCCTCGTCGTCCTCGATGAAGTGCAGGACGGCGGCCAGGACGAGAGCGACGGGCCGGTCGAGGTCGAGGGTGCGGCGGGCGGCCTCGAGGATCCTGGCGGGGTCGCGCAGGTCCGCCTCGATGTAGTCGGTACGGCCTTCCGGGCCGCTGGTGAGCAGGGCCTGGGCGTGGACGAGGACGACCGGGTCGTTGTCGACGTACAGGACCCTCGCGTCGGGGGCGACGGCCTGCGCGATCTGGTGCACGTTCTGCTGGGTCGGCAGCCCCGTGCCGACATCCAGGAACTGCCGGATCCCGTCCTTCGCGGCGGCGGTCACCGCCCGCCGCATGAAGTCCCGGTTGTGGCGCACGGTGAGGTAGCCGCGCGGATTCGCGGCCAGGGCCATGGCCGCTGCCTCACGGTCGGCCGGGTAGTTGTCCTTGCCGCCGAGGAAGACGTCGTAGACCCGCGCCGGGTGCGCCTTCGTCGTGTCGATGCGCTTCCTGAGCCCAGTGGCGTCAGGGGCGGGTGCGTCGGCGCTCATATGACCGTCCTCATAAGGCTGTTGATGCGACAAGCAGTCAATCTAGACGTTCCCGCACGGCTTACGGGCACTACCGCCCGGATGCTGATGGCCCTGGGGCGTCGCACCCGCCGGGGCTGTGGCCCCGCTCACGGCTTCGCGGGTTGTCGGTGCGGCCGGTTAGCCTCTGTGGAGTGTCCCCTCGTATCACCGATCCCGAGCAGCTCAAGGAGCTTCTCGGGATCCCCTTCACCCCGGAGCAGATGGCGTGCATCACCGCGCCGCCCGCCCCGCAGGTGATCGTGGCCGGAGCCGGTTCGGGGAAGACCACGGTGATGGCGGCCCGCGTGGTGTGGCTGGTCGGGACCGGCCGGGTCGCCCCCGAGCAGGTCCTCGGGCTCACCTTCACCAACAAGGCGGCCGGCGAGCTCGCCGAGCGCGTCCGCAAGGCCCTGATCGCCGCCGGGGTCACCGACCCGGATGCCATCGACCCCGACAACCCCCCGGGCGAACCCGGCATCTCCACGTACCACGCGTTCGCCGGGCGGCTCCTGACCGAGCACGGGCTGCGGATAGGGCTCGAACCCACCACCCGGCTCCTCGCCGACGCCACCCGCTACCAGCTCGCCGCCCGCGTGCTGCGCGAAGCACCCGGCCCCTACCCCGCCCTGACCAGGTCGTTCCCCACCCTGGTCAGCGACCTGCTGGCCCTCGACGCCGAGCTGGCCGAACACCTCGTGGAACCCGGCCTGCTCGCGGAGTACGACACGGAACTGCTCCGCACCCTGGAGAGCGCCAAGCTCAGCAACGCCGAACTGCGCAAGATCCCCGAGACCGCCGGGGCCCGCCGCGAACTGCTCTCCCTGACCCGTCGCTACCGGGAGGCCAAGCGGAGCCGCGATCTGCTCGACTTCGGCGACCAGATCGCCCTCTCCGCCCGGCTCGCCCTCACCCGCCCCGAGGTCGGTGCGATCCTGCGCGAGGAGTACCGGGTCGTCCTGCTCGACGAGTACCAGGACACCTCCGTCGCCCAGCGCCTCCTGCTCTCCGCCCTCTTCGGCAGCGGCCCCGACGGCGCCGCGTCCGGCCACGCCGTCACCGCCGTCGGCGATCCGTGCCAGGCCATCTACGGCTGGCGCGGCGCCTCCGTCGCCAACCTCGACGACTTCCCGAGCCACTTCCCGCACGCCGACGGCACCCCGGCCACCCGCTACTCCCTCAGCGAGAACCGGCGCAGCGGCGGCCGCCTGCTCCACCTGGCCAACGGCCTCGCCGCACCCCTGCGCGCCATGCACGAGGGCGTCGAAGCCCTGCGCCCCGCCCCGGGCGCCGAGCGCGACGGCCTCGTGCGCTGCGCCCTGCTGCGCACGCACAGCGAGGAGACCGACTGGCTCGCCGACTCGATCGCCCACCTCGTACGGACCGGGAAGGCGCCCGGTGAGATCGCCGTGCTGTGCCGCACGGCCGGGGACTTCCCGGAGATCCAGGCCGCGCTCGTCGCCCGCGACATTCCGGTCGAGGTCGTCGGCCTCTCCGGGCTGCTGCACCTGCCCGAGGTCGCCGACCTCGTCGCCGTCTGCGAAGTCCTCCAGGACCCGGGGGCCAACGCCTCCCTGGTCCGGCTGCTCACCGGTCCCCGCTGGCGGATCGGCCCCCGCGACCTGGCGCTGCTCGGCCGCCGGGCCCGTCTGCTCGTCCACCGCGCCGCCCACGGCGACGACGAGGACTTCGACCCCGACCGCCGGCTCGCCGACGCCGTCGAGGGAGTGGACCCGGCCGAGGTGATCTCGCTGGCCGACGCGCTGGACACCTTCCTCGGCTCCGGCGGCGAACAGGACGACCGCCTTCCGTTCTCCGCCGAGGCCCGCGTCCGCTTCGCCCGCCTCGCCACCGAGCTGCGCGACCTGCGCCGCTCGCTCTCCGACCCGCTGATGGACGTGCTGCACCGGGTCCTGGCCACCACCGGCCTCGAGGTCGAGCTGTCCGCGTCCCCGCAGGCCCTGGCCGCCCGCCGGCGCGAGACCCTCGCCAACTTCCTCGACGTCGCGGCCCGCTTCGCCTCCGTCGACGGGGAGGCCACCCTGCTCGCCTTCCTCGGCTTCCTGCGCACCGCCGCGCAGTACGAGAAGGGCCTGGACAACGCGCTGCCCGGCGGCGAGAACACCGTCAAGGTCCTCACCGCCCACAAGTCCAAGGGCCTGGAATGGGACGTCGTCGCGGTGCCAGGCCTGGTCACCGGCCAGTTCCCCAGCGGCCAGTCCCGGGACGCCTGGACCTCCCAGTCCAAGGTCCTTCCGCACGCCCTGCGCGGCGACACGGCCACCCTGCCCGTCCTCCACTCCTTCGACGCCAAGGGGCTCAAGGGCTTCAAGGAGGAGATGAAGGAGCACCAGCACACCGAGGAGCTCCGCCTCGGCTACGTCACCTTCACCCGCCCCCGCACCCTGCTGCTCGGCTCCGGTCACTGGTGGGGCCCGACCCAGAAGAAGCCGCGCGGCCCGTCCGCCTTCCTGCACGCGCTGTACGAGCACTGCGAGGCCGGTCACGGCGAGATCGAGGCGTGGGCGGACGAGCCGGCCGAGGACGAGGAGAACCCGGCCCTGGCCGAGGCCGCGGCCGACCACGCCTGGCCGCTCCCGCTCGACGACACCGCGATGACCCGCCGCCGGGCCGCCGCCGAAACGGTGATGGCCCACCTGGAGGCCCTGGCCACGAGGGGCCCGCTGACGGAGACGCACGGGGCGCCGGAGCCGTGGTCCGAGCGGGACGACGTGTTCCTCCCCGACGAGGAGCCGTCGTCCGAGCGGGACGACGCGTTCCGCCCGGACGAGGAGGCGTTCCCCGAGGACGACCCTTTCCCGGACGACGAGCCGTTCCCCGAGGACGACCCTTTCCCGGACGACGAGCCGTTCCCCGAGGACGACCCGTTCCTGGACGACGACGGCTTCCCCTTCCCCGACGGCGGTCCGCCTCCCGTACCCCCGACCCCGCACGTCCCGGCGGCCCGCGCCCCCGAGCGGCTGCCTTCCCGGCTCACGCCCGAGGAGTCCCGCACCCTCGCGTCCTGGGACCGCGACCTCGACGCCCTCGCCGGGGAGCTGCGCCGCGCCCGGGCCACCGTGCGCGACGTCCTCGTACCCGCCTCGCTCTCCGCCACCCAGCTGCTGCGCCTCGCCGACGACCCCGACGGCTTCGCCCAGGAACTGGCCCGTCCCATGCCCCGCCCCCCGCAGCCCGCCGCCCGCCGTGGAACCCGCTTCCACGCCTGGGTCGAGTCGCGCTTCGAGGAGCTGCCGCTGCCCATGCTCGGCCCCGACGAGCTCCCCGGCGGCGACGAGAGCGACGCCGACATCGCCGACGAACGCGATCTCGCCGAGCTCAAGGAGGCCTTCGAGCGCACCGAGTACGCCCGTCGCACCCCCTACCGCGTGGAGACGCCCTTCCAGATCACCCTGGCCGGCCGGGTGATCCGGGGCCGTATCGACGCGGTGTACCGCACCGGGGACACGTACGAGATCGTCGACTGGAAGACCAGCCGCACCAACACCGCCGACCCCCTCCAGCTGGCCGTCTACCGCCTGGCCTGGGCCGAACTGCACGGCCTCGCGCTCACCGACGTCACGGCCACCTTCCTCTTCGTACGCAGCGGCGAGAGCGTCCGCCCGGCCCGCCTCCCGGGCCGTCCGGAGCTGGAGAAGATCCTCCTGGACGAGCCACCTCCCACGGACGGATAAGCTGAAGGTCATGAGCGACACCCCGGACAACGCCGTCCGTACGTACACCGAGCAGCACCGCGCAGCCTTCCTCGACGACCTCGCCGAGTGGCTGCGCATCCCGTCCGTATCCGCACAGCCGGAGCACGACGGGGACGTACGGCGCAGTGCCGGCTGGCTGTGCGCCAAGCTGAAGGAGACCGGCTTCCCGGTCAGCGAGATCTGGGAGACGGACGGCGCGCCCGCCGTGTTCGCCGAGTGGCCCTCCGACGACCCGGACGCCCCCACGGTCCTCGTGTACGGGCACCACGACGTGCAGCCCGCCGCCCGCGAGGACGGCTGGGACACCGACCCGTTCGAGCCGGTGATCCGCGACGGCCGCATGTACGGGCGCGGCGCGGCCGACGACAAGGGTCAGGTGTTCTTCCACACCCTCGGCGTCCGGGCCCACCTCGCCACCACCGGCCGCACCAGCCCCGCGGTCCACCTCAAGCTTCTGGTCGAGGGCGAGGAGGAGTCCGGCTCCCCGCACTTCCGCGCCCTGGTCGAGCGGCAGGCCGGCCGCCTCACCGCGGACGCCGTGATCGTCTCCGACACCGGCATGTGGGACGAGACGACGCCGACCGTCTGCACCGGAATGCGCGGCCTCGCCGAGTGCGAGATCGAGCTGCACGGACCGGCGCAGGACATCCACTCCGGTTCGTTCGGCGGCGCCGTACCGAACCCCGCGACCGCCGTCGCCCGCCTCGTCGCGGACCTCCACGACGCCGACGGCCGGGTCACCGTCCCCGGTTTCTACGACGGTGTGGCCGAGCTCACCGACACCGAACGCGCCCTCTTCGCCGAGCTGCCGTTCGACGAGGCCACCTGGCTGCGCACCGCCAAGTCGCAGGCCGCGTCCGGCGAGACGGGCTACTCCACGCTGGAGCGCATCTGGGCCCGCCCCACCGCCGAGGTCAACGGCATCGGCGGCGGCTACCAGGGCGCAGGCAGCAAGACGATCATCCCGTCCTCGGCCCGGGTGAAGCTCAGCTTCCGCCTGGTCGCGGGCCAGGACCCGGACCACGTCCAGCAGGCCGTGCAGGCCTGGGCCGAGGACCGGATCCCGGCCGGGATCCGCCACCGGATCACCTTCCTCCCCGCCACCCGGCCCTGCCTCACGCCGCTGGACCACCCCGCTCTGCAGGCCGTGGCCCGCGCCATGGGACGGGCCTTCGGCCAGAAGATCCTCTTCACCCGCGAAGGAGGCTCGGGACCCGCCGCCGATCTGCAGGACGTCCTCGGCGCACCCGTCCTCTTCCTCGGCATCTCCGTACCGTCCGACGGCTGGCACGCCCCCAACGAGAAGGTCGAACTCGACCTGCTGTTCAAGGGCGTGGAGACCACCGCTCATCTCTGGGGCGAACTGGCAGCCGCACTCCGCTGAATCCTCTGAACACCCGATCCATCCCGGGGGAGTAGGAAGCACCTGTGAGCACCTTCGACAACGCCACCTCGGACCGGCCCATCGGTCTGACCGCGCCGAGCGGCATCGACCGCGCCGCGCACCACCGCCTCGACGAGGCCTGGCTGTCCGCTGCGTGGAGCCACCCGACGACCAGGGTCTTCGTCGTCTCCGGCGGACAGGCGCTGATCGACGACACCGCCGACGGCACCGAACTCGTGATGACCCCCGCCTTCGAGGCGCCGGTCACCGAGACCCACCGCTACTTCCTCGGCACCGATGACGACGGCGTCAGCTACTTCGCCCTCCAGAAGGACTCGCTGCCGGGCCGCATGGACCAGTCGGCGCGCCCGGCGGGCCTGCGCGAGGCGGGCCTGCTCCTCGGCGCCCGCGACGCGGGACTGATGGCGCACGCGGTGGCGCTGGAGAACTGGCAGCGGCTGCACCGCTTCTGCTCGCGCTGCGGCGAGCGCACGGTGATCGCGGCAGCCGGCCACATCCGCCGCTGCCAGGCGTGCGGCGCGGAGCACTACCCGCGCACCGACCCTGCGGTCATCATGCTCGTCACCGACGACCAGGACCGCGCCCTGCTGGGCCGCCAGGTCCACTGGCCCGAGGGCCGGTTCTCCACGCTGGCCGGTTTCGTCGAGCCGGGCGAATCGATCGAGCAGTCCGTGGCCCGCGAGGTGTTCGAGGAGGCGGGCATCACGGTCGGCGAGGTCGAGTACATCGCCAGCCAGCCGTGGCCCTTCCCCTCCAGCCTGATGCTCGGCTTCATGGCACGGGCCACCACGTTCGAGATCAACGTCGACGGCGAGGAGATCGAGGAGGCCCGCTGGTTCTCCCGCGAGGAGCTGACGGCCGCCTTCGAATCGGGCGAGATCCTGCCGCCGTTCGGCATCTCGATCGCGGCCCGCCTGATCGAGATCTGGTACGGGAAGCCGCTCCCCAAGCCGGTCCGGGCGGGCTGACCGGGCGGGGCCGCCGGGTCAGTCGAGCAGCGCGACCGTGAACGTCTCACGATGGGCGGCCAGCCAGGCCCGCATACGGTCCCAGCGCTGCCACCCGCCACGCTCGGCCAGCACGCGCACGTAGACGGGATCACCGTCGGCCACGCGGCGGGCGACGAACGCCCGGCAGATCTCCGTGGCCAGCTCGATCACGCCGGGCAACTCGCCGCGCTCCTGCGGCGAGAGGCCGTAGCCGTCGGCGAGGATCCGCAGCCGTGCGGGCGCGTCCAGCCCGGCGGGATAGATGGCAGCCGCGGATTCCGGATCGAGCATGGGCACCCAGTAGCGGGCAGCCATGGCGACGTCCCAGAGCGGACGTCCGGGAGCCGCCAGGTCGAAATCGATCAGGGCGGCGGCACGACCGTCGCGGAAAACGACGTTGTCCGGGCAGACGTCGTTGTGGCACACCATCGTTCCTCCCTCCGGGTCGGCGAGGTCCTGGGGCCACTCGACGTCCGGGCCGGCCCCGATGCCCGCGGCGGTCTCGTGCAGGCGGCGCAGCAGGACCCCCACCGATCGGAGTGCCGTCGCCGTCAGCACCCAGGACGGGTACGGCGGCAGCGCCACGTCACCGGGAACGAAGGTCAGCCGCTCACGACCGTCGGCGGTGAGACCCACAGGAGTCGGAGCCGCGTCGAATCCGGACTCCTTCAACGCGAGGAGATGGGCATGGAGGGCGCGTGCGTGGTGCGGCGCCGGACGTTCCACCCACGCACCCCGGCGGAAGACCGCCCCCGCGTTCGCCATGCCTCCGGCCAGCGCCTCGCCGGCCGTCTCGTCCTCGGTCGTCATGCCGGTCACGCTATCGCCGGGCCGGCCCCGTGCGGGCGGACATGCGTACAACGTGGCCACCCGGCGGGTGGGGCGAGCGGGTTCGGCCCCGCGCGGGCGGACATGCGAAGACCCCCGATCCGGCGCCGGGCCGGTCGGGGGTCGTGTGCATCAGTGGGTCAGACGCCCAGCGCCTGCTTCACCTGGGCGAGGCTCGGGTTCGTCAGGGTCGAGCCATTGGGGAAGAGCACGGTCGGGACCGTCTGGTTTCCGCCATTCGCCTTCTCGACGAAGGCCGCCGACTCCGGGTCCTGCTCGATGTTGATCTCGGTGTACGCGATGCCCTCGCGGTCCATCTGGCCCTTGAGCCGACGGCAGTAGCCGCACCACGTGGTGCTGTACATCGTCACAGTGCCCGGCATGTCTTCGCGCTCCTTTTGGTCTCATCGGTCGTCCCGGCATTCCCGCCACATCCCGTTTCGGTCTCTTCCGTCACACGGAGAAGCGGGGATGTGCGTTGCCGCACTGAAGGGGAACGTACGTGACCTGGCCACCATTCCCGGACCCGCCCCTGATTAGCCGGACCCGCCCCTGATTAGTACGACGGACAGGGCAGCCCTGTGGACAACTTCCCCGTCCGCCCCTTTCGACCTGGCAGCATGGCGGGGTGACATCAGCAACGCATTCCACCCTCTTCCCGCAGGTCCCCGACTCCGCCGACGCCGTCCTCGACGGGCTCGACCCCGAGCAGCGCGAGGTCGCCGTGGCCCTCCAGGGCCCGGTGTGCGTGCTGGCCGGAGCCGGTACGGGCAAGACGCGGGCCATCACGCACCGCATCGCCTACGGGGTGCGCGCGGGGATACTCCAGCCGACGAGTGTGCTTGCCGTCACGTTCACCAACCGGGCCGCCGGAGAGATGCGCGGACGGCTCCGGCAACTGGGAGCGGGCGGGGTGCAGGCGCGGACCTTCCACTCCGCGGCGCTGCGCCAGCTCCAGTACTTCTGGCCGAAAGCAGTCGGTGGCGAGCTGCCCAGGCTGCTGGAGCGCAAGGTCCAGCTCGTGGCCGAGGCGGCGGCCCGCTGCGGCATCCGGCTCGACCGCAACGAGCTGCGGGACGTCACGAGCGAGATCGAGTGGGCCAAGGTCACCCAGACCGTGCCCGCCGACTATCCGGCCGTGGTCGCCAAGTCCCAGCGGGACGCCCCGCGCGATCCCGCCGAGATCTCCCAGGTCTACGCGATGTACGAGCAGCTGAAGCGCGACCGCACGGTGATCGACTTCGAGGACGTGCTGCTCCTCACCGTCGGCATCCTTCAGGACCGCCACGACATCGCCGACCACGTGCGCCGCCAGTACCAGCACTTCGTCGTCGACGAGTACCAGGACGTCAGCCCGCTCCAGCAGCGCCTGCTCGACCTGTGGCTCGGCGACCGGGACAACCTCTGCGTCGTCGGTGACGCCAGCCAGACGATCTACTCCTTCACCGGGGCCACCCCCGACCACCTGCTGAATTTCCGCACCCGCCACCCCCGGGCGACCGTGGTCAAACTCGTCCGGGACTACCGCTCCACGCCCCAGGTCGTCCTCCTTGCCAACGGACTGCTCGCCCAGGCCAGTGGCCGGGCCGCCGAGCACCGGCTCGAACTGGTCTCGCAGCGCGAGCGCGGCCCCGAGCCCGCCTACCTGGAGTACGCGGACGAGCCCGCCGAGGCCGAGGGCACCGCCCGCCGCATCCGTGACCTGATCGCCGCGGGCGTTCCGGCCGGTGAGATCGCCGTGCTCTACCGGGTCAACTCGCAGTCCGAGGTCTACGAGCAGGCCCTCGCCGACGCGGGTGTGCCGTACCAGCTCAGGGGTGCGGAGCGGTTCTTCGAACGCGCAGAGGTACGGGAAGCGGGCGTCGCCCTGCGCGGCGCGGCGAGGGCCGGGGGCAACGACTCCCTGCTGGACGAGGCGGAGGGGCTGCCCGCCGAAGTGCGCGCGGTGCTCTCCACCAAGGGCTGGAACAGCGAGCCGCCCGCCGGGTCCGGCGCCGTGCGCGACCGCTGGGAGTCCCTGGCCGCTCTCGTCAGGCTCGCCGAGGACTTCGAACAGGCCCGGCCGGGCGCGACCCTCTCCGACCTGGTGGCCGAACTGGACGAGCGGGCGGCCGCCCAGCACGCGCCCACGGTCCAGGGCGTGACGCTGGCCTCGCTGCACTCCGCGAAGGGCCTGGAGTGGGACGCCGTGTTCCTGGTCGGGCTGACCGAGGGCATGATGCCGATCACCTACGCCAAGACGGACGAGCAGATCGAGGAGGAGCGCCGGCTGCTGTACGTCGGCGTCACCCGCGCCCGTTTCCACCTCTCGCTGTCGTGGTCGCTGGCCCGTTCGCCCGGCGGCCGGGCAGGCCGCCGCCCGAGCCGGTTCCTGAACGGGCTGCGCCCCGGTTCGGCGGCGCTCGGCGGCCGGGCCGCGGCAGGTGGCGGCGGCGGTATCGAGCGCCCGGCCCCGGCCCGGCGGAAGCGACGCGGGCCCGCGCTGTGCAGGGTCTGCGGCAAGACGCTCACCGATGCCGGTGAGATGAAGCTGATGCGCTGCGACGACTGCCCGTCGGACATGGACGAGGCGCTGTACGAGCGGCTGCGCGACTGGCGCGCGGCCGCCGCGCAGGAGATCGGCCAGCCCACCTACTGCGTGTTCACCGACAAGACGCTGATGGCCATCGCGGAGGCCGTGCCCGCCGGCGAGGGCGAACTGGCGGGAATCTCCGGGGTCGGCGCGCGGAAGCTGGGCAGGTTCGGCGCCGCAGTTCTGGACATCTGCGCAGGTGGGGACGGGGTCGAGGGGCTCGCGGAGCCCGACGAGGAGATGTGAGAAAAACTCGTCGAAAAAATAGTTTGCGCCCGCCCCAGTCGTCACCATAGGTTCTTAACCACGGGAACAGCGACTTCTCTGAAGCCCTGATCCTGTGCTGTACTTATTCCGAATACGCAGGACCGGCCTGGCCGGTCCCCCGAGACGCCGAGAGGAGGCGATTGAAGTGATCAGCATCATCGAGACCAACAAAATGACCGATCTCTCGGTCGTCTCCGCCTGCTCGCTCGGCCTCGCCTGCTCTTCGGATTCCTCGCTGCGTGGCACCGGTATGTCCGGCATTTCCGCCGTCAGCCCGCTGTCCCTGGCAAGCCTTCCCGTGCGGGAGCGCAATGAGCGACCGACCCAGGCACCGGCAGCAGCAGTAGCGAAGGGACAGGCCAAGGCCTATGCCTTTGCGGCCGTCGGTGCGGGAGCGGAAGCCGGAGCCAAGAAGCAGACGACGCACCACCACACGATGTGGGCCTTCCGTGGGCCTGAACCCTGGAGTGATCCAGCCTGATCGACGATCAGGCCGGCGCCTTCAGGGCCGCGGAACCCCACTCGGGATCCGCGGCCCTTTTGTTTTGTCCGAACGGACGAGACAGCACGAAGGAGCCTCGGGACAAGCAGTACCTGGTACCAGCCGCCCCCCGGCCAACAGGCCGGAAACGACCAGACGAGGACACCACCACCGTGCAACTCGAAGCGCACGCCCCGTCCGTACCGCCTTCCGAAACGATCCCCCCGCCCGGCCTCACGGAGGACTCCACCTTGATCCCGCTCACTGCGCTCACCGCGCTCGACGACGCCATCGAGAACCTCGGCGTACCCGTCCCCTGCCGCTCCTACGACCCGGAGGTCTTCTTCGCCGAGTCGCCGGCCGACGTCGAGTACGCCAAGTCGCTCTGCCGCACCTGTCCGCTCGTCGAGGCCTGCCTCGCCGGCGCCAAGGAGCGCCGCGAGCCGTGGGGCGTCTGGGGCGGCGAGCTCTTCATCCAGGGCGTCGTCGTTGCTCGCAAGCGTCCGCGTGGCCGTCCGCGCAAGAACCCGGTCGCGGCGTGATCGCCGAACTGGGGGTCACGGCCCCCAAACCCATGAAGCGCATCGGAACCATCGACCGTCCCCAGACCCATGACCCCCGAAACCAGGCACCAATGACCATCCCCACGAGAGAGCCCGTCGGCTCCGCGACGCCGGACGTCACCATCATCGGCGCGAACGACTCGCGTCAGAACAGGACCCGTGAAATGCAACTCATCCCAGAAGCCCTGGCTCGTGCGCATATGCACGACCGCCTGCGGGAAGCCGATGCGGAGCGTCAGGCCGTGCGCCTGATCGCCGCGCGGCGGATGCAGCGCAGGGCCGAGCGAGCTTCGATGCGCGCCCGCCGTGCGCTGGCCATGGCGGTCATGCACTGAACCGAGCAGGACCGGACACCCGGCAGTGTCCGCACACCGCAGGAATCCGCTGAGGGGCAGCCGCTCTCTGCTCCCCGGCAAGCAGTACCCACGTCACCACCCCTACCGCGGGGCCGGTCCACTCGGACCGGCCCCGCGGTCGTGCGGTGGGCGGCCCGCGCGGGAGCGGCTCGTGCGGGAGTGGCTTGTACGGGAGCGGCTCGTGCGGGAGCGGCTTGTGCGGGAGTGGCTTGTACCGGAGCGGCTTGTACCGGAGCGGCTTGTGTTACGTGTGTGTGCCGTGCAGCGCCGCGCCGTGCCGGATCCCCGCAGCGGAGTTATCGTCACGAGGTGGACGAGGAGACTCATCGCCCCGGAACAGCAGGCACCCAGGGCATCGTGTGCGCCCTGTGCGGAACCCGCTCCGGGAGCGACAGCGCACCGCCGACCTGGATCTTCGCCGTGGAGAACGGCAGCCGCCGCTACTTCTGTGACGACTGCTCCCGCACCCACATCAGGGCCATCGAGGGCCGCCTCGACTCCGCCTGGTGGTGACGGCCGCGCCGAACAACACCGTCGGCAGCGGTCCGGGCGACTAGCTTCTCCCTCCCCGGCCGGGCGAATGCCACCGCAGTCCCCGGCTGGGCGAATGGCTTCCCCGTCCGCGGCCGGGTGTCCGGCCGGGGAGCGGCTACTTGATGTCCGCAGGGGCCGCGGCGCTGTCCACGGTCTCGTCCTCCGCCTCCATCTCGTACACCGCCTGCCCGTCCTCGGCCCACGACGTTTCCTCCTGCTCTTCCGCCTCCTCCAGCGGCAGGAACCCCGGAAGCCAGGACTCGAGTTCCTCGCGCAGCCGGACCGTCGCCCCGAGCTGGCACAGCACCCCGATCGTGCTCAGCGTCACCCGGTGTATCAGCAGGTAGGAGGGCGGCAGATTCAGCTGCTTGCCCAGCTGATGGGCGGGGGAGCGCGGGTCCGCTATCCGGGCCGCCTGATTGCGCATCCAGCTCCGGCTGAAGGTGAACTCCTCCACCTCGGCCGGTTCGATGATCGGGAGGAGATAGTCGAGCACCGCGTCCGGCGCGAGGTCGATCGACTCCTTGACGAACCCCTCCTCGCGCAGCAGCTCGTACACCGCGTCCGCATCGCCCTGCAGCGTCAGCCGCAGGGAGTCCCCGATGGTCTGCGGAAGGCCGCCCGGCAGCCGGTCCACTGTGCCGAAGTCAAGGACGCCGAGCCGCCATTGAGCTTCCCCGGCGTCCTCGTCACCGTCCGGGGGCAGCAGCCGGAAATTGCCCGGGTGGGGGTCCGCGTGCAGCAGACCGGTGCGTGCGGGGCCCGAGAACAGGAACCGGGCCAGCAGCTGACCGGCCCGGTCCCGCTGCCCGGCCGTTCCGCCGGTGATCACATCGGCCAGCGGTACACCGTCGATCCACTCGGTGACCAGGACCTGGTCGCTCTGGTGGACCACACCGGGGACCACGACGTCGGGATCGTCCGCGAACTCCTCGGCGTGTTCCCGCTGGGACTGCGCCTCCTGCTCGTAGTCCAGCTCCTCCGACACCCGGTCGCGCAGCTCCGTGATGAGGGGCTTGATGTCCATCCCGGGAATCAGCGGGCCGAGCAGCCGGGCGAACCGGCTGAGCTGGGTCAGATCCGAGAGCAGGGCCTCCCCGGCACCCGGGTACTGCACCTTCACCGCCACGTCGCGGCCGTCGTGCCACACCGCCCGGTGCACCTGCCCGATCGAGGCGGCGGCGGACGGCTTGTCCTCGAACGTGAGGAACAGCTCCTGCCAGTTCTCGCCCAGCCGGTCCGCGAGCACCGCGTGCACCGTGGCGCTCGGCATGGGCGGGGCGGCCTCCTGGAGTTTGGTGAGGGCCGCACGGTAGGGGCCGGCGACCTCCTCCGGCAGGGCGGACTCGAAGACGGACAGGGCCTGCCCGAGCTTCATTGCCCCGCCCTTCAGCTCGCCCAGGACCTTGAAGAGCTGGTCGGCGGTGCGCTGCTGGACCTCGCGGGCGACCAGTTCCGCGGATTTCCCGCCGATGCGCTTTCCCAGCCCCCAGGTGGCGCGGCCGGCGAACCCCAAAGGCAGCGCGGCCAGCTTGGCGGTTCGGGTGACCGCCTTCCGGGGAAGATCAGACATATGCCCCTCCAAATCCCAGACTGCCGCGCTGCGTGCGGCGGTTACCCGGCCATTGTGTCGTGCGCCGTGCCGGCCCCGGAGGTGCGCACCCCCTCAGTGTGCCCAGCCGCTCCACAGGAACAGTCGAGGTGCGCGCCGATCCGCTCGGACCTCCAGTCCAACAGCGGTAGTGCGGCCTCCGCCCGGGCCCCGGTGCTGGCGGGCAGCTCTCCGTCGAGGAAGGCCAGCGCATGGGCCGCCGCGAGACCCGCCACCGCCGTGGCCAGCCCCAGATCGCAGGCCTGCACGGCGTTGCGTCGCCCGGACTGCCACTGAGCCAGCATCCGCGGCCACTGCGGGTCCCGGTCCCGCCGGTTGAGGTCCAGGCATCCCGCACAGGCCGTGCCGCCCGGCAGCACCAGGGGCCCGACGAAGCCCGTGGCCTCGATCACACCGGCGTAGAGATGGGGTGTGCCCGAATTGATCCAGGGGTCGGCCGTGCCTGGATCGGGGACGTAGCCGGAGAAGCCGTCGCGCGGGGCGACCACGATCAGGGACAGGCCCGGTTCCGCGACGACCGCACCGCCCGCCGCCCCGGGTGCGCGTGGCGCCGGACCCGGCGCCGAGCGGCGTACCAGTTGCCGGGCTGCCGAGTCCCGGCGTTCTCCCACGGCAGTGGCGGGCAGGCCGCCCGGTGATACGTCGCGGAGCTCGGTGCATCCGCCGTCCAGGACCTCGACCCGGCCCACGCCGGATCCCGAGAGCACCGCCGCGACGGCCGCGCCGACCCGGCCGGCTCCCCGCACCTGAACGCGCATGGACCGACGGGCCGCCAGTCGGCGCATCCCCGCACCGGGCTCGGGATGGACGACGGAGAGCGACGCCAGGTCGGGCCGCTGACGCTCCAGGATGTCCGACCGGCTGCGCAGGGCGTCGGCTTCCGGGCCGCCGGCCCGTACGTCGTCGACCAGCCCGGCGTCCGTCAATCGCGTCACGAGCGTGTCTACTTGATGGTCATTCAGATCCAGCGTTCTGGCTTCTTCGCGCAGCAGGGACATCCCACGTGTCCCGTCGAGCAGTTCCATGAAACAGCCCGTCGCGATATCCATCGGGCCGACCTTCACCGCGTGTGCGGGCGTCACTCCGAATTGCACGGTGCCGCGGCCGCGCCATGCGCGGCGCAGTGCGGGCTTCAACATCGGATGCACGGCTTCCCCCGGTCTGTGTGGCTGTGTGAGATCCGTTGCCAGAATGCAGCGAGCCGCGGAAGCGTGCGAAAAGTTATCCACAGGCGTGGGTATTAGTCGTTCAAATGGTGCATGCCGTGGGGTGGATCATGTGTGAACCGTCCCTGAGGCGGGACTTCTCCCACGGGCAGCAGGTAACGTCGTGCCGTGCCCGCCGACCCGTCACCCGGCTTCGCCGGGGAGACTTCCGCGCGCGGCGCCGGAACCCACCGGCGCAGTGCGGCAGACCATCCGCCCCGTGCCTCGGCGACGAGCGCGGTCGAGGTCCGCAGGAGCACCCGGCGCAGCAGAACGGTCTCCGCGTACCGGGAGGGCGACCGCACCATCGTGCTGATTCCCGCCCGGATGTCCGAGGCCGAGGAGCAGCGCTGGGTGAGTGTGATGCTCGACAAACTCGCCGCCCAGGAGAACAAACGCATCCTCGGTGACGCCGAACTCGCCGAGCGCGCGGAGCGGTTGTCCGCGCAGTACTTCGATGGACGGGCCAGGCCCGTCTCGGTGCGGTGGGTGACCAATCAGAACACCCGGTGGGGCTCCTGTACGCCGGCCGAGGGCAGCATCCGCCTGTCGCACCGGCTGCAGGGCATGCCGGAGTACGTCGTCGACTACGTGCTCGTCCACGAGCTGGCGCATCTCCTGGTGCCCGGGCACGGCCCGCGGTTCTGGCGGCTCCTCGACGCCTACCCCCGTACCGAACGGGCCCGCGGCTATCTCGAAGGGGTGGTGGCGGCAGACCGGCTGCCGCACCTGCCGGCCGCACGCGGCGAGTGACGTTCGGTGACTCTGTACCGGGTCTGTACCGGCTTCGCTCAATGCCGGAGTTTGCGGTTAGCCTGACGCGACGCATTCACCTTCCGGATGGGGGACGGTCGTTACGCATGGCCAGGGAATTCCAACGCGGCCACAAGGCCAAGATCAGCGATCTCACGCCGGGGACGGACCTGTACGTAGGTGTGCAGATTGCCGGCCCGGGACTGACCTTTGACATCAGCTGCTTCGGCCTCGATGCCAATGAGCAGCTCTCCGACGACCGTTATTTCATCTTCTTCAATCAGCCCAAATCGCCCGAGGAGTCCATTCGGCTCCTTGGCGCTCAGGCAGGTGACACGGAGTCCTTCCGCGTCACGGTGGACCGTATTCCGGCGAACATCCACAAGCTGTCGTTCACCGCGACGCTGGACGGCGCCGGACAGATGTCGCAGGTCGGCCCCGGGTACATCCGGATCGTCGCGGGCGGCGAGGAAGTCGTCAGGTACGCGTTCACGGGCTCGGAGTTCACCACCGAGCGTGCGGTGATGCTGGGTGACTTCTACCTGAAGGACGTATGGCGGTTCGCCGCTGTGGGCCAGGGCTTCGACGGCGGGCTCGACGCGCTGCTGAAGAACTTCGGCGGCGAGGTCGCGGAGGAGACCCCCGCCGCACCGCAGCCGCAGTCCGCCGCTCCGTCGTTCGCCCCGCCGGCCCAGGCGTCGGCGCCCGCTCCGTCGTTCGGAGCCCCGGCCGCGCCGCAGGCCCCGCAGATCCCGCAGCCCGCGCCGTCCTTCGGCGCACCGGCCGCGCAGGCCCCGGTGCCCACGCCGCAGCAGCAGATGCACGCCGCGCCGACCATAGCGGCGCCGATGGTTCCGCAGGGCGGCACCGTGCCTCCGCCGCCCGCGCCGGCTCCGTACGGACAGCCGGGGCAGCAGCCCCAGTTCGGACAGCCGGGCCAGCCGCCGCAGCAGCCGCAGTTCGGACAGATCCCGGGACAGGCGCCCGGCCCGTACGGACAGCCGGCGCCCAGTCCGTATGGACAGCAGCCTCCCGGCATGCAGCCCGGCATGCCGCAAGGGGTTCCGCAGGCCGGGGCCGGTCTTCAGGCCGCGCTCCAGCCGTACAAGGAAACGGCCACCGGCCAGCGCTGGACCCCGCAGAACCAGCAGCTCATGCGGGTCGACCTCACCATGGGCGGAAGCGGAGTGCTGGCCCGGCAGGGCAGCATGGTGATGTACCAGGGCAAGGTCGACTTCAGCTACAAGGGCGCGGGTTTCGCGGGCCGGATGGTCGGCAACGCCACCGGTCAGGAAATGCAGCTGATGCGCTGTACCGGCCGGGGACAGGTCTTCCTCGCCGAGGACGCCTCCCATCTGCACGCCATCGAACTCCAGGGCGACGGCATCTGCGTCTCGGCGGAGAGCGTCCTCGCCTTCGACGAGTCGCTTCAGCACGAGGTCCGGCGGATCGAGGGCCACGGCATTCCCGGCGGCGCCCTGTTCACCATGCAGTTCCAGGGCACCGGCACCGTCGTGGTCAAGACCCACGGCGTCCCGGTCGTCCTGCCGGTCACCCCGACCACCTTCGCCGACTGCAACGCCGTCGTGGCGTGGTCGGCCGCGTCCCAGGTGATCATCTCCAGCCAGGTCCGGCTGCGCCGCAACGCCTACCCCGGACACAGCGGCGAGACCGTGAACCTCCAGTTCCGGGGCGCACCCGGCAACTTCATCGTCGTCCAGCCCTACGAGGTCTGAGGGAGCCCGTCATGAATCAGCAACTCGCGGGCTACGCCCCGACCCCCGTCACGGCCCGGATGGAGAACCACGGCCATTCGATGCTGAAGGTCGCCATGGCCACCGGCCAGGACCTGTTCGCGCGCACCGGCTCGATGGTGGCGTACGAGGGCTTCATCCAGTACGAGCCCAACCCGCCCGCCGTCCGCCAGATCGCCTCGCAGTGGATCACCGGCGAGGGCGCGCCCCTGATGAAGTGCGCCGGTGACGGGCTGCTCTACCTCGCCGACTACGGCGCCGACGTGGTCGTCATCAACCTCAACAACGACTCCCTCTCGGTCAACGGCACCAACGTCCTCGCCTTCGACGGCCACCTCACGTGGGGAGTCGAGCGGGTCAAGGGGCTGGCCAAGTTCGCCGGCCAGGGCCTGTGGAACGTGTGCATCTCCGGCACCGGCTGGGTCGCGATCACCTCGCGCGGCACGCCGATCGTCGTCGACTGCGGACGCGGCGAGGACGAGACGTACGTCGACCCGGACGCCCTCGTGGCGTGGTCCCCGAACCTCAAGGTGAAGGGCAAGCGCAGCTTCAAGGCCTCCTCGCTCATAGGGCGGGGCAGCGGCGAGGCGTTCCAGATGGCCTTCTCCGGCCAGGGGATCGTCGTCGTCCAGCCGAGCGAGGACAGCACCGACCGCCTGCGCGTCCGGGCCTGACGGGGAGGGAGAACACACCATGCAGAGTCCGCTTTTCAGCTTCACGGAACAGCAGTCCCAGGAGCGGTACACGGTCCAGAACCCGCAGCTCCTGCGGGTCGCGCTGGCCGGGCACGACGACGTCCTCGCCCGCAAGGGGGCCATGGTCGCGTACCAGGGGCTGATGGAGTTCGACGGCGAGTACCAGTCGAACGGCCAGCGCCGCGCCCGCGCGGCCACCGGTGAGGGCCTCGACCTCATGCGCTGCTCCGGGCAGGGCACGGTCTACCTCGCCAACCTGGCGCAGTACGTCCACGTGGTGGATGTCGACCGCGACGGTCTGACGGTGGACAGCGCCTATGTCCTGGCGCTCGACTCGTCGCTCCACACCGAGGTCATCGCGGTGGACAGCCAGTACGGCATCTCGGGCACCGGCAAGTACCAGCTCAACATCTCCGGCACCGGCAAGGTCGCTCTGATGACCTCCGGCCAGCCACTGATGTTGCAGGTCACGCCCGACAAGTACGTCAACGCCGACGCCGACGCGATCGTCGCGTGGTCCAGCTCCCTGCGGGTGCAGATGCAGGCCCAGACGCACTCCTCGGGTGTCTTGCGCCGGCGCGGCAACACGGGCGAGGGCTGGGAGCTCAGCTTCCTCGGACAGGGCTTCGCGCTGGTCCAGCCGAGCGAGGTGCTGCCGCCGCAGAGTGCCCAGATCGGCCAGGGTCTGGGTGCCCAGTTCGGCATGGGCCAGCAGGGTTCCCGCGCCCAGAACCAGAACAACGCCTGGAACTGAGCCACGGAGCGCGCGGGTCCCGTGCGCGGCAGGTGCGGTGAGCAGACGGGTAAGGGGCGGACTCCATGGGGTCCGCCCCTTACCGTCGCGCCGTGATCCTGGTTACCGGCCGCCGTCCAGGGCGGCGCGCGTACGTTCCATCAGGCGGATCACCGAGGAGTCGGCGACCCCGGCGACCTCGTCGTAGGCGAACCAGCGCAGATCGAGCGACTCGTCGCTGATCTGCTCCGTCGAGCCCGACGGCGCCAGAGCCGCGTACTGGACGTCCAGGTGCCAGTGGCACGGCGCGGGGATCGGGTGGCGGTCCAGGGTCACGGGGCCACCCGACAGCAGGGTCAGTCCGGCGATGCCGGATTCCTCCGTCGCCTCGCGCAGCGCCGCGGCGGCCAGTGTGGCGTCACCGGGCTCGCAGTGACCGCCCATCTGCAGCCACATCTGCAGCTTGCGGTGCAGGGTGAGCAGCACCCGGCCACGCTCCGGGTCGATGACCAGGGCGCTGGCGGTCAGGTGCCCGGCCGGGCAGGCCTTCCACATGCCGTCGGGATGGAGCGCCAGATGATCCAGATAGGCCCGGCGCAACTCCTCCTGGGTGTCGTCGGGCGCGGCCGCCCCGTTCCGGTAGTTCTTCAGTACGAGAGCGGCGTCCTCGTGCAGGGTCACTTGTCGCTGTCGCCCTTGCCGTCGTCGTCGCCGTCCGTGGTCCCGGGGGCAGAGCTCCCGCTGTCCTTGCCGTCGACGTCGTCGGTGCCGGGGGCGGGCTTCTGCGGCCCCTTCGCCGCCTCGCCGAGCATCTTGTCCAGCTCGGAGAAGTCCAGCTGCTCGTGGTGCACGAACCCGTCCGGATCGTCCAGGTCATGGGCGGTGGGCAGCATGTCGGGGTGCTCCCACAGCGCGTCGCGCCCGTCCAGACCCCGCGCGTCCGTGAGCGATGCCCACAGCCGCGAGGCGTCACGCAGCCGCCGCGGACGCAGCTGCAGACCGATGAGCGTGGCGAACGTCTGCTCGGCCGGACCACCGGAGGCACGGCGCCTGCGCATCGTCTCGCGCAGCGCGTCGGCCGAGGTCAGCCGGGACTTCGCGGCCTCGTGCACGACGGCGTCCACCCAGCCCTCGACGAGCGCCAGCGCCGTCTCCAGGCGGGCCAGGGCGGCCTTCTGCTCGGGGGTGTCCTCCGGCTGGAACATGCCCTGCTGGAGCGCGTCCTGCAGCTGCTCCGGGTTCGACGGGTCGAACTGGCCGACCACGTCCTCCAGCTTGCCGGTGTCCACCTTGATCCCGCGCGCATAGCCCTCGACCGCACCGAACAGATGCGAGCGCAGCCACGGCACATGGGCGAAGAGCCGCTGGTGGGCGGTCTCGCGCAGGGCCAGATACAGCCGCACCTCGTCCTGCGGCACGCTCAGGTCCTTGCCGAACCGCTCCACGTTCAGCGGAAGCAGTGCGGCCTTGCCGGCCGGGCCCAGCGGCAGCCCGATATCGGTCGAACCGACCACCTCGCCTGCCAGCACACCGACGGCCTGGCCGATCTGCTGGCCGAACATCGCGCCGCCCATCGACCGCATCATGCCGATCAGCGGGCCCGCCATCGCCTGCATCTCCTCGGGCAGCACATCGCCCATGGCGAGGCCGACACGCTCGGCCACCGGGTCGACCAGCTTCTGCCAGGCGGGGAGGGACGCCTCGACCCACTCCGCGCGGCTCCACGCCACGGTCGAGACCGAACCGGAGGGCAGCGACGTCGCGCCGTCCAGCCAGAGGTCGGCCAGGCGCAGGGCCTCGTCGACCGCGGTGCGCTCGGACGGGCCGACGCTGGCGTCCTTGGTGCCGTCCGGGGTGCCCTGCGAGACCGTCTGGCGGGCGATCTGCTTGGCCATGTCCCAGTTCACGGGACCGCCCTCGTAGCTCAGCATCTGGCCGAGCTGCTGGAAGGCCGCGCCCAGGTCGTTGGGGTTCATCGAGCCGAACATGGCGGCGAAGGGGTTGTCACCGCCCGCGCCGGGGCCGAAGCCGAACGGGTTCGCCGGACCGCCCGAACCCTGCCCACCTCCGGTGGGGTCGTTCTTCTTGCCCTTGTCGCCGTCGTCCGGCTCCTCCGGCGGAAGGCCGAATCCGAATGGGGTGTCACTCACGGGTTTCCTCGGCTCGTAGGGCCGCCGGCTCGAACCGGCGGCGACTGCCCGACATCACCATCCAGCGTAGACACCAAGTCCGCTCGGGGCCTCAGTGCTCCGCCTGCTCCCGGCCTGCGGCAGGATGGACGCCACCTGGTACGTACGCGTCATTCGGGTACGTACTGAAGACAACCGCTGGAGACGCCCGGTGAGTTCCCCAGATCCTCAGGTTCGCGCAGCGCGAAACCTGGCCGACCCGACGCCCGAGAACAAGTCCGTCCGCAGCCGCTCCAGAAGCCGCGGCCCCGTCGTGGCCGTCACCGGAGCCGCGACGGGTGTCGGTGAGCTGCTCACCGCACGCCTGGCGGCCTCCGAGGAGATCAAGCAGGTCATCGCCATCGACGAGCGCCGCGGGGAGGTCTCCGAGGCGACCTGGCACGTCCTGGACGTGCGTGACCCCGCCATCGCGGAGAAGCTGCGCGGCGCGGATGTCGTGGTGCACCTGGCGCTCGACCTCGATCTGGAGACCGATCCCGCCGCCCGCACCGCCTACAACGTGCGCGGCACCCAGACCGTGCTCACCGCGGCCGCGGCCGTCGGCGTCCACCGTGTCGTGCTGTGCACGTCGGCGATGGTCTACGGGGCACTGCCCGACAACGACATCCCGCTCGCCGAGGACGCCGAGCTGCGCGCCACCGCCGAGGCGACCGGCGTCGGTGACCTGCTGGAGATCGAACGGCTCGGCCGCCGCGCTCCCCGTGCCCACCCCGGGCTGCACGTCACCGTCGTGCGCCCCACCGTGCTCGTGGGCGGTACGGACACCGCGCTGACCCGCTACTTCGAGTCGCCCCGGCTCCTCGTCGTGGCGGGATCGCGCCCCACCTGGCAGTTCTGCCACGTCGACGACCTGGTCACGGCGCTGGAGTACGCCGCGCTCGAGAAGATCGACGGGGAGTTCGCGGTCGGCTGCGACGGCTGGCTCGAACAGGAGGAGGTCGAGGAGCTCAGCGGGGTCCGCCGGATGGAACTGCCCTCCGCCGTCGCGCTCGGCGCGGCCGCCCGGCTGCACCGGATCGGCCTCACCCCGTCCCCGGCGGGTGACCTGGCGTACACGATGCACCCCTGGGTGGTCAGCGTGAGCCGGCTGCACGATGCGGGGTGGCGCCCGAGCTGGACCAACGAGGAGGTCCTCGCCGCGCTCCTGGAGGAGGTGGAGGGGCGCCACACCGTCGCGGGCCGCCGCCTCGGCCGCAAGGACGCCACCGCGGCCGGGGCCGCCGGCGCGACCGTGGCCCTGCTCGGCACCGCCGCCCTGGTGCGGCGGGCACGCAAGGCGCGCCGCCGCATCTAGAGTCCCTCGTCCGTATCCATGCCCGCCCCGCCCCTCTGTAGGAGGCTCCAAGACACCCTGCGGCCCGCCGGGTGAAAGCGCTATTCCGCGTTGACGGCGCGGTACGGCACGATGGTGGTCATGGCACCCACGCATGACCACCCCGGCGAGCAGGCGGCACAGGACCCCATCCGGCTGCTGGAGATCCGGGACACGCCGCTGTCGGTGGACGAGGTCTTCCGCGCGGTCGGCGACGACGCCGCGGGCGGCACCGCGCTCTTCGTCGGCACCGTGCGCAACCACGACGGCGGCCAGGACGTCGGGGCGCTGGGCTATTCGTGTCATCCCTCGGCGCAGGACGAGATGCGCCGGGTGGCGGAGAAGGTCGTGGCCGGATTCCCGGTCCGGGCACTGGCCGCTGTCCACCGGGTGGGTGAACTGGAGGTCGGTGATCTCGCCGTGGTCGTGGCGGTCTCCTGCCCGCACCGCGGAGAGGCTTTCGAGGCCTGCCGCAAGCTCATCGACGACCTCAAGCACGAGGTTCCGATCTGGAAGCACCAGCGTTTCTCGGACGGTACGGAGGAGTGGGTCGGGTCCTGCTGACCGCAAACCGGAACGGTGGTCATGCACCCCGATTTGCGTAACCGCACCCCTGCCATGAGCGTTGGTTCTGCAGATGGTTAATCTGCTGATCGGTCGGTTGCGACCGCATGGGGTAGGGAGGTCGGTATGGCTGCACTCGCCTGGTTGTTGATTCCGCTTTTCGCTGCGTTCGGAGCCGCGATATGGGGAAGCTGGGCCGCCCGCAATCGCACGACCGGCGATGTCACCGAACTGGCCGGCTACGCCCGGTTCCGTGAAGCGATGGAGAGGTCGCACTCCGCTTCGGAGCCGGTCGAGCAGATATCGAACGTCTGACGCCACGCCGTACGTACGCATTCGCCAACGCGCGCCGTGACACCGCTCGCCCGGCCTTTCCGGCGCCTCCGCCGCAGCCGGCCCCGGCCCTCGTACGGACCGGCCCCGGCGGTGCACTGACAGACCCTTCCCGTACTGTCGTTCCATGCCACGCCGCACCGCGACGATGCTCGCCTCCACGCTGATCCTGATCGCGCTGCTCTGCGCAGGCGTGCTGATCAAAGTGCCGTATTCGGAGATGTCCCCCGGACCGACCGTGAACACGCTCGGCAAGGTCGGCGGTGAGCCCGTCCTGCAGATCACCGGGCACAAGACGTACAAGACGTCCGGCAACCTCAACATGACGACGGTCCGGGTCACCGGCGCCGACTACAACATGAACCTCGTCGAGGCCGTCTACGGATGGCTGGGTCACGACAGCGTCGTCGTTCCGCACGACACGCTCTACCCGGACGGCAAGACCGAGGAGCAGTCGACGCAGGAGAACGCGGAGGAGTTCAGCCAGTCCCAGGAGAGCGCCAAGGTCGCGGCCCTCACCGAGCTGGGCATCCCGGTGTCGTCACGGGTCGTGGTCTCCACCGTCCTCAAGGACAGCCCCTCGCAGGGCAAGCTGCACGCGGGCGACGTGATCAAGGACGTCGACGGTACGGCGGTCAAGCAGCCCGAGGACGTCGCGAAGCTGGTCACCCGGCACAAGCCCGGGCAGAAGGTCGTCTTCACGGTCATCCCGGCCAAGACCGCGGCGGCGGCCGAGAAGGCCGGCAAGAAGCCCGAGGGCACCGAGAAGATCACCATCACCACCGAGAAGGCCCCCAAGGAGAACCGGGCGATCGTCGGCATCCAGGCGGGGACGGACCACACCTTCCCCTTCGAGATCGACATCAAGCTCGCCGACGTGGGCGGCCCGAGCGCGGGGCTGATGTTCTCCCTGGGCATCGTCGACAAACTGACCCCGGGCCAGCTGACGGGCGGCAAGTTCATCGCCGGGACCGGCACGATCGACGACAAGGGCAAGGTCGGCCCGATCGGCGGGATCAACATGAAGCTGGTCGGCGCGCGCAACGCGGGCGCACGCTACTTCCTGACCCCCGACGACAACTGCAAGGCGGCCGCGTCCGACACCCCCGACGGGCTCACCCTGGTCAGGGTGAAGACCATCGACGACGCCACGAAGTCGCTGGAGAAGATCCGCTCGGGGGACGCGGCCGGACTGCCGAGCTGCTCGACAGGCTGACCGCGTCCCCGTACGGGAAACGACCGGGTCAGGACTCGAAGGTCGCGGCGAGGGCCTCGGCCAGCCCCGGCACCAGGCCGGCGCCCGTCAGCACCTCGTTGGGCGAGTCCTTCTCCCGCAGGCGTACGGCCGACTCGCGGGCGCCGTCCCGCAGGACCGCCACGGTCATCCGCACCTCCTGACGGTCGGGGTGCCCGGCCACCCACTTGGTCAGCTGGGCGTCGTCGAGACCCTCCGGTACGGAGGCCTCGGCGGACGGCGGCAGCATCAGCCGCTCCACCGTCATCGCGCACCCGACGACAGCGTCGGGCCAGGCGATGGTGGCGAGGAACTCGTCCAGTGCGGTACCTGCGGGAAGCTCCTCCTGCTCGATAGGGGTGAGTGCGGCGGCCTTCGAGCCGTCGCCGTCGAGGCCGAGCTGGGCGGCGAGGCCCGGTTCCTGGACCCGCAGCCGAGCGGTGTCGACCAGAGCGAAGAGCCGGGCGGGCTGGTCCCAGCCGAGGCCGGAGATGTAGTCGTCGATTTCGAGCACGGCGACGGTGAGCGGGCTCGCGGCCATCGGAGGGCCTGAGGGGGAAACGTTGGGCATGGACAACATCCTGCCTCCTTCCGCCCCGGGAACGGGAACTAGGTAAAGCCTCAGTAAGTTGCATAGGTGGGCTCTACGATCGCTGGGCCCGCTCCACACGACCGCGAACTTTGAGGTGCGCACGTTGGCTTTCCAGATGCCGGACCGCGGCGGAGGCCCGACCGGGCCACGGATCAGAGTCGGCCGCCCGTCCCGGCGCGCCCGAACCCTGCTCATGACACTCGGCGTCCTGGCGATTCTCGCCATGGCGTTCGTCATGTTCGCCGGGTTCTGGACGGACTGGCTCTGGTACAGGTCGGTCAACTACTCATCCGTCTTCACCACCACCCTGTGGACCAAGATCGGTCTGTTCCTCGTCTTCGGACTGCTGATGGCCGTCGCCATCGGCGTGAACATCTGGCTCGCGCACCGGCTCCGGCCGCCGCTGAGCGCGATGTCGCTGGAGCAGCAGAGCCTGGACCGCTACCGGATGAGCCTCGCCCCGTACAAAAGGTGGGTGCTGCTCGCGATCACCGCACTCGTCGGTCTGATCGCCGGAGCGTCCGCCTCCGGTCAGTGGCGTACCTGGCTGATGTATGTGAACGGCGTGTCGTTCGGTCAGAAGGACCCCCAGTTCCATCTGGACGTGTCCTTCTACGCCTTCGACCTGCCCTGGTACCGCTTCCTGCTGGGCTTCGGCTTCGCGGCGACGGTGCTCTCGCTGGTCGCCGCCGCGCTGACCCACTACCTGTACGGCGGGCTGCGCATCACCAGCCCCGGAGCGCGGGCGACGGGTGCGGCCACCGGCCATCTCTCGGTTCTGCTCGGCATCTTCGTGGCGCTCAAGGCCGTGGCGTACTGGCTGGACCGCTACGGGCTGGCCGTGAAGTCGAGCGACTTCAAGGCCACGGACAACTGGACGGGCCTGCGGTACGTCGACGCCAACGCCTACCTGCCGGCGAAGACCATCCTGTTCTGCATCGCCGCGATCTGCGCCGTGCTGTTCTTCGCGACGCTCTGGCGCCGCACCTGGCAGCTGCCGGTGATCGGCTTCGGGCTGATGGTCCTCTCGGCGATCCTGATCGGCGGGCTCTACCCGGCGATCGTGCAGAAGTTCCAGGTCCAGCCGAACGAGCAGGCCAAGGAAGCCCCGTTCATCCAGAAGAACATCAAGGCCACGCGTGACGCCTACGACATCGATGACGCGAAGGTCACCGATTACGCCGGCAAGTCCACCACGGACGACGACGCGAAGCTCCGCGCGAGCGCGGACGCCGCGGCCAGTTACCGGGTGATGGACCCCAACGTCGTCTCCCCGGCCTTCCAGCAGCTCCAGCAGAAGAGGAACTACTACCAGTTCCCCAAGACGCTGGATGTCGACCGCTACAAGGACGAGGCCGGCAAGGAGCAGGACACGGTCATCGGTCTGCGCGAGCTCAACCTCGAGGGCATCCCCAAGCGCAACTGGATCAACGACCACTTCACCTACACCCACGGCTACGGTGCGATCGCCGCCCGGGGCACCACGACCGGCAAGAACCCGAAGGGATCTCCCGACTTCACCGAGTCCGGTCTGCCGACCACCGGTGAGCTGGGCCAGTACAAGCAGGAGATCTACTACGGCGAGAAGACCGAGCAGTACTCCATCGTCGGCGGGCCCCAGAAGGAGCTCGACTACGAGGAGGACGGCGAGAAGACCACCAGCTACAAGGGCAAGAGCGGCGTCAGCCTCTCCAGCGCGTTCAACCGCGCCGCCTACGCGGTGGCGTTCAGCGAGCCGCAGATCCTGTACTCGGGAGCCATCGGCGACGGTTCGCGGATCCTCTACAACCGCACGCCCAAGGAGCGCGTCGAGGCGGTCGCCCCGTGGCTGACCATCGACGGCGACGCCTACCCGGCTGTGGTGAACCACCGCATCCAGTGGGTCGTCGACGCGTACACCACGACCAACGGCTACCCGTACGCCTCGCGCACGACGCTCGGTGACACCACGGCCGACTCGCTGACCACCAACCAGCGTGCGGTCGTCGCCCAGCAGAACCAGGTCAACTACATCCGTAACTCGGTGAAGGCCACCGTCGACGCGTACGACGGCAAGGTCACGCTGTACGAGTGGGACACCGAGGACCCGGTCCTCAAGACCTGGCGCAAGGCGTTCCCGGGGACCGTGAAGCCCAAGGCGGACATTCCGCAGGACCTCATGGACCACCTGCGCTACCCGCAGGACCTGTTCAAGGTGCAGCGCGAGCTGCTCACCCGCTACCACGTCACGAGCCCCGCGCAGTTCTACAGCGGCAGTGACGCGTGGCAGGTCCCGGACGACCCGACCAACAAGGAGTCCGGTGCCGTTCCGCCGTACTACCTGAGCATAAAGATGCCGGACCAGACGGCTCAGAAGTTCTCGCTGACCACGACGTTCACTCCCAAGGGACGGCCCGACCTCGGGGCGTTCATGGCGGTGGACGCCGATGCGGCCAGCAAGGACTACGGAACCATAAGGCTCCTGAGAGTCACGACCACGGTGAAGGGCCCGGGCCAGGTACAGAGTGAGCTCAACGGCAACGACGACGTCGCCGAGTTCGTGAGAAACCTCAAGGGCACCGACTCCGACATCGAGTACGGCAACCTGCTGACCGTGCCGCTCGAGGGAGGCTTCCTCTACATCGAGCCGGTGTACACGCGCGGTGGCACGCAGAACTATCCGCTGCTGCGCAAGGTCGCCGCCTCGTACGGGTCGAAGATCGTCTTCGAGAACAGCCTCGGTGAGGCGCTCAACGCGGTCTTCGGGGTGGACGCCTCCGATACGGGGGAGCCACCGGCCGACACCACTCAGCCGCCGGGCGACACCACGCAGCCGCCGGCCACGGGTGACGCCGCTCTGAAGAAGGCGATCGCCGATGCGCAGAAGGCCTATACGGAGGGCGAGGCGGCCCTGAAGAAGCAGGACTGGGCCGCCTACGGCAAGGCTCAGTCGGATCTGCAGAACGCGCTCGAACGGGCGGCCGCCGCCCAGCCGAAGTCCGGGAGTCCCAGCAAGACGGACACATCGGACAAGCCGGATGCGTCAGTCAGTGCCGACAGTGGTGGCTGAGTAACCCGGTAAAGCTTCACCCGCGCGTCGTGGTACGGTTTGGACACAACGACGCGGGGTGGAGCAGCTCGGTAGCTCGCTGGGCTCATAACCCAGAGGTCGCAGGTTCAAATCCTGTCCCCGCTACTGAAAGACGAAGGCCCGGATCCTCCAGAGGATCCGGGCCTTCGTCATGTCATGGTGGGTTTTCTGTGCAGTGTGCGTGAAGTGCGGTTCATGGGACGCGAGTTGGGCGCGAACGTGTTTGACTTGTCTCCCTGTGGGCATGTCGACAAAACGCTGAAGTGACCTCACCGGCCGCGATATAGCAGGTGTGCGCGGGTTGTAGGTGGTGCGACGATGGTATTTATGGGGGACAGGGCAACTCTGTTGGAGACAGGGCGGTTTGTGCAGCGTCACGTCCATCCGGCGGAAAACGTGGCGGATGTGGCGTTTGCCGCTGCCGCCGCGCAGTACAAAGACAACATCGAGACCGCCGAGACTGCGGAGTGTGCCGCGACCGTCGACAGTGCAGAGACCGCAGAGGCCGCCGACGGCGTGGAGAACGCCGAGGGAGCGGAGACCGCGGCGAGCGCGGACAACGCCGAGAGCGAGGCGCGCCACCGTCGCGCCGCCGATGCCGGGAACACCGAGTCGATGAGCGTTCTCGGTGCGCTGCTGCTGCGCCGCGGTGATCTGGGCGGCGCCGAGTCCTACCTGCGCGCGGCCACCGCCGACGGCGACCGTGCCGCGGCCAACAACCTGGGCGTCCTCCTGCACCAGCGCGGATACGCGGACGAGGCGGCCGACTGGTGGCGGATCGCCGCCGTCGCGGGATCCGCCGCCGCCGCGCACGCCCTGGGGCGCCACTACCGCGAGCGCGGCGACGAGCCAGGCGCCGAGTACTGGCTGCGCCAGTCCGCCGAGCAGGGCCATGCGCTGGGGGCGTACGCCCTCGCGGACCTGTTGGAACACCGCAGCGACGTCGGCGCCGAGCGCTGGCTGCGTGCCGCCGCCGAACAGGGGCACCGCGAGGCGGCGTACCGGCTGGCACGCATGCTGGAGCGCAATGCCGCGGACGACCCGTTCGGCAGCACCGGCCTGGGCCCCCGTACCGGCAGGGGGCACCGGACGGACACCGTGGGGCACCGGGCCGCCGTGCGCAAGGGCGACAGCCCGGTGGCCGGCCCCGAGCCGGGCCGGGTGGGCGAGGCCGAGCAGTGGTACCGGCAGGCCGCCGCCCGCGGCCACCGGCGTGCCGCCCTGCACCTCGGCGCCATCCTCGAACAGCGTGGCGAGCTCAAGGAGGCCGGCCGCTGGTACCTCATCTCCGCCAAGGCCGGCGAGGCACGGGCCGCCTGCGCGCTCGGCTTCCTGCTGCGCGACGCGGGCGACCGGGAGAGCGCCGCCGTGTGGTGGCTGCGCGCTGCCCAGGACGGTGACGGCAACGCCGCCAACGCCCTCGGTGCACTGCACGCGGCCCGGGGCGAGCAGCAGACCGCCGAGCGCTGGTACCGGGCGGCGATGGACGCGGGCGACGTCAACGGCGCGTACAACCTGGGACTGCTCTGCGCGGCCCAGGACCGTACGCCGCAGGCCGAGCAGTGGTACCGGCGTGCCGCCTACGCGGGCCACCGCGAGGCCGCCAACGCGCTGGCCGTTCTCCTGCTCCAGGCGGGCGACGCGACCGGTGCGGAGCCCTGGTTCTCCAAGGCGGCCGAGGCCGGCAGTGTCGACGCCGCCTTCAACCTCGGCATCCTGCACGCCGGGCGCGACGAGGACCGTGCGGCCCTGCTCTGGTACGAGCGTGCCGCGGCGGCCGGCCACACCGAGGCCGCGCTCCAGGTCGGCATGGCGCTGCTGCACCACGGCGAGGAGCGCGAGGCCGAGCGGCATATGCGCTGCGCGGCGGGCGGGGGCAGCGCGGAGGCGGCCTTCCGGCTGGCCGGGGTGCTGGACTCGCGGCAGCCGCCGCCCGGACCGCCCGCGCTCGGCGAGCCGATGCCGGAGAAGACCGAGTGCGAGGAGTGGTACGAGCGCGCGGCCGAGCAGGGGCACCGCCGCGCCCAGGTGCGCGTCGGGATGCTCGCCGCCTCCCGCGGGGACGTGGAGAGCGCCGGCCGCTGGTACCGGGAGGCGGCCGAGGCGGGCAGCCGCAACGGGGCGTTCAACCTCGGACTCCTGCTGGCCCGCGAGGGCAGCGAGCGCGAGGCCGCGCTGTGGTGGAGCCGCGCCGCGAACGACGGCCACGGGCGGGCCGCGCTGCGCCTGGCCCTGCTGGCCGCACGCCGCGGCGAGCTGGCCGAGGGGCAGCGGTGGTGTGCGCGGGCGGTCGAGCTGGGGCCGGCGGAGGTCTCGGAGCGGGCCGCGCGGCTGCGCGAGGCGCTGCACCAGGAGCTCACCGCGTAGCGGATGGCGGTGCGGAGCGCTGCCGTGCGCTGCGGTGCGGTCGCCGGGTCTTCCGGCCCTCCGCGCCCGACGCCGGTGGGCCCGGCGCCCTCCCCGCAGGCCCCCGGGAAAGGGATTTGCGCTGGTCCAGGGCGTGACGTACTGTGGGGATCACAACGACGCGGGGTGGAGCAGCTCGGTAGCTCGCTGGGCTCATAACCCAGAGGTCGCAGGTTCAAATCCTGTCCCCGCTACTGAAGACAGAGGGCCGGATCCTTTCGGGGATCCGGCCCTCTGTGCATGCCGCGGCCGGCTCAGGGCTTGTGGCCCACGGCCTCGCCGTACATCGCCCGGTCCACAGCCTTCGTCTCCGGAACCGGAGCACCCTCCGAGACGCCCGAATCCGCGTAGGCCTTCTGCAGCCGGTCCGTCGTCCCCTTCCGGATCTCCCAGTCCATCCGCATGGACGGAGTCGACCGCAGGGTGGCCTCGTCGGTCTTCATCAGCCCGGCCAGTTCGGCGACGAAGGCCGGGTCGGACTTGTAGTCGCCGGCGAAGTAGGTGTTCACCGTACGGATGTAGGCCCGCAGGAAGGCGACGCCCGCGTCCGGGTCCTTGTTCAGCAGCGTCGGGCCGAACAGGAGTCCGCCGAGCGGTTCGCCGACGGGCTGGCCGCCGAGGAAGGCGTACTTCTTGTCGCCGTCCACCTTGCGCCAGATCGGGTCGAGCAGCCAGGCGGAGTCCACGCCCCCGTTCTGCAGGGCGGTGAGCACGTCCGCGGAGCCGAGCTGCTGGAAACTGATCTTGTCGAGGCCGCCGCCGTGCTTCTTCAGTGAGGTGTCCATCGGATAGGCGATCACCGAGCCCTTGCCGATCATCGTGCCGAGCTTCCGCCCCGCCATGTCGACGTGGTCGGCGCTCTCGCCGTCCTTGAGGCGCACCCACAGGCCGCTCTTGGACGTCGGGTCGGGGGAGAAGTTGCCCGCGACCCACTTGATGGCGAAGCCGCCGTTGATGCCGTTCATCACCGCGGCCTCCGGAGCCGCCCACTGCGCATCGACGTCACCCTTGGCGAGCAGCGGCAGGGCGTCCGGGGTGGGCAGCACCTTCAGCTGGACGTCCAGCCCCTCCTTGGCGAACTCGCCCTTGGCGACCGCGACCTGGAGCGGGGCGACGTACTCCGCGCTCAGGGTGCCGGTGGCGACGGTGATCCTCCGCTTCTCCGGGAGCGGCCGGGCGGCGGGAGCGCCCTTGTCGCAGCGGGCGGGCTTGCGGTCGGGTGCGAGGTCCGCCGGGTCGGTCCAGCTCCCGGAGCCGCAGCCGGCGACGGGCTCGACCGTGCGCGGTGCGGCCGGCGAGGCGTCCGCGCCGTCCGACGAGTCCTTCCCGGCGCAGCCTGCCGCGCCGAGCAGGGACGCGGCCACGAGTACAACGGTGCAGGTGAAAGGGGTACGAGTACGCACAGTGCCTCCGTACGAGGAGCGGGGTGAGCCGGTCACGACTGACTGCGGCCGCGGTCGCGCGGCGCCCATGGGGTGAGGAGCCGGCCGGCGATCCGCACCACTTCGGAGAAGACGACACCGAGGACGGCGACACAGACGATGCCGACGAACATCACGTCGTTCTGGAACAGGGCGCGGGAGTCGAAGATCAGATGCCCCAGCCCGTCGGCCGCCGCGATCTGTTCCGAGGCGACGATGACCAGTACCGCCACCCCCGCCGCGATCCGCGCACCCACCAGGACCGCGGGCAGCGAGGCGGGCAGCAGCACATGCCGGAACATCTGCCAGGGCGATGCGCCGAACACCTGCCCGGCATCCCGGTGTCCGGCCGGCACGGCGAGCACGGCCGCCATCGTCGAGATCCAGACGAAGAAGAAGACGGTGGTGGCGACCAGGGCGATCTGAGGTCCCTCGCCGAGGCCGAACATATTGAGGAAGACCGGCAGCAGCGCCAGTTTCGGTACGACGTAGAGGGCGTCGAGCAACGGTTCCAGCGCCGCGCGCACCAGGGAGAGGGAACCCATCAGCAGGCCGAGGACATAGCCCGCGACCGTGCCGATCGCGTATCCGCCCAGGACCCGCTGGAGGGTGGCCCGTACATCCGGCCACAGATCGCCGTCGGCCGCCCGGTCCCAGCCGTCGGCGAAGATCGTGGAGGGTGCGGGGTAGACCCGCTCGTCGATCCAGGATCTGGCGGCGGCCAGTTGCCAGAGCAGGACCAGGAGCAGCGGTACGGCGACGGCGAGCGCGATCTCGAGGGTGCGGCGCCTGCGGTGGGTGCGTACGGGGTGCAGTTCCCGCGGCCCCGGCCGGCGCACCAGTACCTGTTCGTCGTCGCTCACGGACTTCACGAGGGTGCTCATGCCGGGACCGCCTCTCCGCGGATCTCTCCGTGGACCTCTCCGCGCAGCAGGTCCCACAGGCTGCTCTTCAGCGCGGTGAACTCCGGCGTCGAGCGGATGTCGCCGGTGCGCGGCCGCTCGAACGGCGGCCGGTGCTCGGCGATGATCCGGCCCGGCCTGGCGGACATCACCAGGACCCGGTCCCCGAGCACGATCGCCTCCTCGAGGCTGTGGGTGATGAACAGGGTGGTGGTGCGGGTGGTCTGGGTGAGCTCCAGCAGCTCGTCCTGAAGGATCGTGCGCAACTGGGCGTCGAGCGCCGCGAACGGCTCGTCCATCAGCAGGATCTCGGGCTCGACGGCCAGCGCGCGGGCGATCGCCACCCGCTGGCGCATCCCGCCGGACAGGGCGGCGGGATAGGCCCCGGCGAATTCGGCGAGCCCCATCCGCCCCAGCCAGTCGCGCGCCCTGGCGTCGGCCTCCTTGCGCGGCACGCGCTGGACGTCGAGGCCGAAGCGGACATTGGCGAGGACGGTCTTCCAGTCGTAGATCCCGTAGTCCTGGAAGATCATCGCGGCCGGACGCGAGGAGGCCGTGCGGATGGACAGTTCGCCGGAGCTGGGGCGGAGCAGCCCTGCCGCGATCCTCAGCAGCGTGGACTTGCCGCAGCCGGACGGTCCCACGATGCAGGTGAACTCGCCCGGCACCATGTCGAGATCGAGCGGGCCGAGCGCGGCCAGGGCCTTGGCGCCCCGCCCGAAGGAACGGGAGAGCGCGCGGGCGCGGAGCTTGGGGGTGGTGGTCGGTGACGCGGGTGCCGGGAGTGGGTTCGGGTGCGGGTCTCCCACGGGTCTCTCCTCGTGCGTTTCGAGGTGCGGAGCCGCCGGGGCGGCGGTGATCGCCGCTGACGATATGACGACCCGTCAGATCAGGGAAGGGGGTGCGCGGGGACGGAGGGGCCGCGGGGAGGCGAACGGGAGGCGCTCGGTGGCCGGGCGCGGCACGCGAAAGCCCTCACCGGAAGCTTCCGGTGAGGGCTGGGGGCGGCGGGTGGGGTCAGGCGGCCGCGGCGCAGTTCGGGCAGATGCCGCGGTACGTCATCTCGACGCCGGAGATCGTGAAGCCGAAGCGCTCGCCGGACGGCAGGTCCGCCAATGGGTCACCGGCCGGGTGCACATCGCGGATGGCGCCGCACTTCGCGCATACGAGGTGGTGGTGGGGGCGGTGCGCGTTCGGGTCGTAGCGCTTGGCCCGGCGGTCGGTGGAGACCTCGATGACCTCGCCGAGGGTCACCATCTCACCGAGCGTGTTGTAGACGGTGGCGCGGGAGATCTCGGGCAGCTTGGCGACGGCCCGGGCGTGGACCTCGTCGGCCGTCAGATGTACGTGATCCCCGTCGAGGACCTCGGCCACGACGCGCCGCTGCGCAGTCATGCGCCAGCCGCGTCCACGGAGTCGTTCCAGCAGGTCACTCATGAGGGCAAGCCTAACAGTGGAGGGGTCATGTCCCGAACAGGTGTGACTTTGGATGCTTGCTTGACTTGGACTAAGTCCATTGTAGGATCGGGTACGGCATATGCCAAGGGACAGGCTGTGCACGCCATGCAGACATGACGAATGTGCAGGAACGACGCAGGAGGCGCACGTGACACAGGGACCGCTCACCACGGAGGCCGGCGCACCGGTGGCCGACAACCAGAACAGCCAGACCGCGGGCGTCGGCGGTCCGGTTCTGGTGCAGGACCAGTCGCTGCTGGAGAAGCTCGCGCACTTCAACCGCGAGCGCATTCCGGAGCGCATCGTGCACGCCCGGGGCGCCGGCGCGTACGGCACGTTCACGCTGACCCGCGATGTCTCGCAGTGGACGCGGGCGAAGTTCCTCTCCGAGGTCGGCAAGCAGACCGAGACGTTCCTCCGCTTCTCCACCGTCGCGGGCAACCTCGGCTCCGCCGACGCGGTGCGGGACCCCCGTGGCTTCGCGCTGAAGTTCTACACCGAGGACGGCAACTACGACCTCGTCGGCAACAACACCCCGGTGTTCTTCATCAAGGACGCCATCAAGTTCCCCGACTTCATCCACACGCAGAAGCGCGACCCGTACACCGGCTCCCAGGAGGCGGACAACGTCTGGGACTTCTGGGGTCTGTCGCCCGAGTCCACTCACCAGGTGACCTGGCTCTTCGGTGACCGCGGCATCCCGGCCACGCTGCGCCACATGAACGGGTACGGCTCGCACACCTACCAGTGGAGCAACGAGGCCGGCGAGGTCTTCTGGGTCAAGTACCACTTCAAGACCGACCAGGGCATCAAGAACCTCACCCAGGACGAGGCCAACAAGCTCGCCGGTGAGGACCCGGACAGCCACCAGCGCGATCTTCGCGAGTCCATCGAGCGGGGCGAGTTCCCGTCCTGGACCGTGCAGGTCCAGATCATGCCTGCGGCCGAGGCGGCGACGTACCGCTTCAACCCGTTCGACCTCACCAAGGTGTGGCCGCACGAGGACTACCCGCCGGTCGAGATAGGCAGGCTGGAGCTCAACCGGAACCCGGAGAACATCTTCGCCGAGACCGAGCAGTCCATCTTCAGCCCCGCACACTTCGTGCCGGGCATCGGCCCGTCCCCGGACAAGATGCTCCAGGGCCGCCTCTTCGCGTACGGCGACGCGCACCGCTACCGCGTCGGCATCAACGCGGACCACCTGCCGGTCAACCGCCCGCACGCCACCGAGGCCCGGACCAACAGCCGTGACGGCTACCTGTACGACGGCCGCCACAAGGGTACGAAGAACTACGAGCCGAACAGCTTCGGCGGTCCGGTCCAGACCGGCCGCCCCCTATGGGAGGCCACCCCGGTCACCGGGGGCACCGGCACCCACGAGGCCCCGAGTCACGCCGAGGACAACGACTTCGTGCAGGCCGGGAACCTCTACCGGCTCTACTCCGAGGACGAGAAGGGCCGGCTGATCGACAACCTCGCCGGGTTCATCGCGAAGGTGTCGCGCGACGACATAGCCGAGCGGGCGATCAACAACTTCCGTCAGGCCGACGCCGACTTCGGCAAGCGCCTGGAGGCGGCGGTCCAGGCCCTGCGCGGCTAGGGCCTCTCGTCCGGATCAGGCCGGGCTCGCGAGATCCGGTCTGATCCGAACGGAAGACCCTGGGGTCTCTCAGCCGACCAGCTCCACCGGATGGCGCCGGGCCGGTGCCCAGCAGCGGATGATGTCGCGCACCGAGACGATGCCCACCGGCCCGTCGTCGTCCAGCACGATCAGATGGCGGAAGCCGCCGTGCGTCATGGCTGCGGCGGCCTCCTCCAGGGTCCAGGCGGGTGCGGCGAAGACCACATCGGCCGTGGTGTGGGTGGAGGCGGTCTCGACATCGGGGTCCTGTCCCGATCCGACCGCGTTGAGGATGTCGCGCTCGGTGAGGATGCCGAGCCCGCAGGTGTCCGGGTCGTGGACGACGGCGGCTCCGATGCGGCGTGCCGACATCAGCCGGGCGGCCTGGCGGAGGGTGTGGGTCGGGCCGATGGTGAGGACCATCGTGCTCATGGCGTCACGGACGAGCATGAAGGGAGCCACCTCCTTCGTGAAGCGACTCGTGAGCCGATTCACAAGTTCACAAGCGGGGGGACTCTCAGAGTCGCACCGATGAGGGACGGCAACAAGGGGTAGCGAAGATCACTCGAGGGGCGTGCGATGGTGCCGCACGCCCCTCGAGTGTCCGGTACGCCTGATCAGGGCCGTGGAGCCCGGGGCGGGTCCGGTCAGTAGCGCTGGTTCAGATAGCCCAGCAGCTCATGGTGGAGCGTCCCGTTCGAGGCCGCGGCATTGCCGCCGCCCGGTCCGCTGACACCGTCCAGGCTGGTGAACCGGCCCCCCGCCTCCTGGACGATGATCGCGTTGGCGGCCATGTCCCAGAGCGAGAGCTCCGGCTCCGCGCAGATGTCGACCGAGCCCTCGGCCACCATCATGTACGGCCAGAAGTCCCCGTATCCCCGGGTGCGCCAGCAGGCCCGGGTGAGGTCCATGAAGCCGTCGAGCCGGCCCTGCTCCTCCCACCCGCTCAGCGAGGAGTACGCGAACGAGGCATCCGCGATCCGCTCCACCTTTGACACATGCAGCCGGGTCGCGGACGTCAGGCTGCGGCCGGAGAACGCCCCCGCCCCCTTCGCCGCCCACCAGCGACGGTTCAGCGCGGGCGCCGACACCACGCCGACCACCGGCTGGAAGCCGTCCTCACCCGCCTCCATCAGCGAGATCAGCGTCGCCCAGACCGGCACGCCGCGCACGTAGTTCTTCGTGCCGTCGATCGGGTCGATCACCCAGCGCCGCGGGCCGGTTCCCTCGAGCCCGTACTCCTCGCCCAGAATCGCATCGCGCGGCCGTGCCCGATGGAGGTGGCCGCGGATCAGCTCCTCGGCGGCCTTGTCGGCCTCGCTCACCGGCGTCATGTCCGGCTTGGTCTCGACCTTGAGGTCCAGAGCCTTGAACCGGTCCATCGTCGTCGCGTCGGCGGCGTCGGCCAGCACATGGGCGAGGCGCAGATCATCGTGGTAATCGGGCATGGCGTCACAGTATCCACCGCAGGTGAACAGAGCCACAGGGCCCCGGAGGCCCGCGGGAACCCTTGACAGTGCCGGACGGCGCGTCAACTCTGAAAAGCGGAGTCCCGGCGTGGGAGGCGACGATGCCGACAGCGCGAGAAGCACTGCTGGACGCCGCCCGCGCGGCGCTGGCCACCCGGCCCTGGCCGGCCGTGCGGATGGTCGATGTGTCAGCCGCCGCCGGGGTCTCCCGGCAGACCCTCTACAACGAGTTCGGCAGCAAGGACGGACTGGCCCTAGCCCTCGTCCGGTGCGCCGCCGACACCTATCTGGCCGGCGTCGAACGGGCGCTGGGATCGGCGGGCGGTACGGGGGACAGGCTGGCCGCCACCGCCGCCTGGACGGTCCGGGCCACGCGGGCGGACGCGCTGGTCAGAGGTCTGCTCACGGGCTGCTGGGAGGAGCGGTTACCCCGCCCCGCGCACCCGGTCCGGCCGCCCGGCTCCCCGGTGACGGCGCAGAGCCCGGCCGACACCGGACCGCCGACGCCCGCCGAACTCCTCGGCCGGGCCAGAGACCGTGCGGTCGCCGCCCTGGACGAGGGACACCCACCGCGCGACCCGGCGGCCCTGGCCGTGACCTGCGAACTCGCGCTGCGCCTCGCGTTGTCCTACGCACTGGTGCCGCCGTCCCCGGGCGCGACGGGGGACGGGGTGCCGCTGGTGCGGGACATCGTGGACCGGCGGCCGGACGTGGCTGCCTGAGCGCGATACGCGGCGGCGGGGCAGGCCGGCAGGGGCCGGTCGTCAGTGGGACGAGCCCGAGAGCTGGAGCCCGATCACGCCGAGGATCACCAGCGAGATCGAGACCAGCTTGAGCGTGGAGACCACGTCGTCGAGGAAGACCATGCCGTAGATCGCGGTGCCGGCCGCACCGATGCCGGTCCACACGGCGTACGCGGGCCCGACGTCGAGCTTCTTCAGCGACATGGTCAGCAGGCCGAAGCTGCCGAGCGCGAAGACGCAGAACGCGATGGTCGGCCACAGCCGCGTGAAGCCGTGCGAGAGCTTGAGGCAGACGGCGAAGCCGGTCTCCAGAAGTCCCGCGACCACGACCAGCAGCCACGCCATCGTCTGTGCCCCTCCCGCATCGGTGACCGCCTTGTACCGCTGGGCGTGATTATGCACTTACCGGTAGCGAGTGATCGCAAACGTGCCCGGACCGGTCGCCCCGAGTTATGCCCCCGGGGATGCCGGTGCCGGGGACACCGGCGTCAGTCGCCCTCGCGCCTGACACCGGCGTCAGTCGCCCTCGCGCCGCTCCCGCGTCGACAGCAGCCGGCGCAGCGAATCGAGCCGCGCCGGATCGGCGTGCCCCGACGCCACCCAGGCGTCCAGTGCGCACTCCGGCTGCTGGCTGTCGTGCGTGCAGCCGCGCGGGCACTCCTCGGTGCCGGGCTGGAGGTCGGGGAAGGCGTTGATGACCCGGGACGGGTCGATGTGGTGCAGGCCGAAGGAGCGGACGCCGGGGGTGTCGATCACCCAGCCGCGGTAGTCCGGCAGCGGGAGCGCCAGGGCCGACGTGGTGGTGTGCCGGCCACGGCCGGTGACCGCGTTGACGACCCCGGTGGTGCGCCGCCTGTCCTTCGGTACGAGGGCGTTGACCAGCGTGGTCTTTCCGACCCCCGAGTGCCCGACGAAAGCGGTCACCCGGTCGTGCAGCTGCTCGCGGACCCGGTCGGCCGCGTCGCCGTTCTCCAGCTCCTCGCGGCTGGTCACGATGAACGGGACACCGAGCGGGGTGTACGCCTCCAGCAGCTTGTCCGGGGAGGCCAGGTCGGACTTGGTCAGCACCAGGAGGGGCGAGAGCCCGCCGTCGTACGCGGCGACCAGACAGCGGTCGATCATGCGCGGACGGGGTTCCGGATCGGCCAGCGCGGTGACGATCGCCAGCTGGTCGGCGTTGGCCACCACCACCCGCTCGAACGGGTCGTCGTCGTCCGCGGTCCGGCGCAGCACCGTCCGGCGCTCACCGATCCTGACGATGCGGGCGAGGGTGTCCTTCTCGCCGGACAGGTCGCCGACGATGGAGACGGTGTCGCCCACCACCGCGGCCTTGCGGCCCAGCTCACGGGCCTTCATCGCGACGACCGTGCGGCCCTCGACGAGACAGGTGAGACGGCCGCGGTCGACGGTGAGGACCATGCCGTCCTCGGCGTCCTCGTGCTTGGGACGGATATGCGTACGAGGCCGGTTGCCCTTGCGGTTGGGGCGGACCCGGATGTCGTCCTCGTCGGGGTTCTTGCCGTAGCGGCGCATGTCTCAGGCCCCGAGCATTCCGGTCCACATCTGCGGGAAGTCGGGCAGGGTCTTGGCGGTAGTCGCCACGTTCTCGATCTCCACTCCGGGGACGGCAAGGCCGATGATCGACCCCGCGGTGGCCATCCGGTGGTCGTCGTACGTATGGAAGGTACCGCCGTGCAGCGGCCTGGGCCGGATGTGGAGTCCGTCCGCGGTCTCGGTGACGTCGCCGCCGAGCTCGTTGATCTCCTTGGTGAGCGCGGCCAGCCGGTCCGTCTCGTGCAGCCGGAGGTGGGCGACGCCGCTCAGGGTGGAGGGGGAGTCGGCCAGGGCCGCGACCGCCGCGATGCCCGGGGTCAGCTCGCCGACCTCGCCGAGGTCGACGTCGATGCCGTGGATGCGGCCCGAACCGGTGAAGGTGAGCCCGTGCTCGGTCAGCTCGCAGCTGCCGCCCATCGCGGTGAAGATCTCGCGCAGCGCGTCACCGGGCTGCGTGGTGCGCAGCGGCCAGTCCGGGATGGTGATCCGGCCGCCGGTGACCAGCGCCGCCGCCAGGAACGGCTGGGCGTTGGACAGGTCCGGCTCCACGGTCAGATCGCGGCCGAGCAGCGCCGAGGGGGAGACCCGCCAGACATTCGGCTCGCCGCCCGTCTCCGGCTCGTCGACCTGGGCGCCCACGGCACGCAGCATGTCGACGGTCATCCGGATGTGCGGCATGGAGGGGAGCCGGGCGCCGGTGTGACGTACCTCCACGCCCTGGTTGAAGCGCGGCGCCGACAGCAGCAGCGCCGAGACGAACTGGGAGGACGAGGACGCGTCGATCGCGACCGGTCCGCCGTCCAGCGCACCGGCGCCGTGCACGGTCATCGGCAGCGAGCCCCGGTTGTCGTCGTCGATCCGGGCGCCGAGCACCCGCAGGGCGTCGATCACGCCGTTCAGCGGGCGCTCGTAGGACCGGGGGTCGCCGTCGAAGCGGACCGGTCCGTTGGCCAGGGCCGCGACCGGGGGCAGGAAGCGCATGACCGTACCGGCGTTGCCGACGTCGATGGTGACCGGGCCGTGCAGTCCGGCCGGGATGATCCGCCAGGCCTCGCCCGAACCGTCCGGGCCGCCGGCGACCGACGAGCTGGAGGACACCGTCTCCTCGATGCCGACGCCCATCGCACGCAGCGCCTCGGCCATCAGCAGGGTGTCGCGGGAGCGCAGCGGACGGCGCAGCCAGCCCGGCTCGGCGGAGAGCGCGGCCAGCACCAGCGCGCGGTTGGTGACCGACTTCGAACCGGGCACGGTAACGGTCGCGTCGACGGCTCCGCTCGCGTGAGGGGCGGGCCAGAGGGCGGGGTGCACGGAACTTTCGGTCATGGAGCTCACTTTAGTGGCTCACCGCAAACCGGGATTTTGATCAAAAGTGATGAAATCGGGGCGTAACGCGGGAGTGGTATGGGATGCGGGTCACAGCCCCAGCATCCAGCGCCCGCCGCCGATCAGCGAGCAGAGCGAAACGGCGTGGAACAGGAACAGCCACAGGGCGGCCGGTACGTCCGTCAGCCGGGCCAGCTGGTCCGCGTCCGAGTCCGGCGCCCCGCCGTGCCGCCGCTTGGACTGGAGCTCGAACACCGGACGCACCCCGCCCAGCAGCAGGAACCAGACCGCGCTGTACGCGAACAGCGACTGCCAGGCCGCCGAGGCCAGCCACGACATCAGCAGGAAGAGCGAACCGGTGAGGATCACCGTCAGCGCCCCGTACACATTGCGGATCATCACCAGCATCACCGCGAGCAGCGCCGTGGCCAGCCACAGCAGCAGCGTGATCCTGCCGTTCACCAGCAGCCAGGCACCGCCCAGACCCAGCAGCGACGGCGCGGTGTAGCCCGCCGCGGCCGTCAGGACCATGCCGATGCCGGTCGGCTTGCCGCGGCTCACCGTCAGTCCGCTGGTGTCCGAGTGCAGCCGGATGCCCGAGAGCTGCCGTCCGGTGAGCAGCGCGACCAGCCCGTGGCCGCCCTCGTGCGCGATGGTGACCGCGTTGCGGGTCAGCCGCCATATGACGTTCGGTACGACGGCGATGAGCGCGGCCGTGGCGGTCACCACCACCAGCCATTGCTCGGGCGCCGGCTGGGTGCCGAAGACGCGGTCCCACAGATTGCCCAGATCGGTGCTGTCCATGGCGTGGGCGGCTCCTTGCGGTATTGGCGTCCGGTCGGGATGACGATCGTGGCAGTCTGGCACTTATGTGCGGACGGTATGCAGCGAGTCGGCGGCCCGAGGATCTGACCGGACTCTTCCAGGTGGAGAAGTGGGAACCGGCCGAGACGCTGGAGCCGGATTACAACGTGGCGCCGACCAAGGAGGTCTACGCCGTACTGGAGCGTCCCGTGAAAGACGCGGATGACCAGCGTCCGGTTCGCCAGCTGCGCGCACTGAAATGGGGACTCGTCCCCTCCTGGGCCAAAACCCCGGAGGGCGGCGCCCGGATGATCAACGCCCGGGCCGAGACGGTGCACGAGAAGCCGTCCTTTCGCCGGCCCTTCGTCTCCCGGCGCTGCATCCTGCCGGCCGACGGCTATTACGAGTGGGTGACCGGCAGCGAGGAACGGCAGCTGGAGGAGAAGGGCCGCAGGAAGCGCCCCCGCAAGCAGCCGTACTTCGTGACCCCCGCCGACGGGTCGGTCTTCGCCATGGCCGGTCTCTACGAGTTCTGGCGCGACCGGACCCTGCCGGACGACCACCCCCAGGCCTGGTGGGTGACCTGCTCGGTGATCACCACCGAGGCGGAGACGAGCCCGCTCGCCGTCGCCCCCGCCGAGGGCCCGGCCGCGCTCGCCGACATCCACCCCCGGATGCCGCTGATGCTGACCCCGGACCGCTGGGACGACTGGCTGGACCCCTCGCGCACCGACGTCGGGGAGCTGCGCGGGCTGCTCGTACCGCCGCCGGGCGGGCTGATGCGGGCCTATCCGGTGGCCACCGCCGTCAGCAACGTCCGCAACAACGGCCCCGAGCTGCTGGACGAGCTGGCCGCGCCCGAGGTGAGCACGCTCTTCTGAGGTACGTGCCGGAGCCCGGCCGGCCCGCCACGGGTTGGTTGGATGGGGGTGTGAAAGCCACCGAGAAGGACCCCCGCACCCAGACGGTCGACACCGAGGCCGGGACGGCCCGGATCACCTGGCTGCCCGCGGCGCGACCGCGCCTCCTGCTCGCGCTCGGTCATGGCGCCGGCGGCGGCATCGAGGCCCGGGACCTGAAGGCCCTGGCCGCCGCCCTGCCCGCCCAGGGGGTGAGCGTCGCCCTGGTGGAGCAGCCCTGGCGGGTGGCGGGCAGGAAGCTCGCGCCCGCCCCCAGGACGCTGGACGCCGGCTGGCGCGGCCTGTGGCCGGCGCTGGCGGCCTCCGGGCTCCCGGTCGTCGCCGGCGGACGCAGCGCGGGCGCCCGGGTGGCCTGCCGTACCGCGCTGCCGCTCGGCGCCCGGGCGGTCCTGGCCCTCAGCTTCCCGCTGCACCCGCCGGGCCGGCCGGAGAAGTCCCGCAAGGACGAGCTGCTGGCCTCCGGCGTGCCCACCCTCGTCGTCCAGGGCGGCAACGACCCCTTCGGCAGGCCCGCCGAGTTCCCGCCGGGGGAGTACCGGATGGCCGAGGTGCCGCACGGTGACCACGGCTTCGCCGTACCGAAGAAATCGGGGCTGACCGAGGATCAGGCGATGGAGATCCTCACCACGGCCGTGACCGGATGGCTGGCCGGAATCGTGTGATCCCGGCCTCCCGCGCGGACCGGGGCGGGCCGGTCCGGCCGAGCCGCCCCGGACCCGGGAATGCCGGACGACGGGCCGCTGTTGTTCGGGACATCGGTACACCAACGTCGTATGTGGAGAGGGAGTCCGTCGCATGGGTTCGACCATCTGCCCGCGTCGCTCGAACGCCGCTGACCTGGAGTGGACGGTCCTGCATGCGGCCAAGACCACTCCCGAGCGGGCACTGAGCGGATCGGATCGACAGCCCGCTCCCGACCAAGGTCGACTATTCTCCGATTCGAGCGGGTCCGGCTTCGGCTCCGCCACAGCGTTGGAGGAGGTGGGTCCGGTCACTGGGACCGACACAGGGACCGACGACGGCCGCCCGCAGGAGACGACCGCCGAGCGCAACGCGCGCTTCGAGCGCGACGCCCTCGGTTTCCTCGACCAGATGTACTCGGCCGCGCTGCGCATGACGCGCAACCCCGCGGACGCCGAGGACCTGGTCCAGGAGACCTATGCCAAGGCCTACGGCTCCTTCCACCAGTTCCGTGAGGGCACCAACCTCAAGGCGTGGATGTACCGCATCCTCACCAACACGTTCATCAACTCGTACCGCAAGAAGCAGCGCGAACCCCAGCGCAGTGCCGCCGAGGAGATCGAGGACTGGCAGCTGGCCCGTGCCGAGTCGCACATGTCGACCGGTCTGCGCTCGGCCGAGTCCCAGGCCCTCGACCACCTGCCCGACTCCGATGTGAAGTCTGCGCTGCAGGCGATCCCCGAAGAGTTCCGCATCGCGGTTTATCTTGCCGATGTAGAGGGCTTTGCCTACAAGGAGATCGCGGACATCATGGGGACTCCCATCGGTACGGTGATGTCCCGGCTGCACCGGGGCCGCCGTCAACTGCGCGGCATGCTGGAGGACTACGCCCGTGACCGCGGGCTCGTCCCCGCGGGCGCCGGTGAGTCGGACGATCGGAAAGGCTCGGGCTCATGAGCTGCGGAGAGCCGCACGAGACGGAGTGCGCAGAGGTCCTCGATCACCTCTACGAGTTCCTCGACCGGGAGATGCCCGACAGCGACTGCACCAAGTTCGAGGTGCACTTCGGTGAGTGCTCGCCCTGCCTGGAGAAGTACGGCCTCGAGCAGGCCGTGAAGAAGCTGGTCAAGCGGTGCTGCGGTCAGGACGACGTGCCCGCCGACCTGCGCTCGAAGGTGATGGGCCGGATCGACCTGATCCGGTCCGGGCAGGCGGTTCCGGAAACGGACCTCACCGTCTCCGACACCGGGCTGCCGGCCGCAGCCAAGGAGTGACGCATCACCCGAACGTGCTAATCGGCGCCGTCGGCACTCGGCCCGGACGCCCAACTCGCTAGCCTGGCGCCTCCATTGGCGATGCTGGGGGGCGGGCGGACGGGTTGAGAGCCACACGCGGGGCGGCACGGGCGCACATCCTGGCCGTCGCACTCGTCGCCGCACTGTGCGTCCTGCCCGCGCTGCGCCCCGGCGCGGGCACCCCGTGGACCACCCTCGCACTGCTCACCGGGCTCTACCTCGCCTGTGAACTCCCCGGCCGCTGCCCCTTCTTCGGCGGCTCCGTGCCGGTCAGTGCCGGATCGTTCTTTCCGCTGCTGCTCGCGGCCGCCTTCCTGCTCCCGCCGGCGGCCGCCGCTCTGGTCGCGGTCCCCGGCTCGCTCATCGGCCGGGTGGAGAAACCCCGGGCCGCCGCCCGCCGGATCTGGCGCGCGGCGCAGCTGGCCGTCACCGTCTGGGCGGCCTCGTCCGTCCACACCCTGCTCTGCGGCCCCGGACCGGGACGGCTGCCCGGCCTGCCCTACGCCCTGCTGCCCGCCTGCGCGGCCGCGCTTGCCTTCAGCCTCGTACTGGCCGCCCTCGACGGGTCCATCCTGGCCGCCGCCGAACGGCTGCCCCTGCGGCGTGCCTGGGCCGGGCTGCTGCCGCGCTCACTGGGCCCGCACCTGGTGCACGGCCTCGCCGGGCTGATGATGGCGGTCCTGTGGAGCAGCTCGTACGGGCCGCTGGCCTCGCTCTTCGTCCTGCTGCCCATGTACATCTCCTGCTGGGTCTTCGCCCAGTACCACCGCGAGCACGCCGCGCACCGCGCCACGATCAGGGCCCTCGTGCACGCCGTCGACATCAAGGACACCTACACCCGGGGGCACAGCGAGCGGGTGGGCCGCGCCTCCGTCCTCATCGCCCGGGAACTGGGTATGGCGCAGGACCGCGTCGAAGTGCTCCGGTTCGCCGGGATCCTGCACGACGTCGGCAAGCTCGGGGTGCCCACGAGGGTGCTGCGCAAGGACGGGCCGCTGACACCGGAGGAACGCCGGGTGATCGAGCTGCACCCGGAGTACGGGCACGAGATCGTCCGCGGCATCGGCTTCCTCGGCGAGGCGCGCGCCGCGATCCTGCACCACCACGAACGGCTCGACGGCAGCGGGTACCCGTACGGACTCTCCGGCCGCCGGATCCCCGAGTTCGCCCGCGTCGTCGCCGTCGCCGACGCGTTCGACGCGATGACCTCGACCCGCTCCTACCGGCCGGGGCGCCCGGTGCCGGCCGCCGTGGCGGAGCTCAAGCGGTGCGCCGGCACCCAGTTCGATCCGCAGATGGTACGGGCGCTGGCGCGCGGCCTGGAACGGCACGGCTGGTCGGGAGCGACGACGGCCGTGACGGCGGACGACGCCCGGGTGCCGCTGCCGCGCGGCGAGGGTGCCGGGGCCCTCCAGCGGCCGGTTCGGCCGCCGTCGCCGGACGGGCTCGACTCGGGCCTGCCCCGGTGAGCCGGGCATGGGTACGGCTGTCGCCCGTCGTCCTGGCCGTCCGCGGCGCCGCCCTCGCACTCGCCGCCGGCGGGCTCGGCCACACCCTCTGGCACGGCGTGCACGACCCCGGGCACGCACTCGCCTTCGGGGTGCTCATCACCATCGGCGAGCTGGCCCGCTGGGGGGCCCTGCCCGGGGAGCGGGAACCCGCGCCGCTCGGTGCCGCCGGCGCGCTCGCGTACGCCCTGCTGGGGCCCAGCGGCGGGGAGCCCACCGGCCACGGTGTGCTCCAGGTGGTCGCCGTGCTCGTCGCCGCCCAGCTCGTCGCCTGCGTGCCCCATGTCGCACGCGGCAGCGGGCCGGGCCCGGACCAGGTGGCCCGCCGGATCCTGACCGTCGCCTTCGCGGCCGTCTGCTTCCAGCCCCTGTACAACTCCGGCCGGTCCGAGAGCTGGTTCGGCGAGGGCCCGTACTACGCGGCCTTCCTGCTCCTGCTGCTCGGGCTCACCGCCCTGTGCGACGCCGTGCTGGGCGCCCTGCTGCTGCGCGCCCGCACCCTGCCCCGCGGCTCCCGGGCCAGGGGCGCCACCCCCGTCCCGTACGGCCCGCTGCTCCGCGACGAGCTGCGGGCCCTGACCGGCATCGGCTCGGCGGTCTGCGCGACCGGAGCGGTCATGGCGCTCGGGGTCGCCGCCGCCGGGCTGTGGGCGCTGCCCGTCCTGTGCGTACCGCTGCTGCTCACCCAGGTCTCGTTCCGCCGCGTCGTCGCGGTGCGCACCACCTACCGCCAGACCATCGCCTCGCTCGCCCGGTCCACCGAGATCGCCGGCTACACCCCGCACGGCCATGCCCGCAGGGTGGCCGGGCTCTGCACGGCCGTGGGGCGCGAGATGGGGCTCTCCGGGCCCGACCTCACCGTCCTGGAGTACGCGGCGCTGATGCACGACATCGGCCAGCTCTCGCTCGTCGACCCGGTGGCGGACGGGGCGACGGCCGTTCTGCCCGCCGCCGAGCAGCGCCGGATCGCCCTGCTCGGCGGGGCTGTGGTCCGCCGGACCGGGGTGGACACCAGGGTGGCCGTCGTGGTGGAACAGCAGGCCGACCCCTACCGCGAGCAGCCGCTGTCCGCCAGGATCGTCCGGGCGGTGAACGCGTACGACGACCTGTGCGGGGAAAGTATCGGCGGGCCGCTCGGTGCGCTGGAGCAGCTCAGGCTCGGGACCGGCCGCGACTACCAGCCCCAGGTCGTGGAATCCCTGGCCAGGGTTCTGGCCCGGGGCGGTCTGACCCCCGTCCCACCTGGGTAAACCCATGGGTAATGAGCGGGCGTCCGGCGGGGCATGGTTGGATGCGAAGAGAGCGGAAAACGAGGGTGTCCAGTCGGGACAGGCGGGAATCGTGAGGATCTTCGGGAAGGTACGGCATCGGCCCTCCGCCTCTTGGCGGCAGGCCACGGACCGCGCGTTCACGCTGATCGGCGACGGCCGGTACGAGGACGCGGGCGCACTGCTGACACGTGCGGCGGACCTGGAGCCCTGGCTCTCGGAGTCGTGGTTCAACCTGGCGCTGCTGCATAAATTCCGGCATGACTGGGAGCAGGCGAGGGCCGCGGGACTGCGGGCCGTCGCGCTGCTCGACAAGGAGACCGGCGCACCCGACTGGTGGAACGTCGGGATCGCCGCCACCGCGCTGCAGGACTGGCCGCTGGCACGCAGGGCCTGGCAGGCGTACGGGCTGAAGGTGCCCGGCGGCGGCCAGCAGACCCCGGCGTCCAACAGTGAGCCGGCCGGTATGGAGCTGGGCAGCGCGGCGGTACGGCTGTCGCCCGAGGGCGAGGCCGAGGTCGTGTGGGGCCGCCGGCTGGATCCGGCGCGGATGGAAGTGCTGTCGATCCCGCTGCCGTCCTCCGGGCGGCGCTGGGGCGAGGTCGTCCTGCACGACGGGGTGCCGCACGGCGAGCGGATCACCGCGGCCGGACCCTCCTACCCCGTGTTCGACGAGATCGAGCTGTGGGCGCCGTCCCCCGTACCCACCTGGGTGGTGCTGCTCGAAGCGGCCGGTGAGGCCGACCGGGACGCGCTGGAGCAGCTGGCGTCCGACGCGGGCTTCGCCGCCGAGGACTGGTCCTCCTCCGTCCGGCTGCTGTGCCGGGCCTGCTCGGAGAGCCGGATGGAGAGCGACGAGGGCGACGGCGAGCACCTCGACCCGCACGACCACAGCGAGCCGGGCCACCCCGGCCCGCTGGGCCACCGCACCGCCGGCGAGCTGTGGGTGCCGGAGCGCGAGTGCGGTCTCGCGGCGCCCGCCGGGCTGGTGCGCGGGCTGCTCGACGGCTGGGTGGCGGACAGCCCGGACACCCGTGAGTGGCGGGATCTCGAAGAAGTCTGCTGACGTCTCGAAGAAGTCTGCCGACCGGTGCCCGTAGGCTGTACGGGCACCGATTCCGGTGCTCGGGTGCCCGGGTTCTCAGCAGCCGAGGGTCCCGGGTTTCAGGGTTTGAGGAAGGCGTACGGCGGACATGGCGCAGCAGGAGACGGACGAGCAGATCAGCGTCGACGAGGAAGGCTTCCTGGTCGACACCGAGGACTGTGAGGCGCGCGAGGCGGCACACCGCGAGCGGGGCACCTCGCGCCCGATCACGGTCGTGGGCAACCCGGTCCTGCACAAGGAGTGCAAGGACGTCACCGCGTTCGACGACGAGCTGGCGCAGCTGATCGACGACATGTTCGCCAGCCAGCGGACGGCCGAGGGCGTGGGTCTGGCCGCCAACCAGATCGGGGTCGACCTCAAGGTCTTCGTCTACGACTGCCCGGACGACGACGGGGTGCGGCACACGGGCGCCATCTGCAACCCGGTGCTCGACGAGCTGGCGCCCCAGGAGCGGGTGCTCGACGATTCCAACGAGGGCTGCCTCTCGGTGCCGACGGCGTACGCCTCGCTGGCCCGCCCGGACTACGCGGTGGTGCGCGGCCAGGACGCCAAGGGCAACCCGGTCAAGGTGCGGGGCAACGGCTACTTCGCCCGCTGCCTCCAGCACGAGACGGACCACCTGTACGGCTACCTGTACATCGACCGGCTCTCCAAGCGCGACCGCAAGGACGCGCTTCGGCAGATGGAGGAGAACACCCCGCGCTACGAGGTCGTCCCGAACGATTGACCAGGCTGGGCGCGCAGCGGTTCGGGGCCCTGTTCCGGTATGCCGGGGCAGGGCCTCCGACATGTCCCTGGACGGTCAACTGCCGTTCTTCCAGGCACAGTTGACGCGCGTCGACTCGTCCGACAGGCTGTCGCTCCACACCTTCACAGTGGTAGGGAGCCCCCCATGCTCAGACGTTCCGCACGACTCCTGCTCGGGCTTGTCATGACCATGGCGTTCGCCTTGGGCGGGGCGGTGGCGACCGCCGGCACCGCCCAGGCCGACGACTGCTACACCTGGACCCGCACCATGTCCACGGGCGCCACCGGCAACGATGTCGTCCAGCTCCAGATCCGGGTGGCCGGGTACCCCGGATACAACTCGGTACTCGCCATCGACGGTTCCTACGGCCCGGCCACCACCGCCGCCGTCAAGCGCTTCCAGGCCGCCTACGGGCTGGCCGCCGACGGTGTCGCCGGCCCCGCCACCCAGGCCAAGCTGTACGCGCTCCAGGACAGCGACTGCACGCCGGCCCACTTCACGTACGCCGAACTCAACAACTGCAACAGCACCTGGGCGGGTGGTGCGGTCGCGGCGGGCACGGCGAAGGCCAACGCACTGAGCACCATGTGGAAGCTGGAGGCGCTGCGCCACGCTCTCGGCGACCGCCCCATCACCGTCAACAGCGGCTTCCGCTCCACGTCCTGCAACAGTGCCGCCGGCGGTGCGTCGAACAGCCGCCATCTGTACGGTGACGCGGCCGACCTGGGCGGGATCGCCTTCTGCACCCTGGCCCAGCAGGCCCGCAACCACGGGTTCAACGGGATCCTCGGCCCGGGTTACCCGGACCACAACGACCACGTCCACGTGAACCAGGGCCCCAGCCACTACTGGTCCGCGCCCAACTGCGGCATCTGACACACGTGTGGGGCCCGCCGGTGACGGCGGGCCCCACTGCTGTTCCCCAGGTCTCTCGTCTGGATCATGCCGGGCTCGCTGGGTCCGAACGAAAGACCCTGGGTCAGGCGGACTTCGCCGTCAGGCGCGTCCCGCCCGTCGTCTGCACCGCGGCGCCGTCCGCGGACCGCTCCGTCAGACGCAGCTGCGAGATGGCGTTGCGCAGGACCAGGGCGCCCGCTCCGGCGTCCAGCTGCCAGCGCTGTGTGCGCGCACCCGCCGAGCAGGTCCCGAGCGACAGCTCGGCCCCCACCTCCAGCGGAGCGCCCAGGTACTTCTTCCCGCGCACCGCGTCCAGGCACAGGCCGCTGTCCGCGGACTTCACGGTGTAGTACCCGTCGGTGGTCGCCGTCAGCGTCCAGGCGGCGTCCGGGTCCGGGACCAGTGACACCCCGGCGTCCGCTGTGGGGGCCAGCGCCTTCGCGCCCGCCGTCAGCCGGTACGTACCGTCGGCCAGCGGGGTGCGGTCGGTGTTCTCCCAGCCGGGGGCGTGCCCGATCCGCCGGGCGAGCGCCTCGAAACCGGCGTACGTCCCACTCGGCTTCGGACCGCCCCAGGTGGCCTGCGCGATGAAGCGCAGCGGCATGAAGACCTTCGCCTCTACCTCGTTCTCGGTCTCGGCAGCCGCGCTGTCCGGCCACAGGCTGATCTTCGCGCCGGTCAGGTTCGCCGCCGTCGCCGGCAGCGTCTGGCCCTCGAAGCGCAGGGGCGTCCAGTCGCTCTCGTACAGCTTCTGGGTCTGCGTGGTGTAGCCGCCGCGCACCAGGTAGAGGGCGTACGCGGAGTTCATCACCGGCCGGCCCTCGGCCAGCAGTGCGGAGGGCTGCTGGATGGCGCCGCCGCCCAGCCAGTGCTCGACGGTGATGTCACGGTCGAGCGGGACGACACTGTTGCGGCCGACGAGCCCGTCGTTCCAGATCCGCAGCGACCGGCCGCCGGCCTTCACGTGGGCGTTGACCTGGTTGATGAAGTCGGCGAAGAGGTCGTCGGGGGTGGCCGTCGCACCGAACTTCGCGGCGGCGGCCGTCTGCAGCTGCGGATAGTTCGGGTACGAGGAGCCGATCATGTACTCGTCGGCGCCCATGTGCCAGGTGCGGGTGTCCCACACCTCCAGGGCCTCGTCGACCATCGAGGTGTAGTACGTCAGGGCCTCGGGCTGCGAGATGTCCAGCCGGGGCGGGGAGGCTACGCCGTTCCTGTCCTTGAGCTGGAGCTCCGGGTGGTTCTCCAGGTAGGTGTCCATGTGGCCGGGGGAGTTGATCTCCGGCACCAGGTCGATGTGGTACTTCTTCGCCATCGCGGCCAGGGCCCGCACCTGAGGCTTCGTGTAGTAGCCCCAGAACGCCGACTCGGGGTCGACGTCGCTCCTGACCTTCGCCTCGATCCAGAGCTGGTTGAGCTTCTGCGAGGCCATGTCCTTCATCAGCCGCTCGAACCAGGGCAGCGAGACGTTGATGTAGCAGGCGCAGACCCCGACTCCGCGCTCGCGGTACGCGGGCACGTCGGTCGCCGAACCGCGCGCGGCCCGGCCGTCGTCGTTCAGCAGCTGGAGCACCGTACGCGAACCGTAGAACACCCCGGCCGACGTCGCGGCGGTGACCGTGAGCCGGTCGCCGACGTCGAGGCGGTAGCCCTCCGCGCCCAACGTGCTCTTCAGGGACGGGTCCTGGCGCAGCACGATGTCGCCGGACCGGGCCTTGGCCCGTGACACCGGGGCCTTCCCGGCCAGTTCGCCCGCGAACCGCGCCGCATCGGCGGCGGTGCGCTGCTCCGGTACCCCGTCGAGCACGATCCTGGCCCGGTCGGTCAGGGCGAACTCCCCCTCGCCGGGCTGCCACTGCCGCAGCGAGGGCAGCACCTCGGGCGGCGGCGCGGCGGCCGCCGCTCCGTCCTCGGCCGAGGCGCTCTGCAGGGGCAGCAGAGTGGCGGCGAGCGCGGCCACCACGGCCCCGATGGTCCTTCGTCCAGTCATCCGGATGTCCATGCGCCCGACCCTGACGCGTCGCCGACGGCCCGGTCCATGGACAGGTGAAGGAATCGGTTGGACGAATGATCCGACGTCAGATCAGTGAAACCTCAGGCGACTTCGTTCAGTTCGGCCGGGCCGCGGAAGGTCCGGCGATACGCGTTCGGTGTGGTTCCCAGGGAGCGTACGAACTGATGGCGGAGTGCGGCTGCGTTGCCGAAGCCGGTCTGTCCGGCGATCGTGTCCATCGTTTCGTCGGATGTCTCCAGGAGGTGCTGGGCCAGCAGCACCCGCTGGCGCAGCAGCCAGCGGTACGGCGTGGTGCCCGTCTCCTGCTGGAAGCGGCGGGCGAACGTGCGCGGTGACATGTGCGCCTGGGCGGCGAGCTGTTCGACGGTCATCTCCTGGTCGAGGTGACGTTCCATCCAGGCGAGCGTGTCGCCGACCGTGTCGCAGCGGTTGCGGGGCAGCGGGCGCTGGATGTACTGCGCCTGCCCGCCGTCGCGGTGCGGCGGAACCACCATGCGGCGGGCGATGGTGTTGGCGGCGGCGGGCCCGTAGGCCTGGCGGACCAGATGCAGACAGGCGTCGATCCCCGCGGCCGTGCCCGCCGAGGTGATGACGGAGCCCTCGTCCACGTACAGCACGTCCGGCTCGACGATCGCCCGGGGGAAGCGGCGGGCCAGCTCGTCGGCGTGCCGCCAGTGGGTGGTGCAGCGCCGGCCGTCCAGCAGGCCGGCCGCGCCGAGCATGTACGCCCCCGAGCAGACGCTCAGCACCCTGGCTCCGCGGTCCACGGCCCGGCGCAGTGCGTCCAGGGCCGCCTCGGGGAACTCCCGGTCGCCGAAGCGGCTGCCGGCCGGGACGGCGATGAGGTCGGCCTCCTCCAGGCGGTCGAGGCCGTGGGGGGTGGTGAGGGTGAACCCGGCATGGGTCCGGAGCGTCGGACCCTCGGCGGATACCACGGCGAAATCCTGCACGGGCAGGCCCTCGTCGCTGCGGTCGAGTCCGAAGACCTCGCACAGGACGCCGAGTTCGAAGGGGTGGACCTCATCGAGGAGCAGGGCCGCGACATTCTTCAGCATGTCCCCAGTGTGGCAGTAATTCGATGCTGCATGACAGTCCTGCCACTGCCGCGACCGGCCGGAATCCACGACAGTAGAGACATGAACACATTCCTGAACTACTTGGGCACAGCGGTCGTTTTCGCACTCTTCCTGGCGCCGACGCTGGTCGGCCTCGCCCGCGAACGCCGCATCGACCGCCAGCTCCGGGAGGCGGAACGGGGCCGGAGCGCGCAACCCCCGCAAACGGCGGACGCCGCACGGCCGGTGAAGGCCGCACGGCGTCCGTACGTCAGGAGCTGGGCGAGGATCTGAAGGATCTAGAAGTCGTCGTCGAAGCCGACCGTGCCCTCGACGGCCACCTGGTAGGCGGACGGGCGGCGCTCGAAGAAGTTCGTCAGCTCCTGGACACCCTGGAGCTCCATGAAGGAGAACGGGTTCTCCGAGCCGTACACCACCGGGAAGCCCAGCCGGGTGAGCCGCTGGTCGGCGACGCACTCCAGGTACTGGCGCATCGACTCGGTGTTCATGCCCGGCAGGCCCTCGCCGCACAGGTCGCGGCCGAACTGCAGCTCCGCCTCGACGGCCTCCTTCAGCATGTCGGTGACCTGCTGCTGGAGGGCGTCGTCGAAGAGCTCCGGCTCCTCCTTGCGGACGGTGTCCACGACCTCGAACGCGAAGTTCATGTGCATGGTCTCGTCCCGGAAGACCCAGTTGGTCCCCGTGGCGAGGCCGTGCAGCAGACCGCGCGAGCGGAACCAGTAGACGTACGCGAAGGCGCCGTAGAAGAACAGCCCCTCGATGCACGCCGCGAAGCAGATCAGGTTCAGCAGGAAACGGCGGCGGTCGGCCTTCGTCTCCAGCCGGTCGATCTTCTCGACCGAGTCCATCCACTTGAAGCAGAACTGCGCCTTCTCGCGGATCGACGGGATCTCCTCGACCGCGTCGAACGCGGCCGCCCGGTCGTCCGGATCGGGCAGGTAGGTGTCGAGCAGCGTCAGATAGAACTGGACGTGCACGGCCTCCTCGAAGAGCTGCCGCGACAGGTACAGCCGCGCCTCGGGGGAGTTGATGTGCTTGTACAGCGTCAGCACGAGGTTGTTGGAGACGATCGAGTCACCCGTCGCGAAGAACGCGACCAGCCGGCCGATCATGTGCTGCTCGCCCGGCGAGAGCTTGGCGAGGTCCGCGACGTCGGAGTGGAGGTCGACCTCCTCCACCGTCCAGGTGTTCTTGATCGCGTCCCGGTAGCGCTCGTAGAAGTCCGGGTAACGCATCGGCCGCAGGGTCAGCTCGAAGCCCGGGTCCAGCAGGTTCTTGTTCTTGTCGGTGCTCATTACTGGCAGGCCTCGCAGGACTCGGGGTTTTCCAGGGAGCAGGCGATCGCGTCCGCGTCGGGCGCGGGCGCCTGCTCCGGAATCGGGGCGGCGGACGCCGCACGGGCGATCCGGGTCGCCGGGCGGGAGCGCAGGTAGTACGTCGTCTTCAGCCCCTGCTTCCAGGCGTACGCGTACATCGAGGAGAGCTTGCCGATCGTCGGCGTCTCCAGGAACAGGTTCAGCGACTGGCTCTGGTCGAGGAACGGCGTACGGGCCGCCGCCATGTCGATCAGTCCGCGCTGCGGGATCTCCCACGCCGTGCGGTACAGCGCCCGCACCTCCTCGGGGATCCAGGCGAAGCCCTGGACGGAGCCGCTCGCCTCGCGCAGCGCCTCACGGGTCCGCGCGTCCCATACGCCGAGCTTCTTCAGCTCGTCCACCAGATAGGCGTTGACCTGGAGGAACTCACCGCTGAGCGTCTCGCGCTTGAAGAGGTTGGAGACCTGCGGCTCGATGCACTCGTACACGCCCGCGATCGAGGCGATCGTCGCCGTCGGCGCGATGGCGAGGAGCAGGGAGTTGCGCATCCCGGTCTTCGCGATCCGGGCGCGCAGCGCGTCCCAGCGCTCCGGCCAGTTCAGCTCGGTGTCGTAGTGGTCCGGGTGCAGCACACCGCGGGCGGCGCGCGTCTCGGACCAGGCGGGAAGGGGGCCCGAGCGCTCCGCGAGGTCGCAGGACGCCTCGTACGCCGCGAGCATGATCCGCTCGGAGATCTTCGTCGACAGGGCGCGGGCCTCGGGGGAGTCGAACGGCAGCCGCAGCTGGAAGAAGACGTCCTGGAGACCCATCGCGCCCAGGCCCACCGGCCGCCAGCGGGCGTTGGAGCGCCCGGCCTGCTCGGTCGGGTAGAAGTTGATGTCCACGACCCGGTCGAGGAAGGTCACGGCGGTACGGACCGTGGCGTCGAGACGCTCCCAGTCGATGGTGCCGCCCTCGACGAACGCGCCGAGGTTGACCGAACCGAGGTTGCAGACGGCCGTCTCGCCGTCGTCGGTGACCTCGAGGATCTCGGTGCACAGGTTCGAGGAGTGCACGACGCGGCCCGGCTCGGCGGTCTGGTTCGCGGTCCGGTTGGAGGCGTCCTTGAACGTCATCCAGCCCTGGCCGGTCTGGGCGAGGGTCCGCATCATCCGGCCGTACAGCTCACGGGCCGGCATGGTCTTGCGCGCCAGGCCCTTGGCCTCGGCCGCCCGGTAGACGGCGTCGAACGCGTCGCCCCACAGGTCGACCAGCTCGGGCACATCGGCCGGGGAGAACAGCGACCAGACGCCGTCCGCGTCGACCCGGCGCATGAACTCGTCCGGGATCCAGTGCGCCAGGTTGAGGTTGTGCGTACGCCGCTGGTCCTCGCCCGTGTTGTCGCGCAGCTCCAGGAACTCCTCGATGTCCGCGTGCCACGTCTCCAGGTAGACGGCGGCGGCACCCTTGCGCCGGCCGCCCTGGTTGACCGCGGCGACGGAGGCGTCGAGCGTCTTGAGGAACGGCACGATGCCGTTGGAGTGCCCGTTGGTGCCGCGGATCAGCGAACCGCGGGCGCGGATACGGGAGTACGAGAGGCCGATGCCGCCCGCGTGCTTGGACAGGCGCGCCACCTGGTGGTAGCGGTCGTAGATCGAGTCCAGCTCGTCCAGCGGCGAGTCCAGCAGATAGCAGGAGGACATCTGCGGGTGCCGGGTACCGGAGTTGAAGAGCGTGGGGGAGGAGGGCAGGTAGTCCAGCCGGCTCATCAGCCCGTACAGCGCGGCGACCTCGGCCAGCGCGCGCTCGGAGGTGTCCTCGGCGAGCCCGGAGGCGACGCGCAGCATGAAGTGCTGCGGCGTCTCGGTGACCTGGCGGGTGATCGGGTGGCGCAGCAGGTAGCGGCTGTGCAGGGTGCGCAGCCCGAAGTAGCCGAAGCGGTCGTCGGCGCCGTCGGCGAGCGACTGCGCCACCAGTGCGTCGAGCGCGGCCGCGTGGAGCGTCACGAACTCGGCGGTACGGTCCGCGATCAGGCCCTCGCGGTGTCCGACGGCCACCGATGCGGAGAACGACGTCGCGCCCTGTCCGGCCGCCTCGTCCGCGATGGTGCGGGTGAGGAGACGGGCGGCGAGCCGGGAGTAGGCGGGGTCCTCGGAGATCAGGCCCGCGGCGGCCTCGGTGGCCAGCGAGCGCAGCTCGGCCTCGTCCGACCGGGCGTTGCGGCCGCGCAGCGCGGCGGCGGCGACCCGTCCGGGGTCGGTGTCGGGCAGATCCGCGGTGAGGCCGGTCAGGGTCCGCAGCAGTGCGGTCCCCGGTGCGTCGCTCGTGGTTCCCGTTGACTCGGCCACTGAAACCGGATCGGCTGGCGCGATGGTCACGTGGTGCTCTCCCTCGCTCGGCTCGGGGCCGGCGGGGGAGCGGGGGCAGCCGGGCGGAGCCGGGCCCGGGCAGGGCGGCACTCCGTGCGGCGTCCACCGGCCCATCCACGAGGCCCGGACGTCTGGGCATCCGGATCGGTCGAGCCGGATGCGCTGTCGGCAGGTCCTCGGACTGACGGGTGTGCAAAAGCACACCGAATACACCGTTGCGGGACAGTTCCGGATTCGCACCGGATTTCCCTGCGGCGACAACGAGCACGAGCATACATGTGGGGGCCGCCGGATGAGGCAGCCCCCACATGTTGTGTCGTGCGAGATCTCAGAGCGCTGTCACGGCGTGGGGCGGAGCTCCAGCCGGTACGTCAGCAGCTTGAGGTCATCGATGGGATTCCAGTCCCTCTCGGGGGTCCTGACGAAGCCGAGGCGCTCATAGATCCTATGGGCCGCGTGCATGGACGGCTGCGTCGAAAGGACGATCCCCGTGACCCCCGCGGTGTCCCGCGCGCGCTCGACGCAGGCCCGTACGAGCGCTTCGCCCGCCCCGGCCCCGCGGGCCTCCCGGGAGACCGCGAGCATCCGGAACTCGGCCTCGTCCGGCGCCGCGATATCGGCCCACGGATTGCCCGGCGGGGCGTAGGTGACCCCGCCCAGGACCCGGCCCCGGGCGTCCGCCGCCACCAGCACCCCGGCCTCGGCCGCGCGGCGGGGGACGTCGCGCAGTCTGACCAGGTACGGGTCGTCGGCCCCGTAGTCCAGGAGTCCGTCACCGAGATAGGCCTCGGCGGTGATCTCGCCGAGGAGGGCGTGTTCGGCGGGTTCGACCGGCCGGATCGTTATGTCCATACGCGGAGTCTGCCGCACGCGGGGGCCGCGACCGCAAGGGATTTCCCCGGCACGCGAACGGGCCGCCGCACCCCTGCGGGGAGGGGTGCGGCGGCCCGTGATCCATACGTCCGGGGTCAGTGACCGCCCGGCGCCCCGGCCGTGGCCGGCGGGAGCTCCGTCTTCACGCCCGGGTCGCCCGCGTCCGCCGTGTAGTCGCCCGGTGAGGTCTCGTCGACCCCGGCGGGCGCCTTCACGGCGTTCAGGACGAAGGTGAGGACGACGACCACCACGACGTTCAGCACGAAGGCCGTCAGACCGATGTAGCCGATCTCGCCGAGACCCGGGATCTCCTTGGAGGAGCCGCCGAAGTGCTTCTGGGTTCCGGTGGGGTTCGCGACCCCGTACGCGGCGAGCGTCCCGTAGACCATGCCGACCGCCCAGCCCGCGAGCAGCGCCCAGCGGTGGAACCACCGGGTGAACAGCCCGCCGACCAGGGCCGGCATCGTCTGGAGGATCCAGATCCCGCCGAGCAGCTGGAAGTTGATCGCGACCGTCTTGTCCATGGTGAGGACGAAGGCGAGCGCACCGACCTTCACCAGCAGCGACACCAGCTTGGAGACCTTGGTCTCCTGTGCGGGCGTCGCGTCGGGCTTCAGGAAGTCCTTGTAGATGTTGCGGGTGAACAGGTTGGCCGCGGCGATCGACATGATCGCGGCGGGCACCAGTGCGCCGATCCCGATGGCGGCGAAGGCGACCCCCGCGAACCAGTCGGGGAACATGGTCTCGAACAGCTGCGGGATCGCCAGCTGGCCGTTGTCCACCTTGACGCCGGCGGCGATCGCCATGAAGCCGAGCAGCGCGAGCAGCCCCAGCATCAGCGAGTACAGCGGCAGGATGGTCGTGTTGCGGCGGATCACCTCACGGCTGCGGCTGGAGAGCGTCGCCGTGATCGAGTGCGGGTACATGAAGAGCGCCAGCGCCGAGCCCAGGGCCAGGGTGGCGTATCCCCATTGGCCCGCCTCGCCGGGCGCGAGCGCACCGGTCGGCTTTCCGCCCGGCGGACCCGCGAACTTGTCCTGCGCGGCGGCGAAGATGTCGTCGAAGCCGCCGAGCTTGATCGGGATGTAGATGATCGCCACGGCGATGACCAGATAGATCAGGCCGTCCTTGACGAACGCGATCAGCGCGGGGGCGCGCAGGCCGGAGGAGTACGTGTACGCGGCGAGCACCGCGAACGCGATCAGCAGCGGCAGGTCCTTGACGAACCAGTGGGTGTTCTCGCCGCCCCCGACGCCCATCACGTCCAGCACCGCCTGGATGCCGACGAGTTGGAGGGCGATGTAGGGCATGGTGGCGAGGATGCCGGTGACGGCGACCGCCAGCGAGAGCCCCTTGGAACCGAAGCGTCCGCGGACGAAGTCCGAGGTGGTGACGTAGCCGTGCTTGTGCGACACCGACCACAGGCGCGGCAGGAAGGTGAAGATCAGCGGGTACACCAGGATGGTGTACGGCACCGCGAAGAAGCCGGCCGCGCCCGCCGCGTAGATCGCCGCGGGAACCGCGACGAAGGTGTACGCGGTGTAGAGGTCGCCGCCGAGCAGGAACCAGGTCACCCAGGTGCCGAACGACCGTCCGCCGAGCCCCCATTCGTCGAGGCTGGCCTCGTTCTCGGCCTTGCGCCACCGGGCCGCCATGAAGCCGATGACCGTGACGGCCAGGAAGAAGAAGATGAAGACGCCGAGTGCGACGCCGTTCACGCCGTCCTTCATGCCGACGCACCCCCCTTGCGGGCGCGCTGGTCACGCTGCCACAGCTTGTACGCGACCATCGTGAGCGCGGTCGAGATCAGCACCCAGAGCATCTGGTACCAGTAGAAGAACGGGATGCCGATGAAGGCCGGGTCGACCTTGGCGTACGAACTCACCCAGAGCATCGCCACGAACGGCGCGATGAGACAGAGGGCGATGACCACCCGCACGGGTGTGACGTTGGGCGGTTTTCCTTCTGGTTCTTCCGGCATGGCGGCGACTCCGTCCCCTCGCTGATCACCTGGTGTAATGCGCAGGAAATCTAGGCGAGGGTTCCGTCCACCGTCACCCCCTGTCCGCATTGCGGTCCGGCAACGGTCCTGTGGCGTCGGACAGTTGGCCGAATCGGAGTCAAACGTCCGGCTGCTGGTCCAGGCCGGGACGGGAGGCGGGGGAGGTGCGGAACAGCCGACAGCCCCCGTGGAAAAGGCTCCACGGGGGCTGTCGGCCGGCCGGCGACGGAGCCGGTTCAGTCCAGCGGCCGCTTCAGGCGGGCCACGAACTTGTAGCGGTCGCCGCGGTAGACCGAGCGCACCCACTCGACCGGTTCGCCCTGTCCGTCCAGCGAGTGCCGGGACAGCATCAGCATCGGCAGGCCCACGTCCGTGCCGAGCAGTCCGGCCTCGCGCGGGGTGGCGAGGGAGGTCTCGATGGTCTCCTCGGCCTCGGCCAGCCGCACGTCGTACACCTCGGCCAGCGCCGTGTAGAGCGAGGTGTACTTCACCAGCGAACGCCGCAGCGCGGGAAAGCGCTTGGCCGAGAGGTGCGTGGTCTCGATGGCCATCGGCTCACCGCTCGCCAGACGCAGCCGCTCGATCCGCAGCACCCGGCCGCCCGCGTTGATGTCGAGCAGTCCGGCGAGCGTGTCGTCGGCCGTGACATAGCCGATGTCCAGTAGCTGGGACGCCGGTTCCAGCCCCTGGGCCCTCATGTCCTCGGTGTACGAGGTGAGCTGCAGGGCCTGCGAGACCTTCGGCTTGGCGACGAAGGTGCCCTTGCCCTGGATGCGCTCCAGCCGGCCCTCGACGACCAGTTCCTGGAGTGCCTGGCGCACGGTGGTGCGCGAGGTGTCGAATTCGGCGGCCAGGGTCCGCTCCGGGGGCACGGGAGTGCCCGGCGGCATCGTGTCCGTCATGTCCAGGAGATGTCGCTTCAGCCGGTAGTACTTCGGGACGCGCGCGGTACGCGTGCCCGCGCCCGTGCCCGTCTCGTTCTCCGTGCTGCCCCCGTCGGCGCCCATGGCCCGCCTTCCCGACTGCTGCGTTGCTGCCGTCACCGGCTCCTCCGTCTGTCGCGGCTCACATGGTGGCACGGTCCGGTCACGGCTCGTCGCCCTCCCTCAGGTGTCGGTCCTATAACGGACGCGAGTGCACTTCTTATACACCCTTGACACCCCTAAAGGTCTAGGCCAAGCTCCCGGTACTGGTCTAAACCATTAAAGACCAGGTCCCAGCCCCAGTAGTACTCGTCGTCGGTCTCCGCGGTGGGCAGGGGTTGCAGCATCCCTGAGGAGGGTGGCGTGAAGCGCAAGCTCATCGCGGCGATCGGCGTCGCGGGCATGTTGGTTTCGATCGCAGCGTGTGGTTCGGACGACGACAAGGCGTCGTCGAAGGACCCGAAGGACCGCAAGGAAACGCTCACCGTCTGGCTGATGTCGGACGCGCAGAGCACGTGGCCTGAACTGGTCAAGGATGTCAACAGCCAGTTCAAGACGAAGTACCCCAACGTCAAGGTCAACGTTCAGTACCAGACCTGGGCCGACAAGGCCAAGAAGCTTGACGCCGCTCTGGCCGGCGAGAAGTTCCCGGACGTCGTGGAGCTCGGCAACACCGAGACCATGACGTACATCCTCAACGGGGCTCTCGGCGAGATCGACCCGAAGAAGTACGAGAACTCGGACACCTGGATCAAGGGTCTGAAGGACACCTGCGCGTTCGAGGGCAAGCAGTACTGCGTGCCTTACTACGCCGGTGCCCGTGTGGCGATCTACAACAAGGACATGTTCAAGGCCGGCACCGGCTCGGACGCCCTTCCCGCCACCCAGGACGAGCTGACCGCCGCGCTCGACAAGATCGGCAAGAAGTACGGCAAGGACAAGGCGTTCTCGCCGCTGTACCTGCCGGGCCGGTACTGGTACGCCGCGATGTCCTACGTCGCTGCCGAGGGCGGCCAGATCGCCAAGTACGACGAGGGCAAGAAGGAGTGGAAGTCCACTCTGTCGACCCCCGAGGCCCAGAAGGGCATCACCGACTTCGTCGACCTGGTCAACAAGTACAACCACGGTGACAAGACGAAGGACGAGGCCGACCACGCCAACGTCATGGCCAACGAGAAGACCGCTCTTCTCTACGGCAACGGCTGGGAGGCCGGCAGTGTCGTCGACCCCAAGGCGAACGGCAACGCGAAGCTGACCGACAAGATCGGCACCGCGGGCATGCCCGGCCCGAACGGCAAGGCGCTCCCGTCCTTCATCGGTGGTTCCGACCTGGCCACGATCTCCAAGTCGAAGATCCAGGACCTCGGCGAGGAGTGGATCTCGCTCTTCACCTCGGAGAAGTCGGAAGAGGTTCTCGCCTCGAAGAACATCCTTCCGAACAACACCAAGCAGCTTGAGCCGCTGAAGGCCAAGCCGGAGACCGCGGCCATCGCCAACGCCGTGCCGGACGCCTGGTTCACGCCGATCGCCCCCGGCTGGACGGCGATCGAGAAGAAGGAAACGCTCGAGATCATGCTGCTCGACATCATCAAGGGCAAGTCGGTCGAGGAGGCCACCAAGGCGGCCGACGCGGAGATCGACTCGTTGATCAACAAGGAGTCCTGAGCCCCGGGGTCTTCCGTCCGGGCCGAGCCCGGCATGACCCGAACGGAAGGCCCCGTCTCACGGAGTCCGAGACGGATGGCTCATGAGCCACCGACTCATCTGATCATCTGCGGGGGTGGCAGGCCCGGAAGGGACTGCCATCCCCGTCCTCCGGTACCCGGTCCGAAACGGAAGGCAAGCACAATGAGTGCCGCCGATATGAAAGCAGCCGACCCGCCGGTGTCCGTCCCGCGGGCCCCTGAGGGTGCGGATCCTCAGCCCGCGAAGAACGTGAACCGTAAACCGCGGAAGGCCGGCGCTCTGCTGCCGTACCTCCTCATAGCACCGGCGTTCATCGCCATCGCCGCAGTCTTCGTCTGGCCCTTCATCAAGACGGTCATCATGTCCTTCCAGGACGTGGGCCGCCGCGAGCTGTGGTCCGGATCCGACGCCCCCTGGGTCGGCTTCGAGCAGTTCACCAACATCCTCGGGGACAGCGAGTTCTGGGACGTCGTCTGGCGGACCATCATCTTCATGGTGGTCTGCGTCTTCGTCACCATGGCCGGCGGCCTGGCCCTGTCCATGCTGATGCAGCGGATGTCCACCTGGGTCCGGCTGCTGCTGACCGCCGCGCTGGTCGCCGCCTGGTCGATGCCGCTGCTGGTCGCCACCTCGATCTTCCGGTGGTTCGCCGACTCCGACTACGGCGTCATCAACATGGTGCTGACCAAGTACCTCGGGATCGACATGCAGGGCCACAACTGGTTCCTCGATCCCAAGCAGGGCTTCGTCATCATCGGAGCGGTCGTCGTCTGGGGTGCCATCCCCTTCGTCTCCGTGACGCTCTACGCCGCGCTGACCCAGGTCCCCAAGGAGCTCGAGGAGGCCGCGTCGCTCGACGGCGCCGGCACCACCGGGATCTTCCGTTACGTCACCTGGCCGGTCATCAAGCCCGTCTTCCAGATGGTCGCCACGCTCTCCGTGCTGTGGGACTTCAACGTCTTCGGCCAGATCTTCCTGATGCGCGGCAACAAGCCGGAGCCGGAGTACTCGGTCCTCGGCATCTACTCGTTCGAGAAGGCATTCGAGTCCAACTCGTTCAGCCAGGGCGCCGCCATCTCGCTCATCACGGTCCTGCTGCTGTCCGGCGTCGCCGTGTACTACCTGCGCCAGCTGCTCAAGATCGGAGAGGTCGAGTGAGCGCCTCCACCCCCCAGGTCCTTCGCCCGGACCGCAAGAAGCACCGCATCGGCTACAACATCGCGGGCCTCGTCGCCTTCGTACTGATGGCCTTCCCGGTCTACTGGCTGGTCATCAGCTCGCTGCGGCCGAATTCGGAGATCCGCAGCTACGACCAGACGCTCTGGCCGTCGTCGATCACCTTCGACAACTTCTCCCGCGCCATGAACCAGCCGAACTTCGGTACGGCGATCGAGTCCAGCCTGATCGTCTGCGGCGTCGCCGTCATCGGCGGCATGGTGCTCGCCACGATCGCCGCGTTCGCCATCGGCCGGTTCCGCTTCCGCGGCCGCAAGTTCTTCATGATCGTGCTGCTCGTCGTCCAGCTGCTGCCCCCCACGGCGATGCTGATCCCCATCTACATCCAGCTCAACGACCTCGGCGGGCTGAACGAGTACTGGGGCGTCATCGTCATCTACCTCGTCTCCACGCTGCCGTTCGCGACGTGGATGATCCGCGGATTCGTCATCAACATCCCGCCGGAGCTGGAGGAGTCGGCCATGGTCGACGGCTGCAGCCGGATGGGAGCCTTCTGGCGGGTCACCTTCCCGCTGCTGGCCCCGGGCCTCGCCGCCGCCGCGATCTTCTCGCTGATCACGGCCTGGAACGAATACCTGCTCGCCTACGTCGTCCTCCAGGACAACGACAAGTACACGCTCAACGTGTGGCTGATGAACTTCACGACCTCGCGAGGCGTCGACTACGGCGCCCTGATGGCGGCCTCGACGCTGATCGCCATCCCGGTCGTGGCCTTCTTCCTGCTGGTGCAGAAGTACATGGCAACCGGCCTCACCTCCGGCGCCGTGAAGGGATAACGACGCCCCATGACCACCCTCATTTCCACCACGGACACCGTCACCCGCGACGCCCTCGCCGTCCTGCAGCCGGGCTTCACCGGCACCACGGCTCCGGACTGGCTGCTGCGCCGGGTCGGCGAAGGCCTCTCCTCCGTCGGCCTGTTCGGCCGCAACATCGAGACGCCCGAGCAGCTCGCCGCGCTCACCGCCCAGCTGAGGGCCGAGCGCGACGACGTGCTCGTCGCCATCGACGAGGAGGGCGGTGACGTCACCCGGCTCGAGGTGCGTCATGGCTCCTCCTTCCCGGGGAACCTGGCCCTCGGCTCCGTCGACGACGTCGCACTGACCCGAGCCGTCGCCCGGGAGCTGGGCCGCCGGCTCGCCGACTGCGGCGTCAACCTCAACTGGGCGCCGTCCGCGGACGTCAACTCCAATCCCGGCAATCCGGTCATCGGGGTCCGCTCCTTCGGCGCCGACCCCCATCTGGTCGCCCGGCACACCGCCGCGTACATCGAGGGGCTCCAGGCCGCCGGTGTGGCCGCCTGCACCAAGCACTTCCCGGGGCACGGCGACACCGCGGTCGACTCGCACCACGCGCTGCCGCGCATCGATGTGGACCTGGAAACCCTGCACGCCCGTGAACTGGTGCCTTTCCGCGCGGCGATCGCGGCGGGTTCCAAGTCCGTGATGAGCGCGCACATCCTGCTTCCCGCGCTCGATCCGCACCGCCCGGCGACGCTGAGCCCGCAGATCCTGACCGGTCTGCTGCGCCAGGAGCTGGGATACGACGGCCTGATCGTCACCGACGCCGTGGAGATGCAGGCCATCGCCTCGACGTACGGGATCGAGCGCGGCTCGGTCCTCGCGATCGCGGCGGGTGCCGACGCGCTCTGCGTCGGCGGCGGTCTCGACGACGACAGCACCGTGCTGCGGCTGCGCGACGCGCTGGTCGCGGCGGTGCGTACCGGTGAACTGCCCGAGGAGCGGCTGGCCGACGCCGCAGCCCGGGTGCGGGCCCTCGCGTCCTGGACGCAGCGGGCCAGGGGGGCTGTCCCGGAGCCGGGCGCGGCAGTGCAGGAGGGGACCGCGCCCGGCACCGCCGGCAGCACGGGCATCGGTTCCGACATCGGCCTCGTCGCGGCCCGCCGCGCGGTGAAGGTGACCGGCACGGCGGAACCGCTCACCGGTCCGGCGTACGTGGCCGCGTTCAGCCCGGTCGCGAACATCGCGGTCGGCGACGAGACCCCGTGGGGCGTCGCCGCCGAGCTGGCCCGGCTGGTGCCGGGTACCGGGACCGACTCGTACAGCGACGAGTCCCAGGCGCCGGCAGCCGGTGTGCTGCGGGCCGCGGGGGAGCGGCGCATCGTCGCGGTCGTCCGCGACGCGCACCGTCACCCGTGGATGACCGAGGCCCTGGACGCGGTCCTGGAGGCCCGTCCGGACACGATCGTGGTCGAGATGGGCGTCCCCCAGGCCGAACCCAGGGGAGCCCTGCACATCGCCACCCACGGCGCCGCCCGCGTCTGCGGCCTGGCCGCCGCAGAAGTAATCGCGAACCCGACCCGACCGGGAGCCTGAGGCAATATCAACCCCGTCCGGCGATTGAGGGCAGACCTCATGCCGGGCGGGCGACGCGGGCAGATTCAAGCCCGTCCGGCGACTGAGGGCAGACCTCATGCCGGGCGGGCGGCGCGGGCAGATTCAAGCCCGTCCGGCGATTGAGGACAAGGCGTTCAGCGGGCCGCACCCGCACGCAAGAGGGCCGGGACACCCACACGGTGCCCCGGCCCTCACGCGTACCCGGTAAGGCTAAATACCCTGCCACAGCGGCTTCGCCGCATACGTGGCACGGAAGTAGTCCGCCAGCTTCAGCTTCGACGCCGCGGCCTCGTCGACCACGACCGTCGCATGCGGGTGCAGCTGCAGCGCGGACGCGGGCACGATGGAGGCGACCGGCCCCTCGACCGTCTGCGCCACCGCGTCGGCCTTGCCCTCGCCCGTCGCCAGCAGGATCGGGTGGCGGGACTCCAGGATCGTGCCGATGCCCTGGGTGATCACGTGGTGCGGCACCTGCGTGATGTCGTTGTCGAAGAAGCGCGCGTTGTCGACCCGGGTCTGTTCGGTCAGCGTCTTGATCCGGGTACGGGAGGCGAGCGACGAGCACGGCTCGTTGAAGCCGATGTGCCCGTCGGTGCCGATGCCCAGCAGCTGGAGGTCCACCCCGCCGGCCGCGGCGAGCGCCCTGTCGTACGCCTCGCAGGCGGCCTGGACGTCCTCGGCCGAGCCGTCGGGACCCATGAACGAGGCCTCGGACAGTCCGAGCGGCTCGACGACCTCACGCAGCACGACGGAGCGGTACGACTCCGGGTGGCCCGCCGGCAGCCCCACGTACTCGTCGAGCTGGCAGATGCGGGCGCGCGAGGCGTCCACGGCACCGGAGCGGACCTTGTCCGCCAGTGCCTGGTAGATGGGCAGCGGGGTCGAGCCGGTGGCAACGCCGAGAAGGGCGTCGGGCTTGCGGCTCAGCAGGGCGCCGATGGCACCCGCGATCAGTTCGCCGCCTGCCTTGGCGTCCGGGACGATGACAACTTCCACGCGGGGCCTGCCGATCTGAAAGTGAAGACATGTGGTATAGACCAATCAAAGTCCTAATCTAGCAGACCTCACGGGCCCGGACACGGCCCCCCGGCCGCCATCGGGTGAACGCTGCGGAGTCCCGTGCGCCATCCCGCCGGGTGCCGTCCGCTGGCGGGCCCGCGGTGCCCCGTGTTCGACTTGGCCGACGCATCGCGACACCCCGCGGGAGGCACCAGACATGTCCGCCACGTACCCGGCCGACGACGGAGAGCAGCCCGGCCGGATCATGTCCGGTGAGATGGCCGAGCAGCCCGAGATGCTCCGGCGCATCCTCGAACGGGGTGCGCCCGCCATCCGGGCGGTGGCCGCCGAGATCGCGGCCAGGAAGCCGCGCTTCGTCCTGCTCACCGCCCGCGGTACGTCGGACAACGCCGCGCTCTACGCGAAGTACCTGCTGGAGATCACGCTCGGCATGCCCTGTGGTCTGGCGTCGATGTCCACGACCACCGCCTACGGCGCGAAGCCCGACCTGAAGGACGTCCTGGTCATCACCGTCAGCCAGTCCGGCGGTTCGCCCGACCTGGTGGCGTCCACCAAGGCGGCCCGGGAGGCCGGCGCGGTGACGCTGGCCGTGACCAACAACCCGGACTCACCGCTCTCCGCGGTCTCGGAGTACCACATCGACATCCTGGCCGGGCCGGAGAAGGCCCTGCCGGCCACCAAGACCTACACGGCCTCGCTGCTGTCCCTGTACCTCTTCGTCGAGGGGCTGCGCGGCGGCGACGGTGCGGCGGCCGCGATCCTGCCCGAGCTCGCCGAGGCGATCCTGGCCCGCAAGGACGAGGTGAAGGCCCTGGCGTCGCGCTACCGCTTCGCCGAGCGCATGGTCATCACCTCGCGCGGCTACGGCTATCCCACGGCCAAGGAAGCCGCTCTGAAGCTGATGGAGACGAGTTACATCCCCGCTCTGTCCTACTCCGGCGCGGACCTGCTGCACGGCCCGCTCGCCATGGTCGACAACATCTCCCCGGTGATCGCCGTGGTCACCGACGGCCGGGGCGGCGAGGCCCTCCAGCCCGTGCTCGACCGGCTGCGCGGCCGCGGTGCGGACCTCTTCGTGGTCGGCCCGAAGGCCCAGGTGGAGGCGGCGTCCGCGGGATTCGTACTGCCGACGGCTGGGGTCGCCGAGGAGGTCCAGCCGATCCTGGAGATCCTGCCGCTGCAGATGCTGGCCTACGAGGTGACGATCGCCCGCGGTCAGGACCCGGACGCGCCGCGCGCACTCGCGAAGGTCACGGAAACCCGCTGACCCGCTGAAACCGCCCCCGGAAACACCCGCGGGCCGCGGCGCCGGGCCGGGACCCTCAGCCCGACCAGCACCGCAGCCCGGAGTAGGACCGCCCGTTACGGGCGATCGGCTCGGCCGGCGGTGTGCGGTGCCCCCGGCCGGGGAGAGGTACCGGCGCAGTCAGGGCAGAGAGCGCGGGTACCTCGTTCCGCTCTCCTGTGCGGGGAGAGCGGAGGTTCTGTCTTGAGCATTGTGGACTAGACCATTCACCCCTGTCCATCCATGGGGCACGGCAATTTCCGGCCCTTCCCCCTGCACGGACGGGCGGGCGTTCCGGTTCGGAACCTGTGCACCTCCACAGGTACGCTCGCACACGTGCCCTCCATGAACGACCTCGTCCGCCAGCACACAGCCCTGAGTGACACCGACCTCGAGTGGCTCCATCTGCTGGTCTCGGAGTGGCAGCTGCTCTCCGATCTCTCCTTCGCCGACCTCGTCCTGTGGGTCCCTACCCGCGACGGCACGCGCTATGTGTCCGTCGCCCAGATGCGGCCCAATACCGGTCCCACCTCGTACCAGGACGACATGGTCGGCCACCTGGTCCCGCGCGGCCGCCGGCCGCTGCTGGACGCGGCGCTGGACGAGGGAAGGATCGTGCGCGAGGGTGATCCGGAGTGGCGCGAGGAGGTCCCCGTACGGGTCGAGTCGATCCCCGTACGCAGGGAGGGCCGCGTCCTCGGTGTCATCGCCCGCAACACCAACCTCCTCACTGTCCGCACCCCGTCCAGGCTGGAACTCACCTATCTCCAGTCGGCCTCCGACCTGGCGCAGATGATCGCCGCCGGGTCCTTCCCGTTCCCGGGCCAGCAGGTGGACATGGACGCCTCGCCGCGGGTCGGCGACGGGCTGGTGCGGCTCGACGCCGACGGCGTCGTCCAGTACGCCAGTCCCAATGGACTCTCCGCCTACCACCGTCTCGGCCTCGCCTCCGACCTGGTCGGACAGCACCTCGGCGGGATCACCGCCGAACTCGCGCCCTCCCGTGGTCCGGTGGACGAGGCGCTGGTCAAAATGGCCAGCGGCTACGCGCCCCGTGAGTTCGAGGTGGAGTGCGCGGGTGGTGTGATCCAGCTCCGGGCGATCCCGCTCAAGCCCAAGGGGGTCCGGATCGGCTCCCTGGTCCTGCTGCGCGATGTCACCGAACTGCGCCGCCGCGAACGCGAGTTGATCACCAAGGACGCCACCATCCGGGAGATCCACCACCGGGTGAAGAACAATCTCCAGACGGTTGCCGCCCTGTTGCGGCTGCAGGCCCGCCGGATGGACTCGCCGCAGGGCCGCGAGGCGCTCAACGAGGCGGTCAGGCGCGTCGGTTCGATCGCCATCGTGCATGAGACGCTGTCTCAGAATCTGGACGAGCGGGTGGAGTTCGACGAGATCGCCGACCGCGTCATCGCGATGGTCGCCGAGATCTCGCCGGGCAAGGTCACCTGCCGGCGCACGGGACGCTTCGGCATTCTCGACGCCGAAGTGGCCACCCCGCTGGCGATGGTTCTCACCGAAGTGCTGCAGAACGCCCTGGAGCACGCGTTCGGTGTCGCCGAGTCCGGCACGGTCGAGGTCTCCGCGGTGCGGGGCGGTTCGCCCACCGAGGGGCGGCTGCTGATCACCGTCCAGGACGACGGCTGCGGCCTGCCCGAGGGATTCGATCCGCAGCGCGCCGGCAATCTGGGCCTGCAGATCGTGCGGACCCTGGTGGAGGGTGAGCTGGGAGGCTCGTTCGGCATGGTCCCGGCCCCCGAGCGCGGCACCCAGGTCGTCCTCGACATCCCGGTCCGGTCCGACAAGTAGCACCCGCCGCCGGTTGCCGGCCGCGCGGGCAAGTAGCACCTGCCGCCGGTTGCCGGCCCGCACACAGCAGAGAGCCCGGGCCGTTGGTGAACGGTCCGGGCTCTCTGGTCATACATGCGCTTCGGGGGTACTGCGCGCTGCGACTCGGGGGGCGGGGTGATGCGTACGCTCTGTACGCGCCGCCTGGCTGAGGTTCGTAGCGGTGGCGTCGGTCAGGCGCTGGCGTTGCGCGCCCGGTTGCGAGCGGCACGGCGCTTCATTGCGCGGCGCTCGTCCTCGCTGAGGCCACCCCAGACGCCGGAGTCCTGGCCGGACTCGAGCGCCCACTGCAGGCACTGCTCCATGACGGGGCAGCGACGGCAGACGGCCTTGGCTTCCTCGATCTGCAGCAGCGCAGGACCGGTGTTGCCGATGGGGAAGAACAGCTCCGGGTCTTCCTCACGACAAACGGCGTTGTGACGCCAGTCCATGGCTGCTACCTCTCCTTGGTATACGTACTGTGGCTTGTGAATGTGAACGCTTTCACGAATCCCCCCGCAGGTGTAGGTCCGACATCCAGATGAACTGGCTGTGGTCCTGTGCTTTGAGGAGGGGTTCTGGCTCTCAGTGGAGGCCGTTGTTGCGGGCCGTCCCGATCGCCATGTAGAGATTCGCAAACCTCGGCGACGGATACAACCCCTTCTGGAAAGTTTTTTTTGATTCCTCGGTGTCGGCTAGGTCACAGCCGTACTTCTAGAGGGTGGAGGCCAGTCCAAACGTTCGAGTTAAAGGACTTTGGTCCCTTCCACTCACACAATCACACGCAGTGCACGGCGTACGCCTGTGAACGTCACACTGGTACGCAGTCCCAGGTGGTCACCGTCCATCTGGAAGGGCAGTGGCGCCTTTGAATGCAAGGTGAAGTCCGTGAGGTCATGCAGTGAAACCGCGTGCTTGCCGTGCGGGCCCTTTTCCGGGCTCGAAGTCAGCAGCTGAGTGGCATAGCGGGTGACCGCCGCCGTCGACAGTCGTTGCAGGCCGAGGACGTCCAGGGCGGTGTCGAACGAGGCCTTGGGGGAGGCGTACATCGGACGGTTCCCCAGGTAGGTCCAGGGGGCCGTGTTGCAGATTATGGAAAGGGCGAGATCGGTGACCGGGGCCTGACCGGGCACCTCGAGCGTGATCAGCCCGTGCCGCCGGTGCGGCTCCTCGAGAAATTGCCGGACCACCTGGCGTACGTACAGCGCATGAGTCGAACGCTTGCCGCGCTCGCGCTGCTGTTCGACCCGGCCGATCACGCCGGCGTCGAATCCGAGACCGGCACAGAAGGTGAACCAGCGTTCCGGGACGGATTCGTCCTCCGTGCCCGGGGTGCCGGCCGCCAGGCCGAGGCCGACGGTGCGCTCCGTGCGGTTGGCCAGGGCGTCCAGAATGGCGCCGGTGGCCTCCACCGCGTCATTGGGCAGGCCGAGCGCGCGCGCGAAGACATTGGTGGAGCCGCCGGGAACCACGGCGAGCTTCGGCAGGCTGTCGATGTCGGGGCCCTTGTGGAGCAGACCGTTCACGACCTCGTTGACCGTGCCGTCGCCGCCGAGCGCGACCACGAGATCGATGTCGTCGCTGTCGGCGGCCCGCCGCCCCAGGTCGCGGGCGTGCCCGCGGTACTCCGTGGTGACGGCCTCGATCTTCATTTCGCTGGCCAGTGCATGAATGAGCACGTCACGGGTCCGCGCACTGGTGGTGGTAGCAGCTGGATTGACCACAAGAAGTGCGCGCATGACCGCCAGACTACCTACCGCGGGGTACCGGTCTGAAGTCCTGCCCGGTGACCCTCACGCTCGGTAATGGCCTGGGCGCGTTGGGGGAAGGGCGCGGGCCGCTGCTGGTGTGGCCGTCCGTGACGTTGCGACCCCGGCTTCGCTTTCGCGGGTCCGGGATGTCAGTCTGCAAGGGTGAGTACGCAAGCGAACACGCCCTCTCCGATGCCCTCGGCCGAACCTGCGAAACCGGCCAGGATCGCGGTCGTGGCCGGCCTCAGCGCCCTGGAGGGCGCGGCACTCGTCGCCGGCGGGATCTACCTGCTGGTCATGGGACTGCTCGGCCGCCCCGACAGCCCGACGCAGGCGGAGATGGGCGGGCTGACCCTGATCGCGCTCGGCGCGATCCCGCTGGTCGCCGCCCGCGGACTGCTGCTGCGCCGCAGCTGGAGCCGTGGACCGGCGCTCATCACGCAGATCATCGCGCTGCCTGTGGCCTGGACGCTGCTGCGGTCCCACGGTGTGCTCATCCCGGCCGGGATCGTCCTCGCGGCCGCGTCGCTGACCGCGCTCTACCAGCTGGCCAGGCCCGCGACGATCGAGGCCCTCGGCATCCGCCGGCCGGGCGCGACCCCCGATGCGGACACCGAGGCCTGAGACCGCGTACGTGGGGGCCTGAGGCCGCGTAGGTAAGGGCTTGAAACCGCGTAAGTGAGGGCCTGAGGCCGCGCGCGCCGGGGCCCGGCCCGTCGACGGCCGGAGACGGGCGGCCGGCCGCGGTGGACGCCGTCCGCCCGTGCCCCTGCCTTCCTACTCCTCCACGAGCAGCCGCTCGCGCAGCTGTGCGAGCGTGCGGGCCAGCAGCCGCGACACGTGCATCTGCGAGATGCCGACCTCCTGCGCGATCTGCGACTGGGTCATGTTGCCGAAGAAGCGAAGCAGCAGAATCCGCTTCTCCCGCGGTGGCAGGTCCTCCAGCAGCGGCTTGAGCGACTCCCGGTACTCGACCCCCTCCAGCGCCTCGTCCTCGGAGCCGAGCGTGTCCGCGACCGCGGGTGACTCGTCGTCCGTGTCCGGCACATCCAGCGAGAGCGTGCTGTACGCATTGGCCGATTCCAGGCCCTCCAGGACCTCTTCCTCGGAAATGCCGAGCCGCTCCGCCAGCTCGTGCACCGTGGGCGAGCGGCCGTGCTGCTGGGAGAGCTCCGCGGTCGCCGTGGTCAGCGAGAGCCGCAGCTCCTGGAGCCGGCGCGGCACACGCACCGCCCAGCCCTTGTCGCGGAAGTGACGTTTGATCTCACCGACGACCGTGGGCGTCGCGTACGTCGAGAACTCGACGCCCCGCTCCGGGTCGAACCGGTCCACGGACTTGATCAGCCCGATCGTGGCGACCTGGGTCAGGTCGTCCAGCGGCTCACCGCGGTTGCGGAAGCGCCGGGCCAGGTGCTCCACGAGCGGCAGGTGCATCCGCACCAGCCGGTTGCGCAGCTCCGCCTTCTCGGCCGAGCCGTCGGGCAGCTTGCCCAGCTCGATGAACAACGCCCGCGCCGCGCTGCGGTCGTGTGGATCGTGGTGTCCGTGCTCGCTCATCTGGCCTGCCCGCTCCGCCTGCGACTGCTCCACCACGACCGTACGGCCAGCAGGCCCGTTCGCCCCGTCCACGGCACGGGGCAGATCCGCCCCGTCCACCGGATGAGGCAAGGCCTGCTGCTCCGGGATGCCTGCTGCGCGCACCACCCCTGGTCGGATCGTCTCGTCCCGCACAGGACCGTCCCCGTTCCCGTTGCTCACGCCGGCCCGGGTCCCGCGCCGCGCTGTTTGTACAGGCTGATACTGACCGTACGGTCATCGGCTACCGAGGAATCGACCTTTCCGGCCAGTGCGGAGAGCACCGTCCAGGCGAAGGTGTCGCGCTCCGGGGCCCGGCCGTCCGTCGTCGGGGCCGAAACCGTCACCTCGAGTGAATCGTCGACGAGACGGAAGACGCAGCTGAGGACGGAACCCGGCACGGCCTGCTGAAGCAGGATCGCGCAGGCCTCGTCGACCGCGATGCGAAGATCCTCGATCTCGTCGAGAGTGAAGTCCAAGCGCGCTGCGAGGCCGGCCGTAGCCGTACGCAGCACCGACAGGTAGGCACCCGCAGCGGGCAGCCGGACCTCTACGAAGTCCTGATTCCCGGGCTCGCCTGCGATCTGGGACACCCTCACCTCCAAGGTGGCACAAACTCATTCGAGGATCCGGGAAGAGTGCCCGGAGCCATGCGGTACGTCTTCGGTTCTTGGTCCGGCGACGCTATCGCGATCCATGATGCCGTGTCGCCGAGACCCCATCCCGCGACTGTCACTCATGGTAAGCCCATGAGTACGCACAGTGGCTAGTGGTCGGCGGCAGTCAATTACGAACAACAGGCGCCGGTTTGACGTACCCAGACGTCAGACGATCGAACCGTCCTCGAAGCACCAGCGCCAGCTCTCGCCGGCCTCGAAACTCCGCATCACCGGGTGGCCGGTCTCCCTGAAGTGTGCCGTGGCGTGCTGCCGGGGTGACGAATCGCAGCAGCCGACATGGCCGCAGACCAGGCAGAGTCGCAGTTGCACGGGGTGGGTGCCCGCCGCCCGGCACGCGGCACAGGTCTCACCGAGGGGTGTGGGCTCGGGGCGCGGCAGGTCCGTTACGTGCGGGCACTCGCTCATGATGGCCAGGTTACGACGGATGCGAGGACCGTGAGATGGACGCATTGCCACTGGTGTCACTGGTCGCTGCCAGTGCGGCGATGGCGGGTCTCGCCCGCCGCACGCCGGTGCCCGCACCCCTCCTGCTGGTGGCCATGGGGCTGATCGGCTCGTACGTGCCGGGGGTGCCGACGTACACGCTGGACGCGCACATCGTGCTGCCGCTGCTGCTGCCGCCCCTGCTCTACACGGCCGCCGTGGACAGTTCGTACCTCGACCTGCGGGCCAATCTCCGTCCCGTCGCCCTGCTCTCCGTCGGCTATGTGCTGTTCGCGACCGTCGCGGTGGGCTGGCTCGCCTACCGGCTGGTACCCGATCTGCCGCTCACCGCCGCGCTGGTGCTGGGAGCCGTGATCGCGCCGCCGGACGCCGTCACGGCCGCGGCCATCGCCCGCCGGGTCGGCCTGCCCGCGCGGGTCACGACGATCCTGCAGGGCGAGTCCCTGGTGAACGACGCCACCGCGATCACCGCCTACAAGGTGGCTCTCGCCGCCGCCGTGGGCGAGGGGATGAGCTGGGGCGCCGGGATCGGCGAGTTCCTCCTCGCGTCGGTCGGCGGCGTCGGGGTCGGCCTGCTGCTCATGGTCCCGCTGCACTGGCTCCGTACGCACCTCAAGGAGCCCCTGCTCCAGAACACCCTGTCGCTCCTGATCCCGTTCGTGGCCTATGCGGCGGCCGAACGCGTGCACGCCTCGGGAGTGCTCGCCGTGGTCGTCGTCGCGCTCTATCTGGGCCACCGCTCCTGGCAGGTGGACTTCGCCACCAGGCTCCAGGAGGCCGCCGTCTGGAAGATGGTCGCCTTCATCCTGGAGTCCGCCGTCTTCGCCCTGATCGGCCTCCAGCTGCCCTTCGTACTGAAGGGCCTCGGTACGTACGCCCTCACGGAGGCCCTCTGGTACGCGGTGGCGGTGTTCCTCGCCGTTGTCGTGGTCCGGTTCGTCTGGGTCTATCCGGCGACCTATCTGCCCCGGTGGCTGTCGAGACGGATCAGGCAGCGGGAGCCCGGTACCGACTGGACCGCGCCGCTGATCGTCGGCTGGGCCGGGATGCGCGGTGTCGTCTCGCTCGCCATCGCCTTCTCCATCCCGATGGTCACCTCTGGCGGCGAGAAGTTCCCGGCCCGCAACCTGGTGCTGTTCCTGACGTTCACCACGGTCATCGGCACCCTGGTCATCCAGGGGCTCACGCTGCCGCTCCTGGTGCGTGTACTGAAGCTTCCTGGACGGGACCGGCAGGCCGAGACACTGGCCGAGGCGCAGGCGCAGAGCGAGGCGTCCACGGCTGCCGAGGCACGGCTGGAGACACTGCTCACCGATCAGCGCAACTGTCTGCCCCAGCCGCTCACCGACCGGCTGCGCACCGTCCTGGAGCGGCGCCGCAACGCGGTGTGGGAGCGGCTCGGCGCGGCCAATCCGGTGACGGGGGAGTCGGCGGACGACACCTACCGGCGGCTGGCCGGCGAGATGATCGAGGCGGAGCGCGAGGTCTTCGTACGGCTGCGGGACGAGCGCAGCATCGACGACGAGATGATGCGGACCCTGCTCAGGCGCCTCGACCTGGAGGAGGCCGCGGCCTACCGGGAGGAGTCCGACCGTTGATCCTGCGGGGCGTCGTCCGGGCGCCCCGTGATCACGGCGGCGACCGAGGAGCCCGCGGGGAACGCGCCCTCGCCGGCCAGCACGGTGAGCGCGTAGAGGAGTTTGGCCACATAGAGCCGTTCGACGGGCAGCCCGTGCCGGTCCTCGAAGTCGTCGGCGAAGGAGTGCAGTTCGGGGGTGGCGCGGGCGTAGCCGCCGAAGTGGAAGCGCTCGTCCAGGGACCAGGTGCCGGCCGGGCCACCGAACGCCTCCCGCTGCAGCTCCCGTACCGCGTCCCCCAGGAAGCCGCCGCGCAGGACCGGGATGCCCAGGGCGCGCTGTCCGGGCGGAAGTCCGGCGGCGAGTCCGGCGAGGGTGCCGCCGGTGCCGCAGGCCACCGCAGCCACATCGGCCGCATCCCGCAGTTCGAGGCCGAGCGCTGTGCAGCCCTGTGCGGCCAGGGCGTTGCTGCCGCCCTCCGGGATGACCTCGCACTCCCCGTGGGCGCTCAGCAGCCCCGCCAGGACCTGTGGATCGGCCTTGGCGCGGTACGTCTGCCGGTCCACGAAGTGCAACCGCATGCCGTCGGCCGCGCACCGGGCCAGCGAGGGGTTGAGCGGGCGGTGTGCGAGCTCGTCGCCGCGGACGACGCCGACGGTGCGAAAGCCCAGCAGCCGGCCGGCGGCGGCGGTGGCCCGCAGGTGGTTGGAGTACGCGCCGCCGAACGTCAGCACGGGCCGCCCGGCGGCGGCGAGCAGATTCGGGGCGAGCTTGCGCCACTTGTTGCCCGGCAGGTCCGGGTGGATCAGATCGTCGCGCTTGAGCAGCAGGCGTACGCCGTGCCGTGCGAAGCGCTCGTCCTCGGCCGGCTGCAGGGGCGAGGGGAGCAGCGGCTGCAGCCGGGAGAGGCCGGGGAGTCCGGAGGGCGTGGCGGGCATGCCCCCATTGTGGACGTGGTGCGGCAGGACCGGCCCCCGGTCTACTTGAGGCGCTCGTGGATCCGGGCGCGCATGGAGGTCATCGAGAAACCGCGCGGGTCCACCTTCCCGGGCTGCCACTCCCGGTGACCGATGACCGAGCGGGAGGTCCAGCCGTGGTGGCGGCAGATCGCGGCCGAGACCTTCTCGATGGCTTCGAGCTGGTCGCCGGGCCAGGGGTCCCTGCCGTCGCCGAGGTTCTCGCACTCGAAACCGTAGAAGTGCCGGTTCCCGTCGGTGTTGGCCTCGTTGTCCGACGGCAGGCCCTTCTCGGCGACGACGGCGCGCAGGACGTCGTCGTCGCCGAGGCCGGCGTGGTTGGCCCGTCCGTAGCCGACCAGATGGACCCGGCCGTCCTTGGCGATGACGCCGTGGCACAGCGGCCCCGGCAGATCGGAGAAGCCGTCGCGGCAGATCCGGACCGTGGCCTCGGTTCCCCTGGTGACGGTGTGGTGGATCATCACGCCGTTGACCGGCCCCCAGGGGCCCTTGTGATTGCGGTTGTGGGTACGCCAGTCGCCGACCTGGACGACGGTGAGCCCCTCGTTCTTCAGCGCGGCGAGGAAGGTGCTCGCGGACATGGGTGAGGACATGGCCGACTCCTTGGGTGCGTGGGGGGAGTGTGTCCGTACAGCGCTTGTACCCGATGGACAGGGGCCCGGACCAGTTACGGGGGAACTGCGGGCCCCTGTTCGGGCGCTGTGCGAGCCGATCCGGTCAATTCCACGAGCACCGGACCGGTTTCAGTCCTGGGCGAGCCACAGGTCGGGGCCGAACACCTCGTAGTGGATGTCGGCCGCCGGGACTCCCTGGGCGAGCAGCTGGGCGCGCACGGACCGCATGAAGGGCAGCGGGCCGCAGAGGTAGGCGTGGGTGCCCGGCGCGATCGCCAGACCGCCCAGGTCGACCAGGCCGGTCCGGTCCGCGGGGTGGCCCGGCTCCGGGTCCTCGTACCAGAAGTGCGCCGAGGCGTCGGGGAGTTTGCCGGTGAGCGCCGCGTGGTCGGCGCGCAGCGCGTGGCCGGCGGGGGAGCGGTCGCCGTGCACCACCGTGACCGGGGTGCGGTGACCGGTTTCGGCGAGGTGCTCCAGCATCGCCAGTACCGGGGTGCAGCCGATGCCCGCGGAGGCGAGCAGGAGCGGGGCGTCGGAGGACTTCAGTACGAGGTCGCCGTACGGGGCCGAGACCCGGAGCAGGTCGCCGGGCCGGACGTGCGCGTGCAGGTGTCGTGAGACCTCGCCGTCGGGTGCGCCGGCGCCGTGCACCCGCTTGACCGTGATCGAGCGGAGCGGGGAGCCGGGGGCGCAGGAGAGGCTGTACTGGCGTATCTGGCGTGCGCCGTCGGGGAGTTCGGTCTGCACGGACACGTACTGGCCGGGGCGGAAGCCGGGGGCGGGCGCGCCGTCGGCCGGGCGGATCCGGAAGGTGACGACGTCCTCGGTCTCCTCGGTGCGGTCGGCCACCACCCAGTCGCGCCAGACGTCACCGGCGACGACGCCCTGCTGCGCGTACAGCCGCTCCTCGATGGCGATCAGCGCGTTGGCCATCAGCCAGTAGACCTCGTCCCAGGCGGCCGCGACCTCGGGGGTCACCGCGTCGCCGAGCACCTCGGCGATGGCCGCGAACAGATGGGTGTGCACGACGTCGTACTGGGCGGCGGTCACGCCGAGGGAGGCGTGCTTGTGCGCGATGCGGTCGAGCATCACGTCGGGGCGGGTGTCCGGGTGCTCGACCAGCTGGGTCGCGAACGCGGCGATGGAGCCCGCGAGCGCCCGGCGCTGGGTGCCGGAGGCCTGGTTGCCGCGGTTGAAGAGGTCGCGCAGCAGCTCGGGATGGGCTTCGAACAGCTTGCGGTAGAAGAGATCGGCGATGTCCCCGATGGCCGCGCCGACGGCGGGGAGAGTGGCACGGACGGTGGCGGTCGACGGCTCGGAGAGCATCGTGACTCCTCGGGATTCAGAATTGGCATCTGAGATGCGTATTTATGAGCAGTGTAGGAACCGGGCGGTGGGCCCGGTGTGGCGGGGGTGGTTCAGCCGGCCGGCGGCGGTCCGCTGCTGATGCCGAGCAGCAGCGGACCGGTCGGGGAGGCGACCAGGTCGGCGACGGTGAGCGGGTCGAGCGAGGCGCAGAAGGCCTCCGTCGCCTCGCGCAGGGCGCCGCGCAGCCGACAGGCCGACCGCAGCGGGCACGGGGTGGCGCCCTCGCACTCGACGACGTCGCCCGGCCCCTCCAGCTCACGGACGAGCCCGCCGATGGAGGCGGCGAGGCCGGCCCCGGTGAGGGCGAGTCCGCCGCCGCGGCCGCGGCGCGTCTCGACCAGGCCGAGGTGCTGGAGGCGGGCCACGACCTTCGCGGTGTGGGAGTACGGCACCTGCATGGTCGCCGCCACCTCCCGGGTGGTCGGCGGGGCCTCGTTCTCGACGACGGCGAGGCGCATCAGTACGCGCAGCGCCACGTCGGTGAATCTCGTCAGCCGCATGGCGGTCACGGTAGGTGAATTTGCATTCGGGATACAAATTAACCGGGTTGCCGGTATCGCGCAGCGTTGTGCCCAGCCCAAAGCCCGACTAGTCACACTCTTTTGTGTAATGGCGTGTGGAGTGCTCTGCTGAAAGGCTTCTTCTCGCAGGTCAGCCGATGAATCGAGAGGACGCCAGATGTCCGTTGGTGAAGAGGTTCAGAACACGCAGGTGCCGCCGCAGCAGAGTCTTGGCACGGCAGCCGCGCGGAACCTCGCGACGACCACCAAGTCCGCTCCGCAGATGCAGGAGATCACCTCACGGTGGCTGCTGAAGATGCTTCCGTGGGTCCAGGTGCAGGGCGGCACATACCGGGTGAACCGCCGGCTGAGCTACTCGGTCGGGGACGGCCGGGTGACTTTCGTACAGACCGGTGACCGCGTCTCGGTCATCCCCGCGGAGCTCGGTGAGCTTCCGGCCCTGAGGGACTTCGGGGACGAGGAAGTGCTGGCCGAGCTGGCCAGGCGGTGCGAGCAGCGCGACATCTCCGCCGGAGAGCTCCTGGCCACGGCCGGTGAGGCGGCGGACCGGGTCTTCCTGCTGGCACATGGAAAGGTCGAGAAGATCGGCACCGGTCCCTACGGGGACGAGACGGTGCTCGGGGTCCATGCGGACGGTGCCTACTTCGGCGACCACTCCCTCATCGAGGGCGACGCCGTCTGGGAGTACACCGCCCGCGCCGTCACCGCGTGCACGGTGCTGACACTGAGCCGGGCCGATGTACTCAACCTCGCCGAGCGCGCCGAGCCGCTGCGCACCCACCTCGCCGCGCTGCTGGCCATCCCGCACCAGCGCACCAACCAGTACGGCGAGGCGGAGATCGACCTGTCCGCGGGCCATGTCGGCGAAGCCGTCGTCCCGCACACGTACGTGGACTACGAGTCGGCGCCCCGCGAGTACGAACTGAGCGTCGCGCAGACGGTGCTGAAGGTCCACAGCAGGGTCGCCGACCTCTACAACCAGCCGATGAACCAGACCGAGCAGCAGTTGCGGCTCACGGTCGAGGCGCTGCGTGAGCGCCAGGAGCACGAACTGATCAACAACCGCGAGTTCGGTCTGCTCAACAACTGCGACTACGGCCAGCGGATCCAGCCGCACAACGGGGCGCCCAGCCCCGACGACATGGACGAACTGCTGTCGCGCCGCCGCGGGTCGAAGCTCTTCCTCGCCCACCCGAGGGCCATCGCCGCCTTCGGCCGCGAGTGCAACAAGCGCGGCCTGGTGCCGGAGAGCGTGGACATCGGCGGGCACCACGTGCCGGCCTGGCGCGGCGTCCCGATCTTCCCGTCCAACAAGATCCCGGTCACCGACGCCCGCACCACATCGATCATCTGCATGAGGACCGGCGAGGCCGAACAGGGCGTCATCGGACTCCAGCAGACGGGCATCCCCGACGAGATCGAGCCCAGTCTGTCGGTCCGCTTCATGGGCATCGACGAGCAGGCGATCATCTCCTATCTCGTGACGGCCTACTACTCCGCGGCCGTACTCGTGCCGGACGCCCTCGGCGTCCTGGAGAACGTCGAGGTCAGCCGCTGGCGGTGAGGTCCGGGGGCCCGGACCCTGCGGTCCGGGCCCCACGGCCGCAGCGCGCGCAACCCACAGCCACCACCCACGTCCCCGGCCCCGGGACGGCAACGACCGGGGGCCGGGACGGCAATGACCGGGGTGACCGATTGACCATGACCCGAACAGATGCCGCGACCGAGGGCGACGAGGCCGCGGCCCTTCTGGAGTACACCCGGACCCTCGTCGATCCGCAGCTGCGAGCCGCGGTCGCCTCCCTGCCCGGCTCGATCCGGCGCGTCGCGATGTACCACTTCGGGTGGGAGCACGCCGACGGCAGCCCCGCGGCCGGGGGCGCGGGCAAGGCGATCAGGCCCGCACTCGTCCTGGCCGCGACCCGGGCACTCGGCGGTGACCCCGCAGAAGCCGTGCGGGCGGCCGTCGCCGTGGAGCTGGCCCACAACTTCACGCTGCTGCACGACGACGTCATCGACGAGGACCGCACCCGCCGCCACCGGGCCACGGCCTGGACGGTCTTCGGCATTCCGGACGCCGTCATCGCCGGCGACGCCATGCTCGCCCTCGCCCAGCGGATCCTCGCCGAGGACCCCCGGGCGGTTTCGGCGCGCGCCTCGGCCCGGCTCTCGACGTGCATCATCGAGCTGTGCGCGGGCCAGCAGGCCGACTGCGCCTTCGAGGAACGCGACCCGGACGAGGTCTCGTTGGACGAGTGCCTCGCCATGGCCACGGCGAAGACGGGTGCGCTGCTGGGCTGCGCCTGCGCTCTGGGCGCGCTCTACGCGGGCGTCGACGAGCGTGCCGTCGGCGCGATGGACGGCTTCGGCCGGGAGGCCGGCCTGGCCTTCCAGCTCATCGACGACCTGATCGGCATCTGGGGGGACCCTGCCAGGACCGGGAAGCCGGTCGGCGCCGACCTCAGCGCCCACAAGAAGTCCCTGCCGGTGGTCGCCGCGCTCACCTCGGGCGCTCCGGCCTCGGCGGAGCTCGCCGCCCTCTACCGGGGCGCCATGAACACGCGCGCCGAGGTGAGCCGCGCGGCCGACGCCGTAGACCGGGCCGGCGGCCGCGACTGGGCGCAGAACTGTGCCGCGGACCGGATGGCACGTGCGGTCCATCACCTGTCCAGGGCCGTGCCCGACCTGACGGCCGGGGGCGACCTCCTGGCCCTGGCGGAGTTCGTCACCCGCAGGACGTACTGACCGGACGTACTGCGAAGAGACGAGAAGAGAAGAGACGAGAAGGGAGGGAAGAGCAGGGGAGGAGGGAGCAGGGGAAGAGGAAGCGGACGCAGGCCGGCGCACCGCAAACGGAAGCGGTGACAGAGGAAAGGGGGCGCGCGGGACGTCGCGGACACGGATGGGCACGAGCGGGGGGCCGGAGCCCGTGCGGAGGATACGAGGAAGGAGCCGGTACGGAGTACGCAGCCGGACCGAGCCGCGCCCCGGCGCCGGGGGAGCGGAGAAAGGAGCTGGGGGAGACCCCCGCGGAGCCGGGACGGCCTCAACACAACCAGGATGTACGCGGGTTGAGGGCGGCTGGGCGAGGCGGGGGTCTTCGGTGCCCGAGGGGGTGGGCGAACCCGGCGGTGAGCGGGACGGGCACCCCGGACCGCTGCGAGGGTCCTGCTCGGGCCGGAGCCGCGCCGAAACTCGGGCCGGAGCCGCGCCGAAACTCGGCCGGACCCGGGCCGAACGCGGGGCGGACCCGGGCCGAACGCGGGGCGGACCCGCGCCGAAACTCGGGCCGGACCCGGGCCGAACTCGGCCGGACCCGCACCGAACGCGAGCCGGACGCGCGCCGGTCGGCGATCGGTCGAGGTCACAGGGGGCGCGGGGCGAGGTGGAGGGGGAGCGGAGGAGAAGTGGAGGGCGCCGACGGAGAGTGTCGGAGGCACGGGCTACAGTCCCTGCCCATGACAGATGAGTCGTGGGCAGGGTGGTACCGGGACCGAGAGGGCTCCGATGCCGTCATCCTCACCACCGACGGACAGCAGCTCCGGATCCGCATCAGAGGCGTCGACTTCGAGGGTGAGGGCTTCGACAGCCTCCGCCCGGTGGCCGGCGCGCCGCCGGAGAGCGGGATGTTCGCCCTGGCGGACGGGGCGCTCAACGACTGCGTCCTGGAATGGGACCTGCCGTTCCCGGTCACCGCGGACGGGACGGTCCATCAGGCGACCCTCAGCTGCCTGCTGTCGCTGCGCAGGCCCGACCCGTACCTCTATCTGGAGCTCCACTTCGGCGGGGCGTCGTTCCGCTCCCACCGGGCCGAGAGCGACTTCGGGGCCGCGCTCGCCACGATCCAGCGAGCCCTCCCGCCCGGCGTCCGCCTCCAGACCTGCATCGCCTGCGCCTTCTCCGACTACTTCCCGGCGCCCGGTCGCGGCCTCTCCGGTGGCCTGGCCTGCTTCCGGGGCGCCAAGGAGGCGTACCGGGGGACGGCCGGCGAGGACGATGTCCTCGGTCTGTGGGACCGGCGCAGCGGGTTCGTCCAGGAGGTCTGGAGCTGCCGCGAGTTCGAGCCCCGCCCGGCGGAGGGCGCGGGCACCGGCCACCGGGGTGCCTTCCCGCTCGAAACGGCCTGACCGCGGCAGCCACCGCAACCACTGCAACCACTGCAACGACCGCAACCACCGAACCTCCCCCAAACCCCCCGAACCCCCTGAACCGGCCCGACGGCATCACGCCGTCGGGCCGGTTCGCTGTTGCCCATGCGGTCCATCCGCCAGGTCATTGCGTCACCTCCATTGTTCTACTAGCATGCGAACAATGGAGGTTTTAATGAACCGTAAGAACACCGGCCGCGTAGTCCTCGCCGCACTGCCGTTCCTGCTGGCGCTCGCCGTCGACCTGATCCTCTTCGTCACCCGTCGCGACCGGCTTCCCGCGCAGCTGGCCAGCCACTTCACGGGCGGCGGCCGGGTGGACGACCACGCGGGCCATGCCTCGTACATCGTCGTCACCACGGTGCTGCTCGCCGGGGCCGGCGTCCTGTGGGTCCTGATGGCCGTCAGGGGGAAGTTCTACGGCTCCGCGTTCCGCAGGATGCTCGCGAGCGGATACGCCGCCGCCGGATCCCTCGGCTACCTCATGGCGGTCGTCCTGCTCATCAACGTGGATGCCGCCCAGGACGCCCAGGGGCGGGCGCAGGGCGTCACGTTCCCGATGTGGCAACTGGCCGCGGCCGTGGGCGTCGCCGCAATCGGCTTCGGGCTGGGGCTGCTGACCGGCGCGCTGATTCCCGTACCGGAGCAGCCTGCGGCGGACGGTCGCGGCGGGGAGGGGGAGCGGATCGCGCTGGCCGCCGGGGAGGTTGCCGGCTGGGCGCGCGGTGCCGGCTCGTGGTGGCTGCCGCTCACCGCGCTCCTGGTGTTCGGCGGCGGCCTCGCCCTGCTGCTCACCGTGGGCTGGATCGCCGCGGTTCCGGCGCTCGTCGCCGGGCTGGTCCTCGCGACCTTCGCCCGCCCGTACGTCACCGTGGACCGGCGAGGCATCACCGTCTCCGGCATGCTGCCGTGGCCGCTCATCCGGGTCCCGCTCGACCGGATCGAGGCGGCGGCCAGCCGGGACATCCGCCCGCTCGCCGAGTACGGGGGCTGGGGCTACCGGATCCGTCCGGGGCGTACGGGAGTCATCATCCGCTCGGGCGAGGGGATCGTGGCCCGGCTGGCAGGCGGCCGGGACTTCGCGGTCACGGTCGACGACTCGGCGACCGGTGCCGCGCTCCTCAACACCCTGATCGACCAGCGCCGAACGGGGCGCTGACCATGCTCTTCAAGGTCGACCCGACCTCCACCGTGCCGCTCGGCGACCAGATCGCGGCCTGTGTGCGCCGCGCCGTCGCCGACGGAGCGGCTGCCCCCGGTGAACGGCTGCCCGCCGCCCGGGTCCTCGCCGAGTCGCTCGGCGTCAATGTGCACACGGTCCTGCGCGGCTACCAGCGGCTGCGCGAGGAGGGGCTGATCGAACTGCGCCGGGGGCGCGGCGCGGTTGTCGCCCCCGGCGCCTCCCCGCACCGCGCCAGGCTGCTGGAACTGGTGCGCGAAGTGGCCGGCGAAGCCCGTGGGCTCGGGATGACGGAGGACGAACTGCTGACCCTCGTCCGTACCGAATTCACCGGCGGATGACGGCGGTGGGGGACGGCAGCGGGTGAAGGCGAGGGGTGAAGGCGCACCGGAGCGGGTGGGGCCGCCCCGGTGCGGGGCGGGGCGGGTGGGGCCGCCTCGTCCTGCGAGGTGGCCCCACCCGTCGAGTCAGGAACCGCTGCGGGCGAGCGCCGCCGCGAAGCCGTTCTGCCACAGGTAGTTCACCTGGCTGCGCTCATTGGCGTCCGGGTACGGGTTGGTGCACGACGGGCCGGGTCCGCCGCCGGACATCAGCTCGCTGCACGGGCCCGAGTAGTCGTCCGGCAGGCCGAGCACGTGCCCGGTCTCGTGGGTCGTGACCCGGGTCGAGTCGTACTGCTGGTTCTGCGCGTAGTCCAGGAAGATGTAGCCGTTGCCGTGCCCGTCGGTGCTCGCGTACGAGCCGCTCGGGTCGTTCCCCTCGTAGTAGGCGAAGTCGGCGTTCGAGCCTTCCTGGAGCCTGACGTTGGAGACCGAGCTGTTCCAGATCTGCGCGCTGTTGGATATCTGGGTGCGGAAGCTCGGGGCGTTGGCGGTGCTGTAGACGATGGTGACGGCCTGGACGCCCGGATGCGCGGCGCGCTTCTCGGCGACGGACCTCGCGACCGCTTCGAAGAAGGCCTTGTTGGCGGCCGCGCTCTCGTGCGATCCGGAGTGAGAGGTGTACGCCACGTGGGCGGCGGAGGCGGAGGTGGGGGGAGCGGCGGGGGCCGGGGTGGCGATCGCGGGGGCGGTACCCAGCGCGGCGGCGAGCCCGAAGCCGAGGCCGATCACGGCCGACATGACGGTCCTGGGGTGTCTCATGGGGGGTTTCTCCTACCAGTTACCTGTCAGAGGACCCGTCCGATGATCGGACTCGGACGGGGACGGTACGCAGAGAGTGTCGGGGAAGCGGAGCCCCGGCGGATGATGCCAACCGCTGATAGCGCCGCCCTATCGCCCCGGTGGGCCCGCCGGGCGCACGGATGGTGTCCGGCATATCAACAGCCTCTGAATTGAAGCCTTTTGATGGGATTGCGACGTCTGGTGCCCAGGGTCCCGCCGCCCTACTCTCGGCAGCATGGAGCTTGAGGTGAGGCACCTCAGGGCGCTGTGCGCCATCGCCGACACCGGAAGCCTGCACCGGGCGGCCCGAAGACTGGGCGTCAGCCAGCCCTCGCTCACCACACAGCTGCGACGGATCGAGAACTCCCTGGGCGCCGAGCTGTTCACCCGCGAACGCACCGGCTGCCGCCCCACCCTGCTCGGCCGGGCCGTCCTCAGCAGGGCCCGTCCCCTGGTCGACGGCATGAGCGCCCTGGTCACCGACGCCAGAGCCGAGGCGGACGCCGCCCGGTCGGGCGGACCGCGGCTGCGGATCGGCTGCACCGCCAGCCGCGTCATCGGCGTGTGGCTGCGCCGGCTGCGGCTCCGGCTGCCCGGGACGGACATCTCGCTCCGGGTGGACGTGTCGGCCCACGCCCTGCTGCGCGCGGTCGACGCGGGCCGGCTCGACGTGGCGTTCGTGCACGAGGTGGAGGGCTGCCCGCTGTCCGTCCCGGACGGCCTGGAGCAGCGTGTGCTCCTGGACCGTGAACCGCAGTTCATCTCCATGGCCCGCGATCATCCGGCCGCCGCGCTCCAGGTCGTCGACCTGGCCGACCTGGCCGCCGACCGCTGGATGGTCGACCCCACGGTGGACGGCGAGTGGGACGGGCTGCGCCGGATGTTCGGTGCGGCCGGTGTCGCGCCGACCGTGCTGCACGGCGACTACCTCACCGCCGCCTCCCTCGTCGTCCTCGGCGAGGCGGTGGCCCCGTGCCAGCCGACCTCGGGCCCGCGCGACGACATGGCGATCCGTCCGCTGCGCGACGACCCGCTCGCCGTCCGGCTGCTGCTGGTCTCCCGGCCGGGCGCCGACATGACGGCGGTGTACGGGGAACTGGAGGCCGCCTACCGGGAGGCGGCCCAGCGGGCGGCCGGGTACCACCAGTGGCTGCTGCGCAACCGCAGCCCGCTCGCCCGCTCCTGACCGGGAACCGGAACCGCTCCCGCGCTGCCCCCGTTCCCGTCCTGCCCTGGCGTCCGTACCCCTTTCCGTTCCGCTCCTGGAGGATTCAGCCCAGAGCGAGGATCGTTCCCGGCCGGGGCGCGGGCGGGCAGAGTCGATGTCATGAGGCTTCTGATACTGGGTGGTACGGAATTCGTCGGACGGGCCGTCACCGAGGCCGCGCTCGCACGAGGGTGGGAGGTCACGGTGTTCCACCGCGGCCATCACGCACCCCCGCCCGGTGTGACCGAACTGCTCGGCGACCGCACCGCGCAGGGCGGCCTGGCCGCGCTCGCCGGAGTCGCGGAACCGGGCGACGGCAGGCACACCTGGGACCTGGTCGTCGACACCTGGAGCGGCGCACCCTCGGCCGTACGGGACGCGGCGCGGCTGCTGTCCGGCCGGGCCGCGCGGTACACGTACGTCTCCAGCCGGTCCGTGTACGACTTCCCGGCACCGGCGGGCCTGTCCGAGGACGGCCCCCTGGTGGCGGGCGCCTCGCCCGACGCCGGCGACGTCTCCTACGCCCTGGCCAAGCGCGGCGGTGAGATGGCCGCGCTGGACGCCTTCGGCGAGCGGGCGCTCCTGGCCCGCGCGGGGCTGATCATCGGCCCCTGGGAGAACATCGGCAGACTGCCCTGGTGGCTCACCCGGATCGCCCGAGGCGGCCCCGTCCTCGCTCCCGGAACGCCGGATCTCGCCCTCCAGTACATCGACGTCCGCGACCTCGCCGAATGGCTCCTGGACGCCTGCGGGAAGGGGCTGCACGGCCCGTACAACCTGGTCAGCCGCTCCGGGCACGCCACGATGGGCGAGCTGCTGAACGCCTGTGTGCGTGCCACCGGTTCCGATGCCGAGCTGCGCTGGACCGACGCCGGCCGGATCCTCGCGGCGGGCGTCGAGCCCTGGACCGACCTGCCGGTCTGGCTGCCGCCGGGCGAACTGTACGACTCCATCCATCGGAGCGATGTGGACCGGGCCCACGCGACAGGTCTGCGCTGCCGGCCGGTCGGCGAGACGGTGGCCGACACCTGGGCATGGCTGTCCGCACTCGGCGGTACGGCCCCGCAGCGCCCCGACCGGCCACAGCTGGGCCTCGACCCGGCGGTCGAGGCGAAACTGCTGGCGGGCTGACGGCGGCCGTCGCCGGGAGGGCGTATCAGGCCTTCGCGGGAGCCCCGTCCGGCCGACGGCGCTCGACTGACGGGGGACCGTCTTCCGGCGTGGCATGACCGATAAATAGTGAATAAAGCTGCATATTGCGCTGTATGGGAACGAAAATGCGCAGGAGCGGTAAAAAACACCGCGCGGCGGTGACAGTGGCGGCGGCAGCAGCCATGGTGGGGGCCTTCGCGCCCACCGCGGCCGCCGACCCCCTGCCCGGGGGGCTCGGCCCGTGCCTCGGGGACGACTGCCCTTCGATGTGGCAGGACCCCCACAGTGACCCCGTCACCCACCACGACAGCAACATCAACATCTTCGTCGGCGGCGACTACCTGGTCAGGGAGGCCGCCTCGGAGGCCGAGGGCAAGATCGTCACCCTCGGGCAGTTCGACATGATGAAGCGGGAGGGCGCCTCGGAGATCTACAACGTCGGCGTCGCCGGCGTGGGATCCAGGGTCCCGCCGCCCAACGGTTCCGACTACCTGACGGTGGGCGGCGACCTCAGCGTCCAGAGCGGCAAGCGGCTCCTCGCCGAGGAGGGCGACAACCACGGCGTGGTGCGGTACGCCCAGGGGCTCAGCGGGACGGTGATCCCCGCAGCGGTCCACGACGCCGACGCCATCGTTCCGTACACACCGCTGCGCGACCAGCTGACGGCGGCCAGCCACTGCTACGCGTACGACGACAACGAGGACCACCGTCGCCCGGCCAACGGAACGGTGCAGAAGGACGGCTCCGACACCTACTTCACCGGCGACGGCACCTCCGACCTCCAGGTCTTCGCGGTGGACGCCGACCTGACCACGGAGGCGGGCGGCCAGGCCGGCATCGTCTTCCGCGGCATTCCGGACGGTGCGACCGTACTGGTCAACGTCTACGGCAGCACGCGCAACATCAGCACGTACATGGGCTCGCTGCCGCAGGCCGGACTCCGTGAGCACCTGATGTGGAACTTCCCGGACGCGACCACGATCGGGCTGAAGGGCACCGGCCAGTTCCAGGGAAGCGTGCTGATCGGGCAGCAGTCCAGCGTGGCGACCCTCGCGATGAGCGGCACCAACGGCCGTTTCTACACCGCCGGTTCACTCACCCACACATCGGAGGGGGAGTCGGGCGGCCAGGAGCTGCACGCCTACCCGTTCAACGGCGACCTGCCGGACTGCGGAGAGGAACCCTCGCCGTCGCCGACCCCGACGGACTCGCCCACACCGACGCCGACGGACTCGCCGAACCCGACGGATTCCCCGAACCCGACGGATTCGCCCACGCCGACGCCCTCCGACAGCCCCGGACCGTCCCCCTCGGAGTCGACGCCCGGCCCCCGGCCCACGCCCACCGCCACACACAGCTGGCCGCCCCGGCCCCACCCCGGGGGAGAGCTCCCGAACACGGGTTCGCGCGGCGGTGAATGGGTGATCGGCGGGATCGCGGCGGCCCTGCTGGTCGCTGGATCGGCGGCCACGCTGATGGCCCGCAGGACGCGCCGACGCGGCTAGTTTTGGCCCATGGCCGAATTGCTGCACCTCACCGAAGGTCCGCTGTGGGATGCGGCCCGCGGGATCGGGACGTACGAGATGTCCACCCGCGGCCGCACCCTGCACGAAGAGGGCTTCATCCACTGCTCGCTGCCGCACCAGCTCGCCGGTGTGGCCGAGATGCTGTACGGCGCCGGGAGCCGGGCCGGAGCAGGTGACCAGGACCTGGTGGTCCTCGTCATCGACTCCGAACGGCTGCCGGCGCCCGTGCGGTACGAGTCGCTCTCGCCCGGCGGCGAGGAGTTCCCGCACATCTACGGACCGGTTCCGGTCGAGGCGGTCGTGGAGGTGCGCCCCTGGCCGCGCAAGGAAGGCGACCCCGCATGAACCCCGCAGCAGTCCACCCCGAGGATTCCGAGGGCGCCAAGAACGGCCCCCTGATCGCCGTCACCGGAGCGAGCGGCGCGCTCGGCGGCCGGGTCGCGAAGCGGCTGATCCGGGCCGGCGCCCCCGTACGGCTCCTCGGCCGCGACCCGTCCCGGCTGCCCGAACTGCCCGGCGCCGACACCGCTCCGGCCGCCCCCTACGGGAGCGGGGAGGCCATGCGCCGGGCCCTGGCCGGGGCGCACACGCTGTTCCTCGTCTCGGCGCACGAGAGCCCGGACCGGGTGCGGGAGCACACCACGGCCGTGGACGCGGCGGTCGCGGCAGGCGTCGAACGGATCGTGTACGTCTCCTTCCTCGGCGCCGCACCCGACGCGACCTTCACCTTCGCCCGGGACCACTGGGACACCGAGGCCCACATCCGCGTCTCCGGCCTCCGGCACACCTTCCTGCGCGACAGCTGGTACCTCGCCGGCCTCCCGGCGATGACCGGCACCGACGGCGTACTGCGCGGACCGGCCGGCGACGGCAGGGTCGCGGCGGTGGCCCACGAGGACATCGCCGACTCCGCGGCCGCCGTACTCCTGGCGGACACCGGCCCCACCGGTTCCACCCACGACGGGCAGGTGTACGACCTGACGGGCCCCGAGGCGTTCACCCTCGCCGAGGCGGCCGAGGAGCTGAGCCGCGTCACCGGACGGACCATCACCTACGTGCCGGAGACGCGGGAGGAGGCCTACGCCTCACGGTCCCGGTACGGCGCGCAGGACTGGGAGGTGGCCGGCTGGGTGACGTCGTACGAGGCCATCGCGGCCGGCGAGATGGCCACGGTCTCGGACGCCGTACCGAGGCTCACCGGCCGGCCGGCCATGAGCCTGGCCACGTACCTGCTGGAACACCCGGACAGCTTCCGTCACCTCCTCACGGCGGGCTGACGGCCCTGCGTACCGAGACCCCCTGGGGCCCCTGGGACCCGATGTCCCTCGCCGAGGCCGTCCGCCTGCTCGCCCCGCTGCGCACGCCGTGGTGGATCGCGGGCGGGTACGCGGTCGAACTCGCCGTCGGCCGCGCCTACCGGGAACACGGCGACATCGACGTACTCATGCTGCGCCGCGACCAGTTGAGCATTCAGCGGATCCTGCCGGGGTGGGAGTGGTGGGCAGCCGATCCGCCCGGCACGCTGAGGCCCTGGCACCCGGGCGAGACGCTGCCGCCGCAGGTCCACGACATCTGGTGCCGGCCGGGCCCGGCCGAGCCGTGGCGGGTTCAGTTCATGCTCGACGACGTGGACGGCGACGACTGGGTGTTCCGCCGCGACCCCAGGATCCGCCTCCCGCTGGACCGGCTCGGCGGGGAGGTCGGGGACGGAGTCCCCCGCGTCGCTCCCGAGGTGCAGCTCCTGTACAAGTCCAGGTCGCGACGGCCCAAGGACGAACAGGACTTCGAGGCCGTCCTGCCGGTGCTCGGCGACGGCCGGCGCTCCTGGCTGACGGAGACGATCACCCTGGCGGAGGGCGCCGGCCACCCCTGGGCGGCCCGGCTGCGCGGTGACGGCGCGGAGCGCGCACGGTAGACACACCCCGACGGAGCCCTGCCGCGGAGGAGCGGCCGGGCTCCGTTGCCGTCTTCCGTGGGGCAGCCCTCAGCGGGCGGCTGTGGGCGACTTCTCGCAGAGGGCTGTCCGGATGGCCCGCTGCATGTCGTCGCTCTGCGCGTCCGAACCACCCGGGTCGAGATTCACCATGACCGTCGCCTGCCTGCCGTCGACCGTCGCGCCGCTCGCCGTCTCGTACCCGAAGACGTCACCGGTGTGCCCCCAGACACGACCGCCGCATGGCAGCCGCCTGCTCTCCAGCCCGAGGCCGTACGCCCGGCCGTGCGGGTCGCCGGTCGGCCGGGTCGTCATCATCTGCCGGAGCTGGGCCGGGCGCAGCAGCTCCCCGCGTACGAGCGCGTCCAGGAACCGGTTCATATCGGTGCCGCTGGAGATCATCCCGCCGGCCGCACCCGCGACCGAGGGATTGATCGCGGTCACGTCCAGAAGCGGTGCGTCCGCGCCAGGCCGGGCGTACCCGCGCGGGTGCGGTCCTGGGATCGCCGAGGCGTCACCCGGCACCGAGGTCTCGTGCAGGCCGAGCGGTGCGATGATGCGCCGCTGGATCTCTTCGCCGTAGGTGCGGCCGGTCACCTTCTCGATGATCATTCCGGCCAGCAGATAGTTCGTGTTGGAGTAGCTCCATTCGGTGCCCGGCTTCTCGAAGACCGGAGGGTTGGCGAGCGCGATGTCCACCAACGCGCGGGCGTCGTAGTGGGCCAGCGGGTCCTTGAGGACGTCCTGCGGGTTGAGGGAGCCGAGGTAGTCGGGCAGGCCGCTGGTGTGCTGGAGCAGCTGACGGACGGTGATCACCCGGCCGTCGTTGCCGTGTCCGCGGACGATTCCGGGTAAGTACCGTTCCACCGGGGCGTCGAGTTCGACGCGGTGTTCGCCCACCAGCTGGAGCATGACCGTCGCCACGAACGGCTTGGTCATGCTGCCGATCCGGAAGCTGCTGTCACCGTCCATCGGCGCCTGGCTCCCGACGTTCGAGACACCGCCGGCCAGCACCACGTCGCCGAATCCGTTCCGTACTTCGAGGAGCGCTCCGGGTCCGCCGTCGACCGTGGTCAGCCGGTGCAGGATCTCCCGCAGCCGGGTGTGGCCGACTGCATCGGTGGACTCGGTGACGGCGGATCTGGTTGCGGTGGACTCGACGGTGGTGAGCGCGGATGACGGCGGCGCGGTCACGGCGACAACGGCCGCCACTGCCAGCGCGATTGAACCTGCCAGTGCCCGCGTGTGTTTGATCATGTGTGTCTCCTGGACAGTGAGGAGCATTGCGTCAGGGATCGCGGTACGCACGCTCGTAAGCCTGCGAGCGCCTGTGCCCGTGATCGCGTCCCAGGATGTCCGCAGGGCGGGGGCCGGTGCGATGGGGCGATCATCCGGATCGGTGGTGGGGTTACCCTCATTCCGGCCGGTCGAGGACCGACGAGCCGCAGGATTCGTCCGTCGATGACATGATCAAGTCATGACCGGTCAGCCGGCTCGGCCCGGAGCCAAGAAGTACGTCCTGTTCGATGTCGACGGCACGCTGATCGACGCTCTGGACAACCAGCGCCGGGTGTGGCGGGTCTGGGCGCAGCAGCACGGGCTGGACCCCGATGAGGTCCACCGGGTGGCGCTGCGGACACGGCCCATGGAGACCTTCGCGCAGGTCGCCCCGGACCGCGACCCGGCGGGGTGTCTGGCCGCACTGCACGACCTGGAGGACGAGGACGTGCGCTCCGGCGTGTACACGGCCTTCGACGGCGCGGCCGGCCTGCTGGGGTCCCTGCCTCCAGGGACGTGGGCGCTGGTGACGTCGAACTACGAGCACCGGGTACGCGGACGCTTCGCCCGGACGGGCCTGCCGGTCCCGGACGTCATCGTGGATGCCGCCTCCGTCGACGAGGGAAAGCCGTCACCCGTTCCGTATCTGCTGGCTGCCCGCCGGCTCGGTGCGGAGCCGCAGGACTGTCTGGTCATCGAGGACGCCCCCTCCGGGGTGCGCTCCGGGCTGGGGGCCGGCATGACGGTGTGGGGAGTCAACGCTCCCATGGCAGTGGACGGTGTGCACCGTCACTTCGGAAGCCTCGCCGACGCGGCCGCGGACATTCTCGCCTTCGCGCACGGGACCCCTTGATCTGCTCGTACCGGAATCCCGTACGGGCACCGACAACGTCCCGAATGGCAGGTGACGGCCAGGGCGTGGGCGGGCTCAGGTCCAGCCGGCACGGGACATTCGATGCGTGATTCGAGGGTGCTCCCCTGCCGATGTGGCAATGGGCCTACTCCTGGGAGGGGGTGTCGGCCCAGAAGGTGTGTGCCTCCCTCAGAAGCTCCTCGGCGGCGTCGCCGTACGATGCCGCACTGCTCAGTGCGGCGAAGGCTTTGCTGTAGAGGTCGAGCTCGCTCGGTTCCGTGATGTCCACGGAGGACGAGACGAGTTCGACGTGCGCCCGGTCGCTGTCGCCGTAGATGCTGAACCCGTGGACGGGGAACAGGCCAACCCGCGCGGTGGAAGGAAGGACCCCGAGCGTGAGTGAGGACAGGCCGATTTCTCGCACGAGGCGCTCGATCTGGTCTCTCATGACTTCGGGGCCGCCGATGTTCGTGTAGAGAGCCTGCTCCCCGAGGACGACGTCGTAGTGGTGCTCGCCGTCGTACAGCACCTCCTGCCGCTGCATGCGCTTGGCGACGCCCGCCGGCACATCGTTCGGGATGCCAAGGAAGTCGACGACCTGGTCGAGGATCACGGTGGCGTATGCCTTGGTCTGGAGCGTGCCCCAGATCATCGTGGGCACGTACGCCTTTCCCTCGCGAGTGTTCCGATACCAGTGCCCGACGTCGTCCTGAGTCGCCTCGGTACCGGCGGACAGACGATCCGCCCATGGAATGGAACTGGTCATCGCATGCCCTCCTGAGTGATGCCGCCGGGACGGCTTCGATGGCGTTGCCGTTCCGGTTGAGGATGGCGCCGAGCATCCGATGCTGTAAGGGCGGGAATTGGTCAGACCACGCGCTCGACCGCACCCCGGCTTCGATGCCCTCCACTACTGGCGCTACAGATCGAGCACGCGGACGCGGGCGGTGCGGTCGGGCATCGGGCGGCAATGCTCCTGGATGACAGTGCGGTCATCAGGTGGTCGACCCTCGGCAGCCGGGAATGAGCGGCGGAGCGGCTCTATTGCCAGCCGTTGAGGGAGACTTCCGGGCCCCCCGCGAGGTAGCGATGGAGCGCGCTGTCGGTGGTCTCCACGAATTCCTCGGGAATGGCGTCGACGTCGACCCAGCGGACCCGGGAGTGCTTGCGGGGTTCGCGGTTTTCGGGTTCGCCGGCCCATTCGTGGGTGGCGAAGACGACGGTGAGGAAGCCGTTGGGGGCTTCGACGCCCCAGGCGCCGTGGATGATGTGGGCGACCTCGAGTGACTCGGGCCTCACCGTGAGGCCGGTCTCCTCGTAGAGCTCGCGGACTGCCGTCTCGGTGATGGGCTCGCCCGGTTCGCTCTTGCCGACGGGGAGGTCCCACATCCCCTGGGCGAACTTGGCGTTCTCGCTGCGCTGGAGGAGCACGACGCGGTTGGAGGCCTTGTCGTGGACGATGACGGCCGCGACCAGCAGGGTCATCGAGTCGAGCGCCGGCTTGAGGGCTGGGGGGCGGTTGTCGGTCTGCTGAGCCACGGTTTTCCCTTCGGCGGGCGGGTTTCTGGCGCATCACACTAGATATGGAGGAGAATCTGTCGCAGGGGATGTCCGAGCGCACCCGCGAGAGAGGCCAGCTCCCCGTTGGTCAGCCAAGCCCGGTTCGGATACAAAACCTCGATCCTGAACCGCGCGAACCCCATCGGCCAGTCGTACACCAGCTCGTTAAGCGACGTCTCAACGTCGCAGCAGGGAACCGTCACCATGAGCGTCGAGAAGCCCTCGTCGTAGCACTGCGAGACGGCATCACCCCACCAGCCAGGTGCGAGCTCCGTGCCGCACCGCGAGCAGGAGATCCTCTCCAGGTTGGCGAAGCAGTGGACCACCTCGACGCTGTCGTGCCACTTGGCTTCCAGACCATGTCGGGCGTCGTCGTCAGAAAGCATCCCGGACAACACAACCGCAGCACGGTCCGCCGCATCCTTACTGGGCTGCCAGTAAGGATCGGTCGGAATCACCGTCAGGTAGTTGTCACTCATCGCCCGCCCCCACGCCCGCCACGGTCCGCTCCTCGTCTCCTCGTCAGACCCGGCGAACCTATCCGGTCACAGCACTCCGAGGGCCTCGCGGGCTCGGCGGGCGAGATCTGCCGCGCCGGGGACGCGGCGGCGCCGGTAGATCGCGAGTGTGTGGAACGGATCGAGGTGGTCGCCTTGCGGGTGCGGTCGGAGGTCATGCCTTCCATGAGGACGAGGGCATGTGTCCAGGCGGCGACCCCTTCGTCGGCTCGGGCGTGGGCGCTGCGAACGAGAAGAAGGCCCGACCGCTCAAAGCGGTCGGGCCTCTCTCATTGCTGCTCTGACCTGCTGTCCAGCCGGAGGCCGGACGGCCTGACCAGAGATCAGGCCTTCTTGGTCTCCTAGTAATGGGCCGGGTCGGTGACCTGCGGGGTTGTTCCCTGCGGGCCGCTGACCTGGCCTTTTGCTGTTGGCCAGCGATGGGCTGAGACGGTCCTGATCGGGTGTCCTGCGGACTGTGTGCGGACTGCCCAGGGGCCAGCAGGGGCGTAGCCGTTCCATGGAGCCGGACGGTTTACGTCACCGGCGGTGCGACCGCCTGAAGCGCGGGACCACAGGCGGTCGCGTCCGGCTATTCACATGCGGTTGTGCGCGCCGCTGGGCCGAAGTTCTGCGGCTGTGCGGGCTGTGCGGGCTGTGCGGAGCTGAGCGCCTGCGTGAGGGCGGCTGATGTCTTGCCGGCCATCTGCTCCTCCAGGCTTCCCTCGGCCGCAGTTGTCGCGGCGCGGGCCTGATCAGCCGACTGGATCCTTCCCTCCATCTCACCCTGACCGAGAACCCCGTTGTCGAAGGGGATGGTGGAGCTGGCCCCCAGGCCGCGCCAGCCGGCCGGGACGTTGTCGCCCTCGGTGCATCGGGCTGGCTCCCACTGGATGGCCATGACGTAGGTGTGGCCAAGCTCGAGCCGGGATTCGTCCTCGCCCGCCATTTTGAAGCGGTTGCTGGTACTGCCGTCCTTGAAGTGCCACCCGTAGGCGGCCCAGTCGATCGTCGATGGAGCCTTGGGCGAGCCGGTGCGCGACCACAACAGGTCATCGACCCGCAGTTCTACGTCGCGCAGGAGGAGTCCCTCACCTCGTTTGAGTTCGGTTGTGGTGGGGGCGATGTCCTTCTCAGAGACGGGGGTGACCACGACGACATGGTCGGCGTAGGTGACCCAGTCGGTGGCGGACGTGTTCGGCCGGCGGTCAGCGCCGTGGGCGATCGTGATCTTCTCTGCGTTGGCGTGTGCTGATGTGTCACCCTGCTGGGCTGCGATGAGCCCGGCGGTGAGGGTTGCGACAACGGTGCTGAACAGAGCGATCATGCGCGGGGTGCGTCTCATGCGATTCTCGACTCCCGTCAGTACGTGTTGTTGATGTTCTCTTTGTTGTTCGTGCCAAGCCGCTCACCGAAGCTCGTTGGGGTCTTCATGCAGTTGAGCGCACTGGCGGTCTGGGAGAGCGCGGGTGATGCGTTGTTGCCGTGCACCAAGCCGACTGCGTGGCCTGTTTCGTGGCAGGTGATGCCTGGGGTGTAGTAGCCGCCTCGCTCGATGCGGATGTACTGCTGGTCGCATGTGAAGCCGCCCACGGCGTCGTTGCACCAGGTGACGCCATCGGCGCTGCCCGGGACGGTCCACTCCTGGTAGACGATGTCCGTTTCGCTGTCGCCGGAGAAGGCCGGCGTGGAGTCGTAGGCGACCGTAAGGTCGGTCGGCTCGTACTCGTCGCCCATCACTGAGGCGACAACGTAGAAGTCGTCCATTTCGAGCTTGTCATCGTTGGGGTTGCCGTCGGTGCTGTCCGCGTACCAGGAGAGCTGGGCATTGTCGGTGCGGCAGTTCCCGCCGGGGCCGTCAGGAGTGTCATCCACGCAGAGGGGTGAGTAATTTGCGGTGGGGACCATGTTGTCGGTGGCTGCGGCCCAGGCGATGCCGGCGGCCACCATGATTCCGGTGACGATGAGCGCGAGAAGGCTGCTGGAGCGACGGGTCCATCTCGGTGTACGCGATTTCACGGTTTCCTCGTCTGAACGAATACGGTCAGGAGCGTGTCGCGAGGTGTATTCGTTCAGTCGGCAACGGCAAGCTGGCGTGCTGAAGGAACTGCGTTGCCGTGGCCCCCCCGCAACACGAGCCCCAAGTACTGCACATGCGTTCGTAACCGGTCAATAGCTGTGCGTAACTTCGCAGTTGCTGGGTCCTACTGCTCCCCTTCCCGCCAGGGCGACGGGCAGGGCGCGCCTTTAGCGTCGGGGAGTCCCTGCTTCACCGGAGTGAGGAACCTCCCCAGCCTGTCCCCGCTGAATGTGTCGACGACCATGTCGCGACGCTGCGGCACCACAACGAGCAGATGCTGGCCGACTTCCCAGGGATCCTGGCCTCCGTCGATGCGTGGGTCGACGGCATCGATCGCGATCCGGTCGGCACCTCCTGCAGGTTTGAGCCACTCCTGGACGTTGAAGGTGATTGTCAACCGGCCCTTCTCGGTGCCCGGTTCGACCGCCACCACGTCGCCGATCGCGATGGTTGTCGCGCAGGCGATCCACTCCGTGCGGCTCTGGCCCTCGCCTGCAACCGGCTGCGAGGGCTGAGTGGACGGGCTCGTTGACCGGCCTTGCTGGTCCGGGCGGAACACGAGAACACCGACTGCCAACGCGGCAGCTGCTGCGAGAGCGCCTGCGGCGACGGTCGCCTGCCTGCGGAGCCGAGCCCGGCGCGCAAGCCCCTCCTTGGGCGGTTCGGGAAGTGCAACCTCGTCGCCGATCAAGGTCAGGGCCTTGCGCAGCCGCGCTTCAGAACCTTCGGTCTCATGAGACATTTCAGATGACCTCCCGGTCGTGCAGCCGGTCTTCCAGGGCTGCAAGAGCGTGATGGAGGCGGCTTTTGACCGTGCCCTCCGGTATCCCGACCTCTGCCGCGATTTCCCGCACCGTGAGATCGGTGAAGTAGCGCAGCGTCAATACCTGGCGCTGCTGCGCAGTGAGCTCGTCCAGACCCGCGGCAACGGCCAGGGCAAGCAGCCGGTCGTCCTCGGGGTGACCCACGGGCGGGCGCTGCTCCCACCGCCGAGCCAGTCGCTCAGTGAGACCGGCGTCCTTCGACCGGGCCCGATGCCAGTCAAGGGCCACGCGAGAAGCCACCACCGACACCCAGGCCGCGGGGCTGCGGATGGCACCCGAAGCGGACCTCGCGCCGGATTCCAGTATTTTCAGACGTACTTGCTGCACCCCATCGTCAAGATCGGCCCATGGCACGCCGCCCAGGACGAGCACGGTACGGATCAGTCCAACATCAGCCTCGGCCGCCAGATTCCGCCCCTGGACGCTGGCGGCTCTCGGTGCACCCCGTCTGGCCATCGACCCTCCTTTCCGATTCGACGCAGAAGGCAGCACAAACGTTCAGTGCGGAGTTGAATCCCCGGAATTCGCTGCCGCGCGACGGCTTGGGCCGGCGTGAGTAGCTGTCTTCGTGGATGGTGCTGGTGGCTCCCGAGCCGACCGCCGACACTCGTCGTGGCGCCCAGCAGCGAACGCCCTTGGCGGCGCTGGCTCGCCGCCTCGCTCGCCCTCCCCGCGCCCTCCCTGCTGATCGCATTCGCGATCTTCAGCTGAAGGGTCGGTATGGCCCATCCCGAGCGCACGGCGAGGCTGCCCGGTGACGCAGCCGGACACGCCTCTCCAGAAGGGAGGATCGCCGGAGTGCCGGCCGGTTTGCGTGGCCGCAGTCCTGCCCGGATCGGTGTGGATGACCCGGCCACCGGCGCCTGGGCGGATGATGTGGCCCGGCTGGCAGATGCCGCCGCGCTGCGCGATTCCTCCCTGGCGCACCTGGCCACCCAGGTCACCGCGCTCGCGGCCCGGAATCTCGGCGGCGGCACCTGACGCGCGGAATCTCCCAGCACCGCATTCTTGGGCTGCCGGCCATCAGGAAAAGCTGGAGCGCGATTGGCCGCCCCAGCGGATGCCCTTCTCGACGCGGACCCGGGCAGGTTTGCGCCGCTGGGCGCCCAGGACGTCGGGAGTTCTGGTTGCGCCAGCGCAGTAGCGGTACAACTCGCGGGTCTGCGCCCCGTGGTGGGGATCATGCGAGTTGGTGAGGGTTAACTGCCGAAGCGGCCCGAAGTGGGCCTCGATCGGTTCGCCCAAGGGCAGTATGAAGCCCCCTTCACACAGAGAGGGGGGCACTCTCGGCGCTACTTCATCGAGCTGATGAAGGCCGCCCAGGCCGGCCGGGAAGCGTTCAGTTCCGGACCAGCCTCGTCCCTGTACTTGGAGTCGCGGACCATGACCTGAGGCAGGTTGTCCGCAACCTCCACGCACGCATCGTTGCTGGAGCCGCTGTAAGAGGACTTGCGGTAGGTCGGCTGCTCGCTCACTTGAACCTCTTCAGTACTTCGTGGATTCGGCCGGTGGAGTCACGGGCGCTCAACGCCTCCTCGGCAAGGCGATCATAGACCCGCTGGTACTGCATGACCGTCTCTGTCTCCTCAGAGTAGCTACCCGTTCCGAAGCCCTCTGTGTACGTTGCCCGCCGACCGCTGCCGAGGGTAAGGAGGGTGAACGATCCGCTGACGATGGCGGCCGTGTACGGCAGAACCCGCACGCTGATGTTCGGCTGCTGCTGCGCCTTCAGCAGGTGCTCAAGCTGCTCGCGGGCGACCTCAGGTTCCCCCATGTCGCAGTGCAGTACGGCCTCGTAGATGATCGCCGTCAGCCACGGCTGCTGCTCTCCGCTCAGCAGGCGGCGAGCGCGTTCCATGCGCTGATCCACGATGTGCTGGATGCGCCGGGGATCGCCGGCCTGTCCGGCCAGTACCAGGGCACGGGCGTACCCCGGCGTCTGGAGAAGGCCAGGGACTATCAGACCGAAGTCGTAGAGCATCGTTGCCTCCGGGAGGCGACGGATGTAGGGCCTGGCGTAGTCGTTGACGTTCTCCTGGTTCAGGATGCGAACCAGGTTCACCAGGGAATCGGGATCGAGGCCCAGGGCTCCTTCGAGCTTCTGCGCCAGATCGGTATCGGGCGGGACCTCGCCCGTCTCCACCTCGGAGATCCGGCTCTGCGAAGTGTACGTACGCCTGGCAACGAAGGTCTGGCTCCAGGGTTCGTCCTTGAAGTCACCTATTTCCTTGGCTTGCTGCTGGCGCTTCAGGCGAGCGTCCTGAACCATCCTCCCGATGTACTGCTCCAGCCCCTGGCTTGGGTCTACATCCCTCGTCTTTTGTCATATGCCGGATATCCCGATCGCCGCCCGGTACACAACTCCTAGTGATCGTAGGGCTACTGGCGGCATCTTGGGAGGGCCGAACGAAGGCAAGGGATCCCCGGGACACAGGAGAAGCCAGGAGTAGATATGTCGTACCCCCCGAACGAAGCCAAAGAGCCGCCACCTCTGGATCCCGCTGCGGCTACAACCATCGCTAACGAGTCGCTGCGTCTCCAGCTCGGGGCGACCACTCTTCCGGCGATGCGGGCCCAGGTGGAACTTCTGGTGGAGCAGATCAAATGCTTCTTGGAAGGAGGGCTTCCCGAGGATCAGGAGGCGGCCGACGCACAGCGCCGGGAGATCCTTCCGCTTCTCGACGAAGTACCCGCCGGGGATGACGTTGCCTTCCGTACGTGGACGCGCATGCGGGCGCTGGGCCGCGTTCTGCGACGGCATGTTGCGCAGTACACCAACCGGAGGCTGGGCGAGGACCAGGAGCCGAGGGGTGTCTCGAGGGAAGTGCCGGCGGCGGCTTCTGGCAGGGGGGAGCCCAAGGGCACCTACCGGGTTCCTACCGGTCTGGAGGCGAGGCGTACTCAGCAGTGGCTGAACCGTTCGGTGGGTGGGCACCGGTGATCGGGACTGCCGTGGTGGCTCGTGCGGTCAGCGACTACATGCACCGGTGCCCCGGGGAGTCCCTGACGCTCGCCCCGTTGTGGCAGACGCTCTCCCAGCACGCGAAGGCCGGCGCCTGCCACCAGCGCTGGCTCGACGAGGTCACGGCCAGCGTGGTCACCGGCCAGTACGTCGACCCGCGCGCCGGCCGCGTCACCTTCGAGAAGTACGCAGAGAGGTGGCAGGGCTCGCTCATCGCGAGCGAGGCGGGTGAACGCATCACCGACAACGCGCTCCGGCTCCACCTCGTACCCGCGTTGGGCGCTCGCTCGCGGCGATACGCCGCAACGACATACAAGTGCTCTTCAAGCACCTGTCCGATCAGCTCGGCCCCGGCAGCGTCCGGAACGTTCACGATGTCCTCGTGCGCGTCATGACAGCGGCCGTGGACGACAAGGTCATCGCCTCCAGCCCGTGCCGCCGGATCACCCTTCCGGTCATGCCGGACGAGGAGGTCACCCCGCCTACCGTCGCCCAGGTCGAGGCCATGGCGCGCGTGATGCCGCCGTACATCCGTGCGGCCGTCGTCACGCTGGCCGGATCAGGTCTGCGGATAGGGGAGTTGCTCGGCCTCAAGGTGGCGGACGTCGACTTCAAGGCTGGCAGCATTCGCGTGGAGCGACAGCGGCTCCAGTCGGGGAAGATCGGCCCGCCGAAGACCGCGAAGTCACGTCGGACGGTTCCGGTCGGGGAGGTCGTCACCGACGCGCTCCTCGGACACCTCGCCGCGCGCCCCTCCACGGAGTGGTTGTTCACGATGGAGAAGGGGGAGCCGCTCAACTACCGCCGCTGGAAAACCGAATGGAACGGTGCTCGCAAAGCGCTCCAGGCGGAGGAGAACAGGGCGGCCGTACGCGAGGGCCGCAAGCCCGTCGTGCTGCCGCACCTCGTGACCCACGACCTGCGGCACTTCTACGCCTCCGCGCTCATCGCGGGCGGGGCGAGCGTCAAGCAGGTGCAGATGGTCCTCGGCCACGCGTCCGCCGTCATCACGCTGCGGATCTACGCGCACCTCTGGCCGGGCGAAGAAGACCGCACCCGGTCCGTGATGGACGCCGTTCTCGGCGGCCTGCGGACCGGGTGCGGACCGGTAGGCGACATGACCAGCGAAACCGCAGGTCAGACGGCCTAACCAGAGATCAGGCCTTCTTGGTCTCCCAGAAGATCTTGTCGATCTCGGCGATCAGGTCGAGCGCCTTCTGGCCCGTGGCCGGGTCCGTGGAGGCCTTCGCGGCCGAGAGGGCCTTGAGGGCGTCGTTGACCAGCTGGTGCAGCTCCGGGTACTTCTCGAAGTGCGGGGGCTTGAAGTAGTCGCTCCACAGCACCGAGACGTGGTGCTTGGCGAGCTCGGCGCGCTGTTCCTTGATGACCACCGCGCGGGCCCGGAAGTGCGGGTCCTCGTTGGCCTGGTACTTCTCCTGGACGGCCTTGACGGACTCCGCCTCGATGCGGGCCTGGGCCGGGTCGTACACGCCGCAGGGCAGGTCGCAGTGGGCGCTGACCTTCACCTTGGGGGCAAACAGGCGGGAAAGCATTGAGCTGTCCTTCCTCGTGATCGTCTTCTCAGGTGGGACATTACTCCGTGAGAGGCGCGAATTAGTGGGTGCCCCCATGGGCTTAGGCCAAAAGTCCAGGGTGAGGATGGGACCAGTGGCCGAATGTACGGAACCCTGTTGTGACGGTGTACTGGAGGACCGGGGAGGTGCCGGAGAGATGCGGGAGGTGCCGGAGGTGCCGGAGCTGACCGATGAGCAGCAGCCCGGACGAGGGCTGGCGGCGCGGGTGCCGTTCCAGGTGGTGGAGGTGACGGGCCCCTCGATGGTGCCCACGCTCCACCACGGGGACTGGCTGCTCGTGCAGTACGGGGCGCCGGTGCGCCCCGGTGACGTGGTGATTCTGAGGCATCCGTTCCAGCAGGACCTGCTGGTGGTCAAGCGGGCCGTGGAGCGGCGGGCCGGCGGCTGGTGGGTGCTGGGCGACAACAGTTTCGCGGGCGGTGACAGCACGGACTACGGGACGGTGCCCGAGGAGCTCGTGCTGGCCAGGGTCCGGGCCCGCTACCGGCCGCTGACGAAGGATCAGCGCTCGGTGTGCGGTGTGGTGGGCTGGGCCGTCTCCGCGCTGCGGCCGGTCTCGGCGGCGCGCTCGGTCTCCAGGCGCTTGCGCGCCCGGTAGGCGGCCACGTTGGCGCGGGTCGCGCAGCGGTCCGAGCAGTAGCGGCGGGAGCGGTTCGTCGAGGTGTCGAGATAGGCGTTGCGGCACGGCGCTGCCTCGCACAGGCCGAGCCGGTCCACCCCGTACGAGGTCAGGTGGAAGGCGAGGCCCATCGCGGCGATCGCGGTGTAGCCGGCCGTGGCGTTGGACGGGTGGTCGGCCAGATGCATGTGCCAGTCCGGCTTCCCGTCCGCGTCCCGGATGTCGTGCCCGGAGATCTGCGGGCTGACCGGGAACTCCAGCAGCAGGGAGTTGAGCAGGTCGACCGCGAGCGTCTCGTCGCCGCCGTCGGCCGCCTCGAAGACCGCGCGCAGCCGGGCCCGTACGGACCGGAACCGGGTCACATCCGCGTCGGTCGCCCGCCTTGCGGCCTGTCCGTTGGCGCCGAAGAGCTCGCGCACCGCGTCGACCGAGGTGAGGGCGTCCTTGTTGCGGGCCGGCTCCTCGGTGTTGACCAGGCGCACGGCGTAGTCCGAGTAATAGGCCAGTTCCACTTGTAGTCCTTACGGCGTCGGTCTAAGGTCGATGCAGCGATGATGTAATGGTCTGATGCGGTTCTAGGGTATTACAAGTGCGACGTGGGAGGTTTCGGGTGACGGAGACGGCGACGGGCACCGACTGGCAGGCCTGGCAGGAGAGCTGGGACCGGCAGCAGGAGTGGTACATGCCGGATCGCGAGGAGCGCTTCCGGGTGATGCTCGACATGGTCGAGGCCCTCACAGGCCCCGAACCCCGGGTGCTCGACCTCGCGTGCGGTACGGGAAGTATTACGGACCGGCTGCTGCGACGGTTCCCGAAGGCCACCGCCACCGGCGTGGACCTCGACCCCGCGCTGCTCGCCATCGCCCGCGGCTACTTCGCCGGCGACGAGCGCGTCACCTTCGTCACCGCGGATCTCAAGGACCCTCGGTGGACGGACCGGCTGCCCCACGACTCGTACGACGCGGTCCTCACCGCCACTGCCCTGCACTGGCTGCACAGCGAACCGCTCACCACCCTCTACGGGCAGATCGGCGGCCTCGTCACGGACGGTGGGGTGTTCATGAACGCCGACCACATGATCGATACCGAGACCCCCCGGATCAACGCAGCCGAACGCGCCCACCGGCACGCCGCCATGGACCGGGCCAAGGCCGCCGGCGCCCTGGACTGGGCGGACTGGTGGGCACTGGCCGCCGCGGACCCGGTGCTCGCCGGGCCGACCGCCGAGCGGTTCGCGATCTACGGAGAGCACGCCGACGGCGACATGCCGTCCGTGCGGTGGCACGCGAGCACCCTGCGCGCGGCCGGGTTCGCCGAGGCGCGGGCCGTCTGGTCCTCACCCTCCGACAGTCTGGTGCTCGCGGTGAAGTGAGGGCAGCATGCGTGGCGGGGCGGTGCGGACGACGGTCCGGGCCGCCCCGCCAACTTTTCTGCCGCCTGCCGCAACCCGCCCCGCGTCCCACCGCACTGCAAGGGTGAGACGGTCCGCGCCCGCGGACCCGGAGAGGGGCGCCGACGATGCGGATCGATGACGACGCCGCACTGCACGCCTTCGTCGAGAGCAGACGCACCGCACTGTTCCGCAGCGCCTACCTGCTCTGCGGCGACCGCCACGAGGCCGAGGACCTGGTCCAGTCGACCCTGGTCAAGGTGGTGCTCGGCGGACGGCGGCACGGGCGGCTCGACAACATCGAGGCGTACGCGCGCAAGACCCTGGTCAACACGTTCATCGCGGCCCGCCGACGGTTCTGGCGGCGTGAACAGGCGTACGGCGAACTGCCCGACCGGGCGGTCACCGCGCCCGACACGGACACCGGCCTCGCGGTCCGGGCGGCGCTCGCCCGGCTCACGGCCAGGCAGCGGGCCGTACTGGTGCTGCGCTACTGGGAGGACCTGAGCGTCCAGGCCACGGCAGAACTGCTCGGGATGCGGGAGAGCACGGTCAAGAGCCATACGGCTCGGGGGTTGGCGGCGCTGCGCGCCGAGATGGCGGAGGAATTGGTATGAACGACGTGCGCGAGCTGCTGGGGCGGGCTGCCGAGGACGCGGGGCGGCCGGTCATCAGCACCGAGGTGGTCTACGCGAGGGCGGCCAGGGTGCGCAGGCGCCGTCGGGCCGCGGTGTCGGCGGCGGCGGTGTGCGCGGTCGCGGCGGGAGCGTTCGTGGTGCCCGGACTCCTCGCGGATCCGGCCCCGCGGACCTCGTCGGTGGCGGCCCCGGCCGAGCCGGCGGGCCACAGTGCCCGGGCCGCGAAGCTGCGCAAGCTGCTGCCGGACGGCGTCGGCTCGGTCGAGCAGGTCTCGCTGGCCTTCATCCTCAAGCACGCGGCGCCGGGGCGTGGAAAGGAGCATCTGCTCGGACCGCTGGACGGCCAGTACGCAGTCCGCAGGGACGGCGGGACCGGCTACCTCGTCATCGGGCTCATGGACGCGAGGATGGTGGAGAAGAAGCTCGGCGGCGGCCCGCGTAACACGGACCTGTGCGAGACACGGGCCGGGGAGCCGCACCGTACGGACTGCGTCAGCGAGAAGCTTCCGGACGGAAGCGAGCTGACGATCTGGAGCGATTCGATGGACTACGGGGACGGCACACCTCAGTGGGGTCCGGAACTCGTGGCCCGCCTCTCGCTCAACGACGGTGGTCAGCTGGTCATGCGGGACAGCACCGGCTTCGAGGCCGACACCGCGCAGGGACCGCTGCTCAGGACCCCGCCGCTCACCCGTGCGCAGCTGCGCACGCTGATGCTCCGTCCGGAGCTGCTGGAGAAGTAGGGGAAGCAGGAGGCACAGGGGACGCACGGGCGAGGGCGGTACCGAACCTGCCGGCCTTGTAGCGGACGCACGGGCGAGGGCGGTACCGAACCTGCCGGCCCTGTAGCGGACACACGGGTGAGGGCGGTACGGAACCTGTCGGCCCTGTAGCGCACACACGGGTGAGGGCGGTACGGAACCTGTCGGTCCGTACCGCCCTCACACGCGTATCCGTCCGTGTGCCTACAGCACCTTCGACAGGAACGACTTCGTCCGGTCGTGCTGCGGGTTGGTCAGTACGTCGCGCGGGTGGCCCGACTCGACCACCACGCCGTCGTCCATGAAGACCAGCGCATCGCCGACCTCGCGGGCGAAGCCCATCTCATGGGTCACCACGATCATCGTCATGCCGTCCTCGGCGAGACCGCGCATGACGTCCAGGACGTCACCGACCAGCTCCGGGTCGAGCGCCGACGTGGGCTCGTCGAAGAGCATCAGCTTCGGCTCCATGGCCAGCGCGCGGGCGATCGCCACCCGTTGCTGCTGTCCGCCGGAGAGCTGCGAGGGGTAGTTCTTCGCCTTGTCGGACAGGCCGACGCGGTCCAGGAGGCGTTCCGCCCGGGCCCTGGCGACCGCCTTGGACTCGCCCTTGACCTGGACGGGGGCCTCCATGACGTTCTCGATCGCCGTCATGTGCGGGAACAGGTTGAAGCGCTGGAAGACCATGCCGATGTCCCGGCGCTTCAGCGCGACCTCGCTGTCCTTGAGCTCGTAGAGCTTGTCGCCCTTCTGGCGGTAGCCCACCAGCTCGCCGTCGACGGACAGCCGGCCGGCGCTGATCTGCTCCAGGTGGTTGATGCACCGCAGGAACGTCGACTTGCCGGAACCGGACGGGCCGATCAGACAGAAGACCTCACGCGGGGCGACCTCCAGGTCGATGCCCTTGAGGATGTGCGCGGCGCCGAAGGACTTGTGGACGCCCTCGGCCTTCACCATGGCGGTCATGCCATGCCTCCCTTCGGGCGGCCCAGCGACAGCATGTTGGCCTTGATCTTCTGCATCGGGGTGGGCGGCAGGCTGCGGCTGGAGCCGCGGGCGTAGTACCGCTCCAGGTAGTACTGCCCGACGCTCAGGACCGAGGTCATGATCAGGTACCAGGCCGCGGCGAGGAAGTACATCTCCACCGGGGCTCCGGAGGACTGTCCGATGTCCTGGGCGTTCTTGAACAGTTCGTAGAACTGCACGGCCGCCACCAGTGACGTGGTCTTGAGCATGTTGATGACTTCGTTGCCCGTCGGCGGCACGATCACCCGCATGGCCTGCGGCAGTACGACGCGCCTCAGCGTCTTGCCGTGGCTCATGCCCAGCGCGTGCGACGCCTCCGTCTGGCCCTCGTCGACCGAGAGCAGACCGGCTCGGCAGATCTCGGCCATGTACGCGGCCTCGTTGAGCCCCAGCCCGAGCAGCGCCGTCAGCAGCGGCGTCATGAAGCTCGACCAGTAGTCCTTGTAGATCGGCCCGAGGTTGATGTACTCGAAGACCAGACCCAGGTTGAACCAGACGAAGAGCTGGACCAGCACCGGCGTACCGCGGAAGAACCAGATGTAGGACCACGCGATCGACGAGGTCACCGGGTTCTTCGACAGACGCATGACGGCCAGCAGAATGCCGCCGACCACGCCGATCACCATCGACAGGACGGTCAGCAGAAGCGTCTGGCCGACCCCGTCGATGATGCGGTGGTCGAAGAAGTAGTCCGGGACCGCACCCCAGTTGATCTTGCCCTGACTGAAGGCGTAGATGATCGCGACGAGTGCGGCGATCGCGACGACGGCCGAGACGTACCGGCCGTAGTGCCGGACCGGGATGGCCTTGATCGCCTCCGGTGCGGCCGCCTGGGTTGGGGGTACGGGTGGCCGGTCGGCCGGGCCCGACTTTTCGATTTCAATCACGGCTGATGCCCTTCAGCGCCGGAACCCGGTCACGATCCGCCGTTCAGCTCGGCCTCGGTGACCGCGCCCGCCTCGACGCCCCACTTGGCGATGATCTTCTCGTACTCGCCGCTCTTGATGATCGCGTCCATGGCCGCCTTGATGGCCGCGGTGAGCTCGTCGTTGCCCTTGGCGACGGCGATGCCGTACGGGGCCGCCTCGACCTGGTCGCCGACGATCTGGAAGTCCTGGCCGCCGCCCGAGGTCTTCACCGCGTACGCGGCCACCGGGAAGTCGGAGGAGCCGGCGTCGGCGCCGCCGGAACGCAGCCGGGTCTGGGCCTCGAGGTCGTTGTCGAACGACTCGATGGCGATCTTCTTGCCGCCGGTGCACTTCTTGGACTCGGCCTTGGCCAGGTCGTTCGAGACGGTGTTGCGCTGGACGGCGATCTTCTTGCCGCAGAGGTCGGCCCAGGTCTTGATCCCCTGGTCGTCGCCCTTCTTGGTGTAGATCGAGACACCGGCGGTGAAGTAGTCGATGAAGTCGACCCCCTCGCCGACCTTCTTCTTGGTCTCGGGGTCGATGCCCTCCTGGCGCTCCTTGGTGTCGGTCATGGCCGACATCGCCAGGTCGTAGCGCTTGGCGCGCAGCCCGGTCACCAGGGTGTCGAAGGTGCCGTTCTCGAACTGGAACTCCACGCCCAGCTCCTTGCCGAGCGCCGCGGCGAGGTCGGGGTCGATGCCGACCGTCTTGCCGGCCTCGTCCTTGAACTCGACCGGCGGGTAGGCGATGTCCGAGCCGACCTTGATGACGCCCTTGGCCTTGATCTCCGCGGGGAGGAGGTCGGCGGGGGAAGCGGCGCCGGCCGTGGTCTTCGCCGTGTCCGAACCGTTCGAGCCGTTCTTCGTCTGGTCACCGCAGGCGGTGAGCAGCAGCGCGCCGGCTACCGCGAGGGCGCCCACCGCGGCGATCCGGGACGAGGCGATGGTCTTACAGCGGGTGGTGGGTGCGGTCATGATCGGGGTCCTCCGGCAGGTGAGGGGCGGTGCAGCATGATCACGCACTTGTCTTCGAGTGCCGTGACCCTGCGTGGTTTCGGCATCTTGTCATTTGGATTACCCCAAACAGGGGGCGCAGCATGTCAAAATCGGGTAACGGGATACCCCCGAACCCCAGCGGGCCGGCACATCAAGGCCGGACCTTTCCCTGGAATCGCTTCCTCTCGCCGGAAGATCCCCGCCTTGAGCCTGCTCTGGGCGGATTTCAAGATGGGTGGCCGACTTGTCTGAATGCCCCACTATGAGTCACGTCACCGTGGGCACGACGACTCGTCTGCGGTGCCGCCTGTCCGGTAAGAAGGACGTTTACACCCCTCATCCGGGGCTCAGGGCGCGTGTGCGGCGCGCCCGCGCGTATGTACCTCCCCCTGCCGGGCGGGCCAATCGCCCAGCGCAGGGAACGTACGCGGTGCCCTCCCACCCCTCCTCAACCAGGAGTGGCCACCCTCAAACGATGAAGACTTAAGGGGTCAACACCATGGCAGCGGAGATCGTCAATCCTCGCAGCGACAGCAGTACAGACAGCGCCACCGACGAGCCGTTCGACGCGGCCTTCGCGCTCCACCGCGGCGGGAAGATGGCCGTGCAGTCCACCGTTCCGATCCGGGACAAGGACGACCTGTCCCTCGCGTACACGCCCGGTGTGGCGAAGGTGTGCAGCGCGATCGCCGAGAATCCCGAACTCGTCCACGACTACACCTGGAAGTCGCAGGTCGTCGCCGTCGTGACGGACGGCACCGCGGTGCTGGGGCTCGGCGACATCGGGCCCGAGGCCTCCCTCCCCGTGATGGAGGGCAAGGCGATCCTGTTCAAGCAGTTCGGCGGCGTCGACGCGGTGCCGATCGCCCTCGCGACCACCGACGCGGACGAGATCGTCGAGACAGTGGTCCGGCTCGCCCCGTCCTTCGGCGGAGTGAACCTCGAGGACATCTCGGCCCCGCGTTGCTTCGAGATCGAGCGCAAGCTCCAGGAGCGGCTCGACATCCCGGTCTTCCACGACGACCAGCACGGCACCGCCGTGGTCACGCTCGCCGCTCTGCGCAACGCCGCGAAGCTCTCCGGGCGCAGCCTCGGTGAGCTGCGCGCCGTCATCTCGGGCGCGGGTGCGGCCGGGGTCGCCATCGCCAAGTTCCTGCTGGAGGCGGGGCTCGGTGATGTCGCCGTCGCCGACCGCAAGGGCATCGTCAGCCGGGACCGCGATGACCTGACGGACGTCAAGCGCGAACTGGCCGAACTGACGAACAAGGCCGGTATCTCCGGGCCGCTGGAGGCCGCGCTGGCCGGTGCGGACGTCTTCATCGGCGTCTCCGGCGGTACGGTCCCCGAGCCGGCCGTCGCCTCGATGGCGCCCGGTGCGTTCGTCTTCGCCATGGCGAACCCGAACCCCGAGGTGCACCCCGACATCGCGCACAAGTACGCGGCCGTCGTGGCGACCGGGCGGTCGGACTACCCGAACCAGATCAACAACGTGCTGGCGTTCCCCGGCATCTTCGCGGGCGCGCTCCAGGTGCGGGCGTCCCGGATCACCGAGGGCATGAAGATCGCCGCGGCGAACGCCCTGGCGGACGTGGTCGGCGATGAGCTGGCCGCGGACTACGTGATCCCGTCGCCGTTCGACGAGCGGGTGGCCCCGGCGGTGACGGCCGCGGTGGCCGCGGCCGCCCGTGCGGAGGGTGTCGCCCGGCGTTGAGGTGAGTGAGTGCGGGGGTTCGGGCGCGGCGCCTTTCGGGGGCGCCGCCCCCGGACCCCCGCTCCTCAATCGCCGGAGGGGCTTGATTCTGCCCTCCGGCGCTCGAATGAACCTGCCGGGGCCGGTCGCCGTCACGCGCGGTGCGCGTCACACCCGCAGCCGGTTACGTGCGACCGCGGCCCCGCCTATCGTCGGGGCCATGTTCGCCGCCTACGCATCCCGCCTCGACCGCGACCACCCCCTCAACGGCCTCGAGCTGGGCGAACGCCCCGCTCCCGGCGCGCGACCGGGCTGGACCACCGTCAACGTCCGGGCCGCCTCCCTCAACCACCACGACCTCTGGTCCCTGCGCGGTGTCGGCATCACCGAGGACAAGCTCCCGATGATCCTCGGCTGCGACGCCGCCGGAACCGACCAGGACGGCAACGAGGTCGTCCTGCACTCCGTCATCGGTCAGACCGGCCACGGGGTCGGCCCGGACGAGCCCCGCTCCATCCTCACCGAGCGCTACCAGGGCACCTTCGCCGAGCAGGTCACCGTGCCCAGCTGGAACGTGCTGCCGAAGCCGAAGGAGCTCACCTTCGAGCAGGCCGCCTGTCTGCCCACCGCCTGGCTGACCGCGTACCGCATGCTCTTCACCAACGCCGGGGTGCGTCCCGGCGACTCCGTGCTCGTCCAGGGCGCGGGCGGCGGTGTCGCGACCGCCGCGATCGTGCTCGGCCGGGCCGCCGGGCTGAGGGTCTACGCCACCAGCCGTGACGAGGCCAAGCGCAAGCGGGCCGTCGAGCTCGGCGCCGTCGAGGCGTTCGAGGCGGGCGTGCGGCTGCCCCACCGGGTCGACGCGGTCATCGAGACCGTCGGCGCCGCCACCTGGTCACACTCCGTCAAGTCCCTGCGCCCCGGCGGCACCCTGGTCATCTCGGGCGCCACCAGCGGCGACCGTCCCTCGCACGCCGAGCTGACCCGCATCTTCTTCCTGGAGCTGAAGGTCGTCGGTTCGACCATGGGCTCCAAGGACGAGCTGGAGGACCTGCTGGCGTTCTGTGCGACCACGGGGGTGCGCCCCGTCGTCGACGAGGTGCTGCCGCTGGACCGGGCCCGAGAAGGCTTCGAACGGCTCGCCGCGGGCGACCAGTTCGGCAAGATCGTGCTGACCGTCAACCAGGGTTGACATGCAGCAGGTGTCAACGTAGGTTGACATCATGACCGAAGCGACGGATCTCGCCGAGCGCGCCGGTGACCGCGACCCCAGGGTGGGGCTGCGGTCGGTCGCCGCGCTGCGGCGGCTGCTGGAGCAGCTCGAAGCCGTACAAGTCAGAAGCGCCCGGGTCCAGGGCTGGTCGTGGCAGGAGATCGCGGCCGAACTGGGCGTCAGCCGGCAGGCCGTGCACAAGAAGTACGGGAGGCGTTGATGTTCGAGCGATTCACCAAGGGCGCCCGCGCCACTGTGGGCGGCGCCGTGACCCATGCCGAACGGGCCGAATCCGATTCGGTCTCCGAGGAGCACCTGCTGCTCGCCCTGCTGGACCAGGAGGGCGGCCGGGCCCCGTTCGCCCTGACCGCGCTGGGACTCACCGATCGCAGGGAGTCCGTGGAGGCGGCCCTGGCCGACGCGCGCAGGCGCGGCGGTATGACGAGAGCCGACGCCGACGCCCTCGCGGACATCGGCATCGATCTCGGCGCGATCGTGTCCCGTATCGAGGAGACGCACGGCGAGGGGGCCCTGCGGGGTGACCGGGGCGGCCGCCGTCGGCGGACGGGTTATCTCCCGTTCACCCCGGGGGCCAAGAAGATCCTGGAGCGGTCGCTGCGAATCGCACTCGGCCGCGGTGACCGCTTCATCGGCGAGGAGCACCTCCTGCTGGCCCTCACCGCATCCCCGGGAGTCGTCGCCGATGTGCTCGCCGAGCACGGCGCGACCTACGGGACGGTCAGCCGTGCGCTGTACGGGGACGGCGGCGCGGGCCAGGACCACATGGCGGGCTGAACGCCGCGTCAGCCGTGAGCGGTACGGGGACGGCGGTGCGGGGTGGACGTCGTGCGGCCCGGGGGAGTTTCCCGGGCCGCACGCCTGTCTCCGCTTCCGCTTCCCCTGCCTCCTCCTGCGCCTCTGGCCCTGCCCCTACTTCGCGCCGCCGCCGTCGGCGTCCTTGCGCAGCAGCGTTCCGATGTGGGCCGCCGCCGTCGACAGGTGACGGCGGGCCTCGGTGAGCTGGTCCTCCGTCACTCCCCGGTCCCTGGCGGCATCACGGATATCGTCGCGGAACCGGTCGAGCAGGCGGTCCAGGTCGCGGGCGGGGTCACCGGTGGTGCCCGCGTCCTTGCCCCAGTCGGGGTCGGCGGTGGTGCCCGCGTCCTCGTCCCGCCCGGGGTCGGTATCGGCGGGTTCCGGCTTGGTGTACGGGGGCCAGTTGCCGGTACGGGCGAAGCCGCCCAGCTGCCCGGTGATCTCGGCCAGCCCTTCCCGTACGCCTGCGGGCCAGTCGCCCCGGGCGAAGTGCTCCTGGACCTGGCGTGCGGCGTTCTGCATCTGCTCGCGCGCCCGGTCCTGGGCCTCCTTGGCCTGGCGGCGGGCCTGCTGGGCGTCCTCGCGGGCGCGGCGGGACTCGTCCTTCGCCCGGCGGGCCTGCTCCTTCCACTCCTGCTTCGCCTTGCGCAGCTCCTCCTTCGCGGTGCGCCACGCCTCCTTGTCACCGAGATCGCCCAGGTCGCCGAAGCCGCCGAAGGGGGACTCCTTGCCCGCCTTGGCGCCTGTCCGGGAAGTGGTGGTGTGCCGTGACTCGTCGGCAGCGGCGCGCATCTCGCTGCGCAGCTTGCCCGCCGCCCCGCGGACGTCGTCGCGCATCTCGGCGGCCAGCTCGGAGACGGACTCCCTGATCTCCAGCTCCAGGTCGGCGAGTTCGCCGGTGCGGCCCGCCAGTTCGGCGCGGCCGGCGTCGGTGATCGAGTAGACCTTGCGGCCGCCCTCGGTGGCGTGCGTGACCAGGCCCTCGGCCTCCAGCTTGGCCAGCCGCGGGTAGACCGTGCCCGCCGAGGGGGCGTACAGGCCCTGGAAGCGCTCCTCCAGCAGCCGGATCACCTCGTAGCCGTGGCGGGGCGCCTCGTCGAGCAGCTTCAGGAGGTAGAGGCGCAGGCGGCCGTGGGCGAATACGGGGGGCATGTCAGAGCACCTTTCCGGTCGGCTCGGCTTCGTGCGGCTCGTCCTCGGCCGATGGGCGGCGCAGCAGGGCGATGGATCCCGAGACCGTCGTCGCTCTCAGTGTCCCGGCTCCGGAGCCCAGTGTGCCGGTGATCTTCTTCGCTCCCCACTGGCCGCTGACCCGCAGGTCCTCGAAGCCGTTGGAGACGGAACCGCTCGCGGTGTTGGCCTCGACCTTCGCGTCGGCCGGGTGCGGCAGCCGGATGGCGATCTCCCCGGAGACGGTGGTCAGCCGGATATCGGTGGGCTTCCCGCTCGGGTCCAGGTCGAGAACCATGCCGCCGCTGACCGATTCGGCCTTCACGGACGCTCCGGCACCCTCGACTACGGTGAGATCTCCGGAGACGGAGTGGAAGCGCAGGTCGCCCGTGACGGACTGGGCCTCCACATTGCCGGATACGGTCTCCGCGCCGACCGGGCCGGCGAGTTTGACGAGCGTGGTGTCCCCGGTGACGCCGCGCACGTCCGTACGGCCGCGGATGCCGGAGACGAACGCTCCTGCGCCGACCACGCCGACCTCCACCGTCGAGCCGGCCGGGACCGCGAGCGAGACGTCCGCGCGGCGGTGCCAGCCCTTGCGGTCGAGCCACTTGAGGAGGCTCTGCCAGGCCAGGTCCTCGTACGCCACGGTGAGGACGCCGCCGTCCTGCGTCACGATCAGCGGCGGGCCCTCGATCCCGGAGACCTCCAGCCTGGCGGTCGGCTCGTCGGTGCCGACGACATTGACCGTGCCGTTGACGATGCGCACGCTGAGCGCCGTCACGGGTTCGTCGAAGGTCAGCTTCCGGGGCTCGGTGATGGCCCACGTCGACACAGGCATGGATCTGACCTCCCGGGGAGTGCGGACGACGCAACATATCGCGTCTCTTGAAGAACACGATATATCGCGGATAGTGGAAGTCAAGGCGGGTCAGGGGGAGGTGGGGGTGGGTTCGGGGTGGGGCCAGGGTGAGGTGAGGGCGTGATTGACCGGGCGAAACGCATCAGATCCGGGCAATCTGCCCTACGGTGTGAGGCATGAACGCGACATCACCTGTGGGTGCACTGCTGCTCTGCCGGGCCGGACCGGAGGCCGTGCGGCCGGTCGCCCACCTGCTGCGCGAGGAGATGCTGCTCGCGCCGGCCGGGGACGGATGGAGCGTCCTCGTGCCCGAGACGGAGCCCTGGCAGGGCGGCCGTGGCGGGCAGCCGGAGCCGGGGGAGGCCGCCGAGCCGGTCGACCGGGTCCTGGGCGGCTGGGCGGCCGCGCTCGCCGTCGGGTCCACCTGGCCGGTCCTCGCGCTGTGGTGGGACGGCGACCGGGCCGGATACACCCTGGCCGCGGGATTCCGCCGCCCCGTCGGCTACGTCTGGCTCGCGGACGGGACCCCGGCCGGTGAGGACGAGGCGATGCGCACCTTCGCCGAGCGGCTCGGCCTCGACCCCGTACTCGACGTCCAGGCGCTCGAGGCCCTGACCCGCCCCGACCCGGAGGCCGACGCGCGGACGCGGCTGCGCGGGCTGCTCGCCGTCCTCACGCGTACCGGGCTGACCCTCCCGGCCGGGCCGGGGTCCGGCGATCCCTCCGGCAGCCTGACCGCCGGGGCGCAGGAGTGGCCGGGGGCCGAACGGATCGAGTGGACCGGCTGGCGGGAAGTGGTCGAGGCCGAGCTCGAGGTGGTCGAGAGCAGTCGCGTCGGGCCCTGGCTGCGGGGGCCCAGGGCGCGCGCCCTGGCAGGCGCCCAGCTGGCCGCGGGGCTCCCGCTCGTCCTCTGGGGAGTCGGCCGGCGCAGCGGCGGGTGGGCCTTCGCCGGGGCGCTGCTGATGGTCCACGGGGCGCTCGGCCTCGCGTACGACCGGTTCAGGGACGACTACGGACGCGGTGACTGACGGGCGGGGCCACCCGCGAAGGGCGGGGCGGCAGTGATGGCCGAGGGTCGCGGCCGCTGACGGGACGGGGCCACCCGAGAAGGCCGGGGCGGCCGGCAGAGGTGACGGCGGGCGGGGCTACGCGTCCTCGTCGTCGTCCTCGTCGTCCAGCCGGGCCAGCCAGGTGGCGAGGCGCTCGACCGGCACCTCGAAGTCGGGATTCAGGTCGACGAACGTGCGCAGCTGCTCGGCGAGCCACTCGAAGGTGACCTCCTCCTCGCCTCGCCGCTTCTCCAGCTCCTCGATACCGCGGTCGGTGAAGTACATGGCGCAAGTTTAAGCGCCCGCCGGACGGGCCGGGGCCGGGGTCGCGGCGTCCGGTGCGGCCCCTGTCCGCAGGGCCGGACCCGGATCTCCCCGCCGTCGTGGGCCGCCCCGGTCCGAGAACCGCCCCGCCGCACCTCCGCGTCATCCGTCATGTACCCCGCACCGGCCGACTACGGCCGTTAATCTGCGGGTAGTTGGGGAACGGGGGGTGTCATGGGTGACAGTGGGGCCCGTATTACGCGCATTGAGCTGCCGGACGGCACGCCGGTCTGGGCGAGGATCTCCGGGGCGGAGGAGCTGACGCGCCCGGCGCCCGGCGGCGGGCCGACGTACACGGACACCGGCTTCGGGAACCTCGCCGACCAGGTGCAGGCGCGGGTCGAGAGCCTGCACTCCGTGGTGACCGGTGTCGCGCGCTCGCTCGCCGTGCCGCTGCGCGCCGTGCGGCCGGACGAGGTCAGCGTCGAGTTCGGGATCGAGCTCACCGCCAAGTCCGGCAAGATCGTCGGGCTGCTCGCGGACGGCGAGGCCAAGGGGGCCATCAAGATCACGCTCACCTGGAACGGCGGCGGACCGCCGGTCGACCCGCCTCCGCCCGCACAGATCCCCGCCCAGGAGCCCGTGCCCGGCGCACCGGTGTCACCGGTTCCGTTCGCGCCCCCCGTGCCCGCGCCCCCTGCACCGGCGCCCGCGCCCCCTTCCGCACCCGCGGGCGCACCCGCCGTCACTCCGCCCGCCGGAGCACCCCCCGGCGCACCGGCACACCCGGACGGTGCGGACGACACCGACGGCGGCGGGGCATGACCGCGGAGGCCGAGGGGGGCGCAGAGGGGGTACTGGGCCCCGCGCAGGCTGCACTCATCAACCTCGTGCAGGACGCCACCGTACGCATCCATCGCCCGCCGTCCGGGTATGCCCAGGACGGGCCGGGAGGGGACTTCCTGGGGAGCGGATTCTTCGTCGCCCCCAGCTGGGTCCTCACGTGTGCGCACGTGGCGATGCAGGGGGAGGCGGGTGCCGTGAGCGTGTGGTTCAAGGAGGACCACTACAGCAGTGAACTGACCGAGGTGCCGGGCAAGGTGGTCGCCGCGATGCCCGGCGCCCGGCCGCCGGGAGCCGTCGGCTGGCCCGCCCCCGACCTCGCGCTCATCCAGCTCCAGCGGCCCGTCGACCACACCTGCGTCTATGTGACCGAACGTTCCGAGGCCATGCTGCGCAGCCGCGAGATCCGCTGCGTGGGCTGGGCGCCCGGGCAGGGCGGGGGGCTGCAGAACCGCAGCGGGGTCTGCGTGGTGAAGGGCTCCTACGGGGCATCGGGCGACGCCGAACAAGTGGTCAGGCTCGACGGGGACTGGGTGGAGCTCGGTATGTCCGGCGGCCCGCTGGTGGACCTCGTACGGGGGGAGGTGGTCGGGGTGATCAAGTCGCGGCTCGACGGCCACCAGGGCGGCACGGCCGTGGGGATCGAGCGCCTGCGCACCCTGAAGGTGCCCTCCGCGCCCGTCGAGGCCGAGACCGACGACATCTACCAGTCGGTCTTCCACGCGCACGACCGCTACCACGCGGACCGGCACAACAGCTCGGCCGGCACCGGGCGGACATGGACCGATGCGCAGAGCGAGCTGCCCCTTCCGCCCGGCGGCATCCTCGGTCCGAGACGGCGCGTCGATCTGCTGGGCCGGCTCGCCGAGCTCACACCCCCGGCCAGTACCCGCAGTCTGCTGGTCCTCCTGGACGGCCTGCCCGGCGTCCACTCCCGCGACCACCGTCCGGCCCCGCGCGGCTGGCGCGACGGTCTGGGGACGCTGTACGACACCCGCGCCAGCGACCGGGAGGCCCAGTTCGGGCTGATCGTGCGCTACTGCATGGGCGTTCTCGCGGCGGACCGGCCCTACGGCCAGCTGTCCGTCAGGAACGCCAAGGCGCTGTGGGGCTGGGTGAAGCGGATCGCGGACGAGGAGCTGCCCCGTGACCTGCGCAGACAGCTCGACGTGGAGTGGGCGGCCATCCGCCTGCGCCTGGAACAGAACCGTCAGCAGGCCCGGCGGCCGGTGAGCGAACCCGTCCTGTACGGCGCCCGCGACTGCGTCGTGCTGCAGGTGGACCTCCAGGGCTGGGCCCGCGACCAGTACGACTGGCGGGTCGCCGTCGACCGCCGGGCCGCGGAGGCGGATCCCGTCGACGAGGACAGCCGCGGCGTCCCGCTCGGCACCGTCCCCGACCGGCTCGCCGCCGCGCTCACCGAGGCCTTCCGGCGCTGCGACGAACCGGGCAGCCCGGCCATGCTCCAGGTCGTGGTCGCTCCCGCGCTGTTCGGACTCGACGTCGACGAATGGGTGCTCCCCTCGGGCGGACTGCCGCTCGGAGCCGTACGGCCGGTGGTGCTGCGCAGTTCCTACCAGGGACCCGCCGACGAGCGCCCGGGGCGCTGGAACGCCGGGCCGGGGGCGGGGATGCGGGCCGAAGTCGTCGACTGCGAGGACGATTTGCGGGTACGTGTACCGGAGGTGGCGCAGCTTCGCACCCTGGCTCACGAAACCGTGCCGGTGCTCTGCCGCTACGGCAGCCGGCCGGACCCGGACACCACGGCCGGGGTGGTGCGGCTGCTCGACTCCGGTTTCGGGGTGGCGCTGCTGCAGCGCAGGCCGGCGGAGGCCGACACGGTGTGCCGGGACTTTCACCGCCGCGTCGCGGAGGCCGTGTCGGACACCCGCACCCACGACCGGCTTCCCTGGCGGATCCATGAGCTGAGACGAGGAGTGAGTGCGGGGCGTACGGAGCTGTACTGGTCCGCCGGCGCAGCCCTCTACTACGACGATCCCCACCATCCCCTGCCGGGCGCCGGCGACTTCCTGGAGGCGCCATGAGGAAGGCGGCCGCGCATCGCCCGAAGAGCCGAACGGGCCTTCCCCTTACCGGAGTTACCCCGGATCGATACGGTAAGGCGCGGTCGACGGCTGCTGCCCGTGGCGGACGAGTGACGACGAGGAACACGCTATGAGTGAACCCAGCGAGTGGCTCATCTACCGAGGAATCGGCGAACCGCACGACGAGGTGGCGCAGCTGCCGCCCCCGCCGCCCTGGCGCGACTTCGCGGGCGGCCGCCCCGCCGCGGCCGGCGGGCCGGACGGGGACGAGTCGGCCGACCGCCGGCTCGGCATTCCCGGGCGCATCGCCGAAGAGCACCGGCCGGGTGCCGAGGAACTCGAAATGATCAATGCCGCGCTCTATCTGCGGCGTCCGCTGCTGGTCACCGGTGATCCGGGCGCCGGGAAGAGCACGCTGGCCCACTCCGTCGCGCGTGAGCTGGAATTCGGCAAGGTGCTGCGCTGGCCCGTGGTCAGCCGCTCCACTCTGCAGGACGGCCTTTACCACTACGACGCCATCGCCCGGCTCCAGGACGTCCAGATCGCATCGCACGGATCCGCGGACGGCCAAGCCGGTGCCGACTCCGCTCAGAGCGTGGGCAGTTACATCCGGCTCGGACCGCTGGGCACCGCCCTGCTGGCGTCGGACCGGCCGCGCGTGCTGCTCATCGACGAGCTCGACAAGAGCGACATCGACCTGCCGAACGACCTGCTGAACGTGCTGGAGGAGGGCGAGTTCGCCATTCCCGAGCTGGAACGGATCGCCGACCGGCTGCCCGACGGCGAGGCGGACGTGCTGGACCACGACGGCAACAAGGTGCGGATCAGGGGCGGCCGGGTGCAGTGCAGGGCCTTCCCGTTCGTGGTGCTCACCAGCAACGGCGAGCGGGACTTCCCGGCCCCGTTGATGCGCCGCTGCATCCATCTGGAGCTGGGCCGGCCCGACCACAAGCGGCTCGCCTCGTTCGTGAAGGCCCATCTGGGCGAGGAGGTGGCCCGGTCGAGCGATGACCTCATCGCCCACTTCCTGGAGCGTTCGCGCAGCGAACTCCTGGCCACGGACCAGCTGCTGAACGCCATCTACCTCACCCATGCCGCGGCCCCGTCGGGCCGCGACCGGCTGGCCGACCTGCTCATCCAGCGACTCGACCGGCCGAGGTGAGGCGCTGATGTCCGGGGCGGACGGGACGCCGGGCGGGCCCGGACCGGATGGGACGCCCGGTGGGGCGGCGGCGGGCACGGTGCCCGGCGCGCCGGAACCGTACGACGGCGGGCTGCTGCCCGAGCTCGTCGCCCGGCTGCGCGCGGCCGGGCTCGAACCCGACGTCGAGCAGCTCTGCGACGCACTCTGGCTGGCCGGATGGACCCGCGGCGCCGATGGGCCGGAGGCGGACGGCGACGAGGCCGCGGCGGGGCCGTCGCACGCCCGGACCTCCGAAGGGGTGCCCTCTGCGGACTCCGCCCGCCCGGTGGCCGAGCGGGACGGCCCGGCCGCCGGGAGCGGCCCGGAGGTCCCGCGCGAGGAGGCGCGCGAGCCGCGGGACGACGGGCGGATCGACCTGTACCCCGTCCCGCACCCCACCCGGACCGGCGGCGGGGACGGCGAGATCCATGATCCGCCCGGACGGCGGTCCGGTACGCATGCCCGTGCCGCCGCGCTTCCCCTCGGGGTGCCGGCCGCCCCCGTCCTTCCGGCCCGGCTCGAACTCACCCGCGCGCTGCGCCCGTTGCAGCGCTACCACCCGGTCTCAGCCCCGCTGCGCAGCGTTCTGGACGAGACGGCCACCGCCGAACGCAGCGCCCGCGCGGGCGGCCTGATCATGCCGGTGTTCCGAGGGGTCCGGCGGGGCGACGCCATCCTGCAGTGCGTGATGGACGCCTCCTCGTCGATGCTGGTGTGGGACCGGATGTTCGGTGAACTCCAGCAGGTATTCGGCCAGTTGGGAGCATTCCGGGATATCCAGGTGCGCTATCTGCACCAGGGTCCGGACGGCGGCTGCACGGTCAGCCGCAGCTTTGACCCCGACGCGGCCCCGCTGCACTCCGCGGACCGGCTGAGCGATCCGACCGGGCGCCGGGTCACGGTCGTCGTCAGCGACTGCGCCGGGCCCCTCTGGCGCAGCGGGCACGCCCACCGGCTGCTGCACCAGCTCGCCAGGCTGGCCCCGGTCGCCGTGCTGCAACCGCTGCCGCAGCGCCTGTGGAACCGGACGCGGCTGCCGGTCACCTTCGGCTCGCTGTCCCGGGGCGAGGGCCCCGCCGGAGCCAGTCTGCTGAAGGTCACCGGGGACGCCGGGACCGGTCCCGCGGTACCCCCGGGGGCCCTGGCGGTTCCGGTCCTGCCGCCGGCGGCGGACGCGCTCGCGGGCTGGGCGAGACTGCTCTCCGGCGCCGGTTCGGCGCCGGTGGCCGGTGCGGTCGGGTGGGTGCGGGCCGACCAGCCCGCGGCCGCCGCCCAGCGCCCGGGCGGCGCCCTGTCCGCGCTCCAGCTGGTCAGCCGGTTCCGCTCGGCCGCCTCACCGGACGCCGGACAGCTCGCCGTCTACCTCGCGGCGGCCCCCCTCTACCTGCCCGTGATGCAGCTGGTGCAGCGCACGATGCTGCCCCACTCGGGCCCCTCCGAACTGGCCGAGGTGCTGCTGAGCGGCCTGCTCACGCGCGCCGACGGCGGCGCGGGCGCCCAGTGGTACGCGTTCGAGCCCGGCGTCCAGGACACGCTCCTCGGGCCGCTCGGCCGTGACGAGGCTCAGCTCGTACTCAAGCACTGTTCGCAATACATAGAGCAGCGGTTCGGCAAGGGCGGGCCCAATTTCCCGGCCCTGGCCTTCGCCCAGCTCGGTGGTGACGGTACGTCGCACGACTCCGGGTACGGCGCCGGCGCCGGCCGGTCCACCGCGACCGCCCGGCCCGGGGACGCGAACGAGGAGCCAGAGGAAGGCGAAGAAGCCGACGACAGTGAGGAGAACGAGGGAACCGGGGGGAACGAGAGACGCGGCAGCCCGCGCGTCCCCCATGCCTTTGCCGAGGTGGCAGCCCGCGTACTGGAGCGATTCATGCCCGTACCCCCCGTATTCGTGACCCGGGAGCCCCGGAGCCCCGGCGACTCCCCGGCCCCCGCCGGCATCCTCGCCGTGGAGCGGGCGCGCGAACTCATGCGGCAGTTCGAGGCCGACAAGATGGTGCAGCGCCTCATCGACGCCGTGCAACTGCTGCGGGGAGCCACCGAGAACAGCCCCCCGCAGGCCGCCGACCCCGAGCTCTGGGCCCAGTACGCGCGCTGCGTCCTGCGGCTGTGGGAGGTGCAGGGCGGCGCCGAACTCCTCCACGAGGCCGAGCGCGCCGCCGAACGGGCCGCCGCCCGCCCCGACGCGGTACGCGAACGTGCCGTTCTGGCCAAGGTGCTGCACGCCGCGGCGGACGACCGTCGGCGGCGCGGCGACCGGCGCGGCGCACTGGAGCTCCTGCGGCGGGCCGACCGCGAGTACACCGCCGCCTGCGCCGCCCGCGGACTGGAACCCGCCGAGGCGCTGCGGCTCACCCTGGAGCGGGTGCGGGCCCTGGAGGCGCAGTGGCGGCTGGACGGTGACAGCGCCCTGCTGCAGAGCGCCTGCGGAATGCTGGAGGCCTTCGCCGACCGCTGGCCCGACCAGGAGAACCGGCCCGCCGTCCTGCCGCTCCAGCACGGCCGGACGCTCCTGAAACTGGCCCGCGCCACCGACGACCAGGAACGCTCCCAGGAGTACGCGCGACAGTCGGCCCGCTCGCTGCGCACGGCCTTCGCCCAGGGCGGCCGGCACACCATGGGCACCGAGGTCCGCATCGTGCTCGACCTCGTGGACGCGCTGCTGGCCTCGGGCGCCGAACCGGACGAGGCCGCGACCCTGACCGGCCAGGCGCTGGAGACCGTACGCGACCAGCGCCAGCGCGCCCAGTTGCAGACCAGGGCCGGAAGGGTCCGGGCCGCCCGCTACGAGCACACCGGCGATCCTTCCGAACTCGTCGCCGCCGCCGAGTGGTTCGCCCGCGCGGCCCGGGGCATCCCGCGCGATTCGCGGGCGCACACCGATCTGCTCGCCGAATGGGGCTCCACGCTCCTGCGCCGAGCCGAACTGCCGGACGGCGCCCCTCACATCGGTGCCGCGGTACGGGTGCTGCGCGACTGCCGTTCCGAGACGCCGGCCGGCGGCGCGCACCAGTCCGAGCGGCTGCTGATGCTCGGCCGGGCCCTGATGCTGCGGCACCGGAGCACCTCGGACCGGGTCGATCTGCGGGAGGCGGAGTACCTCTTCAAACTGGCGGCGGAGGAGGCCGTGGCCCCGCTGACCGCGGCGCGCTGCTGGCTGGAGCTGGGCAGGGCCCTGCTCCAGGCGGCCGGGGTGCTGAACCGCCCCGCCCGGCGCGACGAGGCCGCCGAGGCCTTCCGGGCGGCCGCCGAGTCCGCGGTGGAGGCGCAAGCGGAGCTGGAGAGTCCACAACAGCTCCAGGAGGCAGTGGAGTTGGGTGCTACAGCCAACCACTGGCGGGGTATGACGTATGAGAGGGCGGGACGCCCCCGGGCCGCGCGGGACGCGTACCGGGCGGCCCGTCAGGAGTGGCGCAAGCTGCCGGACGGCGGCGGCGCGGCGGGCGAATCCACCGCCGGGCGGCTGGCCGAGCTGGAGCGCTGAGTGCTCAACGACGAGCAGGGGGCGCTCCGGGACCGATGACGGGCCGGCACCGGGCCGGCGCCGGCGGACGGCGCGGGCGGACGGCGCTGGCAGCAGGGACGTAGCGGGTCAGGGACGCGGGACCGACGCGGTGGGCGCTCAACGGCGAGCGCGCCACGGCAGGCCCGGTGCTGCAAGTACGGGGAGGCGTAATGAGCGAGTCGACGCGTGACGACGGGGCCGGCACAGCCGGGGGTGCTCCCGGCACCACCGGTGAGCTGCCGGATCTGCTGGGCCTGGACCTGGCGGCGCTGCGGACACTGGACCATCCGGTCCTGGCCGCGGTGGTCGCGGATCTGCGCGGGCGGAGCGAACAGCCGCGGGAAATGCTCTGGGGCTTCAACAACGCCTTCTGAAGCGGGAAGCCCCGCAGCGCGGCGCCCGGCCCCGGTACCGCACGGATCTGGCCTGGGGTGCGCCCGATCAGGACATCATCGCCCGGGACGGGCCTGCCCTCGCCGTGCGCCGGGGACACTCACCCCGAGCCGGTACCGGGCGCAGTCCCGGCGGCCGTAGAGCACGGGGGTGCCGGAGTGGCTCGACGGACGACGCCGCGCGTGGCGCGGTACGGGGGAGGGGCGCCGGACACCGGTGGGGCACCCCTCCCGGACTCGCGCGCGCAGCGGTACGCCGCGGCCGGTCCGCATCCGGACACCGCCCGGAGTCCGGGCCCCCGCACCGAGCCGGGTCCCGCCTCCCGGGGCGGCGCGGGCATGGCACCCGTGCCCTTCGGGCAGTTCATCGTCAAGGTGCACGGCCGCTGCAACCTGGCCTGCCGGTACTGCTACCTGTACGCGGGCCCCGACCGGACCTGGCGCAGCCGCCCGGCCGCCGCCGGGCCCGCCGTCCTGGACCGCACCGCGGACCGGATCGCCGAACACGCGGCCACCCACCGGCTCCGGCACGTCGCCCTCGTCCTGCACGGCGGCGAACCCCTGCTCGCGGGCCCCGAGCGGCTGGCCGCCCTCGCCCGCCGGGTGCGCGAGCGGGTGCCCGACGGCTGCACGGTCCACACCACCGTGCAGACGAACGCCACCCTGCTCACCGACGCCGGCGTCAGCGTGCTCGCCCGGCACGGCATCCGCATCGGCATCAGCCTCGACGGCGGCCTGGCCGCCCACAACACCCTGCGCACCGACCACGCCGGCCGCCCCTCCTGGCCGGCCGCCTCGCGCGGTGCCCGGCTCCTCGCAGACCACCACCCGGACGCGTACGCGGGCATCCTCACCGTCGTCGACCCGCGCACCGACCCCCTGGAGATGTACGAGTCACTGCTCGCCCTGCGCCCCCCGGCCCTGGACCTGCTCCTGCCGCACGGCAACTGGACCAGCCCCCCGCCCGGCCTGCCGGACCTGACCAGCACGCCCATGGGCCCGGGTTCGGGCCGGGCCACGCCGTACGGCGACTGGCTGTGCACCGTCTTCGACCGCTGGTGGCCGGCCGCCCGGCGGGAGACCCGGATCAGGCTCTTCGAGGAGTGCGTCGCCCTGCTGCTCGGGCTGCCCGCCGCGACCGAGTCCCTCGGCCTCGATCCACTCAACGCGATCGTGGTCGAGACGGACGGATCGATCGAACAGGTCGACTCCCTCAAGTCCGCCTACGACACCGCGGCCGCCACCGGCCTCGACATCTTCCGCCACAGCTTCGACGACGCCCTGCGCCACCCCGGCGTCGCCGCCCGCCAGGCGGGAGCCGGCGCGCTCGCCGCCGCCTGCCGCGCCTGCCCGCTGCTCACCGTGTGCGGTGGCGGCCACTACGCCCACCGCTACCGCGCAGAGAACGGCTTCCTCAACCCCTCCGTCTACTGCGCCGACCTCGAACGGCTGGTCCGCCACGTGGCGGACCGGCTCGCCGACGCAACCGCAGGAGACCCCCCATGATCCCCGCCATCCCCGACCGCGTACTGCGCGAACTCGGCCGCACCGAGGGCGATACCGCCTCCCTCGGCCTGCTCGTCCGCGATCAGGACACCCGCCGCCTCGTCCTGCTCAGGGCCCTGCTCGACGCGGCGGCGGCCGCCCCCACGACCGTATGCCCACCCCATCTGCTCGACCGGCTGCGCGAGGACTGGGCGCTGCTCGAAGCCGCCGAACGCACCGACCGGGCCGCGGCACGCACCGTCCTGTTCCACCCCATGACCGGCCCCTGGGCGCACCGGCTCCTGGGTGGCCTCACCGGCACGGCCGGGGCCGGCCAGGACCTCCTCGCCGACCTGGCCCATCTGACCGCGATCGCGGCGGCGGCCGCGATCCGTGCCGGGACACCCTGCACCGTCCGGACCGGCTCCCGTGGCGGGCTGCTCGCCCTGCCCACCCTGGGCGCAGTCCGACTCCACCCGGCACAGGTCGAACTCACGTACGCCGATGATGAGCTGACGGTCCGGCCGTCGGACGCACCGCCTCTCACAGTACGCATCCAGCCGGACGGCACCACGAGCTCGGCCGACCCCCGGTGGCTGCCGGTGCTCACCCTCCCGGCGGTGCTGCCCGGCGCGGGGCCCGTGCCCCTGGACGACCTCGACCCGTACCGCACCAGCGGCACCGGGATCGAACAGCACGGACTCAGCGCCGCAAGCCACATCGACGACAGCGAACGCAAGGCCTGGACCGAGTCCTGGTCCGGAGTCGAACCACTGCTGCGCGTCGGCGGCGAGCACCGGATCACCGAGGCCGCCGTCCTGCTGCGCTGCCTCGTCCCCCTCGGACCGCCCCCCGGCTCCGGCCCCACCGGCCAGGGCGCCGCCCACTGCAGCGGCACCCGGCGCGAGGCCTTCGGCGCGGTGCTCAGCAGCAAACCCGCCACCCCCGCCTACTTCGCCTCGACCCTCGTACACGAACTCCAGCACACCAAGCTCGCGGCCCTGGGCGCACTCGTCCCGCTGCACCACGAGGACGCCGCCCCCCGCCACTTCGCCCCCTGGCGCTCCGACCCCCGGCCGTTCGACGGGCTGCTCCAGGGCGCCTACTCGCACCTCGCGCTCGCGGACTACTGGCAGCGGTTCGCGCTCGGCGCCCGGCGGGTCACCCACCGGGATCTGGCCTGGGCCGAACACGCCCGCTGCCGTCAGCAAGTCGGCGCCGTACTCCCGGTACTGGCCGGATCGGCCCTGCTGACCGCCGAGGGGCGGGTGCTCGTCAACGAGATGATCACGCTCTACCACCGTCTGGAGGATTCGCCGCCACCCACGGGTCACCTGGCACGCGCGGAGGCGTACGTGACCACCGCCAGGGTGATATGGCAGCAGAGGAACGGATCGCCCAGGAGCTGAGCAGCCAGGTGATTCCGGCCGGAGCGAGCATGCCCCGGTGTATCTTGAAAAAGCTCACAACGAGGTCAGGGAGACGGTTGAATGCCCGGTACGCGTAGGCAAGTTGGAGCAATCGGGGCGCAGACCATCACCCTCAGTTTCGCCGGATTCAACCGGGCCTGGGCGGCATGGATCGCGGACCGGCTGGAGCGGCGCGGGGTGACGGTCGTCCAGCAGCGCTGGGACCCCCAGGTGGCGGTTCCGCTGGAGGACTCGCTGCGCGACCTGATGCTTTCCCGCGGCCGGATCCTGGTCCTGCTCAGCGACTGGTACTTCCAGCTCGGCCCCCGCAGCCACGAGGAGTGGAACCGGGCCCTGCGCGAGGTCGTCGCCCCCGACCCGGACCGCTTCGCCGCGGCATCGATCACCACCTCGGCGCTGCCCGGGGCCACTTCGGTGTTCGGCGCGGCGGACCTCACCAACGTGGGTGCGGACGAGGCGGAGCGCCGGCTGCTCGTCCAGCTGGGGCTGCCCACCGACCCGCTCCCCGAGGCCGTCGCCGCGCGGCCGGGACCCCGCTATCCGTCCGACACCCCCGAGGTGTGGGGCGGGGTGCCGCGCCGCAACACCCGCTTCACCGGCCGCGAGGCACTCCTCACCAAGGCCTACCGGGCCCTCCAGGACGCCGGTACGGGCGCGGGCGTCGTCACGCTGCACGGCATGTCCGGAGTGGGCAAGACACAGCTGGCCGCCGAGTACGTCTACCGCTTCGGCTCCGAGTACGACGTGGTGTGGTGGGTGCCCGCCGACCGGCGCGCCCTCTACCGCCAGAAGCTCGCCGAACTCGCCCCCGAACTGGGCCTGTCCACCGGCGCCGAGTACGGCGAGCGGCTGCGCGCGGTACGCGACTCGCTGCGCCGCGGCGACCCGCACGCGCACTGGCTGCTGATCCTGGACGGCGCCGACGAGCCCGACCAGATCTGGGACCTGGTGCCGACCGGCCCCGGGCACGTCCTGATCACCTCCCGCAACCCGGAGTGGAGCGAGCACAACAGCAACCTCGTCGAGGTGCCCGTCTACGAGCGGGAGGAGTCGGTCGCCTTCATCCGCCGTCGCGCCCCGCGGCTGACGCACACCGAGGCCGACCAGCTCGCGGACGCGCTGGAGGACCTCCCGCTGCTGCTCGACCAGACGGCGGGATGGCTGAACGACTCCGACATGTCGGTCGAGGAGTACATCGAACTTCTCGGCGGCGGAATCGATCAGGACGTCGTCAAGGTCTCCGCCGACTTCCCGCTGGCCTTCCAGACCGCCTGGTCGATACTGCTCAACAAGCTCAGGGACACCGTTCCCGAGTCCGTCGACCTGCTGCGCCTGTGCAGCTTCTTCGCACCCGGCTCCATCCCCGTACGGCTGCTCAAGGAAATGCCGTCGGGCGAACTGCCCGAACAGCTGTCGGGCCTGATGAACGATCCGCTGCTGTGGAACAAGGCGATCGGCCAGCTGCGCCAGTACTCGGTGGTCCGCCTGGAGTCCCACGAGTCCATCATCGACGACGTGTCCTCCGGCGAGTCGGTCTACCTGCACCGCATGGTCCACCAGATCGTCCGCAAGGACATGCCGGACCAGGACCGCCGGGAGTTCATCGACGTCGTCCGCCGCGCCCTCGCCGCCGCAGACCCCGGCCGCCCCACGGACACCCGGCTCTGGCCCGGATACGCCGAGATCACCCCGCACCTGAAGTGGGCCGACGTCCTGCGCAGCACCGACCCCGCCGTGCAGACCCTGGTGCTCAACTGCCTGCGCTACATGTACCTCTCCGGGGAGTACCGGGCCGGTATCAAGCTCGGCGCCCGCGCCATGACCGCCTGGCGCGAGATGCTGGGCGAGAACCACCCCCGCGTCTGGGACCTCAGCTACAACTACGCCAACCTGCTGCGGGCCGTGGGCGACTACGCCGGAACCGAGGCCATCGAACGGGCCGCCGTCGATCACCTGCGCTCCGAGCGGGGCGCACAGGACCTGGAACACCTGCGGGCAGCGGGCGGCCTCGCGGCCGACCTGCGGGGACTGGGGCGGTACGAAGAGGCGCAGGAGATGTCCAGCTGGATCCTGGACTCGTACCGTGAACTGCTGGGGGACCAGGACTCGCGCACGCTCAACGCGCAGAACAACCTGGGCACGTCGATGCGTCTTCTCGGCCGGTACGAAGAGGCACTGGAACTCAACCGGCGCACCCTGGAATCACGGCGACAGCTGCTTCGGCCGCGCCATGGCTGGACCCTCTACTCCGAGGTCAACTACGCCACCGACCTGCGCCTCCTCGGTCGCTACAACGAGGCGGAGTCTCTCCAGAGCCAGAGCGCCCGTGTGCACCGGCTCGTGATGGGCCAGGACAATCCGCAGACTCTGCGCGCCGAGCACAACCTGGCACTCTGCCAGTACCGCGCGGGTGAACGGGCCAAGGCCGCCGCGTTGTTCACCCGTGTACTGGAGCGAGGTGAGCGCGTACTCGGCGAGAGCGATCCGCTGACCATGATGTTCGCGGCCAGCCAGAGCTTCTTCGCTCGGGAGCATGCCGACATCGACCAGGCCAGGGGCATAAGCGAGAAGGTCGTGGACGGCTACGTGGAGATGCTGGGCGAACAGCATCCCTATGTGGCGGGCACGCGTGGCAATCACGCACTGATCCTGCGCAACGTGGGGGAGCGGGACCAGGCACACCACCTCATCGAGGAGGCCTTGGTCGACATGGGCCGCGCCGTCGGCGAGAACCACCCCTGGACCCTGGGCTGCGCGATCAACGCCTCGGCGCTGCGCAACCTGGTGGGTGACGTGGAGTCAGCCGTGGCGCTGACGGACTCCGTCGTGACGCGCGCCATCGAGATCCTCGGCCGGACCCACCCCCTGACTCTCTCCGCCCGCATCGCACACGCGGCGGATCTGCGAGGCATCCGGGACCGGCAGAAGGCCGAGAAGGTCGAGGCGGAGGCGTTGGGTGACCTGGTGGCGACACTGGGGGCGCAACACGTTCATACCGTGTCGGCGCGGTCCAGGAACCGCCCGTTCTGGGACTTCGAGCCGCAGATGATCTGACCGCCCGGGTACGCCCGAAGGGCCCGTCCCCGCGATCGTTTCGCGGGGACGGGCCCTTCGGCCATGTGCGTGCAGCGGATCGGTCAGGCCGCTCAGGCCTCGAAGACCTCCGCGACCAGCTGCGCCTGCTCGGCCTGGTGGCGCTTGGCCGAGCCGACCGCCGGGGAGGAGCCGTGCGGCCGCGAGATGCGGCGCAGGCGCTCACCGTGCGGGACGTCGGCGCCGACGGCCAGGTCCAGGTGGTCGATCAGGTTCAGGGCGATGAACGGCCATGCGCCCTGGTTGGCCGGCTCCTCCTGGGCCCACAGGTACTTCGCGGCGTTCGGGTACTTGGCGATCTCTGCCTGGATCTCCGCGCCCGGCAGCGGGTACAGGCGCTCCAGACGGATGATCGCGGTCTCCGTGTCGCCACGCTTCTGACGCTCGGCGTCCAGGTCGTAGTAGACCTTGCCGGTGCAGAAGACGACCTTGCGCACAGCGCTCGCCTCGACCGAGTCGTCGCCGATCACCGGGCGGAAGCCGCCGGTGGTGAACTCCTCCGCCTTCGACGCGGCCGCCTTGAGGCGGAGCATCGACTTCGGGGTGAAGACGATCAGCGGCTTGTGGTGCGGGTTGTGCACCTGCCACCGCAGAAGGTGGAAGTAGTTCGACGGCAGGGTCGGCATCGCGACCGTCATGTTGTCCTGGGCGCACATCTGGAGGAAGCGCTCCGGGCGGGCGGACGAGTGGTCCGGGCCCTGGCCCTCGTAGCCGTGCGGCAGGAGCAGCGTGACGCCGGAGGTCTGGCCCCACTTCTGTTCGGCCGAGGAGATGAACTCGTCGACGACGGTCTGCGCGCCGTTGACGAAGTCACCGAACTGGGCCTCCCAGATGACCAGCGACTCCGGGCGGGCCAGCGAGTAGCCGTACTCGAAGCCCATCGCCGCGTACTCGCTGAGCAGCGAGTCGTAGACGTTGTAACGGGCCTGGTCGTCGGCGAGGTAGAGCAGCGGGGTGTAGTCCTCGCCGGTCTCCTGGTCGACCAGGACCGCGTGGCGCTGGCCGAACGTGCCTCGGCGGGTGTCCTGGCCGGCGAGCCGGACCGGGGTGCCCTCCATCAGCAGCGAACCGATGGCCAGGGTCTCGCCCATGCCCCAGTCGATCGTGCCGTCCTCCACGGAGGCCGCACGACGCTGCATCTGCGGCATCAGGCGCGGGTGGACGGTGATGTGGTCCGGGATGTTGACCTGCGACTCGGCGATCCGCTTCACGACCTCCTGGGAGACCGCGGTGATGACGGCCACCGGGAACTCGGCCTGGGCGTTCGGGACGTGGGTCTGTGCCGGGTGCGAGGTGGCCTCGCGGACCTCCGCGAACACCTTCTCCAGCTGGCCCTGGAAGTCCTGGAGCGCCTGCTCGGCCTCTTCCAGAGTGATGTCACCACGACCGATGAGGGACTCGGTGTAGAGCTTGCGCACCGAGCGCTTCTTGTCGATCAGGGTGTACATCTGCGGGTTGGTGAACTGCGGGTTGTCGCCCTCGTTGTGACCGCGGCGGCGGTAGCAGATGAGGTCGATCACGACGTCCTTGTTGAACGCCTGACGGAACTCGAAGGCGAGCCGCGCGACGCGGACGACGGCCTCGGGGTCGTCACCGTTGACGTGGATGATCGGCGCCTCGATCATGCGCGCCACGTCGGTGGCGTACATCGAGGAGCGCGAGGACTCCGGGGCGGCGGTGAAGCCGACCTGGTTGTTGATCACCACGTGCACGGTGCCGCCCGTGCGGTAGCCGCGCAGCTGCGACATGTTGAGCGTCTCGGCGACGACGCCCTGGCCCGCGAAGGCCGCGTCGCCGTGGAGCGCGACGGGCAGGACGGTGAAGTCCGTGCCGCCCTTGTTGATGATGTCCTGCTTGGCGCGGGCGATGCCCTCCAGGACCGGGTCGACCGCCTCCAGGTGCGAGGGGTTGGCGGCCAGCGAGACCTTGATCTGCTCGCCGTCCAGACCGGTGAAGGTGCCCTCGGCGCCCAGGTGGTACTTGACGTCGCCGGAGCCGTGCATCGACTTCGGGTCGAGGTTGCCCTCGAACTCCCGGAAGATCTGCGCGTACGACTTGCCGACGATGTTCGCCAGCACGTTCAGCCGGCCGCGGTGGGCCATGCCGATGACGACCTCGTCGAGGCGGGCCTCGGCGGCGGAGTCGATGACCGCGTCGAGCAGCGGGATGACGGACTCGCCGCCCTCCAGCGAGAACCGCTTCTGGCCGACGTACTTCGTCTGCAGGAAGGTCTCGAACGCCTCGGCGGCGTTCAGCCGGCGCAGGATGCGCAGCTGCTCCTCGCGCTCGGGCTTGGGGCGCGGACGCTCCACCCGGTCCTGGAGCCACTTGCGCTGCTTCGGGTCCTGGATGTGCATGAACTCGATGCCGGTGGTGCGGCAGTACGACTCACGCAGCACACCGAGGATGTCGCGGAGCTTCATCATCGTCTTGCCGGCGAAACCGCCGACCGCGAAGTCCCGCTCCAGGTCCCACAGGGTGAGGCCGTGCTCGGTGATGTCCAGGTCGGGGTGCTTGCGCTGGTGGTACTCCAGCGGGTCGGTGTCGGCCATGACGTGGCCGCGGACCCGGTAGGAGTGGATCAGCTCGAAGACCCGTGCGGCCTTGGTGACGTCGTCGTCGTGCGAGGCGTCGATGTCCTTGAGCCAGCGGACCGGCTCGTAGGGGATGCGCAGCGCCTTGAAGATCTCGTCGTAGAACTCGTTCTCGCCGAGCAGCAGCTGGGAGAGGATCCGCAGGAACTCGCCGGAGGCGGCACCCTGGATGACCCGGTGGTCGTACGTCGAGGTCAGCGTCATGACCTTGGAGATGCCCAGCTTGTTCAGGGTGTCCTGCGACGTGCCCTGGAACTCCGCCGGGTAGTCCATCGCGCCGACGCCCATGATGAGGCCCTGTCCGGGCATCAGGCGGGGCACCGAGTGAACGGTGCCGATGCCGCCGGGGTTGGTCAGCGAGGCGGTGACTCCGGTGAAGTCGTCCATGCCGAGCTTGCCGTTGCGGGCCCGGCGGACGATGTCCTCGTAGGCCTGCCAGAACTCGAAGAAGTTGAGCGTCTCGGCCTTCTTGATGGCCGCGACGACCAGCTGGCGGTCGCCGTTCGGCTTCACCAGGTCGATGGCCAGGCCGAGGTTGACGTGCTCCGGCTTCACCAGGGTCGGCTTGCCGTCCTTGGTGGCGAAGGAGTAGTTCATCGCCGGCATGGCCTTGAGGGCCTGCACCATCGCGTACCCGATGAGGTGCGTGAAGGAGATCTTCCCGCCGCGGGCGCGCTTGAGGTGGTTGTTGATGACGATGCGGTTGTCGAAGAGCAGCTTCACCGGAACGGCGCGGACGGACGTGGCCGTCGGCAGCTCCAGCGAGGCGTTCATGTTCTTCGCGACAGCGGCCGACGGGCCGCGCAGCGTCACGTACTCCGGACCGGCCGGAGCCTCGGTCGCCGCAGCGGCCGGGGCCTTCGCGGCGGGGGCCGGTGCGGCCGCAGCCGGTGCGGCCTTCACCGGAGCCGGCACGGCCGCGGGTGCGGCCGGAGCGGGCGCCGGAGCCGCGGGTGCGGCCGGGGCCTGAGCCACGGGCGGCGCGGGTGCGACGTTGTTGGTGGGGGCCGGCGCGGGTGCGGCCGGGGCCGCGGGCACCGCAGCCCCCGCGGCTGCGGCGCCGGGAACGGGCTTGTCCGCCGTGCCGGACGTACCCGGCTTGTAGTCGGCGAAGAAGTCCCACCAGGCGCGATCGACCGAATTGGGATCCTGGAGGTACTGCTGGTAGATCTCGTCGACGAGCCACTCATTGGGGCCGAAAGCAGCAGCCGGGTTCGTACCCGGGCTGGCTTGGTCGGTCGAGATGCTCGAGTTACTGGGGGACTGAGACGACACGGCGGCAACCGCCCTCTTCCGCTTCACAAGGTGATGGACAGCGGAAATCAAGGCTACGCCTCCCCGGCCGTTCCATGCAGGCCGGGCCGGTCTTCGTCGTGCAAGTCACATCGAAAGTCGGGTTTCGGGGCAGGAAATGGCGGGAAACAAGCTTGGTTCCGCTTCACTCCGGGTACGCGAGACCGCAAGTACGGCCCCTTGGACCGTACCCCTTGAACAGAACACGCAGAACGCGCCCTTCCGGTTCGAACCCTATGTCAGCCTCGCGACTGAGGGATCCCCGGAAGAGTGACGCGGATGCGGCAGCCGCGAGCTGATTCGGCCACACCGATCCGGCCGCCGTGCAGATCCACCGCCCAGCGGGCGATCGCCAGGCCCAGCCCCGTACCGCCGTCGCTCCCCGGGCCGTGCGGGGACGGCACCTCGCCCCGGTTGAAACGCTCGAAGACCCGGTGCCGCTCGGACTCCGGAATGCCGGGGCCCTCGTCCACGACCTCCAGGTGCAGCGACTCGGGCTGTCCGCCGCGCCGGGCGCGCACGGTGACCCGGCCGTGCGGCGGGCTGTGCTTCACCGCGTTGTCGATCAGATTGGCCACCACCTGGTGCAGCCGCTCGGCGTCCGCGTGCGCGGTCAGCTCCGGCGGCGACACGTCCAGGTGCAGATGGACGTCCTTGCGGGAGTGGTTGCCGGAGCCCGAGGAGAGCCGGCGGTGCGCGGCGGCGAGATTCGCCTCCTTCAGCACCCCCGAGAGGTACGGCCACACCTCGAAGCGGCCGGCCTTCAGCGTGACCACGCCGTTGTCCAGCCGGGACAGGTCCAGCAGCGTCTCCACCAGCCTGCCGAGACGTTCCGTCTGTTTCAGGGCCGTGCGCATCGTCTCCGGATCGGCCGATGACACCCCGTCCACGACGTTCTCCAGCACGGCTCTCAGCGCCGCGATGGGGGTGCGCAGCTCATGTGAGACATTTGCCACCAGCTCCTTGCGGTGCCGGTCCACGGCCGCCAGATCGTCCGCCATCAGATTGATGGTCTGCGCCAGGTCGCCGAGCTCGTCGCGCCGGTCGGCGCCGCTCACCCGTCTGGTGTAGTCGCCGTGCGATATCGAGCGCGCCACGGCTCTCATCTCGTCCAGCGGCGCGGTCAGGCCGTGTGCCACGAACTGGGTGATCAGCAGGGTCGCGATCATCGAGAAGACCGTGATGAACCGCAGCTCGGTGCGTGTCCGCAGAGCCACCATGAGCAGCCCGGTCGTGATGAAGACCGAGACCACGACGAGCGTGCCCAGCTTGGCCTTGATGGAGAACGGCCGCAGCCCCGGTCCGGGCCCGGTCATGGCGCGGGGGTCTCCAGTGCGTAGCCGACGCCGTGCACGGTACGGATCCGCTCCGCGCCGATCTTCCGGCGCAGCGCCTTGATGTGGCTGTCGACGGTACGGGTGCCGGAGGCGTCCGCCCAGTCCCAGACCTCCGCCAGCAGCTGCTCCCGGGAGAGCACCGCGCGCGGGGTGTTGGCCAGGCAGACCAGCAGGTCGAACTCGGTCGGCGTGAGGTGCACGTCGTCGGCGCGGACCCGCACCCGGCGCTGTGCGTGGTCGATCTCCAGCTCGCCGAGGCGCAGTATTCCGCTGCGCGGCGTGACGGCGGCCAGTGCGGCCCGCTCGACCCGGCGCAGCAGGACGTGGACCCGGGCCGCCAGCTCACGCATGGAGAACGGCTTGGTCATGTAGTCGTCGGCGCCGACGCCGAGGCCGACCAGCATGTCGGTCTCGTCGTCCCGGGCGGTCAGCATCAGTACCGGTACCGGGCGCTGGGCCTGCACACGACGGCAGACCTCCAGGCCGTCGAAACCGGGAAGCATGATGTCGAGCACCATCAGATCCGGCTGCCAGGCCTCGGCCGCGTCCACGGCCGCCGGGCCGTCGAGCGCGGTCTGCACCAGGAAGCCCTCCGCCCGCAGCCGGGCGGAAATGGCGTCGACGATCGTGGCGTCGTCCTCGACCACCAGGACCCGGCGCTGGGCGCCCGGGGTGGCCGCCACGCCGTTGTGGGTGGTGTGTGTCTGTTCCATCGCCCCGCCCCTGCCCGTTCTCGCGGAGGCCATTCCCCCGGACGTACGGTTCTCGCTCGAAAATTTCGTGGGTGATCCCGTTACCGGTCAGCAGCGTAAAGGCAGCGGACGGCTCCCGGCTACGCAGGGTGCAGGGGCGCACGAACGCGTTGGGTGCACACAGGAGGCGGAGTGTCGGGCTTGTGACGCTTGGCCCCGGGCGTCCTGGGGGCTCGCATACCCGGCGGGGGGATCTCAGCCCGCTCGAATTGCGAGATGGACCACGTCGGGCACACCTCGGGCAACCCCTACTTCTTCGGTCCTAACCCCATGGAATCCGGCATTCCGTAGGGCTTGTTCGAACTCCGCGGACGGCTGGGCGGACCACACCGCGAGCACCCCGCCCGGCGTGAGCCGAGCCAGGCAGTCGGCGAGACCGGCGGGGGAGTACAGATTCCCGTTGTCCTCGGTGACCGTCCAGTCCGGCCCGTTGTCGATGTCCAGACACAAGGCGTCGTAACGGTCCGTAGTCGTACGGAGGTACGCCACGAGATCCGTCACGAGGACCGTCGTCCGCGGATCGGCGAGCGCTGCCGCCGAGAGGCCGGCGAGCGGCCCGTCCAGATGCCAGTCCACGATGGCCCGCTCCCGCTCGGCGACCGCGATCCGCCCCCATCGCGGCTCGGCGGCGGCCCGCGCGAGCGAGAACCCGACGCCGAGTCCGCCGATCAGGACGGCCGGGGCGGGTCTGCCGGCGGGCAGCGCGGTGAGCGCGGCATCGATCAGCAGCCGCTCCGAGCGGCCGTCCGAGGTGTCCATCAGGAAGCACCCGTTGGCGATGATCTCGAAGTCGTCGCCCCGTCTGCGCAGGACGACCTCCCCGTACGGTCCCTCGCGGCGGTCCAGGGTGACGGGGGCGAGGGCGTCTGGGCCGTAGGCGGCGTGCGGCATGGCACTGGTCTCCGGGGGCTGTCGGTCGGTGTCCCCGTCATCCTGTCCCGCCCGGCACCGGCCGGGCCAGCGGTTTGTCCGGACGGCAGCCGAACGGGGCGGAGTCAGCCGCGGACGGCAGCCGATCGGGGCGGGGTCAGCCGCGTTCGGGGCGGGCCCCGCGTACCGCGAACAGCGCCGCGCCCAGCGCGTACGCCGTCAACGCCACCGCCCACGCCCCGGTCTGCGGCCCCGGCTGCATCAGCCACGCCCACACGGAGGCCGCGCCCCCTGGGGCGCGTGGTGCCGCCAGGTAGACCGCGCCGCCGTAGACGGTCATCGGCAGCCAGCTCAGCCGGGCGCCGATCAGGGCGGCGGAGGCGGCCGCCACCCCGGTCGCGCCGAGCACGTTGCGGATCATGCCGGGTGCGCCGAACGCCTCGGGATGCCCGGGGACGGCCAGCGCGAGAGCCGCCGCGGCCGGGACGGTGAGCGCGAGCAGATGCAGCAGCCGCCGCGGCCACCAGCGGTGCACGGCGGTCCGGTCGAGCTCGTCGGCGGCGGCGTACAGGCTGGTGCCGATGGCCGCGGACACCAGCATCGGGGCCAGCACGAGGACCGGGACGCGGGCGGTGTGGTCGAAGTCCGGCCGGTCCTCGAGCCAGTCGGCGGCCCAGGCGGCGAGGAGGACGACGCAGGCCAGGGCGGCGGCGGTGCGGGGGAGGCCGCGGGAGCGGATATAGAGGAGCGGCAGGCCGCGCCGGTGCGAGGTGCGGTGCGTCGGGGCTCCGGCGGCGGTGTTCACAGGACCGGGACCTTTGACGGGGTGCAGCTCGTACGCGTGGCCAGGTAGCGGCCGAGCCAGGCCCGGCGCTCGGGGGCCGGCATGGCTTGGAGGCGGCGGAGCTGCGGGGTGCTCTCCGCGCCGCCGGTCCGCGACATGGAGGGGCCGGCGAGCCAGTCCGCGACGGCGGAGTCGGTGGCCACCACCCGGGCGAAGCCGTTCGAGCCCTCGTTGTACGAGGAGTCCGGGCACTCCCGGCCGGCCACGCCCATGGCCACCTGCCAGGCGTAGTCGTCTGAGTGCCGCAGCCGGCCGCGCAGCAGGTACCAGCCGAGGTTCGGCGTAGGCACCCAGGCCCGGCCGGAGCCCGGCCGCGCCTCGAGATCCACATACCGGACCGGCGCCCCCGGCACTCCCTCCAGCCGCCCGAAGAGCCCGGACAACGCGTCGGAGACCTGCGGCAGGAGTTCCCCGTTGTACCCGGTCAGGCAGAGCTGCGGGGTGCCGTCCGTGCAGACGGCGCGGGTGGCGGCCGGGTCGTCGCGGAGCAGGCCGGTGCCGGTGTGCACGATGAGCGGTGCGACGGCCGCCGCCACGGCGAGCGGTACGACGGCGAGGAAGCGGCGCCGGGCCGCATGGGCGATCAGCGCGGCCAGCGCGATTCCGCAGGTCCACGCCACCATCACGGGGGCGAACCACCACACGGGGAGCGAGCCGTCGAGCTGGTACTGCACGGCCGGGTCGAGGTACTGGGCCGAGGAGTCGGAGTAGCTCGGCACGCCCAGCACGAGATACAGCAGCGCGGCGAGAACGGGAGCGGCCAGCCGCCACCGGATCCGCCGGCCGACGACGAATCCCAGCAGGCCGATGGCCAGCAGGAAGCCACAGTCCGCAACGGCCATGGACGGGAACGGGCTGCCGCCGCCGGCGTACGGCCAGGTGGCCAGAAGCGCCGCTGCCAGCGCGGTGAGATACCCGGCGACCGCCCACAGCGCGAGCGGCAGCGCGGCCACCACGACCCTCGACGACCGGGCGCGCGGGGTGGACCCCCAGAGCTCGGTGGTGGAACGCCGGTGCTCGCGGGCGCCCTGCCAGCAGGACGCCGCCGCCACCAGCGGACCGGCGAGCAGGGTGGCGCCGGAGTGCAGCAGCCCCTGCGTCTCGCCCCAGTTCCCCTGCCAGGTGTCGGCCTTGGCCGCCATGGTGACGGCGAGCATGACCGCCGTGCACGCACCGGTCCACGGCGCGATGCCGCGGCGCAGCTCGGTGCGCAGCGCGTCGAGCGTCGGACGGTACCTGGCGGGCGAGCGGGTGGACGGGGGCCCGGGGAAGTCCTGCCGCTGGGCGGCGGGGGCGTCGGCCGTCGTCATCGGACGCCCGCCTTCGCACGGTGGGAGCGCAGGGCGGCGGTGTAGCCGCGCTCGATCGGGCTGCCGTCGAGCGCGTCCGCGTCGCCGTCCGCTTCGCCGAGGGACGCCAGCTCGGCCGTCGTACCGCGGTACGCGATGCGGCCCGCCTCGATCAGCGTCACGTCCGCGCAGGCCGTGGCCACGTCCTCGACCAGGTGCGTGGAGAGGATGACCGTGGCCCGCTCGCCGAGCTCCCGCATCAGGGTGCGGAACTCGACCCGCTGCTCAGGGTCGAGCCCGGCCGTCGGCTCGTCGAGCAGCAGCAGTTCGGGGTCGTTGACGATCGCCTGCGCGATGCCCACGCGCCGCACCATGCCGCCCGACAGGGTCTTCATCCGGGCGTCGATCCGGTCCGTCAGCCCCACCCGGTCCACCGCACGTTCCACGGCCGCCGCGATCAGGGCGCCGTCCATCTCCTTGAGCCACGCCACATAGGCCACGAACTCGCGGACGGTGAAGCCCGGGTAGTAGCCGAACTCCTGCGGCAGATAGCCCAGCCTGCGCCTGACCGCCGCGCGGCTGCGGTGGTCCCCGGCCGCACCTACCTCACTGCCCAGCAGCTCGATCCGGCCGGAGGCCGGTGCGGTGGCCGTGGACACCACCCTGATCAGAGAGGTCTTTCCGGCACCGTTCGGTCCGAGGAGACCGTGCACACCGGGTGCGAAGTCCAGATCGACACCGTCCAGGGCGGTCGTACGGCGGTGCCGGACCGTCAGCCCCGAAACCCTGACTGTGCTGTTCACACGATCACGCTCATGACGTCTCCAGATGGTCGAAGGATCTGCGGCGCAGGGCCAGGAGCCCGGCGCAGAGCGCGGCCGCCGCTGCCCAGCCGCTCTGTGCGGCGGGCCCGGCGAAGTAGCGGGCGGCCGACTGAGCCGCGTCGGCGACCGGGGAAGGCGACGTTCCGGCGGCCGGTACGGCGACGGCCGCGGCCCAGCACACGGCGACGGACCAGGCACCGGCGCGGCAGCCCACGAAACTGCTCAGCGCCAGCGCCGCCAGCGTCATGGCCAGCCCCGGCAGCAGCCACGCCACGGCCCCCGGACCGCCGGCCGACCCGGGCAGCACCGCCCAGGCGAGGGTGAGCACGGGGACGGTCACCGCGAGTACCGCGGCGGTCCTGATCAGCAGCAGCCGCAGCCCGCCGCCCGGAGTCGTGGCGACGATCTCGTGCATCGGGTCGGCGGAGCGCCCGTAGGAGACACCGACCCCGGCCAGCGGCAGCACCGGCGCGACGACGAGGAGCAGCGGGCGCGTCACACCGCCGAGACCGCCGCCGTACGCCAGGGCGACGGCCCCGAGCGCGACCAGCAGCAGCGCCAGCGTCCACGCCCCGCGCAGGGCGGGCCCGGCGGCCCACAGCACCCGCCCGAGCCGGGTCGCCGGCCCCGGTGCCGGTGACCACGGGCGCCCCCGCCGCCGGGCCCGTACCGGCTCCGCACCCGCAGCCGCAGCCGCGAGCACCGCCGTGCGAACCCCCTCCAGCAGCGGCAGCGCGTCCCCCTGTTCACGCACTGCCGCCGACACCCGGGCCGCGCACGGTGTACAGGCCTCGACGTGCTTCTCCAGGGACCAGGCGTCCGTCTCGGCGGCCGTGCCCGCCGCGTACCGCCCGGCCAGTCCGTCTCCCACGTGCCAGGCCGTCATGCCGTGCCTCCCAGTGGACCGTTCTCCACAACCAGCCGGTCCAGCGCGGCCCGCAGCTCGCGCCGTGCCCGCAGCGCCCGGGTCTTGACCGTCCCCTCGGGTATGCCGAGGAGCCGGGCGGCCTCCCTGGTGGTCAGCCCGTCGATGACCGTCGCGCGCAGGACCTCCCGGAGTTCCGGCGAGATCCGGTCGAGCGCGGCACCCACATCGCCGTACTCCAGTCCGGCCAGGACCCGGTCCTCGGCGGACGGCACGGCCTCGGCCCACCCGGCGCCGCCCGCGTGCCCGGCCTGCGCGATGCGCTCCGTGCGGGCCCGGGTCCGCTGCGCGTCGACCAGCCGACGGGCGGCGATCACCCAGAGCCAGCCGCCTGCCTCGGCGCCCCGGTGCGAACCGGCGGAGCGCCAGACCGTCACGAAGGTGTCCTGCAGCACCTCCCGTACGGTCTCTGCGTCCGGGCAGCGGCGGTTCAGCCGGGCCAGCAGCCAGCCGGCATGCCGGTCGTAGAGCGCGGCCAGGGCCGTCGTGTCCCCGTGCGCGACGGCACGCAGCAGCGCCTCGTCGTTCCGGTCGTCCCCCGAAGGGCGCAGGTGGCTCACACCTCCTCTATCGGAGGCCGGACCCCGGCCGGTTCACGTACGGCACATCCGCCCGGTCAGGGGGCGGTGCTGCGGCCGGTCAGGTCCGGGGCGGGGCCCAGACGTACGGCGTGGTGGTGGTCACGGCGTGGAAGCCCAGCCGGCTCAGGATCGGGGCGCTGTCGTCGGAGGCGTCGACCTGCAGATAGCGGGTGCCACGGGCGACGGCCAGCTTCGCGCGGGCGGCGACCAGGGCGCGGTAGATCCCGCGGCCCCGCCACGCGGCCAGGGTCGAGCCGCCCCACAGCCCGGCGAACTCCGTCCCCGTACGGAAGACCAGCCAGGCCGCGGAGACGACCTCGCCCCCGGCCTCGGCGACGTACACCGCGATCTCGTCCGGAGCGGTGGCGACCCGGGCGATCAGGTCGTCGCCCAGCCAGCCCCAGTCCTCGCCCCAGACGTCCGACTCCATGACGGCGATACGCCGCATATCGGCTTCCCCGGTGACCCGCCGGAGCGTCACGCCGTCCGGCAGTACCGGGTCCGCGGCCATCTCGTCGGCGCGGCCGATGAGGATCGTCTCCTGCTCCTCGGGGACGAAGCCCGCGGCGCGCAGCCGGTCGGTGAGGTCTTCCGGCAGGTCGTGGCCGCGGGTCTTCCACTCCACGGCCTCGCCGCGCCGGGCGAAGTGGTCGCGCTGCCGGGCGATCAGCAGGTCGAGCTCGGCTCCGCGCACGCCCACGTCCCGGGGCGTGGTCACGAACCCGCGGAACTGGCCGACGACGCGCAGCAGCTCGCCGTCCCACTCGTGGTGGACGCCCGCGGGCGGATTCGGGGGTGCGCCGCGCATGTTCTCGTCGTAAGCCGCGAGAAGGCCGGCGATGTCCGTCCCGGAGGGGCCGGTGAAGGAGGATTCGGTCACAGCAAGGAGCGTACGAGGCGGCGCAAGCACTTTTTCCGGCCCCGGCCGCCTTGTCCGGGGACAGGTCGACCGACCGCGCGGCCGTGCGGCCCCCGGGATCGGCCGCCTCGTTCCCGCCCCCGGGCTCAGCGCCCCCGGGCTCAGCGCACCCGGGACCTCGGCGCCGTGAACGTCACGGCCGCTGCCGGAGCGGTGACGTCGGCATCCGCGCTGATGGCCCATGCGGCGACCCGGGACACCACGGCGGCCGGGACAGCCTCGCTGATGCCGGGAGCCGCCGGGATGTCCTGCGTCCCGTGGGCGTCGTACGGGAGAACGACCCGGTAGCCCAGGGCCAGGGCCGTGCGCGCCGTCGCCTGGACGCACATCTCCGACATCACTCCGCAGACGGTGAGCGACTCGGCGCCGGCTTCGCCCAGCAGATCCCCCAGGCGCGTACCGGCGAAGCCGTCGTCCCTGGTCTTACGGATCACGAACTCGGTCGGACCCGCCTGGACGGGAAGGTGCAGCGCCCACCCCGGGGTGTGGGGCTCGTCGCCCGTGCCGGGCGCGCCGTCGTTCTGGAGGTGGACGACAAGTGCGCCGCTTCTGCGCGCCCGCGCGATCAGGTCCGCGGTCCGCTCCAGCAGCCCGGCCGCGCCGGGCACGGCCCTGTCCCCGCTCACCCCCGCCTTCTGGACGTCCACGACGATCAGGGCATGCGAGGGAGGTACGGAATCGGTCATGGCGCCATCCTGTCCGCTGCCGCCCGGCTCCTCCACGGCATTTCGCGGGATCTCGCGCACGTGCGAAGAGGCCGGGCCGGGATCTCGCGCACGTGCGAAGAGGCCGGGTGCGGGGACTACGACGGCCGTGCCCGGCGTTGCACACAGGGCGCACAGCGGCAGCCGTAGCCCCCGTCGCATCCTGATCGCTCACAGCGAACGCACCCTGGGGAACATTGAGCGGCTCACAAGCATTGAGTCTTCATAGCTCAACTTGACTGCCGAAGGGGAGATCATGACTACCGAGTCCGATGCGGTCACACCGCTCACCCTGCCTGTGCTGCCGCTCGACGACGAGGTCGTGCTGCCCGGAATGGTGGTGCCGCTGGACCTGTCCGACAACGAGGTACGGGCCGCCGTCGAGGCCGCTCAGGCCGCAGTCCGCGAAGGCGGCGGCAAGCCCGAGGTGCTGCTCGTTCCGCGCATCGACGGGACCTACACCGGGATCGGCGTCATCGGGACCGTCGAGCAGGTCGGGCGGCTGTCCGACGGCGACCCCGGCGCGCTCATCCGCGGTCGCGGACGGGTCAGGATCGGGGCCGGGACCAGTGGACCCGGCGCCGCGCTCTGGGTGGAAGGGACCCGGGTCGACGTCTCCGTCCCCGAGCCGCTCCCCGGAGCCGCCGCCGAGCTGGTCAAGGAGTACAAGGCACTCGCCACCAGCTGGCTGAAGAAGCGCGGCGCCTGGCAGGTCGTGGACCGGGTCCAGCAGATCGAGGACATCTCCGCGCTCGCCGACAACTCCGGATACTCGCCCTTCCTCACCACCGCCCAGAAGGTGCAGCTGCTGGAGACCGCCGACGCGGTCGCCCGGCTGAAGCTCGCCATCCAGTGGCTCGGTGAACACCTCGCCGAGCAGGACGTCGCCGAGTCCATCGCCAAGGACGTCCAGGAGGGCGTCGACAAGCAGCAGCGCGAGTTCCTGCTGCGGCGCCAGCTCGACGCCGTACGCAAGGAGCTCTCCGGACTCAACGGTGACCCGGAGGACGAGTCCGACGACTACCGGGCGCGCGTCGAGGCCGCCGACCTTCCCGGGCACGTCCGCGAGGCCGCGCTCAAGGAGGTCGACAAGCTGGAGCGCTCCTCCGACCAGAGCCCCGAGGGCTCCTGGATCCGGACCTGGCTGGACACCGTCCTGGAACTCCCCTGGGCCGAGCGGACCGAGGACGCGTACGACATCAAGGGCGCCCAGGAGATCCTCGACGCCGAGCACGCGGGCCTCCAGGACGTGAAGGAGCGCATCACCGAGTACCTGGCGGTGCGCAAGCGGCGTGCCGACCGCGGACTGGGTGTGGTCGGAGGCCGGCGCGGCGGCGCCGTGCTGGCGCTCGTCGGCCCTCCGGGGGTCGGAAAAACCTCGCTCGGGGAATCCGTCGCGCACGCCATGGGGCGCAAGTTCGTCCGCGTCGCGCTCGGCGGTGTCCGGGACGAGGCGGAGATCCGCGGCCACCGGCGTACCTACGTCGGAGCGCTTCCCGGGCGCATCGTCCGCGCCATCAAGGAGGCCGGTTCGATGAACCCGGTCGTCCTGCTCGACGAGATCGACAAGGTCGGATCCGACTTCCGGGGCGACCCCGCCGCGGCCCTGCTCGAAGTGCTCGACCCGGCACAGAACCACACCTTCCGCGACCACTACCTGGAGGTCGAACTCGACCTCAGCGACGTGGTCTTCCTGGCCACCGCCAACGTCCTGGAAGCGATCCCGGAGGCCCTGCTCGACCGGATGGAGCTGGTCAGGCTCGACGGCTACACCGAGGACGAGAAGGTCGTCATCGCCCGCGACCACCTGCTCCCGCGCCAGCTGGAGCGGGCCGGTCTGGAGAAGGACGAGGTCACCCTCGACGAGACGGCGCTGCGCAAGCTGGCCGGCGAGTACACACGGGAGGCCGGTGTACGGAACCTGGAGCGGGCCGTCGCACGGCTGCTGCGCAAGGTCGCGGCCCAGCACGAACTGGGTGACCGTGAGCTCCCGTTCACGGTGACCGACGAGGACCTGCGCGGCCTCATCGGGCGCCCGCACCACGTCCCCGAGTCCGCCCAGGACCCGGCCGAGCGCCGCACCGCGGTGCCGGGCGTGGCCACCGGGCTCGCGGTGACCGGAGCGGGCGGTGACGTGCTCTTCGTGGAGGCGTCGCTCGCCGATCCGGAGACCGGGGCGTCCGGACTGACCCTCACCGGTCAGCTCGGTGACGTCATGAAGGAGTCCGCGCAGATCGCGCTGAGCTTCCTTCGGTCGCACGGTGCGGAGCTGGAACTGCCGGTCGCGGACCTCAAGGACCGCGGTGCGCACATCCACTTCCCGGCGGGTGCGGTGCCCAAGGACGGTCCGAGCGCCGGCATCACCATGACCACGGCGCTGGCCTCGCTGCTCTCCGGGCGGCTGGTCCGGACGGATGTGGCGATGACCGGTGAGGTCTCGCTGACCGGGCGGGTCCTGCCGATCGGCGGCCTGAAGCAGAAGCTGCTCGCCGCGCACCGGGCCGGCATCACCACCGTGGTGATCCCCAAGCGCAACGAGCCCGACCTGGACGACGTCCCCGCCGAGGTGCTGGACACGCTGGAGGTCCACCCGGTCACGGACGTGCGCCAGGTCCTGGAGATCGCCCTCGCCCCGGCCACGGCCCCGGCGGAGCGGAGGATCCCGGCCGCGGCGTAGCCGTCACGGCGTGACGGACGTGGCACTGCGGACACGGCCGGTACGGACGGCCCGTCTCCCTCACGGGGAGGCGGGCCGTTTCGCGTACCTGAGGTCCTACGGGCGGTAGATGGTGCCCGGGACCGGCTGGGCGGGTGCCATCAGCTGAGGCACCGTCACGAAGGTGTAGCCGCGCTTCTTCAGCGTGTGGATGATGCCCGGCACCGCGGGCACCGAGCCCTTGTAGATGTCGTGCAGCAGGATGATGCCGTCCTTGCTCGCCTGGTCGACTATCCGCTTCTCTATCAGCGCGGAGTCGGTCGTCGAGTAGTCCTTGGCGGTGGCGCTCCACAGGATCTGGGACAGCCCCAGGTCCTTGCTGATCGCGGAGACGGTGTCGTCCGTGCGCCCCTGCGGCGGGCGCATCAGCCGCGGCTTCTTGCCCGTGATCGCCTCGATCGCGTTCTGCGTCTTCTCCAGCTCGGCCCGTATCTCGGCCGGCTTCTTGTCCGTCAGGATCTCGTGCGACCAGGTGTGGTTGGCCACCTCGTGCCCCTCCGCCTCGATGCGGCGGACGGTGTCGGGGTGCTTCTTGACGTGGTTCTTGCCCAGCAGGAAGAAGGTCGCGTGTACCTTCTCCTTCTTGAGGATGTCCAGCAGATGCGGAGTATCCTCGGCCGGACCGGCGTCGAAGGTCAGGGCGATGCACTTGGCCTTGCGGCAGTCCACCGGGCCGAATGAGCCCTTGGCGTCCGAACCGGCGTCGGCGCGGGCCGAGCCGGGAGCCGTGGTCGCCATCGAGCAGCCGCTCAGCGTCAGTGTGAGCGCTGTCACGAGGGTGACGGCCAACCCCGTACCGATCGACTTCCTCTTACTGGGCAAGGCGGGCCACTCCCTCGTCACTGAACGCTGAACGACGCACGGTGTGTGCGGTCTGCACGGACTATACAGACCGTGTATACATGCGGTGCATAGCGGGGTGGGGGTGACCGCCCGAGAGTTGCCTGAGGGTTGCGCGGAGCCCGGCCGGGGTGCGTCGAACGGGCAGAGCCCGGCGACTGGGTGCGTCACCGGGCTCTGTCGGGGGAGGTGCGGGCCGGGCGGCTGCCGGCCGGGACTTTCAACGCGGCCTAACCGTTGGCCAGCGCCTGTACGCGGTCGAGGGCTCCGTTGAAGCGGTTGTGGTCGCCCACCGTGGGCCCGGACGAGGTGTACTGCCAGATCGTGTAGAAGCCCCAGCCGGCCGGGAGCGCGCCGACCGTGGTGTCGTAGCGGGCGACCCAGAGCGGGTTCGTCGTGGCGAAACCGGCGTTGTTGCCGGTGCAGGACTGCCACCAGCTGGTCGCGGTGTAGATGACCGCGTCGCGTCCGGTGCGCGCCTTGTAGGTGTTCACGAAGTCACGGATCCAGGCGACCATTCCGGCCGCGGTCTTCCCGTAGCACGCGGCGCCGTACGGGTTCCACTCGATGTCGAGCACGCCCGGCAGGGTCCTGCCGTCCCTGGACCAGCCGCCGCCGTGGTCCACGAAGTAGTTGGCCTGGACGGCGCCGCTCGTCGTGTCCGGGGTGGCGAAGTGGTACGAGCCGCGGATCATGCCGATGTTGTACGAGCCGTTGTACTGCTGGGTGAAGTCCTCGTTCGTGTAGTACGTGCCTTCCGAGGCCTTGACGTAGGCCCACTTGACGCCGCTGCTCCAGAGTGCCGACCAGTTCACGGCGTTCTGGTGGCCGCTGACGTCCACGCCTTCGGTCTGGACGGCGCGGGTGTCGACCGGCAGTCCGCCCTGGCCGTCGTGGGCGACGACGCCCATGCCCATGGTGGCCGAACCGCGGGCGGGCTTGGTGGGGTCTCCGCCGGTGGCACCGGCGGCGCCGGGGAGGGCGATGAGGAGGGAGAGGGCTGCGAGCAGAGTTCCCGCCGCTGCGAAGCGCGAGCGGCGGGCTGATGTGGAGCCGGATCTGTGCACGGGCATTGCGTGCCTCCGAGGCCTCAGTGGGGGGGATCTGCTGACCCGGGGGCGCGGCGGACACACCCCTGGTGACATGCCATGGTGTGAACATGCCATACATGACGCTACGCACGTAGACCCGTGCGGCGGAAGGGGGCCTGGGCTGTGCCGTTGGTCTACTCCTGCGAAATACTGGCGGAGCTGGGGCGATGACCAGCGGTGAAAGAAACTTTCAGCGGCAGGAAAGCTCATGAGGGGTGTTGACGTGCACGGGAGCGAAAGCGGGAGTGAACCCGGCGCAATCGGGGGAAGTGGTGTGGACCACGAATTCCTCGCCCTGGAAGTGGAGTTGGCTGTCTTCCTGCGTCGCGCGCGGGCGAACTCCGGCGAGATGGCGCGTGAGGTGCACCCCGAGCTGGAGGCGGCCGCCTACGGACTCTTCGTACGCCTCGAATCGGCGGGGCAGCAGCGGGCCACGGACCTCGCCTCGTACTTCGGGGTCGGCAAGGCCACCATGAGCCGTCAACTGCGCGCCCTGGAAGCGCTCGGACTGGTGGCGCGCGAGCCCGATCCGGCCGACGGCCGGGCCTTCCTCGTCCATCTCACCGACGAGGGCCTCGCCCGCTTCCGGAGCGTCCGCGACGCACGCCGCGACCGCTATGTGCGCAAGCTCGCCGACTGGGACCGGGCCGAGGTGGCGGAACTGGCCCGGCTGCTGCACCACTTGAACGCCGTCGCCGAGGGCTGACGGGGAGCGGCGGGGCGGGGCGGGCGCGCACGGCTTCCCGCCCGCCGCCTCACAGCTCCGCGTACACCGCTGTCGCGTCGTCGTGCGTCTTGCTCCGCCGCAGGTGCGTACGGTCCGTGTCCGCGTCCTCCAGGGCCCGGACGCGGTCGATCAGCCCCTGGGGGCCCTCCTTGCGGAGCACCCCGAGGCAGGCCGTCCAGTCGCCCTCGCCGAACATCTCGGTCCAGCGGCTCGCCCCGTCCGTCAGCGCGGCGATCGCCCGCACCTCGGCGCGCGGCGTCCGCCCGGTGACCGCCCGGGCCGCCACGGCCGGATCGGCGGCGGCGGTGAAGAAGCCGCCTTCCTTGTTCCGTACCCGGGCATCGGCGATCGCTTCGGAGGCGAGGGAGTCAGGCGGCAGCCGGTCGATCCGGTCGTCCAGCAGGGCACGGACGCCGCCGTCCGGCGACTCGAACAGCAGCACCGAGTCGGACAGCACGAGGTGTTCGACCTCCTCCGTGTCCCAGCGCACCAGGACGACGGTTGCCTGGGGTGTACGTACGTGAGAAAGGTCACACAGGGGGCGGTGTGTGTCGGCGGTGCGCCGGATGGACTCCGCCAGGATCTCCCGAAGGGTCAGATCCCGCCTCGAACCCGACAGTTCGACCAGTGCGCCGCCCAGCCGTGCGGTGAACCAGGGAACCGAGTGCACACAACCGTCGTCCCCCTTCGGCGGTGTCACTCCGTCGAGCAGTACGAGCCCCCCGCCCCGACCGGAGGCGGGCAGGACCGTGGCCGCCCAGTCCTCGTTCGGACGCTCGGGAACTCCGGGACCGGTGGCGAGTTCGATACGCATTCAGTCAGTCTGCACGATGCCTTCACCGGGCCTGCACTGTCCGGAATTGGCCCGTACCAGCAGGTCAACAGGGCGAATCGAGCGGAAGGAATCACTCCGCTGAGGGTGCGGGCGGGCATCCTGCCAAAGCCTGCGCGGAAGTTCCAGCCAGGCGCCCATGTGTGGCATCCGGCTGCCGGGGGGAGACTTGTTCGTCAACTCCGGAGTGATGTTCACTCGTTCGAGTGGCGGAGTGGTTGATGCGCGCCCCCCTCTCAAAAGCACTGGAATGGTCAGAAGCCGTACCAGGGGTCGGGGCGCTCGTTCACGTGACCGTGCGTCACCTCTGCTTCAAGGGCGGACGAGTCAAGATTGCGAGCACCGGTGCAGAAGAAGCGGCCTCGGAGCAAGGGCGGCAGTAACAGCGGTTCCGGGGAGGCGCCGTCGGCGCCGGCCGAGGGCGGACGCACCGTACGCGTACGCAGGCGGCTGGTCGCGGGTGTGGCCGTCGTCGGGATCACGGTCATAGCCGCGGGAGCTCCGGCGGCCCTCGGCGCCTCCTCCGACCTGACCGATTCGCAGCGGCTGGTCACCCTCGCGGAGCTGAACCAGCAGGCCGTCGCACTCGCCCACTCCCTGGCCGACGAGCGCGACGAGGTCACCGCGTTCATCGCCGCCGGCCGCAAGGGCGAGCCAGGCACGGCGAGCAGCGCCTCGGGGAGCCGCAGCGCCCGCGTCGACCAGCAGGTGGACGAGATCAGGGACGCGGCCCCCGCCGACCTGCGCCGCGACCTCTCCACCATCCCCTCGCTGCGCCGGGACGCCGTCAGCGGCAAGGGCTCGGCGCTGGAGGCCCACCAGGCCTACTCCGAGGTCATCTCCAAGCTCCACCACCTCGCCGACGAACTCGCGGAGAACACCCCGCCGCGCGCCGCCGAGGCGACCCGCACCCCGCTCGCGCTCGGCCGCGCCACCGAACAGGCCGCAGCGGCCCGCGGGCTGCTGCTCGCCGCGCTCGCCGTGCCCCGCAAGGAGCCGGCGGCCCCGCAGATTGACCCGTTCACCGGACTGCCCGTCCAGACCCAGGACGAGGGCGAGACCAAGGACGACCGCACCCGCGACGAGCTGAGCGCCGCCGCGCAGCAGGCCCGGGTCGGTGAGCTCTCCGCGCTCGCCGACTTCGACCAGGCCGCCGGCACCACGGCCCGCGACAAACTCGCGTCCACCGTCACCGGCCCCGAGGTCAACAGCGCGGAGAAGTACCTCGCCGAGCTCACCGACCGCCCCGAACTCTCCGACTCCGACCAGAAGGTCAGCAGCAAGAAGGTCGGGGCGGCCCTCTCCGCCCGCGTCGACCGGATGCGCAGTGTCGAGTCCGCGCTCGGCACCGCCCAGGTCCAGCGCCTCGGACAGCTGCGCGACGACGACGTCACGGCGCTCGAGCTGCGGATCGCGCTGCTCGGCGGCTGTCTGCTCGTCGCCGTCGGCGTCTCCACCGCCGTGGCCCGCACCCTCACCCAGCCGCTCGCCGTGCTGCGGATCGGCGCCGCCCGGCTCGCGGCCGAACCCGCCACCGCCGAACCGGTCCGCTACACCGGCCGCAACGACGAGTTCGCCCAGGTCGTCCGCTCCATCAACGCCCTGCACGGCCAGTTGCACGGCCTGCTGCACGACTTCAACGGGCGGTTCGAGAGCCTGGAGACCGAGCGCGCCGAACTGATCGCAGGCCGCGAGGCCCTCACCCTCCAGCGCGCCGAGCTCCAGGTCCGCACGGCCGATCTGACGGCCCAGCTGGAGAAGCTGAAGAACACCGTCCACCACACCTTCGTCAACCTCTCGCTGCGCACCCTCGGCCTCGTCGAGCGCCAGCTCGGCGTCATCGAGTCCCTGGAGGAGCGCGAGCAGGACCCGGAGCGGCTCGGCACCCTCTTCAAGCTCGACCACATGGCCACCGTCATGCGCCGCCACAGCGAGAACATGCTGGTCCTCGCGGGCGCCGAGCACGGACACGCACACCCGGGACCGATCCCGCTGGTCGACGTCCTGCGTGCGGCCGTCAGCGAGATCGAGCGGTACGAGCGGGTCACCATCCAGTCCCTGCCGCCGCACGCCCAGATCGCCGGCTTCGCCGCCGACGACCTCAGCCACCTCATCGCCGAACTCCTGGAGAACGCCACCTCGTTCTCCCCGCCCGACTCCCATGTCCAGCTCTCCGGCTGGCTGCTGGAGACCGGCGAGGTGATGCTCTCCGTGCAGGACGAGGGCATCGGCATGTCGTCCGTACGGATGGGCGAGCTCAACACCCGCCTCGGCGACCCGTCGCTCTTCGAGGCCGGTGAACAGAGCGCGGACGGCGCCGGACTCGGTCTCCAGGTGACCTCGCTGCTGGCCGCGCGCCACGGCGTACGGGTCCAGCTGCGGGAGCAGAAGGGCAGCGGGGTGACCGCGGTCGTCGTGCTGCCCCAGGCGCTGCTGCCGACGGCGCCCCCGGCCGCGACACCGCCGCCGGTCACGGCCCCCGGCGACGCACCCACGCTGAACCTCCCCGGCTCGGTCGCCGAGGCCAACTCCAACGCGCTGCCGAGCCGCACCCTCGCCCTGCCCGGTGACCCGCTGATCGCGGCGGCCGAGCAGACGATCGCCGAGGCCGGCGCGGCGGCCGTCCCCGCACCCGCCCCGGAGCCCGTCCCCCCGGTGGAGGAGCGCGCCCCGGTCGTCCCCGACCACGCACCCCCCGTCGCGCCCGAGCCGGCGGCCTCGCCGGCCGCGCAGGGCCCGCAGCACCCGGAGACTGCGCAGCACCCGGAGACTTCGCGCCTGCCGGAGGCCTCGCGGCCGGCGGAGACCGAGGCCGAGACCACGATGCAGGTCCGGCTCCCGCGGGTGCCCGAATTCGACGACGTACCCGAGTTCACACAAGCCCCCGTGTTCGGGGACGGCCCGGGTTCCGCGACCGCCGCCGGCCCCTACGCCATCGGCCCCGACCGTCACGAGCGCGCCACCGACGAGGGCCCGCAGCCGCACACCGCCCCGGCGCCGCCCGCGCCGGAGCCCGCCCCCGCGGCGTTCCCGGCCCCCGTGGCCGACGCCCTGCCGGGACCCCGCCACCCGGAGCCCGAGCGGGTCACCGGCAAGGGGCTGCCCAAGCGCACCCCCAAGGTCGTCAAGCCCGCGGCGGCCCCCACCACCGAGCGCAAGGGCGGCGTGGACAAGGAGGCCCTGCGCCGCCGGCTCGGCGGCTTCCACCAGGGCGCGAAGAACGGACGCAGGGACGTCGAGGCGGAGATCGCCGAGGCCACCGTCCCGGCCACAGGCACCACACGTACCGAGCACGCTGAGCCGGCCGACCGGAGCGCCGGTCGAACCGGAGAGACGGGGGACACAGTCGAGGAGGCACGCAGTTGACTGCGCCCAGCACATTCGGGCTGAGCACCGAGGCCCGGAACCTTCACTGGTTGCTGAGCAATCTGGTGGAGGAGGTGCCAGGGGTCCACTCGGTCACCGTCGTCTCGTCCGACGGGCTGATGCTGCTCTCCTCCGACCCCGGCCACCAGAGCACCCAGGCGCCAGGCCGGCAGGACGGCCCCCGGGGCTCCAGCGCCGATCTGGCGACCATCGTCTCGGGCATCGGCAGCCTCACCGTCGGTGCCGCGAAGCTGATGGACGGCGGAGGCGTCAAACAGACCATGGTCGCCATGGACGAGGGCAGTGTCTTCGTCATGTCGATCAGCGACGGATCGCTGCTCGGTGTGCACGCCACACCCGACTGCGACATGAGCGTCATCGCCTACCACATGGCGCTCTTCGTCGGCCGTGCCGGACACGTACTCACCCCCGAACTCCGCAGTGAGCTGCGCAAATCGATGGAGAGCGACCTGTGACCCCCGCTGCTGAACCCGCCCGCAGGCTCCCCGTGCGCGGGGCCGACAAACGGCCCGCGCGGGTGCGCCCGTACTCGCTCACCGGCGGCCGTACCCGCTTCGGCCACGTGCTGCTCGTCGAGACCTTCGTCGCTGCGCTCGAAGCCCCCGACGAACGCCGCGAGCTGACCAACGGCAACCTGGCCTCGCGCGTCATGCCGGAGCTCCAGGCCATCGTCGAGATCTGCCGCCGGATGCGTACCGTCGCGGAGATCTCGGCACTGCTGAAGATGCCGCTCGGCGTGGTCAGGGTGCTGCTCAGCGACTTGGCCGACCAGGGAAAGATCCGCGTGTACGGAACCGGTCACGGCACCGGCCAGCCCGACCGCGCACTGCTCGAAAGGGTGCTCAATGGACTCCGTCGTCTCTGAGTCGCCGCTGTTCGCCCCGCGCCAGCCGGGGCCGAAGGACCAGGCCGACGAAGCGCTCCAGGCCTGGCAGCTGGACCACACCAGGGCCCCGATCGCCACGAAGATAGTGGTCGCGGGCGGCTTCGGCGTGGGCAAGACCACCTTCGTGGGCTCGGTCTCCGAGATCACCCCGCTGAAGACCGAAGCGATGATGACCCAGGCCAGCGAGGAGACCGACGACCTCAGCGCGACGCCGGACAAGGTCACCACGACCGTCGCCATGGACTTCGGCCGGCTCACGCTCGACGACGATCTGGTGCTGTACGTCTTCGGCACACCGGGCCAGCAGCGCTTCTGGTTCATGTGGGACGACCTGGTGCGCGGCGCGATCGGCGCCGTCGTGATGGCCGACACCCGCCGGCTCGCCGACTGCTTCCCCGCCCTCGACTACTTCGAGAGCTGCGGGCTGCCGTACATCGTGGCCGTCAACCACTTCGAGGGAACACCCGGGTTCGAGGCCGAGGACGTCCGGGAGGCCCTGACCGTCCCCCCGCACGTGCCTGTTGTGATCATGGACGCGCGTAACAGGATCACCGTCGTCGAGTCGCTGCTGGCCCTGGTGGGCCACGCCCTCGACGCCACCCCGGCATAACCAGCACGTCATACCCAACGGAGAGCCGCGATGCGGAAGATACTCATAGTCGGAGCCGGCCAGTCCGGGCTCCAGCTCGCCCTCGGACTGCAGTCCAGGGGCTACGAAGTCACCCTCATGTCCAACCGCACGGCCGACGAGATCCGCTCCGGCCGGGTCATGTCGACGCAGTGCATGTTCCACACGGCGCTCCAGCACGAGCGGGACTACCAGCTCAACTTCTGGGAGTCCCAGGCCCCGCGCATCGAGGGCCTCGGCGTCTCGGTCGCCGCGCCCGACTCCTCGCGCGCCATCGACTGGGTCGGCAAGCTGGACGGCTTCGCCCAGTCCGTGGACCAGCGCGTGAAGATGGCCGGCTGGATGGAGACCTTCGCCCAGCGCGGCGGACAGCTCGTCATCCACGGTGCGGCCGTCTCGGACCTGGACTACTTCTCCCGCACCTACGACCTGGTGATGGTCTCGGCCGGCAAGGGCGAGCTCGTCTCGATGTTCGGCCGGGACGCGTCCCGTTCGCCGTTCGACGCCCCGCAGCGCGCCCTGGCCGTCGCGTACGTCCACGGCATGGGCCCGCGCCCGGAGCACCCCGACTTCGACGCGGTCCGCTGCAACCTGGTCCCGGGCGTCGGCGAGCTCTTCGTGATGCCGACACTGACCACGTCGGGCCGCGCCGACATCCTGTTCTGGGAGGGCGTCCCGGGCGGGCCGCTCGACGCCTTCCAGGGCATCAAGGACCCCTCGGAGCACCTCGCCAAGACGCTGGAGCTCATGGAGCGGTTCACGCCGTGGGAGTACGCGCGTGCCACCAAGGTCGAACTGACCGACGCCAACGGCACCCTCGCGGGCCGTTACGCCCCGACCGTCCGCAAGCCGGTCGGCCGGCTGCCCGGCGGCGGTCTGGTGCTCGGTGTCGCGGACGTCGTCGTCGCCAACGACCCGATCACCGGCCAGGGCTCCAACTCCGCCTCCAAGTGCGCGAACGCCTACCTCGAGTCGATCATCGAGCACGGCGACCGCGCGTTCGACGAGGCGTGGATGCAGGCCACCTTCGACCGCTACTGGGACACCGCCCAGCACGTCACGAGGTGGACGAACGCCATGCTCGGCGCTCCGCCGGAGCACGTGCTGAACCTGATCGGCGCCGCCGGTCAGCTCCAGCCGGTCGCCGACCGCTTCGCCAACGGGTTCAACGACCCGGCGGACTTCGACAACTTCTTCTTCGAGCCCGAGAAGACGAACGCGTACCTCGCCTCGGTCACCGGTCAGGCCGCCTGAGCACCGCGTACCCCGGAGACGCACCGGCCGGGCCGGGCCCCGCCGCAACATCCGGCGGAGTCCGGCCCGGCCGGTGCGTCTCTGGGCAGGAGTTACACGGCAGGAGTGGTTACGCGGCGGGTGCCGAGGAGTCGCTGTACCCCTCGTCCGAGCCCCCGGAAGCCCCCTGGGGGAGCTCCGGCGGCCGGTACGTGCTCAGCGGCGCGCTCCCGGGATCGGGCCGGACGGCGCCCAGCAGCGGATTCGACGCCACCGGTGAGACCTTCACGTGCGATCCCGGCCGCGGCGCCTGCACCACCAGGCCGTTGCCGATGTACAGCGCCACATGGGTCGCCTTCGGGAAGTAGATCACCAGGTCCCCGGGGCGCAGCGCGCTCACCGGGATCCGCCGCAGCTGCCGCCACTGTTCCTGCGAGGTCCGCGGAATGGTGCGGCCGGCGCTCGCCCAGGCCTGGGAGGTGAGTCCGGAGCAGTCGAACGAGCCCGGCCCCTGTGCGCCCCACACGTACGGCTTGCCGATCTGCTCGATCGCGTACCGGACCGCCTCGCCGCCCTCTGCCGTCGCGGGCCGGGCCGAGGACAGCGCGCCCGACGCGACCAGCGTGTCCTGGGCCTCGGCCGTGCCCTTCTCCTCCAGGCGGGAGACGTCGGCGACCTGGTCGGCGGAGAGGGTGGCGAGCAGCGCCTCGACCTTGTTCAGCCTCGCCCGTACCGCGTCGCGTTCCTTCTTCTGCCGCGCGGCCAGGACCTGCTGCTTGTCCAGCACCTCGCGGGACTTCCTCGCCAGCTCGCCGGCCCGCTTCTCGGCGCCGGTCAGCCGCTGGACGGTCGCCACCCGCCCGGCGGCCAGCCGCTGGACGACCTGTCCCTGGTCCAGCGCGTACTCGGGATCGCGCATCAGCAGCAGACGCAGGTACGCGGAGAGGTCGGAGCGGCCCTGGTACTGCTCGCGGGCCAGCCGGCCCGCGTCGTCACGGCTGTGGGACAGCGAGAGCCGTGCGGTGACGAGCGCGGCGTCGAGCCGCTTCGCCTCCGCGGTCCGCGCCTTGAGCTCGGCCGCCGTGCCGTTGTACGTCTCGGTGGCCTCCTCCGTCTGCTGGTACAGCGTCTGGAGCCGGGTCAGCAGCGCGGCGACGCCGCCCTTGGCCGCCTCGGGGCCGGCGGCCGGGGCGGCGGGATCCGAGGGGCCGGTCACGGGGGCCGCCGCGGCAGCCGGAGCGGCGGTGACGACGGCGGCCAGGGCCGCCGTGCACAGCGAGCGGGAGAGCCTGCCCGGCACGACATCACCTCCGGTAACGGGGCGAATCGTGGGACTACCCCATAAGTGAGCGCATTTCCTCCATACGTTCACTCCACTTCGGGTGATGCAAGAACCCCGGGGCGTGGCGGCGGGCGGGTTCCCCCGAAAGGCGGCGGGGCGGCCGCGCCACGGGCGCGGCCGCCCGGCGGGTCAGTCGACCGGGAACGCGTAGAAGACGTGGTCGCGCCGGACGACCGCGGTCTCCCCGGAGGCCAGCACCTGGTACCCGGCGGTGACCGTCGCGCCCTTCGGGTCCTGGGCCCCGATGTCCTGGAACTTCCACAGCCGCCGCCCGTCGGCCGTCGCGAAGGCCGTGGTCTGTGCCGGGCCCGCCACGAGCAGCGTGCCGCCCGTGCCGCTGACCGTGATCGCGGGCGGGGTGCCGTTGGGCGCCGCCTCCGTCGACCGCCGCCAGCGCAGCCGTCCGGTCTCCCGGTCGACCACGCCCACTTCCTGGTTGCGGTTGGTCGTGCAGAGCAGTTCGTCGGACTCGGCCGACGGGCCGAAGACGGATCCGCGGGTGCCGTTCAGCGTCCACTTCGGCTTGCCGCCGGGTGTCTCGAAGGCCCGGAGGTCGTCGCCGACCGCCGCGAACAGCAGTCCGTCCGCATCGCCCGTGGCCGCCGCCTCGGGGGCCACCGTGCCGAACTTCTCGGTCCACTGGAGCTTTCCGGTCTCCCGGTCGAAACTGCGGAAGAGGGCCTTGCCCTTGGCGGCCTTCACATCGGCCGGGGTGAGCGTCAGATGGTCCTGCCGTACGACGACGGAGTCCGGCCGGACCGCGGTCAGCCGGTACACGGGCGCGACCGGGCCGCGGCCGGTGGGCACGGACGTCCGCCACAGCTCCTTGTGCTCCACGATGTCGTACCCGAACAGGTAGGACTTGACGACCTGCTTGTCCTTGCCGCGCTTCTTGCCCTTCTTGGGCTTGGGGGCCTTCACGGTGACCTCGTGCGAGCCGGTGAACCAGATGACACCTTCCGACGTGCCGACGAGCCGCCGCACCGACAGGTGCGGGGCGCCGTCGAACCCGTCGGCGTACGCCACCCGGTGGGCGACCTTGCCGTCCTTCGCCGAGAGCCACAGGAACTCGGACGGGCCGGCGATGAAGCAGAGGTCCTTGCCGGCCGCCACGGCGGCCTGGCCGTTGGCGGCGTCCGGGCTCTCCCAGATCCGGCGGCCGGTGCGCAGATCGACGGCGGACGCATGCGTCTCGTCGGTCAGCACCAGGAGCCGGTCGTTCCAGACGGCCGCGGTGAGGGGGGACGGCTCGGCCGCCGGATGGGTGTAGATCCAGCGCGGCTGCGGGGGCAGCCCGGCGACCGTGGGCCGGCTGGGGCTCGGGGCGGGCTTGCCGTCGTCCGAGGGCTTCGCCTCGTCGCCGGACCCGAGCGCGAGCACCGCACCGCCCCCGACCAGCAGCCCCGCGGCCGCGGCGGCGGCCCCGATCAGCAGCGTCCGGCGGCCCGCCGCGGCGGGCGGGGCGGACGCGGAAAGCTGTGCAGCGGGTCCGGGCACGGGCAGCGGCGCCGCAGGTACGGGTACGGGCAGCGGCTGCGGGTTCATCGGTGCGGCGGGCAGGCCCGCCGGGGGACCGGAGTGCTCGGGCGCCACCGTGAGCTGGGTCGTCGCCCGGTCGGGCCGCGGGGCGTGGGGGTCGATGATCCCGAGCTGCGTGGTCCGGGTGTCGCGGGCGGGCGCGGGCGGTCCGGACGCACCGGCGGGGACGGGGGCCTCCACCTGCTGTCCGGGCGTCGCCGTGTGCTGCGGTACGGCGTCCGTGACGGGTACCACGGCATCCTGAACGTCCGGCACCTCCGGCTCCCAGAACTCCGGCGGCGCGGCTGCCAGCATCCGGGCCCGTGCGCCCTGGTCGGCCACGGCTGCCGTCAGCCGGTCCGGCAGCCAGCCGCCCTTCGCGAGTCCGGCCGCACCCTCCAGCGCCAGTTCGGCGGCCACCGCGCCCGAGCCGGGGCGGTCGGCCGGGTCCTTCGCCAGGCAACGGGCGACCAGTTCGCGCAACGCGTCCGGGACGGCGTCGAGCCCGGGATCGGCCGTGGCGATGCGTTCGGCGGCCTTGTCCGCGGGTCCGTCCGCCAGCGGGGTGCTCCCCGTCGCCGCGTAGGCGAGCAGCAGGCCGAGCACGAAGAGATCGGAAGCAGGCCCGGCCTCCTCGCCCGCTACCTGCTCCGGGGTCAGGTAGCCGAGCCGTACGGAGAGCCGTCCGCCCGGCCGGGCCTCGGCCTCGGCCGCCGCGCCCAGCGGGCCGAACGCGGTGAGCCGGGGCCCGTCCTCGGCCAGCAGCACCGTCCTGGGGGCGAGCCCCTGGAGCACGGCCCCGGTGGCGTGCACCCGGGAGAGGGTTTCGGCGATGCCCGCGCCCAGTATCCGCACGGCCCGCTCCGGCAGCGGACCGGCGATGTCGATCGCCTCGGCGAGCGTCAGCGCCGGTACGTACGCCGCGGCCGTCCACGGGCGTTCGTCGTCCGGGCCGTCCGCGCGGGTGTCGAGCCGCTTCGCCACCCAGCCGCCGGCCAGCCGCTCCGCGGTGTGCGCCTCCGCCTGGAAGCGGCGCCGGAAGGCGGGCAGCGCGGCGAGCGCGGGCCGGGCGGCCGTGATGACGACGAGGTCGTCCGGAGCCGTTCCGTACGCGAGGTACTGCACCGCGGCGGCCGTCTCACGGAACCTCACCACCACGGTGTACGGGCCGAAGCGGCGTGGATCGTCCTGACGCAGCGCCTCCATGGCGCACCCCCTTGTGACCGTCCCTCGGACCAGACCGTCGATCTTAGACCGAGGGGCCGTCCGCGCCCCATTCCGGCCGGGCGGTGTCAGCCGGGCTTGGACCAGGGCCACTTGGGGCTGTGGCGTTCACGGCCCGTGGGGGCGTACTCGTACACCCAGCCCCGCTGGATTCCCAGCCGTCTGGTGTGCCCGGCCGGGACCCTGCGGTACGCGTACACGGTGGCCGGCCCGCCGTCCTTGTCCGGGACCGGGACCTCGTACCACTTGGGCGGGTGGCCGGTCGCGCCGACGAGGACGGGCAGGACCCGTCCGTCCAGCGGCCCGCCCGTGAAGGGGGTGTTCTCGCTTCTCACCGCTCCAGTCTGACCGATGGGTCCGGCGGCAGCAGATGGGCCGCCGCGCCGATCAGCGGCGTCAGCCGGTCCGCCAGCCGGCCGGCCGGGCCGGCCGCGGTCTCCAGGGGCAGCAGTCCGGCCACCGCGGAAGCCGTCTCCGGGTCCGTGGCCGCGGTGACGGCGAGCATGCCGATGAACTGGTCGACCAGCCAGTCGCGCAGTTCGGTCGCGGCCGGCTGCTTGCCCTCGTCCAGCCAGATCAGCGAGGCCGCCTCGACCGCCGCGATCCAGGTGCGCACCATCATCCGCAGCCGGGGCGCGGGAGCGCTGTCCGCGCCCCGGCCCAGATGCGTGAGTATCTGCTCGGCCGCCGCCCGCCGTACCTCGTCGACGATCGTGGTCGTACGGGACGTCTCGGCGACGCTGCCGCCGCGCAGCAGCGCGCTGAAGCCGGCGTCGTGCTCGTCGACGAAGGCGAGATAGCGCTCCAGGACGCGCGTCACCCGCTCCGTGGGCGGTCCCACGGCCGGTTCGGCGAAGCACAGCTTCAGCTGCTCGGCGGCAGACCGCAGGGCCGCCTCGTACAACTGCTGCCGTCCGCCCGGGAAGTAGCGGTAGACCAGCGGGCGGGACACCCCGGCCACCGTCGCCACCTCGTCGAGCGAGACCTCGTCGGGGGCCCGGTGGGCGAAGAGGGTGAGCGCCGCACCGAGGAGCTGGGTACGCCGCTCCTCGACGCTGAGCCTTCGGTACGCACGGCTGGGCGGCGCGGCTGCGGCAGGGGTCATACGGGCCAGCGTAAGCGCCGGTGCGCTCAGGCGAGGAGGCCGGAGTTCTTCCACAGCCTGCGCCCCACGCCGTTGAGGACCCCGATGTCGTCGAAGAAGTCGGTCAGCCGCTTGGCACCCGACTGCATGACCTCCGCCCGGTGGCCGCTCGCCCGTACCTGGGCCACGGCCTCGTGCCGGTCCAGGCCGACGTTCTCGTACACCTGCGGGTTGACGAAGCAGACGGAGAAGACGCGGGCCGCCTCGCCGCAGCTCACCCGGGTGAGTTCGCGCTCCCAGCGCGGGGCGGTCACCATCTGGCGGCGCAGCTCCTCGCGGGCGTACCGGACGTGCCGCGCCTCCTCGATCACATGGATGCGGGTCACGCCGCGCACCAGGGTTTGGACGCGCTCGTCCGGGAAGGTCAGCCGCTGCATCCAGTCGAGGATCTCCTCGCCGAGGAGCGTCGCGGCGAACGAGCCCGGCGTCGTGGAGACGGTCTTCAGCACCCGGGCCAGGTTGTGGTACCTGCGCGGCACGGGGTAGGTGGGCGAGTTGCCCCAGGTGATCATCCGGCCGAACATCATCGAGTGCCGGCACTCGTCGGCTATCTCGGTGAGCGCGTACCGGACGTGATTGCTGGTCACCGGCTTGTCGTAGATGTGCCGGACCAGCAGCTGCATGAGGATGATCTCGAACCAGATGCCGAGCGAGGCCAGTGAGGCCGCCTCGTGCCGGGCCAGGTCCTGGCGCTGCTCCTGCGACATCCGCTTCCACATGGGGGTGTCGTAGAGGGAGATCAGCTCGGGCGGCCAGTACCACTTGCCGTCCTCGGCCGGCGCGTCCCAGTCGAGCTCCTTGTCCGGGTCGAAGGAGTGCTTGGCGGAGGACTCCAGCAGCCTTTCGGCGATCTGCTCGCGGTCGCGGAGCGGGCCGAGTGCATCCCGGAGCATCTGTACGTCGCGTTCGGTCACGGTCGTCATGGCTGGAGGCACCTCATACCTGGGTTACCGGCGGTCACCCATTATGAGACTCCCTGTCAGCAAGGCCGTCAATCCCTTGTGCGCGACTTGTTGACCCGGCGTCTACCAACGTGTGAACCTGCCAACTGAGCCAGGTGTCAGCTGACTTACCGAAGCATGCGAGGCGAAGGAGCCGTCCGTGTCGACACACGACCTCTACACCACCGCACCCGAGCAGCCGCTGTGGACCGTGCCCGCCACGGGCGCCGCACGGTTCAGCTGGGACTACGACGACGGCCGCGAGCGCCTCCTCGCCCTCTACCAGAAGGGCAAGGACAAGCAGTGGGACGGCAACAAGCGCATCGACTGGAGCCTGGAGGTCGACCCCACCGACCCGCTCGGCACCCCCGACGAGGCCCTCACGCTGTACGGCACCCCGCACTGGGCGAAGATGACCGAGAAGGACCGGGGCGAGCTGCGCAAGCACTACACCTCCTGGCAGTTCAGCCAGTTCCTCCACGGTGAGCAGGGCGCGATGATCTGCGCCGCCCGGATCGTGGAGTCCGTCCCCGACCTGGACGCCAAGTTCTACTCCGCGACCCAGACCATGGACGAGGCGAGGCACGCCGAGATCTACGGACGGTTCCTGCACGAGAAGATCGGGATGCTGTACCCGGTCAACGACAGCCTCCAGGGCCTGCTCGGCGACACCCTGCGCGACTCGCGCTGGGACATGCCCTACCTCGGCATGCAGGTCCTCATCGAGGGCCTGGCCCTGGCCGCGTTCGGCATGATCCGCGACACCACGACCAAGCCGCTGCCCAAGCAGATCCTGGCGTACGTCATGCAGGACGAGGCCCGCCACGTCGCCTTCGGGCGGATGGCGCTGCGCGACTACTACAAGCAGCTGAGCGACGCCGAACTGCGCGAACGCGAGGAGTTCGTCATCGAGGGCTGCTACCTGATGCGCGACCGGCTCAGCGGGGTGGAGGTCCTGGAGAACTTCGGCATCGCCAAACAGGAGGCGCATGACCTCTCCGAGCACTCGGAGTTCCTCCAGCTCTTCCGCAAACTGCTCTTCAGCCGCATCGTCCCGTGCGTCAAGGACATCGGCCTGTGGGGTGAGCGGCTCCAGAAGGCGTACGTCGACATGGGCGTCCTCGAGCTCGGTGACTCCAGCCTCGACCTGCTCATGGCCCAGGACGAGGAGATCGCCGAAGAGCTGGACCGGGAGCGCTTCGAGGCGGAGGAGCAGGCGCGGGTCGCGGAGGTCGCGGAGGCGATAGCGGACGGCGCGAGCAGCCCGACTGCCTCCTGAACGGGGCGGCGAGAGGCCTGGGGCGATGAGTAGGGTCGGGCGCATGCCCGAGACCACCGATGCCGCCTGCCCGGACGCTGCCGCGTCCTCGGCGCGCCACCCCGACTCGCGGCACCTCGCCCGCCTCGCCGTCTACGGCCGCCTCGCCACCCGGCTGTCGCTGATGAGCGACCGCCGGCTCGGCGAGGCGGTCGCCGCCGCCACCCCGCTCGGGGCCGGTATCGGCGGCAGACCGGCCGAGCTGGACGTGGACGGGACGCGGGTCTTCGTCAAACGGGTCCCGCTGACCGACCTCGAACTGCGGCCGGAGAACGTGCGCTCGACGGCGAACCTCTTCGGGCTGCCGACGTTCTACCAGTACGGGGTGGGCTCGGCCGGCTTCGGGGCCTGGCGCGAGCTGGCCGCGCACACGATCACCACCAACTGGGTCCTCGCCGACGCGTACGCGGACTTTCCGCTGATGTACCACTGGCGCGTCCTGCCGGACTCCGCTCCCGAGGGCGTCGCCGACGAGTTCGGCGGCATCGACGGGGCGGTCGCCCACTGGGAGGGCTCGTCCGCCGTACGTACCCGGCTGGAGGCCATCGCCCGGTCCTCCGCCTCCCTGGTGCTGTTCCTGGAACACGTGCCGCAGACCCTCGCGCAGTGGCTGAACGACCGCCGGGAGGCGCCGCGCAGCGGCGGGGACGGCCCGCCGTACGCGTGGGTGGACGAGTCGCTGGCCCGGGGGGCCGAATTCATGAGTTCCCGCGGGTTCGTGCACTTCGACGCCCATTTCCGCAACGTCCTGACCGACGGCCGCTCGATCTGCTTCGCGGACCTCGGGCTCGCCCTGAGCTCCGGGTTCGAACTCTCCGAGGAGGAGAGCGGGTTCCTCGCCGGCCATCTCGCGTACGACCGCCACTACGTGGCCAACCACCTGCTCCGTCACCATGTGCTCGACACGGTGCGCGGGGACGCGGAGCGCGACACCTTTCTGCGGGGCTGGATCGCGGGCGAGCGGCCCGAAGGCGTTCCGCCCGGGGCCGCCGCGCTCATCGACCGGCACGCCCGGCCCTCCGTCGTCCTGGACGGGTTCCACCACCGCCTGCTGAACGTGAGCAAGCGGACCCCGTATCCGGCCGCCGACATCGACCGGGCGGGCTCGCCGAAGAGTTCACGGGGCCACCGGGCCGGCGGAGCCGAGGCGGCCGCGGCGGTGACGACGGCATCCGGGAGGCCCGCTTCCGCGCGGTAGCGGCCGGCGGCAACGATCTACGAAGTCAACGGAGTTGTACAGTCATCGGCGCCCCGGACCGGGCGCTCCATGCACACCAGGTCCGCGCGCTCGTCCCACGGCGCGGTGACGCTGAAGCCGAACCGCTCGTACAGCGCGATGGCCCCCGCGCGCCACTGCCAGACCGACAGCCGCACCGTGTCGGCCCTGCTCCGGGCGGCCTCGCCGAGGGCGGCGTGGAGCAGTGCGGAGGCGACACCCCGGCCCCGGTGACCGGGGGCCGTCCACAGGCGCTTGATCTCCGACCGGCCGTCCACCGGAGCGGTCACCACGAGACAGCCCGCGGTGATCTCCCCGTCCCGCGCGATGAGGACGGCGGCGCCGGCGAACGCGCCGTCCGGGTCCTCGACCTCCGCGCGGTACCGGTCGGGCAGTTCGCTCGCGTCCGCGACGGGCCGGCCCTTCTCCTCCTCCGTACGCAGGTGGTAGTCCGCCAGCAGAGCGGAGAGACCGTCCCCGGGACCGGAGCTGCCGGCCGTCCGGCGGGCGACGGAGATGCCACCGTGATCGTTCATGATTCAAGGATCGCACGCGCCCTTTCGGTCACGACCCGGCCGATATCCGCTGTACGGGGCCGGACCGCCGGCGGGACGATGACGGCATGACTTCCCTCGTCGTGGAACCCGACCCCGCCGCAGCCCGCCGGAGCCTCGAAGCGCTGGCGCTCGGGGACGCGTTCGGGGAGCGTTGGTTCCCGCTCTTCCGGAAGCGCGAGCAGGCGTACCGCGAGATCCAGGCGCGGCAGATGCCTTCGGAACCCGTCTGGCACTGGACCGATGACACCGCCCTGGCCCGGGCGCTGGTGCGGGTGCTCGACGAGCACGGCGAGGTGGAGCAGGACCGGCTCGCGCTCTGCTTCGCCCTTGCCTTCGACGCCGATCAGGCGCGGGGATACGGCCACGGCATGCACATACTGCTGCCGGAACTGCTGGCCTCACCGGCCGACTGGCGCACGCTGGCCCCCGGGCTGTTCGAGGGCGGCAGCCTCGGCAACGGCGCCGCGATGCGGGTCGCGCCGCTCGGGGCGCGCTTCCACCGGGACGTCGGCCACGCGGCCGGACAGGCCGCGTTGCAGGCGGAGGTCACCCACGCCCACCCGGAGGGGATCGCGGGCGCGGTGGCGGTCGCGGTCGCCGCGGCGCTGGCGGTACGGGGTGAGTTGACGCTGGCCGCGGTCGCCCGGCACACGCCCGCGGGGGCGGTGCGGGACGGTCTGGCGCGGGCCGTGGACCTGCCGTTCGACACCGAGCCGTGGATGGCCGCCGATCTGCTCGGCAACGGGCAGCGCATCCGGGCCGACGACACCGTGCCGTTCGCCCTGTGGACGGCGGCCCGGCACCCGGACGACCTGGAGGCGGCGCTCTGGGCGACCGCCGAGGGATTCGGGGACGTCGATACGACCTGCGCCATCACCGGCGGAGTCGTCGGAGCGGTCACCGGGGTCGAGGGCGTGCCGGCCGCGTGGCTGCGGCGCCGCGAGCCGCTGAGCTGAACCCGTCCGCTCAGGGGGGTTCGAAATCGTGTTCATGGACATGACGTAACTTGGCCCCATGACCACGCCGCCGCAGCCGCCGCAGGGCCCGTACGGACCATCGCAGGGCCCCTACGGAGCACCTCAGGGCCCGTACGGGCCGCCGCCGCAGCCCGGGCAGAACCCGTACGCCCAGCAGCCGGTGGCCGGACAGCCGGTGGCGGGGCAGCCGCCCGTCGGATACCCGCAGAGCCCGCAGGCCTACGGATACCCGCAGGCCCCCCAGCCGTGGGGCGGGGCGGGGCCGGGTGCGCCCGGGTTCCCCGGCATGCCGCCGCCCAGGCGGAACCGGACCGGGCTGATCGTCGGGATCGTGGCCGGCGCGCTGGTCGTGGCCGGCGGCGTCGCGTTCGGCGTCTCCCGGCTGGTCGGCGCCGGAGCGTCGGCGGTCGCCGGGGACTTCCCCGCGGCCGAGTACCGGCTGACCGTGCCGAAGAAGCTGCTGGACGACGAGTACACGCTGCTCAAGGACTCCTCGTCGACCGACGGGAAGGAGATCGAGGAGACCTACGACCCCAGCATCCGCGATGCGAAGGCCGTCGTCACCCAGTACACCTCCGGCGACGGCGGCACCCTGGTCATCTCCGGTCTGTGGGGACGGATCAAGGGGCCCGGGTTCACCCGGGACAAGATCCTGGAAGGGGCCACCCAGACGGACGGCATGACCATCGCCGTACCCGCCAGGGAGTTCACCCCCGAGGGGTACGACATCACCGTGTCCTGCCAGGTCGTGCAGTCGAAGGACGGCGTCGTCACCAGCACCCTGCCCATGTGCGCCTGGGGCGACGAGAACACCGCGTCCTTCGTCGCCGTCGTCACCCCCGAGACCGCGCTCCAGGACCCCGAGAAGGTCGATCTCGAGAAGGCGGCGCTCGACACCGCCCGGGTCAGGGCCGAGTCGCGCAAGCCCATCGGGAACACCCAGGCCGGCTGATCAGCGCCCCGCGCCGGGCGGCGGGAAGCCCGTGCGCAGGGTGAACACCCGCTCCACGGCCCCGTGTTCGCGCAGGTGCGCCAGGGCTCCCTCGGCGTCCCGCACCGTCGGGCGTATCCCGGCCGGCACCCACCGGGCGGGACAGGTCCACCTGGGCCGGTTCGTGGCTGCCTGCCGGTGCGGTGTCCGTCATGACCGCACAGATATCAGCGCCTCTTCCACCGCGCGGGCCGTTCCGAGCAGCGAGACGTCCGCGCCGCGCTGCGCCACCAGCTGGAGCCCGACCGGACAGCCGTCGGAGGTGAAGCCGGCGGGCACACTCGCCGCCGGATGGCCGCTCAGGTTGAACGCCCAGGTCAGAGCGGTGGAGAAGAGCTCGCCCGGACCCTCGTGGCCGTGCGGGCGGTTGGGCGTCACGGGGGTGAGGAGCAGAGGCGTGGTGGCGAAGAAGGCGTTCAGCCTGCGGTCGTTCTCGCGCCGGAGCTCCTCGGCGGGCGGCGGCACCTCCCCGCTCCGTACCGCCTGCCAGGTGTCCGCCGGGTCGAGCAGGTCGCAGCCGCCCGCCGTGAGCCGGATCACCCCACAAGCCGACAGCCGGTCCACCGCGCCCCGCACCACCGCCGCCACCTCCGGGTCGACGTCCGCGTACCCGAGACCGGGGCTGTAGGCCGCGCGCAGGGGCAGTGGGGCAGGGGCCGCCGGCCCGCAGGAGTCGAGGACGCAGCGCAGATACGTCTGCGCGTGTGCGGCCGACCGGGCCAGGACCCCTGCGGCGGCGAGCCCCGAACGGTCGGGGGAGGGCAGCAGTCCGTTGGTCGTCTTCAGCCCGAACACCCCGCACCAGGCGGCCGGGATGCGCACCGACCCGGCCCCGTCGCTGCCGGTCGCCAGCTCCACCAGGCCCGCCGCGACCGCCACCGCCGAGCCCGCCGACGAACCGCCCGGCGTCCGGTCCGGCCGCCAAGGGTTGACGGTGCGTCCGTGGGCGCCCAGCCCCCAGGTCTGCCAGTACGTGCCGGGCCCCGGCACGGAGGTCGAGCCGACCGGGACCCCGCCGGCAGCGATCAGCCGGCGCGCGGCGTACGAGCGGATCCCGGTGGGGCCCTTCACGGCGAACGGGAGCCCAGCCAGCGGGAGCCGGGCCGCCCCGGGCATCCGGGCGAGCGCCTCCTCGTGCCAGACGTCGAGGAAGGCGCAGAGCCGCGGATCCTCCCGCCCGATCGCGGCCAGCGTCCCGGCGGCGTCCCTGAAATCCGCTATCGGCTCGGTGAAATCCGCCGTCGGATCGGTGAATCCCGTCATCGGCTCAGTCTCGCAGGGCCGCTTCCATGACGGAACGCGCGATCGGGGCCGCGCTGCCGCCGCCGCTGATGTCGGCCCGGTCGGCCGCGGCGTCCTCGACGACCACGGCGACCGCGACGGCCGGGCGACCGGAGTTCTCCGCCTGCGCCCAGGAGATGAACCAGGCGTACGGCGTACCGGAGTTGTCGATGCCGTGCTGGGCCGTGCCGGTCTTGCCGCCGACCGTCGCCCCGCCGATCGCCGCATTGGCGCCGGTGCCGTTCTCCACCACGTCGATCATCATCCGGCGCAGCTGCGTCGCCGTCATCGGATTCATCGCCCGGTGGTACGAACGCGACCCGGTGGTGTGAACGGTGGCGCCGCCGTGGGTGGTCGTACGGTCCACCAGGTGCGGGTACATGAGGTCGCCGCCATTGGCCACGGCCGCGGCCACCATCGCCATCTGGAGGGGCGTGGCCGTCGTGTCGAACTGGCCGATCGAGGACAGCGCCAGCTGGTCGTCGCTCATCTCCGTGTCGAAGTTGCTCTTCGCCACCCCGGACGGGATCCTCAGCCCCGTGTCGTTGAAGCCGAACTTCCCGACCGCCTCCACCATGCCGTCCAGCCCGACCTCCACCCCGAGGTGCGCCATCACGGTGTTGCAGGACACCCGGATCGCCTCGGCCAGCGACGCCTGCTCGCAGCCGCTCGCCTCGTTGGGCAGGGTGGTCGAGGTGCCCGGCAGCACGTAGGGGGACGGGGTGTCGGTCTCCGCGTCCGGATCGGTGACGACCCCGGCGTCCAGCGCCGCCGCCGCCGTCACGATCTTGAAGGTGGAGCCCGGCGGATAGGTCTGCCGGATCGCCCGGTTGAGCATCGGCTGGCTGGTGGACGCGTTGAGCTGCCGCCAGGCGTCGGTGACGGACGAGCCGGTACCGGAGAGCAGCCCGGGGTCGTACGACGGGGTCGAGACCAGCGCCAGGATCTTGCCGCTCGTCGGCTCGATGGCCGCGACGGCGCCCCGGCGGCCGCCGAGCCCCTCGTAGGCGGCCCGCTGCATGGAGTCCTTGATCGTGGTGACGACATCGCCGCCCGGCTGCCGGTCGCGGGTGACCTCGTTCCAGAAGGGGAGCGGCGCGAGCATGGAGTCGGTGCCGGAGAGGATCGAGTCCTCGGCGTTCTCGATGAGGGTGGTGCCGTACGTCTGCGAGGCGTATCCGGTCACCGGGGCGTACAGCGGGCCGTTGCGGTAGGTGCGCTCGTAGGCGAGCTGCTCGCCGGTGTCCTTGGAGCCGGTGACCGGCCTCCCGCCGACCAGGATGTTGCCGCGCGGCTGGTCGTAACGGTCGATCGTGTTGCGGCGGTTGGCGGAGTTGTCGTCGAGTTCGTCCGCCTCGAAGACCTGGATGCGGGCGGCGTTCAGCAGCAGCGCCACGAGCAGCAGCAGACAGAAGGCGGCGGCGCGCCGGATGTAGCGGATCACGTCCGGGCCTCCCGAGCGGTCGACGGGTACGGGATCACTGCTCGTCCTCCAGGATCGGGGCGATGACTCCGGTCTCCACCTGGTCGGGGTGGGGCCGGCGGGCGAGGTCGCTGACGCGGATCAGCAGCGCCACGATGATCCAGTTGGTCACCACGGACGAACCGCCCTGCGCGAGGAACGGCATCGCCATGCCCGTCAGCGGGATCAGCCCCATCACCCCGCCCGCGATCACGAAGACCTGGAGCGCCAGGATCGAGGCCAGCCCGATGGAGAGCAGCCGTCCGAAGGTGTCGCGCAGGGCGAGCCCGGCCCGGTAGCCGCGCGCCACCAGCAGCGCGTACAGCATGAAGACCGCTGTCAGGCCGGTGAGTCCGAGTTCCTCGCCGGCCGTCGCCAGGATGAAGTCGGACTTGGCGGCGAAGCCGATGAGGATGGAGTGGCCGAGCCCGAGCCCGGTGCCGAGCATCCCGCCCGCGGCGAAGGCGAACAGCGACTGGGCCAGCTGTCCGGGTCCCTGGCCCGCGTCGATGGAGGCGAACGGGTCGAGCCAGTCCTGCACCCGGCTGTGCACATGCGGTTCGAAGGAGCCGACGACGAAAGCGCCCACCGCGGCGAGCAGCAGCCCGACGGCGATCCAGCCGGTCCGGCCGGTCGCCACGTACAGCAGGATCACGAACAGGCCGAAGAACAGCAGCGAGGTGCCCAGATCGCGTTCCAGGACCAGGACGCCGACGCTGAGCAGCCAGATCGCCACGATCGGTCCGAGCACCCGGCCGGTGGGGAGCTGGAGCTTCCAGATCTTGCGGCCGGTGTACGCGAGGGCGTTGCGGTTCGCCGAGAGGTAGGCGGCGAAGAACACGGCGAGCAGGATCTTGGCGAACTCGCCCGGCTGGAAGGAGAATCCGCCGACCCTGATCCAGATCTTGGCGCCGTTCACGGCGGGGAAGAAGATCGGCACGATCATCAGGACGAGGGCGGCGGCCACCGAGAGGTAGGCGTACCGCTGGAGCACCCGGTGGTCGCGCAGGAACACCACCACCGCGATGAAGAACGCGACGCCGAGCGTGGACCAGACCAGTTGGGTGGGGGCCGCCTGGTCCTTCGGGGTCTCCAGGTCGAGCCGGTAGATCAGCACCAGGCCGAGCCCGTTGAGGAGCACGGCGATGGGGAGCATCAGCGGATCGGCGTACGGGGCGCGGAAACGGACGGCGAGATGCGCGAGGAGCGCGAGCAGCCCGAGGCCGGCGCCGTATCCGGCGACATCGGGCGGGACCGCGTTGTCGTGGGCCAGACCGACGGCGGCGTAGCCGTAGACGGAGATGAGGACGGCCCCGATGAGGAGCGAGAGTTCCACGCCGCGCCGCTTGGGCAGGCGCAGCTCGGGCGGGGGTGCGTCCGCGGTCGTTGCGGTCATGCCAGGCAACGTAGCAAGAGGTGGGGTTTATTTCCCTTATGTCGTAGTGCGGGGAGTTCGTGGGTCCCGGGCGGTGTGCGGCCGTCGGGTGGCCGTGGGAGGGAGTGCGCGTCCGGTCGCCGGGCGGCTGCGGGGGAGGGTGCTGTCCGGTCGTCAGGTGGCCGTGGAGGGGGGCGCGTCCGGCCGTCGGACGACTGCGGGGGAGGTTGCTTCCGGCCCTTCACGTGCCCGCCGGGGAGGGCGCGTCCAGCTGTCAGCTGCCGGTGGGGGAGTGCGGCGGTTCCTCGTCGCCGTTGTCCAGGCGTACGTACTCCGGCAGCGTCAGCCGGGCCACCGCCCCGCCGTCGGCCGCGTTCTCGAAGACCAGCCCGGCCCCCATCACCCGGGCCTGCCCGGCGGCGATGGTCAGCCCGAGGCCGTGCCCCTTGGTGCCGCCCTCCGTGCGGAAGCGCTGGGGGCCGCCCTCGGTCAGATACTCCGGGAAGCCCTCGCCGTGATCGCGTACGGTCACCACCGGCCCGTCGACCGTCAGCACCACCGGCGGCCCGCCGTGCCGGTGCGCGTTGCCGATCAGATTCCCGAGCACCCGTTCCAGCCGCCGCTTGTCCGTCTCGACCCGCACGGGCGGGCCGTCCGTGGCGACCCTGACCTCGGTGTCCGGGCCGAAGGCGCGTGCCACCCGCTCGGCGAGCGGCGCCAGTTCGTGCACATCGAGATCGACCTGTTCGGTACGGGCGTCGAGCCGGGAGATCTCCAGCAGGTCCTCCGTCAGCGCGCGCATCGCCCGGACCCGGTCCCGCACCAGCTCCGACGGGCGGCCCGGCTCCAGCAGTTCGGCGGCGGCCGACAGGCCGGTCAGCGGGGTGCGCAGCTCGTGCGCCACGTCGGCGGTGAAGCGCTGCTCGGCCACGAGCTTGCGCTGGAGCGTCGAGGCCATCGTGTCCAGGGCCCCGGCGACGATGGCCACCTCGTCCGGCCGGCGCGTGGGGTCGGCGGTACGGGGGTCGTCGACGCGGGCGTCCAGATCACCCGCCCCGATCCGGCGGGCCACCCGCGCGGTCTGGTGCAGCCGCCGGGTGACGCGGGTGACGGAGAACGCGCCGACCAGCAGCGTGGCGCCGATCGCCAGCAGCGAGGAGCCGATGATCGCCCCGTCCAGGCCGTTGAGCGCGCGGGCGCTCTGGCTGTAGTCGGTCTGCGTGGCCAGCGCGTGTCCGCCGCCGGCCGGGGCGGCGGCCCACATCGTCGGACGGCCGAGATGGTCGGCGACCATCGTGCCCCGCTCGCCGCCCGCCGCCAGGGCGTGCAACGGGGCGGGCAGCCCCGGGGGGTCGAGACCGGAACCGGGCGGGAGCGCCCCGCCCGCCTCGTAGGACGCGCTGACCTCATCGAGCCGGGCCAGCGCCTTCTCCCGGGCGTGGCCGACCGTCTGCCGGGTGAACGTGGTGTGGACCAGGACGCCCAGCAGGGCGGCGAGCACGCAGCACATCACGGTGATGAACAGCGCGGCCTTCCAGGTGAGCGTCGCGGTCCAGGCGGGCAGCCGCAGCCGCCGGGAGCGGCCGGCCCCGGGCGGGCCCGTCCGGCGGCTCACCGGCGCTCCGCGGACACGGCGGCCGACGGTGCGGCGGACGGGGAGGGGGCGGGTGTGGGGGAGTTCGTGGCGGAGGGCCGTGCGTGCGGTGTCGGACTTCCGCCGGGTCCGGTGTCCGGGGGCATGCGCAGGATCTCGTCCTGGGTGGGCAGCATGGCGCGCTGCCGGCCGTCCCAGGTCCAGGCCGTGCGGTACTCGTACCCCGTGATGGCCGACGGCGCCCGCATGATCAGGTCCCGGCCGGCCAGCTCCACACTGATCACGGCGTCCGAGGTGGACATGATCCGGGTCAGTCCGCCGGACTCCGGCATGTAGACCCGGACGGAGAGCTGGCGGCCGGCCAGCTGGATGGCGAGGATCATCTCGTCCCTGCCGTCGCCGGTGAGATCGCGGAAGTACGGCGACAGCACCGGACAGGTCCGCGGAGCGGTCCGGCAGTCCTTGATCCGGCCCACGGTGGCGGCCGGGAGCTCGTCCGTGCCGCTGGACCGGTCGGGGTGGGCGTTCAGCCCCGCCTGCACCACCGCCACCGGGTCCAGCCGGTGCACGTCGCCGCCCGGGACCGTGATGCCGGGGATGCGCGCGGTCTCGCCCTCGCCGTAGTCGTACGGGGCGGCGGAGGCGGGCGGCAGCTCCGGCCAGAGGCGGGCGGGACCGATGGCGGCCGGGGTCCGGCCGGCGCTCCGCAGCTCGCCGCCGGTACCGCAGCCGGCCAGCAGCGCGGTGCCGGTGACGGCCGCGAGGGCCGCCGCCGCGCGATGCCGCGCCCGGTGCTGCGTACCCATGACTTCCTCCGATCCCGACGGTCCGGGCCGGTGCCGCGCATGCGCGCGGCCCCGGCTTCGGCTTCAGCTCTGTCGAGCCTATTCGGAAGGAAGTCTCTTATGCCTATTTAGTGCTGATACGGGTTCTGGCCCTGGCCCTGCGAGCCCGGCGCGAAGCCGGGCTGCTGCTGGCCCTGGCCGAACGGGTTGCCGTCCTGCGACGCCACGTGCTGGGCCAGCAGCTGGTCCGCCTGCTCCCGGGGAATCTTCTGCTCGCCGCCGCAGAACGTGCACTGGGTGGCGAAACTCGTCGAGAAGGGGAACAGCGGCACGAAGAACAGCGTGAACTTCGTGACCCGCTTGCGCAGGGTGTGTGCCGCCGGATTTCCGCACCAGCCGCAGACCAGCGTCAGGACGGCCAGCTGGTAGAGATAGCCTCGCGTGCCAAAAATGATCATGATGTGGGTCCCTTCCCCGTATTCCCCAGAAGCGCCCGGCGGCAGAGCGCCAGCAGCTTTTCGTCCTCGTATGTGTCGTGGCTGCCGTACCCGCCGTCCATCGCGTTGTGACGGCGGACGGAGGTGAGCTCGGCGAGCAGCACGTGTGCCGCGTCCGACCCTGCACCAGCAGCCCCCATCCGCGCCAGGCACTCGGCCACCCGAACCCTGACATGGCGGTTCTTCTCCCAGGCCGCCAGGAGTACCGGAACGGATTCCTCGGCCCGCCCGGAAACCTCCCACAGAGCGATCGCCGCGTCCACCCGCAGCCACAGCTCCTCGTGCCGGAGCAGGGCCCGCAGCCGCGGCGCGGTCACCGCAGCCTGCTCACCGAGCCGGCCCAGCGCGCTCGCCGCCGTCCGCCGCTCGTGCGCGTGCTCCGCCTGCAGGCCCTCGATCAGCACCGGCAGCACGGTGCCGGCGTCGCCGTCGACCGCCCACAGCGCCTCGGCGGCCTCCGTGGCCGCCGCCGTCCCGGGACGGCGGACCAGCGCCCGCAGCTCCGGCACCGCGCAGTGCGCCGCGGGCCCGAACGACGCGAGCGCCCGCAACGCCGCCGTACGCAGCCACTCGCCGCGGTACTCCGGAGCCCCGCGCAGGACCCGCAGCACCTCCGGCGCCGCCTCGCCCGCCCGCAGCGCGGTCAGCCCCGCCAGCAGCGGGCTCGCCCGGTCGTACGCGCCCTCGTCGAGCCCGACCTCGCCCAGCCTGCGCCGCAGCGCAGCGGCCAGCGGACGGGCGGCCGGCCCCAGATACCCGATGGCGAACCCCACGTCGTGCGGCACCTCGGGCCGCTCCAGCGCCGCCGCCAGCGCGGGCACCGCACGGGCGTCGCCCAGCCGGGCCAGGGCCTTCACCGCGCTGCCCAGCCCCGGAGGCCCGCTCGCCCACTCCTTCACCCACGACCCCGGATCCGCCGCGACCTGGGCCGCCAGCGCGTCCGCGGCGGGAGCGGCCAGGCCGAAGAGCTCCTCCAGCACGTGCGAGGCGGCCTCGGCCAGCGCCGGCTCGTCCGCACCGAGCTGTTCGCCCACCAGCCGCACCAGCTCCGCGTACGAACCGCGCCAGGCCCGGATCAGCCCGCTGCTCATCCGGACGGCGTCGATGCGCTGCCAGGGGTCGGGGCTGCACAGCTGATCGGTCAGCAGGGCCGTCCGCTCGGCGACCCGGTCGTCGAGACCGACGTGCAGGGTCCGCAGCAGATCGGCCGTCCAGGGCGCCGTGCGTCCGGCGTTCTCCTCGGCCGACAGTGCCCGCAACTGCCCGATCAGGGTCACCGGTGCGGCCTCGGTGGCGGGCGGCTCGGGCTCGCCGTGCGCCTCCGGGGCACAGGACCCCGTGTCCGCGGGACCGGGAGCCGAACGCAGCTGCCGCAGCAGCCCCGCCACCATCCGCACCACATCACCCGGCAGCGACTGCGGCGCGCACCGCGCCAGCTGGGCCAGTGCAGCCAGCCGCAGCCCCGGCGGATTCGCCTCGGCGGCCAGCCGGCTCAGCCAGTCGGCTATCTGCCCGGTCAGCGGGCGGTGGCGCAGCGCGACCCGGCCCGCCGCCTCGACCAGCGCGAGCCGCACCTCCTGGTCCGGCTCCACCGCGAGCCGCTCCCGCAGCAGCGCCAGGACCCGCGCCGGGTTGCCGTGCAGCGTCGCCAGCGCCAGCGGGGCGGAGACCCGTACCCCCGGGTCCTCGTCGGCCAACAGGCCGAAGAAGACCCCGGCGCCCGCACTGACGGCCGCAGCGGCCATCGCGTAGTTGGCCGCGCCCTCCGCCTCGTCCTCGTCCATCTCCTCCTCGTCGTCCTCGTCGAGGTCGATGCCGCCGATGCTGGTCAGCAGCTCGACGATGGAGCCGCGGTCCGGGACCGCCGGATCGACGACCAGCTCGAAGAGGAAGGGGATGCAGGCGAGCGTGCACGCGTAGACGTCGCCCTGGTGGTGCACAGCGCCGTACATCCCGTCCAGCGCCGTCTCGCGCTCCGCCGGATCGGCGGACGCGAGGCCCTGCAGCAGACCGGGCACATCGTCCGCAGGCCCGTAGGCATGCTCCATCGAGGCCCAGTCGACCTCGTCGATCCCCGCGAACACGCCATCGCCTCCCCACGGACTCCCACGAAGCAGTGTCTGCGCAGAGTGTGCACCACGGCTCGGACAATCCACCCACCCCTTGCAGGCTTTTGCCCTTGCACATGACAAAAGCCGCGGTGCTGCGGTACGGCCCGGCCGCGTGTTCCCCTACCGGGTGTCCGGGATCGGCCGGCCCCGGTCCGGCCCGGTGAGCGGCCCGAGCAGATCGCCGTGACGCTCCAGCCGCCCGGCCATGTCCGCCGGCAGGAAGACCAGCTCCCCGGGGCTGCGGCACTCCTCGATCTCCGTCCAGGTGACCGGCGCGGAGACGGCCGGCACGGTCCTCGCACGCAGGGTGTAGGGCGTGGCGGTCGTCTTCGCGGCGGCGTTCTGGCTGAAATCGACGAACACCTTGCCCGGCCGCAGCGCCCGTCTCATCCGGTGCACCACCAGGTCCGAGAGCTCCCGCTCCGCCTGAACGGCCAGCTCCTTCGCGTACGCCGACACCTGCGCGGAGGGTGTGGGTTCCAGCGGCACCAGCAGGTGCAGCCCCTTCGACCCGGAGGTCTTCCCGTACGCCTCCAGGCCGTCCGCCGCCAGCCGCTCGCGCAGCCACAGCGCGACCCGGCAGCACTCCACGACCGTCGCGGGCGCCCCGGGATCGAGGTCGAACACCAGCCGGTCGGCCAGGCCCGGCGCATCGGCCCGCCACTGCGGGGTGTGGAACTCCACCACCAGATTGGCCGCCCACATCAGCGAGGCGAGGTCCTGGACGACCACCTGCCTGGCCCGCTCGCTCCCGTGGTGCGGCACCGGGGTGGTCCGTACCCAGGACGGCGTACCGGGCGGCGGGTTCTTGGTGAAGAAGAGCTGGCCGTCCGGACCGTCCGGATAGCGCAGGAAGGACACGGGCCGGTCCCGCAGATGCGCCAGCAGCACCCCGGCCGCCGTGGCCGCGTAGTAGTGCAGCACCTCGCCCTTGGTGGTGCCGGTGGCCGGATACAGCACCTTGTCCAGGTTGCTCAGCGCCAGGCGCCGCCCCTCCACCTCCGTGATCGGCGTCATACGATAAGAATCACACGCAAACCGGAACTCTTCCGATCTTTTAGGATCTGTACGGGCATTCCGGATGCATCCGACGCAAGGGGTGACCGGTGAGGTCCATATGGAACGGCGCCATCTCCTTCGGGCTGGTCAGCATCCCGATCAAGCTGGTCAACGCCACCGAGAACCACTCGATCTCCTTCCGCCAGGTCCACCTCGCCGACGGCGGCCGGATCCGCTACCGGAAGGTGTGCGAGCTGGACGGGGAGGAGGTCGCCGCGCCCGAGATCGGCAAGGCGTACGAGGACGCGGACGGCTCGATGATCCCGATCACCGACGAGGACCTCGGCGCGCTGCCGCTGCCCACCGCCAAGACGATCGAGATCGTCGCGTTCGTACCGGCCGACTCGATCGACCCGCTCCAGATGGACGCGGCGTACTACCTCTCCGCCAACGGGGTCCCGGCGGCCAAGCCGTACACCCTGCTGCGTGAGGCGCTGAAGCGCAGCCAGAAGGTCGCCCTCGCCAAGTACGCGCTGCGCGGGCGCGAACGCCTCGGCATGCTGCGGGTCGTCGACGACGTGATCGCCATGCACGGTCTGCTCTGGCCGGACGAGATCAGGGCCCCCGAGGGCGTCGCGCCGGAGACGGACGTGACGGTGCGCGACGCCGAACTCGACCTGGCGGACGCTCTCATGGACACGCTCGGCGAGGTCGACATGGACTCGCTCCACGACGACTACCGCGAGGCGGTCGAGGAACTCATCGCGGCCAAGGCCTCCGGTGAGGCCCTGGAGCCGGCCGCGGACGGGGACTCGGGCGGCGGCAAGGTCATCGACCTGATCGCCGCGCTGGAGAGCAGTGTCCGGGCCGCGAAGGAGGCTCGCGGGGAGTCGGACACGCAGGAGGAGGCGGACGGCGACGAGGAACAGGTCGCGAAGGTCACCTCCCTCTCGGACCGCAAGCCGTCGGCCGGCAAGTCGTCGGGCAGCAAGACATCGGGCGGCAAGGCATCGGGCGGCACTCGCAGGACCCCGACCGGCAAGTCGGTGTCACGTGCGTCGGCCGGCGCGGAATCCGCCTCCGGCGGCGGGAAACCCTCGGCAGCCTCGCCCAAGGCCTCCGGAGGAAAGAAGTCCACGGCGGGTACGAGCGGGGCGGCCGCGAAGAAGAGCGCGTCGGGCAGCCGTTCCGGGGCGAAGAAGACGGCGTCCAAGACCGCCGCCGCCAAGAAGACGACGGCGGCCAAGAAGCAGACATCCGCGAAGAGCGCCCCGCGCAAACGCGCCTCGGCCTGACACGCGCCACCCCCGGTCCTGCCCCCAGCGCACCCCAGGACGCACCGGACGGCCGCCACAGGGCCTCGTGCCCCGCGACGGCCGTCCGGCTCCGTCCCTGCGCCCGGGGATCCGAGGATCCGAGGATCCGGGAACTCAGGGATCCGGGGATCAGCGCCTGCGGTAGGAGCTCACATAGCCGGAGGCCGGAGTACCGACGCCCGTCACGTCGTCGTACCCCTTCACCGCCGCGAGCGAGGCGTCCTTGCCCAGGCTCCGCACCGAGGTCCGCAGCCCGTCCGCCGCGTCGTACCCGTTGATGAAGTCCACCCGGGCGACCGCCAGGTCACGTCCCGCACCCAGCGGGTGGTCCGTCACGTCGTGGTACGCCTTCGACTGGTAGCGGGCGTAGATCGACGGGTTGGCGAAACCGATCGGCAGCCCGTGCCGGGCCTGCTGCGCCAGGGCCTGGACACCGGCGATGACCGGGGCCGCGAGCGACGTACCGCCGATGCGGTACTCGTCGTAGCCCAGCGATCCGTCGGGCATCGTCTGGGTCTGGCCGACCAGGAAGCCGGTGTTCGGGTCGGCGACGGCCGCGATGTCCGGAGCCGTACGCATCCGGGTCTTCCCGTTCGCCTTCGCCAGCGAGTCCGGCACGATGCCGTGCTGGTAGAACGGCTGCTTCACCGTGGAACTGGTGCCGCCGCCCGCGCCCGAGGTGTAGGCGCCGGGGAAGCCGGTCCAGCTCTTGCCGTCCGCCGCCAGGGGAGCGTTCGTCGTACCCCAGCCGGTCTCCCACTGGTACGCGTCGTGCTTGCCGACGGCCAGCGACGTACCGCCGACCGAGGTCACCCAGGCGGAGTTGGACGGGACGTCGATCTGCTTGGTGCCGGTGGACGCGACGTTGTCGCCGTCGTCGCCGGAGGAGAAGTAGAAGCCGATGCCCTCGACCGCACCCATCTTGAACACCTGGTCGTAGGCGAGCGCCAGGTCAGGGGTCTGGTTGGCCTCGATGTCGCCCCATGAGTTGGAGACGATGTCCGCGAGCCGGTGGTCGACGACCTTGTTCAGCGAGTCGAGCAGATCGTTGTCGTAGCAGGAGGCCCCGCCCACGTAGACGATGTCCGCATCGGGGGCGACCCCGTGCACGGCCTCGACGTCGAGCGTCTCCTCGCCGTACCAGCCGGAGGCGCCGCACTCCTCGGTCTTCGTGTAGTCCGCCGGCAGCACCTGGCTGAGCTGCCCGCGCCGGTAGGGCGCGTCGCCGTTGCGCTTCGCGTACTCGGCGGCGTCCTTCGCGATGGTGGGGGAGGCGTACGCGTCGGTGATCGCGACGGTCACCCCCTTGCCGGTGTAGTTCCCGGCCCCGTACGCGGCACGCAGCTGCTTGCCGGTGTACCCCTTGACCGCGTACGGCACCTTGGCCCCGTACGCGCTCGGCAGCGAGGAAGCGGTGTTCGACCCGAAGTACGAGGAGAACGGGCCGGAGTTGCGGAACACCGCGTCCGGCGGCGGCAGCACCTCGTCGTGGCTCGACCGGTGCGGGGCGTTGTCCAGGCCGGATACGGCGAGTACGGCATCGCTCAGCGCGGCCGGCACGGAGGCGGTGGAGGCCGGGGCGCGATAGGTCCGGCTGCCCTTGCGGTAGTTGCGCAGCTGGGTGCCGAACGCCTTCTCGGTCCGGGCTACTTCACCGGTGGCCGAGACGTAGTGCTGGTTGGCGCCGGTGACGGTCAGGCCACTGGACTTCAGCCACTTGCTGACCCGGTCGATCTGCTCCTGAGTGGCCCCGAACCGTGCCTGCGCCTGCGCGGCGCTCAGGTACTTCCCGTACGAGGGCGACTTCGGGTCGGAGACGGAGGCGGCATAGGCGGCCAGCCCCTTCGCGTCCCGGCCGGCCAGGTGGACCCGGACGGCGACCTTTCCGCTGTCGGCCGTCGCTCCCCGGTCGGCCGTGGCGGTGGCCCAGGCCGGTTTGGTGCCCTGCAGCGCGTCCCGGCCGCTCGGCGCTGAATCCGCGCTGGCGTTGGGTATCCCGAGGGCGAGCGCACCGGCGAGCAGTGGCAGTGTCGCTGCCATGCTCAGCCCGGCGCGTCGTCGGGCGCGGCTGATTCTCAAAGTAACCCCCTGCGATGTGGGTCTCGCGTGTGGAGCATGTGCCGAATGATGTGCACATGTAATGCGCCACTCTGGCGAGGAACACCTCATGCAGGGGGCATGCATTCACCAAGAAACGGCCAAGGGGGCCCGTGCCACTGCCGGTTCGCGTTGAATCGCCGAGGATCGGACGCCTTGTCCGGTCGCTGCCGATAGATCCGGATCGCTGATGACATGTCAGTCGCTGGACACCACCGGATCCGTCAGCCCGCCGCCGAACGACGTCGAGGTGGTCACATAGGTGCAGCCGGTGTACCGGTAGCCGGGCTCGATCTTCGAGCCGTCCGCGTAACTGGTGACATCGGCGCCGGAACCGGCGGAGCCCCCGCGGTGCTTGTACAGGAAGTGGTACTCGCCGGCAGGCAGTCGCAGCGTCACATGCGGATAGCTCTTCCCCGTGCTCTTGCAGGCCCTCAGCGCCCCCGTCGACCACGAGTACGCCGTGCAGTTCCCGCAGCCCTTGATGCTCACCCGGCCGGTGACCGGCCCGGTGTACAGGATCTCGACCCCGTCCGGGGCGTCGTTGGAGATGACGAGCTCCATCCGTGCACCACCCGGCGCGCTCGCGGGAGGCAGCCGCTTCCCCGCCGCCGCCCGGGTCTCGGCTATCTCCGCGGCGATCACGATGTCCTGGGCCCGCGCCCGGCGCTTGTCCTTCCGGTAGGTGTCGGCGAAACCGGTCAGCGTCTTGCGGGCCTCACCGAACTGCTTGCCCTTGAACTCGTCCAGCCCGCAGGCGTAGACGCCGTTCCTGATTCCCCCGTCGGCTTCCTTGGCCAGGGCCGCGATGTCCTTGTCCGGCAACGAGGCCGTCGTCGCCCGCAGTTGGCGCAGCTGCTCCGTCGCCGCGCAGGGGGCTGCGCCGCGCACCGCGCCCGTCCGTGCCGTGATCTCCTTCGAGACGGCAGGCCCGACCTTTCCGGCCTGCGGGGATCCCGGGAAGGTGCTGAGCAGCTCACTCAGCGCCCCGCCGGTCGCTCCCGCCGACCCGGCCCGCAACTGCGAGACCCCGCACGCGTACAGGGAATCGGCCAGTGGCTCGTCCGGGTAGGTGGCCAGGTCACCCAGCAGCCGGGGATCGACCGAGTCGGGCACCGAACGCAGATAGGTCAGCGGTTCGACGGCCTCGCAGTGCTTCTTCTGCCGGTACGGCGCCGCTATGGCCTTGTAGTACGCGTCCAGCCGCCCCGGCACGAGCTTCCCGGCCCGTGATCCGGCGTGGTCCTCACCGAGTTCGCGGTAGACGGCGAGCGCCGAACGGTAGTCCTCCACGGCCACGCCGAAGGACTTGGACGATGCGGCCTCGACCGAACGGTCACCCTCGTCCAGCCGGTCGAGCAGCATCTGCTCGACCGCCTCGTCCTGCGCGGAGCCGTAATACACCGCACCGCCGGCAGGCACTGCCGGCAGCACGAGACCCGCCCCGGCGGCGACCACCGGCCGCCATGACCCGCCCACCGCCGCGCGCCGCGCCGTCCACGCCCCGTCGCCCGCGGCGACGGCCAGCACGACGAGATACCCGGTGACCAGGCCCCCGGACATACCGTCGGGATCGGCGGGCAGCGCCGCGAGCAGCAGCCAGCCCGTCGCCACCCAGCACAGGAGGGCGCGGAACCACCGGCGCACCAGGACATACCCGAGCCCGAGACCCGTGAGATTGAGCAGAGCGACAGCCACCGCTCGCACCACCGCACCGGGCGGCACCGGCCCCGCGGGCTCATCGGACGGTGACCCGGACGGCCGGTCCGGAGGCCCCCACCCGGGCGGCGACTGCCCCGGCGGCGGCGACTGCCCCGCCGACAGCGGTGCCTGCGCGGGCCGCGGCGGCACATCCCACGTCCCGGACTCCGCGCGCTGCTGATCCCCCGACTCCATACGGTCCCCCCACCGTTGAGCCCCGACTCCGTCCCGGTGAATCTGCCCACGTTCTTCACCGTCCACTCACATGTGAAGGGGTGTGAACCGGACGGAATGTGACACCCCGCGCACGCCCTTCACGCCCCCTGTGCCCCCGGCCCCGAGTACCGGGCCCCGACTCCTCGGCTCCGCCTACCCGGCCCGGAACCCGCCGCCCGGTAGGGTGCGGGTCACTGCGACTGGCGCGCATCCCCCACGGGGGTGCTCAGTGGAATCGACCACGAGGGAGCGGCACACCCCGGGCCTGCCCCGGGGCGTCATCGCCGGAGAGCCGTCCGCCTGGGCATCCGGGTCCACGCCGCAGCGATGCGACCGACCCGGGAGGATCCCGTGACCGCGTCCGTACCCCTGAATCCCCGCCACCCCGCGCTGGCGGCGGCCGATCCGGAACTCGCCGCGCTGGTGGTGGCCGAGGAACAGCTCCAGGCCGACACCCTCCGCCTGATCCCCAGCGAGAACTACGTCTCCGCCGCCGTGCTCGAGGCGTCCGGAACCGTGCTCCAGAACAAGTACTCCGAGGGCTACCCCGGCAAGCGGTACTACGAGGGCCAGCAGATCATCGACCAGGTCGAGACCCTCACCGCCGAACGGGCCAAGGCGCTCTTCGCCATGGACCACGCCAACGTCCAGCCGTACTCCGGCTCCCCGGCCAACCTCGCCGTCTACCTGGCCTTCCTCAAGCCCGGCGACACCGTGCTCGGCATGTCCCTCCCCATGGGCGGCCACCTCACCCACGGCTGGGGCGTCTCGGCCACCGGCACCTGGTTCAACGGCGTCCAGTACGGGGTGCGGCGCGACACGGGCCGTATCGACCTGGACGAGGTGCGCGCCCTGGCCCTCGCCGAACGCCCCAAGCTGATCTTCTGCGGCGGCACCGCCGTCCCCCGCGAGATCGACTTCGCGGGCTTCGCCGAGATCGCCCGCGAGGTGGGCGCGGTCCTGGTCGCGGACATCGCCCACATCGCGGGCCTGATCGCAGGCGGCGTCCACCCCTCGCCCGCCCCACACGTGGACGTGGTCTCCACCACCACGCACAAGACCCTGCGCGGCCCGCGCGGCGCGATGCTGCTGAGCCGGGCCGAACACGCCCGAGCCATCGACCGCGCCGTCTTCCCCGGCCTCCAGGGCGGCCCGCACAACCAGACCACCGCGGCCATCGGCGTAGCCCTGAAGGAAGCGGCCACCCCGGACTTCCGCGCCTACGCCCGTGACGTGGTGACCAACGCCCGCACCCTGGGCGAGGAACTGGCCGCCCGAGGCTTCGACCTCGTCTCCGGCGGCACCGACAACCACCTGCTGCTGATCGACCTCACCGGCAAGGACGTCCCCGGCAAGACGGCGGCCAAGGCCCTGGACCGGGCTGGCATCGTCGTCAACTACAACACCGTCCCCTACGACACCCGCAAGCCCTTCGACCCCTCCGGCATCCGCATCGGCACCCCGGCCCTGACCTCACGGGGAATCCCCGCATCGGAGATGGCCACGGTCGCGGAGTGGATCGACCGAGTGGTCGTCGCGGCCCGCACCGGCGACGAGCCCGCCGTCACGGCGGTGCGCGCCGAGGTGAAGGCCCTGATGGACGGCTACCCGGCACCGGGGCTGCCGGTGGTCTGACCTGCGGGCGGTACGGCGCCGGCGCCTCAGCCCAGCTCGCCGGTGAACGCGCGCCAGGCGTCGGCGCCGAAGGCGATCACGGGACCGGCGGGGCGCTTGCTGTCGCGGACGGGGACGAGGTGGGGGATGTTGTCGGCGACTTCGATGCACTCGTTGTTGCCACCGCTGTACGTGCTGGTGCGCCACGTCGCGCCCGAGAGGTCCGGCGTGCTGTGGCGTGCGCTCTTCATGCTCTGTGCTCCTTGGCCCTGCGGTGGATGACAGTGCGGGACTCTGTTGGTGAGAGCGCGGACGTACGAGCGGCGTCGAACAGGTCCTGGTAACGGGAGACGTCCACTTCCCGCTCCAGCCACATGGAACCCGACGGGTTGTCCGCCAGTACCACGTCGAGCGCCCCCTCCTCGGGGAATCCCAGCACTACGTACGGGCCGAACATACTCGCATGGGCTCCACGGGAGAACGGCAGTACCTGCACGGTCACGTTGGGGTTCTCGGAGCTGTCCAACAAGTGCCCCAACTGGGCGTTCATGACCTCTGAACCCCCAACCCGCTGGAGGAGGACAGCCTCGGAGAGCACTGCCCACACGTGCAGCGGCTGTTCGTCCGCCAGGCGTTCCTGCCGGGCCAGGCGCACTTGGACGAACTTGTCGATCTCATCCGCTGTCTCCCACTGCCGGGAAGCTACGGTCACGGCCCGAATGTACTCAGGAGTCTGAAGCAGCCCCGGGACGAGTTGCGCCTGGAAGGTGCGGATCGAACCTGCCATCGCTTCCAGGGCGATGTAGTCCCGGTAGGTGTCGGCGAGGACCGATCCGTACTGGTTCCACCATCCCTCCCGGCGCCTGCGGTTGGCCTTGCGGGCCAGTGCGCTCAGGCGATCGCGAATCTCCTGATCGGAGACCTCGTACGCATGCAGCATTGCTGTCAGGTCGGGCAGTCGAACTGCGACGCGGCCGTTCTCGATGCGGCTGATCTTGCCCTTGGTGCAGTCGAGCGCCTCCGCCGCATGTGCAGTGGTCAGCCCTGCGGTCTCCCGCAGTCGGCGTAGTTCATCGCCAAGTTGGCGCCCAAGAACGGTTGATGGGGTGGCGGTGGTGCGCTTCGCAGGCATGAGAACACCTTTAGCAAAGGGACGGCTCGAAGGAGGCGAGGTTACTCGAAAGAGGGAAAATAGGCATGATGTGTGTCGGCAACGTTGCAGATTCGCATCCTGCTCGTCCATTGTGATGGCCACAGGGATGGCGTCGCGCTCCGCGAACTGGCCATCCCTCCAGGGGATTCCGACCGATGTCGACCTTCTTGGGGCTGTCATGACTACACCGAACGAAGTGGCCTTCCGGCTGACCCGCTGCCGCAGCAGCGTCCCCAGGGCGAGAGCCACGCTCCGCGCCAAGCTGGGGGAGTGGCGGGCCGCACAACCAGTCGTCGATGTGGGCGAGTTGGTTCTCTCCGAGTTGGTGACCAACGCGGTACGGGTGCCCGTACCCGGTGACCGGATGGTGGGCGTACGCATCGAGTGCAGGGGGAGGGGCGAGCTCCTGCGGCTGGAGGTGAGCGACGCGGGCGTGGGCCGGCCGGAGGTGCAGCGGCCCGGCGAACTGGACAACGCCGGGCGCGGGCTCCTGCTCGTCGAGACCCTGGCCCACCGCTGGGGTGTGGACGAGCGCCCGGCCGGGATCGGCAAGACGGTATGGGCGGAGCTGCTGGCACCCGGGGCCGCCCCCGCTCCCGCCGAGGCGCAGATCGCGGCGGTATCCGTCCGGCCCGGCCAATGCGTACGCGCGTGGGGCGCCTGGCACACGGTCCGCGCGGTCCGGAGCGAGCGATTCGCATCGGGAGGGTTGGCCGTCGTCATCGTTCTGAGCGACGGAGGCCCGGCCTTACGTCTGCACGCCGCCGAGCCCCTGACCGTACGGACAGTGGCTCAGGCCGGCCCGGTGATCTCGTCGTGAGGGCGCTGTGGAAGAGGTTGTTCCGGCGCCGGGTACGCCACCAGGGGCCGCGATTTACGGGCACGAAAGTGGTTGGCGTTCGACTGATCGTGATCAGTCAGGCGGGCCGACCGGTGGCGAGGACGTTGCCGCCACGGCCAAAGGTGCGGCGGCCGGGCAGGGGCTCGCTCCGGGGCCATATCCGTATCCCTGAGAACTTCGACTACGCGCACGCCTCGGTGGCTGACGCTCTGGGGATGCGCTGATGCGGCTTCTGCTCGATACGCCCGTGGTGATGTGGTGGATCGCCGACTCGCCGCAGCTGCCCGCCTCGATCAAGGAACTCCTGGAGACCGAACCTGCCGTGTACGTCAGCGCCGTGTCTCCCTGGGAGATCACCGTCAAGCAGTTCCTCGGCAGCTTCGAAGGCCCCGGAGACCTGGCCGAGCAGGTACGGGACCTCCAGTTCAGGGCCCTGCCCATCACGGCCGCGCACGGTGTGCGGGCGGGGCGGCTGCCGATGGTGCACACCGATCCCTTCGACCGGATACTGATCGCGCAGGCACAGGCCGAGGGGCTGGCGCTGGTCACCCGGAACCGCTGGATCCCGCAGTACGACGTGCAGGTCATGCCGGTCTGACCGCCACTGACGTCCGGAGCCCCGGAAACGACAAAGAGCCGGACCCAGTGAGACTGGGTCCGGCTCTTGAAGTCTGGCACTTCGCCCGATCAGCGACTCGATGGCGCTGTTCCGGCAGAAGTGCCCCCGGCAGGATTCGAACCTGCGCACCCGGCTCCGGAGGCCGATGCTCTATCCCCTGAGCTACGGGGGCGTATCGCTGTGTTGCTCTGCGACGGGTGAAACACTACCAGCTTCCGTCGGGTGCCCGTGAACAGGTATTTCCGCGTCGTCGCCGGGGTGGCGGCAGCCCCGACCCGACGCTTGCACGCACTTCCGGCCACTCCGCGCGCCACCCGTCCGGGGGCGGAAGTGGGCAAAACCCGGACGCAGGCACTCCGCCCCGCCTACTCTCGAAGGGTGTCAGGGGAGTGCGGCCGCGTGCTTGTTGTCGACGACAACAAGGTCATCCGGCAGTTGATCAGGGTCAATCTCGAGCTTGAGGGCTTCGAGGTCGTGACCGCGGCCGATGGTGTCGAGTGTCTGGATCTGGTGCATCGGGTCCGTCCCGATGTGATCACGCTCGATGTCGTCATGCCCCGGCTGGACGGATTGCAGACGGCCACCAGACTGCGCTCCGATCCGCGTACCCGGCATCTGCCCGTGGCGATCATCAGTGCCTGCACGCCGTTTGAGGTGGACAACGGCGTCGCGGCAGGGGTGGACGCCTTCCTCGCCAAGCCCTTCGAGCCGAGCGAGCTGGTGCGGGTCGTACAGCAGTTGATGGAGCGCGGGCGGCCGCCGGTGCTCGACGGCAGGCAGGGCGCCGGGCGGGCGGAGAGCGCCGCCGGCTGACCGGATGGCGAAACCGGTTCGCGAAAGGCCCCCCTCCCTCCCCTACGCTTGTGCCGTGACCCCCGCCGATCTCTCCATGACCGTGCTGCGCGCCGTGCGCCGCGCGGTCGACGAGGACGCCTTGCGCGCGCCTGTGCCCGCGCGCGTGCGAGTGGAGAGGACACGCCCCGGCGGACGCGGCGACTACGCCAGCGCCGTCGCCCTCCAGCTGGCCGGGCCCGCCGCGCTGCCCGCGCGGGAAGTGGCCGAGATCTTGCGGGTGCGGGTCACCGGTGCGCCCGGGATCGGGCGGGTCGAGATCACCGGGCCCGGGTTCCTGAACTTCACGCTCGACGCCTCGGCCGACGCGGCCGCGCACCGTGCGCTGGTGCGCGAGGTGCTGAAGCAGGGCCTGCGGTACGGGCATGGCGAGGCACTCGCCGGGGACCTGCTGCAATTCAGCCACGCCCGCGAGGTCCGGGCCGCGGTCACCGCCCACGCGGTGCGCCGGCTCGTACGCGCACAGGGCGCGCTCGTACGCATCAGCTGCGACGACGCGCCCGACCCGGACTGGGTACGTCTGGGGGTCACCGTCGACGCGCAGGGGCGGCCCCCCACACCGCTGACGGAGATACGGCCGGTCCCGGCCGGCGCCACCGCCGGCGAGCTGCTCGGCCGGCTCGGGCCCGATGCCACCCGGTGGGGGCTGCTGCGGCCCGCCGGACACGACCGCGCCCCCCTCGGCGACGAGCTCCTCGTCCAGGGCGAGGGCAACCCCCTGTTCCTGGTCCGCTACGCCCACGCCCGCGCCCGCGCGCTGACCCGCGGCGCGGCGCTGCTCGGTTTCACGAGCACGCCCGACGACACCCCCAGCCCCGAGGCGCTCGCGCTCCTCGCCCTCCTCGCCGACCACCCCGCCGAGCTCGCCGCCGCCGCCCGCCACCGCGCGCCCGACCGGCTCGCCCGGCACCTGGAAGCGCTCGCGTCGGCCTTCCTCGACTTCCACGACCGCGTACCGACACTCCCCGTCGGGGACGAGAAACCCTCGGCCGCCCACCGTTCCCGGCTCGCCCTCGCCGAGGCCGCCGGGACGGTGCTGGCCGGCGGCCTGTCCCTGCTCGGTATCAGCGCGCCCCAACACCTCTGAGAGCCCCGAGAGAGCAGAGCAACACGATGAGCCGATCCGCACACCCCGCCGGTCCCCGTCACGCCGACGTCATGACGGAGGGCCACTACACCGCCCCCGCCGAGGACCTCAACGTCCTCGACGAGAAGGTCTGGTCCCGCACCGTCACCCGTGACGAGAACGGCGCACTGACCGTCGGCGGCATCGAAGTCACCCGGCTGGCCGAGGAGTTCGGCACCCCGGCCTACTTCCTGGACGAGTCCGACTTCAGGGCCCGCTGCCGCGCGTGGTCCGACGCCTTCGGCCCCGGCGCCGATGTCTTCTACGCCGGCAAGGCCTTCCTCTCCCGCGCGGTCGTGCGCTGGCTCCAGGAGGAGGGGCTCAACCTCGACGTCTGTTCCGGCGGCGAGCTGACCACCGCCCTGGACGCCGGGATGCCCGCCGAGCGCATCGCCTTCCACGGCAACAACAAGACCGTCGACGAGATCGAGCGTGCCGTCACGGCCGGTGTCGGACGGATCGTGCTCGACTCCTTCCAGGAGATCGCCCGGGTCGCCCACATCGCGCAGCGGCTCGGCCGGCGCCAGCCCGTGCAGATCCGGGTGACCGTCGGCGTCGAGGCGCACACCCACGAGTTCATCGCCACCGCGCACGAGGACCAGAAGTTCGGCATCGCGCTGGCCGGGGGACAGGCCGCAGAGGCCGTACGGCGGGCCCTGACCCTCGACGGTCTCGAGCTCATCGGCATCCACTCGCACATCGGCTCGCAGATCTTCGACATGGCCGGCTTCGAGGTCTCCGCCCGGCGCGTGGTGCAGCTCCTCGCCGAGGTGCGCGACGAGCACGGCGTCGAGCTCCCCGAGATCGACCTCGGCGGCGGCCTCGGCATCGCGTACACCTCCGCGGACGACCCGCGCGAGCCGCACGAGATCGCCAAGGCACTCGGCGACATCGTCACCCGCGAGTGCGAGGCCGCAGGCCTCGCCACCCCCCGGATCTCCGTCGAGCCGGGCCGCGCCATCGTCGGCCCGACCGCCTTCACGCTGTACGAGGTCGGCACCATCAAGCCCCTGGAGGGGCTGCGCACGTACGTCAGCGTCGACGGGGGCATGTCGGACAACATCCGCACCGCGCTGTACGACGCCGAGTACAGCGTCGCGCTGGTCTCGCGCACCTCGGACGCCGAGCCGATGCTCGTCCGGGTCGTCGGCAAGCACTGCGAGAGCGGCGACATCGTGGTCAAGGACGCGTTCCTGCCGTCCGACCTGGCACCCGGCGACCTGATCGCCGTGCCCGCCACCGGCGCGTACTGCCGTTCCATGGCGAGCAACTACAACCACGCCCTGCGCCCGCCCGTCGTCGCCGTGCGCGACGGAGCGGCCCGGGTCATCGTCCGGCGTGAGACGGAGGAAGATCTCCTGCGTCTCGATGTCGGCTGATGCCGTATTTCCGGGGGGACACCCCCGGACCCCCGTAAACATCTCAGGATCCGGACGGGTGGCAGGAACGCCCGTCCGGTGAGTGAGACTGGTCCACACATCAGTTGTAAAGGAAACGAGGTCGGATGATGCGTACGCGTCCGCTGAAGGTGGCGCTGCTGGGCTGTGGAGTGGTCGGCTCAGAGGTGGCGCGCATCATGACGACGCACGCCGACGACCTCGCCGCGCGCATCGGCGCGCCGGTGGAGCTCGCCGGTGTCGCCGTGCGCCGGCCCTCCAAGGTGCGCGAGGGAATCGACCCCGCGCTGATCACCACGGATGCGACCGCCCTGGTCAAACGGGGTGACATCGACGTCGTCATCGAGGTCATCGGTGGCATCGAGCCCGCCCGCACGCTCATCAGGACCGCCTTCGAGCACGGCGCGAGCGTCGTCTCCGCCAACAAGGCGCTCCTCGCCGAGGACGGCGCGGCCCTGCACGCCGCCGCCGAGCAGCAAGGCCGCGACCTCTACTACGAGGCCGCCGTGGCCGGCGCCATTCCGCTCGTACGGCCGCTGCGCGAGTCCCTCGCGGGCGACAAGGTCAACCGGGTCCTGGGCATCGTCAACGGCACCACGAACTTCATCCTCGACAAGATGGACACGAGTGGCGCCGGCTACTCCGAGGCGCTCGACGAGGCCACCGCCCTCGGGTACGCCGAGGCCGACCCGACCGCCGACGTCGAGGGCTTCGACGCCGCCGCGAAGGCCGCCATCCTCGCCGGAATCGCCTTCCACACCCGGGTGAGGATCGGCGATGTGCACCGCGAGGGCATCACCGAGGTCACCGCCGCGGACATCGCCTCCGCCCGCCGGATGGGCTGCACCGTCAAGCTCCTCGCCATCTGCGAGCGCGCCGCCGACGGGCAGTCGGTCACGGCCCGCGTGCACCCCGCGATGATCCCGCTCAGCCACCCGCTGGCCTCCGTCCGCGAGGCGTACAACGCGGTGTTCGTCGAGGCCGAGGCCGCCGGGCAGCTGATGTTCTACGGCCCCGGCGCGGGCGGCGCGCCGACCGCGTCCGCCGTTCTCGGCGACCTCGTCGCGGTCTGCCGCAACAAGCTCAACGCGGCCCCCGGCCCCGGCGAGTCCGCGTACACGCGTCTGCCGGTGAGCCCCATGGGCGACGTCGTCACGCGGTACCACATCAGCCTCGACGTGGCCGACAAGCCTGGCGTACTCGCCCAGGTCGCGACGGCCTTCGCCGAACAGGACGTATCCATCGATACGGTCCGCCAGCAAGGCCGACAGGACGGAAGCGGCGAGGCTTCGCTCGTCGTCGTCACCCACCGCGCGCCCGACTCCGCCCTCTCGGGGATCGTCGAGGCGCTGCGCAAGCTCGACACCGTTCGCGGTGTCGCCAGCATCATGCGTGTTGAAGGGGAGTAAGGACCCATGACCACCAAGGGCACCCACCAGTGGCGCGGCATCATCGAGGAGTACCGGGACCGTCTTCCGGTCACGAGCACGACGCCGGTCGTCACGCTCCGTGAGGGCGGTACGCCGCTCGTCCCCGCTCAGGTCCTCTCCGAGCGCACGGGTTGCGAGGTGCACCTCAAGGTCGAGGGCGCCAACCCCACCGGGTCCTTCAAGGACCGCGGAATGACCATGGCGATCACCCGGGCCAAGGAGGAGGGGGCGCAGGCGGTCATCTGCGCCTCCACCGGAAACACCTCCGCGTCCGCCGCCGCGTACGCGGTGCGGGCCGGAATGGTCTGCGCCGTCCTCGTACCGCAGGGCAAGATCGCGCTCGGCAAGATGGGCCAGGCGCTCGTCCACGGCGCCAAGATCCTCCAGGTCGACGGAAACTTCGACGACTGCCTGACGCTGGCCCGCTCGCTCTCGGACAACTACCCCGTGGCGCTGGTCAATTCGGTCAACCCGGTCCGCATCGAGGGCCAGAAGACCGCGGCCTTCGAAATCGTCGACGCGCTCGGCGACGCCCCGGACATCCACGTCCTCCCGGTCGGCAACGCGGGCAACATCACCGCGTACTGGAAGGGGTACACCGAGTACGCCCGCGACGGCCTGTCCACGCACAAGCCGCGGATGTGGGGCTTCCAGGCCTCCGGCTCCGCGCCCATCGTGCGCGGCGAGATCGTGAAGGACCCGTCGACCATCGCCACCGCGATCCGGATCGGCAACCCGGCCTCCTGGCAGTACGCACTCGCCGCCCGGGACGAGTCCGGCGGCTTCATCGACGAGGTCACGGACCGTCAGATCCTGTCCGCCTACCGACTGTTGGCCTCGCAGGAGGGCGTCTTCGTGGAGCCCGCGTCGGCCGCGTCGGTCGCCGGGCTGCTCAAGGCGGCGGAAGAGGGCAAGGTCGACCCCGGCCAGAAGATCGTCTGCACCGTCACCGGCAACGGCCTCAAGGACCCGGACTGGGCCGTCGCCGGCGCCCCCCAGCCGGTCACCGTCCCGGTCGACGCGGTCACCGCCGCCGAGAAGCTGGGCCTCGTGTAGCACCCTCCGTACGGCGTCCACGGCCACGGCCCGGGGTCCGGTTCCCGCAACCGGCGCCGGGCCGCGGCCGTGACCGCGGATCGTCGGAAAGGCGGCTCAACCACCCCTTTCCGGGGCGGAGAGCGCATCGGAGGCGTGCGACACGCATCGTGCGCCTCCTGTGCGCCCTATGTCGCCACAGAACCTTCCTTCGATAAGCTGTACCCAACCCGCCCCGCCGCATTTGCCGGGGTGTTCGGGCTGTTGCGGCCGTCGGCTCATTGCGGGCCGGTCCATACCCGCCGCCGCAATCACCCCGAAGAATCCCCAGAAGCCGTAGCCCCCGAAGAATCCAAGCCCCCTGCAGAACCCGAAGAGCCGCGCAGAGCCCCGAAATACCGCAGCTCCTCGAATTCCCCGCCGCCTCACAAGGAGAGTCGTCAGAGCGATGGCCGGTCCCGCCTTCCGAGCCGCCGCCGTCCGGGTGCGCGTCCCCGCGACCAGCGCCAACCTGGGCCCCGGTTTCGACGCCCTCGGCCTGTCGCTCGGGCTGTACGACGACGTCGTCGTCCGCGTAGCCGACTCCGGGCTGCACATCGACATCGCCGGCGAGGGCGCAGACACGCTGCCCCGCGACGAGAAGCACCTGCTGGTCCGGTCCCTGCGCACGGCCTTCGACCTGCTGGGCGGTCAGCCCCGCGGTCTGGAGATCGTCTGCGCCAACCGCATCCCCCACGGCCGCGGCCTCGGCTCCTCCTCCGCCGCCATCTGCGCCGGCATCGTCGCCGCCCGCGCCGTGACCACCGGTGGTGACGCCCGGCTCGACGACGCGGCGCTGCTGGAACTCGCCACCGAGATCGAGGGTCACCCGGACAACGTCGCGGCCTGCCTCCTGGGCGGGTTCACGCTCGCCTGGATGGACGGGGGATCGGCCCGCGCCATCAGGATGGACCCCTCGGATTCCATCGTTCCGGTGGTTTTCGTCCCCGGCAAGCCGGTACTCACCGAGACCGCCCGCGGACTGCTGCCGCGCACCGTCCCGCACGTCGACGCCGCCTTCAACGCAGGCCGCGCCGCCCTCCTCGTCGAGGCCCTGACCAGGCGCCCGGAGCTGCTGCTCACGGCCACCGAGGACCGGCTCCACCAGGAATACCGCGCGCCCGCGATGCCGCAGAGCGTGGAACTCGTGAACCGGCTGCGCGCCGACGGCGTTCCCGCGGTCATCTCCGGCGCGGGCCCGACCGTGCTGGCACTGGCCGAGGCCGGTGCCGCCGACAAGGTCGCACGGCTGGCGGGCGAGGGATGGGCGGCCGACCGGCTCGCTCTCGACGCCCGGGGAGCGAGTGTGCTGCCGCTCGCTCCGTAGCGAGAAGTGATTGCCGGTGAGTGAGAGGGGGAATGTTTGTTGGAGCCGGTAGTGTTAACCTCAAGTCTGCAACCGACGTCCATGAGGCGCGTTGCTTCGTGTCCCTTTCCGGGACCACCATTTCTTCCGGGAGCCTCCCAAACTGCCTGAGCAGCCTGCCTGAGCAGTTTCGAGCACGCTCCGGAACCGGCACGACACCCCTCGCTCATCCAGGAGTGGGCCGAGCAGGGGGATGCTCGCGCCGGGCCCCATGCACACGTTCATCTCTCCGCCGTACCTATCCGGCGGACCACCGCCCCGGCACGGTCCGCGTCATCGAAGACCGCAGTCGGACAGCACAACCGGTCGCCGAGCCAGAAGGCCGACGTCCGCTCCAGGGAAGGACCCTTCGTGAGCGACACCACCGATCTGATGGGCGTGACTGCCGACAAGAGCGTCGACAGCGCCGCGCCCGCCGAAGGTGCTGCCACTGGCACCACCGCACGGCGCCGCCGCTCCGGCACCGGCCTTGACGGCATGGTCCTGGCCGAGCTGCAGCAGGTCGCGTCCGGCCTCGGCATCAAGGGCACTGCGCGGATGCGCAAGAGCCAGCTGATCGAGGTCATCAAGGAGGCCCAGGCGGGCAGCTCCTCCACCTCCAAGGCGAAGGCCGCCGCGGCCCCCGCCGACGGTGCGGAGACCAAGCCGAAGCGCCGGGCCACCTCCAAGGCACGCACCGGTGCGGGGGACGAGACCCCGGCTGCCGCGCCCGCCGAGCAGGCCACGGCCCAGCAGCAGATCGACATCCCCGGCCAGCCGGCCAGCGACGAGCAGCCCGCGGGCGAACGCCGTGGTCGGCGCCGTGCCACCGCCCAGGCGGGCAGCCCGGACAGCAAGCCGGACACCAAGGCGCAGGCCAAGGACCGTACGCAGGACGAGCCGAAGCACGAGGCCCCTGCCGAGGACCGCTCCGAGGCCAAGGCCGAGGCCGCGGCCGACAACGCCGAGGGACGCCGCGGCGAGCGCCAGGACCGCGGCCAGCGCGGTGAGCGCGGCGACCGCCGGGAGCGTCAGCGCGACCGCCGCGGCAAGGGCGACGGCGAGCAGGGCGGCGGCCAGGGCGGCCAGCGCCAGCAGCGCCAGGGCCAGGGCCAGAGCCAGCAGGGCGGCCAGGGGCAGAGCCAGGGCCAGCAGGGCGGCGGACCGCAGGACGACGGCTTCGACGACGACGGCGGCCGGCGCGGCCGGCGCGGCCGCTACCGCGACCGCCGTGGCCGCCGCGGCCGCGACGACTTCGCCGCCGACGCGCCGCCGGTCACCGACGACGACGTCCTGATCCCCGTCGCGGGCATCCTGGACATCCTCGACAACTACGCGTTCATCCGGACCTCCGGCTACCTGCCCGGCCCGAACGACGTGTACGTCTCGCTCGCCCAGGTCCGCAAGAACGGCCTGCGCAAGGGTGACCACGTCACCGGTGCGGTGCGCCAGCCCAAGGACGGCGAGCGCCGCGAGAAGTTCAACGCGCTCGTCCGCCTCGACTCGGTCAACGGCATGGCGCCCGAAAGCGGCCGCGGCCGTCCGGAGTTCCAGAAGCTGACGCCGCTCTACCCGCAGGACCGGCTCCGTCTGGAGACCGACTCCAACGTCCTGACGACGCGGATCATCGACCTGGTCGCCCCCATCGGCAAGGGCCAGCGAGGCCTGATCGTGGCCCCGCCGAAGACCGGTAAGACCATGATCCTCCAGGCGATCGCCAACGCCATCACGGTCAACAGCCCCGAGTGCCACCTGATGGTCGTCCTGGTCGACGAGCGTCCGGAAGAGGTCACCGACATGCAGCGGTCGGTGAAGGGCGAGGTCATCTCCTCGACCTTCGACCGCCCCGCCGAGGACCACACCACCGTCGCCGAGCTGGCCATCGAGCGCGCCAAGCGTCTCGTCGAGCTGGGTCACGACGTGGTCGTCCTGCTGGACTCGATCACCCGTCTGGGACGCGCGTACAACCTCGCCGCCCCGGCGTCCGGCCGCATCCTGTCCGGTGGTGTCGACTCGACCGCGCTCTACCCGCCGAAGCGCTTCTTCGGTGCCGCGCGCAACATCGAGGACGGCGGCTCGCTGACCATCCTGGCCACCGCGCTCGTCGAGACCGGCTCGCGCATGGACGAGGTGATCTTCGAGGAGTTCAAGGGCACCGGCAACATGGAGCTCAAGCTCGACCGCAAGCTCTCCGACAAGCGCATCTTCCCCGCGGTGGACGTCGACGCGTCCAGCACGCGTAAGGAAGAAATCCTGCTCGGCAGCGACGAGTTGGCGATTACCTGGAAGCTGCGCCGGGTGCTCCACGCACTCGACCAGCAGCAGGCGATCGAGCTCCTCCTGGACCGGATGAAGAAGACCCAGTCCAACGCGGAGTTCCTGCTCCAGATCCAGAAGACGACGCCGGCCCCGGGCAACAACGACTAGTCGTAGCCTCCCGCCGGCAGTACACAGGGCCGCCCCCGCCACTTCGGTGCCGGGGGCGGCCCTGTGCCGTTGCCGGTCCGAGACCTTCGCCACACGGCCGGCCGGCCCCGCAGCGGCGCCGGATTGCCTGTAACGGGCAAGAAACCGCAGGTGAGCGGCAGGTCACCGGCTGTTCCCACGTTCCGTGCGGGTGCCCTTCGCTTACCCGGACGACACAGGTGCCTGTGCAACCCTTCTTGTCTCAGCCGCGTCGTAACCACCAGCGACAGAGCGGCACAAAGGCCCGCACACCACTCCAGGGGGTAGCCGGGAGCAGCCGAGGAACGAGGAGACGGATGAGCGAGCAGAGCGGGAGCAGCAGCCGAATACGGGCCACCGGCAAACGCCGGAGGAAGGCCTCCCGCCGCCGCAGGGCGACCGTCATAGCCGCCTGGAGCCTGGCCGGCGTGGTCGTCGTGGGCGGAGCGGGTCTCGGTTACGCGTACTTCCACCTCAACGGCAACCTCAAGGCCGTCGACATCAACAACGCCCTCGGCAAGGACCGCCCCGACAACGTCGACAACGGCTCCGAGGACATCCTCGTCCTCGGTTCCGACTCGCGCTCCGGCGCGAACGCGAAGTACGGCGTCGACGAGGGCGCGGCCCGCTCGGACACGGCGATGGTCGTGCACGTCAACAAGGGCCACAAGACGGCCAGCGTCGTCTCCATCCCGCGCGACACCCTCGTCACCCGGCCCGAGTGCACCGGCGACGAGAGCGGACAGCCCGTCGCCGGGCAGCAGCGCGCGATGTTCAACACGGCGTACGAGGTCGGCGGACCGGCGTGCGCGGTCAAGACCGTCGAGTCGATGTCCGGGATCCGGATGGATCACTACATCGAGGTGGACTTCACCGGCTTCACGAAGCTGGTCGACAAGCTCGGCGGTGTGGAGATCACCACCAGCCAGGCGATCCACGACCCCAAGAGCCATCTGGACCTGGAACCCGGCACCCACACCCTCGACGGAGAGCAGTCGCTCGGCCTGGTCCGCACCCGCAAGAGCGTCGGCGACGGCAGCGACCTCGGCCGCATCCAGCTCCAGCAGGCCTTCATCAAGGCGCTCATGGAGCAGGCGAAGAGCGTGGGCATCCTGGACGGCACCAAGCTGTACGGGATCGCGGACACCGCGACCAAGGCCATCACCACCGACTCCGACCTCGGCTCGGTCGAGAAGCTGGCGGGCTTCGCGAGCGGCCTCAAGGGGCTCGGCGCGAACGACGTCCACATGGTGACCCTGCCCGTCCAGTACGACCCGGCCGACCCGAACCGCGTCGTACCGCTGGAGGAGGCCGGAAAGCAGGTGTGGACCGCGCTGCGCAACGATCAGCCGATCCCCGCCTCCGCGACCGAGAAGTCGGCGGGCGACAAGGGCGACGCGGGACAGATCGTGCGGTGATCCGGGACGTCCGGGAATACCGGGCGGCCGACCCCGGTTTTGGGAGATACGGCCAGTCCTGGCAGACTGGTACGTCGGCCCCGGTTCACGGACGCGCAATCCGCGCGTACGACCCGGCGCCCTCCCGAACCTAGGAGAAACCCTTGAAGCGCGAGATCCACCCCCAGTACGTCGAGACGCAGGTCAGCTGCACCTGTGGCGCGTCGTTCACCACCCGGTCCACGCTGGACAGCGGCGCCATCCGCGCCGACGTCTGCTCCGAGTGCCACCCGTTCTACACGGGCAAGCAGAAGATCCTCGACACCGGTGGCCGCGTGGCCCGCTTCGAGGCCCGCTTCGGCAAGGCCGCCGGCTCCGCCAGCAAGTAGCGAGCCAACTGCGCCGGTCCTTGGCGCCCTCTTCCCGGGGGCGCCAAGACCGGCGTTTTTTTCCGGCCGGGGTACGGCATCCCTGTACCCCGCCCGGCAGGCATCCGCCGGCCGGCAGGCACGACGAGCGAAGAAACCAGGAGCCCGAAGATGTTCGAGGCGGTCGAGGAACTGATCGGCGAACAGGCCGATCTCGAGAAGAAGCTCGCGGACCCCGCGGTCCACGCCGACCAGGCCAACGCGCGCAAGCTCAACAAGCGCTACGCCGAGCTGACCCCGATCGTCGCCACGTACCGCTCCTGGAAGCAGACGGGCGACGACATCGAGACCGCCCGCGAGTTCGCCGCCGACGACCCCGACTTCGCCGCCGAGGTCAAGGACCTCGAGAAGGAGCGCGAGGAGCTCACCGAGAAGCTCCGCCTCCTGCTCGTACCCCGTGACCCCAGCGACGACAAGGACGTGCTCCTGGAGATCAAGGCGGGTGCGGGTGGCGACGAGTCCGCCCTGTTCGCCGGGGATCTGCTGCGCATGTACCTCCGCTACGCCGAGCGCGTCGGCTGGAAGACCGAGATCATCGACTCCACCGAGTCCGAGCTCGGCGGCTACAAGGACGTCCAGGTCGCCGTCAAGACCAAGGGCGGCAACGGGGCCACCGAACCCGGCCAGGGCGTCTGGGCCCGGATGAAGTACGAGGGCGGCGTGCACCGTGTGCAGCGCGTTCCCTCCACCGAGTCCCAGGGCCGCATCCACACCTCCGCCGCCGGTGTGCTCGTCACGCCCGAGGCCGAGGAGGTCGATGTCGAGATCCTCGCCAACGACCTGCGGATCGACGTCTACCGCTCGTCCGGCCCCGGCGGCCAGTCCGTCAACACCACGGACTCCGCGGTCCGCATCACGCACCTGCCCACCGGTGTCGTCGCCTCCTGCCAGAATGAGAAGAGCCAGCTCCAGAACAAGGAGCAGGCCATGCGTATCCTGCGCTCGAGGCTCCTCGCGGCCGCCCAGGAGGCCGCCGAGCAGGAGGCTTCGGACGTACGGCGCAGCCAGGTGCGTACGGTCGACCGTTCCGAGAAGATCCGTACGTACAACTTCCCGGAAAACCGCATCTCGGACCACCGCGTCGGCTTCAAGGCGTACAACTTGGACCAGGTGCTCGACGGGGACCTGGATGCCATGATCCAGGCCTGTGTCGACGCCGACTCCGCCGCCAAGCTCGCCGCGGCCTGAGCTCCACCGCCCCGCCCCGCTCGTGAACCCGTACGGAGAACCGCGATGAACCTGCTGCTCGCCGAGGTGGCCCAGGCCACCCAGCGGCTGGCCGACGCCGGTGTCCCCTCGCCGCGATTCGACGCCGAGGAACTCGCCGCGTTCGTGCACGGCGTCAAGCGGGGCGAGCTCCACAATGTGCCGGACGCCGACTTCGACGCCCGCTACTGGGAGACCATCGCCCGGCGCGAGGCCCGCGAACCGCTCCAGCACATCACCGGACGCGCCTTCTTCCGCTATCTGGAGCTCCAGGTCGGACCGGGCGTCTTCGTCCCCCGGCCGGAGACCGAATCGGTCGTCGGCTGGGCGATAGACGCCGTCCGCGCGATGGATGTCGTCGAACCGCTGATCGTCGACCTGTGCACGGGATCGGGCGCCATCGCCCTCGCCATGGCCCAGGAGGTGCCGCGCTCGCGCGTGCACGCCGTGGAGCTGTCCGAGGACGCCCTCAAATGGACCAGGAAGAACGCCGAGGACTCCAGGGTCACCGTGCACCGCGGCGACGCCCTGACGGCCCTTCCCGAGCTCGACGGCCAGGTCGACCTGGTCATCTCCAACCCGCCGTACATCCCGCTCACCGAGTGGGAGTACGTGGCTCCGGAAGCCCGCGACCACGACCCGGAGATGGCCCTCTTCTCCGGCGAGGACGGCCTCGACACCATCCGCGGCATCGAGCGCACCGCCCACCGTCTGCTGCGCCCCGGCGGCCTCGTCGTCATCGAGCACGCCGACACCCAGGGCGGCCAGGTGCCGTGGATCTTCACCGAGGAGCGTGGCTGGGCCGACGCGGCCGACCACCCCGACCTGAACAGGCGTCCCCGGTTCGCCACGGCCCGCAAGGCCATGCCGTGACCGGCGGCGACCACCCGCACGACCCGTACCAGCCCAACCCGTACCCGTACATGCTTGAGGAGGCCGGCTGATGGCACGGCGATACGACTGCAACGACGCGACCGACCGTACGACGGGTCTGCGCGAGGCCGCGTCCGCCGTCCGCCGCGGCGAACTGGTCGTGCTGCCCACCGACACCGTGTACGGGATCGGTGCGGACGCCTTCAGCTCCGAGGGCGTCGCCGACCTCCTGGACGCCAAGGGCCGTGGCCGCAACATGCCCACGCCCGTCCTGATCGGCTCACCGAACACCCTGCACGGCCTGGTCACCGACTTCTCCGAGCAGGCCTGGGAGCTCGTCGACGCCTTCTGGCCCGGCGCCCTGACGCTCGTCGCCAAGCACCAGCCCTCGCTCCAGTGGGACCTCGGCGACACCCGCGGCACCGTCGCCATCCGGATGCCGCTGCACCCCGTCGCCATCGAGCTGCTCACGGAGGTCGGCCCGATGGCCGTCTCCAGCGCCAACCTCACCGGACACCCGTCGCCCGAGGACTGCGACGCGGCCCAGGAGATGCTCGGGGACTCCGTCTCCGTCTACCTCGACGGCGGCCCGACGCCGGGCATCATTCCGTCCTCGATCGTCGACGTCACCGGCAAGGTGCCGGTCCTGCTGCGCGCCGGTGCGCTCTCCGCGGAGGAGCTGCGCAAGGTGGTACCCGACCTCGAGGTGGCCAATTGACCGCCCCTGAGGGGCGTGGCATAGCGGGGCGGACCGACACCTTCCGCATCCTCCACGTCAGCACCGGCAACGTCTGCCGCTCACCGATCACCGAGCGGCTGACCCGCCATGCCCTCGTGGACCGCCTCGGCGACCCGCTGCAGGGCGGACTCATCGTCGAGAGCGCCGGAACGTGGGGGCACGAGGGCGCCCCGATGGAGGCCAACGCCGAGGTGGTCCTCGCCGACTTCGGCGCCGACGCCACCGGGTTCGTCGGCCGGGAGCTGCTGGACGAGCACGTGATCCGCGCCGATCTGGTGCTCACCGCCACCCGCGACCACCGGGCCCAGGTGATCTCGATGGGGCACTCGGCCGGGCTGCGGACCTTCACGCTCAAGGAGTTCACCCGGCTGGTCCGGGCGATAGACCCCGCGACACTGCCCGACGCACTCGACGAGGGCGTCGTCGAACGTGCCCGCGCCCTGGTGCGCGCGGCCGCCGCGCTGCGCGGCTGGCTGCTGGCGCCGACCGCGGAGGCCGACGAGGTGTACGACCCGTACGGCGCCCCGATCACGTTCTTCCGGTCCATCGGCGACGAGATCAACCAGGCCCTGGACCCGGTCGTCACCGCGCTGACGGGCGTGCCGGCTCCGCACTGACCCTGCCGGGCGGCCGTCCGCGCCGCGCCGACGGCCCCGCGGACCGGGGCGGGCCCGTCAGTCCGGACGGGTGTACCGCACCGCGCGACAGCGGGCAGGAGCCCCGTCCCGGGCCTACATTGGACTGACGTCACCCCTCCCCAGGTCCGGAGCCCCCGATGCCGGTCACCCATGCTGCCGCACCCTCCGCCGTCGCCGGCCTGCCCCAGGACTTCGGCGCCCTGGTCCGGGAGGACCCGGAGATCGCCGATGTGCTGCTGGGGGAACTGCACCGGCAGTCCGGCACACTGCAGCTGACCGCCGCCGAGAACTTCACCTCGCCCGCGGTCCTGGCCGCCCTCGGCTCACCGCTCGCCAACAAGTACGCCGAGGGATACCCCGGCAGGCGCCATCACGGCGGCTGCGAGCAGGCGGACGCCGCCGAACTCATCGCGGTCCGCCGCGCCACCTCCCTCTTCGGCGCCGAGCACGCCAATGTGCAGCCCCACTCCGGCTCGTCGGCCGTTCTCGCGGCGTACGCGGCACTCCTGCGGCCCGGTGACACGGTGCTCGCGATGGGACTCCCGTTCGGCGGGCACCTCACCCATGGCTCGCCCGCCAACTTCTCCGGCCGCTGGTTCGATTTCATCGGCTACGGGGTGGATTCGGAGAGCGGACTGATCGACTACCACCAGCTGCGCACCCTGGCCCGTACGCACCGGCCCAAGGCGATCGTCAGCGGCTCCATCTCCTACCCCCGCCACATCGACCACGAGCTGTTCCGGGAGATCGCCGACGAGGTGGGTGCGTACCTCATCGCCGACGCGGCACATCCGATGGGGCTGATCGCCGGGGGAGCGGCGCCGAACCCCGTTCCGTACGCGGACGTGGTCTGCGCGACCACGCACAAGGTGCTGCGCGGTCCGCGCGGCGGCATGATCCTGTGCGGCGAGGAGCTGGCGGAGCGGATCGACCGGGCGGTGTTCCCCTTCACGCAGGGCGGCGCCCAGATGCACACGGTGGCCGCGAAGGCCGTGGCCTTCGGCGAGGCGGCGACCCCGGCCTTCTCGGCGTACGCCCACCGGGTGGTGGCCCGTGCCCGGGTGCTGGCAGCCGGTCTGGAGGCCGAGGGCTTCGAGGTCACCACCGGCGGCACGGACACCCACCTGATCGTCGCGGACCCGGCCCCGCTCGGCGCCGACGGCCCCTCCGCACGCGCCCGGCTGGCCGCCGCGGGACTGGTACTGGACACCTGTGCCCTTCCGTACTCGGACGCCCGGGGCATCAGGCTCGGTACGGCGGCCGTCACCACCCAGGGGATGGGTGACGCGGAGATGGCCCGGCTCGCGGTGCTGTTCGGCGCGGCTGTGCGCGGGGAGGGTGAGGTTCTCGCGGAGGTACGGGAAATGGCGGCGAAGTTTCCGCCGTACCCTGGGTGACATCGCCCCTATGTCCGTAATAGAGGCGTCCCGTGCAACCATCGCGCGGACCTCTGTGTCCTCAACCATGAGGCCGACGTAGTTAAGGTGTGGGCTGAGATGGCCGGCGACATTTGTGGGGCAGCCCGTGCGTGATTACTTGCTGACACTCTGTGTCACGGCCGCGGTGACCTATCTGCTCACCGGGCCGGTGCGCAAGTTCGCCATCGCGGTCGGGGCGATGCCCGCGATCCGCGCGCGTGACGTCCACCGGGAACCGACACCGAGGCTCGGCGGTATCGCCATGTTCGGCGGACTGTGCGCCGGGCTGATCGTCGCCAGTCATCTGACCAACCTCGACGGTGTCTTCGACCTCTCCAGCGAGCCGCGGGCGCTGCTCTCCGGGGCGGCACTGATCTGGCTGATCGGCGTCCTGGACGACAAGTTCGAGATCGACGCCCTGATCAAGCTGGGCGGACAGATGATCGCCGCGGCGGTCATGGTGCTCCAGGGCCTGACGGTCCTGTGGCTGCCGATCCCGGGTGTCGGCACCGTCGCCCTCACCCAGTGGCAGGGCACGCTGCTCACGGTCGCCCTGGTCGTGATCACGATCAACGCGGTGAACTTCGTCGACGGACTGGACGGCCTGGCGGCCGGCATGGTCCTCATCGCCTCCGCCGCGTTCTTCCTCTACACCTACCGGCTCTGGTACGGGCACATGATCGAGGCGGCCGCCCCAGCGACGCTCTTCACGGCGATCCTGATGGGCATGTGCCTCGGCTTCCTGCCGCACAACATGCACCCGGCCCGGATCTTCATGGGCGACTCGGGCTCGATGCTGATCGGCCTGGTCCTGGCCGCCGGAGCGATCTCGGTGACCGGACAGGTCGACCCGGACACCATGAAGATCTTCGAGGGCAGCGAGCGCCAGGCGACCCACGCGATGCTGCCCGTCTTCATCCCGCTGCTGCTCCCGCTCACCATCATCGCGATCCCGGCCGCCGACCTGGTGCTGGCGATCGTGCGGCGCACCTGGAACGGCCAGTCGCCGTTCGCGGCGGACCGCGGCCATCTGCACCACCGGCTGCTGGAGATCGGCCATTCGCACAGCCGGTCGGTGCTGATCATGTACTTCTGGTCGGCACTGATCGCCTTCGGCGCGGTCGGCTACTCCGTGCACTCGGCCTCCATGTGGATCGTGCTGGTGATCGTCGGCCTGAGCGCGCTCGGCCTGATCCTGCTCCTGATGCCCCGATTCACCCCGCGCGCCCCGCAGTGGGCGGAACGCTTCGTACCGCCGCGCTACCGCCGCCGCAAGCGGCGGGGCGAGGAGGCCGGGGCGGAGCCGTCACAGGCCCCGGAGGGACAACAGGGGGCCCTGGACGCCCAGATGGGGCAGGACGGACACGAGGCCGCATCGCGGCCCCCGATCGCCGCAGGAGTCTCGGGCGTCAACGGGGCGACAGCCATCGGTCACCGTTCTCGTTTCGAGAACCGGCGCGAGGCCGATTCCACGCGCCGATGATTCGGGCATCAAAGGGCAATACCAGACAAGCCGTTGAGTTGCCTTGATCACACGCCCGAATTAGCCCGGACGTGTGACAGCGGGCACACTTTCTGAGTAAAGACCTCATCAAATAGTTTGTGATACCGTTCACGAACCCGGTGACAGAGCCGAAGGACCTGAGTAGCGCGGTCCCTTGGCCCCGAGGCTTCGACTCGGACCGGGCCTACGCTCGTCCATGACGACACACTGCCCACCCCCAGCAAGCGGAGCTGCCGCCATGCCGTCCAACGACGTCCGGACTCTCCTCCAGACCGCCGTACCCACCGCTGCCGCCGGCGCTGTTGCCGCCGCGATCAGCGGCGGCGTCGCGGGCGGCAAGGGAGCCCTGGGCGCGATCGTTGCGACGATCGTGGTCATCCTCTTCATGGGGATCGGACTGATGGTCCTGCAACGGACCGCCAGGTCCATGCCTCATCTCTTCCAGGCGATGGGACTCGCGCTCTACACGGCGCAACTCCTGCTGCTGTTCATCTTCGTCGCCGTATTCAAGAACACCTCGCTGTTCAACCCGAAGGCCTTCGCGATCACCTTGGTCGTGACGACACTCGTGTGGATCGGCGCACAGGCGCGTGCGCACATGAAGGCCAAGATCCTTTACGTGGAACCCGAGTCCGACAAGGACGAAAAGCCCAAAAAGCCGGGGTCTGCAGCGTGAAGGGTAGGGGCGGAATAAGTGCAGGTTCGCGACCCTGCTATCGTCCGGTTCCAACTGCGGCACTGCGGGCGCGGGCATGTGAGCTGACGCCTGCTCGATCGCGAGGCTCACATGCCTGACTGCCGCTCACACATCCGAAACACCAGTCCAGTGCCGAACCGCGGCTGCGCGCCGCGCCGACACAACGAGGTTGCCGTACCTATGCGCCACGCTGAAGGAGCCCGCGGTGAGTGCTGACCCGACACAGGTGCTCGCCTTCGAGACCGATTGCCACATCTTCGACGGTTGTGGTTTCCCGGCACCCGGCCTGCACTCGTTCCTGTTCGAGCCCCTCTGGGGCGATGCGGACAGCAACTTGTACTTCAACAAGACGATGCTGCTGGCCCTGCTCGGCTCGGTCATCATCGTTGGCTTCTTCTGGGCCGCCTTCCGTAAGCCGAAGTTGGTGCCCGGCAAGCTTCAGATGACGGCCGAGGCCGGATACGACTTCATCCGCCGCGGCATCGTCTACGAGACGATCGGCAAGCGCGACGGCGAGAAGTACGTCCCGCTGATGGTCTCCCTGTTCTTCGTCATCTGGATGATGAACCTCTGGTCCATCATTCCGGTTGCCCAGTTCCCCGTGACGGCGATCATCTCGTATCCGGCGGCTCTCGCCGGGATCGTCTACGTCCTGTGGGTCGTACTGACCTTCAAGAAGCACGGCTTCGTCGGAGCCCTCAAGAACTTCACGGGCTACGACAAGAGCCTCGGCGGGGTCCTGCCGCTCTCGATGACCATCGAGTTCTTCTCGAACCTGCTGGTCCGGCCGTTCACGCACGCGGTCCGACTGTTCGCGAACATGTTCGCGGGCCACACGCTGCTGCTGCTCTTCACGATCGCCAGCTGGTACCTGCTCAACGGCATCGGCTTCGCCTACGCAGGCGTGTCGTTCGTGATGGTCCTCGTGATGACGGCCTTCGAGCTCTTCATCCAGGCTGTCCAGGCCTATGTGTTCGTGCTGCTGGCCTGCAGCTACATCCAGGGCGCTCTCGCCAAGGGGCACTGAGCACCACACCTCCTGAAGCACCCGGTGGCCAACCCCCACCGGACATTGAAAGAGAAGGAAGAACCGGCATGTCCGCTCTCCAGACCCTCGCCGCCGGCGTCGAAATCAAGGGCAACCTCGGCTCGATCGGTTACGGCCTCGCCGCGATCGGCCCCGGCGTCGGCATCGGCATCATCTTCGGTAACGGCACCCAGGCGCTGGCCCGTCAGCCCGAGGCTGCCGGTCTCATCCGCGCCAACCAGATTCTCGGCTTCGCCTTCTGTGAGGCGCTCGCCCTGATCGGTCTGGTCATGCCGTTCGTCTACCCGACCGCCTGACCGGTCGCGAACAGCCCATTCGACGGAAGGCATTGACGTGAACCCCCTGGTTCAGCTCGCGGCGGAGGATCCGGAAAACCCGCTGATCCCGCCGATCCCTGAGCTCGTCATTGGCCTCATCGCTTTCGTCATCGTCTTCGGCTTCCTCGCCAAGAAGCTCCTCCCGAACATCAACAAGGTTCTGGAAGAGCGCCGCGAGGCCATCGAAGGCGGCATCGAAAAGGCCGATGCGGCCCAGACCGAGGCCCAGAGCGTTCTTGAGCAGTACAAGGCTCAGCTCGCCGAGGCCCGCCACGAAGCCGCTCGTCTGCGCCAGGAGGCGCAGGAGCAGGGCGCCGTGATCCTGCAGGAGATGCGGGCGGAAGGCCAGCGTCAGCGCGACGAGATCGTTGCTGCCGGCCACGCCCAGATCGAGGCCGACCGCAAGGCCGCGGCCTCCGCGCTGCGCCAGGACGTGGGCAAGCTCGCCACCGACCTGGCCGGCAAGCTCGTCGGCGAGTCCCTCGAGGACCACGCCCGGCAGAGCGGCACCGTCGACCGCTTCCTCGACGACCTCGAGGCGAAGGCCGAGGCAGTCCGATGAACAGCGCGAGCCGCGAGGCACTGGCTGCCGCACGCGAGCGCCTCGACGCACTGACCGACAGCACGTCGGCCGATGCGGCGAAGCTCGCCGAGGACCTGGCCGGCGTCACGGCGCTGCTGCACCGCGAGGTGTCGCTGCGCCGGGTCCTGACCGACCCGGCGCAGGCCGGCGAGGCCAGGGCCGAGCTGGCAGGACGCCTGCTGCGCGGCCAGGTGGGCGGCGAAGCCGTCGATCTGGTCTCCGGCATGGTCCGCTCGCGCTGGTCGCAGTCGCGTGACCTGGTCGACGCGGTCGAGGAACTGGCGAACATCGCCGACCTCACCGCCGCCCAGCGCAGCGGAGACCTCGACAACGTCGAGGACGAGCTGTTCCGGTTCGGCCGGATCGTGGCCTCGGACACCGAGCTGCGCTCCGCGCTCACCAGCCGGACCGCGACCCCCGCCGCCAAGGGCGAGCTGCTGCGCAGCCTGCTCGGCGGAAAGGCGCGGCCCACCACCGAGCGCATCGTCACGCGGCTTGTCACCCAGCCCCGTGGACGTAGCCTGGAAGCGGGACTCGAGTCCCTCTCCAAGCTCGCCGCGGACCGCCGGGACCGCATGGTGGCGGTCGTCACCTCGGCCGTGCCGCTCAGTGACCGGCAGAAGCAGCGTCTCGGCGCCGCCCTGGCGAAGATCTACGGCCGGCAGATGCACCTGAGCCTCGACGTGGACCCCGAGGTCCTCGGCGGGATCGTGGTGCGGGTCGGCGACGAGGTCATCAACGGCAGCATCGCGGAGCGCCTCGACGAGGCGACCCGTCGCATGGCCGGCTGACACCGCGCGGCACAGCAAACAGAACAGAGCAAGACCAGCGGCCCGGTTGGGCCGTGCAGAAATTGCAGAAGATTCCTGGGGGTCGGCCCCCAGACCCCCTTAAGAAACTTCGGGCCCAACAAGGAGAGCAGGGAACCCAGATGGCGGAGCTCACGATCCGGCCGGAGGAGATCCGGGACGCACTGGAGAACTTTGTCCAGTCGTACCAGCCGGACGCGGCCTCGCGCGAGGAGGTCGGTACGGTCAGCGTTGCCGGCGACGGCATCGCGAAGGTGGAGGGTCTGCCCTCCGCCATGGCGAACGAACTGCTGAAGTTCGAGGACGGAACCCTCGGTCTCGCCCTCAACCTCGAAGAGCGCGAGATCGGTGCGATCGTCCTCGGCGAGTTCAGCGGAATCGAGGAGGGCCAGCCGGTGCAGCGCACCGGTGAGGTGCTCTCCGTCGGCGTCGGCGAGGGTTACCTCGGCCGCGTCGTCGACCCGCTCGGCAACCCGATCGACGGTCTCGGCGAGATCGCGACCGAAGGCCGTCGCGCCCTCGAGCTGCAGGCCCCTGGCGTCATGGTCCGCAAGTCGGTGCACGAGCCGATGCAGACCGGCTACAAGGCCGTCGACGCCATGGTGCCGATCGGCCGCGGCCAGCGTCAGCTGATCATCGGCGACCGCCAGACGGGTAAGACCGCGCTGGCCGTCGACACGATCATCAACCAGCGCGACAACTGGCGCTCGGGCGACGTGAACAAGCAGGTGCGCTGCATCTACGTCGCCATCGGTCAGAAGGGTTCCACCATCGCCTCCGTGCGAGGTGCCCTGGAAGAGGCCGGCGCGCTCGAGTACACGACCATCGTCGCCGCCCCGGCGTCCGACCCGGCCGGCTTCAAGTACCTGGCGCCGTACACCGGTTCGGCCATCGGCCAGCACTGGATGTACGCCGGCAAGCACGTCCTGATCATCTTCGATGACCTTTCGAAGCAGGCCGACGCCTACCGCGCCGTGTCGCTTCTGCTGCGCCGTCCGCCGGGCCGCGAGGCCTACCCGGGCGACGTCTTCTACCTCCACTCGCGTCTGCTGGAGCGCTGCGCCAAGCTCTCCGACGAGATGGGTGCCGGTTCGATGACGGGCCTCCCGATCGTCGAGACCAAGGCGAACGACGTGTCGGCGTTCATTCCGACCAACGTCATCTCCATCACCGACGGCCAGTGCTTCCTGGAGTCCGACCTGTTCAACGCGGGTCAGCGTCCGGCGCTCAACGTCGGTATCTCGGTCTCCCGAGTCGGTGGCTCCGCCCAGCACAAGGCCATGAAGCAGGTTTCCGGCCGACTGCGCGTGGACCTCGCCCAGTACCGCGAGCTGGAGGCGTTCGCCGCCTTCGGTTCCGACCTGGACGCGGCCTCCAAGGCGTCGCTGGAGCGCGGTAAGCGCATGGTCGAGCTGCTGAAGCAGGCGCAGTACGCCCCGTTCCCGATGGAGGAGCAGGTCGTCTCCGTCTGGGCCGGCACCACGGGCAAGATGGACGACGTCCCGGTCGAGGACATCCGCCGCTTCGAAGCCGAGCTGCTGGAGTACCTGCGCCGTGAGCGCAAGGACCTCCTGACCGGCATCGCCGAGGGCGGCAAGATGTCCGACGACACGCTGCAGTCGATCGCCGACGCGATCGCCGCCTTCAAGCAGCAGTTCGAGACCTCGGACGGCAAGCTCCTGGGCGAGGGCTGATCGATGGGCGCTCAGCTTCGCGTTTACAAGCGCCGCATCCAAGCCGTCACCGCGACCAAGAAGATCACCAAGGCGATGGAGATGATCGCCGCCTCGCGCATCGTCAAGGCGCAGCGCAAGGTGGCGGCGTCGATGCCGTACGCGACCGAGCTCACCCGTGCGGTGACCGCGGTGGCGACCGGCTCCAACACAAGGCACCCGCTCACCACCGAGGCCGACGCCCCGGTGCGGGCCGCGGTCCTGCTCCTCACGAGCGACCGCGGTCTGGCCGGCGGCTACTCCTCCAACGCCATCAAGGCGGCGGAGCGGCTGCGGGAGCGGCTGGCGGCCGAGGGCAAGGAGGTCGACACGTACATCGTCGGCCGTAAGGGTGTCGCCTACTACGGCTTCCGCGAGCGCAAGGTCGCGGAGTCGTGGACCGGCTTCACCGACAGCCCGGAGTACGCGGACGCCAAGAAGATCGCCGCGCCCCTGATCGAGTCCATCCAGAAGGACACGGCCGAGGGCGGCGTCGACGAGCTGCACATCGTCTACACCGAGTTCGTGTCGATGATGACGCAGAACGCGGTCGACGGCCGGATGCTGCCGCTCTCGCTCGACAAGGTCGCGGAGGAGAGCGGTACGAAGGACGAGATCCTTCCGCTGTTCGACTTCGAGCCGTCGGCGGAGGACGTCCTCGACGCCCTCCTGCCGCGCTACGTCGAGAGCCGCATCTACAACGCACTGCTGCAGGCTGCCGCTTCCGAGCACGCCGCCCGCCGCCGTGCGATGAAGTCGGCGACCGACAATGCCGGGGATCTGATCAAGAGCCTCTCCCGGCTTGCCAACGCGGCCCGCCAGGCCGAAATCACCCAGGAAATCAGCGAGATCGTCGGCGGTGCAGGTGCGCTGGCCGACGCGTCCGCGGGGAGTGACAAGTAATGACGACGACAGTTGAGACGGCCGCTGCCACGGGCCGCGTCGCCCGGGTCATCGGCCCGGTCGTCGACGTGGAGTTCCCCGTCGACGCGATGCCGGAGATCTACAACGCCCTGCACGTCGAGGTCGACGACCCGGCCGAGGCCGGCGCTCGTAAGACGCTGACCCTCGAAGTCGCCCAGCACCTGGGTGACGGCGTGGTCCGCGCGATCTCGATGCAGCCCACCGACGGCCTGGTCCGCCAGGCCCCGGTGGCCGACACCGGCAAGGGCATCATGGTGCCCGTCGGTGACATCACCAAGGGCAAGGTGTTCAACACCCTCGGTCAGATCCTGAACGAGCCGGAGGCCGAAGCTCAGATCACCGAGCGCTGGCCGATCCACCGCAAGGCCCCGGCCTTCGACCAGCTCGAGTCGAAGACCGAGATGTTCGAGACCGGCCTGAAGGTCGTCGACCTGCTGACCCCGTACGTCAAGGGCGGCAAGATCGGTCTGTTCGGTGGTGCGGGCGTCGGCAAGACGGTCCTCATCCAGGAAATGATCATGCGTGTGGCGAAGCTGCACGACGGTGTGTCGGTGTTCGCCGGCGTCGGTGAGCGCACCCGTGAGGGCAACGACCTCATCGACGAGATGACGGACTCGGGCGTTCTGGAGAAGACCGCACTGGTCTTCGGCCAGATGGACGAGCCGCCGGGCACGCGTCTTCGCGTGGCCCTGTCCGCCCTGACCATGGCGGAGTACTTCCGCGATGTGCAGAAGCAGGACGTGCTGCTCTTCATCGACAACATCTTCCGCTTCACGCAGGCCGGTTCCGAGGTCTCCACGCTGCTCGGCCGTATGCCGTCCGCAGTGGGTTACCAGCCGACCCTGGCCGACGAGATGGGTGTGCTCCAGGAGCGCATCACCTCGACGCGTGGTCACTCGATCACCTCGATGCAGGCGATCTACGTCCCCGCGGACGACCTGACCGACCCGGCCCCGGCCACCACGTTCGCCCACCTCGACGCGACGACGGTTCTCTCCCGTCCGATCTCCGAGAAGGGCATCTACCCGGCCGTGGACCCGCTGGACTCCACGTCCCGCATCCTGGACCCGCGTTACATCGCGCAGGACCACTACGACACGGCCAGCCGCGTCAAGGGGATCCTGCAGAAGTACAAGGACCTCCAGGACATCATCGCGATCCTCGGTATCGACGAGCTGGGCGAGGAGGACAAGCTCGTTGTCCACCGTGCCCGTCGCGTCGAGCGCTTCCTGTCGCAGAACACCCACGCCGCCAAGCAGTTCACCGGCCTGGACGGTTCGGACGTTCCGCTCGACGAGTCGATCGCCGCGTTCAACGCGATCTGCGACGGTGAGTACGACCACTTCCCCGAGCAGGCGTTCTTCATGTGCGGTGGCATCGAGGACCTCAAGGCCAACGCCAAGGAGCTCGGCGTCTCCTGAGCCTCCGGCTCACCGAGGGGGGTGGGTGTGTCCCGCCCCCCTCACCACGCCCCGTAGAATTGACCCAACACCCGGCATGACCGCCGGGTGGTGACCCGAGGAGCCACCCTTGGCTGCTGAGCTGCATGTCGAGCTGGTCGCCGCGGACCGCAGTGTCTGGTCCGGCGAGGCCACCCTGGTCGTCGCGCGCACCACGTCCGGCGACATCGGCGTCATGCCCGGTCACCAGCCGCTTCTGGGTGTGCTGGAATCGGGCCCGGTGACGATCCGTACGAGCGAGGGCGGCACTGTCGTCGCCGCTGTGCACGGTGGTTTCATCTCCTTCGCCGACGACAAGCTCTCGCTGCTGGCGGAGATCGCCGAGCTGGCGGACGAGATCGATGTCGAGCGTGCGGAGCGTGCGTTCGAGCGTGCGAAGTCGGACACGGACAGCGCTGCCGAGCGCCGCGCCGATGTGCGACTGCGTGCGGTGGCGGTGCACTAGCCACCCCGCGAAACGTCTTTACCCTCAGCCGCGGCCCGTTCTGGAGACCCTCCAGACCGTGTCGCGGCTGAGGCGATGCAGGTGCGGTTGAAGTCCTGGCGGTATCCGTTTACTCGACGATGCGAGGAGGTCGGTGGAGATGTTCCTCGCGCTGTGGGTGGGCGGGCTGGTCGTCGCACTGGTCGCGGTTGGTCTCTTCGTCTTCGGTCTTCGCCGGCGGCTGATCCAGCGCTCCGGTGGGACCTTCGACTGCAGCCTGCGCTGGGATGTTCCGGTGGAGCCGGATCTCTCGGGCAAGGGCTGGGTGTACGGAGTCGCCCGGTACAGCGGCGACAAGGTGAACTGGTTCCGCGTCTTCAGCTACTCCCCGCGTCCGCGCCGGGTGCTGGAGCGCTCCTCGATCGAGGTGGTCGCCCGCCGGCTGCCCGAGGGCGAGGAGGAGCTCGCGCTGCTCTCCGACGCCATCGTGCTCGGCTGTCTCCACCGGGAGACCCGCCTGGAGCTGGCGATGAGCGAGGACGCCCTCACCGGATTCCTCGCCTGGCTGGAGGCAGCGCCTCCCGGCCAGCGGGTGAACGTGGCCTGAGAGGTCACGCAGGACAGAAACGAAAACCGGGGAGACAGGGGGCGGACCTGTCTCCCCGGTGCTTTTCGGGGGTTACGCGATGAGCGGTGCCTCGGTGGGGATTACTTGAGACCGTTGTTCATCGCGCTCACGAGTTCACCGTTGCCGGTGTCCCCGCTGAACTCCCAGAAGAACGCGCCTCCCAGGCCCTGGCTCTTCGCCCAGGCCATCTTCGACGCGATGGTGGCCGGGGTGTCGTAGCTCCACCAGTTGGTGCCGCAGTGCGCGTACGCGGTACCGGCGACGGTGCCCGTGGAGGGGCAGCTGTTCTTGAGGACCTTGTAGTCCTCGATGCCGGCCTCGTACGTACCCGGGGCCGCGCCGGTGGCGGTGCCGCCGGGTGCGTCCTGGGTGACACCGGTCCAGCCGCGGCCGTAGAAGCCGATGCCGAGCAGCAGCTTGGAGGCGGGAACGCCCTTGGCCTTCAGCTTGGCGATGGCGTCCGCGGAGTTGAAGCCGGCCTTCGGGATGCCGCTGTACGAGGTGAGCGGGGAGTGCGGGGCGGTCGGGCCCTTCGCGTCCCAGGCGCCGAAGAAGTCGTACGTCATCACGTTGTACCAGTTCAGCGACTGCGCGGCGCCCGCGTAGTCCGCCAGGTCGATCTTGCCGCCCTCGGATCCGTCGGCCGTGATGGCGGCGGTCACCAGGTTGCTGCTGCCGAACTTCGTCCGCAGGGCCGAGGTGATGTTCTTCAGGGCGGCCGGACCACTGGTGTCACAGGTCAGACCACAGGCGTTGGGGTACTCCCAGTCGATGTCGATGCCGTCGAAGACATCGGCCCAGCGCGGGTCCTCGACCAGGTCGTAGCAGGACTGGGCGAACGCGGCCGGGTTCTGCGCGGCCTGGCCGAAGCCGCCGGACCAGGTCCAGCCGCCGAAGGACCACAGGATCTTGATGTGCGGGTACTTCGCCTTGAGCTTGCGCAGCTGGTTGAAGCTGCCGCGCAGCGGCTGGTCCCAGGTGTCGGCGACGCCGTCGACGGACTGGTCGGCGGTGTACGCCTTGTCGTAGTCGGCGTAGGAGTCACCGATCGCGCACTTGCCGCCGGTCACGTTGCCGAAGGCGTAGTTGATGTGCGTGATCTTCGCGGCGGAACCGGAGGTGTCCAGGTTCTTGACGTGGTAGTTCCGGCCGTAGACGCCCCACTCGGCGAAGTAGCCGAGGTTGACCTTGTCGCCGGTGCCGGGGTCGGTGCCGCCGCCGCCGGTGGTGTGCACCTTGACCGCGCCGCTGACCGGACCGGTCTGGCCGGCGGTGTCCCGGGCCTGCACGGTGTACGAGTAGTCGGTACCCGCGGTGAGGCCGGTGTTGGTGTACGTGGTGCCGGTCACCGTGGCGACGACCGCGCCGTCCCGCAGGACGTCGTAGTTCTTGACGCCGTTGTCGTCGGTGGCCGCGCTCCAGCTCAGCTTCGCCGAGGTGTCGGTGACGGCGCTCGCGGTGGGGGTGCCCGGCGCCGAGGGGGCGTTGTCGCCGGGGACGCTGCCGCCGTCGCAGGAGGCGCCGTTCAGCTTGCAGCCGGAGGGGGCGCCGGAGCCGGTGCCGTTGAAGCCGAAGGAGACGCTGGCGCCCGGTGCGACCGAGCCGTTCCAGGCGAGGTTCTTGGCGGTCCAGTGGGTGCCGGAGCTGGTGACGGTGGCGTCCCAGGCGGATCCCGCGGCGGTGCCGGCCGGGAAGTCCCACTCGATGGTCCAGGAGCTGAGGGCGGTGGTGCCGGTGTTCTTCACCGTCCACTGGCCCTCGAAGCCGCTGCCCCAGTCGGACTTCTTGAGGTACGTGGCGGTCGCGGAGGTCGCTGCCTCGGCGGGGGAGGCCATGCCGACCATCGCGGCCAGCGGGAGGAGCAGTGCGGTCAGGCCCGCGACGGCTCGGGATCTGGTGGCTTTTCCGGCCCCGAATCTGAATCGGGTCCGGCGGGGGGTATCAGTGCTCAACGGTGCTCCTCGGGTGAGGTCCGGACAATCGGGGGTGGTCCGTGGACTGCAAACCCTGCGCCGCCCTGAGCTCGCCTTGTCATGGCGGGCTCACCGCAGTGTGCTCGGTGAGATTAGGAAGGTCTGGACCAATCGTCAAGAGGTCCAGACCAAAGATCGGAGTCGGGCGCGGATAAACCTCAGACGCCCAACTCCTGTGCCAGCACGGCCGCCTGGACCCGGGAGCGGAGCTCCAGCTTCCCCAGCAACCGGCTGACGTGCGTCTTCACCGTCGCCTCCGCCATGGACAGCCGCACCGCGATCTCGGCATTGGACATCCCTTGGCCGAGGCACCCGAGCACTTCGCGTTCACGACGGGTGAGTGCGTCCAGGACCGTGGCGTCGGGGCGTTCCGACGGCTGTACGGAGGTGGTCCCGGCGAACTCCGCGATCAGCCGGCGCGTCACCGAGGGGGCGATCAGTCCCTCGCCGCGCGCCACCGTACGGACCGCTTCGAGCAGCCCGCGCGCCTCGGTGTCCTTCAGCAGAAAGCCCGAGGCCCCGGCCCGCAGCGCGCCGAAGACGTACGCGTCCAGATCGAACGTCGTCAGCACCAGGACGTCCGCCAGCCGCTCCGCGACCACCTGCTTCGTCGCGGACACCCCGTCCAGCCGCGGCATCTGGATGTCCATCAGCACCAGATCCGGGCGCAGTTCACGGGCCAGCCGGACGGCCTCCTCGCCGTCGCACGCCTGCCCGACGACCTCGATGTCCGTTGCGCTGCCCAGGATGAGCACCAGTCCCGCCCGTACGGCCGCCTGGTCCTCGGCGACCAGAACCCGGATCGTCATGCCTTCGTATCCCCTTCTCCGACGGGCAGTTCGGCCCGTACGCGCCATGTCCTCGTTCCGTTGCCCGTGGGTACGGGCCCCGCCTCGAACCTTCCGCCGAGCAGCGCCACCCGCTCCCGCATGCCGACCAGACCCGCCCCCGACCCCGGTGCGCGCGGTCCGGGACGGTCCCCGACGGCACTGCTCACCTCCACCGTGAGATGCTCTCCCGACTGCCCGAGCCGCACCGCGACCGGGCCCGGAGCCGCGTGCTTGAGCGCGTTGGTGAGGGACTCCTGCACGATGCGGTACGCGGCCATTTCCACCGGTGCGGGCAGCCGGCCAGGCTCGGCGCGGGTGTCGTCCAGGGTGCAGGTGAGCCCGCTGGAGGCGGCGTTCGTCCGGTGCTGCTCGATGAGGGCGTCCAGCGACCCGAGGGTCGGCGAGCTGCTCGGCTCCAGGTCCGCCGCCCCGGTGCGCAACAGCCCGATCAGACGGCGCATTTCGGCCAGACCGTCGACGCTGTTCTCCCGGATCACCCCGAGGGCGTCACGGGAGGTCGACGGGTCGTCGATGGAGAGCGCGGCGGTGGAGTGGATCGCGATCGCGGAGAGGTGGTTGGCCACCATGTCGTGCAGTTCCCGCGCCATCCGGGCGCGTTCGGCGGTCACCGCCTGCGCGCGGTCCATCTCGGCCAGCAGAGCGGTCTGATCGGCGCGCAGCCGGGCGGTCTCGGCGGCGTCGCGGTGGTTGCGCACACTCACGCCGGTGAGGGCGGGCACGAAGGAGACCAGGCCGGTCACGATGCCGATCAGCAGGGCCTCGGGGTCCCGGAACCAGGCCAGGAATCCGATCGTGACCGCGACCGTGATCAGGAAGGTGGTGACCGGGATCCGTCGGGCGGCCGCCGGGGTCCCGTACAGCACGGCCGCGTACATGAGGTCGGTGAACATCAGGACGGTCGCCAGGTTCCCGCGCGTGAACTGGTCCGCGATCAGCGCGAGCGTGCCGATGACCAGCGCCGTCTGCGGCGCGCTCCTGCGCACCAGTTCCAGCGCCGACATCACGGCGAGCGGGAGGAGCGCGAACCAGGGGGCGTCGAAGGGGCGGCCGTTCTGCATGTGCAGACCGAGCAGGGACAGGACCGCTCCGCCGAGCAGTCCGATGACCGCGATGAGGACGTCGTGGCGGTGGGGGCGGGCCGGAGAGAACACCCACCCATCCAACACGTCCGGCCCGCTGCCGCACCTCCGTACAGGGAGCGATCCGTCAGTACATCGAAGGATGCAGTCGACTTTCGTCACCGGGGCCGATGACCGGGGACCGCGGGGCCGGGAGGCTGGGAGGGAGCGAAAGGAACAGGGCCGTGATCGTCACACTGATCGTTGTCTGCGAGATCGCCTTCTGGGTGCTGCTGGCCGCCGGGCTCGCGCTGCGTTACGCCGCGAAGAAGCCGCGACCGGGTGCCGCCGTGCTGCTGTGCGAGCCGCTGCTGGAACTCGTCCTGCTGGTGGTGACGGCCGTCGACCTGAAGAACGGCGCCGAACCGGACTGGAAGCACGGGCTCGCCGCGGTGTACATCGGCTTCACGGTGGGGCTGGGCCACTCCACGATCCGGTGGGTCGACGCCCGGGTCGCACACCGCTTCGCGGGCGGTCCGCCGCCGGTGAGGCCGCCGAAGTACGGGATGGCGCGGGCCGCGCACGAGTGGCGGGTCGCCGGGCGGTGGACGGTGGCCGCGGTGACGGCGCTGGCGCTGCTCCAGGCGGCGGTCTGGTACGTGGGTGGCGAGGGGGACGTGACGTCCCTGCGGTCGTGGCAGCAGACGATGCTCTTCGTGATCGGGATCAATCTGGTGATCGCGGGGAGCTACACGGTGTTCCCGAAGCGGGGCCCCGGGCGGGAGCGGGAGGCGAAGCGGGTGTCGGGCCCGCCCGGGTGAGGCTTGTCCTCGATCGCCGGACGGGCTTGATGGTGCCGGCGGGGACTGTCTTGTCTACCGCTCGCCGCCCGGCACCCACAGCACGTCGCCGACCTCCTTGTTCGCCACCCGCGCCAGGATGAACAGCAGGTCCGAGAGCCGGTTGAGGTAGGTCGCCGTCAACGGGTTCATCACCTCGCCGTGCACCTCGAACGCGGCCCAGGTGGACCGCTCCGCGCGCCGGACCACCGTGCACGCCTGGTGCAGCAGCGCGGCGCCGGGGGTGCCGCCGGGCAGGATGAAGCTGCGGAGCTTCTCCGTCTGCTCCAGGAAGTGGTCGCAGTCGGCCTCCAGTTTGTCGATGTAGAACTGCTCGACCCGCAGCGGCGGGTACTTCGGCTCCTCGACGACCGGCGTCGACAGGTCCGCGCCCACGTCGAACAGGTCGTTCTGCACGCGGACGAGGACCTTCACGACGTCGTCGCTCAGCTGCCCGAGCGCGATCGCCGTACCGATGACCGCGTTGGCCTCGTTGGTGTCGGCGTACGCGGAGATCCGCAGATCGGTCTTGGCGGTCCGGCTCATGTCGCCGAGGGCGGTGGTGCCCTGGTCGCCGGTGCGGGTGTAGATACGTGTCAGATTGACCATGCGGTCAGCCTAGTTATGCGCCCGCCCTGCGGAAGACGCGTGTGCCCACTGTCACGGCGAGTGCCGCGAATCCGAGGGCGACCAGCACCCCGTACAGCATGTGCGCCGTGGCGTACGAGCCCACGTACGCGTCCCGCACCGCGTCCACGAGGTAGCGCAGCGGGGTGAGGTGCGACAGCACGTCCAGCCACTGCGGCCCCAGCGTCATGGGCAGCATCAGGCCGGAGAGCAGCATGGCCGGCATGGTGACCGAGTTGATCGCAGGCCCGAACTCCTGCGGTGTGCCCACCTTCATGGCCAGGGCGTACGAGAGCGAGGCCAGCGAGACGGTCAGCAGCCCGACGAAGGCGAAACCGATCAGCACACCGGGCAGCGGTGCGCGCAAGCCCATGAGCACGGCGGCGAGGACCAGCAGCACCGCCTGGAACGTGAACAGCAGCGTGTCGCGCAGGACCCGGCCCAGCAGCAGTGCCATCCGGCTGACCGGGGTGACCCGCATCCGCTCCACGACACCGGTCGACTTGTCGATGATGATGGCGAACCCGGTGAACGAGGCACCGAACAGGGCCAGCTGGAGCAGCAGTCCGGGGACCAGGATCTGCCAGGAGTCACCGGTCCGGCCGAGCGGCAGACCGGTGAGCAGCGGGCCGAAGAAGAGCAGGTACAACAGCGGCATCAGGATGCCGAAGAGGATCTGGAACTTTGAGCGCAGGGTCTGCCGGGCGTACCGCCCGAAGACGAGCGCGGTGTCGTGGAGAAGCATGGGGCTCGCTTTCTAGACGGTGACGGGTTCGGCATCGGTGGAGGCGGGGGAGCGCCCGGTGATCGCCAGGAAGGCCTCCTGGAGCGAGGCGGCGGACGATCCCGCGTACCGCTCCTTGAGTGCGGCCGGGGTGCCCTCGGCCACGACCAGGCCGCCGTCGACCACGACGAGCCGGTCCGCGAGCGCGTCGGCCTCGTCGAGGTAGTGGGTGGTGAGCACGACGGTCGTGCCGTACGTGTCGCGCAGCCCGCGCACCAGCTCCCACAGATCGCTGCGGCTGCCCGGGTCGAGCCCGGTCGTCGGCTCGTCGAGGAAGAGCACGGCCGGGCGGTGGGTGAGTCCCATCGCGATGTCGAGCCGCCGCCGCTGGCCCCCGGAGAGGGTGACCGTGCGCCGGTCCAGCAGCTCGGAGAGGCCCAGTTCGGCGGCGATTTCCGCGGCCCTGGCCACGGACGCGGCCTTGCCGAGCCGGTACAGCCGGCCCTGGGTGACCAGCTCCTCCCGGACGCTGATGTGGGGGTCGACGCCGCCCGACTGGGCCACGTACCCGCACTGCTTCCGTACGCCCGCCGGGTTCGCGAGCAGATCGCAGCCGGCGACGGTGGCCGCGCCGCCGGTGGGGGCGAGCAGCGTGGTGAGCATGCGGAGCGTGGTGGTCTTGCCCGCGCCGTTGGGGCCGAGCAGGCCGACGATCTCGCCGGCCGCGACCGTCATGTCGATGGAACGTACGGCCTCCACGGGGCCGGTCTTCGAGGCGAAGGTCCGGGCGAGCCCGGCCGTGCTGATGATTGGCATAGCGACCACAAAAACAGAGTCACTGAAAAATTGCAATGACACCAAATATTCAGGAACCCCAGAGAACCTCTACGATGGGGTCATGGCTGAGGGACTCAGGGAGCGCAAGAAGCGCCGCACCAGGCAGCACCTCTCGGACGTGGCCACCGGCCTCTTTCTGGAGCGGGGCTTCGACGACGTCACGATCGCCGAGATCGCCCGCGCCGCCGATGTCTCGGTGAACACGGTCTACAACTACTTTCCGGCCAAGGAGGACCTCTTCCTCGACCGCAGCCAGGGCATCGTCGACCGTCTCTCCCGGTACGTCCGGGGCCGCGACAAGGGCGAGTCCGCCGCCGACGCCGTGCTGCGCGAACTGCGCATCCAGGTGGAGGGCGTCTCGCCCGCGGTCGGCCTGATGGAGGGCTACGAGCGCTTCATGCGGGTCATCGAGGGCGCGGACAGCCTCAAGGCCCGCCTCTGGCACGTACAGCAGGAAGTCCTCCAGCACCTGGAGGCGACGCTCCAGGAGGAGTGCGGGACCGGGCCCGCCGACCCGGTCCCGGTCCTGGTGGCCGGTCAGCTCGCCTGGGTGCACAGCACGCTCATGGCGTACATCGGCCGCGAGATGATGGCGGGCCGCAGGGCCGGCGAGGTGTCCCGGGACGCCCTCGTGCTGCTCGACGACATCGAGGACCTGCTGGGCGAAAGGGTGCTCAACTACGCCCGGCGCGCCGCCGAATGACTCATCGCGGTGTGATGTCCGTCATTTGAGACGTGACGCGCATCTCTTCGCTGCCTCAGCACCCCTCACGGGTACTAACCTCCGCCGGAGAGCATGGACGAGAACCGCATGGACAAGAACCGCTGAGAAAGCATTGGGGTGCCAACGTGGCCAGGAAGCTCGCCGTCATCGGAGCCGGACTCATGGGGTCCGGCATCGCGCAGGTCTCCGCCCAGGCGGGCTGGGACGTCGTGCTGCGCGATGTCACCGACGCGGCCCTGGCCCGTGGCCGTGACGGCATCAAGGCCTCCTACGACAAGTTCGTCTCCAAGGGCAAGCTCGCACAGGCCGACGCCGAGGCGGCGCTCGCCCGCATCACCACGACCACCGATCTCGACGCGGTCGCCGACGCGGACATCGTCGTCGAGGCCGTCTTCGAGAAGCTGGAGGTGAAGCACGAGATCTTCCGGGCCCTCGACAAGATCGTCCGGGACGACGCCGTGCTCGCCTCCAACACCTCCGCCATCCCGATCACCAAGATCGCGGCCGTCACGGAGCGCCCGGAGCGCGTCGTCGGTGTGCACTTCTTCTCGCCGGTCCCGATGATGCAGCTCTGCGAACTCGTCCGCGGCTACAAGACGAGCGACGAAACCCTCGCCACCGCACGGGAGTTCGCCGAGTCGGTCGGCAAGACCTGCATCGTCGTCAACCGGGACGTGGCCGGCTTCGTCACCACCCGGCTGATCTCGGCGCTCGTCGTCGAGGCCGCCAAGCTGTACGAATCGGGTGTCGCCTCGGCCGAGGACATCGACATCGCCTGCAAGCTCGGATTCGGCCACGCCATGGGCCCCCTCGCCACCGCGGACCTGACCGGCGTCGACATCCTGCTGCACGCCACCGGCAACATCTACACCGAGTCGCAGGACGAGAAGTTCGCGGCCCCGGAGCTGATGCGCCGAATGGTCGATGCAGGTGACATCGGCCGCAAGAGCGGGCAGGGCTTTTACACCTACTGATCGTTTTCGGTCCCCGGGCCGCCTGATGTGCCGTCAATCAGGCCCGGGGCTCCGGAGGGCCATCCTCCGGAACCAGTGGATCCGCAAGGGGTTCGCGGCGGGTCCGGTCACTCCACGGAGTGAATTCGGTATCGGTTCGCTTACAGACGGCAACTTCCTTGTCGTTGCCGCAGTCAGTTGGGGCAGAGGCAGTTTCAGACAGACCGACCGTGTCACGGGGCATTCCAGGGGAGCGCATATGCACATCAGGGGCGACCACGCCGAGCTGGTCGTCGGGGGCCGCCTCGATGTCCGAAGCGCGGCGGACGCCCGTACGGTCCTGCACTCGGCGCTCGACGACGGAGTCGGCGATCTGGTGCTCGACCTGACCGAGCTGGATTCATGGGACGCGACCGGCCTCGGCGTCATCATGGGCGCGCACCGCCGCGCCGGGCGAGCCGGCCGGCGGCTGGTGCTCCGAGGGGTGCCCCCGCAGATGCAACGCCTTCTGGTCGCCACCAGGCTGCACCGCATCCTGGCCATCGAGGGCGGAATCGCCGCGGAATCCCTGCCGCGCGTCTAGGGCCTCCCGTGCGGAGCGCCCGGCGGCGGATGTCCCTCCGGACCCCCGGGCCGAAGCCACACAATCCTCACGAGACCGTGATCTGTGGGGCGGCGCGGCACCCCGGATGTTCGTAGATACTGTGCGAAGGTTTAGGGTTCGGCCGTCTGCCGATTGACGGACCCACCTGGCGGACACCGGACCGGAAGCGACAGCTGGACGTGCGAGGCCGGGAGGGACAACCGCGCTCGACGCGTCTTGGGGGCTTTGGCGATGGACCCGACACACCGGGGGCCGGAAGAGTTCGGCCATGACAACAACGGCTTCGCCGAGGATGCCGGCAGACGCCGCGCCTCCCGCGATCCGCTGACCCCGGATTTCGGTCAGCAAACGCCGCAACAGGCGCGCATCGTCCCGCTCGTCTCCGGCGACCTCCTGCTCACCGTCAACCCGGTCGACGGCAGCGAGGTCGAACCGTGCCCGCCGGGGGAGCAGCCCGCCGCGACCGTCCGCCGCACCCCGGCCGAGCGGACCGAGCGCGCCCGCGCCGCCGCACCCCCCGTGCCGCCCGGCCCGCCCGTCCTCCAGCTGCCCCTGCTGCAGCGCGAGGACGAACGCGAGCGACTGGTGCGCCTGCTGGCCCGCGGCCGCTCCGTACGGCTCACCGGACCGGCCGGTTCCGGCCGTACCGCGCTGCTGAACGCCGTCGCCGCCGACTGCGCGGAGCTCGCCCCGGACGGAGTCGTACGGCTGAACGGCCACAAGCGGTCCGTCACCGACCTGCTCCACGGACTCTTCGACGCCGTCCACGACGCCCCGCTGCACCGCCCGGACCGGGCCCTGCTGCTGGAGAAGCTCCGGTCCACGGGCGCCGTCGTCGTCCTCGACGACCTGGAGTTCGGCGGCAGCGCCCTGGACGAGCTGCTCGACGCGACGCCCGAATGCGCCTTCCTGCTGGCTGCCACGCCCGACGTCGCCGCGCCCCTCGCCGACTCCCACCTCGAAGAGGTCTTTCTCACCGGCCTGGACCGCGGTGCCTCGATCCTCCTGATGGAGCGGGTCGTCGAGCGACCGCTGACCGAGGAGGAGAGCAACTGGGCGGGCGACCTCTGGTTCGAGTCCGAGGGTCTTCCGCTGCGCTTCGTCCAGGCGGGCGCCCTGCTGCGCCAGCGCGACCTGCTGCGCACCCACCCCACCGCGTACGACGAGTACGGCTACCTCGGAGGCCGGCCCGCCGAGGCGCCGCTGCCGGACGAGGGCGCCGAGGACGGCGATGTCCCACTGCCCAGCCTCGGAGAGGGCGCGGCACCGGCCGCACTGCTCGCCTCGCGTCTCACCGGGGCGGCGCGCGACACCCTGCGCTTCGCGGTGGCGCTCGGCGGCGAGGTGCCGCACCAGGCGCACCTGCCGGCGCTCGTGGGGGACACCCACGCCGATGCCGCACTCGGCGAACTGGCCGGCTGCGGGCTGCTCTCCCCGGCCGGTTCCCGCTACCGGCTGGCGGCCGGAGTCGTCGCCCAGCTGGCGGCCGCCGGTTACGGCGACGACGCCACCGACCGCGCCCGTACGGCGGCCCAGCACTACACCTGGTGGGCCGGACACCCTTCGGTCACCCCCGCCCGTGTGGTGGCCGAGGCCGATGCGATCGTCGCGGCGATGACGCAGCTGGTGCCGGGGGACGGGGCCGGGCAGACCAGCGTGGCCGTACTGCTGGCCCGCAGCGCCTCGCCCGCCTTCGCGGCAGGGCTGCTCTGGGGCGCCTGGGAGCGGTCCCTGCGCGTCGGCCAGGAAGCGGGCCGGATCGCCGGAGAGGTTGCCGAAGAGGCGTACTTCCACCACGAGCTGGGCGTACTCGCGCTCTGTACCGGCAATTTCGACCGGGCCAGGGCCGAGCTGGAGACCTCCATCAGCATGCGCGGGGCGCTCGCCGACAAGAGCGGCGCGGTGGCGGGGCGCCGGGCGCTCGCCCTGGTCGAGGACCGCACCGGCGGGCCGGTGGCGGGCGGCGTTCCCGCGGCCGGTGAGATACCGGCCAATCCCTTCGAGGGATCGCCTCCCCGCGGTGTGCCGGCCGCCGGCACCGTCTCGATGCCGCTGTCGTACGCCGACGACACCGCGGTCATCTCCCGGCAGACGGCTCCGCAGGCCGCCAAGGACGAACGGTCCGGCCGATTCGCGATCCTGGGCGGGGCGCGGCGCAACCTGGTCGCGGCCGGCGCGGGGGTGCTGCTGGCCGGGGTGCTCGGCACGGTGGTGACGCTCGGCCTCACCTCGAACAGTGACCCGCAGGGTGACACCGGTGCCTCGACCGAGCAGTCGGCTACCGACGGCGGCGACACCGAGGAGGAGCTGCCGGCCGACGAGGCGACGGACGGTACGAGGCCGTCCGCGAGGCCCTCGACCTCCGTTTCCTCGTCGAGCCCGGGGCCGTCGGGGAGCGAGTCCGTGCCGGCGGGAGCGGACGGGACCTCGGCGCCGGGATCCACGGCTTCGGAGCCGGCCCCGTCGTCGACGGTCGAGCCGACCCCGGACAGGCCTTCGCCGTCTCGTACGACGTCCAAGCCGCCGAGGCCGACGAAGTCGACTCCGCCGCCGGCCACGCAGTCGCCGACGCCGACCGAGACGGAGCCCACCGGGTCGCCGTCGCCCACGGACACGGCGACGGACGAGCCGACGACGCCGGACACCTCGGACTCGGCGAGCGGGCCCTCGGGGGCCACGGGTGCGAGTCCGTCGATGACCTGAGGCGGGGTGCGCCCCCGGTGGGCGCCCTGTCCTCAATCTCCGGACGGGCCTGAGAGGCCGGACGGGTTCGCAGTGTGCGCGCCCGTCCGGCGGGGTTCGAGAGGCCCAGTGGGTTCAGGGGAGCCCGCGGGTCAGAACAGTCGGAGCTTGTCGTCCTCGATGCCGCGCATCGCGTTGTAGTCGAGCACCACACAGCCGATGCCGCGGTCCGTCGCCAGGACGCGGGCCTGGGGCTTGATCTCCTGGGCGGCGAAGATGCCCTTCACCGGGGCCAGGTGCGGGTCGCGGTTGAGCAGTTCCAGGTAGCGGGTCAGCTGCTCCACACCGTCGATGTCACCGCGCCGCTTGAGCTCGACGGCCACGGTCTGTCCGTCGGCGTCGCGGCACAGGATGTCGACGGGGCCGATCGCGGTGAAGTACTCGCGGCGGATCAGCGTGTAGCCCTCGCCGAGCGTCTCGATCCGGTCCGCGAGCAGTTCCTGAAGGTGCGCTTCCACGCCGTCCTTGATCAGGCCGGGGTCGACACCCAGTTCGTGGGACGAGTCATGGAGGATTTCCTCCATCGTGATGATCAGTTTTTCGCCCGCCTTGTTCACCACGGTCCAGACGCCCTCGGCGTCGCCGGTTCCCTCCTTCAAGGTGCAGGGCGGCGACATCCAGTTGAGCGGTTTGTACGCCCTGTCGTCGGCGTGAATCGACACGCTCCCGTCCGCCTTCACCAGGATCAGACGGGGAGCGGAGGGCAGGTGGGCCGTGAGCCGGCCCGCGTAGTCCACGGAGCAGCGGGCGATGACGAGACGCATGGTCGGCAACGCTACTCGACGACAGGTGCTCGACGCGATTCACCCACCCGTCACTCCATCCCCGCCTCGGAGTGCCGCTTTCTGGCTTGCCCCTCTTTGAACCCCTTCGTTATTGGCCGGTTGTGTTCCCATTCTCCTGGTGCGGCCCGGACTGCACCCTTACCGTGGATGCAGGAGGTCGCCGTCTGTGCACGCTGCGTCGCCGTCCTCCTTCCCTGCCCGTAAGGCCCCGGCCGTCCGTCGGGGTCGCGAGAGGAGAACCCATGTCGCTCGACGTCTCACCGGCGCTGTTGGAACAGGCCGAGCGAGGCGAGGTCGACGAAGCCGACTTCGTCGACTGCGTCCGGACCTCCCTGCCCTACGCATGGGAGATGATCAGCTCGTTGGTGGCTCAGCTGAAGGTCGACGGCGGGGAGTTCGCCGACAACCAGACGCCGCCGCCCAACGAACAGGCACGTGGTCAGCTGCTGCGTGCGCTCGCGAGTGATGCGATACGCGGCGCGCTGCAGCGGCACTTCGGAGTGCGTCTGGCATTCCAGAACTGCCACCGCGTCGCGGTGTTCCCGCTGGACGCCTCGGTCGACGACCGGCTCGCCCGATTCACCTCGGTGAGGGGCCAGTTGCTCAACCAGTCGCCCGGACTACGGGACTGCTGAACGCTTCTGCTGTCGTTCCGGGCCGCGGGAGGTGCAACTGGTCCGGGGCGGCAGCTCCCGTAGGTACACCGAAACACCGGCTCACGCGCATCATTCGAGGAGCGGCAGCACCTCTGTGCCCAGCCGCGCTACGTTCTCCTCCGTGGCCACGAGATCTCCGGAACCCTCCACCAGGAGCGCGAAGCGGGTGATGCCCGTGCGTTCCGCCGTGGCCGCGAGGCGGTCGGCCGCGAGGCGTGGCGGGCCCACCGGATGAAGGTCGCACAGCAGCTCCGTATAGCCGACCGGGTCGCGCATCACCCGGTGCCGGCCGTCGACCGTCACATGGGCCTCCAGCCCCTGGCGCAGCCAGCCGGGCATCGCCTTCACGAGCGTCTCCCTGGCGTCGTCGGCACGGTCCGCGATCTGGGCGACCCCCGCCGATACGTGTCCGGCGCGGTGCACACTCTCGGGCGAACGGCCCGCGGCGAGCGCGCAGGAGCGCCAGAGGGCGACCATGTCGGCCTTCTCCTCGTCCCCGCAGTGCATCCCGAGCAGCATCGGCAGGCCGTTCTCGGCGGCGAGTTTCACGCTCTTCGGCGAGGTGCACGCGACGATCACCTCGGGGCCGCCCGGCTGGTCGTCGCACTCCCCGTCGAGCAGGTCGTCGGCCCGGGGGACCACCGCCACCTCACGGAAGCCGTAGCGCTCCCCGCGGCCCGCCACGCGCGGTTCGCGCAGCCAGTCGAGCAGGAGCCCCAGGGACTCGGGGAAGCCCTTCTCGTACGCCTCCAGGCCGCCGCCGAACACCTCCAGATCGATCCACGGCCCGCCCCGGCCGACGCCGAGGGTGAACCGGCCGCCGCTGGTGAGGTGGAGCAGTGCGGCCTGCTCGCCCAGGGCCACCGGATGCTGGGTCGGCAGCACGCTCACCGCCGTACCGACGCGGATTCTGCGGGTGCGGCCGAGCAGCAGGGCGGCCAGCGTCACGGCGGACGGGCAGACCCCGTAAGACACGAAATGATGTTCGGCCAGCCAGACCGAGTCCAGCCCCGATTCCTCCGCGACCTCGGCGGACCGGATCGCGCGGTGCAGCGCCTCTCCGGGCCCCTGGCCCGGAAACTGCGCTGCCAGTACGAACGTTCCCACACGCATCGCCAATTGCCTCCTTGCGGCCGACGCGGCTCTCCCCTACCGGCAACAACGTCTGACACGTGCCAAAGGCACGGTCCGGCCGGAAGTTGTTGCGATTTTCCGCTAACCCGTCCCGTGGTCGGCCCTCTGTGGGCGGTGCGGGACGACTACCCCGGCCGAATGGCCCTACGCTGGACGGGAACTGCCCAGCCTGCCCCGTGAGGTGTCACGTGTCCCCGCGCCGTAACCGCCCCCGAGGCGGCGAGAGTCCCCCCGACAGCGCAGGCGTGGCGGGGGACCGGTACGGCGGGGGAGGGCGCTCCGAGGACTGGCAGGGCGAGGAGTGGTCCGTGCGCCCGGTGAGCGGCGCGAGCGCGGCGGGCAAGCGCTACCGGTGCCCGGGCTGCGACCAGGAGATCCCGTCCGGCGTCCCGCACCTCGTGGCCTGGTCCGAGTACGGCGGGATCGACGACCGCAGGCACTGGCACAAGGCCTGCTGGAACGCGAAGGACCGCCGCACCACACGGGTGCAGCGGTCCAGGAACGCTCCTCGCCACTGAACGGGCCGGCCGGGCCGGCGACCGTCAGACGTCGCGCCGGTTCATCGCCAGGTAGGCGCCGCCCAGGGCCACGGCGGTCACGCCGAGCATGATCCACAGCGGGTCCCAGCCCGACGGCCCGCCGGACGAGGTGACCGAGTTGTCGTAGAAGATGCTGAGCTGGTTGGGGATCGAGTACTCCAGCAGCCACTCCTGGAGCGACGCCAGCGACTCGGCGAACATGAAGATGGCCAGCACGAGCGGCAGCAGCACCACGCCGATCATGATGGTGATCGCCCCGGCCGAGTGCCGGATCAGCGCGCCGACCGCCAGCGAGAGCAGTCCCAGCGTCGCGAGGTAGAGACCGACGCCGACGGTGCTGCTCAGCCACTCGTCCCCGGTGGGCGCCTCGGCGTCCAGCATGGACGTCTGGAGCAGGGCGACGACCGAGGTCATCACCGTCGTCAGGACGAACGTGAGCAGGAAGAAGACGATGGCCTTCGCGGTGAGCACCCGCGACCGGCTCGGGCAGGCCGTCAGCGTCGTACGGATCATGCCGGTGCCGTACTCCGACGCGATGGTCATCACGCCGAGCGTGATCACGCAGATCGACCCCAGGAGCACCCCGAAGAAGCCGAGGCTGAGCACCGGGGTGTTGCCCATGTCGGCGTCGGAGGCGTTGACCGCGACCGCCGCGAGCACTCCGATGACGAGCATCAGCACGATCTGGACGCCGAGCGTCCACATCGTGGAGCGCACGGAACGGATCTTGGTCCACTCGGATGCGATCGCGTCGCCGAGGGTGGCGGGGCGCACCGGGATCGGTGAGGTGTAGTAGCCGGCCTGCGGCCCCTGCCCGTACTGCTGGGGCGCGGGGGGCTGCTGGTACGCCTGCTGCTGGTACGGCGCCTGCGGCGTCGGCGGCGTGGACGGCGTTGTCATCGGGGGTCCTCGCTGGTGTCGCTCTTGGTCAGGTCTGCGGGGGCCCCGGCGGGCGCTGCCGGGGCGGGAGCGGCGGCGGGGACGGCCGGTGGTGCCGCCTGCACCGCGGGCGGCGGGGCGGCCGCGTACGGGTTCTGTCCGGGCGGCGGCGGGGCGTACCAGCCCTGCTGCGGCACATCGGGGGCGTTCTGCGGCGGCGGGGCGTACCCCGGCTGCTGCTGCCCGTACCCGGGCGCCGGCTGCGGCGCCTGCAGATGGGCCACCTGGTCCGCAGTCGAGCGGTAGTCCACGGCGCCCTGCGTCATCCGCATGTACGCCTCCTCGAGCGAGGCCTGGTGCGGCGAGAGCTCCCACAGCCGGACGTCCGACCCATGGGCCAGATCGCTGATCCGGGGGAGCGCGAGCCCGGTGATCCGCAGGGCCCCGTCCGGCTCCGACATGACCTGGCCGCCCGCCTCGGTGAGGGTGGCGGTGAGCTTCTCCCGCTGCTCGGGCACGCCGTCCGCGACCCGGACCCGGGCGAAGTCGGCCGAGTTGGCCGAGATGAAGTCCGAGATGCTCATGTCGGCCATCAGCTGGCCGCGGCCGATCACGATCAGATGGTCGGCGGTGAGGGCCATCTCGCTCATCAGATGGCTGGAGACGAAGACCGTGCGGCCCTCGGACGCCAGCATCCTCATCAGATTGCGGACCCAGAGGATGCCCTCCGGGTCGAGGCCGTTGACCGGCTCGTCGAAGAGCAGCACCTGCGGGTCGCCCAGCAGCGCGGCCGCGATGCCCAGGCGCTGCCCCATGCCCAGCGAGAAGCCCTTGGACCGCCTCCGGGCGACGTCCTGCAGACCGACGACCCCGAGCACCTCGTCGACCCGGGCGGCCGGGATACCGGCGAGCTGGGCGAGCGAGAGCAGGTGGTTGCGGGCGCTGCGGCCGCCGTGCACCGCCTTGGCGTCCAGCAGCGCGCCCACCTGGCGCGGCGCGTTCGGCAGATTGCGGAAGTCGTGGCCGCCGATCGTCACCTGGCCGGCCGTCGGCCGGTCCAGGCCGAGGATCATGCGCATCGTGGTCGATTTGCCCGACCCGTTGGGACCGAGGAATCCGGTGACGGCGCCGGGCCGCACCTGGAAGGAAAGGTTGTACACGGCCGTCTTCGCGCCATAGCGCTTGGTCAGGCCGACTGCCTCGATCATGCTCCAGCCCCATCGACTTATCTGTCGTCGGGGCACAGGCCGTCCGGCCGCACGCCCCCCGTAAGAGTTAGGAGGATATCCAGGCCTTGACGGTTCCGGCCAAGTCGTTACCGGGGCGAGTCCCCACCGGTTGCGGTGAACCGGGGTTCACCGCAACCGGCCGAGTCCCTCCGGATGCGCCGTGGACCGGGATCCACGGCACATCCGGTCAGGCGTCGCGCTTCTTGAGGACGAGGAAGCCGCCGAGCACCGCGGCCGCCACCCACGCGACCATGATCAGCAGCCCGGTCCACGGCCCGTACGGAGCCGGATCGCTGTTCATCGCGTCGGGCAGCACCTGCATGATCTTGGAACCGGCCTGGTCGGGGAAGTACCGGGCGACGTTCTTGGCGCCCGGGACGGCCGACAGGATCTGCGAGACCAGGAAGAAGAACGGCATCAGGATGCCGAGCGACAGCATGGAGCTGCGCAGCATCGCCGCCACGCCCATGGAGAAGAGCGCGATGAGCCCCATGTAGATGCCGCCGCCGAAGACCGCCCGCAGCACGTTGTCCGCGCCGATGTCGGTGCTGTGGTCACCGAGCAGCGCCTGGCCCAGGAAGAACGAGACGAAACTGGTGGCCAGGCCGACCACCAGGGCCAGCACGCCGGCCACCAGCATCTTGCTGAAGAGGAACGTGGCCCGCTGCGGCACGGCCGCCAGCGAGGTGCGGATCATGCCGGAGCTGTACTCCGTACCGACCACCAGGACACCGAAGACCACCATCGCCAGCTGTCCGAGAATCATCCCGGAGAAGCTGATGAACGTGGGGTCGAACGTGGCCCGCTCCGCATCGGAGAGGTCGCTGAACTGGGCGTTCATCACCGCACAGAGCGCGGCGCCCATCGCGACGGTGACGACGAACGCGGAGATCAGGGTCCAGGTCGTCGAGGAGACCGTCCGGATCTTGGTCCATTCGGAGGTGAGGACCGCGGGTACCGATGCCATCGTCGTCACGCCCCCTGTCCGGTGCCGGAGCCGCCGGAAGTCCCGGGGCCCGGGGTGCCGCCCGGCGGCCGGTCCCACTGGTCGCCCCAGTGCGGCCCCACCGGTGGCGGTGCGGCGCCGCGCTCCGAGTGCGCGTGGTACTCCACCGAGTCCGCCGTCATCTGCATGAACGCCTCCTCCAGCGAGGCCCGCTGGGAGCTCAGCTCGTGCAGCACGATCGTGTGCCGGGCGGCGAGCTCGCCCAGGGCCTCGGTGGTGGCGCCGTCGATCTCCAGCGTGCCGTTGCCCGACTCGACCGCGATGATGCCCTCCGCGTGCAGGACGTCCCGCAGCCGTTCCTGCTGAGGGGAGCGCAGCCGCACATAGCTGCGGGAGTTCTGGTGGATGAAGTCGGCCATCGAGGTGTCGGCGAGCAGCTTGCCCTGTCCGATCACGATCAAGTGGTCCGCGGTCAGTGCCATTTCGCTCATCAGATGCGAGGAGACGAAGATCGTCCGGCCTTCCGAGGCGAGCGTCTTCATCAGATTCCGGATCCAGTGGATCCCCTCGGGGTCCAGACCGTTGACGGGTTCGTCGAACATCAGGATCTCGGGATCACCCAGCAGCGCCGAGGCGATCCCCAGCCGCTGGCCCATGCCGAGGGAGAAACCCTTGGACTTCTTCTTCGCCACCGCGGTCAGGCCGACGGTGTCGAGGACCTCCGCCACCCGGCTCTCCGGGATGCGGTTGCTCTGCGCGAGGCAGAGCAGATTGTTGTACGCGCTGCGGCCGCCGTGCATCGACTTGGCGTCGAGCAGTGCGCCGATGTACTTCAGGGGCTCCGCGAGATCGCGGTAGTGCTTGCCGTCGATGCGTACCGACCCGCTGGTGGGGTTGTCGAGATCGAGCATCATCCGCATCGTGGTGGACTTGCCCGCCCCGTTGGGTCCCAGAAAACCCGTCACTATCCCCGGCCTGATCCGGCACGACAACTGATCGACGGCAACCTTGTTGCCGAAACGCTTGGTGAGGCCATCGAGCTCGATCATGCGTTCACGCTAGAACGGCCGCGCGCCCGGCGCCACCACAAAGGCGGAACCGGGCGCGCAGGAGTTGCTGCTGTGTCGTTCCCAGGCGTCAGCGGGTCTGCTGGGCCGGGACGCCGCGGGAGGCGGGCTCCTCGTCGGCGGGGGTGCCTGCGGCGGCCACCGCGGCACCGGTCAGCGTCGCCAGCATCTCGCGGACGTTGGTCAGCTGCGCGTTGATCGAGTCGCGGCGGTTGGTGAGCGCCGCCAGCTCGCGCTCGGACTCGCTGCGGATCCGGTCGGCCTTCGCGTTGGCGTCGGCCACGATGTCCTCGGACTGACGCTGTGCCGTCTCCACCGTCTGACGGGCCCGGCGCTCGGCGTCCGTACGGAGCTTCTCCGCCTCGAGGCGGAGCTGCTCGGCGCGGTGCTCGATCTCGGCCAGACGCTTCTCGGCCTTGGCCTGACGGGACGCGAGGTCGCGCTCCGACTGGTCGCGGCGCTTGGCCAGGTTGGTCTCGAAGTCCGCAGCGGCCTGGGCGGCCTTGGCACGGGTCTCCTCGAAGAGGGCGTCGGCCTCCTCGCGCTTCTGCGCCGCGTCCTTCTGCGCGTCCGTGCGCAGCGTGGTGGCCTCACCCTGGGCCTTCTCGACGATGCGGGCACCGTCGTCCTCCGCCTTGGCCTTGCGCTCGGCGGCGAAGGTCTCGGCGTCGTTGCGCACCTGCTGGGCGGCGGACTCGGCGAGCTCGCGGTGCTGCTCGGCGGCGCGACGGGCCTCCTCGCGCAGGTCCTTCGCCTCCTCCTCGGCGAGGCGGAGAATCTTCTCCACACGCGCGCCGAGACCCGCGTACGACGGCTCCGCGTCGTTCACCTGGGCCTGGGCGTTCTGCGTCTCGAGGTGGAGCTCCTCGATGCGCTTTTCCAGAGACGTGATGCGGGCGAGAGCACTATCACGGTCGGCGACGAGCTTGGTAATGCGGTCATCCACCTGACCGCGGTCGTAACCACGCCGCACGAGCTCGAAGCCGAAGGGGGAGGAAGGGTCACTCATGGGGTTCCTGTCGAAGTGAGACCGGTGAGGTGATAGAGGGAATCCTAGGGGCCTGAGCGGCGTGTCATCGAGCAGATGCCCGTTTGATCTGGAGAATGACACCCCTTTTGAGTGGCTGACCTCCGTAACCCTTGCCACTCGGAGGACTGAATGTCCTTGCGGAACCACGGGAGACGGTCGGCAGACTACCCATCGGACGGCTTGCCACTCGAACGAGTGCCTGCGGAGGCACCGGCCTTGACGCCACCGGCCGGTCCGGCGCCCGCACTCTTGCCGCCCGCACCGGGGGTCTCGAAAGACTCCAACGCCTCCAGGACGTCCTGGACACGGGAGATCTCCGTGTTGATGTCCTCGCGCCGGCGCACCAGGACGTCGAGTTCGCGCCGTCCGTCGTCCACCGTCCGCTTGGCCTCGGCCTCGGCGTCGGACCGCAGCTTCTCGGCCTCGCGCACCAGGCTGGCCTTCTTCTGCTCGGCTTCCTTCAGCAGCGACTCGGCCCGCTTCACCGCGGCGATCCGGACCTTGCTCGCCTCCGAATTGGCGTCGGCCAGCAGCTCCTTGGCCTTGGCCGCGGCCTCGTCGCGCTGCTCGGTCGCCGCCTTCATCAGATTGTCGACGCGCTCGCCGGCCGTCCGCATCTGCTCGGAGGTCTCCCGCCGCGCCCGGTCGTGCATTTCCTCGATCTCGCTCTCGAGCCGGGTCCTGAGCTCCTCGGCCCGCTCCCGGATCTGCGTGGCGTCCCGGCGCGCACCGACCAGCAGCTCGTCCGCGTCCGTACGCGCCCGCTCCACCAGGGTGTTGCCCTCGACGGTCGCCTCGGAGGTGATCCGCACCGCCTCCTTGCGAGCCGCGCCGACCATCGTGTCGGCCTGCTCCTCGGCCTCGGTGGCGGCGCGCAGCGCCTCCTCCTGGGCCTTGTTGATCAGCTGGTCCGCCTGCTCGGCGGCATCGGCTCGGCGCTTCGACGCGGACTCGCGCGCCTCGTCGAGCAGCCGGTCCGCCTCCTGGCGGGCCTCGGCACGCATCTGCTCGGCCGCCGCCTCGGTGTCGCTCCGCAGCCGCTCCGACTCCTCGCGGGTACGGGCCGCGTGCTCCTGCGCGGAACCGACGGTGGCCGAAGCCTCCGTGCGCATCCGCTCCGCGTCACCCGCCGCCTCGTCGCCGAGCCGGGCCGCCTGCTGCGCCGCCTCGTTACGGATCCGCTCGGACTCGCCGGTCGCCTCGGCGATCAGCCGGTCGGCCTGACCCGCCGCCTCCGAGCGCATCCGGTTGGCGTCCTCGCGGGCCTCCGCACGGCTGCGCGAGGCATCCTGCTCGGCCGACGCCAGTGCGTCGGACGCCTCGGTGCGCATCCGCTGGCTGTACTCCGCGGTGTCGGCGCGCAGCCGCTCCGACTCCGTGATCGCGTCGGAGACCGTCCGCTCGGCCATCGCCTTCGCGGCGTCGGTCTCCTCCTGCGCCACGCTCCGGATCCGGCCCGCGTCCTCGCCGGCCCGCTCCCGCTCGGCGTGGGCGTCGGCGCGGACCCGGTCCGCCTCCTCCTGGGCCTCGGCCTTCGTCCGCTCCGCGACGTGCTCGGCGGTGGAGCGCAGCCCGGCGATCTCCGCCTCGGCCTGCTCCTGGAGCCCGCTGACCGAATCCCGCACCTGCTGGGCGGTCTGCTCGGCGGCCGCGACCATCTCGGTGGCCCGGCCGTCCGCCTCCTCGACCAGACGCTGGGCCTCGGTCTGCGCCTCCTCGACCCGCTTGCGGGCGGAGGCGAGGAGCTCCTCGCTCTGCTCGCGGGCCCGCTCGCGCTCCTGGTTCGCCTCGGTACGCGCCCCGTCCAGGGTCTCCTCGGCCTCGCGGCGGCGCCGGTTCGCCTCCTCCTGGGCGGCGGCCAGCGCCTCGGCGGCCTCCGTGCCCACGCGTTCGGCGGCGGCCGCCGCCTCCGACCGAACCCGGTCGGCACTCTCCTGCGCCTCGGTCCTCAGCCGCTCCGCCTCGGCGGCCGCCTCGCTGCGCAGCCGTACGGCGACGGACTCGCCCTCCGCCCGCGACTGCGCGGCATCGGCCGCGGCCTCGTCACGCAGCCGCTGGGCCTCCGTCTCGGACTGCTCCTGGAGCGCCCGCAGCCGCTCGCCGGCCTCCGCGCGAAGCCGCTCGGACTCCTCGTTCGTCTCGCGCCGGATGCGCTCCGCTTCGGTCCGCGCCTCGCCCAGCGTCTGCTCGGCGGTGGTGACGCGGCTCTCGGCCTCGGTGTGCAGCCGGGTCAGCTCGTCGGCCGCCTCGGCCTGCCGGGCCGCGACCGCCCGCTCGGTCTCCTCGCGCAGCTCCGCCGCGGCCTGCTCGGCCGCGGACGTCGTCGACTCCGCCTGCTCCTCGGATTCGGTGCGCAGCCGGTCGGCCTCGGCGCGGGCCCGCTCCAGGGCCTCCTCGGCCTGCTTGCGCAGCCCCGCCGCCCGCTCGGCCGCCTCGCCGCGGACCCGCTCGCTGTCCGTGCCGGCGGCGCCGCGCAGCTCCTCCGCGTCCGCCTTGGCCTTGGCCAGCAGCTCCTCGGCGGTCTTCGCGCCCTCCTCGATCTGCTGGACGGCCTCGCGGCGGGCCTCGCCACGGATCCGCTCGCCCTCGGCGACCGCTTCGGAGCGCAGCTGCTCGGCCTCGCCGCGCAGCCTGCGCGCCTCCTCCTGGAGCTCGACCGTCTTGGCCCGGTACTCCTTGGTGTCGTCCTTGGCCGCGCCCTTGAGCTGGTCGGCCTGCTCGGTGGCCTCGCCGCGCAGCCGGTCCGCCTCGGCCTCCGCCTCGCGGCGGATCCGGTCGGCCTCCTCGCTCGCCGCACGGGTCGTGGACTTCGCGTCGTCGGACGCCTTGGTCAGCACTTCCTCGGCGGCGCGGGCGGCCTTGGCCAGCTGGGCCGCGGCGTCCTCGGCCGCGGCGGTACGCGCGGTGTCGGCCGCCTCGGAACGGATCCGGTCGGCCTCGGCGCGGGCGTCGGCGAGCGCCTGCTCCGCCTCCGACTTGAGGGACTCGGCGTCCTTGGTGGCCTCGCCGACCAGCCGGGCGATCTCCGACTTGGCGGTACGGGTGCGCTGCTCGTTCTGCGACTCGGCGCCGGCCAGCCGCTTGACCGCGGCCTCCTTCGCCTCGGACAGGACCTTCTCGGCCTCGATCCGGGCCTCGCGCAGCTGGGTCTCGGCCTCCTGCATGCGCTGCTCGGCGGACCGGTTCAGCTCGGTGGTCTGCTGCCGGGTCTGCTCGGTCTCGGCCGTCGTCGACGAACGCAGCTGCTCGGCGTGGGAGGTGGCCTCCTGCGCCTGGCTGGAGGCGGCGTTCAGCAGCCGCTCGGCGTCCTTGCGGGCCCGCAGCAGGATCGCCTCGGCCTCCGAGCGGGCGGACTCGGCCTCGGAACCGAGCCGCTGGCGCGTCTCGTCGGCCAGCCTGGAGGCCTCGGCGCGGGCGCCGGCCAGCGCCTGCTCGGCCTCGGACCGGGACTCCTCCAGCAGACGGCGGGCCTGGGACTCGGTCCTGGCCCGCAGCTGCTCGGCCCACGCGACGTTCTCGTTGACATGGGACTCGACGGTCTGGCGGCGCTCCGCCAGCTCCTGGTCGAGCCGCTGGCGCCGCTGCACGGCCTCGTTGTGCAGTTCGGCCTGGAGCCGCGCCTGGTGCTCGGCGTGCTCCTGCAGGATCCGCTGCGTCTGCGCACGGGCGTCGCGCAGCTCGCGCTCGGCGTCGTTGCGCAGCTGGTCGGCCTGGATCTGGGCGTTACGGAGCAGCTGCTCCGCCTGGTAGCCGATGTCCGCGCTGTCGTACGCGGGACGGGTCGCCAGACTGCGCCGCGCCTCGTGCAGCTTGGCGCGCAAGACCTCGACCTGGTAACCGAGGTCCTCGGCGTGCTGGACGGCCTTCTCCCGGTCGGTTTTCAGCCGGTCCATCTCGGCTTCGAACCGCGAGAGATGGTCGTCTTCAGCTCGGTGGCTCTCCTGGCGTTCGTAGCCCCGCACTGCGCGGTCCCATCCTTCCCCGAGCTCTCAACTTCGTTCGAAGGGGAGACCCCAACCCTGATCGCGAACTCCATACGAGTACCGTTCGCCGGCGAACGGTCCCCCGGGGAATGGTGACAGATCAACGGCTGAGGACGCGGCGCGGCCCCGATCCGGCCCCGGCCCGGAACAGCCCACTCTACCGGGCCGGGTATGCCTCGGGTCAGTGCTCCGTCCGGGACGTGACCAGTTCGGTGAGGACCCCGTGGCAGTCCTTCGGGTGCAGGAAGGTGATCCGGGAACCCATCGAACCCGTCCTGGGCTCGTCGTACAACACCCTGACGCCCTTTTCGCGGATGTCCGCCGCGTCCGCGTCGACGTCCGCCGTACCGAAGGCGATGTGGTGCACGCCCTCGCCATTCTTGGCCAGCCATTTGCCCACGGCGGAGTCCTCGCGGGTCGGTTCCAGCAGCTGGAGGTAGGAGGCGCCGCCGTCCGACGTCTCGTTGATCTTGAGCATGGCCTCCCGTACGCCCTGCTCCTCGTTGATCTCGGAGTGGAACACCTCGAACCCGTAGGTCGAGCGGTAGAACTCGACGGTCTTGTCGAGGTCGAAACAGGCGATCCCGATGTGGTCGATTCGCGTCAGCATGGGACCAGTGCAGCGCTCGGCGGATGGTTACGCAACGTGCGCGCGATCACACCCGCTGCCGGATGACGGGCGCGGTACCGCTCAGTACATTCGAGTAAACCCTCGTTCACAACCAATCCAAGGGGCTGCGCCTCATGTCAGGAACGACCGGTACCACCTCAGTGATCGTCGCGGGCGCCCGTACGCCCATGGGCCGCCTGCTCGGTTCCCTGAAGAGCTTCTCCGGAGCCGATCTCGGCGGCTTCGCCATCAAGGCGGCGCTGGACCGGGCCGGCATCGGCGGCGACCAGGTCGAGTACGTGATCATGGGCCAGGTGCTCCAGGCCGGGGCGGGGCAGATCCCGGCACGTCAGGCAGCGGTCAAGGCCGGCATCCCCATGAACGTCCCGGCGCTCACCGTCAACAAGGTGTGTCTCTCCGGGCTCGACGCCATCGCCCTGGCCGACCAGCTGATCCGCGCCGGTGAGTTCGACATCGTCGTGGCCGGCGGCCAGGAGTCCATGACCAACGCCCCGCACCTGCTCCCGAAGTCGCGCGAGGGCCACAAGTACGGCGCCATCGAGATGCTCGACTCCATGGCGTACGACGGCCTGACCGACGCCTACGAGAACATCCCGATGGGTGAGTCCACCGAGAAGCACAACACCCGCCTCGGACTGGACCGTGCGGCCCAGGACGAGATCGGTGCCCTGTCCCACCAGCGCGCCGCCGCCGCCCAGAAGAACGGTCTCTTCGAGGCCGAGATCACCCCGGTCGAGATCCCGCAGCGCAAGGGCGACCCGGTCCTCTTCTCCAAGGACGAGGGCATCCGCGCCGAGACGACCGTCGAGTCCCTCGGCAAGCTGCGCCCCGCCTTCGCCAAGGACGGCACCATCACCGCCGGCACCTCCTCGCAGATCTCCGACGGCGCCGCCGCGGTCGTCGTCATGAGCAAGGCCAAGGCCGAGGAGCTGGGCCTGGACTGGATCGCCGAGATCGGCGCCCACGGCAATGTGGCGGGCCCGGACAACTCGCTCCAGTCGCAGCCGTCCAACGCCATCCGGCACGCCGTGAAGAAGGAGGGCATCGGCGTCGAGGACCTCGACCTCATCGAGATCAACGAGGCGTTCGCGGCCGTCGCCGTCCAGTCCATGAAGGACCTCGGCGTCACCTCGGACAAGGTCAACGTCAACGGCGGCGCCATCGCGCTCGGCCACCCGATCGGGATGTCCGGCGCCCGTGTGGTGCTGCACCTCGCGCTCGAGCTCAAGCGGCGCGGCGGCGGCACCGGTGCGGCGGCGCTGTGCGGCGGCGGCGGTCAGGGCGATGCACTGATCATCCGCGTTCCGGGCAAGTAGTACTCAGCAGTACGTGGAGCGAGCGGCGAACGGAGCGGTGATGGTGGACGTCCCCACCCTGGTGGAGCAGGCCCGTGCGGGCAGGCCTCGGGCCGTGGCCCGGCTCATCTCCCTGGTGGAGGGGGCGTCGCCGCAGCTGCGCGAGGTGATGGCGGCCCTGGCGCCCCTGGCGGGCAACGCCTACGTCGTCGGCCTGACCGGATCACCGGGTGTCGGCAAGTCGACATCGACATCGGCACTCGTCTCCGCCTACCGGCGGCAGGGCAAGCGGGTCGCCGTCCTCGCCGTCGACCCGTCCTCGCCGTTCTCCGGCGGCGCCCTCCTCGGCGACCGGGTCCGGATGTCGGACCACGCCTCCGACCCGGGCGTCTACATCCGCTCCATGGCCACCCGCGGGCATCTGGGCGGCCTCGCCTGGTCGGCACCGCAGGCGATCCGGGTGCTGGACGCCTCGGGATTCGACGTGATCCTGGTGGAGACCGTGGGCGTCGGACAGTCGGAGGTGGAGATCGCCTCCCAGGCCGACACCTCCGTCGTCCTGCTCGCCCCCGGCATGGGCGACGGCATCCAGGCGGCCAAGGCCGGAATTCTGGAGATCGGCGATGTGTACGTCGTGAACAAGGCCGACCGGGACGGCGCGGACGCCACCGCCCGCGAGCTCAATCACATGCTGGCCCTGGGGGAGTCCCGGGGGCCCGGCGACTGGCGGCCGCCGATCGTGAAGACGGTCGCCGCCCGGGGCGAGGGCATCGACGAGGTCGTCGAGGCGCTGGAGAAGCACCGGGCGTGGATGGAGGAGCACGGCGTCCTGGCCGGGCGGCGCGCGGCCCGCGCCGCCCGCGAGGTCGAGACGATCGCCGTCACCCGGCTCCGCGAACGCATCGGGGACCTGCACGGCGACCGGCGTCTGGACGCCCTCGCCGAACGCATCGTGGCGGGCCGGCTCGACCCGTACGCGGCGGCGGACGAACTGGTGGCGGGACTCACCGGCGAGGCCTGAGGCCCGGCCCCCTCCCCGGCGCGGCGTGCGGGCCGCGCGGGAGGAGGGGGCAGAGGTCCGCCGGCCCGGCTCGATCCACCTGCCTGACTCCGTGTCAGCCACGGTCCGGGAGCGCGTCGTCGGCGCCTCGAACCGGCACCCTTCCGGCCCCGCCCGTGGCAGGATTGCCGCCGGTCACGTGTCGTGCGCACAGGGGGGAAGTGGCACATGCTGGGTCCGCTGCGGGAGGACTCGCCCAGACGGATCGGTCCGTACGCGATACGGGCCCGGCTGGGCGCGGGCGGTATGGGAGAGGTCTTCCTGGGGGACCGTCTTGACGGGGCCGGTCCCGCCGCCGTCAAGACGGTCCGCCGCGAGGTGGCCCGGGACGAGGGCTTCCGCAGCCGCTTCCGCCGCGAGATCGCCGTCGCCCGCTCCGTCACCGGCCCCCATGTCGCCCCGTTGCTCGACGGGGACGCCGACGCCGAGGTGCCCTGGCTCGCCACCGCGTACGTGGCCGGGCCGACGCTCTCCGCCGCCGTGCGCGGGGCGGGTGCGATGGGCGAGGCCGAGGTGCGGATGCTGGGCGCCGGGCTCGCCCGCGCCCTGGCGGCCGTGCACGCGGCGGGCATCGTCCACCGCGACGTGAAGCCCGGCAACGTGATGCTGGCCGCCGACGGCCCCCGCCTCATCGACTTCGGCATCGCCCGCGACTCCGGCTCGGCCGCGCTCACCACCACCAGCCGGATGGTCGGCAGCCCCTCCTTCATGTCCCCGGAACACGTGGCGGGCAGCGGCCGCGTCGTCCCGGCCTCCGACGTCTTCTGCCTCGCCTCCGTGCTCTGCTTCGCCGCCACCGGCCACGACCCCTTCGGCGACGGCCCGGTCGCCGCCGTCCTCTACCGCGTCAAGTACGTCGAGGCGGACCTGGACGAGGTGCCCGCCCCCCTGCGCGCGGTCCTGGAGGACTGCCTCACCGCCGACCCCGCCGCGCGCCCCGCGGCAGCGGAGCTGGCCGAACGCCTCACGCCCGGCGCCGCCGTCGGGTGGCCCGTAGCGGTGAGCGGGCAGATCGCGGAGTACGGACGCGAGCTGGCCCGGGTCACCGCGTTGGACGGCCCGCTGCTCCCGGGCTACACGCCGACCGAGGCGGCCACGGGAAGCCGCGCGGCGGCGCATCAACTGCCCACCCAGGGCACGGACTTCGTGCCAGGCGTGCACATCGCGCCCACCCAGGGTCCCGGCCTCGCGGAACCCCCGCGCCGACGAAGGAGCGCCCTGGGTCCGGCCCTCGTCGCCCTGGTCGTGCTGGGCGCGGCCGCGGGCGGTTATCTGGCCTGGCGGGGGAAGGGCGAGGGCTCCGCGAAGGCCGGTTCACCCGGATCCACCGCGGCCACCATCGTGGCGGGCGTGGGCGAGAACGGCGGCCCGGACGCGTCGGGCACCGTTCCGTACGGGCGTGAGGTGCGGCCTGCGGGGTGGACGAAGTCGTGGAAGGGGAAGTTCACCGCGTCCCCGCTCGGCTGTTCGGCGGGGCGGGACATCGTGGTCTGCCGCACGGTGGACGGCACGTACGAGGCCCTGTCGGCGGGCGACGGACACCCGGTGTGGACCTTCGACTCGGGGCAGGAGATGAAAGGACGTGAGGCGGGCTGGGGGCCGAGCGGCGCGTTCTTCATGCCGGCCGGGGCCACCCTGCCCACCGTGTACGACGACACCGTCCTGCTCTCCGCGGGCGGCCGGCTCCACGCGCTGGACGCCCGGACGGGGAAGAGCCGTTGGGAGACCAGATCGGGAAGCGCCCTCGGCCTGGAGAGCGCACCGCTCGTCGTCGGCGACCTGGTTTTCGCCGCCGCCGACTCGGAGAAGGGAGCCGAACTCGCCGCGTACGACCGCGCGACGGGCACCGAGAGGTGGCGGAAGCCGCTGGCGGCGGAGGACATATCCAGCGCGCAGAAGGGCAACTTCTGGCCCGTCGCCACCGACGGCAAGGTCGTGTACGCCGTGGGCGAGGAGGCCCCGAAGGCCTTCCGCCCCGAGGACGGCACACTGCTGGGTACGGCCGGGGGCGATGCCGTGCAGCAGTCCGCGAGCTCCGGGTGCGGCGACCTGAGGGTGCGGGGAACGTCCGCGTTCTGCACGACGAGTACCCCCAGCGGCGATGACCCCTCCGGCTTCGGCATGGACACGACCGTGCTGCGGTTCACGACGGGGAACCTCCAGGCGCGGGGAAAGGTCGAGGTGGACTCCGCGCTGGTGGCCGGGGCGGCGCTCACCGCGCTCGACGACCGGGTGGTCGTGCTGCACAGGGGCGATGCGTACGTGAAGAGCGTGCCCGACGAGATCGTCGTCGTGGGACAGGCGGACGGCCGGACCCTCGGCCGCTTCCCGCTCAAGATCCACCCGCGGCAGGGCATGAGCAACCTGGTCTCCGCCCCGCTGATCGTCGCCGACACGCTCGTCTGGGCGGACAGTACGGCCCTGTACACGGTCGCCCTCCGCCCCGACGGCACCCTCGGCCCGCTGAAGAAGACCGCGGTCCCCGGTGCCCCGGGCCCGAGCAGGACGCCGTCCTACGACCACGCCAACGGCGTCGAACTGGGCAAGGAACTGCTCGCCCCGGACATGCTGCCGGTGGGCGGGGTCGTGCACATCGTGTACGACGACGGCACCGCGGTCTCCGTACCGCTGCCCGAGTGAAACGACCCACGAAGACGGGGACCGTGTGATGATCGAGCCGCTTGCGCCCGGCCGTGCCCGGCTGATCGGCCCGTACCAGGCCCTCGGCCTGCTCGGCGCGGGCGGCATGGGCGAGGTGTACCTCGCCAGGCCGGCAGGCGCTGCGGGCGGCCCCGACGGGCTGGTCGCGCTGAAGACCGTCCGGGCCGATCTGGATCTGGACGACGGCTTCCGGATCCGTTTCCGCCGCGAGATCGACGCCGCCGCCGCCGTACGCAGTCCGCACACCGCCGCCCACGTCGGCGGCGACGCGGGCGGCCGGCTGCCCTGGCTCGCCACCGAGTACGTGCCGGGCCCCTCGCTCGCCGAGGCGGTGACCCGGAGCGGCCCGCTGCCCGAACCGGTGGTCCGCGCCCTGGGTGCGGGACTGGCCCTGGCCCTCGCGGACATGCACGCCGTGCGCGTCCTGCACCGCGACCTCAAGCCCGGCAATGTGCTCCTCGGGCCGGACGGGCCCAAGGTCATCGACTTCGGGATCGCCCAGGGCTTCGACGCCACCCAGCTGACCCGTACCGGAGTGGTGGTCGGCAGCCCCGGCTACATCTCGCCCGAACACGTCAACGGCTCGCGGTTCCTCGTACCGGCGTCCGACGTGTTCTGCCTCGGCGCGGTACTGACGTTCGCGGCGACGGGACACGGGCCGTTCGACGACTCCGACATGGCCGCCGTGATCTACCGGATCTCCCGGGGCGATGCCGAACTCAGCCACGTACCTGAGCGGTTGAGGACCGTCATCGAGGCGTGCCTGCACAGCGACGCCGGGGCCAGGCCCACGCCCCGGCAGCTGGCGGACCTGCTGCTGCCGGACCCGCCGGCTCCCGGGGTCTTCCCCTGGACGGACGCGGTACGCGGCCAGCTCGCCGCCCACGCGGCGGCGGCCCGCGCCTGCGCGCGGGCCGCCGCACCGTCCCCCGCGGCACCGGCGCTCCCGCCCCACCACCCGGCCGCCTTCGCCCCGACGCCCGTCGTGCCCGTGGCCGTCCCGGGCGGGCGAAAGGGCGACAGGGGTCTGTGGATCGGGCTGGCGGCGGTGGCGGCGGTGGTGTGCGTGGTGCTCGGTTCCGTGCTGCTGCCAGGGGTGTTCGACGGGGACGACGGCGCGGGCGGTGGTTCTCGGCCGGCCGCGTCCGCCTCGGGCGCGGCCAGCGCCCGGTCGGGGGCCGCCGTCTTCCCGGGCGCCGACCCGGGCCGCACCGGCGACTTCGGGGCGGCGGCGGCCGATGTCTCCACCCGGCCGGAGGGCTGGAAGGCGTGGCAGGCCCAGGTCGCCGACGACGGCCGGGTGGAGTGCGTGCTCGCGGGTGCGTCGCTGGTGTGCGGCGGTCCGCGCCGCGTCACCGTGCTGAGCGCGGCGGACGGCAAGCGGCGCTGGCGCGGCCCGCAGACGGGGCCGGGGTCCGCCCCCACGTCGGTCGGGGCCGTCCTGGGCGCCACCGTGTTCGCCTTCGAGGGCGGCTCCCTGGTCGCCCGCGACCTCGCCGACGGCGACGAGAGATGGCGCGAACCACTGCCGGACGGGGCCCGGTTGGCCGACTCCGTACAGTCGGGCGACGTCCTCTACTACGCCACGAAGGCCGCGGGCGCGGCCACCGGACGGCTGACCGCCCGCCGGCTGACCGGCTCGCACGAACCGGTCTGGGACAAGGCGTGGCAGGAGCCGGCCGACGAGGCCGAACTCGTCCTCGACGACGGGCGGCTCGTGGCGGCCGGCGACGCGATCACCGTCCTGAAGACGGCGGACGGTTCACGCACGGCCGCCGTTCCGGCGGGTGGCCTCACCTGCCGTACCCCGGTGCTGAAGGGCGCCCAGCTCCTGTGCGCCGGTCCGGACGGCCTGACGGTCGTGGATGTGAGGGCCCCGGACAAGCGCCGCACCATCGCCCCCGGCACGGACATCGCCTACCGCCCCGCCCTCGCGCGGGACGGCACGGTCGTGGTGAGCAGCACGGACCGGATCCTGGCCTTCGGCCTGGCCGACGGCGCGCTGCGCTGGGCGACCTGTGAGTGCGACGAGGCGCTGGCGCAGACGGGCGTGCCGTCCGTCGTCGGTGACCGGGCGGTCATCGTGCAGTGGCACGGCCCGACCGCCGTCCGCCTCGCGGCCGAGGGCGAGGTGAGGACCGAGGGCGGCGGGGACATCAAGGGCTGGCCGGACCCCTGGGAGGGCCGGCTCGACCCGGCGTCGGTCTCGCTCATCGCCCGGGGCGACATGGTGATCGCGAGCCTCGAGAACGGGACGGTCCTCTCCGCCTACGCCCCCTGACGGCCCGGCCGCCCGGTCACCGGCTCAGTCGTCGTCCCGGTCGTCGCCCTTGCCGTCGTCCCCGTGCCGGCCGTCCGGGCGGTCGTCCGAGCGGTCGTCCGACCGATCCGCCGTCACCGCGGCCGTCTTCGCGTCGACATTCAGCTCGTGCGTCCTGCCGTCCTTGCCCCGGACGTCCACCTCCCAGTGCGTGGCCCCGCCGCTTCGGCCGTCGTGGCCGTCCAGCTCGACCGAGGTCACCGTCCCCGGGGCCGACTTCAGCGCGGCGGCGACCGCCTCGTCGAGCGTGACGGAGGTCTGCCGGGGAGCGTGGCGGTCGCGGTCGTCGTCGACGTGCTTGCCGAGCACCTTGCCGTTGCCCGCGTCCACGGTCACGTCGTGCCAGGACTTGTCGGAGCCGTACACATCGAGCTCCCAGACGAGCCCGCCGTCCTCGTCGTCGAGCTCCGCCTCGGTCACCGTGCCCGGGACGGCCCGGACGGCTGCCGCGGCCGCGTCGCCGACGGCGACCCGGGCGGTGGCGCCGCTCGCGGTGCTGCTCCGGGCGCTGTCGTGGCTGTCGTCGTCCGCGAAGGCCACGGCCGTGGCCGCTGTGCCGCCGACGAGCACGGCCGCGGTGACTGCTGCGATGACGAACTTTCGCTTCATGAGGGTTCCTCCCCGAATCGGATGGGCTGGTGCGATGCGGACCACTCTGCCGGGGTGATGCTGAACGCAGCCTGAAGCCGCCTGAAGCCGTCTTCAGCTTCCGTTTGCGACGCTGTGCACATGCGCCTGTTGATCGTGGAGGACGAGAAGCGGCTGGCGATCTCCCTGGCCCGGGGGCTCACCGCCGAGGGATTCGCCGTGGACGTCGTGCACGACGGTCTCGAGGGGCTGCACCGCGCCTCCGAGGGCGCGTACGACCTCGTCGTCCTGGACATCATGCTGCCGGGGATGAACGGCTACCGGATCTGCGCCGCCCTGCGCGCCGCCGGCCACGAGGTGCCGATCCTGATGCTGACGGCGAAGGACGGGGAGTACGACGAGGCGGAAGGGCTCGACACCGGCGCCGACGACTATCTGACCAAGCCGTTCAGTTACGTGGTGCTGGTCGCCCGGATCCGCGCCCTGCTGCGCCGCCGCGGCGGCTCCGGCTCCCCGGTGGTCACGGCCGGCTCCCTGCGCATGGACACCGCCGCCCGCCGCGTCCACCTCGGCGAGGAGGAGATCACCCTCACCGCGAAGGAGTTCGCCGTGCTCGAACAGCTCGCGCTGCGGGCCGGACAGGTGGTGAGCAAGGCGGACATCCTGGAACACGTCTGGGACTTCGCCTACGACGGCGACCCCAACATCGTCGAGGTGTACGTGAGCACCCTGCGCCGCAAGCTCGGCGCGGCGGCCATCCGGACCGTGCGCGGCGCCGGCTACCGCCTGGAGGCGCTGTGAGATCCGTACGGGCCAGGGCCGCGCTCGGCGCCACGGTGGTGGTCGCCCTCGCGCTGACCGCCGCCGGGCTCGCCGTTCTGCTCGTCCTGCGCGCCAACCTCACCGACCAGGCGGGCCTCCAGGCCGAGGTGGTGGCCCGGGAGGTCGCCGGGCAGCTGGCCCTGGACGTGCCGTACGACAAGCTGGAGACGGGCGACGAGGAGGACCACCCGGTCCAGGTGACCGACGAGGACGGGCGGGTGGTGGCCGTCTCCAAGGACCTCGACGCGATCTCCGGCACCGGCACCGGCCACGTCACCCCGCAGCCCCCGCCCGCCCCCTCGGCGTCGGGCGGCGGGGACGGGGGCGGCGAGGACGGGGGCGGCGACCGTCACGGGGGCGAGGACCGTGACGACGATGACGCGGCCGCGAGCGCCGACCCCGGCCGCGGCGAGGTCTCCACCGACGACCCGGGCTTCACCAACGGCACCGCCACCGTCGACGGCGACCGCGCCGACTACCGGTTCGCGTCCGTCGAGGCGACGAACTCCGCGGGCCTGACCCTCACCGTCCACGCCGGCGCCCCGCTCGCCGCGGAACAGCGGGCCGTCGCCAGCGTGCGCGGAGCGATGCTGGCGGGGCTGCCCGTGGTGCTCCTCGTCGTCGCCGGTGTGACCTGGCTGGTGACCCGGCGGGCGCTGCGCCCCGTCGAGGGCATCCGGCGCGAGATGGCCGCGATCACCGCGTCCGAGGATCTGAGCAGGCGGGTGCCGGAGCCCGGTTCGCGCGACGAGATCGCCCGGCTGGCCCGTACCACCAATGAGACCCTCACCGCTCTGGAGGCCTCGGTCGACCGGCAGCGGCGCTTCGTCGCGGACGCCTCGCACGAACTGCGCAGCCCGATCGCCTCGCTGCGCACCCAGCTGGAGGTGGGCGCCGCGCATCCGGAGCTGCTGGATGTGACGGGCGCGGTCGCCGACACCGTACGGCTCCAGGCGCTGGCCGCCGACCTGCTGCTGCTGGCCCGGCTGGACGCGGGGGAGCGGCCCGGGAAGGCGCGGCTGGACCTCGGCGCGCTGGTCCGGGAGGAGGTGTCGCAGCGCACCGGTGACCGGATCCCGGTGACGGTGTCCGCGGCGGAGTCCGGTGGACTGGAGGTGACCGGTTCGCGCGGCCAGCTGGCCCGGGTGATCGGCAATCTGCTGGACAACGCCGAACGGCACGCGGAGCGTTCGGTGGCCGTCCTGGTGCGCGGTGAACGCGGGGGTGTCGTCGTCGCGGTCACCGACGACGGGGCCGGGGTGCCGGAGGCGGAACGCGAGCGGATCTTCGAGCGCTTCGTGCGTCTGGACGACGCCCGCACCCGTGACGACGGCGGGGCCGGTCTGGGCCTCGCCATCGCCCGCGACGTGGCCGTGCGGCACGGGGGCCGGCTGGCCGTGACCGGTGCGGCGGAGGGCGGCGCCCGGTTCGAGCTGTGGCTGCCGGGCGCGCGCTGAGCGCCGCCCGGCCCGCCGGGTGGTGTCAGACGCGCCGTTTGCGCAGGTGCTCGGCGACCGGGACCAGCGCCGCATGGAGCTCGTCCAGCGCCTCGGGCGTCAGCAGGTCCATGAAGTGCTTGCGGACGGATGCGACGTGGTGCGGTGCCACCTTGCGCATGGTCTCCGCACCGGCCTCGGTGAGGACCGCGTACAGCCCGCGCCGGTCCGACTCGCAGTTCTCCCGCCGGACCAGGCCGCCGGCCTCCATGCGGGTGATCTGGTGCGAGAGTCTGCTCTTGGACTGCAGCGTGGCGCCGGCCAGGTCGCTCATGCGCATGCGCTGGTCGTCCGACTCCGAGAGATTGACGAGGATCTCGTAGTCGTTCATGGTCAGGCCGAACGGCTGGAGGTCCTTCTCCAGTTGGTGCGTCAGCAGTCTGCCGACGTCCAGGTGGGTGCGCCAGGCGCACTGCTCCGCGTCGCTCAGCCAGCGGGTGGCCGTCTCGGTCTCCATATATGGATTCTACCTAAGAAGTTGAAAGCCGGACGAAGTGGGAGTGTGTGATGCCCGGCACGCGCCCGAAGGCGGGGCGCAGACGTTCGACATCACACTCCGCAGACTACCGGTCACAAGCCGAAGCGACGCTGGAGATCCCCCAGCTGGCCGGGCATGCGGGGTGCGGACCCGGGTTGACCGCCGCCCGGTACCCCCGCCTGCTGCGGAACCGCCCCCGTCGGCTGCTCGGCCATCAGGACCTCGGAGGACTGGAGCAGCACCGTGCCCGCGCCCACGAACTCGAACTGGTGCTCCTCGCCCGACGCGCCACCGATCCCGGTGAGCGCGCGCAGCCCGCCCATCACGCCCGCCATGTAGCCGTGGTCGTAGTGGTGGCAGGGCGAAGGACAGTCCGCCCAGCCGACCAGAGCCTGCGGGTCGACCCGCAGCGGCGGCTCCATGAAGACCACCGGCCCGTTGGACGCGGCGACGAACTTCCCCGTGCCGATCAGCGTCAGGAACCCCGGCACGATCGACTGCTTGAGTGCCAGCGACGGCTGGTAGGCGAGGAGGTTGCCGGACCGGATCGTCAGGTTCCCGTTGTCCAGGTCGTAGGAGTTCACATCGAAGGCCCGGTCCGCGAGCAGCATCTTGCCGCTGCCCTCGGCCACCACCCAGTCGCTCGCGTGCAGCGGCGAGTGGAAGCTCGTACGGACCAGCCGCTCGAAGCGGCCGTGCCCGATGCCGTTGAACTCGATCCGCCCGTAGTAGGCGATCATCTTGCCCTTCTGCAGGAACCACTGGCTCCCCTTGAGCTCCACGCAGAAGGTGTACGCGTTGACGTTGTCGTCCGACGGCAGCGTCATCGGATCGAAGACCACCGGTGTGCTCACAGCTTTTCCTCCGACGCCTGGACGTACACCGCACCACTGCCGCTGAGCTCCAGCTGGAACGCCTCGCCCGATCCGCGCCCCACCATGTCGCGCCAGCCCAGCGCGGTGGAGAGCTTGTTGCGTACGTCGCCGTGGTGGGCGACATAGGCCTGCGGGTCCACATGTACATCGCGGCCCGGGGAGATCGGCAGCTCGATGACCCCGCCGTGCGCCATCACCGCCACCGCGCCATGGCCCTTGAGCGTCGTGGTGAACAGGCCCTGCCCGGTGACCTGGCCGCGCACCATGCCCATCACCCCGCCCTGCGAGCCCATGAACATCGTGCCCTGCTGGAGCGACCCGTCGAAGGCGAGCAGCCGGTCGGCCTCCACATAGAGGGTGTCGCCGGTCAGACTGATCACCTGGATGTGGTGGCCGCCGTGGCCGAACATCACCGTGCCGCTTCCCTCGACCGTCATCAGCGGGGTCGCCTCGTTCGCCATCCGGCGGCCGATCATCGACATCACCCCGCCCTGGCCGCCCTGGATGTTCGGCGTGAACGACACCTCGCCGCGGTAGGCGAGCATGGCGCCGCGCTGGCTGAACATCTTCTGGCCGGGGATCACCGTCGCCTCGACCATTTTCGAGTTGATCTCACGGAACGGCATCAGACGTTGCCCCCGATCGTGTTCCGCTCGCTGGGCTGGACGTAGACGAGCCCCTCGCCCTCGAAGCGGATCTGGAAGGACTCGCCCGATCCCTCGCCCATCAGCGTCCGGAAGTTCACCCCGGACTGGAAGTGCTGCTGGAGGTTGCCCTGGTGGGCGATGTAGGCGCCCGGGTCGACGAACAGCGGGTACTGGGCCGAGACCCGCAGGACCACGGCCGTACCGTCCGACATGATCGCCGCCTGGCCCGTGCCCTCGACGGTGGTGGTGAACAGGCCGTTGCCCGTCGCGCCGCCGCGCAGCCCGGTGAAGGTGGTGCCGGTGCGCAGCCCCGCGTCGGTGCAGAGCAGATTGCTCGCCTCGACGTACAGCTTCTCACCCCGCAGCGAGACCAGATTGATCTCGCTCGCGCGGTCGGCGAAGAAACAGGTGCCCTGCCCGGTCACCTCCATCACGGTCATCTGCTCACCGGTCAGCCGGCGGGTCACCATGCCGCGCAGACCCTCACCGCCGCCCGTCATCTTCTTGAACGTCACCCGGCCGTCGTACGCGACCATCGAGCCGTTCTTCGCCTTGACGGCATCACCGGTCAGATCGACGGCGAGCGTCTTGCTGCCTTGGAGTCGGAACATCGCCACCCGGCGAAGGTAGCGGCACGGGCCGCCGGCAGGACAGGGCCTGTGACGCGATCGGGCCTCTGAACCGCTCCTGATACGCATCCGGTACCGGACGCGGACGTAACCGGGACGTACTCCGCACGGAGGAGCGGGCCCGGACGGCTCCGGGAACGCCCCCGCCGCCGGACGCCCGGAGCGGCGATGCCACAATGGTGGCGCTTGTGCCTTCGTTCACAAGCAGTCACGATCCTCCCACCGAAGGTGCCCCCGTGGACATCAAGACCGCTACCGCCCTGCACCGGCTGCGCCTCATCTCGATTCCCGAGGCGCTCTCCTTCCCCGCGCTGATCCTCTTCGGCTCGGTCCTGAGCCGGGTCTCCGACATCGACTTCCTGATGATGCCGCTCGGCATGCTGCACGGCGTGCTCTTCGTGATCTACGTCGTCCTGCTGCTGGACGTCTGGAACAAGACCAAGTGGCCGCTCAAGCGCGTCGCGTTCTTCTTCGTGCTCTGTGTGCTGCCGTTCGGCGGGCTGTACGGCGACAAGGTGCTCAAGCGCTACGAGGCCGACGGCGTCATCGCCGCCCGCGCCCGCCGCGAAGGAACGGTCAGCGCATGATCGTCGCCTTCTCCGTCAGCCCGCTGGGTGTCGGCGAGGACGTCGGCGAGTACGTCGCCGACGCCGTCCGGGTCGTCCGCGAGTCCGGACTGCCCAACCGCACGGACGCCATGTTCACCTCCATCGAGGGTGAGTGGGACGAGGTCATGGACGTCGTCAAGCGCGCCGTCGCGGCCGTCGAGGCACGCGCCGGACGGGTCTCCCTCGTACTCAAGGCCGACATCCGCCCGGGTGTCACCGACGGTCTGACCTCCAAGGTCGACACGGTCGAGCGCTACCTGGCCGGCTGACGCCGCGCGCGCCCGCACTTCCGGAGCCCCCTGCCGAAACCCGGCCGGGGGCTCCGCTCATTGCGGCGGGTGGTGCGGGGGCACGGCCAGCGCGATGCCGAGCGGCGTCCGCTCGTACAGCACCTGGTGGCCGTACCGGCGCGACGTCAGCAGCCCCGCGGCCCGCAGCACCGACAGATGGCCGGACACGGAGGACGCGGCGAGGCCCAGCCGGTGGGCGAGCGCGCCGGTGCCGGCCGGCTCGTCGAGCGCGCACAGGACGTCGGCCCGGGCCCGGCCCAGCAGGCGTGCGAGCACGTCCGGTGTGCTGTCGCCCGGCTCCGTCCAGAGCCCGCCGATGCCGCGCGCCGGGTAGATGACCGCGGGCTGCCAGGGGTCCTCGAAACCGCCGACGGCGTGCGGCCAGGCGAAGACCGACGGCATCAGGACGAGACCCTGCCCGCCGAGCACCCGGGAGTGGCGGGCCCGCGTACGGGTGATGGTGAGCGTCGAGTCGGCCCAGCTCAGCTGCGGGCTCAGCTCACCCAGCAGCCGCTCGAAGCCGACCGCGGCCAGCCGCCGCGAGTGATAGGCCACATCCGCCTCCAGCAGGGCGCGCAGCCGGGGCCAGTGCGGTTCGATCAGCACCCGCCAGGCCCGCTCCAGCAGATCGGCCACCTCCCGTACGGTCCGCGCGGGATCGGCCAGCAGCGCCTGCCCGGCGGGGGAGTGCAGCACCTTCGGCCGGTCCGCCAGCGTCCAGGCCAGGTCCTTGCCGGCCAGCCGGGGATCGACGGCCCGCACCCCCGCGATCTCCTCCTCGAAGGAGGCGAGCGGTCCGATCGGCGGCGGGCAGAAGAAGTCCGGGCTGTGCCCGCCCTCCACCATCAGCAGCCACAGCGGTTCCAGGTCGAGCCCGGCGGCCGCGTCCCGGATCCTGCGCAGCCACGGCAGGTGGTAGCCCTGGCGTTCGGGCCGCCCCAGCACCCGCACGGCGGCCTGCGTCTCCCAGAGCGGTGAGACCGCGAAGCGGCAGCGCAGCAGGTCGCTCTCGTCGAAATGCAGATGGACGGGCATGTCTCGTTCTCGGCTCGCGAAGATTCGGCTGGGACCGAAAGTCTACGGATCGGGAGGTGGGTTCCCGCAGGCTGCGCCCATGCCGAGAGACACCGACCCCCCGGCGGGCGGCCCCCGCGACGCGACGGACACCCCCCGCGACCGGCAGGCCCCGCCCGGGGCCACGCCGCCCGCCCCGCGCGCCGCGAGCCCCGCCCCCACCGGGCCGGCCCCTCTCCCGGCCCCGCACCCGGAGCGCGCCGGTCCTCCCGACCCGAGCGAACCGCCCGCGCTCCGGGCGCCGGCCGCAGGCGCGACGCCGGCGGTGCCCGGCCCCGCTGGTCCTGCCGGCCCGAGCGAACCGCCCGCGCTCCGGGCGCCGGCCGCAGGCGCGACGCCGGCGGTGCCCGGCCCCGCTGGTCCTGCCGGCCCGAGCGAACCGGCTGCGGACGCGACGCCTGCGGCGCCGGGCCCCGCTGGTCCTGCCGGCCCGAGCGAACCGCCCGCGCTCCGGGCGCCGGCCGAGGACGCGATGCCGGGCGCGACGCGGAACCCCTGCGCGCCCGCCCCGCGCGGCTACCGCGCCGTCTTCGCCGTACGCGAGTTCCGGGCCGTCTTCGCCGCGCATCTGCTCTCGCTGCTCGGCGTCGTCGTCAGTGAGCTCGCGCTCACCGTCCTCGTGTACGACCTCACCGAATCGCCCCTGCTCAGCGCGTTGACCTTCGCGCTCGGCATGCTCCCGTACCTCGTCGGCGGCACCCTCTTCGCCGGGATCGCCGACCGCTACCCCGCCCGCCGGGTCCTGGTCACCTGCGACCTGATCTGCGCCGGCTGCGTCGCCGTGATGGTCCTGCCGGGCACGCCCGTCGCCGGACTCCTCGTGCTGCGCTGCCTCGTCGCCGCCGTCTCACCCGTCTTCACCGGTACGAGGATGGCCGCGCTCACCGACATCCTCGGCGAGGACGACCTGTACGTACTGGGACGCTCGCTGCTGCGGATCGTCTCGCAGAGCGCTCTGCTCGCCGGTTTCGGTGTGGGCGGGCTGCTGCTCGCCGTGGTCTCCCCGCGCGGCGCGATCACGATCACCGTCGGCACGTTCCTCTGCTCGGCCGCCCTGCTGCGCCTCGGCACCCGCGACCGGCCCGCCCGCACCGGAGCCGGGACGGGCGGCACGCTGCTGAAGGAGTCGCTCTCCGGGGCCCGCCTGGTGCTGGGCCACCGCAGGATCCGTGCCCTGATGCTGCTCTTCTGGCTGCCCCCGGTGTTCGTCGTCGCGCCGGAGGCGCTCGCCGCCCCGTACGCCGACGAGATCGGCGTGGGCACCGCCGCACTCGGGCTGCTGATGTGCGCGATGCCGGTCGGCCACATCGCCGCCGAGCTGTACGCGGGCGCCGCGCTGAGCCCCCGGGCCCGCTCCCTGATCGTGCTGCCGTTCGCCGCCGCCGGGCTGCTGCCCCTCGTGCTGTACGGGCTGCGTCCCGGCGTCGCCCTGGCCGCCGTCGCGCTGCTGCTGGCCGGCGCGGGATCGGCGTACGTCATCGGCCTCGACCAGTGGTTCGTCGAGGCCGTCCCCGAGGAGCTGCGCGGCCGGGCCATGACCTTGCTCACGGCCGGACTGATGACGCTCCAGGGCGTCGGCATGGCCCTGGCCGGACTGGCCGCCGAGTTCTTTCCCGTGCACCAGGTGGTCGCGGGGGCGGGCGTCCTGGGCACGCTGTGCCTGCTGACGCTCGTCGCGGAGGTCCGCAGAACGGCGCCCGCATCCGTACCCGCACACCGCATTCGGACCGAAGTTCGAGACGGTGAGGACCGGCAAGTTCCCCATGGGTAAGGTCGTGGCCGTGCCGAAGCCGCTCAGTCTCCCCTTCGATCCCATCGCCCGCGCCGACGAACACTGGCAGCAGCGCTGGGGCCCGGTGCCCTCCATGGGGGCGATCACCTCGATCATGCGCGCGCAGCAGATCCTGCTCGCCGAGGTCGACGCGGTCGTCAAACCGTACGGGCTGACCTTCGCGCGCTACGAGGCGCTGGTGCTGCTCACCTTCTCCAAGGCCGGCGAGCTGCCGATGTCCAAGATCGGCGAGCGGCTCATGGTCCACCCCACCTCCGTGACGAACACCGTGGACCGGCTGGTGCGCTCCGGCCTGGTCGACAAGCGCCCCAACCCGAACGACGGCCGCGGAACCCTCGCCTCCATCACGGACAAGGGCCGCGAGGTCGTCGAGTCCGCCACCCAGGACCTGGTCGCGATGGAGTTCGGACTCGGGGTGTACGACGCCGAGGAGTGCGCGGAGATCTTCGCGCTGCTGCGGCCGCTGCGCATCGCGGCGCAGGACTTCGAGGAGATCTGAGAGGAGCGGTTCCGGAGCCCCGGCCCGCTGCAAGATCGCCCCGGACGTCCGGTTACGCTCGATGGCATGAAACGCAGCGTGCTGACCCGGTACCGGGTGATGGCTTACGTCACCGCCGTCATGTTGCTGGTGCTCTGCACCTGCATGGTTTTCAAGTACGGCTTCGACAAGGGTGAGGGGCTCACTCTCGTCGTCTCCCAGATCCACGGCGTGCTGTACATCATCTACCTGATCTTCGCCTTCGACCTGGGCTCCAAGGCGAAGTGGCCGATGGGCAAGCTGCTCTGGGTGCTGATCTCCGGCACCATCCCGACGGCCGCGTTCTTCGTCGAGCGCAAGGTCGTCCGTGACGTCGAGCCGCTGATCACGGACGCGGCCCCGGCCGCCACCGCGAAGGCCTGACCCACACCTGCACCCCGAACCGCCCCGTGCCGAGCACCGGGCGGTTTGCCATCGACATTTACTAGGACGTCCTAGTAAATTGATGGGTATGGACGCTGACGCGATCGAGGAAGGCCGCCTCCGCTGGCAGGCCCGTTACGACAAGGCCCGCAAGCGTGACGCGGACTTCACCACGCTCTCCGGGGACCCGGTCGAGCCCGTTTACGGCCCCCGCCCCGGGGACGCGTACGAGGGCTTCGACCGGATCGGCTGGCCCGGCGAGTACCCCTTCACCCGGGGGCTCCACGCGACCGGCTACCGGGGCCGCACCTGGACCATCCGCCAGTTCGCCGGCTTCGGCAACGCCGAGCAGACCAATGAGCGCTACAAGATGATCCTCGCCGCGGGCGGCGGCGGGCTGAGCGTGGCCTTCGACATGCCGACGCTGATGGGCCGGGACTCCGACGACCCCCGCGCGCTCGGTGAGGTCGGCCACTGCGGTGTGGCCATCGACTCCGCAGCCGACATGGAGGTCCTCTTCAAGGACATCCCGCTCGGCGACGTCACGACGTCGATGACGATCAGCGGCCCCGCCGTCCCCGTCTTCTGCATGTACCTGGTCGCCGCCGAGCGCCAGGGCGTCGACCCGGCCGTGCTCAACGGCACGCTGCAGACGGACATCTTCAAGGAGTACATCGCGCAGAAGGAGTGGCTCTTCCAGCCCGAGCCCCATCTGCGCCTCATCGGCGACCTGATGGAGCACTGCGCCCGCGACATCCCCGCCTACAAGCCGCTCTCGGTCTCCGGCTACCACATCCGCGAGGCCGGGGCCACGGCCGCGCAGGAGCTGGCGTACACCCTCGCCGACGGCTTCGGTTACGTGGAGCTCGGCCTCTCCCGGGGGCTCGACGTCGACACCTTCGCCCCCGGCCTCTCCTTCTTCTTCGACGCGCACCTCGACTTCTTCGAGGAGATCGCCAAGTTCCGCGCCGCCCGCCGGATCTGGGCCCGCTGGATGAAGGAGACGTACGGCGCGAAGACGGACAAGGCCCAGTGGCTCCGCTTCCACACCCAGACCGCCGGGGTCTCCCTCACCGCCCAGCAGCCGTACAACAACGTCGTACGGACCGCCGTCGAGGCGCTCTCCGCCGTGCTCGGCGGCACCAACTCCCTGCACACCAACGCCCTCGACGAGACCCTCGCGCTCCCTTCCGCGCAGGCCGCCGAGATCGCGCTGCGCACCCAGCAGGTGCTGATGGAGGAGACCGGCGTCGCCAATGTGGCCGACCCGCTGGGCGGTTCCTGGTACGTGGAGCAGCTCACCGACCGGATCGAGGCGGAGGCCGAGAAGATCTTCGACCAGATCAGGGAGCGCGGCACCCGCGCCCATCCCGACGGGCAGCACCCCGTCGGACCGATGACCTCCGGCATCCTGCGCGGCATCGAGGACGGCTGGTTCACCGGCGAGATCGCCGAATCGGCCTTCCAGTACCAGCGGTCGCTGGAGAAGGGCGACAAGCGGGTCGTCGGCGTCAACGTCGCGCTCGGCTCGGTCACCGGCGACCTGGAGATCCTCCGGGTCAGCCACGAGGTCGAGCGCGAGCAGGTCCGTGAGCTCGCCGGCCGCAAGGAGGGCCGCGACGACGTCCGGGTGACCGCCGCGCTGGACGCGATGCTGGCCGCCGCCCGCGACGGCTCCAACATGATCGCGCCGATGCTCGACGCCGTACGCGCCGAGGCGACCCTCGGCGAGATCTGCGGGGTGCTGCGCGAGGAGTGGGGCACCTACACGGAGCCGCCGGGCTTCTGAGGCCTCGCGGGAGCCCCGCCGGCCTTGATGCAATGGGGTGGGTGACCCGGTGGGTCACCCACCCCTTTTCCTGGCCTCGTGGCGAAATGACAGCAGGTAGTGATGTGTTCGGAATCGAAAAGGCGAGTGCGGCGGAGATCGCCGAACGGAACGATCTGGCCGGCAGGGTGGCCGAAGCGTTGACGATGGCCGGATTCGCCGTGCACCAGGACATCAACCAGGTGTCTGCCGGGCTGGGGGCACTGGTCTGGGCGGACCCGGCAGATGACTCCGGGGGAGGAGTCTTCGTCCAGTGGCTCATCGGTCCGTCCCTCAGCCGCGCCGCAGCGGAGAGTGCGCAGAAGGGAGAGATACAGTCGCCGGCATTCCGGCACTTCGGCTTCGTGACCGAGCACATGTACGCGACGTTGATCGCGATTCTCGGATCTGCGGGCTTTCAGGCTGTAGACGCCGATGACGACATGAGTCCGTTCCTGATCCGCGTCGAAGGCTGATCTCCGGGGAGGGGCCGGCCGGTCGGCGGGCCGGCCCCTCCCCGGAGAGGCGAAGTCCGTGATCGTCTGCGCTCGTGATCAGCACGCCTGGGGTCTTACGTCTGGATCAGGCCGGATCAGGGTGCGTGCCGGACCCCGCGAGCCGGGCATGATCCGAACGAGAGGCCCTAACCCGCCGCGGCCGCGCCCAGGCCCGCGAGGAGCAGCAGGGTGAAGCGCCGGGCCCAGTCCTCGTCGACCGGCTCGGCGCTCACCAGCGCCCGGTGCACCACCGCGCCGGCGATCACATCGAAGATCAGGTCGGCGGTCAGGGCCGCCGTGGCCTCGTCCGGCTCGACGGGCAGCTCGCCGCGCTCCTGCGCGCGTTGCCGCCCCTGGAGGACGAGACGTTTCTGCCGGTCCACGATCGAGTCACGGATCCGGGTGCGCAGCGCCTCGTCACGGGTCGACTCCGCGACCACGGCCATCAGTGCGGTCCGGGTCTCCGGCCGCTCCAGCAGCGCGGCGAACTGCAGTACCACCGCCTGCACATCGGCGGACAGGCTGCCCAGGTCCGGCAGTTCCAGCTCGTCGAAGAGCACCGCGACCGCGTCCACGACCAGTTCGTTCTTGCCCGCCCAGCGCCGGTACAGCGTCGTCTTGGCCACGCCGGCCCGGGTCGCCACATCACCCATCGTCAGCTTCGACCAGCCGAGGTCGACCAGCGAGGCCCTGGTGGCCTCGAGGATCGCCTCATCGGCCGCGGCACTGCGCGGGCGTCCCGTTCGTGAGGGTTTGGGGTGGCTGTGGCTCAGCATTCCGCGACCATACCCGCCAGTAGGTAGAACCGAGGGGTCGCGTTCGCCGTGAGACAGATCACCGAACACTCTTGTGCTTCAGGGGCTGTGGCCAGTTACGCTACGGGTCGTAGCGTAAGAACGACGGCCCAGCCGTTGTGGCGCCACGAACGAACGACAGCCACAGGCGCCGGGTGGGGACCGGGCGCCGAACCGGGTCTTTCAGGGGCCCTGGGACCGTGTCTGTCCGTGCACCTCGCACGCCGGCGGGGGCTGCGGACGGACGCGGTTCGCGTATCGCTTTTCAGAACGGCCTGCCGAGGGGGGAGGATGTACGCATGCAGCCTAGGAACATGTCCATGAGCGGCGTCGTCGACCTCGCCGCGGTGAAGGCGGCCGGTGAGGCCAAGGTGAAGGCGGAGCAGGCCCGTGCCGAGTCCGCCCGGCAGGGCGGACCCGCAGCCGTACCCGCTTCCTCCCTCGTGATCGACGTCGATGAGGCGGGCTTCGAGAACGACGTTCTCCAGCGCTCCGCCGAAGTCCCCGTCGTCATCGACTTCTGGGCCGAGTGGTGCGAGCCGTGCAAGCAGCTGGGCCCGCTCCTGGAGCGCCTGGCCCACGAGTACAACGGCCGCTTCCTGCTGGCCAAGGTCGACGTCGACGCCAACCAGATGCTGATGCAGCAGTTCGGCATCCAGGGCATCCCGGCGGTCTTCGCCGTGGTCGCCGGACAGGCGCTGCCCCTCTTCCAGGGCGCGGCCCCCGAATCCCAGATCCGCCAGACCCTGGACCAGCTGATCCAGGTCGGCGAGGAGCGGTTCGGGCTCACCGGCATCGTGGTGGACCAGGACGCGGCCGGCCCGGACGCCGACGCCGAGGCCGTCCATGAGGTGCCCGCGGGTCCGTACGACGCCCTGCTGGAGGCGGCCGCGCAGGCGCTGGACGCCAATGACTTCGCCGGCGCCGTCCAGGCGTACAAGAACGTCCTCTCCGACGACCCGGCCAACAGCGAGGCCAAGCTCGGCCTGGCCCAGGCGGAACTCCTGGCCCGCGTCCAGAAGACGGACCCGCAGCAGGTCCGCCAGGACGCCGCCGGGAATCCGGCCGATGTGGACGCCCAGCTCGCCGCGGCCGACCTCGATCTGGTGGGCGGTCACGTCGAGGACGCCTTCGGGCGTCTCGTCGAGACGGTCCGCCGTACTTTCGGTGACGACCGCGACCGGGTACGGGTCCGGCTGCTGGAGCTCTTCGAGGTGATCGGCCCCGATGATCCGCGCGTCGGCGCCGCGCGCACCGCACTCGCACGCGTCTTGTTCTGATCTGATAACACGGCCGTGGCCCCCGGTGGGGGTCGCGGCCGTTTTCGCGTTCAGGCGATAAGAGATGCCCTCGCTTTACCAAATCTTGATAAAAGCGCGGGCTGTTACTCGCAGTAAATCGATCATTGGGATCTGTCCGACTTCGGTCCCCAATGGTGGCTTTCGTCTCCGGGGTCGGGGCAACCCTGTGTGGCCGGTCGGTGCCGCCCGGTCGTGGGTTGGTTATCGGGCCGTTACTAGCGAGTAACGAACCCCCTTGTGTCACAGCCGCGAATGGACCACGATCGGCCACGCTCGGTCCAATAACGCCAGTCCGGCTGCCAGTCGGTGCGGCGGCACTGTTGGGTCCCCACCGAGTGGGTCGGCGGCAGTGGCGCCGATTCCGGACAGGGGGGTTCCTGCTGACCGGCAGGGCCTGTCCGAACAGGCTGCGCGAACGCGTGGCCAGTGGTTGTCGCTCGGGGGTGATCGCCGGTGATTCGGGCGCGGTTCACGTCCCCGTTTGCGGGCGCTCTCCTTTCCGAGGACGTAGCACTTCTCCCATCCCAGGTCGGGCAGGATGCCAGGCCGGAGATGTACGTCCGAGAAGGAGGAAAAGTATGAGTTCCATGGTTCGCGGTGGCACGAGATGGAAGCGTTTCGCTGTCGTCATGGTGCCGAGCGTCATAGCCACCGCCGCGGTGGGTGTCGGTCTGGCACAGGGTGCGCTCGCCGCGTCCTTCAGCGTGTCCGGCCAGGAGTTCAAGGTCAGCGCCAAGGAATTGGTCGGCCAGGACTTCATCCAGTACGGCAGCGTGGCCACGGGCAAGGACCTCAAGGGCAAGGACATGGCCGCTCCGGTCGCCGTGTCCGGGTTCAGTGAGGCCACCATCACCAACATGTGCCAGTCGGTCGTCACGCCCGACCTGCCGTTCGGCATCGGCAGCGTCACGCTGCAGCTCAAGGCCGGCACCGGCAAGGAGAAGGTCTACGCCAAGGACCTCTACCTCGACGTCTCGTCGCTCGGCGCGGATGCCGAGTTCACGAACATCGACATCGGCGTCGCCGCCGGTGCGCTGAAGAACCCGGGTATCCAGCCGGGTACCCAGGCCAACCCCTACGGGTTCTCGCAGCGCGCCGAGGTTGCCAAGCTGACGGACGTCAAGCAGCAGGCATGGGCCACGACGGCCGGAACGTTCAAGCTTCCCGACCTGAAGCTGTCGCTCCACAAGGGCGTCGAGGAGTGCTACTAAGCACTCGCCCGGGTGGCCGGGGGCGCTCAGCGGGCCCCCGGCCACCCACCCTTCTCTTTCTCACAGCAGTACCGGTTCCAGGGAGCTGTTTTCCATGAGCCCCGAGTCCACAGGGCAGAACGAGCACTACCTCAGCGCCTTCCGGCGAGGCTTCCGCACCTGGCGGGGTAACCGGCCGTTCTGGGCGGGTCTGTTCACCATCCTGGGCGGTGTACCCATCGCGTACTTCCCGTACGCGAACATGCACCTCGGCAACATGACGCTGGCGATGTCCACCACCGCGGGCGCGGGATCGCTCATCATCGGCGTCCTGCTGATCACGCTGGGCCTGACGATGTGGTTCCACAGCATTGTCCGGGTGTTCGCCGGTGTCGCGTCGATCCTGCTGGCGCTGATATCCATACCCGTCGCCAATATCGGCGGTTTCCTGATCGGCTTCCTGCTCTCCCTGATCGGTGGCGCACTCTCCATCTCCTGGGCCCCGGGCTCGCCGAAGGCGGACGAGGCCGGGCCGGCCGCGGGCGTTCCCGCCGAGGGGACACGGGACAACCTCTCGTTCACGAAGGACGAGCGGCCCGCCGGGATTCCCGAGGGCGCGCTCCACGGGATGGGCGTCCCCGAGCAGCAGCCGGCGAAGTACGACACGACAGTTGAGGTCGACGGCGGGAGGCATCGTGCGGGGTGACGACAGTCAGGTGAACGCCTTGGGCGAGGACGGGCTCCAGGAGCGAAGAGGGCCGCGTCACGCCGCCCCCAGGAAGTCGCTGCTGACCAAGCTGCACATGCCCGCCGGCAAGAGGGCGTTCGCGCTCGCCGCGATGCCGACGGCCGTCTTCGTCGGGATGGGGCTCACCCCCAAGCTCGCGATGGCCGACGACAACACGGACATCCCCTTCGCGCCCGGCCCCTGTGTGACCCGCTCCGACGAGCCGAGCGAGTCGGCGCAGCCGTCGCCCTCGGCGTCGAAGACGCCGTCCCCGTCGGCCACCGAGAGCGGCAAGCCCGCGCCGGACACGAGCGACGAGGCGACCCCGAAGCCCTCGGCCACCCCGTCGGCGAGCGCCACGGACGACGCGGCGGCCGACGCTGCCAAGCAGAGTGCGGACGCCCCGGCCGCGACGGCGAGCCCGTCTCCCACGCCCACGAAGTCGACGAACCCGCTCGACCCGCTGGGCTGGGGCGACAAGCTCAAGGACCTCTTCGACGGACCGGACGAGCCGACGGCGAGCCCGTCCCCGAGCGCCACGACCGCGTCCCCGGAGCCCTCTGCGAGCGCCACCGGCGAGGCGGCCGACAAGCCCGTCGAAAAGGCCACGGACGCGGCGAAGGACGCGGCCGACAAGACCACCGACGCCATCCGCGAAGCGGCGGACAAGGCGGGCAAGCCGGTCAAGGAGCTCGACGAGGACGTCAAGGGACTCGACCCGAAGAAGGACGAGGACATCCCGGACGGCGCCAAGCAGCCCTTCCCGTGTCCGACCGCCGACCCCAAGGCGCTGGCCGCGGCCGATCTGGAGCAGGGCATCCCCCGCCTCCCGAACGACCCGTGGATCCTGGAGAGTTCGCTGCTCACCCTGAGCGGACTCGACTACAAGGGCATCGTCGAGGTGGAGAAGGGCGACGGCACCACGAAGAAGGTGCTGAAGTTCACCGCGTCCTCCGTCGACATCAAGGACCTCCACCAGCTGACGGTGGGCCCGCAGTCGGGCGTGACCGGCCACGTCAAGGCGCGGAAGGGTTCCACCTCCACCATCCGCAACGGCACGGTGACGATGTACACGGAGGAGCTGAAGGGCAACCTCTTCGGCCTCATCCCGATCACCTTCAGCCCGGAGACCCCGCCGCCGCTGAACGTGCCGTTCGCCTTCTTCACCCACGTGAAGGTGACGCAGGCAGGCCAGTTCGGCGGGACGCTGACGGTGCCGGGCCTGCAGAACTACTTCACCGGCGGCAACAGCTAGTCACCACGATCCCGTCCGGGAGCCGCACAACGGCTGTGGGCCGCACCCCTCGGGGGTGCGGCCCACAGTCATGTCCGGGGCGGGCGCGGTCAGTCGCGGCCCTGGCCGCCCACGTGGTGCACGCGCACCATGTTGGTCGTGCCGGGGACACCGGGGGGCGAGCCGGCCGTGATGACCATCGTGTCGCCGGCGTTGTAGCGGTTCAGCTTCAGCAGCTCCGCGTCGACCAGGTCCACCATGGCGTCCGTGTTGTCCACGTGCGGGACCACGTGGGCCTCGACGCCCCAGCTGAGGGCCAGCTGGTTGCGGGTGGACTCGTCCGTGGTGAAGGCCAGGATGGGCTGCGAGGCGCGGTAGCGGGACAGGCGGCGGGCGGTGTCGCCGGACTTGGTGAAGGCGACCAGGGCCTCACCGTTCAGGAAGTCCGCGATCTCGCAGGCCGCGCGGGCCACCGAACCGCCCTGGGTGCGGGGCTTCTTGCCCGGGACCAGGGGCTGGAGGCCCTTGGAGAGGAGTTCCTCCTCGGCGGCGACGACGATCTTCGACATCGTCTTGACCGTCTCGATCGGGTACGCGCCGACCGAGGACTCCGCCGAGAGCATGACCGCGTCCGCGCCGTCCAGGATCGCGTTGGCGACGTCGGACGCCTCGGCGCGGGTCGGACGGGAGTTGGTGATCATCGACTCCATCATCTGGGTCGCCACGATCACCGGCTTGGCGTTCCGGCGGCAGAGCTCCACCAGGCGCTTCTGCACCATCGGGACCTTCTCCAGCGGGTACTCGACGGCGAGGTCGCCGCGGGCGACCATCACACCGTCGAACGCCATGACGACGCCCTCCATGTGCTCGACGGCCTGCGGCTTCTCGACCTTGGCGATGACGGGGACCCGGCGGCCCTCCTCGTCCATGACCTTGTGGACGTCCTTGACGTCGTCGGCGTCGCGCACGAAGGAGAGCGCGACCAGGTCGCAGCCCATCCGCAGGGCGAAGCGCAGGTCGTCGACGTCCTTCTCGGACAGGGCCGGGACGTTGACCGCGGCGCCCGGCAGGTTGATCCCCTTGTGGTCGGAGATCACCCCGCCCTCGATGACGATGGTGCGGACCCGGGGGCCGTCGACGGAGACGACCTTCAGCTCGACGTTGCCGTCGTTGATCAGGATCGGGTCGCCCTTGGAGACGTCACCGGGCAGGCCCTTGTAGGTCGTGCCGCAGATCGACTTGTCCCCGGGGACGTCCTCGGCGGTGATGACGAACTCGTCCCCGCGGACCAGTTCGACCGGGCCCTCGGCGAACTTCGCGAGGCGGATCTTCGGGCCCTGGAGGTCGGCGAGCACGCCGACCGCCCGGCCGGTCTCGGCGGCGGCCTTGCGGACCCGGTCGTAACGACCCTGGTGCTCCGCGTGGGAACCGTGACTGAAGTTGAATCGGGCCACGCTCATGCCGGCCTCGATCAGAGCGACGAGCTGCTCATGGGAGTCGACGGCGGGACCGAGGGTGCAGACGATTTTGGAACGGCGCATGAGGCGGATCCTATCGGTTTGTTTCGCTGCGGAATATTCCGTCTGGTGGAAGATACAAAGGGGCGCGGGGGTGCTCAGTTGTCGACCAGTGCGAAGGTCTGGTTCGCGATCTCCAGCTCCTCGTCCGTCGGCACCACGGCGACCGCGACCCGTGCGTAATCCGGCGAGATCAGCCGCGGTTCGCCGGACCGTACGGCGTTGAGATCCGCGTCCACCACGAGGCCGAGCTCCTCCAGACCGCCGATCGCAGCCTCCCGCACCGGGCTCGAGTTCTCCCCGACCCCGGCCGTGAACACCACCGCGTCCACCCGCCCGAGCACCGCCGAATAGGCGCCGATGTACTTCTTCAGCCGGTGGACGTAGATGTCAAAGGCGAGCGCCGCCCGTGCGTCGCCCTCGTCGATCCGGCGCCGGATCTCCCGCATGTCGTTGTCGCCGCAGAGGCCGACCAGGCCGCTCTTCTTGTTGAGCAGTACGTCGATCTCGTCCGCCGACATTCCGGCCACCCGCTTGAGGTGGAAGGTGACGGCCGGATCGATGTCCCCTGAACGCGTCCCCATGACCAGCCCCTCCAGCGGGGTCAGTCCCATCGACGTCTCCACGCACCGCCCGCCCGCGACCGCCGACGCCGAGGCGCCGTTGCCCAGGTGCAGCACGATGACGTTGACGTCCTTGGGGGCCCGGCCCAGCAGCTCGGCCGTCTTGCGGGAGACGTACGCGTGCGAGGTGCCGTGGAATCCGTAGCGCCGGATCCGGTGGGCGTCGGCCGTCTCCACGTCGATCGCGTACCGGGCCGCGTACTCCGGCATCGTCGTGTGGAACGCGGTGTCGAAGACCGCCACCTGCGGCAGGTCGGGGCGCAGCGCCTGGGCGGTCCGGATGCCGGTGATGTTCGCCGGGTTGTGCAGCGGCGCCACCGGGACCAGGCGCTCGATCTCCTTGAGCACCTCGTCGGTGATCACGGTCGGCTCGGTGAAGCGCAGCCCGCCGTGCACCACCCGGTGGCCGATCGCCGCCAGTTCGGGGGAGTCCAGGCCGAGCCCGTCGGCCGCCAGTTCCTCGGCCGCCGCCCTGAGCGCCGCCTCGTGGTCGGGGAACCGGCCGAGGCGCTCGCGGACCTGGCCCCCGCCGCCGGCCGGCGGGGTGTGGACGAGCCGGGAGGTCTCCTCGCCGATCCGCTCGACCAGGCCGGACGCGAGCCGGGAGTGGTCGCGCATGTCGAGGAGCTGGTACTTCACGGAGGAGGAGCCGGAGTTGAGGACGAGCACACGGCTCGCTCCCGGGGCGGCTGCCGCGTCCTCTTCGGTGGTGGTCATGCGGGTCACTCCTCGCCCTGTGCCTGGATCGCCGTAATGGCCACGGTGTTGACGATGTCCTGGACGAGCGCGCCCCGGGACAGGTCGTTGACGGGCTTGCGCAGCCCCTGGAGCACCGGGCCGACGGCCACGGCGCCCGCCGAGCGCTGCACGGCCTTGTAGGTGTTGTTGCCGGTGTTCAGGTCCGGGAAGATCAGGACCGTCGCCTGGCCCGCCACCTCGGACCCGGGCAGCTTCGTCGCGGCGACGCTCGGCTCCACCGCGGCGTCGTACTGGATGGGACCCTCGATCATCAGGTCCGGGCGGCTCGCGCGCACCCGGTCCGTCGCCGCGCGGACCTTGTCGACATCCGCGCCCGTGCCCGACGTGCCGGTCGAGTACGAGAGCATCGCGATCCGCGGCTCGACACCGAAGCGGGCGGCGGTCACCGCGGACTGCACCGCGATGTCCGCGAGCTGCTCCGCGTCCGGGTCCGGGTTGACCGCGCAGTCGCCGTACACCAGGACCTTGTCGGCGAGGCACATGAAGAAGACCGACGAGACGATCGACGCGTCCGGCTTGGTCTTGATGATCTCGAAGGCCGGGCGGATCGTCGCCGCCGTGGAGTGCACGGCCCCGGAGACCATGCCGTCCGCGAGCCCCTCCTGGACCATCAGGGTGCCGAAGTAGTTGACGTCCGAGACGACGTCGTACGCGAGCTCGACCGTCACCCCGCGGTGGGCCCGCAGCTTCGCGTACCGCTCGGCGAAGGCCTGGCGCAGCTCGGAGGTCTGCGGGTCGATGAGCTGGGTGCCGGCCAGGTCGATGCCGAGGTCGGCGGCCTTCTTGCGGATGACGTCGGGGTCGCCCAGCAGGGTCAGGTCGCAGACGTCGCGGCGCAGCAGGACGTCGGCGGCGCGCAGTACGCGTTCCTCCGTGCCCTCCGGCAGCACCACCCGGCGCCGGTCCGCGCGCGCCTGCTCCAGGAGTTCGTGCTCGAACATCATCGGCGTGACCCGGCCGCTGCGGGCGACCGAGATCCGGTCCAGGAGGGCCCCGGTGTCGACGTGGCGCTCGAAGAGCCCCAGCGCCGTCTCGGCCTTGCGCGGCGTCGCCGCGTTGAGCTTGCCCTCCAGGGCGAAGAGCTCCCCGGCGGTGGGGAAGGAGCCGCCGGCCACCGACACGACCGGGGTGCCCGGTGCGAGCCGTGCGGCCAGCTTGAGTATCTCCTCGCCCGGCCGCTCGTTCAGGGTCAGCAGCAGGCCCGCGATGGGCGGTGTGCCCGCACTGTGCGCGGCCAGCGAGCCGACCACCAGGTCCGATCGGTCCCCGGGCGTCACCACCATGCACCCGGGCGTCAGCGCCTTCAGCAGGTTCGGCAGCATCGCGCCGCCGAACACGAAGTCCAGCGCGTCCCTGGCCAGGCCCGCGTCGTCGCCGAGCAGCACCGTGCCGTCCAGCGCCGCGGTGATCTGCGCGACGGTCGGCGCCGAGAGGGCCGGGTCGTCGGGCAGCACCGAGCAAGGCACCGGCAGCGTGGCCGAGAGCCGCTCCGCGATCACGTCGCGGTCCGCGGAGGCCACCCGGTTCACGATCATCGCGAGCACGTCGCAGCCCAGACCGGCGTACGCGCGGTAGGCGTTGCGCGTCTCGGCCTTCACCGACTCCGCGTTCTCGTCCTGGCCGCCGACCACCGCGATCACCGACGCGCCGAACTCGTTGGCGAGGCGGGCGTTGAGGGCCAGCTCGTCGGGGAGCTGGGTGGCGGCGAAGTCGGTGCCGAGGACCAGGACGACCTCGTACTCCGCGGCCACCCGGTGGAAGCGCTCGACGAGCCGGGAGACCAGTTCGTCGGTACCCTGCTCCGCCTGGATCGCGGAGGCCTGGTGGTAGTCGAGGCCGTAGACGGTCCCCGGGTCCTGGGAGAGCCGGTAGCGGGCCCGCAGCAGCTCGAAGAGCCGGTCGGGGTCGTCGTGGACCAGGGGCCGGAACACCCCGACCCGGTCCACCTGACGCGTCAGGAGCTCCATGACGCCCAGGTCGACGACCTGGCGGCCGTCCCCCCGGTCGATCCCGGTCACGTACACGCTGCGCGTCACGCGTGCTCTCCCGTCATCTCTTGTCCGGCACGTTGTCCGGTTCGAGCGGTATCGCCTGTTTGACGATACCTGCGGGGGCCGAGAGGCCGCCCGCCGGACGAAAGCCCCTGGCCATAGCCCGCCGGCAGCCCTTGGAGCAGCCGAAAGCGCGAGGTACGGACCTGACGTGGGACACTCGTCGTGACTCACGGTACGGGGGATGACGCCGTTGCCCCGGCCCGCACAGCACAGGACGGGCCCCCAGCGAGCAGGAGATACAGCACGATGCGCATCGGAGTTCTCACCGCAGGCGGCGACTGCCCAGGCCTGAACGCAGTGATCCGCTCGGTCGTGCACCGTGCCGTGGTGGGTCACGGCGATGAGGTCATCGGATTCGAGGACGGTTTCAAGGGCCTCCTCGACGGCCACTTCCGCCCCCTCGACCTCAACGCGGTCAGCGGCATCCTGGCCCGCGGCGGCACCATCCTCGGCTCCGCTCGACTGGAACGCGACCGGCTGCGCGAAGCGGCCGAGAACTGCGCCGAGCTGAGCCGCCGTTACGGCATGGACGCGCTGATCCCGATCGGCGGCGAGGGCACCCTCACGGCCGCCCGGATGCTGTCGGACGCCGGAATGCCCGTCGTCGGCGTCCCCAAGACCATCGACAACGACATCTCGGCCACCGACCGCACCTTCGGCTTCGACACCGCGGTGGGCGTCGCCACCGAGGCCATAGACCGGCTGAAGACCACCGCCGAGTCCCACCAGCGCGTCATGGTCGTCGAGGTCATGGGACGCCACGCGGGCTGGATCGCGCTGGAGTCCGGCATGGCCGGCGGCGCGCACGGCATCTGTCTGCCCGAGCGGAAGTTCCAGGTCGAGGACCTGGTCAAGATGGTCGAGGAGCGCTTCGCGCGCGGCAAGAAGTTCGCGGTCATCTGCGTCGCCGAGGGCGCGCACCCGGCCGAGGGCTCCATGCCGTACGCCAAGGGCGCGATCGACCAGTTCGGCCACGAGCGCTTCCAGGGCATCGGCAACCGCCTCGCCGTCGAGCTGGAGACCCGGCTCGGCAAGGAGGCCCGGCCGGTCATCCTGGGCCATGTGCAGCGCGGAGGCACGCCGACCGCGTACGACCGGGTGCTCGCCACCCGCTTCGGCTGGCACGCGGTGGAGGCTGCGCACCGGGGCGACTTCGGCCGGATGACGGCGCTGCGCGGCAACGAAATCCAGATGGTGCCGCTCGCCGACGCGGTCACGCAGCTCAAGACGGTTCCCCTGGACCGGATGCACGAGGCCGAATCGGTCTTCTGACCGGGCAGTGCCGCACCCCGGGGCGCGTGTGACCGTCGTCCGGCCGGACGACGGTCACACGCGCAGCCGTCCCCGGCCCGCCTACCCGTCGGTCGTCAGCCAGAACCGATCCACGATCCGGTCCAGGAACGCGCGGCCCCCGGCCCCGGTCCCGCCGGGCCGGTCCGCGCCCGTGCTGCTCCAGCTCAGCGTGGACACCATCAGCGTCTGGTAGTCGGAGTACAGCTGCTCCAGTACGCCCTGGAGCAGCTGCCGGTCCAGGGGCACCAGCTTCGCGACCGGCCGCACATACGCCTGCCAGCGCGTCGAGACGGCGCTGCGCAGCAGCTCGGCCAGCTCCTCCTCGCGCCCGGTCGCCGTCACGAACTCGGCGGGCGTCAGCCCCAGTGCCTCGCTGAGCGCCGCGGACTGGCGCTCATTGCCCCGCCACCGGCCCGACTCCTCCATCCGCAGATACGCGGTGGTGGCCATCCCCACCCGTGCCGCCAGCTCGTCCACCGCCAGCTCCCGGGAGACCCGGTGCTCGCGCAGAGTCCGCGCGGCGGTCAGCAGTTCACCCGGCGCGCACCAGAGCACCCCCGCCAGTGCGATGAGTTCGTACTCGGAGGGCAGTTCCAGCCCGCGCTCCCAAGCGGCCACCGTCTCGGCGTTGATCCGGAGCCCGTACTGCGCGCCGAGACCGTAGGCGACATGGCCGGGAGCCATCCCGAGGGCCTCGCGCAGTCTGCGCGCAGCGGGGGCGTTGAAAGGCGGGGTGGGGTGCACGGCCCCACGGTAAGAGGCCCGGGGCGGCCTGACTACGGTGCGTTCACCCGATACCACGGCTCGTAGGAACGTCCTAGGGGCTTTCGTTCGGGCCATGCCGGGCGGCCGTGGCCCGGCGCCCGGTCAGCGTCCCTCGGGGACCCACCGGTAGTGCAGCTCCGGGCGCCCGATCTGCCCGTACTGCGGACTGCGCACCGCCCGCCCCACGGTCACCAGGTGCTCCAGGTAGCGGCGCGCGGTGATGCGGGAGATCCCGAGCTCCAGGCCGGCCGCCGCCGCCGTCACGCCGTCCGGGGCCGCCCGCAGCGCATGGGTCACCGCCTCCAGCGTCGGTCCGCTCAGGCCCTTGGGCAGCCGGGCGGGCTGCGGGGTGCGCAAGGTGGCGAGCGCGCGGTCCACCTCGTCCTGGCCGCTCGCCTCGCCCGCCGTCGCGCGGAACTCGGCGTAGCGCACGAGCCGGTCGCGCAGCGTGGGATACGTGAACGGCTTCAGGACGTACTGGACGACGCCCAGCGAGACCCCCTCGCGGACCACGGCCAGATCGCGGGCCGAGGTCACGGCGATCACGTCGGCCGCGTGGCCGGCCGCACGCAGGGAGCGGAGCAGCTGGAGGCCGTGCCCGTCGGGCAGATACAGATCCAGGAGCAGCAGATCGACCGGTGTCCGCTCCAGCGCCCGCACCGCTGCGGCGCGCGAATGTGCGACCGCGGCCACCGTGAATCCCGGGACCCGTTCCACGTACAGCTGATGCGCGTCGGCGGCGACGGGGTCGTCCTCGACGATCAGAACCCGGATCACAAGATCCCCTCCTGCTGTTCCTTCTGGGCGCCGCTGCCCCGCGGCAGCGGCAGACGCACCGTGAACTCCGCGCCGCCGTCCGGTCCTTGCTCCAGGGACACCGTCCCGCCGTTGCGGTGCACGGCCTGGCGGACGAGTGCGAGACCGAGGCCGCGGCCGGCGCCGTGCGTCGACCAGCCGCTGCGGAACACCTGCGCGGCATCGGCCGGTTCGACCCCCGCCCCGTTGTCCGCGACCCGCAGCAGGAGTTCACCGTCCCCGGCGAGCGCGGTGACGGTGACCCGGGCGCGCGCCGGCCGGCCCGTGCGCTGTGCGGGGACACCGACGCCGGTCACCGCCTCCGAAGCCGCGTCCACCGCGTTGTCGATCAGATTGCCGAGGACGGTCACCAGATCGCGCTGCGGCAGCGTCCCGGGCAGCGCCCCGTCGTCGATCAGACTGTCGTCCGCCAGCACCAGCTCCACCCCCCGCTCGTTCGCCTGCGCCGCCTTGCCCAGCAGCAGCGCGGCCAGCACCGGTTCGCCCACCGCGCCGACGACGCGGTCCGTCAGGGCCTGGGCCAGCTCCAGCTCCGCCGTGGCGAAACCGACCGCCTCCCGCTCCCGGCCCAGCTCGATCAGCGAGACCACCGCGTGCAGCCGGTTCGCCGCCTCGTGCGCCTGTGAGCGCAGCGCCTGGGTGAACCCGCGCTCCGAGTCCAACTCGCCGGACAGCGCCTGGAGTTCCGTGTGATCGCGCAGCGTCACGACGGTGCCGCGCCGCTCCCCGCCCACCACCGGACGGGTGTTGACCACGATCACCCGGTCCGCCGTCAGATGCACCTCGTCGATCCGTTCCTCGGAGGCGAGCAGCGCCCCGGTCAGCGGCGCGGGCAGTTCGAGTTCCGCGACCCGGCGACCGACCGTACCGGGCGCCAGGCCGAGCAGTTCCCGGCCCGCATCGTTGATCAGGGCGATCCTGCGCCGGCCGTCGAGCATCAGCAGCCCCTCGCGCACCGCGTGCAGGGTGGCCTCGTGGTAGTCGTGCATCCGGCTCAGCTCCGCGGCGTTCATCCCGTGGGTGTGCCGCCGCAGCCGGGCGTTGATCACGTACGTGCCGATGCCGCCGAGCGCGAGCGCCGCACCCGCCGCGAGCCCCAGCGCGCCGAGCTGCGCCCGTACCTGCGAGGAGACCCGCTCGACCGTGATGCCCGCACTGACGAGGCCGACGATCCTGCCGCCGTCCCGGATCGGCGTGACGACCCGGATCGAGGGGCCGAGCGTGCCGGTGTACGTCTCCGAGAACGTCTCGCCCCGCAGCGCCCGCGCGGTGTGCCCGAGGAAGGTCTCACCGATCCGGTCCCTGTCCGGGTGCGTCCAGCGCACCCGGTGCGGATCCATGATGGTGACGAAGGTGATCCCGGTGTCCCTGCGGACCTGTTCCGCGTACGGCTGGAGGGCGGCCGACGGGTCCGGGGTGCGGATCGCCTCCCGTACGGACGGCGAGCCGGCCACGGCCAGGGCCGCTGCCCGGACCTGCCGGGCCGCCGTCTCCTCGGCCTGTCCGCGGCCGGATACGTACGCGAAGAAGGCGCACCCCGCCACGACGGCCGCCACCAGCACCACCTGCATGGCGAAGAGCTGACCGGCCAGGCTGCGCGGGCGGGTACGGGGGAAGCGCATGGCCACAGTCTGCCCGGGGCCCGTCCGGCAGGCCGGGGGCGGGGTCTCGGCCCCGGTCCGACGGACAGGCCCTGGCCGGAAACGTATGAACGAAATGCACGTAAGGGTGACCGGCGTCACAGGGGGCGGAATAGTCGCCGGAGCCCCCAGGGACGGGGGAGGGACAAGGACGAGCCGAGGAGACCCTCGTGGCAGTGGCCGCCGCCAAGCGGGACCGTACGAAATACCTGTATCTCGCCGTGATCGTGGCGGTGGGGCTCGGCATCCTGGTGGGCCTCGTCGCTCCGGATGCCGCCGTCGAGCTCAAGCCGGTCGGAACCGGCTTCGTCAATCTCATCAAGATGATGATCTCGCCGATCATCTTCTGCACGATCGTGCTGGGCGTCGGCTCGGTGCGCAAGGCCGCCAAGGTCGGCGCGGTCGGCGGGCTCGCCCTCGGCTACTTCCTGGTGATGTCGACCGTCGCCCTGGCCATCGGCCTGGTCGTCGGCAACATCCTGGAGCCCGGCTCCAGCCTCCACCTCACCGAGGCCGCCCGCGCCGCCGGTGAGAAGCAGGCGGCCGGGGCCGGCGAGTCCACCGCGGACTTCCTCCTCGGCATCATCCCCACCACCATCGTGTCGGCCTTCACCGGGGGCGAGGTCCTCCAGACCCTGCTGATCGCCCTGCTCGCGGGCTTCGCCCTCCAGGCCATGGGCCCGGCGGGCGAGCCGGTCCTGCGCGGCATCGGCCACATCCAGCGCCTGGTCTTCCGGATCCTCGCCATGATCATGTGGGCGGCCCCGGTCGGCGCGTTCGGCGCCATGGCCGCGGTGGTCGGCGAGACCGGGGTGGACGCGCTCAAGTCCCTCGCGGTCATCATGGCCGGCTTCTACGTCACCTGCGGGCTCTTCGTGTTCGTGGTCCTGGGCACGATCCTGCGCCTGGTGGCCGGTGTCAGCATCTTCGCCCTGCTGAAGTACCTGGGCCGGGAGTTCCTGCTGATCCTGTCCACCTCCTCGTCCGAATCGGCCCTGCCGCGGCTGATCGCGAAGATGGAGCACCTGGGCGTCAGCAAGCCCGTCGTCGGGATCACCGTGCCGACCGGCTACTCGTTCAACCTGGACGGCACCGCGATCTACCTCACGATGTCCTCGCTCTTCATCGCCAACGCGATGGGCGACCCGCTCAGCGCCGGCCAGCAGATCTCCCTCCTCGCCTTCATGGTCATCGCCTCCAAGGGAGCGGCCGGGGTCACCGGCGCCGGGCTCGCCACCCTCGCGGGCGGCCTCCAGTCGCACCGCCCCGAGCTGGTCGACGGCGTCGGCCTGATCGTCGGCATCGACCGCTTCATGAGCGAGGCCCGCGCCCTGACGAACTTCGCCGGCAACGCCGTCGCCACGGTCCTGGTCGGCACCTGGACCAAGGAGATCGACAAGGAACGCGTCGACCGGGTCCTCGCCGGCGAGCACCCCTGGCAGGAGTCGATGCTCAACGCGGACGACCCGCACGGCGGCGGAGGCCAGGACGTCCCCGAGCCGCGCGACGGCGAGCGGAAGGTCTCGGTCGCGAAGGCGTAGCGCCCCCATGCACGCCGGGCCGGTACGGAGTCTCCGTACCGGCCCGGCGTGTGTCCGCCCTTGCCTTGACGTCCGCGTCAAGGTTTACGGTCGTTGCATGCGAATCGGGGAGCTGGCCGAACGGGCCGGAACGACGACGCGGACTCTGCGCTACTACGAGTCGCGCGGGCTGCTGCCCACGCGGCGGGCGGAGAACGGGTACCGCACCTACGACGAGGACGATCTGCGGCTGATCCAGCAGATCAGGACCCTCCAGGACTTCGGGTTCGACCTGGAGGAGACCCGGCCCTTCGTCGAGTGTCTGCGGGCCGGACATCCGGCCGGTGACGCCTGCCCCGCCTCGCTCGCCGTCTACCGGCGCAAGCTCGGCGAGCTCGACTCGCTCATCGAGCAGCTGCAGACGGTACGTACCGAGGTGGGCGCCCAGCTGGCCCGCGCCGAACTGGAGGCGTCGGCCGAGCTGCCGGGCGGCCCCGAACCACGATGTGAACTGGGAGGATGACAGATGATCCACGTAGAGGGCGTCGCCGAGGTCACCGACGAGACCTTCGACGGTGAGGTACTGGGCGCACCGTTGCCCGTCCTCGTCGAATTCACCGCCGACTGGTGCGGCCCGTGCCGCCAGCTCGCCCCCGTCCTGGGCGCGATCGCGGCCGAGGAGGGCGAACGGCTCAAGATCGTCCAGATCGACGTCGACCACAACCCGGGCATCACCGCGCGCTACGGGGTGCTGTCGATGCCGACCCTGATGGTCTTCCGGGGCGGCGAACCGGTGAAGTCGATGGTCGGCGCCCGCCCCAAGCGGCGGCTGCTCCAGGAGCTGGAGGACGTGCTGCCGGCGGCGGTCTGAAGCCCGGCCCCGCGGGTGCGGGCGCACCCGCGGGGCTCCGGACGGCACTCACGCAGGCTTGAACCACACCGTCGCCAGCGGCGGGAGCGTCAGCGTGATGCTGGTGTCCCTGCCGTGCGCCGCCACCGCCTCCGGCTTCAGTGGCTCCTCGTTGCGTACGTCGCCGCCGCCGTACCGCAGCTCGTCCGTGTTCAGGACCTCCACCCAGGCCTCCGGCCCGTCCGGCACCCCGATGCGGTAGTCGTGCCGCACCACCGGGGAGAAGTGGGAGACGGCGATCAGCGGCGAACCGTCCGCGTCGTAGCGCACGAAGGCGAAGACGTTGTCCTCCGCCGCGCCCCCGTCGATCCAGCCGAAGCCCTCCGGAACGGTGTCGCGCTGCCAGAGCGCGGGCGTCGCCCCGTACACCGTGTTCAGTTCGCTCACCAGTGTGCGTACGCCCCGGTGGTCGCTCTCCGCCGCGTACGACGGATCGAGCAGCCACCAGTCCGGGCCGTGACCCTCCGACCACTCCGCGCCCTGCGCGAACTCCTGCCCCATGAACAGCAGTTGCTTGCCGGGGTGGGCCCACATGAAGCCGAGGTAGGCGCGGTGGTTGGCGCGCTGCTGCCACCAGTCGCCCGGCATCTTGCTGACCAGCGACCGCTTGCCGTGCACGACCTCGTCGTGCGAGATCGGCAGCACGTAGTTCTCGCTGTACGCGTACACCATCGAGAACGTCATCTCGTTGTGGTGGTACTTGCGGTGCACCGGCTCCTTCGACACGTACTCCAGCGAGTCGTGCATCCAGCCCATGTTCCACTTCAGTCCGAAGCCGAGACCGCCGAAGCCGCCGGGGCCGGCGTGGTGGGTGGCCCGGGTGACGCCGTCCCAGGCGGTGGACTCCTCGGCGATGGTGACGACGCCGGGGTTGCGCCGGTAGACCGTGGCGTTCATCTCCTGGAGGAAGGCGACGGCGTCCAGGTTCTCCCGGCCGCCGTGCTCGTTCGGCGCCCACTCCCCGTCCTCGCGCGAGTAGTCGAGGTAGAGCATCGAGGCGACCGCGTCCACCCGCAGCCCGTCGATGTGGAACTCCTCGCACCAGTAAGTGGCGTTGGCCACCAGGAAGTTGCGCACCTCGGTGCGGCCGTAGTCGAACTCCAGCGTGCCCCAGTCCGGGTGCGCGGCCCGCTGCGGATCCGCGTGCTCGTACAGCGGCCGGCCGTCGAACTCGGCGAGCGCCCACTCGTCGCGCGGGAAGTGCGCGGGCACCCAGTCGACGATGACCCCGATCCCGGCCCGGTGCAGGGCGTCCACCAGGAAGCGGAAGTCGTCCGGCGACCCCATCCGGGACGTCGGCGCGTAGAAGCCGGTGACCTGATAGCCCCAGGAGCCGCCGAAGGGATGCTCGGAGACCGGCATCAGCTCCACATGCGTGAACCCCAGATCCCGTACGTACGCGGGGAGTTGCTCGGCGAGCTGCCGGTAGGTGAGGCCCGGGCGCCAGGAGGGGAGGTGCACCTCGTAGACCGAGAGCGGCGCCTCGTGCACCGGGACGTCCCCGCGGTGGGCCATCCACTCCTGGTCCTGCCAGACGTGGTGCGCGGCCGTCACGACCGAGGCGTTGGACGGCGGCACCTCGGCATGGCGGGCCATCGGGTCGGCGCGCAGCGTGTGCGTGCCGTCCGGGCGGCAGATGTCGAACTTGTACAGCGCCCCCTCCCCGATCGCGGGGAGGAACAGCTCCCACACCCCGGTGGAGCCGAGCGAACGCATCGGGAAGCCCGCGCCGTCCCAGTAGTTGAAGTCCCCGGAGACCCGGACCCCGCGGGCGTTGGGCGCCCAGAGCGTGAACCGGGTGCCGGTGACGCCCTGGTGCTCCATCGGCCGGGCACCCAGCGCGGTCCACAGCTCCTCGTGCCGCCCCTCGCCGATCAGGTGCAGATCGAGATCGCCGAGCGCCGGCAGGAAGCGGTACGGATCGTGGATCTCGATCTCGTTGTCCTCGTAGGCGACCAGGAGCCGGTACTCGGGGACGGCCGGCATCGGCAGCAGCCCGGAGAAGAACCCGTCGCCGTCGTCGTGCAGCTGGGCCCGCAGCCCCTTGGCGAGCACGGTGACGGACCGGGCGTACGGACGCAGGACCCGGAAGACCACCCCGCCGCGGATCTGGTGGGCGCCGAGCAGGTCGTGCGGGGCGTGGTGCTCACCCGCCAGGAGGCGGGCCCGGTCCCCGTCGTCCAGCGCGCGGGCCGGCCGGACCCCCTGGCCGGCCCCGGCGCGGCGGGGGCGCGGTGGCGCGGCGGCCCGCTTCGTCCGCTTGGCCGGTGCGGTGGCCGTCGCCGGTGCGGTGACCGGGGCGGCGGGCGGAGTGTCCGACTCCGCCGGCGCGATGGTCCCGGTCGCCGGACCGGCGGCGGTGACGGCGTCCACATGATCGGCGGGGGCCGCGGAGAGAGCGGCTTCGATGGCGGGCGGGGCGGGATCGGGCGCGTTGCGGGACGGCTTGCGGGCGGTCACAGGGACAGCCTCCTCGGGAGGTGTTGGCGGGGCGGGGCGGGCGGACGGGAGATGCCGCGGTACGGGAGGGAGCCCCGGCATCAGTCGGCGACGGTGGCCAGGCGGTGGATGGCGGCCATCGGGACCGGGAGCCAGTCGGGCCGGTGCCGCGCCTCGTACAGCACCTCGTACACCGCCTTGTCGGTCTCGTGGGCGCGCAGCAGCTCGGGTTCGCTGCGGGGGTCGGTGCCCGCGGTCTCGGCGTAGCCGTCGCAGTAGGCGCCCCGGCAGCGCGCCGCCCATTCGGCGTTCCAGGGCCGGTGGGAGCGGGCCGCGTAGTCGAAGGAGCGGAGCATGCCGGCGATGTCGCGCACCGGTGGCTGCGGGCTGCGGCGCTCCGGGAGCGGGCGGGCGGGCTCGCCCTCGAAGTCGATCAGTGACCAGAAACCGTCGGTCCCGCGCAGGGTCTGGCCGAGATGGAGGTCGCCGTGCACGCGCTGGGCGGCCCAGCTGTGTCCCCGGTGGCCCAGCGCGGTCACGGCGTCGAAGGCGGTGCGCAGTCCGGGGACGTACGGCACCAGCTCCGGCACCGCGTGGGCGGCCGCCTCCAGCCGCTGGACCATGGCGGCGGCCAGCTGGTCGGTCTGGGCGCGGCGCAGCGCCGGCGTGGGCAGGGCCGTGGCGAGCGAGGTGTGCACCTCGGCGGTGGCCCGCCCCAGCGCACGGGCCTCGCGGCAGAAGTCGTGGCCCGTCGCGAGTGCGCGCAGGGCGAGCTGCCAGCCGTCCTGCGCGTCGTGCAGGTACGGCTGGAGCACGCCGAGTGTGAGGCGTTCCGGTACGGCGGCCTCGAACCAGGCGACGGGGGCGGGCACCCTGCCGCAGCCCTCGCGGGCGAGCGCTAGCGGCAGCTCCAGATCGGGGTTGGTGCCCGGGAACACCCGGCGGAAGATCTTCAGGATGTAGGCGTTGCCGTAGACGAGCGAGGAGTTGGACTGCTCGGTGTCCAGCACCCGGGGGGCGAGGCCGTCGGGGACCGGGGCCGGGCCCCGGTCGAAGCGGAGCGCGCCGAGGCGGCCGGGGGTGCGCAGCCGCTCCAGCAGCAGCGACGCGAGGCGCGGGTCGTGCAGTCCGTCGTAGACCGTGCGGCCGGCCAGCGGGCCGTCCGTCACATGTCCGATGAGGGCGGGTGCCAGCCGGGACGGCGGCGTGGACCGTACACCGAGGAGCAACTGGTAGCAGTCGACGGGCGGCTGGGCGGGCATGGTGGGCTGATGGACCCGGACGAGCAGATGAAGGAGTCCCGGGCCGGCGTCGCCGGTGCGTTCCACCGGCAGTATCTCGGTCGCCGACACGAGCGAGAAGGCGGTGATGGGCCGCCCCTTGCCGGCGAACCACCGCTGCCGGGGCAGCCATTCATGGAGCAGCGGTCCGAGAGACGGGAGCAGGGCTGTGCTGTTCGCCAGGGTGACCTGAGCGGATGCAGCCTCCGACATGGCATCGCGTCCTTTCCCCGGGCACACCACAGGATGCGAAGAGTGTCCCGGATTGCGGCATTGGCTGTCCGGCTGTGCGGGACGTGTCGGGTCAGGATGATCCGTACGGACTCGACTCGGTGTGATCGAAACGCCAGGAAGATCCAAGAAGGCTGTGTTAGCGCTCGATATGAGGGGAAGAGTGCCCCGTGCGGAGCGGCGGAAACCGCCCCGCACCGGAGCCTGTGAACCGGCGGACGGTCAGCTCGGCGGCGCGTCCTTGCGCAGCCGGAACCAGTAGAAGCCGTGTCCCGCGAGAGTCAGCAGGTAGGGCCACTGACCGATGGCGGGGAAGCGCACCCCGCCGATCAGCTCCACCGGATGACGCCCGCTGAAGGACCTCAGATCGAGCTCCGTCGGCTGCGCGAACCGCGAGAAGTTGTGCACGCACAGCACGAGATCGTCCCCGTGCTCACGGGTGAAGGCGAGCACGGCCGGGTTGGACGAGGGCAGTTCGCTGTACGAGCCGAGGCCGAACGCCGGGTTCTGCTTGCGGATCTCGATCATCCGCCGAGTCCAGTGCAGCAGCGACGAGGGCGAGGCCATCGACGCCTCGACGTTGGTGACCTGGTAGCCGTAGACCGGATCCATGATCGTGGGGAGGTAGAGCCGCCCCGGATCGCTGGAGGAGAAGCCGGCGTTGCGGTCGGGCGTCCACTGCATGGGGGTGCGCACGGCGTCCCGGTCGCCGAGCCAGATGTTGTCGCCCATCCCGATCTCGTCCCCGTAGTAGAGGATCGGGGAGCCCGGCAGGGACAGCAGCAGCGCGGTGAACAGCTCGATCTGGTTGCGGTCGTTGTCCAGCAGGGGCGCCAGCCGGCGGCGGATGCCGATGTTGGCCCGCATCCGCGGGTCCTTGGCGTACTCCGCGTACATGTAGTCGCGCTCTTCGTCCGTGACCATCTCGAGCGTCAGCTCGTCGTGGTTGCGCAGGAAGATGCCCCACTGGCAGCCGGACGGGATCGCCGGTGTCTTGGCCAGGATTTCCGAGACCGGGTAGCGGCTCTCGCGCCGTACGGCCATGAAGATCCGCGGCATCACGGGGAAGTGGAACGCCATATGGCACTCGTCGCCGCCGCCCCGGTACTCGCCGAAGTAGTCGACGACGTCCTCTGGCCACTGGTTGGCCTCGGCGAGCAGCACGGTGTCCGGGTAGTTGGCGTCGATCTCCTTGCGGACCCGCTTGAGGAAGTCGTGGGTCTCCGGGAGGTTCTCGCAGTTGGTGCCCTCGCGCTGGTAGAGGTAGGGCACGGCGTCGACGCGGAAGCCGTCGATGCCCAGGTCCAGCCAGAAGCGCAGGGCGGAGATGATCTCCTCCTGCACCGCCGGGTTCTCGTAGTTGAGATCGGGCTGGTGCGAGAAGAACCGGTGCCAGTAGTACTGCTTGCGCACCGGGTCGAAGGTCCAGTTGGACGTCTCGGTGTCGACGAAGATGATCCGGGCGTCCTGGAACTGCTTGTCGTCGTCGGCCCAGACGTAGTAGTCGCCGTACGGACCGTCGGGGTCGGTACGGGACTGCTGGAACCAGTCGTGCTGGTCGCTGGTGTGATTCATGACGAAGTCGATGATCACGCGCATGCCGCGCTGGTGCGCGGCGTCGACGAACTCGACGAAGTCGGCGAGGTCGCCGAACTCCGGCAGCACGGCGGTGTAGTCGGATACGTCGTAACCGCCGTCGCGCAGCGGCGACTTGAAGAACGGCGGCAGCCAGAGGCAGTCGACGCCCAGCCACTGGAGATAGTCCAGTTTGGCGGTGATCCCCTTCAGATCTCCGATGCCGTCGCCGTTGGAGTCCTGGAAGGACCGGACGAGGACCTCGTAGAAGACGGCACGTTTGAACCAGTCGGGATCGCGGTCCTTGACCGGGGTGTCCTCGAACGTGTCGTGGACGGGCTCATTGACGATCATGGTGTGGGTGACCCTCCGGTCGGCGGGGACGGTCGCAGGACGGCGATGTGCGCGGGCGTGACGCCCGGCTCCAGACGCACATAGAAGGTCCTGCCCCAGTGATAGGAAGTGCCGGTCAGCTCGTCGCGTACCGGCACGCTCTCGTGCCGGTCGAGGCCGAGTTGCGGCATGTCCAACGAGACGGTCGCCTCCTGGGTGTGGTGCGGGTCGAGGTTGACGACCATCAGAACGATGTTCGAACCGGAGCGCTTGCTGTACACGATCAGGGCGTCGTTGTCGGACGAGTGGAAGTGCACGTCACGCAGCTGCTGAAGCGCCGGGTGGCGGCGCCGGATCCGGTTGAGCGAGGTGATGAGCGGGGCCAGCGACCGGCCCTCGCGCTCGGCGGCTTCCCAGTCCCTGGGCCGGATCTCGTACTTCTCCGAATCGAGGTACTCCTCACTGCCGCTGCGGACCGGGGTGTTCTCGCACAGCTCGAACCCCGCGTACATCCCCCAGGTGGGGGAGAGGGTCGCCGCGAGCACCGCCCGTGCCTCGAAGGCGGGCCGGCCGCCTTCCTGGAGGTATCCGGGAAGGATGTCGGGGGTGTTCACGAAGAAATTGGGCCTCATGTACGAGGCCGATTCACCGGACAGCTCGGTCACGTAATCCGTGATTTCCTGCCGGGTGTTGCGCCAGGTGAAGTACGTGTACGACTGCTGGAAACCGACGGTGGCGAGGGCGCGCATCATCGCGGGACGGGTGAATGCCTCGGCGAGGAAGATCACATCGGGGTCGGTGCGGTTGATGTCGGAGATCACCTTTTCCCAGAAGATCACCGGCTTGGTGTGCGGATTGTCGACCCGGAAGATCCGCACACCGTGATCCATCCAGAACCGCAGGATGCGTACCGTCTCCGTGACGATCCCGCGCAGATCCTTGTCGAAGGCGATCGGATAGATGTCCTGGTATTTCTTGGGCGGATTCTCCGCGTAGGCGATGGTGCCGTCCGCACGGTGATGGAACCACTCGGGGTGTTTCTCCACCCAGGGATGGTCGGGGGAGCACTGGAGGGCGAAATCCAGCGCGATCTCCATGCGCAGATTGCGCGCCGCGGCGACGAAATGATCGAAGTCCTCGAGGGTGCCGAGATCCGGGTGGACGGCGTCGTGACCGCCCTCGGCGGAACCGATCGCCCAGGGCACGCCCACATCGTGCGCGGCGGGGGAGAGGGAGTTGTTGGGCCCCTTGCGGTGGGTCGTCCCGATGGGGTGGACGGGCGGCAGATACACCACGTCGAACCCCATCGCGGCGACCGCGGGCAGCCGTTCGGCCGCCGTGCGGAAGGTGCCGCCGATGATCCGGGGCGGCTTGGAGGTCTTCGCCGCGCGGCCCTTGCGCGGGGCCTTCGCCGGTTCGGTCCTGGCGCCCTCGGAACGGGGGAACAGCTCGTACCAGGAGCCGAACAGCGCACGCCGGCGCTCGACGACGAGCGGGTGCGGGCGCGAGGCGGTGACCAGTTCACGCAGGGGGTGACGGCCCAGCGCGTCGTCCGCCTCGGGGGTGAGCGCCGCGGCCAGCCGGGCCGCGGCCGGGCGGGACCCGTCACGCAGTGCGTCGACCGCGGCGAGTACCGCCTCGCGGCCGTCGCTCTTGGGTACGCCCTCGGCGGCCCGCTCGTACAGCTCGGCGCCCTCCTCGAGGACGAGCGCGGTGTCGATCCCCGCGGGGATCTTGATCTGTGCCGTACGGCGCCACGTGGCCACCGGGTCGCTCCAGGCCTCGACGGTGTACGTCCAGCGGCCCTCGGCGTCCGGCGTCACATCGGCGCCCCAGCGGTCGGTGCCCTCGGCGAGCTCGCGCATCGGCGTCCAGGGTCCCGGCCGCCCGCTCGGGTCCCGCAGGACGGCATTGGCCGCGACGGCGTCATGGCCCTCCCGGAAGACGGTTGCGGTGATTTCGAAGGTTTCACCGGCAACGGCCTTGGCGGGCCTTCTGCCGCAGTCGACGAGCGGGCGGACGTCGAGGACGGGAATGCGACCGATCATGGAATCACCTGGGGACTGGAGCTCGGACTCAACAGGGCGCGAAACGGGCGCGGAGGGCTGAACGCGCGCGCCGCGTGGGTGGGGTTGCGTCCTTTCTAGCTGCTCCGTGGATGACTGATGGGGTGTGGGCATGGCCGCTCCTGTCCGCGTTCACTCGAATGGCACTCGAATGGATGGGGCGGGGGTGTGGTGCACGGGTGTGGACCGAATCCGTAAGAGGTCCGTACGGATTGCATACGAACCGTGAGCGGATCACCGATGGACCGGGGGCGAGGGGAACGGGGGCCGGAGATGGATTGCCTCCGGCCGTCATCGGAATGCGTGCGTTCCGGGTACCCGGGAAGCCTTCCCCTGGATCTCGGTGGGCCAATCCGGTGGTTTGTTAACTACTCGGGCGTATCTGTGACGGTCTGAATGCGCCGGGCTCCGCCGCGCGCACGCGGGATTGCGGAGAGCCGGTGCACGCGGGGTTCGACGGGCGCCACAGGGCAGCTTTCCCTGTGGGGCGAAGGCCCACAAGGCCGTACGAGGTGAGGGAATCGGCCATAACGCCTGTGACGGATGTGTCTGGATCTGCGTCGGGTGCGGGGCGGGGCCGGTGGGGCCGGCCCCGGACGGCGGCCGCCCGTCCGGGGTCGCACATCCCCGGCCGCCCGTGCGCCGTGGCAGGCGGGTGCCGCGCACGGCTACCGTCGAGGGTGACGGCGCGGCGCACACCGTGGTGCGTCCCCTCGGATTCGTAGGTCCCCTGTAAAGGTGGAATACGTGAAGGCCATTCGTCGATTCACCGTGCGTCCCGTCCTCCCCGATTCCCTTCAACCGCTCAGCGGCCTCGCGCGCAATCTGCGCTGGTCCTGGCACACCGAGACCCGTGAGCTCTTCCGGTCCGTCGACCCGGCGGCCGGTGCGGCGGCGGAATGCGATCCCGTACGCCTGCTCGGTACCGTGTCCGCCGGACGCCTGGCCGAGCTGGCCCGGGACGAACAGTTCCTGCACCGTCTGACCGAGGTCTCCGCCGACCTCCGGGAGTACCTGGAGGGGCCCAGGTGGTACCAGGAACAGTGCGCGCAGGGCGCCGGGCTTCCCGCCGCCGTCGCCTACTTCTCACCCGAGTTCGGCGTGACCGCGGCTCTGCCGCAGTACTCCGGCGGGCTCGGCATCCTCGCCGGGGACCATCTCAAGGCCGCCAGCGACCTGGGCGTTCCCCTCGTCGGCGTCGGCCTCCTCTACCGCCACGGCTACTTCCGCCAGAGCCTGTCCAGGGACGGCTGGCAGCAGGAGCACTATCCCGTCCTCGACCCGAACGAACTGCCGCTCACGCTGATGCGGGAGGCCGACGGAACCCCGAGCCAGGTGGTCCTCGCCCTCCCCGGCGGCCGCTCCCTGCACGCCCAGATCTGGCAGGCCCACGTCGGCCGGGTGCCCCTCCTCATGCTCGACTCCGACGTCGAGGACAACGCGCCCGGTGAACGCGAGGTCACCGACCGGCTGTACGGCGGCGGCAGCGAACACCGGCTGCTCCAGGAGATACTGCTGGGCATCGGCGGGGTGCGTGCCGTACGGACCTACTGCCGGCTCACCGGCCATCCGGATCCCGAGGTCTTCCACACCAACGAGGGGCACGCCGGCTTCCTCGGCCTCGAACGCATCCGGGAGCTGTCCGGAACCGGCCTCGACTTCGACTCCGCGGTGGAGTCCGTCCGGGCCGGCACCGTCTTCACGACCCACACCCCGGTCCCGGCCGGCATCGACCGGTTCGACCGCGACCTGGTCGCCCGCCACTTCGGCGACGACGGCGAACTGCCGGGCGTCGCGGCCGAACGCATCCTGCACCTGGGCACCGAGACGTACACCGGCGGTGACCCGGGCGTCTTCAACATGGCGGTGATGGGCCTGCGGCTCGCCCAGCGCGCCAACGGGGTCTCGACCCTGCACGGCGCGGTCAGCCGGCAGATGTTCGCCGGACTCTGGCCGGGCTTCGACGCCCCGGAGGTGCCGATCACCTCCGTGACCAACGGGGTCCACGCCCCCACCTGGGTCGCCCCCGAGGTCTACCGGCTGCGCACCGAGTCCGGGGGCACCCCCGGCCGGTGGGACGCCGCCGCGCAGATCCCCGACCGGCAGCTCTGGGACCTGCGCCGCACCCTGCGCGAACAACTGGTGGCCGAGGTGCGGCAACGGCTGCACGCCTCGTGGCGCACCCGGGGCGCGCAGGCTGCCGAACTCGGCTGGATCGACGGGGTGCTGGACCCCGGCGTCCTGACGATCGGCTTCGCCCGCCGGGTTCCCTCCTACAAGCGCCTCACCCTGATGCTGCGCGACCGCGACCGGCTGCGGGGGCTGCTCCTGCACCCGGAGCGGCCGATCCAGATCGTCGTGGCGGGCAAGGCGCACCCGGCCGACGACAGCGGAAAACGCCTGGTCCAGGAACTGGTCCGGTTCGCCGACGATCCCCGGGTGCGCCATCGCATCGTCTTCCTGCCCGACTACGGGATGGCGATGGCCCAGAAGCTCTACCCGGGCTGCGATGTCTGGCTGAACAACCCGCTGCGCCCGCTGGAGGCGTGCGGTACGAGCGGGATGAAGGCGGCGCTCAACGGCTGCCTCAACCTGTCGGTCCTGGACGGCTGGTGGGACGAGTGGTTCGAGCCGGACTTCGGCTGGGCCATCCCGACGGCCGACGGCTCCGCGCTGGACGAGGACCGGCGCGACGACCTGGAGGCGAACGCCCTCTACGAGCTGATCGAGGACCGGGTCGCGCCCCGCTTCTACGACCGCGGGGGAGAGGGGCTCCCCGGACGCTGGATCGAGATGGTCCGCCGCACGCTGGGCACGCTCGGCCCCAAGGTGCTGGCCGACCGGATGGTCCGTGAGTACGTGGAGCGGCTGTACGCCCCGGCCGCCCTGGCCAGGCGTTCCCTGGACGCCGGCACGGCCCGGGAGCTCGCCGACTGGAAGGCCAGGGTCCGGGCCGCCTGGCCCCGGGTGGCCGTCGACCATGTGGAGGCGGTGGCGCCCACCGCGGCCGGCGGTTCGGCCGAACTGGGCTCCACGCTGGCGCTGCGGGTCCGGATCACCCTCGGGGTGCTGGATCCGGACGACGTGGAGGTGCAGGCGGTGGCCGGCCGGGTGGACTCCGCCGACGCGATCACCGACGCCCAGGTCTTCCCGCTGAAACCGGCGGGCGGCCAGGACCTGGAGGGCCGCTGGCTGTACGAGGGCCCGCTCGCCCTCGACCGCACCGGTCCGTACGGCTACACCGTGCGGGTGCTGCCGGCCCACCGGCTGCTGGCCACCGGCGCCGAACTCGGCCTGGTCGCACAGCCGACGGGGGCGACGGGCGAGGGTGCGGGCGTGCTGATGCGCTGACCTTCCGCGTCGCCGGGGGCCCGGCATCCCCGGAATCCGTCCCGGGGTGCCGGGCCCTTCGGCCGCCCGGGTGCGGGGCCTTCGCTTTCTGAACACAAGACCTTGACGTGTCCATGGAATGCCTTTAGGTTCCTCACTCATTGCAGCGTTCACAGCTAGGCTCAATGTTCAGGGATGTGAACTCCTTCTGCTTCGGGCCGAGTTGTGGACCACCTCCGCACCGGAAGGCACCCCCACATGCGCACCGGAACCATCGGGCGCGGCCTCGGCCTCGCCACCGCCCTCGCGGCACTGATCACCGCCGTCTCCATGGCCCCGGCCTCGGCCGGCAGGGCCGCCCCGGACCCGGCTTCCGCGGCGGTGCGGGCCGCCGCACCCGCGGCCTTCACCCACCCCGGCGTGCTCGTCAGCCGCCCCCAGCTCGACTTCGTACGAGCGAAGGTGCAGGCCGGCGCGCAGCCCTGGAAGGGCGCGTACGACCAGATGATGGCGAGCAAGTACGCCTCGCTCACCCGTACGGCCACGCCGCGCGCCGTCGTCGAATGCGGCTCGTACTCGAACCCCAACTACGGCTGCACCGACGAGCGCGAGGACGCGATAGCCGCCTACACGCTCTCCCTGGCCTGGTACATCACCCAGGACAGCCGCTACGCCACCAAGGCGATCGAGATCATGGACGCCTGGTCGGCCGTGATCCAGGACCACACCAACAGCAACGCGCCCCTCCAGACCGGCTGGGCCGGCTCGTCCTGGCCGCGGGCCGCCGAGATCATCAAGTACACGTACAGCGGCTGGACCGGCGCGGGCCGCTTCGCCACCATGCTGCGCAACGTCTACCTGCCGAAGGTCATCAACGGCTCGAACAGCAACGGCAACTGGGAACTGAGCATGACCGAGGCGGCGATCGGCATCTCGGTCTTCCTGGAGGACCGGACCTCGTACGACAAGGCCGTCACCAAGTTCCGCGGACGTGTGCCCGCGTACATCTATGTGACCGCGGACGGTTCGCTGCCGAAGACCGCGCCGGGCAGTGGCCTGGACACCCGCGACAAGATCATCAACTACTGGCAGGGCCAGTCGACGTATCTGGACGGTCTCTCGCAGGAGACCTGCCGCGACCTGACCCACACCGGATACGGCCTCTCCGCCATCTCGCACATCGCCGAGACCGGCCGGATCCAGGGACAGGACCTCTACCCGGAGATCGCCGACCGGCTGCGGCACGCCCTCGGTCTGCACGCCAAGTACCAGCTGGGGGCGGCCGTTCCGGCGTCGCTGTGCGGGGGGAGTCTCAAGGACGGCCTCGGCCCGGTCACCGAGGTCGGCTTCAACGCGCTGCACAACCGGATGGGCATCGCGATGACCAACACCCAGACCCTCACGGAGCAGCAGCGGCCGGCCGGGTCCAACAACCTCTTCGTCGCCTGGGAGACCCTGACCCACGCGGACAATCCGAACTGAGCGCACACAGCCGCCCGGGAGGAAAGATCTCCTCCCGGGCGGGGCGGTGCGTCAGTGACGGGTCATGCGGTGCGACCGGTTCAGAAGGTCAGCTTGAAGTTGTTGATCTTCCCGGTGTCGCCCGAGTAGACGTCCTGGACCTTGAGCTTCCAGGTGCCGTTGGCCACCTCCGAGGAGGCGTTGACGGTGTACGTCGTCTGGACGTTGTCCGCCGAGTCGCTCGACGAGGAGTTCTTCAGGCGGTAGGCGGTGCCGTCCGGGGCGACGAGGTCGATGACCAGGTCACCGCGCCAGGTGTGGGTGATGTCCACCCCGACCTTGAGGGTGCTGGGCGCGTTGCCGGTGACACCGGTGACGGCGACCGAGCTGGTGACGGCCGAACCGGCGTCGGGGATGGAGACCGACGTGGCGCTCTCGAAGACCTTGCCGCCGGGGTCGGTGCCGCCACCGGGGCGGGTGCCGACGTTGATCGCGGCCCAGGCGTCGGCGACGGACTTGTACTCGGCGCTGGTCGTGCCGTACAGCTCACCGGCCACGGCGAGCGTGCCCGTACGGGCGGCCGCGTAGTTGGTCGTGGAGGTGAACTTGGTGGAGAGCGCCTTGAACCAGATCTGCTCGGCCTTGGCGCGGCCGATGCCGGTCACCGGCAGGCCGTCGGAGGTCGGGGAGTCGTAGGAGACACCGTTGATGACCTTGGCGCCGCTTCCCTCCGAGAGGAGGTAGAAGAAGTGGTTGGCCGGGCCCGACGAGTAGTGCACGTCGATGTTGCCGATGCCCGAGTACCAGGCGTCCTTGGACGCCCCGTCCCGGCTCGGCTTGTCCTGGTAGCGCAGCGGGGTGCCGTCGCCGTTGATGTCGATCTTCTCGCCGATGAGGTAGTCGCCGACATCGGTGGAGTTGTTCGCGTAGAACTCGACGGCGGTGGCGAAGATGTCGCTGGTCGCCTCGTTGAGGCCACCGGACTCACCGCTGTAGACCAGGCCGGCGGTGTTGGAGGTGACACCGTGGCTCATCTCGTGGGCCGCGACGTCCAGCGAGGTGAGCGGCGAGGCGTTGCCGCTGCCGTCGCCGTAGGTCATGCAGAAGCAGCTGTCGTCCCAGAAGGCGTTGACGTAGCTGTTGCCGTAGTGGACGCGGGAGTACGCGCCGACGCCGTCACCCTTGATGCCGGTCCGGCCGTGGACGTTCTTGTAGTAGTCCCAGGTCTCGGCCGCACCGTAGTGGGCGTCCGCCGCCGCGGTCTCCGCGTTCGAGGCGAGGCCGTTGCCCCAGACGTCGTCGGTGCCGGAGAAGAGGGTGCCCGTGCCCGACGTACCGTGGTTCAGGTTGTACGTCTTGTGGTTGCCGCGGGTGGTGTCGGTCAGGTTGTACGTCCCGGAGGTGCCCAGGGTGACCTGGCCGCTGTACTCCGTGTTGCCGACGCCGTTCTCGATGGCCTGCCACTCGTAGAGCTTCGCGCCGCTGGTGGCGTCGGTGATGACGTGCAGGGCGTTCGGAGTGCCGTCCTCCTGCAGTCCGCCGACCACCGTCTCGTAGGCGAGCTGCGGCGTGCCGGACGCCATCCAGACGACCTTGCGGGGCGCCTTGTCGGCCGCGGCCTTGGAGGAGCCGGCCGCCTTGGCCAGGCCGACAGCCTGCTTCTCGGCCGTCGCCGGGGCGACGTCCGCCGTGGTGTCCACGGCCTTGAGCTGTGCCGCGGTCGCCTTGGAGGCCTTGCTGACGCTCTCGGTCGTGCCGGCCTTCGACTCCTGGACGACCAGGTCGCCGCCGAGGACCGGGAGTCCGCTGAAGGTGCGCTCGTAACGCGTGTGCGTGGTGCCGTCGTTGTCCTGGACGACGTCCCGGACGACGAGCTTCTCCTGAGAGCCGAGACCGAGCTCCTTGGCGGTGGCCGCCCTGTTCGCGGTGGCCTCGCGGATCAGCTCGGCCCGCTGCGAGGGGGAGAGCTGCTTGGGCAGCGCACCCCGGTCGGCCTGCGAGGCCGTGCGGGCGGTCTTCGTGCCGGCGCCCGGTGTGGCGGTGGCTGTTCCGGTCTGGACTCCTACGGCGAGGAGGGCTGCTGCGGCTATCAGAGCGCCGGTCGCGGTGGTACGACGGCTGAGCGTGGATCTCACGCGGACTCCTTCTGCGAGGGGGGTACCGGCGGCGGGGTGAGCCGTCCGGGCAGAGCAAGCAGTGCGCAGAACGGGGTGAAGAGTGTCAGCAGATAGTGGCCTCTGTCAGGACCGCGTCAACAAGTTGGCTGGAATTCGTCCGTTGCCGGATTGGTCATGTTCGTTAAGCGGACGTTTCGCCGACCATTACCGCGATGTTGCCCGGGGGCCTCGGGGGCCTGAATTCCAAGAGGGCGTTGAGGTCCGGACCGAAGTCGTCATGTTCGAAAAGAGTGTGAACAACCGGTAAGTGACCACCAGTCGAGACGGAGTCGAACTGTGGCTCGTTCCACGCCATCAACCCGGCCGTCGACCCGGCAGCCGGAACCGGTCGCCGGGCACACGGTTGGTACCGGCCAGGACCCGAAAGAGCCCCGGTGGTCGTACCCCGGCATCAACCGATCGGACGATGCCGGTTCGAGCGCGATGGCGGATACCGGCCGCGGCCGTGCGGCCGGATGCTCGTGGGCATGGCAGTCATCGAAGTGAACGGGGTGCGCAAGGCCTACGCCGGCCGCCCCGTGGTCGACGGGGTGAGCTTCTCCGTGGACGAGGGGGAGATCTTCGGGATTCTCGGCCCCAACGGGGCGGGCAAGACGACCACCGTCGAGTGCGTCGAGGGGCTGCGCGTCCCCGACGCCGGTACGGTCCGCGTCGCCGGGCTCGACCCCGTCGCCGACCACGACCGCGTGACACTCCTGCTGGGCGCGCAGCTCCAGGAGAGCGAACTCCAGCCGAAGATCACGGTGGGCGAGGCGCTGGAGCTGTACAGCGCCTTCTACCCGAACCCCGCCGACTGGCGGCCGCTCGCCGAACGCCTCGGGCTCCACACCAGGCTCACCACCCGCTTCGCCCGGCTCTCCGGCGGCCAGAAGCAACGCCTGTCCATCGCGCTGGCTCTCGTGGGCAGCCCCCGGGTCGTGGTCCTCGACGAGCTGACCACCGGACTGGATCCGCGGGCGCGGCGCGACACCTGGCAGCTGATCGAGGAGGTACGGGACAGCGGCGTCACCGTCCTGCTGGTCACCCACTTCATGGAGGAGGCCCAGCGCCTCTGCGACCGTATCGCCGTGATCGACCGCGGGAGGGTCGCCGCCCTCGACACCCCGTCCGGGCTGATCGCGGGGGCAGGCAGCTCCACGGTCATCTCCTTCACCCCCTCCGAGCCGCTGCCGGACGCCGAGCTGGCGCACCTGCCCGGCGCGGCCTCGTGCGAGAACAGGAACGGCAGGGTCGTCATCAACGGCACCGACGAGACCGTCAACGCCGTCATCTCGCTGCTCGCCCGGCTCCGTATCACCGCACACCAACTGCGCGTCGCCGAAGCCACGCTGGACGACGCCTTCCTCGACCTCACCGAGCATCCCGGCCCCGCCGACGAGCGCGGCCTGACAGAACGGGCAGCCTGAGATGGCCACAGCGAACACCGGCACCGCGCCCCGCACCGCCTCCGCCGGCCCGAAGCTCGCGGTCCTGAGGTCCGAGGCCCGGCTCTTCCTGCGCGAACCCGGCAGCCTGTTCTGGATCCTCGTCTTCCCCACCGCACTCATGACGGTCCTGGGACTGATCCCGTCCTTCCGGGACCCGGACGACGCTCTCGGCGGCCGTCGCGTCATCGACCTGTACGTACCCGTGGCGGTGCTGCTCGCCATGATCATGGCCGGTCTCCAGGCGATGCCGCCCGTACTGACCGGCTACCGCGAACGCGGCATCCTGCGCCGCATGTCCACCACCCCGGTGCGGCCCTTTGCCCTGCTCGGTGCCCAGATCGCGCTGCACGGCGGAGCGGCACTCGGCTCCGCCGTCCTGGTGACGGCCGTCGGCCGGATCGCCTTCGGAGTGCGGCTGCCCGGGCAGCCGTTCGGCTATCTGCTGGCGCTGCTGCTGGCCGTCGCCTGCGTGCTGGCCCTGGGCGCCCTGGTCTGCTCGGTCTCCCGCACCATCAAGATCTCGGCCGCGATCGGCTCGGTCGTCTTCTTCGTGATGATGTTCACCGCGGGCGTCTGGGTGCCGGTGCAGACCATGCCGGACACCCTCCGCCGCATCGTCCAGTTCACCCCGTTCGGCGCGGCCTCCCAGGCGCTGGACCGGGCCGCCTCCGGAGCCTGGCCGAGCTGGGCGTATCTCGGGGTGATGGCGCTGTGGACCGTACTGGCGGCGGCGGCCGCGATCCGCACCTTCCGGTGGGAGTAGCCGGCAGGGGGGAGACTTCACCCATGGACACGGGGGAGAAGGCGGCGGTGACCGCCGTGACGACGGCCGAGCAGTGGTGGGAGCGGTTCTTCCGGCACGGACCGTACGGACTGCTCGCCCTGGCCACCGTGGTCTCGGCCGTGACCAGCGGGCTCATCATGTCCCGCACGGATGTGTACGCCGCCGCGGTGCTGCTCCCGGCGGCGCTCGCCCTCCAGCTCTGGTGGAGCCGCACCCCGGCCCGGCCGGGATCGCGGGCGGGGCAGGGCTACTTCGTCGTCCGCGCGCTGCTGGCCCTCGGGCTGACCTGGTGCAACCCCTTCTACTCGATCTACGCGGTGCTCGGGTACTTCGACGCGGGCCGGGTGCTTCCGCGACGGGCCATGCGGGCCGGGCTGCTGGTCACCGCGGTCATCATGGCGGGGGCCCAGTCCGGCAGCGGTCTGCCGCCCGCCACCCTCATGAACTGGGTCGTCTTCGCCATCGTGCTGGCCGTGCACGGATCCCTCACCATGGTCTTCGCCCAGATCGGCAACCGGGAGGCCGAGCAGGCCCGTTCCCAGACCGACACCATCACCGCCCTGGAGTCGGCCAACGCCCGCCTCGAACAGGCCCTGGCGGAGAACGCCGGGCTGCACGCCCAACTCCTCGTGCAGGCCCGCGAGGCGGGGGTGGCCGACGAGCGGAGCCGGCTGGCCGCGGAGATCCACGACACCATCGCCCAGGGGCTGACCGGCATCATCGCCCAGCTCCAGGCCGTCACCTCCACCGCAGGGACCGACCCGGCCCTCGCCCGGGAGCACCTCCTGCGGGCCGCCGCCCTCGCCCGGCACAGCCTGGGCGAGGCCCGCCGGTCCGTGCACAATCTGGTGCCGGCCGCGCTGGAACACGACGACCTGCCCGGCGCCCTGGAGCAGACGGTCACCACCTGGTCGCAACGGACCGGTGTGCGCGCCGAGTTCACCGTCACCGGCACCGCCGAACCGCTGCACGACGAGGTCGGCGCCACCCTGCTGCGCATCGCCGAGGAAGCCCTCGCCAACGCGGCCCGGCACGCCGCCGCGTCCCGGGCCGGCGTCACCCTGTCCTACATGGGCGACGAGATCTCGCTGGACGTACGGGACGACGGACGCGGCTTCGACCCGGCCGCGCTGCCGCCCTACCGGGGCGCCGGCGGATTCGGGCTCGGCGGCATGCGCGCCCGTGCCGAACGCATCGCGGGCACGGTCGAGGTGGAGACGGGGCCGGGGCTCGGCACCGCCGTCTGCGCCCGGGTACCGATGGTCCGTCAGGGATAGGGCCTTTCGGTCGGCGCAGTACGGTTGGCCGCTATGGACCGGGAACCCGCACGCGTCATCACGCTGATCGTCGTCGACGACCACCCCGTCGTACGGGACGGACTGCGCGGCATGTTCGCGTCGGCGGCGGAGTTCCGGGTGCTCGGTGAGGCGGCCGACGGTGTCGAGGGCGTCGACATGGCCGTCCGGCTCGACCCCGACGTCGTCCTGATGGACCTGCGGATGCCGGGCGGCGGCGGTGTCGCGGCGATCACCGAGCTGACCCGTCGCGGCGCCCGCTCCAAGGTCCTGGTCCTCACCACGTACGACACCGACGCCGACACCCTGCCCGCGATCGAGGCGGGCGCGACCGGATACCTGCTGAAGGACGCGCCGCGCGAGGAACTGTTCACCGCGGTCCGCGCCGCCGCCGACGGCCGTACCGTCCTGTCACCGGCCGTCGCCTCCCGGCTCGTCTCGCGGGTCCGGACGCCGGCCGCACCCGGCAACGAGGCGCTGTCCGCGCGTGAGCGCGAGGTGCTCGCACTCGTGGCCAAGGGGACCTCGAACCGGGAGATCGCCGCCGTCCTGTTCATCAGCGAGGCGACGGTGAAGACCCATCTCACCCATGTCTTCGCGAAGCTGGGCGCCAAGGACCGGGCGGCCGCCGTCGCCGTCGCCTACGACCGCGGCATCCTGGGCTGAGCGCCGGGGCTCACTCCCGTACCCGCAGCAGCAGGACCGACCGCGCCGGGACGGTCAGGGTCCGCCCGCCGCGGTGCACCGTGCCCGGTGCGGCGGACTGGTCCTCCCGCGAGGTGTCCAGGAGCAGTTCGTACGCGTCCGCCCACGGCGGCCCCGGCAGCAGGAAGTCCGCCGGGCGGTCCCCGGCGTGCAGGACCGCCAGGAAGCTGTCGTCGGTCACCTGCTCGCCCCGGGCGTCGCGGCCCGGGATGTCGCGGCCGGAGAGGTAGAGCCCGACCGTCGCGGCCGGTGCGTACCAGTCCTCCTCCGTCATCTCCGCGCCCTGCCGGGTGAACCACGCCAGGTCCCGCAGCCCGTCCGGGGCCTGCGCCCGGCCGGAGAAGAACGCCCGGCGGCGCAGCACCGGATGGGTGTGGCGCAGCGCCAGCACCCGGGCCGTCAGCGCGGTCAGTTCCCGCCACTGCGGCTGTTCCAGCAGGGACCAGTCCACCCAGCTGATCTCGTTGTCCTGGCAGTAGGCGTTGTTGTTGCCGCCCTGGGTGCGGCCCATCTCGTCGCCCGCGACGAGCATCGGCACCCCGGTCGACAGGAGCAGCGTGGTGAGGAGGTTGCGCAGCTGGCGGCGGCGCAGCGCGTTGACGTCGTCGTCGTCGCTCTCGCCCTCCGCGCCGCAGTTCCAGGCCCGGTTGTCCGAGGTCCCGTCCCGGTTGCCCTCACCGTTGGCCTCGTTGTGCTTGTGCTCGTAACTCACCAGGTCGCGCAGGGTGAAGCCGTCGTGCGCGGTGACGAAGTTGACCGAGGCGTACGGGCGCCGGCCGCCCCACGCGTACAGGTCGCTCGATCCGGTCAGCCGGTAGCCGAGATCGCGCACGTCGGGCAGGGCGCCGCGCCAGAAGTCCCTGACGGCGTCGCGATAGCGGTCGTTCCACTCGGTCCACAGCGGCGGGAAGGCCCCCACCTGGTAGCCGCCGTTGCCGACGTCCCACGGTTCGGCGATCAGCTTCACCCGGCGCAGCACCGGGTCCTGGGCGATCACCGCGAGGAAGGGGGACAGCATGTCGACGTCGTGCATCGAGCGGGCGAGCGCCGCCGCCAGATCGAAGCGGAAGCCGTCGACGCCCATCTCGGTCACCCAGTACCGCAGCGAGTCCGTGATCAGCCGCAGTACGTTCGGCTGCACCACGTGCAGGGTGTTGCCGCACCCCGTGTAGTCCGCGTACCGGCGGGCGTCGGACTGGAGCCGGTAGTAGCCCCGGTTGTCGATGCCGCGCAGGGACAGCATCGGGCCGAGCTCGCCCGCCTCCGCGGTGTGGTTGTAGACGACGTCGAGGATCACCTCGATCCCCGCGTCGTGCAGGGCGCGGACCATCCGCTTGAACTCGCCGACCTGCTGTCCGGCGGTGCCGCTCGCGGAGTAGCCGGCGTGCGGGGCGAAGTAGCCGATCGAGTTGTAGCCCCAGTAGTTGTGCAGCCCGCGCCGCAGCAGATGGTCCTCGTGGGCGAACTGGTGCACCGGCAGCAGCTCGACGGCCGTGACCCCGAGACGCTTGAGATGGCCGATGGCCGCGGGGTGCGCGAGTCCGGCGTACGTGCCCCGCAGCTCCTCGGGGATGCCGGGGTGGCGCGCGGTGAAACCGCGGACGTGCAGTTCGTAGATGACGGAGTCGGCCCAGGGCGTCTTGGGCCGGCGGTCCTCGGCCCAGTCGTCGTCATCGTGGACGACCACCCCCTTGGGTACGTACGGAGCGGAGTCCCGTTCGTCGCGCACGGTGTCGGCGACCTGCTGCTGCGGCCAGTCCCTCACATGGCCGTACACCTCGGCCGGAAGGGTGAAATCACCGTCCACGGCCCGTGCGTACGGATCGAGCAGCAGCTTCGCCGCGTTCCACCGGGCGCCCGTCCAGGGATCCCAGCGGCCGTGCACCCGGTAGCCGTACCGCCGGCCGGGCCGCACGCCGGGCACGAAGCCGTGCCAGATCTCGTGGGTCAGCTCGCTCAGCGCGATCCGGGTCTCCGCACCGTCCTCGTCGAAGAGGCAGAGCTCGACGGCCTCCGCCCCGCCCGCCCAGAGGGCGAAGTTGGTGCCCGCGACCCCGTCCGGGCCCACTCTGAAGCGGGCTCCGAGGGGCGTCGGCGCACCGGGCCATACGGTGGGCGGCCGCTGCCCGTTACCCGTGGACGGTCCGGATCCGGTCGCCGGGACCCGCTCCACCGCGGACCCGGCCGGCCCCGTATCGGGCTTCGGCACTGCCTCCTGCTCGGCTGCGCTCGACACCTGCTCGCCTCCCGCGGCTCTTGGGACCGGCACCGAAAGGGGGGCACGCGGCGTCCCGGCCGCGGCTCCCCGAGTGTGGTCGTCCCCTCTGTTCTGCCCACGACGGGGCCCGCACTCACGTTTCCCCCGACCGGCCCCCGTCGTTGGGGGAGCGTGAACCACGTAGCGAAGAAGGCAGGGGCGAGCCCGGCGACCGTGCCGGCCCGGTCGGGACTGCTCGCCGTACTGGCCGTACTGGCGGCACTGACCGGCTGCTCGGGTACGGATTCGATCATCGGCGGGAAGGCGGGGTCGTCGCAGGACCTGATCCGGATCACCCCGCAGGACGGGGCCGAGGACGTCCGGGCGGACAGCCGGGTCGGGGTGAGGGTTCCCGACGGGCGGCTCGAGAGCGTCAGGGTGACCCGGATCGAGGACGCGCAGAAGCAGGAGGTGCGCGGCCTGATCGCGCAGGACGGACTCTCCTGGTCCCCGCAGGGGGCGGCGGGCCGGCTGGGGCTCGCCGCGAAGTACAGCGTCGACGCGGTGGCCGTGGACGGTGCGGGCCATCGTTCGGCCCGCCACACCACCTTCACGACGGTGGTCCCCGAGCACCGTTTCATCGGCTATTTCAAACCGGAGAACCGGTCGACGGTCGGCACCGGCATGATCGTCTCCTTCGAGTTCAACCGGCCGCTCACCCACCGCGCGGCCGTACAGCGGGCCATCCGGGTGACCGCCGATCCGGCGGTCGAGGTGGCGGGGCACTGGTTCGGCGACAACCGCCTGGACTTCCGCCCCGCCGCGTACTGGAAACCGGGCACCGAGGTCACGGTCGAGGTCGGGCTGCGCGATGTGGAGGGGGCGGCGCAGGTGTACGGCAGCCAGCGCAAGACGATCAGGTTCACCGTCGGCCGGGAGCAGGTGTCCACGGTGGACTCGGCCGCGCACACGATGCAGGTGCGCCGGGACGGACAGCTCGTCTCCACCGTCCCGATCACCGCGGGTTCCCCGACGACGACCACGTACAACGGCAAGATGGTGGTCAGCGAGATGCACGACGTGACGCGGATGGACGGGCGGACCGTCGGCTTCGGCGGCGAGTACGACATCAAGGACGTCCCGCACGCGATCCGGCTCACCGAGTCCGGCACCTTTCTGCACGGCAACTACTGGTCCGACGAGGACATCTTCGGTTCGACCAACGTCAGCCACGGCTGCATCGGCCTGCGCGACGTGCAGGGTGGCAGCAGCTCCACCCCGGCGGGCTGGTTCTTCGACCGGACGCTCATCGGGGATGTCGTCGAGGTCGTCAACTCCAAGGACAAGAAGGTCGCCCCGGACAACGGGCTGAGCGGCTGGAACCTGAACTGGAGCCAGTGGAAGGCGGGCTCCGCACTCCGCTGACGAGCCCTCCGGTGTTCCCGGAGCCGGTCCGGACGGCGCGACCGAATCGGTCGCGCCGTCCGGACCGCCCGGCCCCGTCACCGCCGCCGCCCGCGACCGGGCCGAGCCCCGGGACGAGTTGGGACTGAACGGTGACATTCGTGAGGAGATCTGCCCACAGTCGGTGTGATTATCTTTCGCTGAGCGCGCATGTGCAGCGCGCGGGGGAGGGAGCCTTGCAGGCTCCCAGGGTCTTGGCGGGGCCAGGCCGTGCGAGGGGAGACGACCACATTGAACGGGCAGCCGATATCGGGGGCATCGGCCGGGGCGGACAGCAGGAGGCGTGGGCGCGGGGCCACGGGTCTGCTGGCTCTGGTGCTGGGTGCGCTGCTGTTGCTGGTGACGGCATGCGGCGGGGGAGACACCGACAGCGGGAGCAAGGGCGGCAAGCGCGGGGGGACGAAGGCCGAGGACACCAGCGCCTCGCAGGCGGTGGTGAACATCGCGCCGAAGGACGGGGCCGACTCCGTCGCCACGAGCGGGGCGCTGAAGATCTCCGCCGAGCAGGGCAAGCTGGCCACGGTCAAGGTCTCGGACCCCAAGGGGTCGGAGGTCGAGGGGAAGATCGCGGCGGACGGCGCGAGCTGGGAGCCGGACCAGCACCTGGCCTCGGCGACGAAGTACAAGGTGCACGCGGTCGCCAAGGACGCGAAGGGCCGTGAGTCCGCGAAGGACACCACCTTCACCACCCTGGTTCCGCAGAACACCTTCATCGGGCAGTACACCCCGGAGGACGGGTCCACCGTCGGCGTCGGCATGCCCGTCTCGATCCACTTCACCCGCGGCATCACCGACCCGGAGGCCGTCGAGAAGGCCATCAAGGTGACGGCCGAGCCCGCCGTCCCGGTCGAGGGCCACTGGTTCGGCAACGACCGCCTGGACTTCCGTCCCGAGGACTACTGGGCCGCGGGCACCAAGGTGACCGTGAGCCTCAACCTCGACGGTGTCGAGGGGCGTCCCGGGGTCTACGGCAAGCAGGTCAAGACGGTGTCCTTCACCATCGGCCGCCGGCAGGTCAGCACCGTCGACGCGGACTCGCACCGGATGAAGGTCGTCCGGGACGGCAAGCAGATCAAGGACATCCCGATCTCGGCGGGCGCCCCGGCCACCACCACGTACAACGGCCAGATGGTCATCAGCGAGAAGCTGCGGGTGACCCGGATGAACGGTGACACCGTCGGCTTCGGCGGCGAGTACGACATCAAGGACGTGCCGCACGCGATGCGTCTGTCCACGTCGGGCACCTTCATCCACGGCAACTACTGGGGTGGCTCCGGCATCTTCGGCAACACCAACACCAGCCACGGCTGCGTCGGCATGCAGGACGCACGCGGCGGCGGTGACTCGGGCACCCCGGCTGCCTGGTTCTTCGACAGCTCGCTCATCGGCGACGTCGTGATCGTGAAGAACTCCCACGACAAGACGATCCAGCCGGACAACGGTCTCAACGGCTGGAACATGAACTGGTCGGAGTGGACCAAGTAGGGACCGCTCACGGACCGGGCAGGTACCTGGCAGGTCCCGCGCACGGACAACGGAACACCGGCGGGCCCGGCACTGTGACGAACAGTGCCGGGCCCGTCGTCGTCGCCTGTGACGAACGGCACCGCCGCGGGGCCTGTCCCGCCTGTCGTTAGCGCCGGTTAACCTGCCTCTCATGACCGTAACCCTTGAAGTGAGCAGCGGCATCGGCACGATCCGGCTGGACCGCCCGCCGATGAACGCCCTGGACGTCGCGACCCAGGACCGGCTGCGTGAGCTCGCCGAAGAGGCCTCCCGGCGCGACGACGTGCGCGCGGTGGTGCTCTACGGCGGCGAGAAGGTGTTCGCGGCCGGGGCGGACATCAAGGAGATGCAGGCGATGGACCACGCGGCGATGGTCGTACGGTCCAAGGCGCTGCAGGACTCCTTCACCGCGGTGGCCAGGATCCCCAAGCCGGTCGTCGCGGCCGTCACCGGCTACGCGCTCGGCGGTGGCTGCGAGCTGGCCCTCTGCGCGGACTTCCGGATCGCGGGCGACAACGCCAAGCTGGGGCAGCCGGAGATCATGCTCGGTCTCATCCCGGGCGCGGGCGGCACTCAGCGGCTCGCCCGCCTGGTGGGCCCCTCCAAGGCCAAGGACCTGATCTTCACCGGCCGCCATGTGAAGGCCGAAGAGGCCCTGGCCATGGGTCTGGTGGACCGGGTGGTGCCCGCCGCCGAGGTGTACGAGCACGCACACGCCTGGGCCGCCAGGCTGGCGAAGGGGCCGGCGCTCGCACTGCGTGCCGCCAAGGAGGCCGTGGACGCCGGGCTGGAGACGGACATCGACACGGGTCTCACGATCGAGCGGACCTGGTTCGCCGGACTCTTCGCCACGGAGGACCGGGAGCGCGGTATGCGCAGCTTTGTCGAGGAGGGTCCGGGCAAGGCCAAATTCCTCTGACCGAACGACAGTTGGGAACGGCCCGGGTCGCGTTCATCCGTGCGGGCGGATTGGCCGAGCCTTAGGACAGCCTTAAGGCTCGGCGCCGTCCGTCTGCCGGTGAACCCACCCGGAAGGGGTGTCCGTGCAGGTCAGCCGGTGTGTGGGCGGCGACATTCTGCCAGTGGCATATGCCTACCGACCTCTATGGAATCACTGATTCCGGGTCAGGGATTCCCTCGGAACGGCCCCGGAGCACCCGCCTTGCGGCCATGATGGTGTCCATGGCGGGCCTGGAGGGTGTGGAGCAGCCGCGACAGCGCAGCAGCGCGACAGCGGCACGGAGGATGCCGGCCGTCGAGGACGAACAGGCGTTCAAAGCGCTGGCGTTGTTCGGGGACCCGACGGAGGACGAAGTCCGGCTGCCCTCCCGCCCGGAGTCCGCCGCCACCGCGCGCCGGATCACCTCGTGCGTGGTGCTGCACCACTGGGCGCTGTCTTCGCAGACCGCCGAACACGCCGTTCTCCTCGTGTCCGAACTCGTCGGCAACGCGGTGCGGCACACCGGCGCCAGGGTCTTCGGGCTGCGGATGCTGCGCCGCCGCGGCTGGATCAGGATCGAGGTGCGCGACCCCTCGCGCGGACTGCCGTGCCTCATGCCGGTTCAGGCGATGGATGTCAGCGGGCGAGGTCTCTTCCTCGTCGACAAGCTCTCCGACCGGTGGGGCGTGGACCTGCAGCCGCGAGGCAAGACCACCTGGTTCGAGATGCGTATCTCCGACCGCTGACAACCGCTGACAACCGCTGACAACCGCTGACGTCCCCTGACGTCCGCTGACGTCCGGGCGCGAGGGCGCCCGGACGCACCGAAGCCCCCGGATCGGCCGTGGTGCGGCGCTTCGGGGGCTTCGGTGTGGGGGCCGTGAAATGGGGGGTGTGTTCACGGCCGCTTATGACGACCTGGCCCGGGTCAAGGGGATCGTGTCCCCGACTATGGCAGACGGACGACTCCACCGCCAAAGCCTCAAAACGCCCAAGGGTGGACATCTGCTGGTATTTCTTAGCTGAATCACAGGTGCGTTGGGTCACTTACCTGGAAATCTGCGAGTTTGCATGAGCATGTACGGGTAATTCATCGATCGCTCGAGGTGCGGGCGGTGCGCATCCGTGTGACCCGGCGAAGTCGCCAATGGGGTCAATTGTTATTTTCCAGACATCTCGCCCCTACTGTTCTGCACATGAAAGCCTCCGATACGGCGGTGCACCGCCGCAGCGCCCTGCGGGCAGGAGCCGGGGCCGCACTCGCCGCCGCCCTCACCGCCGGTTGCGCGGACCAGGACACCGCCGGGACGGAGGCGAGGCCCCTCACCCACGCGGCACCGAGGAAGCCGGCCACCACCGCCGCCGGCGCGCATGCCCCCGCGCCCGCCCCGCACCGCTTCCCCGGGCAGCCGGTGCAGATCGACCACGGCCCCCGGGACCGCGCCCGCGTCGCCCTCACCTTCCACGGCCAGGGCGACCCCGCCATCGCCAGGACGGTGCTGGCCGAGGCCGAACGGGCCCGGGTGCAGGTCACCGTCCTCGCCGTGGGCAGCTGGCTCGACGAGCACCCCGGGATGGCCCGCCGGATCCTCGACGGCGGCCACGACCTCGGCAACCACACCCAGCGCCACATCGACATCTCCACGATGGGCGAGGCGCAGGCGTACGCGGAGATCACCGCCTGCGCCCAGCGGCTGCGCAGGCTCACGGGTTCCATCGGCACCTGGTTCCGGCCCTCGCGCACCCGGTTCGCCACCCCTCTCGTCCAGCGGCTCGCCGTCCGGGCGGGATACCCGCACGTCCTGTCCTACGACGTGGACTCCCTCGACTTCACCTCGCCCGGCGCCGCGGCCGTCACCCGCAAGGTGGCCGGGGAGATCCGCAACGGATCGGTGGTGAGCATGCACTTCGGCTACGCGGACACGGTCGCCGCGCTGCCCCTCCTCCTCACCGAACTCGACCGCCGCCAACTGCGTGCGGTGACGACCACGGAGCTGCTGACCTGATGTCCCCCTCCACCACACGCACCGCGGCCCTGCTCGGCGGCGTCCTGCTCGCCGTACTCACCGGCTGCGGAACTCCCGCCGGGAACGAGGCGTCCACCGCCGCCACCGAGGCCGCCGCGCCCGTCAGGCCCAAGCACGTCACCCCGCCCGCGCCGCCGGGACTCGCCGGGATGCCGCCGGTGCTCGACCCGGCGAACGTGTACGCGGCCGACGCGGCGGGAATGCTGTCACCGGCCGTCAAGGACTTCCCCGCCCGGGTCTACGTACCCAACACCAACTCCAACACGGTGTCCGTGATCGACCCGGCCACGTACAAGGTCATCGAGACCATCCCGGTCGGACGGCAGCCGCAGCACGTCGTCCCGTCCTGGGACCTGAAGACGCTCTGGGTCAACAACGACGTCGGTGACAGTCTCACCGCCATCGACCCGGCGACCGGGAAGGCGGGGAAGACGGTCGGCGTCTCCGACCCGTACAACCTCTACTTCACCCCGAACGGCAAGTACGCCGTCGTGATGGCCTCGATGGACCGCGAACTGGTCTTCCGTGACGCGCACACCATGAAGACCGCCAAGGCCGTCCCGGTCAGCTGCGCGGGAGTGAACCACGCCGACTTCTCGGCGGACGGCCGGTACTTCATCGTCTCCTGCGAGTTCTCCGGCGAACTCCTCAAGGTCGACACGGCGAGGATGAAGGTCGTGGGACAGCAGAAGCTGCCCTTCAAGGGCGCCATGCCGCAGGACGTCAAACTGTCGCCCGACGGCGGCACGTTCTACATCGCGGACATGATGGCCAACGGGGTTTGGGTGCTGGACGGAAAGAAGTTCACCACCCCGAAGCTGATGCCCACGGGCAAGGGCTGCCACGGGCTCTACGTCAGCCGCGACTCCAAGGAGATGTACATCTCCAACCGGGGCGAGGGCTCCGTCTCCGTCTTCGACTTCGCGCAGAAGAAGCTGGCGAAGAAATGGCATCTGCCCAACGGCGGCAGCCCGGACATGGGCGGGGTCTCGGCGGACGGCAAGGTCCTGTGGCTGTCGGGGCGTTACAACGCCGAGGTGTACGCGATCGACACCACCACCGGCAAGCAGCTCGCCCGGATCCCGGTGGGCAGCGGACCGCACGGCCTCGCCGTCTATCCGCAGCCGGGCCGCTACTCACTGGGCCACACCGGCGTCTTCCGCTGAGCCCCGCCCGGAACCGGGGGCGGGGTTCCCGGCCCCACGCCCGGGAACCCGGGAGGCCCGGCGACCGGCCGGGGGTCACCCCGCGATCAGCAGGGCCTCCGAGCCCACCGGCCGGTAGCCCGCCGTCTGGAACGTCCGTACGCTGCGGGCGTTCCCCGGCGACTGCTGGGCCCAGATCACGGTGTCCGGAACCAGCTGCCGGGCCGCCCGCGCCAGACGCTCGCCGAGCCGCTGTCCGCGCGCCTCCTCGGCCACCTCGATCGCGGTCTCCCAACGCCCCGCGACACCGCGTCCGAGGATCAGTACACCGTCGCCGTCCCCGGTTCCCCAGACCCGCACCTCGTCACGGAACTTCATCGCCCGTGCCACCCGGGGATGCTCCGGGTCGCGGATCTCCCGCAACTCCAGCTCCGGCTCCGGTGCGCCGGGCAGCGCGGGCGCGACCGTGAGCAGGTCGATCGTGTTCATGTGCCGGCCCGTGCGGGCCAGCAGCGCGCTCAGGAAGTGCGGATTCATCGTCGCGGCGAGCGCGTCGCCCGGGGTGGCGGCCAGCACGGAGCGCACCCAGCGCGGGTCCTCGTCCGTGAACACCACCGAGTGCGCGGTGAACGCGAGCACCCCGGCATCCCGTGCCGCCGGCTGCCGGACCACCGTCGTGGAGCCGTCCGGCGGCGGAAACCGCCCCTGCGCCGCGGCCGCCAGGATCTGTGCCAGTGCATCGGTCATCGCGCGTTAGCTCCCCGGTCGGGCCACCGGCCGCCGGGCGGCGGGCGGCCCACCCATGATCGACGACCGGCCGCCGCGAAAGCCATCTGTCGCGCCCGTTAATCTGACCTTCGTCAGATAGGCATACGAAGGGGCGGAACAGTGGCGGACATCGAGTCGGCGCGCAAGGCATTCGAGCGGTTCGACCTGAACGGCGACGGGCTGATCTCGGCTGCCGAGTACACGAGCGTCATGGCTCAGCTGGGTGACCCCTACGTCACCGTGCCGGTCGCGCAGGCCGTGATCAACTCTCACGACGCCAACGGGGACGGGCTCCTCACGTTCGACGAGTTCTGGGCCGCGCAGAACAAGGGCTGACGTCCGGGTGACCCCCGGCCGGCGGGCCGGGGGGCCGCGGACCCGTGCCGGGCGGGCCGGGCGCCGGGAGTCGCGTCCGTTCAGGAACCGGCCGGCCCGACGGGTTCCTCCGTACGGAAGGCCTCGTCCGGGGTCGCCACCGGGCGGAACAGATCGTGCAGCCGGCCGGCCCGCAGCAGGCGCAGGATCCGCGGACTGCCGCAGACGAGCCAGAACCGTCCGTCCCGGTCCAGCGCACGCCGCCGGGCCCGGTGCAGCAGGTTCAGCCCCGAGCAGTCGACGAAGCTCACCTCCGTCAGGTCGACCACCACCTGCGGTGCGCCGTCCGACGTCGCCACGTCCAGGGCCGGTGCGATGAGAGCGGCGGTCGCGATGTCGATCTCGTCGCGCAGGGCCACCACCGTGCGTCCGCCTCTGCGGTACACCCGGCCGCACGGCTCGGGCAGCGGTACCAGGGCGGGGGATGCCGTGGGGGCAGGCCTCTCGGTCATGATGCCTCTCCTCGCAGCGCCGAACCCGCGTGGGTACCCGGGCCTGGGTGACAGTCGGTGAGGTGACAGTCGGTGAACCTAACCCGAGGGTCCCGGTGTGCGGTGGTGCAGAAACGTTCGAGCCTTACCTAATGCCCCCTTCGGGTGAACGTCCGGTGTTCCCATGGACGTCGGGAGGTCTCTGTGTGTTTGTCGGTCCGGAAGGGGGCGGCCGGCCCTACCGGTACGGCGGCCAGCCGCGCAGCTCGTCGTCGCGCGGGGCGCGCACCAGCTCGGGGGTCCCGGGCCCGAAGCGCATCACCGGACGCGAGGCGTCCCAGGCCGGCCAGCCCGGGTCGCCGGTCGCGGCGAACCGTATCCATGCCGCGTGCATCGCGTCGGCCAGTTCCTGCGGGGCGTCCTCGCCCGCGAGCGCCACCGCGTCCGGCCCGGCCAGGTTGTCGAAGACGAAGCCGATCTCCAGCCCGTGGCAGGCGCCGAGCCGCAGTACGGGGGAGGGCCAGCCGAACTCGTAGAGGTGGGTGGCCGCCGGTGCGGCCCCCCGGGCGTCGGCCAGCCGGTTCAGCGGTACGCGCAGCAGGAGGTCGGTGGCGAGGGCGCCGAGCAGCTCGCCGGGCGTGGCACCGGGGCGGTTGGCGCGGTACGTACGGGCCGTGGCGCCCGGCACCCTGAACTTCAGCAGCGCCAGCCGGAGTTTCGTACGGGAGAGCCGCTCGGTGAGACCGCTGGGCACGAACCAGAGCCGGTACTCCTCGGTGTTCGCTCCCATCAGCAGACCGACCCCTGACGCGGCCCCGTCCCGGAGCGCCGCGTCGGGATCGCGCGGCAGCAGATCGCCGTCCACCACGATCCGGAACGCGTGCCCGCCGGTCAACGGGGAGCCGCCGCCGGTCACTTCGGTCTGCGCGGCCAGCAGCGCGGCAGGGCCGACGGCCGCCAGCGCCCGCGCCGTGGCCGCGACCCCGAGCCGTCGGGCGATCAGCCCGGTCGTACGGCGGCCCGCGGCCACGGACACCGCGGACGGCACCCCGCTCTGCAGCACGGCACGCCGGAAGAGGCCCCGGGACCGTGGTGCGGCGAGCAGCGCACCGATGCAGATGGCGCCCGCCGACTCCCCGCACACCGTGACCAGGTCCGGATCGCCGCCGAACGCCGCGATGTTGTCCCGCACCCAGCCGAGCGCCGCGAGCTGGTCGAGCAGACCCCGGTTGGCGGGGGCGTCCGGGAACACCCCGAAGCCCTCGATGCCCAGGCGGTAGTTGACCGACACGCACACCACGCCGTCGCGGGCGAAGGCCGCCCCGTCGTACAGCGGCACGGCCGACGAGCCGTGCAGCAGCGAGCCGCCGTGGATCCAGACGAGGACGGGCAGGCCGGTGCGCGCGGGCGAGGGTGTCCACACGTTGAGATTGAGGCAGCCGTCGCCGGGTACCTCGGGGTCCGGCAGAAGCCGGTCCAGCGGCGGGGCGTACGGCCGCTTGGGTGCGGTCGGGCCGAAGTCCACCGCCTCCCGCACGCCTTCCCAGCGCTCCGGCGGCTCCGGCGCACGGAACCGGCGGGCGCCCACCGGGGCAGCCGCGTACGGGATGCCGCGGAACACGGCGACGCCCTGCTCGTGCGCGCCGCGGAGGGTGCCTTGGACCGTGTCGGCGTACGGAGGAGCGGGCCGGCCGGCGCGGGGCCCGGATCCGGAGGGGGATATCGGAGGGGGTGCGGCGGTCATGGCTCGGTTCCGGCCCTTCCGCGTCGTCGGGCGTGTGCACCAGCAGATCACGGCCGGGAGCGGCGGGCCATCCGTGCGGGTACGGCCCGTCCCGCCGGCGATGCCGGTGTGGGCTACTTCAGGTCGTAGGGGATTCCGGCCGTCGGCGGAGGACCGGAAGCCCTGGGGCCTCTCGTTTGCCGCAGCCGCGAGAGGTCGGGTCATTGGGGCGACAAATGTCCGGAAATCGCCGGTGTGGGCCCGTACTCCGGTGTCGCCGGCCGTCCCGCCCGGCCCGCGCGCGGGCGCCACCGGCTCTTCTCCGGCGGCGCCTCGCGTCAGCTCAGGCGGCGAAGTTCCGCGACATGGAGTCCTGCTGGTCGACCTCCATGAGGTCGGGGCGGGTGTAGCGCTCAGCCCGTGCGTGGTAGTCGAAGTCCCCCCGGACGAGGCCCCGGTAGTCCTGCACGCAGCGCTCCAGAGCGGCTCGCGGAAGGCCCTCGATTCCGGCCGCCTCCATTTCCTCGACGAGTTCCTTCTCGGCCCGCTGTACCCGGTCGGCTATACGGGACAACAGGATCCCGGCCTCGTCCACGGCTTCCTGAAGTGTTCCTCCGCGGTCCCGCTGGATCAGCCGGACGGTGTTGTGCTCGTATCCGAGAACGGCTTCCTTCTCGAAGGAGCAGATATCGTTGCAGAGCCCCGAATGGTCGGTCACCGCATTACGCAGGGCGATGTAGGCGGGCAGGCTGCGGGCGGATTCCGGGAGGTCGATTCCGGCAGTGATCTCATGCAGATCGAGGAATGGCTGCATCGCCACGGAGTCGCGGCGGTGCTTCACGAAATCGGCCGTGCTGGGCACATGGCCCGCGGCCCGGTCCACGGCCTCCGCGTAATACGTCCACAGCCAGGCGGCCGTATCGCGGCGGAACTGGCGCACCCAGCCGGCGGGCCTGTCCGTGCAGGTCCGGACCAGCAGTTCGTCCAGGGCGTGCTCCATGGGGCCGACGGGGGCCCGGCTGCCGTCGAGTACGTCCACCAGCCGGGCGATCGCGCCTTCGCACAGCCGGGGGTCCCGGCCGGCCGGGCCGTCGTCGAACTCGTCGTCGACGAGGAACGCCCAGAAGAGCCACTGGCAGAACAGGTCGAGATGCGTCTGGGATGCCCGGGGGAATATCAGGGATATCCAGAGTTCGGGACGGGTCCTGATCATCTTCTTCCGGGCCACCGGTGACAGGGTGAGGTCACTGGCCGCCGCCCATTCCCAGGCGGCCTGTTTGGTCTGCTCGACTCCCGGATGACATCCCGCGCTCTCGAACGGCATGTGGAATTCTGGAAGCGCGATCTTGCTCATGGTGCACCTCGTCTGAACGAAAAGAGAACAGGGAAGGGGGACGCGTGAAATGGATTCACGCGTGCAGGGGCCGGGGCGGTGGGCGGTGAACGCGAGGTCGTCGATCGGCGCTTCGACGAAGCCGTGTCAGCGGGGGACAGCCGTCCGCACCGGCGTATCCGAGGGGCGGTGAGGTCGTGAGCCTCCTGCGGCGGGGGCCGCCGCAGGAGGGAAGGATCAGGATCTGCGGGGCGGTTGGTCGCTGCGGGGGCGCCGCGGACCTCGTGGGGCGGCGGGGCCGGGCCGGACGGCCGGATCCCGCCGGGTGTGCGTCACGGGAGGGGCGGCTGTCATCGCTGTCCTCTTTCCTCCGCAGGGACCGGGGTTGCGCAGCCGTGCCCCGCAAGAACCGGGGCAGCGGACCGCCTGACGTGCGCGGCGGCTGTGTCACCACTCGTCACGACCAGTGAACTCCCAGTATGCGGGGGAGGGAAGTCGCTTGTGACTGAAAATGTGTGATCGCCGCGAACGCCTGCTCAGTTATGAGCAGTTGGTGCACTCCTGTGCCGACCGGGGTGCGGGTTGCTGTGCGAACGCATGGCCGATTCGGTGCACTGCGAGGGGAGTTGCCGCAAGAGGGTGTGGCGCAATGAGGTGCGGCGCAAGGGGGCGTGATGCAAGAGGGTGCGGGGCCGGCGGGTTCACCCCGGGGCGGGTTCACCCCGGCAGTGATTCGAGCCAGTCCGTCAGGATCCGGTTGATCTCCGCGGGCCGCTCCTGCTGGATCCAGTGACCGCAGCCGTCCAGGATGTGGGACGCGGTCAGTCCGGGCAGAGTCGTGGGGTAGGCCTCGATGGCATCCGCCAGCCAGGTGGTGGAGGCGTCCAGCGCTCCGCCGGCGAAGAGGGACGGCTGATGCACGGGAGCGCCGTCGAAGCGGGCGAGGTCCTCCCAGTCCCGGTCCATGTTCCGGTAGCGGCCGAGCGCCCCGCTCAGGCCCGTACGCTCGAACTCTCCCGCGTAGAAGTCGAGTTCACTCTCGCCCAGCCAGGCGGGACGCCGGTCGGGGAACCGCTCGCGCAGCGTGCCCCCACGGGCGGCGAAATGCGGGTCGGGGGCTTCGGGCGCGGGCATGGTGTCGGCGGAGAGCGCGGCGTAGAAGCCCGCGAGCCAGCCGCGGACGTCCGGTTCGATCTCGGCCTCCACCCGGCCCGGCTCCTGGAAGCGCGAGACGTAGAACTCCTCGTCCCCGCCCATCGCCGCGAACACCTCGCTGGGGCGCGGACCGCCGCGCGGTGTGTACGGGACGCTCAGCAGCCCGGCCGCACGGAAGACGTCCGGCCTGACCAGCGCGGAGTTCGCCGCGATCGTCGCCCCCCAGTCATGGCCGACGACCACCGCGCTCCGTTCACCGAGCGCGTGCACCACGGCGACGTTGTCCTCGACCAGTTCGAGCATCCGGTACGCGGCCACGTCCGATGGCCGGGAGGAGCGGCCGTAGCCGCGCACATCGATGGCGGCCGCCCGGTATCCCGCGGCCGCCAGTACGGGCAGCTGATGGCGCCAGGAGTACCAGGACTCCGGGAATCCGTGCACCAGCAGCACCAGCGGTCCCGCACCCTGTTCCACCAGGTGGATCCGGCCGGCCGGGGAGGGCACCATGCGGTGCGTGACGGCGGGGGAGCGGTCGGGCTGCTGAGGCATGGTTCCTCCACGGCTGTCGGGCGGCGCCCGTCCGAATCGGACGTCCGGCTCCGGCCACGATCATGCGACGCCCGCCGGACCGGCCGCGAGCTCTGTTGCCGTACTGGCAAACGGACGGCCCGCACACTCGTCACGGGCAGGGCCGCCTGCCCGGAGGGCGGCAGTGGAGTGCGGCAGACGCGCGTCCAGCGGCCCCGGCCTCTACGGACGGCGAGCGGCCGGGGCTGCCGGACGCGTGCGCCCTGGTGCGGGAGCCGCCCCCGGATGCGGAGCGGGCCTCGCGGGAGCCCGCACCGGGAGCGGGAACCGGCACCAGGAGCGGGAGCCCGCACCGGGAGCGGGAACCCGCACCGGGATCGGACCGAGTGCTCAGCCGCGCACGACTCGGCGTCGGCGTACGGCGTGGGCCAGCTCGCCGATCAGGGTCTCGGTCTGTTCCCAGCCGATGCACGCGTCGGTCACGCTCTGCCCGTAGGTGAGCGTCGGGAGGGGACCCGGTTCCTGGCGGCCCTCATGCAGGAAGCTCTCCACCATCAGGCCGGCGATTCCGGTCTCGCCCTCCGCGATCCTCTCGGCGACCTCGCGGACCACACCCGACTGGCGGGTATGGTCCTTGCCGCTGTTCGCGTGGCTCGCGTCGATGACGAGACGTTCGGGCATACCGGCCTTGGCCAGCAGCGCCAGGGCGTCGCGCATGTCCTCGGGGCCGTAGTTGGGGCCGCCCCGGCCACCGCGCAGGATGATGTGGCAGTCCGGGTTGCCCTTCGTGGACACGACCGATCCCTGCCCCTGTCCGTCGATACCGAAGAAGACATGGCTCCCCGCGGCCGCACGGCAGCCGTCCACGGCCGCCTGCACGTCCCCGTCCGTGGCGTTCTTGAAGCCCACCGGCATGGAAAGTCCCGAGGCGAGCTGACGGTGCACCTGGCTCTCCGGTGTACGCGCCCCGATGGCGCCCCACGTCACCGCGTCGGAGATGTACTGCGGGCTTGTCGGCTCCAGGAACTCGCACCCGACCGGCAGACCGGTGTCGAGCACACTGAGCAGGACCTGACGCGCGATACGCAGCCCGTGCTGGACATCGTGCGAGCCGTCCATGTGGGGGTCGTTGACGAGCCCCTTCCAGCCGACCGTCGTACGCGGCTTCTCGAAGTACGCCCGCATGACGACGCACAGCTCGTCCCGGAACGGAGCGGCCGCGGCCGCCAGGCGCTCCGCGTACTCCCGCGCCGCACGCGGATCATGGATGGAGCACGGCCCCACGATCAGCAGGAGGCGGTCGTCCTCACCGGTCAGTACCCGGTTGGCGGCTTCGCGGCTGCTCTCCACCAGGGCTGCGTGGGACGGCGTCAGGGGGAGTTCGGCCCGCAGCGTCGCGGGCGCGATCAGCGGCTGGAAGCCGGTGACGCGGAGGTCGTTGGTCTGCGTAGGGGGGTGGGGCGGCGTTGTCATGGGGTGTTCCCGTCTCTGGTGAGGCGGCCCCGGACCTGTCCCAGGTGTGTCTCCGTGTACCAGCCGCCTCAAACGACGAAAGGCAGAGACGAATCGTCTCTGCCTTGCTGGCTCCGGATGTCCGATCGACGGTCAGCGCAAATGACCGCCGGCTCCACCCAGAGCCAGCGTAAAGCGCTGATACCAACCGAACCTCGTAGACATGTGGCGCAGCTTAGCGCAGGGAGCATGCCGGCGTGGTCAACAGTGATCTCCAGGAAACCCTTGCCGGTCTGCGCGTCCTGCAGTCCTTCGGCCGTGAGGCCGACCGTGTGCAGCGCTTCACCAGGTACAGCGCCGGCTACCGACGGGCCCGAGTGCGCGGGCAGTGGCTCATGGCCGTCTACTTCCCGTTCGTGCAACTGCTTGCCTCGTTCGCCACCATCGGCGTACTGGGCCTGGCCTCCGAACGGGTCGGGGCGGGCACGCTGACAGCAGGGGTCCTGGTCGCCTACATGCTGTACACCGACCTCCGCTATGCCGAACTCTGGCGCACCTTCATGAGCGTGTAGGCGGTGGCGGCCGAGCGCATACCGCTCCCCGGGCAGGATGCCTGTCCCGGGGGATCCGCCAGGAACTTCCCAGGGACGACCCGCCGGGCGCGGCGGACGGTCCGTGCCAGGATCGAAGGCGGGGAATCCCCGATCGGATGCGCTTTCGTCAGCACTCGATGATGTTCACCGCGAGCCCGCCCCGGGCCGTCTCCTTGTACTTGACGCTCATGTCGGCGCCCGTCTCCTTCATGGTCTTGATGACCTTGTCGAGGGAGACCTTGTGGCTGCCGTCGCCGCGCAGCGCCATCTTCGCCGCCGTGACGGCCTTGACCGCTGCCATGCCGTTGCGCTCGATGCACGGGATCTGGACGAGGCCGCCGACCGGGTCGCAGGTGAGGCCCAGGTTGTGCTCCATGCCGATCTCGGCGGCGTTCTCGACCTGCTCGGGGGTGCCGCCCAGGACCTCGGCGAGGGCGCCCGCCGCCATGGAGCAGGCGGAGCCGACCTCGCCCTGGCAGCCGACCTCGGCGCCGGAGATCGAGGCGTTCTCCTTGAACAGCATGCCGATGGCGCCGGCCGACAGCAGGAAGCGGACGATGCTGTCGTCCTTCTCCGCCTCGGTCGCGCCGCCGGCCGCGAAGTTCATGTAGTAGTGCAGCACGGCCGGGATGATGCCGGCGGCGCCGTTCGTCGGGGCGGTGACGACGCGGCCGCCCGCGGCGTTCTCCTCGTTGACCGCCATCGCGTAGAGGGTGATCCACTCCATCGCGTGGGTCTGGGGGTCGCCCTCGGCGCGCAGCTGGCGGGCGGTGTTCGCGGCGCGGCGGCGGACCTTGAGGCCGCCGGGCAGGATGCCCTCGCGGGCCATGCCGCGGGACACGCACGCCTGCATGGCGCGCCAGATGTCCAGCAGGCCGGAGCGGATCTCGTCCTCCGTGCGCCAGGCGCGCTCGTTCTCCAGCATCAGGGAGGAGATCGACAGGCCGGTTTCGCGGGCGAGCCGCAGCAGCTCGTCGCCGGTGCGGAACGGGTGCTTGAGGACCGTGTCGTCGGGCACGATCCGGTCCTCGCCCACGGCGTCCTCGTCGACGACGAAGCCGCCGCCGACCGAGTAGTACGTCTTCTCCAGGAGCAGGGCGCCCTCGTGGTCGTACGCGAAGACGGTCATGCCGTTGGCGTGGTACGGCAGCCTCTTGCGGCGGTGCAGGACCAACTGCTTGTCGGCGTCGAAGGCGATCTCGTGCATGCCGAGGAGGTTGATCCGGCCGGTGGTGCGGATCGCCTCTACCCGGTCGTCCGCCGTTTCGACGTCGACGGTACGGGGGGACTCGCCCTCCAGGCCGAGCAGGACGGCCTTGGGGGTGCCGTGGCCGTGGCCGGTGGCGCCGAGCGAACCGAAGAGCTCGGCGCGTATCGAGGCGGTGTGGGCGAGCAGGCCCTCGTTCTTCAGCCGGCGCGCGAACATACGGGCGGCGCGCATGGGGCCGACCGTATGGGAGCTGGACGGGCCGATGCCGATCGAGAACAGGTCGAAGACCGAGATGGCCACGGGGTGACTCCTAAGGGTTGGTAGACGCCGTTGTCTGCCGGGTGGTGCGGTACGGGCGGGGTGGGCCCGAAGAGCGGGGACAAAGGGGTGTCTGACTGGTCAGGGCCGGATCCCGGCCATGATCGACGGGACACCCCCCAAGGGATGGGGCACCGCGCTCACTGTTCAGTGTGCGCGGTGCCCCTCCCCAACGTGCAAATACGCAGGTCCGGACTACTTCAGGCCGGGGTACAGCGGGAACTTCCCGGCGAGCGCGACGACGCGGGCCTTCAGGTCGTCCGCGTCGTACGACGGCTTCAGGGCGGACGCGATGATCTCGGCGACCTCCGTGAAGTCCTCGGCCTGGAAACCGCGGGTGGCCAGCGCCGGCGTGCCGATCCGCAGACCCGAGGTGACCATCGGCGGCCGCGGGTCGTTGGGGATGGCGTTCCGGTTGACCGTGATGCCCAGCTCGTGGAGCCGGTCCTCGGCCTGCTGGCCGTCCAGCTCGGAGTTGCGCAGGTCCACCAGGACCAGGTGCACGTCCGTGCCGCCGGACAGGACGGAGACGCCGACCTCGGTGACGTCCGACTGCACCAGACGCTCGGCGAGGATGCGGGCGCCGTCCAGGGTGCGCTGCTGGCGCTCCTTGAACTCCTCGGTCGCCGCGACCTTGAACGAGACCGCCTTGGCCGCGATCACGTGCTCCAGCGGGCCGCCCTGCTGACCCGGGAAGACCGCCGAGTTGATCTTCTTGGCGAGCTCCTGGGTGGAGAGGATCACGCCGCCGCGCGGACCGCCGAGGGTCTTGTGCGTGGTGGTCGTGACGACGTGGGCGTGCGGCACCGGGTTGGGGTGCAGGCCCGCGGCGACCAGACCGGCGAAGTGCGCCATGTCGACCATCAGGTACGCGCCGACCTCGTCCGCGATGCGGCGGAAGGCGGCGAAGTCCAGCTGACGCGGGTACGCGGACCAGCCGGCCACGATCAGCTTCGGCTTGGACTCCTTGGCGAGGCGCTCGACCTCGGCCATGTCCACGGTGCCGGTCTCGTCGACGTGGTACGGGACCACGTTGTAGAGCTTGCCGGAGAAGTTGATCTTCATGCCGTGGGTCAGGTGACCGCCGTGGGCCAGGTTCAGGCCCATGATCGTGTCGCCCGGCTTCAGCAGCGCGAACATCGCGGCGGCGTTGGCCTGCGCACCGGAGTGCGGCTGCACGTTGGCCGCCTCGGCGCCGAAGAGCGCCTTGATGCGGTCGATCGCGATCTGCTCGACCACGTCGACGTGCTCACAGCCGCCGTAGTAGCGGCGGCCGGGGTAGCCCTCGGCGTACTTGTTGGTCAGGACGGAGCCCTGGGCCTCCATGACCGCGACCGGAGCGAAGTTCTCCGAGGCGATCATCTCGAGGGTGGACTGCTGACGGTGGAGCTCGGCGTCGACAGCGGCGGCGACGTCCGGGTCCAGCTCGTGGAGGGAGGAGTTGAGAAGCGACATCAGGTGGTCCCTTGGGTCTCAGTTACCGGAGAACTCGGTGTACTCGTCGGCGGAGAGCAGGTCCTTCGGCTCCTCCGCGACGCGTACCTTGAACAGCCAGCCGCCTTCGAACGGAGCGGAGTTCACCAGCGACGGGTCCTCCACGACGTCCTGGTTCGCGTCCGTGATCTCGCCGGTGACCGGCGAGTACAGGTCGCTGACCGACTTGGTCGACTCCAGCTCGCCGCAGGTCTCGCCCGCGGTCACCGTGTCACCGACCGCGGGGAGCTGGGCGTAGACGACGTCACCGAGCGCGTTGGCCGCGTACTCCGTGATGCCGATCGTGGCCACACCGTCCTCGACGGCCGACAGCCACTCGTGCTCCTTGCTGTACCGCAGCTGCTGGGGGTTGCTCATGACCTGAATTCTCCTGTACGCGGGGGAGTGCTGATGAACGGTGGTCTTACGGTGTGAGACAGGACTGCGTCACGTGCGCAGTACCGGATCCGCCCGGGGTGCTACTTCTGGCGCTTGTAGAACGGCAGCGCCACGACCTCGTACGGCTCGTGGCTGCCCCGGATGTCCACGCCGACGCCCGTGGTGCCGGGCGTGGCGTGTGCGGCGTCGACGTACGCCATGGCGATCGGCTTGCCGAGCGTGGGCGAGGGCGCGCCCGAGGTGACCTCGCCGATGACCTCGCCGCCGGCGACGACGGGGAATCCGGCGCGCGGGACCCGGCGGCCCTCGGCGACCAGGCCCACGAGCTTGCGGGGCGGGGCGGTCTCGGCTCGCTCGGCGGCGGCCTCCAGGGCCTTGCGGCCGACGAAGTCGCCCTCCTTCTCGAACTTCACGACCCGGCCGAGACCGGCGTCGAACGGGGTCAGCGCCGTCGTCAGCTCGTGCCCGTACAGCGGCATGCCCGCCTCCAGGCGCAGCGTGTCACGGCAGGAGAGCCCGCACGGGATCAGGCCGCGGGAGGCGCCCGCCTCGGTCAGGGCCCGCCACAGCTGCTCGGCGTGCTCGGGGGCCACGAACAGTTCGAAGCCGTCCTCGCCGGTGTAGCCGGTACGGGCGATCAGCGCGGGAACCCCGGCGACCGTGCCGGGCAGGCCGGCGTAGTACTTCAGGCCGTCCAGGTCGGCGTCGGTGACGGAGGCCAGGATGGCGGGGGACTGGGGACCCTGGACGGCGAGCAGCGCGTACGCGTCGCGGTCGTCGCGCACCTCGGCGTCGAAGCCCTCGGCGCGGGCGGTCAGGGCGTCCAGCACGATCTGGGCGTTGCCCGCGTTGGCGACGACCATGTACTCGCTCGCGCCCAGGCGGTAGACGATCAGGTCGTCCAGGATGCCGCCGTCCTCGGCACAGATCATCGTGTAGCGGGCGCGGCCCACCGAGACGGTGCCGATGTTGCCGACCAGCGCGAAGTTCAGCAGCGCCACGGCCCCGGGGCCGGTGACGGTGATCTCGCCCATGTGCGAGAGGTCGAAGAGGCCGGCCTGCGTACGGACGGCGTTGTGCTCGTCGCGCTCACTGGCGTACCGCAGCGGCATGTCCCAGCCCGCGAAGTCGGTCATGGTCGCACCCAGCGAACGGTGCAGGGCATCGAGGGCGGTGAGACGGGGGGCGGTGCTCATGGATAAGGCTCCCAGGGCATGACGACGAGGACGATCCCTCCCCATCTGTCATCGGAACCTGAGAGGTTCGCCGAGAGTCCCCGCAGGGGTTCGGCTTGCACCTTGGGTGGAGCCGCGGAGCGGCTCGCTTTTCAGATCTGCCTCATCCACGCGGTACGGGGCCTGAGAGATTCAAGGGAGGATCTTGCTCCTTCGGCGCCCGGCACGGTGGCCGGGACTCTCCCGCGCGGATTCGAACGGCCTTTATGCAGTTGACGGGGGCCATCATCGCACGCATTGCGGGAGAGTGGGGGTCCCGGTACCGATGGCCTTGTCACCCGGGATCCGGCGGGTCGGACGGTTGTGCCGCATTACCTTTTCTTTACACTTCTTGGGCAGGTGTGAGTCAGCCGACAGGGGGAGGGCGATGACGTTGCAGCGGTACGCGACGACCGCGGGGGTCGCGCACGGCGCACTGCCCGCGCAGCCGGGTGCGCCGGCCAGGGAGACGCTGGGCCCGCACGCACCCGTCGTACGGGATCTGAGGGAGCGGGCCGGGCGCAGCCCGCGGACCCTGCACTTCGCGGCGGGCGACGTGGTGGTGGTCTCCGGCCTTCCCGGCAGCGGCAAGTCGACCCTGATCAGGCGGGCCGTCGCCGCGCACGCCATCGACTCCCAGGACACCAGGGACCGCTGGGCGGCCCTGATGCCCCGGTTACTCCCCTACGCGCTCTACCGCCCGCTCGTCCGCGCGGCCCACTACTGGGGGCTCTGGCGGGTGCTGCGCTCCGGCGCCTCCGTCGTCGTCCACGACTGCGGAACCCAGGCCTGGGTGCGCGGCTGGCTGGCGCGCGACGCCCGGCGGCGCGGCCGCATCCTGCACCTCGTGCTCCTCGACGTCAGCCCGCAGACGGCGCGGGAGGGGCAGCGCGAGCGCGGGCGGGGAGTCTCCGGATACGCGTTCGCCCGGCACCGCACGGCCGTGCGGCGGCTGCTGCGCGACACCGAGGCGGGACTGCTCCCGCTCGGCTGCGCCTCGGCGGTGCTGCTGGACCGTGAGGCGGCGGGGCTGCTGGCGCGGATCACATTCGCAGACGCACAGAGTGAGGGCTGAGCGAAGGCTGTCCGATGGCTGGACAGAGGGCGTGCTGTCGGCCGGGCGCCGGGGGCGCGGGCGCTAATCTCTTGCTGCACGACATGGGGCGAGAGAGGCAGACAGTGGACATTCCGGCACCGGCCCGCACCCATCCGCAGAGCGGATGGCCGGCCAATGAGCTCGAAGAAGTGCTGAGCGCCTCGCTCGGCAGCCCGGAGGCGGGCGGCCGGCTCCTCGAGGTGATCGGCCGCAGCCACCTCTGGGTGCCCCTGCCCAACGGCGGAGGTCCGGACGCCACCGACCTCGATCTGCCGACGCTGGACATCGAGGGCGCGCCCTACGTCCCCGTCTACAGCTCCGAACATCAGTTCCTCACCTGTGTCGGCGCCCATATGTCGTTCACCGTGGCCCCCGCCCGTGAGTTCGCCCGCGGTCTGCCCCCGCAGCTCGGTCTCGCGGTGAACCCCGGCGGCGCGGTCGGCATGCCGCTGCCCCCGCCCGCCGTCGCCGAGCTCTGCCGGGCCGGACGCTCCGCACTGGACGGACCGGCCAGCGGAGGACGGGTCCGGCTGTACCAGCCGGACTGGAAGGAGGAGCCCGTCGACTTCCTCTCCGCCGCGGCCGGCGAGTTCGAGGAGAGCGGCGTCGTGCTCAGCGCCCGCCGGGCCCTGGCCAGCATCGAGGGCGGCGACCCCGTCCTCTTCGTCGGCATCGAGTTCTCGACCTGGGACGGCGCCGGGCGCAACGCCCCCATGGATGCCCTGGGCCGCGCGCTGGGCCGCGCGCAGGCGCCGTGGCCGGTCAACCTGGTGCTGCTCGACGTGGCGCAGGACCCGGTCGCCGACTGGATGCGCGCACACGTGCGGCCCTTCTACGAGCGCGCGGCCGAGTAAGGGCTGTCCCGTAATCCCCGGCGGATCGGCGCGCGGCGTCAGATGCGGTGCATCGCAAGGCGGAGGGGCGTCCGCATACTGGATGTATTCGGGCGTTCCGACAACGCGGCGAGGTGCCGTAGCTGTCGTCGTGCGCCCGCCGGGGATTAGCGGGACAGCCCTTAGCCGTCCCACGCCGCCGGGCGACAGCGCCGGTCCCCGCAGTCAAGTCCGTATCAAGACCGCCGCATAAGCTGGTTTGATGGCTGGTGCCTCGGCACCGCGCCGTACCCGAGTGCCCCGGGAGCGGCAGGCCGACACAGAGGATCGAAGAGGGGCGGGACCCAGGGTGAGTGCGTCAGGCACCGCGGCGGCCGGAAAGGTCGAGCACATGCTGCGCCAAGTCACGCCCGGGCGCTACGACGCGTACGAGGCGCTGCTCCAGGCCCTGGCGGCCGACCGCATCTGGATGCTGCTCTGGCACGGCCGGGCGGGCTCGCCCGACGCCCAGTACGGGAACATGGAGATCGACGGCCTCGGCTACGCCCCCTGTGTCACCTCCGCCCAGGAACTCTCCGCCAGCGGCTGGAGCCGCGACCACGAGGTCGTGGGGGGCCGCGACATCGCCCGCGCCCTGTTCCCCGACCGCTGGGGCATCTGGCTCAACCCGCACGCGCCCGGCGGCGGCGTCGGCATCCCCTGGCTGGACCTGCGCCGGATCGCCACCGGCCTCGACCGGATGCCCGCCGGGCCGCTGCGGATCAGCGAGCCCGCCATCGAGATCCCGCAGTTCTACGCCCAGCTCGCGCAGAACGCCCACCGCACCCCCGCGATCCGCTCGCTGCGGCGCGCCTGGGTGCAGCCCGCGCTCGGCGTCCCGTACCTCGCCATCGGCCTCGATCTGTACGACACGAGCCCGCCGTCCGTCGACGCGGTGCGGGCGATGATGCAGCAGTCCATCGGCACGGTCCCGGAGGGGCTGCCGGTCTCCACGGTCGCGATGGCCGACGAGTACGACCCGGTCGGGATGTGGCTGCGTGCCAACTCCCGGCCGTTCTACGACCGCGAGTCGCACGCCCCGGCCGGGCGCGGCGCCGTCGCTCCGGGTTACGGCTACCCGCAGGCACCCGGCCCGGCCCCGCGCGCGTACTGAGCCGGCCGGCCCCGCCGCCAAGAGCGGACAAAGGGGACCCCGTTGGGTGAGACGTCCGCTTCGCTCACCCAAATAGCCACCCAATGGCGCCTGTTGGGTGTCATGTCCGTTCTGGTGGATTAGCGCCTGAGTGGTCCGCTCACTCGATCAAGCTGTCCGGATAACGGAAGTTCACTGACCGCATCACGTTTGAGCAAACATTCCCCGCCAGGTCTGGCGGGTGATCGCGGCTGCGTTGAAGACTCCCCGCTAGTAGGGATCGTCGGCCCTTTGTACAAGGTTGCCCCGACAGTCATTCCGCAGACGCATTCGTCTCACCGAACCACCGAACACATCAGCCGCAGTAAGCGCCGCGGCTGACACGCGCCAGGCCGTCACCGCGGCGAGTAGGGGCCGGCCACCGCCGGCGGGAGGGGTCAGAGGCACTGTGACCGCACCGATCGAGACCACCGGTTCGGCTGCCCAGGCGCAGCCGGAGGCAGTACTCACGGGAGTCAAACAGAGCCAGATCGAGGGCCGTTCGCTCGGACGGATCGCCTGGACGCGCTTCAAGCGCGACAAGGTGGCAGTGGCCGGCGGCATCGTTGTCATCCTGCTGATCCTGCTCGCCGTGCTCTCCAAGCCGATCCAGGCCGTCTTCGGCCTGGACCCCAACGAGTTCCACCAGGACCTCATCGACCCCGCACTGCTCGCCCCCAAGGGCGACTGGGGCGGCATCAGCTGGAGCCATCCGCTCGGCGTCGAGCCGCAGTACGGCCGCGACATCATGACCCGGATCATCGAGGGTTCCTGGGTGTCCCTGGTCGTCGCGGTCGGAGCCACCCTGCTCTCCGTGGTGATCGGCGTCTTCTTCGGAGTGGTGTCCGGCTTCTACGGCGGCTGGATCGACACCGTCATCAGCCGCATGATGGACACCTTCCTGGCCTTCCCGCTGCTGCTGTTCGCGATCTCCATCTCGGCGGCGCTGCAGGACGGGGCGTTCGGTCTGGAGGGGCTGCCGCTGCGGATCGCCGTACTGATCTTCGTCATCGGATTCTTCAGCTGGCCGTACATGGGCCGCATCGTCCGAGCCCAGACCATGAGCCTGCGCAATCGCGAATTCGTCGAGGCCGCACGGTCGTTGGGCGCCCGCGGACCCTTCATCCTGTTCCGCGAGCTGCTGCCGAACCTGGTGGCGCCCGTGCTCGTCTACTCCACGCTGCTCATCCCGTCGAACATCCTCTTCGAGGCGGGACTCAGCTACCTCGGTGTCGGTATCGCGCCGCCGCAGTCCTCCTGGGGCGGGATGCTCACCAACGCGATCGACTTCTACCGGAACGACCCGATGTACATGATCGTGCCGGGCGTGGCCATCTTTGTCACGGTCCTGGCGTTCAACCTGCTGGGAGACGGGCTGCGTGATGCGCTCGACCCCCGTAGTAAGTAATGCCCGGGCGCTCGTCGCGACGACGTGCGACATGCCACGGCAACCATCGATTGAGGGGGATTTCCTCAGGTGAAGACCAGAAAAACGACCGCGTTGGTCGCCACGGCTGTGGTCCTGATGCTCGGAGCGTCCGCGTGCAACGGCTCCGACGACGACAACAGCGGCAGCAAGGGCGGCAACGGTGGCACCGGTGCCACTGACGCCGCGCTGACCTCGATCGTCAACCCGTCGGACAAGAAGGGCGGGACCCTCAAGCTCGAGATGTCGGACGAGCCCGACTCGCTCGACCCCGGCAACACCTACTACGGCTGGGTGCAGAACTTCTCCCGCCTGTACGGCCGGACCCTGACGTCCTTCAAGCCGGCTGCCGGCAAGGAGGGTCTGGAGATCGTCCCGGACCTCGCCGAGAGCCTCGGCAAGGCGAGCCCGGACGCGAAGACCTGGACCTACACGCTGAAGAAGGGTCTCAAGTTCGAGGACGGGACCCCGATCACCTCGAAGGACGTCAAGTACGCCGTCGAGCGCTCCAACTTCGCGCCCGAGGCCCTGTCCAACGGCCCGACGTACTTCAAGGCCCACCTCGTCGGCGGCGACAAGTACAAGGGTCCGTACAAGGACAAGAACCCGGACGGCATCGCCTCCATCGAGACGCCGGACGACTCCACGATCGTCTTCAAGCTGAAGGACGCCTTCGCGGACTTCGACTACCTGGCGACGTTCTCGCAGACGGCCCCCGTGCCGGCCGCGAAGGACAAGGGTGCCGACTACGTCAAGGGCATCGTCTCCTCGGGCCCGTACAAGTTCGAGTCCTACGACGCGGGCCGCGGCGCGACCCTCGTCCGCAACACGAACTGGGACCCGAAGACCGACACGCTGCGCCCGGCCCTGCCGGACAAGGTGACGGTGCGCTTCAAGGTCAAGCAGGAGACGGTCGACAACAACCTGATCTCCGACAACATCACCGTCGACGGTGCCGGCACCGGTGTCGCCCCGGCCACCCAGCCGGACGTGCTCACCAAGCCCAACCTGAAGAAGCAGACCGACAACTCGTACGCGGGTGCCACCTCGTACATCGGGCTGAACGTCAACGTGAAGCCGTTCGACAACATCCACTGCCGCAAGGCCGTGCAGTGGGGCATCGACAAGGCGTCGATCCAGGCCGCACAGGGTGGCGACCCCAAGGGTGACGTCGCGACGACCCTGCTGCCGCCGACGGTCAACGGCTACGAGAAGTTCGACATGTACGAGTCCGCCGGCCACAAGGGCGACGAGGCCAAGGCCAAGGACGAGCTGAAGCAGTGTGGCAAGCCGACCGGCTTCGACACCAAGATCTCGGCCCGCTCCGACCGTCCCGCCGAGATGGCCATGGTCACCGCGGTGCAGGCCTCGCTCAAGAAGATCGGCGTCAACGCCGAGATCAAGAGCTTCCCGGCCGGCAAGTACTTCCAGAACTTCGCGGGCAACCCGAGCTACGTGCACGCCAACAAGCTCGGCATGATCATGAGCGCCTGGGGTGCTGACTGGCCGACCGGTTTCGGCTTCCTGGACCAGATCATCAACGGCTCGGCCATCAAGCCGTCCGGTGGCAACAACGTCCAGGAACTGAACGACCCGAAGATCAACAAGCTGCTCAACGAGGGCATCGCGACCACCGACGACGCCGCCCGCGCGAAGGCCTGGGCCAACGTCGACCGGGCAGTCGCCGAAGGCGCCACCGCTGTTCCGCTGATCTACCGCAAGAACCTGCTGCTCCGCCCGGTGTCCGCGACGAACGTCACGGTCACCCAGGCCTACCTCGGCATGTACGACTACGTGCTGATGGGTTCCGCCAAGTAGGAACGGCCCCGCTCCCCGGGCCGCGCACGCGGCCCGGGGAGCGGCCTCCGGACCCTTAAGAATTGTCCCGAAAGGCAGGTGAAGGCACGGTGTCCGACCGCTTGGGTCACCCCCGGCGAGCAGATACCGGCGCCGGATAGCTGTGGCTGCGTACATCATCCGACGCGTCTTCGGCGCGGTACTGCTGCTGTTGATCGTCAGCGCAGTCACCTTCGCGATCTTCTTCCTCGTCCCCCGGCTGGCCGGGCAGACGATGGACCAATTGGCAGCCCAGTACGTGGGCAAGGACGCCAACCCGCAGTCCATCCTCGCGGTCAAGCAGAATCTCGGCCTCGACCAGCCGCTGTACATCCAGTACTGGCACTTCATCAAGCAGATCTTCGTCGGCGCCGACTTCAAGTTCGGCCCCGAGGTCACGCACTGCGGTGTGCCGTGCTTCGGCTACTCCTTCAAGAACCACGTCGAGGTGTGGCCCGAGCTGACCGCGCGCATTCCGATCACGTTCTCGCTGGCGATCGGCGCTGCGGTGATCTGGCTGATCAGCGGTGTGGCGATCGGCGTCGTCTCCGCGCTGAGGCGGGGCTCGTTCCTCGACCGCTTCTTCATGGGTGTCGCGCTCGCGGGTGTCTCCCTGCCGATCTTCTTCACCGGCATGCTCGCGCTGGGTGTGCTGACGGTGCAATGGCCCGTCTGGGAAGCCGTCAACTACGTGAACTTCACGGACAGTCCGCTGGACTGGGCGTGGAACCTGCTGATCCCCTGGTGTTCGCTGGCCTTCCTCTACTCCGCGCTCTACGCCCGTATCACCAGAGCCGGGATGCTGGAGACGATGGGCGAGGACTACATCCGCACGGCCCGCGCCAAGGGCCTCAAGGAGAGCCGCGTCATCGGCAAGCACGGTCTGCGGGCCGCGCTCACCCCCATCGTGACCATCTTCGGCATGGACTTCGGCCTGCTGGTCGGCGGCGCCGTCATCACCGAGACAGTGTTCTCCTTCCCCGGACTCGGCCAGTACGCCATCAAGAGCGTGCAGGAGAACGACCTCCCGATCGTCATGGGCGTGACGCTCGTCGCCGCCTTCTTCATCGTCATCTGCAATCTGCTGGTGGATCTGGTGTACGCCGCCATCGACCCCAGGGTGAGGCTCTCGTGAGTGAGGTTTCCAAGACCGAGACGCCGGCCGGGCCGGTGACCGGCCCCCGCTCCGGCAGCGACGAGGCCTTCCTCTCCGTACGGGATCTGCGGATCCACTTCCAGACGGACGACGGCCTGGTCAAGTCGGTCGACGGCGTCAGCTTCGACGTGAAGCCCGGACAGACCCTCGGCATCGTGGGCGAGTCCGGCTCCGGCAAGTCCGTCACCTCGCTGGGCGTGCTCGGCCTGCACCGCACGGCCCCCAACGCCCGCATCTCCGGCGAGGTCTGGCTGGACGGCGAGGAGCTGATCGGCGCGTCCGACAACCGGGTGCGCCAGTTGCGCGGCCGCAAGATGGCGATGATCTTCCAGGATCCGCTCTCCGCGATGCACCCCTACTTCTCGGTCGGTTCGCAGATCGTGGAGGCCTACCGGGTCCACAACAAGGTCAGCAGGAAGACCGCCCGCACCCGGGCCATCGAGATGCTCGACCGGGTCGGCATCCCCGAGCCGCACAAGCGGGTCGACTCCCACCCGCACGAGTTCTCCGGCGGTATGCGCCAGCGCGCCATGATCGCGATGGCCCTGGTCAACAACCCGGAACTGCTCATCGCCGACGAGCCGACCACCGCCCTGGACGTCACCGTCCAGGCGCAGATCCTGGACCTGATCCGGGACCTGCAGAAGGAGTTCGGCTCCGCCGTCATCATGATCACCCACGACCTCGGGGTCGTCGCCGAGATGGCCGACGAACTCCTGGTGATGTACGGCGGCCGGTGCATCGAGCGCGGTCCGGCGGAGAAGGTCTTCTACGAGGCCCAGCACCCGTACACCTGGGGCCTGCTCACCTCGATGCCGCGCATCGACCGCGAGGAGACCGACCGGCTGATCCCCGTCAAGGGCCAGCCGCCGTCGCTGATCAACGTCCCGGCCGGCTGCGCCTTCAACCCGCGCTGCCCGTACGCGGACATCCCCAAGGACAACCTCACCCGCACGACGCGTCCCGAGCTGGAACTGGTCGCCGACGGCCACTTCTCCGCCTGCCACATGGCACCGGAGGAGCGGACCCGGATCTGGACCGAAGAGATTGCGCCGAAGCTGTGAGCGAGGCGAGTGAGGCGAGCGACGTGAGCGAGAAGAAGGATCCGCCGGTGCTGGAGAAGGACGTGAAGATTCCGGAGCAGGCCACCGCCTCGCGCGAGCCGCTGCTCCGGGTCGAGGGCCTGGTCAAGCACTTCCCGATCCGCAAGGGCCTGCTGGGGCGCCAGACCGCCGCGGTCAAGGCCGTCGACGGCATCGACTTCGAGGTGTACCCGGGGGAGACCCTCGGTGTCGTCGGCGAGTCCGGCTGCGGCAAGTCGACGATGGGCCGGCTGATCACCCGGCTGATCGAACCGACCGGCGGCAAGGTCGAGTTCGAGGGCCGGGACATCACGCACCTGTCCATGGGGAAGCTGCGGCCGATGCGCCGTGACGTCCAGATGATCTTCCAGGACCCGTACTCCTCGCTGAATCCGCGGCACACGATCGGCACCATCGTCAGCGCGCCGTTCAAGCTCCAGGGCGTCGAGCCCGAGGGTGGTCTCAAGAGCCACGTCCAGGAGCTGCTGTCGCTGGTCGGGCTCAGCCCCGAGCACTACAACCGCTACCCGCACGAGTTCTCCGGCGGCCAGCGCCAGCGCATCGGCATCGCCCGCGCGCTCGCCCTGCGCCCCAAGCTCGTCGTCGCCGACGAGCCGGTCTCCGCGCTGGACGTGTCGATCCAGGCCCAGGTGGTCAACCTGCTGGACGACCTCCAGGACGAGCTCGGGCTCACGTACGTGATCATCGCGCACGACCTCTCGGTCATCCGCCATGTCTCGGACCGCATCGCGGTGATGTACCTGGGCAAGATCGTCGAGCTGGCGGACCGCAAGTCGCTGTACTCGGCGCCGATGCACCCGTACACCAAGGCCCTGATGTCCGCGGTGCCGGTGCCGGACCCGCGGCGGCGCGGGCTGAAGAGCGAGCGCATCCTGCTCAAGGGCGATGTGCCCTCGCCGATCTCGCCGCCCAGCGGCTGCCGGTTCCACACCCGGTGCTGGAAGGCGACGGAGATCTGCAAGACGCAGGAGCCGCCGCTGATCGCGCTGAAGACCGGCCACCAGGTCGCCTGCCACCACCCGGAGAACGCTCCGGACCAGGTGCCGGGGGAGCAGGTACTGGCCGTGGCACGGGAAGCGGTCGAGCTCGTCACGGTGGCGAAGAGCGAGCCGGAGGCGGCTGAGGCGCCGGAGCCGGCTGAGGCGTCTGAAGTGTCCGAGGCGCCTGTCGCGGTCACCGAGGACGACGCCGTCGCGGTCGCCGAGGACGACGCCGTCGCGGTCACCGAGGGCGACGCCGTCACGGTTGCCGAGGACGACGCCGCAACACCCTCCGGTACCGCGGAGGACAGCCCGAAGGGGTAGTACCGGCACAATTGCCCGGTGCTCAACGAACTGTTCACGCCCTCCGTCCAGCATGCGCTCGACATCGTCGGGATCTTCGTCTTCGCGATCTCCGGCGCTCTGCTCGCCGTACGCAAGAACTTCGATGTCTTCGGCATCGCGGTACTCGCCGAGGTGACCGCGCTGGGCGGGGGGCTGTTCCGTGACGTGATCATCGGCGCGGTACCGCCCGCCGCCTTCACGGACCTCGGGTACTTCACCACCCCGCTGTTCGCCGCCGGCCTGGTCTTCTTCCTGCACCCGCAGGTCGAACGGATCCAGCTCGGCGTCAACGTCTTCGACGCGGCCGGCCTCGGGCTCTTCTGTGTCACGGGGACGGTGAAGGCGTACGACTACGGCCTGGGCCTGACCGCCTCGGCGGCGCTCGGCCTCACCACCGCGGTCGGCGGCGGTGTGCTGCGGGACGTGCTGGCCAACGAGGTGCCGTCACTGCTGCGCTGGGACCGTGACCTGTACGCGGTGCCCGCGATCGTCGGGGCGACGATGATCGCGCTCTGCATCCGCTTCGACGCGCTCAACGCGTTCAGCAGCGGCTGCGCGGTGCTGACGGCGTTCGTTCTGCGGCTGCTGGCGCTGCGCTACCACTGGCGGGCCCCGCGCGCCTACAACCGGCGCTCGGCAACGGCGGACGAGGGGTAGGACCCGGTCCCGTCGTCCCCTCGGCCAGTCGTCTTCCCGTCTTCCCGTCTTCCGGTCTTCTCGTCCCCTCGGCCCGAAATCTCCCCGACCTAAAAAGCTACCGCTCAGTAATACAATCGGTGTACGGTGCATTCCATGGCACAGGCAGCAACTCAGGCGGCACGGACCGCGCAGGCATCCATCGGTGACAGCGAGTTCGACCGGGACACCGCCGTCACGCTCCGCGAGGAAGGCGTCTACGACGCCGAGCTCTCCGCCGGCTGGACCATCATCCACGCGGTCAACGGCGGCTACCTGCTGGCCATGCTCGGCCGCGCTCTCGGAGAGGCCCTCCCGCACGCGGACCCCTTCTCGGTCTCCGCGCACTACCTCACCGCGTCCGTCCCGGGCCCCGCGGTGATCCGCACCCAGGTCGTCCGCACCGGCCGCACCCTCTCCACCGGCGAGGCCTCCCTCTTCCAGTACGCGCAGGACGGCACCGAGATCGAGCGCATCCGGGTCCTCGCCACCTATGGCGACCTGGACGCCCTGACCGACGACATCCGTACGTCGGCCACCCCGCCGGCCATCCCGCCCAGGGAGCACTGCCTGGGGCCGAGCGACGGCCCGGCCCCGATCCCCGGCAGCTCCGCCATCACCGAGCGGCTCGACATCAAGCTCGACCCCGCGACGCTCGGCTGGGCCATCGGGCAGCCCTCCGGCAAGGGCGAGATGCGCGGCTGGTTCGGGCTCGCGGACGGCCGCGACGCCGACCCGCTGTCGCTGCTCCTCACGGTCGATGCGCTGCCGCCGACCTCGTTCGAGCTGGGGCTCAAGGGCTGGACCCCGACCATCGAGCTCACCACCCACATCCGCTGCCGCCCGGCCCCCGGCCCGCTCCGGGTCTCCATCACCACCCGCAACCTCGCGGGCGGCTTCCTGGAGGAGGACGCGGACGTCTGGGACAGCGCGGACCGGCTGGTCGCCCAGTCCCGCCAGCTGGCCCGCGCACCGCGCAGCTGACGCCCCGCGCCGGCCGGGTCCGGGTGCGGTGGGTGCCGGCCCGGTGAGGTCCGGCCGGGACCGGGGGTGTGCCGGTCAGGACCGGGGGTGTGCCGGTCAGGACCGGGGGTGTGCCGGCCAGGTGAAATCCGGCCGGGGTCCGGTCCATGCTGGCCCGGTGAAATCCGACCGGCTGCTCTCCATCCTGCTGCTGCTCCAGACCCGCCGTCTGGTGCCCGCCACCGAACTGGCCGAGCGCCTCGACGTCTCCGTGCGCACCATCTACCGGGACGTCGAGGCGCTCTCCGCGTCCGGCGTCCCCGTCTACGCGGAACGCGGCCGCCACGGCGGCATCGCCCTGCTGCCGGGGTTCCGTACCGATGTCACCGGGCTGACCGCCGATGAGTCGCGCGCCCTGTTCGTACTGGCCGCGGACGGCGCCCACGCCGCGCTCGGGCTCGACGAGGCGATCGGCTCCGCGCTGCGCAAGGTGATGGCGGCGCTGCCCGCTCCGCACCGGCCCGCCGCCGAGGCGACCAGCCGGCGGATCCTCGTCGACCCGGTGCGCTGGATGAGCGGCCCGCGCGCCGCGGTCGACATCGCGGACCTGCACGACGCCGTGTTCGCCGACCGGCGGCTGCGGCTGGACTACCGGCACAGCGGTACGCGGACCGTGCGCAGCTACACCGTCGACCCGTACGGCCTGGTCGTGAAGGCGGGCATCTGGTACCTGGTCGCCGACCGTGAGGGCGAACCCCGGCTCTTCCGCGCGGACCGGGTGCGGGAGGCCGTCCTCACCGAGGACATGGTGGTCCGCAGGCCCGGCGTGGAACTGGCGCAGGTCTGGGAGGAGCTGCGCCGGCAGGTCGAGGAGCGGCAGGGGGAGGTGACCCTGCGGGTGCGCGTGCACCGCTCCCGGCTGGATCTGTTCCTGCGGCTGAACGCGGGGGTGCTCACGGGGGAGCCGCAGCCCGAGGAGCGGGACGGTGAGTGGCTGCGGGCCGAACTCGCCGTGGAATCGGTGGAGTGGGCGCGCTCCCTGCTCTCCTTCGGCCCGAACGTCGAGGTGCTGGCACCGCCGGAGGCCCGCACGGTGCTCGCCGCGCACGCGGCGGCGGTCATGGAGTTGTACGGGGACCAGGCGCCGGGGCCGTCGCCGGGGAGCGGGTGATCCGCCGGCGGGGGAGTGGGCCGGATCGCCCCGGCCCGCCGGAGGGTGGGTCGGACCGCCCCCGGCCCGCCGGGGGGCGGGCCGGGGGGTGACGCCCGTGAGCTGTGTCCCGGGGCCTGGCCCTTCACACCTCGGCGTCCCCCGCTCACGCCCCGGTGTCCGGCGCGGGGTCGTCCAGCCAGTGCAGGCGGCCGAGCGTGACCAGCCGCAGCCGGCGCCGGGCGACACGGGCCACCTGCCGGTCACCGTCCGGGCCCGCGTCCAGCATCGCCGACGCGGTGATCACCATGTGGTCGACGTACAGACCGCCCAGCATCAGCAGATCCTCCTCGCTCCAGCCGCGCGACTCCGGCTCCACCGCGAGCGCCGCCGCCACTTCCTCGGCGAACAGCCGCAGCTGGGCGGCGATGGCCTCGCGGACCGGGCCGACCCCGCCGTGCTGCTCCCGGGCGATGAAGCGGAAGTGGGCCGGCTGTTCCCGCACATGACGTGTTATCAGCTCGACGCTGCGGTCCAGCCGGACCTCGCTGTCGCCGGTCTCGGCCAGCATCGCGCCGATCATGCCGTGCAGGCTGCCCAGCGTCTGCTCGACGAGGGCCACCCCGAGCGCGGGAATGTCATCGAAGTGCCGGTAGAAGGCCGTGGGCGTGACCCCCACGGCACGGGTCACCTCGCGCAGCCCCAGGCTGCTCAGGCTCTGGTGCTCCAGCAGCCCGAGGGCGGCGTCCAGCAGGGCCTGGCGCGTCTTCAGCTTCTGGGTCTGGCGGATGCCGGCGGTGTGACTCATGCCATTCAGTAAACAACTGTTCTCCGGGGTGGGGAAGGCGCACACGGGTCTAGACTGACTAGTCAGTGAACAGTCGTACTCTCAATACTGGAAAGGCTGATCATGATCGTCCTCGTCGCCGCCCTGCTCCTCCTGGGGATCGTGCTGGGACCGGTGGTCCAGATTCCGTTCGCGCTGTCCCTCACGTTCGGCGCCCTGATCGGCTGCTGGCTGCTGGTCTTCGCCGTACGCGAGCGGACGGGCGCGCGCCGCCGCCCCCGGTGACCGCACTCTCCGCAGCCCAGCCCTCCGCCGCAGCGCATCCAGATCCGAAGGGGTCCGCACCATGACACTCACCTCGCTCACCCGCCGCTCCGAAGCTGCCGCCCGGCTCGCGGCCGCTGAGGTATCCGCCCCGGCCGGCCCCTCCGCCCCGGCCGGCCCCTCCGCCCCGGCCGAGCGGTCCAACCGGGACGCCGACGGTCTCGCCGTCGCCTCCTTCGTGCTTGGTCTCGTCGGGCTGCTGGTGATGAACCTTCTGCTCGGCCCGGCCGCCATCGTCATGGCGGTCATCGCCCTGGCCCGCTCCACCACCCGGCGCGGCCGCGCGCTCCTCGGGCTCGCGCTCGGCATCGCCGACCTGGTGGTTCTGGCCTTCCTCGTCACCGGAAACGGCGTCGTGGCCTGGAACTTCGGCGGCTGACCGGCCGGGAATCCAGGCGCTCCCCCCACCGGATCGGGCTCCGGACCGGGGCGGGCGGAACCGCACCCTCCGCGGTGCGCGGGCACCGGGACACCATGCGCCCGACGTACGCCCCACCGCAGGCTCGTAGAATCGAGCCCACCATGGCTTACCTCGACCACGCCGCGACCACGCCGATGCTTCCGGAGGCGATCGCGGCGATGACCGCGCAGCTCGCCGCCACCGGGAACGCGTCCTCACTCCACGCCGCCGGGCGACGGGCCCGCCGTACCGTCGAGGAGTCCAGAGAGACCCTCGCCGACGCCCTCGGCGCCCGCCCCAGCGAGGTGGTCCTCACCTCCGGCGGAACCGAGTCGGACAACCTCGCGGTGAAGGGCCTGTACTGGGCCCGCCGCGACGCAGATCCCCGCCGCACCCGGGTCCTGGCCAGTCCCGTCGAGCACCACGCGGTGCTGGACGCGGTCGACTGGCTCGCCGAGCACGAGGGCGCGACCGTCGAGTACCTCCCCGTCGACGGATACGGCCGCGTCCACCCGGACGCGCTGCGCGAAGCGCTCGTCCGCAACCCCGACGATGTCGCGATGATCACCGTGATGTGGGCCAACAACGAGATCGGCACCGTCATGCCGGTACGTGAACTGGCTGCGGTGGCCCGCGAGTTCGACGTGCCCATGCATGCCGACGCGGTGCAGGCCTTCGGGCAGCTCGAAGTCGACTTCGCCCGGTCCGGACTGGCCGCGATGACCGTCAGCGCACACAAGATCGGCGGCCCGTTCGGTGTCGGCGCGCTGCTGCTCGGCCGTGAGTACACCCCCGTTCCCGTGCTGCACGGCGGCGGTCAGGAGCGCCATGTGCGCTCCGGCACCCTCGATGTGCCCGGCATCGCCGCGTTCGCCGTCGCTGGACGGCACGCCGCCGACGGGCGCGAGGACTTCGCCCGGAGGATCGGCGGGCTCCGCGACCGGCTGACCGAGGCCGTCCTGGCGCAGGTCCCCGACGCCGTACTCGGCGGCGACCCGGCTCCCGGCGGACGCCTCCCGGCCAACGCGCACTTCACCTTCCCCGGCTGCGAGGGCGACTCGCTCCTGCTCCTGCTGGACGCCCAGGGCATCGAGTGCTCCACCGGTTCCGCCTGTACGGCCGGGATCGCCCAGCCCAGCCATGTCCTGCTGGCCACCGGCACCGATCCGGACCTGGCCCGCGGCACCCTGCGCTTCTCACTCGGCCACACCTCGACCGAGCAGGACGTCGAGGACGTGGCACGGGCGATCGGCCCGGCGGTGGAGAGGGCCAGGACGGCGGGGCTCAGCTGACGCCCGCCGGTCCGGCCTGCGGGCTTCGCCGCCGCGCGGGCCGGCCCGGATGCGGCGGCCTCAGGCCTTCGCCGCCCGGACCAGCTTCAGGTAGCGGTCCCAGTCCCAGCCCTTCCCCGGGTCCGTGTGATCGGTGCCCGGCACCTCCACGTGCCCGATGATGTGCTCGCGGTCCACCGGGATGCCGTACCTCGCGCATATCGCCGCGGTGAGCCGGGCGGACGCCCCGTACATCGCGGCCGTGAAGTCCTGCGGGCGGTCCACGAAGCCCTCGTGCTCGATGCCGACGCTGCGTTCGTTGTACGAGCGGTTTCCCGCGTGGAAGGCCACGTCCAGCTCGCGGATCATCTGCGTCACATGGCCGTCCTTGCGCACCACGTAGTGCGCCGCCGCCCCGTGCGCCGGGTCCTGGAAGACCTTGACCGCGCTGTTGAAACTGCCCTGCGTGACATGGATGACCACGCGGTCGACGCCGTAGTCGTCGGGGCGGTCCGCCCTCCGCCAGTTCGCCTCGGACGCCGCCGTCCACCGGGCCCGTGCGTAATCCACCTCACCCGGCTTGCGCGGCTTCTCCACGCCCGGCAGCCGCCACCAGGCACGTTTCAGCCGGTCCCGCGCCAGCGCGGCCGTACCCACCGCCGTGACGGCACCGCCGATGAGCACCGCGCGCCGGCTGATGCCGGTGCCGGTCCCCGACCCTGCGGGGCCCTTGGCGCCCGTCGTCCCCTTGGTCCCCATGTGGTCGACAACGCTTATCCGCGAGCTTTCGGTTCCCGGCGCCCCGTACCCTGGTGAGGCTATGACTCAGACTTCCCAGCGCCCCCTCCGCGTCCTCGCCGCCATGTCCGGCGGTGTCGACTCCGCCGTCGCGGCGGCCCGTGCCGCCGAGGCGGGCCACGACGTGACCGGTGTGCACCTCGCCCTCTCCGCGAACCCGCAGTCCTTCCGGACCGGGGCCCGCGGCTGTTGCACGATCGAGGATTCCCGTGACGCCCGCCGCGCCGCGGACGTCATCGGCATCCCCTTCTACGTCTGGGACCTGGCGGAACGCTTCCGCGAGGACGTCGTGGAGGACTTCGTCGCCGAGTACGAGGCGGGGCGCACCCCCAACCCGTGCCTGCGTTGCAACGAGAAGATCAAGTTCGCGGCCCTGCTCGACAAGGCCCTGGCGCTCGGCTTCGACGCGGTGTGCACCGGCCACTACGCCACCGTCGTCCTCGCCGAGGACGGCAGCCGTGAGCTGCACCGAGCCTCCGACATGGCCAAGGACCAGAGCTATGTGCTGGGTGTCCTGGACGAGCGCCAGCTCGCCCACGCGATGTTCCCGCTGGGCGACACCCTCACCACCAAGGACGAGATCCGGGCCGAGGCCGAGCGCCGCGGTCTCGCCGTCGCCAAGAAGCCCGACAGCCACGACATCTGCTTCATCGCCGACGGCGACACCCAGGGCTTCCTGGCGGACCGCCTCGGCGGCAAGGCGGAGGGCGACATCCTGGACGAGGCCGGCGCGAAGCTCGGCACCCACGAGGGCGCCTTCGGCTTCACCATCGGCCAGCGCAAGGGCCTGCGCATCGGCCACCCGGCCCCCGACGGCAAGCCGCGCTACGTCCTGGACATCTCCCCGGTCAACAACACGGTGACCGTCGGCCCCGTCGAGGCCCTCGACGTGACCGCACTCACCGCGATCAGGCCCCGATGGTGCGGCACCCCGCCGTCCGGCCCCGGCACGTACACCGCCCAGCTGCGCGCCCACGGCGGCGAGACCGAGGTGAGCGCCGAGCTGACCGACGGCACGCTCCACGTCACGTTCACCGAGCCGGTACGGGGCGTGGCCCCCGGCCAGGCGGTCGTGCTCTACGACGGGACCCGGGTCGTCGGCTCGGCGACGATCGCGACCACAGTGCGGCGGGAGACGGCCGCGGCCGGCTGACCGTCGCCGCCGGAACCCCGCACGGCAACGCCCGACCCCTGTACGGGCGTGGCCGCGCGGGGTGTTCTCGGCCCCCCGGCCCGCCCGCGTGCGCTCAGGAGGCCTGGCCTCCGTGCACCCCCGGGTTCAGGACGCCTGGCGCACGTACACGTCCCGGGTGAAGAACTCCGCCAGCACCGGAGCGATCACCTGCGGTGCCAGCTCCCTCGTCTGGCCCGTCAGCGTGCGGTGACGGCCCCGGGGGAGGGCGTCCGCCAGCAGGCGGGTCGCCGACCTGGTGATGGCCGGGCTGAAACCGCCGCAGACCACCAGGGTCCGCGCCGTCACCGAGGCGAAGCGCTCGGCCGGCACCGAGCCGTTGCCCAGCACCGCGTCGTCGTAGGCCAGTGTGTGTGCCACGGATTCCAGGGTCCGCCACAGCGGCGCGCTCCGCATCCTGGCGATCATCTCGGCCGCGACACCCGTCACGGACAGGAACAGCTCCACCGCCCCACTCCGGTCGCCGGCCGACAGCAGCCGGTGCAGCCGGGCCGTACAGCCCGCCTTGAACAGCAGACCGGACGTGCCCGGGGTGTAGGGCGGCTCGTACACCGCGAGCCGGGCGACCGGGAGCCCGGCGGCCTGGGCCTCCAGGGCCAGCGCACCCCCGGTCTCGACACCGAACACCGAGGGCCTGCCGCCCGCCACCGCGGCGAGCGCCGCCAGATCCTCGATCTCGCGCTCCACCGCGTACGGCGACCCGTCGCCGCTGGAGCTCGCTCCCCGCGAAAACTTTCTGAACTTTCTCTTCTCCGCAGCTCAGAGGGGGTGCTGACGGTCCGTCGGCGGTCAGGCCGCCACGGCCTCGGTGTCGTAGAAACAGAAGTGGTCCTTGATCGCGGCCACTTCGTCCTTCGGCTGCGGGTAGGCCCAGACGAGGTCGGCCGCGCCCGGCAGCGACCAGTAGGAGGCATCTCCCTTGTACGGGCAGTGGGTTCGGGTGTCCGATGCCGTCAGGAGATCGGTGCGGACATCTTCCGGCGGCAGGTAGTAGCGGACCGGACAGCCCGTCTCGCGCAGTACGACCGGGCGCCGGCTCTCCGCGAGCAGCACGCCGTCACGGATCACGCGTACATGCTCGGTGCCCGGCTCGACGGTGATGCGGTGTCCTCGGGTGGAAGTCATGTCCTGTTCAGCCCCGGCGCCCGCGGGTTTCTTCCCGGATTCCGCCCCCGCCGGTCACGGGCTCTACCGTGGCAGTCATGAAGATCTGCGTATTCCTCTCCGCCGCCGACCTCGACGACCGCTACACCGTGCCCGCCCGCGAATTCGCCGAGCTGATCGGCCGCGGCGGGCACACGCTCGTCTGGGGCGGGTCGGAGAGCGGGCTGATGAAGGTCGTCGCCGACGGGGTGCAGGAATCGGGCGGGAAGCTGATCGGGGTGTCCGTGGACTTCCTGGCCGCGAAGGCGCGTACCAACGCGGACGAGATGGTGATCGCGCGCGACCTCGCCGAGCGCAAGGCGCTGCTCCTGGAGAAGTCCGACGCGATCGTGGTCATGGTCGGCGGTACCGGGACGCTGGACGAGGCCACCGAGATCCTGGAACTGAAGAAGCACGGCAAGCACACCAAGCCGGTCGTCCTGCTCAACACGGCGGGCTTCTACGACGGCCTGCGCCAGCAGTTCCAGCGCATGGAGGACGAGGGCTTCCTGCCGCTACCGCTGGCCGACCTGGTGTTCTTCGCGAAGGACGGGATCGGCGCCCTGGCCTACCTGGAGGAGTCGTCCGGCCTGCGGTGACGGTCCGGCGGCGGGACGACGGGTGCGACGATGGGGCCATGTCCACTCACCTCATCACCGGTGCCGGTTCCGGCATCGGCGCAGCCGTCGCCCGCCGTCTCACGGAGCGCGGGGACGAACTCGTCCTCCTGGCCCGTGACGCCGGCCGGGCCAGGGAACTGGCCGCGCTCCATCCCGGCGCCCGCACGCTCGTCGGCGACCTGTCCAACCCGGACCGGCTCTCCTGGGCCTTCGGTCAGCAGCCGATGCCGGAGCGTCTCGACTCGCTGCTGCACATCGCGGGCGTCGTCGAACTCGGCCGCGTCGGCGAGCTCACCCCCAAGGCATGGCACTTCCAGCTCAACGCCAACCTGATCGCCCCGGCCGAGCTGACCCGCCTCCTGCTGCCCCAGCTGCGTGTCGCCCAGGGCCACGTCCTCTTCGTCAACTCCGGCGCCGGGCTCACCGCCCACGCCGAGTGGAGCGCGTACGCCGCCAGCAAGCATGGCCTGAAGGCGCTCGCCGACTCGCTGCGCCACGAGGAGCACGAGAACGGGGTGCGGGTGACGTCCGTGTACCCCGGCCGCACCGCGAGCCCGATGCAGGCCAAGGTCCACCAGCAGGAGGGCAAGGAGTACGACGCCTCCCGCTGGATCGACCCCGAGTCCGTCGCCACCACGATCCTGATGGCGCTCGACCTGCCGCGCGACGCCGAGGTCAACGACCTCACGGTGCGCCCCGGCCGCTGAGGGGCGGAGGCTCGCGGTGCGTCCCGGCCGCTGACGGTCCACGACCTCGCGGTGCGTCCCGGCCGCTGACGGTCCACGACCTCGCGGTGCGTCCCGGCCGCTGATGGTCCGGTCGGCGAAACGATGCGCCCCGGCCGCTGACGGGCGGACCCCGGAACAGCCGTAGGCTTCCCGGGTGAGCGAGACGAGCAAGTTCAGCGGGTGCCAGGCCACCGGAATCGGATCCATGCCCGGAGGGGACGCCCGGGAGGCGGCGAAGACCGTCACCGGCTCCTTCGGGGACGGCCAGGGTGTGCCGTACCTGGCGGAACTGCCCGCGCGCGGACCCGGCGCCGACATGATCGGGCGGACCATCGGGCTGCTCGTCGAGATGTACGGGCACGTGGAGCCGAGCGGCTGGCGCGTCAGTGACCGGCCGGGGCGCGACACGCGCCGGGCCCGGTCCTGGCTGGGCGAGGACCTCGACGCCCTGGAGGAGTTCACCCAGGGGTACGAGGGCCCGCTCAAGGTGCAGGCCGTCGGGCCCTGGACGCTGGCCGCCGCACTGGAACGCCGCGGCGGCGAGGCCGTCCTCGGCGACCCCGGCGCCTGCCGGGACCTGGCGGAATCGCTCGCGGAGGGGCTGCGCAACCACCTCGCCGAGGTGCGGCGGCGGATGCCCGGCGCCCGGGTGATCCTCCAGCTCGACGAACCGTCCCTGACCGGGGTCCTGCTCGGGCGCGTGCGGACGGCGAGCGGCTATCGCACCTACCGGGCCGTGGACCGGCAGATCGTGGAAGGCGCTCTGCGCGAGGTGCTGGGCGCGGCCGGTGACGCCGCCACGGTCGTCCACACCTGCGCGCCCGAGGTGCCGTTCGCGCTGCTGCGCAGGGCCGGCGCCGAGGGCATCTCGTTCGATTTCTCCCTGCTCACCGAGCGTGAGGAGGACGCGATCGGGGAAGCCGTCGAAGGAGGAACCCAGCTGTTCCTCGGAGTGGTGCCGGGCACCGACCCGGCCTCGGGTCAATTGTCGGACCCGGGCGGTAGCGTCATGGGTGTCAGGACGCTGTGGCGCAGGCTGGGGCTGAATCCGGGGACTCTGACCGAGTCCGTGGTGATCACTCCCTCCTGCGGTCTCGCGGGTGCGTCGCCCGCGTACGCGCGGGCCGCGCTCGCCCACTGCGCCCGGGCGGCGAGATCGCTCGCAGACAACCCTGAGTAACGGGGCACTGGGTAACGGGAGGACGGGACGATGGCCGGCGAACAGCAGACGCCACTGCCAGGCGAACAGCGCACCACGGTGCCGGCGGAGGCACAGGAGCGCCACGCGCTCCTCGCCGAGCAGATCGAGGAGCACCGCTTCCGCTATTACGTGAACGACCAGCCGGTCGTCAGCGACGCCGAGTTCGACCGGCTGATGCGTGAGCTGGAGGGCCTGGAGGACGCACACCCCCAGCTGCGCACCCCCGATTCGCCGTCGCAGAAGGTCGCGGGGCCCTACCGGACGGAATTCACCTCCGTCGAGCACCGCGAGCGGATGCTGTCCCTGGACAACGCCTTCGACGACGAGGAGCTGGCCGCCTGGGGCGAGCGGGTCGCCCGGGACGTCGGAGCCACCGGATACCACTTCCTGTGCGAGCTCAAGATCGACGGCCTCGCCGTCAACCTCACCTATGAGCACGGGCTGCTGACCCGGGCCGCGACCCGCGGCGACGGCCGTGAGGGCGAGGACATCACCCCCAACGTCCGGACGATCGCGGACATCCCGCACCGGCTGAAGGGCGACCGGATTCCGGCGCTCGTCGAGATCCGCGGCGAGGTCTTCTTCCCGATGGAGGCGTTCGAGGAGCTCAACGCCCGGCTGGTGGAGGCGGACGACAAGCCCTTCGCCAACCCGCGCAACGCGGCGGCCGGTTCGCTGCGCCAGAAGGACCCCAAGGTCACCGCCTCGCGCCCGCTCCACATGGTGGTGCACGGCATCGGAGCCCGCGAGGGCTTCGACATCGACCGCCTCTCGCACGCCTATGAGCTGCTCCATGAGTGGGGCCTGCCCACCGCCAAGTACAACCGGGTGGTGGACTCCCTCGCGGGGGTACGGGAGTTCATCGCCTACTTCGGTGAGCACCGGCACTCCGTGGAGCACGAGATCGACGGTGTCGTCGTCAAGCTCGACGAGATCCCGCTCCAGGGCCGGCTCGGCTCCACGTCGCGAGCCCCGCGCTGGGCGATCGCCTGGAAGTACGCGCCGGAGGAGGTCAACACCAAGCTGGTCAACATCCGCGTCGGCGTCGGCCGCACCGGGCGCGTCACTCCGTACGCCCAGGTCGTGCCGGTCGAAGTGGCGGGCTCCGAAGTCGAGTTCGCCACCCTGCACAACCAGAACGTGGTCCGGGCCAAGGGCGTCCTGATCGGCGACACGGTGGTACTCCGCAAGGCGGGCGACGTGATCCCGGAGATCCTCGGCCCGGTCGTCGACGACCGGGACGGCACCGAGCGGGCCTTCGTCATGCCCACCCACTGCCCCGAGTGCGGGACGGAGCTGCGGCCGATGAAGGAGGCCGACATCGATGTCCGCTGCCCCAACGCGCGCTCCTGTCCGGCGCAGTTGCGGGAGCGGGTCGCCTATCTGGCGGGCCGCAAGTGCCTGGACATCGACCACTTCGGCTATGTCGCGGCCGCCGCCCTGACCAGGCCGCTGGAGCCCGCCGATCCGCCGCTGCGCGACGAGGGCGACCTCTTCGGGCTGACGGTCGAGCAGCTGCTGCCCATCCGCGCCTATGTCCTCGACATGGACAGCGGGCTGCCCAAGCGGGACCCGAAGACCGGTGAGGAGAAGACCGCCCTGGTCTTCGCCAACCAGCAGGGCGAACCGAAGAAGAACGCCCTCTCCATGCTGGACGCCATCGCCGCGGCGAAGGAGGCTCCGCTGGCCCGCGTCCTCACAGGGCTCTCCATCCGCCATGTCGGACCGGTCGCCGCCCAGGAGCTCGCCCGTCAGTTCCGGTCCATCGACCGGATCGAGGAGGCCACCGAGCAGGAGCTGTCCGACGCCGACGGGGTCGGGCCGATCATCGCCGCCTCGGTCAAGCAGTGGTTCGCCGAGGACTGGCACCGCGAGATCCTGCGCAAGTGGCGGGAGGCCGGGGTCCGGATGGAGGACGAGGGCGCCGGTGAGGAGGAGGGGCCGAGGCCGCTCGAAGGACTCACGGTCGTGGTCACCGGCACCCTGACCGGGCACACCAGGGATGGCGCAAAAGAGGCCCTGCAGAGCCGCGGGGCGAAGGTGACCGGTTCCGTTTCGAAGAAGACCTCCTTCGTGGTGGTCGGTGACAACCCCGGGTCGAAGTACGACAAGGCGATGCAGTTGAAGGTGCCCGTGCTGGACGAGGACGGCTTCGCGGTGCTGCTCGACGAGGGACCCGACGCGGCGCGTGAGGCCGCCGTGCCGCCCGAGGGGCAGAGTGACGGGGCCGCCGTGCCGCCCGAGGCGCAGAGTGACGGGGCCGCCGTGCCGCCCGAGGGGCAGAGCGACCGGGCCGCGGTGCCGTCCGGGGAACAGAGCGACGGGCCCGGAGCGTGAGGGGCCGGCGACACACAGTCGGATTCACCCGGTCGGCGCATAGCAGATGCTGACGGACGGTCGGTTCGCATTCGGGCAAGAGCTGTAGACGGCTGCCCGTAGAGGCCTTGTGCGGCCTACTGTTGGGAGATGCGCCCGCGGTGCCCGGCCGCCGGGCGGTGACGCGGCGCGGTGGCACGGAACAGAACCATCAGGTGACATCGGCACCGCCGGCTGTGAGAGGGACGGAATGAAACCGACCGAGAACGCCGCACCGGTGTCGCGGCTGCAAGGTTTCGTCGGCCTCACGCCCAGAGTGGGTGCCGTCGTCGTGGCTCTCGCCGCGGTTCAGCTCGCGACCGGTTTCTACCGGACCGTGAGCGGAGGGCACGCGCTCTTCCCGGACGGGAGGGCCGGCTGGTCGCTCGCCGTCCTCACCGGGATCGTCGTCGGCCACCTGGTCGCGCTCGGCCGTGACCGCTGGTGGGGCGGCACGGGTTCCGGGGCCGCGCTCACCCTTGCGGTGCTGCTGCTCTACGGCTGGGTGCCCGCCGGACTGGTCAGCCTGGTCGTGGTCGTGCTCGTCGGCGTGGCCCGCAGGCACCGCTGGTGGCAGGGGCTGCTGCACGGGGCGGTGGACATCCTCGGGGTCGGGGCGGCCGCGCTGGTGCTCGCCGCGTTCGGCGAGGTGCAGACCGTCGAATCGCCGTGGCAGCCACTCGACTGGGGCATCGACGCCGTCCCGGAAGTCCTGCTCGCGGCCTCCACGTATCTCCTCGTCACCCGCGTCCTGCTGTGGTACTCCCGCTCCCCCCAGGGCGGGGGGCTGCCGACGGTCGCCCGCACCGCGCTGCTGCGCCAGGGCCTCGTCGCGGTCGCCCTGCTCGGCATCGCGCCACTGATCTGCGTCGTCGCGATGGCCATGCCCGTCCTGCTGCCGCTCTTCGCCGTCCCGCTGATCGCGCTGGACTCCACGCTGTGGATCGCCCGCGCCAGGGCCGAGGAGCAGCTGCGGGACCCGCTGACCGGACTGCCGAACCGGCAGTGGCTGCTGGAACGCACCTGGACGGCCCTGGAGGAGGCCGAGAGCCTCGGCAGCCGGGTCGGCCTCGTCCTGATCGACCTCGACCGCTTTCGGGCGGTCAACGACACCCTCGGCCATCTCGCCGGGGACCGGCTGCTCCTGCAGATAGCGGAACGGCTGCGGCTGGCCCTGCCGCGCGGCGCCGAGGCGGCCAGGCTCGGCGGCGACGAGTTCGCCGTCCTGCTGCCGACGGCGGACTCCACCACCAGCGCCCAGCGCGTCGCCCGCCACCTGGTCGCCGAGCTCTCCTCACCGCTCGACCTCGACGGGCTCACCCTGGTGCTGGAGGCCAGCGCCGGCGTCGCCGTCTACCCCGACCACGCGCTGGACGCGGAAGGCCTGCTCCGCCGCGCCGACGTGGCGATGTACCAGGCCAAGCGCGACCGTACGGGCGTGGAGGTGTACGAGTCGAAGCGCGACAGCAACACCCCGGACCGGCTCGGCCTGCTCGGCGATCTGCGGCGTGCGCTGGACGCCGGTGAGGTGGAGCTCCACTACCAGCCGAAGGTCCGCTTCGACGGCCAGGTGGCCGGCCTCGAGGCGCTGGTGCGCTGGGTGCATCCGGAGCGCGGCCGGGTCCCCCCGGACGAGTTCATCGCCATCGCCGAGTCGTCCGGCCTGATGCCGCACCTCACGGAGTACGTCCTGGAGACGGCACTGGCGCAGGTCGCCCGGTGGCGGGCGCAGGGACTGTTCGTCCCGGTCGCGGTCAATGTGTCCCCGCGCGACGTGCACACCCCGGGGTTCGCGGGCGGCGTCGCCGCCCGGCTCGCCCGGCACGGCGTTCCGGCCGGTGCGCTGCAGCTGGAGATAACGGAACACGTTCTGCTGGAGGATCCGCAGCGGGCCGCGGATACTCTGGCCGGGCTGACCGGGCACGGCGTGAAGATGTCCCTCGACGACTTCGGCACGGGCTACTCCTCCCTGGTCCATCTGCGCCGGCTGCCGGTCAGCGAGCTCAAGATCGACCGCTCGTTCGTGGCCCGGCTCGCCATCGATCACGAGGACGCGGAGATCGTCCGCTGCACGATCGACCTGGCCCACTCGCTCGGTCTGCTGGTCGTCGCCGAGGGCGTCGAGGACGACGAGACCTGGGAGCGGCTGCGCGACCTGCGCTGCGACGCGGTCCAGGGCTGGCTGGTGGCGGCCGCGATGCCGCCCCAGGAGACGACCGCCTGGCTGCGGGCGCGCGGCGAGCACGGCTGGCGGCGGCCGTCGGAGCTGGCGGCGGCAGCCGCGGCGACGGCACAGGCGGCCGCCGCCGTGACGACGGTCGTGACGCCCCCCGAGCTGGAGCAGCGCCCGTCGGGACGGGCGCTCAAGTCGCGGCCCGCGACGACGTAGGGCGAGGTGGCGGGGGTGCGGGAGGCGTGCGGGGCCGCCCGGTGACCGCTTCGCCGGAGCGGGTGTGCCCCGGGTGGCCGTGGCCGGTGCGGGCGACACCATAGGATTGGGGGCCGGCGGCACATTTCCACCTGCCGCGCGACGCCTGGCCGCACGCTCGCCGCGTTGCCGAATCGCTCACGTGGCTCCGCCACGAGGGCGCTCCGGCGCCTTGCGATCGACGCACCGGACGCCGCGCGGCCCGTCCTTCGGACGGACGGTGGAAAAGTGCCGCCGGCCCCGGCCAGAACCACACACCAACCCTTGAGGATCGCTGCATGCCTGGCATCACGCGCGAGGAGGTCGCCCACCTCGCCCGGCTGGCGCGTCTGGAGCTGAAGGGCGAAGAGCTCGATCACTTCGCCGGTCAGCTCGACGACATCATCGGCGCGGTCGCCCGCGTCTCCGAGGTCGCCGACCAAGACGTACCGCCGACCTCCCACCCGCTGCCGCTGACCAACGTCATGCGGGCGGACGAGGTCCGTCCGTCGCTCACCCCCGCGCAGGCGCTCTCCGGCGCCCCGGCCCAGGAGCAGCAGCGTTTCAAGGTGCCGCAGATCCTGGGGGAGGACTAAAAGTCATGACGGACATCAGCACCATCATCAGGCTCACCGCCGCCGAGATCGCCGCGAAGATCGCTTCCGGTGAGCTCACGGCCGTCGAGGTCACCGAGGCCCACCTGGCCCGGATCGACGCGATCGACGAGAAGGTCCACGCCTTCCTGCACATCGACCGCGAGGGCGCGCTCGCGCAGGCCCGCGCCGTCGACGCCAAGAAGGCCGCGGGCGAGAAGCTCGGCCCGCTGGCCGGCGTCCCGCTCGCGCTCAAGGACATCTTCACCACGCAGGACATGCCGACCACCGTCGGCTCGAAGATCCTCGAGGGCTGGATCCCGCCGTACGACGCGACCCTCACGAAGAAGCTGAAGGCCGCCGACGTCGTCATCCTCGGCAAGACCAACATGGACGAGTTCGCCATGGGGTCCTCCACTGAGAACAGCGCCTACGGCCCGACCGGCAACCCGTGGGACCTCACCCGTATCCCGGGCGGTTCCGGCGGCGGCTCGTCCGCGGCCCTCGCGTCCTTCGAGGCCCCGCTCGCCATCGGCACGGACACCGGCGGCTCCATCCGCCAGCCCGCCGCCGTCACCGGCACCGTCGGCGTCAAGCCCACCTACGGCGGCGTCTCCCGCTACGGCATGGTCGCCTTCTCCTCCTCCCTCGACCAGGGCGGGCCCTGCGCCCGTACGGTCCTGGACGCGGCCCTGCTGCACGAGGTGATCGCCGGGCACGACCCGCTCGACTCGACGTCCATCGACGCCCCGGTCCCGCCGGTCGTCGAGGCCGCGCGCAACGGCTCCGTACAGGGCATGCGCGTCGGTGTCGTCAAGCAGTTCTCCGGCGAGGGCTACCAGGCCGGTGTCGTCCAGCGCTTCAACGAGTCGGTCGAACTGCTGAAGTCGCTCGGCGCCACGATCGTCGAGCTGGACTGCCCGTCCTTCGACCTCGGCCTGTCGGCGTACTACCTGATCGCGCCGTCCGAGTGCTCCTCCAACCTCGCCCGCTTCGACGCCATGCGCTACGGCCTGCGGGTCGGCGACGACGGCACGAAGTCCGCCGAGGAGGTCACCGCGCTCACCCGCGAGGCCGGCTTCGGCGACGAGGTCAAGCGCCGCATCATCCTCGGTACGTACGCGCTGAGCTCCGGCTACTACGACGCGTACTACGGCTCGGCGCAGAAGGTCCGCACCCTGATCACGCGGGACTTCGAGAAGGCCTTCGAGCAGGTGGACGTCATCGTCTCCCCGACGACGCCCACCACCGCCTTCCCGATCGGCGAGCGCGCCGACGACCCGATGGCGATGTACCTCGCGGACCTGTGCACCATTCCGACCAACCTGGCCGGCAACGCCGCCATGTCGCTGCCCTGCGGCCTGGCGCCGGAGGACGGCCTGCCGGTCGGGCTGCAGATCATCGCCCCCGCCATGAAGGACGACCGGCTGTACAAGGTCGGAGCCGCCGTCGAGGCCGCGTTCGTGGAAAAGTGGGGTCACCCGCTGCTCGAGGAGGCTCCGTCGCTGTGAGTGCCATGGCAAAGCAGGCCAAGAACTTCAAGAAGTCGAAGACCGGGCTGTACGTATCGCTCGGAAGCACCGCGTTCGGCGCGATCAGCGTCGCCAAGCAGGCGAAGCTCGCGCGCAACGACAACGACGTGCTGCGGCTCATCGACGCCGCGGTGTCCGCCGCCGCCATCGTCACCGGCCTCGCGATCCTCTATCGCGAACTGAAGCGTCTCGGCGACGACGACGTCCTGCTGGGCTGAGAGGGAAAGTTTCACCGTGACTGTCATTGACCTGGAGTCGTACGAGGACGCCCTCGCGACGTACGACCCCGTCATGGGCCTCGAAGTCCATGTAGAGCTCGGCACCAAGACCAAGATGTTCTGCGGCTGCTCCACGGAGCTGAAGCAGGACGCCAACTCGCAGACCTGCCCGGTCTGCCTCGGGCTGCCCGGCGCGCTGCCGGTCGTGAACGAGATCGGCGTCGAGTCCGCCATCAAGATCGGTCTCGCGCTCAACTGCGAGATCGCCGAATGGTGCCGCTTCGCCCGGAAGAACTACTTCTATCCGGACATGCCGAAGAACTTCCAGACCTCCCAGTACGACGAACCGATCGCCTTCGACGGCTATCTGGACGTCCAGCTGGAGGACGGCGAGATCTTCCGGGTGCAGATCGAGCGCGCCCACATGGAGGAGGACACCGGCAAGTCGACGCACGTCGGCGGTGCCACCGGCCGTATCCACGGCGCGTCCCACTCCCTGCTCGACTACAACCGCGCGGGCATCCCGCTCATCGAGATCGTCACCAAGCCGATCGAGGGAGCGGGCGCACGCGCCCCCGAGGTCGCCAAGGCGTACGTCGCCGAGCTCCGCGAGCTCATCAAGGCGCTCGGCGTCTCGGAGGCCCGCATGGAGATGGGCCAGATGCGCTGCGACGTGAACCTGTCGCTGCGCCCGCACGGCCGCGAGGCGTTCGGTACCCGCTCCGAGACGAAGAACGTGAACTCGCTGCGTTCCGTCGAGCGGGCCGCCCGCTTCGAGATCCAGCGCCACGCCGCGGTGCTGAACTCCGGCGGCACGATCGTGCAGGAGACCCGGCACTTCCACGAGGAGGACGGCTCCACCACGGCCGGCCGCATCAAGGACAACGCCGAGGACTACCGCTACTTCCCCGAGCCGGACCTGGTGCCGGTCGCTCCGGCCCGCACCTGGGTCGAGGAGCTGCGGGGCGGCCTTCCCGAGCTGCCGCGGCTGCGCCGCGCCCGGCTCAAGGAGGAGTGGGGTGCCTCCGAGCACGACATGCAGTCCATCCTCAACGCGGGCGCGGTCGACCTGATCGTGGCCACGACCGAGGCGGGCGCACCGTCGGACCAGGCTCGCAAGTGGTGGATGGGCGAGCTCGCCCGTAACGCCAACGAGACCGGCCGCGGCCTGGACGAGCTGCCCGTCACCCCGGTGCAGGTCGCCCGGGTGGCAGAGCTCGTCGCCTCGGGCGACCTCAACGACAAGCTGGCCCGTCAGGTCCTCGAGGGTGTCCTCGCGGGCGAGGGCGACCCGGACACCGTCGTCGAGAAGCGCGGCCTGAAGGTCGTCTCGGACGAGGGCGCGCTGTCCACGGCCGTGGACGAGGCCATCGCGGGCAACGCCGCCATCGCGGACAAGATCCGCGGCGGCAAGGTGGCCGCCGCCGGCGCGCTCGTCGGCGCCGTCATGAAGGCCACCCGCGGCCAGGCGGACGCGGCCCGGGTGCGTGAGCTGATCCTGGAGAAGCTCGGCGTCGAGGGCTGAGCCCATTCCGTACGTCCGTGAAGGGGCGGTGCATCCGGTTTCCCACCGGGTGCACCGCCCTTCGGCGTTGCTGAACCGCTAGCGCTTCAGCATGGGGGTGCCGAGGGCGAGGTTCGCGCCGTAACAGTTCTTGTCGATGCTGATGCGCAGGCGCAACGCGTTCTTCACCTTCAGGGACAGCTTCTGGGGCTTGCCCAGCTCCAGAGTGCCCACCCACAGGGTCGTGTCGTCGACCTTGATGGTCAGCCGGCCTGATTCGTAGTTCGAGCCGTCGTCGACTCCCGCCGTCAGCTCGAACGTCGTCCAGGCCCGGCCGAGGTCGAACTCCATGTACGGATTCGTGTTGCAGTCCGGCGTGGCCACGAAGGCATCGTTGTGCACCTGCGTGTTGAGCTTCGCGGAACCCACCGTGAACGACTGGGGATCGGTCACCGTGCTCATCGTGGTCAGTGAGACCTGCGAGACGTCCTCCACGGAGCCGGGCGTCGACGCTTCCGGGGACGTGGACGACAGGTCGTCGTCCTCGGTGCCGGGCTCCCCGACGGGTGTGTCCGCCGGGGCGCCGGGGGTTTCCTGCCCGGTTGCCGAAGGGGTGGGCGTGAGCGACGGCCGGGTGCTGGTGGCGCCCGAGCCCTTGTCGCCCTCGTCGCTCTTGTCCTGCAGCGCCAGCACACCCCACGCACCCAGCCCGGCGCAGAGCATCGCAGCCACCACAGGCAGTGCGATCTTCAGCAGTCGGCGCTTCTTCTTCGGCGCAGGCGGCGCAGGCGGCGCAGACGGCGGAGTGTGCAGGGTCTGGCGGGGGAGGTCCGGTTCCGGGGAGAGGCCCGGAGAGGCGAAGGCCGCCGTAGCGGTGTCGGGATTCACCGTCGAGGGCAGCGACACCCCCGGGTCCGACGAGGCGGTGATCGGTGGCGGGAAGACGGACTGAGGGCTGTCCGCCGCCGCCGGGGGCGGCGTGCTGGGCGCCGGAGGGGGAGCGGCGGCAAAACCTCCCGGCGGCGGGAGCAGTGGCGGAGGGGGTATGAGGGCGGGAGCGACAGCCGGTGGGGTGTCCCGTACGGACTCCCCGCTCGCCGCCGGCCCCCCTACCGCGTCGCGCGCCGAGGATCCGGTGACCGTGGTCGACACCACGGCCGAGCGGACGTCCTTCACCCACGCGGACAGGCTCTCCGGCCGGTCGTCCGGTTCGGCCGCGCATACGGACAGGATGCGCTCGCAGCGCTCCGGAGTCGCGGCGGCCACCTGGGGGAGGGCGCGCAGAGCGGCGCGCAGCTGCTCGGGGGTGCTGGGCGGGGCCTGGCCGCTGAGCAGGAAGTAGGCGATCGCGCCGAACGCGTACCGGTCGGTGTCCGGCGTCCGCTTGCCCTCGAAGACCTCGGGGGCGGCGTAGCCGGGAGTGAACCACACCTCCGCCGTCTGGTGGTCCGCGGTCAGCTTGCTCAGCCCGAAGTCCACCAGGGTCGCCTGGCCGTGCTCGTCGACCATGACGTTGCCGGGGGACAGGTCGCCGTGCACGACGGTGCGCCCGGACGGTGTCGCCCGGCCCGAGTGCAGCCAGTCCAGGACGTCCGCGAGCTGTTCCAGCGTCCGTAACACCTCGCGGCGCTCGGCATGGGAGGCGAGGGTCCGCTCGGCGCGCCAGTCCCGCAGGTCGAGACCGGCCACATGGTTCATGACCAGGACCAAGGCCCGTCCGGCAGCGGTCGATGCGTCCCCGGCCCCGTGGATCGGAGGGCCCTCGAAGTGCTCGCGCACGCCGACGACACCCGGCCGGTTCACGAACCGCAGCAGCTCCGCCTGCTCCTGCCATTTGGTGCTGAGCCGCCGGAACTGCTCGATGGTGATCGTGGTCTTCGAGTCCAGGACCTTCACGACCACGGTCTCGGGCGCTCCGTCGAGCTCTATTTCCGCCCGGTAGAGAACGGCCTCGCCGCCCCGTCCGATGGAATTGAGCAGGCGGTATCTGTCCGGAGCCGCATCCGGTCCGATGTGGTGCGACGCACTGTTCAACTGATCCCCCCAGGGCGGTAATTGACGGTACATAAGATAGCGGGGACAGCGCTTCGGCGGTCAACGTGACCAGGTACGGCCTCCGCGCGAGCCGTGCGTCGCGCCGGGGGAGCGCGGGCCGGCCGGGGCCGTGCGACCGTCCCCGCGCCGTGCGTACCCTCTGCCGTACGGCGGTGCCGATGTCGCCCATATGTGGATCCGACCGCTGTGAGTAAGCCCACGAAACGGGCAAAGGATCACAGATGACTGTCAGAGTGACGGTTCTCAGGTCATGCGTTCTCCTGCGGACGGTTCTGCTGAACCGCCACGGAGACCACGAACCCGCAGGGAGCATGTCCCTTGGCTGCCGTCGCCCGCTGGTGCATCACGCACCGTCTCCTCGCCGTCCTCATCTGGCTGCTCGCCCTCGGTGGCACGGCCGCCGCCGCGGGGTTCGCGGGTTCCGCCTACTCCAACGACTACGAGGCACCCGGCACCGAGTCCGGCCGGGCGGCCGAGCTGCTGAAGAGCGGCTTCACGGATCTCGGCGGCGACACCGACACCATCGTCTGGCACACCGACGACTCCACCGTCCGCGCCACCGACGTCGAGCAGAGGATGACCCACACCCTGCACACCGTCGAGCGGCTGCCCGGCGTCGGAGCCGTCAGCGGGCCGTACACGGGGGCCGGGGCCGGACAGATCAGCGCGGACGGGCACACCGCCTACGCCACCGTCACCTTCGACCAGCAGGCCGACGACGTACCGGTGGAACAGGCGCGGGCGGTCGTGGACACCGCGAAGGCCGCCGAGGGCGAACACCTCCGGGTCGAGCTGGGCGGCTCCGCCGTCGCCCTCACCGAAGCGCCCGCCGTGCACCTCAGCGAGGCCATCGGGGTCGTCGTCGCCGCCGTCGTGCTCTTCCTCGCCTTCGGCTCGCTCGCCGCCAGCATGCTGCCCATCGCCACCGCGCTCGTCTCGGTCGGAACGGCGTACGCGGGCATCGTGCTGCTCGGACACGTGATGACCGTCGCCGACTTCGCACCCATGCTGGGCATGCTGGTGGGGCTCGGTGTCGGCATCGACTACGCCCTCTTCATCGTCACCCGGCACCGCAGGGGGCTGCGGCGCGGCATGACCGTACCGGAGGCCGCGCAGCACGCGGTCGCCACGACCGGACGGGCCGTCGTCTTCGCCGGGGCCACCGTCTGCATCGCCCTGCTCGGCATGCTGATCCTGCGGCTGAGCTTCCTCAACGGCGTCGCCATCGCCGCCTCGCTCACCGTCGTGCTGACCGTCGCGGCCTCCGTCACCCTGCTGCCCGCGCTGCTGTCCCTCATCGGCATGCGGGCACTGAGCCGGCGCGAGCGCGCCCGGCTGGCCGCCCACGGCCCGCAGCCCGAACCGCCCACCGGCTTCGCCGCCCGCTGGTCCGCCTTCGTCGAGCGCCACCCCAAGCTGCTCGGCGCCCTCGCCGCGGCGGTGATGCTGGTCCTGGCGCTCCCCACCTTCTCGCTCCACCTGGGCAGCTCCGACCAGGGCAACAACGCGAAGTCCTCGACCACCCGGCAGGCGTACGACCTGCTGGCCGAGGGATTCGGCCCCGGCGTCAACGGCCCGCTGACCGTCGCCGCGCAGCTCGACGGCGCCGACGACCGGCTCGCGATGGACGCGCTCCCCGCGACGCTGCGGGCCACCGACGGGGTAGCCCGGGCCTACCCGGTGACGTACAACTCCAGCGGCGACACCGCGTACGTCACCGTCGTCCCGGACTCGGCCCCGCAGTCCCGCCAGACCAGCGAGCTCGTCGACCGGCTGCGTACGGACGTCCTGCCGAAGGCGTCCGAGAACACCTCGCTCCAGGCCCATGTGGGCGGTGTGACGGCCAGCTACGACGACTTCGCGCAGATCATCATCGGCAAGCTCCCCCTCTTCATCGGCGTCGTCATCGGGCTCGGCTGTCTGCTCCTGCTGATGGCCTTCCGGTCCATCGGCATCCCGCTGAAGGCGGCCGCGATGAACGTCGCGGCGGTCGCCTCCTCGTTCGGCGCCGTCGTCGCGGTCTTCCAGTGGGGGTGGGGCAGCGACCTGCTGGGTCTCGGCAGCGCGGGGCCCATCGAACCCTTCCTGCCGGTGATCATGGTGTCCGTGCTCTTCGGCCTCTCCATGGACTACCAGGTGTTCCTGGTGGGCCGGATGTACGAGGAGTGGCTGGAGACCCGCGACAACCGGCGGGCGGTCCGGGTCGGTCTCGCGGAGACCAGCCGGGTGATCAACTCGGCTGCGGTGATCATGATCTCGGTCTTCCTCGCCTTCGTCCTCAGCGGTGACCGGGTCATCGCCATGTTCGGCATCGCCCTGGCCGCCGCCGTGGCCCTGGACGCCTTCGTCCTGCGCACCCTGCTGGTTCCGGCCCTGATGCATCTGCTGGGCGGGGCGAACTGGTGGCTGCCCGGCTGGCTGGACCGGCGGCTGCCGCGCCTGAGCATCGAGCCGCCCGACTGCGGGGCGCCGCGTGCGGAGATCCCGGCGGCCTGCGCGAGCGAGGACGACGAGCCCGCACCGGCCGCGCAGCGCGTCCACTGACCGACGCGGAGCCGCGCCGGACGGTGTGAGACGCGACTCGGAGATCCGGTCGGGGCGGGGCGTTAAGAAGGCTCTCATCTGCCGCGCCTAGCGTGCGGCAGATGAACCCCACGACTCCCACCGCTCCCACTGCTCCCACTGTTCCCGTCGCCGAGGACGAGGGCGAGAAGAAGACCATCACCGACACCGCCGTGGCCAAGGGCTCGACGGCGAAGCCCGACGAGGCGGGTCCGGAGTCCGGCGCCGGCGCGGAGCGGGACCTCGACCGCGACCCGGAGCAGGACCTCGACCTCGACCTGGATCTGGACGACGACGAGTCGGACAAGGAGTCCTCCGGCCTCGCCACCGCCGCCGCGGCCGTCGTCTCCGTCGGACTCGGCGTCGTCTCGCTCAGCGGGGCCTGGAGCGGCCGCGTCGCGGCCGAGCGCGAAACGCTGATCGGGCAGATCAAGACCTCCTCCGGCGGTTCCGCCGCACAGCAGATCTCCGAGATCTACGGCGACGCATGGCACGCCACCGCACTGGTCAACGGCCTCTTCGGACTGGTCGCGCTGCTCGTCGGCGTCTATGTCCTGGTCCGGCCGGCGTTCGGCGCCCCGTCCGCCCACCCGCAGCCCGGCTGGATCCGCGCGGTCGCCAAGGGCGGAATCGCGCTGGGCACCCTGGGCGTGCTGATCGCCGTGGCCATGTACTTCGATCTCGTCGTCGCCCTGCCGACCGCGGGAACTCCGGCCGGCTAGTGCCCCTCCCGGCAGGCCTTGCACCGTCGCGTCGCCAGGAATCCGCGTTCCGTACGTCGCCCCGCGGCGGCGTCTAAGGCATGTACGGCGCGGTGACCGGCCTCGTGCGGTGACGTAAGCACCTCCCTAAGGCACCCGGCCCGCCACAGATGCGCAACCCGCCCGATGCGGCACCACCCCCTGGGGGACGAGAGTGGTGGCACGGCAGAAGCACTGCCGCCACCGAGGCCCAACGGGCCGGTCCCCAGGGGGAATCACATGTACGAGCTGGAGCTCCACAAGATCATGGAAGCCGAACTCATCCGTCGCGCGGACAACGCACGGCTCGTCCGCGAGGCCAGGCGGGCCCATCGGGCCGCCCGCGGTTCCGCACGCAAGGAAGGCGAGAGGACGGTGAGTGCGGACACGGACCGGGAGCGGTTCGCGCACGCCGCGTAAGGGCCGGACGACAGTGACCGGCCGGCTTCCCGGGTCCGCTCTGTCGGACCCGTGTGCGATGCTCGGCGACGTGGAGACCAGGTCAGTCAGTCCCGTGTTCGTCGGCCGCGCAGGTGAACTCGCCGCGCTCACCGATGCGCTCGCCCGCACCACCGCCGAAACCGCCGGCCCGTCCGGCGGTTTCGCCGGGGAGCCGCAGGCGCTGCTCATCGGTGGCGAGGCGGGCGTCGGCAAGACCCGCCTCGTCGAGGAGTTCCTCGCGGTGGCGGTCCGCCGCGAGGCCGTCGTCGCCGTCGGCGGCTGCGTCGAGATCGGCGCCGACGGCCTGCCCTACGCACCCTTCTCCACCGCCCTGCGCGCCCTGCGCGGCATCCTGCCCGACGAGATGGCCGCGGCCTGCGCGGGCCAGGAGGGCGAACTGGCCCGGCTGCTGCCCGAACTCGGCGCGACGGGCCGGGACGCGGCCGACGAGCACGGCACCGCCCGGCTCTTCGAGCTCACCGCGAGGCTGCTGGAGCGGATCTCCGCCGACCGCACGGTCGTACTCGTCCTGGAGGACCTGCACTGGGCCGACTCCTCGACCCGGCACCTGCTCGCCTACCTGTTCCGTACGCTGCGCAGCGGCCGGCTCGTCGTGATCGGCACCTACCGGGCCGACGACATCCACCGCCGCCACCCGCTGCGCCCCCTCCTCGCCGAACTGGACCGGGTCCGCACCGTCCGCCGTATCGAGCTCGCCCGCTTCAACCGGGCCGAGGTCCGCCGCCAGCTCGTCGGCATCCTCGCGGACACCCCCGAACCCGCCCTGGTGGACGAGATATTCGAGCGCTCCGACGGCAACGCCTTCTTCGTCGAGGAGCTCGCCTGCAGCCTGGAGTGCGGCGACGGGACCGGACTCCCCGGCTCCCTGCGCGATCTCCTCCTCGTCCGCGTCGAGGCGCTCTCCGACGACGCCCAGCGAGTCGCCCGCATCATCGCCGAAGGCGGCTCCGCCGTGGAGTACGAACTCCTCGCCGCCGTCGCGGGCCTCGGCGAGGACGATCTCATCGAAGCCCTGCGGGGAGCCGTCGGCGCCAATCTCCTGCTCACCACCCCGGAGGGCAACGGCTACCGCTTCCGGCACTCCCTGGTCCGGGAAGCGGTCAGCGACGACCTGCTGCCCGGCGAACGCTCCCGGCTCAACCGCCGCTACGCCCAGGCCCTGGAGGCCGACCCCACCCTCGTCCGGGACGGGGAACGCGCCACGCGCCTGGCCAGCTACTGGTACGGAGCACATGATCCGGCCAAGGCCCTGCCCGCCGTACTGAAAGCATCGGTGGAGGCCCGCCACCGCAACGCCTACGCCGAACAACTGCGGTTGCTGGAAAGGGCGATGGAGCTGTGGGACGACGCCCCCGAGGCGATACGTGCCACGCTGCGCCCCATCGACTACGCGGAGGTCTATCCGGCCTGCGGGCGCGACGGATCCGCCCCGCTGAGCTACCTCGACCTGATGGCCGAAGCCACCGTCGCCGCCCGCTTCGGCGGTGAACGCGAACGGGCCTTCGCCATCTGCAAGAAGGCCCTGCGCATCCTTCAAGACGTGGACGACGCCCTGCGCGCCGCCTGGTTCTGGGTCCAGCGCTCCCGGCTGACCCAGGACCTCACCCGGGGCGACGGCTGGGAGGAACTGGCCACGGCCGAGGAGCTGGTGCGCGGCCTGCCCCCGTCGGCCGTGCACGCGGACGTGCTGATGAGCGTGGCCGGCTGGGGCGCCCTGCACCGCCCCGGTGCCGACACCCTGGCCGCCGCCGACCGGGCCGTGGAGTACGCCCGGCTGGTCGGCGACGAGTACATCGAGCTGCACGCACGGCTCACCCGGGGCTGGCTGAACGCCGACGCCGGAGCCGTCGACGAGGGCATCGCCGAGATGTACGCCGTCCGGGACCGCGCCGATGAACTGGGCCTCGTCGGCATCATGGGCCGCGCCGGCATCAACCTCCCCTCCACCCTCGAAGCCATGGGCCGTTCGCTGGAGGCCGTGGCCGCCGCCGACCACGGCATCGACGTCTGCCACAACCACGGTGTCGCGGACATGGAGGCCTGGGTCCGTACCAACCAGGCGATGTCGCTGTTCTCCCTGGGGCACTGGGACGAGTCCCTGGCCACCACCGAGGCCGCCGCCCGCAAGGCGCTGTCCCGCAAGTCCCAGGGGCTGGTCGCCGCACGCCGCACCGAAGTCGCCCTGGCACGCGGTGACCTCGCCGAGGCCGAACAGCAACTGGCCCTGACCAGGCGGAGCTTCGGATCCAGTGACCCGCAGCCGCAGCATTCGATCAACCCACTCCGCCACGCCATCATCATCGCCGTGCAGCAGGGGAACCTCACCGAGGCCCGTGCGGCGTTCGAGCTCCAGGCCGGGCTGGGCTTCCCGACCGGCACCCAGCGGTACGCCTTCCCGATGCTGCACGTCGTCGCGGCGGCCGAGGCCGATGCCCGGGGACTGCCCGCCGCCGAACCGGGCCGGCCGGCCATCCTCGAGCTCGTCCGGAGCCACCTCAAGCGGCTGCCGACGCTCGTCCCCGTATGGGCTGCCTACAGTCTGCTGATAGACGCCGAACTGGCCAGGGCCGAAGGGCTCGACACCCCCGAGCACTGGTCGCGCGCCGCCGGAGCGTTCACCCCGCTGCACCGCCCGTACGAACTGGCCCAGATCCACCACCGCTGGGCGGAGGCCCTCCTCGTCACCGCCGGTGACCGCGCGGCGGCCACCCCGCTGCTGCGCGACGCACATGGCGCCGCCCTGCGTCTGGGGGCGCGTCCCCTGACCGAGACCATCGAGCTGCTGGCCGGCCGCGCCCGCATCACCCTCACCGGGCGCGAGGCCTCCCAGGGCTCCGCCCCGGGTCCGGGTGACGCGATCTTGACGGCCGTCGTGGTCGCGGACACCGGCCATGAACCGGCGGGCCCGGACCACTCCGGGGAACAGCTCCGGGCCGCGGCTGCCGCCGCCGTGGAATCGTTCGGGCTGACCCGGCGCGAACAGGACGTGCACCGGCTCGTCGCCGCCGGTTTCACCAACCGGAGGATCGCCGAGGAGCTCTACATCTCACCCAAGACCGCGAGCGTGCACGTCTCCAACATCCTCGCCAAACTCGGCGTCACCGGCCGGGGCGAGGCGGCCGCACTCGCCCACAGGCTGCGCCTCTACCGCATGCCGAAGAGCTCCTGACCCGCTACCCGGGGCAGCGCGGCCAGGCGGCCCCGGGCGTCACACGGGCGCGTCCTCGTCCCCGGAGGCGTCCGGGTCCCCGTCCCCGGCGTCCGGGCGGCGGACCACGACCTTGCCCGAGGTGAGGTCGATCGGGCCGCGGGCGGGGTCGCCGACGCCCAGGTCCACCCGGGTCAGCTCCAGCCGCTTCTGTTCCTCGGCCGTGTGCTTGCGGCCGGGTGCGAAGAGTTCCTCGAAGAAATTGAACACGGGCCGCGCACCCTTCCGCCTGCTGTAGCCGCTACCGCACCTCGACGACCAGGATCCTGTCGTCCCCCGGCTTCGGGGTGCCTCGCGAATCCGTCTCGCTCGTCACGAGCCAGAGCTTGTTGCCGCCCGCCGCGAGTACGGTGCGCAGACGGCCGTACTTCCCTTCCAGGAACGCCTGGGGGGCCGCCAGAGGTTCCTTGTCCGGCGTACCGGACAGCGGAATCCGCCAGAGCCGCTCACCGCGCAGACCGGCCATCCAGATCGAACCCTTGACGAAGGCGATGCCGCTCGGCGACGCCTCGGACGTCTTCCACTGTGCCACGGGATCGATGAAACCGGTCTCGCCCGCCTTGCCCTCGGCCTCCGGCCAGCCGTAGTTCCCGCCCGGCACGATCCGGTTCAGCTCGTCCCAGGTGTCCTGGCCGAATTCGGACGCCCACAGTTGCTTGTCCCCGTCCCAGGCGAGCCCCTCGACATTGCGGTGACCGTAGGAGTACACGACGGAGTCGGCCTGCGGATTGCCGTGCAGCGGCTCACCGTCCGGAGTCATCCGCAGGATCTTGCCCGCGAGCGACTTCTTGTCCTGAGCCAGGCCGCCGTCGCCCGTCTCGCCCGTGCCCGCGTACAGCATGCGGTCCGGGCCGAAGGCGATCCGCCCGCCGTTGTGGATGGAACCCTTGGGGATGCCCCGCAGAATCGTGTCCGGAGCGCCGAGCAGCTGGCCGGGGGTCTGCCCGTCCTCGTCGTAGATCATGCGGGCGATGCGGTTGTCCGACGCGGTGGTGAAGTACGCGTAGACCAGGTGGTCCGTGGCGAAATCGGGGGAGAGGGCGATGCCGAGCAGCCCGCCCTCGCCGTCCGGCGCCACTCCGGGCACGGTGCCCAGCAGTTTCTTCTTCCCGCTCTTCGCGTCGATCCGGGTGATCGTGCCCTTGTCGCGCGAGCTCACCAGCAGGTCGCCGTCCGGCAGCTCCGCGAGGCCCCACGGCGAGTTCAGGCCCTCCGTGAGCGTCGACACGACCTTCGCCGAGCCCTTCGCGGGCGGCAGACCGGCCGCGGGACGCGAGGCCGACGGCGAAGCGGACGCGGACGGCGAGGCGGTCTGCCCCGACGGGGCCGTGGGCGAACCGGCCGGCGATCTCGCCCCCTGGCCCGCGGAGCTCTCCGCACCCTCCTGGGAGGAGCACCCCGCGGTGAGCATCAGGGCGCCGGCCGCCAGTACGGCCACCGCACCCCGCCGCGCACCCCGACGACCCCGGGAAGGCGTCGCGCGACGCCCCACCGGGTCCTGCTCAGATCCGAACACCGCACCGCGCACAGCACCGATCCCTTCGACGGCCGTCTGACTACTGTTCTTACACCGCAGCCCCGCTCAGGGTTCCCGATGTCCGCAGCTTTGTCGCGCGGCGGCCGGTGCCGGGCCGCCGACGGACGGCCCGGTGGTCAGTCCCAGGACTCCCGTGCCGCCGGCAGCCGGTCGATCTCCGCCAGGTCCTGCGCCGTCAGCACCAGCCCGGCAGCACCCGCGTTCTCGACCGCCCAGCGCTCCTGCTTGGTCCCCGGCACCGGAACGACCTGCGGCCCCTGCTCCAGCACCCAGGCCAGCGCCACCTGGGCGGGCGTCGCCCCATGCCGCTCCGCGATCCGCCGCAGCCCCACCACCACCGGCTGGTTCGCCGCCATCATCTCGGCGGTGAACCGCGGATGCCTGGCCCGCAGATCCTCCGGCTCGAACCCCTGCCCCGGCGTCAGCGTCCCCGTCAGATAGCCGTTGCCCAGAGGCATGGCCGCAATGACCCCCACACCCCGCGCCGCACACCACGGAAGCAGCGATTCCAGTGCCTGCGGTGACCACACCGAGAGCTCCGCCTGCACCGCGCTCACCGGAAAGACCTGCTGCACCCGCTCCAGCTGCCGGATCGTTCCGTCATGCATGCGGGCACCCGGCCGGCGTGCGGCCCGGGCCCCGACCGCGCAGAGTCCCAGCGCCCGCACCTTCCCCGCGGTCACCAGCTCCGCCATCGCGCCCCACGTCTCCTCGACGGGTATCTCGGGATCGGCCCGGTGCAGCTGGTAGAGGTCGATCACATCGGTCTGCAGCCGCCGCAGCGAAGCGTCGCAGGCCCTTCGCACATAGCCCGGCCTGCCGTTGGCCACGATGTGCTGATCGCCCACCAGCAGCCCGCACTTGGTGGAGAGGAAGGCGTCCGCACGGCGCCCCTTCAGGGCCCGTCCCACCAGCAGCTCATTGGTGAACGGGCCGTACATGTCGGCGGTGTCGAGCAGTTCGACGCCCGCGTCGAGCGCGGCGTGCACCGCACGCAGCGCACGGTCACCACGCTGCTGCGAGGCGCTGTACGCCCAGCTCATCGGCATGCAGCCGAGACCGACCGCCCCCACGGCGAGCGCCGCCGCACCGAGACTCCTGCGCTCCAACTCCCCGAACCCTCCCTCGGTCCCGCCGGCGGGACCGGTTTCGCCGGCACGGACCGCACCGCACACCCAAAGCTAACCTCTGCGCCCCGGCCGCCTTCGCATAGCCTCCTGGCCATGACTTCCTCCACGACGCCCACCACGCCCCCCGACGCCTGGCTGCCGATCCCGGCCGACGAGATCGAAGGACTCCCCGAGGGTCTCAACTACCGTTTCTGGGACGGGACGCAGGACTACCCCGCCGACCCCGCGGACTGCGCCTTCTACGTCGTTCCCTACATGAAGGGAGTGGAGATCGCGATCCGCCCGCTCGGCGCGATGAGCGCGGTACGGGTCGTGCAGACGCTCTCGGCCGGCATCGACCACGTCGAGCCGGGGCTCGGCAGGCTGCCCGCGGGCGTGCGGCTGTGCAACGCCAAGGGCGTTCACGAGGCGTCCACCGCCGAGCTCACCCTCGCGCTGATCCTGGCCTCCCTGCGCGGGTTCCCCGGGTTCGTGCGCGGCCAGGACAAGGAGGAGTGGCGTTCCGGCTTCTACCCTGCTCTCGCCGACAAGTCCGTGCTGATCGTGGGGTACGGATCGATCGGCTCCGCCATCGAGGACCGGCTCGCACCGTTCGAGTGCGCGCGGGTGGCGCGCGTCGCGCGCTCCGCCCGGACAACCGCACGCGGTCCCGTGCACACACTCGACGACCTGCCGGCCCTGCTGCCCGAGGCCGACGTCGTCATTCTGTCCACCCCGCTGAACGCCTCCACGCAGGGGCTGGTCGGCGCGGACTTCCTCGCGGCGATGCCCGACGGCGCCCTGCTGGTTAACGTCGCACGGGGCGGAGTCGTCGACACCAAGGCCCTGTTGTCCGAGCTCGAGTCCGGCCGGCTGCGTGCCGCCCTCGATGTCACCGACCCGGAACCGCTCCCTTCCGGCCATTCCCTCTGGCATGCTCCGAACGTCCTGATCACTCCGCATGTCGGCGGCAGCACCTCGGCGTTCCTGCCTCGCGCCAAGCGTCTGCTCGCCGGACAGCTCAGCCGCTTCGCCGCGGGCGAGCCGGTACGGAACGTCGTACGCACCACCGGCTGATCACGCTGCGGGCACACTCCGTTCCACTCCGTGCCGACAACTGGGCAGATCGTCACGGAGAGTAGAGGAACTATGTCCCTGTGTGACGAGTCTGGTGTATCGTCCCGAAAGGGGGGCTGCGCCGTGGAAGGGACGGCGCCGGGGAAGAAGCCACACGCGAGGGGGGCGATGGGCGATGTACGGCCGATGGGCGAACGATCCGACACGGCGGGGCGGCCGGCGGCCGGCGGCGCGGCGGGCGCTCCGGCCGAGCGGCCGTCCGGCGACCTCGGGGGCACCCCGGTGAGCGCCCCGGCGAGCACCCGCGGAGCGGTCCTGAGCCGGCAGCCGGCGGTGGGCCGGACGCCCGCGCTGGTGCCGCAGCTCCTCCTCGGCATCGTCTGCGCCGGATACGCGGTGGGCGCGGCCGCGGGCTGGGGATCGCGGCAGGCGGCGCTGTTCATGGGGGATTTCGGCCTCAGCGCCGCCGCCCTGGTCGCCGCCGTCTCCTGCTTCCTGTTCGCACGCTCCGCGGACAACAGATACCGGCCGGCCTGGCTGCTGTTCTCGCTCTCCTCGCTGATGGCCGCGGGGGGCAACGGGGTATGGGGCTGGTACGAGTTCGTCCGCGGGATCCCGGTGCCCAGCCCCTCCCTCGCCGACCTGTTCTACCTCTGCTTCGCGCCGCCCGCCATCGTCGGGCTGCTCGTCCTCGCCAAGCGCCCCGTCACCCGGGCCGGGTGGGTCTGTCTGGTCCTCGACTCCTGGCTGATCGGCGGATCGCTCCTCACCCTCTCCTGGAGCCTCGCCCTCGCCCACACCGCGCACATGGCGGACGTCGAGGGGGTCAGCGTGGCCCGTGCCGCGCTCTCGCTGGCCTATCCGCTGCTCGACATCGTGCTGGTCTCCATGGTGCTCGCGCTGCACTTCCGGCGGGCCAGCGTCAACCGCGCCGCGGTGAACACCGCCATCGCCGCGCTGGCGCTCACCGTCCTGTGCGACGCCCTGTTCACCTCGCCGCTGCTGCGACAGACCTACCACTCCGGCCAGTTGCTCGACGCCGGCTGGTTCGCCGGATCGCTGCTCCTGGCGTACGCGCCCTGGGGCGCCGGCCGGGACGAGGGCAACGCTGTCCAGCAGCGGGCCGCCGAGCCACGCACCACCAGCCGGCCCATCGCCGGTTCGCTGGCCGCGCTGACGCCCTATCTCGCCGCCGCCGTCTGCACCCTGGGCATCCTGTACAACGTCATCGAGGGCCGCCGGGTCGACCGCGTCGTGGTCTTCACCGGGTGCGCCGTGGTGCTCGCGCTGGTCGTCCGCCAGGGCATCATGCTCGTCGACAACATCGCCCTCACCCAGGAACTGGCCCAGAAGGAGAACCACTTCCGCTCGCTGGTCCAGGGCTCCAGCGACGTCATCATGATCGCCGCCCCGACCGGCATACTGCGCTACGTCAGCCCCGCAGCCGCCGGTGTCTACGGACGCGAGGCGGACGACCTGATCGGCGCCGAGCTCGCCTCGATCATCCATCCCGAGGACCTGGGCCGGGTGGTCCACGAAGTGCGGCGGTTCCTCGCCGCCCCGCCCGGCGAGGAACCCACCACCCGCATCGAATGCCGCTTCCGGTCCGGCACCGGCGACTGGCTGAACGTCGAGTCCACCGTCAACCGCCACCAGGGCGGCCTGATCCTCAACAGCCGCGACGTGACCGAACGGGTCCGGCTACAGGCCCAGTTGCAGCACAACGCGGAGCACGACCCGCTCACCGACCTGCCCAACCGGGCGCTCTTCACCGGCCGGGTCCGCCAGGCCCTCGGCGGCCGCCGCGCGGGCGACGCGGGCACCGCCGTGCTCTTCATCGACCTCGACGGATTCAAGGCCGCCAACGACCGGCTGGGCCACCAGGCGGGCGACGAGCTGCTGATCCAGGCCGCCCGCCGCCTCCAGGACTCCGTACGGGCAGGGGACACCGCCGCCCGCCTCGGGGGCGACGAGTTCGCGGCCCTCATCGTCGGAGACGGCAGCCGCGACCAGAACGCCCGCGAGTACCAGGTCCACGAGATCGCCGACCGGCTGCGCCTGACCCTCTCCGAGCCCTACGGCATCGGGGCCGGCGAGGTCCGGGTCACCGCGTCCATCGGTGTCGCCTTCGCCGAGCCGGGCATCACGCCCAACGACCTCATGCGCAACGCCGACCTCGCCATGTACCGCGCCAAGGCCGGCGGCAAGGACCGCGTCGAGCTGTACGCCCCGCAGATGCAGGCCGAGGTGGTCCGCCGCTCCGAGCTGGCGGCCCGGCTGCGCACCGCCCTGCGCGACGGCGAGTTCGCACTGCTCCACCAGCCCGTGGTCCACCTGGCCAGCGGTACGGTCGCGGCCGTCGCCGCACAGGCCCGCTGGCGCTCCGCCCAGGGCATCCTCTTCACCCCCGCCGAATTCCTCCGCATCGCCGAGGACAGCGACCGCACCGCCGAGCTGGGCCGCTGGCTCCTCGAGGAGGCCGTCGAGCAGGCCGCCGACCGGGCCAGGGCCGGGCACCAGGTCTCCGTCGCCGTCCGGCTCTCCGCCCGCAGGCTGCTCGACAAGGGGGTGCCGTTCGGTTCCGTGGAGGCGCTGCTCACCCGGTACGGCCTGCCGTCCGGCGCCCTGATGATCGAGGTCTCCGACAGCGACCCGAGGGTCTCCTTCGACGAACTCGAACAGCGCCTGGTCGCGCTGCGCCGCCTGGGTGTGCGGATCGCGCTCGACGGCTTCGGCAGCGGGTACGCCGCGATCAACGCCCTGCGCCGGCTCCCCATCGACGTACTGAAACTGGACCGCGGCCTGGTCGAGGGCGTCGTCGAGTCCGCCCGGCTGCACAAGATCACCAGCGGGCTGCTGCGGATCGCCTGCGACCTCGGCATGCAGTCCGTGGCCGACGGCGTCGACGTACCGGAACAGGTCCTCGCCCTGCGCGCCATGGGCTGTACGCACGGCCAGGGAATGGCCTTCTCCGGGCCGCTGGACGAGTACCGGCTGCGCCGCGCCCTCACCCGCGGCGAGTTCCCGGTACCCGGCAGTCCGGCCGCTCAGCCGGTCCTGGCGGGCGGCTCGATCCCCCTCCTGACCGGATCACATGGTGAGACGCCTGTCCCACCCACTTGACACGTCGAGTGCCCCGGAGAGAGGGTCAATGCCATGCGCACCCGAATTCTCGTACTTGGAAAGCGCGTCGGCTGAAGCAGAGTTCCTCGATGACACTCTGCAGACCGCACCGGCGCGCTCCCCTCGCTTGCCTCACGGCACGAGGGGTTTTTTGTTGCACCGGCACCACGCAAACCGTCGTAAAACACTCGCAAAAACCCTCAGCTTCGAGAAGAGAATGCCGATGACCGAGCAGGCCACCGGGGCCCACCATCCCCAGCCGCGGGCCCGTAACGGCGGATCGTCCTCCGCCTCCGTTGAGCACCTCACGGGCGCGCAGTCGCTCATCCGCTCTCTCGAGGAAGTCGGGGCCGACACCGTATTCGGACTCCCCGGCGGCTGCATCCTGCCGGCGTACGACCCGCTGATGGACTCCACCCGGGTCCGCCACATCCTGGTCCGCCACGAGCAGGGCGCGGGTCACGCGGCCACCGGTTATGCGCAGGCCACCGGCAAGGTCGGGGTCTGCATGGTCACCTCCGGGCCGGGCGCCACCAACCTGGTCACCCCGATCGCCGACGCGGCCATGGACTCCGTGCCCATGGTCGCGATCACCGGCCAGGTGGCCTCCGGCGCCATCGGTACGGACGCCTTCCAGGAAGCCGACATCTGCGGCATCACGATGCCGATCACCAAGCACAACTTCCTGGTCACCCGCGCCGAGGACATCGCGCACACGATCGCGGAGGCCTTCCACATCGCCTCCACCGGCCGTCCGGGCCCGGTCCTCGTCGACATCGCCAAGGACGCCCTCCAGTCGAAGACCACCTTCAGCTGGCCGCCGTCCATGGACCTGCCCGGCTACCGCCCGGTCACCAAGCCGCACGCCAAGCAGATCCGTGAGGCCGCCAAGCTCATCACCCAGGCCAAGCGCCCGGTGCTGTATGTGGGCGGCGGCGTCATGAAGGCCGGGGCCACCGCCGAACTGAAGGTGCTGGCCGAGCTCACCGGAGCGCCCGTCACCACCACGCTGATGGCGCTCGGCTCCTTCCCCGACAGCCACCCGCTGCACGTGGGAATGCCCGGTATGCATGGATCGGTCACCGCCGTCACCGCGCTGCAGAAGGCCGACCTGATCGTCGCCCTCGGCGCCCGCTTCGACGACCGGGTCACCGGCAAGCTGGACAGCTTCGCCCCGTACGCCAAGATCGTCCACGCCGACATCGACCCGGCGGAGATCGGCAAGAACCGCGCGGCCGACGTGCCGATCGTCGGGGACGCCCGCGAGGTCATCGCCGACCTCGTCCAGGCGGTCCAGGCCGAGCACACCGAGGGCCACACCGGCGACTACGCCGCCTGGTGGAAGGACCTCAACCGGTGGCGCGAGACCTACCCGGTCGGCTACGACCTGCCGGAGGACGGCAGCCTCTCGCCGCAGCAGGTCATCCAGCGCATCGGTGAACTGGCCCCGCCGGACACGATCTTCGCGGCGGGTGTCGGCCAGCACCAGATGTGGGCCTCGCACTTCATCCAGTACGAGCAGCCCGCCACGTGGCTGAACTCCGGCGGCGCGGGCACCATGGGCTACGCGGTCCCGGCCGCGATGGGCGCCAAGGCCGGCATGCCGGACCGCACGGTCTGGGCGATCGACGGTGACGGCTGCTTCCAGATGACCAATCAGGAGCTCACCACCTGCGCGCTGAACAACATCCCGGTCAAGGTCGCGATCATCAACAACGGCGCCCTCGGGATGGTCCGCCAGTGGCAGACCCTGTTCTACAACCAGCGGTACTCCAACACCGTGCTGCACACCGGTGCCGACACCGACGGCGTCCCGGCCAAGGGCACCCGGGTGCCGGACTTCGTCAAGCTGTCCGAGGCCATGGGCTGTTACGCGATCCGCTGCGAGGACCCGGCCGACCTGGACAAGGTCATCGCCGAGGCCAACGCGATCAACGACCGGCCGGTCGTCATCGACTTCATCGTCCACGAGGACGCCATGGTGTGGCCGATGGTCGCCGCCGGCACGTCCAACGACGAGGTCATGGCAGCCCGCGGTGTCCGCCCCGACTTCGGCGACAACGAAGACGACTGAGAGACAGAGAGAGACCGACTCACATGTCCACCAAGCACACGCTCTCCGTCCTGGTCGAGAACAAGCCCGGTGTCCTCGCCCGGATCACCGCTCTGTTCTCCCGCCGCGGCTTCAACATCGACTCGCTCGCGGTCGGTACCACCGAACACCCCGACATCTCCCGCATCACCATCGTCGTGAATGTCGAGGGCCTGCCCCTGGAGCAGGTGACCAAGCAGCTCAACAAGCTGGTCAACGTCCTGAAGATCGTCGAACTCGAGCCGTCCGCTGCGATCCAGCGTGAGCTCGTCCTGGTGAAGGTCCGCGCCGACAACGAGACCCGCTCCCAGATCGTCGAGATCGTCCAGCTGTTCCGCGCCAAGACCGTGGACGTCTCCCCGGAGGCCGTCACGATCGAGGCCACCGGAGGCGCCGACAAGCTGGAGGCGATGCTCAAGATGCTGGAGCAGTTCGGCATCAAGGAGCTCGTCCAGTCCGGCACCATCGCCATAGGACGTGGCGCGCGCTCGATCACCGACCGGTCGCTGCGCGCCCTCGACCGCACGGCGTAATCATTCCGGGTCCGCCGCGCCGCTCGTATGGCGAGACCCGAAAACGTAACTGACGCACCCCGCCGTACGGTGGGACGCAACACCTGCACACCAAGGAGAAGACCCAGTGGCCGAGCTGTTCTACGACGACGATGCCGACCTGTCCATCATCCAGGGCCGCAAGGTCGCGGTCCTCGGCTACGGCAGCCAGGGCCACGCCCACGCGCTGTCGCTGCGCGACTCGGGTGTCGACGTCCGTGTCGGTCTGCACGAGGGCTCCAAGTCCAAGGCCAAGGCCGAGGAGCAGGGCCTGCGCGTGGTGACCCCGTCCGAGGCCGCCGCCGAGGCCGACGTCATCATGATCCTGGTGCCGGACCCGATCCAGGCCCAGGTCTACGAGGAGTCCGTCAAGGACAACCTCAAGGACGGCGACGCGCTGTTCTTCGGCCACGGCCTGAACATCCGCTTCGGCTTCATCAAGCCGCCGGCCGGCGTCGACGTCTGCATGGTCGCCCCGAAGGGCCCGGGTCACCTGGTCCGCCGCCAGTACGAGGAGGGCCGCGGCGTTCCGTGCATCGTGGCCGTCGAGCAGGACGCCACGGGCAAGGGCCTGGAGCTCGCCCTCTCGTACGCCAAGGGCATCGGCGGCACCCGCGCCGGCGTCATCAAGACGACCTTCACCGAGGAGACCGAGACCGACCTCTTCGGCGAGCAGGCCGTCCTCTGCGGTGGCACCGCCGCCCTGGTCAAGGCCGGTTTCGAGACCCTGACCGAGGCCGGCTACCAGCCGGAGATCGCGTACTTCGAGTGCCTCCACGAGCTGAAGCTCATCGTGGACCTCATGTACGAGGGCGGCCTGGAGAAGATGCGCTGGTCCATCTCGGAGACCGCCGAGTGGGGCGACTACGTCACCGGCCCGCGGATCATCACGGACGCCACCAAGGCCGAGATGAAGAAGGTCCTCACCGAGATCCAGGACGGCACCTTCGCCAACGCCTGGATGGCCGAGTACCACAACGGTCTGCCCAAGTACAACGAGTACAAGAAGGCCGACAGCGACCACCTGCTGGAGACCACCGGCCGTGAGCTGCGCAAGCTCATGAGCTGGGTCAACGACGAGGACGCGTAACACCGATGCCCGAAGGGGCGGGTCCCCGGACCCGCCCCTTCGGGCATCCGCCCTGCTTCACCGCTGGAAGAGGCGGCGTCGTACGTGTGTACAAGTCGTCCAGCCTCATGTGGGTGATCCTTCCAACGGGGCGCAATATGCGTCCTCGCGCATGACTACACTTCTCCACACATACACGCGTCAGGCCCACAGTGTCGTGCGTCTTCCACGCGGCAAGCCCCTCCACCGCCTGCGGCCGTCGGGACGGCCGTCCGCACTGGATCTGTGAGGACTCACGTGAGCTCGAAACCTGTCGTACTCATCGCTGAAGAGCTGTCGCCCGCAACGGTGGACGCCCTGGGCCCGGACTTCGAGATCCGGCACTGCAACGGCGCGGACCGCGCCGAACTCCTCCCCGCGATCGCCGATGTCGACGCCATCCTGGTGCGCTCCGCCACCAAGGTCGACGCCGAGGCCATCGCCGCCGCGAAGAAGCTGCGCGTGGTCGCCCGCGCGGGCGTCGGTCTGGACAACGTCGATGTCTCCTCGGCCACCAAGGCCGGCGTGATGGTCGTGAACGCACCGACCTCCAACATCGTCACCGCCGCCGAGCTGGCCTGCGGTCTGCTCGTCGCCACCGCGCGCAACATCCCCCAGGCCAACACCGCCCTCAAGAACGGCGAGTGGAAGCGCTCCAAGTACACCGGCGTCGAGCTGAGCGAGAAGACCCTCGGTGTCGTCGGACTCGGCCGCATCGGCGTCCTGGTCGCCCAGCGCATGTCGGCCTTCGGCATGAAGATCGTCGCGTACGACCCCTACGTCCAGCCCGCGCGGGCCGCGCAGATGGGTGTCAAGCTCCTCTCGCTGGACGAGCTCCTCGAGGTCTCCGACTTCATCACCGTGCACCTCCCCAAGACCCCGGAGACGCTCGGCCTGATCGGCGACGAGGCGCTGCACAAGGTGAAGCCCTCGGTGCGCATCGTCAACGCCGCACGCGGTGGCATCGTCGACGAGGAGGCGCTCGCCTCCGCCCTCAAGGAGGGCCGCGTCGCCGGCGCCGGTCTCGACGTGTACACCAAGGAGCCCTGCACGGACTCCCCGCTGTTCCAGTTCGACCAGGTCGTCTGCACCCCGCACCTCGGCGCCTCCACGGACGAGGCCCAGGAGAAGGCGGGCATCGCGGTCGCCAAGTCCGTCCGCCTCGCCCTCGCCGGTGAGCTCGTGCCGGACGCGGTCAACGTCCAGGGCGGTGTCATCGCCGAGGACGTCCGTCCCGGACTGCCGCTCGCCGAGAAGCTCGGCCGGATCTTCACCGCGCTCGCGGGCGAGGTCGCGGCCCGCCTCGACGTCGAGGTGTACGGCGAGATCACCCAGCACGACGTGAAGGTGCTCGAACTCTCCGCGCTCAAGGGTGTCTTCGAGGACGTCGTCGACGAGACCGTGTCGTACGTGAACGCCCCGCTGTTCGCGCAGGAGCGCGGTGTCGAGGTCCGCCTCACCACCAGCTCCGAGTCGCCCGACCACCGCAACGTGGTCACCGTCCGCGGCACGCTCTCCAGCGGCGAGGAGGTCGCGGTCTCCGGCACGCTGGCCGGCCCCAAGCACCTTCAGAAGATCGTCGCGATCGGCGAGCACGATGTGGACCTGGCGCTCGCCGACCACATGGTCGTGCTGCGCTACGACGACCGCCCCGGCGTCGTCGGCGCGGTCGGCAAGATCCTCGGCGAGGCCGGGCTGAACATCGCGGGCATGCAGGTGTCCCGCGCCGCCGTGGGTGGCGAGGCGCTGGTCGTCCTCACCGTCGACGACGACGTCCCGGCGTCGGTGCTGGCCGAGATCTCCTCGGAGATCGGCGCGGCCTCGGCCCGCTCGGTGAACCTGACCGACTGAGGCCCCGTGGAGGGGGTCCGCACTGCTGGGATCCCCGCCCCTGCTCTGCCGTACCCGGTATGTAGACGTGCGTCTTACACAAACGTCCACATGCCGGGTACGCTGCTGTCATGGGACATCGTGAGGATCTGCTCGAGGGCGCCAAGCGCTGCCTGCTGGAGAAGGGGTACGCCCGGACCACGGCGCGCGACATCGTGGCGGCGTCGGGGACGAACCTCGCCTCCATCGGCTACCACTACGGCTCCAAGGAGGCCCTGCTCAACCTCGCCTTCCTCAAGGTGACGGAGGACTGGGGCGATGTGCTGACCAAGGAGGGCGACGAGGCGGCGGATGTCGCCGGCGACGTGCCCGCGGCGCCGCTCGACCAGTTCCGGGAGACCTGGGAGCGGGTGATCGGCAGCTACGAGCAGACCCGTGCCGTCTGGCAGCTCCAGATGGAGGTCATCTCCAGGATCGACTCCGACCCCGAGCTGAAGAAGGCCCTGGCGGGCCCCCAGCGCGAGGGCCGCAACGGGCTCGCCGAGAACATGCTGGGCATCGACTCCGAGACCGACCCCGAGCGGGCGCGGGTGGCCGGACTCTTCTGCCAGGCGCTGCTCGCGGGCGTCATGGTCCAGTGGCTGATGGACAGCGAATCGGCGCCCTCGGCACAGGATCTGACGGACGGGCTGAAGGCGGTACTGGAAGGGCGGATGCCTGCCGCCGAAACGGATGCGGCCCACTAACCTGGACCGTTGACGCACCCTCGGCAACGCCATGGGCGGAGGCAGGAGTTGGTACCGATGAGCAGGCGAGTCCAGGAGCCGCGCGGGAACGGCGGCCGGCGGTGAGCGCCCGGGCGGGGGAGACCTTCCGCGTCGCACGGGCCGTCGCCGACATCGAGGCGCTGCTGGCCGCGCCGCTGCCGGCCACCGGCCCGACGGCCGCCCAGGGGGACCCGGTCACCGGGGAGTGGACGGTGACCGAGGGCGAGGGCTTCCGGATCGTCCCGCTCTGGGAGGGGGACGCCCTCGACGGAGCGCACGGCACCGGGTGGGACGACGCGGACGAGGCGGCCGGGGCGCGGCTGGCCGCGCTCGTCGAGGAGTTGGAGGGCCGCTGGGGCGCCCACCACCAGGTGGCCGTCCATGCGGCCCTTCTGCTGAGGCAGGACGGAGCCGCCGTGCCGCCGCTCTTCGGGGCGCTGCTCGACGAGGACTGCTCGGGCGACCTGGCCGCATGGGGGCCGGTGTCCGCGCAGGGGCGCTGGGTCGGGGTGAGCGTCGGACACAGTGACTGGGACGCGCCCCTGGTCATGGCCGCCGTCGTCAGCGACCGGCCGATCCTCGCGCCGGAGCCGCCGTCCTGGCTGTAGGGCCGGGTCCTTGCGCCGGAGCCGCCGTCCTGGCTGTGGGGCCGGGCGCTCAGGCCGATGGCGGTGCCGGGTCCTCGCGCCGTGTAGTGCCGGGTGCTCAGGCCGGTGGCAGTGCCCGGCAGAGTGCCTCCAGCGCCGCGGTGAACGCGTGGTCCGCAGGGGCGGCGTAGCCCACGACCAGGCCGTCCGGGGCCGCCGTCGTCGCGGCCGGATGACGGAATTCGTCCAGCCCGTCCAGGGCGAGGCCCTGCCAGGCGGCGGCCTTGAGCGTGGACTGCTCGGTGCCGGGCGGCAGCCGCAGGACGGCGTGCAGACCGGCGGCGATGCCGGTGGGAGCGATGTGCGGGGCGCGTTCGGCGAGGGCCGCGACGAGCTGGTCACGGCGGTCCCGGTAGTGCCGGCGCATCCGGCGGACATGGCGGTCGTAGTGGCCCGAATCGATGAGCTCGGCGAGGGTCAGCTGATCCGGCACGCTCGCCCAGGCCTCGCGTTCACCCTTCGCGGCCAGTACCGGGTCGACGAGCCGTTCCGGCAGCACCATCCAGCCCAGGCGGACCGCCGGCGAGAGGCTCTTGCTGACCGATCCGGCATAGAGGACCCGGTCGGGGTCCAGCCCCTGCACGGCACCCACCGGCTCCCGGTCGTAGCGGAACTCGCCGTCGTAGTCGTCCTCCAGGACCAGCCCGCCACGGCCGCGGGCCCAGTCGACGACGGCCGAGCGGCGCTCCGGATGCAGCGGCCCGCCGGTGGGGAACTGATGGGCCGGGGTCAGCAGCACGCCCCGTACGCCGGACAGGCCGGCCAGTTCGCCGACGCGCGCGCCGTCCTCGTCGAGCGTCAGCGGGACCGTGCGCACCGACGCGGAGTCCAGGACCGACCGGTGGAAGCCGAGTCCGTACGACTCCACGGCCAGCGGACCGCGCAGGACGCCGCCCGCGAACAGCAGCCGCAGGGCATGCGCGAACCCCGAGCAGATCACGATCCGTTCGGCGGTGGTGCGGACGCCGCGCGAGCGCCCCAGGTAGTCCGCCAGGGCGCGCCGGAGCTCGATCCGGCCCTGCGGGTCGCCGGGCCCGAAGGCGTCGTTCGGCGCCGCGTTCAGGGCACGCCGGGCGGCGGCGAGCCAGGCGGTACGGGGAAAGGTGGCGGCGTCCGGCTTGCCCTGGCGCAGATCGTGCACGGGCCCGGCCGGACGGTGCGGCGCCTTCTTCGGGACACGGGCGGACGCCACCGGCGCGGCGCGCCGGGCGACCCGGGTCCCGGAGCCCTGGCGGGCGGTGAGCCAGCCCTCCGCGACCAGTTCGGCGTAGGCGTCGGCGACGGTGTTGCGGGCCAGTCCGAGGTCGGCGGCGAGCGAGCGGTAGGGCGGCAGCCGGGTACCGGGGGCCAGCCTCCCGTCCCGTACGGCGTCGCGCAGCGCACGGATGAGTACGGCCCGGCGGCTGCCCGGCCCGGCCAGGTCGAGGAGCAGATCACTGCCGATCAGCTCCGCGGAATTGACCCATGAATCCGACATGAAAGTGCACCCTACGCGAGGTCTTTCGGACTTCTAACGTAGTGGACATGACGAACCACGAGGCAGCAGCCGCAACCGCCCGCACCCCCCGGATCAACTTCGCCAAGGCCGCCCCGAAGGCGTTCAAGGCCCTCATCGGCTTCGACGCCGCCGCACGTCAGGGCCTGGACCCCGCACTGGTGGAGCTGGTGCAGATCCGCTCCTCGCAGCTCAACGGCTGCGCGTACTGCCTGCACATGCACACCACCGATGCCCGCAAGGCGGGGGAGAGCGAGGAGCGGCTGCACATGGTGGCTCTCTGGCGTGAGGCCGGGCACTTCTTCACCGCCGAGGAACAGGCCGCGCTGGCGCTCACCGAAGCCGTCACCCTGGTCTCCCACGGCGGGGTCCCCGACGATGTCTACGCCCGTGCGGCGGCCGTGTTCGACGAGACCCGGCTCGCCGGGCTGCTGGCGCTGATCTTCACCATCAACACCTGGAACCGCATCGCCCTGGCCACCGCGAAGGTGCCCGGCACGGACGAGCGGGCGGCCTGAGGGCTGTCCCTCAGAGCCGGGACGCCTTGAGCACCATGTGCAGCAGCAGCCGGTCCTCGCCGTCGTTCAGGTCGAGGCCGGTGAGCTGCTGGACCCGGGAGAGGCGGTAGTACAGCGTCTGGCGGTGGATGCCCAGCTCGGCGGCGGTCCGGGACGCCTGGCCGGCGCAGTCGAGGAACACCTCGGCGGTGCGGGCCAGATCCCGGTGCGCAGGGGTGAGCAGCGGGCGGACCGTGTGGTCGGGGAGCGTGCCGGGGGTGAGCCCGGTCAGCAGTCGGTACGGGCCGATGGCCGACCACTGGGCGACCGGGCCGAACCGGCTCTCCGCCGCCGCGGCCCGCGCCGCGGCCGATGCCTCGTGCCAGGCGTCGGCCAGCTCCGCCAGGCCGCGGCGCGGCACCCCGATCCCGGCCGTGGCGGCAGTCCCCGCCGTGGTGCGCAGCCGGCCGGCGGCGGCGAGCGCCGGGTCCAGGATGTCGTGCGACCGCAGCCGGATCAGCGCGGCCAGGGCCGGGGACCCCGCGCTGCCGGGGGAGGGCGCGGCGGCCAGGGCCGCGGCCGACGCCACCGTGCGCACCGACGGCAGCTCGTCCGGCCACGGCGTCACGCACACCACGGTGTGCAGCCCCTCCGCGTCCGGGCCGAGCGCCTCGCTGAACGCGGCCACCGCCATGTCGCGCTGCCAGCCGCGCCCCGCGGTGAGGACCGCGCCGAACTCCCGGGACAGGTCCGTGCCCGCCCGCGCCTCGTCGGAGAGCAGTGCGCCGATCCGGGCCGCCACGTCCATCGCCGCGTCGAGCTGCTCGTCGGTCGGGCCGGGGTCGGCGTCCAGCAGCCATACGTAACCGAGCACGACACCCCGATGGCGTACCGGAAGACAGATCCGGTCCCGGTAGACACCGGCCTCCGGGGCCGCCGGGATGCGGACGGGGCCGGTGGCGCGGGTGATGCCGAAGTTCTCGAACCAGGCGCGGACCGCCGGGGTCGAGCGGCGGGTCAGGATGGAACGGGTGCGGACCGGGTCCATCGCCGTGTCGTCGTCGCTGTCGTGCGCCCCGAAGGCGACCAGGCCGAAGTCCCGGTTCTCCAGCGTCGCGGGGACGCCGAGCAGCGCGGAGATCTCGTCGACCAGCTCCTGGTAATCGCCCTTCACCCGGTCATTCTCGCACCCCTTCAGACATATGTCTGAGATCCGGGGAACGGATGCGTGACAGCTGTCGATGGCACAGGATCGGAGGGATCCTTAGATTTCACGGTGGTTCTCCGTGCTGTACCGCTTATGTTCCCTATGGGATGTCAAGGGCGGTACGGCCTTCGTCCGTACTTTCCGTGGAGGTGCCCCGTGCTGGGTCCCGTGATTCTCGCCGCGTCACGCAGCGACAAGATGCGCCGTTTCATCTCGGCAGCCCCGGGCACCAAGCAGGTCGTCGACCGGTTCATCGCCGGTGAGACGGTCGAGCAGGTCGTCCCGATCATCGTGGACGCCGCCGACAAGGGCCTCGAGGTCACCCTCGACGTGGTCGGCGAGGACATCACCACTCCGGAGCAGGCCGCCGCCGCGCGCGACGCCTACCTGGAGCTCGTCAGCCGCCTCAAGGACCTCGGCCTGGGCACCAAGGCGGAGATGTCCGTCAAGCTCTCGATGTTCGGACAGTCCCTGGACGGCGGCCACGAGCTGGCCCTCGCCAACGTCCGCCCGGTCGTCGAGGCCGCCGCCGCGATCGGCACCACGGTCACCCTGGACGCCGAGGACCACACCACCCTCGACTCGATGTTCGCCATCCACGAGGAGCTGCGGAAGGACTACCCGCAGACCGGATGCGTCATCCAGGCCTACCTCTTCCGCACCGAGGACGACGCCCGCCGTCTCTCCGCCGCCGGCAGCCGCGTGCGCATCGTGAAGGGCGCCTACAAGGAGCCCGCCTCCGTCGCGTACCAGGACAAGGCCGAGATCGACAAGGCGTACGTCCGCATCCTGAAGACCCTGATGGAGGGCGAGGGCTACCCGATGATCGGGTCCCACGACCCGCGCCTGATCGCCATCGCCCAGGAACTGGGCCGCAAGGCCGGCCGCAAGCTCGACGAGTACGAGTTCCAGATGCTGTACGGCATCCGCAGCGACGAGCACATCCGGCTCGCGGCCGAGGGCCACCGCATGCGTGTCTACACCGCGTACGGCACCGACTGGTACGGCTACTTCATGCGCCGCCTCGCGGAGAAGCCGGCCAACCTGCTGTTCTTCGGCCGCTCCGTCCTCACCAAGGGCTGAGCCCCTCCACCCCTCTGCTTGAGCCCCTCCACCTCTCTACCAAAGGAGCTACGGAAACCATGGACGCTGTCACCCAGGTCCCCGCGCCGGTCAACGAGCCGGTCCACTCCTACGCCCCGGGCTCCCCGGAGCGCGCCCGCCTGGAGGCGAAGCTCAAGGAGCTCAGCCAGAACCCGATCGACCTGCCGATGACCATCGGCGGCGAGAAGCGGATGGGTGGCGGCGAGCGCTTCGACGTCGTCCAGCCCCACAACCACAAGGCTGTCATCGGTACGTTCGCCGGCGCCACCGAGCAGGACGCGCAGGACGCGATCGACGCCGCCCTCGCCGCCGCCCCGGCCTGGCGCGCGATGGCCTTCGACGACCGCGCCGCCATCATCCTGCGCGCCGCCGAGCTGCTCTCCGGCCCCTGGCGCGAGACGCTGGCCGCCTCCACGATGCTGGGCCAGGGCAAGACCGCCCAGCAGGCCGAGATCGACACCCCGTGCGAGCTCGTCGACTTCTGGCGCTTCAACGTGCACTACGCACGCCAGATCCTGGCCGAGCAGCCCCCGGCCAACTCCCCGGGCGTGTGGAACCGCATGGACCACCGCCCGCTCGAGGGCTTCGTCTACGCGATCACGCCGTTCAACTTCACGGCCATCGCGGGCAACCTGCCCACCGCCCCCGCCCTCATGGGCAACGTGGTGGTCTGGAAGCCGTCCCCCACGCAGACCCACTCCGCGGTGCTGCTGATGCAGCTCCTGGAGGAGGCCGGTCTGCCCAAGGGCGTCATCAACCTGGTGACCGGCGACGGCATCGCCGTCTCCGAGGTGGCCCTGAACCACCGCGACCTGGCCGGCATCCACTTCACCGGCTCGACCCCCACCTTCCAGCACCTGTGGAAGACGGTCGGCAACAACATCGCGAACTACCGCACCTACCCGCGCCTCGTCGGCGAGACCGGCGGCAAGGACTTCGTCGTCGCCCACCCCTCGGCCGACCACGCGATCCTGAAGACCGCGCTGACCCGCGGCTCCTTCGAGTTCCAGGGCCAGAAGTGCTCCGCGTCCTCGCGCGCCTACGTCCCGGCCTCGATCTGGAACTCCGGTTTCAAGGAGAAGTTCGCGGCGGAGGTCGACTCCATCACGATGGGCGACGTCACCGACCTGTCGCACTTCATGGGTGCCGTCATCGACGACCGCGCCTTCGCGAAGAACAAGGCCGCCATCGACCGCGCCGCGGCCGACCCGGCGTGCAAGATCATCGCCGGCGGCACGTACGACGACTCGGTGGGCTACTTCGTCCGCCCGACCGTCATCGAGTGCAGCGACCCCGAGAACGAGGTCTTCTCGACCGAGTACTTCGGCCCGATCCTCGCGATCCACGTCTACGAGGACGAGAACTTCGACGCGATGCTGGAGCAGATGGAGTCGGTCTCCGACTACGCCCTGACCGGTTCCGTCATCGCGAACGACCGCGCCGCGGCCGCGTACACGATGGAGAAGCTGCGCTACGCCGCGGGCAACTTCTACATCAACGACAAGTCGACCGGTGCCGTCGTCGGCCAGCAGCCCTTCGGCGGTGGCCGCGCCTCGGGTACGAACGACAAGGCGGGCGCCCCGCAGAACCTCCAGCGCTGGACCCTGACCCGGGCCATCAAGGAGACGCTGGTCCCGCCGACCGAGTACACCTACCCCCACCAGGGCTGACCGCCCTCCGGGGTGCCGCCCCTGCGGCACCCCGCCACGAACTCCGCCTCCCGACCGGTTCCCCTGCCGGCCGGGAGGCGGTTTCCATTTCCCCCGCTGCCGGTTCAGCCCCACCCGTGCACGATCAACGACAGCCCCGCCGCGAACCCGCCGCCCAGCAGCACCAGGTAGCGGCCGTACCGGCGGCGGTGGCGGCGCATCAGCAGGCCGAAGCCGGCGAAGGCGAGTCCGACCGTCAGGGTGCGTGAGCCCCGGGCCGCCGCCGACGCGGTGAGCCAGTCGGACGCCGGGACCCCTGCGCGGCCCGCCTCGGCGCCGTACACCTTGAACGGGATGCCGTTCCACGGCTGGTGGCGCACCGCGGACGCGCCCTCGACGGCCAGTTCGTGCCGGACCTCCGCGCGCATCCGGTCCGTTGTCAGGGGTGCGGGCGAGTGGACACCCGCCGAAGCCAGTTGGAGTGCCAGCAGGCCACCGGCCAGGCTGCCCGCGAGCGCGCCCAGGGACATCTTCAGGGCCGCGCGCGGCACCGCCACGCAGACGACGCCCAGCAGCAGCTCCGGCATCAACGGCCAGCTCAGCGCCTCCGCGAACGCCCAGCAGAAGGCCAGCGGCACGCCCCAGCGCGAGGTGACGACCGCCGCGACCCGCCGTCGCGCCGCGGAGTCCCTCAGCGGCTCGGCGACCGTACGCGCGTGCAGAGCCACCACCGCGTCGCGGGCTTCCTCGGGGGAGACGGCCGACGGCAGCGGCTCACCGATCGTCACCCGGACCAGCGACGAACGCAGCCGACCGTGCTTCGGCAGCAGCCGGTCCGTGCCCGCGATCCCCACCGGGACGACCGGCACCCCCGCCTCCTCGGCCAGGACCAGCGCGCCCCGGTGGAACGTGCCCAGCGAGCCGTCCTTCGCCCGGGTGCCCTCGGGGAACAGCACGACCGCCCGTCCCGCCCGCAGTTCGCCCGCCATCGTGAGCAGGTCCTCCATCCCGCCGCCGCCCCTGCGCACCGGGAAACCGGCCGCCAGCCTGCGGCAGATCCGGCGCCGCCACGGGGAGGCGAACCAGTAGTCGGCCGCCGCGCCGATCGCCGGGCTGTGCCGGGTGTCGAGCGCGGCCAGGAGCGCCGCGGTGTCCGCGTGCGAGGAGTGGTTGGCGACCACCACACAGCCGCCGCGCGGCAGCCGGCCGCGCCGCTCGATCCCGCCGGTGAGGCTGAGCGCGCCCCACCACAGTGCGCGCCGGAGCGCGGCGGCCACACGGGAGCGGCGCGGGAGGACGGCCCGGACCGGGGTGCTCAGGAACGTACTCATCACGTCATCACCATCGCCAGGAGAAGGGCCACCAGCAGGGAGTCGATCCGGTCGAGCAGGCCGCCGAAGCCGGGCAGCCAGCTGCCCGCGTCCTTGACGCCCGACTCGCGCTTGACCATGGACTCGATCAGGTCGCCGAGCACACAGCCGCCGATCACCGCCGCCCACAGGGGGAGGCTGAACTCGCCGAGCACGAGCAGGAGTACGGCCGTCGCGACGGCCGCGCCGAGCACGCCCGCCCAGGTCTTGTTGGGGGAGAGCGGCGACAGCGGCCGGGCGAGCGGGCCGCGCCGGCCCAGTGCCGTACCGCCGCACCACGCGCCCACATCGCCGAGCGCCACCGCCAGGCCGACCGCGACACCCACCTCGCCGAGCGTCACCAGGCCCGTCAGCGCGACGGGGATCCACAGCAGCCCGAAGGCGGTGCGGGCGCTCCGGGTGAAGCCGGTCCGGTCGTCGCCGGCCAGCACCGACGGCAGCGCGGCCGCGACCAGCAGCAGCGCCGCAGCCCGTACGTCCAGGAGGTGCGGTGCCAGCCAGGCCAGAGCGGGGAGGGCGAGCGCGGCCGCGACGAGCACCACGTGGTCACCGCGGCGCAGCCCCGCCATCCGGACGAACTCGCTCACCGCGATGACTCCGAGCCCCGCGGCCAGCGCGTACGTACCGCCGCCGCCCAGGAAGTACGCCCCCAGGAACACCGGCGCGACCAGCGCCCAGGTCCGCCACCGCCTGCGCAGTTCGGCCCGCATCCGCACCTTCGAGGGAAGGACCGCGACCGCGACCCCGCCCGCCCCCAGCACGCCCGCGACCAGCGGCACCGCCCGCGCGGCCGCCTCCTCGGCGATCAGCACGGCACTCATGCCAGTTCCTTCCACAGGCCGGCCAGCCGGAGCGCCGCGGTGAGCAGCGAACCGGCGGCGATCACGATCAGAACCGGTACGGCCCAGCCCATCGCCGCGGCGACCACGACCAGCAGACAGCGCTCGGTCTTGCCGACCGGACCGCCGTTGCGCCGGGGTGCGCCCGCCGCCGCCCCGGCCAGCGACACCCAGGACGGCAGCGTCGCCGCGAGCGCGGCGACCGCCACCAGCCACAGCGGGGCGAGAGCCAGGAACCCGGCCAGCACGACCAGGTCCGCGACCCGGTCACCGAGCTCGTTCAGTACCGCTCCGCGTCGGGTGGTCCGACCCGTGTCGCGGGCCAGCGCCCCGTCCAGGTTGGCGAAGGCGAGCCGGGCCGCGAGCAGCACGGCGACCGGCAGGGCGGCGGGGCCGGCGGGCAGCCAGGCCAGTGCGGCCGCGGCACCTGCCGCAGCGGCCACACCGGCCGCGGTGAGGGTGTCGGGCGACACCTCACGGCGGACCAGCGAGGCGCGGACACCGGAGAGCCGGTTCGCGTACCAGGGCTTGAGAGCGTAGAGGCCGTTCATGGGTGCAACTGTCGTGCGTCGCACGTTTCTTCGACACGGGCCGGGTACTCAACCGGCGGCTGAGTACCGGGGGTGCGGTACCTGGGTGCGGTGGGCGCTCATCGGACAGCTGGGAGTGAGCGGCGGGTACGGAGGCGTAAACCTCCGTCTCAGATAGTAGGAAGTCCGAGTAATTGTGGAGACAGACCGGCTCGGCTGCCCTAGCTTTGTAGAAGCCGAACGTCTCGCTAGATCAAGCGACTGGCGGTCGTGAGCGCGCGCCCCGAAGCAGGCAACCCCTGCGGCGCCTGCTCCCCGCCCCTTCCGGCGCCTCGAAATCCCTGATCTCGACATCACGTTCACGATTTTTCGATCTCGAAATCCTCGCGATCTCAAGGAGTCGATCCACCATGGCCGAGACCACTGTCCGCCGCCGCGTCCGTCACGCCCACCGCCCGACCGAGTCGGAGCGCCAGAACGCCGCCGCCGCCCTCCAGCGCGCGCTGGACCGCAGGGACAACGGCGGCTCCACCGGTCACTGACCGCAGGCCGTGACCGGGATCAGCCCCGGCCGATCTCGAAGTGGTCGATGCGCTCGCCGGACTCGGCGAGCGCGGTGACCTTCATGCGCGCGTGCCGTCCGGGCCGCACCTCCACGGCGAGGAACGAGAAGCCGGTGTAACGCACCCGCGACCACTCCACCGTCTCGGTGGCGCGGCCGCCGCCCTTGACCACGTGGTACGTGTCCACGCTCTCCCGGTCCGCGACATGCCCCTCGTAGCTGTCGGGCGCCGGGAAGTCGTACAGCGCCTTGCCCGCGCCGCCCGCCGTGACGTACACGATGCCGTCCCGCGTCGGGTCGGTGCGCTCGCCGACCGGCACCTTGCGCTGCACCGCGTTCCTCAGGATCGCGTCGGTGCGCTCGTAGACGTGGTTGTGCCCGTTGACGACCAGGTCGACCTGGTGCTTCTCGAAGAGCGGCACCCAGGCGTCGCGCACCCCGCCGTCCGAGGCGTGCGCGTTGGTCGTGGAGAAGGCGCAGTGGTGGAAGAAGACCACCAGGAAGTCGATGTCGTGGCGGGCCCGCAGCTCGCCCAGACGCCGGTCCAGCCAGCGTGTCTGCCTGCCGCCGCTGATGCCGAAGTTGGCGGGGATCTCGTAGGAGACGTCGTTGGCGTCGAGCGCGATCACGCCCACGTTGCCGTGCACGAAGGAGTACGCGCCGGGCTGGTTCACCGGGTCCGGGCCGTTGTCCGGCAGGGTCCAGCGGGCGTTCTGGCCGCCGTAGCCGTCCGGTGAGTACCAGGCCTCCATGTCGTGGTTGCCGGTCGTCACCATCCACGGCACGGTCTTGGCGACCGTCTCCGTCTGGGCCAGGAACTGGTCCCAGGTGCGCGCGTCGTACGTGTCGCTGCTCTGGCCGGAGCCCGACGGGTCGGCGTAGCAGATGTCACCCGCGTGCAGATGGAAGGCGGGGTTCTGGCCCAGGATCAGCTGGTCGTTGCCGAGCGCGTGGTAGCTGACGCCCTGGTCGCCGAAGGCGGTGAACGTGAAGGGCTCGGCGCGCGAGGGCGCCGTGGTGAAGGTGCCGAGCGTGCCCAGGTTGCGGGTGTCGGCCGGGTCGAAGCCGTCGTGGCCGACGCCGTAGTAGTACGTCGTGCCGGGCTTGAGCCGCTCCAGGCCGGCGTGCACGTAGTACTGCTCGGCGGCCGCGATCCTGCCGTTGTCCAGCAGCGGCGTGGTGAGGTGGCGCACCTCGGCGTCGATCTTCCGGCTCAGCGCCCACGGCTTCGGGCCGATCCGGATGTACGGGCGGCGCACCGCGAACGGGACCTGCCAGGAGACCGTCATCTGCGTCTTCGGGTCGGCGCCGTAGGCCAGGTGCCGGCCGAAGGGGGCGACCAGGGAGCCGTCCACCTGCGTGGAGCTGCGCGAGGTGATCACCGAGGGCGCGGCGTAGGCGGGGGAGGCGGCCGACGAGGTGCCGAGCCCGGCGACGGCGGCGGTCGCCACGCTCGTACGCAGCACACCGCGACGGGTCAGCCGGGTGCGCAGGTAGTCGTGCTGCTCGGCCATGCTCATGCGGCCGGCGAGCTTCTCGGGGATACCGAAGCGGGGGATGTCCATGAGCGACAACATCCACCCGTTCCCTGACGGCATCCCGTCGGATAGGTGAACGGTACACGTACGGCTGCCCATGTGTCCGTATAGTGGACGTGACGTGTCATGGGGTGGGACGCGCAGTATCGTGCCGGACATGGCTCCCAGCATCAATCTCGCAGTGATCCCCGGTGACGGTATCGGCCAGGAGGTCGTGGCCCAGGGACTCAAGGTCCTCAACGCTGTTCTCCCGCAGGATGTGAAGCTGGAGACCAAGCAGTACGACCTCGGCGCCCAGCGCTGGCACCGTACCGGTGAGACCCTCCCGGACGCGGAGCTGGAGGCCCTCAAGGGCCACGACGCCATCCTGCTCGGTGCGATCGGTGACCCGTCCGTGCCCTCCGGCGTGCTGGAGCGCGGGCTGCTGCTGAAGCTGCGCTTCGCCTTCGACCACTTCATCAACCTGCGGCCGTCGAAGCTGTTCCCGAACACCGCCACCCCGCTGGCCGGCCGTCCGGAGATCGACTTCGTCGTGGTCCGCGAGGGCACCGAGGGCCCGTACACCGGCAACGGCGGTTCGCTGCGCACCGGTACCGAGCACGAGGTGGCCACCGAGGTCAGCCTCAACACCGCCTTCGGTGTCGAGCGCGTCGTCCGTGACGCCTTCGAGCGCGCCGCCGCCCGCCCGCGCAAGAAGCTGACGCTGGTCCACAAGAACAACGTCCTCGTGTACGCCGGCCACCTGTGGAAGAACACCTTCGACAAGGTCGCGGCCGAGTACCCCCAGGTCACCACCGACTACCTGCACGTCGACGCCGCGACGATCTTCTTCGTCACCCAGCCGGAGCGCTTCGACGTCATCGTCACCGACAACCTCTTCGGTGACATCCTCACCGACCTCGCCGCTGCCGTCTCCGGCGGCATCGGCCTGGCCGCCTCCGGCAACATCAACCCGACGGGTGCCTTCCCGTCGATGTTCGAGCCGGTCCACGGCTCCGCCCCCGACATCGCGGGCCAGGGCAAGGCCGACCCGACCGCCACGATCCTCTCCGTCGCCCTCCTGCTGCGCCACCTCGGCTACGAGGCCCAGGCCGTGCGCATCGAGGACGCCGTCTCCGCCGACCTCGCGGAGCGAGGGGGGCACCTCCCAGGCCTTTCGGGCTCTGGGGGAGGGACCGCCCGTACCACCGATGAGATCGGCGACGCGCTCGCGGTACGCGTAGCGGGCTGATCCGACGACTCCTCACGAAGCCGCCGGGTCGCACACGCACCCGGCGGCTTCTCCTGTGCGGCCCCGGGTGCCACCATCGAACCCTGGACCGCATTCACGCCATTTCGTGCACGGCCACCCACGAGAGATAATCGAACGGGACCGTGGCTTGCCGCGAAGCTCGGACGTCCTAGGACCTGTCCGACAGGAGCTGGCGTGGGCGTGGTCCTACACACACAAAACCGGTGAAGGACACGCACTCATGACGACGCCCACGATCGAGCTCAAGCCCTCCTCGAACCCGCTGTCCGACGCGGAGCGCGAGGCGATCCTGGTCAAGCCCGGATTCGGCCGCTACTTCACCGACCACATGGTGACGATCAAGTGGACCGACGGCCGCGGCTGGCACGACGCCCAGCTCGTCCCGTACGCCCCGCTGTCGATCGACCCGGCCAACATGACGCTCCACTACGGCCAGGAGATCTTCGAGGGCCTCAAGGCCTACCGGCAGCCCGACGGCACTGTCGCCACCTTCCGCCCCGAGGCCAACGCCGAGCGTTTCCAGTCATCCGCTCGCCGGCTCGCCATGCCGGAGCTGCCCGTCGAGACGTTCGTCGCGGCCTGCGACGCGCTCGTCCAGCAGGACGCGGCCTGGGTCCCGCAGCACGGCGGCGAGGAGTCGCTCTACCTGCGCCCGTTCATGATCGCGACCGAGGTCGGTCTCGGGGTGCGCCCGTCCAACGAGTACCTCTTCCTGGTCATCGCCTCGCCGGCCGGCGCGTACTTCCCCGGCGGCGTGAAGCCCGTCTCCATCTGGCTCTCCGAGGACCGCGTCCGCGCCGTCCCCGGCGGCATGGGCGACGCCAAGACCGGCGGCAACTACGCCGCGTCCCTCCTCGCCCAGGCCGAGGCCGCCGCCAAGGGCTGCGACCAGGTCGCCTACCTCGACGCCGTCGAGCACAAGTGGGTCGAGGAGCTCGGCGGGATGAACCTGTACTTCGTGTACGGGAACAAGATCGTCACCCCGGCCCTCACCGGCTCCCTGCTCGCGGGCATCACCCGTGACTCGCTCCTCAAGCTCGCCGGGGACCTCGGCTACGAGCCCGAGGAGAGCCGCGTCTCCATCGACCAGTGGCGCGACGACACCGCGAACGGCACCCTCACCGAGGTCTTCGCCTGCGGCACCGCCGCCGTCATCACCCCCGTCGGCACGGTGAAGAGCGCGAGCGGCGAGTGGGTCCAGGGTGACGGCACGCCCGGCCCGGTCACCCTCAGGCTGCGCGAGCGCCTGCTGGACATCCAGCGCGGCACCGCCGAGGACACCCACGGCTGGATGCACCCGCTCGGCTAGGCCGTAAACGCAGAAGGCAGGCCGTAGACACAGAAGGCAGGCCGTAACCACAGAAGGCCGCGTCCGCCGGGCGCGGCCTTTTCTGTGCTCGCGCACTTGGAGTGCTGCTCGAACTCATCGGTCGATGGTTCCATTCTCCCATGTCTTCTAGTTAGAGTGCTGCTCTAACCAGGAGGTGTGAGGACGTGCGACTGACCCCGACCGAACGCGACCGGCTGCTGCTCTTCGGCGCCGCCGAGCTGGCCCGGGCCCGCCGGGCCCGCGGGCTGAAGCTCAACGTCCCCGAGGCCACCGCCCTGATCGCGGACACCGTCTGCGAGGCCGCCCGCGACGGGCGCCGGCTCGCGGAGGCGATCGAGGCCGCCCGGCAGGTGCTGGGCCCGGACGATGTGCTGCCCGGGGTCGCCGATGTCGTCACCGAGGTCCATGTCGAGGCCGTCTTCGACGACGGATCACGGCTCGCCGTGGTCTCCCGGCCCCTGGGCGAGGGCCTCGGGGACAAGGCGCCCGGAGCCGTCGTCCCCGGACCCGCCACGCCGGAACCGGAGCCCGCGGTGCGCCTCACCGTCCACAACACCGCGACCGTCCCGGTCTCCGTGACCTCGCACTTCCACTTCTTCGAGGCCAATCCGCGGCTCGACTTCGACCGGGCGCAGGCGTACGGGATGCGGCTCTGCGTGCCCGCGGGCTCCTCCGTCCGCTTCGGGCCCGGCGAATCGGCTGAGGTGGGCCTGGTGCCCATCGGCGGCGACCGTGTCGCGATCGGGTTCGCCGGGCTGGTCGACGGACCGCTCGACGCCCCCGGCGCCCGCGAGGAGGCGCTGCGGCGCGCGGCGGCCTGCGGATACCTGGGAGCGCGGCGATGAGCATCGACCCCCACGAGTACGCCTCCGTGCACGGCCCGCGCGCCGGTGACCGGGTCAGGCTCGGCGATTCGGGCCTGACCGTCCGGGTCGAGTCCGACTCCCAGCGGCCCGGCGACGAGTTCCTCGCCGGATTCGGCAAGACCGCCCGCGACGGACTCCACCTCAAGGCCGCCGCCGTCCGGGAGACCTGCGATGTCGTGATCAGCAACGTGCTGGTCATCGACGCCGTGCAGGGCATCCGGAAGGTGTCGGTCGGTATCCGCGAGGGCCGGATCTCCTCGATCGGACGGGCCGGGAACCCGGACACCCTCGACGGAGTGGACGTCGTCGTCGGCACGGGCACGTCCATCGTGTCCGGCGAGGGCATGATCGCCACGGCCGGCGCCGTCGACACCCATGTCCATCTGCTCTCGCCGCGGATCATGGAGGCCTCGCTCGCCTCCGGCGTGACCACCGTCATCGGCCAGGAGTTCGGCCCGGTCTGGGGCGTCGGCGTCAACTCGCCGTGGGCCCTGCGCCACGCCTTCAACGCCTTCGACGCCTGGCCGGTCAACATCGGCTTCCTGGGCCGCGGTTCCTCCTCCCACCAGGCGCCGCTCGTCGAGGCGCTCGCCGAGGGCGGGGCCTGCGGCTTCAAGGTCCACGAGGACATGGGCGCCCACACCCGCGCCCTGGACACCGCGCTGCGCGTCGCCGAGGAGTACGACGTCCAGGTCGCCCTGCACAGCGACGGGCTGAACGAGTGCCTGTCGGTCGAGGACACCCTGCGCGTCCTGGAGGGGCGCACCATCCACGCCTTCCACATCGAGGGCTGCGGCGGCGGGCATGTGCCCAACGTGCTGAAGATGGCCGGCGTGCCGAACGTCATCGGCTCCTCCACCAACCCCACGCTCCCCTTCGGCCGGGACGCGGTCGCCGAGCACTACGGGATGATCGTCTCCGTCCACGACCTGAAGACGGACCTGCCCGGTGACGCCGCCATGGCCCGCGACCGGATCAGGGCCGGCACGATGGGCGCCGAGGACGTGCTGCACGACCTCGGGGCCATCGGGATCACGTCATCCGACGCCCAGGGCATGGGCCGGGCCGGTGAGACGGTCCGCCGCACCTTCGCCATGGCCGGGAAGATGAAGGCCGAACTCGGCCCGATGGAGGGCGACGGACCGGGCGACGACAACGCCCGCGTGCTGCGCTACATCGCCAAGCTCACCATCAACCCCGCCATCGCCCACGGTCTCGCGCACGAGATCGGCTCCATCGAGACCGGGAAGCTCGCCGACATCGTGCTCTGGCGGCCCGAGTTCTTCGGCGCCAAGCCCCAGCTGGTGCTGAAGTCCGGCTTCCCCGCCTACGGGGTCACCGGCGACCCGAACGCCGCCACCGACAGCTGTGAACCCCTCGTCCTGGGACCCCAGTTCGGCGCGTACGGGGCTACCGCCGCCGATCTCTCGGTCGCCTTCGTCTCGCAGGCCGCCACCCAGCTCGGGGCGGACGCCATGCCGACCCGCAGACGCCGCGTCGGCGTCCGGGGCACCCGCGGCATCGGCCCCGCCGACCTGCGCCTCAACTCCCGTACCGGAGCGGTCGACGTGGACGCGCGCAGCGGCCTCGTCACCCTGGACGGCGACCCGCTGAGCTCCCAGCCGGCCGACTCGGTCTCCCTGAACCGGCTCTACTTCCTCTGAAAGACTCCAAGGACCCGCTGTGACCTTCCGCATGCCGCCCGAATGGGCCCCGCACGAACGCACCTGGATGGCCTGGCCCGGCCCCAACCCCACCTTCGCCACCGACGCCGAACTCGACGAGGCCCGCCGCGCCTGGGCCGGTGTCGCCCGCGCCGTCCGCCGCTTCGAACCCGTCACGGTGGTCGTCGGCCCCGGCCAGGAGGACAGCGCCCGCGCCCTGCTCGGCCCGGACATCGAGCTGGCGGTGCGCCCGCTCGACGACGCCTGGATGCGCGACATCGGCCCCACCTTCGTCACCGACGGCCAGGAACTGGCCGCCGTCGACTGGACGTTCAACGGCTGGGGCGCCCAGGACTGGGCCCGCTGGGAGCACGACCGGCACATCGCCCGCTCCGTCGCCGAGCTCGCCGGTGTCCCCGTGCACAGCTCCCCGCTGGTCAACGAGGGCGGCGCGATCCACGTCGACGGCGAGGGCACCGTCCTGCTCACCGAGACCGTCCAGCTCGGCAGGGAACGCAACCCCGGCTGGACCCGCGAACAGGCCGAGGCCGAGATCCATGCGCGCCTGGGCACCGAGAAGGCCATCTGGCTGCCCCGAGGCCTGTCCGGCGACTACGGCACGTACGGCACGCTCGGCCATGTCGACATCGTCGCCGCCTTCGCCCGCCCCGGCACCGTCGTCGCCCACGTCCAGCCGGACCCGGCCCATCCCGACCACGAGATCACCCGGGAGACCGTCCGCATCCTGCGCGCCGCCACCGACGCGAAGGGCCGCGCCCTGGAGGTCGTGGAGGTCCTGGCGCCCACGGTGCTGCGGGCCGGCGGGGAGTGGGTCGACTACTCCTACATCAACCACTACCTCTGCAACGGCGGCGTCGTCCTGTGCGCCTTCGGCGACCCGCGCGACGAGCTCGCCGCCGGAATCTTCCGCCGGCTCTTCCCCGGCCGTACGGTGACACTCGTCGACGCCCGCGCGATCTTCGCCGGGGGCGGCGGCATCCACTGCATCACCCAGCAGCAGCCGAAGGTCTGAACCGTGCCCCCCGCCCCGCGCCGCCGCAACACCGCCCCGCCCCGCGAGGACGTGCTCGCCGCCGTCATGGCCACCGTCGCCGGACGCGGCCTCGACGGCCTCACCATGGCCGGGCTCGGCCGCGAGGTCGGCATGAGCAGCGGCCATCTCCTCTACTACTTCCGCACCAAGGACGAACTGCTGCTCCAGACCCTGGAGTGGAGCGAGAACCGGCTCGGGGACCAGCGGCGCCGGCTGCTGTCCCGGCCGGGGACGGCCCGCGAGCGGCTCGACGCGTACATCGCCCTCTACCTCCCCGACGGCCACCGCGACCCGCACTGGACGCTCTGGCTGGAGGTCTGGAACCGCTCGCGCGACGCCGACGACGACGCGCGCGCCCGGCAGGCCGCCATCGAGGGCGCCTGGCACCGCGACCTGGTGGCGCTCCTCGCCGAGGGCGGCTCGCGCGGGGAGTTCCGCCGGGTCGACGCCGAGCGGTTCGCCGCCCGGCTGCGCGCCCTGCTGGACGGTTTCAGCGTTCATGTGACGGTGGGGCTCCCCGGCACCGGCCGCGATCAAGTCCTGGACCGGGTGCGGGAGTTCATCGACGATTCACTGTCCGCCGACGGATGGCTCACCCGGTCGTGAACGAAACGTACGTAAGTACGCGCGATCGTTGCGCTCTCCACCCTTGTTGGACGGCCCGCCGTTGCGGCACGGTGGCCGACCATGGGACGAGAGCAGTGGAAGAAGATCTGGGTCGGTTCGGCCGGCAACATGGTCGAGTGGTTCGACTGGTTCGTGTACGCGACCTTCGCGGTCTACTTCGCGGATTCGTTCTTCCCCGAGGGCAACGAGACCGCCAACCTCATGAACACCATGGGCATCTTCGCCGTCGGCTTCTTCATGCGGCCGGTCGGCGGCTGGCTGCTCGGCCGGATCGGTGACCGCAAGGGCCGCAAGGCCGCGCTGACCCTGACCGTCACCCTCATGTCGGCCTCCGCGGTCCTCATCGCGATCGCGCCGACCTACGACGTCGCCGGGTACGGGGGCGTCGCCGTACTGATGCTGGCCCGGCTGCTCCAGGGACTCTCCGTCGGCGGCGAGTACGCGGCCAGCGCCACCTACCTGACCGAGGCCTCCGCACCCGAGAAGCGCGGCTTCGCCTCCAGCTTCCAGTACGTGTCCATGACCGCGGGACAGCTCGTCGGCCTCGGCCTCCAGATCGTCCTCCAGCGCAACATGTCGGAAGCGGCCCTGCACAGCTGGGGCTGGCGCATCCCGTTCGTCGTCGGCGCGCTCGGCGCGGGCATCGTCTTCTACCTGCGCCGCTCCATGCTGGAGACCGAGGTGTACGCCGACTCCGGCACCGCCGAGCAGCAGGACCGCGGCACGCTGAAGGTGCTGTGGCAGCACCGGCGCGAGGCGTTCCTCGTGATGGCGCTGACCATGGGCGGGACCGTCGCCTACTACACGTACACGACCTACCTCACGAAGTTCCTCTCCAAGAGCGCCGGCATGGAGAAGTCCACCGCCTCGCTCGTCAGCTTCTGCGCGCTGTTCGTCTTCATGTGCGTCCAGCCGCTGGCCGGGATGCTGTCCGACCGGATCGGCCGGCGCCCGCTGCTGATCACCTTCGCCATCGGCTCGACCTTCCTGACCGTGCCGATCATGACGATGCTCAAGCACGCCGACACCTTCTGGCCGGCCCTCGGCCTCGCGCTCCTGGCCCTCCTCGTGATCACCGGCTACACCTCCATCAACGCGTGCGTGAAGGCCGAGCTGTTCCCGACGGGTATCCGCGCACTGGGCGTCGGCCTCTCGTACGCCGTCGCCAACGCGCTGTTCGGCGGGACCGCCGAGTACGTCGCGCTCTGGTTCAAGAACGCCGGGGCCGAGTCCGGGTTCTACTGGTACGTGGCGGGCTGCGCCGCGGTCTCGCTGGTCGTCTACATGACGATGCGCGAGACCCGCGACATCGATCTGAACCGGGTCGCCGCCGTGCAGAAGGGGGAGACGGCGCCCGCTGCCGGAGCGACGAGCGTCACGCCCGCATCCTGAGACGGGGCGGAGCGCGGAGGCGGTCCTGTGCCAGACTGCCTCCGTGTCCTCGTTCGTCATGATTATTGGCAACAGGCGCGCCGGTCCGCAGTGATCGTCCCGTACCACCATGTACGGCACGGCCACCGTGCCCCAGACCCGCGCGCAGACCTCTCGCACCCGCGAGGGGTTTTTTGTTTTCCGGCCCTCACCTCGGCCGGGACGAGGCACGCGGGATGATGGGGGCAAGTGGAGCCAGATCGTCCGGATCCACTCATCCGACAGGAGTCAGCCAGCATGACCACCAAGGCCAAGCCCACCGACGACAGCTTCCATGTCTTCGACACCACGCTGCGCGACGGTGCCCAGCGTGAAGGCATCAACCTGACGGTCGCCGACAAGCTCACCATTGCGCGGCACCTGGACAACTTCGGCGTCGGCTTCATCGAAGGCGGCTGGCCCGGCGCCAACCCCCGCGACACCGAGTTCTTCGCCCGGGCGCGCCAGGAGATCGAGTTCAAGAACGCCGAACTGGTCGCTTTCGGCGCCACCCGCCGGGCGGGCGGCAAGGCGGCCGAGGACCCCCAGGTCAAGGCACTGCTGGAGTCGGGCGCCCCGGTGATCACCCTGGTCGCCAAGTCCCATGACCGCCATGTGGAACTCGCCCTGCGCACCACGCTGGAGGAGAACCTGGAGATGGTCCGCGACACCGTCTCCCACCTCCGCGAACAGGGCCGCAGGGTCTTCGTCGACTGCGAGCACTTCTTCGACGGCTACCGCGCCAACGCCGAGTACGCCAAGGCCGTCGTACGGGCCGCCTCCGAGGCCGGCGCCGACGTCGTCATCCTCTGCGACACCAACGGCGGGATGCTCCCCGCCCAGATCCAGGCCGTCGTCTCCACCGTCCTGGCCGACACCGGCGCCCGGCTCGGCATCCACGCCCAGGACGACACCGGCTGCGCCGTCGCCAACACCCTGGCCGCCGTGGACGCGGGCGCCACCCACGTCCAGTGCACCGCCAACGGCTACGGCGAGCGGGTCGGCAACGCCAACCTCTTCCCCGTCGTCGCCGCACTGGAGCTCAAGTACGGCAAGACCGTGCTGCCCGAGGGCGCGCTCAGCGACATGACCCGCGTCTCGCACGCCATCGCCGAGGTCGTCAACCTCACGCCCTCCACCCACCAGCCCTACGTCGGCGTCTCGGCGTTCGCGCACAAGGCCGGGCTGCACGCCTCCGCGATCAAGGTCGACCCGGACCTCTACCAGCACATCGACCCCGCGCTGGTCGGCAACACCATGCGGATGCTCGTCTCCGACATGGCGGGCCGCGCCTCCATCGAGCTCAAGAGCAAGGAGCTGGGCGTCGACCTCGGGGGCGACCGCGAGCTCGTCGGCCGCGTCGTCGAGCGGGTCAAGGAGCGCGAACTCAAGGGCTACACCTACGAGGCGGCCGACGCCTCCTTCGAGCTGCTGCTGCGCGCCGAGACCGAGGGGCGGGTACGCCGCTACTTCCGTACCGAGTCCTGGCGTGCCATCGTCGAGGACCGCCCCGACGGCACGCACGCCAACGAGGCGACCGTGAAGCTCTGGGCCAAGGGCGAGCGCATCGTCGCGACCGCCGAGGGCAACGGCCCGGTCAACGCGCTCGACCGGGCGCTGCGGGTGGCGCTGGAGCGGATCTACCCGCAGCTCGCCAAGCTGGAGCTGATGGACTACAAGGTCCGCATCCTGGAGGGCCGCACCGGCACCGACTCCACCACCCGCGTCCTGATCACCACCGGTGACGGCGCCGCCGACTGGTCGACCGTGGGCGTCGCCGAGAACATCATCGCGGCGTCCTGGCAGGCCCTGGAGGACGCCTACACCTTCGGTCTGCTGCGCGCGGGGATCGAGCCGACGGAGTAGGGCGGGCGCACGGCGGCCGCGGACCGGTCCCGGTCCGCGGCCGCCGTGCACGCGTCCGCTGCCCGAGGTGCCACTTCTGGCCGGCCGCCCCGGTGCACGTCCGCATCCGGGTGCGGGCCCCGTTCGCCGTCGACTGGCCGACGGCGTCCAGACACTCGACATGGCGGCCTCCGGAGTCGTCCGTGGTGGTCAGCGCGATGTTCACCCTCTCGCCCGCGGGCCGCGCGGTACCGGACGAGAGCCCGGTGAGACCTGCGGTCGCGAGCACGGCGGAGAGCGGTGCCCCCGCCGCCCTTCCTGATCGGATCATGGGCTGATGCCTTCCTCGGCGGGAGCGTGGGGGGCGTGCCGTCGAACGAGACGGGAGTGAACTGCCCTTACGTGCCTGCGTCAAGAGGTTGCGCGTTCAGGACTTGAACGCAAGCGCGTTCCTGGCCGCCCCGAGGATGGGTACGGACCAATCTCGGTGTGAAGTATTGACGGCTGTGTTCCAGCGGGGTTAACTCACGCCACCAACGCCGGTACCGGTTCCGGAACCGGTTGCGGTACCGGTTCCACAGTCGGCCGTTCGCTCTGTCCCGTTGTGTCCTGGAGGCCCCGATGCGTGTCACCATCGCTGATGTCGCCCGTGAGGCCGGCGTCAGCAAGACGACCGTGTCCCGGGTCATCAACACCAAGGGCGAAGTGGACGGTTCGACGGCCGCCCGTGTTCGTGAAGTGATCGCACAGCTCGGCTACGTACCCAGTTCGGGCGCCGTCGGTCTGGCCCGCGGCAGCAGCCGTACGGTCGGCATGCTGGTGCCCTCGCTGACCTGGCCGTGGATGGGCGAGGTGCTCCAGGGCGTCGTCGACACCGTCGAGGCTGCCGACTACGGGCTGCTGCTCTTCACCTGCAACCGCGGGGCCGAGTCCGTGGAGCGCTTCACCAGCCAGGTGTCGGCGCGCGCCTTCGACGGACTGGTCGTCGTCGAACCCGAGAACACCATGGACCACCTCACCGCACTGCACCGCGGCGGCCTGCCGATCGTGCTGATCGACGATCGAGGCCACCACCCCGAGTTCCCCTCCGTCGTGACCACCAACCACGAGGGAGGCGCGTCGGCCGCCCGCCATCTGCGGGCTGCCGGACGCACCAGGCCCCTGGTCATCACAGGCCCCCAGGACTTCGGCTGCGTACGCGACCGGCTGGAGGGATTCGTCTCGGTCCTGCCCACCGACCTCGTCGTACGCGGGGACTTCACCGAGATCTGCGGCCGGCAGGCCGTGGAGCAACTCCTCGCCTCCGGCGTCGAGTTCGACTCGGTCTTCGCGCACAACGACATCACCGCAGCAGGCGTGCTGCGGGCGCTGCGCGCCGCGGGGCGAACCGTGCCCGGCGACATCGCGGTGGTCGGCTTCGACGACATCCCGATGGCCGAGCACACCGAACCGCCCCTGACCACCGTGCGCCAGCCCACCCGGCAGATGGGTGAGACGGCCGCACGGATGCTGCTCTCGCACCTCGGCGGCACCCCGGTACCCGACGCACCGGTCGTGCTGCCCACCGAACTGGTCGTGCGCCACTCGGCGCCCTAGCGGTGGGCCCCTCGGCCCGTACCGCACCCGCATCGCCCGCACCGCACCCGCACCGCCGTACCCGGCGCGCCGAGCGCTGCCCGTTTCCGGATCTCCCAGACCCGCCAGTCCCTCCTGGAGTCGTTATGTCCGCACGCCGTCACACGCTCAGAGCGGCCGCGCTCGCCACCGCGGTGGTCGCCCTCGCCGCCGGCTGTTCGTCAGCCAACTCGAACCACAACAAAGGCGGCAGCGGCGCTTCGGGCGTCCTGACCCTCGGCAAGCCGGACGGGCCGCAGACGAACAACAGCAACCCGTTCCTGAACACCTCGGCGGGCGCCACCCTCGGCTACCGCTACATGATCTACGAGCCGCTGGCGATGACGAGCCAGATCCGGCCCGCCGACAAGGCCGACCCGTGGCTGGCGACGGACTGGAAGTGGGACCTCAACTTCACCAAGGTCACCTTCACCCTCGACGACAAGGCCAAGTGGGCCGACGGCAAGCCGCTGACCGCCGAGGACGTCGCGTTCACCTTCAACCTGCTGAAGAAGCACCCGGCGCTCAACGGCAACGGCATCGCGTACGACGGGGTCGAGGTCCAGGGCAAGCAGGTCGTCCTGACCTTCGCCGAATCCCAGTACGTCAACCAGAACAAGATCATCCAGCAGTTCATCGTGCCCAAGCACATCTGGGAAGGCGTCAAGAACCCGGAGACCTGGCCCAACCGCACCCCCGTCGGCTCGGGCCCGTACAAGCTCAAGACGTTCACCCCGCAGACCACCACGCTGACCGCCACGCCCACCTACTGGAAGGGCGCGACGAAGGTCAAGGAGCTGCGCTACAGCACGTACAACGACAACAGCGCCGCGACCACCGCCCTGGCGAGCGGCAAGCTGGAGTGGTCGTTCGTCTTCATGCCGAACTACAAGCAGCTGTACATCGCCAAGGACCCCAAGAACCACAAGCTGTGGTTCCCCTCCGGGCTCGGCATCCACGGACTGTGGTTCAACACCGCCCGCAAGCCGTTCGACAACCCGGCGCTGCGCAGGGCCATGGCGATGGTCGTCGACCGCAACGCGATCTACACCCAGGCCGAGGCGACCCTCTACCCGGAGATCACCAACCCGACCGGCATCCCGCTGCCCGCCGGTGAGTCCTTCATCGCGCCCGAGTACAAGAACGCCACCACGAAGCCGGACGTCGAGGGCGCCAAGAAGGTACTGGAGAAGGCCGGCTTCACGCTCAGCGGCGGTGTGCTGAAGGACCCGGGCGGCAAGGCCGTGAAGCTCACCTTCACCGACCCGGCCGGCTGGAACGACTACATCACCGGCCTCGCGATCATCAAGGACAACATCAAGAAGATCGGCATCGAGGCCAAGGTCAAGACGCAGACGGCCGAGGCCTGGGGCGCGGACGTGGCCAACGGCAACTTCGACGCCACACTGCACTGGACCAACAGCGGCGCGACCCCGTACGACATGTACCAGAACATCATGGACGGCGCGCTGCTCCAGCCCATCGGCAAGGCCTCCCAGCTGGGCAACTTCGGCCGCTTCAAGAACACCGAGGCCACCGAGGCGCTCAAGGACTTCGCCGGTGCGACGACCGACACCGCCCGTACCTCGGCGCTGAACACCCTCCAGAAGATCATGGTCGAGCAGGCGCCGATGATCCCGACCGCGGCCGCGCCCATCGGGGCCGAGTACTCCACCAAGAACTGGGTGGGCTGGCCGACCGAGGCCGACCCCTACGCCGACCCGCAGCACACCCAGCCCTCGTCGCTGGAAGTCGTGCTGAAGCTCAAGCCGTCCAAGTAGGGCCGTCGGCTCAAGACCCAGGGATCCAGGTACCGGCCATGTCCGAACAGTTCGAAAAGAACCACGTCGTGCTCGAAGCACGCGGAGTCACCAAGCACTTCCCCGTACGGCGCACCGGCCGCGATCTCCTCGCAGGCAAGCGCCGCACCGTCCACGCCGTCGACGACGTCTCGCTGCAACTGCGGCGCGGCACCGTCACGGCACTGGTGGGGGAGTCGGGCTCCGGGAAGTCCACCGTCGCCAGACTGCTCGCCCAGCTGTATCCGCTCACCGAGGGCGAGATCCACCTGGGCGGGCAGCCGGTGAAGGCCGGACGTGGCCGGTCCTTCCGCAGTTACGTACGCCGGGTCCAGCTCATCTTCCAGGACCCGTTCGCCTCGCTGAACCCGGTGCACACCGTGCGCTACCACCTCACCCGGGCGCTGAGGATCCACGGCCGGGCGGGCAGCGGCGAGGCGGAACTGGAACAGAACCTGACCGCTCTGCTGAACCGCGTCCAGCTGACCCCTCCTCATCAGTACCTGGACAAGTTCCCGCACGAGCTGTCGGGCGGTCAGCGCCAGCGCGTGGCCATCGCCCGCGCGCTCGGCGCCGACCCCCAGGTCCTCCTCGCCGACGAGCCCGTCTCGATGCTGGACGTGTCGATCCGGCTAGGGGTGCTCAACCTGCTCAAGGACCTCAAGGACCGCATGCACCTCGCGATCCTCTACATCACCCATGACATCGCGTCCGCCCGCTACTTCGCGGACTCCACGCTGGTGATGTACGCGGGCCGGATCGTCGAGGGCGGTGACAGCGAGACCGTCACCCAGCGCCCCGCCCACCCCTACACCCAGCTCCTGATCGCCTCGGCGCCCGACCCGGACCGGGTCGTCGACGAGGAGGAGCAGGAGGAGACCGGCAGCGGCGAGCCCCCGTCGCTCATCGACCCGCCCGCCGGCTGCCGGTTCCACCCCCGCTGCCCCAAGGCGATGGAGCGCTGCCGCACCGAACTGCCGCCGCGCTTCGACCTGGCCGACGGCCAGTGGGCCGCCTGCTGGCTGTACGACACCGCCGCCGGCGCGGCTCCCACCGACGACCACGAGAAGGAGGCTGCGAAGTGAAGTACCTGCTCCAACGGCTCGCCTTCTACCTGGTCACCGCGTGGGCCGCGATCACCATCAACTTCCTCATCCCGCGCCTGATGCCCGGCGACCCCGTACAGGCCCTCATCGCCCGCTTCCAGGGACAGCTGGACACCAGCGCCATCGCCTCGCTCAAGGCCCTGTTCGGCCTCGACAAGAAGCAGTCGATCTGGCAGCAGTACACCGACTACTGGTCGCACCTGTTCCACGGCGACCTCGGCCTCTCCTTCACCTTCTTCCCCACCCCGGTGAGCGAGGTCATCGCCCAGTCCCTGCCGTGGACGCTCGCGCTCGTCGGCATCACCACGCTGATCAGCTTCGTGCTCGGCACCGGCATCGGGGTCTTCACGGGCTGGCGGCGCGGCTCCTGGATGGACAGCCTGCTGCCCGTCACCACCTTCATCTCCGCCATCCCGTACTTCTGGCTCGGCCTCATCGCCATCTCACTGTTCGCCGTGAAGTGGCCGCTCTTCCCGGCCGCCGGCGGCTACGACAACTCGCTGGTGCCCGCCTTCGACTGGCCGTTCATCTCCAGCGCGCTCTACCACGGGGCGCTGCCCGGCCTCACGATCGTGCTCAGCGCCGTGGCCGGCTGGATCCTCGGCATGCGCAACATGATGGTGACGGTCTCCTCCGAGGACTACGTCATGGTCGCCCAGGCCAAGGGGCTCTCCGAGCGCCGGGTGATGTTCGGGTACGCCGCCCGCAACGCGATCCTCCCCAACATCTCCGGCTTCGCCCTCTCGCTCGGGTTCATCGTCGGAGGCACGCTCCTGGTGGAGATGGTCTTCTCCTACCCGGGCATCGGCTACCAGCTCTTCCAGGGCGTGGGGGCCAAGGACTACCCCCTGATGCAGGGCGTCTTCCTGATCATCACGCTCTCCGTCCTCGCGGCGAACCTCCTCGCGGACGTCCTCTACATGCTCCTCGACCCCCGTACCCGAAGGGAGGCGTAGGTTCATGGCCGTCACCGCCACCGAAGTCGCCGTACTCGACGCGGCCGAGACCCCGGCAGCGAGCAAGCGCAGGTTCCGCTTCCTGCGCGGCCGCAAGACCGTCGTCGGACTCGGCATCCTGCTCTTCTTCGTGCTGATCGCCGTCATCGGCCCGTGGATCGCCCCGTACGACCCCGACACGATGAGCAACGAACTGCTCCAGCCGCCGTCCGGTGCCCACTGGTTCGGCACCACGCAGACCGGTCAGGACGTGCTCTCGCAGATCCTCGTCGGCACCCGCGGCGTCCTGGTCGTCGGCTTCATCGCCGGCATCCTCGCCACGATCCTCTCCGTGCTCATCGGCGTCAGCGCCGGCTTCCTCGGCGGCACCGCCGACGAGGTGCTCTCGCTGCTCTCCAACGTCTTCCTGGTCATCCCCGGACTGCCGCTGATCATCATCATCGCCAGCTTCGTCTCCGACACCGGTGACCTGCTGATCGCCGCCGTCATCGCCCTGACCTCGTGGGCCTGGGGCGCCCGGGTGCTGCGTGCCCAGACGCTCTCGCTGCGCCGCCGCGACTACGTCGAGGCGGCCCGCGCCACCGGCGAGTCGACCTGGCGGATCATCCTCTTCGAGGTGATGCCGAACCTGACCGCCGTCATCGCCTCCGGCTTCGTCGGCACGGTCATCTTCGCGATCCTCTCCGAGATCACCCTCGCCTTCATCGGCGTCGCCGACATCTCCAACTGGAACTGGGGGACCGTCCTGTTCTGGGCGCAGTCCAACCAGGCCCTCGCGCAGGGCGCGTGGTGGTGGTTCGTCCCGGCGGGGCTCTGCATCGCGCTGCTCGGCATGTCGCTCGCCCTCATCAACTTCGGCATCGACGAGTTCGTCAACCCGCGCCTGCGCACCGAGACCGGCGGCTCCCGCAAGGTCCGGATGCGCGTCGGCTTCACACCCGTGGCCCGTACCGGCGCGTCCGAGGCCGGCTTCACCCCCGTCGCACGTACGGGCACCTCCGGGAAGGAGACCCGCTCATGAGCGATCCCGTCCTCACCATCAGCGGCCTCAACGTGGACTACGGGACCGGGGCCGACGCCGTGCACGCGCTGCGCGACATCGACCTCACCCTGCACCGGGGCGAAGTCCTCGGCCTCGCGGGCGAGTCGGGCTCCGGCAAGTCCACCCTGGCGTACGCCGTCACCCGGCTGCTCTCCCCGCCCGGCGTGATCACCGGCGGCGAGGTCCACTACCACCAGCGCGACGGCCGGGCGCTCGACCTGCTGACCCTGTCGGCGCCCGAACTGCGTGCCTTCCGCTGGCAGGAGCTGTCGATCGTCTTCCAGGGCGCGATGAACTCCCTGAACCCGGTCCACACGGTCCACAGCCAGCTCACCGACGTACTCCAGGCCCACCGCCCGGAGATGCGGAAGGCCGCGCGCACCGCGCGGGCCAAGGAGCTGCTGAACCTGGTCGGCATCTCCGCCGACCGGCTCGGGGCCTACCCGCACCAGCTCTCCGGCGGCATGCGCCAGCGCGTGATGATCGCGATGGCCCTCGCGCTGGAGCCCGAGATCGTCATCATGGACGAGCCCACGACGGCGCTCGACGTCGTCATGCAGCGCCAGATCCTGCGCCAGCTCGTCAGGCTCCGCGAGGAACTCGGCTTCTCGGTCGTCTTCATCACGCACGACATCTCGCTCCTGATCGAGTTCTCCGACCGGATCGCGATCATGTACGGCGGCCGGATCGTCGAGGAGGCCGGCGCCTCCGACATCTACCGCGACCCCCGCCACCCGTACAGCGACGGACTGCTGCACTCCTTCCCCGCGCTGCACGGCCCCCGCCGCGAACTCAGCGGCATCCCCGGCTCGCCCCCGCACCTGTCCGCGATGCCGGCCGGCTGCGCCTTCCACCCCCGCTGCGCCAAGAAGGTCGAGGCCTGCGACACCCATGTCCCGGCGCTCGCGCCGCCGGCCGGGGACGGCTCCCGCTCGGTGGCCTGCTGGCTCCACCAGGACGCCCCGGCCACCGCCGTCCCGGCCGCCCGGTCGTAGCGCCCCACGCCACGCACACCACAGGAGAACCATGAACCTCGTCACCCCCCAGGCCTACGCCCGCGAGATCGCCGCCCAGGCCGTACCCGGTCTGCCCGCCGGCTTCCGCTGGGGCGTCGCCACAGCCGCGTACCAGATCGAGGGAGCGGCGGCCGAGGACGGCAGAACGCCGTCCATCTGGGACACGTACTGCAGGGTGCCGGGCATGGTCGTCCGCGGCGAGAACGGCGACGTGGCCTGCGACCACTACCACCGGATGCCCGAGGACGTGGAGCTGATCGCCGGTCTGGGCGTCGACACGTACCGCTTCTCGCTGGCCTGGCCGCGCATCCAGCCGGGCGGCCGCGGCCCCGCCAACGCCAAGGGCCTGGACTTCTACAAGCGCCTGGTCGACGAGCTCGACGACAAGGGCATCACCCCGTGGATCACCCTCTACCACTGGGACCTGCCGCAGGAGCTGGAGGACGCGGGCGGCTGGCCTGCCCGCGACACCGCCTACCGCTTCGCCGAGTACGCCGCCCTCGCCTACGACGCCCTGGGTGACCGGGTGAAGCACTGGACCACGCTGAACGAGCCGTGGTGCTCGGCGATGCTCGGTTACGCGTACGGCAACCAGGCCCCCGGCCGGAAGGACTTCGGCGAGGCGATCCACGCCGTCCACCACCTGCTGCTGGGCCACGGCCTCGCCTCGCAGTACATGAGGGAGCAGTCCGCCGCTCGCGGCAACGAGCTCGAACTCGGCATCACCCTCAACCTGGGCACCGCCACCCCCGAGACCGACAGCCACGAGGACGCCGAGGCCGCCCGCCGCGCCGACGGACTCGGCGCCCGCCTCTACCTGGACCCGGTCGTCAAGGGCTCCTACCCCGAGGACATCGTCACCGACCTCGCCGTCCAGGGCATCGAACTGCCCGTCCAGGACGGCGACCTGGCGGTCATCGCCACCCCGCTGGACGTCCTCGGCGTCAACTTCTACCGCGGCACGCTCTTCTCCGGCGTGACCGAGCAGGGCGCGGTGCTCGACACCGACGGCCTGCCCGTCACCCGGGCCGTGGAGCGCGAACTACCCCGCACGGCCATGGACTGGGAGATCACCCCCACCGCCCTCACCGACCTGCTGATCCGTCTGGAGAAGGACTACGGCCTCCCGACGGTCATCACCGAGAACGGCGCCGCCTTCGACGACACCGTCTCCGCGGACGGCGGGATCCACGACGCCGACCGCACCACCTATCTCGCCGACCACATCGCCGCCGTCGCCGCCGCCCGCGCACAAGGGGCCGACGTCCGGGGGTACTTCGCCTGGTCGCTGATGGACAACTTCGAGTGGTCCTACGGCTACGACAAGCGATTCGGCATCGTCCGCGTCGACTACGACACGCAGGTGCGGACGCTCAAGGACAGCGCCAAGTGGTACCGCGACACCATCCACCTCACCCGCAACGCGTAGGGCCTGCCCGGCGGATCATGGCCGGGCGCGTGCCCTCGCCGCCCTCATGGATACGAACGGGAGCCCCACCATGCCCTCTCGTACGACTCTGGCAGCCACCACCGCCGCTCTGATCGCCCTCGCCGCCCCCATGGCCTTCGCCGCCCCGGCCCCCCGGCCGGCGGCGCAGGCCGCGGCCTGGGACACCGACCGGGCGGCCGCCGCCCACGCCGCCGACCCCGCCTCCGTCACCGCGTCCGGCAGCGAGAACGACGCCACCGGACCGGGGGCGGCCGCGGACGGCGACGGCGCCACCCGCTGGTCGAGCAACGCCGCCGACGACGCCTGGATCCGGGTCGACCTCGGCTCCGTCATCAGGATCAGCCGGGTCACCCTGGACTGGGAGGCCGCCTACGGCAAGAAGTACGTCCTGGAGGTGTCGAAGAACGGCACCGACTGGACCACCTTCTACACCGAGGACGACGGCACCGGCGGCAGCGTCACCGCGCACACCTACCCGCAGGAGGTCACCGGCCGCTACGTCCGGATGCGCGGCATCCAGCGTGCCACCGCCTGGGGCTACTCCCTGTACTCCTTCAAGGTGTACGGAGGGGAGCAGGCCCCCGCCTCCACGACCCGTACCAACCTCGCCCTGAACCACCCCGCGTACGGCAACCTCTACCAGCACGCGGGCAACTCACCGGCGTTCGTCACCGACGGCGGCTGGCCGGCCGACCTCAAGGCGGACCAGTCACGCTGGTCCAGCGACTGGAACGCGGACCGCTGGGTCGGCGTCGACCTCGGCGCGACCTCCACCATCGACACCGTCGACCTCTACTGGGAGGCGGCGTACGCCGTCGACTACCGCATCCAGGTCTCCGACGACAACCGCACCTGGCGCACCGTCTACCAGCCCTCCGCCGCCGACGTCGCCACCCGCCGCGCCGACGTGAAGGCGCCGGGGGAGGCCGCCGGACGCCATGACACCGTCACCCTGCCCACCCCCGCCACCGGCCGCTACGTCCGGATGCTGGGCGTGGAACGCCGCTCCTTCTACAACCCCGCACCGTCCACCGCCCAGTTCGGCTACTCCCTCTACGAGTTCCAGGTCTGGGGCACCGGGGGCAGTGCGGACGCCGCCTACCCCGCCTTGCCCAAGGACCCGGGCGGCGCTTACAGCACCACCTTCTTCGACGACTTCACCGGCTCGGGCCTGGACCGGTCCAAGTGGCGCGTGGTGCGCACCGGTACGGAGATGGGCCCGGTCAACGGCGAGTCGCAGGCCTACGTCGACTCGACGGACAACATCCGCACCGAGAACGGCGCCCTGGTCCTGGAGCCGAAGTACTGCAAGGGCTGCACCCCGACGCCCAACGGCACCTTCGACTTCACCTCGGGCCGGGTCGACACCAACACCAAGTTCGACTTCACCTACGGCAAGGTCAGCGCCCGAATGAAGCTGCCGGTCGGCGACGGCTTCTGGCCCGCCTTCTGGATGCTCGGCAGCAACGTCGACGACCCGTCCGTGTCCTGGCCCGGCTCCGGCGAGACGGACATCATGGAGAACATCGGCTACGGCGACTGGACCAGCTCCGCCCTGCACGGACCCGGGTACTCGGCCGACGGCAACATCGGCAAGCAGCAGACCTACCCGAACGGCGGCCGCGCCGACGAGTGGCACACCTACGGCGTCGAGTGGACGCCCGAGGGCATGACGTTCACCGTCGACGACCGGGTCGTCCAGACGACCTCCCGCCAGAAGCTGGAGTCCACCCGCGGCCAGTGGGTCTACGACCACCACCAGTACGTGATCCTCAACCTGGCCCTCGGCGGCGCGTACCCCGCCGGCTGGAACAAGGTCACCACCCCCTACTGGGGTCTTCCGCAGTCCAGCGTCGACCGCATCGCGCAGGGCGGCGTCAAGGCGGAGATCGACTGGGTGCGCGTCGAGCAGAAGAAGTAACCGGACCGCGCCCCCAGAAGTATCAGGACCCCCCCGCACCTCCAGGTCACACCCGCACCCCGCGCACGGCAGGCAGGCGGGCGGGCGGCGAGGTCTGCCGCCCGCCCGCGCTTCTCACCCTTCTGGGTTAGCTTTGAACCATGCGGAACAGGTCGTTCCCCACCTTCCTGGTCCCGGCCTTCCTGGCGGGACTTCTGCTCATGCTGTCGGCGGCCGCCCTGCTCCTGGCCCCCGCCGCACCGGCCGCGACCGGCGCCTACACCGCCTCCACCGCGTCGACCGCCTCCACCGTCGAGGACGTGGCCCAGGCGCTGCGCAAGGGCCCGGTCTACGTCGACCCGGCCGCGGCCGGGCAGCTCTCCCGCAGCCAGGCCGACGCGCTCACGAAGAAGATCAAGGACGCCGACAAGCCGGTCTTCGTGGCCGTGCTGCCGCAGAGCTCCGCCTTTCCCGCCGACAGCGTGCTGCGCACCCTGCGCACCGACACCGGGATCACCGGCGTCTACGCCATCCGTCTCGGCGACGGATTCAACGCGGGCGCCGACCCGCAGGTGATGTCCGAGCGGGCCGTCATGAACCTCACCGCCGCCGTGAAGGCACCCGGCGCGGACACGTCCGCCGCGACCCAGCTGAACGCCTTCGTCGACCGGGCCGTCGAACAGGCCCGGGGCCACGCCCCCAGCTCCTGGGGCGGCGCCTCCTCCTCCGGCAGCTCGGCCACCGCGGGCCTCATCGCGGTCGGCGCCGTCGTGGTCGTCGGCGGGGCGGGCGCGTACACGATCGTGCGCCGCAACCGCAAGCGCAAGGAGGCCGACGAACAGGCCGCCCTCGACAAGCTCCGGGTCGTCGTGGACGAGGACATCACGGCGTACGGCGAGACGCTGGACCGCCTCGACTTCCACCCCGCGGAGGCGGGCGCCGACGACACGATGCGCGCCGACTACGAACGCGCGCTCGACTCCTACGAGAGCGCGAAATCCCGGATGGAACACGCCCAGCACCCCTCGGACGTGCGCGGGGTGACCCAGGCCCTGGAGGACGGGCGCTACTCGCTCGCCGTGCTGGACGCCCGCCGCACCGGCGGTGAACTCCCCGCCCGCAGGCCGCCCTGCTTCTTCGACCCGCGCCACGGCCCCTCGGTCGCCGACGTCCGCTGGTCCCCGTCGGGCGGTACGGCCCGCGAGGTCCCGGTCTGCGGCGCCGACGAGATACGGCTGAGCAGCGGCGAGGACCCGATGAGCCGCACCGTCGACATGGGCGACGGCAGCAGGCGCCCCTACTGGGAGGCCGGCCCGGCGTACGGGCCCTGGGCCGGCGGCTACTTCGGCGGCGGCCTGCTCCCCGGCCTGCTGGTCGGCACCATGCTCGGCTCGATGCTCTCCACCCCGGCGTACGCGGCGGAGTACGGCGGCGGTGACTTCGGCGGCGGCGACTACTCCGGCGGTGACTTCTCCGGCTCCGACTTCGACTCGTCCGGCTTCGGCGGTGGCGGCTTCGGTGACGGGGGAGGCGGCGGATTCGGTGACGGCGGCGGGTTCGGCGGTGGCGGCGACTTCGGGGGCGGCGGGTTCTAGGAGCGGAGCGGTTGCGCGGCATGTTGTCCTGGAGCACCGCCATAGGGAACTGCCCGCCGCCGGCTGGGTGTGGAACAGCGGGAGGGCCATCACGACCGTCACCACGCCCAGGACCGGATTGAGCACGAACACCTCCTCCTGGCTTTCCGCACTGCGTTCCGGCAGCGGCGAACCATCGGGCATTTCGTGCTTGCGCTGCGCGCGCACGGCACGGCGGACAGGCCGGCGACACAGGTGCGGAGGGCGGCGATGAGTTACGGGCGGCGTGGCAGTCTCTGTTCCCGTACCCCTGATCAGAAGCACGAGGAGTGAGTCGCATGCGCATCGTCATCAGCGAGTTCATCAGTCTGGACGGCGTCGTGCAGGCGCCCGGCGGTGCCGAGGAGGACACGGACGGCGGCTTCGCCCACGGCGGCTGGTCGCACCCGTTCTTCGACCCGGAGGTGGTGGGCGGCTCGTTCAACGCCTCGATGAACGGGGCCGAAGCCCTGCTGTTCGGCCGCCGCACCTGGCAGACGATGGCCGCGGCATGGCCCGAGCGGGCCGGGGACCCCTTCGCCGACCGGATGAACGCGATCGAGAAGTACGTCGTGACCGACACCCTGGGCGACGACGACCTGACGTGGAACAACACCGAACGCATCCCCGGCGAGAAGTTCGCGGGACGGATCCAGGAACTCCGGGAGAAGGACGGCGGCGACCTGCTCGTCATGGGCAGCCCCACCCTCGTACGCAGCCTGCTGAGCGAGGGACTCGTCGACGAACTCCGCCTCGTGATCATGCCGGTGCTGCTCGGCGGCGGTAAGTCGATCTTCCCGGAGGACGGCGGACTGCGCACCCTCGAACTGGTCTCGACCGTCATCAACGGCACGGGTGTGCAGGTGTGCACGTACCGGCCGGTCGCGAACGCGTAGGGGTGCGGGGCCAACGGCCCCGCACCCCAGGTGACGGTCTGTCCTGTGTCAGCGGCGCCCGGCGTGGTCGCGCTCGAAGGCGGCGAACGCCGTCTCCTGACGCCACTGCGTCGCGGCCTTCGGATTGTCGGCCAGGTAGCGGGCGCAGCGCGGGCTCGGGTCGCCGCTGCCGGGCCGGCCGCTGCGGCAGGCGGGGACCGCACGGTAGCCGGAGGGGGCGGAACCCGTGGCCCACAGGCTGCGGCCCTCGCGGAAGGCGTACTCCAGCGAGGCGCGGGCCAGGTCCTTCAACGTGGTGTAGCCGAGGTCGTACGTCTTGGCGGCGTACTGGTACTCATGACTGATGTCGATCCGCGAGACCCCCGGGTCATCGGTGGCCAGGACCACGGGGACGCCGTAGCGGCGGTAGGCGTTGAACGGGTGCTCGGGGCCCGAGATGCCGAGGATCTGCTTGTTGCTGGAGAACGGCACCTCGACCGCGACATCGCGCCGCGCCATCGTCCGGGCCAGCTCGCGCCAGTCGTCCTCGTGGACCAGGTCCACGCCGTGCCCGATGCGCTCGGCTCCGGCGACGAGTACGGCCTCGCGGATGTGGAAGGTCAGGTCCTCGGGCTTGACCAGCCCGGGAACCAGCTCACCGGCGTGCAGGGTGAGGTGGGCATCGGGGTACTGGCCGCGCAGGTACTTCAGCATCCGCATCTGGAGGCTGTAGTTGCTCAGCGAGCTGTCCCAGTCCTCGGGCTGTACGAGGTTGACCGCGACGAACCTGGGATCGCGCTCCGCCAGCCGCAGCCCCACCGCCATCTGCGTGAACACCCGTGCCGGTGAGCTGCCCCGGGAGACCTGGGAGATCCAGCGGACGGGCAGCCGGCAGCCCGGATCGGGGCGCGCGGTGTCGCAGTGCGCGGCCGCCCGGAACTGCGTATTGGCGTCGTCGGCTTCCTGGACCGCCTCGTTCACGACCCGGTCGAGCTGCCCGCCGGCCTGGAGCCTGCGGTGGAACGCGGCCAGGTCGGCGTCGTAACCCACCTCGTCGGCAAGCTTCTTGGCGCTGTCCGAGGCCGGGGTGACCATGGTCTCCAGATAGAACTGGTTCTGCTCCACCACGGTGTTGGCCACATTGGCCAGCAGCTTGCCCCGGTCCCACGTCGCCAGGCCGAACTTGCCGAACGTGTCGAAGAAGTGGTCGTGCCCGGACTGGTCGGCCGGGAAGTCCTGCATGGACCAGGCCCGGATGATCTGCTGCCGGAAGTCCGCGTCCGTCCGCGCGTCGGCGGCGGGCCGCGTGCCCGTACCGCAGGGCGGCGCGACGGCCGTCATCGTCGCGTCGATGCACAGGCCCCGCTCGATCGCGAGCTGGATCAGGTACTCCGTCGAGGCCGCACCCGACAGGTGGTTGTGGAGGTCGCCGCCCTTCGGCAGCGCCTTGAAGAAGGCCTTCAGCCGCTGGGGCCTGCCCTGCGAGGCGTTGAGATACGCGGCGGTCCTGCGCTCGGCGGCCGTCACCTCACGGGGCGAGGTGAACCCGGTGGCCGATGGTGATGCGTCGTCCGCCGGTGCGGCCTCGGCGGGGAGCGCCGGGAGCAGCGTCAGTACGGCGAGCGAGCCGAGCCCGGCCAGGAACGGGTACTTGGGACGGCGTGCCGTCCGGATGGTTGAGGTCACCGCCGAATGATCGCGTCTGGGTCGGAGGGATATCGCCTGAATCGCGGCTGGGGCCGGACACGTCCACTCGATCGAGTGGGGGGCCGTCTGACCCTCGCCTGCCTTCCGACGGCCCTTGACGTGACGTACCGCCAGAGTCCTATAGTGCTAGGACCCTAGATGAATAGAGGCGACGGTGATCGAGTTCCACCTCGATGCCCGGTCCGGCGTCGCGCCGTACCTGCAACTGGTTCACCAGGTCCGACAGGCCATGCGCCTGGGGCTGTTGTTCGAGGGGGATCGCCTGCCCACGGTCAAGGACGTCGCGGCGAAAGTGGCGATCAACCCGAACACCGTGCTCAAGGCGTACCGGGAGCTCGAGTACGAGGGGCTGGTGACCAAGAAGCCCGGCGTCGGCACTTTCGTGTCGAGCACCCTCAGCGACGCCTCGCTGTCCCAGCACGAGCCACTGCGGCAGGAGTTGCGCGGATGGCTGACGCGGGCGCGGGCCGCCGGTCTGGACGAGGAAAGCATCGAGGCCCTGTTCCTGAGCACGTTCCGTACGGCCACCGAAGAGGAGCAATGACCGCCATTCTGGAAGCCATCGGCCTGGGCAAGCGATACGGCCGCCGCCAGGCACTCTCCGACTGCACGCTCAGCGTGCCCGCCGGCCGGGTCGTCGGCCTGGTCGGCCCCAACGGGGCAGGGAAGTCAACGCTCCTGCAACTCGCCTGCGGGCTGATCACCCCGACCTCGGGCACCATCGAAGTCGTCGGCGGACGCCCCGCCGCAGACGCGGCCCAGCTGGCCAAGGTCGGCTTCGTCGCCCAGGACACCCCCACGTACGCCGCGCTGACCATCGCCGACCATCTGCGCCTGGGCGCCCGCCTCAACCCCACCTGGGACAAGGGCCTGGCGGAGGGCAGGATCCGGGACCTCGGCCTCGACCCCGCCCAGCGGGTCGGCAGGCTCTCCGGCGGTCAGCGGGCCCAGGTCGCGCTGACGCTCGCCGTCGCCAAGCGCCCCGAACTGCTCATCCTGGACGAACCCGTTGCCGCCCTCGACCCGCTGGCCCGCCGCGAATTCCTCCAGGGGCTCATGGAGCACGTCGCCGAGCACGGCACCACCGTCATCCTCTCCTCGCACCTGGTCTCCGACCTGGAGCGGGTCTGCGACCACCTGATCTCCCTGGTCGCCTCCCGGGTCCAGCTCGCCGGAGACGTCGACGACCTGATCTCCACCCACTTCCGGCTGACCACGGCCCGCCGTGACGCGGAGAGCCTCCCGGAGGGGATGCGGGTGCTCCAGGCCACCCACACCGAACGCCAGAGCACCTTCCTGGTGCGAGCCGACACCGCCCTCCATGACCCCGCCTGGGTCCTGGAACCCCTCGATCTGGAGGACCTGGTCCTCACCTACATGGCCGAAGGCAGAACCGCCACCGCCACGATGACCCCGGAGGCACAGCGATGATCTGGCTGACCTGGCGCCAGTACCGCGTCCAGACCCTCGCGGCCCTGGCGGCGCTGGCCGCTGTCGGCATCGCCCTCGTGATCACGGGGATGCGGATGCGGACCTCGTACGACGGCGACGTGGCCGGCTGCTCCACCACCTGCGAAGCGGCCAAGAACGCGTTCGTCCACGAATACGAGACCCTGGCCGCCCTCGTCACGGGACTGCTCGTCGTCGTGCCGGGCGTCATAGGGATCTTCTGGGGTGCGCCCCTCATCGCCCGCGAGCTGGAGACGGGCACACACCGGCTGATCTGGAACCAGAGCATCAGCCGCAGCCACTGGCTCGCCGTGAAGCTCACGGCCGTCGGCCTGTCGTCCGTCGCCGTCACCGGTCTGCTGAGCCTCATGGTGACCTGGTGGGCCCGCCCGCTCGACGAGATCACCAGTAACCGGTTCGATCCGCTGCTGTTCGACGGCCGGGGCGTCGCACCACTCGGCTACGCCGCGTTCGCCTTCACCGTAGGAGTCTGCGCGGGCCTGCTGATCCGCCGGACGGTCCCCGCGATGGCGGTCACCCTCGGCCTCTTCGCCGCGGTCCAGATCCTCGTGCCATACGCGATCCGGCCGCTGCTCATGGAGCCGGTGCGGGCGGAGGTGGCACTGGCCGGCCTCGGCATGGCGGCGCAGGAGGGAAGGCCGGCGGAGGGCGCCGCATGGAGCGCCACCGACATCCTGCTGTCGGGCGACGGGGAGAACGCCCAGGTGAAGGTCGGCCTCTCCAGGCCCGGGGCCTGGGTCCTGTCCGGCCTCGGACCCGTACTGAACGCCGAGGGCGAGGAGATGCGCGGCACCGCGGGCTGTGCCGCGCGGGAGACCGACCCGCTGCGCTGCTTCGCGAAGTCGGACTTCCACGTGGCCGTGGAGTACCAGCCCGGGGACCGCTACTGGAGCTTCCAGTGGATCGAGACGGCGATCTTCGCCGCACTCGCGGGCATCCTGGCCGGGTTCAGCGCCTGGTGGCTGCGCCGGCGTCTGGACTGAGCAGACACCTGACGGGCCTCCGGGCCCGTCAGGTGGTCGCCACCAACAGGTCCTCCCCGCTCGACGGCCGTAGGCCGTCCGCCCGACCGGCGAAGTAGCGTTCGCCGAGCGAGGCCCCCGACACATGCCGGACGTCGGCGAATCCCGAGGCGCGCCCCAACTCCAGCATCTCCTGCGGACGGTAGAAACTGATGAACGGCGTCCCGGACGCCTGCGCCTGCGGTTTGGTGGCCTCCATCGCGGGGCGGTCGGCGGCATCGAGGAGTTCGGTCGGCAGCATGAACGTCATGGCGAGCGTCGATCCGGGTGCCAGCCCCGCCAGCCGCCGCAGGGTCGCCGCCGTGGCCTCCTTGGTGAGGTACATGGTGACGCCGGTGCAGACGACGAGCGCCGGGAGCCCGGGATCGAATCCGGCGTCGGTCAGCCGCTCCCACCAGTCCTCGCTCGCTTCGAAGTCGACCGGTACGAGGCGAAGCCAGTCCGGGACGCCGTAGCCGGTCTCGTTCAGCCGCCGCCCCTTCCATGCCGTGGTGGCCGGCTGGTCGATCTCGAACACCCGCAGACGGGAGGCGATTTCCGGCCTCCGCTGGGCGAAGGTGTCAAGCCCGGCGCCCAGCACGACGTACTGGGTGATCCCGTGACCGGCCTGCTCCACGACCAGGTCCTCGATGAACCGGGCGCGGGCCACGATGGCGGCCCGGAAGGTGCTGGTGCCCTGCGGGTGCATGTCCGGGCGCTGTCGCCACCCCTCGTCGGGGTCCGCCAGTCGCAGTCCGACCTCGTCCTCGATGACATGGGGCGGAGCGTCCACCTGCATATGCAGCGCCCGCCACAGAGCCACCCGTACCGCGGAGCTGTCCGGAACCCCGCTCTGTCCATCCGCCATGGCGCAACCACTTCCTCGGGTCAGATGCCGACTCACTAGATTGTGACCATGTCAGATGCGCCCTCCTCCGTGTCGGAGCCCGGCAGTGCCGCCGATGTCGTTCGAACGTGGGACGCGCGCGCCGACCGCTACCTCCGGATGTTCCGCCACGAGTGGGACGGAAAGCCCTTCGACCTGGATGTCCTGAACGCGTTCGCCGGGCGAGTCGCCGAGGGAGGCCGGGTGTACGACGTCGGCTGCGGTCCCTGCGGCCATGTGACGGAACTGCTGGCTGCCCACGGTCTCGACGCCCTCGGAATCGACCTCTCACCGCGCTGCGTCACCCTCGCGCGGCAGGAGAGGCCGGCGCGCCGGTTCGCGGTCATGGACCAGCGGGGCATCGCGGGGGAGCGGCTGGATGGGCTGGTCTCGTACTACTCGCTCCACGACCAGCCGAAGGGACAGCTGGCTGCGGCCCTCGCCTCGTGGGCCGCGGCGCTCCGCCCCGGCGGGCAGCTGCTGATCGTGGCGAAGGAGGGGACCGGCGACGGGGTGGTCGACGATCCGCTCGGCAGCGATCTGCGCGTGTACTGGGCGGAGTTCACGGAGTACGAGCTCCGCACCGCTGCCGGGGACGCGGCCTTCCGCGTCGACGACTGCACGGTCCGCGAGGCGTACGACGACGAGATCCCGACCCGCCGCATCTACCTCTCGGCGACGCGCCACCGGGGCTGACGAACGGCCGACCCGTTCGACATCATGGCCATGGTCATCGCCATGTCCATGGCCTGGTCCCCGGTCAGCAACGTGTATGCGGCCAACAGGCAAGAGCCCGATGACGTCCATGACCGGCGACGCGCGCTGCTCCGCGACTGCGTCCGGAGCGCCACCGCGGCCGGCGGAGGCGACTCGCCCTCCTCGTGACGGCCACCGCCGCTCCCGCAGGCCGGAAGGCTTCTTTCAGTGCCGGCCGTTTGTGCAGCTCACCGGGGCGCGGACAGGTCTAGACCGCTAACGAAAAGAGAAAACTATTTACCGCAGGGGCGTCGCTGTGGCTCACTATGACGTGTTCCCGACAACCGGACGCGCGTAGACCGTCGTGGAACGCATCCCCCCCACAAGCAGGAGGCCGCCATGTTCCCCCGGAATATCTCCCTCAGATCCGCCCAGAAGAGAATCACCGTGGCCGCTGTCGTCGGCACGAGCGCCGCGCTGCTGCTGGGCCTGATGTCCGGCACCGCGTCGTCGGCGCCCGTGCCGGACAACCCCGTTCCGTACGGCAAGGGGTACATGGGCGTCGGCTACGTCCAGGACAGCAAGGACTTCAAGCCGGACCCCCGCCAACTGCACCTCGGCGCACGGGCGGACGCCAACCTCAAGGCGAACCCCGAGGGCATCGACGTCTCCAGCTGGCAGGGGGGCATCAACTGGAGTTCGGTCCGCGGCGCGGGCATCGAGTTCGCCTGGATGAAGGCGACCGAGGGCCTGTCGTACAAGGACCCGACGTTCAGCGCCAACTACCTGAACGCCTACAACGCCGGTGTGATCCGGGGCGCCTACCACTACGCGCGGCCGGACGTCTCCGGTGGCGCGGCCCAGGCGGACTTCTTCGCGAGCAACGGCGGCGCATGGTCCCGCGACAACCTCACGCTCCCCGGCGTGCTGGACATCGAGGGCACCTGCTACGGCTACTCCCAGGCCGGCATGCGGCAGTGGGTCCTCGACTTCTACAACACGTACAAGGCCCGCACGGGCCGTGACGTCGTGATCTACACCAGCCCGAGCTGGTGGAACACCTGCACCGGCGGCTGGAGCGGCATGTCCGCCCTCAGCCCGCTGTGGGTCGCGAACTGGACCACCGGCACCCCCAGCATCCCGGCAGGCTTCCCGTACTACACGGTCTGGCAGTACAGCTCCACCGGCTCGGTGAGCGGCGTCTCCGGCAATGTCGACCGCGACCGCTTCAGCGGTGACCGCTCCCGCCTGCTGGCTCTGGCCAACAACACCCCGTGACGACGGACACCGGAACCCGTCGCCCCGTCCCGGGCGTGGCCTCTGCGTGAGGGTTACGGGGGCCGGAGCGGCCGTCTCGCCGGTCGCCCCGGCCCCCGCGTGCCCTCCCGAGGGTTCTGCCCGGCTCCACGACACTTCGTGAAGGAGTAACAGCCATGAGCTCGACACCACCTCTCAGCCGGCGCGGCGCCCTGATCGCCGGAACCGCGGCTCTGGCCGGCGGGCTGGGGCTGGCGGCAAGTTCGCAAGCGGCCGTACGGATGCCGGAGAGCTCACGCTCCGAGGTCGCCGCGCTGTCCCCTGAGCAGCGCGCCGGGCAGTGCGTCATTCACTCCTACCCAGGCCTCACGCCCCCCGCCTCCCTGATGAACGCCATCAAGGAAGGCCGCACGGCCGGTGTGATCTTCTTCGGGGAGAACATCGAGAACCTGAGCCAGATCGAGAGCGTCATCCGGTCGATGAACGCGGCCCACGCCTCGTCCCCCGTGAACGCCCCGCTGCTCCTGATGACCGACCAGGAAGGCGGCATGGTCCGCCGCCTGCCCGGCGAGCCCGTCATGTCCGCCAAGGACGTCGGCGCCTCCGCCGACCCGCACCAGTGGGCCGACTTCACCGGCAGCGGCGCGGGCATGAACCTCGCCGGCGTCGGCATGAACGTCAACCTCGCGCCGGTCCTCGACGTCTACCGCCAGAACGGCGACTTCACCGACCAGTACGAACGCTCGTACAGCAAGTCCGCCGCAGCCGTGGCCAGTTGCGGTTCGACCTTCATCACCGCCCAGCAGGGCGTCGGTGTCGCCGCCACCGCCAAGCACTTCCCCGGCCTGGGCCCCGCGACCGCGAGCCAGAACACCGACATCCGCCCCGTCACCATCACCACGTCCGCGGCCACCCTTCGCAGCGTGGACGAGGTGCCGTACCGGGACGCGATCGCCGCCGGTACCAAGCTCGTCATGCTGTCCTGGGCCATCTACACGGCCCTGGACTCCACGCGCCCCGCCGGTCTTTCCCCGACCGTCGTCGGTGAGCTGCGCAACCGGCTCGGCTACACCGGCGTCACGATCACCGACGCCCTGGAGGCCGGTGCGCTCCAGTCCTTCGGCAGTACGTCGCAGCGCGCCGTCACGGCCGCGTCCGCGGGCATGGACCTGCTGCTCTGCTCGTCGCGCAGCGTCTCCCAGGGCGACGAGGCGGTGACCGCCCTGAGCGACGCGCTGGCGTCGGGCCAACTGGACGGTGCGGCTTTCGACGCCGCCGCCGCGCGCGTTGCCGCTCTTCGAGCAGGGCTGTGACGGGCGACCCGACAACCGGCAGGCCGGTCCCGCGTTCCGGGCGAGGCCGGTGCCGGGGACGAACCCGGGGTTGCAGGTCACAGGGTCGATTCCGAGGGCGGCCCGTGGGCCGGCCGCGGCAGGCTGGTCGGGGTGGCCCTGCGAGCAGGCTGGGGCAGTGTCCGGATTCCTGAGCGAGTGGTGGACGCAGACGCTGCGGACGGAGTCGCCGCCGATGAGCCCGCTGCCGCGCTGCTAGACCGTCGCGTCGAGGAACGCGGACCAGGCGTGCGGGGGGACGGTGAGGACGGGGCCGTCGGTGACCTTGGAGTCGCGGATGTGCACGGCGGCGGGGTGGGCGGAGACCTCTACGCAGTCGCCGCCCTGGTCGCTGCTGTGGCTGGACTTGCGCCAGTCGTAGGCCACTTCGAGGCAGTCGCCGCCCTGGCTGCTGCTGTAGCTGGACTTGAACCAACTGAGGCCGGTGCCGTGTGCTGCGCGGGTCATGTTTCTCCAAGCAGGTCGTCCAGTAGGCGCATGCTTCTCTCGACGGAAAGCGCCTGCGAACGCAGCATCCCATACATCTGTTGGAGCACGCTGACGTCATCCGGATCCTCGTGGAGGAAGCTGACTCGCTGTCCTTCGATGTACGCGAGATGGTCGTGATCCGGGGTCTCCAGCAGCACCATCGGGCCTGCCAGGCCTGCGTGTTTGGGCAGTTTCATCGGCATGATCTGGAAGCCGACGAAGGGTAGGTCTGCACACACGCGAAGGTGCTTGATCTGCTCGCGAATGACGGCAGGGTCTCCGAGCTCGCTGCGCAGAATGCTCTCCTCCAGCACGAAATGGAGCATGGGGCGTGGCCTGCGCGCAAATAGTCGTTGCCGGTCCAGACGTGCGGCAACCCATTCCTCCTGCTCGTCCTCCTCGATCGGTGGGTAGAGGCAGGAGAAGACGAACCGAGCGTACGCCTCGGTCTGAAGCAGCCCCGGAACCACCTGGTTCTGGTACGAAAGCAGGGTCACCGCCTCCTGCTCGTACTCCACGAAGTCCTGTACGAACGCCGGGAACCGCTCCTTCTGTGGCACCTTCGCCACGGCGACCTCCAGCACCCCCTTCGTGTCCAGCAGCACGTCCAACTGGCGCGCGAAGTCTGCCTGAAGCGGCCGCCGCCCCTGCTCGATCGACGCGATGGTGTCCTCGCCCACGCAACACCGCTCCGCGAGCTCCGCCTGTGTCATCCCGGCCGCCTTGCGAAACGTGGCGAGCTGGGCGCCGATCACGTGCCAGGACGTGACGCGCTTGTTCCTCTTGGCCGACTGCATGGCTTGCCTCTCCCCGTAACGGACACCGGATGACCCGTCAGGGGTCGTACGGCCGCGTTGTACGACCTGACGCACTGATCAACCGTAGTGACGGTGTGTGACCTTCGTCTCATGAACGAGACAACTCAACTCCCCTCCTTCCGCGAGGCGTTCTACCGGCGTGAACGTCGGTCGATCCCGCTCGTACGGAGGTTCGCGCGCGAGGCGCTGGTCGACTGGGCGTGCGGGGTGGATGTCGGCGACGTACTGCTCTGCGTGAGCGAGCTCGCCACCAACGCGCTCGTCCATGGGGTGCCGCCGGGGCGCGGGTTCCGTATTCACCTCTACTGGGAGCGGGGTGGAGGCGGCAGGCTCCGTGTCGAGCTGCATGACAGCGGTGACGGCGAGGTCCCGGCCGTCCGGCGCGCGGAGCCCTGTCCCGACGCCGAAGGCGGGCGCGGGCTGCTGCTGGTTTCGGTGCTGGCCGATGCGTGGGGCGTGGGGGAGCGGAGTCCCGGCAAGGTCGTCTGGTTTGAGTTTGCTGCTTCGGCAAGGATCTTTGCCGAATCCGGACCCTGCGCGCACCATCTTCCGTAGATGGAGGTGTTTCGCATGAGCGACATGACGCAGACGTACGACGTGGTGGTGATCGGTGGCGGGGCCGCCGGCCTGAGCGGCGCGCTGGCCCTGGGGCGGGCCAGGCGTTCGGTGCTGGTGATCGACGCGGGCAGCCCGCGCAACGCACCCGCTTCCCACGTGCACAACTACCTCGGGCGCGAGGGCACCCCGCCCTCGGAGCTGGTGGCCGTGGGCCGCAAGGAGGCGGCCCAGTACGGGGCCGAGTTCGTCGAGGGTGAGGTCACGGCGGCGGAGAAACTGCCGGGTGGCGCCGGGTTCCGCGTCGTGCGGGGGGACGGCACCGCCGTCACCGCGCGGCGCCTCCTCGTCACCACCGGGCTCGTCGACGAACTGCCGCCGATCCCCGGCCTTGCCGAGCGCTGGGGGCAGGACGTGTTGCACTGCCCGTACTGCCACGGCTGGGAGGTCCGGGACGCGGCGATCGGCATTGTGGCCCTCAGCCCGCTGGCCGTGCACCAGGCACTGCTCTGGCGGCAGTGGAGCGCCGACGTCACCCTCTTCCTGCACAACGCGCCCGAGCCGAGCGACGAGGAGTACGAGCAGTTGGCGGCGCGGGGCGTGGCCGTGGTGGACGGGGAGGTGGCCGGTCTTGAGGTGAGCGGCGACCGCCTGACCGGGGTGCGGCTGGCCGGTGGCCGGGTCGTTCCGCGCGAGGCCGTCGTGATCCAGCCGAGGTTCACCGCGCGCTCCGGGGTGCTCGACGGGCTCGGCCTGCGCGCCACCCCGCTGGAGGTGGCCGGTCACACCGTCGGTACGTACATCGCGGCCGATCCGGCCGGGGCGACGGAGGTGCCCGGTGTGTGGGCGGCCGGTAACGTCACCAGTCTGATGGAACAGGTCATCGGTGCCGCCGGGGCGGGGCTGAAGGCCGCCGCCGCCATCAACGCCGACCTCGTCGCCGACGACACCCGCCGTGCGGTCGAGGCCCGCCGCAGCCCCTTCTCGGCCGAGGCCGAGCGCGAGGTCTGCGAGCGGACGTCCGGAAGCCGCCGTCACGGATTGCAGGAGACACGATGACAACCGACAGCAGCGCCTCCGACGCGGCCAAGGCGTCCGACGCGGAACTGTGGGACGAGCGCTACCGCGAGAGCCACCGGATCTGGTCCGGGAATCCCAACACGATGCTCGTCCGCGAGGTGGAGGGGCTGACGCCGGGGCGCGCCCTGGACCTCGGGTGCGGCGAGGGGGCCGACGCGGTCTGGCTCGCCCGCGTGGGCTGGCAGGTCACCGCCACCGACATCTCGCGCGTGGCCCTGGACCGGGCCGCCGAGCACGGGGCCGAGGCGGGGGTCGCAGACCGTATCGACTGGCAGTTCCACGACCTCGGGGTCTCCTTCCCCGAGGGGGAGTACGACCTGGTCTCCGCGCAGTTCCTGCACTCGATGGGCGACCTTCCGCGCGAGCGGATCCTGCGCCGGGCCACCGCGGCGGTGGCTCCCGGCGGTGTGCTCCTGATCGTCGGCCATGCCGGCTTCCCGGCCTGGGAGCACGACCACGCCGACATGGAACTCCCCACCACGGACGAGGTGCTGGCCTCCCTCGAACTCCCCGAGGGGGAATGGGAGGTGCTGCTCAGCGCGGAGCACGAGCGCGTGCAGAACGACCCGGACGGGAAGCCCACCACTCGTACGGACAACGCCCTGAAGGTCCGCCGCCGCTGACGGCTGGTGCCATGGGGCGGCTGGTCGGTGCCGGACCATGTACGCCGGACCACGTATGCCGGACCACGTACGCCGGATCGTGGTCCGGTTCGGGGAGGGCCGGGCCTGTCCGGGGGCGCGCATGGTTCAGGTCGGGAACTGACCTATATGGCCTCTAGCGTCTTCCCTGACCGGCGAACACGAACGACAGAAGGCGGAGATCATGACTGTCAACGAGGCGACCACCCGCGACATGGCCGATGTCACGGCCGTCACCGGCGAGCGCGCCGAGCTGCTGGACAGCCTGGCCAAGCACCGGCACTTCCTCCGCTTCACCACCCGTGACCTCACCGACGAGCAGGCGGGGCTGCGCACCACGACGAGCGAGCTGTGTCTGGGCGGTCTCATCAAGCACGTCACCTCGGTCGAACGGAGCTGGGCGGGCTTCATCGTGGACGGCCCGTCGGCGATGCCGGACTTCACCGCCATGACCGAGGCCGACTTCGCGCGGCGGGCCGACGAATTCCGGATGCTGCCCGGCGAGACGCTGGAGGGCGTGCTGGCGGACTACGCCGAGGTGGCGCGCCGGACCGACGAACTGGTGGCCACGCTGCCCGACCTGGACGCCGGCCACCCGCTGCCCAAGGCTCCGTGGTTCGAGGCCGACTTGCAGTGGTCGGCGCGCCGGGTACTGCTGCACGTCATGACCGAGACCGCTCAGCACGCCGGTCACGCCGACATCATCCGGGAGTCGATCGACGGCGCCAAGAGCATGGGCTGACCGCCGTACCCGCCGGCTCATGGCGGGGCAGGCGCACCGCCTCCCCACGCCGAGCGCCCGCCGTCCGCCCCGGAAAGGGCGGAAGGCGGGCGCGCTCGGTTCCGGGTGTCCCGGTGGATCAGGCCTGCGGGGCGGCGGCCTTGATCGCGGAGATGTCGAAGTTGAGCTTCACCTTGTCGCTGACCATCACGCCGCCGGTCTCCAGCGCCGCGTTCCAGGTCAGGCCCCAGTCGGAGCGCAGGATGTCGGCGCTGCCCTCGAAGCCGACGCGCTCGTTGCCGTACACGTCGGTCGCGGAGCCGTTGAACTCCAGGTCGATGGCGAGCGGGCGGGTGACGTCCTTGATCGTGAGGTCACCGGTGACGCGGTACTTGTCGCCGCCGAGCTGCTCGGCAGCCGTCGAGCGGAACGTCATGAGGGGGAACTTCTCGGCGTCGAAGAAGTCGCCGCTGACCAGGTGGCCGTCGCGGTCGGCGATGCCGGTGCTCACGCTGGCGATCTTGACGTCGATCGAGGCGGCGGAGTTGGCCGGGTTGCCGCCGTCCAGCTTCAGGCTGCCCTCGTGCTCACCGAAGGAGCCGCGCACATTGGTGACCATCGCGTGACGGACGGTGAAGCCGATGCTGCTGTGGGACGCGTCGATCGCGTAGTCGCCGGTGAGGGCGGCCAGGGCCGGGTCGACGGCGGCGGTGGTGGCGGGGGCGTCATTGTTCTTGCGGTTGAACAGAGCCATGGCTCCTCCTCGGGGACGTGATCGAGCGGGGCTCGAAGTAGTTGTTTAACCTTCAACGAGATTCACTGTAGACCCATTTTGTTCAAAGTTCAACATCAAGGGTCCAGGCTGTTACGCGCGGCGCCGTGGATTCACCCGGCCGTCACATGCGGCCCTCTGGCGGACGCGCGTAGAACTCGGGCACTATCACTCTGCCCCATTGTCATGCACAGGAGGAGTCCCCCCATGGTGTCCCGTATGACGCTGCGCCCCGTCCTGACCGCCCTCGCCCTCGTCCTCGGTGTCCTCTTCGCCCCCGGAATCGGTGTCGTCACCGGTACGACGGACGCTTTCGCCGTCACCAAGCTCACCCACAGCCAGGCGACCTCCCGATTCAGCTCGTCCGGCGTCACCTGGTCGTCCTCCGGCGGGTGCTCCGACCGCAATGTCGCCACCTGCACCTCGTTCGACCAGCTCAACCTGCCGACCGCCCAGGGGGCCCAGACCCTCAAGAGCGCCACGGGCTGCGCGCTCAACATCACCGGCGGCACCGAGACCGGCCACGCCGGCGGAACGTACTCGCACTGGAACGGCTACAAGCTCGACTTCGCCAAGACCACCTGCCTCACCAACTACGTGCACGGCGTGTTCAGTTATATCGGCCTGCGCGGCGACGGCGCGCCCCAGTACCAGTCAGGATCCGGCAATGTCTACGCGGACGAGGGCAACCACTGGGACGTGACGTACTACAACTGCGGCGGCTGCTGACAGCTTTCGCGCCCCGCGCATGACAGCGCCCCCGCCCGGGAAGGGCGGGGGCGCCGTCATGCGCGGGGAGGCGGTCAGCCCACCGCCTCCAGTGCGCGTCGCGCCTGAGCGACTACCTCGGGGTCGGTGACGAAGTGGGTGTCCTGCTCGGCCGACGCTCCGCCCGCGCCGAGCGGTATCCAGGTGCCGCCGGGCCGGCGCGGCGCGCGGGTCTTGGCGGAGAGGTGGACGGAGGCGACGCCGGCCGCGGCCAGCGCCGGGATATCGGCAGGGCGCACGCCGCCGCCGGCCATCACCTGCACGCCCGGGGCGGCGGTGACCATCGCGGCGATCGCAGCCAGCCCGTCGGCCGCGGCGGGAGCGCCGCCCGAGGTGAGGACCCGGGTCAGACCGAGGGAGGGCAGGAGCGCGGCGGTGGCCACCGGGTCGGCGGACTGGTCGATGGCGCGGTGCAGGGTGACGTCCACCGGGCGGCCCGCGGCGCGGGCCGCCTCGGCGAGCCGGGCGACCGCGACGGTGTCCAGGGTGCCGTCGGCGGTGAGCGCTCCGACAACCACCCCGGCGGCGCCGGAGGCGATGACGGACCGCACCTCGGCGGCCATGAGCGCGATCTCCTGCGCGTCATGGACGAAGTCGCCGGGCCGGCACCTGACCAGCACCTGCACCGGCAGCCCCTCCGCCGCGACCGCCTCGACCAGCGCGGCCGACGGAGTCAGGCCGCCCAGCTCCAGCGCGGTGCAGAGCTCGACCCGGTCGGCGCCGTTCTCCCTGGCGACGCGGGCGCCCGCCGGTGAGGTGACCGCGATCTCCAGGGCGGGACGTGCGCTCACTCGTCGTCCCCGGTCAGCGGCTGGTCGGAGGCGGGGATGACGCGGGCCGACAGGTCCGGGTCGGCCATCGCGCGGTCGAACGGGAACATCGGGCGGCGGATGCGGTGGTGGCCCAGGCGCACCAGGTCCTGGTCCACACCGCCGGGGGTGAGCGCCATCTTCCAGCCGACCGACATGTCGAAGAGCTCGGGCTCCAGGTAGCCGATCTTCACGATCACGATGTCGGAGCCCCTCGGGTCGAGGCCGAGGTCGGTGAAGTCGTGCTCGTGGTGGTAGGGCTTGCGGAGCTCCGTGAGGATCGCGTACACGCTGCCCACCCGGATCACGACCTCGGTCCGGGCGTCGCGGTCGCCGTGCCGCACGGAGTGCACCGTGCCGGTCAGGGTGACAGGGCCCGCGTGCCGGTCGTCGACCTCCGCCCCGGCGGTGACCGTGACGGTGGCGCCGACACCGGCGGCGACGGCCGTCGCGACGGCGGCCGGTCCCGGCACCGATGCGTAGATGACGGCCGGGCCGTCGGCCTCCTTGAACTCCGGGCGGGCCAGCAGCCGGGTCAGCCCCCAGGTCATGTCACCGGAACCGCCCGCGGTCGGGTTGTCCCCGGTGTCGCTGATGAAGTACGGGCGTTGGGCGGAGCCCAGGGCCTCGTCCAGGATGCCGTCGAAGGTGCCGGTCGGGGCGACGAACTCGAAGCCGTCGCGGGCCTTCCAGAAGCCCTGGGCCAGGCGCTCCGCACCGGCCGACACGGCAGCCCGGTCGGTGCCGGTGACCACCACCGCGGCGCGGTTGCGGGGTTCGTCGGCCCAGGCGTAGCCGACCCAGATGGCGGCGTCGGTCACGCCGCCCATGGCCTCGACGTCGTCCACCGCCGCGTACACGCTCCTGGCGGGCTCGATCCGGGTGGAGGTCTGCTCGCCGGCCAGCAGCACCGGTACCGGCACCCAGGCCTTGACCGGACGGGGCGCCCCGGAGGCCAGCAGCTCCACCAGGTTGCGGACGGCCCGCTCCTTGGTCTCCATGTGGTCCTCGTGGGGCGCCATCCGGTAACAGGTGATCAGGTCGCTGCCGTGGACGAGTTCGCGCGAGACGTTGCCGTGCAGGTCCATCGAGGTGGAGACGATGACGTCGGGGCCGACGGTGGCGCGGATGCGTTCCAGCAGGACCACCTCGGCGTCGTCGATGCCCTCCACGGTCATCGCGCCGTGAATGTCGTACCAGAGGCCGTCCGGGCGGGGCAGCGCGGCGAGCCGTTCGATCAGCTCGTCGGTCAGCTCGGTCCAGGCCGCTGCGGTGACGGTGCCGCCCGGCAGCGACTTGCCGACCAGGGCGCCGTGCCAGTCGGCCGCCTCGCGCAGCTCCTCACCGGGGGCCAGGAAGGGGTAACGGTCCAGCACCTCGGCGCCGCGCGAGGGATGGAAGGCGGCGGCCCGGGTCCGGGCGGGGGAGAAGGTGGAGGACTCGATGCCGAGCCCTGCGATGACGATGACCGGGCGGGATGCTGCGGTGCGGGATTGCGACATGGCTCCTCGTAGGGGTCGGGCGTCAGAGGTGACGGGGGGTGAGAGTGCCGAACCGGTCGGCTCCGCCCACCTCGTGCAGGGCGTGGGTCAGGGCGCGCTGAAGGGCGAACTGGCCGGCGCCGACCAGCCCGGCGTCGGCGCCGAGCCTGGTCCGCTCGATGGTGAGGTGCTCGGTGACGAGCGGGTGGCAGCTCTCGTAGAGCCGGCTGCGCACAGCGGCGACGAACTGTTCCAGGGTGGAGAGGATGCCGCCGAGGTAGACGGCGTCCGGGTTGAAGAAGTTGACGTTGGCGGCCAGCACCTGGCCCAGGTAGTCACCGGCCCTGCGGACCGCGCGGGTGGCCAGCGGATCGCCGTCGACGGCCAGCCGGGCCACGTCCTCGGTGCTGCTCACGTCCACCCCGCGTTCGCGCAGGATGCGGACCAGCGCGGCGCCGGACGCCACGGTTTCCAGACAGCCGGTGTTGCCGCAGGAACAGGGGATGCCGGCACCGGCGTCGATCCGGATGTGGGTGATGTCCCCGGCGGCGCCGGTCGCGCCGCGGTAGAGGCGCCCTTCGGCCATCACGCCCGCTCCGATCGCGGATCCGATCTTCACCATGATCGTCTGGGCGTGCCCGTCGAGCCGGACGGTGTGTTCGCCGACCGCCATGCAGTTGGCGTCGTTGTCCACGGCCGCCGGGACTCCGAAGCGCTCCTCCAGCCAGGCGGCGACCGGAAAACGGTTCCAGCCGGGCATCCGTGACGGCCGGACGACCGACCCCGAGACGACGTCCACGGGTCCGGGCAGCGAGAGCCCGACCCCGCGCAGGCTGCCGGGTCCGCGCTGTTGAGCCAGCGCTTCCAGGGCCTCGGCCAGCCGCGGCAGGGCCGCCTCGGGTCCGTCGGCGATCAGGAAGGGGACGGTCGAGACGTCGCTCAGGCCGCCGCCCGGAAGCACCACGCCGATCCTGGCGTGCCGGCCGCCGAGGTCGGCGGCGACGGCGAACTCGTCACGGCTCCCGATCCTCAGCGCTTTGCGGGGACGCCCACCGGTGGAGGACTGGGTGCCCTCCTCGGCGACCAGGCCGCGGTCCACCAGGTGGCCCACGGTGAGGGAGACGGTGGAGGCGGCGGCCCCGAGGCGTTCGGCGAGTTCGGTACGTGACGTCGCCTCGCCCGACGCGATGAGTTCCAGGACACGCACGGCGAGGGACGGGGTCCCTTTCGTGGCCTTGCGGTCCCACGCACTTATTCCAGTCATGTACAAAGTTACTTCCGCAACGGGGTATGTGGCGAAGACGATACGCCCGCACTTCGCACAGGGGAACAGCGTAGTGAAGGAAGTACGTCACCCGTAAAATCCCTTATATCACCCCAAAGTGCCCCAAGTTGTCGGGAGGAATGGGGCGAGAGGACTTTCGTCGAAAGTGCAGTAACTTACTTGTTATTAATTCTTGTTTGTTTCTTCGACAACAGCGGCGTTAGCTGTCGTGAACGCAGCGCCGACCCCCCTGAGCGGCTGCGGGCCCTTTCACTCCGAGGAGAGTCATGATCCTGACCCGCACGGCGAACAGCCGCCGCTGGGCCCTCGCCGCGGGCGTCGCCACCACGGCGGCCGTTCTGCTGTCCGGCTGTTCCGGCGGCGGTACGACCTCGTCCGGCTCCGGCTCGAAGGACAGCATCAACTACGCGCTGCCGGCGAACTTCACGCCGAACTGGATCCTCCCGGTCGGCACCGCCGAGCACCTGAACACCAACAACTCCTCGATATCCCAGTCCCTCTGGGAGCCGCTGATCGCGTACGACGGATCCACCGGCAAGGTCGGCTGGAACAAGAACAACTCGCTGGCCACCGGCGCCGACTTCGCGAAGGACAGCAAGAGCGTCGCGATCACCCTCGGCGACCGGCACTGGAGCGACGGCGAGAAGATCACCTCGCGCGACGTGCAGTTCTGGTTCAACCTGGTCAAGGCCAACCGGGAGGACTGGGCCAGCTACAGCCCGGGCAAGGCGCCGGACAACTGGACCTCGCTGAAGATCGTGGACGACACGCACTTCACGATCACGTTCGACAAGGCGTACAACACGCAGTGGATGCTCGCCAACGAGCTGAGCATGATCCGCCCGATGCCGCAGCACGTCTGGGACAAGACGAGCGACGCGGGCAAGGTGTCGGACCTCGACCTCACCACCGAGGGCGCCAAGAAGGTCTGGACGTACCTCAACACGGCCGCCAAGAAGATCTCCGGTTACGCCACCGACCCGCTCTGGAAGACGGTCAGCGGCCCCTACACCATCAAGACGTTCTCGACCGCCGGCAAGGTGCAGCTGTCGGCCAACGCCAAGTACGACGGCGGCGGCAAGGCCAACATCAAGACGGTGAACCTGCTCCCGTTCACCACCGCGGACGCCGAGGAGAACGCACTGCGGGCCGGCACGGTCGACTACGGCTACATCAACGCCACCAACCTCAGCCAGGAAGCGTCCTTCACCGCCAAGGGCTACACCGTCAAGCCGTGGGCCGGCTGGGCGATCACGTACATGCCGTACAACTTCAACAACCCCACCATGGGACCGGTCTTCAAGCAGCTCTACGCCCGCCAGGCGATCCAGATGTCGGTGGACCAGACGACCCTCTCCAAGGTGATCTTCAACGGCACCGCCGTCTCCACCTACGGCCCCGTCCCGCAGGGCCAGACCTCCGCCTTCGTCTCCGAGAAGCAGAAGAACAACCCGTACCCCTTCTCCACCGCCAAGGCGAAGAAGCTGCTCACCGACCACGGCTGGACCGAGCAGAGCGGCACCATGGTCTGCACCGACCCGGGCAGCGGCGACGACCAGTGCGGCGCCGGCGTGGACAAGGGCACGAAGTTCCGGATGCAGGTGCTGTCGCAGTCCGGCTCGACCGTGACCGACAACCTGATGAGCGCCCTCCAGTCGTCCTTCGCCAAGTCCGGCATCGGCTTCAGCATCAAGACCGCACCGGTCAACTCGGTTCTCGCGCAGGCCGGTCAGTGCACCGCCGGCGATTCCGGCTGCAAGTGGCAGCTCTCCTTCTTCGGCAGCGCGGGCAGCTGGTACTTCCCCGCCTACCCGAGCGGTGACTCCCTCTTCGCCACCGGCGGCGCCTCCAACTTCGGCAGCTACTCCAACACCGCCGTGGACAAGCTGATCAGCGAGACCACCACCGACTCCTCCCCCGTCGCCATGCAGAAGTACAGCGCCGCGCTGGCCGAGGACCTTCCGGTCATCTGGCTGCCGGAACCCGACTACCAGGTCTCCGTGGTCAAGAGCGGCCTCGGCGGCTTCTCCCAGGACTCGCTGGCCAACTTCCACCCCGCCATGTGGAAGTGGACCAACAAGTAAGCCCGGTTGCCGACCATGCGCATCACTGAGCCGAAGCGACCGGAAAACACATGAGCACTTCCTCCTACCTGATCAGGCGGGTCCTCCAGGCCCTCGTGGTGATCGTCATCGTGACGATCGTGGTCTTCGGTCTGCTGCACGCCCTGCCCGGGGGTCCCGCACGCGGGATCCTCGGCCCGCAGGCCACCCCGCAGCAGATCACGTCCTTCAACCACGCACAGGGCCTCGACAAGCCGCTGCCCGTGCAGTACTTCTACTACCTGAACCAGCTGTTGCACGGTGACCTGGGGACCTCGTACACCCTCAACGAGCCGGTGTCCCAGCTCATCACCGAACGGCTGCCGAAGACCCTGGTGCTCACCGTCCTGTCGGCGATCGTCGGCCTGGTGCTGGCGATCCCGCTGGGCATGTGGCAGGCCATGCGGCGCAACAAGCCGGCGGACTACGTCATCACCACGCTGAGCTTCATCGCCTACTCCACACCCGTGTACTTCCTCGGGCTGGTTCTGGTTCTGGTGTTCAGCCAGATGCTGCCGTGGTTCCCCTCCCAGGCACCGCAGGGTGACACGCTCGCCCAGGTGATCTCCGATCCGCAGGCACTGGTCCTGCCGGTGGTCGCGGGCGCCGCCTCGATGATCGCGGTGTTCAGCCGCTACATGCGGGCGGCCACCCTGGAGAACCTCTCCGAGGACTACGTCAGGACGGCGCGGGCCGGCGGTTCCCGCTCCCGCGCCATCCTGTGGCGGCATGTGTTCCGCAACTCGCTGACGCCGGTGGTCGCCATGCTCGGGTACTACGTGCCGGTGCTGTTCGGCGGTGCGCTGGTGGTCGAGCAGCTCTTCAACTACCCCGGTATGGGCCTGCTGTTCTGGACCGCCGCCCAGTCCTCCGACTACCCGGTGCTCCTGGGCTGCGTGCTCGTCATCGCGGTCGCCACGGTGACCGGCACGCTCCTCGCCGACATCGTCCAGCGTGTCATCGACCCCCGAGTGAAGGCAGGCCGGGCATGAGCGCCGTCATCCAGCCGGGCCAGGTGCCCGCCACGGCCACCGCGGTCACGGCGTCGGGCTCCCGCCTCGCCGTCCGCCGCTTCCGGCGCAACCGGCTCGCCGTGGTCGGGCTCGGCGTCGTGGCCTTCTTCTTCCTGTTCTGCTTCGTCGGTCCGCTGGTGTACTCCACCGACCAGACCCACACGATGCTCGACCAGGTCAACCTCGCGCCCAGCGGCTCGCACTGGCTGGGCACCGATGCCGTCGGCCACGACGTACTGGGCCGGCTGATGTACGGCGGCAAGGTGTCGCTGATCGTCGGTCTCGCCGCAGGTGTCCTGGCCACCGTCATCGGCACCCTGTGGGGCGCCGTCGCCGGCTACGCGGGCGGCTGGGTCGACGCGGTCATGATGCGGGTCGTGGACGCGGGGATCGCCATCCCGGCGCTCTTCATCCTGCTGGTGGTCTCGGCGATCACCACCCTGGACCTGACGGGAATGATCGTCATCCTGGGCTTCGTCTCCTGGCTGGTGCCGTCACGGCTGATCAGGGCGGAGACGCTGAGCCTGAAGAACCGCGACTACGTGCTGACGCTCCGGGCGATCGGCGGGACACACGGCCGGGCGATCATCCGGCACATCCTGCCGAACTCGGTCTCGACCATCATCGTCGCGGCCACCTTCCAGATCGCCGACGCCATCCTGCTCATCGCCTACGTCTCCTACCTGGGCCTGGGCGTCCAGCCGCCGGCCACCGACTGGGGCGGCATGCTGTCGGCCGGTCTCACCGCCGCGTACTCCGGCTACTGGTGGCTCATCGTTCCGCCCGGCCTGGCCATCATCCTGGTGGTGTGGGCGTTCAACGCGATCGGGGACGGGCTCCGCGACGCATTCGACGTGAGGGGACGCGGATGACCGTCACCAAGAGCCCCGCCGCACCGCAGGCCGGGCCGATTCTCGAACTCGACGGCCTCGGAGTCGTCTTCACCACCGAGACCGGTGAGGTGCCGGCCGTCCGGGGTGTCTCCCTGCACGTCGAACCCGGTGAGACCCTCGCCCTCGTCGGCGAGTCGGGCTCCGGCAAGTCCACCATCGCGCTGGCCGCGATGGGCCTGCTCACCGGCAACGCCCGGGCCACCGGCAGCGCCGTCATCGCGGGCACCCAGGTGGTCGGCGCCCGCGAGAGCGACCTCGCGTCGCTGCGCGGCAGGACCGCCTCCATGGTGTTCCAGGAGCCGGCCACCGCGCTGGACCCGCTGACCCGGGTCGGCAGGCAGATCGCCGAGGTGATCCGCAATCACCGCGAGATCTCCGCCAAGGACGCCGCCGCCGAGGCCGTCGGGCTCCTGCGCAAGGTCGGCATACCCGAACCGGAGAAGCGGGCCACGGCCTACCCCTTCCAGCTCTCCGGCGGGCAGCGCCAGCGCGTGGTCATCGCGATGGCCATCGCCAACAACCCCGCCCTGCTGATCGCCGACGAGCCGACCACCGCGCTGGATGTCACGGTGCAGGCCGAGATCCTCGACCTGCTGCGCCGGCTCGCCGCCGAGACCGGCACCGGCGTCCTGCTGGTCACCCACAACATGGGCGTCGTCGCCGACTTCGCCGACCGTGTCGCCGTGATGTACCACGGCGAGATCGTGGAGACGGGACCGGTCGAGGACGTGCTCCTGCGGCCGTCCCACGACTACACCCGCCGTCTGCTGGCAGCCGTGCCCCGGCTGTCGGTGGCCGAGGCGGGCGCGGCGGCCCCGGTCGCCTCCGACGTGGACCAGGACACCGAGCCGGTGGCCGAACTCCGGGACATCTGTGTGGACTTCGGCCGCGGCAGGAACGCCGTGCGGGCTCTGGACGGTGTCTCCTTCGCCGTGCACGCCGGCCAGACCCTGGGGCTGGTGGGCGAGTCGGGTTCCGGGAAGTCCACCGCCTCCCGGGTGGCGCTCGGTCTGATCGCGCCGACTTCCGGCACGGTCTCCCTGTTCGGCACCGACCTGGGAAGCGTCCGCTCCCGGGCCCGCCGGTCCCTGCGGGCCGGCATCGGCGTGGTCCTCCAGGACCCGGTCGCGTCGCTGGACGCCCGGATGACGGTCGGCGAGTGCGTCGCCGAGCCGCTCAGGGTCCACCAGCGGGGCCTGACCGCCAAGGACCGCCGGAACAAGGTGGCCGCCATCCTCGACCGGGTCCGGCTGCCGCGCGACGCCGCCGACCGGGCACCCCGGGAGCTGTCCGGCGGGCAGCGCCAGCGGGTGAGCCTGGCCCGTGCGCTGGTCCTGGAGCCCCGGCTGCTGGTCGCCGACGAACCCACCAGCGCGCTCGACGTGAGCGTGCAGCAGGCCGTACTGGAAGTGATCTCCGAGCTCCAGGACGAGCTGGGCTTCGCCTGCCTCTTCGTCTCCCACGACCTGGCCGTCGTCCAGCACTTCGCGCAGCGCGTCGTGGTGCTGCGGGGCGGCCGGATCCAGGAGCAGGGCCCCACCGGGGCGACCCTCCTGCACCCGGAGACCGACTACACGCGCGGCCTGCTGGCCGCCGTACCGGTGCCGGACCCGGTGATCCAGCGCGGCCGCAGGGCCGAGCGCCTGGCCGCCGTCACGGCCGGCCGGACGGAGGTCCAGGCATGAACCCGTACGACCGCAGGCTCTTCGCCGGCGTGGACATCGGCGGCACCACCACGCAGGTGGTCCTGTGCGACGACGACCTGACCGTCCTCGACCGTGCCGGGACGGCGACCCCGGCGGCTCACGGCGGCCCGGCCATGATCGGCGCGGCCCTGGACGTGCTGGCCCCGCTGCTGGAGCGCACCCCGGGCCGGCTCGCCGGGTGCGGGGTCGGCGCCGCCGGCGTCGTGGACTCCGCCACCGGCCACATCCTGGTGGCCAGCGACTCCTTCACCGGCTGGGCCGGTTTCGGGGTGACGGAGGCCGTCGAGGAAGCGCTGGGAGTCCCGGCCTTCCTGGACAACGACGTCAACGCCTTCCTGTACGGGGAGACGTCGGGCGGCGCGGTCCGTGGGGAGGCGGACGTACTCGGGATCACCCTCGGCACCGGCGTCGGCGGCGCGTTGTGGAGCGGTGGCACGCTGTTCACCGGCCCGCACGGCGCGGCCGGCGAGATCGGTCACATTCCCGGCTTCGGCGATCTGCTCTGTTCGTGCGGCGGACGGGGGCATCTGGAGACCCTGGCCTCCGGCCGCTCCATCGGCGCCCGCTACGAGGAGCGCACCGGCCGGCGGCTGACCGCCCGCGAGGTCGCGGCGGCGGCGGAGCGTGGTGACGAGGACGCCCTCGCGGTGTACCGGGCCGCCGGCGCGGGCATCGCACGGGCGATCGTGATGACGGCGGGCGTCGTCGACATCACGACGGTGGTCGTGGGCGGCGGGGTCAGCCACGCCTGGCCGCTGCTGAGCCCGATCGTCCTCGCGGCGCTTGCCGCCGAACCGCCGGTGAGCGGTCACCCCGTCCGGCTGGTCAGGTCCGGCCTGGGCGCCGACGCCGTACCGGTCGGCGCGGCGGCCCGGGCACGGCGCGAACTCGGGGTGGGTTCCCCGGCCTGATACCTCCCCGCGACATGAGTGTGCCCCCGTCCTGGAATCCGCCGACGGGGGCACACGCATGTCCCGGACGGGGTCAGGAGCCGACGCTCACCGTGAACCGTCGCGGGTTGCCGTCGTTCGCGGCGCCCGACACGTCCGGCTCCCCGTCGGGGCGTACGTCGTCGTAGGGGAAGGCGTAGCCGATCGGGCTGTTGGCGTGCACGATCCGCGACCAGTGGTTGGTCACCGCGCCCCGGTAGTAGTCGGCCACTGTGGTGCCGTTGGGCTGGTCGGGGTGGCTGAGCATGATCGAGCGGTTGAAACCGGCCGCGAGCCGGGCCAGCAGGCCCTTCTTGTCGTCGGAGTCCGCCGGGTTGTTGGTGAACGGCCCGTGGTTGCAGGTGAAGATGTCCTTGGAGACGGGCTTGATGAAGGTGTGCCCGCCGTTGAAGGTCAGGGTGTCGCCGCTGACCCGCCCGGTGAAGACGCCCCGTCCGCCCTGGAGGTCGATCCGCAGATCGGTCGAGCGGTACTTCTCCCAGACCTCGTCGATCTGCGCGGTGAACAGGTCGCGGAACGGCATCTGGTCCGGGCGGTCGAAGAACGGTGCCATCAGGTTCTGCGGCGAGATCACCCGCAGCACGCCGCCGTCCGCGCCGCGCGTCACCAGCTTGTCCCAGGGCTGCCCGTCGGCTGCGGCCTGGGCGATGAGGCCGTCGGCGATCCGCTGTACGGCGCCGTCCGGGAGCGGGGCCACCGTGTGCGTGGTGTCGCCCTCCAGCTTCAGGCCTATCGGCAGCGCCGTCACCAGGTCGACGTAGCTGATGTTCGCGTACAGCTGCTGCGGATTGAAGGTGAACTCGCAGAACGACCAGGTGCGCCCGTAGTTCGCGTCCGTGGGCGTGGCGAAGGCCGGCTCGACCAGGGAGGGGCCCGGGTTGAGGTAGAAGTCCAGGGTGTCGTCGCGGACGAAGTAGACCCGGGCGCCGTACATCTGAGGCAGTGTCAGGACGACCGGCGCGCCGCCCGCCGCGTTGAGCGGGATGGCGCAGTCGACCGGCAGCGGGGTCTGCGGCGCGCCGGGGGAGTCCGGGTGGTAGACGCTGCCGTCGGCCCGCAGCAGCACCCAGCGGTCGGTGCCCTGCTCATGGCCGGTCACGTACGCGTTGACCCGGCCGGGCAGGGACTTGTTCTCCAGGGCCAGTTCGCAGGTCGCCGCGGCCGCCGACGCGCTCGGGCTGAGGGCGCTGCCCCAGAGGGGATAGGTGAGGGCGGTCGCGGAGGCGGCGGCGCCGCCGGTCAGGAACTTTCTGCGCGAAATCACGAGGGGACTCCTGAGACGTGGGGGGTGGGGGAATGGAGGTGGGGGTGAGGGGGTGTGGCGGTGAGGGAGTGGGGGTGGGGGGTGTGGGGGAGGAGGGGAAAGGGGGCTGTGGGCAGGGGGGAAGCCGGGGCCGCGGGCGGCAGGATCGGGCGGGGAGGCGGAACAGGCCCGTCCGCGGTGCGCACCACTCTCGCGAGGCACGGGGCGAGCGTCAAGACTTGTGACTGAGAGCGCTCTCAAAAATTTGGAGTCTTCACAACTCGACGCCTTGGACAGTCACTTGCCGGGGCCACGACCGTCTCCCGCAGATTCGGCGCGAGAAATCCCGTCCCCCGTGATCACAACCTGAATGCGAGGTCCGGGACGACCCGGGCGCGACCGCGGGGGACGTACTTGGACTTACGCAGGGAGGTTGTTGGACTGGAGAGGCCCTCGGGGCCGTCCCTCGTTGACGGTGTGCGGACAGGGCGACTACGCAGAGCACATGTCGCCAAGATTTACTTCGGTGGGCGCTGCCGCCGCCGCCTCAGCCGCCGTCCTGGCTCTGGTGGGGACCGCACTCCCCGCCTCAGCCGCCGCCCCCTCACCCGCCGCGGCCGAAACCGCCGTCCCGGCGGATGCCGCCGTCATCCGCTCGGCGCAGCTCGCCGTCGCCGTCGCCGACGACTTCCCGCGTGTCCTCACGTACACCGACCTGGCTTCCGGGGACCAGCTCTCGGGCAGCACCCGGCCGGTCACCGCCATCACGCTCAACGGCACCTCCCACCCCGTGCAGCTCAAGGCCGCCCCCGTCATCACGGCATCGGCCGCCCTCTACACGCTCGTCCTCACCGATCTGCCCGGCGTCGAGATCGACGCCTCGCTCTCCGTCTCCGGACGCGCCACCACGTTCAAGGTGACCGCCGTCCGCGACACCGAGGCGTTCCGGGTCGGCACGATCGACATCCCCGGCCACGACCTCGTCTCCGTCGCCAGCACCGACGCCGGGGCCGCCACCGCGTTCACGAAGCTCGACCCGGACTCGACGAGGACCGCCGACGTCTTCGCCAAGGTCACCGGTGACACCGCGGCCGACGCCGCGCCGGTCGGTGCCACGTACGCGATCGTCAACACCGGGTCACTGGCGGCCGCCGTCGAGTCCAACTCCTCGTACGACAAGCCCTCCGGCGCCACCGGCGGCGACGACGCCCGCTTCTGGCACCAGGCCCGCAAGGCCGACGACGGCTCCACCCGGGTCGGCGTCTGGTCCGGCCAGTGGACCTACCGAGGCGACGGCGCGCCGAAGCCGGAGAGCGGCGAGAACCTGCCCTGGGCGAAGGTCGTCGTCACCCCCGACGCCAACGGCGACAAGAGCGTCGACTGGCAGGACGGCGCCGTCGCCTTCCGCTCCATCGGCGTGGTCGCCCCGGGCAGCAAGGACACCCCGGACCGGGTCGTCACCCACATCCCGTTCAACTTCGCCAGCCAGGCCACCCACCCCTTCCTGCGCACGCTCGACGACGTCAAGCGGATCTCGCTGTCCACCGACGGCCTCGGCCAGCTCGCGCTGCTCAAGGGGTACGCCTCCGAGGGCCACGACTCCGCCCACCCCGACTACGGCGGCAACTACAACAAGCGCGCCGGCGGGCTGAAGGACCTCAACGAGCTCCTGAAGGACGGCAAGAAGTGGGGCGCCACCTTCGGCGTCCACGTCAACGCCACCGAGGCCTACCCGGAGGCGAAGGCCTTCGACGAGAAGCTCGTCGACAAGACGAAGCCCGGCTGGAACTGGCTCAACCAGAGCTACTACATCGACCAGCGCCGCGACATCAACAGCGGGGACCTCGCCAAGCGCTTCCAGCGGCTGCGGGACGAGACGGACAGCAACCTCAGCATGCTGTACATCGACGTCTACTACACGCACGGCTGGATCGCCGACAAGACCCTCCAGTCCCTCCAGACGCAGGGCTGGAACGTCTCCAGCGAATGGGCCGACAAGTTCGAGCGCGGCTCGCTCTGGTCGCACTGGGCCAATGACCTCGACTACGGCGGCGCCACCAACAAGGGCCTCAACTCGAAGATCATCCGGTTCATCCGCAATGACGAGAGGGACGTCTGGAACAACGACCCGGTCCTCGGCCAGACCGCCATCGACGAGTTCGAGGGCTGGACCGGCGAGACCGACTGGAACTCCTTCTCCGACAACATCTGGCAGCGCAACCTGCCCGCCAAGTACCTCCAGCACCAGAAGATCACCCGCTGGGACGGCAACGACGTCACCTTCACCGGCGGGGTGAGCGGCACGGTCGAGGACGGCAGGCGCACCTTCTACGACCACGGCCGCAAGGTGCTCAGCGGCACCGACTACCTGCTGCCGTGGGACGGCGGCAAGAAGCTGTACCACTACAGCAAGTCCGGCGGTACGAGCAGCTGGGCGGTGCCCTCCACGGGCACGTACTCCGTCTACAGGCTCACGGACAACGGCCGCGTCAAGACCGGCACGGTCCGGCCCGTCGACGGGAAGATCACGCTGACGGCCGAGGCCGGACAGCCGTACGTCCTCTACCCGGAGAAGGCGCCGAAGGCCGCCGACGTCCAGTGGGGCCAGGGCACCCTCGTCGACGACCCCGGCTTCAACGACAACGGGCTGAACGCCTGGTCGAAGACCGGCACCGCCGCCCGTGACACCGACAGCCAGGGCCGCAACAGCGCGAAGCTGTCCGGCACCGGCACGGCCGCGCTCTCCCAGAGCATCGGCGGACTGAAGCCCGGCGCGCGCTACACCGCGTCCGCCCTCATCGAGGTCCAGCCCGGCAAGTCCCGGCACACCACACTGTCGGCCGGCGGGAAGTCCGTCGCCGTGGACCGCTCCACCGCCCGGGACTACGTCGCCGCGTCCGACTGGCACGGCACGTACTTCCAGCGGGCGAAGGTGAACTTCACCGCCCCCGCCAACGGCCGCACCACCCTGCGCATCGAAGCCGCCAAGGGCAGCGCGGCGACCGTCCGCGCCGATGACGTGCGCATCGTCGCCAACGCCCCCGCCACCAAGCAGAACACCGTCGTCCACGAGGACTTCGAGGACGTCGACCAGGGCTGGGGACCCTTCCTCAAGGGCGACGCGGGCGGCTCCACCGACCCCCGCACCAGCGTCTCGCAGCTGCACGCCCCGTACACCCAGGCCGGCTGGAACGGGAAGCTGATCGACGACGTGCTCGGCGGCAAGGAGTCCCTCAAGGCCCACGAGGAGAACACCGGGATCGTCTACCGGACCGCTCCCTGGACCGTGCCGATGGCCGACGGCCACCGCTACAAGGTCGAGTACGACTACCAGTCCAGCCACGCCGGCGCCTACGAATGGGTCGACGGCTACGACCGGATCACCGCGGACGGTGAGCCCGACCCGGTCGAGACCCGGACCACCGCCATCGGCGCACAGCACACCACCGCTCACTTCACCGAGACCGTCACGGCGGGCTGCGGCGACACCTGGACCGGGCTGCGCAAGCGCGGCGACGCCCCCGACGGCGCCGACTTCGTCATCGACGGCTTCACCGTGACCGACCTCGGCGCGGCCCCCGCCGGTGAGCAGGCCGCCTGCGGCACGCTCGCCCTCGAACCGGCCGCCGAGACCCTGGAGCCGGGCACGGCCAACACCGTCGAGGCGAGCTTCACCAACTACGAGGCCACCGCGGCCACCGCGGTCTCGGTCGGCCTCACCCTTCCCGAGGGCTGGAAGGCCGAGCCCGCGGGCGCCGTCACCTTCGACTCGGTCGCGGCCGGCGCGAAGGTGACCGCGAGCTGGCAGGTCACCCCGCCGGTGGACGCCAAGTACCAGACGTACCCGCTGAGCTCCGAGGCCACGTACACGGTCGGCGGCGGGCAGCGGACGCTCGGTGCGCAGACCTCCGTACGGACCCTGCCGCCGCCGCCCACCACGGACAGCTGGGCCAGTGACCTGGACTGGACGGCCTCCGAGAACGGCTGGGGCCCGGTCGAGCGCGACCTTTCCAACGGCGAGACCGGCACCGGCGACGGCACCGCGCTGACCATCGGCGGCACCGTGTACGCCAAGGGTCTCGGCAGCCACGCACCGGCGAAGGTCCGCTACTACCTGGGCGGCAAGTGCACCTCGTTCACCGCCGAGGTGGGCGTGGACGACGTGCAGAAGAGCGCGGGCAGCGTGCAGTTCTCCGTGACGGCCGACGGCACGGAGAAGGTGAAGTCGCCGGTCCGCAAGGCCGCCGACACCGCCTGGTCGCTGACCGCGGACGTGACCGGCGCGAAGTACGTCGAGCTGATCGTCGGTGACGGCGGCGACGGCAACGGCAACGACCACGCCGACTGGGGCAGCGCCCGCTTCCACTGCGGAAGCTGAACGGCTCCATGAGCCAGGGGGGCGGGGCCGCAGTCGGCCCCGCCCCCTTCCCGTTCCCGCGCCCCCTTCCCGTACCCCCGGGCGCGTGCTAGACCAGCCACCGCCCGGCCCCTCTTCCCCCACTTGCACACCGGAGGTAGTCCGTGTCACTTCTGCCCGCCTGGTCCCGCCGCACCTTCCTCGCCACCGGCAGCGCCACCGCACTCGGTCTGGCGCTCGCCCCGGCGGCCCGTGCGGCACAGGACGAGTTCGAGACGCTCCGGCTGCGCTGGAACGACCTCTCCCTCGGCACCGGATACGACCCCGCCACCGAGCCCTACGCCTCCCGGCTCGCCGGCACCGGCGAACTCGCCGCCGGATTCCGCGCGACGATGGCCCCCGCCGCGGACTCCCTCTGGGCCGGGCACACCTTCGACCCGCCGTCAGGCATCACCTGGAGCTACGCCCGGCTGTGGACGATGACGCAGGCGTACGCCCAGCAGGGCACCGGCCACACCGGCGACGAAGGCCTCCTCGCCGACATCGTCCGGGGCCTCGACCACCTCTCCGCGACGGTCTACAACCCCACCACCACCCGGTACGGGAACTGGTGGGAATGGCAGATCGGCAGCCCGCGGCTGCTCATGGACATCGTCGCCGTCCTCCACCCCCACCTCGGCGAGGAGCGTGTGCAGGCCGCCTGCGCCGCCGTCGACCACTTCATCCCCGACACCATGCTCACCGACTACAGCGGCACCTCCACCGGCGCCAACCGGGTCGACCTGTGCCGCTCCGTCGCCCTGCGCGGCATCCTCGGCCGTGACGCGGCCAGGACGGCACTCGCGCGCGACGCCCTCTCGCCCGTCTTCCCGTACGTGACGAAGGGCGACGGCCTCTACGCCGACGGCTCGTTCGTCCAGCACACCTGGGTCGCCTACTCGGGCACGTACGGCCAGGTCATGCTCGACGGTCTCGGCCGGCTCTTCGCCCTGCTGGCCGGCTCCACCTGGGCGGTCACCGACCCCGGCCGGCAGATCATCCTCGACAGTGTGGAGCACGCCTACGCCCCGCTCGTCCACGACGGTCTGATGATGGACAGCGTCAACGGCCGTGCCATCAGCCGGGGACTCCTCAAGAGCGACGAGCTCCAGGTCATGCGCAGCGACCACTTCCACGGCCAGGGGCTGATCGCCGCCATCGCGCTGCTCGCCGGCGGCGCGTCCGCCGCCGAGCGCGACCGGTGGAACGGCATGGTCAAGGGCTGGATCGAACGCGACACCACCACCCCGGTCCTCACCGCCCCGCAGTTCGGCGTCGCCGACCTGTCCCGGCTGCACGCGGCCGCGGCCGCCCCCGTCCCGGCCGCGCCCGAACCCGTCGGGCACACCCTGTTCGCCGCGATGGACCGGGCCGTGCACCGCCGGCCCGGCTGGGTCGCGAACGTCGCCATGTCCTCGGAGCGGATCAGCGCGTACGAGTGCGGCAACGGCGAGAACCCGCGCGGCTGGCACACCGGGGCAGGAATGCTCTACTGGTGGCAGGGCCGGGAGGGCGGCGGCCAGTACACCGACTGGTTCTGGCCCACCGTCGACTGGTACCGGCTGCCCGGCACCACCGTCTCCACCAAGCGCCTCGCCGACCGGGCCGGCGGCGAATGGGGCGAACCCCGGCCGGCCGTGCAGTGGGCGGGCGGGGCGCACGACGGCGAGTTCGCGGCGGTCGGCCAGCACGTGAAGGGCCTCGGCTCCACCCTGGAGGCCCGCAAGTCCTGGTTCTGCGCGGCCGATACGGTCATCTGCCTCGGCGCCGGCATCACCGCCGCCGACGGGGTCCCCGTCGAGACGGTCGTCGACAACCGCAACCTCGGCCCGGACGACAGCCAGGCCCTCACCGTCGACGACCGCGAACGCCCCCGCTGGGCCCATCTGGAGGGACACGGCGGCTGGGTGCTGCCCGGCGGCGCCGCCCTGCACACCCTGCGCGAGGCCAGGACCGGCGCCTGGTCCGACATCAACACCACCAGCTCCGCCGAGCAGCGCACCCGGCACTGGCAGACCCTCTGGCTCGACCACGGCACCGACCCGGCCGACGCCACGTACCTCTACCTCCTGATGCCCGGCGCCTCCCGGCGCACCGTCGCCGCCCGCGCGGCCGACGGGGACTGGCTGACGCTGCTCGCCAACACCGCCGCCGTGCAAGGAGTGGTCGTGCGCTCCCTCGGGCTGACCGCCGCGAACTTCTGGCAGCCGGGTGCGGCGGGGCGGCTCTCCGCGACCGGGCCCGCCAGTGTGCTCGTACGGGAGAGCAGGGGCACCACGACGCTCCGGGTCAGCGGGCCCGACCGCAGCGGCACCCCGTTCGAGGTGGTCTGGGACCGGCCGGTGCGCGAGGTCGTCTCCGCGGACACCGGCATCGAGGTCCGCGCCACCGGCCGCCGGCTGGTACTGGGCGTGGACCCGGGCACGGCGGGCGCCACGCTGAGGTGCGACGTCCGGTAACCCATTGGGGCCCGAGTGTGCGCGGAGTCTGGGAACGATGACCGTCGCACGCGTACGCTCGGGCGCTATGGGGGAGTTGAGAGCGGACTGGCGGCTCCGGTTACGCCGCGGCGGTGCGGACGGGCCCGTGTGCGGGGCCGGGGTGCTGCTCACCCAGGACCGGATGCTGACCTGTGCGCACGTCGTCGGTGAACCGGACGCCCGGATGTGGGTGGAGTTCGCCGAGAACCCCGGCATCCCGGCGGTCGGCGCCCGGGTCGCCCCCGGCGGCTGGCTGCCGGGCCTGGACGGGTCCTCCCGCGAGGACGTCGCCGTACTCGCCCTGGACAGCCCCCGCCCCCAGGCGGCGCCCGCACCGCTGGGCCGGGAACCGGAGCGGGGGCGCGAGGTGTGGCTGGGCGGGTACTCCCAGGCCTTCGACGACGGGATGTGGCTCACCGGCCGGATCAGCGGCACGCACGGCCAGTGGGTGCAGATCGACGCGGGGGCCAACGCCGAGGTGGTGCGCCCCGGGTTCAGCGGCGCCGCCGTCCAGACACGGGACGAGGGCCCGCGCACCGAGCAGGTCGTCGGCCTGGTCGTCAGCTGGCGCGGCGATCTGGAGCTGGCGACGCCCGTCGAGAACGACCTGGCCTTCTCGTACATGATCCCCATCGCCCGGATCGCCGAACTCGTGCCCCTGGTCGCCGAACTGAGCGGCCCCGACGGCTGGGACCGGGGGCTCGACCGGCGGCTGCGGGACTGGTTCGCGGGCGGTGACGAGCCCGCCGTGCGCTTCGGTGTCGTCCGGCGCGGCACCGGCCGCGACCGCGCCCTGGAGCACCAGCTCCACCGCGCCCACCTCGTCCACCGGGGAGGCGCCACCCGGCCCCGGGACCTCGTCGACACCCTGGTGACACAGCTGCGGCCGCCGTCGTACCAGCGCCACACCTACCGCGACTGGCTGCTGGAGGGCGGCACCGCACCGGACCGCTCGGACGGCGGCAGGGCGCCCGGCACGGGCCCCGTGCTCGCCGTCATCGGCCTGGACGAGGACCCGGACCCGGCCTCTCTCGTACCGCTGCTGGCGCGCGTGCGGACCCTGGGATTCCGGCTGCTGATCGTGTTCCGCAGCGCCGCCGGCGAAGGACTGGCCGAGGTGGCCCGGCAGCTGCTGGTGCCTGCGGTCGAGGAGCAGGCCGAGGCGCTGGTGCGCCGGGTCGAGCACATCGAGCGGGAATGGTCCGGACTGCGCGGCATGGTCGACTCGGCCTCACTGGTCCCGCGGCCCGCGGTCGCCGCCGCCGCCCGCCGCCGCCGGCTGCGGGAACTGCGGTCGCTGGCCGACCCACAGGACCGGCTGGCCGAACTGAAAGAGCTGTTACGGGAGTTACGTGACGATCTCGACCGGCCGCGCGGACCCGGGCAGCCGGACCTGCCGGGCCAGCGCACCGCCCCGGGCCCGGGGGAGCGCCCATGAGGATCCCCTGTCCGCACCGCCGCTTCACCGGCGCCCCCTGCGGCGGGGCCGTCCAGTCCACGGGCTACTGCGACACCTGCGGCCGCGACGAGACAGCCCCCGGACTGCCGCCGCTGCCCGCCGCCCCCGAGGAGTACGGCCCCGCCGGACTTCTCGAACTGCCGCTGATGGACCCGGGCAGCCCGGCCGAGCGCCTCGGCGCCGCCGAACAGCCGGTGCGCATCGTGATGACATGCTCGGCCAAGGCCTGCGGGACCGCGTTCGTCCCCCCGCACACCGCCGCCCCGCCACCCGACGAGGGGCACTGCCCCCGGTGCGGAGCCCCGTACTCCTACCGCCCCGAGCTCACGAAGGACGGGCCCCCGCTCCAGGACCAGTACCGGATCCGCGGCCCCATCGCGCACGGCGGCCAGGGCTGGGTCTACCTGGCGGAGGACACCCACCTGGAGGACTTCGTCGCGGTCAAGGGACTCCTCAACCGCTACGCGGAACGCGGCGCCGCCCAGGCCGGTGAGGAGCGCCGCAGCCTGGTCGCCATCCGGCACGAACGCATCGTCCAGATCCGCGACTTCGTGTCCACCCGCAACACGGACGGCACCGTGTCCGGCGGCTACATCGTCATGGAGGACGTCGGCGACCGGACCCTTTCGGCCGTCGTCGAATCGACCCGGCAGGGCGCCTTCGTCCTCGACATCGAGCACGTCATCACGTACGGCTGCCAGATCCTGGAGGCCCTCGCCCATCTGCACGGCATGGGCTTCCTGTACGGCGACATGAAACCGTCCAACGTCATCCACCACCTCGACGGCATCAAGGTCATCGACCTCGGCGGGGTCCGCAAGGCCGGGGCCACCGACCCGTCGCCCGTGATCACCCCGTGGTTCGCCGCCCCCGAGATGGACGGCACCAAACCCCTCACGGTCGCCCACGACGTGCACACGGTCGGCGTCACCCTGGCCGAGCTCGCCGGCTGGGCGGTCGGCGACGACGTGCCGGGCCTGGGCATCAGCTCGTTCCGTCTGGTGGTCGAGCGGGCCACGGCCCACGACCCGGAGCGCCGGTTCGCCTCCGCCGAGGACATGGCCGGGCAACTGCGCGGTGTGCTGCGCGAGATCCGGGCCCTGCGCGGCAAGCGCGACCAGCCCGAACCGTCCGCCTACTTCACCCCGTCCACCGAACTGCTCGGCGCCCGCCTGGGATCGGTGCCCGACTACGCGCACTGGCTGCACCGCCCGCTCTACGGCCGCGGGGAGACGCCCCAGGCACCCGCGCTCGACCCGGGCCGGCCCACCGCGACCGAGATCGCCCGCCGCCTGCCGGTGCCGCGGCCCTACCCGGGGGACCCGCAGGCCGCCCGGTTCGGGGTCAGCAGCTACGACCCGGGGCAGCCGCTCGCCCAGCCCGCCGAGGGGGAGCGGTCGGTGGAGATCTGCCTGCACAACGCCCGGCTGCTGCTCGGACAGGAGGGCCGCGGACCACTGGAGGCGGCCCGGGAACAGGTGGCGGCCGCCGCCGCCATACCGGGACCCGGGCCGGTCCGGCAGTGGCGGCTCAGCTGGCACCGGGGGCTCGTCGCGCTGCGCAGCGCCGATGTGATCGAGGACGACCGGGAGCCGATGCTCGAAGCAGCCCTCGAGCACTTCTCCGCCGTGCACCGGGCACTGCCCGGCGAGTACGCGGCCAAGCTCGCGCTCGCGTACTGCGTTGAGCAGCTCGGCCCGGACCGCCGGCCCGCGTCCGGCCCCTCCGCGTACGAACTCCTGCGGGCCGTGCACGCCCGCAACCCCTCGCACGTCGGCGCGGCACTGGGGCTGGCCAGGCTCGCCCTGGCACGCGGCGACCGCGCCGCCGCGATCGACGTCCTCGACCTGGTGCCCGACGAGTCGCGGGACCACACCGTCGCCCGCATCGCCGCGCTGCGCATCCGGGCGGCGCGGCTCGCGGCAGGGGAGCGGCCGCTGCCCGAGGAGGCCGCGATCGACGCCTGCCTCGCCGTGCTCGCCCCGGGGCCGGGCTCGCCCGCCCCGGTGGTCGCCGGCGACGAACCCGCCTGGCTGCTGCGGACCGAACTGTACGAGTGGAAGCTCGATGCCGTACGGGCGGCGGCCGGCGGGCCTGCGCGGCGCGGCGGATGGCTGCGGATCGGGCTGCCGCCCCCGCCCGTGCCCGGTGAGCGGGCCGTGCGGGTGGAGCTGGAACAGTGCTACCGGTGGCTGGCCCGGCAGCGGCAGAGACCGGCCGAGTACGAGCGGCTGATCGACCTCTCCCACGCGGTCCGCCCGCAGACCCGCTTCTGAACCGGCCTTCGGCCGGCCTCTGACCGAGGAGACCGGGGCCGGGTCCCACCCGCACCCCCGCTCCGTAACCGCTGGAGGCAAGTCCCATGGGCGCTACCGCCCCGTCGTCCGGGCTGGAGTTCAAGGTGTCCGTCGACGTCCGGCGTGATCAGCAGCCCCATCACGACGCCCGGATCGACGCGCACCTGCGGGTCAGGGCCATCGGCATCGGACCCCGCGACGAGGTACCCGCCGTCGAACTCGCCGTCGTCATCGCACTGGACGTCGCCGCGGCGCACCGGGAGACCGCGGCGGCGGCCCTCGCCACCGCGCTGCGCGCCCTGCCCGACGGGATCTCCTTCGCCGTCCTGGGCGGCGCCGACGCGGGCGGGGAGCCGACCCGCTGCTACCCGCTGCGCGGACGCTGGGCGCTGGCCGACACCATGGAGAAGCGCCGGGCCGCGTTCAGCGCGGGCCGGATCGCCCCGGCCGCGGACGACCGGCCGCCGCCCGGCTATCCGGCCTGGCTGGCCGCCGCCCGCGCACTCTTCGCACAACGCCCGCTGCCGCTGCGCCACCTGCTGCTGGTCACCGACGGCAGCGGCCACGACCCGGCGGACGACACCGATACGGACAGCGGCGCGCTGCGGACGGAACTCGCCGTCTGCGCGGGCGCGTTCACCGCGGACGTGATCGCGGTCGGCGCGGACTGGGACCCCGCGCCCCTGCTCGCCGTCGCCGAGACCCTGCACGGCTCCGCCGAGCACGCCCCCGACCGCTTCGGCCCCGCCGTCACCGAGGCGCTGCGGCGCCTGCGCCGGGTCCGCAGCCCCGAACTGCCCGTCGTGGTGACCGCCCGCCCGGCCGTGAGCGCTGTCGAACTGACCGAGACCGCACCCCGCCAGCAACGGCTCGCCCCCGAACCGCGCCCGCAGGAGCCGCACCGGATCGGCTTCCCCACCCACCAGTGGGAACCGGGCACCCGGGACTACCTCCTCACCCTCCACGTCGACGCGAGCACCGACCCGCTCGGCGTGCTGCTGCAACTGGCCACCGTCTCCGTCGGCGACACCACCGCCCCGCTGCTGACGCGCTGGCTGCCGCCCGGCGTCGCCGTGGGCGCGGGGGCGACCGGCGACGGGGGCGGCACGCTCCAGGCGATGAACGCCGCCACCCAGATGCGCACCGCTCTCAACCGCGGCTACGGCGCCCTCGACCCGATGAGCCGGGCCGAGGCCGAGCAGCAGTTCGGCCTCGCGGTCAGGCTGGCCACCGAGATCGGCGCCGTCTGGGTCCTGGAGGACGTCCGCAAGGTGGCCGACATCGTCGACGGTCCCCGGGGACTGGTCCGGGTCGGCCCGACCGTCGACCGAGGCACCGTGCGCCGGGGCCGGCTGCACATCGCATCGGGCCATCTGCTCGAACTGCCCGGGCAGGCCACCGGAAAGCCGGTGGCCTGCCCGCACTGCCGCCATCTCGCCGGACCGCACGCCCGGTTCTGCATCGCCTGCGGGAGGAGCCTGTGATGACCCGGCCGACCCGAGGGATGAGCTCGTTGCGGAGCCGTCGGCCGAGCGGCTCACGCACCAGGCGCCTGCTCGAACTGCACCTGGCCGTCATGGTGGTGACCGCGCTCGTCTCGATGACCGCCCTGGTCGTCTCCTACCGGGAGGTGCAGAACGCCGCGGGGGAGATGCGCACCCGCGCCGCACCCGCCGTCCAGGGGGCCGCCGCCACCCAGCTGGCGCTGCTGCAAGCCCACGACGAGGCCCGGAAGTCGGTGCGCGCCGGCATCGACAAGGTGGTCGGCCCCGGCGCCCGCTACGAGAACCAGCTGTCCGCCGCCGGACAGGGCCTCTCCCGGCTCTCCGACGTTCAGATCGACGGGGTACGCGGCAGGGGCGTGCTCGAGACGGTCACCGGCGTGCTGACCTCGTACAGCAGCTCCATCACCCCGGGGGCGGTCAAGTACGTGGACGACGACCTGATGCAGCGGCAGAAGATGCAGGAGGCCTACCGTCTCCTCAGCCGGCCCGGCACCGGAGTCGTCCCGCGTCTGGATGTCCTCCAGGGACACCAGATGCAGCGGATGAGCCGGATCAGCTCCATGGGCACGCTCCAGCGCACCGGCTGGGCCGTCGCCGAACTGGGCCTGCTGCTCATGGCCCTGACCACGCTCAGCGCGCTGTGGGTGCTGCGCCGCCGATGCGGACGCAGCCTCGACCCGTGGCTGCTGCTGTCGCTGCTGGCGACCGTCGCCCTGGCCGTCGTCCCGTTGTGGGCGACCACCGCCACCCAGGAACGTCTCGACACCGCACGCGGCCGGCTCGTCGAGATCGAGAGGCGCGCCCATGCCCACACCGACCTGGCCGACGACCAGCGGTACGTCACGGTCAACTCCGCCGACCTGCGCGGCCGGCTGGCGGCCCAGAGCTGGCAGAGCTGGACCTACTACGGGGCACTGGGCGGCGGCGCGCTGATCGTCCTGCTGCCGGTCGCCGGCATCAGCCGCCGGCTCAACGCCGACTACTGGAGGGCCGAATGATCTGGCCGCCCCGCCCACTCCTGCTCGTACTCGGGCTGCTCCTGACCGCGGCCGGCTGCGGACTCGCGGCCCCCGGCGGCAGCGACGCCGAACCGAGGGTGACGATCCTCGGCCCGTGGACCGACGGCCAGGAGCAGCGGTTCAAGGACGTCCTGGACGGGTTCGGGATTCCGTACACCTACCAGGGCACCGCCGCCACCCGCGAGGTACTGCTCGCGGAGGTCCAGGCGGGCAATCCGCCGGACATCGCGATCCTGCCGGGCGTCGGCGAGCTCGTCGAGTACGCGGCCGACAAGCGCCTGCGCTCACTGAAGGGGCTGTACGAGTCCGAGGAGTACGGCAATCCCTGGCAGCCCGGGGCCAAGGACATAGCGGACGATCTGTGGGTCCCGCTCAAGGCCGACCTCAAGTCCATCGTCTGGTACCGCAAGGGCGAGGCTCCGCAGCCCCGCCCCGCGCCGCTGGGCGCGTGGTGCATGGGCATGGCCGACGACGGCTCGTCCGGCTGGCCCGGCAGCGACTGGATCGAGGACCTGATCCTTCAGCGCGCCGGCCCGGTGCTGTACGCGCGCTGGGCGACCGGCGACCTGGACTGGACCGCGGACCCGGTGGCCGAGGCCTGGACCACCTGGGCCGGCCTGCTCGCCCAGGACCCGGAGGCGGCGGAACGTGCGCTGCTGGCCGACCACCGGGGGCCGTACGGGGGGCACGGGCTGCTCTTCGGCGGCGGCTGTGCACTCGAACACCAGGGGTCCTTCGCGCGCGCCTTCTACGGGGACGACGGGGAGAAGGCGGCCTTCACCGATTCGTCGCGGCTGCTGCCCGGGGGCCCGTATACGGTGAAGGCCCACGAGGTCTCGGCCGACTTCGCCGCGCTCTTCGGCCGGGGCAGCGCGGCCCGCGAGCTGATCCGCCACCTCGCCTCGCGCGAGGGCCAGGAGGACTGGGGACGCAAGGGCGGGGTGTTCTCCCCGAACGCGGGGGTCCCGGCCAAGCCGGGGGCGGTCGACAAGGAGATCAGCAGACGCTTCACGGACCAGCGGGTGCCGCTGTGCCTGGACGCGTCCGATGTCATGCCGGCCGCGGTGCGGGACGCGTTCTACGAAGCGGTACTGCTGACGGTCGCGCATCCGGGGGACCCGGTACGAGGCCGCCTGGAGGGCATCCAGAAGGTCCAGGACGCCCAGCCCGACAACATCCCCCGGCTGACCGGAGTGTGCGGCAGACCACAGTGAACCCTTGTGGAACTCCCACAAACGACGACGGGTACGGGCTGGTACTTCGCCTGCATGGCCCAGCGCTTCTGTCAGGCTCCACCAGTAAACCGGGCAGGAGACTGTGCGGAGTCGACGGCAGGATTTTCTTGTCCGGCTTCGTAGGGTCGATACATGACCGTTGTGGACGAAACCCAGGGCGAGCCGAGCGACACCCGTGGCCGTGTGGCCGAACTGCTGGCACTGCGCGAGCAGGCCCGGCGCGGCCCCAGTGACCGGGCGACCGAGGCGCAGCACGCCAAGGGCAAGCTGACGGCGCGTGAGCGCATCGAGCTGCTCCTGGACCCGGGATCGTTCAAGGAGGTCGAGCAGCTGCGCCGGCACCGGGCGACCGGGTTCGGCCTGGAGGAGAAGAAGCCGTACACCGACGGTGTCATCACCGGCTGGGGCACGGTCGAGGGCCGTACGGTCTTCGTCTACGCGCACGACTTCCGGATCTTCGGCGGCGCTCTGGGTGAGGCCCACGCCACCAAGATCCACAAGATCATGGACATGGCCATCTCGGCCGGTGCCCCGCTGGTGTCGCTGAACGACGGCGCCGGCGCCCGTATCCAGGAGGGCGTGTCCGCGCTCGCCGGCTACGGCGGAATCTTCCAGCGCAACACCAAGGCCTCCGGTGTCATCCCGCAGATCAGCGTGATGCTCGGCCCGTGCGCGGGCGGCGCGGCCTACAGCCCCGCCCTCACCGACTTCGTCTTCATGGTCCGTGAGACCTCGCAGATGTTCATCACCGGACCGGACGTCGTGAAGGCGGTCACCGGTGAGGAGATCACCCAGAACGGCCTCGGCGGCGCCGATGTGCACGCCGAGACCTCGGGCGTCGCGCACTTCGCGTACGACGACGAGGAGACCTGCATCGCCGAGGTCCGCTACCTGATCGGGATGCTCCCCTCCAACAACCGGGAGAACCCGCCCACGGTCGCGAGCGACGACCCGGCCGACCGGCGCGGCGACGTCCTGCTGGACCTGGTTCCGGCCGACGGCAACCGCCCGTACGACATGCACAAGGTCATCGAGGAGCTCGTCGACGAAGGCGACTACCTCGAGATCCACGAGCGCTGGGCCCGCAACATCATCTGCGCCCTGGCCCGCCTGGACGGCTCGGTCGTCGGCATCGTCGCCAACCAGCCGCAGGCGCTGGCCGGTGTCCTGGACATCGAGGCATCCGAGAAGGCCGCCCGGTTCGTCCAGATGTGTGATGCATTCAACATCCCGATCGTCACCCTTTTGGACGTACCCGGCTTCCTGCCCGGCGTCGATCAGGAGCACGGTGGAATCATCCGGCACGGCGCGAAGCTGCTGTACGCCTACTGCAACGCGACGGTGCCGAGGATCTCGCTGATCCTGCGCAAGGCCTACGGCGGGGCGTACATCGTCATGGACAGCCAGTCCATCGGCGCCGACCTCACCTACGCCTGGCCCACCAACGAGATCGCGGTGATGGGCGCCGAAGGTGCCGCCAACGTCATCTTCCGCCGGCAGATCGCCGACGCCGAGGACCCCGAGGCCATGCGCACCCGCATGGTCAAGGAGTACAAGGCCGAACTGATGCACCCGTACTACGCGGCCGAGCGCGGCCTGGTCGACGACGTCATCGACCCTGCCGAGACCCGCGAGGTCCTGATCTCCTCGCTCGCGATGCTCCGCACCAAGCACGCCGACCTGCCGGCCCGCAAGCACGGCAACCCCCCGCAGTAGTCCGCGGCCCCGCAGTAACCCTGCAAGCCCCGCGAAGACCTGCCGAGAAGACGGAGAGACATTCATGAGTACTGCCGCCGAGTCCGTGCTGCGCGTCGAGAAGGGTCTTGCCGACCCCGAGGAGCTGGCCGCCATAACCGCGGTCCTGCTCGCCCGCGCGGCCGCCCAGCCCGCCGACGCCCCCGCCCACCGGGGCCGCAACGCGGCCGGCTGGCGCCGGCTGGAGCGCACCCCCGGCTTCCGCGCCCCCCACAGCTGGCAGGGCTGACCTCCGGGGCCGGCCCGGGCGCCTCGCGCCCGCGCCGGCCGGATCAGACGGCGCGCAGGTGCACCAGCGCCGCGCTCTGAGGTGCCCGCGCCGGACCCGGCAGCCCCAGCGCTCCCAGCGCCGCGCCGGAGGCCTGGACGCCCGTGACCTCCCAGGCCACCGACGGGTCGGCCGGCGCGACGAGCGAGGCGCGGTAGGCCAGGTCCGGGTCGAGTCCCGGAATGCGCAGCCGGGGCGGCACGGGCACGGTCTCGTCGAGCTGGGCATAGGAGAACAGCGCCTGGGACCGGTCCGGGGCGACCACTCCGTGCGCGAGCAGACCGTCGGGCAGCGCGACACGCGTCAGCCGCCCCGTGTGCAGGAGCGCACGGTGGCGCTTGTAGAGGCCTATCCAGCACGCGAGACGGTCCAGCTCCCCGGCCGGCACCTTCGTGAGGTCCCACTGGACGCCGAACTGGCCGAAGAAGGCCGTGGCCGCGCGGAGGTCCAGGCTGCTGGCCCGGCCGGTCTGGTGGGAGACCGGCGCGGCGACATGAGCGCCGAGGTACTCCAGCGGGGCGAGCTGGGCACTCCAGTGCTGGATCGGCTGGCGGGACAGCGGATCGGTGACGTCGGAGGCCCAGACGCTCTGGACCCGTTCGAGTACATCCAGATCGATCCTGCCGCCTCCCGAGGCACAGCTCTCCCACGAGATGCCGGGATGGCGGCGGGCCAGCTCGTCGAGGAGCTCGCGGAAGGCGAGGGTCTGGCGCCGTGACGCGGGCCGGCCGGAGCCGCGCGACTCGCCGCCGTCGATCTGGTCGCGGTTGTGGTCCCACTTGACGAAGTCGATCCGGTGCGCCGCCGCCAGCCGGCCGAAGGCGTCGAGCAGATGGTTCCGTACGTCCTCCCGGCCGAGATCGAGCAGGTGGCAGTTGCGTTCCAGCACCGGCGTCCGGTCGCCCGTGCGCAGGATCCAGTCGGGATGGTCGCGATGGACCGCGGAGTCCGGGTTGACGGCCTCCGGCTCCCACCAGAGCCCGAACTCCATCCCCTTCTCGTGCACCCGGTCCACCAGCGGTGCCAGCCCGTGCGGCCACACCTGAGGGTCCGGGGTCCAGTCGCCCAGGCCGTCGTCGAGGGAGACGCGGCCCGCGAACCACCCGTCGTCGAGCACGAAACGCTCGGCGCCCAGTCCGGCCGCGATGTCGGCCAGCGCGGTCAGCCTCTCCAGGTCGTGGTCGAGGTAGACCGCCTCCCACGGGTTGAACATGACGGGTGCCGGCGAGGACGGATGGGCCGCGAGCGACCGGACGTACTGATGGGTCGCGTCCGCCAGCCCGTCGAGGCCGCGCGCGGACGCGGTCACATGCACCCAGGGAGTCTCGTACGTCTCGCCCTCGGCGAGCACCAGTTCGCCCGGGTGCAGCAGCTCGCCGGCCCGGACGACGGCGGTGCCGGAGCTGAGCCGCTCGACCGTGTACCGGTGGTTGCCGCTCCAGGCGAGGTGGACACCGAGCACCTCACCCTCGCCGTATCCGAAGCCGGGGGTGCCGACCACGACCAGGCCGGTGCCGTCCAGGACACGCATGCCGCGGCGGTGCTCCCGGACCCACTGACCGTCCGCCAGGGCGCGGCGCTGGGGCTGCCGCTCGCGGGCCCAGCGCCCGGTGAAGTCGAGGATCTCGCCCGCGCCGGCCGGAACGGGGACGACCACATCGAGCGCGTCGACCACGTAGGGGCCGGTACCGGTGTTGGTCAGCAGGTGCCGGAGGCGCAGCCCTCCCCCCGGGACGGCTTCGGCCTCGAAGCGCAGTGCGAGTCCCGCGGCCCCGTCGGTGGCCCGGACGACGAGTGAGCCGTCGTCACACCGCACCGAGCCGGGGCCGAACGCGGTGGACCAGTCGCTCCCGGGGCCTTCGGGGCCGACCCGGTGGCCGAGCAGCGCGGGCCGTCCGAGGTAGCCGCGCGCGTGCTCCGGGAGCACGCTGACGGGCGAGCCGGTCAGCCAGGAGTTCCAGGCCGTGGTCTCGACCGAGGCCGGGACCGTCAGGGACCGGACGTCCGCCGCCGCCAGGGGAACCCCCACCCACCCGATGTCGGGCAGGCCGTCCGCTCTCGGCAGCAGGACCATCGTCGTGGTCTCGGTCCCGCCGCGTCCGGAGAGGGACACGGGGGCGGTGGGCGCGGGCACGGCAACGCGTCCGGGCTCGATCATTCGGTGACTCCTGGTGCGGTGAGAGGAAGGTGGATCAGGCCTGCACGGCGAGCAGGCGTTCCTTGAGGTCGTCGAGCGCCAGCCGCGCGGCGCCGAGGGCGACGGACTCGTCGCCGAGCAGGGACACACGGAACTCCGGGTTGTTGAGGGAGGTCGCGGCCAAGTGCCGCTCGAAGGGGCCGGCGAGCACGTCCCCCGCGCGCGACAGACCGCCGCCGAGCACGACGAGATCGGGGTCGACGGCGTGGACCAGGACGGAGGCGCCCAGGGCGAGGGCCTCGGCGACGCGGTCGACGGTGCGCACCGCGGTGCGGTCGCCGTTCGCGGCCGCTTCGAAGAGCGCCCGGACATTGCCGCTGGTGGACTCCTCGGCGGCCGAGCCCGCGAGCTTGCGGCTCTCGCGGTCGAGCTGCGCCATCGCCTCGGCCCACCCCAGGATCTTCATGGAGCCGACGGACGCGGCCAGACCGTGCCGCCCGTTGTGGATCTGCCCGTTGATGACGATCGCGGCCCCGAGGCGGCGGCCGGCGTGCATGTAGACCAGGTCGCTCGCCCCGGCGTCGCCCCGCCACTGCTCGGCCACCGCCGCGAGGTGGATGTCGTTGGAGACCAGCACGTCGCGCCCGAAGCGCGCCGACACCTCCGACACCACGTCGATCCGGTCGAAGCCCGGGAGTGAGTAGACGTCCAGGTCCTGGCCCGCGGGAACGGTGCGGATGTCCATCACCTCCGAGCCGTTGGCGCCCACGCCGGTGATGCCGCAGGCCACCGACCGGACGTGTTCCCGGTCCGTGCCGGTCTGCCGGAGGGTCGCCTCGGCCAGCCGCGCCGCCGCCCCGATGCGCCCGGCCGGCCCGATGCCGGAGTCGACGCCGCGTCTGCGTACCGCCAGGACGTTCCCGAGCAGGTCGCAGACGACCACGGCCACCTTGTGGGCGCCGATGTCGACTCCGACGACGGCGAAGTTCTCGGCCACGACCTCGTAGCGCCGGGCCGGCCGTCCCGCCGACCGTTCGCCGTCCGGACGGTCGAGCGCCTCACGGACGAAGCCCTCGTCCAGCAGCGTCGCCACCAGGTCCTCGGCGGTGGGGCGGGAGACCCCGACGATCGCGCGCACGTCGCTGACCGTCAGCGACGCGGTGTCGAGGAAGGCCCGCACCGCGGCCGAGAGATTGAGCTTGCGCAGGAGGTGGGCATCGCCCGCACGGCCGGCGGGAGCCGTGCTGCCCCGGGTTGCACCGATGTCTTGACTCACGGCGGCACGGTATCTAAATTGACGCCGCAACAGCAATATTGAAAAGAAACTTACTTATCTAAATTCTGGCCGAGCGACCTCCCCCGGTGGGTTCGACCAGCAAGGAGGGCCTCATGATCAAGCGGGCCAACTGGGGTGCAGTAGCGGTTTCGTTGGGCCTGGTCGCGCTGACCGGCTGCGCCGTCGGCGGCGGGAGCGAAGGCGGGGACGGTTCGGGCGACGACGTGACGTTGAGCCTGCTCACCTTCGAGACACCCAACCTGACCGCCTCCTACTGGGACGACATCATCGCCAGGACCAGCGCCAAGGTGCCGGGGGTGAAGATCAAGAAGCTCGTCGCGCCCAGTGCCGAGCAGCGCAACGAGTACACGCGCCAGCTCGACTCGACCGGCGCGCTGCCCGACATCATGGTCGCGATCGACCCGGCCGGACTGGCGGAGGGCGGCAAGCTCGCCCGCTTCGACAAGAAGGAACTCGCGGACTGGACCAGCCCGGCCGCGAACAGCTTCGGCGGCAAGATCTACCAGCTGCCCACCAACTCGCAGACCTGGCAGATCTACTACCGCAAGGCGGACTTCGAGAAGGCGGGCATCGCCACCCCTCCGAAGAAGTGGGACGACCTGCTGGCCGCGGTCGGCAAGCTGAAGACGGCGAAGATCAAGCCGTTCGTCATCGGCGGCGGCGCACCGGACGGCCTCGGCCCGCGATGGACCTTCGCCCAGCTGGTGGCCGACGAGGTCTACGCCAAGGACCCGAAGTGGCTCGACAAGCTGACCGCGGGCGCGACCGACTTCAGTGACCCGCTGTTCGTCAACGCGGCGACCAAGATGAAGGCACTGGCGGGCAAGGAGAACGTCGACAACCTGTCGGCCACCTACGCCCAGGCGCAGGAGGACTTCCTCAAGGGCAAGGGCGCCATGTACCCGATGGGTTCGTGGTTCCCGGCGTCCCCGGACAAGGCGCAGCAGAAGGAGTTCGGCGCCTTCCCGATGCCCACACAGGACGGCTCGCTCGTCCTGCCCGTGTACACCGGCGGGGGAGTGTCGGTGAGCGCCAAGTCCCCCGACGTCGCCAAGGCCAAGCAGTGGGCCGTCGAGTTCTCGAAGCTGAACGCCGACGGCGGGGCCAAGTACGACGGCCTGTTCGTCGCCCTCAAGGGCTACAAGCCGCCGGCCGGCCTGCCGCCGCTGTACAACACCACCCTCGACCTCTACGAGAAGGCCCAGGCCGACGGCACCGTGACGCCGAGCTTCGGGAACGAGAGCGGTGTCCCGGCCCTGCCGTCGGGCTTCATCCCCAAGGTCGACGCGGCACTGAACGATCTCCTCAACGGCCGTGCGGACGTGGACACGTTCGTCTCGACGCTGAACTCGAAGTTCAAGGAGCTCTCGAAGTGACGCGCCCCTCGCTCGCCCGGAGGGGGACCGTAGCCGCCGAAAAGACCTCGCGGCCCGTCCGGCCGCAGGCCGCCGCGGCCCCGTCCGGGCGCGCGGGCGGGCCGCACCGTCGCCGCACGTGGACCTGGTCGTCGGTGGGGACCGGCGCCGTCTTCGTCCTGCCGACCCTCGCGATCTTCACCGCGATGGTCCTGGCGCCCATCCTGTGGACCCTCTACACGGGGATGACCGATGAGCGCGCCACCCGCCCCACGACCTCGTTCGTAGGCCTGGACAACTACGGATTCCTCCTCGGGAACGAGGAGTTCCGGCACTCCCTGTGGAACACCGTGGTGATCACGGTGATCGTGGTGCTGCTGACCAACGTGCTCGGACTCGCGATCGCCCTGCTGCTGCGGCGGCAGGGCCGGCTCTACAGCCTGCTCCGCAGTGTCTACTTCACCCCGGTGATCCTCTCCGCCGTGGTGGTGTCGGTGATCGGACGCTCGATCCTGGCGGACGACGGCCTGCTCAACAGCGCGCTCCTCTCGCTGGGGGTCGACCACCCGCCGGGCTGGCTCACGGATCCGTCGTACGCGATCTACTCCGTCTCCGGAATCATGGTCTGGCAGCTGCTCGGCTTCGCCGTCGTGGTCTACCTCGCCGGGCTCGCGGGGATCCCCGCCGAGCTCGACGAGGCCGCGAGCCTCGACGGCGCCGGCCCCTGGCAGCAGTTCCGCGCGATCACCTGGCCGCTGCTCGCGCCCTCGCTGACGATCAACACCGTGATGCTGATGATCAGCTCCTTCAAGGTCTACGACCAGATCGCCGTTCTCACCAACGGCGGCCCCGGCACCGACGGCACGGCCACCGTGGCCTTCACGGTGATCCGCACCGCCTTCTCCGAGCAACGTCCGGGCATGGCGTCCGCGATGGCCGGGATCATGCTCGTCGTCGTCTCGGTCGCGAGCGTGACCGTGCTCAGGCTCCTGCAACGCCGAGAGGTGAATCTGTGAACTCCCGAACGCCGTGGATACGGCCGCTGCTGGCCACCGGCGTGGCGGCCGTCTTCTGCCTGCCGCTCTACGTGGCGCTGGTCAACGTCTTCAAACCCAGCTCGGAGGTCGTGACCTCGCCGCTGGCGCTGCCGCTCCCGCCGACCCTCGACAACCTCGAACACGTGCTGAACCGGCCGGACGGGCTGTTCTGGTACGGCCTGGTCAACTCCGTCAGCCTGACCGCGGCGACGATCCTCATCACCACCGTGCTGGCCGCGATGTCCGCGTACCACCTCGTGCGGTCGGGCCGCTGGTGGAGCCGCGTCGTCCTCGGCGTCATGCTGTCAGGCCTGATGATCCCGCCCGCGGTGATCATGCTGCCGATCACCCGGATCCTGGACGCCATCGGTCTGTTGCACACGATGCCGGGCGCCGTGCTGGTCGACGTCGGGTACTACCTGCCGTTCGCCGTGTTCGTCTTCATGGGCTTCATCCGCTCGATCCCGCGCGAACTCGAAGAGGCCGCGGCGGTCGACGGGGCCGGCCGGTTCCGGATCTTCTGGCAGATCGTCTTCCCGCTGCTGCGGCCCGCGTCGGCCAGTGTGCTGATCTTCCTCGGGGTCTGGGTCTGGAACGACTTCCTCACCCCGCTGCTCGTCCTGGGCCCGGGGGCCGGCAACACCGTGACGGTCGGGATCTTCCGCTCCATCGGCCCCTACCAGCAGGACTTCGGGGCGGTGTTCGCGTTCATGCTGCTCGCCACCCTGCCCGTCCTGGCCTTCTATCTCGCCTTCCAGAAGCAGTTCGTCCGTGGCCTGACCGGTGGCGCCACGAAGGGATGACCGGCACGAGCGGCCGGTACCGAAGTTTCCGTCGAGAGTGACAGGAGCAACATCATGCGGTTCTCAGAACGCGTAGTCAGATCGCAGCCCCCTCGCAGGAGGTCCGAACGGCATCGGCGGACGGCCGGTTCCGTGGCGCTGGTGATGCTGACCGCCGGCGTCCTGCCCGCGGCCGGCGCGCAGGCGGCGCAGGCACGGCCCGGCGGAGCGACCCCGTCGATCGAGATCCGGGCCGGCTATCTGGATCTGGAGCTGGACAGGACCGGGACGGTCGTGGGCCTGGAGGACGTCAGGACCGGGGTCGACCACCTCGCGTCCGGCCGTGCGGCATCCCTGGTCAGCCTGGTCGTCGACGGCAAGCAGCAGAGGCCGACCTCGGTCAGCCGCTCCGGACCCGGGGGCCGGACGCTCACGTTCCGGAACAAGGCCGCGCACTGGAAGGTCGAGGTGCGGCTGGTCACCCAGCCCGGCGGCTACACCACCTTCGAGGCGGTCGCCGTCGATGTGCCCAAGGGCGTCGACGTGCAGACCCTGCTCTGGGGGCCACTGGCCACGTCGATCTCCGAGACGGTCGGCACATCGGTGGGCGTGGTCCGCGACGACGACTTCGCCATCGGGCTCCGCCCGCTGACCGACCGTACCGAGGGCGCCTGGCCGCAGGAGGACCAGGACATGGGCTGGGAGAGCGAGGTCAACCAGGATCCGGACCATGTGAGTGTGGGCTCCCTGGAACAGTGGAGCGCGGCGGGCGTGACCCCCTGGGGTTCCGTACTGCGCGCCTTCACCTTCGACTACACCAAGGAACGCCACCGCAAGGTGCGCGGCTATCCGATCCCGGTCGGACCGCTGCCCGGCCGCGACGGCGGGATCACCGGTTCCAAGATCGCACTCTTCGGAGCATCCCCCGAGGCGACGCCGACGATCCTGTCCAACATCGCCAAGGGCGAGAAGCTGCCCTACCCGAAGCTGAACGGGCAGTGGCAGAAGGCCTCCCAGGCGAGCAGCCAGTCATGGCTGGTGCTCGGGGACCTGGAGACCGGCAACATTCCGGCGGCGGCCCGGTTCGCCAAGGCGGCCGGCATGAACCGCATCTACTCACTCACCAGCAGCTACGGCCCGTGGAAGTCGAGCGGCCACTACCAGTTCGACTCCAGCCTGGGCGGCAGCGACGCCGGGGCCGCGGCGGCCGTGAACAGTGCGCGGGCCAACGGTGTGCAGCTCGGCGTGCACACCCTGTCGGACTTCATCAGCACCGGCGACGAGCCCTACGACTGGGCCTGGTTCCCGCGCGACGACTACCTCGAGCCGCCTGCCGACAACCGGCTCGCGACGGGAGGCACCGCCTCGCTCACCCGTCCGCTGACGGCCGGCGACACCACCGTGTACCTCGACGACGGCGCACTGCTCGCCGCGGGAGCGAGCTACAGCATCCTGCGCATCGGGGACGAGTTCGTCAGCTACGGAGCGGCCGAGCAGGTGGGGAAGGAGTGGAAGCTCACCGGCGTGCAGCGCGCGCGATGGGGTTCGGTCGCGGCCGCACACCCCGAGGGCGGCCACACCGCCCGCGTCATGGCCAACAGCTACGGCGGCGCGATCGGCGGCCACGCCGTTCTCGACGAGATCAGCGACCGGCTGACCACCGCCTGGAACACCACCGGCATCACCGGTATGTCGTGGGACGGCCTGGAGTCGGCATCGGAGTCCGGCTGGGGCGCCTACGGCATGGCTCACCTGGTCAACAAGACGTTCCGGCGCGTCGACGCCAAGGACGGATTCATCTCCGAGACCAGCCGGATGACCTCGAACACCTGGGACGCGCTGACCCGGGCCAGCTGGGGTGAGGTCGGCAGCACCTCCATGGAGCAGGTGTTCGCCAACAACAAGTACCTCCAGGCGAACTACCTCCCCGGCATGCTCGGCTGGATCAGCCTCAACGGCTCGGACAGTCTGCTCTCCATGGAGTGGAAGCTGGCCCGGGGCGCCGGCCTGAACGCCGGGACGGGGTTCCAGAGCTCGGTGTCCCGCCTCGAAGCGGGCGGTGAGAACACCACCCGGCTGCTCGACGCCATCCAGCAGTGGGAGACGGCACGCAACCTGGGCGCGTTCACCGCGGAGCAGCGGGCGAAGTTCCACGACCTGAAGACGAACTGGCACCTGAGCGTGGTCGAGCCGGGCAAGCGCTGGTCCCTGCAGGAGCTGGACGCCGACGGCAAGCCGGTCGGCGCCCCCGAGGCCGTCGTCGCCCCGACTCCGGAGCTCGACGCCGGACCGCTGCCCGTGGCCGCCGAGGGAGCCCTGTACGAGGCGACGGTGAAGACCAACACACCGGCGACCACGCGGTACGCGGTGACCTCGGGGAGCTTGCCCGCGGGCCTCGTACTCAACGCGGACACCGGCGGCATCGTGGGGACACCGGCCAGGGCGGGAACGGCGCGGTTCACGGTCACGGCGTACCAGGGCTCCGGCCAGCCGACAGCAAGCCGCGGCTACGTGATCAAGGTCAGCACCCACTGACCCCGTAGGCACGGCACTTCAAGCCCGTCCGGCGATTGAGGACAAAGCACGGCCGAAGGCCGGGCGCACACACGAAAGGCCCCGCACTCCCATGCCAGGCAAGGGAGCGCGGGGCCTCACGTACATCCTGAGCCCGGGAGGGCCCTACCGCAGTCGGGCCATCAGCGCATGCTCCACCAACGTGATCAACGCACTCTTCGCGTCCGCCCGATGCCGCGCGTCCGTCGTCAGAATCGGGGTGTCGGGTCCGATCTGAAGGGCTTCGCGGACCTCGTCGGGGGTGTAGGGCTGGTGTCCGTCGAAGCCGTTGAGGGCGATGACGAAGGGGAGCCCGCTGTTCTCGAAGTAGTCGACGGCGGGGAAGCAGTCGGCGAGACGTCGGGTGTCGACCAGTACCACCGCGCCGATGGCGCCGCGTACCAGGTCGTCCCACATGAACCAGAAACGGTCCTGTCCCGGCGTACCGAAGAGGTACAGGATCAGGTCCTGGTCCAGGGTGATGCGGCCGAAGTCCATGGCCACCGTCGTGGTGGTCTTGTCCCCGGTGTGCGTCAGGTCGTCGATGCCCGCGGAGGCGGACGTCATCACGGCTTCGGTACGCAGCGGATTGATCTCCGAAACGGCACCGACAAACGTGGTCTTACCCACGCCGAAGCCCCCTGCCACCACGATCTTCGCCGAGGTAGTGGAGCGGGCCGCTCCGCCGCTAGAGCTTGCGAAGTCCACTGAGCACCCTTTCGAGCAGTGTCACATCTGGCTGGCCGCCGGCGGACTCGTCGCCGCCGGGCTGGTGGATAGCGACGAGTCCGGCCTCTGCCAGGTCGGCTACGAGGATCCGGGCAACGCCTAGGGGGATCGAGAGCAGGGCCGAAATCTCGGCCACCGACTTGATCTCGAAGCACAGCCGGCAGATCCGCTGGTGCTCGGGCAACTGCCCTTGCAGCCGGGACGGATCGGCCGTGGTACTGACCAACGCCTCAATGGCGAGTTGGTAGCGCGGTCGGGTCCGTCCACCGGTCATGGCGTACGGACGAACCAGCGGATTGTGTGCGACCGGCGCCGGTTCAGGCGCCCGCCGCGGCTGCACCGGCTGAATGCGGGGCGGCTGCGGGGAGTCGTACCGGTGCGGGCGCTGCGGCCGGTGCGGCTGCTGCGGCTGCTGCGGCCAGTCCGAACCCTGAGCCTGCTGCGGCTGCTGGTAGGGCTGGTATGGCTGATAAGGCTGATAAGGCTGTTGCGCGCCCTGTCTGCCGGGTGTGGAGGGGAAGTTGAAGCGATCGTCCCCGTGCTCACCCGGTACCTGCCGGCCACCATTGAACTGGTGCCCGCCTGGGGGTGTACCCACGATTCCTCCTCCGCCTGCCGGTCCCGATCCCAGTGGGTCCGCGCCACCGCACCTTATGGCGCGGTGCCGCAAAACGCACTGTCTGTCTACTAGTTAAGAAGACTTCCCTGAAGTTCGGCGCGCAGGTCCGGGGTGAGGACACTGCCGGCGCGATCGACCAGAAGTGCCATTTCGTACCCAACCAGACCGATATCGGCATCCGGGTGTGCAAGAACGGCCAACGAAGATCCATCGGAAACGGACATGATGAAGAGGAACCCTCGCTCCATCTCCACAACTGTCTGATTCACCGCTCCGCCCTCGAAGATCCGCGAAGCACCCGCGGTCAGCGAGGTCAGACCGGAGGCCACGGCCGCCAGCTGGTCGGCACGGTCGCGCGGAAATCCTTCGGACATCGCCAGCAGGAGTCCGTCTGCGGAGACCACCACCGTGTGCGACACCCCAGGGGTGTTGTCCACGAAGTTGGTGATCAACCAGTTCAGATTCTGCGCCGCCTGGCTCATCGGGCTCACACTAACGCTCCTGGTTGTAGGTATCACTTGTGTCCGAACCCGCGTTACGTCCCCGCAGGACGCCACGTCGCAGGTTGCTCAACCTGCCACGTATGTCCTCCGGCGCGCGGGAGACCTGGGGGCCGCCCTGCTGGGTCTGTTCGGCTGTTCCCTCGACCAGATTGGCCTTGGGCACCCGCCGGGGAAGACCGGAAGGGGTGACCCCGCCCGCCTTCGGCTCCCGGAGCTTCTCGGCCTGCTTCCAGCGCTCGTCGTTCGCCGAGCGCCAGTCCTCGCTGCCGTCCCCGTCCTGCTGCGCGGGCGACGGCTGCTGCGGCGTTTCCTGCTGCGGCTGCTGCTGCGCGGTGGCGGGCCGGTCGTTACCGCTGCCCGTGGGCTGCCAGTGCTGCTGACCGCCCCGGCGCGGCAGACCGGCTTCGGTCAGATCGTGGCCGGCGTTCGGGACGGGGCCCGAACGGTCGAAGCCTACGCGTTCCTGCGGCTCGGCGGGAGCACTCGCGGCAGATTCCGTTTCGGCCTGGGCCACTGGCTCGAAGGCGCTCTGGTACCCAGCCTGATCTGCCCACTCCTGCTGCTGGGGCGGGGTGGCGTACTGCTCGCCGTAGCCCTGCTGAGCCATCTCGGGGGCCGCGTATGCCGCCTCCGGATAGCCGCCCTGACGGCTGTAGTCGGGCTGCTCGCCATAGCCCTCGCCACCGCGGTACGGGTCGTAGGCGCCCTCGTACGAGGACGTCTCGTACTGCTGTTCCTGCTGCCCGCCCTGCTGGGGGTCCTGGGCGTACTGGTTCGCGGCGTAGGTGTCCTCGCCGTACGAGATCTCGCCGTAGGACTGCTGCTGCTCCTGCTGCTGCGGGAACGGCGGGCGCTCGCCGCCGGTCTGCGCCTCCAGCGCGGCACGGCGCTCCTCGCGTATCAGCGAGCGGCCGACCGGGTCGAGCTCGACGGGGTCCGCGGACGGCTCCTCGTAGCGCGAGTCGTCGAAACCGAGCTCCGCCGCCGTACGCATCCGGGGCTGCTGCGGCAGCGGTTCGAAGGACTGCTGCTGCTCCGGAATGATCGAGGAGACGGTGAAGTCGTCCTGCGCGGGAGCGCTGTCGCCGCCGCCACCGTGGGTGATCGCGTCCGGGAGCATGACCAGGGAGGTCGTTCCGGCCTGCTCGCCCGAGGGGCGCAGCTGGACCCGGATGCCGTGCCGGTCGGAGAGCCGGCCGACCACGAACAGGCCCATGCGCTGGGAAACCGCGGCGTCCACGGTCGGCGGGTTGGCCAGCTTGTGGTTGATGTCGGCGAAGTCCTCGGCGGTGAGGCCGATGCCCTTGTCGTGGATCTCGATCATCACGCGGCTGTCGGGCAGCCGGGTCGCGGTGACGCGCACCTTGGTCTGCGGGGAGGAGAACGTGGTGGCGTTCTCCAGCAGCTCGGCCAGCAGGTGCACGAGGTCGGTGACGGACTGGCCGTGGATCTCGGTCTCCGGTACGCCGGAGAGCTCGATGCGCTCGTAGGACTCCACCTCGGAGGAGGCGGCCCGCAGGACGTCCACCAGCGGCACCGGCTGGTTCCAGCGGCGGCCCGGCTCCTCGCCGGCGAGGACGAGGAGGTTCTCGCCGTTGCGGCGCATGCGGGTCGCGAGGTGGTCCAGCCGGAAGAGGCTCTCCAGCTGGTCCGGGTCGGCCTCGTTGTTCTCCAGGTCGGTGATGAGGGTCAGCTGGCCCTCGATGAGCGACTGGTTGCGGCGCGAGAGGTTGGTGAAGATCGCGTTGACGTTGCCCCGCAGCATGGCCTGCTCGGCCGCCAGCCGGACCGCCTCGCGGTGCACCTGGTCGAAGGCGCGGGCGACCTCGCCGATCTCGTCCTGGCTGTTGATCGGGATCGGCTGGACCCGGGTGTCCACCCGGCCCGGGTCGGCCCGGGACAGCTGGTCGACCAGCGAGGGCAGCCGCTGCTCGGCGATGGAGAAGGCGGCGGTACGCAGCCGGCGCATCGAGCGGCTCATCTGGCGGGCCATGAGCCCGGCCAGGACGAAGGCGGCCAGCAGGGCGACGATCACGATCGCGGCGTTGACGATGGCGTCGGTCCGGGCGCTGGAGGAGATGTCCGCGGCCTCGGTCACCGCCTTGTCGACGAGCTCGTCCTCGACCGTGGTGTAGCCGTCGAACTTCGCCGTGGCCGCTGCCATCCAGGTCTCCGGGGTGATCCCCTTCGCCTTCAGCTGGTCCGGGCGCAGGCCCTGGCCGATCGCCTGGGCCATGCCGTCGTAGACGGAGCCGTCGATGGTCGGCGGCGCCACGAAGGGCACATCGGCCGCGTCGGCCTGCTCCTTGGCGGACTTGAGCTTGGCGGCGCCCTCGGCGGCCTTGTCCGCCATGACCTGCCTCAGCCGGGCGGCGTCGGCCTCCGTACCACCGGAGACGAATTCGCCCAGGGCGATCTGCTCCAGATAGTTGTACGAGCCGAAGGCCTTGACCTGGTCGTTGAACTTGCCGCCCTCGCGGCTGGGCCGTACCAGGAGGTGCATGCCGATGGAGCGCTGAAGCGATTCTGCAGCCTTGGCCAGCTCGATCGCGTACACGGTACGGCCGTAGCTGGTGACGTTGCCGGTGCCGAGGCCGAGCTCGTTGCAGAACTCCATGAGGGAGTGCTGGACCTGGACGTAACCCTCTTCGGTCTTCACCGGGTCCATGGCGGCGGTGTAGGCGGCCTTGCGCAGCTCGGGGAGTTTCGGCTCCTCCAGCTTGAACAGCTTGAGGCGGCGCTCCAGACCCTGCTTCGCGGGCATGTTCTTCACGGCCGCGTCGAACTTCTCCGCGGCGGCGTCGGTGGTGGCCCGGACCTGGGTGACGACCTCGGCGTCGCGCTTGTTCGACAGGAGTGGCTGAGCGGTGAGGTCACGCTCGTTGAGCAGGGCCTGCCCGTACTCGGCCGCCGCGCGCACGATCAGTGCGGTCTTCTCGGCGTCCTGGGCCTCCTGCCAGGTGTCGACCGACCCCTTGACCTGGAAGCCGCCCATGACGAGGCCCACCAGCACCGGGATCAGGAGGATCGCGTTCAGCCGGGTGGGCACCCGCCAGTTGCGCGGGGACAGCCTGCTGGTGCTGCCACCGGCCGGAGTCCTTTCGGACACATCGGCGGACGGCGCCGCGGAGCGCGGCGGCGGGGTGAAGTTGCCCCGCTCCGGCTGCGCCGTGGAGCCCTCGTTGTTACGCCTCACTCGACCAACAACCTCTCGGCGTCGGCACCTACGTTGTGCCGTGTTTGTTCAGGGCCGTACTACTGGGGAGTTCGTCGAATTGCAGCACGGGGACCGGTCGCGTTCCAAACAGTCGGAATGAGTCATTCCGAGTGGCCCACACCTCAGATAAAACGGGCATAAAGAACGAGCCCCGTCAAAAGGCGGGGCTCATGTGAGCGCAGTGGTACCGAGCGTGCGCATCGGGTGTTGGCCGTGGGGCAATTCTCTTTCGAAACGTTATGAACACGGGGGTGGATCGTGTCAAAGGACACAGTCCACCCCCGTGTGAGTACTGTAACTGCCGTAAGGCAATACCGACTTGTGCCTACTTGAGCCGCGCCATCAGAGCATGCTCCACCAGCGTGATCAGACCGCTCTTGGCATCGCCACGATGCCGCGCGTCGGTCGTGATGATCGGGGTGTCGGGTCCGATCTGAAGGGCTTCGCGGACCTCGTCGGGGGTGTAGGGCTGGTGTCCGTCGAAGCCGTTGAGGGCGATGACGAAGGGGAGCCCGCTGTTCTCGAAGTAGTCGACGGCGGGGAAGCAGTCGGCGAGGCGACGGGTGTCGACGAGGACGACGGCGCCGATGGCGCCGCGTACCAGGTCGTCCCACATGAACCAGAAACGGTCCTGTCCCGGCGTACCGAAGAGGTACAGGATCAGGTCCTGGTCCAGGGTGATGCGGCCGAAGTCCATGGCCACCGTCGTGGTGGTCTTGCCGCCGGTGTGTGTGAGGTCGTCGATGCCCGCGGAGGCGGACGTCATCACGGCTTCGGTACGCAGCGGATTGATCTCCGAAACGGCACCGACAAACGTGGTCTTACCCACGCCGAAGCCGCCCGCCACCACGATCTTCGCCGAGGTGGTGGCCCGGGCGGCACCGCCGCTAGAGCTTGCGAAGTCCACTGAGCACCCTTTCGAGCAGTGTCACATCCGGCGCGCCGCCGGCCTCTCCATTGCCCGGCTGGTGGATGGCCACCATGCCGGCTTCCGCCAGGTCCGCGACGAGAATCCGGGCCACACCGAGCGGCATCGACAGCAGGGCCGACACCTCGGCCACCGACTTGACCTCACGGCAGAGGTGGCAGATCCGCTGGTGCTCGGGGAGCAGTGTTCCCAGATGCGCCGGGTCAGCCGTGGTGCTGACCAGCGCCTCTATCGCTAGCTGGTAGCGCGGTCGGGTCCGGCCGCCGGTCATGGCGTACGGACGGACCAGCGGCTGGTCGCCTTCACCTTCGTACGACGCGTGGTTCAACGCTCCGTACGGATCGGGTGAGGCGGGTGGCGGGGTCATGAATCCTCCGGGCGTGACAGCAGGGTGTCGGCTTGCCGTCTGAAGGGGCCGGTGAGGGGCTGTAAGCGGCCGGACGGGCGAGGGCGGGGTGCAATACCTGGTGTAGTTGTCTGTGTCACCGGTTCACGGCCGCCTAGTGGAGCAGGCTGCCTTGGAGCTCGGCGCGGAGGTCCGGGGTGAGGACAGTGCCCGCCCGGTCCACCAGCAGAGCCATTTCGTACCCGACCAGACCGATATCGGCGTCCGGATGGGCCAGTACGGCCAGTGAGGAGCCGTCCGAGATGGACATGAGGAAGAGGAATCCGCGTTCCATCTCCACCACGGTCTGGCTGACGGCGCCGCCTTCGAAGATCCGGGAGGCACCCGCGGTCAGCGAGGTCAGACCGGAGGCGACAGCCGCCAGCTGGTCGGCGCGATCACGCGGGAAACCTTCGGACATCGCCAGCAGCAGGCCGTCTGCGGAGACCACCACCGTGTGCGACACCCCAGGGGTGTTGTCCACGAAGTTGGTGATCAACCAGTTCAGATTCTGCGCGGCCTGACTCATCGGGCTCAACTAACGCTCCTGCTGGTGAGTGGGGCCGAGTGGGAAACTGCCGGTCGACGGGCCGCTGTTGGCCTGACGTCCCTGCTGGATGCCCCGGCGGAGATTGGTGAGCCGCCCGCGCACATCATCGGGCGCACGCGACACCTGGGGACCGGACTGGTGGTTCTGCTGCTGGGCGGTACCCGGCACCAGATTGGCACGAGGAACCCGGCGAGGCAGACCGGACGTGGTAATTCCACCTGCTGCGGGCTTCTTCACCCGCTCCGCCTGCCGGACGAGTTCGTCGTTCGGCGAGGCGCGCCAGGAGCTCGTGGTGGCGTCGCCCGCACCGCGGCGCGGTGCCGCGGGAGCGGGACGCTCCTCGGCGGGCCGCTCGGGGAAGGCGGGCGCCTGCGGCGCGGCCGGCGGCTGCTGGCCGCCCTGCTGCGGACCGTGGAACCAGTTCGTCTCCAGGGTGTCGTACAGCGGGGTACGGCCGTCACCCGGTCCCGGGGCCGGCGGAAGCGCCTCGGGCTGCGACTGCTGCGGCAGTACCGGCCGGTACTGAGCGTCGGAGGCCGGCGCGACGGGCGGACGCGGGGCACCGAAGTCCCCGTTGTCGCGGTCGCGCTGGCGCGGCGCGGGCTGACCCTGGTCCTGTGCGGACTGCGGGCGGCCGAAGTCCGGACGGGCGAACTGCGACGTGCTCGTCTGGTCCGGGGTCTGCGGCAGCTGCCCGGGCCCGTACTGCGGCGCGGGGGCGGGTGCCGAGAAGTCCGGGCGGGCGAACTCGGCGGTGGAGCCGGGGCCCTGCCGGTCGTCCATCGGCGGGCGGGGGCCGAGCGGCGGCGGGTTCAGCGGCTGCTGGAACTGGCCGGTGGAGTCGGGCTCCTCATGACCGCGGGGCGCGTCGAGCGGGGAGTAGCGCGGTGCGGACGGCTCATCGGTGCCCCAGCTGGTGGTCTGGGGGCGCTGCGGCTGGGGGTTGCCACCGGGCAGCTCGGCACGCGGGCCGCCGACCGGGGGCAGCTGGCGGTCGTTCTGACCGGCGCCGCCGGGCTGGAAGCCGCCCGGGCCGCCCTGGTTGTGACGGGCCTGCTGGGGCTGCGGGGCCTGGCGGCCGGGACCGTTCTGCTCCGGGCGCCGCTGGTCGAACAGGCTGGGCTGACCCGAGTCCGTACGGCCGCCGTCGCCCTGGCCACGCGCGCCCAGCCGGGCGCCGCCGCCGAAGGCACCGGAGAGGCCGCCGCCCTGACGCGGCGGTTCCTGGCGCGAGCCGTCCTGCGGCTGCCGGCCCTGCGGACCGGTGCCGGGCATCCCGGTGCTCTGGAAACCGGAGTTCTGCTGGCCGGGCTGACCGGGCTGGCCCGGCTGGTTCTGCGGCCGGCCGGCGCCGGTGTCGCGGGCCGGCAGCGCGGCCCGGGGACCGGACCCCGCACCGACCTGGCCACGCGTGCTGCCCGGACCCGCCGGGAGCCGCCCGGCCGGAGCCGAGGACGCAGCGTCGATACCGGGGCGGGGGGCGCCGCCGCCGGCGAGCAGGCCCCCGGGAGCGGGGGACTGCTGGCCCGGAGCCTGCTTGGGAACCGGCTGCTTGCCGCCGTGCGCGACATCGACCGGGAGCATGACCAGCGCGGTCGTACCACCGGAGTCGGAGGGACGCAGCTGGATGCGGATGCCGTGACGCAGGGACAGCCGGCCGACCACGAACAGACCCATGCGGCGCGAGACCGAGACGTCCACGGTGGGCGGCGAGGCGAGCCGCTCGTTGATCGCCGCGAGGTCCTCGGGGGAGAGGCCGATACCCGTGTCGTGGATCTCGACGAGCACCCGGCCGTCGGGCAGCGCGTGACCGGTGACCCGGACCTTCGTCTGCGGCGAGGAGAACGACGTGGCGTTCTCCAGCAGCTCGGCGAGGAGGTGCACGAGGTCGTTGACGACGCGTCCTGCGACCTCGGTGGCGGGCACCGCGGCCAGTTCGATGCGCTCGTACTGCTCCACCTCGGAGGCGGCGGCACGGAGCACGTCGACCAGCGGGACCGGACGGGTCCAGCGGCGCCCCGGCTCCTCGCCCGCGAGGACGAGGAGGTTCTCGCCGTTACGGCGCATACGGGTCGCGAGGTGGTCGAGCTTGAAGAGCGAGGACAGCTGGTCCGGGTCGGCCTCGCGCGACTCCAGCTCGGAGATGAGCGAGAGCTGGCGCTGGATGAGGCCCTGTGAACGGCGCGAGAGGTTGGTGAACATCGCGTTGACGTTGCCCCGGAGGAGGGCCTGCTCGGCGGCGAGGCGGACGGCCTCGCGGTGCACGTCGTCGAAGGCCGCGGCCACCTTGCCGATCTCGTCCCGGGAGTGCACACCGACCGACTCGACCGAGGTGTCGACGTCCTGCGGGTCGGCCTCGGAGAGCTGCTTGACGAGCTCGGGCAGCCGGTCCTGGGCGACGCGCGTCGCGGTGTCCTGCAGCCGGCGCAGCGAGCGGATCATGGACCGGGCGACGACGAACGCGCCGACCAGCGAGACACCGAGCACCAGCAGGATGAGCGCACCGCTGATGATCGCTTCGCGCTGGGACTCGTCGCGAAGCTCGCGCGCCTTGCTCTCCATGTCGCTGAGGAGGGTCTCCTCGATCAGCTTCATGGCCTGGATCTTGTTGGTGTCCTGGTCGTACCAGTTCATGTACGAGCGCCGCACCGCGGGACCGCTCATGCCCGCCGGGTTCTCGAGCAGCTTGCTCGCGTAGGTGTCGGCGGCCTTGATGTCCGGGTGGCCCTCGTTCAGCGAGGAGGTCAGCTCATCGGGGCTCTTGCCCGTGGTCGTGTAGATCGCCTCGAAGGAGTTGAGCGCTGCCTCCTCCTTGCGCTGGGCGGCCAGGCCGAACTGCTGGTCGTTGCGGTCGAGGTCGGGCTGCTTGTCGTCGCCGGCCGGCAGCGAGGCGGCGATGATGGCCCGCTGGACCGATGCGTACTCCTTGGCGGAGGAGAAGGCGGCCAGCGCGCGCGTCCGCTTGATCATTTCCGGACTGCTGGTCGCCTGCGCCATGTCCTGGGAGAGACTCAGCAGCGAGGTGATCAGCTGGCTGTACGCGTCGACGGTCTGGAGACTCGGACTGTCCTTGGCGTACGCCTGCTTGCGGATGTCGCGGATGGAGCCGAGCTGCGCGGCGATCTGCTGGACGCTGGAGTGGATGCTCTCCAGGGCCTCGTCACCGGAGGTGTCACCGATGTCGTTCGTCGCCGCGAAGAAGGCCTTCTTGGCGCGGTCGGTCCTCTTGCGCGGCTCGGAGACCTTGAAGTCGGTCGCCGGCGTTCCGTTGGACAGCGGTCCGGCCGACCGGTCGCGCTCCTCCTGGAGAGCCTGGGCCAGCGAGGTCGCCTGCTTCGTCATCTGGGTCAGCAGCTGCATGTGCTCCAGCTGCTGGATGTCGTTCATGGAGTCGTTGATACGGAAACCACCCAGCGTGGTCGCGGCGACCACGGGGAGGGCGAGCAGGGAGACCAGACGCGTGCTGATGCGCCAGTTACGAAGAGCTACCCGCGATCCCGTATTGACCGGGCCCCGCGGCTTGAGCGAGGTGATCGGATCGGAGCCGCTGCCCGCCGCCGCGCCGGAGCGCTGCGTGCGGTCGCTGTGGTCACCGGCCGCGGCCGGTCCGGGGTTCTGGGCGTGCTGGGGCGAGGAACCGCGGCCGGTCCCGCCGCGCGGCTCCTGTTCCGCCGCAGCGCTGCCATCCCTCTTGAAACGTCCCTGCACTAGCGTCGCAACCTCTGGACCAGGCGCTCCTCCGTCATGAACGGACGGAACGGTGTCGGCGTCGTGGGGCGTCGTACTTCCCCATGGTGGTCGTGAGTGACCGGCGCACTTCCCCTTCCCGCCGCCACTCGGCGCTGCGTTGCGCCCTTGCGCGCCGTCTTGAAACCCGCGGCGGTGCGTGGAATTCCAGCACAGTGCAGGATCTCCAACAAGGGCCAGGTACCTGGCTGTGACCTGAGTGACGCGGTGTGATGGAGGCGTAACAAGCGGTGGAGGCCGTTCGGTGACATAACGGACTATTGATGGTGAATCAGGTGAGGGTGAGGGGTGTCCCAGTCGCCATGATCAGGAGCGGAATGGATCATTCAGAGATGCAATGTCCGTTTCCTTCAGTCGTACGGGCGGCCCGAATTGGGGCAATTGTCGACCACTTCGTGAGCAAACTCACATGATGATCGCCGTCTCTTCCAGGTCTGCCGAGGGAATCGGATGTTTAGCCTGACGCTTTACAGGGATGGCAAAACCGACAACCGGTGCCCCTTCGGGTGGCGCCCCCAGAGACAGGGTCCGTACGGCAGATGAAGACGACGATGATGTTCCGCAACATTGCCAACCCCCGGCGCACCACGCTGGCGCACCTCAAGGACGCCGAAGCGCTGCACACGCCGGAGCAGCCGGAACACGCAGTCGACCTGCCGACGCAGACGGCCAACCCGCGCCGCACGATCCTGATGACCGCCCCCGCGGCCACCACGGCCGCCGCGGAGTAATACGCGCGGCCCGGCTCCTCACCCGCGCTAGCCTGGAGCGTCAGTCTTCAGTCAGCCAGCAAGTGAGGGGCGACAGCTTCCCGTGCGCATCGCCAGGTTCTCCATCGACGGCAATGTCGCCTTCGGCGCCGTCGAGGGCGACGGGCCCGATGGTCTCGTCCTCGACATCATCAAGGGCATCCCGTACGCCGACTTCGAGCTCTCCGGGACCAAGGTCCCGCTGAGCAAGGTCCGGCTGCTGCCGCCCGTGCTCCCCAACAAGGTCGTGGCCATCGGCCGCAACTACGCGGAGCACGCCGCGGAGCTCGGCAACGAGGTCCCCGACGTTCCCGTCGCCTTCTTCAAGCCCACCACCTCGGTGATCGGCTCCGGCGACGCCATCGAGTACCCCTCCTTCTCCGACGAGGTGCACTACGAGGCAGAGCTGGCCGTGGTCATCGGCCGGATGTGCCGCGAAGTGCCGCGCGAGCGGGTCAAGGACGTCATCTTCGGCTACACCTGCGCCAACGACGTCACCGCCCGCGACGCCCAGAAGCGCGAGAAGCAGTGGGCCCGGGCCAAGGGCTTCGACACCTCCTGCCCGCTGGGCCCCTGGGTGGAGACCGACCTCGACCCCGGCGACCTCGCCATCCAGGCCACGGTCAACGGCGAGCAACGCCAGCTGGGCCGGACGAGCGAGATGATCCGCTCCATCGAGGACCTGGTCGTCCACATCACGGAAGCCATGACGCTGCTCCCGGGCGATGTGATCCTCACCGGCACTCCCGCGGGGGTCGGACCCCTCCATGTCGGCGACGAGGTCGCCGTCACCATCGAAGGCATCGGCACTCTCACCAACAAGGTGATCAAGCGTGGTTAACGCAGCGGTTCGCGTACGTTTCTGTCCCTCCCCGACCGGCAACCCCCACGTGGGCCTGGTCCGGACAGCTCTCTTCAACTGGGCCTTCGCCCGCCACCACCAGGGCACCCTGGTCTTCCGCATCGAGGACACCGACGCGGCGCGCGACTCCGAGGAGTCGTACGACCAGCTCCTCGACGCGATGCGCTGGCTCGGCCTCGACTGGGACGAGGGCCCCGAGGTCGGCGGCCCGCACGCCCCGTACCGCCAGTCGCAGCGCATGGACATCTACAAGGACGTCGCCGAGAAGCTCCTCGCCGCCGGCCACGCGTACCACTGCTACTGCACCACCGAGGAGCTCGACGCCCGCCGCGACGCCGCCCGCGCCGCCGGCAAGCCGTCCGGCTACGACGGCCACTGCCGCGACCTGAGCGACGGGCAGAAGGCCGCGTACGAGGCCGAGGGACGCGCCTCCATCGTCCGCTTCCGGATGCCCGACGAGGCCATCACCTTCACCGACCTGGTCCGCGGCGACATCACCGTCCAGCCGGAGAACGTGCCGGACTACGGCATCGTCCGCGCCAACGGAGCCCCGCTCTACACGCTGGTCAACCCGGTCGACGACGCGATGATGGAGATCACCCACGTCCTGCGCGGCGAGGACCTGCTCTCCTCCACCCCGCGCCAGATCGCGCTGTACCGCGCGCTCATCGAGCTGGGCATCGCCAAGCAGACCCCGGAGTTCGGCCACCTGCCGTACGTCATGGGCGAGGGCAACAAGAAGCTCTCCAAGCGCGACCCGCAGGCTTCGCTCAACCTCTACCGCGAGCGCGGCTTCCTGCGCGAGGGGCTGCTCAACTACCTCTCGCTGCTCGGCTGGTCGATCGCCGAGGACCGCGACATCTTCGACATCGACGAGATGGTCGCCGCGTTCGACATCAAGGACGTCAACGCCAACCCGGCCCGCTTCGACCTCAAGAAGTGCGAGCACGTCAACGCCGAGCACATCCGCCGGCTCGACGTGAAGACCTTCACCGAGGCCTGTGGCCCCTGGCTGCAGGCACCGTTCGCCCCCTGGGCCCCGGAGGCCTTCGACGCGGACGTGTTCGCCGCGATCGCCCCGCACGCCCAGACCCGGCTCACGGTCCTCTCCGAGATCACGGCCAACGTCGACTTCCTCTTCCTCGACGAGCCGACGACCGACGAGGCGTCCTGGACCAAGGCGATGAAGGAGGGCTCCGACGCCCTGCTCATGACGGCCCGCGCCAAGCTGGCCGACGCCGAGTGGAACGCGGACGCCCTGAAGAACGCCATCCTCACCGCCGGCGAGGAGCACGGCCTGAAGCTCGGCAAGGCCCAGGCCCCGGTCCGCGTCGCCGTCACCGGCCGCACGGTCGGCCTGCCGCTCTTCGAGTCCCTGGAGATCCTGGGCCGCGAGAAGACCCTGGCCCGGGTGGACGCGGCGCTGGCGAAGCTGGCCGCGTAACAGTCGTACGTACGCCGGAGGCCGGGCCCCCACGGGGAACCCGGCCTCCGGGCGTTCACGGCGCCTGCGGTGCCTCGCGTGGGGCGGCCTACGGGGGCGGGGCCCGAGTGAAGTGATCCCCGGTGTCAGCGGGCGGAAGTAAGCTCGCAGGGTGATTACCGGTGAACAGAAGAGCAAGGTGGGGCGCGTCTGGGACGCGTTCTGGTCGGGTGGCATCTCCAATCCGATGGAGGTGATGGAGCAGATCACCTACCTGCTCTTCACCAAGCGGCTGGACGAGCTCCAGACGGTCAGGGACCGCAAGGCGAACGCCACCGGTACGCCTGATCCCGACCCGTTCTTCGACGCGGACCAGCAGGACCTGCGCTGGCAGAACTTCAAGGTCCGCGACCCCGAGATCATGTATGGACTGGTTGCCGAAGGCGTCTTCCCGTACCTGCGCCGCATGGGCAGCGACGACTCGACGTACTCGCACCACATGAAGGACGCCCGCTTCACCATCCCGAGCGCGAACCTCCTCGCGAAGGTCGTCGACCTCCTCGATGACCTGGGCATGGACAAGAGCGACACCAAGGGCGATGTTTACGAGTACCTCCTCGCGAAGATCGCCTCGGCCGGCCAGAACGGCCAGTTCCGTACGCCTCGGCACATCATCGACCTGATGGTCGAGATGACCCGGCCCGGCCCGGGGGACGAGGTCTGCGACCCGGCCTGCGGCACGGCGGGCTTCCTGGTCCAGACGGCCTCGTACGTCAAGCGCACGCACAGAGAAGCCCTGCTCGGGGTGGAGCAGAGCAAACACTTCAACGAGTCGATGTTCCACGGCTTCGACTTCGACTCCACGATGCTCCGCATCGGCTCGATGAATATGCTGCTCCACGGAGTGGAGAACCCGGACATCCGATACCGCGACTCCCTCGCGGAGTCGGCAGCCGGCGAGGCCGAGAAGTACTCCCTGATCCTCGCCAACCCGCCCTTCGCGGGCAGCCTCGACTACGAGTCGACGGCGAAGGACCTCCAGGCGATCGTCAAGACCAAGAAGACGGAACTGCTTTTCCTGGCTCTGTTCCTGCGCCTCCTCAAGCCCGGTGGCCGCGCGGCGGTGATCGTCCCCGACGGCGTCCTCTTCGGATCCACGAAGGGGCATAAGGAGTTGCGCCGCATGCTCGTCGAGGAGCAGCAGCTCCAGGCAGTGGTCAAGCTCCCGAGCGGCGTCTTCAAGCCGTACGCCGGTGTCTCGACGGCCATCCTCTTCTTCACACGTACCGACAGTGGTGGCACGGATGACGTCTGGTTCTACGACGTCAAGGCCGATGGCCTCTCGCTGGACGACAAGCGCAATGAGCTTCTCCCGGAAGACCGCCTCGGCGTCCGACCGATGCCTGCGGACGTGCCTCTGAGCGAGGAGGAGCACGAGAAGAACAACCTGCCGGACGTCCTGACCCGCTGGTTCGACCGGGACACCTCGGAGCGGGACCGTGCAAGGACTGAGCAGAGCTTCTGCGTCCCCAAGGCGGACATTGCGGCACAGGGGTACGACCTCTCTCTGAACCGCTACAAGGAAGTCGTCCACGAGGAGATCCAGACACGCCTGCCCCTGGAGATCCTGGCCGATCTGGAACGCCTCGATGCCGAAATCTCCAAGGGCGCGGAAGAGCTCAAGGGTCTGCTGTCATGACAGGGAATTTTGTTACCCTCAACGAAGTTGCGACATTTACCAATGGCGTCTGCTTCAAGGAATCCGACTGGAGTGAGGCCGGGTCTCGAATTATCAGAATTCAGAACCTTACCGATCCCAAGAAGAATTACAACCGAACTCAGAGAGCTGTGCCGGATGCCGTGAAGGTGCATCCTGGCGATCTCCTGGTTTCCTGGTCGGCCACGCTGGGTGTTTTCGAATGGGGCGAGCCGGATACCGCTGTTCTCAACCAGCACATCTTTCGCGTGGAGCCGGACCTGGGCCGCGTCGACAAGAGGTATCTGCGATACGCGATCGATCGCACGCTCAAAGAGTCCGAGCGTCACTTGCATGGCGCGACCATGAAGCATGTGAACAAGGGGGATCTGCTGGCGGCGAAGTTTTTCGCGCCCCCGGTAGGCCAGCAGCGCCGCGTCGCCGCCGTACTGGACCAGGTGGACACCCTGAGGTCCAAGCGCCGCGAGGCCATCGCCCTCCTCGACGACCTCGCCCGGTCCATCTTCCTCGACATGTTCGGTGATCCGGTGGCCAACCCTCATGGGTGGCAGCGGATGAAGATGAAAGACTTCTTGATTCGTATCGACAGCGGGAAGAGCCCTCAGTGCTTGGACCGTCCTGCTGGTGTTGGCGAGTGGGGAGTCCTGAAATTGGGGGCAGTCACCAAGTGTGTTTACGCGCCTGGTGAGAACAAGGCCCTGCCGGGTGAGGCGGTTGCCGACCCGAGGCATGAAGTGAAGCAAGGGGATCTTCTTTTTACGCGAAAGAACACCCCCGATCTGGTTGCCGCATCGGTCTATGTTCGCTCCACCCCGCCCCGTTTGCTTCTGCCGGATCTTATTTTCCGCCTTGTTGTGAGGGAGGATTCATTGGTCAATAAAGTGTTCCTGCATCATTTGTTGACCTTTCCTGCCGTGCGGAAGAAGCTTCAGGGGCTGGCCTCGGGGAGTGCTGCTTCTATGTTGAACATCTCCAAGGCGAAGCTTCTGGAATTTGAGTGCCAGATTCCCGGCTCAAGGCTTCAGGAGGATTTCGCGATTCGCATCGAGGCGATTGAGGAATGGAGGGCGAAGCACCTCACCCACCTCGCCGCCCTCGATGAACTCTTCGAATCCCTCCAACAGCGCGCCTTCGCCGGGCAGCTCTGGGATCATGAAGCCGCCTAACCCGTAGGCACGTACACGAATCACCGCACCACCACGCCGACCGCGCCCGGTCTGGGGAGACCCGGGGTGCGGTCGGCGCTGCCGCATCACGTAGCTCACGGCCGCGTATCGCGACCGGAACAGGGGAGGGGCGCCACAGCGATGGCCAGCAACGAGCGGAACGACGGCATCGGCGACAGCAGAGGCGAGGCGAGTCCGCCGAAGCCCAAGCCGGGCCCGCGCCCCACCCCAGGCCCCCCGATGCCACGCCGGGCGCCGGATGAAGCCGCCGCCCGCCACATCGCTCGCCCCGCCGGGAACTTCGCGTTCCTCAAGGCCGAATGGCCGGCCCTCCACGAGGAAGCCACCCGCGCGGAGCGCCTCACCTACGCCGACCCCCGGGCCGCCTGCTTCTACGCCCGCCGGGCGATCGAGCTGGCCGTGCACTGGATGTATGACAAGGACGCCTCGCTGAGCGCCCCGTACAAGAGGGACCTCAACGCGATGCTCCACGAGCCGTCGTTCCGGACGCTCGTCGGGCCCACGGTGAACGCGAAGATGGACATCATCCGCCGCCAGGGCAACCACGCGGTCCACAAGCAGACCCCCGTACCCCCGCAGGCAGCCGTCGCGAGCCTGCGCGAGTTGTTCCACTCGCTCTACTGGTTCGCCCGCACCTATACGGGCCAGGCCCACGACCTCCCCACCGCGGGCATGGAGTTCGACTCCACCGCCATTCCGCGCCCGCTCTCTCCCGAGGCCCGTCTCAAGAAGCAGGCGGAACTGCGCAAGCAGGGGGAGGAGGACGAGAAGCGCTACCAGGAGCAGGCGGACGAGCTCGGCAAGGCCCGTGCGGCGAGCGAAGCCCTCGCCGCCCAGCTCGCCGAGCTCCAGGCCCAGATCGCGGCCGCCAAGGCCGCGAACCAGAAGGTCCAGGACACCCACGACTACGACGAGCTCGCCACCCGGAACACGTTCATAGACCTCCTCCTCAAGGAGGCCGGCTGGGACGTGGCGGCCGCCGGGGCCGACCCGGCGGGCAAGTTCACCACCGAGCGTCCGGTGGCAGGCATGCAGACCGCCTCCGGCAATGGCTACGCCGACTACGTTCTGTGGGGCGCGGACGGCAAGCCCCTCGCCGTCGTCGAGGCCAAGCGCACCCGCCGCGACCCCCGTGACGGCCAGCAGCAGGCAAAGCTGTACGCGGACGCTCTCGAAGCCGAGTTCAACCGCCGCCCGGTGATCTTCTACACCAACGGCTACGAGACCTACCTCTGGGACGACGGTCTGCGCTACCCGCCCCGCCAGGTCCAGGGCTTCCTCACCCACGACCAGCTCCACTGGCACGTGCGGCAGCGCGCGGGCCGGCTCTCGCTGACGACCACCCCGGTGAACGAGAAGATCGCCGGTCGCCCGTATCAGTTGCGCGCCATCAGGCGAGTCGGCGAGACGTACGAACGGGACCGTCAGCGCCAGGCCCTCCTCGTCATGGCGACCGGCACGGGCAAGACCCGTACCACGGTGGCCCTGGTCGACCAGCTCAAGAAGGCCGGATGGGCGCAGCGCGTGCTGTTCCTCGCCGACCGCGAGGCCCTGGTCATCCAGACGATGAAGGCGTTCAAGGAGCATCTCCCCAACACCCCCGTCGCCAGCCTCCTGGACGACAAGTCCGCCTCGGCGCACGTCTTCGTCTCCACCTACCAGACGATGATGAACCAGATCGACGTCACGGACAGCACGGGCCGCCGCCGTTTCGGTCCCGGCTACTTCGACCTCATCGTCATCGACGAGGCCCACCGTTCCGTCTATGCGAAGTACGGCGCGATCTTCCGCTACTTCGACTCGCTCCTCCTCGGTCTGACCGCCACCCCGAAGGACGAGATCGACCGCAACACGTACAAGCTGTTCCAGTTGGAGGACGGAGTTCCCACGGACTCCTACGGTCTGAACGAGGCGGTGGGGGAGGGGTACCTCGTACCGCCGAAGGCCGTGAACGTGCCGTTGAAGTTCATGGAGCGCGGCATCCGCTACGAGGAGCTCTCCGAGGAGGAGAAGGCCGAATGGGATGACAAGGAGTGGTCCGAGGACGGCGAGAAGCCGGACGCCGTCAGCCGCCACGAGATGAACAGGATCCTGTTCAACGAGGACACCGTCGACAAGATGCTGGAGGTCCTGGTCACCCAGGGCCACCGGGTCGAGGGCGGTGACCGCCTCGGCAAGACGATCATCTTCGCGAAGAACAACGAGCACGCCCGGTTCATCGAGGCCCGGTACAACGCCAGCTATCCCAAGGGTGCCGGCCACCAGGCACGAGTGATCACGTACAAGGAGACCTACCGCCAGTCCCTGATCGAGGACTTCTCCGCAGCGCGCAAGGAACCCGACATCGCGATCTCCGTCGACATGCTGGACACCGGCATCGACGTGCCGGAGGTGGTCAACCTGGTCTTCGCCAAGCCGGTCTTCTCCAAGACCAAGTTCTGGCAGATGATCGGCCGCGGCACCCGGCTGCGCCCGGCGCTGTTCGGGCCGGACGACACAAACCCCGATCACGCGAAGCAGAACTTCCGCGTCTTCGACTTCTGCGGCAACATCGACTTCTTCAACAGCGACCTCGCTGGCGTCGAAGCCCGTCAGGCACCCGCCCTGAGCGAGCGCCTGCTCGGTCTGCAACTGGACCTGCTGCGCAGCCTGGACCGCCGGGAGCAGCCGGACCCGGCCCGTGACGGCGGCCCCGACGCCATCGCGACCGAGCCGTCGGTCCGATGGGCCCTGGCCCACCGCCTGCACGCCACCGTTTCCGGTATGAACCCGGACAACTTCCTTGTCCGGCCGCACCGCCGCGAGATGGAGACGTTCGCAGACTTCCGCACGTGGCACCGCATCGACGATGAGGCCGAACACGCGGTACGCCAGAAGCTGCTCCACCTTCCCAGCGACCACGAGCCGGACCCCGATGAGACCCGCGAGGAGGCCAAGCGCTTCGACCTCATTGCCTTCCGGCTCCAGCTCGCGGCGCTGGAGGGCGGCAAGGAGTACGCCAAGCTGCGCCAGAAGGTCCGAGACCTCGCGGAGGACCTGCTCGGGAAGACCAATATCCCGGCGGTCGCCGAACAGCGCGAGCTTCTGGAGGCGGCAGCCGGCGAGGAGTGGTGGCAGGACGCCACGCTGCCGATGCTGGAAGATCTGCGCCGAAGGCTGCGAGGTCTGGCCAAACTGGTGGACCTCAAAGCCAAGAGGAAGATCGTCTACACCGACTTCGAGGACGAGTTCGGCGAGATCTCCGAGGCGGACATCAAGGATATGCCGACGGGCACGGACGAGCAGAGGTTCCGCCAGAAGGCCCGCGCGTACCTGCTTCGTCACGAGGACCAGCCGACCGTCCACAAGCTGCGTCACAACGAGCAGATCACCGAAGACGACCTGGCCGGTCTGGAGGAGATCTTTCTCGCCGAAGCGGTGGCCTCGCCCGAGGATCTGGACGAGGTACGGGCCGCCGGAGGTCTCGGCCTGTTCGTCCGGGCCCTGTGCGGACTGGACCGGCAGGCCGCTCAGCTGGCGTTCGAGGGTTTCATCGCAGGAAAGCAGTTGAGCGCAGCGCAGCTGGACTTCATCGCGCTCATCGTCGACGTCGTCGCGAAGCGGGGTGTGCTGGACGTCGGAGACCTGTACGAAGTCGGCAGTCCGTTCCACGACCGTGCCCCCGGTGGTCCGGACGACCTGTTCTCGCTGGAGGAGATCGACGATCTGAAGATCGTCTTCATCGGCCTGCGGAGCAGTGCAAAGCCCACCATGCTGGCCGCCTAGGTTTATACGCTGGGGCCCATGACGATCCGCGCGGTCCTCTGGGACATCGACGACACGATCTTCGACTACTCCGGTGCCGACCGCGTCGGCATGCGTAAGCACCTGCAGACCGAGGGCCTGCCCGAGGCGTACGCCTCCCTCGGGCAGGCCCTCGATGCGTGGAAGGCCATTACGGATGTGCAGTGGGCACGGTTCGCCGTCGGCGAGGTCGACTTCCAGGGGCAGCGCAGGGAGCGGGTGCGGGCGTTCCTGGGGCGGCGGCTGAGCGATGACGAGGCCGACGACTGGTTCGGTAGGCATGCCGGGCACTACGAGGCGGCCTGGGAACTGTTTCCGGACGTGGTGCCGGTCCTGGACCGGCTGGCGGACGGGTATCGCCACGCCGTCCTGTCGAACTCCAGCATCCTCAATCAGGACCGCAAGCTGCGTGCGCTCGGAGTGCGGGACCGCTTCGAGGCGGTGGTGTGTGCCGTTGAGCTGGGCATCTCCAAGCCCGCGGCAGGCGCCTTCCTCGCCGCCTGCGAACAACTGGACCTGCCGCCGGCGGACGTCGCCTATGTGGGGGACGAACCCGACATCGACGCAGGCGGCGCGACGGCCGCCGGGCTCACAGGGATCTGGCTGGACCGGCGCGGGCGGGGCGGGCGTCCCGAACTCGTCCGGATCACGGCCCTCGACCAGCTCCCCGGCCTGCTGGCGGTCAATACCCGTTTTGGAGCGCCGGACACCTTCAGGTAATGTTCTTCCTGCGCCGCCCGAACGGGCCGAAAGATCCGGCCGGGAAGCGTAATCAGAAGCAAAACCTCGTAAGGGGTTGCGTTTCATTGGGCTATGGTGTAATTGGCAACACTACGGTTTCTGGTACCGTCATTCTAGGTTCGAGTCCTGGTAGCCCAGCGCAAGACAGCAAGACGAGTAAGTTGCAGGAACAAGCCCCCGTTGTGTAGCGGCCTAGCACGCTGCCCTCTCACGGCAGTAGCGCCGGTTCAAATCCGGTCGGGGGTACAGATCCTTCCCGCGAGAACATCTGGGTCGCACCCACGTTCTTGATGCAGGATCGCTAGGGCCCCCGTTGTGTAGCGGCCTAGCACGCTGCCCTCTCACGGCAGTAGCGCCGGTTCGAATCCGGTCGGGGGTACTTGTAACACCATGGGCTATGGTGTAATTGGCAACACTACGGTTTCTGGTACCGTCATTCTAGGTTCGAGTCCTGGTAGCCCAGCGCAAGACTGCAAGACGAGTATGTTGCAGGAACAAGCCCCCGTTGTGTAGCGGCCTAGCACGCTGCCCTCTCACGGCAGTAGCGCCGGTTCAAATCCGGTCGGGGGTACAACAGAGCATCAGGCAGAGGCCCTTCACTCCGGTGAGGGGCCTTCTGCTTGTGTGTGCGGGCCGTTCGGCCCGGTCCGGCTCACAGGCCGTACCGCCGGGCCGACTCCTCCTCCTGGGCCAGCCGGCGCAGGGACGTCAGCAGCGGTTCGTACAGCACCGCCGAGGCCACTGCCATCTCGACCTGCTCGGACTGTGAGGGATAGGTCTCCATCATGTCGAGGTCGCGGACCGCGACTTGGTGCATGAGCCGCGCGTGGTCCGCCAAGTAGTCGCCCTCGCAGGGGTAGCCGAGGCGGATGAGGGCGGCCAGGGACGCCACGAGGGACCGGTGGACGGGGGAGAGGGCGCCGATCTCCTGCGCGGTGGTCCATCCCAACCGGTCCAGGAGCCGGTCGACTTCGGCGCGGGCGGCCACCGTCTCCGGGGCGTCCTCGTCGGGGTCCGGACCGTGCGGGAGCGACCAGAGCGCCGCGCCCAGGCGCATCGTCCGGCCGAGCGATTCGTCGTCGGCGTGGCCCAGCACCTCGCGGGCCGTGGCGACGGGAAGGCGGCCGACCTGGAGCAGCGCCCGGACGAGGCGCAGCCGTCGCAGGTGGCTCTCGTCGTACTCGGCCTGCGTCGCGCTCACCCGCCTGCCCGGCGGCAGCAGGCCCTCGCGCAGGTAGTACTTGATCGTCGCGGTCGTGATGCCGCTCTGTTCGCTCAGTTCCGAGAGTCGCATTCCGTGCCTTCCCTTGCCCCCGCCCCGTGGGCAGTGTCACTATCCAAGCATTGGATAGTGACACTCTCCAACACTCTCAGGGGGCCCGTATGTTCGCTCAGCCGATTCCGGGACGGACGACCGCAGCAGCCGAGGGGGAGGTGGTGGTGCTGCTGATCGGTATGCGGATCAATCACTTCCGGGGCGTGCACCACTGGCTCCCGGTCTTCACCGGGATGCTGCGCATGCTGCGGGAGTTGGGCCGGAACAAGGACCGGGGGCTGCTCGGCCACGTCCTGCTGTCCGGTTCGCCCAGGACGTACTACGTCGTCCAGTACTGGGAGTCGAAGGAGAAGCTGTACGCGTACGCGGCGGCGCCCGACATGTTCCACCGCAAGGCGTGGGCGATGATCAACCGCAAGGAGAAGAAGTCCCGGCAGCACGTGGGGCTGTGGCACGAGACCTACATCGTGCCGGAGGGCGGCTACGAGGCCATCTACGCCGATATGCCGGTGTACGGACTGGCCGCGGCGACCGGGTCGCTGCCGATCGAGGGGCGGGGCCGCCGTGCGGCGGACCGTCTCGCGCACCGCTCGCCGGTGAAGTGAGGCTCTGGGACGTCAGGTAGGGAGAAGGGGGCCGCCACGGCGCTGGGGCGGCCTCTTGTGCAGGGGGAGGGGCGTGGGTCAGCCCGTGCGGCGCAGTGCCTCGCTCAGCCGGGCGGCCGAGTCGATGATGGCCTGGGCGTGCATCCGGCCCGGGTGACGGGTCAGCCGCTCGATCGGTCCGGAGACCGAGACCGCCGCGACCACCCGGTTCGAGGGGCCGCGGACCGGTGCGGAGACCGAGGCGACGCCCGGTTCCCGCTCGCCGATCGACTGGGCCCAGCCGCGGCGCCGGACGCCGGAGAGCGCCGTCGCGGTGAACCGGGCGCCCTGGAGGCCCCGGTGCAGGCGCTCGGGCTCCTCCCAGGCCATCAGGATCTGCGCGGACGATCCCGCCTTCATGGTGAGCGTGGAGCCGACCGGCACGGTGTCCCGCAGTCCGGACAGTCGCTCCGCCGCCGCCACACAGATACGCATGTCGCCCTGCCGGCGATAGAGCTGGGCGCTCTCGCCGGTGATGTCGCGCAGGTGGGTGAGTACCGGTCCCGCCGTGGCGAGCAGACGGTCCTCGCCCGCCGCCGCCGCGAGCTCCGACAGGCGGGGGCCGAGAATGAAACGGCCCTGCATGTCCCTCGCCACCATGCGGTGGTGTTCCAGTGCCACGGCCAGTCGATGGGCCGTGGGTCGTGCGAGCCCGGTCGCCGCGACCAGCCCGGCGAGGGTGGCCGGACCGGACTCCAGGGCGCTCAATACCAGAGCTGCCTTGTCGAGAACGCCGACGCCGCTAGAGTTGTCCATACGACGATACTCGCGTCTCACTCTGTGAAACGCAAGTTCAATTTTCCAGGGAAGTTGCGAACCTGTACGGGCGGCCCCACAACGGCCCGTAGCCACCGCCCCGCACGGGGATCCGGACGGGGGCGCACCGAATCTCTAGTTGGGCCGGCGACGACGCCGGCCGGAGGGAAAGCGATGGGTAGGACACTCGCGGAGAAGGTTTGGGACGACCATGTCGTCCGGCGCGCCGAAGGTGAGCCCGACCTCCTCTACATCGATCTGCACCTGCTGCACGAGGTGACCAGCCCGCAGGCCTTCGACGGTCTGCGGCAGGCCGGACGCCCGGTGCGGCGCCTCGACCTCACCATCGCCACCGAGGACCACAACACCCCGACCCTCGACATCGACAAGCCGATCGCCGACCCGGTCTCCCGCGCACAGCTGGAGACCCTGCGCAAGAACTGCGCGGAGTTCGGCGTCCGGCTGCACTCGCTGGGAGACGTCGAGCAGGGCGTCGTGCACGTGGTCGGCCCGCAGCTGGGTCTGACCCAGCCCGGCACCACGGTCGTCTGTGGCGATTCCCACACGTCCACGCACGGCGCGTTCGGTGCGCTCGCGTTCGGTATCGGCACCAGCCAGGTCGAGCACGTACTGGCCACCCAGACGCTGCCGCTGGCCCGTCCGAAGACGATGGCGATCACCGTCGAGGGCGAACTGCCCGACAGCGTCACCGCCAAGGACCTGATCCTGGCGATCATCGCGCGGATCGGTACCGGCGGCGGTCAGGGCTACATCCTGGAATACCGCGGCTCCGCCATCGAGAAGCTCTCGATGGAGGCCCGGATGACCATCTGCAACATGTCGATCGAGGCCGGAGCGCGGGCCGGGATGATCGCCCCCGACCAGGCCACCTTCGACTACCTCCAGGGCCGTGACCACGCCCCGCAGGGCGAGGACTGGGACGCGGCCGTCGCCTACTGGAAGACGCTGCGCTCCGACGACGACGCGGTCTTCGACGCCGAGGTGGTCATCGAGGCCGCCGAACTGGCGCCGTTCGTCACCTGGGGCACCAACCCCGGCCAGGGCGCCCCGCTGTCGGCCAACGTCCCCGACCCTGCTTCGTACGAGGACGCCTCGGAGCGCAACGCCGCCGAAAAGGCGCTGGAGTACATGGGGTTGACCGCCGGCCAGCCGCTGCGCGAGATCAGCGTCGACACCGTCTTCGTAGGCTCCTGCACCAACGGCCGGATCGAGGACCTGCGCAACGCGGCCGCGATCCTGGACGGCCGCAAAGTCGCCGACGGCGTACGGATGCTGGTCGTCCCGGGCTCCGTCCGGGTCGCCCTCCAGGCCGTCGAGGAGGGCCTGGACAAGGTCTTCACCGCCGCCGGCGCCGAATGGCGGCACGCGGGCTGCTCGATGTGTCTCGGCATGAACCCCGACCAGCTGGCCCCCGGCGAGCGCTCCGCCTCGACCTCGAACCGCAACTTCGAGGGCCGGCAGGGCAAGGGCGGCCGCACGCACCTGGTCTCCCCGCAGGTCGCCGCCGCCACCGCCGTGCTGGGCCATCTGGCCTCGCCGGCCGACCTGTCCGACGCCCGTACGCCCGCCGGAGTCTGAGAATCATGGAAGCTTTCACCGCACACACCGGCCGGGCCGTCCCGCTGCGCCGCAGCAACGTCGACACCGACCAGATCATCCCCGCCCACTGGCTGAAGAAGGTCACCCGGGACGGCTTCGAGGACGGGCTCTTCGAGGCCTGGCGCAAGGACGAGAACTTCGTCCTCAACCGCCCGGAGCGCAAGGGAGCCTCGGTCCTGGTGGCCGGCCCCGACTTCGGTACCGGCTCGTCCCGCGAGCACGCCGTCTGGGCCCTCCAGAACTACGGCTTCAAGACCGTCATCTCCTCCCGGTTCGCCGACATCTTCCGCGGCAACTCGCTGAAGAACGGTCTGTTGACCGTGGTCCTGGACCAGCAGGTCGTCGACGCCCTGTGGGACCTGACGGAGGCCGACCCGACGGCCGAGGTCACCGTCGACCTGGAGACGCGGCAGGTCCTCGCCGAGGGCATCACCGCCGACTTCGAACTCGACGAGAACGCCCGCTGGCGCCTGCTGAACGGGCTGGACGACATCAGCCTCACTCTGCAGAACGAACCGGACATCGCGGGCTACGAGGCGGCCAGGCCGGCCCACAAACCCCGCACAATTAACGCCTGAGCAGCGGCTTTCCCGTACTGCGCCCCCTGCCTTCTGGTAGGGGGCGCAGTCGCTTGTTGAGCCCCCGTCGGGCGACAACTCGCCCCAGATGGCACAATCGGTGCATGGAAGGCGACAGCCAACTCAAGCTTTACGGCCAAGTCGCCGACCGATTGAAGGAAGCGCACTCACAAGTGCGTGCACTGCAAGTCCCGGAGGGCGTACGGATGGCGCTGAACCGGAAGCTGCTGGTCATCACGGCCGCGGCGAAGCACGATCTCCCAGATGCGGCAAGGCGTCTGGACCGGTTGATGAAGGACCTCGATGAGGGCCGATTCCCCGAAGGTGACTGACTCTGCGGAACAGCGCAGCGGTCGACTTCGTTGCGGCACTAGGGTGATTAGCCCGTTTCGTGTTTGATTTGCGGTATATATCTGCCTAACGTGCGAAAAAGCCTGAACACTTTCGTTCTGGCAATGTCTCCGAAGGGGAAGACGTGAACAAGGCGCAGCTCGTAGAAGCGATTGCCGACAAGGTCGGCGGCCGTCAGCAGGCCGCGGACGCCGTCGACGCGGTGCTCGACGCGATCGTCCGTGCGGTCGTCGCAGGTGACCGGGTTTCGGTCACCGGCTTCGGCTCGTTCGAGAAGGTCGACCGCCCCGCCCGCTACGCCCGCAACCCGCAGACGGGTGAGCGCGTACGGGTCAAGAAGACCTCGGTGCCCCGCTTCCGTGCGGGACAGGGCTTCAAGGACCTGGTGAGCGGCTCGAAGAAGCTCCCCAAGAACGACGTGGCCGTGAAGAAGGCCCCCAAGGGCAGCCTCTCGGGCGGTTCTTCCACCCGTACGACGGCCAAGGCCGCCGCCAAGAAGGCCACCGCGAAGAAGGCCGTGGCGACGAAGAAGGCCACCGCCAAGAAGACCGTGGCAGTGGCGAAGAAGACCACGGCCACCGCCAAGAAGACCACCGCGAAGAAGACGTCCGCGGCGGCGAAGAAGACCACGGCGGCCGCGAAGAAGGCGGCCCCCGCAGCGGCGAAGAAGGCCACGGCGGTCAAGAAGGCCGTCGCCGCCAAGACCGCGCCCGCCAAGAAGGCCACGGCGAAGAAGGCGCCCGCGAAGAAGACCACCGCGCGCAAGACCACGGCCAAGAAGGCCACCGCACGCAAGAAGTGAGACAGGGCAGCGCAGAAGCTCCTCACACGCGCCGGGCCGGGCTCCCCTCGGGGAGCCCGGCCCGCGGGCTGTCGGGGCCAGGTGGCGCGGCGCTCAGAAGGTCTGCAGGGTCACCAGGGTGATCCGCAGCGCGGCGCCCTCGCCCTCGCCCTCGATCCGCACCCGCTGACCCGGACGCAGCAGCCGCAGGCCGCCGGCGTCGAAGGCCGGGGCGTCGAAGTCCACCGGGGTGCCGTCGTCGAGCAGCACGCTGCCGGTGCGGCTCTCGGGGTCGTACGTGTACGAGGTCGCCTGCATGAACGGCAGCCTATCGGTCCCGCGCGGGTACCCCCGCGGCCCAGCGCCCCGCCGTGAACGGGCCGACGCCCAGGGCCAGCGCCGCCCGCAGATCGTCGCCGGTGTCCACGTCCTGACGTACCGAATCGATCCCGGACAGGGTGACTTCCGCGGCGCCCGATGCGAGATGCCGGGCCCGGGACGGACCGCCGAAAACAGGGCGCAATTCCACTTCTGGCCCAGCCGACAGAAATGTTGTTCCGATTCCCGCCGCATCGGGCACAAATGCACGGGGAAAAGCGGCGGAAAATTCGAGCACTCGGGACAATTCCGCCGGACGCAGTGCGGGCAGATCCGCGTTGAGCGCGGCGACGGCCGCATTCGGCCGGGCCGCACGGACCGTACGCTCGCCGTGTGCGAGGGCGGCGTTGAGCCCGGCGGCCGGGACATCGGCCACGATGCGGGCGCCGAGTGCCGCCAGCGCGGCCCCGGCTGCCGCGTCGTCCGTGACGACCACCACATCGGCCACGGCCGGGCAGCCGAGCGCGGCGGCCACCGTGTCCTGGGCGAAGGCCAGGGCCAGCCGGGGCCGCAGCAGTGCGCCCGAGGCGGGCACCAGCCTGCTCTTGGCCCGCGCCAAGGGCTTCAACGGGACGACCAGGGACCAGAGGCCGGTCGGGTCGGTGTTCGTGGCGGTCTCCCCCTCGATGCGCATCGCCGCCTATTCTCGCCTGCCGGTGCGACAACCCGGAGGGTCGGCCTCGGAGGCGGGGCGTACGGTGTTCTCGACAGAGCAGGGGCCTGGGGCGAGACTTGACCGTCAGTAGTCAGGCAGCAATCAGTTCCACAGCCGCATTGATAGAGGAAGGTGTCCGAGTGTCCCGCCGCAGAATCGGCTTCTGGTACCGCCTGGCGGCGGTCATCGCGAAACCGCCGCTGGTGGTTCTGTTCAAGCGCGACTGGCGGGGAATGGAACACATTCCGGCCGACGGCGGATTCATCACCGCGGTCAACCACAACTCGTACCTGGACCCGCTTTCGTACGGGCATTTCCAGTACAACACCGGACGGGTGCCGCGGCTCCTCGCCAAGGCGGGACTGTTCAAGACCCCCTTCGTCGGGATGATGCTGCGCGGCACCGGCCAGATTCCCGTGTACCGCGAGACCACCAACGCCCTGGACGCCTTCCGGGCCGCCGTCGACGCCATCGAGCGCGGTGAGTGCGTCGCCTTCTATCCCGAGGGCACCCTCACCCGCGACCCCGAGATGTGGCCGATGGCCGGCAAGACCGGTGCCGCCCGCGTCGCGTTGATGACCAGGGCCCCCGTCATCCCCGTCGCCCAGTGGGGCGCCAACCTGGCGATGCCGCCCTACGCCTCGGACAACAAGCTGCGGCTCTTCCCCCGCAAGACCCTCCAGGTCCAGGCGGGTCCGCCCGTCGACCTGTCCCGGTTCTACGACAGGGAACCGACCCCCGAAGTGCTGCGCGAGGCGACCGAGGTCATCATGCTCGCGGTCACCGCACAGCTGGAGGAGGTGCGCGGGCAGAAGGCGCCCGCCGGCCTCTACGACCACCGCAAGGCCCGTGCAGAACAGCGGCGCAAGGCCGAAGGAGAGGGACCCAAGTGACGCACCCCGTAAAGGCAGCCGTCTTCGGAACCGGCTCATGGGGTACGGCCTTCGGCATGGTCCTCGCCGACGCGGGCTGCGAGGTCACCCTCTGGGGGCGCCGGGCCGAGGTCGCCGAGGCCATCAACACGACCCGTACCAACCCCGGCTACCTCCCGGGCATCGAACTCCCCGCGTCCGTCCGGGCCACCACGGACGCCGCCGAGGCGCTGCGCGGCGCCGACTTCGCGGTACTCGTCGTGCCGTCCCAGACGCTGCGCGACAACCTCGCCGCATGGGCCCCGCACCTGGAGCCGCAGACGGTGCTCGTCTCCCTGATGAAGGGCGTCGAACTCGGCACCGCGAAGCGGATGAGCGAGGTCATCGAGGACGTCACCAAGGTCTCCGCCGACCGCGTCGCCGTCATCACCGGGCCCAACCTCGCCAAGGAGATCGCCGAACGACGGCCCGCCGCCGCCGTCGTCGCCTGCCGGGACGAGTCCGTCGCGCGCCGCCTCCAGGCCGCCTGCCACACCTCGTACTTCCGCCCGTACACCAGCACCGACGTGGTCGGCTGCGAACTGGGCGGCGCCGTCAAGAACGTCATCGGGCTGGCCGTCGGCATCGCCGACGGCATGGGGCTCGGCGACAACGCCAAGGGGTCGCTCATCACCCGCGGCCTCGCCGAGACCATCCGGCTGGGCCTGGCCATGGGCGCCGACCCGCTGACCTTCTCCGGGCTCGCCGGCCTCGGCGACCTGGTGGCGACGTGCTCCTCGCCGCTCTCGCGCAACCACACCTTCGGCACCAACCTCGGCCGCGGGATGACGCTCCAGGAGACCATCGCGGTCACCAAGCAGACCGCCGAGGGCGTCAAGTCGTGCCAGTCGGTGCTCGACCTGGCCCGCCGTCACGGCGTCGAGATGCCCCTCACCGAGACGGTCGTCGGCATCGTCCACGAGGGCAAGCCGCCGATGGTCGCGCTCAAGGAGCTCATGTCGCGCAGCGCCAAGGCCGAGCGGCACTGAGCCGGTTCACCCGCCGGGCGGCACCGGCCACGCTGACTCGGCCAGTACCAGCAGGTACGCTCATCGCGATATGAGCAGCGAGAACCTCCCCCAGAGCACGGAGCAGCAGCTCCGCAAGCCGCGTGTGGCCGTCGTGTTCGGCGGCCGCAGCTCCGAACACGGCATTTCGGTCGTCACGGCCGGCGCCGTCCTGAACGCCATCGACCGGACCAAGTACGACGTCCTGCCGATCGGCATCACGACGGACGGCCGCTGGGCGCTCACCGCCGACGCACCCGAGCGCATGGCCATCACGGACCGGAAGATGCCGGACGTGGACCAGCTGGCCGAGTCCGAGGAGGGCGGCGTGGTGCTCTCCGTCGACCCCGGCAGCCGCGAAGTGGTCTACAGCGAGCCAGGATCGGTCCCCAAGGTGCTCGGCGAGGTCGACGTCGTCTTCCCCGTCCTGCACGGCCCCTACGGCGAGGACGGCACGCTCCAGGGCCTCCTGGAGCTCTCCGGAGTGCCCTACGTCGGCGCCGGTGTGCTCGCCTCGGCGGTCGGCCAGGACAAGGAGTACATGAAGCGGGTCTTCACCTCCTTCGGGCTCCCCGTCGGCCCGTACGTCGTCGTGCGCCCCCGCGAGTGGGACAACGACCCGCAGGGCGCCCGCAAGCGCATCACGGAGTTCGCCGGCGAGCACGGCTGGCCGCTCTTCATCAAGCCCGCCCGGGCCGGTTCGTCCATCGGCATCACCAAGGTCGACGACGCCTCCGGCCTCGACGAGGCGATCGAGGAGGCCCGCCGCCACGACCCCAAGTTCCTCGTGGAGTCGCTCCTGCGGGGCCGCGAGATCGAGTGCGGAGTGCTGGAGTTCGAGGACGGACCGCGCGCCAGCGTGCCGGCCGAGATCCCGCCGGTCACCTCGCACGACTTCTACGACTTCGAGGCCAAGTACATCGACGCGGCGTCCGGCATCGTGCCGGCCCCGCTCACCGACGAGGAGACCGCCGAGGTCCAGCGGCTCGCGGTCGACGCCTTCGAGGCCGCCTCCTGCGAGGGCCTGGTGCGCGCCGACTTCTTCCTCACCGACGGCGGCGGCTTCGTGATCAACGAGATCAACACCCTGCCGGGATTCACCCCGATCTCCATGTACCCGCGCATGTGGCAGGAGAGCGGCGTCAGCTACCAGGAGCTGGTGGACCGGCTCATCCAGGCGGCGCTGGACCGGCCGACCGGTCTGCGCTGAGACATCACCGACGCGTCCCAGGGCGTGTGCTCCGCACCGGAGCGCACGCCCTGTGGGCTGCTTACAGGCTGTTGGGGACCGTCTTCTTCACCGCCGGGGCGAAGGCCGCCAGCGGAGTCGCGTCGTGCGCGTACGCCTCCGAGAGCGTGACCTCGACGTATGCCTTGCGCAGAGTCGTCGTGAAGCGGGGCCCGTCGTCCTCCCGCTGCTCCAGCATCCAGTTGACGCCGTCGGCCTCGGCGGCCTTCGACTGGGCGTCGTCCATCTTCGCCGGGCGCGGCACACCGCAGCGCAGTACGATCGCCCCGTCCCCCCACCCGGCGGTCAGGTCCGAACCGGGCCTGGGATCACTGCGCTCCAGACCGGCGACGGTATCCGGCAGCTCCTTGTGCAACGCACGGCAGTAGGCTGCGGCTTCCGGGGACGGACTGGGAACCGTGACCGACGCCGAGGCGTCGCCCGAGGAACAACCCGTCGCGGCCATGAGCAGCAGGGCAACGGACGGACCGAGGAACACGGGGTGGGGGAGCCGGCGGCAGAAGGACGTCACCGGCCCAGCGTAGACGGGGGCTACAGGTGAACGACCGGGCAGGTCAGGGTTCGGGTGATGCCGTCCACTTGCTGGACTCTTGCCACCACCATGCGTCCGAGTTCATCGACCGTGTCGGCCTGAGCGCGCACGATCACGTCGTAGGGGCCGGTGACGTCCTCTGCCTGGATCACTCCCGGAATCTTGGCGATGGTCTCGGCGACGGTCGACGCCTTGCCCACCTCGGTCTGAATAAGGATGTACGCCTGTACCACGGAACCTCCAGGGCGGCCACGAGGATCATGTGGGGGAAAGGGACGCCACGTTATCGCGTTGCCACGGGCCACGGGGAGACCTGCGGGCCGGATGACGCCCACAGCGTGGCGTACAGAACACACAAGTTGACGTATCTCTTGACAGTACCGACAGCAGTGACGGCCCGCGACCGCAAGCCCGGAGGGGCAGACGGGGGACAGGCGTGCCCGTGACCACCGGGGCGCACCGGCCCGGGGGACGGCCTGTCCACGGTCCGGACATCCGGCCGCTGAAGCAGGCCGGACTCGCGTCCGGCCCCATAGATGAGAGGTGAGACTCGGTGAAGGGAACCGTGGGCGAGTTGGGGGAGTTCGGGCTCATCAGAGAGCTGACGTCCCGGCTCACCACCACTCCGGCGGTACGACTGGGGCCAGGCGACGACGCCGCGGTCGTCACCGCCCCCGACCGCAGGGTCGTGGCCAGCACGGACATCCTGCTGGAGGGGCGGCACTTCCGGCGTGACTGGTCGACGGCGTACGACGTCGGCCGCAAGGCCGCCGCACAGAACCTCGCCGACATCGCCGCCATGGGGGCCGTGCCCACCGCACTGCTCCTCGGCCTCGTCGTCCCCGCCGAACTCCCGGTCACCTGGGCCGGCGAGCTGATGGACGGCATCCGGGACGAGTGCCAGGTCGCGGGGGCGGCCGTGGTCGGCGGCGATGTGGTGCGCGGCGACACGATCACCGTCGCGATCACCGCGCTCGGCGACCTGCGCAACCACGAACCCGTCACCAGGGCGGGCGCCCAGCCCGGCGACGTCGTCGCCGTCACCGGCTGGCTCGGCTGGTCCGCCGCCGGGTACGCCGTCCTGTCCCGCGGCTTCCGCTCGCCCCGCGCCTTCGTCGAGGCCCACCGGCGCCCCGAACCGCCCTACCACGCGGGCCCCGCGGCGGCCGGGCTCGGCGCCACCGCGATGACCGACGTCAGCGACGGGCTCGTCGCCGACCTCGGGCACATCGCCGAGGCCAGCAAGGTACGGATCGACCTGCGCTCCGGACTCATCGACATCCCGTCCCAGATGTCCGACATCGGGCAGGCCGTCGGCGTGGACCCGCTCCAGTGGGTGCTCACCGGCGGTGAGGACCACGCGATCGTCGCGACGTTCCCGCCCGATGTGAAGCTGCCGGCCCGCTGGAAGGTGATCGGCGAGGTCCTCAACCCCTCGGCCCTGCCGCAGGTGACGGTCGACGGGGCGCCCTGGACCAGCAAGAGCGGCTGGGACCACTTCGGGGACATCGAGGACGCCCAGTAGATTGCGGCGTATGCCCATACCCTCCGCCCCGCCGCCCCGAGTGCTCACCGTCGCCGGATCCGATTCCGGCGGCGGTGCGGGCATCCAGGCCGACCTGAAGACGATGCTGGCGTTCAGAACGCACGGCATGAGCGTGCTGACCGCCGTCACCGCGCAGAACTCCCTGGGTGTCCAGGGCGCCTGGGAACTGCCCGCGGAAGCCGTACGCGCCCAGTACCGCAGCGTCGTGGACGACATCGGCGTGAGCGCGGTCAAGACCGGCATGCTGTCGTCGGCGGTGCTCGTGGAGACCGTCGCCGCACTCCTCGCCGGTACCGACGCCCCGGCCGTCGTCGACCCGGTCGGCGTCTCCAAGCACGGAGACCCGCTCCTGGCCGCCGAGGCGCTCGATTCCGTCCGTACGAAACTGCTTCCCGTCGCGACCGTGGCGACCCCGAACCTCGACGAAGTGGCACAGCTCACGGGCATCACGGTCACCGACGAGGCCGGAATGCGGCGGGCCGCGGCCGAACTGCTCGGATACGGGCCCCGCTGGGTGGTCATCAAGGGCGGCCATCTGCCGGGCGAACCCGTCGACCTGCTCACGGACGGCTCCGAGGAGCACTGGCTGCGCGCACCCCGCCACGACAACCGGCACACCCACGGCACGGGCTGCACCCTCGCCTCCGCGATCGCCTGCGGGCTCGCCGGGGGACAGGACGTGCCGACGGCGGTACGGGCCGCGAAGGCGTACGTCACCGGGGCGATCGCGGCGGGTTTCCCGCTGGGCTCGGGGATCGGCCCGGTCGACCACGGGTGGCGGCTGCGGGACGGCGGCTGACCCGCCCCGCTCCCTCCCGGTGGAGCGGGGGAGCACAGCAAAAAGCCGGTCCACCGAGGTGGACCGGCTTTTTGGGCAACCGGTAAGGCTGCGCTACGACGGGAACGTCAGCGCGCGACCTTGCCGGCCTTGATGCACGAGGTGCAGACGTTGAGCCGCTTCGGCGTCCGCCCGACCACGGCACGCACGCGCTGGATGTTGGGATTCCAGCGACGGGACGTACGGCGGTGCGAGTGCGAAATGCTGTTGCCGAAGCTCGGCCCCTTGCCGCAAACGTCGCAGTTGGCAGCCACGGGTCACTCCAAAGACTTCAGGTGCACTTACAGTGAATTCCGGCACGCCGGAATCATTGACTGAAGTGGCGGTACCGGGGGAATGTCCCGACTCTCGTCGGGCAACCGAAGCAGCATACAACGGCTGCGTCGGAGATACGAAACTACCATGGGTTCAACAGCCGCCCGCCCCGCCCCGGAACCCGCCGCACCCGCCGGCCGGGGCTACTCTGCGGTGCAGCCCGCCGCCCCAGTCCGTGTTCCGAGGAGGACCATCAGGTGCCGCAGACCGCCGACGAACCGGACGCCGTCGCGGTGCGTACCTGGTGCTCACTGGCGCTGGACGCGCTCGGCCGGGAGCGCGAGGCGATCGACGCGATCAACGTGTACCCCGTCGCCGACGGCGACACCGGCACCAATCTCTACCTGACCGTGGAATCCGCGGCGGCGGCCGTCGAAGCGGTGTTCGCCGCCCATGAGACCGGCACCACGGTGCCCTCCACCGCGGACGCGGTACGTGCCATGGCGCACGGGGCACTGATCGGGGCCCGCGGGAACTCCGGCACGATCCTGGCGCAGCTGCTGCGCGGCATGGCCGGGGTGCTGGCCGGGGGGACCGGCGCCGAGCGGCTGCGCCTCGCGCTGGCCCGGGCCGCGGCATCGGCCCGCGAGGCGGTCGCCCACCCCGTCGAGGGCACGGTCCTGACGGTGGCGGACGCGGCCGCCGCGGCCGCGGGACGCGTGCCGGACGGAGCCCGGGCCACCGCGGTGGCCCAGGCGGCCTACGAAGGGGCGCGGACGGCCCTGGTCCAGACCCCCCGACAGCTCGCCGTCCTCGGCAGGGCCGGTGTCGTCGACGCCGGCGGACGGGGACTCGTGGCGGTGCTCGGGTGCCTGGTCGAGGCGGTTTCGGGACGGGCCCCGGAGCGGTTGCACGAAGCGCCCGCCGCTCCGGCCCCGTTCCCCGCCGATGGCGGGGACTGCCCCGCGGCGGACGACCCGCAGGGCGGGCCGGCCTTCGAGGTCATCTACCTCCTGGAGGCGGACGACGAGGCCGTGGAGCGGCTGCGCACCCGGCTCGACCGGCTGGGCGACTCCCTCGTGGTCGTCGGCGGCGACGGGCTGTGGAACGTCCATGTGCACGTCGACGACGCGGGAGCCGCGGTGGAGGCCGGGGTCGAGGCCGGCCGGCCGTACCGCATCCGGATCACCCACTTCGCCGCCGACCGGGTGCACGCCCGCCCCGAACCCGCCCAGCGCGCGGTCGTCGTGGTCGTCCCGGGCGACGGACTCGGCGGTCTGTGCGCGGAGGCCGGGGCGACGACGGTGCTCGCGCGGCCCGGGGAGCCGCCCGCCAGCGGCGAACTCGTCGACGCGATCCGCCGCGCCCACGCCCGCGAGGTGGTCCTCCTGCCCAACGACGGGGACCTGCGCCACACCGCCGCCGCCGCCGCCGAACAGGCACGGGCCGCGGGCATCCGCGTCGCCCTCATCCCCACCAGGGCCGCGGTCCAGGGCATCGCGGCCCTGGCCGTCCACGAACCGGACCGCAGCTTCGACGAGGACGTGGTCGCGATGACCGCGGCGGCCGGCGCCACCCGGTACGCCGAACTGGCCGTCGCCGAACGGCAGTCCTGGACCATGGCGGGCATCTGCCAGGCCGGCGACATCCTGGGCCTGATCGACGGCGATGTCGCCGTCATCGGCGAGGACGTCCCCACGACGGCCCGCAAGGTGCTGGACCGGATGCTCGCGGCGGGCGGCGAACTGGTCACGCTGGTCCTCGGCGAGGACGTCCCCGACACCCTCGCCGACGAGCTGGAGGGGCACGTCCGTGAGGGCTACCTGGCGGTGGACACGGTGGTGTACGGCGGCGGCCACCAGTGCGCACCCCTGCTGATCGGGGTGGAGTAGCCCCTCCCGCGCCGTGTGCGGCCCGCCGCCGCGGACGCGAAGCGCCGGCCCCGTTTCCGGCGCACCGGCGGTGCCCGGCGGACAACTGTCAGTGGTGTGGTGTGCAATGGATCGCGTGTCTGCGTTCGACGAACCCCTCAAGAAGCTGCTCGGTGGCGCCACCGCCAAGGTGATGGCCGAGCACCTCGACCTGCACACGGTCGGTGATCTCCTGCATCACTACCCGCGGCGGTACGAGGAGCGCGGCCGGCTCACGGCGCTGAGCGACCTCCCGCTCGACGAGCATGTGACGGTCGTCGCCCAGGTCGACGACGCCCGCGTGATGATGTTCAACGGCGGCCGGGGCAAGCGCCTCGAAGTGACCCTCACCGACGGCCACGGCCGGCTCCAGCTGGTCTTCTTCGGCCACGGGGTCCACAAGCCCCACAAGGAGCTGCTGCCGGGCCGGCGCGCCATGTTCGCCGGCAAGGTCTCCGTCTTCAACCGGAAGATGCAGCTGGCCCACCCCACGTACCAGCTGCTCGACGCCGAGTCCGCCGACGAGGCCGGGGCCACCGAGGCCGTGGACGCCTTCGCCGGCAAGCTGCTCCCGATCTACCCGGCCTGCAAGCAGCTCGACTCCTGGCGGATCGCCAAGGCGGTCGACGCGGTGCTGCCCAGTGCCCAGGAGGCCGTCGACCCGCTGCCGCCCGCGCTGCGCGAGGGCCGGGGGTTCACCTCGCTGCCCGGGGCGCTGCTGAAGATCCACCGGCCGCAGACCAAGGCCGATGTCGCGGCGGCCAGGGACCGGCTGAAGTGGGACGAGGCCTTCGTCCTCCAGGTGGCCCTGGCCCGCCGCAGATACGCGGACACCCAGCTCCCCGCCGTCGCCCGCAGACCCGCCCCCGGCGGGCTCCTGGACGCCTTCGACGCCAAGCTGCCGTTCACCCTCACCGACGGCCAGCTCAAGGTCTCCAAGGAGATCTTCGACGACCTGGCGACCGAGCACCCGATGCACCGGCTGCTCCAGGGGGAGGTCGGTTCGGGGAAGACCATGGTCGCGCTGCGCGCCATGCTCGCCGTCGTCGACGCGGGCGGGCAGGCCGCCATGCTCGCGCCCACCGAGGTCCTCGCCCAGCAGCACCACCGGTCCATCACCGAGATGATGGGGGAGCTGGCGGAGGGCGGCATGCTGGGCGGCTCGGACCAGGGCACCAAGGTGGTCGTGCTGACCGGCTCCATGGGTATGGCGGGCCGCCGGCAGGCACTCCTGGACCTGGTCACCGGCGAGGCCGGGATCGTCATCGGGACGCATGCGCTGATCGAGGACAAGGTGCAGTTCCACGACCTGGGGCTGGTCGTCGTCGACGAGCAGCACCGCTTCGGGGTGGAGCAGCGCGACGCCCTGCGCTCCAAGGGCAAGCAGCCGCCGCACCTGCTCGTCATGACCGCCACCCCCATTCCCCGTACGGTCGCCATGACCGTCTTCGGGGATCTGGAGACCTCCGTCCTGGACCAGCTGCCGGCCGGCCGTTCGCCGATCGCCAGCCATGTCGTCCCCGCCAAGGACAAACCCCACTTCCTCAGCCGCGCCTGGGAACGGGTCCGCGAGGAAGTGGAGAACGGCCACCAGGCGTACGTGGTCTGCCCCCGGATCGGCGACGACGAGGACGACGCCGGGAAGAAGGGAAACGGGAAGAAGAAGGCGGCCGGGGAGGAAGGGGACAAGCGCCCGCCCCTCGCCGTCCTGGAGATCGCCGAGCAGCTCGCCAAGGGACCGCTGTCCGGTCTGCGCATCGAGGTGCTGCACGGCAGGATGCACCCCGACGACAAGGACGACGTGATGCGCCGCTTCGCCGCGGGGCAGGCCGACGTCCTGGTCGCCACCACCGTCATCGAGGTCGGGGTGAACGTCCCCAACGCCACCGCGATGGTGATCATGGACGCCGACCGGTTCGGCGTCTCCCAGCTCCACCAGCTGCGCGGCCGCGTGGGCCGCGGCTCCGCCCCCGGACTCTGCCTGCTGGTCAGCGAGGCCCACGAGGCGAGCCCCGCCCGCGCCCGGCTCTCCGCCGTCGCCGCCACCCTCGACGGCTTCGAACTGTCGCGGATCGACCTCGAGCAGCGCCGGGAGGGCGACGTCCTCGGCCAGGCCCAGTCCGGGGTCCGCTCCTCGCTCCGGGTACTCAGCGTCATCGACGACGAGGAGGTCATCGCCGCCGCCCGCCAGGAGGCCGTCACGGTCGTGGCCGGCGACCCGGACCTGGAGCACCTGCCCGAGCTCAGGACCGCCCTGGACGCCCTGCTCGACAAGGACCGCGAGGAGTACCTGGACAAGGGGTGACCCACGGGGGTGCGAGGCGGGGCGGACCGCCGCGGGAGCCCCGGCCGCCCCGACGCCATATCGTGGGAGGCACGGCGTCCGCAGCACCCTGCGCGCCGCCCCGACCCGAGGACCAGACACCCATGACCCGCGTGATCGCCGGCTCGGCCGGCGGACGCCGCCTGGCCGTCCCGCCCGGCACCGGCACCCGCCCCACCTCCGACCGCGCGCGCGAGGGCCTGTTCTCCACCTGGCAGGCACTCCTCGGCACCCTGGACGGCGTCCGGATCGCCGACCTCTACGCGGGATCGGGAGCCGTCGGCCTCGAAGCGCTCTCCCGCGGAGCGGCCCACGCGCTGCTCGTCGAGGCCGACGCCAAGGCCGTCCGTACCGTCCGGGACAACGTCCGCACCCTGGGCCTGCCCGGCGCCGAGGTCCGGGCCGGCAAAGCCGAACAGATCGTGACAGGCCCGGCGCCGGAGCAGCCGTACGACGTGGTCTTCCTGGATCCGCCGTACGCCGTCACCGACGGCGATCTTGGCGAGATCCTCCTCACACTCCGTGCCCAGGGGTGGCTCACAGGCGATGCACTCGTCACCGTGGAACGCAGCACCAGAGGCGGAGAATTCAGCTGGCCCAAGGGATTCGAGCCATTGCGGGCCCGTCGCTACGGCGAGGGAACGCTTTGGTACGGTCGCGCCGCCGCTACGTGCGAAGACGCACGATGACCGGACCGGAGAGCGAGGGAATCAAGTTGCGCCGCGCCGTCTGCCCGGGGTCGTTCGACCCCATCACCAACGGACATCTCGACATCATCGGCCGCGCCTCGAAGCTGTACGACGTGGTGCACGTCGCCGTGATGATCAACCAGTCCAAGAAGGGCCTGTTCACGGTCGACGAGCGGATCGATCTGATCCGCCGGGTCACCTCCGACTTCGGCAACGTCCAGGTCGAGGCCTTCCACGGGCTACTGGTCGACTTCTGCAAGCAGCGCGAGATCCCGGCGATCGTGAAGGGCCTGCGGGCCGTCAGCGACTTCGACTACGAACTCCAGATGGCCCAGATGAACAACGGGCTCTCGGGCGTCGAAACGCTCTTCGTGCCGACCAACCCGACCTACAGCTTCCTGTCGTCCTCCCTGGTCAAGGAGGTGGCGACCTGGGGCGGAGACGTCTCGCACCTGCTGCCTCCGCTGGTCCACGAGGCCCTCACCGAGCGCCTCGCTCAGCAGTGACTCGCTGACAGTCCGTCACCAGGTGTCGGGCGGGCGCCGACTGGCCGTACAGTCGTCCCGTCCGTCTCCAATCGGCAGTAGAGAGTGGCGAGCACACGGTGGACGTGCAGAAGAAGCTCGACGAGATCGTCGAAGCGGTCGGGAACGCCCGGTCCATGCCCATGTCGGCATCCTGCGTGGTCAACCGCGCTGAACTGCTCGCCATGCTCGAAGAGGTGCGCGAGGCCCTGCCCGGTTCGCTCGCGCAGGCCGCGCAGGTCATCGGCGGCCATGAGCAGCTCGTCGAGCAGGCCCGTCAGGAGGCGGGGCGGATCATCGAGACCGCCCACGCCGAGCGCGGCTCGCTCATCTCCGAGACGGAGATCGTCCGGCGGTCCCAGGCCGAGGCCGACCGGATCCTCGGCGAGGCCCGCAAGGACGCCGAAGAGATCCGCGCCGAGGCCGACGAGTACGTCGACAGCAAGCTCGCCAACTTCGAGGTCGTGCTCACCAAGACCATCGGTTCCGTCGACCGGGGCCGCGAGAAGCTCCTCGGCCGCGGCCAGGGCTTCGACGAGCAGGGCTACGAGGACCCGGACTTCGCCGAGGCCCCCGAGCGCAGCGCCGACCCGGCCACGCTCCAGCGCCGGGCCGACGAGTACGTGGACACCAAGCTCGGCGCCTTCGAGGCGGTGCTCGCCAAGACCCTGGAGGCGGTCGGCCGCGGCCGGCAGAAGCTGCACGGCCGGGTCGCCACCGACGACCTCGGCGCGCACATGGCCGCCCAGGACGCCGCGGGCAGCCAGGGCCACACCAGCGACGAGGACCACTGGGCGGGGCTGGCCGAGATCGCCACTCCGGAACCGCTCCAGGTGCCCCAGCAGCAGACCGCTCCGCAGTACCCCGCGCAGCCGGAGCCGCAGTACGCGCAGACGTACGCGTACCAGGACCAGCCGCAGCAGGATGTGTACGGCTACCAGCAGCAGCCCGACCCGTACGCCGCCTACCAGCAGCAGGGCTACGACCCGAACCAGGCCCAGGCCCAGGCCCAGGTCCCGATGCCGGCGCAGGGCTACGACGCCTGGCAGCAGCCGGTGCAGGCCCAGCAGCCCCTCCAGCAGCAGGGCGAGGGCGCCCTGGACGAGACCAGCCTGTTCGACACCAGCATGATCGACCTGGAGCAGCTCCGCCGGTACGAACAGGAGCGCTGAGCGGCCCGGTGCCGGGCCCGGGGAGCTTGTCGCGGTTCATGACCGGGGCCGGATTGGGAGCTGGGCGGCGCGTCCAGTATCCTGGCTCTTCGGTCGCGCGTATGTCCGCGATCCCGGCTGCCCGCTTCGACTCCGAACGGGCCAGCCCTCCCCTTACGTGTGATGCGCATGACTTCGAAAGCAGGAAAAGCCCTGAACGGCCAGCTCGACCACCGAAACCCCCTCGTGTTCGATACGCACGAGCTGGGTCGGCGTCCGGGTGCCCTCAAGCGGCTGACCCGCTCCGTGGATGCCCCCAAGGACCTCGGTATCGACGGGGTCATCGGTGTGCCGGAAGGCGCACCCGTGGCGCTGGATGTCCGCCTCGAATCGGTCATGGAAGGTGTGCTTGTCACAGGCACCGCCCGTGCATCGGCCGTGGGGGAGTGCGTAAGGTGTCTGGAGCCGCTGAGCCTTGAGGTCGAGGCGGACTTCCAGGAAATGTTCTCGTACCCTGACGCCGATGACCGGAACCGCAGCAGGACCGCGGACCCGGTCGACGACGCCGAGGACGACGAGGACAGGTTCTTCCTCGAGGACGGCTTGTTCGACCTCGAGTCAGTGCTGCGTGATGCGGTGGTGCTCGCACTGCCGATGCAGCCGGTGTGCACGGAGACCTGTGCCGGTCTGTGTTCCGAATGCGGAATCAGGCTGGACGAGAATCCGGGCCACCACCACGATGTCGTCGATGCTCGTTGGGCGGCATTGCAAGGACTCGCCGAGACCGTTCAGGACGGCGAGAAGGACAACATGGGCGGCGCCGAACCTGGCGTCGACGAGAAGCAGGAGAAGTAGCCGTGGCTGTTCCGAAGCGGAAGATGTCGCGCAGCAACACGCGCCACCGCCGGTCGCAGTGGAAGGCTGCGGTCCCCACCCTGGTTTCGTGCGAGCGTTGCCAGGAGCCGAAGCTGCAGCACATCGCGTGCCCCAGCTGCGGCACGTACAACAAGCGCCAGGTCCTCGAGGTCTGAGCGGCTGGTGAGAGGCCCGATGTCTGAGTTGTCCCACGCCAAGAAGCAGGCAGACAACGTCAACACAGCCTCGTCCCACACGCTTCTGGAAGGGCGGCTCGGGTACCACCTCGAGTCCGCCCTTCTGGTGCGTGCGCTGACCCATCGTTCGTACGCGTACGAGAACGGCGGTCTGCCCACCAACGAGCGGCTCGAATTCCTCGGGGATTCGGTGCTCGGCCTGGTGGTCACGGACACGCTGTACCGCACTCACCCCGACCTGCCTGAAGGCCAGCTGGCCAAATTGCGGGCCGCGGTGGTCAACTCGCGTGCGCTTGCGGAAGTGGGCCGCGGCCTCGAACTCGGCTCCTTCATCCGGCTCGGCCGCGGTGAAGAGGGCACGGGTGGCCGGGACAAGGCGTCCATCCTCGCCGACACCCTTGAAGCGGTGATCGGTGCGGTCTATCTCGACCAGGGCCTCGGCGTGGCCTCGGAGCTGGTTCACCGGCTCTTCGACCCGCTGATCGACAGGTCCTCGAACCTCGGCGCCGGCCTGGACTGGAAGACCAGTCTCCAGGAGCTCACCGCGAGCGAGAGCCTCGGAGTCCCCGAGTACCTCGTCACGGAGACCGGCCCGGATCACGAGAAGACCTTTACTGCTGCTGCTCGCGTCGGTGGTGTCTCGTACGGCACCGGCACCGGCCGTAGCAAGAAGGAAGCGGAGCAGCAGGCGGCGGAGTCCGCCTGGCGCGAGATCAGCGCCGCCGCGGAGGCGCGGGTGGCTTCGGCGAAGGCCGCAGCCGACGGAGGGGCCGCCGACACCCCTGCCGACCCGTCGCCGTCCACGGACGTCGCTCCGGCCTGACCCGAGAACCCCCCGGTCGCCTCGTGCACCGGGGGGTTTCCTCTGCCCGGAACCGGATCCGTACACAGATCCGTACACAGATTCAGATTCAGAACCGGATTCAGGAGCGTCACCGTGCCCGAGCTGCCCGAGGTCGAAGTCGTCCGGCGCGGTCTCGAGCGCTGGGTTACCGGGCGCACGGTCGGCGAGGTCGAGGTCCTGCACCCGCGTGCGGTCCGCCGGCATCTCGCGGGCGGCGTGGACTTCGCGGCCCGGCTCGGCGGCGCCCGCCTCGGGACGGCGATGCGCCGGGGCAAGTATCTGTGGGTGCCGCTCGACGAGGCGGCCACCTCGCTCCTCGGCCACCTCGGTATGAGCGGCCAGCTGCTAGTACAGCCGGAGGGCACCCCGGACGAGAAGCATCTGAGGATCAGGATCCGCTTCGACGACTCCGTCGGCACCGAGCTGCGCTTCGTCGACCAGCGCACCTTCGGCGGGCTCTCCCTCCACGAGAACACTCCCGAGGGGCTGCCCGACACCATCGCGCACATCGCCCGCGACCCACTGGACCCGGCCTTCGACGACGCGGCGTTCCACACCGCTCTGCGACTGCGCCGTACGACGGTCAAGCGCGCCCTGCTCGACCAGTCGCTGATCAGCGGCGTCGGCAACATCTACGCGGACGAGGCGCTCTGGCGCGCCAGGCTGCACTACGACCGCCCGACCGCGACCCTGACCCGCCCCAAGTCCGCCGAACTGCTCGGCCATGTGCGCGACGTGATGAACGAGGCGCTGGCGCAGGGCGGCACCAGCTTCGACAGCCTCTACGTCAATGTGAACGGGGAGTCGGGCTACTTCGACCGATCGCTCGACGCCTACGGGCGCGAGGACGAGCCGTGCCACCGCTGCGGTACGCCGATGAGGCGCCGCGCCTGGATGAACCGGTCCAGCTATTTCTGCCCGCGCTGTCAGCGCCCGCCGCGCCCCTGACGAGCACGTCAGCTCTGCGGCTTGTCCGCCCGGGCCTCGTCATATCGTTCACGGGCCACCAGGACCTCGGACATCCGGCCCTCGACGAGCTGGATGAGGCCGAGCAACTGTTCGGCGACCTGCCGCCCCAGGGCGGTGAGCTCGTAGTCGACGCGGGGAGGGTTGGTGGGCTGTGCCTCGCGGTGCACCAGTCCGTCGCGCTCCAGCGCGTGCAGCGTCTGGGACAGCATCTTCTCGCTCACCCCGTCGACCCGGCGGCGCAGCGCGTTGAAGCGGAGGCTGCCCTCGTACAGCGCGCCGAGCGTGAGACTGCCCCAGCGGCCGGTGACATGTTCCAGGGTGCCGCGCGAGGGGCACTGCTTGGAGAACACGTCGAAGGGCAGCCCCTGGTCCGGGCAGCCGTCGGTTTCGCTGCTGCTGGGGTGTTCGCCGCCGCCGGTCTCGTCCATGGAAACCAGCGTACGCCCGCACAGCGCTCTCCACGGGGTTGCGCAATCCGTGAGTGAGCCGGTGGGGCGTACGAGGTCAAAGGGGCTGGTGGTGCGGGGCGGCCGGGGCCCAGCGAGCTCCGGCCGGCCTCAGAAGCCGAAGTCCTGGGTCCACCAGGGGCCGCCGGCGCCGAAGTGGACACCCACGCCGAGGGTCTTGTAGTCGCAGTTGAGAATGTTTGCGCGGTGGCCGTCGCTGTTCATCCAGGCCGCCATCACGGCCGCGGCGTCGGCCTGGCCGCGGGCGATGTTCTCGCCGCCGAGACCCGATACGCTGGCCTTGGCGGCACGGTCCCACGGGGACTTCCCGTCGGGGTCGGTGTGGTCGAAGAAGCCGCGCGCCGCCATGTCGTCGCTGAAGTTCTGGGCGAGCGAGGCCAGCGAGGAGCTCGCCGTCACCGGGCTGCAGCCGACCTTGGCGCGCTCCTGGTTGACCAGGGAGAGCACGGCGGCCTCGGCCGAGGTGCCGGGGGCCGGTGCGGTGGACTGGCGGGCCGCCGGGGCGGAGGGCGAGGCCTTGGTGGCGGCGGGGCTCGACGTCCTGGCCGGGGCCGAGGAGCTCTTCGTGGCTCCGGCCGCCGGGGCCTTCGAGGAGGCGGACGGCTTCGTCCGCTCCTCGGCGGCCGTCTTCGTCGGCTCGGACGTCTTCGACGGGGACGCGGACGGGGAGGCGGAGGCGGAGGGCGAGCCGGCCTCGGGAGAGCCCGACTTCGTGGGCCCCTTGGCGCGGTCGGCGGAGCGGCTGGCCTGGGCGGACGCGGATGCGCGGTCGGCCGGCGCGGTCGTGGAGCCGCCCTGCGTCAGCAGGTCCGGGGCGCTCTCGGAGCGCACCTGGTCGGCGGCCGTACCGCCGGCCACGTCGTAGCCGCCGCCGCCGGGCAGCAGTCCGGAGGCGACGGCCACGGCCCCGACGGCCATGGCCGCGGAGACGCCGATCAGTCCCGTGCGGACCGGTATGCCGGACCGCTTCCTGCGGCGCGCGCCCCGGCTCTGGCCCGCGGCCCCGTCCGCGTACTCCTCGGCCTCTTCAGCGGCGGGAGCTGCGGCTGAGCGTCGATGGCGTCCCATCTGCTGTGCCCTTCTGACGACCTGGACGCCGTTTTCGGCGCCACCATGGCTCACCCGATCGGGTGAAGCTATTTGCGAGGGGACTGTACGCCATGACGTTTGGGCGAGAAGTGCTCCGAGAGCAATTGGACGGATAGCGTTCGGGCATGAACGAAGATGTACGACTCACCGCCTGGGTACGCGGCCGAGTACAGCAAGTAGGCTTCCGCTGGTTCACCAGGGCAAACGCTTTGGAGATCGGCGGCCTCACCGGATTCGCCCTCAATCTCGACGACGGCAGGGTGCAGGTCGTCGCTGAGGGGCGGCGTGAGAATTGCCACCGTCTGCTGGATTGGCTGCGGTCCGACGACACACCCGGCCGCGTGGCCGGAGTCACTGAGATCTGGGACACGCCGCGCGGCGGATATGAAGGATTCGCGATCCGCTGAACCCGCTCTCGAGCGGGCGTCGAGCAAGGCTCGTGTTCGGACTGTGTTCGAGATGCGGCGAGGGGTGACGGGGAAGGCCGGCGGGGCGCGCGCACATGAAATGACCTGCGGAATAGTCCGATGGTTGCCAAGATTCGGTTGCCGTGCCAGGCTGCGGCAGTAAGGATGATCTCCGAGCCCCTGAGGGCCCCGCAGGAGAGTCGCGCCGCATGATCGTCAAGCCGCGCGCCCCCGGGACGCCCGCCTCTACAGGGTGTGATCGTGTTGACCGTCAAACTTTTTGGTGAGACGCTGAAAACCCCGCGCACCTTAGCTGTTCGGCAGAGCTGTTTGGCAGCAGAACAGCAGTGAACACAGAGCACTGCCGAGCACCGCGGGTGCGATTCCCTCACGACCCACACCGCATCGGTCGGTCACTCAGTGTGGAGGACCATCCATCATGGCAAAGGCGCTTCTCGGTTACGTCGGCGGTTCCGATCCGCGACTCCTCGCCGAGATGCGACGGCTTCAGCAGCGCGTCCAGGATCTTGAGTCCGAGCTCGTACGGATTCAGGACGAGAATGATGCGCTGAACGCCGCCGCCCAGCACCAAGAGTCGCTGCTCGACAGCATCGACATCGACGTACCTCAGGCGGAGCCGGCGCTGACCTGACCCAGGGCCCCCCAGGGGCCGGTCGGGCTGCAGGCGTCAGCCGCACGGGATCATCGCCGGATCGTCACCGGATCATTGAAGATCAATTGCTCTTGATCTGCATCACCATCTGCCTCGTCATTGATCCGGCACGCGCGCCCTTCACCGGGAGACGTGTGATCCGTCGACGCAGCATTGCACAAGATTTACAGGGGACGCTTCGGCGTCCCTTCTTTCTTTTCCCCTCCGGCCCGCGCCCGTCCCGCCCCGGACGTACACCCCTTCCCTTACCGTCTGATGTGCCCTGCACCTTCATCAGCGAAACCGAGAGCGAAAGGTAGAGTCCGGCGGCGTGCACCTCAAGGCCCTGACCCTGCGTGGTTTCAAATCGTTCGCCTCCGCCACAACCCTGCGGTTCGAACCCGGGATCACGTGTGTGGTCGGTCCCAATGGGTCGGGCAAGTCCAATGTGGTGGACGCCCTCTCCTGGGTCATGGGGGAGCAGGGGGCCAAATCCCTGCGCGGCGGCAAGATGGAGGACGTGATCTTCGCCGGTACCACCGGGCGGCCGCCGCTCGGCCGGGCTGAGGTATCGCTGACCATCGACAATTCCGATGGCGCACTGCCCATCGAGTACGCCGAAGTGACGATCACTCGGATCATGTTCCGCAACGGCGGCAGCGAATACCAGATCAACGGTGACACCTGCCGGCTGCTGGACATCCAGGAACTCCTTTCGGACTCCGGAATCGGCCGGGAGATGCATGTCATCGTCGGCCAGGGCCAGCTGGATTCCGTACTCCACGCCGATCCGATGGGCCGCCGCGCATTCATCGAGGAGGCCGCCGGAGTCCTCAAGCACCGCAAGCGCAAGGAGAAGGCGCTGCGGAAGCTGGACGCGATGGGGGCGAACCTGGCCCGCGTACAGGACCTCACCGACGAGCTGCGCCGGCAGTTGAAGCCGCTCGGCCGGCAGGCGGCGGTGGCCCGCAGGGCCGCCGTCATCCAGGCCGATCTGCGCGACGCCCGGCTGCGGCTCCTCGCCGACGACCTGATGCGGCTGCACACCGCACTGCGCGGCGAGATCGCCGACGAGGCGGCGCTGAAGCAGCGCAGGGAGGCGGCGGAGGCGGAACTCGGGGCGGCGCTCGCGCGCGAGGCCGGACTGGAGGACGAGGTGCGGCGGCTGACGCCGCGCCTCCAGCAGGCCCAGCAGACCTGGTACGAGCTCTCGCAGCTGGCCGAGCGGGTACGCGGCACGGTCTCGCTGGCCGACGCCCGGGTGAAGAGCGCCACCGCCCCGCCGGAGGAGGAACGGCGCGGCCGCGATCCCAAGGACATGGAGCGCGAGGCCGCCCGGATCCGGGAGCAGGAGGCTGAGCTCACCGCGGCGCTGGAGGCCGCGGAGCACGCGCTGGAGGACACCGCGTCGCACCGGGCCGACCTGGAGCGGGAGTTGGCGGCCGAGGAGCGCAGGCTCAAGGACGCCGCCCGCGCCCTGGCGGACCGCCGCGAAGGGCTCGCCCGGCTGAACGGCCAGGTCAACGCCGCCCGCAGCCGGGCCGGTTCGGCGCAGTCGGAGATCGACCGGCTGGCGGCGTCGCGCGACGAGGCACAGGAGCGGGCGGTCGCGGCCCAGGAGGAGTACGAGCAGCTGAAGGCCGAGGTCGACGGCCTGGACGCCGGGGACACCGAGCTCGCTGAGCGGCACGACGCCGCCAGGGGCGGACTGAAGGAGGCGGAGGGGGCGCTCTCCGCGGCCCGGGAGGACGTCACCGCCGCCGAACGCAAGCGCGCGGCCGTCGCGGCCCGCCATGACGCACTGGCCCTCGGGCTGCGCCGCAAGGACGGGACCGGGGTGCTGCTCGGGGCCCGGGACCAGCTCGCGGGTCTGCTCGGACCGGCCGCGGAACTGCTCACGGTGGCCCCGGGACACGAGATCGCGGTGGCGGCGGCGCTGGGCGCGGCGGCGGACGCGGTGGCGGTGACGGACCCGGCCACCGCGGCGGACGCGATCCGGCTGCTGCGGAAACAGGACGCGGGGCGTGCGGCACTGCTGCTCGGGGGCGGGCCCGGGGGAACCGGTGGGGTGGGACACGTACCCGGTCCGAGCCCGGAGGCGCACGTCGCGCCGCGGACCGGCGTCGCCCATGTCCCCGGTCAGGCCGCGGAGTCCGCACAGGGAGCGTTGCGCGACGGCAGGGCGGCGGAGAGCGCCGGGCCCGTCGCCTCCCGGGAACCGGCCGGAGCGGAGGCGGAGGAAGCCGGACAGCCTGCCGCCCTGGCCCTGGCCGCGGGCCCGGGGACGCCCGCCGTGGCCGACCTCGTCGGCGGCCCCGTCGAACTGATGGCCGCAGTCCGCAGGCTGGTGCGGGACATGGTGGTCGTAGGGACGCTGGAGGATGCCGAGGACCTGGTCGCGGCCCACCCGGAGCTGACGGCGGTGACCGGGGAGGGGGACGTCCTCTCGGCGCACTTCGCGCACGGCGGCTCGGCCGGTGCGCCCAGTCTCCTGGAGGTCCGGGCGTCCGTGGACGAGGCGGCCGCCGAGCTCGCCGAGCTGGCCGTGCGGTGCACGGAGCTGGCCGGGACGCAGCGGCTCGCGGCGGAGCGGCGCGCCGGCTGCGTGGCGCTCGTCGAGGAGTTGGGGGAGCGCCGCTCCGCCGCCGAGCGGGAGAAGTCCGGGGTGGCCCAGCAGCTCGGGCGGCTGGCCGGGCAGGCCCGCGGCGCGGCGGGTGAGGCCGAGCGGATGGCCGCGTCCGCGGCCCGCGCCCAGGAGGCGCTGGAGCGCGCGACCGAGGAGGCCGAGGAACTGGCCGAGCGGCTGCTGGTGGCCGAGGAGGCGTCGGGGGACGGCGCGGACGAGGAGCCGGACACCGCCGTGCGCGACCGGCTCGCCGCCGACGGTGCCAACGCCCGCCAGACCGAGATGGAGGCCCGCCTCCAGGTCCGTACCCACGAGGAACGGGTCAAGGCCCTTGCCGGGCGGGCCGACTCGCTCGACCGAGGCGCCCGCGCCGAGCGCGAGGCGCGCGCCCGCGCCGAGCAGCGCCGGGCCCGGCTGCGCCACGAGGCGGCGGTGGCCTCCGCCGTCGCGTCCGGTGCCCGTCAGCTGCTCGCCCACGTCGAGGTGTCCGTCGTACGGGCGGAGCAGGAGAGGGCCGCAGCCGAGGCCTCGAAGGCCGAGCGGGAACGGGAACTGGCCGCCGAACGCCACCGGGGCCGCGAGCTCAAGGGCGAGCTCGACAAGCTGACGGACTCGGTCCACCGGGGAGAGGTGCTCGGCGCCGAGAAGCGGCTGCGGATAGAGCAGCTGGAGGCGAAGGCCCTGGAGGAGCTCGGCGTGGAGCCGGCCGGTCTGGCGGCGGAGTACGGCCCCGACCAGCTCGTGCCGCCGTCCCCGGCCGCCGAGGGCGAGGAGCTGCCGCAGGACCCGGAGCACCCGCGCAACCAGCCGAAGCCGTTCGTCAGGGCCGAGCAGGAGAAGCGGCTGAGGACGGCCGAACGGGCGTATCAGCAACTCGGGAAGGTGAATCCGCTCGCCCTGGAGGAGTTCTCGGCGCTGGAGGAGCGGCACAAGTTCCTCTCCGAGCAGCTGGAGGACCTGAAGAAGACCCGGGCCGATCTGATGCAGGTCATCAAGGAGGTCGACGAGCGGGTCGAGCAGGTCTTCACCGAGGCGTACCGGGACACGGCCCGGGAGTTCGAGGGCGTCTTCTCGCGCCTCTTCCCGGGCGGTGAGGGCCGGCTCGTCCTGACGGATCCGGGCAACATGCTGGCGACCGGTGTGGACGTCGAGGCCAGGCCGCCGGGGAAGAAGGTCAAGCGGCTCTCCCTGCTGTCCGGCGGGGAAAGGTCGCTCACGGCGGTGGCGTTGCTGGTCTCGATCTTCAAGGCCAGGCCGAGTCCGTTCTATGTGATGGACGAGGTCGAGGCGGCGCTCGACGACACCAATCTGCAGCGGCTGATCCGGATCATGGAGGAGCTCCAGGAGAGCTCGCAGCTCATCGTGATCACGCACCAGAAGCGCACGATGGAGGTCGCCGACGCGCTGTACGGCGTCTCGATGCAGGGCGACGGAGTCTCCAAGGTCATCAGTCAACGGCTGCGCTGAGCCTTTACCCAATCTTCAGGACTTCAACGTAACCATTGGGTGCTCCTGGATAGATTTCAGGTCTGGTCGGCATTTTGACGCCAAAAGATGAACACGCGATCTCCGGTGCATCGCTTTTATCTTCAAGTGGTGGTGAATGAGAAGTTATGCCCCACTGGGAAGAGTTCACCCCCCACGCCTGACGTTGCGGCCAGGAACCAGGAGTTCACGTGACCAGCACATCGCAGGGACCTGGGTCCGGAGCCCGGGCGGCTCATCCGGACCACCTCGGCCATGTCATCTTCATCACCGCTGCGGCTGCGATGGGCGGCTTCCTCTTCGGCTACGACAGCTCCGTGATCAACGGTGCCGTCGAAGCGATCCGCAGCCGGTACGACATCGGCTCCGGAACCCTCGCCCAGGTCATCGCCATCGCGCTCATCGGCTGCGCGATCGGCGCCGCCACCGCCGGCCGGATCGCCGACCGCATCGGCCGTATCCGCTGCATGCAGATCGCCTCGGTGCTCTTCACCATCAGCGCCGTGGGCTCCGCGCTCCCGTTCGCGCTCTGGGACCTGGCGATGTGGCGCATCATCGGCGGCTTCGCCATCGGTATGGCGTCCGTGATCGGCCCGGCGTACATCGCCGAGGTCTCCCCGCCCGCCTACCGCGGCCGGCTGGGCTCCTTCCAGCAGGCGGCGATCGTCGTCGGCATCGCCATCTCCCAGCTGGTCAACTACGGCATCCTGCAGATCGCCGACGGCGACCAGCGCGGCAAGATCGGCGGCCTCGAGGCCTGGCAGTGGATGCTCGGCGTGATGGTCGTCCCCGCAGTGCTCTACGGTCTGCTCTCGTTCGCCATCCCCGAGTCGCCGCGCTTCCTGATCTCCGTGGGCAAGAAGGACCGGGCCCGGAAGATCCTCGAAGAGGTCGAGGGCACGGGCATCGACCTCGACGCCCGGGTCGCGGAGATCGAGACCGCGATGCACCGCGAGCACAAGTCGACCTTCAAGGACCTGCTGGGCAGCCGCTTCGGCTTCCTGCCCATCGTCTGGGTCGGTATCGGCCTGTCGGTCTTCCAGCAACTCGTCGGCATCAACGTGGCGTTCTACTACTCGGCGACGCTGTGGCAGTCCGTCGGCATCGACCCGACCGACTCGTTCTTCTACTCCTTCACGACCTCGATCATCAACATCATCGGTACGGTGATCGCGATGGTCCTGGTGGACCGGGTGGGCCGTCGCCCGCTCGCCCTCGTCGGCTCCTGCGGCATGGCCGTCGCCCTCGCCTTCGAGGCGTGGGCCTTCTCGGCCGACCTGGTCGACGGCAAGCTCCCCACCACCCAGGGCGTGGTCGCGCTCGTCGCCGCCCACGTCTTCGTGCTCTTCTTCGCCCTCTCGTGGGGCGTCGTGGTCTGGGTCTTCCTCGGCGAGATGTTCCCGAACCGGATCCGCGCCGCCGCACTCGGCGTCGCCGCCTCCGCCCAGTGGATCGCCAACTGGGCGATCACCGCGAGCTTCCCGAGCCTCGCCGACTGGAACCTGTCCGGCACGTACATCATCTACGCGTGCTTCGCCACGCTCTCGATCCCCTTCGTCATCAAGTTCGTGAAGGAGACCAAGGGCAAGGCGCTTGAGGAGATGGGCTGACCCCCCACTGTCCCTCTCCTCGAATCCGTACGGCCCCGGCCGCGCCCGCGAACCGGGGCCGTACGCGTCTCACTTCCCGGCAGCCCCGCAGAACAGCCGCAGGCTGCGCCATCCCTCCTCGACCGGCATCCCGCCGCACAGCGGGTGCAGCACCAGGCTGTCCAGCTGCCCGGCGAGATCGGCGCACTCCTGGGGTGTGACGATCCGGTAGACGCCCTCGTCCCGGAGCTCCGTCACCGTCGTCGCCGCCGAACGGACGGCCGAGCGGATGTCCTTGGACTGCCAGGAGGCGTAGGTGCGCGCCTCGTGCAGGAAGTGCCCCCCGTACTCGGCCCACGTCCGGTCCGGGTCCTCGGACACGTGCAGCAGTGGAGTCTCGGCCGAGGGCATCATGCAGAACCCCTCCGTACCGTGCTCCGCGCGCTGCTCGTGGTAGTACGCCTCCAGCTCCGGCAGATGCGCGCTCGGGAACAGCGGCAGCCCCAGCCTGGCCGCCCGCCGCGCCGCCGCCCGCGAGCTGCCGCCCACCAGCAGCAGCGGATGCGGACGGGTGAACGGCCGCGGGGTGACCGAGACCGTACGGCCGCGGAACTCGAACGGCTCCCCGGTCCACGCCTTCAGCAGCGTCTCCAGCAGCTCGTCCTGGAGCCGGCCGCGCCTGCCCCATTCGACGCCCGCCCGCTCGTACTCCTCGGGCCGGTAGCCGATCCCCGCGACCGTGACCAGGCGGCCGGCGCTCAGCAGGTCGAGCACCGCGATGTCCTCGGCCAGCCGCAGCGGGTCGTGCAGCGGTCCGATGATCGCGGAGACCGTGACCGCGATCCGGCGGGTGGCTCCGAAGACGGCACCGGCGAACGCGAAGGGGGAGGGCAGCCAGGAGTTGGCGGCCCCGTGGTGCTCCTCGGTCTGCACGGTGTCGACGCCGTGCTCGTCGGCGTACGCGGCCATGTCCAGCGCGGCGCGGTAGCGGGCCGAGAGGGAACCCGGCGTGGCGTCGGGATCGACGAGGTTGAACCGGACGACTGTGAAGGCCATGAGGCTGTCCCCTGGGTCGGCTGGGCGGGGCCGGACCATAGCTGACGCAGCGTCAGAAGTGTAGGGGTGCGGCCCGCCGCCGCACGCCGGGCCGCGGCAGCGCCGCGTACAGACCGCCCGATACGGCGATCGTCACCGCCCAGCCGAGGCCGTTGCGCCCGGTCCAGGTGGTGGCGAGCGGACCGTTGAACCACTGCCCGCCGGTGAACAGCAGCCCGGCCGCCAGGCCCGCGGCCCAGGCCGTCACCGCGGTCCACGCGACCCCGCCCGTGTACCAGTAGGCGCTGGTGGGAGTGGTGTCCATGAGCGCCACCGGGTCGTAGTCGCGCCCGCGCAGCAGATCCACGCCGAATACGCCGATCCACGCCGAGAACGTCACCGCGAGCAGGCTCAGAAAGGAGACGAACGAATGGATGAAACTGTTCGCCACCAGCATCAGCAGCGACCCCAGGAACAGACTGATCGCGGCATTCACCCCGACGGCCCAGGCGCGTGGAACGGTGAATCCCAGGGTCTGCACGGTGAATCCGGCCGAATACATCGACATCGCGTTGATCAGCACCATGCCGAGCACGGCGACGGCCAGATACGGAACCGAGATCCAGTCCGGCAGTGTCGCGCCGATGAACGCGACCGGATCACGGGTGACGGCCAGGCCCGGCGTACCGACCGCCATCACCGCCCCCATCAGGACCATCGGCACCACCACGATGGTCGCGCCGCCCACGGTCGCCGCGACCATCGCCCGCCCGGACGCGGAGTGCGGAAGATAGCGCGTGAAGTCCGGCCCCGAAGGCGCCCAGCTGATCCCGCCGGCCGCCAGGGTGCCGATCCCGGCGATCATCAGCGGCGCCGGTCCGGCCGGCCGGTCCAGCACCGCCCGCCATGTAGTCGCCCCGGCCAGATGCACCAGGACCAGGACGCTGAACGCGCCGAAGAGATACACGGACCAGGTGCAGCACAACCGCAGTGCCCGCGCGCCCAGGCCCGACAGCAGAAAGCCGGCGGCGACGAAGGCGAGCAGGGTCACCATGACCAGGGCCGGAGTGCTCCGGACGCCGAGGAGCAGATCGAGTACGGCCAGCAGGGCGTACGACCCGGTGACCGCGTTCACCGTCTCCCAGCCCCAGCGGGCCACCCAGATCAGCGCACCGGGCGCCAGATTGCCGCGCTGGCCGAAGACGGCCCGGGACAGGGCCATGCCGGGGGCGCCGCCGCTGCGCCCCGCGACCGAGATCAGACCGACCATGCCGAACGAGACGGCCGGTGCCACGACCGCGACGACCAGCACCTGCCAGAGGCTCAGTGCGTCGAGCACCACCAGCCCCGCGCCGACGGTGAGCAGCAGCACGGTCGTATTGGCCGCCACCCAGGTGGGGAAGAGGGACCGGACCCGGCCGGTGCGTTCGCTGTCGGGCACGGGGTCCAGCCCACGGGTCTCCACGGCCAGGATCGTACCTTTACCGGCATACCGCTCATATCATCTGGAGGGCTTCAGCGGCGCAGCCCGTTCTCCGGCCCGCCCCGGGCGGAGGTCACCCGCGGCCGGGTGGTCCGGCCCTGCGGCGCCCGGGTCCGTCGCGCGCACTCGCTCCTTCGCGAAACCGCGCATTCCCCGATTGCCGCCGCACGTGACCGATACTGGGTGGGTTATGGAATTCGTCATCCTTGCTGTAGTCATCGCCCTGGTCGCGGTCGGCGTGATCAGCGGGCTCGTGGTCAGCAGCCGCAAGAAGAAGCAGCTGCCCCCGGCACCGTCGAGCACGCCGACCCTCACACCTCCCGCCGAGCCCCATGTCGGCGAGGAGGCCGAGACGCCGCGCGACGAATCGCGCCGCACCATCGAGGACACCGGCCCGCTGCCCGGCGAGGCGGTCCCCGAAGCCGCCGTGCCGGAGGCGCCCGCCGCCCCCGTGCTGGACGTCCCCGAGCCCACCGCCGGCCGTCTCGTACGGCTGCGGGCCCGGCTCGCCCGCTCGCAGAACTCCCTCGGCAAGGGGCTGCTCACGCTCCTGTCCAGGGACAACCTCGACGAGGACACCTGGGAGGAGATCGAGGACACCCTCCTCACCGCCGATGTCGGCGTCGCCCCCACCCAGGAACTGGTCGAGCGGCTCCGTGAGCGCGTCCGCGTCCTCGGCACCCGTACCCCCGACGAGCTGCGCTCGCTGCTGCGTGAGGAACTCCTCAACCTGCTCGGCACCGACATGGACCGTGCGGTCAGGACGGAGAGCGGCGTCGACACCCCCGGCGTCGTGATGGTCGTCGGTGTCAACGGCACCGGCAAGACCACCACCACCGGCAAGCTGGCCCGGGTGCTCGTGGCCGACGGCCGCAGCGTCGTGCTCGGCGCGGCCGACACCTTCCGCGCCGCCGCCGCCGATCAGCTCCAGACCTGGGGCGAGCGCGTCGGTGCCCGCACCGTGCGCGGTCCCGAGGGCGGCGACCCGGCGTCGATCGCCTTCGACGCCGTGAAGGAAGGGATCGCGGAGGGCGCCGATGTCGTCCTCATCGACACGGCGGGCCGGCTGCACACCAAGACCGGGCTGATGGACGAGCTCGGGAAGGTCAAGCGGGTCGTCGAGAAGCACGGACCGCTCGACGAGATCCTGCTCGTTCTCGACGCCACCACCGGACAGAACGGCCTGGTGCAGGCGCGGGTGTTCGCCGAGGTCGTCGACATCACCGGCATCGTCCTCACCAAGCTCGACGGCACCGCCAAGGGCGGCATCGTCATCGCCGTCCAGCGCGAGCTGGGCGTACCGGTCAAGCTGATCGGACTCGGCGAGGGGCCGGACGATCTGGCTCCGTTCGAGCCGGAGGCGTTCGTGGACGCCCTGATCGGGGACTGAGCCCCGCAGACACGCCAGGAGCCCGGCCGCACGCCTCGTGCGGCCGGGCTCTTTGCTGTGCCGGGTGCCGGGTGCCGGGTGCCGGGCTGTCGGGTGCCGGACTGCCTGGGGAGGGTCGGTCGCCGGGTGCCGGGCTGTCGGGGGCGGGTCAGCCGCAGGGGGTCAGGCGGTGGCAGATGTACGCCAGTGTGCCCAGCAGCAGACGGGCCTGCGGGGGCGCCGCCGCGGTGTCCAGGGCCGGCGGCCGCAGCCACCGGACCGGGCCGAGGCCGCCCTGGTCGGACGGCGGCGCGGTGATGTGGCACCCGGGGCCGAGCGCCCGCAGATCCAGACCCGCATCGTCCCAGCCCATCCGGTACAGCAGCCGGGGGAGTTCGGCGGCCGCGCCCGGTGCGACGAAGAACTGCGCCCGCCCGGCCGGGGTCACCGCCACCGGGCCCAGCGGCAGCCCCATCCGTTCCATCCGCACCAGTGCCCTGCGCCCGGCCTGCTCGGCGACCTCGAGCACATCGAAGGTGCGGCCCACCGGCAGCAGCATCGAGGCGCCCGGCGCCCCGGCCCACGCGCGCGCCGCCGTGCCGAGCGTGGACCCGGCGGGAACCTCCTGCCCGGAGTCCAGCGGATGAGCGCCGGGGAGCGGGCAAGCGCTGCTCCCGCAGGAGCAGTTGCCGTCCACGGCGCGTGCGCCCGGCACCACCGCCCAGCCCCACAGGCCCGTGTACTCGGCCACCGCGGTGCCCTCGGCCGCACGGCCGCGGCGCCGTGAGCCGGATCGCATCTCACGGATGCCGCCGATCGTGAAGCCCATGCCCCCTCCAACGGGTCCAACTCGCCGGTGGTTACGAATCGGAGTGCCTCCGTGACACTCCGTCGTCCCTGGTGGTGCGGGTGATCGCGGGCCGCGCCCCGGGGAGTGCGAGCCCTCTCGCGCGCCCCCGGACGCATCCCTGCGCCTGCCGCTGATCGCTGTCTGTCAAGTGAATCGCGCCCGGCCGCGGTGGCGTTCATCCGTTGGGGTGGCGAATGGTGGCGTTTCTGCAATCACCCTCGCAGAGGGGGTGATCGTAGGATTACCGTCGGTACACGAACCATGGAAGTATGTGCGCCCATGGGTATGCCGGGGGCAACCCGATTTCCTGTTCGATGGTGTGCAACCCCCATACGGGCAGCGTTGGTTCACGGCATTCTGATAGTGGTTCGCGCGACAGTATTTCGGCGGGATGGGGGCGTTCCAGTGAGTGGCAGCGGCGCAGGCGATGCGAATGCCGGTAAGCGCCCCAACGGGCAATTGGGATCATGGTTCGTGCGCAGCGGCTGGTCGAAGGGTGAGCTGGCCCGGCAGGTGAACCGCAGAGCGCGCCAGATGGGCGCCCACCACATCAGCACCGACACCTCCCGGGTGCGGCGCTGGCTGGACGGCGAGCAGCCGCGCGAACCGATCCCGCGCATCCTGTCCGAGCTGTTCTCGGAGCGTTTCGGCGCCGTCGTGGCCGTCGAGGACCTGGGGCTGCGCACCGCGCACCAGGCGCCCTCCGTGGCCGGTGTCGATCTGCCCTGGGCCGGACCGCAGACGGTCGCCCTGCTCAGCGAGTTCTCCCGCAGCGATCTGATGCTCGCCCGCCGCGGATTCCTCGGCAGTTCGCTCGCCCTGGCCGCCGGACCCGCCCTCATCGAGCCCATGCAGCGCTGGCTGGTGCCCGTCGCGTCCGCCGGGGTCGTCGAGCCGGAGTCGCCCGCCGCCGCCCGCCGCCCCTCCCGGCTCTCCGGCCCCGAACTCGACCTGCTGGAGTCCACCACCGCGATGTTCCGCCAGTGGGACGCGCAGTGCGGCGGCGGACTGCGCCGCAAGGCCGTCGTCGGCCAGCTCCACGAGGTCACCGACCTGCTCCAGGAGCCGCAGCCGGCCGCCACCGCCAAGCGGCTGTTCCGCTGCGCGGCCGAACTGGCCGAGCTGGCGGGCTGGATGAGCTACGACGTCGGCCTCCAGCCCACCGCCCAGAAGTACTTCGTGCTCGCTCTGCACGCCTCCAAGGAGGCCGGCGACAAGCCGCTCGGCTCGTACGTCCTGTCCAGCATGAGCCGTCAGATGATTCACCTCGGCCGCCCCGATGACGCCCTCGAACTGATCCACCTCGCGCAGTACGGCAGCCGGGACTGCGCCACCGCGCGGACCCAGGCCATGCTGTATGCGATGGAGGCCCGCGCCTACGCCAACATGGGCCAGCCCAGCAAGTGCAAGCGGGCCGTCCGGATGGCGGAGGACACCTTCCTCGACGCGGGCATCGACGGCGAGCCCGAGCCCGACTGGATCCGCTTCTTCTCCGAGGCCGAGCTCAACGGCGAGAACTCCCACTCCTACCGCGACCTGGCCTATGTGGCCGGCCGCAGCCCCACGTACGCCTCGCTCGCCGAACCCGTCATGCGAAAGGCGGTCGATCTCTTCGGTGACGACGACGAGCACCAGCGGTCGTACGCCCTCAATCTGATCGGCCTCGCCACCGTCCATCTCCTCAAGCGCGAGCCCGAGGAGTCCACCGTGCTGGCCGAGAAGGCGCTGCGGGTGGCCAAGAAGGTCCGCTCCGAGCGGGTCAACACCCGGCTGCGCAAGACCGTCGACACCGCCGCCAGGGACTTCGGGGACATCGCCGAGGTCGCCCGGCTCACCGATCTCCTCACCGAACAACTGCCCGAGACCGCCGAAGCGGTCTGAGGCGTGTTCTGAAAGTCCCCTCTGCCCCGGCCACGACGACCACCCCGCACGGACCGACCACGGCTCCCCCTATTGCCAGGTCATCGGGTGATCGCCGTGGCCGGTTCGTGTGGTCGTTCCCCTGCCGGAGCGTCGCAACCGCACCGTATGCGGCTCCGGCCGCAGAGTAGGCGCGAGCGTGGGTACGCCATGGGTGGTTCATGGGGACGTAACACGGCGGTCCTCTTAGTCACTGCGGCGAAACACCGTGCGGCATCGGCCGAAACGGCGCTGGGCGAATCTCATGGCGCATAAGGCCCGCACCTTTTCCCCAGTGGTCCCGCACGTGGTTAAGCCCCCACCGCCCCCGCACGCGGCCGCACCGACGACGAGGAGACGCCGATGCCCCCAGGCATCACGACGCTTGCAGCAGACGCCCCGACGCTGTCTGCCGCCAACACCGGGTTCATGCTCATCTGCTCGGCCCTGGTGATGCTCATGACCCCGGCCCTGGCCTTCTTCTACGGAGGCATGGTCCGCGTCAAGAGCACCCTCAACATGCTGATGATGAGCTTCATCAGCCTCGGGATCGTCACGATCCTGTGGGTGCTGTACGGATTCAGCCTCGCCTTCGGCACCGACTCCGGTTCGATCATCGGCTGGAGCTCGGACTACGTCGGCCTCAGCGGGATCGGCATCACCGAACTCTGGGACGGCTACACCATCCCGGTGTACGTCTTCGCCGTCTTCCAGCTGATGTTCGCCATCATCACGCCGGCCCTGATAAGCGGTGCCCTCGCCGACCGGGTCAAGTTCACCTCGTGGGCGCTCTTCATCACCCTCTGGGTCACCGTCGTCTACTTCCCGGTCGCGCACTGGGTCTGGGGCGCGGGCGGCTGGCTCTTCGAGCTCGGCGTCATCGACTTCGCCGGTGGTACGGCCGTCCACATCAACGCGGGTGCCGCGGCCCTCGGCGTGATCCTCGTGATCGGCAAGCGCGTCGGCTTCAAGAAGGACCCGATGCGGCCGCACAGCCTGCCGCTCGTCATGCTCGGTGCCGGTCTCCTCTGGTTCGGCTGGTTCGGCTTCAACGCCGGCTCGTGGCTCGGCAACGACGACGGCGTCGGCGCGGTCATGTTCGTCAACACGCAGGTCGCCACGGCCGCCGCGATGCTCGCCTGGCTCGGCTACGAGAAGCTCCGCCACGGCTCCTTCACCACCCTCGGTGCCGCCTCCGGCGCCGTCGCCGGACTCGTCGCCATCACCCCGGCGGGCGGCGCGGTCAGCCCGCTCGGTGCCATCGCCGTCGGTGCCATCGCCGGTGTGCTGTGCGCCATGGCGGTCGGCCTCAAGTACAAGTTCGGCTACGACGACTCCCTGGATGTCGTGGGCGTCCACCTCGTCGGCGGTGTCGCCGGGTCCCTGCTCATCGGCCTCTTCGCCACCGGCGGAGTCCAGTCCGACGCCAAGGGCCTCTTCTACGGCGGCGGACTCGATCAGCTCGGCAAGCAGGCCGTCGGTGTCTTCGCGGTCCTCGCGTACTCTCTGGTCGTCTCCGCGATCCTCGCCTTCCTCGTCGACAAGACGATCGGGATGCGGGTCGAGGAGGACGACGAGGTCTCGGGCATCGACCAGGTCGAGCACGCCGAGACGGCGTACGACTTCAGCGGCGCCGGCGGCGGTGCGGCCCCGCGCAGTACGACCCCCGCGCCCGGCACCACGGCAGCCCCGACGAACAAGAAGGTGGACGCATGAAGCTCATCACCGCAGTCGTGAAGCCCCACCGGCTTGACGAGATCAAGGAGGCCCTCCAGGCCTTCGGCGTCCAGGGCCTCACGGTCACGGAAGCCAGCGGCTACGGGCGTCAGCGCGGCCACACCGAGGTCTACCGGGGCGCCGAGTACACCGTCGACCTCGTCCCGAAGATCCGCATCGAGGTACTCGTCGAGGACGAGGACTCCGAACAGCTCATCGATGTCGTCGTCAAGGCCGCCAGGACCGGCAAGATCGGTGACGGCAAGGTCTGGAGCGTGCCGGTCGAGACCGCGATCAGGGTCCGCACCGGGGAACGCGGCCCGGACGCACTCTGACCGACTGTTCCGCACACGGAAAGGCAGCTGGGTGACGAGCACCGAAGTGACCACCGAATCCGAGGACTCGGGACCCAGCGGCTACGCGGCGGCCCGGCTGCGCCTTCTCCAGGAGAAGGCGCAGTCCGGGCCGCCGCGCCGTGCGGCCCTCGCCTCGCTCACCGACGAGTGGCTGACCGCCCTCTTCGCCACCGCGGCCGGACACGCCGGCGTCCGGGGCGCCGCCCTCGTGGCCGTCGGCGGATACGGCCGCGGCGAGCTCTCCCCGCGCAGCGACCTCGACCTCGTGCTCCTGCACGACGGCACCGCCGACGCAGCCGCCGTCGCCGCACTCGCCGACCGCATCTGGTACCCCGTCTGGGACCTCGGGCTGGCCCTCGACCACTCCGTGCGCACCCCCGCCGAAGCCCGGAAGACAGCGGGGGAGGACCTCAAGGTCCAGCTCGGCCTGCTCGACGCCCGGCCCGTCGCCGGGGACCTCGGTCTCGTCGCCTCCCTGCGCACCGCGATCCTCGCCGACTGGCGCAACCTCGCCCCCAAGCGGCTGCCCGCACTCGACGAGCTCTGCCGCGAACGGGCCGAACGCCAGGGCGAGCTCCAGTTCCTCCTGGAGCCCGACCTCAAGGAGGCCCGCGGCGGACTGCGCGACGCCACCGCACTGCGCGCCGTCGCCGCCTCCTGGGTCGCCGACGCCCCCCGCGAGGGCCTCGCCGAGGCCCGCCGCATCCTTCTCGACGCCCGCGACGCCCTCCACCTCACCACCGGCCGCGCCACCGACCGCCTCGCCCTCCAGGAACAGGACCAGGTCGCCGACGCGCTCGGCCTCCTCGACGCCGACGCGCTGCTGCGCCAGGTCTACGAGGCCGCCCGCACCGTCTCCTACGCCACCGACGTGACCTGGCGCGAGGTCAACCGGGTACTGCGTGCCCGCTCGGTCCGCCCCCGGCTGCGCGCCATGCTCGGCGGCGGCAGGGCCCCGGCCACCGACCGCACCCCGCTCGCCGACGGGGTCGTCGAGGCCGACGGAGAGGTCGTCCTCGCCCGCACCGCCCGGCCCGAACGCGACCCGGTCCTGGTCCTGCGCGCCGCCGCCGCGGCCGCCCAGTCCGAACTCCCGCTCTCCCGCCACGTCGTACGCCACCTCGCCGGCTCCGCCAAGCCGCTGCCGGTGCCGTGGCCCGCCGAGGCCCGGGAGGAACTGGTCACCCTCCTCGGCGCGGGCGAGGCCACCGTCCCCGTCTGGGAGGCCCTGGAGGCCGAGGGACTGATCACCCGGCTCCTGCCCGACTGGGAGCGGGTGCACTGCCGGCCCCAGCGCAACCCCGTCCACACCTGGACCGTCGACCGCCACCTCGTCGAGGCGGCCGTCCGCGCCTCCACCCTCACCCGCCGCGTCGGCCGCCCCGACCTCCTGCTCGTCGCCGCGCTGCTGCACGACATCGGCAAGGGCTGGCCCGGCGACCACTCCGTCGCCGGTGAGGTCATCGCCCGCGACATGGCCGCGCGGATCGGCTTCGACCAGCACGACGTGGGCGTCATCGCCACCCTCGTACGCCACCATCTGCTGCTCATCGAGACCGCCACCCGGCGCGACCTCGACGACCCGGCCACCGTCCGCTCCGTGGCCACCGCGGTCTCCACCGCCTCCACACTCGAGCTCCTGCACGCCCTGACCGAGGCCGACGCACTCGCCACCGGGCCCGCCGCCTGGTCCACCTGGCGCGCCTCCCTCGTCACCGACCTGGTCAAACGTGTCGCGGCCGTCCTCGCGGGCGAGGCGCCCGAGGAGCCCGAGCCCGCCGCCCCCAGCGCCGAACAGGAACGCCTGGCCATCGAGGCCCTGCGCACCGGCGAACCCGTTCTGGCCCTGCACACCCAGACCGAGACCCCGCAGGAGGAAGGCGCCGCCGAACCCGTCGGCGTCGAACTCCTCATCGCCCTGCCCGACCGGCCCGGCGTCCTGCCCGCCGCCGCCGGGGTACTCGCCCTGCACCGCCTCACCGTCCGCGCCGCCGACCTGCGGGCCGTCGAACTGCCCACGGAGCTCGGCGAGACCGCGGACCTGCTGCTGCTCAGCTGGCGGGTCGCGGCCGAGTACGGCTCCCTGCCCCAGGCCGCCCGGCTGCGCGCCGACCTCGTACGCGCCCTGGACGGCTCCCTGGACATCCGGGCCCGTCTCGCCGAGCGCGAGGCGGCCTACCCCAGGCGCCGCGGGGTGAAGGCCCCGCCGCCGAGGGTGACGGTCGCCGCGGCCGGCTCGCGGCTGGCCACGGTGATCGAGGTACGCGCGCAGGACGCCCCGGGCCTGCTGCACCGGATCGGCCGGGCGCTGGAACAGAGCGCGGTACGGGTCCGCAGCGCGCATGTGTCGACGCTGGGGGCGAACGCCGTGGACGCCTTCTACGTCACCGACGCGGACGGCGAGCCGCTGCCCGGGGAGCGGGCCGCGGAGCTGGCCCGGGAGGTCGAGAAGGCGCTCGGCTGAGGCGTGCGCCCCTGCGAAAGGCCCCTGTCGGTCACGTAAACCGGGCGAGGGCTTTGCGTTCCCCGGCGTCCGGATACCCTGGGGGACGACTACCCGACCCCGCCCCCGACCCTGAGGACCGACGAGCGCCGTGTTCGATACTCTCTCCGACCGCCTTGCCGCGACTTTCAAGAACCTCAGGGGCAAGGGCCGCTTGTCCGAGGCGGACATCGACGCCACGGCTCGCGAGATCCGTATCGCCCTGCTCGAAGCGGATGTCGCGCTGTCCGTCGTCCGGTCCTTCATCGCCAACGTCAAGGAGCGGGCGCGCGGCGTCGAGGTCTCCCAGGCGCTGAACCCCGCGCAGCAGATGATCAAGATCGTCAACGAGGAGCTCGTCTCCATCCTCGGCGGCGAGACCCGGCGGCTGCGGTTCGCCAAGACCGCGCCCACCGTGATCATGCTCGCGGGCCTCCAGGGTGCCGGTAAGACGACCCTCGCCGGAAAGCTCGGCGTCTGGCTCAAGGGCCAGGGCCACTCCCCGCTGCTCGTCGCCTGTGACCTCCAGCGCCCCAACGCCGTGAACCAGCTGAGCGTCGTCGCCGAGCGCGCCGGCGTCGCGGTCTACGCGCCCCAGCCGGGCAACGGCGTCGGCGACCCGGTCCAGGTCGCCAAGGACTCGATCGAGTACGCCCGGACCAAGCAGTACGACGTCGTCGTCGTCGACACCGCCGGCCGTCTCGGCATCGACCAGGAGCTGATGCAGCAGGCCGCGGACATCCGCGACGCCGTCAGCCCCGACGAGATCCTCTTCGTCGTCGACGCGATGATCGGCCAGGACGCGGTCAACACCGCCGAGGCCTTCCGCGACGGCGTCGGCTTCGACGGTGTGGTGCTCTCCAAGCTCGACGGTGACGCCCGCGGTGGTGCGGCCCTGTCGATCGCCCATGTCACGGGCAAGCAGATCATGTTCGCGTCGAACGGTGAGAAGCTCGAGGACTTCGACGCCTTCCACCCCGACCGCATGGCGTCCCGCATCCTCGACATGGGTGACCTGCTCACCCTGATCGAGCAGGCGGAGAAGACCTTCAGCCAGGAAGAGGCCGCCCAAATGGCCTCCAAGCTGGCGTCCAGCAAGGGCGGCAAGGACTTCACGCTGGACGACTTCCTGGCCCAGATGGAGCAGGTCCGCAAGATGGGCTCCATCTCCAAGCTGCTCGGGATGCTGCCCGGCATGGGGCAGATCAAGGACCAGATCAACAACATCGACGAGCGCGACGTCGACCGCACCGCCGCGATCATCAAGTCGATGACCCCGAAGGAGCGCGCCGAGCCGACGATCATCAACGGTTCGCGGCGTGCCCGTATCGCCAAGGGTTCCGGCGTCGAGGTCAGCGCCGTGAAGAACCTGGTCGAGCGGTTCTTCGAGGCCCGCAAGATGATGTCGAAGATGGCCCAGGGCGGCGGCATGCCGGGCATGCCCGGGATGCCGGGCATGGGCGGCGGCCCCGGCCGGCAGAAGAAGCAGGTCAAGCAGGCCAAGGGCAAGCGCAAGAGCGGTAACCCGATGAAGCGCAAGGCCGAGGAGCAGGCCGAGGCGGCCCGCCGCGAGCAGGCGGCCCAGGGCGGCGCGTTCGGCCTGCCGGCCGGTCAGGAAGACAAGAACTTCGAGCTGCCGGACGAGTTCAAGAAGTTCATGGGCTGATCCGCCTGCCGGTTCTACGTCCCCGAGGGGGCGCCCGCTTCACGGCGGGCGCCCCCTCGGGCGTGTGCGGGCGCCGGGGTCCCGCCATGGGCGTGTGCGGGTCGGCGGGTCCCTCCATGGGCCCAGCGAGCCCCCGCTCCGAGGGCTTCGCCCGTATTTCTCCCTTAATGTCGGCTCAACGGCTGTCGTCAGAGGAGACCGCGTGACCAACCCCGTACCTCCCCGCGACCGCACCGACCAGCCCTGGCGTTCCGAAGGCGCACCGCCGCCCCCGCCGCCGGGCCGGAAGATGCCGGGAGGCTGGGGCGGGCTCCTGCTGACCGCGCTGGCCGTCTATCTGATCGCCAATCTGGTGCTCTCCTTCTTCAACGGGGACGAAGAGCCGACGATCGCGTACACGGAGTTCAGCAAGCAGGTCACCTCGGGCAATGTCTCCAAGATCTACTCCAAGGGCGACGCCATCCAGGGGCAGCTCAAGAAGGAGGCGAAGGTCCCGGGCAAGGACGACAAGTACACCAAGTTCGTCACCCAGCGGCCCGCCTTCGCCGACGACAACCTCTGGGCGGAACTGGTCAAGGACGACGTCACGGTCACCGCCGAGCCCGTCGTCAAGGAACGCAGCTTCCTGGCCAACCTGCTGATCTCGCTGGCACCGATGCTGCTGCTCGTGCTGCTCTGGGTGTTCATCGCCCGGCGGATGTCGCGCGGCGGCATGGGCGGCGGGATGGGCGGCTTCGGCCGCAAGGCCCCGCCCAAGCCGGTCGAGCTGGAAGGGGACCGGCGTACGACGTTCAAGGACGTGGCCGGCATCGACGAGGTCGCCGGCGAGCTCGACGATGTCGTCGACTTCCTGAAGAACCCGGACGCCTACCGGAAGATGGGCGCCCGCATGCCCGGGGGAGTACTCCTCGCGGGTCCTCCGGGTACCGGCAAGACGCTGCTGGCGCGGGCGGTCGCGGGCGAGGCGGGTGTGCCGTTCTTCTCCGCCTCGGCCTCCGAGTTCATCGAGATGATCGTGGGCGTCGGCGCGGGCCGCGTACGGGAGCTCTTCGCCGAGGCGCGCAAGGTCGCCCCGGCCATCGTGTTCATCGACGAGATCGACACCATCGGACGGGCCCGCGGCGGCGGCTCGGGCATGGGAGGGCACGACGAACGCGAGCAGACGCTCAACCAGATCCTCACCGAGATGGACGGCTTCTCCGGCTCGGAGGGCGTGGTGGTGCTCGCGGCCACCAACCGTGCCGACGTCCTCGACCCGGCACTCACCCGCCCCGGCCGCTTCGACCGGATCGTCCAGGTCAGCCCGCCGGACAGGGACGGGCGGGAGGCGATCCTGGAGATCCACACCCGGAAGATCCCGATGGCCCCGGACGTGGACCTGGCCCAGGTGGCCCGGACGACTCCGGGGATGACCGGCGCCGATCTCGCCAACCTCGCCAACGAGGCCGCGCTGCTCGCCGTGAAGCGGGGACAGCCCGAGGTCGACAACGCCGACTTCTCGGACGCCCTGGAGAAGGTCCAGCTCGGTGCGGAGCGCTCGCTGGTCCTGTCGGACGAGGAACGCCGCAGGACGGCGTACCACGAGAGCGGGCACGCGCTGCTGGGGATGCTCCAGCCCGGCTCCGACCCGGTCCGCAAGGTCACCATCGTGCCGCGCGGCCGGGCGCTGGGCGTCACCCTCTCGACGCCGGACGCCGACAAGTACGCGTACACCGAGGAGTACCTGCGTGGCCGGATCATCGGCGCGCTCGGCGGCATGGCGGCAGAGCAGGTGGTGTTCGCGGTCATCACCACCGGCGCGGAGAGCGATCTGGAGCAGGTCACCAATCTGGCCCGGGGCATGGTGGGCCGCTGGGGCATGAGCCACCGGGTGGGACGGCTGACGGCGATCCCGGGCGATGCCCAGCAGGCGTACGGACTGTCGGCGGCGCCCGCGACGCTGGACGCGGTGGACGGGGAGATGCGGCGCATCGTCGACGAGTGCTACGAGGAGGCGTGCCGGCTGCTGCGCGAGAACCGCGACCGGCTGGACTCGCTGGCCACGGCGCTGCTGGCCAACGAGACGCTGGACGAGGCGGCTGCCTACCGGGCCGCCGGAATCACCCGGCTGGCCAAGTAGCGGAACCTCCGGGAGGCGGCGGTGTCCCGCTCCTCCCGGAGGTCCGGAGTCCCGCCGCCTCCCGGAGGTCCGGAGTTCCTATGCCGTGCAGACGAGGTAGCGGAACACGTTGGGCATCCAGACCGTGCCGTCGCGGCGCCGGTGCGGGTGCAGGGCCTCCGCGACCTCCTTCTCCACCTGGAACCGGTCCGTCGCCCGCACCGCGGCGTCGAAGAGCCGCGTCGACAGCAGGCCCCGTACCGCACTGTCCATGTCCGCGTAGCCGAACGGGCACGCCACCCGCCCCGAGCCGTCGGGCTTCAGCCCGGACCGGAACGCCACGTCCTCCAGATCGTCCCGCCGCGCCCCGCGCCCGCCGCCGGTCCGTGGTGCGCGCGAGCACTCCGCGAGCCGGGTCGCCACCCGCAGCACCGCCTCGGTCGCACACCTCTCGGGCGGGCCCCAGCCGGTCAGGACGACCGTGCTGCCCCGGCCGGGGACCGGCGCCGCGGCAGCGATCGTCCGCACCAGATCGTCGTCGTCCCCGGGCGCGCAGCCGATCGGGGTGAACGCGGTGATCAGGTCGTACGGCCCGCCGCCCGCAGCCGCCGGGACGGCTTCCAGGAGCCGCGGTCCGGCGGCGGGGGACCCGTAGCCGTCCTGCGGGCCCTCCTGGAGCCGGACGCGGGCGAGCGCGAGCCGTTCGGGGTCCGTGTCGACACCGGTGACCCGTGCTCCGCGGCGGGCCGCGATCAGCAGCGCCAGGCCGGAGCCGCAGCCGAGGGAGAGCATCCGTGTGGCAGGTCCCACTTCGAGCCGCTGGTACACCGCCTCGTACAGCGGGGCCAGCATCCGCTCCTGGATCTCGGCCCAGTCACGGGCGCGGGAACCGCCGTCCGCCGGGGCGGACGGCTCCGCGGGCCTGTGGTTCCGGACGAGCGTTGGTGTCATGGAATGCGCCCCAATCCGCCGAGGTTCCGGTGATGCCGATCGGTCGTGTTCGAGTGGACGGTCTGCCCGTCCCCGTTCGTGCGCGCTTCCCCCGTAAGCCAGAGAACTGCGCATCCGCCGCCGCGTCCAGGGGTCTGCGGGCAATGGTTGCCCGCGTTCCGGCCCGTGCCGCGGCCCCTGCTCCGGCCCGTGAGGAGCACCGTGGCCGGGGCACCCGGACGGCATGGGTGCCCGAAGGGGGCTGCCTCGCGTTCTGCCGTCCCAGTCTCACCCGGCACGCGGGAGCGGGCACGTCGAGCGTGTTCCACCCCTTCCGCGAGGCCGCCCGCCGTACCGGGGAGCGGGTGGCGGGGGCCGGTGGCGTTCCCGGTACTCTCGGCTCCTGCGCCGGGCGCCCGGCGGTGTTCCGGGGGGCGTACGCACCGCCTGCGCGCCCGGGCGTACACGTCACTACGTACCACCTTGGTGCGAGCTGTGAGGCTTCTCCGCAGATCAGCGCACCCGCCCTCGTCAGGACGCATCAATGGCAACTGACTGGTACGTGCAAAATATTTGGGATGGCCCGGAATCGGAACACCGGGGCACTCGCGCTCGTTGTCACGACGTGAGCACGACACCACCTGTACTTGCCGCAGAGCTGGCACAGGCGTGGGCCGACATTCAGCGGTACCACTCCGAGCTGCCCGATCTCGCCGCACCCGAGTCCCTGATCGGAGAGTCCTCGTCCGCCTGTGGCGCCGAGCTCTCCTTCGAGCGACTGCTCCACGAGGCAGTCCATGGCATCGCCGCCGCCCGAGGTGTCCGGGACACCTCGCGCGCCGGCCGTTACCACAACCGTCGATTCCTCGCGATCGCCGAGGAGCTGGGCCTCGATCACGCCGAGGAGCCCCACCCCAGCAGTGGCTTCTCGCTGGTCACGCTCAATCCCGAGGCCAAGCGCCGGTACCGGCCGACGATGGAACGACTGCAGCGCGCCCTCAAGGCGCACACCGTCGCCACCGCCGCCGACACCAAGCGCTCCTTCCGCGGCCCCGCCGCCCGGCACGGCTCCTCCGGAGGGGGCGTGCGGGTCAAGGCCGTCTGCGACTGCGGTCGCAATGTGCGCGTCGTTCCCTCGGTCCTCGCGCAGGCCCCGATCGTGTGCGGCGGCTGCGGAAAGCCGTTCCGGATTCCGGAGGCAGTGGTCGCGGTGGGGTGAGGCGATGGGGTGTGGCACAATGGACAGCTGTACTCGACAGTCGCATAGGACCCCTCTCTCCTCCGGCTGACGCGTCCATCGGGCACTCCGAGTACCGCAACCCCACGTGGCATCTTTGTTGTGCCCAACCACGTCATAGACCAGGAGACACCACTTCCGTGGCAGTCAAGATCAAGCTGAAGCGTCTGGGCAAGATCCGTTCGCCTCACTACCGCATCGTCGTCGCCGACTCCCGTACCCGCCGTGACGGCCGGGCCATCGAGGAGATCGGCCTGTACCACCCGGTACAGAACCCCTCGCGCATCGAGGTCAACGCAGAGCGCGCGCAGTACTGGCTGTCCGTCGGCGCCCAGCCGACCGAGCCGGTTCTCGCCATCCTGAAGCTCACCGGTGACTGGCAGGCGCACAAGGGCCTTCCGGCCCCCGCGCCGCTGCTGCAGCCGGAGCCCAAGGCTGACAAGCGCGCCCTGTTCGAGGCCCTCACCAAGGACATCGGTGAGGAGTCCAAGGGCGAGGCCATCACGCAGAAGGCGAAGAAGGCCGACAAGAAGGCGGACGAGGCTGCTGACGCCGCCGCGCCCGCCGAGTCGACCGAGGCCTGAGCATGCTCGAGGAGGCTCTCGAGCACCTCGTGAAAGGCATCGTCGACAACCCCGATGACGTGCAGGTCGCCTCGCGCACCCTGCGACGTGGCCGTGTGCTCGAGGTCCGGGTCCACCCCGATGACCTCGGCAAGGTGATCGGCCGTAACGGCCGCACCGCACGCGCGCTGCGTACCGTCGTGGGCGCCATCGGCGGCCGTGGTATCCGCGTCGACCTCGTCGATGTGGATCAGGTTCGCTGACAGAGTTGAACACCGGCACGGGCCGGGGAGGGCCATGCGCCCACCCCGGCCCGTCGTCGTACGACAGGAGAGACACAAGGTGCAGTTGGTAGTCGCGCGGATCGGTCGCGCCCACGGCATCAAGGGCGAGGTCACCGTCGAGGTGCGTACGGACGAGCCGGAGCTCCGGCTCGGACCCGGCGCCGTACTGGCCACCGAGCCGGCCTCGACAGGGCCGCTGACGATCGAGACGGGCCGGGTGCACAGCGGCCGGCTGCTGCTGCGCTTCGAGGGCGTACGGGACCGTACGGCCGCCGAGGCGCTGCGCAACACGCTGCTGATCGCCGACGTCGACCCGGCGGAGCTCCCGGAGGACCCCGAGGAGTTCTACGACCATCAGCTGATGGACCTCGACGTGGTCCTCGCCGACGGCACCGAGGTCGGCCGGATCACCGAGATCACGCACCTGCCGTCCCAGGACCTCTTCATCGTGGAGCGTCCCGACGGCACCGAGGTGATGATCCCGTTCGTCGAGGAGATCGTCGCCGAGATCGACCTGGAGGAGCAGCGCGCGGTGATCACGCCGCCGCCGGGTCTGATCGACGAGAGCCAGGCGGTCGTGGCCTCCTCGCGCGACGAGGAGGCGGCTGCGGCCGAGTCCGGTTCCGCCGAACCCGGGGAAGACGCCTGATGCGCCTCGACGTCGTCACGATCTTCCCCGAGTACCTGGAACCGCTGAACGTCTCGCTCGTCGGCAAGGCCCGCGCCCGCGGCCGCCTCGACGTGCATGTGCACGATCTGCGGGAGTGGACGTACGACCGCCACAACACGGTCGACGACACCCCCTACGGCGGCGGTCCCGGCATGGTCATGAAGACCGAGCCGTGGGGCGACGCCCTGGACGAGGCGCTGGCGGACGGTTACGAGGCCGGGGCGCACTCCCCGGTGCTCGTGGTGCCCACGCCGAGTGGTCGGCCCTTCACCCAGGAGCTCGCCGTCGAGCTGTCCGAGCGGCCCTGGCTGGTCTTCACCCCGGCCCGCTACGAGGGCATCGACCGGCGGGTGACGGACGAGTACGCCACCCGGATGCCGGTCGTCGAGGTCTCCATCGGTGACTATGTGCTGGCCGGCGGCGAAGCCGCGGTCCTCGTGATCACGGAGGCGGTCGCCCGTCTGCTGCCCGGTGTGCTCGGCAACGCCGAATCGCACCGGGACGACTCCTTCGCCCCCGGCGCGATGGCCAACCTGCTGGAGGGCCCCGTCTACACCAAGCCGCCCGAGTGGCGCGGCCGGGGGATTCCGGATGTCCTGCTCAGCGGCCACCACGGACGGATCGCGCGCTGGCGCCGGGACGAGGCATTCCGCCGCACCGCGCTCAACCGGCCCGATCTGATCGAGCGCTGCGAGGCGACGGCCTTCGACAAGAAGGACCGCGAGATGCTCTCCATCCTCGGCTGGTCGCCGGAGCCCGGTGGCCGATTTTGGCGCAGGCCCCAGGCCGTGGAAGAATAGGCCGCTGCTGTACGTCCGGCGTGCGCCCCTGCCACAGGGGGAAAGCGGCCGTTGCGTTCCTCATACGTATGGGGATGGTCCCGACGCCCGTCCGACGCGATCAGCATCCCGAATTCATCACTCTCCCGTCGATGACCTGTGGCATCGGCGAAGAAAGCAGTCAACATGGCTTCCCTGCTCGATGGCGTCAACGCCGCCTCGCTGCGTACCGACGTCCCGGCGTTCCGCCCCGGTGACACCGTCAACGTCCACGTGCGCGTGATCGAGGGCAACCGCTCCCGTATCCAGCAGTTCAAGGGCATCGTCATCCGTCGCCAGGGCGCGGGCGTCAGCGAGACCTTCACGGTCCGCAAGGTCTCCTTCAGCGTCGGCGTCGAGCGCACCTTCCCGGTGCACAGCCCGATCTTCGAGAAGATCGAGCTCGTCACCCGCGGTGACGTCCGTCGCGCCAAGCTGTACTTCCTCCGTGAGCTGCGCGGCAAGGCCGCGAAGATCAAGGAGAAGCGCGACCGCTGAGCTGACTCCCTGGTCCACAGGACGGCCGGATAGGCTCTGGCCCCGATGGACACGGAAGCAAAGCCCCAGGAGCGCGACCGCTCCTTCGAACCCGCTACGGGACCGGAGGAGGGGTCGCGCTTCTCGCGTATCCCGGAGCGTTTCGCCGCCTCGATGCCGTGGCGGCGCGTCCTCGTGCTCGGTGCCGTCTGTTCGGCCGTGGTGCTGCTCTTCAGCGCGTTCCTGGTGCAGCCGTTCCTGATCCCCAGCGGCTCGATGGAGTCCACGCTGCAGGTCGGGGACCGGGTGCTCGTCAACAAACTGGCGTACCGTTTCGGCTCCGTGCCGCGGCGCGGGGACGTGGTGGTCTTTGACGGCACCGGCTCCTTCGTCCAGGAACCCGAGCCCCGGAACCCCGTCACCGGGCTGCTGCACGGCGCGGCGGCTTCCCTGGGGCTCGCGGAGCCCGCCGAGACCGACTTCGTGAAGCGGGTGGTGGGTGTGGGGGGCGATCGGGTGGTCTGCTGCGACGAGCGGGGGAGGGTCGAGGTGAACGGCCGGGCGCTGGACGAGGACTACCTGTTCGCGGGGGATGCGCCGTCCCGGGTCCCCTTCGACATCGTCGTTCCCGACGGCACGCTGTGGATGATGGGCGACCACCGCAGTCGCTCCAGTGACTCGCGTGACCATCTGGGAGGGCCGGGCGGTGGGATGGTGCCGGTCTCCAAGGTGATCGGCCGGGTCGACTGGTTCGGCTGGCCGCTGGGCCGGGTGGGCTCACTGCCGGGCACCACCGCCTTCGACGGCGTACCGGCGCCGGCGGCGAACCATGGGTAACCGCGGGCGGGGCCACGGCGCGGCGGACCCGGACATACCGCTGCCCACCGGCACCCGGCCGACTGCCGCGCGTTCGCTGCCCACCCGGGCGGAGCGGCGCAAACTGGCCCGCAAGGTGAAGAGGAGACGGCGCAGGTCGGCCGTGAAGGAGATACCGCTCCTCATCACGGTGGCGCTGCTGATCGCGCTGGTCCTCAAGACGTTCCTGGTGCAGGCCTTCGTGATCCCGTCGGGGTCGATGGAGCAGACCATCCGGATCGGTGACCGGGTGCTCGTGGACAAGCTGACGCCCTGGTTCGGGGCCAGGCCGCACCGCGGCGACGTCGTCGTGTTCAAGAACCCCGCCGACTGGCCGCCGCCGAATCCGGTGACGGAGAAGAGGTCGCCCGTCGTCATCAAGCAGGTGAAGGAGGTGCTGACCTTCATCGGCCTGCTTCCTTCCGACGACGAGCAGGATCTGATCAAGCGGGTGGTCGCGGTGGGCGGCGACACGGTGAGATGCTGCGAGAGGGACGGCAGGCTCATCGTCAACGGGGTGGCGGTCGACGAGCCCTATGTCTTTCCCGGGGATTCCCCTTCCACGATCAAATTCGAGGTAAAGGTTCCTCAGGGGCGTCTCTTCGTCATGGGCGACCACCGTTCCAATTCCGCCGATTCGCGCTTCCACCTCGACAAGACGGCTGACGGCACGGTTTCCGAGGATGCGGTAGTGGGACGGGCCATGTGGATCGTCTGGCCGTTCGGGCACTGGAGCGGGCTGGAGGAACGCTCGGCTTTTTCCTCGGTCCCGGACGCGCGCGCCAGGACGGCGGCGGCCTCCGCACCGTCGAATAGTGTGTCCCAGGATCCCAACGGAATGATCCGGCTCCCGACCCCTGCGGAACTCCCGCTCGTTATGGGAGTGGTGGGCCTGCACCGGCTAGGACGCAGGCGGTCGCACGGAGTGAGGAGTGGATGTGGGGGATTTGGCGGTCGGCGCACGATCCGGACACGAGGAGCCCGAGGACCGGCCGGGCATTCCGGGGAATGCCGAGCCCGCCGGGACGACGGCGGACGGAGCGCGGAGTGACGCGGCGCAGGACGACGGAGCGCAGAGTGACGGGGCGCAGGGTGACGGCGGCTCCGCGGGCAGTGGCAGCACGGCCCGGAAGACGCCCCGCCCCTTCTGGAAGGAACTGCCGCTTCTCATCGGCGTCGCGCTGATTCTCGCGCTGCTGATCAAGACGTTTCTGGTGCAGGCGTTCTCGATTCCGTCGGATTCGATGCAGAACACCCTTCAGCGGGGCGACCGGGTGCTGGTCGACAAGCTGACGCCGTGGTTCGGCTCGGAGCCGGAGCGCGGCGAGGTGGTCGTCTTCCACGATCCGGGCGGCTGGCTGGAGGACACCCAGGCTCCCGATCCCAATGTGGTGCAGAAGTTCCTGAGCTTCATCGGGCTGATGCCGTCCGCCGAGGAGAAGGACCTGATCAAGCGGGTCATCGCGATCGGCGGTGACACGGTGGAGTGCAAGAAGAACGGCCCGGTCACGGTCAACGGCAAGGCGCTGGACGACAAGTCGTTCATCTTCGAGGGCAACACCCCCTGCAACGACGATCCGTTCGGTCCGGTCAAGGTCCCCAAGGGCCGTATCTGGGTGATGGGCGACCACCGTCAGAACTCCCTCGACTCGCGGTATCACCAGGATCTTCCGGGCGGTGGCACCGTCTCCACGGACGAGGTCGTCGGGCGGGCCATCGTGATCGCGTGGCCGGTCAACCGCTGGGCGACCCTTCCGGTGCCCAAGACCTTCGACCAGCCGGGGCTGAATGCCGCCGCGGCGCTGGCGCCGGGTGCGCTCGGCATCGCGGGCGCGCTCCCGATCGTGCTCTGGCGCAGGCGGAGCCGCACCGCGGCCGGGCAGACGAAGTAACCGATGAGCCGCCTCCGGTGGACCGGCGAGCACGCCGGACCGCCGGAGGCGGTCGTCCGTGGTGGGCGGGCCGCGTGCCCGGCGGCCCCGGACGGCAGAGGCGGTCCGGAGACGGAGCGGCCCTGCGGAACCCCCACTCGTTATCCAGGACGGCGGGCCTGTCCTCGACACGGCCCCGTGGGCAGGCGTTGGCGCAGAGTGAGGAATGAATGTGAGTGACGTGGCAGGCGGAGCACGTTCTGAACAGGGACAGTCCACGAAGCAGCCCGAGCGGGCCGCCGGGTCCGGCTCCGATCCTGCGGGGGTGACACCGGATCAGGACGCGCCGGGGAGCGCGCGTGGTCCGCGGGGGAGCGGCAGGAAGGCGAAGAAGCCCGGCTCGTTCTGGAAGGAGCTGCCGCTGCTGATCGGGATCGCGCTGATTCTCGCGCTGCTGATCAAGACGTTTCTGGTGCAGGCGTTCTCGATTCCGTCGGATTCGATGCAGAACACCCTTCAGCGGGGCGACCGGGTGCTGGTCGACAAGCTGACGCCGTGGTTCGGCTCGGAGCCGGAGCGCGGCGAGGTGGTCGTCTTCCACGATCCGGCCGGCTGGCTGAACGGGGAGCCGACCCCTACGCCCAATGTGGTGCAGAAGTTTCTGAGCTTCGTCGGGCTGATGCCGTCGTCCGAGGAGAAGGACCTGATCAAGCGGACCATCGCGATCGGCGGTGACACCGTGGAGTGCAAGAAGGGCGGTCCCGTCGAGGTCAACGGGAAGGCGCTCGACGAGCCGTACATCTTCCCGGGCGGGTCGGCCTGCGACGACGCGCCCTTCGGCCCGTTCAAGGTGCCCGACGGCAAGATCTGGGTGATGGGCGACCACCGGCAGGACTCCTCGGACTCGCGCTACCACACCAACGACGCGAACAAGGGCTTCGTGCCGGTCGACAAGGTCGTGGGCCGGGCCGTGGTGGTGGCCTGGCCGCTGAACCACTGGGCGGCGCTGTCCGTCCCGGACACCTTCGACCAGCCGGGCGTGAGCGCCGTGGCCGCCGCCGCGCCGGGTGTGGCCGGACTCGCCGGCGCGCTGCCGATCGTGCTCCTGCGCCGGCGGAGGCTGACCGAGGGACGTACCGCCGGGTAGGGTGCCGACTCGGATCAGCGATTGTCGATCTCCGATGGGGGACGCTGGGATGAGTGGAACAGGACGTGACGATGACGGCCGCGGACGGCTGGGCAGCATGCTGTCCGGACTGGCCGTGGCCGTCGGCTGTGTGCTCTTCCTCGGCGGCTTCGCCTGGGGAGCCGTGGTGTACCGGCCCTACACGGTGCCGACCGAGTCGATGACGCCGACGGTGAACGCCGGCGACCGGGTCCTGGCGCAGCGGGTGGACGGCGGCGAGGTGCGCCGGGGCGATGTGGTCGTGTTCACCGACCCCGCGTGGGGTGACATGCCGATGGTGAAGCGGGTCGTCGGGATCGGCGGCGACAAGGTCGCCTGCTGCGGGAAGGACGGCCGGCTCACGGTCAACGGCATACCCGTCGACGAACCGTATCTGCAGACGGTGGACCCGGCCTCGGCGAGCGACTTCACGGCCGAGGTGCCGAAGGGGAAGCTCTTCCTCCTGGGCGACGACCGCAGGGTTTCGCTGGACTCCCGGGTCCATCTGGAGGACGGCGGGCAGGGGTCGGTGCCGCGCAGCGCCGTGCAGGCCCGGGTGGATGCGGTCGCCTGGCCGATGGGCGGGATGATCGGACGGCCGCAGGCCTTTGCCGCGCTGCCGGGCGGGGTCTCGTCCGAAGGGCCGCTGAAGCTCCAGCTCGGAGCCATGGCCGTGGGCGTGGTGCTCATCCTGGGCGGTTCCGTGTACGGCCCCCTCGCGGCCCGGTCCTCCCGGTCGAAGCGGAGCAAGCAGGACAAGGCGACCGCCGGTGTCGGCTGAGGTGCGGAAGGTCGCCCGCCTGGTGCTCCTGGACCCGGACGACCGCATTCTGCTGATGCACGGCTTCGAACCGGAGGATCCGGCGAGCACCTGGTGGTTCACTCCCGGCGGCGGTCTCGAGGGCGACGAGACCCGCGAGCAGGCCGCACTGCGCGAACTGGCCGAGGAAACCGGGATCACGGAGGTCGAGCTGGGTCCGCTGCTCTGGCAGCGGATGTGCTCCTTTCCGTTCGACGGACGGCGCTGGGAGCAGGACGAGTGGTACTTCCTGGCCCGGACGGCACGGACCACGACGGACACCAGTGGTCAGACCGGGCTGGAACGCCGCAGTGTCTCGGGTCTGAGGTGGTGGACCTCCGCCGAACTGTCGGTGGCGCGTGAGACGGTGTACCCGACCAGACTCGCCGGGCTGCTCCGCACACTGCTCGACGAGGGTCCTCCGCGTACGCCACTGGTCCTGGCCCCCGAAATCGCCTGAGCATCCGGGGCGCCGTGGCCTGGCGCACAATGGGGGAACGCACGGCTGAAGGGGAACATGTCAATGAGCGCCGAGGACCTCGAGAAGTACGAGACCGAGATGGAGCTGAAGCTCTACCGGGAGTACCGCGATGTCGTCGGTCTGTTCAAATATGTGATCGAGACCGAACGGCGCTTCTACCTCACCAACGACTACGAGATGCAGGTCCACTCGGTCCAGGGCGAGGTGTTTTTCGAGGTGTCCATGGCGGATGCCTGGGTCTGGGACATGTACCGGCCCGCACGGTTCGTCAAGCAGGTACGGGTGCTGACGTTCAAGGACGTCAACATCGAGGAGCTCAACAAGAGCGATCTCGAGCTTCCGGGTGGCTGAGTTCTCCACAATCGCCTGCTTGTCCACCAAGATCCACTGACGGGGGGCCGAAGCGTCAGAGTCGGTACCGGAGGTGGTGCCGATATGAACGCACGGGGGGCACTCGGGCGGTACGGCGAGGACGTGGCGGCGCGGCTGCTGGCCGACGCGGGCATGTCCGTACTGGAACGGAACTGGCGCTGTCGCGCCGGTGAGATCGACATCGTCGCAAGGGACGGTGACGCGCTCGTCATCTGCGAGGTGAAGACCCGCAGGGCGGGGGCCTTCGAGCATCCGATGGCCGCTGTCACCCCGGCCAAGGCGGACCGTTTGCGGCGGCTGGCCGGACTCTGGCTGGACCGGCACGGCGGTCCGCCGCCGGGCGGGGTGCGGATCGACCTCGTCGGCGTGGTGCTGCCCAGGCGTGGCGCGCCCCTGGCCGAGCATGCGCGGGGGGTGGCCTGATGGGGTTCGCGCGTGCCTGCTCGGTGGCACTGGTCGGTGTCGAGGGCGTGGTGGTGGAGGTCCAGGCGGACCTGGAGGCCGGGGTGGCGGCGTTCACCCTGGTCGGGCTCCCGGACAAGAGCCTGGTGGAGAGCCGGGACCGGGTCAGGGCCGCGGTGGTCAACTCCGGGGCCGAGTGGCCGCAGAAGAAACTCACGGTCGGCCTGTCCCCCGCCTCGGTACCCAAGTCGGGTTCGGGCTTCGACCTGGCTGTCGCCTGTGCGGTGCTCGGCGCCGCCGAGCGGATCGATCCCGCGTCGATCGCCGACGTGGTGATGATCGGGGAGCTGGGGCTGGACGGCCGGGTACGGCCGGTGCGCGGGGTACTGCCCGCCGTCCTGGCGGCGGCGGAGGCCGGGTACCGGCAGGTTGTCGTGCCCGAACAGACCGCGGGCGAGGCGGCCCTGGTCCCCGGGGTCTCCGTGCTCGGAGTGCGCAGCCTGCGGCAGCTGATCGCCGTCCTGTGCGACGAGCCGGTGCCCGACGAACCGGAGGCCCGCGAACAGGGGCGTCCCGACACCATGCTGGCCGGGCTGATGATGCCCGGCGCCGGGATGGGCACCGGCATCGCCAGGGGCCGGGCGGCGGGCGAGGGCGCCTGGCCGGACCTGGCGGACGTCGCGGGACAGCAGCGGCCGCGCAAGGCGCTGGAAGTCGCCGCGGCCGGCGGCCACCATCTCCTGCTGACCGGCCCACCGGGCGCGGGCAAGACGATGCTGGCCGAGCGGCTGCCGGCGATCCTGCCGCCGCTGACCAGGCAGGAGTCCCTCGAGGTGACCGCCGTGCACTCGGTGGCGGGCATCCTGCCGCCGGGGGAGCCCCTGGTCGCCCGCGCCCCGTACTGCGCTCCGCATCACTCGGCGACCATGCAGTCGCTGGTCGGCGGGGGCAACGGCCTGCCGCGGCCCGGCGCGGTCTCGCTGGCTCATCGCGGGATTCTCTTTCTGGACGAGGCGCCGGAGTTCTCCGTCCGGGCGCTGGACGCGCTGCGTCAGCCGCTGGAGTCGGGGCATGTGGTGGTGGCGCGCAGTGCCGGGGTGGTGAGGCTGCCGGCCCGGTTCCTGATGGTGCTGGCCGCCAACCCCTGCCCGTGCGGGCGGCACACCTTGAGCGGGGCCGGCTGCGAATGCCCGCCGTCCGCGGTCCGGCGCTACCAGGCCAGACTCTCGGGGCCGTTGCTCGACCGGGTCGACCTGCGTGTGGTCGTGGACCCGGTCAGGCGCGAGGACCTGATGGGGCGTGGTGGCCGCGGTGAGCCGACCGAGACCGTCGCCGCCCGGGTGCGCGAAGCCCGGGAGCGGGCGGGCGAGCGGCTGGCCGGCACGCCCTGGACCACCAACAGCGAGGTGCCGGGGCATGAGCTGCGGACCAGGCTGGCCGCGGCGCCGGGCGCGCTGATGGCGGCCGAGCGGGACATGGAGCGCGGCCTGCTCACCGCGCGCGGCCTGGACCGGGTCCTGCGGGTGGCGTGGACCGTCGCGGACCTCCGCGGGGCCGACCGCCCCGACGCCTCGGACATCGCGATGGCGCTGGAACTGCGGAGCGGGATCCCCCGGGGGGTCTCGATGGCGGCGGGGGCGCCATGACGGGGACGGGGGCCGAGGGGCGCGGGGCGGCCGCCGGGGGAGCCGGTCCGGCGGGGGACAACGGTGCGGGGGCCGCCCCGCAGCACCGGGTGCGGATGCCCGGCGGGGTGAGCGAACGGGAGCGGCTGGCACGGGCGGCACTGACCAGGGTCCTGGAACCGGGGGACGAGCGCGGCGGCAGATGGCTGCGGGAGTGCGGTGGCGCCGAGCTGATGCGGCGGATCACGGACCGGGACGGATCGGCCGAGCGGCTCAGCGGTATGACGGTGCGGCGGCTGGCGGGCTATCGGCTGCGGGCCGTGGGCGTCGACCCGGAGCGGGACCTGGCGGCGGTCGCCGCGGTCGGCGGGCGCTTCGTCTGCCCGGGTGACCGGGAGTGGCCGAGCCAGCTGGACGATCTGGGCGACGCCAGGCCGACCGGGCTGTGGGTGCGGGGGAAGGCCGATCTGCGGCTCTGGGCCCTGCGTTCGGTCGCCGTGGTCGGCGCCCGCGCCTGCACGCCGTACGGGGCACACATGGCGACGACGCTGGGTGCGGGGCTCGCGGAGCTGGGGTGGGTGGTCGTCTCGGGGGCGGCCTTCGGGGTCGACGGGGCGGCCCACCGGGGCGCCCTGGCGGCCGGCGGAGCGACGATGGCGGTCCTGGCCTGCGGGGTTGACGTCGCCTACCCCCGCGGACATGCCGAACTGATCGGGCGCATGGCCGAACAGGGGCTCGTCATCGGCGAGCTGCCGCCGGCCGATCACCCGACCCGCAGCAGGTTCATCCTCCGGAACAGAGTGATCGCCGCGTTGACGAGAGGAACCGTCGTGGTCGAGGCCGAATACCGCAGCGGTTCACTGGCCACGGCCCGCGGCGCCCAGCGGCTCGGCCGCTTCGTCATGGGAGTTCCGGGGCCCGCCACCAGCGGTCTGTCGGCAGGCGTCCATGAACTCCTGCGGGGAGAGGGCGTCCTGGTGACGGACGCCGCCGAAGTCGCTGAACTGGTGGGTGACATAGGGGAACTGGCCCCTCCCAGACGCGGTCCGGTGCTGCCCAGGGACCTTCTGGACGCCGTCTGCGGCAGGGTTCTGGACGCGGTTCCTGCCGGGGGCGCCGTCAACGGGCGCGAGGTGGCACGCGCCGCGGGAACGAGCGCCGACGAGGCGCTTGGCAAGCTGTACGAACTGCACTCACTGGGGTTCGTCGAACGCGATGGCGATGGATGGAAGTTGACGCGGCGGCCGACTGGCAATGACGACGCGCGGCGAGGCGATTGTTGATTTGGGGCATTCGGGTGAAAAGGTGATGCCGATGACCTCGGTGGATCCTTCAGCGTCGCCTCCGGGGCCGCCGCCTGCGGCAGTGGCCCCGGACGGCAGTCATGTCCACGCTCGTGTGTGTGCTGTCATGTCCGCCGCCGGGTCCCGCGTCATATCCGTTCGGCCGGGAGCGGACCGCACCCATCCCTTATCCTGCGCGCACCGCGACAACTCAGTCACGCTACGCTCACAAGGATTCCGCCCCAGACACAAGTCCCCAGCACTTCACGGCAGAACGGCTCAAGGCACCACATGCCCCAGCACACCTCCGGGTCTGACCGCGCGGCAGTACCACCGGCTGCGCGTGGCACTGTGCGTCCTCCCGCCCCCGCCTCGCTCGACGAGTTGTGGCGTTCGTACAAGACCACGGGGGACGGGAGGCTGCGGGAGCAGCTGATCCTGCACTACTCACCTCTGGTGAAGTACGTCGCCGGCCGGGTGAGCGTGGGACTGCCGCCCAACGTGGAGCAGGCGGACTTCGTCTCCTCGGGGGTCTTCGGGCTGATCGACGCGATCGAGAAGTTCGACATCGAGCGCGCGATCAAGTTCGAGACGTACGCGATCACCCGCATCCGCGGCGCGATGATCGACGAACTCCGGGCGCTGGACTGGATCCCGCGCTCCGTGCGCCAGAAGGCGCGGGCCGTGGAACGCGCCTACGCCACGCTGGAGGCGCAACTGCGGCGCACCCCCTCGGAGGCTGAGGTGGCTGCCGAGATGGGCATCGCGCTGGAGGATCTGCACGCGGTTTTCAGCCAGTTGTCGCTGGCCAACGTTGTCGCGCTGGAGGAGCTGCTCCATGTGGGCGGCGAGGGCGGCGACCGGTTGAGCCTGATGGACACGCTCGAGGACACCGCCGCCGACGATCCGGTGGAAGTGGCCGAGGACCACGAGCTCAGGAGGCTGCTCGCCCGGGCGATCAACACCCTCCCGGACCGCGAGAAGACGGTCGTCACGCTCTACTACTACGAGGGACTCACCCTCGCCGAGATCGGCAACGTCCTCGGGGTCACCGAGAGCCGGGTCAGCCAGATCCACACCAAGTCGGTGCTCCAGCTGCGCGCGAAGCTGGCCGACGCGGGACGCTGAGACCGGGGGCGGATCCCGCCCGGCCGGAGGGCTTCGGCCACCGGCGGGGGCCACCCGCACCCTCCCGGGCACGGGCCGCCGTAGAGTGGATGCGTGCCCAGGATTCGAGCGGCCTCCGTGGCCGAGCACCGGACCATGCAGCGCGGCGCCCTCCTGGACGCAGCGCGCTCCCTGCTGTCCGAGGGAGGCACGGAGGCGCTGACCTTCCCCGCCCTCGCCGAACGCACGGGCCTCGCCCGGTCCTCCGTCTACGAGTACTTCCGCTCCCGCGCCGCCGTCGTCGAAGAGCTCTGCGCCGTCGACTTCCCCGTCTGGGCGGCCGAGGTCGAGAACGCGATGGACCGCGCGGGGACGCCCGAGGAGAAGATCGAGGCGTACATCAGGCGCCAGCTGGACCTCGTCGGGGACCGCCGCCACCGGGCCGTTGTCGCGATCTCCGCGAGCGAGCTGGACGCGGGCGCCCGCGAGAAGATCCGGGCGGCGCACGGCGGTCTGATCGCCATGATCGTCGAGGCGCTCGGCGACCTCGGCCACCACCAGCCCCGGCTGGCGGCCATGCTGCTCCAGGGTTCCGTGGACGCCGCGGTCCGGCGGATCGAGCTGAGCGTGGCGGAGGAGCCCGCCGTGATCGCGGACACCGCCGTCGCCATGATCCTGCACGGCCTCCGGGGCGCCCCCGCCGAGCAGGACTGACACCGGCGCCGCACCACCGCGCCGGCCGCCGCCGGAGATGCGACGGACGCGCGATGAGCCGGATCCGTATCCGCCGGGGCGTTGTCCGGCGCCGGCCCCTGGGCCCCGGGCAGCGGCACTCCGAACACCGGCAGCAGCCGCGAGGGCCCGCGCCGCAGCAGCGAGGGCGGCAGCAGCGACAGCGGGTCCAGATAAGCCGCCGCGCGGCGCAGCCCCCAGTGCAGACAGCCGGCTGAACAGTGGAACGGCCCCCGGCCGAGGACAGCGACGGCCTGCCCCGCGATGACCTGTTCGCCCTTCGCGACCAGGGGACGCACCGGCTCGTACGTGGTCCGCAGCGGCGGATCACCCGTCCCCGCCAGCTCGATCGCCACCACCCCGCGGCCGGCCACCCCGCCCGCGAACGAGACCCGCCCCGCAGCCGCGGCGAGCACCTCCGTGCCCGGTCCGGCGGCGAGGTCCACCCCGCGGTGTCCCCGCCCGTACTCGGTGGCCGGCGGCTCCCACCCCCGTACCACCACGGGCCTTCCCGCCAGCGGCCAGACATGTGCACCGTCCGGCTCCACGGGGACGGGCGCGGGTCCGGGCGCCGGCGTTCCCGCGGAACCGAGTGCGGACGCCCGCGTGGTCACGTAGCCGGCCGGCGGCGACTCCGGGGCCCTGGCCGGCGGTCCGCCGCACCCCGTCGCGAGCAGCCCCGCGGCGGCCGCCACCGAAGCCGTCCGCGCCCACCACCCCGCCCCGCCGCCCGGTGCGCGGCGGCCCCCCGTCCGGATCCGGGCAACCGCCCGGTCAGTTGTGCATCGCATGGCACAACCGTCCCCCGGCACACGGTTCTGCGGGGATCATGGACCGGATCTGTGGACCACCGGCCGGTTGTGGACAGTGCCGTCACCCGGCACCCGGCGGGTCCCGTACACTTCCTATGGCGATCCGGGTCACCGGGTCGACTTCGCACGCCCCGCCACCTCCCTCTCTGCGGAGGTGGCCGCGCCCCTCGGTCCCTCGTGGCACGGCGCGTCGGGGCGTCAGGCGCGACAGCAAACCTGCGGTCGCGACAACCGAGCACCAAGGAGTACGGCCATGGCCGTCGTCACGATGCGGGAGCTGCTGGAAAGCGGCGTCCACTTCGGTCACCAGACCCGTCGCTGGAACCCGAAGATGAAGCGCTTCATCTTCACCGAGCGCAACGGCATCTACATCATCGACCTGCTCCAGTCGCTGTCGTACATCGACCGCGCCTACGAGTTCGTCAAGGAGACCGTCGCCCACGGCGGCTCCATCATGTTCGTGGGTACGAAGAAGCAGGCCCAGGAGGCCATCGCCGAGCAGGCGACGCGCGTCGGCATGCCGTACGTCAACCAGCGTTGGCTCGGTGGCATGCTCACCAACTTCTCCACCGTCTACAAGCGCCTTCAGCGTCTGAAGGAGCTCGAGCTCATCGACTTCGAGGACGTGGCCGCCTCCGGCCTCACCAAGAAGGAGCTCCTGGTTCTCTCCCGCGAGAAGGCCAAGCTGGAGAAGACCCTCGGTGGTATCCGCGAGATGCAGAAGGTGCCCAGCGCCGTCTGGATCGTCGACACCAAGAAGGAGCACATCGCCGTCGGTGAGGCGCGCAAGCTCCACATCCCGGTCGTCGCGATCCTCGACACCAACTGCGACCCCGACGAGGTCGACTACAAGATTCCGGGCAACGACGACGCGATCCGCTCCGTCACCCTGCTCACCCGCGTGATCGCCGACGCCGTCGCCGAGGGCCTCATCGCCCGCTCCGGCGCTGCGACCGGCGACTCGAAGCCGGGCGAGAAGGCCGCCGGCGAGCCGCTCGCCGAGTGGGAGCGTGACCTGCTCGAGGGCGACAAGAAGGCCGACGCCGAGGTGCAGACCTCCGCCGAGACCGAGAAGGTCGCCGACGCCGAGGCCGCCGAGGCCCCCGCCGCCGAGGCTGCTGCCGAGGCCCCCGCTGCCGAGGCCGAGGCTCCGGCCGCGGACGCGGACGCCGAGCAGGCCTGACACCCGTCACGGCTGAAGACGGCGGGGGCCGGTGCCACAGGCACCGCCCCCGCCGTTCACCCGTAGATCTTTCAGACTTCGAGAGAGAAATACAGACTCATGGCGAACTACACCGCCGCTGACGTCAAGAAGCTCCGTGAGCTCACCGGCGCCGGCATGATGGACTGCAAGAAGGCGCTCGACGAGGCCGACGGCAACGTCGACGGAGCCGTCGAGGCGCTCCGTATCAAGGGTCAGAAGGGCGTCGCCAAGCGCGAAGGCCGTTCTGCCGAGAACGGCGCGGTCGTCTCCGTCATCTCCGAGGACAAGACGTCCGGCGTTCTGCTCGAGCTGAAGTGCGAGACGGACTTCGTCGCCAAGGGTGACAAGTTCCAGGCCGTCGCCAACACGCTCGCCGCTCACGTCGCCGCGACCTCCCCGGCCGACATCGAGGCACTTCTCGCCTCCGAGATCGAGCCCGGCAAGACCGTCCAGGCGTTCGTGGACGAGGCCAACGCCAATCTCGGCGAGAAGATCGTCCTGGACCGCTTCGCGCAGTTCAACGGCGCCTACGTCTCCGTGTACATGCACCGCACCATGCCCGACCTGCCGCCGCAGATCGGTGTCCTGGTCGAGCTGGACAAGGCCGACGCCGAGCTGGCGAAGGGTCTTGCCCAGCACATCGCCGCCTTCGCGCCGAAGTACCTGTCCCGCGAGGACGTCCCGGCCGAGATCGTCGAGGCCGAGCGCCGCGTCGCCGAGGAGACCACGCGCGCCGAGGGCAAGCCCGAGGCCGCGCTCCCGAAGATCGTCGAGGGTCGCGTCAACGGCTTCTTCAAGGAGGCCACCCTCCTTGGCCAGCCGTATGCGCTGGACAACAAGAAGTCCGTCCAGAAGGTCCTGGACGAGGCCGGTGTCACCCTGAAGCGCTTCACGCGCATCAAGGTCGGCATCTGAGTCCGTCCGCGAAAAACGGTGGACCCCGATAGGGTCTGGTGCAGTCGACGGCCGCACACCGCCGTACGACCGCAGATCTGACGAGGAGGCCATTGCCGCTGAGGGACACCAGACCCACAGGCAATGGCCTTCTTCGTATGTGCACGAGGAGAATCTCCATGAACAAGGGCGCGGACGCCGCAACAGGTGACCACAAGCGCGACGACGGCAAGGTGCCCGGACGCTTCATGCTGAAGCTGTCCGGAGAGGCGTTCGCCGGCGGCGGGGGTCTCGGTGTCGACCCCGACGTCGTGCACGCCATCGCCCGCGAGATCGCCGCTGTCGTCCGGGACGGCGCGGAAATCGCGATCGTCATCGGCGGCGGCAACTTCTTCCGCGGCGCCGAGCTCCAGCAGCGCGGCATGGACCGGGCCCGGTCCGACTACATGGGCATGCTCGGCACCGTCATGAACTGCCTCGCGCTCCAGGACTTCCTGGAGAAGGAGGGCATCGACTCCCGCGTCCAGACGGCCATCACCATGGGTCAGGTCGCGGAGCCGTACATCCCGCTGCGCGCCGTACGGCACCTGGAGAAGGGCCGCGTCGTGATCTTCGGCGCCGGCATGGGCATGCCGTACTTCTCCACCGACACCACTGCCGCACAGCGCGCCCTCGAGATCGACGCCGAGGCGCTGCTGATGGGCAAGAACGGCGTGGACGGGGTCTACGACTCCGACCCGAAGACCAACCCCGGAGCGGTGAAGTTCGACGCCCTGGAGTACAGCGAGGTGCTCGCCCGCGATCTCAAGGTCGCCGACGCCACCGCCATCACGCTCTGCCGTGACAACCAGCTGCCGATCCTCGTCTTCGAGCTGACCACCGCGGGCAATATCGCCCGCGCGGTCAAGGGTGAGAAGATCGGCACGCTCGTGAGTGACCAGGGCACCCGGGCCTGACAACCGGGGGATCGCACCGGGAGTCCCGGTGCAATCCCGGGGCTGCGGGACGGCCCCGGACGATGGACAACGGCCTGCCGGTCGGACACCGTGCAGGTGAGGACGCGACGCAGGATCCGCCGGGCCCGAGCATGCCGGGCCCACTCAAGACACGCAGGAGCACGTGGTGATCGAAGAAACCCTCCTCGAGGCCGAGGAGAAGATGGAGAAGGCCGTCGTCGTCGCGAAAGAGGACTTCGCCGCGATCCGTACCGGCCGCGCGCACCCGGCGATGTTCAACAAGATCGTCGCCGACTACTACGGCGCGCTGACCCCGATCAACCAGCTGGCCTCGTTCTCGGTGCCCGAGCCCCGTATGGCCGTCGTGACGCCGTTCGACAAGACCGCGCTGCGCAACATCGAGCAGGCCATCCGTGACTCGGACCTCGGCGTCAACCCGAGCAATGACGGCAATATCATCCGGGTGACCTTCCCCGACCTCACCGAAGAGCGTCGCCGCGACTACATCAAGGTCGCGAAGACGAAGGCCGAGGACTCCAAGATCTCGATCCGCGCCGTGCGCCGCAAGGCCAAGGAGACGCTGGACAAGCTGGTCAAGGACAAGGAGTCCGGCGAGGACGAGGTGCGTCGCGCCGAGAAGGAGCTCGACGACACCACCGCGAAGTACGTCGCGCAGGTGGACGAGCTGCTGAAGCACAAGGAAGCCGAGCTGCTCGAAGTCTGATGAACGACTCCTCCTGGGGCGCCCCGCAGGCCACCGGCCACCGGGCCGTGCCCGAGATGCGGGCCGTTCCGGCGGGTCCTGCATACGATATGCATGAAGCCCAGCAGACTCGGCCCATGCCCATCGTGCCGGACGTTCCCGACGCAGGTAGAGACGCTGACGACCGTGATGACCGGGACCAGGGAGCCGCACGCCTGAGCGGCGGCCCCCTGTTCCGCGAAGAGAAGCCGCAGGAGCCCATGCCGACCGCGCCGCCACCCCCGCAGAAGAAGCGTGCGGGCCGTGATCTGGGAGCCGCCATAGGGGTCGGCCTGGGACTCGGGGCCGTTGTCGCCGCCTCGCTCTTCATCGTCAAGGCCGTCTTCGTCGGCGTGGTCGTCGTCGCCGTCGTCGTGGGCCTCTGGGAGCTCACCTCCCGGCTGGAGGAGCGCAAGGGCATCAAGGCACCGCTCGTGCCGCTCGCGATCGGTGGCGCCGCCATGGTCGTGGCCGGCTACGCGCGCGGCGCCGAGGGCGCGTGGATCGCCATGGCGCTGACCGCCCTCGCGGTGCTCGTCTGGCGGATGACCGAGCCGCCGGAGGGCTACCTCAAGGACGTCACGGCCGGAGTCTTCGCCGCGTTCTACGTGCCGTTCCTGGCGACCTTCGTCGCCATGCTCCTGACCGCCGACGACGGGCCGCAGCGGGTTCTGACCTTCCTGCTGCTGACCGTGGTCAGTGACACGGGTGCGTACGCCGTCGGCTGGCGGTTCGGCAAGCACAAGCTCGCACCGCGCATCAGCCCCGGGAAGACCCGCGAGGGCCTGTTCGGAGCCGTGGCCTTCGCGATGGTGGCCGGCGCGCTGTGCATGCAGTTCCTGATCGACGACGGTTCCTGGTGGCAGGGTCTGCTGCTCGGCCTGGCGGTCGCGGCCAGCGCCACCCTCGGTGACCTGGGCGAGTCCATGATCAAGCGGGACCTCGGGATCAAGGACATGGGCACGCTGCTGCCGGGGCACGGCGGGATCATGGACCGGCTGGACTCCCTGCTGCCGACCGCGCCGGTGGTCTGGCTGCTGATGGTGATCTTCGTCGGCTCCGGCTGAGAAGCTCTTGGGTCACCCCGTCTGACCTGCGTTTTTACGAGTGAGGGTCCGTTGTCCACAGGGCGGCGGGCCCTCACTGTTCTGTCTGCGACACTGGAAGAACCATGCCTAAGCCCGGAGAACTCCAGTTTGTCGCGCCCCGCGGAGCCAAGAAGCCCCCGCGGCACCTCGCCGACCTCACGCCCGCCGAGCGCAGGGAAGCCGTGGCCGCGGTCGGCGAGAAGCCGTTCCGCGCCCAGCAGCTCTCGCAGCACTACTTCGCGCGGTACGCGCCCGACCCGGCCCAGTGGACCAACATTCCGGCCGGATCGCGGGACAAGCTCGCCGAGGCGATGTTCCCGGACCTGATGTCCGTGGTCCGCCACATCAGCTGCGACGACGACACCACCCGCAAGACGCTGTGGAAGCTGCACGACGGGACGCTCGTCGAGTCCGTCCTGATGCGCTACCCCGAGCGCGTCACGATGTGCATCTCCTCGCAGGCGGGCTGCGGAATGAACTGCCCGTTCTGCGCCACCGGGCAGGCCGGTCTCGACCGCAACCTGTCCACCGCGGAGATCGTCCACCAGATCGTGGACGGCATGCGGGCGCTGCGCGACGGCGAGGTCCCGGGCGGTCCGGCCCGGCTCTCCAACATCGTCTTCATGGGCATGGGCGAACCGCTCGCCAACTACAACCGGGTGGTCGGCGCCATCCGCCGGCTGACCGACCCCGAGCCCGACGGCCTCGGGCTGTCGCAGCGCGGGATCACGGTCTCCACCGTCGGCCTCGTGCCCGCCATGCTGCGGTTCGCCGACGAGGGCTTCAAATGCCGGCTCGCGGTCTCGCTGCACGCCCCGGACGACGAGCTGCGCGACACCCTCGTACCCGTCAACACCCGCTGGAAGGTGGGCGAGGTCCTGGACGCCGCGTGGGAGTACGCGGAGAAGTCCGGCCGCCGCATCTCCATCGAGTACGCGCTGATCCGCGACATCAACGACCAGGCCTGGCGCGGCGACCGGCTCGGCCGGCTCCTCAAGGGCAAGCGCGTGCACGTCAACCTGATCCCGCTGAACCCGACGCCCGGCTCGAAGTGGACCGCCTCGCGGCCCGAGGACGAGAAGGCGTTCGTCGAGGCGATCGCCGCCCACGGGGTGCCGGTGACCGTCCGGGACACCCGCGGCCAGGAGATCGACGGGGCCTGCGGACAGCTGGCGGCATCCGAGCGCTGAGGCCGAAAAGGGCCGTGTAGCCTGGGCTCGGAAGACAACTTCACAGCTCGAAATCAACTTCATATTCCGACAGGGGAGCGCCACAGCGCTGAGAGTGCGGCACCAAGGACAGGTTGGCCGCAGACCCTCTGAACCTCGCCCGGGTCATTCCGGGTAGGAAGTTCGGACCTTACTCAAGCTGTTGCGCCCTGCCCGCTTCCGGTTTCCACCGGCGCGGGCAGGGCCGCGTCTCTTCCTGGTCACTCCAGGAGGAATCACATGAGCACCACCAAGAAGATCGCGGTGACGGCCGTCGCCGCCGCACTCGGCGTGACCGCCCTCGCCGGCTGCGGAAGTTCCGACGACTCGGCGTCCGGTTCCGGACCCACCGGGAGCTCCGGCTCCAAGACCGTCACCCTCGTCAGCCACGACTCCTTCAACGCCTCCAAGGCCGTACTGAAGGAGTTCACCCGTCAGACCGGCTACACCGTCAAGGTGCTGAAGAGCGGGGACGCCGGCGCCGCCCTCAACCAGGAGATCCTCACCAAGGGCTCGCCCCGCGGTGACGTGTTCTTCGGCGTCGACAACACCCTGCTCTCGCGCGCCCTCGACAACGGCCTGTTCACGCCGTACGCGGCCAAGGGCATCGACCAGGTCGCGGCCGATGTGCAGCTGGATGCCGACAAGCACCGGGTGACCCCGGTCGACACCGGCGACATCTGCGTCAACTACGACAAGCAGTACTTCGCCGACAAGAAGCTCGCGCCGCCGAAGACCTTCGACGACCTGGCGAAGCCGGCGTACAAGAACCTCCTCGTCACCGAGAACGCGGCGACCTCCTCGCCCGGCCTCGGCTTCCTCCTCGGCACCGTCGCCACCTACGGCGAGGACGGCTACCAGGACTACTGGAAGAAGCTGAAGAGCAACGGCGTCAAGGTCGTCGACGGCTGGGAGCAGGCGTACAACGAGGAGTTCTCCGGCTCCGCGGGCGGCAGGAAGGCCAAGGCCGACCGGCCGCTGGTCGTCAGCTACGCCTCCAGCCCGCCCGTCGAGGTGCTGTACGCCGACCCGCAGCCGAAGGCCGCCCCGACCGGTGTCTCCACCGGTACGTGCTTCCGCCAGATCGAGTTCGCCGGTCTGCTCGACGGCGCGAAGAACGAGGCGGGCGGCAAGGCCCTGCTGGACTTCCTGATCAGCAAGGAGTTCCAGGAGGACATGCCGCTCAACATGTTCGTCAGCCCGGTCACCAAGGGCGCGAAGGTGCCGGACCTCTTCACGAAGTTCGGCGCCACGGCCGACAGGCCGACGACCGTCGCCCCGGACGCGATCGCCAAGAACCGTGAGCAGTGGGTCCAGTCATGGTCCTCGCTCGTAGTGAAGTAGCGAAGACTCCCGTACGCGGACCGGGCGCGCGCGGGAGAACCGCGCGCGCCCGGTCGCTGCGCGGGGGCGCGGTGCGGCTCGGCCTGATGGCCGTGCCCGCCCTGTTCTTCGCCCTGTTCTTCGCCTACCCCGTCATCGCGATCGTCGGACGCGGGCTCAAGGACGGCGGGGTATGGCAGTTCGGACGGTTCGGCGAGGTGCTGAGCCGGCCCGAGATCCAGGACGTCCTCTGGTTCACCTTCTGGCAGGCCCTCGCCTCGACCGCGCTGACCCTGCTGCTCGCGCTGCCGGGCGCGTACGTCTTCGCCCGCTTCGACTTCCCCGGCAAACAGTTGCTCCGGGCCGTCGTCACCGTGCCGTTCGTGCTGCCGACCGTCGTCGTCGGTACCGCGTTCCTCGCGCTGCTGGGACGCGGCGGCTTCCTCGACGAGCTGTGGGGCGTACGGCTCGACACCACCGTGTGGGCCATCCTGCTGGCCCATGTCTTCTTCAACTACGCGGTTGTCGTGCGCACCGTCGGCGGACTCTGGTCGCAGCTCGACCCACGGCAGGAGGAGGCAGCGCGGGTCCTGGGCGCCGGACGGTTCACCGCCTGGCGCCGGGTCACGCTCCCCGCGCTCGCCCCCGCCGTGGCGGCCGCCGCGCTGATGGTCTTCCTGTTCACCTTCACCTCGTTCGGTGTCGTGCAGATCCTCGGCGGCCCCGGCTACTCCACGCTGGAGGTGGAGATCTACCGGCAGACCGCGCAGCTGCTCGCCCTGCCCACGGCCGCCGTGCTGACACTCGTGCAGTTCGTCGCGGTCGGCGCCGTCCTCGCCGTGCACGCGTGGACCGTGCGCCGCAGGGAGAGGGCGCTGAAGCTGGTCGACCCGGCGCAGACCGCCCGCAGACCGCGTGGTGCGGGACAGTGGGCGCTGCTCGGCGCGGTGCTGCTGACCGTGCTGGTGCTGATCCTGCTGCCGCTCGCCGTTCTCGTGGAGCGGTCGCTGGACGTGTCCGGCGGCCACGGATTCGCGTACTACCGCGCCCTCGGATCGGCGGAGGCCAACAACGGAACGTTCCTGGTCGCGCCGGTCGAAGCGATCTGGAACTCGATGCGGTACGCCCTGGTCGCTACCGCCATCGCACTGGTCGTCGGCGCACTGGCGGCGGCGGCCCTGACCCGGAAGGCGGGTCGGCTGGTCCGGGGCTTCGACGCGCTGCTGATGCTGCCGCTCGGGGTCTCCGCCGTCACCGTCGGCTTCGGCTTCCTGATCACCCTCGACGAACCGCCGCTCGACCTGCGGACCTCCTGGATCCTGGTGCCGCTCGCCCAGGCGCTGGTCGGGGTGCCCTTCGTCGTACGGACCATGCTGCCGGTCCTCAGAGCGGTGGACGGGCGGCTGCGCGAGGCCGCCGCGGTGCTCGGCGCCTCGCCGCTGCGGGCCTGGCGCGAGGTGGACCTGCCGCTGGTGCGCCGCGCGCTGCTGGTCGCGGCCGGATTCGCGTTCGCCGTGTCACTCGGGGAGTTCGGGGCCACCGTGTTCATCGCACGGCCCGACAACCCGACGCTCCCGGTGGCCGTCGCCCGGCTGCTGGGGCGGTCCGGAGAACTCAACTACGGCCAGGCGATGGCCCTCAGCACCATCCTGATGCTCGTGTGCGCGGTGTCGCTGCTGCTGCTCGAACGCATCCGCACCGACCGATCCGGGGAGTTCTAGAGATGCTGACACTCGAATCGGCCACCGTCCGCTTCGGTGAGCGCGCGGCGCTCGACGCGGTGGACCTGGAGGTCGCCGAGCACGAGATCGTCTGCGTGCTGGGGCCGAGCGGCAGCGGCAAGTCCACTCTGCTGCGGGTGGTCGCCGGACTCCAGGAGCCCGACGGCGGGCGGGTGCTGCTCGACGGCGCCGACCAGGACGGTGTGCCCGTGCACCGGCGCGGGCTCGGGCTGATGTTCCAGGACCACCAGCTGTTCCCGCACCGGGACGTCGGTGCCAACGTCGCCTTCGGGCTGCGCATGCACGGCGTGAACCGCGCCGAGCAGGACCGCCGGGTCACCGAACTCCTGGACCTGGTGGGCCTGCCCGGCGCCGGACGCCGCGCCGTCGCCACGCTCTCCGGCGGGGAGCAGCAGCGCGTCGCCCTCGCGCGGGCCCTCGCCCCCCGGCCCAAGCTGCTGATGCTCGACGAGCCGCTCGGCCAGCTCGACCGCAGCCTGCGCGAACGGCTCGTCGTCGAACTGCGCACGCTCTTCGGCCGGTTGGGTACGACCGTGCTCGCCGTCACCCACGACCAGGGCGAGGCCTTCGCGCTGGCCGACCGGGTCGTCGTGATGCGCGACGGCCGCATCGCCCAGGTGGGCACCCCTCTGGAGGTCTGGCAGCGTCCCGCGTCCGCCTTCGTCGCCCGCTTCCTCGGCTTCGACAACGTGGTCGGGGCGACGGTCACCGGCGAGGCGGCCGACACGGACTGGGGCAAGGTGCCGGTGCCCGCCGGATCACCGCAGGGCGCCTGCGACCTGCTGGTACGTCCGGCCGGAGTCCTCATCGGCGACCCGGGGGACGGTCTGCGCTGCACCGTGGGTGCCCGCATCTTCCGCGGCAACCACGTCGCCGTGACGCTGCACCCCGACCACGGACCGGCCCTGGACGCGCAGTGCCCGCTGAACAGCACACCGGACGAGGGGGCGCGGGTCGGTGTCACCTTCGCCGCGGCGGAGAGTGTCGTACTGCCCGCCCTCGTGTGACCGGTGGCGGACGCTACTTCCGCGACAGCCGCTCGAGCGCCCCGGGCGCCTCCTCCACCGTGTCGACCAGGGCGAGTCGGGACTCCATCGGCCGGTCCGCGGCCAGCGCCCGGAGCAGCGGCCAGGCCGGCAGTTCCCGCGTCCAGTGGTCGCGCCCCACCAGCACCATCGGGGACGGCTCACCGCGCGAGCCGTAGTAGTTCGGGGTGGCGCTGTCGAAGATCTCCTGGACGGTGCCGGCCGCGCCCGGGAGGAACACGACGCCGGCGGTGGAGCGTGCGAGCAGCCCGTCCTCGCGCAGGGCGTTGGCGAAGTACTTGGCGATGCGGCCGGCGAACGGGTTCGGCGGTTCGTGGCCGTAGAACCAGGTGGGGATCGCGACCGAACCGCCCCCGCCGGGCCAGCGCTCCCGCACGCCGAACGCGGCCGTCGCCCAGTCGGTGACGGACGGGGTGAACGAGGGGACCGCGGCCAGGAGTCCGCAGGCCTCGTCCAGCATCGGGTCGGGGAGCGGCGCCGCGTAGGCGCCGAGGTTCGCCGCCTCCATCGCACCCGGGCCGCCGCCGGTGGCCACCGTGAGACCGCTGCGGGCCAGGGTCCGGCCGAGGCGGGCGGCCGAGGTGTACGGGGCGCTGCCGCGGGGCGTCGCGTGGCCGCCCATCACACCGACCACCCGTGCCCCGGCGAGGAGTTCGTCCAGGGCGTCGGACACCGCGTCGTCGTGGAGCGCGCGCAGCATGGAGGCGAACGCGTCACCGTCCGAGCGCGTGCGCTGGAACCAGCGGTAGGCGCGGGCATCGGGCGTCGCCTCGTAACCGCCCTGCGTCAGCCCGTCGTAGAGCGCGTCGGGGGAGTACAGCAGACCGCGGTACGGGTCGAAGGGGAGTCCGGGCACCGGCGGGAAGACGAACGCGCCGTCGGCCCGTACCTTCTCCGCCGCCCGGGACTCCATCCGGCAGCCGAGGAACACGGTGCCGGACGTGTCGGCGGCCAGCAGGGCCGCGCTGCGGTCCGTCAGGTCCAGGGACTGGACGCGGTGTCCGGCCAGCGAACCGGCGGCGGCCGCCGCGTCGAACCCGGCGAGCGACTCGATCTCGGTGCCGGGTGCGGGAAGGGCGTCCTGCGGGCTCTCCACGCCCTCATGTTAGGGCCTCGCGCCGAAACGACTCGGGGGACCGGCCGGGAGAGGCGCCCCCGGCCGGTCCGTTCAGGCGGTCAGCGGCAGTGCGGCCAGTTCGGCGATCGCCCAGGTCAGCGGGGCGAAGACGAGCAGCAGCACGGCGGCACGCAGCGCCGTCGCCGCGCGCAGGGCCGCGGCCGGGGCGCCGATCCGCAGCAGCGCCCGTGCCGTCTCGGCGCGGGCCTGCCTCGCCTCCAGCGCCGAGGTCAGCAGCGTCGCGGTGGTGCAGCCGATGACGAGGACGGCGCCCAGTGCGGTGAGCGGGCCGAAGGGGCGCGGCCCCGTCCCGTACAGGGCGAACGCGGCGATGACGGCGGAGAGGACCGCGCAGACGACGCCCAGCGGCCGGCCGATCCGGCGCGCCTCGTCCATCAGGACCCGGCCCGCCAGCAGGCGTACGGCGCCGGGGCGCACCGCCTGGAGCAGCCGGCCGGACAGGTAGGTGAGTCCGGGGCCCGCCATGGCCAGGCCGATCGCCGTCAGCGTCCATCCCGCGAGCACCCAGGCCGGCGTGGCGTCGAGCTTTCCGGGCAGCGGGAAGGGGCTGCCGGCCGAACCCCGGCTCGCGTACGCCTCGACCGCGAGACCGGCGGCCGTCAGCGCCACACCCCAGGGAAGCCCGGTCGGCGCGGCCGCGGGGGCCGGGATCTGCTCGGCCGGCACCAGGTCCTCGGTGTCGTCCTGCACGCCCGCGTCCCGCAACGGCCTGGTGCGCAGCGCCAGCGCGCTCGCCGTGGCGGCGGCCGCGGGCACCAGGGTCAGCAGTACGAGGACGGCGGCCAGGGGCAGCGGGGCGTCCGCGTCGAGCAGCCCGGCGGCCGCACCGTCGAAGGGCAGCCCGGCCAGGTCGCCGCGCAGGTGGAGGAAGAAGAGCAGCGCCACCATCGAGCCGAGGGTGCACGAGACGGCGGTGGAGACCGCTGCGAGCACGCTGAGCCGGACGGGTCCGAGGCCCACCGCGGACAGTCCGGAGCGCGGCCGGGTGCTCGGGTCCGTACGCGCCACCGCGACCGCGAACTGCACCGTGGCGGCCAGCGGTACGAAGCACCACAGCAGCCGCAGCACCGAACCGGCCGAGTGCGCCGGGTGCCCGGAGGCGTAGCCGAGGGTGCACAGCAGAAGGAAGCCGACCCCGGCGGAGGCGGCCGCGACCAGCAGCCGCCGCATCAGGACCAGGGGATGGGAACCGCGGGCTAGACGGAGAGCGAGCACGCCGCGCGGCCCTCCGTATCGGTCACGGCGGGCAGGGCGACCGTGGCGACCCGGCGTCCGTCCAGCAGGGGCACGGCGCGGTCGGCGAGCGCGGCGATCTCCGCGTCGTGCGTGGCGAGGACCACCGTGATGCCGTGCGAGCGGGCCGCGCTCGTCAGCGTCCGCAGCACATGGGTGCGGTCGGTGCGGTGCAGGGTCGCGGTCGGCTCGTCGGCGAAGATCACCGACGGTGCGGCGGCCAGGGCGCGGGCCACCGAGATCCGCTGGCGCTCGCTCTGCTGGAGGGTGTGCGGGCGCTTCCTGGCGCACGCGCCGATGTCGAGGCGCTCCAGCCACTCCATGGCGGCCTTCTTGGCCTCACGGTGCGAGCAGCCGCGCAGCAGCAGCGGCAGGGCGGTGTTCTCCCAGGTGTTCAGCTCCGGGACGAGCTGGGGCTCCGGGGCGATCCAGCCGAACTTGTCGCGGCGCAGCCGCTCGCGCAGGCGCGGGCCCATGGTGTGCACGGGGACGCTGTTGAACCACACCTCGCCCTGCTGGGGGACGAGCTGGCCGGAGAGGCAGTGCAGCAGGGTCGTCTTGCCGCTGCCTCGCGGTCCGGTCACCGCGAGGATCTCGCCGTCGCGGATCCCCAGGGAGACTCCGCCGAGCGCGGGTGAGCCGTTGTGGGAGTGCTGCAGGGAACGTGCCCAGATCACGTCGTTGTCCGGCGGGGCCACCATGGCGTACACCTCGGTTCAGATCAGATATCCCGTTCCCCCGTACGGGGGAACGAAGAGGGGGCCGATCGGTCACTCGGCACCGTAAGGATTCGAACCACGGGAGGCGCACAGCACGCGGCCCGGGTGCGCTTCTTCCCACTCGAATGGGCGCATCCGGGCCGCGTTGGACCGTATGAAATGACCACGGGAGGGCCGTCGCGGGACGGTCAAGCGGTGGTCAAGCCGGGCTCGGCCGGGAGGCCGTCCGGGCTACGGGTCAGAGCTTCGTCCAGGCCTCCGTCAGGACGGACCGCAGGATGCCCTCGATCTCGTCGAACGTCGACTGGTCGGAGATCAGCGGCGGCGCGAGCTGGACGACCGGGTCGCCGCGGTCGTCGGCCCGGCAGTACAGGCCGTTGTCGTACAGCGCCTTGGAGAGGAAGCCGTACAGGACGCGCTCGGTCTCCTCGTCGGTGAACGTCTCCTTGGTGGCCTTGTCCTTCACCAGCTCGATGCCGTAGAAGAAGCCGTTGCCGCGGACGTCGCCGACGATCGGCAGGTCGTGCAGCTTCTGGAGCGTGGTGAAGAACGCGTTCTCGTTGTCCAGGACGTGCTGGTTGAGGCCCTCGCGCTCGAAGATGTCGAGGTTGGCGAGGCCGACCGCCGCGGAGACCGGGTGGCCGCCGAAGGTGTAGCCGTGCAGGAAGGTGTTGTCACCCTCGTAGAACGGCTCGGCGAGCTTGTCCGAGATGATGCAGGCACCGATCGGCGAGTAGCCCGAGGTCATGCCCTTGGCGCAGGTGATCATGTCCGGCACGTAGCCGAACTTGTCGCAGGCGAACATCGTGCCGAGCCGGCCGAAGGCGCAGATGACCTCGTCGGAGACGAGCAGCACGTCGTACTGGTCGCAGATCTCGCGGACGCGCTGGAAGTAGCCGGGCGGGGGCGGGAAACAGCCGCCGGCGTTCTGCACGGGCTCCAGGAAGACCGCGGCGACGGTCTCCGGGCCCTCGAAGAGGATCTCCTGCTCGATCTGGTCGGCGGCCCAGCGGCCGAAGGCCTCCGGGTCGTCGCCGAAGAGCGGGGCGCGGTAGATGTTGGTGTTCGGCACCTTGTGCGCGCCGGGGACCAGCGGCTCGAAGGGGGCCTTGAGGGCCGGCAGACCGGTGATGGACAGGGCGCCCTGCGGGGTGCCGTGGTAGGCGACCGCACGCGAGATGACCTTGTACTTGGTCGGCTTGCCCTTGAGCTTGAAGTACTGCTTGGCCAGCTTCCAGGCGGTCTCGACGGCCTCGCCGCCACCGGTGGTGAAGAAGACCTTGTTGAGGTCGCCCGGGGCGTAGTCGGCGAGGCGCTCGGCCAGCTCGACCGCCTTGGGGTGCGCGTAGGACCACACCGGGAAGAAGGCGAGCTCCTGGGCCTGCTTGTACGCGGCCTCGGCGAGCTCGTGCCGGCCGTGGCCGGCGTTGACCACGAACAGGCCGGACAGCCCGTCGAGGTAGCGCTTGCCCTGGTCGTCGTAGATGTAGGTGCCCTCGCCACGCACGATGGTGGGAACGGGCGCGTTCTCGTAGTCCGACATGCGGGTGAAGTGCATCCACAGGTGGTCGTACGCGGTCCGGCTGAGGTCCTTGCTCACGGCTATCGGGTTCCCCACATATAGGTCTGCTTCTTGAGCTTGAGGTAAACGAAGCTCTCGGTGGAGCGCACTCCGGGGATGGCCCGGATGCGTTTGCTGATCGTTTCCAGCAGGTGGTCGTCGTCCTCGCAGACGATCTCCACCATCAGGTCGAACGAGCCCGCGGTCATCACCACGTACTCGCACTCGGCCATGGCCGACAGCTCCTCGGCGACGGGATCGAGATCACCGTCGACGTTGATGCCGACCATCGCCTGCCGCCGGAATCCCACGGTGAGCGGGTCGGTGACGGCGACGATCTGCATCACGCCCTGATCGAGCAGCTTCTGGACGCGCTGGCGCACGGCCGCCTCCGAGAGGCCGACGGCCTTGCCGATCGCGGCGTACGGACGCCGGCCGTCCTCCTGGAGCTGTTCGATGATTGCGAGGGACACGGAATCGACCGCTGGGGACGATCCGCTCCCGGTCCTGGAGTCTGCGCTGCGACTGGCCACGGAGCCACTCTGCACCGGGACTCGTCAGTCTTGCAACCCTCAATCGATGAAATTCGTTGTTGAGGGGATCAAATCTCACTGAATCCGAAGTTCACGGCGGGTAGCTATGTCGAAAGCGATACTCGTGCGACTAGGCTGGATGTCTCACCCATTGGACTTCAGAGCAGGAGTGCCGGCTGTGACCACCGAGGTGCGCCGTCTGCGCAACTACATCAACGGAGAGTTCCGCGACGCTGCCGACGGGCGGACCATCGAGGTGGTCAACCCGGTGACCGAGGAGGTCTACGCGACCTCACCGCTCTCCGGCGAGGCCGATGTCGACGCGGCCATGGACGCCGCCGCCGCGGCCTTCCCCGCCTGGCGCGATGCGACGCCCGCCGAGCGGCAGCGCGCGCTGCTGAAGATCGCGGACGCCTTCGAGGAGCGTGCCGAGGACCTCATCGCGGCCGAGTCGGAGAACACCGGCAAGCCGCTCGGGCTGACCCGCACCGAAGAGATCCCGCCGATGGTGGACCAGATCCGCTTCTTCGCGGGCGCCGCCCGGCTGCTGGAGGGCCGCTCGGCCGGCGAGTACATGGAGGGTCTGACCTCCATCGTGCGCCGCGAGCCGGTCGGTGTCTGCGCGCAGGTCGCGCCGTGGAACTACCCGATGATGATGGCCGTCTGGAAGTTCGCCCCGGCCCTCGCCGCGGGCAACACCGTGGTCATCAAGCCCTCCGACACCACCCCGGCGTCCACCGTGCTGATCGCCGAGATCATCGGGCAGATCCTGCCCAAGGGCGTCTTCAACGTCATCTGCGGCGACCGCGACACCGGCCGCGCGATGGTCGAGCACCGGACCCCGGCGATGGCCTCCATCACCGGTTCGGTACGGGCCGGCATGCAGGTCGCCGAGTCCGCCGCCAAGGACGTCAAGCGCGTCCACCTGGAGCTCGGCGGCAAGGCGCCCGTCGTCGTCTTCGAGGACACCGACCTCGCCAAGGCCGTCGAGGACATCTCGGTCGCGGGCTACTTCAACGCCGGGCAGGACTGCACGGCCGCGACCCGCGTCCTGGTCCACGAGTCCATCCACGACGAGTTCGTCACCGCGCTCGCCAAGGCCGCCGCCGACACGAAGACCGGCCTGCCGGACGACGAGGACGTGCTCTACGGCCCGCTCAACAACGCCAACCAGCTGGCCCAGGTCAGCGGCTTCATCGAGCGGCTCCCCGCCCACGCCAAGGTCGAGGCCGGCGGCCACCGGGTCGGCGACAAGGGCTACTTCTACGCCCCGACCGTCGTCTCCGGGCTCAAGCAGGACGACGAGATCATCCAGAACGAGGTCTTCGGCCCGGTCATCACCGTCCAGTCGTTCACCGACGAGGCCCAGGCCCTGGAGTGGGCGAACGGCGTCGAGTACGCGCTGGCCTCCTCGGTGTGGACCAAGGACCACGCCCGCGCCATGCGGATGTCCAAGAACCTCGACTTCGGCTGTGTGTGGATCAACACCCACATCCCGCTCGTCGCGGAGATGCCGCACGGCGGATTCAAGAAGTCCGGCTACGGCAAGGACCTCTCCGCCTACGGCTTCGAGGACTACACCCGCATCAAGCACGTCATGACCTCGCTCGACGGCTGAGCGTCACCGCAGCGGTACGGATACGGCCCCCGGGCGCACTGTGCGAGTGCCCGGGGGCCGTTTCCGTACCTCCCGGCCCCCGCCCGCCCTCGACAGGGTGTGCGCACCGGGCGGGCCCCGCTGGACGGTTGGTCCATTGCCCGGCGCACCCGGCGGCGTGCATCCTGCGCAGGTGCGAGCGATCCCGAAGAACCCCATGTCCCGCCGGTCCCTGCTCCGCGCCCTCGGGGCGGGGGCGGCCGGTGTCACACTGGCCGGCTGCGGAGTGCCCGCCGCCTATGTGGAGCCGGGCGACCGTGCCGGACGCGACTACTCCGCAGGCGATCACTCCCTGCACTTCGCCAACTGGCCGCTCTACATCGACACCGACGACGAGGACGCGTCGAGGCGGCCCACCCTCGACGCGTTCAGCAAGCGCACCGGGATCTCCGTCACGTACACCGAGGAGATCAACGACAACGACGAGTTCTTCGGCAAGATCAGCCCGGCGCTGATGAACCACCAGCAGACCGGCCGGGACCTGATCGTCATGAGTGACTGGATGGCCGCCCGCTTCGTCCGGCTCGGCTGGGTCCAGGAGATGGACCGGGCCAAGCAGCCCAACGTGGCGAAGTACCTCGACCCGCAGCTGCGCTCGCCCGCCTTCGACGAGGGCCGGACGCACAGCGTGCCCTGGCAGTCCGGGATCACCGGCATCGCGTACAACCGCAAGAGGCTCGGCCGGGAGATCAAGCACCTGAGTGATCTCTGGGCGGACGACCTGAGCGGCAAGGTGACACTGCTGTCCGGTCTCGACGAGTCCCTCGCGCTGCTGATGCAGGGCAACGGCGTCGACATCACCCGCTGGAAGCGCGACGACTTCTACGACGTCTGCGACCAGGTGGAGAAGCTGGTGAAGTCCAGGCACATCCGCCGCTTCACCGGCAACGACTACATCAAGGACCTCTCCACCGGTGATGTGCTCGCCTGCCAGGCCTACTCCGGCGATGTCATCCAGCTCCAGGCGGACAACCCCGAGATCGAGTTCGTGGTGCCCGAGGAGGGTGCCGAGCTCTGGGCGGAATCGCTCATGATCCCCAACCTCGCCCGCCACAAGCGCAATGCGGAGAAGCTCGTCGACTACTACTACGAGCCCGAGGCCGCCGCCGAGCTCGCCACCTGGGTCAACTACGTCTGCCCGGTGCCGGCCGCCCGCGAGGTGCTCGCCTCCTCCAAGGACGAGGAGACCGCCGCGCTCGCCGAGGACCCGCTGATCTTCCCCGACGACGCCATGCGCAAGCGGCTCGCGATCGCCCGGGACATCACGTCCGAGGAGCGCCCGGAATTCGCCAAGAAGTGGAACTCCATCGTCGGCCTGTAGGGCCGTACCAGGGGTGGCGTAAAGGGCCGGTAAACCCGGGCGTACGCTGCGGACATGAGCGAGCGAGGCGCCCTGCAGAGGCGTATACGCGTGTGGTTGGCCGTCTTCATCGTGTGTCTGGTTCTGAGCGGGCTGACCGCCTTCCCGCTCGTCCATGAACTGCGCTGGGCCGAGGAGCTGCTGAGCTCCTCGGCCTCGCCCGTCCCCGAGCACGTCCCGGCCCTCATGGAGTGGATCACCCGGGTCCGGACCGGGCTCGACACGGCCGACGCCGAGTACCCCTTCGTGCTCTACGGCACCGACTGGCTGGCCTTCGCCCACCTCGTCATCGCGGTCGCCTTCTACGGCCCCTACCGCGATCCGGTCCGCAACATCTGGGTCATCGAGTTCGGCATGATCGCCTGCGCCGGGATCATCCCGCTCGCCCTGATCTGCGGACCGATCCGCGACATCCCCTTCTGGTGGTCGGTCATCGACATGTCGTTCGGCGTCGTCGGGGTGATTCCGCTCCTGATCGTGCACCGCAAGATCAAGCGGCTGGAGGCCATGGAGCGGACACCGGATCCGGCGCCCGCCCACGAGGCCGCAGCGGCGGTCTGAGTCACCCGGCCGACGGGGCGCCGAAGGCGGCCACCACGACGCCCATCGCCGTGGCATTCATGTCCTGCCCCTTCGCGTCCGTCGAGTTGACGCTGTAGACCAGGGTCCGCGAGAGATCACGGGTGGCCGCGACGGCCGTGTTGTAGCCCCAGCGGCCACCCGTCTTGCCCCAGACCTCGCGCCCGCCCAGCTTCATCACGGACAGACCCGCGCTGTACGCGGCGGGCGCGCCGGTGCCGTACTCGCGCACCGATTCGCCGGGCAGCGTGAACATCGCGTTCAGCAGCGGCCCGCGCACCACCCGCCCGCCGAACAGCGCCCGGGTGAACCGTTCCAGATCGGCCGTGGTCGAGATCAGGTCCCCCGCCGCCCAGGCGTCGCTCGCCCCCCACACCGTCACGTCGCGCAGCTCCCCGCCGGTGCCGAAGAGCTGGTAGCCGCGGTTGTGCGGGCCGCGGATCGCCGGGTCCGAGCCGGGGAAATAGGTGTCCTTCAGGTGCAGGGGCTTCAGGACGCGGCGGGAGACCTCGGAGGCGTACGAGTCACCCGTGACGCGCTCGATCAGCAGACCCGCCACGGTGTAGCCGATGTTGGCGTAGTGCTGCTGGGTGCCGGGCGCGAAGTCCGGCTGCTGTGCGGTCGCCCGGCGTACGACGTCCACCGGGTCGGTCACGTCGAAGCGGTGCGCGTACCAGTCCTCCAGCGTGTCGCCGTCGCCCGGGTCCACGGACGGGATGCCGCTCGTGTGGTTCAGCAGCTGGCGCACCGTGACCTTCGCGTACGCCGCCGGGATCAGGTCCGGCAGATAGTGCCGGGCCGGCCGGTCCAGGCCGATCCTTCCCTCGCCGGCCAGTTGCAGTACGACGGCCGCCGTGAAGACCTTGGTGACCGAACCGGCCCGGAAGCGCCCGTCCGGGTCCGCCGGCCGCCCGGAGACCAGGTCGTGGACGCCGGCGCTGCCCCGCCAGTCCCCACCGGTGCCGGAGACCCGCACCAGGGCGGCGGTGGCGTCGTGCGCCGGGAGGCCGCTGATCGCGGCCCGCAGGGCCTCGGCGTCAGGCGCCTCGCGGGCGGCGTCCCGCGGTGCGGCGTGGCCTGCGGCGTGGCCTGCGGCCGCCGGGGTGCCGGCCACGGCCAGGGCCGGTGCGGCGGGGCCCGCGGCGATGCCGAGGACCAGTGCTGCCGCGATGACGGTGCGGGACGTGCGGGCGTTCATGTCCGGTGCCTCCTGGGCGTGGTGTCCGCTCAACTGCTTACGGACTCCATCCTGTTGAAGCGGGCGCCCGCGCGGATCACCTGGCCGGGCGGTCCTCGCCGTGCGGATTCCTCACCTGCGCGGGGGAGGCGGCGGCCGGTCATCCCTCCGGCGAGGGAGTGACGACACCGCACTCGTACGCGCAGATCACCGCCTGGATCCGGTCGCGCAGGCCCAGCTTGGACAGCACATTGCCGACATGCGTCTTCACCGTGTGCTCGCTCACCACCAGCGCCGCCGCGATCTCCGCGTTCGACAGCCCGCGCGCCAGATGCAGCAGCGTCTCGTGCTCCCGGGCGGTCAGCGCGTCCAGCCGCGCCGACGGTGCCACCGCCCGGGCGGCCGGGCGCGAGGTGTACTCGGCGATCAGCCTGCGGGCCACCGAAGGCGCCAGCAGCGAGTCCCCGGCCGCCACCACCCGCACCGCGTGCACCAGGTCGTCGCGGCGGACGTCCTTGAGCAGGAAGCCGCTCGCACCCGCGTGCAGCGCCTCGTAGACGTACTCGTCCGAATCGAAGGTGGTCAGCATGACCGTCCGGCAGCCGGTCCCGGCGCTGATCGTGCGGCAGGCCTCGATGCCGTCCGTGCCGGGCATCCGGATGTCGAGCAGCGCCACCTCCGGTGCCAGCCGCCGCACCGCCTCGACCGCCGCGGCGCCGTCACCCGCCTCGGCCACCACCTCGATGTCCGGCTGCGCGTCCAGGATCATCGCGAAGCCGCTGCGCACCAGCTCCTGGTCGTCGGCCACCACCACGCGGATCGTCAACTTTCCACTCCTGTACGTCGTTCCGGCTCTGGTTCCGGCCGCGGCCGGGGATGCGGGATCGTCACACCGACCCGGAAGCCCCGGCCGCCCGGACCCGGGCCGGTGACGGCCGTGCCGCCGTGCGCCGCGGCGCGTTCCCGGATGCCGACGAGCCCGAGCCCGGGGCCGCCCCGGGAGCCGCGTCCGTCGTCGGTGACGGTGAGAGCGAGTACACCGGGGCCGTGATCCAGGTGTACGCGGGCGGCGGCCGCGTCCGCGTGCCTGACCACGTTCGTCAGGGCCTCCTGCACGATCCGGTGGACGGCGGCCTCGACCGCCAGGCCCGGCGGCCGGGGCATACCCGTGACCTCGTACGAGACCGCGAGTCCGCTGCCGCGCACCCGCTCCACGAGAGCGGGCAGCCCGGCCAGCGAGGGCTGGGGCTCCCGCGGCGCACCCGGCGAACCCTCGTCCTCGCGCAGCACGCCGAGCATCCCGCGCAGCTGCACCATCGCGTCCCGGCCGGTCTCCGAGATGGCGTCGAAGGCCGCCTCGGCACGCTCCGGAGCCGTACGCACCGCCACCGGCCCGGCCTCCGCCTGCACGATCATCAGGCTCACCGCATGGGACAGGATGTCGTGCATCTCCCGGGCGATCCGGGCCCGTTCGCGGGCCGCCGCCTGCTCGGCCTCGATGCGGTGGGTCAGCTCCAGCTGGCGCGCCCGGTCCTCCACCGCCCGCAGATAGGCCTTGCGCGTCACGGCGAGCCGGCCGAAGGCGTACGCCGCGGCGAACACGAACAGGGAGAAGAGCAGCTCCCTGAGCGCGTCGCTGTCGAGTCCGACGGAGACCAGCACCCCCAGGCCCGTGAGCGCCGCGACGGCGATCCGCTTCGGCGGCGAGGAGAGCTCGGCCACCGTGTAGAAGGCCACCAGGCCGGTGTACGGGAGCGGCTGGCCCGGACCGTCGATGGTGAACCGGTACACGGCGCCCGCCGCGAGCACGGCGAGCAGGACCGCGACCGGCGCCCGGCGCCGGACGGCCAGCGGCAGCACCATCAGGGTGGTCAGCCCGTACGCCGTCCACGTCGCGTCCGGCAGCTCCGGGGCGCGCGGGACGACGAAGGGCATGGTCACGGCGGCCTGGACCAGCAGGGCGATGAGCAGGTCGGCGGTGCGGGGACCGGCCCGCCGCGACCGCGCCGCGAAGTCGCGTATACGCATCGGGCGTCGTCAGCGCTTGCGCGCGACGGCGCCGAACTGGGCGACCCCGGGCGCGCCCGCGCCCGGGGCGGCACGCCAGTGCGCGCACGAGACGATGCCCGGCTCCACGACGTCGAGCCCGCTCAGGAACGCGGCGAACTCGAAACGGCTGCGGGCGGTGATCGGGGGCGTCGCGTTCTCGTTCCAGAACCGCATCGCCGCCTCGTTGCCCTCGCCGCCCAGCTCCAGGGTGGGGTGGGTGAGGACCAGATAGCTGCCGGAGGGCACCGCGGCCATCAGCTGCCGGACGATGCGCAGCGCCTCGTCCGTGTCGAGGACGAAGTTCAGGATCCCCAGCAGCATGACCGCGACCGGCCGCTCCAGATCGAGGGTCGGCTGCGCGGCCCGCAGGATCTGTTCGGGGTGACGGGCGTCCGCGTCGATGTACTCGGTCGCGCCCTCCGGCGAGCTGGTGAGGAGCGAGCGGGCGTGCGCCAGGACGATCGGGTCGTTGTCGACGTACACGATGCGGGCGTCGGGCGCGGTGTGCTGGGCGACCTCATGGGTGTTGTCCGCGGTCGGCAGGCCGGTGCCTATGTCCAGGAACTGCCCGATCCCCGCGTCACCCGCCAGATACCGCACCGCCCGCCCCAGGAACGCCCGGTCGGCCCGCGCCACTTCGCCGATGCTCGGATACATGCCGGTGACCTGGTCGCCGACCACCCGGTCCACCGGGAAGTGGTCACTGCCGCCGAGCCAGTAGTTCCAGACCCGGGCGTTGTGCGCGATGTCGGAACGGACGCGGGAAGGAAGGGAGTTGCTGCGGGGGACGGTCACGTCTGCTCCTCGGCGCGGGCCCGGCATCGGGGACGATGCGGTGCCGTCCATGATGCCGGACCGATCAAGAGGCGGCGCGGGAAGCGGATTTGGCCTTCATTCTGTGCAGGACGTCGATCCGGTTGGTGGTAATGGAGTCCACGCCGTCCCGGATCAGCCGGCGCATCGTCCGCCCGGTGTCCGCCGTCCACGCCGACACCAGCAGCCCGTCCCGGTGGTTGCGGTCCGTCAGCTCCCGGCTCACCAGCCCGAACCGGTAGTTCAGCCAGCGCGGCCGCACCACGTCCAGCAGCGCCGCCCGGGGCGGTGCGAGCGTCGTCCAGGTCATCGCGATCTCGGCGGACGGATCGGCGGCGCGCACCCGCAGCATCGCCTCGGGCCCCGCGCAGTAGTAGGCGCGCTCACCCGCCCCGCACTCCCGGACCACACCGACGGTCTTCTGCACGGACGCGTCGGTGGCGCCCGGCAGATCGACCATGAGGCGGTGCGCCCCGGCGGCGAGCAGCGCCTCGCGCAGGGTCGGCACACCGCCCCCGGTCAGCTCGGTCAGCTCCTGATGGGTGAGCCGGTCCAGCCGCAGGTCGTGGCCCCACAGCCGCTCCAGCGTGGCGTCGTGCAGCAGGACCGGCACACCGTCACGGGTGACGCGGACATCGATCTCGACCGCGTCCGCCCCCCGTTCGAGGGCGGAGCGGATCGAGGGGAGGGTGTTCTCACGGACGCGGTACGGATCGCCGCGATGGGCGACGGCGGTGACAGAGGTGGCCATGGGGCCATTGTCACCACCGAGGGGTCACCGGCCGGTGCGCGCCAGCCAGTCCGTGGTGTACGTGTCGATCTCACCGGCGAGCGCGCGCTTGCCGGCCGGGTCGAGGAAGGAGGCCTCGACGGCGTTCTTCGCGAGCGCGGCGAGACCGTGCTCGTCGAGTCCCAGGAGGCGGGCCGCCACCGCGTACTCGTTGTTGAGGTCGGTGCCGAACATGGGCGGGTCGTCGCTGTTGATGGTGACCAGGACGCCGGCCTCCACCATCTCCCGGACCGGGTGCTGCTCGATGTCCGTCACCGCCCGGGTCGCGATGTTCGAGGTGGGGCACACCTCCAGGGCGATGCGGTGCTCGGCGAGGTGATCCAGGAGCTTCGGGTCGCGGACCGAGCTGGTGCCGTGGCCGATGCGCTCGGCGCGCAGGTGGGTCAGCGCGTCCCAGACCGTCTGCGGTCCCGTGGTCTCCCCGGCGTGCGGCACGGAGTGCAGACCCTCGGCGATGGCACGGTTGAAGTACGGCTTGAACTGCGGCCGGTCCACGCCGATCTCCGGGCCCCCGAGACCGAAGGAGACGAGCCCCTCGGGCCGCAGGTCCACGGCGAGCCGGGTGGTCTCCTCGGCGGCCTCGAGCCCGGCCTCGCCCGGAATGTCGAAGCACCAGCGCAGGACGACCCCGAGCTCGGCCTCGGCGGACTTGCGCGCGTCCTCGATGGCCTCCATGAAGGCCTGCTCGGGGATGCCGCGGCGGGTGGAGGAGAAGGGGGTGACGGTCAGCTCCGCGTAGCGGATGTTCTGCCGCGCCATGTCGCGGGCGACCTCGAAGGTCAGCAGCCGGACGTCCTCCGGCGTGCGGATCAGGTCCACGACCGAGAGGTAGACGTCGATGAAGTGGCCGAAGTCGGTGAAGGAGAAGTAGTCGGCCAGCGCCTCGGGGGCGGTGGGCACCTTGGAGTCGGGGTGGTGCGCGGCCAGTTCGGCGACGATGCGGGGCGAGGCGGAACCGACATGGTGGACATGGAGCTCGGCCTTGGGCAGCCCCGCGATGAATGGGTGCAGGTCGGTCATCGGATCCTCCGGGGGCATGGGTGGAGCGGGGCCCGGGTACGTCGCGGAACCGGGCAGGGGACGGGAGTCATCGTAGGACGGGGGCGGCCCGTAGCATGACGGGCATCACGATGGGGGAGGCCCATGTCAGACAACACAGAACGGCCCGCGGACGGGTCCGCGCCGCGCGATCCGTGGGCTCCGCCGGACAACAGGGTGCCCCTGGACAAGAACACCGGGGACACCGGCCCGCAGACGGACGGCGCAACCGGTCACCCCGGACCGTCCCCCGTGCACGACCAGCAGACGGTCACCTCGATGCCGAGCGCCGGAACGGGGCCCTTGCCCACGGCCGGCTTCGGCGCACCGGACACCGGTCAGCAGCCCGGTCCCGCTGACTGGCAGGGCCCCGGGGCGGTGCCGCCACCGCCGGTCGGACCGCACGGCCCCGGGCAGCCGGCCCCGCCGCCCGTGGGGCAGTACGGCTACCCGGCCCAGGCCCCGACCCCGCAGTACGGCTACCCGGCAGCACCGCCGCAGCCGTACGGCGACTACCCGGGCTACCCCGGATACGGCCAGAACGCCTGGGGCGGCCCCCAGCCGGCGAACGGGATGGGCATCGCCTCCCTGGTGCTCGGCATCATCGCGGTGGTGGGCTTCTGCATGTACGGCCTCGGCATCGTCCTCGGCGTGCTTGCGCTGATCTTCGGTCTGATAGGCCGCGGCCGGGCGAGCCGGGGCGAGGCCAACAACGGCGGTGTGGCCCTGGCCGGCATCATCCTCGGCTCGATCGGCATCGTCATCAGCGCGGCGTTCCTCGGATTCTTCATCTGGGCCGTCACCACCGACGACTTCGAGGAGGACAGCGGCTCGGTCTCCGGGTCGACGTCACTGTCCCTGGTCGTCGATGCGGCGCGGGAGAGCCCGGCCGGCGTCTGACACGGCGCAGCCGGTCCGGCAGCCCCGGAGCTCGGCCGCGCGGCGGTGCACACAACCGGCCCGCGGGGCGGTGGGATCAGCTCCCGCCGCCCCGCGGGCCGTTTCATATGCCGCTCGCCCCGTCCCGCAGCGCGGCCCGCGCGTCCATCAGCGCGAACCCCAGCAGATTCAGGCCCCGCCAGGTCGCCGGATTCTCCGCACGCGGATCGTCCGCCGCCAGCCCGATGCCCCAGATCCGGTCCATCGGGCTCGCCTCGACCAGCATCCGGTCGCCCGTGCCCAGCAGGAACGTCCGCAGCTCCGGGTTCTGGCCGAACTTGTGGATGCTGCCCTTGACCACGAGCCCGTACCGCTCGCGCTCCCAGAGGCTCTCGTCGAAATCGCGGACCAGCCGGCCCACCTTCTTCGCCTGGGCCGGGCTCTTCGCTGCCACCGCCTGCTCCGCGGACTCCGCGTCACCGAACAGCCGCGCCTTGCCGGCCATCATCCAGTGCTCGGCCGACGCATACGTCACCCCGTCGACCGTGAACGGCGAGGGCCACCACTGACTGAGGCAGCTGGCGCCGATCCGGCCGTCCGGGCGCGGCCGGTGCCCCCAGAACAGCAGGTACTTCACTCGCCCGCCCAGCGACACGCGCCCGGCGACATGCCCGACATCCCCGATGTGTTCCATGACACGCGATTCTGGCATCCGCCACTGACACTACGTACGGGGAATTCCGCACCGACACGACACATGGTCGACAGATTCCGTCGCGTAACCAAAAGGCAACAACGGAATCACTTGTTGGGCTCGGTCTCCTCTGTCAGGATCGGCAGTCAATTCGAGCAGAAGCTACGCCGCCCCCGGTCTGCGGGGACAGCGGCGGAGGAGAGCGTGATGGGCAACAGCTTCCAGGTGCAGGACCGCTTCGCGGACGGCGCGCAGTACATCGGCGGAAGGCTGCGGTCCGGCACATCAGGACGCAGGCACGAAGTGGTGAACCCGGCGACGGGGGAGACCGTCTACAGCTACGAGCTGGCGGGCACCGCCGATGTCGACGCGGCCGTCGCCGCGGCGCGCGACGCCTTCCCCGGCTGGTCGGGGGCGACCCCGGCCGAGCGCTCCGAGGCGATGCACCGCTTCGCCGCCGTCCTCGCCGAGCAGGCGGACGACTTCGCCTACGCGGAGTCCCTCCAGTGCGGCAAGCCGGTCAAGCTCTCCACCGAGTTCGACGTCCCCGGCACGATCGACAACACCTCCTTCTTCGCGGGCGCCGCCCGCCACCTGGAGGGCAAGTCCGCCGGCGAGTACGACGGCGACCACACCTCGTACGTACGTCGCGAGGCGATCGGTGTCATCGGCTCCATCGCCCCCTGGAACTACCCGCTCCAGATGGCCGCCTGGAAGGTCCTCCCGGCCGTCGCCGCGGGCAACACCATCGTGCTCAAGCCCGCCGAGATCACCCCGCTGACCTCGCTGATGTTCGCGCAGGCGGCGACCGAGGCCGGCATCCCGGACGGTGTGATCAACATCGTCACCGGCGCCGGCAAGGACGCGGGCGAGCACCTCGTGGGCCACCCGGACGTCGTGATGACCTCCTTCACCGGGTCCACCGCCGTCGGCAAGCGGGTCGCGGAGATCGCCACCTCCACCGTCAAGCGCCTCCACCTGGAACTCGGCGGCAAGGCCCCCTTCGTCGTCTTCGACGACGCCGATCTGGAGGCAGCGGTCAACGGAGCCGTCGCCGGCTCCCTCATCAACAGCGGCCAGGACTGCACGGCGGCCACCCGCGCCTACGTCCAGCGGCCGCTGTACGACGCCTTCGTGCAGGGCGTCGCCGCGCTGATGGAGACCGTCCGGGTCGGCGACCCGTTCGCCCCGGAGACCGACCTCGGCCCGCTGATCAGCCACATCCACCGCGACCGGGTCGCCGGCTTCGTCGAACGCGCCCGCGCCTACGCCACCGTCGTCACCGGCGGCGAGATCCCGGGCGGCGAGCTGGCCGACGGCGCCTACTACCGGCCGACCCTGGTCGCCGGGGCCGCCCAGGACAGCGAGATCGTCCAGTCCGAGATCTTCGGCCCCGTCCTGGTCGTCCTGCCCTTCGACACCGACGACGAAGGCATCGCCCTGGCCAACGACACCCCTTACGGACTCGCCGCCTCCGCCTGGACCCGCGACCTGTACCGGGCCGGCCGTGCCACCCGCGAGATCAAGGCGGGCTGTGTCTGGGTGAACGACCACATTCCGATCATCAGCGAGATGCCGCACGGCGGGTACAAGGCCAGCGGCTTCGGCAAGGACATGTCGTCGTACTCCTTCGAGGAGTACACACAGGTCAAGCACGTCATGTACGACAACACCGCGGTGGCCCGCAAGGACTGGCACCGCACGATCTTCGGGGACCGATAACCAGGCCGGTCCGGCCGCACACCCACCCGAAAGGGCAACGCGTATGGAGCAGTACGAGCCCGAGCGTCTCTCCGCGGCCCAGCTGGCCGCGATACGCCGGAGTCTGACCAACGGCAGGGGAGCACTCACCCGCCGGTCGATGCTGCGCGCCTCAGGCCTCGGCGCGCTCGCGATCGGTGGGCTGGGCACGCTCAGCGCGTGCGGTATCCCGCCCGCCAAGCGTGAGGGCGACGCGGCGGCCGCATCGGACGACCACTCGGCCGAGGAGAAGCAGGTCAACTTCTCCAACTGGACCGAGTACATGGATGTCACGGAGGACGGCAAGCACCGGCCCACCCTTGAGCAGTTCACCGAGCGGACCGGGATCAAGGTCAAGTACACCGAGGACATCAACGACAACGTCGAGTTCTTCGGCAAGATCAAGCCGCAGCTCGCGGCCGGTCAGGACACCGGCCGCGACATCATCTGCGTCACGGACTGGCTGGCGGCCCGCATCGTCCGCCTCGGCTGGGCGCAGAAGCTCGACCCGTCGAACCTGCCGCACGCCTACGCCAACCTCTCGTCCCAGTTCCGCTCCCCGGACTGGGATCCCGGACGCGCATACTCCTACCCCTGGGCCGGCATCCCCACCGTCATCGCCTACAACTCCAAGGCGACCGGCGGCCGCAGGATCGATTCCGTCAGCCAGCTCCTCGACGATCCCGAACTCAAGGGCCGGGTCAGCTTCCTCTCGGAGATGCGCGACTCCATCGGCATGACCCTGCTCGACATGGGCAAGGACCCCGGCACCTTCACCGACGCCGACTACGACGCCGCGATCGGCCGCCTCCAGAAGGGCGTCGACCGGAACCAGATCCGCCGCTTCACCGGCAACGACTACACCGCGGATCTCGACAAGGGCGACATCGCCGCCTGCGTCGCCTGGGCAGGCGACATCATCCAGCTCCAGGCCGGCAATCCCGACATCAAATACGCCATCCCGGCAGCGGGCTATGTCATATCCAGTGACAACATGCTGGTCCCCGTGAAGGCGCGGCACAAGACGAACGCCGAGAAGCTGATGGACCACTACTACCGGCCACCGGTCGCCGCCGAGCTCGCCGCCTACATCAATTTCGTCTGCCCGGTCGACGGCGTCCGCGAGGAACTCGCCAGGATCGACCGGTCGATGGCCGACAACCCGCTGATCCTCCCGGACAAGAAGATGGCTGCCGCCTCCCACGCCTTCCGCTCCCTCACCTCCAAGGAAGAGACGGCGTACGAGGAGAAGTTCGCCAAGCTCATCGGCGCCTGACGCCAGGCCCCTCCTCCCCCGACCTCCCTCTGACACCACTGGGACTGCGATCCATGACACAGCAGCAGACAGGCGGCGACGTCCGCCTCACCGGGATCAGCAAGACGTACGGCTCCTTCGCCGCCGTACAGCCGCTCGATCTGACCGTCCCGCAGGGCTCCTTCTTCGCGCTGCTCGGCGCGTCCGGCTGCGGCAAGACCACCACCCTGCGGATGATCGCGGGCCTGGAGGAGGCCACCACCGGCACCGTCACCCTCGGCGGCCGCGACATCACCGGCCTGCCGCCGTACAAGCGGCCCGTGAACACGGTCTTCCAGAGCTATGCGCTCTTCCCGCACCTCGACATCACCGAGAACGTCGCCTTCGGACTTCGCCGGCGCGGCATCAAATCGGTGAAGAAGCAGGTCGACGACATGCTGGAGCTCGTCCAGCTCGGCGACTTCGCGAAGCGCAAGCCCCATCAGCTCTCCGGTGGCCAGCAGCAGCGCGTCGCCGTCGCCCGCGCCCTGATCAACCACCCGCAGGTGCTGCTGCTCGACGAACCCCTCGGCGCCCTCGACCTCAAGCTGCGCCGCCAGATGCAGCTCGAACTCAAGCGCATCCAGACCGAGGTCGGCATCACGTTCATCCACGTCACCCACGACCAGGAGGAGGCCATGACCATGGCCGACACCGTCGCGGTGATGAACGGGGGCCGGGTCGAACAGCTCGGCGCCCCCGCCGATCTGTACGAGAACCCGAAGACGACCTTCGTCGCCAACTTCCTCGGCACCTCGAACCTGATCGAGGGCGAAGTCGTCTCCTCGGGCACGGACCTCGTCGTGGCGGCCGGCGGCGACAGGCTCCGGCTGCCCGCCGACCGGTGCGCAGGGCCCACCGGGACGGGCAGCAAGCTGCTGCTCGGCATCCGCCCGGAGAAGATATCGCTCGCCCACGCCGGCGAGGCCGACGCGATAGCGGACGGCCGCAACCGCGTCACCGGCCGGATCGTCGACTCCAGCTTCATCGGCGTCTCCACGCAGTACGTGGTCGAGAGCCCGGCCGGCAAGGCGCTGCACGTCTACGAGCAGAACGTCGAATCCCGTACCGGCCTCACCCCCGGCGCCGAGGTCGTCCTGCACTGGAACCCGGCGCACACCTTCGGCCTGGATGCCGCCCAGGACATCGACGCCGGTGTGGAGACGGTGGAGGACGCGGCGTGAGTCTCACCAAGGAAGCGCCACCGGCACCGGCACCCGCACCGGAGCCCGAACTGCGCAAACCCTCCACCCGCAAGCGCCTCGTCCCCTACTGGCTGCTGCTTCCCGGCATCCTGTGGCTCGTCGTCTTCTTCGCGCTGCCGCTGGTCTACCAGGCCTCGACCTCCGTACAGACGGGATCCCTGGAGAAGGGGTTCGAGGTCACCTGGCACTTCCAGACGTACTGGGACGCGCTGGCCGACTACTACCCGCAGTTCATCCGGTCCCTGCTGTACGCGGGCACCGCGACGATCCTGTGCCTGCTGCTCGGCTACCCGCTCGCCTACCTCATCGCGTTCAAGGCCGGCCGCTGGCGCAACGTGGTGCTGGTGCTGGTCATCGCACCGTTCTTCACCAGCTTCCTGATCCGTACGCTCGCCTGGAAGACGATCCTGGCGGACGGCGGCGCGGTCGTCGACGTACTGAACACGCTGCACGTCCTGGACGTCACCAGCTGGCTCGGCTGGACGGAGAACAACCGCGTCCTGGCCACCCCGATGGCGGTGGTCTGCGGCCTCACGTACAACTTCCTGCCGTTCATGATCCTGCCGCTCTACACCTCGCTCGAGCGCATCGACGGCCGGCTGCACGAGGCGGCCGGGGACCTGTACGCCACCCCTGCCACCACCTTCCGCAAGGTGACGTTCCCGCTCTCCATGCCCGGCGTCGTCTCCGGAACCCTGCTGACCTTCATCCCGGCCAGCGGCGACTACGTCAACGCGGAACTGCTGGGGTCCACCGACACCAAGATGGTCGGCAGCGTCATCCAGACCCAGTTCCTGCGCGTCCTCGACTATCCGACGGCGGCCGCGCTCTCGTTCATCCTCATGGCGGTCGTCCTGATCATGGTCACCGTCTACATCCGCCGCTCCGGGACGGAGGACCTGGTCTGATGCCCGTACTGCGCTGGCTGCGACGCCATCTGATCGTCATCGCGGGTCTGCTGACCCTCGCCTACCTGATCCTTCCGAACATCGTCGTCATGGTGTTCTCCTTCAACAAGCCCAACGGGCGCTTCAACTACTCCTGGCAGCGCTTCTCGCTGGACGCCTGGAAGGACCCCTGCGGCGTCGCCGACATGTGCGGCTCGCTCTCGCTCTCCCTCCAGATCGCCGTCTGGGCCACGATCGGAGCGACCGCACTCGGCACGATGATCGCGTTCGCCCTGGTCCGCTACCGCTTCCGGGCGCGCGGCGCGATCAACTCGCTGATCTTCCTGCCGATGGCGATGCCCGAGGTCGTCATGGCCGCCTCGCTGCTCACGCTCTTCCTCAACATGGGCGCGCAGCTGGGCTTCTGGACGATCCTGATCGCCCACATCATGTTCTGCCTCAGCTTCGTCGTGACGGCCGTCAAGGCACGCGTCATGTCGATGGATCCGAGGCTGGAGGAGGCGGCCCGCGATCTGTACGCCGGGCCCGTGCAGACCTTCCTGCGGGTGACCCTGCCGATCGCCGCCCCCGGAATCGCCGCGGGAGCGCTGCTCGCCTTCGCGCTCTCCTTCGACGATTTCATCATCACCAATTTCAACGCGGGCTCCACCGTGACCTTCCCCATGTTCGTCTGGGGTTCGGCACAGCGCGGCACGCCCGTGCAGATCAACGTCATCGGTACGGCGATGTTCATCATTGCGGTACTGGTGGTTCTCGTCGGCCAGCTGATCGCGAACCGGCGGAAGAACGCACAACCCTGAAAGTCCCGAAGGAGTTGGAAACCATGGCCCCAGCTGCCATGCGTATTGCCGCACAATCACTCGCCGACGCGAAGCCGGTCTCGTTCTGGCTCGACGATCCCGGCAGGCCCGAGGCTCTTCCCGCGCTCATCGGGGACGAGCGCTGCGACCTCCTCGTCATCGGCGGCGGCTACAGCGGACTGTGGACCGCGCTGCTCGCCAAGGAGCGCGAACCGGAACGCGATGTCGTACTGATCGAGGGGCACGAGACGGGCTGGGCCGCCTCGGGCCGCAACGGCGGATTCTGTGCCGCCTCCCTCACTCACGGCCTGTCCAACGGGCTGGAGCGCTGGCCGGACGAGATCAAGAAGCTGGAGGAGCTGGGCGCGCGCAACCTCGACGCCATCGAGGAGGCCGTCGCCCGCTACTCCATCGACTGCGAGTTCGAGCGCACCGGCGAGATCGATGTCGCCACCCAGCCCCACCAGCTCGAAGAGCTGCGGGAATGGCACCAGGAGACCGAGCGGAACGGCCTCGGCGGATCCGAGTTCCTCGACCGCGACGCGCTGCGCGAGCAAGTCGACTCACCGACATTCCTGGGCGGCCTCTGGGACCGGCGCGGGGTCGCGATGCTGCATCCGGCCAAGCTGGTCTGGGGCCTGAAGCAGGCCTGTCTCGACCTCGGTGTGCGGATCTACGAGCACACCCGGGGGCTGGAACTGGCCAGAACCGGAACCGGAATGGCGGTCCGCACGCCGTACGGAAAGGTCCTCGCCCGCCGCGTCGCCCTCGGCACGAACATCTTCCCCTCGCTCGTGAAGCGCGTGCGCCCTTACACCGTCCCGGTCTACGACTACGCGCTGATGACCGAGCCGCTGACCGAGGACCAGCTCGCCGCCATCGGCTGGAAGAACCGGCAGGGGCTCGGCGACAGCGCCAATCAGTTCCACTACTTCCGGCTTTCCGCGGACAACCGGATCCTGTGGGGCGGATACGACGCGATCTATCCGTACGGGGGCCGGCTCAGCGCCGAACTCGACCAGCGTCCCGAGACGTTCCTGAAACTCGCCGGGCAGTTCTTCGAGTGTTTCCCGCAATTGGCGGGCGTGCGTTTCACTCATGCCTGGGGCGGTGCGATCGACACCTGCTCCCGCTTCTCCGCATTCTTCGGAACGGCCCATCAGGGGCGCGTCGCCTACGTCGCCGGATTCACCGGGCTCGGCGTCGGAGCCACCCGGTTCGGCGCCGATGTCATGCTCGACCTCCTCGCGGGCGAGCGGACCGAGCGGACCGAGCTGGAGATGGTGCGGAAGAAGCCGATGCCGTTCCCGCCGGAGCCGCTGGCCTGGGCCGGCATCGAGCTCACGAAGCGGTCGATGGCCGCGGCGGACGACAACGGCGGTCACCGCAATCTGTGGCTGCGCACGATGGACCGCATGGGCCTCGGCTTCGACAGCTGAGCCACGCGGGCGCGGACGGCGTGACCCAGTTCACTACTGATTGGTAGCCGAACCCGCGTAATGGATCGGCCCGACCCCTGTCTCCCGGGTGAACGCACCGGCAACTCCCTGCCGGTGCGACACGGAACGGGAGGCCGGCCATGACTGGCTCGGGGATCAAGGCAGCAGTCGAGTGGCTCACTTCGGTGGCACCGGATCCTGCCGCCTGCCGGTGGGAATGGGAGCGCAGTCCCCGGGGGATCGCGCTCCTTCCCGCCGGCCGGCGCTGGGACGTGCTGATTCTTCCGGGGGAGCTGGGCTATCCGACGCTCGATGTGCTCACCCGGCTCATCGACCGGCCGGGGCCGGTCCTCTCCGACTTCGGCGACGCCCGCCTGGGCTTCTTCGTGCCCCCGGGCACCGTCGCCCGCTGGGTCGGGACGGGGGTGCGGGGCGCGGGCCGGGGCACCTGGATCGTGGTGCCCCATCCGGGGCGGGCGGCCGCGGGCCCGGTGCGCTGGCTGATCCCGCCGGACGGCTCCGGCACGCTCACCGACGCCACGCTGCTGGAGCTCGCGATGCATGAGGCAGCGGGGGGCGCGGCGGCGGGCGAATGAGTGCTCCCGGGTCCGATGCGACCCGTTCCGCCCCGTCTTGTGGGGGTCCGGCGATGCCAGAGGTCTTGACAACCCGATTGGTCTGGACCATGTTGTGCGCCACACTCAATTCCCCCCTGCACGGAGGCCGTTGTGGAACGCACGGGACCCCCCGCCCGCATGACCGGACTTCTGGCCGCCTTCTCGGCCGCCCTGCTGGCCGCCGGCGGCCTGGCGGCCACGGCGCCGAGCGCCGCCGCGGCCGACGCCGATCTGGCGAGCAACGGAAACTTCGAGGCCGGTCTGACCGGCTGGAACTGTACGGGCGGCAGCGGAGCAGCCGTCAGCACACCCGTGCACGGCGGCACCTCGGCGCTGAAGGCGACCCCGGCCGGCAGCGACAACGCCAAGTGCTCCCAGGCCGTCCGGGTCAAGCCCGACTCCACGTACACGCTGAGCGCCTGGGTGCAGGGCAGTTACGTCTACCTGGGCGCCGACGGCACCGGCACGACCGACGTGTCCACCTGGACGCAGTCCGCCGCCGACTGGAAGCAGCTCACCACCACCTTCAAGACCGGCCCGTCCACCACCTCGGTCACCGTGTACACGCACGGCTGGTACGGCACCCCCGCCTACTACGCCGACGACCTCAGCCTCGTCGGTCCCGGCGGCGACCCGGTCGCGCTCCCGGCGGTCCCCGCGGGTCTCAGGGCGGGCACGGCCACCGCCTCCTCGGTCCCGCTGTCCTGGACCGCCGCCACGGGCGCCACCGGCTACAACGTCTACCGGGGCGGCACCAAGGTCCTCTCCGCCACCGGCACCTCGGCGACCGTGACGGGCCTGACCGCCTCGACCGCGTACAGCTTCCAGGTCACCGCCACCAATTCCGCGGGTGAGTCCGCGAAGTCCGCCGCCGTCTCCGCCACCACCACGGCGGGCGGTGGCGGGGGCGGCGGCGCGGGCCTGCCGGCCCACGCGCTCGTCGGCTATCTGCACTCCAGCTTCGCCAACGGATCCGGCTACACCCGGATGGCGGACGTGCCCGACTCCTGGGACGTCATCGACCTGGCCTTCGGCGAGCCGACCTCCGTCACCTCCGGCGACATCCGCTTCTCGCTCTGCCCGGTCACCGAGTGCCCGAACGTCGAGTCCGTGGCCGAGTTCAAGGCGGCGATCAAGGCCAAGCAGGCCGCGGGCAAGAAGGTGCTGATCTCCATCGGCGGCGCCAACGGCCAGGTGCAGCTCTCCACCACCGCCGCCCGCGACACCTTCGTCTCCTCGGTCAGCAAGATCATCGACGAGTACGGTCTGGACGGCCTGGACATCGACTTCGAGGGCCACTCGCTCTCGCTGAACACGGGTGACACCGACTTCCGCAGCCCCACCACACCGGTCGTCGTCAACCTGATCTCCGCGGTGAAGACCCTCAAGGCCAAGTACGGCGAGAAGTTCGTCCTCACCATGGCGCCCGAGACCTTCTTCGTGCAGCTCGGCTACCAGTACTACGGATCGGGCCCGTGGGGCGGCCAGGACCCGCGCGCCGGGGCCTACCTCCCGGTGATCCACGCGCTGCGCGACGACCTCACCCTGCTGCACGTCCAGGACTACAACTCGGGCTCCATCATGGGTCTGGACAACCAGTACCACTCCATGGGCGGCGCCGACTTCCACATCGCGATGACCGACATGCTGCTGACCGGGTTCCCCGTCGCGGGCGACCAGACGAAGATCTTCCCGGGTCTGCGCCCCGACCAGGTCGCCATCGGCCTGCCGGCCTCCACCCAGGCGGGCAACGGCCACACCTCGCCCGCCGAGGTCACCAAGGCGCTGAACTGCCTGACGAAGAAGACCGACTGCGGTTCCTACGCCACACACGGGACCTGGTCGGGACTGCGCGGACTGATGACGTGGTCGGTCAACTGGGACCGCTTCAACAACTGGGAGTTCTCGAAGAACTTCGACGCCTACTTCGGCGGCTGACCAGCCCGAGCACCACCAGCAGCACCCCGCACAGACACCAGCTGCCCATCACGTCCAGCGGCCAGTGATAGCCGCGCAGCACCAGACCGATGCCCGTCGCCACCGTCGGCAGGACGGCGGCGACGGGCATCATCCACGCACGCCTCGCGTACGGGGCCAGCAGCAGCGCCGCGGCCCCGTACGCCACCGCCGCCGTGGCCGCGTGACCCGACGGGTAGTAGCCGGTCGCGCCGGTCAGCGGTCCCGGGCGGGCGATCCAGTCCTTGAGCGGAACGACGAGCAGCGGCACCGCGGCCATCGCGAGGGCCGCGCACAGCGGTTCACGGCGCGCGCCGCGCACCAGGGACCAGACGATCGCGCAGCCCAGCACCGGCAGCGCGACCTGCGTATTGCCGAGATCGGCGAGGAATTCGGTGAACCCGGCGCCGCCGTGCCCGACCAGGGCCCGGCCGGTGCGCTCGTCGAGGCCGCGCAGCGGGCCGTCGGACGCGATCTGCCAGGTGGTGAGCGCGAAGAGGGCAAGCAGGCCCGACACCACGGAAACGAGAAGAGCCGTCCGTCCCGGAACAGGGGGGGTTGTTCCGGGACGGACGGTCGGACCGGTGTGCCGCGCGCCCCGGGGGGTGTGGGGCGGGCGGCCATCCGATCGGTGAGGAGTTCCGGAGCCGGAGGCTCCAGTGGCGTGCGCGAAGGCACAACCAGGACGGCGCTGCGGAAGCTCCGACCCGGTATCGCCCGCAGTCCCCTGCGGGCGGGGTGTTTCTCTCATCTGCGGAAACCGTACGTCAGGCGGTGCGGGACCGACAGCTGGAACCGTATCCCGCCATCGCCCCCGCACACCTTCTTCACAGGCCCTCACGCGGGCACCGGCCATCCCCGGAGGAAACGCCGTGCCACCCGAGGGAACCGCGCGGAATCAGCCGGGAACCCGACGGAATCAGAGCCGGCCGAACGCCTGCTCGAGCACGTCCAGGCCCTCGTTCAGCAGGTCCTCGCCGATCACCAGCGGCGGCAGGAAGCGCAGGACATTGCCGTACGTGCCGCAGGTGAGGACGAGGACGCCCTCGGCGTGGCAGCCCTTCGCGAGCTGCGCGGCGGCCTCCGGGTTCGGGTCCTTCGTGCCGGACTTCACGAGCTCGATCGCGATCATCGCGCCACGGCCGCGGATGTCACCGATGAGGTCTCCGTTGGGCAGCTTCGCCTGCATCGCGGCGAGCCGGCCCTTCATGACCTCCTCGATGCGCTTCGCCTTCCCGTTCAGATCCAGCTCGCGCATCGTCTCGATGGAGCCGAGAGCGCCCGCGCAGGCGACCGGGTTGCCGCCGTACGTGCCGCCGAGGCCGCCGGCGTGCGCGGCATCCATGATCTCGGCGCGGCCGGTCACGGCGGAGAGCGGAAGGCCGCCCGCGATGCCCTTGGCGGTCGTGATCAGGTCCGGGACGATGCCCTCGTCCTCGCAGGCGAACCACTGGCCGGTCCGGCAGAAGCCCGACTGGATCTCGTCGGCGACGAAGACGATGCCGTTGTCCTTGGCGAACTGCGCGATCGCCGGCAGGAAGCCCTTCGCCGGCTCGATGAAGCCGCCCTCGCCGAGGACCGGCTCGATGATGATCGCGGCGACGTTGTCCGCGCCGATCTGCTTGGTGATCTGGTCGATGGCCTGGGCGGAGGCCTCGGTGCCGGCGTTCTCGGCACCGGTGGGCCAGCGGTAGCCGTACGCCACCGGCACCCGGTAGACCTCGGGGGCGAACGGGCCGAAGCCCTGCTTGTACGGCATGTTCTTCGCCGTCAGCGCCATCGTGAGGTTGGTCCGGCCGTGGTAGCCGTGGTCGAAGACGACGACCGCGGTGCGCTTGGTGTAGGCGCGGGCGATCTTCACCGCGTTCTCGACGGCCTCGGCGCCCGAGTTGAACAGCGCGGACTTCTTCGCGTGGTCACCCGGCGTGAGCTCGGCGAGCCGCTCGCAGACCTCGACGTACCCCTCGTACGGCGTGACCATGAAACAGGTGTGGGTGAAGTCCGCGAGCTGAGCGGACGCCCGGCGCACGACGGCCTCGGCGGAGGCGCCGACGGACGTCACGGCGATGCCGGAACCGAAGTCGATCAGACGGTTGCCGTCCACGTCCTCGATGATCCCGCCGCCGGCGCGGGCGGTGAACACCGGCAGCGTGGAGCCCACACCTGCGGCGACCGTCGCCAGACGGCGGGCCTGCAGCTCCACCGACTTCGGGCCGGGAATGGCAGTGACGACGCGGCGCTCCTGCGGGATTGCGGTCATGCGGGGCTCCTGGGGGTGTTTCGGACGCTTCTGTTTCTGCAGGCTAGGGGTGCGAGCGGGGGTCCGGCATGCTCCGAACGGGAGTGGTGACGGGCGTGTCCTTGTCCGCGACGGACAGAAGACGGCACGGGGGACGGCATGGGCGCAGGCCCCTTCAACGGCCGGGCGAGGCACTAGATTGACCGGTGCAGCGGTCGGACCAGGCTGGTCAGGGGGCAACGGTTCATGGACAACGACGGTACGTACGGTGCGTGGGGCACGCGGGGTGCGCAGCCGCCCGACGACCGTGCCGGCGGGCCCGGGAGCCCGGTGCCGCACCCGGCCGGACCGCCGCCCTCCGCTCCGCCCGGGTTCCCTCCCGCCGCGTTCCCTCCCGCCGTGGTGCCGCCCGCCAGGCCGCCGGCCGTTCCGAAGCCGCCCGCCGCGCCCCCGGCCACACCCCCCGCGCAGTTCCGGGCCGCGGGCACCCGTGCCTCGACGGCGGACTGGCTGAACGCGCCCCGCCCGGCAGCGGGCCCCGGCGTGTGGCGGTACTCCTACGTGCCACGGCCCGACGAGCGGCCGGCGCGCCCCTCGCTGGTGGGCCCGGCCGCCACGCTGGGCCTCTGGATCGTGCTGTGGCTGTTGCTCACGGAGCGCGCGGTGCCCTACGTGTCCAAGCCGATCGAGATCATCACCGGGCCCGAATGGTGGGTGTTCGGCGGCCTGCGGGACGACGCGCCCGCGCTCGTGGTCAACTCCACCACGCTCTACTACCAGGTCCTGGTCCTCGCCCTCGGCTTCTGGGCCGCCCGGCTCGGAGGGTGGGCCGGCGTCTTCCGCTACTTCGCCGGCGACCGCACCGGCCGGGCCAGGCTTGTGCTCTCCGCCTCCGGCGCGGTGCTCGCCCTGTGGCTCGTCTGGACCCGCCGGGTGCCGCTCGCGGACGTGATCCTGCCCGCTGTCCCCACCAGCTGGATGCAGGGCGGCGGCAACCAGTACGCGGCCCTCCTCGTCTCGATCGTGCTCTACGCCCTGATCGGCACCGCGATCGTCTGGCCCTTCGCGCGAACCGGCCAGTGGTCCACGGAACTCGCCCCCCTCCTGGCCCGCAACCGCCGCGACAGCGCCCCCCGCACCCCCACGACCTCCCCCGCGCAGGCCACCGGCCCGTCCAGGGCCCAGTGGCCCGAACTGCGGGCCGCCGGAAACACGGACGCCGCGGAAGCGCTCACGGCGGCGGTGCACCACGGCCGGATGAACGATGTGGACTGCGTACGGCTGCGCCACGCCTGGGACACCGCCCGCACCCGCCCCGACCGGCGCTCGGCCTTCACCGAAACCGTGCTGCGAAAGGGCCCCGAGGCCTACCTCCACCCCTCCGGCCGCCGGGACGTGCCCCTGCGCACCGCCGTGCACGACCCGCTCACCGGTCAGGTCAGGATCGGGGACTGCGCCGACGACCCGCGCAACCCCTACGCGCGCCGCGGCTCGGGCATGGCGCTGGAACCCGCGTCGCTGGGCACCTCCCTGCTGGCCGTCGGGCCACCCGGCTCGGGCAAGACGGACCGGGTGGTGCGGCCCGTCGTTGAATCCCTGGCCCTGCGGGCGCTCACCGGCCAGGCCGCCGTGCTCGCCGTCGGCGGGGCGGGCGACCGGCTCGGCCCGGACGACGCCTACGACGTCGTCATCCGCATCGGCGACCCCGCGTCCGTGCACGACTTCGACCTGTACGGCGGCACGACCGACCCCGACGAGGCCGCGGCGGCCCTCGCGGAGGGCCTGGCCGGTGACGTCCCCGGCCTGGACACCCGGCGCGCGGCGACCGCACTGGGCCAGCTGCTCGGCCCCTACCGCACCGTCCACGGCAGGTTCCCCGCCGTGCCCGAACTGCGCGAACTCCTCGAAGGCTCCGCCACCGCGCTGGACGGCCTGCGGCAGGCCCTGGAGGCGGCGGGCCACCACACGATGCTGCGGGAACTGGACGCCAGGGCCCGGCAGGCGGGAGGCGCGGGCGATCCGGCCGCCGTGCTCGCCGACCGGATCGCCGTACTCGACCGGCCGGCCTTCGCGGGATTCTTCGCCACCGGCGGCGAGGCCCGCCCGTTCTCGCTGCGCTCCCTGGAGCAGCACCCGATGCGGGTCCGCCTCGACCTGCCGGAACGCGCCCACGCCGAGGCGTCCCGGGTGCTGGCCCGCCTCGTCCTGGCCCAGTTCAACGCGATCGCCGCGGCCCGCACCGACCGCTCGCTCTTCGTCTGCCTGGTCCTGGACGACGCGACCCACACCATGACCGCCACCACCGTCCGGGGCATCCGGCGGCTGCGCTCCGTCAACGCCGGGGCGGTCCTCGCCCTGCGCACCCTGGACGACGTACCCGAAGGGCTGCACACCGCGCTGCTCGGCGCCGTCGGCTGCACCATGGCCTTCCCCGGCATCACCACCTGGGACGGCAAGCGCTTCGCCGAGGCATGGGGCAAGGAATGGGTGGAGGTCCGCGAGGTCGCCCAGCACGGCGTCTTCGCCGACCAGCCGCTCACCCGTGCCATGCACGCCCTGCGGAAGATGGCCACCGGCAAGGCAGTGACCACGGACGCGGTGACCGTGCGCCAGGTCGAGCGGGAACGGTGGTCCGCCTCCGGGCTCACGTACGAGCTGCCGGCCGGGCACGCGGTGCTCTCCCTGGCCACGGTCGACGGGGAGCACGTCGCACCGCTCCTGGTACGCCTGGGCGACTGACGGAGTTACGCGGGAGCAGCCGCGGGGGCGGCCCGGCGGCGGTGACAGGGACTCTGCCACCCTGGCAGAATCGGGAGGAGCCGTTCATACGGGACGGCGAAATCCACCCCTCCCAAAGGTCACCTCATCCCCATGCCCCCCACGCTCGCCTCGCTCGTCCAGCACTCGGCGCTCAAGCTCACGGTCCGTGCGGGGGCGGACCGGCTCGACACCCCCGTGCGCTGGGCCCACGCCAGCGAGCTGGCCGACCCGGTGCCCTACATGGAGGGCGGCGAGCTGCTGCTCATCACCGCGACGAACCTCGACGCCGAGAACCCGGAGGCGATGGGCCGCTATGTGCGCCGGCTGGCCGCGGCCGGAGTCGTCGGGATCGGCTTCGCCGTCGGCGTCACCTACGACGACGTGCCGAAGCCGCTGATCGGCGCCGCCGAGGAGGCCGGGCTGCCCCTGCTCGAGGTGCCGCGCCGCACCCCGTTCCTCGCCATCGCCAAGGCCGTCTCCTCGGAGATCGCCGCCGACCAGTACCGGGCCGTGACCGCGGGCTTCGAGGCGCAGCGGGAACTGACCAGGGCGGCGCTCTCCGGGGACGGCCCCGCCGAACTCCTCACCCGCCTCGCCGCGCACGTCGACGGCTGGGCCGCGCTGTACGACGCCTCCGGCGCCGTCGTCGCCGCCGCCCCCGACTGGGCGGCCCGCCGTGCCGCCCGGCTCACCCCCGACGTGGAGCGCCTGCGGGAGCGCCCGGCACCGGCCAGCATCGTCGTCGGCGACACCGACGACCGGGTCGAGCTCCAGTCCCTGGGCACCGGCCGCCGGGTGCGCGGCGCCCTGGCCGTGGGCACCGGAGCGGCACTCGGCACCGCGGAGCGCTACGCGGTGCACTCGGCGGTCGCCCTGCTCACCCTCACCACCGCCCGCTCCCGCGCGCTCCAGGGCGCCGAGCAGCGGCTCGGCGCCGCCGTGCTGCGCATGCTGCTCGCCGGCCAGCCCGACCACGCACGTGCCGTCGCCGGAGACCTCTACGGCGAGCTGCTCGACGCGCCCTTCCGGCTGCTCATCGCCGAGGCCGCGGACCCCTCGGCCACGCAGCAGCTGGCCGAGGCCATGGAGACCGCGGCCTCCCGGTCCGGAGAGGCCCTGCTGACGGTGCCCGAGGGCGAACGCCTGGTCGTCCTGGCCGCCGACGGCGGCGCGGCGGTCGCCGCCTGCACGGCCTACGCGGACGCCCAGGAGGAGCGGCCGCCGCGCGAACCGGCGGCGGAGGGCGCCGAAGTGGTCGTGGGCCTCTCCGCCCCCGCGGGACCGATCGCCGTCTCGGCCGCCTACAAACAGGCCGAACAGTCCCTGTCGGTGGCCCGCCGCCGGGGCAGGGCCCTGGTCGAGCACGAGGAGCTGGCGGCCGGGTCCGTGCTGCCGCTGCTCGCCGACGACGCGGTCCGGGCCTTCGCGGACGGCATGCTCCGCGCCCTGTACGAACACGATGCCAAGGGCCGCGGCGATCTGGTCGCCTCGCTCCGGGCCTGGCTCGCCCACCACGGCCAGTGGGACGCCGCCGCGGCCGATCTGGGGGTCCACCGGCACACCCTGCGCTACCGGATGCGGCGGGTGGAGGAGATCCTCGGCCGTTCGCTGGACGACCCGGACGTCCGGATGGAGCTGTGGCTGGCCCTGAAGGTCACCACACCCCCGGCGGCCGGGTAGGCGGACCGGCCCGCACCCGCTCGTCCGACAAACCGGCGCACCCCGGCACGCCTCTGCTCCATGCCGGACAAACAACAGTCGGGCAGCGCGGCCCTACGGTGGGGGACAGGACACCCCACGACATCGAAGGGCCGGAACCTCCATGACCTCCACCCACGCCTTCTGGCTGGCCGGCCGCGAGGCCACCGGCGAGGAAAGCTTCGACGTCACCAACTCCTGGGACGGGCGTCTCGTCGGCACCGTCAGCGTGCCCACCGAGGCCCAGGTGGAGGAGGCCGTCGCCGCCGCACACGCCGTGCGCGACGAGTTCGCCGCGACCCCGGCCCACGTCCGCGCCGCCGCGCTCGACCACGTGGCACGGCGCCTGACGGAGCGCACCGAGGAGATCGCCCAGGTGATCTCCGCCGAGAACGGCAAGCCCATCAAGTGGGCGCGCGGCGAGGTCGGCCGGGCCGTGTCGGTGTTCCGGTTCGCCTCCGAGGAGGCCCGCCGCTTCAACAGCGGTGACGCCCAGCGCCTGGACACCGACGCCGGCGGCACCGGCCGTCTCGGACTGACCCGGCGCTTCCCGCGCGGCACGGTCCTGGGCATCGCGCCGTTCAACTTCCCGCTGAACCTGAGCGCGCACAAGGTCGCCCCGGCCATCGCCGTCGGCGCCCCGATCATCCTCAAGCCCGCACCGGCCACCCCGATCTCCTCGCTGATCCTGGGTGAACTGCTGGCCGAGACCGACCTGCCGGCCGGTTCCTGGTCCGTGCTGACGGTCCCCAACGACCGGATGCCCGCCCTCGTCCAGGACGAGCGCCTGCCCGTGATCTCCTTCACCGGGTCCGCCCCGGTCGGCTACTCGATCATGGACTCGGTGCCGCGCAAGCACTGCACCCTGGAGCTCGGCGGCAACGGCGCCGCGGTCGTGCTCGGCGACTACGCCTCCGAGGCGGACCTGGACTGGGCCGCGACCCGCATCGCCACCTTCTCCAACTACCAGGGCGGCCAGTCCTGCATCTCGGTGCAGCGCGTCATCGCGGACGCCGCGGTGTACGACCGGCTCCTGCCGAAGATCGTCGCGGCCGTCGAGGCCCAGGTCACCGGAGACCCGTCCGACGACGCCACCGAAGTCGGCCCGCTGGTCGACGAGAACGCGGCCAAGCGCGTCGAGTCCTGGGTCGACGAGGCCGTGCAGGCCGGCGCCCGGCTGCTCGCGGGCGGCAAGCGGGACGGGGCGACGTACGCGCCGACCGTCCTGGCCGAGCTCCCCGACGGCGTCACCCTCTCCTGCGAGGAGGTCTTCGGGCCGGTCCTCTCGGTGCAGAAGGTGGACGGCGAGGCCGAGGCGTTCGCCTCCGTCAACTCCTCCAAGTACGGCCTCCAGGCAGGGGTGTTCACCCACGACCTGCAGACCGCGTTCCGCGCCCACCGCGCTCTCGAGGTCGGCGGCGTGATCATCGGCGACGTCCCCTCGTACCGCGCGGACCAGATGCCGTACGGCGGCACCAAGCAGTCCGGCGTCGGCCGCGAGGGCGTCCGCTACGCGATGGACGACTACACCTACGAGCGCGTCCTGGTCCTCACCGGCCTCGCCCTGTAGCCCCTGACGCCCGTATTCCGCCCGGACAGCGAGACGGCGGGCGGCAGGCGAACGGTCCGAGCCCACACTGTGCGGGGGCTCGGGCCGTTCTCATGTGCGCGGCCCACCTGCGGAGCTGCGCCCTTCCGGCCGGGGGATAGGGTTCGGCCGAGAGGAATCCGCTCCGTGCGCGCGAGTAGCGCCAGGGCCGGACACGGGCGCCGCCCCGAGGAGGAGCAGGATGCTGCAGGCGCTGGGACTGGACCCGTCCGAAGAGGCCATCTACACCGCTCTGCTGGCCCGTCCCACCGCCTCCGCACAGGAACTCGCCCTCCAGGCCGGACTGGAGGAGGCCGCGAGCGACAGGATCCTGCTCGGCCTCGCCGCGCGCGGCCTGGTGGCCGTCGCCCGCGAGGCCGGGGCCGGGATACCGGACCAGGCCGACCGCAAGCCCGGACCCCGCTCGGCCCGTTACCGGCTCACACCCCCCTCGGTGGCCCTGGCCCCTCTCCTCGCCGAGCAGCGCAACGCCCTGCATCTTGCCGAGACCGCGTTCTCCAAGCTGACCGAGCAGTACCGCAACACGGCCGCGCACACCGCGGGCGGTGTCGTGGAGGTGGTCGAGGGCGTGGAACAGGTCGCGCACCGGTTCCACCAGCTCCAGTGCGGAGCCCAGCGGGAGTTGCTCGTCTTCCTCGTCGGCGCGCCCACCGCGGTACCGCGCGAGGACACCGACGGTACGGAGAGCTCCCTGCTGGACCGCGGAGTCGACTTCCGGGTCGTGGCCGCCAAGAGCTACCTCTCGGGCCACGAAGTGGTGCGGGACGTACGGGAGGCCGTCGGGGCGGGCCTCGAACTGCGGCTCGTCGACTCGCTCCCGCTGAAGATGGTCATCTCGGACCGGGAGCGGGCCATGGTGCCCCTGGACATGACGGAGACCGGAGGCGAGCCGAGCGCGATCGTGGTTCACCCCAGCGGCCTGCTGACGGCCCTGGTCCATCTCTTCGAGAAGGAATGGGCCCAGGGCCGGCCGATGTTCACCACCCCCGGGGGAGTGCGCGAGGAGCCGGCGGCCGATCAGCAGCCGACCGAAGAGGAACTCGAGGTCCTCGCGCTCCTGCTGGCCGGGATCTCCGACCGGAAGGCGGCCTCCGAACTGGGGCTTTCCATCCGCACGGTGGAGCGCCGGGTGCGTCGTCTGATGGATCTCTCCGGCGTGGAGTCACGGCTCCAGCTCGGATGGCACGCGGCACGGGTCGGCTGGCTCTGACCCGCCCGGCCCATGGACCGGTGACTGTGTGTCGGAGTACCGCCACGTGGGAAACCCGCCACACTCACCACCCCTGAGATGTCCGTATCCCTGCCAGGATGCAGCCGCAGCACGGCATCTTCATGTATTTCGAGCAGGGAGAATCATGCATTCAATCGGGCGAATAGCCTTGGGGGCGGCGACCGCCGCCGTCCTGGCCATGACCGCGGTCACGCCTTCCGGGGCGGCGGGAACACCCACCGACGGCGCCTCGGCGAAGAAACCCCTCATCGGCAGCGGAACCGCGGCTTCCGGTGGCAAGCAGGTGACGGTCACCCTCGTCACCGGCGACAAGGTGCTGGTGACCACGGACCCGTCGGGCCGCACCTCGGCGGCCGTCCTGCCGCGCGAGGACGGGTCGCAGCCGATCGTGCAGACCTTCCAGCTCGGCAAGGACCTGTACGTCTACCCGGACGAAGCCTCGCAGGCGATCGCCGAAGGCAGGGTCGACGAGCAGCTGTTCAACGTCAGCGAGCTCGTACGCCAGGGATTCGACGACACCCACGCAGCCGAGCTGCCGCTCATCGCCACCTACGAGAACCGTGTGGACGTCGCCGCCGCCGCTCCGGCGACCCCCCGTGGGGCCGAGCGGGGCCTGCGACTCCCGGCGGTGAACGGTGTCGCGCTCAAGGCGGACAAGGACAGTGCCGCCGCCTTCTGGCAGGACATCAGCGACACCCGCTCCCGCGCCGCCGCCCCGTTGAAGAAGCTGTGGCTGGACAGCAAGGTCAAGGCCACGCTGGACCGTTCCACCAAGCAGGTGCACGCGCCGGAGGCCTGGGCCGAGGGCTACGACGGCAAGGGCACCAAGGTCGCCGTGCTGGACACGGGTGTGGACGCCGAGCACCCCGACCTGGTGAACCGGGTCGAGGCGGCGAAGAACTTCACGGACTCCCCCGACACCGCCGACCGGCAGGGCCACGGCACCCACACCGCTTCCACCGTCGGCGGCTCCGGTGCGGCCAGCGACGGCAGGAAGAAGGGCGTCGCCCCCGGGACCGGACTGCTCATCGGCAAGGTCCTCAACGACGGCGGCTCCGGCCTGAGTTCCTGGATCATCGCCGGTATGCAGTGGGCCGTCGACCAGCAGGCCGACGTCGTCTCCATGAGCCTGGGCAACCCGGCGATCGGTGACTGCGCCGATCCGCTGGCCCAGGCCGCCCAGGAGCTCTCGAAGAACACGCACAGCCTGTTCGTGATCGCCGCGGGCAACTCGGGCTCCGGCACCGAGACGGTCTCCTCGCCCGGCTGCGCGCCCGGTGTGCTGACCGTCGGCGCCGTCGACCGTGACGACACCACCGCGGGGTTCTCCAGCCGCGGCCCGGTGGCCGTCACCCACACCCTCAAGCCCGAGATCGCCGCCCCCGGCGTCGACATCTCGGCAGCCGCGGCGGGCGGGCGCGGCGTCTACGCGTACCAGTCGATGTCGGGCACCTCCATGGCCACCCCGCACGTCGCGGGCGCGGCCGCCATCGTCCGCCAGGCCCACCCCGACTGGACCGCACAGCAGATCAAGGCGGCCCTGGTCTCCTCCGCCCGCACCGGCGGCAAGGTGGCGGGAGCCGACCAGACCGGCGCCGGCGTCCTCGACGTGTACACGGCCGTGCACCAGAAGGTGCTCTCCGCGCCCGCTGTCCAGGGCGGCAGCTACAACTGGCCGCAGGACGCCTCGGACCGCACCACCGTGCAGGTGCCCTTCACCAACACCGGCGCCGACGACCTCACCCTGAGCCTCAAGGTCAGCGGTGTGCACGGCAACGACGGCAGCGCCGTCCGCTCCGGTGTCATCAAGCCGGCGCTGGGCAAGGTGACCGTTCCCGCAGGGGCCACGGTCAAGGTGCCGGTGCGGATCGACCCCACCGCCCGTCTCGAGGCCGCCCAGTACGGCGCGGTCACGGGCCGGATCATGGCGTCCGGCGGCGGTGCCCACGTCTCCGTCCCGGTCACCCTCTACGTCCAGCCGGAAACCGTCACCCTCCGCGTCAAGGTCATCGACCGCAACGGCAAGCCCGCGGCCGGCGCTTCCTCCCTGGACATGGTCAGCCTCGACACCGACAAGGGCGAGCGCCGCAGCAACCAGGGCGCGGCCGAGCAGACGTTCAGCGTGCGCCCCGGTGACTACGCCCTCTCCGGTTTCGTGGCCACCAACAACGCGGAGAACGCGCCCGACTCCATCAGCTACGTCGGGCGCCCGCAGCTGCGCGTCACCGATGACACCACCGTCGTCCTCGACGCCCGCAAGGCCCACCGGCTGAGCGTGCACACCGACCGTCCCTCGACGATCAGCCACACCACGTTCAGCTACGCCCGCACCTGGGACGACACCTGGCAGCTGAGCGGCTCGCTCATGGCGGGCAGCGCCGTGCAGAAGTTCTACGCCTCCGTCGACGGGCGCGCCAAGAAGGGCTTCTTCGAGTTCCGCCCCACCTGGCGTGCGACCGGTTCCGAGGGCGGCTCGCCCTACGTCTACAACCTCACGTTCCCGGGCCAGGGCCCGCTGCAGTCCGACCGGAACTACCGGGTCGGGGACTCCAAGCTGGCCCAGGTCACCGAGAAGTGGAACGCCCTCGGCAAGGAGACCGACTACCTCGACGGACTGTTCATCGTCCCCTCCTGGAACCCCAACACCTCCATCACGGTCAACCTGCTCGACCCGGTCCCGGTGCCCGGCACCCGTACCGCCTACTACACGGCCGGTGACGACGTCTGGCTGCACGGTGCGCTGACCAGCTTCCCGTTCGCCGCGTTCATGGGCGACAAGGACCGCACCTACCGGGCCGGGGAGCGGCGTTCCGAGGAGTGGTACGGCGGCCCCCTGCGGCCGGGTGCCGCCCGGGACCGCGCCGGCAACCTGGCGCTGGCAGCCGAGCGGCAGGGCGACCTGATCGGCATCCAGACCGCCCTGTGGGTCGACGGCTCCGGTGACCACTGGTCCTACGGCGGATCGTTCGGCGACCTCGGCAACCTCGCGCTGAAGCGCAACGGTGAGCAGATCGCGACCAGCACCTACCCGTACGACGCGTTCGAGGTCCCGGCCGAGGACTCCGCGTACGAGCTCACCCAGAACCTGGACAAGATCCCCACCTCGGACAAGCCCTGGCTGCGCTCCACCTCGGTCACCACCACCTGGAGCTTCCGCTCCCACCTGGAGCCGGAGGTCTACTCCCGCGGTCTGCCGATCCTCTTCCCGGCGTACGACCTGCCGGCGGACGGGATGAACACGCTGCCCGCGCGCGGCGGCATCAAGGTCGGTCTGTCGGCCGAGGGTCACGCCGGATACACCCCGGGCGCGATCACCGAGGCCTCGCTGTCGTACTCCTACGACGGCGGCGCCACCTGGACCGCGGCGCCGACGAAGCAGCAGGACGGCAAGTGGACGGCCGTCCTCGACCACACCGGAGCCACCGGTCAGCAGGTCATGCTGAAGGTCGGCCTCACCGACTCCCACCACAACGCGGTCACGCAGACCATCACCCGCGCCTACGACGTGCGGTAACCCGCACCACCCGGCCGGGCGGTCCCCTCGACAGGGAGACCGCCCGGCCTCGCCATGCCCTTCGGCGCGTTCCGGGCGCCACCCGTACGGACGCACTTCGGCGGGAGCGCGGCCAGCCTCCCGCCGGCTCCCCGGCCGGAATGGATGATCGAGGCCTTCCCGTCCGGCGCCGCCTGCGGCCTTTCCACCCGCTGACCACCTCGCAGCCGAAGGATGTTCGCATGTTCCGTCCGTTGCGAGCAGCGCTGACCTCGGCACAAGGCATGACGGACAGCGACGACACCACGGCCATCCGCACCCCCTCCACCGGCACGGTCATCTGGGCGACGGTGGCAACGACGGCCGGGGTGGTCGTCCTCGGCCTGCTGACCGGAACCGCGCTGCTCCTTCTCGGCCTCCTGGTGTACCTGCCGGCGTTCGCGGCCGCCCTGTGCAGCCCGCGCCAGACGGCGCTGGTCTCCGCCTGGGTGAGCCTCGTCGTCATCGCGCCGGTGGTCTTCCAGCCCGGGGAGCGGGTCCTCAACCGGGTGATTCTGACGCTGTTCGCCGTAGGCTTCGGCGCGCTGGCCGTCTACGGCGCCCGGATGCGCATCACGCGCGAGGGCGCCCTGGTCCGGCTGCGGTCGACCGCGGCGGCGATGCAGCGGCAGATCCTGCGGCCGTTGCCGCTGCTCACCGACGACGTCCTCGTGGACGGTGTGTACGAGCCGTTGCAGGAGGACAAGCTCGTCGGGGGCGACATCTACGACGTCGTGGCCACCCCGTGGGGCACCCGGGTACTGATCGGCGACGTCCAGGGCAAAGGGCTGCCCGCCATCGGCATGGCCATCGACGTGGTGGGAGCGTTCCGCGAAGCCGCCCACCGCGAGCCGACGGTGACCGCGCTCGTCGACGCACTCGAGGCGGCGGTCGTGCGGCACAACGACTACGCCGGACAGCGCGACGAGCCCGAGCGGTTCGTCACCGCGCTCGTCCTGGGGGTCGACACGGGTACCGGCACCCAGCTCGTCGGCTGCGGCCACATCCCGCCCTACCTGCTGCACGAGGGCGTCGTCACCGCCGTCGGCACGGGAGAGGAACACGTGCCGCTGGGCCTCGCGAGTCTGGTCGGCGATCCCCGCACGGTGGCATGGTTCGACTTCCCCCCGGGGGCCACGCTGCTGCTCTGCACCGACGGGCTGACCGAGGCCCGTTCACCCGAGGGCGACTTCTATCCGCTGGAGGCGCGCCTCGGCGGCCGCGGCGACATCACCGCCGGCCCGCTGATCACTTCCCTCATCGCCGATGTGCGCGACTTCACCGCAGGCGTGCAGCAGGACGACCTGGCGGTCCTCGCCGTACGGCGTGCCCCGCACCAGGCTCCGTAGAACACCACCCCGTCCGGAGCGCCGGACCGTTCCGGGAATCCGCACGCCGTGCTGGCCAGTGGAGTGGCGGCCGACCCGATCGGCGCCGGAAGGCTGGTGGGGGTGGAAGGAATCGGGTACATACGGACGAGTAGCACCGAGAGGTACGCAACGGCGGCACGCACCCGCGCCGCCCGCGGACCTGCCGGATCCAGTCACCCGACGACGCGGCGAGGTGAGCTCCTCATGTCCGCACCATCCGCACAACGACCGTCCGCACCGCAGCCCCCGCCCAAGGTCTCCGAGCGCGAAGCGCGCCAAGTGGCCGAGGAGGCGCGCGAGAAGGACTGGCGCAAACCCAGTTTCGCCAAGGAACTCTTCCTGGGCCGCTTCCGGCTCGACCTGATCCATCCGCATCCGCTGCCCGCCGCCGAGGACGTCCGGCGCGGCGAGGAGTACCTCTCGCGACTGCGCGAGTTCTGCGAGACGACGATCGACGGCGCCCTGATCGAACGCGAGGCGAGGATCCCCGACGAGGTGATCAACGGCCTCAAGGAGCTCGGCGCGCTCGGCATGAAGATCGACGTGAAGTACGGCGGCCTTGGGCTGACGCAGGTCTACTACAACAAGGCCCTCGCCCTGGTCGGCTCCGCCAGCCCGTCGGTCGGCGCCCTGCTCTCCGCCCACCAGTCCATCGGTGTGCCGCAGCCGCTGAAGATCTTCGGCAGCCAGGAGCAGAAGGACACCTTCCTGCCCCGGCTCGCCCGCTCCGACATCTCGGCGTTCCTCCTCACCGAACCGGACGTCGGCTCCGACCCGGCACGGCTCGCCACCTCCGCCGTCCCGGACGGGGACGACTACGTCCTGGACGGGGTGAAGCTGTGGACGACCAACGGGGTCGTCGCCGATCTGCTGGTCGTCATGGCACGCGTCCCGCGGTCGGAGGGGCACAAGGGCGGCATCACGGCCTTCGTGGTCGAGGCCGACGCCCCCGGCATCACCGTGGAGAACCGCAACGCCTTCATGGGCCTGCGCGGCATCGAGAACGGCGTCACGCGCTTCCACCGGGTGCGCGTCCCCGCCGCGAACCGCATCGGCCCCGAGGGCGCCGGCCTCAAGATCGCGCTCACCACCCTCAACACCGGCCGGCTCTCGCTGCCCGCCATGTGCGTCGGCTCCGGGAAGTGGTGCCTGAAGATCGCCCGCGAATGGTCGGCCGTCCGTGAGCAGTGGGGCCGGCCGGTGGCCCTGCACGAGGCCGTCGGCGCCAAGATCTCCTTCATCGCCGCGACCACCTTCGCCCTCGAAGCGGTGGTCGACCTCTCCTCCCAGATGGCGGACGAGGACCGCAACGACATCCGGATCGAGGCGGCGCTCGCCAAGCTGTACGGCTCCGAGATGGGCTGCCTGATGGCCGACGAGCTGGTCCAGATCCGCGGCGGCCGGGGCTTCGAGACGGCGGACTCCCTCGCGGCCCGCGGTGAACGGGCCGTTCCCGCCGAGCAGATGCTCAGGGACATGCGGATCAACCGGATCTTCGAGGGCTCGACGGAGATCATGCACCTGCTGATCGCCCGCGAGGCGGTCGACGCGCACCTCAAGGTCGCGGGCGACATCATCGACCCCGACAAGCCGCTCTCCGCCAAGGCGAAGGCCGGTGCGAACGCGGCCGGCTTCTACGCCGCATGGCTGCCCAGACTCGTCACCGGACCCGGGCAGCTCCCGCTCACCTACCGGGAGTTCCACCCGGCCGGCCACGCCGATCTGTCCGCCCATCTGCGCTACGTCGAACGCTCCGCCCGCAAGCTCGCCCGCTCCACCTTCTACGCCATGTCGCGCTGGCAGGGCCGGATGGAGACCAAACAGGGCTTCCTCGGCCGGATCGTCGACATCGGCGCGGAACTCTTCGCCATGAGCGCCGCCTGCGTCCGGGCCGAGCTTCTGCGCACCGAGGGCGAACACGGCCGCGAGGCCTACCAGCTCGCCGACGCCTTCTGCCACCAGTCCCGCGTCCGCGTCGAGGCGCTCTTCACCCGGCTGTGGTCCAACACCGACGACCTCGACCGCCGGGTGGTCGACGGCGTCCTGGCCGGTACGTACACCTGGCTGGAGGAGGGTGTCGTCGACCCGAGCGACGACGGCCCGTGGATCGCCGACGCCACCCCCGGGCCCTCCACCCGGGAGAACCTGCACCGGCCGATCCGCTGAGCCGATGCCCCGGGCGGGGCGCGTCCAGTCGCTGGACGCGCCCCGCCGCACGGTGCGGCGCACGGCAGGATGGGGCCCGTGACCGTCATCAGCATCCCCGGTTCCAAGTCCGTCACCGCGCGCGCCCTCTTCCTGGCCGCCGCCGCGAACGGCAGCAGCACGCTCCTGCGTCCCCTGAGCTCGGACGACTCCGAGGGCTTCGCGGCAGGACTCACCGGCCTCGGCTACGAGGTGGTGCGGGAGCCGGACCGCTGGTACCTCACGGGCCGCCCCTGCGGACCCGCCGCGGGCGAGGCCGACATCTACTGCCGCGACGGGGCGACCACCGCGCGCTTCCTGCCGGCCCTCGCCGCGGCCGGCCACGGCAGCTACCGCTTCGACGCCTCCGCGCAGATGCGCCGCCGCCCCCTCGCCCCGCTCACCGAGGCACTGCGCACGCTCGGCGTCGACCTGCGCCACGAGGACGCCGAGGGACACCACCCGCTGCGCATCGAGGCGGCCGGCATCAAGGGCGGCGAACTGACCCTGGACGCGGGGGAGTCCAGCCAGTACCTCACCGCGCTGCTGATGCTCGGACCCCTGACGCGGGAGGGCCTGCGGATCACCGTCACCGATCTGGTCTCGGCGCCGTACATCGAGATCACCCTGGCGATGATGCGCAGCTTCGGCGTCGAGGTCACCCGGGGCGGCCCCGGCAACACCGTCTTCACCGTGCCGCCCGGCGGCTACCGGGCCACCACGTACGCGATCGAACCGGACGCCTCCACCGCCAGTTACTTCTTCGCGGCGGCCGCCCTCACAGGGTCCGAGGTCACCGTTCCCGGCCTCGGACAAGGGGCCCTCCAGGGAGACCTGCGGTTCGTCGACGTACTGCGCCGCATGGGCGCCGAGGTGCACACCACGGCCGACGCCACGACGGTCCGCTCCACCGGCGGTCTCACCGGCATCACGGTCAACATGCGCGACATCTCCGACACCATGCCGACACTGGCCGGTATCGCCCCCTTCGCCTCGGGGCCGGTACGCATCGAGGACGTCGGCAACACCCGGGTCAAGGAGTGCGACCGGCTGGAGGCGTGCGCCCGGAACCTGCGACGGATGGGCATCACGGTCGCGACCGGTCCCGACTGGATCGAGATCACGCCGGGCACCCCGCGGCCCACCGAGGTCGAGACCCACGGCGACCACCGCATCGTCATGTCGTTCGCCGTCACCGCGCTGCGCACGCCCGGCATCACCTACGACGACCCCGGCTGCGTACGCAAGACGTTCCCCGGGTTCCACGAGGCCTTCGCCGGGTTCGCGGAGATCCTGGACCGGCGGGGCCCGGCCACGCGACCGTGAACCGCCCGGCCCGCCGGAGCAGCGGCAAGATCTCAATCGGGCGTCTGCCGGGGACGCCCTGTCCCCACGCACAGCGGAAGCGGCAACAATGGGGGGCATGAGCGACAGTCCTGCCCCCCTCGCCGACCCGCACGCCGTCTTCGACGCCACGGACGGCCGCCGGGATCTCGTCATCCTCGGCTCCACCGGGTCCATCGGCACCCAGGCCATCGACCTGGTGCTGCGCAACCCCGACCGCTTCCGCGTCACCGCGCTGTCCGCGGCAGGCGGCCGCGTAGGCCTCCTCGCCGAGCAGGCGCACCGGCTGGGGGTGCGCACGGTGGGGGTCGCCACTCCCGGGGCCGTACCGGCCCTGCGCGAGGCGCTGGGGAACGAGTACGGGCCCGGGGAGCCGCTTCCCGAGATCGTCGCCGGACCCGACGCGGCCACACAGCTGGCCGGCAGCGACTGCCACACCGTGCTCAACGGCATCACCGGCTCGATCGGTCTCGCCCCCACACTGGCCGCCCTTCGGGCGGGCCGCACGCTGGCGCTCGCCAACAAGGAGTCGCTGATCGTCGGCGGCCCGCTGGTCAAGGCGCTCGCCGCACCCGGGCAGATCATCCCGGTCGACTCGGAGCACGCCGCGCTCTTCCAGGCGCTCGCGGCCGGCACCCGCGCCGATGTGCGCCGGCTCGTCGTCACCGCGTCCGGCGGCCCGTTCCGGGGACGTACCAGGGACGAACTCGCGGACGTCACGAGGGAACAGGCCCTGGCGCACCCGACCTGGGCCATGGGCCCGGTCATCACGGTCAACTCGGCGACCCTGGTGAACAAGGGCCTTGAGGTCATCGAGGCGCACCTCCTCTACGACATCCCCTTCGACCGGATCGAGGTCGTGGTCCACCCCCAGTCGTACGTGCACTCCATGGTGGAGTTCACCGACGGGTCCACGCTCGCCCAGGCCACCCCGCCCGATATGCGCGGACCGATCGCGATCGGCCTCGGCTGGCCGCAGCGCGTCCCCGACGCGGCACCCGCCTTCGACTGGACGAAGGCCTCCTCCTGGGAGTTCTTCCCGCTCGACACCGAGGCCTTCCCGTCCGTGGGGCTCGCCCGGCACGTGGGAACGCTGGGCGGCACCGCGCCGGCGGTGTTCAACGCGGCCAACGAGGAGTGCGTGGACGCCTTCCTGGCCGGACGGCTGGCCTTCAACGGCATCATGGACACGGTCACCGCAGTGGTGTCCGAGCACGGAACACCCGCGACGGGAACTTCGCTGACGGTCGCGGACGTCCTTGAAGCGGAGGCCTGGGCACGGACCCGGGCCCGGGAACTCTCGGCCAAGGCCACCGCGGAGGCGCGCGCATGAGTATGACGACGATCCTGCTGACCATTCTCGGCATCGCAATCTTCGCCGTCGGCCTGCTGTTCTCCATCGCCTGGCACGAGCTGGGCCACCTGTCGACCGCGAAGCTCTTCGGCATCCGCGTCCCCCAGTACATGGTCGGCTTCGGCCCGACCATCTGGTCGCGGAAGAAGGGCGACACGGAGTACGGGATCAAGGCCATCCCGGCCGGCGGCTACATCCGCATGATCGGGATGTTCCCGCCGGGAGCCGACGGGAGGGTGGAGGCGCGGTCCACCTCGCCCTGGCGCAGCATGATCGAGGACGCCAGATCCGCCGCCTTCGAGGAGCTGGAGCCCGGCGACGAGAAGCGGCTCTTCTACACGCGCAAGCCGTGGAAGCGCGTCATCGTGATGTTCGCCGGACCGTTCATGAACCTGATCCTGGCCGTGGCCATCTTCCTCGGCGTGGCCATGACCTTCGGATTCCAGACGCAGACGACCGACGTCGCGGGCGTCCAGAAGTGCGTGATCTCGCAGAGCGAGAAGCGGGACACCTGCAAGAAGTCCGACCCGGTCTCGCCCGCGCAGGCGGCGGGGCTGAAGGTGGGCGACAAGATCGTCGCCTTCAACGGCCAGAAGATCGACGAGTGGTCCGAACTCTCCGACAAGATCCGCGACACGACCGGCCCCGCCACCATCACGGTCCAGCGCGACGGGCAGGAGAAGACCCTCCACGCCGTGCTCAAGAAGAACGCCGTGCTGAAGAAGGACTCCGACGGCGAGGTGGTCCCGGGGGAGTACGTCTCGGCGGGCTACCTCGGGTTCGCGGCGCAGACGGAGATCGTCCCGCTCTCCTTCGGTGACTCCGTCGTCCGCATGGGCGACATGATCGAGAACGGCGTCGATTCGATCATCGCCCTGCCGTCCAAGATCCCGGCCCTGTGGGACGCGGCCTTCTCGGACGGTGAGCGCGCGGCCGACTCCCCGGTGGGCGTCGTCGGCGCGGCCAGGATCGGCGGCGAGGTGATGAACCTGGACGTTCCCGCACAGAACCAGGTCGCGATGATGCTGTTCGTGCTGGCCACCTTCAACCTCTCGCTGTTCCTCTTCAACATGCTGCCGCTGCTGCCGCTCGACGGCGGCCACATCGCGGGCGCCCTGTGGGAGGCGTTCCGCCGGCACACGGCGCGGATCTTCAAGCGCCCCGACCCGGGTCCTTTCGACGTCGCCAAACTGATGCCGGTCGCCTATGTGGTCGCCGGAGTCTTCATCTGCTTCACCCTGCTCGTCCTGGTCGCCGACGTCGTCAACCCGGTCAAGATCAGCTGACCGGTACGCCGGACGCACCGCCCGCGCCCCGAGCGACGGCTGATGCGCGCGATGCGTCCGGTGGCCCACTTTTTGCGAGGGCGCCGGACGCCATGTGCTCCATGGCGCCCTCGGTGCCGTAACCTCGAAGACCGGAGCCCGCCGATCTCGGGACCTTGATCCACACCTTGGGGATGCTCAGCGCATGACTGCGATTTCTCTCGGAATGCCCGCCGTTCCGACCAAGCTCGCCGACCGGAGGGTCAGCCGCAAGATCCAGGTCGGGTCGGTGGCGGTCGGTGGGGACGCGCCGGTTTCGGTTCAGTCGATGACGACGACGCGTACGTCGGACATCGGCGCCACGCTCCAGCAGATCGCGGAGCTGACCGCCTCGGGCTGCCAGATCGTGCGGGTCGCGTGTCCCACGCAGGACGACGCGGACGCGCTGGCGACGATCGCCTCGAAGTCGCAGATCCCCGTGATCGCGGATATCCACTTCCAGCCGAAGTACGTCTTCGCGGCGATCGACGCGGGCTGCGCCGCGGTGCGGGTGAACCCCGGGAACATCAAGCAGTTCGACGACAAGGTCAAGGAGATCGCGCGGGCGGCGAACGACGCCGGTACGCCGATCCGGATCGGCGTCAACGCGGGTTCGCTCGATGCGCGGCTGATGAAGAAGTACGGCAAGGCGACGCCCGAGGCGCTGGTGGAGTCGGCGCTGTGGGAGGCCTCGCTGTTCGAGGAGCACGGCTTCCGCGACATCAAGATCTCGGTGAAGCACAACGACCCGGTCGTGATGGTGAACGCCTACCGGCAGCTCGCCGCACAGTGCGACTACCCCCTGCACCTCGGCGTGACCGAGGCGGGTCCCGCGTTCCAGGGCACGATCAAGTCGGCCGTCGCGTTCGGTGCGCTGCTGAGCGAGGGGATCGGTGACACGATCCGCGTCTCGCTGTCCGCGCCGCCGGTCGAGGAGGTCAAGGTCGGTCTCCAGATCCTGGAGTCGCTGAACCTCAAGCAGCGCCGGCTGGAGATCGTGTCCTGCCCGTCGTGCGGCCGTGCGCAGGTGGACGTGTACAAGCTCGCCGACCAGGTCAGCGCGGGCCTGGAGGGCATGGAGGTGCCGCTGCGGGTCGCCGTGATGGGCTGCGTCGTCAACGGCCCCGGCGAGGCACGCGAGGCCGACCTCGGTGTGGCCTCCGGCAACGGCAAGGGCCAGATCTTCGTCAAGGGCGAGATCATCAAGACGGTCCCCGAGTCGAAGATCGTCGAGACCCTCATCGAAGAGGCCCTCAAGATCGCCGAACAGATGGAGAAGGACGGCATCGCCTCCGGCGAGCCCGAGGTCTCCATCAGCTGAACCCATGAAACCCGTGACAGCGCCCCGCCGGAGGAACCCTCCGCGCGGGGCGCCGTGCGTGAGCGAGCTCACCGCGTCCCGCCGGAGCTCTTCCCGGCCACAGGCGGCGCCCTCCGGCCTCTTTGGGTACAGTGCGGAAATCAGCAGACCGTATGGTGAGGCCCCCTCGTGTTGACGCAGACCACCACCCGGGTCCTCGAACCCGGCGACCTCGGCGCCGCCCTCGCCGTACTGGAGAGCGAACCCGTAGCGAACGCCTTCGTGACATCCCGGGTCCAGATCGCCGGCCTCGACCCCTGGCGCCTGGGCGGCGAGATGTGGGGCTGGTACGCCGACGGCCACCTGCGCTCCCTGTGCTACTCCGGGGCCAACCTCGTCCCCATCTGCGCGACCCCCGAAGCCGTCAGGGCCTTCGCCGACCGCGCCCGCAGGGCCGGCCGCCGCTGCTCCTCGATCGTCGGCCCGGCCGAGCCCACCGCAGAGCTGTGGCGGCTGCTCGAACCGGGCTGGGGCCCCGCCAGGGAGGTCCGGGCCAACCAGCCCCTCATGCTCGCCGAGAGCCCCTCCGCGGATGTGGCGCCCGATCCGCACGTCCGCCGCGTCCGCAGGGACGAGATGGACGTCCTCATGCCGGCCTGCGTGGCCATGTTCACCGAGGAGGTCGGCATCTCCCCGCTCGCGGGCGACGGCGGACTCCTCTACCAGGCCCGCGTCGCCGAGCTCATCGGAGCCGGCCGCTCCTTCGCCCGGATAGAGGACGGCAAGGTCGTCTTCAAGGCGGAGATCGGCGCCACCACCGCACAGGCCTGCCAGATCCAGGGGGTCTGGGTGGCCCCGGAGTTCCGCGGCCGGGGACACTCCGAGACCGGTATGGCCGCCGTGCTGCGCCACGCGCTGACCGATGTCGCGCCGATCGTCAGCCTCTACGTGAACGACTACAACACCCCCGCGCGCAGGGCCTACCGCCGGATCGGCTTCCGCGAGGTCGGCGCGTTCATGAGCGTGCTCTTCTGACCCGGCGGGGCGCACCGCACGATCCGGACGAGCCGCCCGGTCCGTACCACGCGCCCCCGCCACGGACAGTAGGGTCTCTCCATGGCAGCAGCTTCGGGGGGCGGCCCCCACACCTCCAGCGTCCAGGTCGGGCCGATCGATCTCGCCGCACGTGTGGACGAGGCGCTCGCCGTGCAGGCCGTCGCCTTCGGCCTCGGCGCCGACGAGATCGAAGTACGCCGCCACATCGTCCTCAGACACCTCGACCACCCCCGCGCCCGTGCGCTCGGCGCGCTGACCCCCACCGGCCGGCTCGTCGGCTTCGTCTACGGCATGCCGAACGAACGCGGTCACTGGTGGTCCACCGTCGTCGAGCCCTATCTGCGGGCCACCGGCTCCGCACGCTGGCTCGACGACTCCTTCGTGATCACCGAACTGCACGTCCATCCGGAGTTCCAGAACCAGGGCATCGGCCGCGCGCTGATCACCACCGTCACGGACGCCGTCGACCAGCCCCGGTCCATCCTCTCCGCCATCGACACGGACAGTCCGGCGCGCGCCCTCTACCGCTCCCTCGGCTACCAGGACCTGGCCCGGCAGGTGCTGTTCCCCAGCGCCCCCAAGCCGTACGCGGTCATGGGAGCGCCCCTTCCGCTGCTCCGCCGGGTGCCGGACCGGGACCGGCCGGCACCAATCGATTTCCGCCCGCCCCCGCCACCCGGCTAACCTCCTGCACATCACCCTTCCGAGCAGGAGTTCATCATGGCCCAGGTCCAGCGCATGTCCCGATTGATGATCAAGACACTGCGCGACGACCCGGCGGACGCCGAGACGCTCAACCACAAGCTGCTCGTCCGGGCCGGATACGTACGCCGCACCGCGGCCGGCATCTGGTCCTGGCTGCCGCTCGGCAAGAAGGTCCTGGAGAACATCACCCGCGTCGTCCGCGAGGAGATGGACGCCATCGGCGGCCAGGAGGTCCTGCTTCCCGCGCTGCTGCCCAAGGAGGCCTACGAGGCGAGCGGCCGGTACGACGAGTACGGCGACCTGCTCTTCAGGCTCAAGGACCGCAAGGGCGCCGACTACCTCCTGGGCCCCACCCACGAAGAGGTCTTCACCCAGATCGTCAAGGACATGTGCTCGTCCTACAAGGACCTGCCCGTGATCCTGTACCAGATCCAGACCAAGTACCGCGACGAGGCCCGTCCCCGCGCCGGTGTGCTGCGCGGCCGTGAGTTCCAGATGAAGGACTCGTACTCCTTCGACACCACCGACGAGGGTCTCGCCGAGGCGTACCGGCTGCACCGCGGCGCGTACATCCGGATCTTCGAGCGGCTCGGCCTCGACCACCGCATCGTCTCCGCCGTCTCCGGCGCCATGGGCGGCTCCGCCTCCGAGGAGTTCCTCGCCCCCGCGCCCGCCGGCGAGGACACCTTCGTCGACTGCCCGCACTGCGACTACGCCGCCAACACCGAGGCCGTGACCTTCAAGGCCACCCCGGTCGACGGTTCGGCGACCGGCCCCGTCGAGGAGCTGGACACCCCCGACACCCCGACCATCGAGTCCCTCGCCGCCCACCTCGGCGTCCCGGCCTCCGCCACCCTGAAGAACCTGCTGGTCAAGGTCGACGGCGAGATCGTCGCCGTGGGCGTGCCCGGCGACCGCGAGGTCGACCTCGGCAAGCTCGGTGAGCACCTCGCCCCGGCTGTCGTCGAGCTCGTCACCGCCGAGGACTTCGTGGGCCGCCCCGACCTGGTACGCGGCTACGTCGGCCCGCAGGGGCTGGAGAAGGTCCGCTACATCGCCGACCCCCGCGTCACCGCCGGCACCGCCTGGATCACGGGTGCCAACCAGGAGGGCAAGCACGCGAAGAACGTCGTCGCGGGCCGCGACTTCGAGGTCGACGAGTACCTCGACGTCGTCGTCGTCCAGGCCGGCGACCCCTGCCCCGAGTGCGGCACCGGCCTCCAGGTGGACCGCGCCATCGAGATCGGCCACATCTTCCAGCTCGGCCGCAAGTACGCCGACATCTTCTCCCTCGACGTCCTCGGCCAGCAGGGCAAGCCCGTCCGCGTCACGATGGGCTCGTACGGCATCGGCGTCTCCCGCGCGGTGGCCGCCCTCGCCGAGCAGACCGCCGACGACAAGGGCCTGTGCTGGCCCCGCGAGATCGCCCCGGCCGATGTGCACGTCGTCGCCGCGGGCAAGGCGCTCCAGACCGAGCTGGCCCTGGAGGTCTCCGAGAAGCTGAACGCCGCGGGTCTGCGGGTCCTGGTCGACGACCGCCCGGGGATCTCGCCCGGCGTCAAGTTCACCGACTCGGAGCTCATCGGCGTCCCGAAGATCCTGGTCGCCGGCCGCCGTTCGGCCGAGGGCGTCCTGGAGCTGAAGGACCGCCGCACGGGCGAGCGCGAGGAGCTCACGGTCGACGAGGCGATCGCCCGCCTGACCGAGCAGAGCTGACCCTCCCGGCAGGCCGAAGGGCCCCGCACGGATCTTCGTGCGGGGCCCTTCGGCGCAGGGCGGGGGCTACAGCCAGCCCGCGAACTCCAGCGTCACTTCGCCCTCCTCGCGGCGCCCGGCCGTCAGCGCCCGGGTGCCCGACTCCACGGCACGGAACAGCGTCCAGCCGTGCAGCCGCTCGCGGTCCACATCGAGGGCGTCCGCGAGCCTCTTGATCCTGCGCCGGGCCGTCATCGCGCCACCGGGCGAGGCGATCAGGTCCTCGACCCGGTCCCGCACCAGCCGCGCCAGATCGTAGGCCCGTTCGCCGACCAGCGGCTCCGGACCGACCGTGAGCCAGGGCGCGCGCTCACCGGAGAGCACCTTGCTCTGCCGGAAGTTGCCGTGCAGCAGCAGGGCCTCGGGGGAGTGGGCGACCAGTTCCTCGCGTGCCGCCAGCGCCGCCGAGACCAGGGGCTCCAGGGCCGGATCCGCCCCGGCGGCGGCCCGCATCGCTCCGGTCCGCAGGCCGGTGCGCTCCGCGACCGTCTCGAAGGGGTGCTCGGCGGGCGGGTCGACCCAGAGCCGCCGTACCGTGCCGGCCGCCTCCAGGAGCGCCTTCGCCTCCGGGAGCGAACGCAGCGACACCTCCGGATGCAGCCGCTCCAGCAGCAGTGCGCCGGTGCCGTCCTGAGCGGGGAGCACGTCGTCGCCGGGCACCATCAACCGCACCGCGCCCCAGCCGTTCCAGTGCGCCAGCGCCGCCCTTTCGAGCTGGGGTGCGGCCCCGGACGGGCAGATCTTCAGCGCCGCCGGGGTGCCGTCGGCCCCCCGGACCAGCAGGACCAGGCTGCTGCGCCCGCCCGGGGCGGCGACCCGTTCCACGGCCGGTTCGAGGCCGGTGGCGGCCAGCGCCTCGCCGGTCAGCGCGGGCAGCCGCGCGAGCCAGTCCCCGGCGGCCGTATCCCCGTACGACTCGCCGAGCGCTCGCACCAGACGCTGCGGCGGTTCAAAACCCATACGTGCCGTGTTCCCTTTCAGAGCCTTCTTCAGTGCGTCGCGCCGGTCCGGTCCTTCGCGTCGGACCCGGCCTTCGCTCCGGCCCCCGTCGTCCCGCCCGTCTCATCAGTTACGTCGGTGCGGGATCCGTCGGCGGCCCGCTCGGCGAGCCCGGGAAAGGGTACGCCGCTGCCGCGCCAGCGCACCGCGCGCACCGCGGCCTCCCGCAGCGAGTCCGCCGCAGACCGCCGCAACGGCCCCTCACAGGCCCGTACGAGGTCGGAGTAGACGTCCGCGACCCTGTCCTCCAGTACGGCGGCCAGCCGTACCGCCGCCGCGGCGTCCGGTACCGCGAACGGCAGAGCGTACGCGGGGTCCGCGGCCACCGGCTCACCGCCCAGGTCGCGCACCGTCCGCACCAGCGCGTCCCGGCGGGCCCGGTGGGCGTGGTACGCGGCCGTGGCCTCGGCCCGGCGGCCCGCGGCGACCCGGGCGCCCGCCACTCCGTACCCGTACACCGCGGCGTGTTCGGCGGCCAGCGCGGCCTGCGCCGCCCGAAGCGTCCCGTCGCTCATGCGGAGGTCTCCTTGGCCAGTTCGGTCAGCAGATAGGCATGGGCGGAGCAGGCCGCCGCCACCGAGGCGAGCAGCCGGGCCAGTTCCGGCGGGGCCTTCAGGAGAGCCTCCGTGTGCGAGGCCGCGGCACGGCGCTCCGCCGCGGCCAGTTCCCTGACCGCGGCCGCGGGGCCGCCGGCCCGTGAACGGGCGAAGCCGAGCGTGTCCCCGGTTCCCGGTGCGAGGGCCTTCAGATGGGCGCGGACGGCATCGTGCATCGGCGTGATCGCGGCGGCGGTCGCGGGATGGGCCGTGCGGATGTGTTCATAGCCCGCGAGCAGGGTCGCGGTGGTGCGTGCGGCGCTCGCCCGGAGCGTCTTCTCCGACCGCGCCCCCGAAGCCCGGTCCGCCGCGGTCCGCGCGTCGGTCCGGGCGGAACCCTTGCGGCCGGCGCTCTCGTCGTCGCCGCCGCTTCCGCAGCCGGCCAGCACGGCACCCATGGCGATCGTTCCCGCCGCCGTGAGCGCACCCCTGCGCGTCGTCCCCGTACGCCGCACCTGTTCTCCTTCGGGCTTGGACCTAAGTTGACTGGATCTGTCCTGAAGTGATCACCGCACGTGAGCGTACCCGCGGTCGCGGGGCCGACGGACGGCAACACCCCCCGGGACCGGATACCCTTTGACCTGACACGCGACGATCCCCACAACAGCACACGCGGCCGAGGAGTCACCCGGATGAGCACCACCCAGAGCGAGAGGCTGCGCGGGCTGCTCGAACCGCTCGTCAGCGCCGAGCAGCTGGATCTGGAAGAGATCGAAGTGTCCCGGGCCGGCCGTCGCCGGGTGCTGCGGGTCATCGTGGATTCCGAAGAGGGCGTGGAGCTCGACGCCTGTGCGGACCTGAGCCGCGCCATCTCCGAGAAGCTCGACGAGACCGACGCCATGGGCGAGGACGAGTACGTCCTGGAGGTCAGCTCTCCCGGTGCCGACCGTCCGCTGACGGAGCACCGCCACTACGTACGGGCCACCGGCCGCCTCGCCAGGCTGACCCTCACCGAGGGCGGCGAGCTGGTGGCCCGCATCCTCGCGGTCGACGAAGAGGGCCTCGATCTCGAGGTGCCGGGCGTCAAGGGCCGCAAGCCCACCTCCCGCCGGATCGCCTTCGACGAGATCGCCAAGGCGCGCGTGGAGCTGGAATTCAACCGCAAGGACAAGAAGGAAGAGGAGGCGTAGCCGTGGACATCGATGTGAAGCTTCTGAAGGGCTTGGCGCAGGACAAGGAGATCCCGTTCGACGTGCTCGTCGAGGCGATCGAGTCGGCCCTCCTCATCGCGTACCACCGCACGGACGGCAGCCACCGCCGGGCGCGTGTGGAGCTGAACGAGCGCGGCCACGTGACGGTGTGGGCGAAGGAGGACCCGGCCGACCTCGAGGAGGGCCAGGAGCCCAAGGAGTTCGACGACACCCCGTCGGGCTTCGGCCGGATCGCCGCGACCACCGCCAAGCAGGTCATCCTGCAGCGGCTGCGTGACGCGGAGGACGACCGGACCTTCGGCGAGTACGCGGGCCACGAGGGCGATGTCGTCACCGGCGTCGTCCAGCAGGGCAAGGACCCGAAGAACGTCCTGGTCGACATCGGCAAGCTGGAGGCCATCCTGCCGGTGCAGGAGCAGGTGCCGGGCGAGGAGTACACCCACGGCCTGCGGCTGCGCACCTATGTCGTACGGGTGGCCAAGGGTGTGCGCGGTCCGTCGGTGACGCTGTCGCGGACCCACCCCAACCTGGTGAAGAAGCTCTTCGCGCTGGAGGTCCCGGAGATCGCCGACGGTTCCGTCGAGATCTGCGCGATCGCCCGCGAGGCCGGCCACCGCACCAAGATCGCGGTCCGCTCCACCCGCTCCGGCCTCAACGCCAAGGGCGCCTGCATCGGCCCGATGGGCGGACGTGTGCGCAATGTCATGGCCGAGCTGCACGGTGAGAAGATCGACATCGTGGACTGGTCGGACGACCCGGCCGAGATGGTCGCCAACGCGCTGTCGCCCGCACGGGTGAGCGAGGTCGAGGTCGTCGACCTCGGAGCGCGCTCCGCCCGGGTCACCGTGCCCGACTACCAGCTGTCGCTGGCGATCGGCAAGGAGGGGCAGAACGCCCGTCTCGCCGCCCGTCTCACCGGCTGGCGCATCGACATCCGCCCGGACACCGAGACCGACGCCGAGCGCGATGTCGCCGACCGCGAGCGGGCCGAGCGGGCCCGGGAGCGCTCCGAACGACGCTGAACCGGTGACGGTCCGCGGCGGGAATCCGAGCCCGCCGCGGACCGGCCGGAACACGGCGTCCGGGAACAGATCCCGTCGGCTCGCCGCTGAGATCACGACAACATCCGTTCGATTTTTGCCCCAAAGGGGTGAGGTCGATACGGGGAGGTAGACTTAAACGTGTCTGGCCGGACGCAAGCCCGCGCTTGCCCTGAGCGAACCTGTGTGGGATGCCGGGAGCGAGCGGCCAAGAGCGAGCTGCTGCGCATCGTGGTGGACGAGGACGCATGCGTCCCCGATCCGCGCGGTACGCTGCCCGGCCGGGGTGCATATCTGCACCCCGTCTCCGTCTGTCTGGACCTGGCGGTTCGCCGCCGGGCATTCCCCCGGGCCTTCAAGGCCAAGGGGCCGTTCGACCCCGCCGCAGTACAGCGGTTTGTCGAGCGGGTGACACCGCAATAACGAACGGCACGGGTCCCCGTGCGGTCAGGTACCTCGCGAGTTGGAAGTAGGTCGAGATTGCGATGAGCACTCGATGAGTACGCGATGAGTACGCCCATGAAGTAGCGACGGTCCGGCGGTAACCCGGACCTAAAAGGAGCGAAGTGGCTAAGGTCCGGGTATACGAACTCGCCAAGGAGTTCGGGGTTGAGAGCAAGGTCGTCATGGCCAAGCTCCAAGAACTCGGTGAATTCGTACGTTCGGCGTCCTCGACGATCGAGGCGCCGGTTGTACGCAAGTTGACTGACGCACTGCAGGGGCCCGGCGGCAACGCCGGCAAGTCCGCTGCGAAGCCCGGCGCGCCCCGCAAGGCCGCGCCCGTGAAGCCCGCAGCGCCCTCCCCGGCCGCTGCGGCACGTCCCGGTGCCCCGAAGCCCGGCGCACCGGCTCCCAAGCCGGCCGCTGCCGAAGCCCCGGCGAGCACCACCCCCGCTGCGACCGCACCTTCCGCGCCGTCCGCGGGCCCGCGTCCGGGCCCCAAGCCGGCACCGAAGGCCGCCCCGGTCACCCCGGTGCCCGCAGCCGAGTTCTCGGCTCCGGCCCCGGCCCAGCCGGCCGCACCGCAGCAGCAGCAGGCCCCGCGTCCCGCGGGTGCCACCCCGGGCCCCCGCCCCGCAACGGCCCGTCCGGCTCCGGCCGGCGGTCAGCGCGACGGTGGCCGTGACGGTGGCCAGCGTGACGGCGGCCGCGGTGGAGAGCGTGGCGCCGAGCGCCCCGCACGCCCCGCGGGCCAGGGCGCCCCGCGCCCCGGCGGCGCACGTCCGGCCGGTCCCCGTCCGGGCAACAACCCCTTCACCTCCGGTGGCTCGACGGGCATGGCCCGTCCGCAGTCGCCCCGTCCCGGCGGCGCCCCGCGTCCCGGTGGCGGCTCGGAGCGCCCCGGCGCCCCGCGTCCGCAGGGCGGCCCCGGCGGCGCCCCGCGCCCGCAGGGCCAGGGCCAGGGTCAGGGCGGCGCACGTCCGTCTCCGGGCGGCATGCCGCGCCCGCAGTCCCCTCGTCCCGGCGGCGCCCCCGGCGCCGGCGGTAACCGTCCCAACCCGGGCATGATGCCGCAGCGTCCCGCTGCCGGCCCGCGTCCCGGTGGTGGCCCCGGCGGTGGCCGTGGTCCCGGTGGTGGCGGCGGTCGTCCCGGCGGCGGTGGCGGCGCAGGCCGTCCCGGTGGCGGCGGCGGCTTCGCAGGCCGTCCGGCCGGTCCCGGTGGCGGTGGCGGCGGTTTCGCCGGTCGTCCCGGTGGCGGCGGTGGCGGTGGCGGCGCAGGCCGTCCCGGTGGTGGCGGCGGCTTCGGCGGTCGTCCCGGCTTCGGTGGACGTCCCGGTGGCCCCGGTGGCCGTGGTGGCACGCAGGGCGCCTTCGGCCGTCCCGGCGGTCCCGCGCGTCGTGGCCGCAAGTCGAAGCGGCAGAGGCGCCAGGAGTACGAGGCCATGCAGGCCCCGTCGGTGGGCGGCGTCATGCTGCCCCGTGGCAACGGACAGGCTGTCCGGCTGTCGCGCGGTGCCTCCCTCACCGATTTCGCCGAGAAGATCAACGCCAACCCGGCGTCGCTCGTCGGCGTGATGATGAACCTCGGCGAGATGGTCACTGCCACGCAGTCCGTCTCCGACGAGACGCTGAAGCTCCTCGCGGACGAGATGAACTTCGTCCTCGAGATCGTCAGCCCCGAGGAGGAGGACCGCGAGCTGCTCGAGTCCTTCGACATCGAGTTCGGCGAGGACGAGGGCGGCGAAGAGGCCCTGGTCTCCCGTCCGCCGGTCGTGACCGTCATGGGTCACGTCGACCACGGTAAGACCCGGCTGCTGGACGCGATCCGCAAGACGAACGTCATTGCGGGCGAGGCCGGCGGCATCACGCAGCACATCGGTGCGTACCAGGTCGGCGCCGAGGTCAACGGCGAGGACCGCAGGATCACCTTCATCGACACCCCGGGTCACGAGGCGTTCACCGCCATGCGTGCACGTGGTGCGAAGTCCACCGACATCGCGATCCTCGTGGTGGCGGCGAACGACGGTGTGATGCCCCAGACGATCGAGGCGCTGAACCACGCCAAGGCGGCCGACGTGCCGATCGTGGTCGCGGTCAACAAGATCGACGTCGAGGGCGCGGACCCGACCAAGGTGCGCGGCCAGCTCACCGAGTTCGGTCTGGTGGCCGAGGAGTACGGCGGCGACACGATGTTCGTCGACATCTCCGCCAAGCAGGGCCTCAACATCGAGGCTCTTCTGGAGGCCGTCGTCCTCACCGCCGACGCCTCGCTCGACCTGCGGGCCAACCCGGAGCAGGACGCGCAGGGTATTGCGATCGAGTCCCACCTCGACCGCGGCCGCGGTGCCGTTGCGACCGTCCTGGTCCAGCGAGGCACGCTGCGGGTCGGCGACACGATGGTGGTCGGCGACGCGTACGGCCGAGTCCGCGCGATGCTCGACGACAAGGGCGAGAACGTCGAGGAAGCGGGTCCCTCGACCCCCGTCCTCGTGCTGGGTCTCACCAACGTCCCGGGTGCCGGCGACAACTTCCTGGTCGTCGACGAGGACCGTACGGCCCGTCAGATCGCCGAGAAGCGTGCCGCTCGTGAGCGCAACGCCAACTTCGCCCGCAAGGGTGTCCGGTTCTCCCTGGAGAACCTGGACGAGGCGCTCAAGGCCGGTCTGGTCCAGGAGCTCAACCTCATCATCAAGGGCGACGCGTCCGGTTCGGTGGAGGCTCTCGAGTCCTCGCTGCTCCAGCTCGACGTCGGTGAAGAGGTCGACATCCGGGTCCTGCACCGCGGTGTGGGTGCGGTCACCGAGTCGGACATCGACCTGGCGACCGGCTCCGACGCCATCGTGATCGGCTTCAACGTGCGCGCCGCAGGGCGTGCCGCGCAGATGGCCGACCGCGAAGGTGTGGACGTCCGGTACTACTCGGTCATCTACCAGGCGATCGAAGAGATCGAAGCGGCCCTCAAGGGCATGCTCAAGCCGGAGTACGAAGAGGTCGAGCTCGGTACGGCGGAGATCCGCGAGATCTTCCGCTCGTCCAAGCTGGGCAACATCGCCGGTGTGCTGGTCCGGTCCGGCGAGGTCAAGCGCAACACCAAGGCGCGCCTGCTGCGTGACGGCAAGGTCGTCGCGGAGAGCCTCAACATCTCCGGTCTGCGCCGCTTCAAGGACGACGTCACCGAGATCCGCGAAGGCTTCGAGGGCGGTATCAACCTCGGAAACTTCAACGACATCAAGATCGACGACGTCATCGCGACGTACGAGATGCGCGAGAAGCCGCGAGGCTGACCCGTACCTCAACAGTCGGGGCCGGTCGACGGGACGTATATCCGTCGATCGGCCCCGGCCGTTCCGTGTACGGTTCTTGTGTCCCTGCCAATCACCGGCGGGGCGCGAACCCGAACCGGCGGGATATCCGGACACACATGTATGTGGGGACACTGTCCTTCGATCTGCTTCTCGGCGACGTACGGTCGCTGAAGGAGAAGCGCTCCATAGTCCGTCCGATCGTTGCCGAGCTCCAGCGCAAGTACGCGGTGAGCGTGGCGGAGACGGGCGGTCAGGACCTCCATCGCAGGGCCGAGATCGGCCTCGCCGTGGTCTCCGGGGACACCGGACACCTCACAGACGTACTCGACCGGTGCGAGCGGTTGGTCGCCGGCCGGCCGGAAGTGGAGCTGCTGTCCGTACGGCGGCGGCTGCACAGCGACGAAGACGATTGAGCAAGGCGAGAAGGAGACGGACCAGTGGCCGACAACGCGCGGGCTAAGAAGCTGGCGGACCTCATCCAGGAGGTGGTCGCCGAGAAACTGCAGCGCGGAATCAAGGACCCGCGCCTGGGTACGCACGTGACCATCACGGACACCCGCGTCACCGGCGACCTGCGGGAGGCCACGGTCTTCTACACGGTCTACGGCGACGACGAGGACCGGGCGAGCGCGGCGGCCGGCCTGGAGAGCGCCAAGGGCATCCTGCGCTCCGCGGTCGGTTCGGCGGCGGGGACGAAGTTCACCCCGACCCTCGCCTTCGTGGCGGACGCGCTGCCCGAGAACGCCAAGGCGATCGAGGACCTCCTCGACCGGGCACGGGCCTCGGACGCCAAGGTGCGCGAGGCGTCCTCGGGCGCCGCGTACGCGGGCGACGCGGACCCGTACCGCAAGCCGGAGGACGACACCGACGAGGACACCGCCTCCGAATGACAGCGCAGAACAAGACGCCGGACGGCCTTGTCATCGTCGACAAGCCGTCCGGCTTCACTTCGCACGACGTCGTCGCCAAGATGCGCGGCATCGCCCGGACCCGCCGCGTCGGCCACGCCGGCACGCTGGACCCCATGGCGACCGGCGTGCTCGTGCTCGGCGTCGAGAAGGCCACCAAGCTGCTCGGCCATCTCGCGCTGACCGAGAAGGAGTACCTCGGTACGATCCGGCTCGGCCAGGACACCGTCACCGATGACGCGGAGGGCGAGATCACCTCGTCCACCGACGCCTCCGGCGTGACGCGTGAGGGGATCGACGCGGGCGTCGCCGCCCAGACCGGCGCCATCATGCAGGTGCCGTCCAAGGTCAGCGCGATCAAGATCGACGGCAAGCGGTCCTACGCACGGGTGCGCGGCGGCGAGGAGTTCGAGATCCCGGCCCGGCCGGTGACCATCTCGTCCTTCCAGGTCTACGACGTCCGTGAGGCCGTCGCCGAGGACGGCACGCCGGTGGTCGACCTGGTCGTCTCGGTGGTCTGCTCCTCCGGTACGTACATCCGGGCCATCGCCCGTGACCTCGGTGCCGGGCTGGGCGTGGGCGGACATCTGACCGCCCTGCGGCGCACGCGCGTCGGACCGTACGGCATCGACGCCGCCCGGACGCTCGACCAGCACCAGGAGGAGCTGACCGTGATGCCGGTGGCCGAGGCCGCCGCCTCGGCGTTCCCCCGCTGGGACGTCGACGACCGGCGGGCCAAGCTGCTGCTGAACGGCGTGCGGCTCGACATGCCCGCATACCCGCCGGGGCCGGTCGCGGTCTTCGGGCCCGACGGGCGGTTCCTGGTCCTGGTCGAGGAACAGAAGGGCAAGGCCAAGAGCCTCGCCGTTTTCGCCTGACCCCCGGAACCCCGCCGTGGAGCGGGCAGGGCCCCTGTGCCCGCTCCACGTCCCCCGCCGGATTCTGTCCGGCAAATACCTCTGATTCACCCCAATGGGCAGGCGCTCGGAGTGAATCAGGGGTGCAAACGGGGCGCTTTTCCCCCGAGTGTTCTCGCGCCGATCACCATCGCCCTAACGTCGGATCATGGGATGCGGGGACCGGGCGACGCTGGTACGACTGTGCGATCCGGCCGGCCGGCCGCGGGGGACCGGTTTCGTCGCGGACGACCGGGGCACGGTCGTGACCAGTCACGAGGCGGTCGACGGTCTCCCTCACCTCCTCCTGCACGGCACCGACGGCCGCAGCTGCCGCGTCGAGGCCCACGCCATCACCGCCCTGCCGGAACTGGACCTCGCGCTCCTGCCCACCGGGGGACCGGACACGCTCGGCGCGCAGCCGCTGCCGATCGCCCTGCGGGAACGCGTCGACGCCGGTACGTATGTGACGATCGCCGCGCACGGCTGGCGCGAGGCACGCGTTCTCGGCCCCACCCAGGTGACGTACACCGCCGGCGGCCTGACCCACCGGATCGGCCGGGCGCTGGAACTGGCCCTCGGAACGGACGGCAGCGACGCGCTCCGGCTCCGCGGTGCGGCCGTCGGCGGGCCCGTCCTCGACCCGGAGAGCGGCGCCGTCATCGCCGTGCTGGGCACCGCACTGCGGGCCGGACACGCCGCCGCCGGATGCGCGGTACCCCTGGCCGGGGCGGACCGGGACGGCCCGCTGGGCGAGCTGCTGCGGCGCAACGCGATGGGGGTACCCGGCTACGGACACGATCTGAACCCCGCCGGGGCGCTCCAGCTCACCGCCATGTCCGTGGGCTCCGCGGGTGGCCCGGACGTCCTGTCCGACCCGGTCGAACGGCCCGATGCCAGCGCGGAGTTCGAGGCCTTCGCGGCGGGCGGCCGGCCGCCGGGGACCGGCGGGCCCGCGGTCGTCCTCGGCCTCGTCGGAGAGCCGGGCACCGGCCGCACCACCGAACTCACCGCGCTCGCCGCACGACGGGCCCGCGGCCCGGTGCCGGCGTTCACCCTGTGGCTGCGCGGCGCCGACCTGCTGGCCGAGGACACCTCCGTCGCCGACGCCGTCGCCCGTACGCTCCGCCGGGCCGGGCGCATCGTCACCGCCGCCGGGGCCACCGGCGACATGGCGACCGCCACGGCGGAACGGGTGGCACGGCTGGCAGCGGACTGCGGCAGTCCGCTGCTCGTCCTGCTGGACGGCCCGGAGGAGATGCCGCCGGTCCTGGCGCACCGGCTGGCCGGGTGGACCGCGGGCACCGTCGGCTGGCTGCGGGAACACGGGGCGCGGCTCGTCGTCGCCTGCCGGCCCGAGCACTGGGAGACCGCGGGCGCGCTCTGCCCGCCCGGCGCGCTGCACCGCCCGGCCCGCCCCGCCCGGCGGCTGCCGTCGGCCGTCCGCATCGGCGACCTCACCGTGGGCCAGGCCGAGCTCGCCCGGGAGCGGTACGCACTCCCGCCCGACGCGCTCGCCGCCGGGCACGAGCGGCACCCGCTCACCCTGCGGCTGTTCGCCGAGGTACGCGCGGCACTGCCGGCGGACACGCCGGGGCGGCCCGGCACGGAAGAGGTCTTCGCCGCCCACCTCGACCTGATGTGCCTGCGCATCGCGGTCCGTATCGCCGCCCAGAACCGTCCGGCACCCAGGGGTACCGCGGTGCGGCGGCTGGCGGCCCGGGTGGCCGGACAGGTACACGAGGCGGCCCGGCGCTGCCTGGGACCCGGGCAGGGGGAGCTGGACCGGGTCTCGTTCGAGGAGGTCTTCCCGTGGCGCGCCGGCTGGGCGTCGGCGGTGCTCACCGAAGGGCTTCTGGTGCCGGCGGGAGCGGGCTACCGCTTCGCGCACGAAGAACTGGGCGACTGGGTCCAGGGAGCGCATCTGGACCTCGACTCGGCGCTGCGGGCCCTCGTGCACCGCTGGCACGCCCCGGCGGCGGAGCCGGACGGGCGGGTCCCGCAACCCCGCAAGCCGGGTGCGGGCGGCGGACCTGGCACCGCACCGGCTCCGGCCGCGCAGAGCGGACCGGGCGATCCGCACACCCTGCCCGTGCCCCGCCACCGGATCGGCCCGGTGATCCAGGCCCTGCTCCTGCTGGGCCGCCGGCAGGGTCCGGCCGCGCTGGCCCACCGGCTGGCCGACCTGATCGACGCGCTGGACCGGCTGTCGGCCCGGCCGGACGGGGCGACCCGGACCGAGGGGGAGGACGCGCCCGCCGCCGTACCGGACCCCGGCGGCCCGGAGACGGACGCCGCCCGGGACATGCCGGACAGGGCCCCCGGCAGCGGCCCCCCGTTCCGTGACGCCCGCTGGTGGGCCGTCCATCTGCTCTCCGAGACGCTCCTGCGGGTCCCCGACGCCCGGCCGCACCTCGGGGTGCTCCGGCTGCTTGCCGGGCGCATCGTCCGCAGCTCCGCCGATGCGGGCGGCGCCGGTGCGCGCGGCGCGTACGCAGAGTTCGGGCCGTGGTTCTGGCGGCGGCTGCGGCTTCCCGAGGCGGACCGGATGGATCTCTTCCGGCGGCTCGTGAGGGCCGACGGGCCACCGCGCGGCGACGCCGACGGCGACGGGCGGTTCCTGGACGCGGTGGCCCGTCGGCTCGCCGCCCATCCGCGCACCCTCCAGCCGCTCCTGTGCACCTGGTTCACCGACGAGCACCCGCTCGCCGCCGAGGAGGGCGTGGGCATGCGGCCGACCGTGGCCGCCGCCGCGCAGGCACTCCTGTACGCACGCCGGGACCTCGCCGTGGACGGCCTGACCGACGCGCTCGTTGAGACGGACCACCCCCGCGCCGGGGAACTCCTCGCCGCGCTGGCCGAGGACGAACCGGCCGCGCTGTGCCGGGCCGTCGAGCGGTGGTCCCGCGACGAGGACCGCCGCAGCCGGCGGATCGCGGCCGCCTCGTACGGGGCGCTCCTCGCCCCGCGTCTCACCCGCGACACCGACCGGGTCCTGCTGCGCCGGGCGAGCCTCGCCCTGCTGTCCCGTCCCGCCGACGCCGACCTGCACGGGGCGGCGCTCGCCCACCTGGTGGCCGATCCGGACACCAGGGACCGCTATCTGCCGCAAGCCCTGCGGGCCTTCGTGTCGGACGGGCAGCAGCCGTCCGCCACCGCGCTCGCCGTTGCCCTGCCCACCCATCCGGAGCCCGTGCTGGCCGCCTACCGGGTCCGCCTCGTGCGGCCCGGGGACGGCGCCGGCGAGGTGCTCCGCGCGCTGGCCGGAATCGATGCCCCCGCGCTGGCCCTGCACGCCGCCGGACTCGTGCGCGCCTTCGTCGCCGGCCACCCCGGGGACACCTCGCACACCGCCGCGTACCTCGACCGCAGGCTGGAGCACGGACCTGCCGCCCGCGCCCTGCTGCTCCCGCTGCTGACCGCTCTGCTCAGGGACCCCCCGGCGCCCGCGCCGGTCAGGGGCTCGCTCGCCGGGGTGCTCGCCTCGCCCGGCACACCCGCCTCGCAGCAGCTGCGGGGCGAACTGCTCGAGGTGCTGCTGGACTTCGAGCAGGGCGCCGCGTACCGGGACCCGATCGTGCTGGAGGCCCTGCTGCGGGCCGCCGCGACCGGCTGTGCGGGGCGCTCACCGGCCCGCACCCGGGCCCTGGTCCACCGGACCGGGATGCTGCTGGTCCGTACCCCCGAAGGGGCCGGTCTGTTCGACCGCAGGCTGGTCGCACTGGCCCGGGACATTCCCGGATTCGGCGCACTGGTGACCGGGTGGCTGGCGGACGCCCCGCAGGAGTGGGCGGCGGTCGTCGGTCCCAGTGCCCGGCGGACGGTGGAGGCCCTCGGGGCCCCGATGCCCATGCCGATGCAGGCCGCAGGGCGTGAGCATGGCAGTCTTAGACCTGCGTAAGAGACAAACCCACGTACACAGGTTCGGGCGAGGAGCGGTCAGAGTGCAGCGCTGGCGTGGCTTGGAGGACATCCCCCAGGACTGGGGACGCAGCGTCGTCACCATCGGCTCCTACGACGGGGTGCACCGCGGACACCAGCTGATCATCGGCCGGGCCGTCGAGCGGGCGCGGGAGCTGGGAGTGCCGTCGGTCGTCGTGACCTTCGACCCGCACCCCAGCGAGGTCGTCCGGCCCGGCAGTCATCCGCCGCTGCTCGCCCCGCACCACCGCCGTGCGGAGCTGATGGCGGAACTCGGCGTGGACGCGGTGCTGATCCTGCCGTTCACCACCGAGTTCTCGAAGCTCGCTCCGGCCGACTTCATCGTGAAGGTGCTCGTCGACAAGCTGCACGCCCAGCTGGTCATCGAGGGCCCCAACTTCCGGTTCGGCCACAAGGCCGCCGGGAACGTGCAGCTGCTCACGGAGCTGGGCGCCACCTACGACTACCGCGTCGAGGTCATCGACCTGCGGGTGCGCGGCGAGGCGGGCGGCGGCGAGCCGTTCTCCTCCACCCTCACCCGCCGCCTGGTCGCCGAGGGGGACATGACAGGCGCCGCCGAGATCCTGGGCCGTCCGCACCGCGTCGAGGGCATCGTCGTCCGCGGCGCGCAGCGCGGCCGCGAACTCGGCTTCCCCACCGCGAACGTGGAGACCCTGCCGCACACGGCGATCCCCGCGGACGGCGTGTACGCGGGCTGGCTGCACGTGGACGGCGAGGCGATGCCCGCCGCGATCTCGGTCGGCACCAACCCGCAGTTCGACGGCACCGAGCGGACGGTCGAGGCGTACGCGATCGACCGCGTCGGCCTCGATCTGTACGGCCTGCACGTCGCCGTGGACTTCCTCGCGTACGTACGCGGGATGCTGAAGTTCGACTCGATCGACGAACTGCTCGTGGCGATGGCCGCCGATGTGAAGCGGTGCAGCGAACTGATCGCCGCATACGACAGGGGCTGAGCCGCAGGCCTCCACCGGCCGGCGCCACCGGAGCCTTAGGGTGGGCCCGCCGGGCCGGGCGGTCCGGGCCGAAGGAGGTCCTGACCGTGCGTGAACTGCTCGCGGAACTGCGTGCCTGGCACGAGGCCGGCACCCCCTTCGCCCTGGCGACCGTCGTCTCCGTCCGGGGCAGCGCCCCCCGCGCCCCCGGCGCCATGATGGCGGTGACGGCCGACGGAGCGGTGGCGGGCAGCGTCTCCGGGGGGTGCGTCGAGGGCGCGGTGTACGAGGTGGCCGGTGAGGTGCTCGCCTCGGGCAGCCCGCAGCTCCAGTCCTACGGAATCAGCGACGACGAGGCGTTCGGCGTCGGGCTCACCTGCGGCGGAACGATCGACGTCGTCGTCACCCCCTTCGCCTCGGCGGCCGACCGCGCCTGGCTCCTCGGCGTCACCGATTCCGTCGCCCGCGGCGAACCCGTCGCCGTCGCCACCCTCCTGCCCGACGCAGCCCTGCCCGACACCGGCCGGAACGTTGCCGGCCAGGGCGGCGCCCGCCTGGTCGTCCGGGCCGCAGGCGCACAGGGGACGCTCGGCAACGAGGGGCTCGACGTGGCCGTCACCGACGACGCCCGCGGCCTGCTCGCCCAGGGCGCGACCGGCCGGCAGTGGTACGGGGCCCACGGCGAGCGCCGGATGCAGGACGTGTCCGTCTTCATCCAGACGTACGCGCCACCGCCCCGCATGCTCGTGTTCGGCGCCATCGACCACGCCGCGGCCACCGCACGTATCGGCTCCTTCCTCGGCTACCGGGTCACCGTGTGCGACGCCCGTCCGGCGTTCGCGACCCGCGAGCGCTTCCCCACCGCCGACGAGGTCGTCTGCGCCTGGCCGCACACCTATCTCTCCGGCACGGACGTCGACGCGCGGACCGTTCTGTGCGTGCTCACCCACGACCCGAAGTTCGACGTCCCGCTGCTGGTCGCGGCGCTGCGCACCCCGGCCGTGTACATCGGTGTGATGGGCAGCCGGCGCACCCACCTCGACCGGCTGGCACGGCTGCGGGAGGAGGGGGTGAGCGAGGCCGACCTGGCCAGACTCGCCTCACCCGTCGGGCTCGACCTCGGCGCCCGGACACCGGAGGAGACGGCGGTCTCGATCGCGGCGGAGATCATCCAGCACCGGTGGGGCGGCACCGGGCGGCCCCTCGGCGAACTGTCCGGCGCGATCCACCACCCCGGACAGCGGTAGGGCCCGCCCGGCGCTCATGCCGGGCGGGCCCTCGCTACCGCGCAGGCCCGGAACCGAGGACCTGCCCGCAGGACACTCCTCAGCTCCGCGCGGCCACCGCCGCACCGGCCCAGTGGCACGCCACCTGGGTCTCGCCGCCGCCCGCCAGCACCGGCAGGTCCTTCGTACGGCAGGCGTCCGCGACGCCCGCCCGCTCCGCCTCGCCCGAGGCGAGCACCTGGCAGCGCACATGGAAGCGGCAGCCCGACGGCACCCGGGACGGGTCCGGCGGTTCACCGGTCAGCACCACCGGATCGCCCTCCGCCTCCGGCAGCACCGACAACAGCGCCTGGGTGTACGGGTGCTGCGGAGCCGTCAGGATCTGTTCGACGTCACCCGTCTCCACGATCCGGCCGAGGTACATCACCGCCACCCGGTCCGCGATGTTCCACGCGAGACCGAGGTCGTGCGTGACCACCAGGGCGGACAGGCCCAGCTCGTCCCGCAGCCGCAGCAGCAGCGCCAGGATCTCGCCGCGCACCGACGCGTCCAGAGAGGCCACCGGCTCGTCGGCCACGATGAGTTCCGGCTCCAGGACCAGCGCGCCCGCGATCACGACACGCTGACGCTGACCGCCCGACAGCTCGTGCGGGTAGCGCAGGAAGAACCGCTCCGGAGGCCGCAGGCCGGCCCGGGACAGCGCGTCGGCCACCGCCTGGCGCTCGTCGCCCGGGTACCGGTGGATCCGCAGGCCCTCGGCCACCGCGTCGTACACCGTGTGCCGCGGGTTCAGCGAACCGCTGGGGTCCTGCAGCACCAGCTGAACCCGTTTGCGGTACGCCTTCAGCGCACGGCTCCCGTAGTCGAGCGGTTTGCCGCCGAAAGTGACCTGCCCGCCCGTCGGCGGGACCAGGCCCAGCAGCGAACGGGCCAGCGTCGTCTTGCCGCACCCGGACTCGCCGACCAGCGCGACGATCTCGCCCGGCCGGATGTCCAGATCGACCCCGTCCACGGCACGCGCCGGGTCGGCCCCGTGCCGGCCCGGGAAGGTGACCTGGAGCCCCTGCGCACTGAGCAGGTCCGTGGTCGTGGTCATGATGTGCTCCTTGCTTCCTCGGCGCCCGCCCCGCCCGGGGCAGCGGCCCCGTCCGGACCCACCAGCACGCACGCGGCCTCCCGCCCGTCTCCCGCCTCCCGCAGCTCCTGGTCCTGCGTGGTGCAGGAGTCCAGGGCCACCGGACAGCGCGGATGGAAGGTGCAGCCGGCCGGCAGCGCCGCCGGGTCGGGCGGATCGCCCGGCAGCCCCCGGGGCGCGAACCGGGAGGCCGGGTCGCCGATGCGCGGGAAGGCGCCCGACAGGGCCTTGCTGTACGGATGGTGCGCGCGCTCGTAGACCTCGGACGCCGGACCCTGCTCCACGACCCGTCCCGCGTACATCACCGCGAGCCGGTCACAGGTGTCCGAGAGCACCGCGAGGTCATGGCTGATCATGATCAGACCGAGGTCCTGCTCGGAGACCAGTTGTTCGATCAGCCGCAGGATCTGGGCCTGGATCATCACGTCCAGGGCCGTCGTCGGCTCGTCCGCGATGATCAGCCCCGGATCGCAGGCCAGTGCCATCGCGATCATCACGCGCTGACGCTGCCCGCCGGAGAGCTCGTGCGGATAGGCGTCCGCCCGTGCCGCGGGCAGTCCCACCTGCTCCAGCAGTTCACCCGCCCGCTTCCGCGCCGCGGCCTGGGTCACCTTCTTGTGCAGCAGGATCGGCTCGGCGATCTGGTCCCCGATGCGGTGCACCGCGTTCAGCGAGTGCATCGCGCCCTGGAAGACGATCGAGGCGCCCGCCCAGCGCACGGCCCTGACCTGGCCCCACTTCATGGCGAGGACGTCCTCGCCGTTCAGCAGGATCTCGCCGGTCACCTTCGTGCCCGCCGGCAGCAGCCGCAGCAGGGCGAGTGCCAGGGTGGACTTCCCGCACCCCGACTCGCCGGCGATGCCGAGCTTGCGGCCCGCGTCGACCTCCAGGTTCACCCCGCGGACCGCACGGGCCCCGCCGGCGTAGGTCACCGTCAGATCGCGTACCTCGAGAAGAGGCGTCGTACGGATGCTCGTCGTGCTCAACGGGCCACCCCCAGCTTGGGATTGAGGACGGACTCGATGGCGCGGCCGCACAGGGTGAACGCCAGGGCCACCAGGGCGATGGCGATGCCGGGCGGGGCCAGGTACCACCAGTCCCCGGCGCTCACCGCCCCTGCGGCGCGCGCGTCCTGGAGCATGCTGCCCCAGGAGGTGATGGTGGGGTCGCCGAGCCCGAGGAAGGCCAGGGTGGCCTCCGTCAGGATCGCGCCGGAGATCACCAGCGTGGTCTGCGCGAGCACCAGCGGCATCACGTTCGGCAGGACGTGCCGGAGCATGATGTGCCCGTGCCCGCCGCCCAGCGCGCGGGCGCGCTCGATGTACGGGCGGGACTCCACCGCGAGGGTCTGCGCCCGGACCAGGCGGGCCGTGGTCGGCCAGGTGGTGACGCCGATCGCGATGATGACCGTCCACAGGGAGCGGTCCATCACCGTGGCCAGCGCGATGGCCAGGACCAGCGTCGGCATCACCAGGAACCAGTCGGTGACGCGCATCAGGACCGTGGAGTACCAGCCGCGGAAGTGACCGGCGACGATTCCGACGATGGTGCCGATGGCGACACAGAGGAAGGCCGCGAGCAGCCCCACGGTGAGCGAGACGCGCGCGCCCCACACCAGCAGCGCCAGTACGCTGCGCCCGAACTGGTCGGTACCCAGGGGGAACTCACCGCTCGGCGACTCCAGCGCGGTACCCGGTGCGGTCGTCACGTTCTGCGAGTCGGCGCCGACCAGCTGGGGTGCGGCCAGCGCGATCAGTGCGATCAGCAGCAGGCCGGCCAGCCCCCACATGCCGCCCTTGTGGCTGCGGTACTCCCGCCAGAAGCGGGCGGCCGAGCGGCGCTTGCGGGCCCGGGCCAGGGCGCGTGCGCTCCTGACCGGCTCGGTCTTCGTCGGTGTGGGCACGGATTCGGTCGTCATCGGCCCACCCGGGGATCGAGCAGCGGATACAGCACATCGGCAAGGGTGTTCGCCAGGATCACGGCGGTGGCGAAGACGAAGAACAGGGCCTGGACGAGCGGCAGGTCCGGGGTGCTCAGTCCCTGGTAGAAGAGGGAGCCGAGGCCCGGCCAGGAGAACACGGTCTCCACCAGGATCTGCCCCGCGACCACATGCCCCAGGTTGACGAACATCAGCGTGAACGTCGGCAGCATCGCGTTGGGGACGGCGTGCCTGCGGCGCACCGCGTCGTCGCGCAGCCCCTTGGCGCGGGCCGTCGTCAGGTAGTCGCTGCCCATCTCGTCGAGCAGCGAGGAGCGCATCACCAGCAGGGTCTGCGCATAGCCGACCGCGACCAGCGTGATGACCGGGAGCACCATGTGGTGCGCGACATCGAGGACGTACGACAGCCCGGACCCGCCGTCGGTCGACGTCATACCGCCCGTCGGGAACATGCCCGGGATCGGGCCGACTCCCACCGAGAAGACGATGATCAGGAGCAGACCGAGCCAGAACGAGGGCACCGAGTAGAGCGTCAGCGCCAGCGCGGTGTGGAACCGGTCGCTCGATGAGCCGTTGCGCCACGCGGTCCGGGTGCCGAGCCAGATGCCGATCACGCTGTACAGGACGTAGGCCGTGCCCGTGAGCAGCAGCGTCGCGGGGATCTTCTCGACGATCTTGTCGATGACCGGTGCGTGATACGCGAACGAGGTGCCGAAGTCGCCGGTGAGCGCGTCGCCCACATAGCTGGTGAACTGCTTCCACATCGGCTGGTCGAGGCCGAACTGGTGGCGCAGGGAATCGAGTTGCTCGGCCGATACGGGCCGGCCGCCCGTCATCTGCTTCACCGGATCGCTGGGAATGAGACGGAAGAGGAAGAAACTGGTGACCAGTACCGCGAACAGCGAGACGGCGGCGCCCGCGATCTTGGCGGCCACGTACTTCAGATAGGCCTTGGTGTTGCGCGCCCGTGGGCCGCGGGCGGCCGGGGGCACGGCCGGAGCCGGACCGTCCGTGTCCGCATCCGCCTGTTTCACGAGCGCCGGAGTGCTGTCAGCTGTCATGGGGAACTCTCGTTACTCGTGCTGCCCTTGGAGGGGCCGGCCGGCGGAGGCCCGTTGCTCGCTCCGCCGGCCGGCCCTTCTCGTCCCGTCCGAGAACCTACTCGCGATCGTCCGCGGTGGTGCGACGGCGCTTCGAAAGGAGGAAACCGCCACCTGCGAGGACCACGACGACGACCACGATGCCGATGATGAGGCCGGTGGAGGATCCGGAGTCGCCGCTGCTGTCCGCGTCACCGCCGGCGGCCGCCGGGACGGCCGACCACCAGCTCCAGTACCCGTCCTGGCCGTAGATGTTGCCGGCCGCCTCGGGCATGGTCATGATCGACTTGATCTGGTCGGTGCGGTAGGCCTCGACCGCGTTCGGGTACGCGATGACGCTCATGTACCCGGAGTCGTACAGCCACGACTGCATCTGCCCGACGATGTCCGCGCGCTTGGCGGGGTCGTACTCGGCGAGCTGCTTCTTGTACAGCTCGTCGTACGACTTGTCGCAGATGAAGTTGTCCGTGGACGCGCTGGCCTTGGCCTTGGCGGGCAGGGCGGCGCAGGTGTGGATGCCGAGGACGAAGTCCGGGTCCGGGTTGACGGACCAGCCGTCGAAGGCGAGGTCGTACTCACCGGCGTACCAGGGCACCGAGACGTCGTCGAGGCAGTCGACCTTCAGGCCGATGCCGAGCTTGCCCCACCACTCCTTCAGGTACTTGCCGATCGCCTTGTCGTTCGGGTCCGTGGCGTGGCACAGGATGCGCAGGTCGAGCGGCTTGCCGTCCTTGCCGACGCGCTGGTCGCCCTTGAGCTTGTAGCCCGCCTGGTCCAGCAGCTGCCCCGCCTTGGCGGGGTCGTAGGCGAGGCTCTGACTCGCGGACGGCTGCCACTGGTACGCGGAGAAGCGCGGGGGAATGTACCCCTGGCCCTCGACCGCGTGCCCCTGGAAGACCTTGTCGATGATGGTCTTGCGGTCGATCGACAGGAACAGCGCCTGACGGACCTTCTGGTCGAGCAGGGCCTTGTTGCCGTCGCCGAACTTCTTGCCGTCCTTGGTCTGCGCACCGGGGTTGGTGGCCAGCGCGAAGAAGCGGCGGCCCGGACCCTCGTTGACCTTGATGTTCTTGTCGCCCTTGAGCGACGCGGCCTGCGCGGGTGTCAGGGCCGGCGAGCCGGCGACGAAGGAGACCTCGCCCTTGCGCAGCGCGGCGACCGCGGCGTCCTGGTCCTTGTACGTCTTGAAGATCACCTCGTCGAACTTCGGCGCACCGCGCCAGAAGTCCTTGTTGGCCTTGAGCTTCACGTACTGGTCGACCTTGTAGTCGCTCAGGACGAAGGGCCCGTTGCCCACGACCGGGAACTCGGTGTCGTTGTTGAACTTCGAGAAGTCCTTGACCTTCTCCCACACGTGCTTGGGGACGATCGGGACATCGAGTGCGGCCATCGTGGCCTGCGGCGCCTTGAGCTCGATGACCAGCTGCGTCGGGCTGGGGGCCGTGACCTTCTTGAAGTTGGTGACGAAGCTGCCGTTCGCCTGCGCGGCGCCCTCGTCCGTCATCATCTTGTTGAACGTCCAGGCGGCGTCCTCGGCGGTGGCCTGCTGCCCGTCCGACCACTTGGAGTTGGGCCGAATGGTGTACGTCCACGTCAGCTTGTCGGCCGACGGCTCCCACTTCGTGGCCAGACCCGGGACCGCGTGGTTGTCCTTGGGGTCGTAGTTCGTCAGGAAGTCGTACATGAGCCGGGAGACGCTGGTGCTCAGCAGCTTCTGGGCGAGGAACGGGCTCAGTGAGTCGACGCTCTGCGCGACCGCGACGGTCAGCGTCGTCCTGCCGCTGTCGGCGGCCTGCGCCTGCTGGGGCGCGGCCCCGAGGGGTACGCCCGGCACGACGGACGTGGCCGCGATGGCAAAGGCGGCGGCACCCGAGGCCAGCAGGATTCGCAGACGTGAGCGTGGCTGGGCGGAGGGTGGTGGAACTCTTTCGACCATGGTCAGGGACCTCGCGTCATGACTCGCACGGAGAAGGCGGGTTGATCTGTGGTTCGCCAGCTGGTGAAGCGAAGGTTTATCAGCGGTGGTCGAGCCGCGTCAACGGTCATCGAAACCGCGTGTGGTCTGCGGGAATGCACAGAGGGTCCACATTGCGGAGGCAATGTGGACCCTCATTGGTTCAGACCTCTGACGCCTTACTGCTGAGGCGCTGGCGGAGGCTGCTGCTGCCACCCGGCGGGCGGCACGGGACCCTGGAGTTCGGGGTGGGCGGGCTGCCCCGGCTGACCTGGCTGTCCGCCGTTCTGGGGCGGCTGACCGGCCTGGCCGGCGGCCTGACCGTTCTGCGGCGGAGGCGTCTGCTGCCAGCTCTGCCCGGCACCGGGTCCCGGCTGCGGGGCATAGGGCTGCTGTCCGCCGTACGGCAGTTGCGGCTGCTGGGGGACGTACTGCTGGCCCGGCTGCTGCGGCTGCTGGGGTGCGTACTGCTGCTGGCCCGGTACGTGCTGCCCGGGCATCGGCGGAGCGTACTGCGGCGGCGGGCTGCTGCCGTCGGACGTCCACAGCCCCTGCTGCTGCTGGGCGCGCGCGAAGTCCTCGGCGACGAGGGCGGAGAGGCGGAAGTACGCGTCCCGGGTCTTCGGCCGCATCATGTCGAGGTCCACCTCGGCACCGGCCGACAGGTGCTCGTCGAACGGTACGACGACCACGCCGCGGCAGCGCGTCTCGAAGTGCTGGACGATGTCGTCGACCTTGATCATCTTCCCGGTCTCGCGGACTCCGGAAATGACCGTGAGGGACCGCTGGACCAGCTCCGCGTACCCGTGTGCCGACAGCCAGTCCAGTGTGGTGGAGGCACTTGACGCACCGTCGACCGACGGGGTCGAGATGATGATCAGCTGGTCGGCGAGGTCCAGCACACCGCGCATCGCGCTGTAGAGCAGCCCGGTGCCCGAGTCCGTGAGGATGATCGGGTACTGCTTGCCCAGCACGTCGATCGCGCGCCGGTAGTCCTCGTCGTTGAAGGCGGTCGAGACCGCCGGGTCCACGTCGTTGGCGATGATCTCCAGACCGGAGGGCGCCTGCGAGGTGAACCGGCGGATGTCCATGTACGAGTTGAGGTGCGGGATCGCGTGCACCAGGTCGCGGATGGTCGCCCCGGTCTCGCGCCGGACCCTTCGGCCCAGGGTGCCGGCGTCCGGGTTGGCGTCGATGGCGAGGATCTTGTCCTGCCGTTCCGTGGCCAGGGTCGCGCCGAGGGCGGTGGTCGTCGTGGTCTTGCCCACGCCGCCCTTGAGGCTGATCACCGCGATCCGGTAGCAGGAGAGCACCGGGGTGCGGATGAGGTCGAGCTTGCGCTGCCGCTCGATCTCGTCCTTCTTGCCGCCCAGCTTGAAGCGGGACGCGGCCGACGGCGTGCGGCTGCTCTTCGCCTTCTGCTTGCCCCGGACCAGCCGGTCGGAGGAGAGCTCCACGGCAGCCGTGTAGCCGAGCGGGGCGCCCGGCACCGAACGCTCGCGCTGGTCATGGCTGACCGGCGTGGGCCACGCGGCTCCGGCCCGCGGGTCCATGGGCGGCCCCTGCGGCGGGAGTTGCTGCGGGAGCTGCTGCTGGGGGTGCTGGCCCTGCTGGGGCTGCGGCTGCGGCGGCTGCGCGTGCTGCTGGGGGAGTTGCTGGTGTTGCGGGTGTTGCGGGTGTTGCGGGTGGATCTGTGCGGGCAGGTTGGGGGTGCCCTGGGCCGGGGGCTGAGCACCCTGGGGGACGCCGTAGCCCCCTTGCGGCTGCTGCGGGGCCTGAAGTTCGGGCGGGGGCAGTGCGGCGCCCTGCTGCTGCGCGGGCCACTGAGGTGCCTGCGGCTGTTGAGGGGCCTGCGGGGTGGGCTGTTGCGGGAGCTGCGCCGGGAGCGGGGCTCCGGGCAGGGCCTGCTGGGCCTGCGGCTGGGGCTGCTGCGGGAATCCGTACCCACCCTGCGGCGCCGCGCCTCCCGGCTGCGGCTGCTGCGGCTGCTGCGGGAACTGGGGAGTCTGCGGGGCCTGAGCCGCCGGGCCCTGCGGGAATCCGTAACTGCCGGGTCCCTCGTTCGCGGGGGCCGGTACCTGGGCCTGGCCCGGCCACTGGGATGCCGGCTGCGGCGCCATGGGCTGCGGCGCCGCGGGCTGGAAGGCGGGCGGCAGCGGCGGCAGTCCGCCCTGCACCGGCGCGGGGGTCCAGGGGGCCGGCGGCGCGTCCTGCGGCGTGCTGTCGGCCGGCGGGCCGAGGGGCGCCGCATCCGCGACGGCGCCCGAGGGCACGGAGTCGGCAGGCTCGTCGTCCTGCGGGTCACTGCCGGCGGCGGCGCCCTCCGCGGCGTCGGCCGAGGCCGCGGCCTCGTCGTCCGAGGACGGGCCGGAGACCGCCGCGGCCTCGGCGTCGCTCTCAGCGGCCCCCGCTGCCGCTGCCGCCGGGGCGTCCGGCAGAGAGCCGGCGGGCACGGAATCCGACGGAACCAGGTCCGACGCAACAGGGTCGGCCGGCACGGAATCGGAGGGCACGGAATCGGACGGAACCGCGTCGGCGGGAGCCGGATCCGGCTCGGAGCTGCTGGAGTTCACGGAATCCTCGGACTCCCCGGTCCTGCCGGCCACGTCTTCCCCCGCATCCGTTTCTCCTGCGTCTATTTCTCCGTCATCCGTCCGGGACGCGTCGATCGCCCCGGACGCATCGGCCGGGCCGGACGTGCTCGGCGCATCGACCGCGTCCGACGCGTCACCGTCGGTACCGGTACCGGAACCGGCGGACCGGTTGCCGGCCGTCGTGCTCTCCGTGCTGCCGTTCGCCGTCCCGGCAGCCGCCTCGCGCTCCGCGATCTCCCGCTTCAGCGCGGCGGACGAGAACCGCATGGTGGCGCCGCTCTCCAGGTCGCCGCTCGCGAACGGATCCTGCCCGCCGTCCGCCTCTCCCGCACCCGGCGCCGGGTAGGAGTCGCCCATGGCGGGCACCCGTGTCGACGGTGCGGGGGGTGCCGGAGTCCAGTCGGGGTCGGTACCGCCGCCGGTTGCAGCCCCGGGCACGGGCACCGGTGTGCCCTGGGGCGGCGAGAGCGGCGCCAGATGCGTTCCGGCGCCACCCGACGAGTCGCCCGGCGCGTTCTGCGTGTACCAGGCGGGCGGTGTGTAGTCGATGGTGAACTCACCCGTCATCTCGGCGGGCTCTGCGTCGGACGACTCGTCGACGGGCTCGTTCCAGCCCCCGCGCATCTCGTCCCGATCGCCGTTCACTTTGCCTCCTGGTGTGGTCGAGCACCCTTGTGCCGTGGGGGTGTGGGCGACCGTCCCCGTAGTGCGAACCGCCCGGCTCTCCCCCTGGGACGCGCTGGCCTGCCCGCAGGTTCTTCTGCTGCGCCCGGACCCACCCTAATCGTCATCGGGCCCGCGATGGCAGGCCGTACGGCACCACAGGCGCTGTCCCGTACGTCACGTCCTGCCCCCAAGTGGACTGAGTGCGGCGGGGAGTGAAGCGTAAAGCGGTCAAATACGTACATCCGCGTGGGGGAATCTGAACATTTCGCACACTCCTCGCGAGGTTGTCAGTCCGTCCGGCGTGCGGTGCCCAGCAGTCCCGTTTCCGCGTCCGTCGCCCGGGTCATCACGAACCGGCGGTCCCGCCGCGTGCACCAGAGGGTGACACCGTCCGTCAGGGTGGACAGGGCCCGGGTCTCGCCGGCCGGCAGCCGCATGAGCCGGCCGACCCGCTCCGCCTCATCGGGAGACACCCGCTGGATGCCGACCAGTGACGATTTCTCCAGCAACGCGGGTGCCACCGGGCTCAGATAGGGCAGCAGCGTCACCACCGACTGCCAGGGTCCGGACGCGACCCGCCCTCGCGGCGGCCGTATGCCGCAGTCCCGCACCACGACGACAGGTGAGCCGGCCGAAGGGCCCTGCGGCGGCACCCGGCCCACCTCGTGCAGCGAGATGCACGGCCGCTCGCCGTCCGCCGCCCGGGCCAGGCCGGTCCAGGCCGGTGCCCGCCCCGTCTCCACGACGATCCGGGCGCCGGTCGCCGCCGCCCGCAGCGCGAGCACCTGCGCGGTCCACAGCCCACCGATGAGAGTGACGTCGTACGGTACGGGCCGGTTGATGCCGAGCACGGCGGGGCGCCCCTCGCCGTCCACGCCGATCACCACGCCGTCGTCGCCGACCGGCAGGGCCAGCGAGGCCCACTGCTCCGGTCCGATCGTGTGCCGCGGCCGGCGGGGGCCGATCAGGCCGAAGCCCGGCAGGCCCCGGCCCCGTGCGGATGCGGACATCAGCGGGTACCCCCGAGCGGCAGCGTGGCGAGCACACCGGGCAGCTGCTCGCGGTCGAGCCGCACCAGAGAGGTCCGCACCCCACGCGCGGTGCGCTCCAACTCCTGGCGGGCAGTAAGGAGTTCCCCGCTGTCGCGGCCGGTGATCCGGATGTGCCCGGTGAGGGTGACCTCCTGTCCCTCGCCCTGCCCCAGCGTGAGGCTGAAGGTGGTGGCCAGTGCGGGGACCGAGGTGAGCAGCGCGACGAGCCGGGGCATCGGCGCACCGCCGCCGGGCTGCGGCCAGCGGCTCACCCAGTAGACGGTGTGGTGCCGCCCGTCGCACTCCCAGGAGCGCGAGGTCTCCCGGGTGCGGCGGGCGGGCGCCCCGGATCCGCCGGCCGGCGGCGGGGCCGGCGGATCGGCGCAGACCGAGGTGGCGATCGCCGGGCCGAGCTCCTGCTCCGTCAGCACCGTCGTACGGAAACCCGCCCCGGTCAGCCTGCCCGCCAGCTGGCCGGCGGTGCGCACCAGGCACTTCTGCGCACCGGTGAGGCCGCCGCCGCGAGCCCGTACGGCCTGCGGGCAGAGTTCGGGGTCCAGCTTCAGCGCGATCCAGGTGATCCGTACCGCGGGCGCCCCCGTCTGCGCCTGCAGGGGCGCGTAGTTGCGTACCGCGACCGACTGCTGCGGCAGGTGCGGGGCGGGGGCGGGCCGGGTGTGCTGCACGATCTGCGCCGACTCCAGACGGATGCCGTCGATTTCGAGCGCGTCCCGGACGAGCGCCAGGGGCAGCGGTCGCGCGGACCGGTCCGCGCGCAGCGCCGTGCCGTCCGCCTCGACGCGCAGGACGGCCGTCAGATACGTACCGTCGCCGATCATCCCGACCGGCCGCCGGTCGCGCTCGCTGAACACCTGTGTACGCAGGGCCGGTTCGCACTCGACCGCGGGCGCGATACCCGGTTCGGTGTCGGCGGGCGGTACCGTCGACGCCGCCCTGCGGGTACGGGCGCGCAGCGCGAGGACCGTACGCAGCCACTCGGGCAGCGACCGGCGGTGCCGGCGTGCCACGGCGAGCACCACCAGCGTCGCGGCCACCACCCCCGCCGGGGTCAGCAGTACGGGATCGACGACCCAGGCGCAGAGCAGCAGTGCGGCGGCGATCTCGAGCAGCACAAGCTGTTGCAATCGGAACGAACCGACCGGCCCGGCCCGTCGGTTCAGCCGCAGCCCACCCGTCCTGCCGCGCCCGCCGACACCGCGCCGGGCAGTCGGGGCACCGGTCCGGGGAGGCTCGGGGGAGTGCCCGTCCGCAGACGGAGGCGTGCGCGTCACGGAAGCCGTCATCGTGGCAGTTCCCCCGTTCGTCCGGGCCGGGGGCTGTCCCGCACCACACCCGTTCCACCGAGATATCCGGCGGCCGGATCAGCCTACCCGGCACCCAACACACCTGGATCGACAGGCATAGTAGGGGGCCGGTCCGGTACCGGGGGTCCGGTGCGGGGCGGCGGCCGGGGGTGCTCCCGTTGCCGCGCGGGGTGACACGGGAGACGGACGGACTCATGGCAACGCGGCGGGACGAGCTCAATGCGTACACCTTTGCGAAGAGGCGCATGGTGGCCGCATTCCTCCAGCCCTCGCCCACCGGCTCCGGCGACGGCGCCCCGCGCCCGCTGCGTGCCGTCCTGCCGGGCATCGTCCTGGGCGCCCTGCTCCTCGCGGGATTCGGCGCCTACGGCATGTTCGCGCCCGCCGCACCCAGGGGCTGGGACCGCCCCGGCGCCAAGGTGATCGTCGGCAAGACGTCGACCACCCGCTATGTGGTGCTGACCACGGGGAAGGGCGCGAACAGGAAGACCCGGCTGCACCCCGTACTGAACCTCGCGTCCGCCCGGCTGCTGCTCACTCCGCAGCACTACGGCGTCGTCCAGGTCGAGGACGACGTCCTGGACGCGGGCAGGCCCCCGCGCGGTCCGGTCCTCGGCATTCCCTACGCCCCCGACCGGCTGCCCGAGGACGAGGACGCGGGCACCCCGAAGCGCTGGGCCGTGTGCGTGCAGCCGGGAGGCAGGGGCAACACCGTGCAGAAGGCCGCGTTCGTCCTCGCCGGACGCGACGAAGGGCTGACCGACGGGGCGAACGGACTCACCGGCGGCCAGGTCCTCTACGTCCGGGGCCAGGACATGACCCGGTACCTCGTGGACGCCCGCGGCACCAAGTACCGCATCGACGAGACGCCCGCCGACCTCGGCCATCTGACCGACGCACTGGTCGGCAGCGCGCAGCCGCAGCCCGTCACCGACGACTGGCTGGCCACGCTGCACGACGGCAGCCCCGTCCTCTTCCCGGTGATCCCCGGCGACGTGGGTGCCCCGGCGCACATCGAGGGCCACCTGTCCGCGCGGGAGAACCGGATCGGCACGGTCCTGCGGACCAGGAACGGAGGGGGCACCGCGTACTACGTCGTCCTCGCCGGCACGGTCCGGCCGGTCTCCGCCTTCACCGCGTGGCTGCTGATCAACTCCCCGCAGACCGCCATCCTCGACCAGGCCGGCCAGGCGCGCCCCGCCGGTCTGCAGGCCTTCGCGTACGACCGCGAACCCTTCGCCGGCCAGGCCGCGCACTGGCCCGTGCACAGGACCACCCGGGTCAACTCCGCCGAGACGGGCGGCACCGGCCGCGACACCGTCTGCAACGTGCTGCGCAGGACCGACGGCAAGGGCCGGACCACGCTGAGCACCTGGGCGGGCACCGGGTACCCCGCATCCGTCGGCGCCGGTGGCACGAGCACGTACGTCACCCCGGGCAGCGGCCTGCTCTACACCCAGGTGCAGGACCGGCAGACCGGCCCCGACGGATCACTCTTCCTGGTGACGGACACCGGACTGAGGTACGCGGTTCAGGGGAACGGTGACAGCGGCGCCGAGAGCTCAGGACCGGACCGCCCGGACGGGCCGACCGGGCCCGGCGAGGCGCAGATTCGGCTCGGCTACGGGAAGGTGTCGCCCGTCCTCGTCCCGGTGGTGTGGTCGCAGTTCCTGTCCAGGGGCCCACGGCTCGACACCAACAGCGCCCGCCGGCCCCAGGGTTCCTGACGGAGCCGGGCGCGGCGGCGGCACGGGGGAGCGAAGACGATGACGTACCGCAGGGCCTCGCTGCTGACGGCGGCCGCCGCACTGGCCGCCCTTGCCGGGCCGCAGGCCGTGTACGCCGCCACGGGCCCCGGCGACCTGGGCATAGACGGCGGCGGCGAGTGCGCCTTCCCGATGAAGAAGCAGTTCGAGAGCCGCCCCTGGCCGCTCCAGCGGGTGCTCCTGGACGAGCTGTGGCAGGACACCCGGGGCAAGGGCGTCCGGGTCGCCGTCATCGACACCGGGGTGGACGACACAAATCCGCAGCTCGCCTCGGCCGTCGACGCCTCGGCCGGCGCCGACTACATCGGGGGCGCGGGGAGCGACGGCACGGTCGACGAGGTCGGCCACGGCACCAAGGTCGCCGGCATCATCGCGGCCCGGCCCCTGGACGGCACCGGATTCGTCGGTCTGGCACCCGAGGCCACCATCGTCCCGATCCGCCAGAACGACGAGCGCAACAGCGGCACGGACGCCACGATGGCCGCCGCGATCGACCACGCGATCGCCGAGGGCGTCCGGGTCATCAACATCTCCCAGGACACCGCCAGGCCGCTGACCGGTGAATCGGCGCTGGGCCGGGCGGTCGCCCGGGCCATCGGCGAGGACATCGTGGTGGTCGCCTCCGCGGGCAACGACGGCCTGGACGGCAGACCGAAACCCACCTATCCCGCCGCCTTCGACGGTGTCCTCGCCGTCGCCGCGTCCGACCGCAACAACGAACGTGCCCCCTTCTCCCAGACCGGGCACTTCGTGGGGGTCGCCGCACCGGGCGTCGACATCGTCTCCACCGTCCCGGGCAACGGTCAGTGCACCGACAGCGGCACCAGTTTCGCGGCTCCCTACGTCACCGGGGTCGCCGCGCTGCTGCGTGCCAAGTACCCGCGCTGGACGGCGCGGCAGGTCGTCGCCCGGATCGAACAGACCGCAGAACGCTCCGTCAACGGCCATGACGACTTCATCGGATGGGGTGTAGTCGACCCGGTCCGCTCACTGTCCGGCGACGACGCCCCGCAGGACGCACCCCACCCCGACCCGGCGCCCCCCAGGGTCCAGGCCCCCGATCCCGCGCCGTTGTCGATGACGGAGAGCCCGCAGCGGCGCAGCAAGCGGTACGCCACCTACGCGCTGGCTGTCGCGGCCGTTCTGACCGCCGCGGTGGCCGGTACGGCGACCGTCGCGCGGGACCTTGCGAGACGCCGCAGGACGCGCGGCCGGTGACCGGCCGTTCCTGATCTCCCGGCCCCTTCCGAGGCCGGCGGGAGAGGGTGAACTGGCTAGGCTGGTGTGGCACTTCACGTGCGTGACGTGGGGAGCCGACGTGGCCCGGAGCGACTCCGGAGAGCCCGCGCCGTCCTCCCCGGCCGTCCGCACGCTCCCCGCTCCGTGTCCGGGGTGCACAGGGACACGAAGACACCTGGCCGCGATCGGCGGACAGGTCTGTGAACCGAGAGATAGGACCTCCGAATGACCAACCCCACGGGTGGATTCGGACTCGCCGACGATCCGGTCGTCCAGGCCAAGAACAAGATCATCAATACGGCCGAGGCGGTGTCCGGCCAGTCCAGGGAGCTGGCCGACATCCTCGCGACGGTCGGGGCGGGGTGGACCGGGGCCGGCGCCTCGGGCTTCACGTCCGCACAGCTCGTGATCAACGAGGACCACGACGAGATCCGCCGTCTCCTCGGAGTGCTGCACCGCGCCGTCGACGGCACCCGGAGCCTCAGCAACGCCAACGACGAGGAGGTCCGGGCAGCCTTCAACGCGGTGAAGGAACCGGTCTCCTCGGGCAACAGCTCCGGGCTGAACGGCGTCTGACCCGTCCCGTAGCCCCATCTACCTGCTGTTCCGCTGCACCCGCAGCATCTACCCGCAACCGAGCCGGAGGAGAGCCCGGATGGGACACGACCCCCACACCAAGGTCAGGTACGCGAGCGTCCAGGAGGTGGCCAACCGCATCCGTGTGGTGTCGCAGAACATCTGCCGCGACCTCGAGGAGATGGACGCCGCGCTCAAGGTCGTCACCGACACATGGGACGGTGAGGCCCACGCCGAGTACGTGACGCTCCAGAACAAGTACCGGGGCAAGGCCGACCACATGAAGGGCCGGCTGGAACACGTCGCGCGCATCATCGAGTCCGGCAAGGACAACTACCGCGCCACGGACCTCAGGGCCTCACGCCTGTTCACCGAGGCGTACTGACCGCCGGCCGGCCGGCGCCGCGTACAGCCGGCGCCGCGTACGGCCGGCCGCCACCGGGGGCACGTTCACCCGAACGTGCTCCGCCGTGCGGCCGGACCGTCACTACGTCAGGTCGAACTCGCCGTCCCGGGCGCCCAGTACGAACGCGGTCCACTCGGCCTCGGTGTACCGCAGCACGGTGTCCGGGTCCAGTGAGGACCGCATCGCCACGGCCCCGCCCGGCAGGTGGGCGATCTCGACCCGCTCCTCGGCCTCTTCGGTCCCGGGCGCACTCAGCCATTCCACCCCCGAGATGTCGAGTGCGTACAGCTCGTCCTTCTCCGCCTGCGTGCCCATCGTCAAGGGTCCTCTCCGTACGTGGCTCTGCACGGCACCGTACAGGCACCGCGCCGGTGAAGGACCAGGTCGGCCGATCCGCGGGCGGACCGCGCGGATGTGTGCTCGCGGGACGCGCCGGACCGGCGCGTCCCGCGGACGCTGTGGGGTGCGCGGCCCGGCTCAGCCCCGCTCGGGCAGCCTTCCGGTCTGCACGAGCGGGTTCCCCCGGCGCCGGGTGGCGAATTGCCCGCGCCCCGGCGGCATCGGCGCCCCGCGCACGGACCCGATGAGATCGCCCTCGGCCGGATCGCCGGACAGCACCACACCTTGCGCGCCCAGTTCCCTGATCCGCTGGAGGAACGTCTCGTACATCGCGCGCGAGGCCCCCGCCGAGTTCCGGGCGACGACGAAACGCACCCCGGTGTCCCGGGCGAACGGCAGATACTCCGCCAGCGGGGCCAGCGGACTGCCCGCGCCCGTCGCGACCAGGTCGTAGTCGTCGACGACCACGAAGATCTGCGGCCCGCTCCACCAGCTCCGGTCGCGCAACTGCCGCGGGGTCACGTCCGCCGGCGGCTGCCGGCGCTCGAACACACCGGCCAGCGCCTCCATGTGTGTCCGCAGCGCGTCCGCCGACGGCGCGTACTCCAGCAGATGGCTCTCCGGCAGCGCGCCCAGCAGCCCCCGCCGGTAGTCCCCGACGACGAGTTTCGCCTCGTCGGGGGAGTGGCGCTCCGCGATCTGCTTCGCGATCAGGCGCAGCAGATTCGTCTTGCCCGACTCGCTCTCGCCGAAGACCAGGAAGAACGGATCGGTGTCGAAGTCGACGAACACCGGCTCCAGGTCCGTCTCGGCGACACCGATCGCGATGCCCCGGTCCGGGAACTCGAACCCCTTCGGCAGCTGCTCCGCGGGCAGCCTGCGCGGCAGCAGCCGTACGGCGGGCGCCGGCGCACCCGTCCAGCCCGCCTTCACCGACCCGACCAGCCCGGCCGTGCCGTCGGCGAGATCCCCGGCGCCGGAGACGGAGTCGATACGCGGCAGCGCGGCCATGAAATGCAGCTTCTCCGGAACCTGGCCACGGCCCGGCACCCCGGCGGGCACCTGGGCGGCGACCTTCCGGTCGAACTCGGAGTCCATGACATCGCCGAGGCGCAGCTCGAGCCGCCCGAGGATCTGGTCCTTCAGCGCGGCGCGCACCTCCATGTAGCGGGCGGCCGAGAGGACCACATGGACGCCGTAGCCGAGCCCGCGCGCGGCGATGTCGGTGACGACCTGCTCCAGCGGCTCGTGCGCGGTCCGGAAGCCGCCCCAGCCGTCGATGACCAGGAAGACGTCGCCCCATGGCTCGCCGGGCAGTTCACCGCGGGCACGCCTGCGCCGGTAGGTGGCGACGGAGTCGATCCCGTGGGCGCGGAAGAACTCCTCGCGCCGGCTCAGCACCCCCGCCACCTCGGCGACCGTACGCCGCACCCGCTCGGGGTCCAGCCGTGAGGCGATCTGCCCCACATGCGGCAGCTCCGCCAGCGGGGCGAGTCCGCCACCTCCGAAGTCGAGCCCGTAGAACTGCACTTCGCCGGGGGTGTGGGTGAGTGCGAACGACGAGATCAGCGTCCGCAGCACCGTCGACTTGCCGGACTGCGGCCCGCCGACCACCATCATGTGCCCCGCGGCCCCGGAGAAGTCCCGGTACAGCACCTCGCGCCGCTGCTCGAACGGCTTGTCGACCAGACCGAGCGGGACGGTCAGCCCGCCGGGCCGGGTGTACTCCGCGGCGGTGAACCCGCGCTCCGCCGTCGGCGCGAGCCCCGGCAGCAGCTGGTCCAGGGACGGCGCCCGGTCCAGCGGCGGCAGCCACACCTGATGGGCGGGCACCCCCTGGCCCTCCAGCCGCCGCACGATCACATCGAGCACGGTGTCGGCGAGCGCGTCGTCCCCGCCGGCCGCCGGAACGGGCGCCGGGCCGGGCCCCGCGTCCCGCACCGGCACCGGCAGGGCACCGAACAACGCCGCCCGCCGCCCCGGCCCGGCCTGCCCCACCGGCAGCCCCGGACCGTCCGGGCGACAGGTCCCCGACACATACGCCGCCTTGAACCGGGTCATCTCCCGCGTCCCGGCCTTGAGGAAGGCCGAGCCGGGCACCGACGGCAGGTGGTACGCGTCCGGCACACCCAGCGCCGCACGCGACTCGGCGGCCGAGAAGGTCCGCAGCCCGATCCGGTACGAGAGGTAGGTGTCCAGACCCCGCAGTCTGCCCTCCTCCAGCCGCTGCGAGGCCAGCAGCAGATGTACCCCCAGCGACCGGCCGATGCGCCCGATCCGGATGAACATGTCGATGAAGTCCGGCTTGACGGTCAGCAGTTCGGAGAACTCGTCGATGACCAGCACCAGCGAGGCCAGCGGCTCCAGCGCCGCACCCGCCGCCCTGGCCCTCTCGTACTCATGGATGCCCGCGTAGTTGCCCGCCGCCCGCAGCAGCTCCTGGCGGCGCTGCAGCTCACCGCTGATCGCGTCGCCCATCCGGTCGACCAGGCTCAGATCGTCGGCCAGGTTGGTGATGACCGCGGCCACGTGCGGCAGCCGCGCCATCCCGGCGAACGTCGCACCGCCCTTGAAGTCCGCGAGGACGAAGTTCAGCGTCTCGGACGGGTGCGTCACCGCGAGCCCCAGCACCAGCGTCCGCAACAGCTCCGACTTCCCCGAACCCGTCGCACCGACACAGAGGCCGTGCGGCCCCATGCCCTCCTGCGCCGCCTCCTTCAGGTCCAGCATCACCGGCAGACCGTCCTCACCCACCCCGATCGGCACCCGCAGCCGCTCGGCCGCCGACCGCGGACGCCAGGTGCGCGCCACATCGACCGAGGCCGCATCGCCCAGATGCAGGAGTTCGGTGAAGTCCAGTTCGGCCAGCAGCGGTTCACCCCCGTCGCCCCCGCCCGTCCGCAGCGGTGCCAGCTGCCGGGCCAGCGCCTCGGCCACCGGCAGCGCGATGCCGTCCGGCGACCCCTCGTACACCGCACCCGCGCCGGAGTCCAGCCGCAGCAGACCGGGCCGCACCACCAAGGACAGACCGCCGCGCGGTACATCCGCCTCGCCCGGCACCACCTCGAGGACCGTCACGCCCTGAAGCCCCTCGGGCGCCGCCAGCAGCGAATCCGGCCCCACCGAGGCGCCGTCCAGCACCACCACCACATGCGGCCGGTCCAGCAGCGGAGCGGCCTCCCGGCCGAACCGCCCACGCCCCTCCAGCCGGCCCGCCAGCAACGGCTCCAGCTCGCGCAGATCATTCGCGAAAAGCCGTTTGGTGCCGGCCCCGTCGACCTGGCCGGGCACCTGCACATGCGGCAGCCACTTCGTCCAGTCCCAGCGCGCCACCGCCCCGGGCCCCGCCACGACCGCGACCACCAGATCCTCGGGCGAGTGCAGCGTCACCAGCTGGGCCACCATCGCCCGCGCCGCCGACTGCGCCGACTCCGGCCGGCCGGACACCGTGACGCGGTAGGACGCCCGCATCGAAACGGTCACCGGCAGCCCGTCCAGCGAACCGTGCACCGCGACGAACCGCCGCACCGCGTCCGCGCACACCGGATCCGGCTCGTCCGCCGCCGCGAGGCCGGCAGCCGCGATGTCCGGCGCCGGCAGGGGCGTCGACAGCCGCTGCGCCCCGAGCCCGATCCGCACCAGAGCGAAGTCCGGGTCGTGGGGCCGCCGTTCCCAGACCCGGCGGCCCCCGGCAACCACCGACCACAGCTGATCGGGAGCCGGGTGCAGATACCACTGCGCATCACGCTGGGCCCGCGCGGTCCGCCGCACCGTACGCCGCGCCTGCGCCAGATGCGCGAGGTAGCCGCGCCGGACGTCCGCCGTCCGCCCCTGCGTACCGCGGCGATGGCGCACCAGCTGGGCGACCACCATGGCCACGGTCGACACCAGCATCAGAACACCCATGACCCGCAGGAACGAAGGTGCCTGCGGGGAGAAGAAGAAGACCACCGACGAACCCATGCCCAGCACCGGCAGGACCTGCATCAGCAGACCCTCCCGCTGTGCGCGCGGCAGCGCGGGAGGAGACTCCAGCACCACCTCGTCCGTGGGGACTTCCGGCGGCATGGCCCGCGGCGGTCGCTTCACGACGATCTGGCTCACCGGTGCATCAATTCCCTCAGTACGGAAGGGCGGAGGGCCGGGCGGATACTCACCGGCGCCCCGGGAAGGGCCGGCTCACGGACGGCCCCCGCGATCCTAAGTGCCCGCGGCCACGGCCCCCTCCCGGCTGCGCCGCTCCCGATAGGGTTGTCCGCGCATCGTGCGCGACCGCGGATCGGCGCGGAAACAGGGGGACCGGACACGTGAGTACGACCGCAGCGAGCGGCTTCTGCCGTGTCACCGTCGTGGCGCCCGACAGCAGGACCGACGTCGCACTGCCGCAGGACCTCGCCGTCGCCGACGTCTGGCCGGAGATCCTCCGCCTCACCGGCCGGGCCCAGGCCGTCGCCACACCCACCGGGTACCACCTCGTACGCCGCGACGGCACGGTCCTGGACGGCTCGCGCACCCTCGCCGCCCAGCAGGTGCTCGACGGCGAACTCCTCAGCCTGCGCCCCTTCGCCGAATCGCTGCCGCCCGCCGTCTTCGACGACGTCACGGACGCCATCGCCTCCGCCGTCGTGCGCGAGCGCCACCTGTGGAGCGACGACCTGCTGCGCGGAGCCGGTCCGGCGGGCGGTGTCCTGCTGCTCGTCCTGATGGCCCTCGTCCTGTGGTCCGCCGACCCGGTCCGCCACGACATGCACGGACTGCCCGGCATCGTCGCGGGCACCGCGGGACTGCTCCTGACCGCCTTCGCGGGGGTACGCGCCCGGGTCTACGCGGACCGGGTCACGGCCCTCGCCCTCGGCCTCGGCGCACTGCCCCTCGTTCTCATCGGGGGCTCCGGCGTCATCGGACCGGACGCCGGCCAGGGCCCCGGCCGCCTCCAGTTCCTGCTCGGCTGCGTCGCCGTGCTGACCGCCTCCGTCGTCCTGGTCGCCCTCACCCCGCACAAGGACGCCCCCTTCGTCGCGGCGGCCGTCCTGGCCACAACGGGCACCCTGGCGAGCTTCGCCGCGATCCTCACCGAGGCCACCGCCACCGCCGCGGCCGCCGTCTGCGCCCCGGCCGCCATCGGACTCGTCGCCTTCCTGCCCGGCCTGTCGGCCCGCCTCGCCCGGATCCCCATCGGATACGAGGCGCCGAGCACCGCCACGGGCGGCCACGGCGACCCGTTCACCGACCCCCTCAGCGACCCCTTCGCCGAACCGGACACGGACAGCGCCGCCCCTGCCACCCCCGTCGACGCCGCCCTCGTCGCGGAACGGGCCCGCCGCGGCCACGAGCTGCTGCTCGGCCTGGCCGGCGGATGCGCGGCCGTCGTCGTCGCGGCCGCCGCCGTACTCGGCTTCTCCGGCAACACCTGGGCGCAGCTGCTGGCCCTCGCCGCAGGACTCGCACTGCTGCTGCGCGCCCGGCTCTTCCGCTACACCGCGCAGGTCGTCTGCGTGCTCGCGGCGGGCATCGGCGCGGTCGCCCTGCTGATCCTCGGCCTCGCGCTCAACCCGCCCGCCTCCCCTGCGCCGGGCGGATACGGCGACGGCGCTTCCCCCGACATCCGTACGATCTGGCTCTGCGCAGCCGTCGCCGCAGGTGCCGCCCTGCTCACCGCGGCGGGCCTGAGCGTTCCCCGCAAGGGGCTGTCCCCCTTCTGGGGCCGGGCGCTGGACCTGGCGGAGAGCGCGCTCCTGCTCTCCCTCGTCCCGCTCTGCCTGGCGGTCCTCGACGTCTTCGCCCGGGCCAGGGCCCTCACCGGCTGAGGCCCGTAGGGGCCGCTCCGAACGGCTGGTAGTCTGGCTGTGGCCGTTTGTGTACGCGTTCCCGGTTGACTCTGGGGGCTGCGCTCATCGGACCTTCGCTCCCGAGTCACACAAGCTCCCCTGAGATCAAGACCAGGGGCACTCGTGGGCGCATCGAACACCAAAGAGGAGTACGCGTGCCGCTCGACGCCGCTACGAAGAAGCAGATCATGACCGAGTTCGCGCAGAAGGAGGGCGACACCGGATCCCCCGAGGTCCAGGTCGCCATGCTCTCGCGCCGCATCTCGGACCTGACGGAGCACCTCAAGACGCACAAGCACGACCACCACTCCCGTCGTGGTCTGCTGATCCTGGTCGGCCAGCGTCGCCGCCTCCTGCAGTACCTGGCCAAGAAGGACATCCAGCGCTTCCGTGCGCTCGTCGACCGCCTCGGCATCCGCCGTGGCGCGGCCGGCGGCGCCAAGTAAGGACGCTGTGAAAGGGAGCGGTTCCCACTTCTAGGGGGCCGCTCCCTTTGCCGTACGTGCGGTACCGGGGGAAACCTCAGTAACCTGGACGTACGACAACAGACGAGGAGAGGCGCCCTCCGGCCGCCGCCGGTCCTCGGTAGTGGCCCCCGGGACAACGCCCGGGAGCTTCGATCGAAGACCGGCCCCGCACACAAGGTGCGCCTCTCCGCACCGTCCTGCGCCACACGGGCGTCAGGACGAAAGACGACGAGTATGGAGAAATCACTAGTGGAGAACGAGACCCACTACGCCGAGGCCGTTATCGACAACGGAACCTTCGGCACCCGCACCATCCGCTTCGAGACGGGCCGCCTGGCCAAGCAGGCCGCCGGCTCCGCCGTCGCGTACCTGGACGACGACACCATGGTGCTGTCGGCCACCACCGCTTCCAAGCGGCCCAAGGACCAGCTCGACTTCTTCCCCCTCACGGTGGACGTCGAGGAGCGGCAGTACGCGGCCGGCAAGATCCCCGGCTCCTTCTTCCGCCGGGAGGGCCGCCCCTCCGAGGACGCGATCCTCACCTGCCGCCTGATCGACCGCCCGCTGCGCCCCTCCTTCAAGAAGGGCCTGCGCAACGAGATCCAGATCGTCGAGACGATCATGGCGCTCAACCCCGACCACCTGTACGACGTGGTCGCGATCAACGCCGCCTCCGCTTCCACGATCCTGGCGGGCCTGCCCTTCTCCGGCCCCATCGGCGCCACCCGCGTCGCCCTGATCAAGGGCCAGTGGGTCGCCTTCCCGACGCACACCGAGCTCGAGGACGCCGTCTTCGACATGGTCGTCGCGGGCCGCGTCCTGGAGGACGGCGACGTCGCGATCATGATGGTCGAGGCCGAGGCCACCGAGAAGACCATCCAGCTCGTCCAGGACGGTGCCGAGGCCCCGACCGAAGAGGTCGTCGCCGCCGGTCTGGAAGCCTCGAAGCCCTTCATCAAGGCGCTCTGCAAGGCCCAGTCGGACCTCGCCGCCAAGGCTGCCAAGCCCACCGGTGAGTTCCCGGTCTTCCTCGACTACCAGGACGACGTCCTGGAGGCCCTCTCCAAGGCCGTCAGCACCGAGCTCGCCAAGGCGCTCACCATCGCCGGCAAGCAGGAGCGCGAGGCGGAGCTGGACCGCATCAAGGAGATCGCGGGCGAGAAGCTCCTCCCGGCCTTCGAGGGCCGCGAGAAGGAGATCTCCGGTGCGTACCGCGCGCTGACCAAGAAGCTGGTCCGCGAGCGCGTCATCAAGGACAAGGTCCGCATCGACGGCCGCGGCGTCACGGACATCCGTACGCTCGCCGCCGAGGTCGAGGCCATCCCGCGCGTGCACGGCTCGGCGCTCTTCGAGCGTGGCGAGACCCAGATCCTGGGCGTCACCACCCTCAACATGCTCCGGATGGAGCAGCAGCTGGACACCCTCTCCCCGGTGACCCGCAAGCGCTACATGCACAACTACAACTTCCCGCCGTACTCCGTCGGTGAGACCGGCCGCGTGGGCTCGCCCAAGCGCCGCGAGATCGGCCACGGCGCGCTCGCCGAGCGCGCCATCGTGCCGGTGCTGCCCTCCCGCGAGGACTTCCCGTACGCGATCCGCCAGGTCTCCGAGGCGCTGGGCTCCAACGGCTCGACGTCCATGGGCTCGGTCTGCGCCTCCACCATGTCGCTGCTGAACGCCGGTGTGCCCCTCAAGGCCGCCGTCGCCGGTATCGCCATGGGTCTGATCTCCGAGGAGATCGACGGCAAGACCCACTACGTCGCCCTCACCGACATCCTCGGCGCCGAGGACGCGTTCGGTGACATGGACTTCAAGGTCGCCGGTACGAAGCAGTTCGTGACCGCGCTCCAGCTCGACACCAAGCTCGACGGCATCCCCGCCTCGGTCCTGGCCGCCGCGCTGAAGCAGGCCCGTGACGCACGCCTCCACATCCTCGATGTGATGAACGAGGCCATCGACGTCCCGGACGAGATGTCCCCGAACGCCCCGCGGATCATCACCGTCAAGATCCCGGTGGACAAGATCGGTGAGGTCATCGGCCCCAAGGGCAAGATGATCAACCAGATCCAGGAGGACACCGGCGCCGACATCACGATCGAGGACGACGGCACCATCTACATCGGTGCCCAGCAGGGCTCGCAGGCCGAGGCCGCGCGCGCCACGATCAACGCGATCGCCAACCCGACCATGCCGGAGGTCGGCGAGCGTTACCTGGGTACGGTCGTCAAGACCACCACCTTCGGTGCGTTCGTCTCCCTGATGCCCGGCAAGGACGGCCTGCTGCACATCTCGCAGATCCGCAAGCTCGCCGGTGGCAAGCGCGTGGAGAACGTCGAGGACGTGCTCGGCGTCGGTGCCAAGGTCCAGGTCGAGATCGCCGAGATCGACTCCCGCGGCAAGCTCTCCCTGATCCCGGTCATCGAGGGTGAAGAGGACGAGAAGAAGGACGACACCGACAAGTGACGTCCCGTAGTTCCGTGACGACGGCCCGCCCCTCTTCGGAGGGGCGGGCCGTCGCCCGTACCCAAACGCTTCTCAAGGGCAGCAACGGCATCGGCACGGTCCGCCGCACGGTCCTCCCCGGCGGCCTGCGCATCGTCACCGAAACCCTGCCCTCCGTACGCTCCGCCACCTTCGGGATCTGGGCCAACGTCGGATCACGCGACGAGACCCCGACCCTGAACGGCGCGACGCACTACCTCGAGCACCTCCTCTTCAAGGGCACCGCCAAGCGCAGCGCCCTGGACATCTCCTCCGCGATCGACGCGGTCGGCGGCGAGATGAACGCCTTCACGGCGAAGGAGTACACCTGCTACTACGCGCGGGTCCTCGACACGGACCTGCCGCTGGCCATCGATGTCGTCTGCGACATGCTGACCGGCTCGCTGATCACCTCCGAGGACGTCGACGCCGAGCGCGGTGTCATCCTCGAGGAGATCGCGATGACGGAGGACGACCCGGGCGACTGCGTGCACGACCTGTTCGCGCACACGATGCTCGGCGACACCCCGCTCGGCCGTCCGGTCCTGGGCACGGTCGACACGATCAACGCCCTGAACCGCGGCCAGATCGCCCGCTTCTACAAGAAGCACTACGACCCCACGCACCTCGTCGTCGCGGCAGCCGGCAACGTCGACCACGCCACGGTCGTACGCCAGGTCCGCAAGGCCTTCGAGCGCGCCGGAGCGCTCTCGCGCACCGACGCCGCCCCGATGGCGCCGCGCGAGGGCTCCCGCACGCTGCGCACCGCGGGCCGGGTCGAACTGCTGAACCGCAAGACCGAGCAGGCCCATGTGGTCCTCGGCATGCCGGGACTGGCCCGCACCGACGAGCGCCGCTGGGCGCTCGGCGTACTCAACACCGCCCTCGGCGGCGGTATGAGCTCCCGCCTCTTCCAGGAGGTACGGGAGAAGCGCGGCCTCGCCTACAGCGTCTACTCGTACACCTCGGGCTTCGCGGACTGCGGGCTCTTCGGGGTGTACGCGGGCTGCCGGCCCAGCCAGGTCCATGACGTCCTCAAGATCTGCCGCGACGAGCTCGACCGCGTCGCGTCGGACGGACTGAGCGACGAGGAGATCGGCCGGGCCATCGGCCAGCTCTCCGGCTCCACGGTCCTCGGCCTGGAGGACACGGGAGCGCTGATGAACCGCATCGGCAAGAGCGAACTGTGCTGGGGCGAACAGATGTCGGTCGACGACATGCTGGCCCGCATCGCACAGGTCACCCCGGACGACGTCCGCTCGGTGGCGGGCGAGGTCCTCGGACACCGCCCCTCGCTCTCCGTCATCGGCCCGCTCAAGGACAAGCAGGCCGACCGCCTCCACGAGTCAGTCGCCTAGTCACCCAGTCACTCGTCACCCGAAAGAAGCAAGCATGAGCAAGCTGCGCGTGGCCGTTCTCGGTGCCCGGGGCCGTATCGGCTCCGAAGCGGTACGAGCGGTCGAGGCCGCCGAAGACCTGGAGCTGGTGGCCGCACTCGGCCGCGGCGACAAGCTGGAGACCCTCACGGACACCGGCGCCCAGGTCGTCGTCGAGCTCACCACCCCCTCGTCGGTGATGGAGAACCTCGAGTTCTGCACCGGGCACGGCATCCACGCCGTGGTCGGCACCACCGGCTGGACCGACGAACGGCTCGCGCAGCTGAACACCTGGCTCTCCGCATCGCCGGGGACCGGTGTGCTCATCGCGCCGAACTTCTCGATCGGCGCGGTCCTCACGATGAAGTTCGCGCAACAGGCCGCCCGCTACTTCGAGTCGGTCGAGGTCATCGAGCTGCACCACCCCAACAAGGCCGACGCCCCCTCCGGCACCGCCGCCCGCACCGCCCAGCTGATCGCCGAGGCCCGCCGCGAGGCGGGCTGCGCACCCCAGCCGGACGCCACGGCGACGGCACTGGACGGGGCGCGCGGCGCCGACGTCGACGGGATCCCGGTCCACTCGGTCCGGCTCCGCGGCCTCCTGGCCCACCAGGAGGTACTGCTCGGGGGTGAGGGCGAGACCCTCACCATCCGGCACGACTCCCTGCACCACAGCAGTTTCATGCCGGGCATCCTGCTCGGCGCACGCCGCGTGGTGACCACTCCGGGCCTCACGTTCGGCCTGGAAAACTTCCTCGACCTGAACTGACTGAGCCCACGCCATGCGCGCAAAGATCACTTACGTCGTCACCGCTGCCGTCCTGGTCTTCTACTTCGTCCTGGTCGGCAGCCGCGGTGTCCTGCTCATCGAGCACGGCACGCTGCTCACGGTGACCTTCGGGGTCGCCGTGCTGATCCTGCCGGCCATCGGAATCTGGTTCCTCTGGAAGAACACCCAGTTCGTCCGCAGGGCCAACGCCCTGGCCGCCGAACTCGACGCCGAGGGCGGACTGCCGGTCGACGAGCTGATCCGTACCCCCAGCGGCCGTATCGACCGGGACTCCGCCGACGCGGTGTTCGCCCGCCGCCGGGAGGAGACGGAGGACGCCCCGGACGACTGGCGCAGCTGGTTCCGCCTCGCTGTCGCCTATCAGGACGCCCGGGACACCCCCAGGGCCCGCAAGGCCATGCAGCGGGCCATCGCCCTCCACGGCAGGCGCACCCCGGCCTCGCCGGCCGCGTCCGGCACGTAGCCAGGGCCCGCCCGCACCACGACAGCACAAGACCGTCCGGCGTTCGACTCGAACGCCGGACGGTCTTGTGCTGCCGGGCCGGGCCGGTCACCACTCAGTGCTGCCGGTACTCGTCCCCCCACGCCTCGATCGTGTCGGCAGCCCGGTCGAACGCCTCACCGCGTGCCAGGAAGTCCGCGCTGGAGTCCGTGAGCAGCGGCGGCACCGCGTCCCCGCCCTTGCGTACGACGATGAGGGCCTGTCCCTGGACCGTGCGCGGGAGCCCGAGCCACCTCACCGGCTGCTGCACCGTACGGACCGCGGCGGCCCGGTTCCACGGCACGGTCGTCGTACGGAAGAAACCCACCCGGCGCACGCCGTGCCGGCTCACCCAGGCACCGATGCGCAGCATCCGCAGGGCACAGATGATCACGGCGAGGGCGAGCGCGAGACAGGCACCGGCCCCGGGCAGCGCCCCGGCGAACGCGGTGATCATCCCGGCGAACAGGACGAACGAGGCGAGCAGCAGCAGGCCGGCCGCGGCCGCGACACGCCACGGACCGGGCCGGTAGGGACGGCGCCAGCTGTCGTGGTCGTCGAACGGCAGCGCGATGTCCTCAGCGCTCGCGTCAAATGCGCGGTCGGCCGTCAGAAAGGGCAGGGGCACGACTGATCCTCACTCACAAGCACGCTCGATTGCTGTGCCCGGTGAGGCTACCGAGGAGGCTACCGGCCGGACCACCCCAGGGGGCCCGTACGAGTCATCGCCCGTGTGCCGCCTCGGTCTGCTGACCGTGCGACGGTGACTGGTCCGGTGCCAGGGCCGGCAGGCCCAGCAGCAGCGATCCGGCGAGTCCGGCGACCACGGCGAGACCGACCAGCGTGCGGCCCGCCTTCTCGGAAACGCTGCTGCGCGGCCGCGGCGGCGGTGTGACGTTACTGCGGAATCGGTCGGCCTCGGCTACGAACGAGAACGGGACGGATTCACGCCGGCGGAACATGAGGTAACTCTCCTTGAACTCTGTTTCGGGTGGTGCTGATGAGTCAGACGCGCGGCGAGCCCGATCGGTGCCCCGAATCGCCGGATTGACCGAAGAAATCCCCGGAAGGGTGGTGGCGACCGCGTTGTCGGTGGTGGCCCGTAGAGTGGACGCCGCCCGAGCGACGCCATTGGAAGGACCCCGCCGGTGACCGACACCCCCGAGCCCGCAAAGCCCAGATTCCGCAGCGATGTCACCGTTGACCTGGTGAAACACGCCGCAGGCGACTCCGACGTGCTGTTCGCCGCCCGTGTTTCCACGGCCGGGGAGCAGTCTCTGGAGGAGGTCACCAAGGATCCTGAGCGCTCCAAGGGTCTCATCAACTACCTGATGCGGGACCGGCACGGAAGTCCGTTCGAGCACAACTCGATGACCTTCTTCATCAGCGCCCCGATCTTCGTGTTCCGCGAGTTCATGCGGCACCGCGTCGGCTGGTCGTACAACGAGGAATCGGGCCGCTACAGGGAGCTGGAGCCGGTCTTCTACGTCCCGGGGGAGACCCGCAAGCTGGTCCAGCAGGGCCGCCCCGGAAAGTACGAGTTCGTCGAGGGCACCGAGGCGCAGGCGGAGCTCACCGGCCGCGTCATGGAGGACTCCTACCGCCAGGCGTACGAGGCCTACCAGGAGATGCTGGCCGCGGGTGTGGCCCGCGAGGTCGCCCGTGCGGTCCTGCCGGTCGGCCTGTTCTCCTCGATGTACGCCACCTGCAACGCCCGCTCGCTGATGCACTTCCTCGGACTGCGCACGCAGCACGAGCTGGCGAAGGTTCCGTCCTTCCCGCAGCGCGAGATCGAGATGGTCGGAGAGCAGATGGAAGCGCACTGGGCGCAGCTCATGCCGCTCACCCATGCAGCCTTCAACAAAAATGGACGCGTCGCCCCATAGGCGGTGTCCGTATTGCGGCGTTTCGTGAAGTTCATCTAGGCTGATCAAACGGACCCGGCACTGCTTGAACCCCCGAGCAGGCAGTGCCGGGCTCCTCTTGCTTGTCCCCCCGAGGGGGCAGGGTGTGCCGAGCAACGAGTAGCGTGTTACCCATGGCTCCGATCTCCACTCCGCAGACCCCCTTCGGGCGGGTCCTCACCGCTATGGTCACGCCCTTCACGGCGGACGGCGCACTCGACCTCGACGGCGCCCAGCGGCTCGCCACCCACCTGGTGGACGCAGGCAATGACGGCCTGATCATCAACGGCACCACCGGCGAGTCCCCGACCACCAGCGACGCGGAGAAAGACCAGCTCGTGAGGGCTGTGCTCGAAGCAGTGGGAGACCGGGCGCACATCGTCGCCGGCATCGGGACGAACGACACGCGCCACAGCATCGAGCTCGCCCGGACCGCCGAGCGCACCGGCGCCCACGGCCTCCTCGCGGTCACTCCGTACTACAACAAGCCGCCGCAGGAGGGCCTCCTCCGTCACTTCACGGCGATCGCGGACGCCACCGGTCTGCCGGTGATGCTCTACGACATTCCGGGCCGCAGCGGTGTGCCGATCGACACAGAGACGCTGGTACGGCTCGCCGAGCACCCGCGCATCGTGGCCAACAAGGACGCCAAGGGCGACCTCGGCCGCGCCAGCTGGGCCATCGCGCAGTCCGGCCTCGCCTGGTACTCCGGCGACGACATGCTGAACCTCCCGCTCCTCTCGGTCGGCGCGGTCGGTGTCGTCTCCGTCGTCGGCCATGTCGTCACCCCGGACCTGCGGGCCCTCATCGAGGCCCACCTCGGGGGAGACGTGCAGAAGGCCACGGAGATCCACCAGAAGCTGCTGCCGGTGTTCACCGGCATGTTCCGTACCCAGGGCGTGATCACGACCAAGGCCGCGCTCACCCTTCAGGGCCTCCCGGCGGGCCCGCTCCGTCTCCCCCTGGTGGAACTCACCGCACAGGAAACGGCTCAGCTCAAGATCGATCTTGCCGCCGGTGGGGTACAGCTCTAACCACAGACTTCACAACTGAATACGCGAAGAACACTCGCAACAGAGCAACACCAAAGACAACAGCAAGTGCACGAATGACATGCGCGCCACGTGCCCAAGCGGTACGTGGCGCGTGTGGTAAGGAGAGTCTTTTGAGTCATCCGCATCCTGAACTCGGCACCCCGCCGAAGCTCCCGAAGGGCGGCCTGCGGGTCACCCCCCTCGGCGGCCTCGGCGAAATCGGCCGCAACATGACGGTCTTCGAGTACGGCGGCCGCCTGCTCATCGTCGACTGCGGCGTCCTCTTCCCCGAGGAGGAACAGCCCGGTATCGACCTGATCCTCCCGGACTTCACCACCATCCGGGACCGCCTCGACGACGTCGAGGGCATCGTCCTGACGCACGGACACGAGGACCACATCGGTGGTGTCCCGTATCTGCTGCGTCTGAAGCCGGACATCCCGCTGATCGGCTCCAAGCTGACCCTCGCGCTCATCGAGGCCAAGCTCCAGGAGCACCGCATCCGGCCGTACACCCTCGAGGTCAAGGAGGGGCAGCGCGAGCGCATCGGAGTCTTCGACTGCGAGTTCATCGCGGTCAACCACTCCATCCCGGACGCTCTCGCGGTCGCGATCCGCACGCCTGCGGGCATGGCCGTCGCCACCGGCGACTTCAAGATGGACCAGCTGCCGCTGGACGGCCGCCTCACCGACCTGCACGCGTTCGCCCGGCTGAGCGAGGAGGGCATCGACCTTCTGCTCTCCGACTCGACGAACGCCGAGGTCCCCGGCTTCGTACCGCCCGAGCGGGACATCCAGAACGTTCTGCGCACGGTCTTCGCCAATGCCCAGAAGCGCATCATCGTGGCGAGCTTCGCCAGCCACGTGCACCGCATCCAGCAGATCCTCGACACAGCCCACGAGTACGGCCGCAGGGTCGCCTTCGTCGGACGTTCGATGGTCCGGAACATGGGCATCGCCCGCGATCTGGGATATCTGAAGGTTCCCGCGGGACTGGTCGTCGACGTCAAGACCCTCGACGACCTGCCGGACGACGAGGTCGTGCTGGTCTGTACGGGATCGCAGGGCGAGCCGATGGCGGCCCTGTCCCGGATGGCCAACCGTGACCACCAGATCCGCATCGTCCAGGGCGACACGGTCATCCTGGCGTCGTCGCTGATCCCCGGCAACGAGAACGCGGTCTACCGCGTGATCAACGGCCTGACCCGCTGGGGCGCCAACGTCGTCCACAAGGGCAACGCCAAGGTCCATGTCTCGGGCCACGCCTCGGCCGGCGAGCTGCTGTACTTCTACAACATCTGCAAGCCGAAGAACCTGATGCCGGTCCACGGTGAATGGCGCCACCTCAGGGCCAACGCCGAACTCGGCGCCCTGACCGGCGTCCCGAAGGACCACATCGTCATCGCCGAGGACGGCGTGGTCGTCGACCTGATCGACGGCAAGGCCAAGATCGTCGGCAAGGTCCAGGCGGGCTATGTGTACGTGGACGGCCTCTCGGTCGGCGACGTCACCGAGACCTCCCTCAAGGACCGCCGTATTCTCGGCGACGAGGGCATCATCTCCGTCTTCATCGTGGTCGACAGCTCCTCCGGCAAGATCGTGGGAGGCCCCCACATCCAGGCCCGGGGCTCCGGCATCGACGACTCGGCATTCAGCGCGGTCGTGCCGAAGGTCGAGGAGGCTCTCAACAAGTCGGCCCAGGACGGCGTGATGGAGCCGCACCAGCTCCAGCAGCTGGTCCGCCGCACGGTGGGCAAGTGGGTCTCCGACACCTACCGCCGGCGCCCGATGATCCTTCCCGTCGTCGTCGAGGTCTGACCCCGACAGGCGCGAACTCCGGAGCGGGGCCCCCGATTTGCATCGGGGAGCCCCGCTCCAGTACGTTTACGTCTCCGCCTCACCGGGAAGCACCGCGCACACTCGTGCGCCGCGTACCTCCCAGAGGGGCTGGAAATTCCGACTCAGAACTTCTGATAAAGTCGGTGCAGCCGAAAGGCAAGGCCACTTCAACGGCCACCGGAATTCAAATTCGAACCGGAAACGGAACGAAATGAGTCTGGTAAGGTTGGAACCGCCGGAAAGGGAAACGCGAAAGCGAAGAACTGGAAAGCGAAACCCGCTTCGACCGGGAATCGGACACGAAAGAGTCTGATAGAGTCGGAAACGCAAGACCGAAGGGAAGCGCCCGGAGGAAAGCCCCAGAGAATGTTCTGAGGGTGAGTACAAAGGAAGCGTCCGTTCCTTGAGAACTCAACAGCGTGCCAAAAGTCAACGCCAGATACGTTGATACCCCGACCTGCTTCGGCAGGTTCGAGGTTCCTTTGAAAGTCCTACGAGGCCACTGGCCTGGTAGGCAATGCACACAGCGAGGATTCAGTGGACGACCGGTCATATTCCGACATGGTCGTTCCGCTCTCGTGGTGTCTACCCGATTACGGGAAAACATTCACGGAGAGTTTGATCCTGGCTCAGGACGAACGCTGGCGGCGTGCTTAACACATGCAAGTCGAACGATGAAGCCCTTCGGGGTGGATTAGTGGCGAACGGGTGAGTAACACGTGGGCAATCTGCCCTTCACTCTGGGACAAGCCCTGGAAACGGGGTCTAATACCGGATAACACTTTCCCTCTCATGGGGGATGGTTAAAAGCTCCGGCGGTGAAGGATGAGCCCGCGGCCTATCAGCTAGTTGGTGGGGTAATGGCCTACCAAGGCGACGACGGGTAGCCGGCCTGAGAGGGCGACCGGCCACACTGGGACTGAGACACGGCCCAGACTCCTACGGGAGGCAGCAGTGGGGAATATTGCACAATGGGCGAAAGCCTGATGCAGCGACGCCGCGTGAGGGATGACGGCCTTCGGGTTGTAAACCTCTTTCAGCAGGGAAGAAGCGAAAGTGACGGTACCTGCAGAAGAAGCGCCGGCTAACTACGTGCCAGCAGCCGCGGTAATACGTAGGGCGCAAGCGTTGTCCGGAATTATTGGGCGTAAAGAGCTCGTAGGCGGCTTGTTGCGTCGGTTGTGAAAGCCCGGGGCTTAACCCCGGGTCTGCAGTCGATACGGGCAGGCTAGAGTGTGGTAGGGGAGATCGGAATTCCTGGTGTAGCGGTGAAATGCGCAGATATCAGGAGGAACACCGGTGGCGAAGGCGGATCTCTGGGCCATTACTGACGCTGAGGAGCGAAAGCGTGGGGAGCGAACAGGATTAGATACCCTGGTAGTCCACGCCGTAAACGTTGGGAACTAGGTGTTGGCGACATTCCACGTCGTCGGTGCCGCAGCTAACGCATTAAGTTCCCCGCCTGGGGAGTACGGCCGCAAGGCTAAAACTCAAAGGAATTGACGGGGGCCCGCACAAGCAGCGGAGCATGTGGCTTAATTCGACGCAACGCGAAGAACCTTACCAAGGCTTGACATATACCGGAAAGCATCAGAGATGGTGCCCCCCTTGTGGTCGGTATACAGGTGGTGCATGGCTGTCGTCAGCTCGTGTCGTGAGATGTTGGGTTAAGTCCCGCAACGAGCGCAACCCTTGTTCTGTGTTGCCAGCATGCCCTTCGGGGTGATGGGGACTCACAGGAGACTGCCGGGGTCAACTCGGAGGAAGGTGGGGACGACGTCAAGTCATCATGCCCCTTATGTCTTGGGCTGCACACGTGCTACAATGGCCGGTACAATGAGCTGCGATGCCGCGAGGCGGAGCGAATCTCAAAAAGCCGGTCTCAGTTCGGATTGGGGTCTGCAACTCGACCCCATGAAGTCGGAGTTGCTAGTAATCGCAGATCAGCATTGCTGCGGTGAATACGTTCCCGGGCCTTGTACACACCGCCCGTCACGTCACGAAAGTCGGTAACACCCGAAGCCGGTGGCCCAACCCCTTGTGGGAGGGAGCTGTCGAAGGTGGGACTGGCGATTGGGACGAAGTCGTAACAAGGTAGCCGTACCGGAAGGTGCGGCTGGATCACCTCCTTTCTAAGGAGCATCTAGATTCCGCAAGGAATCCAGAGCCACTACGCCGGCAAATGTTCGGCGGTGGTTAGCTCATGGGTGGAACGTTGACTATTCGGCACGACAGGTTGTTTTTCACTAGTACTGCTTCGGCGTGGAATGTGGGAAGTGATCGGTCGGGTCGGGCACGCTGTTGGGTATCTGAAGGTACGGCCGTAAAGGTCGTCCTTCGGTTACCGGCCCCGGTGAAGCACCGCGTAAGTGGTGTGTGACGGGTGGCTGGTCGTTGTTTGAGAACTGCACAGTGGACGCGAGCATCTGTGGCCAAGTTTTTAAGGGCGCACGGTGGATGCCTTGGCACTAGGAACCGATGAAGGACGTGGGAGGCCACGATAGTCCCCGGGGAGCTGTCAACCAAGCTTTGATCCGGGGGTTTCCGAATGGGGAAACCCGGCAGTCGTCATGGGCTGTCACCCGCTGCTGAACACATAGGCAGTGTGGAGGGAACGAGGGGAAGTGAAACATCTCAGTACCCTCAGGAAGAGAAAACAACCGTGATTCCGGGAGTAGTGGCGAGCGAAACTGGATCAGGCCAAACCGTATGCGTGTGATACCCGGCAGGGGTTGCGCATGCGGGGTTGTGGGATCTCTTTTTCATGGTCTGCCGGCCATGAGACGAGTCAGAAACCGTTGATGTAGGCGAAGGACATGCGAAAGGTCCGGCGTAGAGGGTAAGACCCCCGTAGCTGAAACATCAACGGCTCGTTTAAGAGACACCCAAGTAGCACGGGGCCCGAGAAATCCCGTGTGAATCTGGCGGGACCACCCGTTAAGCCTAAATATTCCCTAGTGACCGATAGCGGATAGTACCGTGAGGGAATGGTGAAAAGTACCGCGGGAGCGGAGTGAAATAGTACCTGAAACCGTGTGCCTACAAGCCGTGGGAGCGTCGCGCATCGAGTTTACTCGGTGCGTCGTGACTGCGTGCCTTTTGAAGAATGAGCCTGCGAGTTTGCGGTGTGTTGCGAGGTTAACCCGTGTGGGGAAGCCGTAGCGAAAGCGAGTCCGAATAGGGCGATTTAGTAGCGCGCTCAAGACCCGAAGCGGAGTGATCTAGCCATGGGCAGGTTGAAGCGGAGGTAAGACTTCGTGGAGGACCGAACCCACCAGGGTTGAAAACCTGGGGGATGACCTGTGGTTAGGGGTGAAAGGCCAATCAAACTCCGTGATAGCTGGTTCTCCCCGAAATGCATTTAGGTGCAGCGTCGTGTGTTTCTTGCCGGAGGTAGAGCACTGGATAGGCGATGGGCCCTACCGGGTTACTGACCTTAGCCAAACTCCGAATGCCGGTAAGTGAGAGCACGGCAGTGAGACTGTGGGGGATAAGCTCCATGGTCGAGAGGGAAACAGCCCAGAGCATCGACTAAGGCCCCTAAGCGTACGCTAAGTGGGAAAGGATGTGGAGTCGCAGAGACAACCAGGAGGTTGGCTTAGAAGCAGCCACCCTTGAAAGAGTGCGTAATAGCTCACTGGTCAAGTGATTCCGCGCCGACAATGTAGCGGGGCTCAAGCGTACCGCCGAAGTCGTGTCATTCCAGCATGTACCCCCAACGGGGGCTGGGATGGGTAGGGGAGCGTCGTGTGCCGGGTGAAGCAGCCGCGGAAGCGAGTTGTGGACGGTTCACGAGTGAGAATGCAGGCATGAGTAGCGATACACACGTGAGAAACGTGTGCGCCGATTGACTAAGGGTTCCTGGGTCAAGCTGATCTGCCCAGGGTAAGTCGGGACCTAAGGCGAGGCCGACAGGCGTAGTCGATGGACAACCGGTTGATATTCCGGTACCCGCTTTGAAACGCCCAGTACTGAATCAGGCGATGCTAAGTCCGTGAAGCCGGCCCGATCTCTTCGGAGTTGAGGGTAGTGGTGGAGCCGATGAACCAGACTTGTAGTAGGTAAGCGATGGGGTGACGCAGGAAGGTAGTCCAGCCCGGGCGGTGGTAGTCCCGGGGTAAGGGTGTAGGCCGTGTGGTAGGTAAATCCGTCACACATTAAGGCTGAGACCTGATGCCGAGCCGATTGTGGTGAAGTGGATGATCCTATGCTGTCGAGAAAAGCCTCTAGCGAGTTTCATGGCGGCCCGTACCCTAAACCGACTCAGGTGGTCAGGTAGAGAATACCGAGGCGTTCGGGTGAACTATGGTTAAGGAACTCGGCAAAATGCCCCCGTAACTTCGGGAGAAGGGGGGCCATCACTGGTGATCCGATTTACTCGGTGAGCTGGGGGTGGCCGCAGAGACCAGCGAGAAGCGACTGTTTACTAAAAACACAGGTCCGTGCGAAGCCGTAAGGCGATGTATACGGACTGACGCCTGCCCGGTGCTGGAACGTTAAGGGGACCGGTTAGCTGACTTTCGGGTCGGCGAAGCTGAGAACTTAAGCGCCAGTAAACGGCGGTGGTAACTATAACCATCCTAAGGTAGCGAAATTCCTTGTCGGGTAAGTTCCGACCTGCACGAATGGCGTAACGACTTCTCGACTGTCTCAACCATAGGCCCGGTGAAATTGCACTACGAGTAAAGATGCTCGTTTCGCGCAGCAGGACGGAAAGACCCCGGGACCTTTACTATAGTTTGATATTGGTGTTCGGTTCGGCTTGTGTAGGATAGGTGGGAGACTTTGAAGCGGCCACGCCAGTGGTTGTGGAGTCGTCGTTGAAATACCACTCTGGTCGTGCTGGATGTCTAACCTGGGTCCGTGATCCGGATCAGGGACAGTGTCTGATGGGTAGTTTAACTGGGGCGGTTGCCTCCTAAAGAGTAACGGAGGCGCCCAAAGGTTCCCTCAGCCTGGTTGGCAATCAGGTGTTGAGTGTAAGTGCACAAGGGAGCTTGACTGTGAGACCGACGGGTCGAGCAGGGACGAAAGTCGGGACTAGTGATCCGGCAGTGGCTTGTGGAAGCGCTGTCGCTCAACGGATAAAAGGTACCCCGGGGATAACAGGCTGATCTTCCCCAAGAGTCCATATCGACGGGATGGTTTGGCACCTCGATGTCGGCTCGTCGCATCCTGGGGCTGGAGTCGGTCCCAAGGGTTGGGCTGTTCGCCCATTAAAGCGGTACGCGAGCTGGGTTTAGAACGTCGTGAGACAGTTCGGTCCCTATCCGCTGTGCGCGTAGGAATATTGAGAAGGGCTGTCCCTAGTACGAGAGGACCGGGACGGACGAACCTCTGGTGTGCCAGTTGTCCTGCCAAGGGCATGGCTGGTTGGCTACGTTCGGAAAGGATAACCGCTGAAAGCATCTAAGCGGGAAGCCTGCTTCGAGATGAGTATTCCCACCCTCTTGAGGGGTTAAGGCTCCCAGTAGACGACTGGGTTGATAGGCCAGATGTGGAAGCCCGGTAACGGGTGGAGCTGACTGGTACTAATAGGCCGAGGGCTTGTCCTCAGTTGCTCGCGTCCACTGTGTTAGTTCTGAAATAACGAACGGCCGTGTTTTTATCCGGTGTTGGTTAATTTCATAGTGTTTCGGTGGTCATTGCGTTAGGGAAACGCCCGGTTACATTCCGAACCCGGAAGCTAAGCCTTTCAGCGCCGATGGTACTGCAGGGGGGACCCTGTGGGAGAGTAGGACGCCGCCGAACAATCATTGTGGAAAAGCCCCGTGCCCTTGTGGCACGGGGCTTTTCTGCGTTCACGGGCCCGAAGCTGCCGGCCGGCCCGCCGTGCGGGAGTGCTGCCGCAGCGGTTCGCTGCCGCTCCGGGAGGGCGTTGCGTCGGCGGAACGCCCCTGGTGGGTGGGCCGGTGACGGTGTGACAGGCGGTTTTGCACACCCCCTGGTTCAGGGTATGCTTTAGCTCGTTGCCGCAGGGCAGCAAGGCCCCAATAGCTCAGTCGGTAGAGCGTCTCCATGGTAAGGAGAAGGTCTGCGGTTCGATTCCGCATTGGGGCTCAGACAGACGAAAGGCCCCCGCCACTAGGCGGGGGCCTTTCGTGTATCCGGGTCCGGGAACCCCTACGGGGCGGCCTGCGGCTCCGGGACACGCATCGCGAGGATGGCCATGTCGTCCGAGGCGGGTTCGGCGGCGAACCGTTCCACGGCCCGCAGGATCCGTCCCGCCACCGCGCCGGCTGTGAGACCCGTGCAGTTGGCCAGTACATCCGCCAGGCCGTCGTCGCCGAGCATGCGGGTTCCCTCCCGGCGTTCGGTGACACCGTCGGTCACGCACAGCAGGACATCGCCCGGCTCCAGGGTCACCGTCTGCTCGTACAGATCCAGGTCCTCGATGACACCCAGCAGCGGCTGCGGTTCAGCAGCTGCCTCGACCGATCCGTCCTGCCGCAGGCGCAGCGGCAACGGGTGACCGGCACACACCACCTTCAACAGGGCGCTGCCGTCCTCCTGGGGCCACAACTCCCCGTAGAGGAGGGTGAGGAAGCGGCTGCGTGCGCCCTCGTCGAGGATGGCGGCGTTGAGCCGCTCCAGGACGGCGGGGCCGGAGAAGCCCTCACGGGCCAGCAGGCGCAGGGCGTGCCGGGCCAGGCCGGTCACGGCCGCGGCCTCCGGGCCCGTACCGCAGACGTCGCCGATGGCGAATCCGTAGGCGCCGTCGCGGATCGGGAAGACGTCGTAGAAGTCGCCGCCGACCTCGTTGCCCTCACCGGCCGCCCGGTAGATGACGTCGATCTCGACATTGGGGACGTCCGGCAGACCGGGCGGCAGCAGGCTGCGCTGGAGGGACTGGCTGATCGCCATGCGCTCCGAGTACAGGCGGGCGTTGTCCAGGGCCAGGGCGGCCCGGCGGGAGAGGTCCTCGGCCAGTTCCAGGATCTCCTGGCGGAAGTGGTCGTCGGACGGTTTGCCGAGCGTGAGCATGCCGATGACCCGGTTGCGGGCGACGAGCGGGAGGACCACGGTCTCCCCGCCCACGGCGGCCGCGGTGGCGAGCGTCGTACGGATGCCGGCGCCGAGGCCCCCGGGGTCGCCGAGACCGATGCTGCGCATCGAAGTGCGCAGGGCCGCCTCATGGGCGGCCTCGGACGGCGCGGACCAGACGCGGGCGCCGGGTGTCGGCACCGGCTCGGGCGGGGCGATCTTGGAGAGGAGGGCCTTGAGACCGTCGATGCGTTCCTCGTCCTCGTGCAGCACGTACGAGAGGTACGGGTCCGAGGACTGGTCCGCGATCGTGTAGACGGCGCACCAGGTCGCCAGGGTGGGGACCGTCATCTGGGCCATCAGCGCCAGTGTCTGGTCCCGGTCGAGCGTGCCGGCCAGCAGGTCCGACGCCTCGACGAGGAAGGAGAGCGAGCCGCGGCGCAGACGTTCCAGCTCGCCCAGGCGGGCGGACTCGACAGCGAGGGCGATGCGGTCCGCGGCGAACTGGAGGCGCAGCGCCTCCTCGTTGGAGTACCGGCCGACGGCCTCGGCCGCGACGCCCAGGGAGCCCGTGAGGCGGCCCTCGACCTTCAGCGGGACCGTGACCACCGAACGCATACCGGTGTTGCCCAGCAGCGGGACCGCACCCGGGACGGCGTCCAGGTCCTCGTGGACGGCGGGCATGCGCGCGGAGCCGTACCGGCCGGTGCCGGCCTCGACGGGGACGCGGGCGAAGCGCTGGCGGGCGGACGGGAGCCCGGTCGTGGCCCGTACCTCGAGCTCGGTCTCGTCGTCCGTCGCCAGCAGCAGGAACGCCGCGTCGGCGTCGAGCATGTCGCGGGCCCGCTCGACGGTGCGCTGGAGCAGGCCGTCGAGGTCGTCGGGGGCGGGGGAGCCGATGAAGACCTCGAAGGGGTCCGTCGTGCGGCTCTCGGCGGTCGCATCGGTGACCGGGGTGCGTACCGGTGACTGGAGTACCGCGCGTTCGTAGTCGCGGACCAGCAGGCAGACCGTCGAAGGCTCGCCCTGTGTGTCGCGGACCCGCAGGTGCGAGCCGTAGACGGGGATCGTGCGGCCGTCGGCGCCGCGGATGCCGTAGCTGCCCTCCCAGCGGGAGAGGCGAAGTGCGTCGGCGATGCCCGTGTTGGTGCCGGGGGTCTGCGGCCAGGCGGTGAAGTCGGTGAACTGCTTGCCGGTGACCTGATCCGCCGTGTGCCCGAACAGGAACGCGGCGTCGTCGTTCCATGCCGCGACGGCGCCCGCGGTGTCGGTCTGGACGACGGCGACCCGGACCCGCTCGTCGGTGACGGGGAGCAGGTCGACGGGGAGCAGCGGGCCGGCGGAGCGGATGCCCACCGGGCGGTCGGGGAGATCGAGCTGGAACCAGACGTGTTTGTGCGCGGGGGAGTACTCGACGCCCCAGCGGGCGGCGAGCGCCGCGCACAGCAGCAGGCCGCGGCCGCTCTCGCGGTCGGGGCCTGCGAAGTCGGGACCGGTGGACTGGAGCGGGATCTCGCGTTCCGGATAGTGGTCGGAGACCTCGACCCGGACGCCGTCCTCCGTGCGCAGGCACAGCACATCGGCGGCGGTGCCGGCGTGGACCACCGCGTTGGTCACGAGTTCGCTGGTGAGGACGACGGCGTCGTCGACGACGTCGGTGTATCCCCATCCCTGGAGGGTGTCCCGGACAAAGGCGCGGGCCGTCGCGACGGAGCGCCCCACCGGGTCGAAAGTGGCAGCCGCGCGCGCCGTGATCACAGCACTCCCCATTTGGTGTCTCGTCGCTTCCCCGAGTCCTGTGCCCGTTTCTCGCCGCTTCGATTCGCCTGCCAGGCTAGACGCTCCCTCTGTGTGCCGGGTACACGAGGGCCGACTTCGGGCAAGGAGCGGTAGGAACAGGCTGATGAACGGACAAGTGTGGTCTTCCCCATGGAGGGATGTGGGACAACCGGGGGAGGTTCCACCCCGACCGGTTCCGGCCTGGTACGTTTCAACGATTTGACGTCCGCATGGTCACCCGTCGACGGTGGGCTGTGGCGGTGAGCCATAGAGGTTCTGGGCAAGGTCTCGGACAAGGCCCGAGCGATTCGGTCAACCCCTGCGGGAGGGACACGGTGGAGTCTGACGTGGCGGCGCGGGGATCAGGTACGCGCACTAAAGGCGGACAGCCCGTGAAGAAGCAGCGCAATGGGACCGTAGAAGTCGACGCCGCGGCGCTCAACAGACTGCTGGCCGCTCTGGTCGCCATGCGGGACGGGAATTTCCGCAGGCGCGTGACCGTCTCCGGCGACGGCGTGATGGCGGAGCTCTCGGCGGTCTTCAACGAGGTCGCCGATCGCAATGTGCACCTCACGGGTGAGCTCGCGCGCGTGCGTCGTGTGGTCGGCCGGGAGGGCAAGCTCACCGAGCGGCTGGAGACGGGTGCCTGCGAGGGCTCCTGGGCCGCCGCGATCGATGCCTCCAACGAACTCGTCGACGATCTCGCGCGTCCGGTCTCGGAGGTCGGGCGGGTGCTGTCGGCGGTGGCCGACGGTGATCTCGAGCAGCGGATGGAGCTCCGTTCGCACACGGCGGACGAGACGGTACGGCCGCTGCGCGGTGAGTTCCTGAAGGTCGCCCGTACGGTCAACAACCTCGTCGACCAGCTGTCGGCGTTCACCGAGCAGGTGACGCGGGTCGCGGTCGAGGTGGGGACCGAGGGCAAGCTGGGCGGTCAGGCCCAGGTGCGCGGGATGTCCGGGTCGTGGAAGGACCTCACGGACTCCGTGAACACCATGGCGTTCCGGCTGACGGCGCAGGTGCGCGACATCGCCCTGGTGACGACGGCGGTCGCCAAGGGGGATCTGTCGCGGAAGGTCACCGTCCATGTGGCCGGTGAGATGGCCCAGCTGAAGAACACCGTGAACACGATGGTCGACCAGCTGTCCTCGTTCTCCTCCGAGGTGACCCGGGTGGCCCGTGAGGTGGGCACCGAGGGTGAGCTCGGCGGGCAGGCGATGGTGCCGGGTGTGGCCGGAGTGTGGAAGGACCTCACCGACTCCGTCAACACGATGGCGGGGAACCTCACCTCCCAGGTGCGCGGCATCGCGGAGGTCACGACGGCGGTCGCCAACGGTGACCTGTCGCAGAAGGTCCGGGTGAGCGCGCGCGGCGAGGTCGCCCAGCTCGCCGAGACCATCAACCAGATGACCGAGACGCTGCGCACCTTCGCGGACGAGGTCACCCGGGTGGCCAGCGAGGTCGGCGGCGAGGGCGTGCTCGGCGGCCAGGCACAGGTGCCGGGCGCCGCGGGCACGTGGAAGGACCTCACCGACTCGGTGAACACCGTCTTCCGCAACCTGACGACCCAGGTGCGCGACATCGCCCAGGTGACGACGGCCGTGGCCAGCGGTGACATGACGCAGAAGGTCACCGTCGATGTGGCCGGCGAGATGCTGGAGCTGAAGAACACCGTCAACACGATGGTCGACCAGCTCCAGTCCTTCGGTTCGGAAGTGACCCGGGTGGCCCGGGAGGTCGGCGTCGAGGGCCGCCTCGGCGGCCAGGCCGAGGTGCCCGGCGCTGCGGGTACGTGGAAGGACCTGACGGACTCCGTGAACACGGCGTTCCGGAACCTGACCGGCCAGGTGCGCGACATCGCCCAGGTGACGACTGCGGTCGCCAACGGTGATCTGTCGCAGAAGGTCACCGTCGATGTCGCGGGCGAGATGCTGGAGCTGAAGAACACCGTCAACACGATGGTGGCGCAGCTGTCCTCCTTCGCCGACCAGGTGACGCGGATGGCGCGTGACGTGGGTACGGAGGGCCGCCTCGGCGGTCAGGCGCGGGTCGACGGCGTCTCCGGGACGTGGAAGGAGCTCACCGACTCCGTCAACTTCATGGCGGGGAACCTGACCTCCCAGGTGCGCCAGATCGCCCAGGTGACCACGGCGGTGGCGCGGGGCGACCTGTCGCAGAAGATCGACGTGGACGCGCGCGGCGAGATCCTGGAGCTGAAGAACACCATCAACACGATGGTCGACCAGCTCTCCGCCTTCGCCGAGCAGGTGACCCGGGTGGCCCGTGAAGTGGGCACGGACGGGCGCCTGGGCGGCCAGGCACAGGTGCCCGGCGTGGCCGGTGTGTGGCGTGATCTGACCGATTCGGTGAACGGCATGGCCGGGAACCTCACCGCTCAGGTCCGTAACATCGCGCAGGTCGCCACGGCGGTGGCGCGGGGCGACCTGTCGCAGAAGATCGACGTGGACGCGCGCGGCGAGATCCTGGAGCTCAAGAACACCCTCAACACGATGGTGGACCAGCTCTCGAACTTCGCGGAGCAGGTGACCCGGGTGGCCCGCGAGGTGGGTACCGAGGGCATCCTCGGTGGCCAGGCCGAGGTGCAGGGTGTGTCCGGTACCTGGAAGGACCTCACCCAGTCCGTCAACGGCATGGCGAACAACCTGACCCTTCAGGTCCGCAACATCGCCGAGGTCACCACCGCGGTCGCCAACGGTGATCTCTCCAAGAAGATCACCGTCGACGCCAAGGGCGAGATCCTCGAACTGGTCACCACCGTCAACACGATGGTCGACCAGCTGATGAACTTCGGCGACGAGGTGACGCGGGTGGCCCGCGAGGTGGGCACCGAGGGCATCCTCGGCGGCCAGGCCCGGGTCCGCGGGGCCACGGGCATCTGGAAGGACCTCAGCGAGAACGTCAACCTGATGGCCAACAACCTGACCAGCCAGGTGCGCAACATCTCCCGGGTCTCGTCCGCGGTGGCCAACGGCGATCTGACGAAGAAGGTCACCGTCGAGGCGCGTGGCGAGGTCGCCGAACTGGCCGACACCGTCAACACGATGGTGACGACCCTGTCCTCGTTCGCCGACGAGGTGACGCGAGTGGCCCGCGAGGTGGGTACGGAGGGCGAGCTGGGAGGTCAGGCGCGCGTTCCGGGGGTCTCGGGTACCTGGAAGGACCTGACCGAGTCGGTGAACTCGATGGCGTCCAACCTGACCGGTCAGGTGCGCCAGATCGCGACCGTCACCACCGCCATCGCCAAGGGCGATCTCACCAAGAAGATCGACATCGATGCCCGGGGCGAGATCCTGGAGCTGAAGAACACCATCAACACGATGGTCGATCAGCTCTCGTCGTTCGCCGATCAGGTGACCAGGGTGGCCCGCGAGGTGGGCACGGAGGGGCAGCTGGGCGGCCAGGCGCGGGTGCGGGACGTGGACGGGACCTGGCGCGACCTCACCGAGTCGGTGAACGAGATGGCCGGGAACCTGACCCGTCAGGTGCGCGCCATCGCGGCCGTCGCCACCGCGGTGACCCGCGGCGATCTCAATCTCAAGATCGATGTGGACGCGGCCGGCGAGATCCAGGCCTTGCAGGACAACATCAACACGATGATCGCCAACCTGCGCGACACCACCGCCACCAACAAGGAGCAGGACTGGCTCAAGGGCAACCTCGCCCGGATCTCCGGTCTGATGCAGGGGCGGCGCGATCTCGACGACGTCGCCTCGCTGATCATGAGCGAGCTGACCCCGGTCGTCTCAGCGCAGCACGGCGCGTTCTTCCTGGCCATGGCGACCGGCGACACCGATGCGCTGGGCGCGGAGGGCGACCGGGAGGGCGCGTACGAGCTCCGGATGCGGGGCAGCTACGGCTACTCCGCCGGCTCCATGCCGACCTCCTTCCGGCCGGGTGAGACGCTGATCGGCACGGCTGCCGAGGAGAAGCGGACGATCCAGGTGGACAACGTTCCGCCGGGCTATCTGAAGATCTCCTCGGGGCTGGGCGAGGCGCCGCCCGCGCATGTGATCGTGCTGCCGGTGCTCTTCGAGGGGAAGGTCCTCGGGGTGATCGAACTGGCCTCGTTCCAGCCGTTCACCCATATCCAGCGGGACTTCCTCAACCAGCTCGCCGAGATGATCGCCACGAGCGTCAACACCATCAGCGTCAACACGACGACCGAGAAGCTGCTGGAGCAGTCGCAGGAGCTCACCGAGCAATTGCGCGACCGGTCGCAGGAGTTGGAGAACCGGCAGAAGGCCCTTCAGGCGTCCAACGCCGAACTGGAGGAGAAGGCCGAGCTGCTGGCCCAGCAGAACCGTGACATCGAGGTCAAGAACACCGAGATCGAGGAGGCGCGCCAGGTCCTGGAGGAGCGTGCCGAGCAGCTCGCCGTCTCGATGCGCTACAAGTCCGAGTTCCTGGCCAACATGTCGCACGAGCTGCGGACGCCGCTCAACTCACTGCTCATTCTGGCCAAACTGCTGGCGGACAACGCAGAGGGGAATCTCTCGCCGAAGCAGGTGGAATTCGCCGAGACGATCCATGGGGCCGGTTCCGATCTGCTGCAGCTGATCAATGACATCCTCGATCTGTCGAAGGTCGAGGCGGGCAAGATGGATGTGAGCCCGACCCGGATCGCACTGGTCCAGCTGGTCGACTACGTGGAGGCGACCTTCCGGCCGCTCACCGCGGAAAAGGGGCTGGATTTCTCCGTACGGGTGTCGCCGGAGCTTCCCGCGACGCTGCACACCGACGAACAGCGGCTGCTCCAGGTGCTGCGCAATCTGCTCTCCAACGCGGTGAAGTTCACCGACAGCGGCGCCGTCGAGCTGGTGATCAGGCACGCGGGGCCCGAGGTGCCGCACGCCATTCGCGAACAGCTGCTGGAAGCCGGTTCGCTGCGTGACGCCGATGCCGATCTGATCGCGTTCTCGGTGACCGACACCGGTATCGGGATCGCGTCCAGCAAGATGCTGGTGATCTTCGAGGCGTTCAAGCAGGCGGACGGGACGACCAGCCGCAAGTACGGCGGTACGGGCCTGGGCCTGTCCATCAGCCGGGAGATCGCACGCCTGCTGGGCGGTGAGATCCATGCGGCCAGCGAGCCCGGCCGGGGCTCGACGTTCACGCTGTACCTGCCGTTGCACCCGAGCGAACTCCCGCCGCAGGGCTACCCGCAGATCGGTCCCGGCCCCATCGAGATGCACGGTGCGGCCGTCGAGAGCGGACGTATCCCCGAGGCCGGCCAGGGGATGGGACAGACGACGGGACCGGGCTTCCAGGGCTACCCGGGCTACCCGGGCTACCCGGGCTACCCGGGCTACCCGGGCACGGGCGGGCCGGGGTCCGGGCATGACCAGAGCGGCGCGGCAGGACTGTTCCGGCGCCGTCGCAAGGCACTGGGCGGTGCGCAGCAGCAGCCCGCGCTGCCGCCGCGGACGGCCTCCTCGCCGGCCCAGGCCTCCCCGCCGGAGCCGTGGGCACTCGGTGGCCAGGAGGAGCCCGAAGTGCGCAGGACGTTCCGGTTCAGTGGCGAGAAGGTGCTGATCGTCGACGACGACATCCGTAACGTCTTCGCGCTCACCAGCGTGCTGGAGCAGCACGGACTGGCGGTTCTGTACGCGGAGAACGGGCGCGAAGGCATCGAAGTCCTGGAGCAGCACGACGATGTGACGGTGGTGCTGATGGACATCATGATGCCGGAGATGGACGGCTATGCGACGACCTCGGCGATCCGCCGGATGCCGCAGTTCGCCGGGCTGCCGATCGTCGCGCTGACCGCGAAGGCGATGAAGGGCGACCGGGAGAAGGCGATCGATTCCGGCGCATCCGACTATGTCACCAAGCCTGTCGATCCCGATCATCTTCTTTCCGTTATGGAGCAGTGGATGCGCGGAGAGTGATCGCCAATTGAGCGAATCGATGATGATTTGCTGATCGACTCTGTCTGAAGGAGTGTGGGACCGCCGATTCCGGGGAACCTTCTGGTCTTCCACCGCGTTTGCGGTACGTGCACAGTGACATCGCGGTGACAGGGTGTGGTGACGGGCGGGGTGCGGCTACCATGACCGGCACAAGGTCGGACGGCGTAAGGGAGTCGTCCCCTGGGGCGGCGCCCGGTGCAATTCCGGGGCGAGGAGGACGGGCCATGGTGCAGAAGGCCAAGATCCTCCTGGTCGATGACCGGCCGGAGAATCTGCTGGCGCTGGAGGCCATCCTCTCTGCGCTCGATCAGACACTGGTCCGGGCATCGTCAGGGGAGGAAGCGCTCAAAGCGCTGCTCACGGATGACTTCGCGGTCATTCTGCTGGACGTCCAGATGCCGGGCATGGACGGTTTCGAAACCGCCGCGCACATCAAGCGGCGGGAACGGACCCGGGACATCCCGATCATCTTCCTCACCGCGATCAACCACGGTCCGCACCACACCTTCCGGGGTTATGCGGCCGGCGCGGTGGACTACATCTCGAAGCCGTTCGACCCGTGGGTGCTGCGGGCCAAGGTCTCGGTCTTCGTCGAGCTGTACATGAAGAACTGTCAGCTCCGGGAGCAGGCGGCACTGCTGCGGCTCCAGCTCGAGGGCGGCGGCCATGCGCATGCGGGCGCGAACCACGAGAAGGAGCCCGCCGGTCTGCTGGCCGAGCTCTCCGCACGGCTCGCGGCCGTCGAGGAGCAGGCCGAAGCGCTCTCCAAGCAGCTCGACGACGAGTCGGCGGATGCCGCGGCCGTGGCCACCGCCGCGCACCTCGAACGGAAGCTGACCGGGTTGCGCCGGGCGCTGGACGCCCTGGAGCCCGGCACCGGCGGCGCACCGGCCGCGCTTCCCTCGTAACGCCGTTCGACGCAGCTCAGTAGTGCAGGCCGGTATCGCGGCTTCGTGGCGCCGCTCCGTCTCGCTGCTTTGCGGAGCGGCCTCGGAGCGCACCGGCCCTTCCCGTCAGGCCGTTTCGGGCGGCGGGAGCGGTAACTGGCCGGTGGGCGCGGCCGTTCAGCGGTCGCGTGCCGGTCGTGTCCGGCTTCGGGCCGGGTGAGCACGCGTCAGTTTCCGGCCGCCGCACGGCGACACGGTCGGGTGAACCGGCACGCGCACGTGTTCACTGCCGCAGACACCGGTAACCTCGGCGCCATGGCCTCACGTACGTCCGGCAAGGGTTCCCAGGGCACTGCGGGCACCGCGAAGCGCGTCGGCGGTGGCCCGGGTCCGGCGAGGAAAACCGCGCCCGCCAAGAAGACCGCAGCGAAGAAGATGGTGCCCGCGAAGAAGGCGCCCGCCAAGAAGGCAGTGGCCAAGAAGGCCGCGCCCAAACCGGCGCCGTCGCCCACCGGCGGCGTGTACCGGCTGGCGCGTGCCGTCTGGCTCGGCACGGCCCACGGGGTCGGCGCGATGTTCCGCGGCATAGGGCGCGGCGCCAAGGGACTCGACCCCGCACACCGCAAGGACGGCGTCGCACTGCTGCTGCTCGGCCTCGCGCTGATCGTCGCAGCGGGCACCTGGTCGAATCTGCGCGGCCCGGTCGGCGACCTCGTGGAGATGCTCGTCACCGGCGCCTTCGGCCGGCTCGACCTCCTCGTGCCGATACTGCTGGGCGCCATCGCCGTCCGGCTGATTCTCTATCCCGAGAAGCCCGAGGCCAACGGCCGGATCGTCATCGGACTGTCGGCCCTGGTCATCGGAGTGCTCGGCCAGGTCCACATCGCCTGCGGGGCACCGGGGCGCGAGGACGGCACCGAGGCCATGCAGGACGCGGGCGGACTCATCGGCTGGGCCGCGTCCAAGCCGCTGATCTTCACCATGGGCGAGGTGCTCGCCGTACCGCTGCTCCTGCTGCTCACCGTCTTCGGTCTGCTGGTCGTCACGGCGACCCCGGTGAACGCCATTCCGCAGCGGCTGCGGTTGCTCGGTTCCAAGCTGGGGATCATCGACCCGGTGTACGACCCCGAGGCGCAGGACGAGAACGACGACGAGCGCTACGACGAGCAGTGGCGCGAAGAGCTGCCCAGCCGTGGCCGACGTTCCTCCGCCCGCCGTTCCGAGGCGCCCGACGAGTACGACCCCGAGCGGTCGGAGGCCGACGCGCTCTCCAAGCGGCGCAGGCCGCGCAGGCCCTCGGTGCAGCCCGCGCTGAACCGCACCATGGACGCGGTGGACGTCGCCGCCGCGGCCGCCGCCGCGCTCGACGGAGCCGTACTCAACGGCATGCCGCCCTCGCCGCTGGTCGCCGACCTCACCCAGGGCGTCTCGGTGGACCGCGAGCGCGCGGGCACTCCGGTGCCGGGCGCCAGGGAGGCGGAGCCGGCCCGGAGGCCGGGGCAGAGGGTCTCCCCGCCCGCCGGGGGCGTACCCGACCTGACCAAGCCGGTTCCCGACCGCTCGGAGTCGCAGGGGCTGCCGGCCCGCGCCGAGCAGCTCCAGCTCTCCGGCGACATCACCTACTCGCTGCCCTCGCTCGATCTGCTGGAGCGCGGCGGACCCGGCAAGACCCGCAGCGCCGCCAATGACGCGATCGTCGCGTCCCTGACCAACGTCTTCACCGAGTTCAAGGTCGACGCCGCGGTCACCGGCTTCACCCGTGGTCCCACGGTGACGCGGTACGAGGTGGAGCTCGGCCCGGCCGTGAAGGTCGAGCGGATCACGGCGCTCGCCAAGAACATCGCGTACGCGGTCGCCAGCCCCGACGTCCGGATCATCTCGCCGATCCCGGGGAAGTCCGCGGTCGGCATCGAGATCCCCAACTCCGACCGGGAGATGGTCAACCTCGGCGACGTACTGCGGCTCGCGGACGCGGCGGAGGACGACCACCCCATGCTGGTCGCGCTCGGCAAGAACGTCGAGGGCGGCTACGAGATGGCCAACCTCGCGAAGATGCCGCACGTCCTGGTGGCCGGCGCCACCGGCTCCGGAAAGTCCTCCTGCATCAACTGCCTGATCACGTCGGTGATGGTGCGGGCGACGCCGGACGACGTCCGTATGGTGCTGGTCGACCCCAAGCGCGTCGAGCTGACCGCGTACGAGGGCATTCCGCACCTCATCACGCCGATCATCACCAACCCCAAGAAGGCCGCCGAGGCCCTTCAGTGGGTCGTACGCGAGATGGACCTTCGCTACGACGACCTTGCTGCGTTCGGCTACCGGCACATCGACGACTTCAACCACGCGGTGCGGACCGGCAAGCTCAAGACGCCGGAGGGCAGCGAACGGGAGCTGTCGCCCTACCCGTATCTGCTGGTGATCGTCGACGAGCTGGCCGACCTCATGATGGTCGCCCCGCGCGACGTCGAGGACTCGATCGTCCGCATCACCCAATTGGCCCGCGCGGCCGGCATCCATCTGGTGCTCGCCACCCAGCGCCCCTCGGTCGATGTCGTGACCGGCCTGATCAAGGCGAACGTGCCCTCCAGGCTCGCCTTCGCCACCTCGTCGCTCGCCGACAGCCGGGTCATCCTCGACCAGCCCGGAGCCGAAAAGCTCATCGGAAAGGGTGACGGACTGTTCCTCCCCATGGGGGCGAACAAGCCGACCCGTATGCAGGGCGCCTTCGTCACGGAGGACGAGGTCGCGGCGGTCGTCCAGCACTGCAAGGACCAGATGGCGCCGGTCTTCCGCGACGACGTGGTGGTCGGGACGAAGCAGAAGAAGGAGATCGACGAGGACATCGGCGACGACCTGGATCTGCTCTGCCAGGCCGCTGAGCTGGTCGTTTCCACTCAGTTCGGGTCCACATCGATGCTCCAGCGCAAGCTGCGGGTGGGCTTCGCCAAGGCCGGCCGGCTGATGGACCTCATGGAGTCGCGGAGCATCGTCGGACCCAGCGAGGGCTCGAAGGCACGCGATGTCATGGTGAAACCGGACGAGCTGGACGGGGTGTTGGCGCTGATCCGTGGGGAAACCGGTTCGTAAGGGTTTTGCGGGCAACCGTTTCGCCGGGCCGTACGTCAAGTTGAAGGGAGGGACAGCACGATGTTCCTCCCCGGGGCGGTCCGGCGAATCCGACTCTGTTCGAATCTGATGGCGTACAAAGTCCTCCCTCCCGGTTGCCCCACCCTTTCGTACCCCCCCTAGACTGAACACCCAGCAGGTGGCTCACGCTCGAAAGGCGCCCCCGTGTCCATCGGCAACTCCCCCGAAGACGACCGGCCTTCGATCGGTCGAGTGCTCCAGCAGGCTCGTATCGCCGCAGGTCTCACGGTCGAAGAGATCAGCACGTCCACCCGGGTGCGCATCCCCATCGTGCACGCGATCGAGGACGACGACTTCTCCCGCTGCGGCGGCGACGTGTACGCCCGCGGCCATATCCGAACGCTGGCACGTGCCGTAGGCACCGATCCGGAACCGCTGGTTTCGCAGTACGACGCCGAGCACGGCGGCCGTCCCGCACCCACGCCGGCGGCACCGCTGTTCGAAGCCGAGCGGATCCGTTCAGAACCCCGGCGGCCCAACTGGACCGCGGCCATGGTCGCGGCCATCGTCGCCGTGATCGGATTCGTCGGTTTCACCTTCTTCAAGGGCGGTGACGAGCCCTCGACCGCCGGCCAGGTGGCCGAAGGCCCGACATCCGACAAGATCACCCCCAAGCCGGCGTCCAGCAAGCCCGTCGATCCCAAGCCGGCTCCCTCCGAGAGCGCCATTGCCGCGGCGCCCCAGGACAAGGTGACGGTCAGGCTCAGCGCGAGCCAGGGCAAGAGCTGGATCTCGGCCAAGGACCACAACGGCCGGCTGCTCTTCGACGGACTGCTCGAACAGGGCCAGTCGAAGACCTTCCAGGACAAGGAGCGGGTCGACCTCGTTCTCGGCAACGCCGGATCGATCGAGCTCTTCGTCAACGGCAAGAAGGTCGAGGACCAGTTCCAGCCCGGACAGGTCGAGCGGCTCTCGTACACCAAGGGCGACCCCGAGGTCGGCTGACCGCGGGACCGCACAGTTCACCCAGCGCGGCGAGCGCCCGGCCATCCGGCCGGGCGCTCGCCGCGTTTGTTACTCCCTGTAAGGGGGGAACCCTGCACGGCGGGGCCAGTGCCGGGACAAAGTAGTCTTGAGCCCATGCCCGAACGCCGTACCGTCGCCCTTGTCACTCTTGGCTGCGCCCGTAACGAGGTGGACTCGGAGGAGCTCGCAGGCCGCTTGGCAGCGGACGGCTGGGAGCTCGTCGAGGATGCCTCCGATGCCGATGTCGCCGTCGTCAACACCTGTGGATTCGTCGAGGCCGCCAAGAAGGACTCCGTCGATGCCCTGCTCGAAGCCAATGATCTGAAGGACCACGGCCGCACGCAGGCCGTCGTCGCCGTCGGCTGCATGGCCGAGCGCTACGGAAAGGACCTCGCCGAGGCCCTGCCGGAGGCGGACGGAGTCCTCGGATTCGACGACTACGCAGACATCTCCGACCGCCTCCAGACCATCCTCAACGGCGGCATCCACGCCTCCCACACCCCGCGCGACCGCCGCAAGCTCCTGCCGATCAGCCCGGCCGAGCGGCAGGACGCCGCCGTGGCGCTGCCCGGCCACGCACAGGAGGCCGCTCCGGCCCCCGCCGATCTCCCGGAGGGGGTGGCGCCGGTCTCCGGTCCGCGGGCCCCCCTGCGCCGCCGGCTGGGCACCAGCCCCGTCGCCTCCGTGAAGCTGGCCTCCGGCTGCGACCGCCGCTGCTCCTTCTGCGCCATCCCGTCCTTCCGCGGGTCCTTCATCTCCCGGCGGCCCTCTGACGTCCTGGGCGAGACCCGCTGGCTGGCCGAGCAGGGTGTGAAGGAGGTCATGCTGGTCTCCGAGAACAACACCTCGTACGGCAAGGACCTCGGCGACATCCGCCTCCTGGAGACGCTGCTCCCGGAGCTGGCGGACGTCGAGGGGATCGAGCGCATCCGGGTCAGCTATCTGCAGCCCGCCGAGATGCGGCCCGGTCTGATCGACGTACTGACCTCGACGCCGAAGGTCGCGCCCTACTTCGACCTGTCCTTCCAGCACTCGGCCGCCGGCGTCCTGCGCGCGATGCGCCGCTTCGGTGACACCGACAGTTTCCTGGAGCTCCTGCACACCATCCGGAGCAAGGCGCCGCAGGCCGGTGCCCGCTCCAACTTCATCGTGGGCTTCCCCGGCGAGACCGAGGCCGACCTGGCGGAGCTGGAACGGTTCCTCACCGGAGCGCGCCTCGACGCCATCGGCGTCTTCGGCTACTCCGACGAGGACGGCACCGAGGCGGTCGGATACGAGAACAAGCTGGACGCCGACACGATCGCGGAGCGCCTCGCGCACATCTCGCAGCTGGCCGAGGAGCTGACCTCGCAGCGGGCCGAGGAGCGGATCGGGGAGTCGCTCCAGGTGCTGGTCGAGTCGGTCGACGCCACCGAGGACGAGTCGCGGGCCATCGGCCGCGCCGCGCACCAGGCGCCCGAAACGGACGGCCAGGTGCTCTTCACCGCACGCGAAGGCCTTGTCCCGGGCCGTATGGTCGAGGCAAAGGTAGTGGGCACCGAAGGCGTGGACCTGGTGGCGGAGTGCAGTGAGCTTGCGGAGGTAGCCAGATGACCGGAGTCCCGGCATCCGCGGCAGGCGGTTCCGGCACGACGCCGGTCCGCGGCGGAAAACTGGGTGCTGCGGCCGTCAACCAGGCCAGCCTGTGGAACATCGCCAATATCCTCACCATGGCGCGGCTGGTGCTGGTCCCGGGGTTCGTCGTGCTGCTGCTTCACGACGGCGGATACGACCCGGCCTGGCGCTCCATCGCCTGGGCCGCGTTCGCCATCGCGATGATCACCGACGTGTTCGACGGGCATCTGGCGCGTAAGTACAACCTGGTCACCGATTTCGGCAAGATCGCCGACCCGATCGCCGACAAGGCGATCATGGGTGCGGCGCTGATCTGCCTGTCGTATCTCGGTGATCTGCCCTGGTGGGTCACGGGTGTGATCCTCTTCCGGGAACTCGGCATCACGCTGATGCGGTTCTGGGTGATCCGGCACGGGGTGATTCCGGCCAGCCGCGGCGGCAAGATGAAGACGCTGGCGCAGGGGACGGCCGTCGGGATGTACGTCCTGGCGCTGACCGGACCGCTGGCCACGCTGCGGTTCTGGGTGATGGCGGTGGCCGTCGTGCTGACGGTCCTCACCGGCCTCGACTACGTCCGTCAGGCCGTCGTGCTGCGACGCCAGGGGCTCGCGGCGGATCGGGCCGACAGGGCGCAGGAGGCCGCCGCGGCGGCTCCGGGGAGCGCGGGGGGTGCCGCGACGCCTTCCGGGAGCGCCGGGGGCGCTGAGCGGGCCTCCGGGAATGTCGAGGGCTCCCGGGACGCGGAGCGTGTCACCGGGACGTCCGGGCCGCGCGGCTCTTCGGAGGCCGAGCGGTGACAGCCGCGGCCCGGGTGCTGCGGCTGCTCGTCGAGCGCGGGGAGACCCTCGCCGTCGCCGAGTCGCTGACCGGCGGCCTGGTCGCGGCCGAATTGACGTCCGTCCCCGGTGCCTCGCAGGCCTTCCGGGGCTCTGTGACGGCCTATGCGACTCCACTCAAGAGTGAAGTCCTGGGCGTGGACGCGTCTCGTCTGGCGGAGCACGGCGCGGTGGATGCCGGGGTCGCGCGTCAGATGGCGGCAGGCGTACGCCGGGTTCTCGGCGCGGACTGGGCGGTGGCGACCACCGGCGTCGCGGGTCCCGAGCCGCAGGACGGGCAGCCCGTGGGAACCGTCTTCGTCGCAGTCTGCGGGCCGCGGGGCGCCGGGAAAGTGGCCGCGCTGCGGTTGAACGGCAGCCGTGCGGACATCCGTAAGGAGAGCGTGCGGTGCGTACTCGACCTGCTCTCCGGCGAACTCGGCGAGAATGCGAGTGCACAGGATACGGAACAGAACGGGGGGAATTGATGTTTGCAGCCCTGAGTGAACACGACATCGCTCCCCGCACGGCCGCAGCGCTAGGCGGTACGGTGGGGCGTGAAGGATGCGGCTACGCGGTCCGAGGAGGGAGCCACCGATGATTCTGCTCCGTCGCCTGCTTGGTGACGTGCTGCGTCGGCAGCGCCAGCGCCAAGGCCGTACTCTGCGCGAAGTCTCCTCGTCCGCCCGAGTTTCGCTCGGCTATCTCTCCGAGGTGGAGCGGGGGCAGAAGGAGGCATCCTCCGAACTGCTCTCCGCCATTTGCGACGCGCTTGACGTACGGATGTCCGAGCTCATGCGTGAAGTGAGCGATGAGCTGTCCCTGGCCGAACTGGCCGAGTCGGCAGCAGCCAGCGATCCGGTACCTGTACCGGTGCGCCCCATGCTCAATTCCGTCTCCGTTTCGTCGGTGGCGGGTGTACCGACGGGACGGGTGACCATCAAGGCGCCTGCGGAAGCGGTGGATGTCGTCGCCGCCTGACCCGCTCGGTTCGGTGTGAAGCCGGAGCCCCGGTCCTTCCCTCAGGGGATGGGCCGGGGCTTCTGTGTGTCCAGTGGCTGTGCGGGGGCGCGGGGCGGGCGTGTGGGGTGGGGATGCGGCGTGAGGAGCTATCTCTTCGAACACTTTCCCGGATGACCGTTTTGCTTCGTTTATGCCATCGTGGTTGGTGCTGGACGGAACGGACCCCGGATCGGAGACGTGCATGTCTGTGGTGAAGGGCCCGCTGTCCGAGGCCGGCCGCAAGTCCATGGGTGATGCCCTCCAGGGTGCCCTGCGCCGGTGTGCGGGAGCGCGTGGGAGTGCCAGGGCGCGTGGCTGAGTCACGCGTGCCGTGCGTTGCGCCGGTGCGCTTCCCCGCAGGGCGATCGGCCCGGACCACGTTCGGCGAAGGAGGCGGCCATGGTGCGGCGATGGGTGCCGGCGCTCGCGCTCGTGCTCGGCGGTGTGTGGTGGTGGGCCGTGCTGCGGCTGCTGCTGGAGCCGGCGAGTGCGGGGCCGGTCGAGGGGGCGGTGGCTGCGGGCGGCTGGGGGCTCAGTCTCCTGCCTGTGCATGTGGCCGCGACCGCCCGGCCCACCGGGATATTCGACGCGGGCACGGGCCTGCTGCGGCGTTGCGCCGAGGGTATGCGTGCGGCGGGCCGGTCCTGGCGCGAGTCCGGCCCGTCCGGCCGTACGGGACTCCTTGCCGGGCGCACAGCTGACCGCTTGACCGGGCGCGCAGCCGGCCGTTCCTGGTCCGCTGCCGGCGCCTGGCGTGCTGCCTGCGCTTGGTGTGCTGCCGGCGTCTGGCGTACGACCAGGGCTTGGCGGGCTACCAGGGCATGGCGACGCCGCCGTTCGGGCGGAGGATCTGGCCGGTCATGAAGGCCGATGCGTCCGATGCCAGATGCAGCACCGTGTGTGCCACGTCATCGGGTTCGCCGACCCTGCCCAGCGGCGATATGCGTGCCATCGTGGCCTCGGCCCGGTGCTGCTGCTCGGCATCGTGGCGGGCGGTCATGGGGGTACGGATCCAGCCCGGAGCGACCGCGTTGACCCGGATGCCGTGCGGTCCCAGTTCGGTCGCCAGCGTCTTGGTGAGCTGGACCACGGCTGCCTTCGCCGCGCTGTAGCAGAGCAGGCCCGGACTGGCGGAGTCGACCGCACCCGAGGCCATCGTGATCAGCGAGCCGGGGGCGCCGCGCGCGACCAGGGTGCGGGCCACTTCCTGGCAGGCGTGGAGCACGCCCTTGAAGTTCACCGAGAGCACGCGGTCGAGGTCCTCGTCCGTGGTCTCCAGCACGCTGCTCGTATGCATGATCCCGGCGACGGCGGCCAGGATGTCCAGGTCACCGGCTGCCGCGACGGCGGCCCGCATCTGGTTGCGGTCGGTGACATCGAGCGGGTGTGTGTGGGCTTCGCCACCTGCGACGGTGATCATTTCCCGGGTCTCCAGGAGACCCTTCTCGTCGAGATCCGCGCAGTGGACCGTGGCGCCCGCCTCGGCCAGCAGGACGGCCGAGGCGCGGCCGATACCGCCGGCGGCGCCGGTGACGAACGCGGATCGGCCGGTGAGGTCGTACGCGACGAGAGGCATGACCGGACCGTACGACCGAATCTGACGGCCAGTCAACTATGGGGTGGGTCCTGATTGGCAGCGAGGACACCAGTAGGCGGGGCGGCCGTCCTGTTCCGCCGCGCGGATCGGTGTCCCGCAGCGCAGGCAGGGGCGGTGGGCCCTGCCGTACACCCAGAGGTTCTCGCTCGCGCGGCGGGCGAGGGGCGCGGGGCCGGTGGAGCCGCGGGGCCGGGCGCCGGCGGTGGTCGTGCGGACCGGACGGTCGCGGTTGGCGTCGAGGAGCTGCCTGGCCGTGGTGACCAGGAGCGCGGCCGTGGGCGCGGGCAGCTCGCCGATGGGGAGCCAGGGGGTGGCGCGGGCCAGGAAGCAGAGTTCGGTCTTGTAGATGTTGCCGATGCCGGCCAGGTTGCGCTGATCCAGCAGGGCCTCGCCGAGGGGGCGGGCAGGGTCGGCGAGCAGATTGCGCAGGGCCGTGCCGGCGTCCCAGTCCGGGCCCAGCAGATCCGGGCCGAGGTGGCCGACCGCCTTCTCCTCGTCCCGGGTGCGCAGGAGTTCCAGGACGGGGAGGCGGTAACCGACGGCGGTGGCAGCGGTGTTGCCCAGGACCGCGCGGATCTGGTGGCTGGGCCCGCCGCGCCAGCGTTCGTCCGGGGCGTAGACGCGCCAGGCGCCGTCCATCCGTAGATGGCTGTGGAGGGTGAGGCCGCCCTCGATACGGGCCAGCAGATGCTTGCCACGGGCCCGGACGCCGAGAACGGTCCGGCCGGTGAGGTCGGCGGTGGCGAACCGGGGGACGCGCAGGTCGGACCGGGTGAGGACCTGGCCGGCGAGCGCGCTGTGCAGACGCTCGGCGGTCTGCAGGACGGTGTCTCCTTCGGGCATGCCTCCATCATGCGCGGGATACACGGTGCCGTGGTTTCTGGGCGTGGGCGTGGGCGGCTTGCTGTGCTGTCCGGCTGCCCGCCTGCCCGCCTGCCCGGCTGTCGGGCGGGCACCGCGGGTTCGCTCCGGGCGCGGAGCCGGAGGGCAGGGCCGGGGAGGCCGGGCTCCGGTGCGTGACGGGTTCGCTCACGCGCGGAGACGGAGGCCTCTCGGGGTGGCGAGGAAGCCGGCCGACTCCAGCGTGCGGCCCAGGGGTGAGGTCAGGGACGAGGCGCCGTTGGTGCGCTCGACAGTCACCGTCCCCAGGGCCCCGGCGCGGGCGGCGGCGGCCAGCGCTTCGGCGGCCGCCCGGAGCGAGGGGGCATCCGGGTCGGCCGGCCAGGCCAGCAGCGTCTTGCCGCCGCGCTCCATGTACAGCGTCAGTTCGCCGTCGACCAGGACCACGAGGGCGCCGGCCTTGCGGCCCGGCTTGTGCCCGGCCCCGGCCGGCGGCTCGGGCCACGGCAGGGCCGCGCCGTAGGCATTGGCCGGGTCGGCCGCGGCGAGGACCAGGGCGCGGGGGTCCGCACCCGGTTCCGTACGGTCGCGGGCGGTGGAGGCGGCGCGGAGCCGGTCGACCGCGCCGTCCATGGCGAACTGTGCCGCGCCCAGCCCCTCCACGACATAGCCGCGCCGCGCCTGTCCGTTGTCCTCGAAGGCGGAGAGCACCCGGTACGCGGCGGAGAAGCCGCCCTCGACCCCTTCCGCCTGGACCGCGCCGCGGGTCACCACGCCGTGCCGGTCCAGGAGGGTGCGGGCCAGCGCGTGGGCCCGGTGCGTGGGATCCGGTTCGGCGGCCGGCAGCAGGGACCAGCGGCCCGAGACCGTGGGCGGGCCGGTGCGGGACGCGGGGCGCGCCGCGGCTGACAGCGAGCCGTAACGGCCGCGCGGAACACTCCGCTTGGCGCGGTGAGCGGTCGATCCCGCCGTGCGCCCCGAGCCCAGGAGTGAACGCAGCGGCGCGAGCGTGTCGTTGGTGAGCCGGCCCGACCAGGCGAGGTCCCAGAGGGCGTCCGCCAGCTGGGGATCGGTGCAGTCGGGGTGCGTGGTGGCCCGGACCTGATCGGCGATCTGGCGGAAGAACAGCCCGTATCCGCCGGCCAGAGCGGTGAGTACGGACTCGTGCAGCGCGCTGAGTTCGAGCGGACGCGGGGGAGGCAGGAGCAGAGGGGCGCTGTCCGCCGGGTAGAGGGAGAGCCAGCCGTCCTTGCCCGGGAGGGCGCCCGCACCGGCCCACACGACCTCGCCGGTGGCGGTGAGCTCGTCGAGGAGCGCGGGGGAGTAGCCGGTGACCCGGCCGGGGAGGATCAGCTTCTCCAGGGCGGACGCGGGGACGGGCGCGCCCTGCAACTGCTCGATGGCACGGGCCAGCCCGTCGATTCCGCGCAGGCTGTTGCTGCCGAGGTGCTGCCACTGAGGGAGGAACCCGGCCAGGGCCGCGGGCGGGACCGGCTCCAGCTCATGGCGGAGCGCGGCGAGCGAACGGCGCCGCAGCCTTCGCAGCACCGTGGCGTCGCACCACTCCTGGCCGATGCCGGCGGGATGGAACTCGCCCTGGACGATCCGGCCGGAGGCCGCGAGCCGTTGCAGGGCCCCGTCGGTGACAGCCGTGCCCAGACCGAAGCGCGCGGCCGCCGCGGTGGAGGTGAAGGGGCCGTGCGTACGGGCGTACCGCGCGAGGAGGTCGCCGAGCGGGTCCTTGACCGGTTCGGTGAACGCCTCGGGGACGCCGACGGGGAGCGCCGTGCCCAGGGCGTCGCGGAGCCGGCCCGCGTCCTCGATCGCCGCCCAGTGCTCGTCACCGCCGATCCTGACCCGGATGGCGCGGCGGGACGATGCCAGGTCCTGCGCCCACTGCGGCTCGGCCCCGCGCTCGGCCAGCTCCGTCGCGGTGAGCGGGCCGAGGACCCGCAGCAGGTCGGCGACGCCCTCGACGTCCTTGATCCGGCGGTCCTCGGCCAGCCACTGGAGCTCCTGCTCCAGCTCGGTCAGGACCTCGGCGTCGAGCAGCTCGCGCAGCTCCGCCCGGCCCAGCAGCTCGGCCAGCAGATGCGAGTCCAGGGAGAGCGCGGCGGCACGCCGCTCGGCCAGGGGGGAGTCACCCTCGTACAGGAACTGGGCGACATAGCCGAACAGGAGCGAGCGCGCGAACGGGGAGGGCTCCTGGGTCGTCACCTCGACCAGGCGGATCCGGCGTGCTTCGAGGTCGCCCATCAGTTCCGTGAGCCCGGGGACGTCGAAGACGTCCTGGAGGCATTCGCGGACGGCCTCGAGAACGATGGGGAACGAGCCGAACTCCGAGGCGACCTGGAGGAGCTGGGCGGCCCGCTGGCGCTGCTGCCACAGCGGTGTGCGCTTTCCGGGACTGCGGCGCGGCAGCAGCAGCGCGCGGGCCGCGCACTCGCGGAACCTGGACGCGAACAGGGCGGAACCACCGACCTGATCGGTGACGATCTGCTCGATCTCGCCCTTGTCGAAGGCCACGTCGGAGGCGCCGACCGGTGGCTGATCGCTGTCGAGGGCCCTGTTAGCCGGAGGGGCAGGCGCCCGCCCTCCAGCACCTGGGTCCTCGCCCGAGCCCTCGCCGGAGTCCCGTACCGGGTCGAAGTCGAGCAGGTCCAGGCCCATCATGTCGGCGTCCGGCAGCCGCAGCACGATGCCGTCGTCGGCATGCATGACCTGGGCGTCCATGCCGTACCGCTCGGCGAGACGCGCACTGAGGGCGAGCGCCCACGGGGCATGGACCTGGGCGCCGAACGGGGAGTGCACGACGACGCGCCAGTCACCCAGTTCGTCGCGGAAACGCTCGACGAGGATCGTCCGGTCGTCCGGCACGTGCCCGCAGGCGCGGCGCTGCTCGTCGATGTACGAGAGCACGTTGTCCACGGCCCAGATGTCCAGGCCCGCGGACGCCAGCCGCTCCCGCGCGTCCTGCGGGGACAGCCCGCCGAGCTCGCGCAGAAAGGCGCCGAGGGCACGCCCCAGCTCCAGCGGACGGCCCAGCTGGTCGCCCTTCCAGAACGGCAGCCGTCCGGGGACGCCCGGCGCGGGCGAGACGAGGACCCGGTCGCGGGTGATGTCCTCGATCCGCCAGGACGTGGTGCCCAGCGTGAAGACATCGCCGACGCGGGACTCGTAGACCATCTCCTCGTCCAGCTCGCCGACGCGCCCGCCGCCCTTCTTGGGGTCGGTGCCCACGAGGAAGACCCCGAAGAGTCCGCGGTCGGGGATGGTGCCGCCGGAGGTGACGGCGAGCCGCTGGGCGCCGGGGCGGCCCGTGACCGTACCGGCGACGCGGTCCCAGACCACGCGCGGGCGCAGCTCGGCGAACGCGTCGGACGGGTAGCGGCCGGCGAGCATGTCGAGCACGGCGGTGAAGGCCGATTCCGGGAGCGAGGCGAAGGGAGCCGCCCGGCGGGTCAGCGCCAGCAGGTCGTCCACCTGCCAGCTGTCCAGAGCCACCATCGCCACGAGCTGCTGGGCCAGCACGTCCAGCGGATTGGACGGGACCCGCAGAGCCTCGATGGATCCTTCGCGCATCCGCTCCGTGACCACGGCCGCCTGCACCAGATCACCGCGGTACTTCGGGAAGACGACGCCGGTGGAGACCGCGCCCACCTGGTGCCCGGCCCGGCCGACCCGCTGCAGTCCGGAAGCGACGGACGGCGGCGACTCGACCTGGACCACCAGGTCGACCGCCCCCATGTCGATGCCCAGCTCCAGGCTGGAGGTGGCGACCACCGCGGGCAGCCGGCCCGCCTTGAGGTCCTCCTCGACCTGGGCGCGCTGCTCCTTGGAGACCGATCCGTGATGGGCCCGGGCGAGCAGCGGGGGCGCGCCCTTCGCCGCACCCGACTCGGCCATGACCTCGGCGGGGGAGTGGGCCTCGGGCATGGTCTCGCCGGTGGCCCGCTCGTAGGCGATCTCGTTGAGCCGGTTGCAGAGCCGCTCGGCGAGCCGGCGGGAGTTGGCGAACACGATGGTGGAGCGGTGCGCCTGGACGAGGTCGGCGATCCGCTCCTCCACATGCGGCCAGATCGACGGTTTGTCCGCCTGGCCCGCGGATTCCGGGTCGGCGGCGGGGGAGCCGCCGAGCTCGCCCAGATCCTCGACCGGCACGACCACCGACAGGTCGAACTGCTTGGTGGACGGCGGCTGGACGATCTCCACCTTCCGCTGCGGCGAGAGGAAGCGCGCCACCTCGTCGACCGGACGGACCGTGGCCGACAGGCCGATCCGCCGGGCCGGCCGCGGCAGCAGCTCGTCGAGCCGCTCCAGAGAGAGGGCGAGATGGGCGCCCCGCTTGGTCCCCGCGACCGCGTGCACCTCGTCCAGGATCACCGTCTCGATCCCTGCCAGGGCCTCCCGCGCCGAGGACGTCAGCATCAGGAACAGGGACTCCGGGGTCGTGATCAGGATGTCCGGCGGGCGGGTCGCCATCGACCGGCGCTCGGCGGGCGGGGTGTCGCCCGAGCGGATCCCCACCCGCACCTCGGGCTCGGGCAGTCCCAGGCGCACCGACTCCTGGCGGATGCCGGTCAGCGGTGAGCGGAGGTTGCGCTCCACGTCGACGGCGAGTGCCTTGAGCGGCGACACGTACAGCACACGGCAGCGCTTCTTCGCCTCGGCGGGTGGCGGCACCGCCGTCAGCTGGTCGAGGGCGGCGAGGAAGGCGGCCAGGGTCTTGCCGGATCCGGTCGGCGCGACGACCAGCACGTCCGACCCTTCGCCGATCGCCCGCCAGGCGCCTTCCTGTGCGGCCGTCGGCGCGCTGAAGGCCCCCGTGAACCAGCTGCGGGTCGCGGGGGAGAACGAATCGAGTGCGGAGCCGGTCATGTTCCCCATCGTGCACCCCGGCACTGACAACGGCCGGACAACAACCGGGCGACCGCTGAGCCGGCGACTGTGCCGACGGCGGCAGAGTCCGCGAGCTGCGAGAATTCGAGCATGGCAGGAGCACCGGGGCCGGCGGAATGGGCGAGGTACTGGCAGTGCGCGGAACTGCCCGACCTCGATCTGCTGCGGGCCCGCTACATCCGCCACACCTTCCCGCGCCACAGCCACGAGGGCTATGTCTTCGGGACCATCACCCAGGGGGTCGAGGAGGTCGGTCTGCCCGGAGGAACCGTCCACGCCGGTCCCGGCACCGTCGTCATGATCAATCCGGAGGTGCCGCACACCGCCCGGGCCGGCGTCCCCGAGGGCTGGGTGTACGCCACGCTCTACCCGTCCGCGCAGGTGATCAACGACATCGCGGCCGAAGCGACGACCCTGCGCGGCACGGTCGGCTTCACGGAGACCGGCGTGGCCGATGCGTACGCGGCCCGGCTCATCGGCGAGGTCCACCGGGCGGCGGAGGAGGGCAACGCGCTGGCCGCCGACAGCGTGCTGCGGGTCATGGTCACGCGCCTGCTCACCCGGTACGGCAGTGCGCTGCCCGCCCGCACGGCCAGGGCGGCGGGCGCGCGGGACGCGGCGCGTGCCCGTGCCGTACTGGAGAGCAGGATGACCGAGCCGCCCACCCTGGAGGCGCTGGCCACCGAGCTCGGGACGAGTCCGTTCGCCCTGCTGCGCGCGTTCAAGAAGCAGTACGGAATGCCGCCGCACACCTGGCTCACCGACGCCCGGGTCCGGCGTGCGCGCCGGATGCTCGACGCGGGCACGGCCCCCGCCGTCGCGGCCGCCGAGGTCGGCTTCACCGACCAGCCGCATCTCAACCGTCACTTCACCCGGATCGTGGGGGTGCCGCCCGGCGCGTACCAGCGCGAACGCGCAAGAACGTACAAGACCGGTCCTGACCTGCCCGGGTAGCGTTCCGGGCGTGGCAGAACAGACAACACCCCCTCAGAGCATCGCCGGCCCCGCAGGCGACGGTGCGCACACCGCCGGGGCCGAGCCGGCCGACGGCGGTGCGATCATCCCCGAGGCCAAGCCGGACGCGGCCGTCGTACGTGACGCACTCGGCGTCGGCATAGCCGTCGGCCTCTCCGGCTTCGCCTTCGGCGTCACCTCGGCCGGCTCCGGACTGAGCCTGCTGCAGACCTGCGCGCTCAGCCTGCTCGTCTTCACCGGCGCCTCCCAGTTCGCCCTGGTGGGCGCTCTGGCCGCCGGGGGCAACCCGTACACCGCGGCTGCCGGCGCCTTCTTCCTGGGCGTACGCAACTCCTTCTACGGCTTGCGGCTGTCGCAGCTGCTGGCCCTGCCCCGCGCGCTGCGTCCCCTCGCCGCCCAGTGGGTCATCGACGAGACGACCGCCGTGACGCTGCCCCAGCCCACCCGGCGGGCCGCTCGGATCGGCTTCACCGTCACCGGGCTCACGCTGTACGTGCTGTGGAACCTGACCACGCTGGCCGGCGCCCTGGGAGCCGAGGCGCTCGGCGACACCGACGCCTGGGGGCTGGACGCGGCCAGTCCCGCGGTCTTCCTCGCGCTGCTCGCGCCGATGCTGAAGTCCACGACGGAGCGTGTCACGGCGGCCCTCGCCGTCCTGCTCGCGCTCGGGCTGCTCCCCGTACTGCCCGCAGGGGTACCCGTACTGCTCTCCGCTCTCGCGGCGCCCGTCGTCCTCTTCCTGATGGGGCGCGGCGAAGGGACGGGGACGAAGGCAGCGAACGCGTCGAGCACGAACACGCCGGAGGACGGCCGATGAACGTCTGGATCGCCATCGCACTGACCGCAGCAGGCTGCTATCTCGCCAAGCTCCTCGGTCTCCTGGTGCCCGCAGGCGCCTTGGAACGTCCCCTCGTGCAACGCCTTGCCGCCCTCCTGCCCGTGGCCCTGCTGGCCGCCCTGACCGCGCAGCAGACCTTCGGCGACGGGCAGCAGCTGGTGCTCGACGCCAGGGGCGCGGGTCTCGTCGCGGCGGCACTCGCCCTCGTCCTGCGCGCGCCCTTCCTCGTCGTCGTGGGCGTGGCCGTGGCCGTCACCGCCGGAGTGCGTGCGCTCGGCTAGGCGTACGCACAGAGGGGAACACGTAAGGGGCTCGCCCCATGGAGCGAGCCCCTTACCCCGCACGACCTCGGGACGCGCACCCTCACCCCGCGGGCAGAGGAACCGCCGGTGTCTCCGGTACGTCCAGCCGCACCGCGTCCCTCTCCGGCCGCAGGAAGCAGACGGCGAGCACGCCTGCGGCCGCGACCAGTGCAGCCATCAGCAGATATGCGTGGTGGTAGCCCTCAGGCACCGATGCGGCCGCGTCCACCATCCGGCCGGTGACCAGCGGCGACAGAACGCCCGCCAGCGCATAGACGAACGCCAGGGCACCCAGGACCACCCCGCGCTGACCGGCCGGGGCGATCCGGGCGACGGCCGTCTGCGACACCGTGAGAATCACGTTCGTCAGAGCCATGGGGCCGACCATCAGCGCGATCTTCACGCCCACCGCGTCCACTTCGGCGAACGCGGCGATCGACACGGCGGCCACACACATCACCAGACCACCGCCGAGCCCCGCCGGCCACCTGGGCACCGTTCCCTTCGACGAGGCCCGCCGTGCGAGCAGCCCATGAGCCAGCAGCACCACCGCGTTGCCCACCGCGGTCGCCGTCACCACGGCACCCGACTGCTTCAGGCTCAGCCCCGACACCTCATGGAGATAGTCCGGCGCCCAGGTCAGTCCCGCCGAGAGCAGCCAGTAGGAGGCGAACGCCCCGAAGGCGGCCGTCAGCCAGGTGCCGGAGAGCAGCAGCCGCCGGTAGGGAACGAACGCACCGCCCGCGGAATCACCGCCTGCGGAATCACCGGCCGCGGCCGAGGCGGCCCGGCGGCCGAGCGGCGGGGCGAGGGGGCCGTCCGCGCCCCGTGCGTACCAGCACAGCGCCCACACGAGACCGGCGAGCCCCACGGAGCCGAACGCCCAGCGCCATCCCCAGACGTCGATCACCACCGTGAGCAGCGGAGCGGACACGGCCACCCCACCCGCCGCACCGACCATCAGCACCGCCGTCGGCAGCGTCCGCTCCCGTTGCGCGAACCAGCCGTGCAGATGGTGCACCGCCACCGGCGCGGCGGGACCCTCCGCCGCCCCGAGCAGTACCCGGGTCGCCAGCAGCGTTCCGAAGCCCGCGGCCCCCAGCAGCATCGGCAGCTGCGCCGCCGACCACAGCAGAGCCATACCGAGCAGCAGCACCGTCGTCCGGACGCGGCGGGTCAGGAACGACCCCCCGAGAGCGGCCAGGCTGAACAGGGCGAAGAACGCCGACTGCGCGGTACCGAAATCGCCCCGGGTCAGTCCCAGTTCCTCGCGGATCGGATCGGCGGCCAGCCCCATCACGGTCTTGTCGGCGAAGTTCACCAGCATGAAGGTGAGCAGCAGCCAGGTGGTGCCCCAGGCCCGCCGCCGCAGCTGCCGTGCTCCGTCCGTTTCGGCCGGCGCCGCCGTGGCTTCTCCGGTCCGGGCGCTCATCCGTCCTCCCCGGGGCCCCCGCCGCAGCCGCACGCGTCGTCGTCCGCGACGCCGACGCTGATCATTCCGGCCGCGCGCCTGCGGCCCTGGGGCGAGCGCGTCAGTTCCGTCTCCAGATCGGTGCCCTCGGCCACCGCCGCCGACTCCGCTGCCGCCCAGTTGAACACTCCGCGGGCCATTGTCGACGTCTCGGCCGACGCACGCTCCGCGTACACCCGGGCCCGTATCCGCGCCACGTCCGCATCGGCCGGTGCCGCCAGCGCGGCGCTCTCCGCAAGATGCGAGGCCAGCCGCAGCTCGCCCTTCTCCAGCAGCCCGGCCGCGCGCGCCGCCAGCACGGACGCACCGCCCGCCGCGGCGGCGAACTCGGCGGCGACCGCCGCGTCCGGCGCCGGCTTGAGGTGTGCCGGGTTCTGGTCGTACCAGCCGCCCCACAGCCGCCACAGGTTCCGTACGACGAACTCCGGCTCGTCGTAGGCGGGATGCAGATAGGGCTTCTCCAGCAGCTCCTGGGGCACCCGCACGCCGTGCACCACCGCGTCCAGGCGGTGGCCCGCGTTCATCAGGGCCCTGGTCTGCTCGCAGAGCGACTCCAGCAGACGCGCGGTGTCATCGAGCGCCCGGTGCACACGGTCCCTGCCCACGATCGGCACGCCGTGCCCCGGAAGCAGCAGTTCGGCGCCCAGTTCCTGCATGGCGCGCAGCGCGCGCGCCCATTCCTCCGGATACCGCTGCACCTTCTGGGGATTGCCGGCGTTCGGTGTGTTCCAGATGAACAGGTCACCGGTGCACAGCGTCTTGAGCTCGGGAACCCACACATAGGTGCTGTCGTCGGTCTCGCCCTTGGCGTGCACCAGCTCGAAGGTCAGGTCGCCGCGCCGCACGGTCATCCGGTCCCGGTAGGTGGTGTCGGGATAGCGGTAGGTGGACGGCCAGTTCAGCGACGGTACGCCGAACTGCCGCCGGTTGATCCAGGTGTTGTAGCCGGCCGTGCTGATGTACCGGTCGAAGCGGGCGGTGACGGCCTCGTGCGCGATCACCTCGGGCCGCTCCCGGCCCTCGCTGTCCGCCTGCGCGTCGAACGGTGCCACCCCGAAGACGTGGTCGACATGGCCGTGCGTGTAGACGACCGTTGCGACCGGCTGCTCGCTGAACGCCCGGACCGCCGTGTGCAGCGGCCCGGCGGTACGTATGTCGCCGGAGTCCACCAGGACCAGCCCGTCACCCGTGTCGAAGACCGCCACATTGGCGAAGGCGGGCAGGAAGCCGACCCGGTCGCGCACGGTCACCAGCTCAGCGCCCGAGTACACCCCCGAGAGGTGGGCCAGCAGGGTGTCCGTGCCCTGCCACACCCGGTCGACATAGCTGAGATAGTCCGTCGGCTTGTGCTCGGTCATACCTGCGGCTCCTTCGGTGCGGTACGGCGGATCGCCGGGACCCCGAGTCTCGGCCTCCGCGGTGACCTCCGACACCCGTTCACGTCACACCGCCGCGAGCTGCGTACTGTGATGCGTCACAGGGATCACCGGAAGATGCGTCACAGGGACCACCGGAACGCGGGGAGACCAGCCGTGCCACTGTCCGACGAGGCCAGGGCCCTCGCTCTGCGCTGCGAGCCCCGAGTCAACGAGCTGGCCCGGCGCATGGCCCGGGAGTCCTTCGAGCAGCTTCCGGGGTACGCGGACCTCCCCGGGGACGTGAAGGACCTGGAGATCGCCGCCACCGCCCGGCACGGGGTGCGTCTCTTCCTGCGCCGGGTCAGCGATCCGCAGCCCGGCCCCGGCGGGCTGCGGCTGTTCCGCGAGCGGGCCGCGCAGCGCGCCGAGGAGGGCATGCCCCTGCACCTGCTGCTGCGCAGCCACGCGCTGGGCCTGTACGTCCTGTGGCAGGCGCTCCGGGAGGCCGCGGCGCCGGGCGAGGAGGGTGCGCTCATCGAGCTCGTCGACCTGCTGCTCCAGTCGCACCACTCGCTCGTCGGCGCCGTGGCCGAGACCTACATGGACGAGCGGTCCGCACTGGAGGCGGAGCAGCGGGAGCGCCGCCGCTCCCTGGTGCGCGGCTTCCTGGACGGGACGCTGGAACCGGGGCCGGCGCTGCTGGAGGAGCTCGGTCTGGAGGGGGCGGCGCTGGTGCTCGCCGTGGCCCTGGAACCGGCGGACGGGCCGGGCGGTGGGCCCGACCCTCTCAGCCCGGTGACGGTGCGGCGCAGGATGCGGCGGATCCAGACGGTGCTCGACCAGACCTTCGGTACGGAACTGCTCTTCCTGTCCGACGCGGGAGCCGGCCGGGCCGTCGTCCCGCGGGACTGCGAGCCGCCTGGAGATCTCGCCAGGCGGCTGACCCGCGCCTGCGGGGCCGGGGTGCGGATCGCCGCGGTCCGGGCGGCCACACCCGCGGCGGTGCCCGAGGCATCCCGCACCGCGGCGGAGGTCCTGCGGATCGCGGGGGTGTGCGGACTGCCCCCGGGGGTGCACGGTCTCGACGACGTACTCCTCGAGTTCCATCTGTCGCGCCCCGGTCCCAGCGGCCGCCGCATCGCCGCGCTGCTCGACCCGGTCGCCGCCCGCCCCGAGCTGCTGCGCACCCTGCGGACGCATCTTGCGCAGCAGCAGGACCGGCGTCTGACCGCCGCACTTCTCGGGCTGCATCCCAACACCGTCGACAACCGGCTCGCCCGGCTCGCGGAACTGACCGGGCTCGACCTGGGGTCCCCGCGCGGCACCGCGCTCGCCATCGCGGCCCTGCTCCTGCACGACACCGGGCAGGGTGACGGGGGCCACGGCAGCGGGTGAGAGCCTCGGGCCGGCGACGGCCGTGAACCGCCGGAGCCCGTGGTCAGTCCACGCTGCGCCCGTGCGCCCGCAGCGTCTGCAGGGCCCTGAGCGTGACCAGGGGCCGCCCCTCCAGAGCGGTCCCCGGCGCCCACTGCCGCCAGGTCACCGGCCAGCCGCCGTCCGCCTCCTGCCCGGCCGCGAGATGGTCCAGCGCGCGATCCATCTCCGCGTCGGTGAACCACCTGCGGGCGAGCGATTCGGGGGCGCGGGCGTAGTCGTACGGGAAGTGCTGCTCGCCCGGCGCGTACCCGGCCGCCACCGGGTACTCCGCGCGCCTCTCCGGGTCCAGCACGGCCAGCCGCTGGTCACGCACCAGACGCCCGAGCCGGTCGGCCGTGGCCTCGGCCCGCTGCCGGTCCGGCGCACCGTCGAGAAAGGCGACGGCGGCCTCGATCTCGTACGGATGCGACACCGCCAGGGCGTCGACGGCCGTCCAGCAGAAGTCGGTGGCCCGGAAGAGCCAGGCATGCCACACCGCGTTGCGGTGCAGCAGCCCGACGACGGGTCCGGTGGCGAGCAGTTCGGCCGGCGGGTCGTCGACGATCGGGATGAAGGGCGCGGCCGGATAGCCGCGTTGCGAGGGAAGCAGAGCGGGCAGCGCACCCTCCTTGGTGGACACATCGGTCAGGAATCGGCAGATCCGCTCCACCCGGAGACCGTTGCAGCGGTCGATGGAGTCGAGGACGCTCAGCGCGTGGGCCGTGTGCAGCGGCTGACTGACGGGGCCGCGAAGGTCGGGTTCGAGCGCGTGACCGTACCCGCCGTCCTCGTTGAGATAGGCGGCGAGCGCCGTCTCGACGGCATCCGCGCTTCCATGGAGGAAGTGATGCGCGAACCGCCGCTGTTCGAGGACACGGGCCGTGAGCCAGATGAACTGCTCGGCTCGATTGAGGGGACTTGTTCCGGTTCCAGCCATGGACCGACCGTAGGACGGTAAGCGCTCTCGGCAAGGCCGGGCGGCCCGGCTGCACTCTCAGGAGCGGGATACTGGTGGCATGCGGTTGACGATTTTCTGGGAACGGATGGCAGACCACTTCGGTGCGGGGTACGCGGATTCCTTCGCGCGCGACCACGTGATGGCGGAGCTCGGTGGACGTACCGTGCAGCAGGCGCTGGCCGAGGGCTGGGATGCCAAGGACGTCTGGCGAGGTGTCTGCACGGCGGTCGACGTGCCCGAGGGCAAGCGCTGAGCGAGGTCCCGGCGGGGTGTGTGTACGGCGGTCGTCGTTTCCGAGGGCAAGCGCTGAGCGAGGTCCCGGCGGGGTGTGTGTACGGCGGTCGTCGTTTCCGAGGGCAAGCGCTGAGCGAGGTCCCGGCGGGGTGTGTGTACGGCGGTCGTCGTTTCCGAGGGCAAGCGCTGGCGCGCGGGCATGAGCGGTTCCTGCACGGCGGTCGACGTTCCCGGGGGCAAGCGCCGAGCGGGGTCCGGCGGGGTGAGGGCGAACAGTCGTCCGGGGTGCGCGACCGGCTGTCACAGCCGTAAGCGAGACTGGTTCCGTGGCACCGACAGACGAGACCGCTCAGACCCAGCCGCCCTCCACCCCGCCCGTCCCGCCGGCCGCGCCACCCGCCCGGTCATCGGGCGCCGGGCCCGCCCGCATGCCCGCCTGGCTGCCGCGTGCCATGGTGCTGGCCCTGGCGCTCTATGCCTGCTTCCGGCTCGGCAGCTGGGCGTTCGACCAGCTCATCAACCTGCTGATCAATGTGCTGATCGCCTTCTTCGTGGCGCTCGCCATAGAGCCCGCGGTGAGCCGGATGGCGGCCCGGGGCATGCGCCGGGGCTTCGCCACCTTCCTGGTCTTCCTCGCCGTGCTGATCGGCGGTGCCGGTTTCGTCGTGCTGCTCGGCTCGATGCTCGCGGGCCAGATCGTCGACATGGTGGAGGACTTCCCGCAGTACCTCGACTCGGTGATCAACTGGGTCAATCAGACCTTCCACACGGAGCTCTCCCGGGTCGAGGTCCAGGACAGCCTGCTGCACTCCGACTGGCTGCAGAAGTACGTCCAGAACAGCGCGACCGGTGTGCTCGACGTGTCCACCACGGTCCTGGGCGGTCTGTTCCGGCTGCTGACGATCTTCCTGTTCTCGTTCTACTTCGCGGCCGACGGCCCCAGGCTGCGCCGCGCGCTGTGCTCGGTGCTGCCGCCCGCCCGTCAGGCCGAGGTGCTGCGGGCCTGGGAGATCGCGGTCGCCAAGACCGGCGGATATCTCTACTCGCGCGGTCTGATGGCGCTCATCTCAGGAATCGCGCACTACGTCCTGCTGCTGGCCCTCGGAGTGCCGTACGCGCCGGCGCTCGCGGTCTGGGTCGGTCTCGTCTCGCAGTTCATCCCCACGATCGGAACGTATCTGGCGGGCGCCCTGCCCATGCTGATCGCGTTCACCGTCGACCCCTGGTACGCGCTCTGGGTCCTGGGATTCGTCGTGGTGTACCAGCAGTTCGAGAACTATGTGCTGCAGCCCAAACTGACCTCGCGGACCGTCGACATCCACCCGGCGGTCGCCTTCGGCTCGGTGATCGCGGGTACGGCGCTGATGGGCGCCGTCGGCGCGCTGATCGCCATCCCGGCCGTGGCCACATTGCAGGCCTTCCTCGGCGCCTATGTGAAGCGGTACGACGTCACGGACGACCCGAGGGTGCACGGCCGTCACCAGTGGCGGCGCGGCGAACCGCTGTCCGCGCGGGTGCGCCGGCTCTGGCACGCCCCCGAGGACGACGGCGGCCAGGGGGCGGACCGGGAACCGGACGACCCGCAGCCGCGCCCCTGAGAGCGCGCGCCCGGGGGTGCAGGACGGCCGCGTCCGGTCCGGGGGCTGCCGGGGTCAGCGGTATCCGGTGACGTCGGCGGGCAGGCCCGGGTCCTGGACCTCCCTGACGTACCTCCAGGCGTCGGGCCTGCTGCCGTCCAGATCGGTGAAGCCGTACTCCTTCGCCAGCTGTCCGCTGGACAGCGACCGGCCGTTCCAGCGTGACACCGCGGGGTCCTGGGCCAGCGCGGCGACGGCACGGCCGACGAAGGCGGGACTCTCGGAGATGGCGAAGTGGGGCGCGTGGGCGATGGCGTCGCGCCAGTTCGCCTCGGTGACGCCGTGGGCCTCCAGCATGGCTTCCGAGCGCAGCCAGCCCGGTGTGAGTGAGACGGCGGTGGAGCCGTGCGGCTCCAGTTCGTGCGCCAGGGCGAACGCCATCCGGTTCACCGCGGCCTTGGCCAGGTCGTAGAAGAACGACACCCGGTAGTTGGCGGCGTTGTACTCGTCCGTCCCGTCGGTCACCTCGACCACCAGACCCCCGGGCTCGGCGATGACGAGCGGGAGGGCGAAGTGGCTGGTGATGGCGTGCGTGTCCACGGCCAGCCGAAGGGTGCGCAGGCCGGTGTCCAGGGAGGACTCCCAGACCGGCCTGTCCCACTCGATCGTGGCACCCCAGATGTCGTTCACGAGTACGTGCAGCCGGCCCTGCTCCCTGCGGATGCGGGCCACGAGCGCCTCGACCTCCGCCGGCACGAGGTGGTCCACCCGCACCGGGATGCCATGACCGCCCGCCTCGTCGACGAGTGCCGCGGTCTCCTCGATGGTCTCGGGGCGGTCCATTTCCGAGCGCTCGGACCCGCTCGTGCGCCCGGTGACGTAGACGGTCGCGCCGGTCGCACCGAGCTGAACGGCGATTCCTCGGCCCGCCCCACGGGTGCCTCCGGCCACCAGGGCGACTCTTCCAGCTGGTGTTGTCCCCATACGGCCGGAATCTAGCATGAGGTCGGACACATATTATTGACTCGCATGATCACTGATGCTAGGGCGCTATCCTGGGGGCGAGTCGGTGCGGCGTGGTGCGCTTGACACCAAAATCGAACATCCATTCTCATGGGATTCCGGCCGGGTTTTCCCGGGCTCGACCGTGGAGTTGTCCACAGGCCGGGAGGACGTCGAGGCCCATTGTCAGTGGCAGGGGTTAGCGTCTTTGACGTGAAGCGATCGACTCAAGCAAATCGGGTGGAACCCATGGCAGGAACCGACCGCGAGAAGGCGCTGGACGCCGCACTCGCACAGATTGAACGGCAATTCGGCAAGGGTGCGGTGATGCGCCTCGGCGAGCGGCCGAACGAGCCCATCGAGGTGATTCCCACCGGGTCCACCGCACTCGACGTCGCGCTCGGCGTCGGCGGTCTGCCGCGCGGCCGTGTGGTGGAGGTGTACGGGCCGGAGTCCTCCGGCAAGACGACGCTGACGCTGCACGCGGTGGCGAACGCACAGAAGCTCGGCGGCCAGGTGGCCTTCATCGACGCGGAGCACGCGCTCGACCCCGAGTACGCGAGGAAGCTCGGCGTCGACATCGACAACCTCATCCTGTCGCAGCCGGACAACGGCGAGCAGGCTCTCGAGATCGTCGACATGCTGATCCGCTCCGGCGCTCTCGACCTGATCGTCATCGACTCCGTCGCGGCGCTCGTGCCGCGCGCGGAGATCGAGGGCGAGATGGGTGACTCGCACGTGGGTCTGCAGGCCCGTCTGATGAGCCAGGCGCTCCGTAAGATCACCAGCGCGCTCAACCAGTCCAAGACCACCGCGATCTTCATCAACCAACTCCGCGAGAAGATCGGTGTGATGTTCGGCTCGCCGGAGACCACCACCGGTGGCCGCGCGCTCAAGTTCTACGCCTCCGTGCGCCTCGACATCCGCCGGATCGAGACGCTCAAGGACGGCACCGACGCGGTCGGCAACCGCACCCGCGTCAAGGTCGTCAAGAACAAGGTCGCACCGCCCTTCAAGCAGGCGGAGTTCGACATCCTCTACGGCCAGGGCATCAGCCGCGAGGGCGGTCTGATCGACATGGGTGTGGAGCACGGCTTCGTCCGCAAGGCCGGTGCCTGGTACACCTACGAGGGCGACCAGCTCGGTCAGGGCAAGGAGAACGCCCGTAACTTCCTCAAGGACAACCCCGATCTCGCCAACGAGATCGAGAAGAAGATCCTGGAGAAGCTGGGCGTCGGAGTCCGGCCCGAGGCGCAGCCCGCCGAGCCCGGTGCGGACGCGGCAGGCGCGTCGGCCGCGGCCGACGGTGCGGCGAAGTCGGTGCCCGCTCCGGTCGGCAAGGCCAAGCCGGCCAAGGCGGCGGCGGCCAAGAGCTAGACCGTGACGCGTCGTACGGAGTGGCCGGGCAGCGCCGCCGATCCCGGCGCGGACCCCGGCCCCGAATTCGCCGCCGGACACCTGACCGGATCCGACGACGGGTCCGACCTCTCCCATGAGCCGGCCGGCAGGTCCGGCCGCGGCAGAGGTGCGGGCTCGGGATCCGGATTCGGCGAGGGGGCGGGGCGTCGTTCCCGCTCCCGGTCCAGGGACAGCGGTTCCTCCTCCTCGTCGAGGGCCGGGAAGGAGGAACCGCGAGACCCGGTCGAGCAGGCGCGCAATATCTGCCTGCGCCTGCTCACCGGGACTCCGCGCACCCGCAAGCAGCTCGCGGACGCCCTGCGCAAGCGGGAGATCCCGGACGAGGCGGCCGAGGAAGTGCTCTCGCGCTTCGAGGACGTCGGATTGATCGACGACGCCGCGTTCGCCGGTGCCTGGGTGGAATCCCGGCACCACGGCCGCGGGCTCGCCCGCCGCGCACTCGTCCGTGAGCTGCGGACCAAGGGGGTCGACGCGGCCGTGATCGACGAAGCCGTCGGACAGCTCGACTCCGAACAGGAGGAGGAGACGGCGCGCGAGCTCGTGGCGCGCAAACTCCGGTCCACCCGAGGGCTGGACCGCGACAAGCGCCTGCGCCGCCTCGCGGGAATGCTCGCCCGCAAGGGGTACGGGGAGGGGATGGCCCTGCGCGTGGTGCGCCGGGCACTCGAGGAGGAGGGCGAGGACACCGAGGGGCTGGACGAGCCCTTCTGATCCTCACGCGCCCGCTTGATCGCCAGGGCGGGGCCCCTTGCGTTCCTCAGCGGGGCGCGCCCGTCTGATTCACACATGGCCCGCACCGCTGCGTCCGGTTGTCACTGGCCGGCACGGGCCGCACGGCCGATGGTGGCGTCGATCAGGGCGAGGGCGTCCGTGGCGGTGCGCCCCGGGTACCGGTTCCACGGCCCGATCAGTCCGCTCCAGCCCTGGGAGCGGAGTTCGGCGATCAGCCAGGCGCCGGCCCGGTCGACGGTGTGCGCCGAGCCGTAGCCCAGGCGGTGCGCGGTGAGCATGGCGCCGCAGATGCAGCGGGCGCCCCGGGCATTGCGCAGCCGGTACGGGGTGTTCTGCCACCCCCACTCGGTCAGGATCTGCCGCGCATGGGCGAGATGGACGGAGGGGCGTACCTCCGGCTGCCCGATGCGCCGCCAGGAGTGGAGCCGGTCGGGCAGCACCGCACCGAGGCGCCCCGGAAGCGGGCGCTCACGCGGTCCGGCGGCGGGCAGTGCGCGCACCGTATCGGCGATGAGCTGTTCCACCGGGACGGACAGCAGAGCGCGCCAGTCGTCCGTGGGGGCCGGCCGCCGCTCCTGGGCGTCACCGGGCAGGACGGGGCGCAGGGGTTCGGGGACGGTGACGTCCCAGCCCGTGACGATCTGCTGCCAGGCCTCCGTGTCATGGAGACGAGCAGCCTGCACGTCGAGCTCGTCGGGGGTGAGGGCGGTGGTCGGCATGGGTGCGGGCTCCCCGTCGTAGCGGTGTCTTACCGGTCTCTCAGCGGTGTCGGCACTCCTTGCCGCTGAGGCGAATGTCCGTCCGGCCCGCGGTTCCCTCCACCGGAGCGAGGCCGAATGGGTGTGTCGCGACGGATTCGAGGCCGGGAAGCACCCGGGGTACGGGGGACAGCACCCGTACGAAGACGCCGGAATGCTCCAGTGCACAGGTACGTGTGCACAGAGCACTGTGTGACGCATGCCAGAGAAGCCCGGTGGCACCGAGATCACGGAGGCGGCGGCCCTGAAGGCCCTCGCCCAGCCCCGACGCCAGCAGATCCTTCAGCACCTGAATCTGCGCGGCCCCGCGACATCCGCGATCCTCGCCCGAGCGCTGGGCCTGAACACCGGTGCCACCAGCTACCACCTGCGTGAACTGGCCAGGTACGGCTTTGTGGCCGACACCGAGCCGCCCGAGGGCGGCGCGCGCCGGGCGAGGTGGTGGCGGGCCGTTCCCGGTGACCGCCGGTTCCCGCCGCCGTCGCGCCGGACACCCGAGACGCGGCTCGTCATGGACGAGCTGAACCGCCACGCGTACGCCGCCGACCTCGTCCTCTTCGAGCGGCTCCAGCGCGAGAGCGGCGTGGCGGCGGCGGATGGCCGGGGCGCCGGTGAGTGGGCCGATGGGCACGCGTACTCCCGTGGCTCACTGCGGCTCACCCTTCCCGAGCTCCACGCGTTCTTCGAGGAGTACATCGCCCTCATGAACCGCTACAAGCGTCCGGAGGCGGAGACCCCGCCGGGCGCCCGCACGGTCCACACCCGCCTGCTCGCCTTTCCGGACCCGGACACGCCCATCCCGTGCGCCCCCACTCCGTACACCCCCACTCCGGGCGCATCGGCCCCGGGCGCATCGGCTCCGGGCGCATCGGCTCCGGGCCTTGGCGAAGCCTCCACGGACGACAACGGAAGAGAGACGGACGCATCATGATGCTGCGCTACGCCCTACGGACGATCCGCGACCGCAAAGGGGGTTTCCTCGGAGCGCTGCTGGCCCTCATGTGCGCCGCCGCTCTCGTCACCGCCTGCGGCACCCTTCTGGAGACCGGCCTGCGCGGACGGATCGCCACCGAGCGCTACGCCGCCACCCCGCTCGTCGTCTCGGCCGACCAGAACGTCCACCGGACCACCGTGAAGCACAAGGGCAACGGGAAGACGAAGACCAAGCACAAGGCGAAGCCCGTCGCCGAACGCGCCTGGCTGCCCGCCGGCACCGCCGACCGGATCCGCGGCCTGGAGGGTGTGCGGGCCGTCGTTCCCGAACTGACCTTCCTGGCCGAGCCGATGGGACTGCCCGCCGACGCGGGAGGCGGGGACCTGCCCTCGTACGGACACGCCTGGGACTCCGCCCCGCTCACCCCGTTCGCCCTCACCGCCGGCCGCGCCCCGGCCTCGGCCGGTGAGGTGGTGATCGACCGGGGTCTCGCCGCACGGGCGGGCCTGACGACCGGGGACCGGCTCACCGTTCAGTCGACCCGGGCCCCTCGCACGTACCGCGTCAGCGGCATCGCGGCCCCCGGCGGACACCGTGAACTCCGCCGGCAGACAGCCCTGTTCTTCTCCACGCCGGAGGCCGAGCGCCTCGCCGCCCGTCCCGGCCAGGTCTCCGCCCTGGGGGTGCTGCCCGCTCCCGGTACGCACACCGGCCGGCTGAAGGAGCAGGTCGCGCACGCGCTCAAGGGCACCACCGCCCAGATCTCGACGGGAGACGAGCGCGGGCCGGTCGAGTTCCTGGACGCCGCCGGAGCCCGGATCAAGCTGGTCTCCATGGGCGGCGCCATGGGCGGCACCTCGCTACTGGTAGCGGTCCTCGTGGTCGTCGGGACCTTCGCGCTCTCCATCCAGCAACGCCATCGCGAACTGGCCCTGCTGCGCACCATCGCCGCCACCTCGGGGCAGATCCGCCGCCTGCTCGGACGCGAGGCGCTGATCGTCGGTGCCGTAGCCGGAGTGCTGGGCGCCCTGGCCGGACTGCCGCTCGCCCAATGGCTGCACAGTCGATTCATCGACATGGGCGTGATCCCGGCGACGCTGGAGCGGACGGCCGGAATCCTTCCCGCCTGCGCGGCCCTGGCCGTCACCCTCCTCGGCGCCTGGGCCGCCGCCCGTATCTCCGGCCGCCGCATCGCCCGCCTCCGCCCGGCCGAGGCCATGGCCGAGTCCGCGATCGAGCGCCGCCGCCCCGCCCGGGGCCGCACCGCCGCCGGCCTGGCCCTGCTCATCGGCGGCGGGGTGCTCGTCGCCGTACTGGGCATCCTGCACACCGAGGCCGCCTCGACACCGGTGACCTTCCTCGCCGTGGTGGTACTGGCCACGGCGGTGTCCCTGCTCGGCCCGTTCCTCGTCCGGGCGGCCGCCGTCCTGCTGGGCGGGACCCTCCGGGCGACCGGACACATCGGCGTCCTGGCCACCGCGAACATCCGCGGGAACTCCACCCGGATGGCCTCCGTCGTCACCCCGCTCACCCTGCTCATCGGCATGACCTGCACCGTTCTCTTCGTCCAGCCGACCCTCGGCGACGCCGCCCTGGCCCAGGCCCGTGAGGGCACCCGCGCCACCTGGGTGCTGGGTGCGCAGGGCCCCGGTGTGCCGTCGGAAGCCGCCCGGGCCGTCCGCGCGACGCCCGGAGTCACCGCCGCCACGGAGGTGGTCCGCACCACCGTCCGGGTCGGGCTCGACAAGTACCAGGCCCAGGGAGTCACCGCGGCCGGACTCGCCCGCACCTGGGACCCCGATGTGACGCACGGGTCGCTCGAAGCGTTCACTTCGGGCTCCCGTACCGCCGCCATCAGTGAACTGGCCGCCGACCGGCTCGGGCTGCGCCCCGGCAGCGAACTGAAGCTGCACCTGGGCGACGGCACCCCCGCCACACTCACGGTCGCGGCCGTCTACCGCCGCGGTCTCGGCTTCGGCGATCTGACGCTGCCGCACGCCCTGCTCGCCCGGCACATGGACAACCCCCTCGCCGCGACCGTCCTGGTCGCAGGGGACGCGAGCCGCGGCGAACTGAAGGCCGCGCTCGCGAAGTTCCCGGGTGTCGCGGTCGTCGCCACCGAGACCGCCGACCGGCTCCAGGCGGACCGTCAGCAGGAGAACGCCGAGGTCAACCTCCTGGCCATGGGCCTGGTCCTGGCCTTCACCGCCATTGCCGTCGTCAACACGCTCGCCATGTCGGTCTCCGAGCGGATCAAGGAGTTCGCCCTCCTCCGGCTGGCCGGGGCAACCCGCCGTCAGGTGCTGCGGATGCTCCGCATCGAGACGCTGGTGGTGCTGCTCATCGCCGCCGTCCTCGGCACCGGAATCGCGCTCGCCGTACTGACCGCCTTCAGCATCGGCATGACAGGCAGCGCGGCGCCCACCGTCGTGCCGCTCGCGTACGCGATCGTGGTGGGCGCCGCCGCCCTGCTCGCCCTCATCGCGACGGCACTGCCCGGCAGGCTGGCCCTGAAGGCCCGCCCGGTGGAGGCCGTTACGAGCCGGTGAGCGGCACCCGCCCGGGCCTACGGGGCTCCCGGTCACACAGCGACCGGGAGCCCCGCCGCGCGCCAGGCCTGGAAGCCGCCGATCAGGTCCGTCGCCCGGTACAGCCCGAGCCGGTGCAGCGATTCGGCGGCGAGGCTCGACGCGTACCCCTCGTTGCAGATCACCACCACCTGGAGGCCGTGGCTCACCGCCTCCGCGGCTCGATGGCTGCCCCGGGGGTCCAGCCGCCACTCCAGCTCGTTGCGCTCGACGACCAGGGCCCCCGGAATCAGCCCGTCCCGCGTCCGCAGCTCCGCGTAACGGATGTCCACGAGCAGGGCGCCCTTTGCGGCCGCCGCCCTTGCCTCCTGCGGGCCGAGCCGCTCGTATCCCGCCCGGACCCGCTCCAGCAGTTCGTCGATCCCGCCCCGGTCGTCCCCGGCGCCGTCGTGCCGCACGTCGTCGCTCACTGCCAGTCCTCCGGGCGTTCGGTCTGCTCGAGGCGCAGTACCGCGCCGGTGCGGCTGTAGCGCCGGATCTGCGGCAGCGGCGGATAGTACGCGTGGACGGAGACGGCGTGCTCCGTGGCGGACTCGTTCAGCACCTCGTGGACATGGTGCCGGCCGAACGCCCTGCCCTGGCCGGCCGTCAACTCCCTTGAGCGGTCGATGTCCTCGGCCAGCTCCAGGGTCTTCCAGCCGTCGGTGGGCAACCGCGCTGCGAGCGAGTGCTCCTTCAGGGTGCCGGACGCGGTCAGGAAGGCGCCGATCGAGTCGGCGTGATCGTGCCAGCCGGTTCCGGTGCCGGGCGGCCAGCCGATCAGCCAGGCCTCACTGCCACCGGGCCCGTCGAGCCGGACCCAGGTACGGCCCTCGGGATCGAGGGGGAGCGAGGCGATGAGCTCGTTGTCCGCGGCGGTGCGGCGGACGAAGTCGAGCAGTTCCGCAGCGGCCGGCCCGGAGCCGGACGGACGTACTACGGAAACAGGGGAGGGGGAAGCAGACGCAGGGGAGGGTGAGGCAGACACCGGAACCGTCCTGAGAGTTCGCGTGGATGCCCGGACGCACGTCGTCGCGCGCGGCGGAGCAGAGGGAGGCGATTCAGCAGGACGGGCGACACACGCAGCCCGCATAGCGGAGCAGGTCCATATGGACCCTCCGCCACAGGCGCACATCGGTGTCGGTCATGTTCCGGAGTAGACCATGTGCGCCTGTGGGGGTCAATTGATGTCTGCGGTCCGGTCGGAGCGTACGGAGGTGCGGGCCGCGCCACCGCGCGCCGCGTCCGCTGCCGCGAGGAGTTCCGCGGGCCGTACCCCTGCGAACGACGCCACGAGGTGCCCGTCCGGCCTGACCAGCAGAACGGTGTGCGCGGACGCCCCCGGATAGCTCTCGGTCACCAGCAGCTCGGCCTTCACCGGCAGGGCGTCGACCGCCTCGACCAGCCGGGGCATGACCCCCGCCCGCATCCAGTGCCGCCGGTCCCACACCCCCGTACCCGGTGCCACGAGCACCACCAGCAGATGCCCCTGCCCCAGCCGCTCCCGGAGTCGTACGGGGGTACCGTCCGGCGCCGTGACCCGCACATCGGCGACCGGCGCACCGGGGGGCGTACCCACAGCGGTGTGCGCCTCGGCGCGTGGGGGCGCAAGAGGAGAGTGGGAGTAGGAAGGGGGCGCACCGAGGGGGCCGCAACCCAGATGTCCGTCGGTGAGCAGCGAATCGTGCCCCCGTGCGCTCCCCGGGACCAGCGTCCGCAGCCCGCCGCCGCCCCGCAGTATCGGCAGCGACTGGTCGGCGGCGCGCAGCCGCGAAGCGACGGCTGCCCGGCGTTCGGCCTGATAGCTGTCCAGCAGTACGTCACTCGCGCCGTGATGCCAGGCGAGCGCCAGTTTCCAGGCCAGGTTCTCGGCGTCCCGCAGCCCCTCGTCGAGCCCCTGGGTGCCCAGCGCGCCCAGCAGATGGGCGGCGTCCCCGGCCAGGAAAGCCCGCTTCACCCGCCACCGCAGGGCAAGCCGGTGGTGGAGCGTGTAGACGCCGGTGTCCAGCAGCTCGTACGGGGGTGTCTCGCCGCACCAGCCCGCCAAGGTGTCCCGGACCCGGGTGACCAGGGCGTCGGGGGTGACGAGCTCACCGCGTGGCGGCAGTAGCCAGTCGAGCCGCCACACATCGTCCGGCAGTGGCCGCGCGGTCACCTCGGCGCCACCGGTGCGCCACGGCGGCAGCCGGTGCAGCACGGCTTCGCCGGGCCAGGGCAGCTCGGTGCGCAGCGCGGCGACGGCGTGCCGCTCCACCGCCGTACGGCCGGGGAAGCGGATGTCGAGGAGCTTGCGCACGGTGGACCGTGCCCCGTCGCAGCCGACCAGGTAACTCCCGCGCCACCAGGTCGAACCGGGCTCCCGGGTGTGCACCGTGACCCCGGCCGGGTCCTGCTCCAGCTTGTCGACCCGGCTGATCCGGGCCGTCTGCACCAGTTCCTGCGCGGCCACCGCGTCCCGCAGTCCGCGTACCAGTGCGTGCTGCGGTACGTGGACGGGGGCGGCCGGCGCACCGCCGTCGGGCGCACCTTCGGCGAGCGGCAGTTCGCGTACCAGCTGCTTGCGCCGCACGGACCGCCATCCGGACCAGCGAAGTCCCTCGTCCCGGAGCGTCTTGCAGCCGAGCCGCTCCACCAGCGCGGCGGTGTCCTCGCGCAGCACGACCGTGCGGGCCGGGCGCGTCTCGTCCTTGACCGGGTCTTCGTCGAGCAGCACGGAGGGGACCCCCTGTGCCGCGAGGGCGAGCGACAGCACCAGGCCCACGGGCCCGGCACCGACGATGATCACCGGGTCCACGGCACGGCCCCCAGATCACCTGCGGTCGGACGCGAGGAGGCGCACGGGAGGAGCGAGGAGGCCGGGACGGCCCGGGAGACGGAGGGCGGCGTCGAAGGAGATGCGGCGGCGGGGGCTCGGTGCGCGATCACAGAACGTATGCAACCTACTGCCGGTGCTTGCGTCAAGTGACACCGGAACGCGGCGAGGGGCGGTGGCAGATGCGCCACCGCCCCTCGCGGACGTCCGTCGACGAGCCGTCAGACACCGCGCCCGTCATCAATGTTGAGCGACGGCGCACCGATCGTCTCCAGCTCGCCCCCCGGGCCGGTGGTGACGACTGCGCCCGTGGTCTTCTTCCCGCGCCGGAGCCACCGCTCCAGCCAGCTCGCGAACGAGGTGAGGGCGAAGTTCACCGCGAGGTAGATCACCGCGACGATGGTGAAGCAGGCGATGGTGTTCGCCCCGTAGTTCGCTGCCATCGGGCGGACGGACGCCAGCAGCTCGGGGAAGCTGAGCACGGCGCCACCGAGGGCGGTGTCCTTCACGATGACCACGAGCTGGCTGACGATCGCGGGCAGCATGGCGGTGACCGCCTGCGGCAGCAGCACGAAGATCATGGTCTGGCCCTTGCGCATGCCGATCGCCTTGGCCGCGTCCGTCTGCCCCGAGGGGAGCGTCAGGATGCCGGCCCGCACGATCTCGGCTAGCACCGAGGCGTTGTAGAGCACCAGCCCCGTGATCACGGCGTACAGCAGACGGGTGTCCGGGTCGAGGCTGGTGTACTCGAAGTACACCTGGTTCGCGATGAGCATCAGGACCAGGACCGGAATGGCCCGGAAGAACTCGACGACCACGCCGGCGGGCGCTCGCATCCACCGGTGATCCGAGAGCCGGCCGATTCCGAACAGTGCGCCCAGCGGCAGCGCGATGATCAGCGCGAAGAACGCTGCCTTGAGCGTGTTCTGGAGCCCCGGCCAGATGTACGTCTCCCACGGCTGGGAGCTGGTGAAGAAGGGCTTCCACTTGATCCAGTCGAGCTGGTGCTTGGAGGCGAGACCGTCGTACACCCACCACACCACGGCTGCTGCGCCCAGCACGAACAGGACGGTGTAGAGGATGTTCCGGCGCTTGGCGCGCGGCCCCTGGGCGTCGTAGAGGACCGAGGTCATCGCTTCACCGCCACCTTCTTGCTCACCCAGCCGAGGATGAGGCCGGTCGGGAGGGTCAGGACGATGAACCCGAACGCGAAGACGGACGCGATCAGAAGCAGTTGCGCTTCGTTCTCGAACATCTCCTTCATCAGGTACGAGGCCTCCGCCACCCCGATCGCGGAAGCGACGGTGGTGTTCTTCGTCAGCGCGATCAGCACGTTGGAGAGCGGATTGACGACCGCGCGGAAGGCCTGCGGAAGAATGATCAGCCGCAGTACCTGGGTGAAGCTCAGTCCGAGGGCGCGTGCCGCCTCGGCCTGGCCGACCGGCACCGTGTTGATGCCGGACCGCAGCGCCTCGCACACGAACGCGGCGGTGTAGGCGCTCAACGACAGCACGGCGAGGCGGAAGTTGATGGTCGTGAAGTCACTGCCGCCGAGCTTGACGCCGAGCGTCGAGAACAGACCCAGCGAGGAGAACATGATGATCACGGTCAGGGGGATGTTCCTGACCACGTTGACGTAGCCGGTCGCGAAACCGCGCATCAGGGGGACCGGGCTGACCTTCATGCCGGCCAGCAGCGTTCCCCATATGAGGGAGCCGAGGGCGGAGGCGACGGTGAGTTGCACCGTCACCCAGAAGGCCCCCAGCAGGTCGTAACCTTCAAGAAAGTCGAACACGATCTCCCGCGCTTCCGCGTGTAGGAGGGCACGGCGCGCCGCCGTCAGTGGCGGCGCGCCCGGTCAGCCCTGCTTCACTTGACGACGTTGCCGATCTTCGGGGCGGGCTCGTTCTTGTAGCCCGCCGGGCCGAAGTTGGCCTTCACGGCCTTGTCCCACGAACCGTCCGAGACCATCTTGGTCAGCGCGTCGTTGATCTTCTTCTTGAGGTCGGCGTCGCCCTTCTTCAGGCCGATGCCGTAGTTCTCGTTGGTCATCTTGAAGCCGGCCAGCTTGAACTTGCCCTTGTTGGCGTCCTGCGAGGCGTAGCCGGCCAGGATGCTGTCGTCCGTGGTCAGCGCGTCAATGACCTTGTTCTCCAGGCCGGTCAGGCACTCCGAGTAGCCGCCGTACTCCTGGAGCTGCGCCTTGGGGGCCAGCTTGGCCTTGACGTTCTGCGCCGAGGTCGAGCCGGTGACCGAGCAGAGCTTCTTGTTGTTCAGGTCCGCCGGGGACTTGATCGAGTTGTCGTCGGCGCGGACCAGGATGTCCTGGTGGGCGAGGAGGTACGGGCCCGCGAAGTCGACCTTCGCCAGACGCTCGTCGTTGATCGAGTAGGAGGCGGCGATGAACTTCACGTCACCGCGCTCGATCGACGTCTCGCGGTCGGCGCTCTTGGTCTCCTTGAAGGTGATGTCCTTGGCGGCGTAGCCCAGTTCCTTGGCCACGTACGTGGCGACATCGACGTCGAAACCGGTGTACTTGCCGTCCGGGGTCTTCAGGCCGATACCCGGCTGGTCGATCTTGATGCCGATCGTGATCCCCTTGCCGCCGCCCGAACCGGACGCGTCGTCCTTGTCGTCGGAACCACAGGCGGTGGCGGTCAGGGCGAGAGCGAGCACGGCGGCCGAGGCGGCGGTGACCTTACGAAGCTGCATGGTGAAATTCCCTAGAGTTGACGCGATGTGAGTGATCAGCCGGTCCGGGGACCGGCGCTGAAAGCTCCATCAGTGGTGAAGGATCTTCGAAAGGAAGTCCTTGGCACGGTCACTGCGCGGGTTGCTGAAGAACTGGTCGGGCGTGGCTTCTTCGACGATCTTCCCGTCGGCCATGAAAACAACCCGGTTTGCCGCGGAGCGCGCGAAACCCATCTCATGGGTGACGACGACCATGGTCATGCCTTCGCGGGCGAGCTGCTGCATGACCTCCAGCACCTCGTTGATCATCTCCGGGTCGAGCGCGGAGGTCGGCTCGTCGAAGAGCATGACCTTGGGGTCCATGGCCAACGCCCGTGCGATCGCCACACGTTGCTGCTGGCCGCCGGAGAGCTGGGAGGGGTACTTGTCGGCCTGGGTCGCGACGCCCACCCGGTCGAGCAGCGAACGCGCCTTGTCCTCGGCAGCCTTCTTGTCCGTCTTGCGGACCTTGAGCTGACCGAGCATCACGTTCTCGAGCACCGTCTTGTGGGCGAAGAGATTGAACGACTGGAAGACCATGCCGACATCGGCACGCAGCCTCGCCAGCTCCTTGCCCTCCTGGGGCAGGGGCTTTCCGTCGATCGAGATCGCGCCCGAGTCGATCGTCTCCAAGCGGTTGATCGTGCGGCACAGCGTGGACTTCCCGGACCCGGAGGGCCCGATGACGACCACGACCTCGCCACGGGCGATCGTCAGGTCGATGTCCTGGAGCACATGCAGCGCGCCGAAGTGCTTGTTGACGTTGCTCAGCACAACCAGGTCGCCGGCCGCGGGTGCAGCGTCCTGGGCGCCCTTGGTTACTGAAACTCCGCTCATCGGCTTCTTGCTCCGTCCTCCTCGGTTGGGAAGGACCCTAGTGACGCAGTGCTACCAGCGTCATTACATCTGAGCGGAAATTGAGCATAACGATCCGGCGGCAACCGGACACACCGCGTGAACGGGACGCTCCGGGAGCGGGTCCGGGCGTACCGGGTGCATAACGGAAACCTGGATGCAACGGAAGGGGCCTTGACTGGCCCACCGGTCATCGGAGTGGATGCTCTGGTACACCCTGACGTAAAACGCCCCGGTACGGGGAAGTGACCGGAGGTGTACGCGACCGTACCGACACCGCACCTCGGAGAGGGGGGCCCATGAGACTGCTGCTCGTCGAGGACGACAACCACGTCGCCGCCGCCCTGTCCGCGATCCTCGCCCGGCACGGCTTCAAGGTGGTGCACGCCCGCAGCGGCGACGAGGCGCTTCAGGCACTCCTGCCCGCGGACACGGAACCCTTCGGTGTCGTACTCCTCGACCTCGGGCTGCCGGACCAGGACGGCTACGAGGTGTGCGGGAAGATCCGCAAGCGCAGCTCCGTACCGGTGATCATGGTGACCGCCCGCGCCGACGTCCGCTCGCGGATCCACGGACTGAACCTCGGCGCGGACGACTACGTGACCAAGCCGTACGACACCGGCGAGCTCCTCGCCCGTATCCACGCCGTCAGCCGGCGCAAGACGACCGGTGAGGACACCGCGCCCACGCCCGTCGCCGCGCTGCGCCTGGGACATGTGCACATCGAGCTGCCGACCCGCCGGGTCAGCGTTGACGGAAGCGAAGTCCAGCTCACCCGCAAGGAGTTCGACCTCCTCGCGCTGCTCGCCCAGCGGCCCGGTGTGGTGTTCCGCCGCGAGCAGATCATCAGCGAGGTGTGGCGTACGAGCTGGGAGGGGACGGGGCGCACGCTGGAGGTGCACGTCGCCTCCCTGCGCTCCAAGCTCCGGCTGCCCGCCCTCATCGAGACGGTGCGCGGGGTCGGCTACCGCCTCGTCGCACCTTCCGCGTAGAGGCGTACGTTCCCGTTGCGCACCCGGCTGCTTCCGCTCCTCATCGTCCTCATGGCGAGCGTCCTGCTCGCGCTCGGCTTCCCGCTCGCCGTCAGCGTGGCCGCGGCGCAGCAGCAGCGGCTCGTGATCGACCGGATCGACGACACGACGCGCTTCGCCGCGCTCGCCCAGTACATGACCGAACGCAACAGCGGCTACGACGAACGGCGCCGCACGCTCCGGACGGAGCTGAAGGCGTACGACTCCGTGTACGGCATCCGGGCCGGCGTCTTCTACCGCGACGACTCCGCCATGGCCAAGGCCCCCGCGGCCTGGCGGCTGCCGGTCGAGGGCGAGGGGCGTGAGGCGTTCAAGGAGGCCCTGCTCGGCCGGCGCAGCCACGATCCGCCGCAGGTGTGGCCCTGGCAGCACGGCCGGGTGGTCGTCGCGTCGCCCGTCGTGCGGGACGGCGACGTGATCGCCGTCGTCGTCATCGACTCGCCCACCGACCAGATGCGCGCCGACACGCTCCGCGGCTGGCTGGTGATCGTGGCCGGTGAGGTGATCGCGATGCTGGTGGCCGTCGGCGCCGCGAACCGGCTCACCGGCTGGGTCCTGCTGCCGGTGCAGACGCTGGACACGGCCGCCCACGACATCGCCAGCGGGCGGATGCGCTCCCGGGTGGTGGCCTCCGGCGGCCCTCCGGAACTCAGGCGCCTGGCACGCTCGTTCAACGAGATGGCCGACAACGTCGAGGACGTGCTGGAGCAGCAGCGGGCCTTCGTCGCGGACGCCTCCCACCAGTTGCGCAACCCACTGGCCGCCCTGCTGCTGCGGATCGAGCTGCTCGCCCTCGAACTCCCTGAGGGCAACGAGGAGATCGCCTCCGTGCGTACGGAGGGAAAGCGCCTCGGCCAGGTACTCGACGACCTGCTCGACCTGGCGCTGGCCGAGCACGCGGACGCCGATCTGCAGCTCACGGACATCGGCGCGCTCACCGCCGAGCGCATCGCCTCCTGGCGGCCGGTGGCCGAGGAGAAGGGCGTACGGCTCCGGGCGGACGGCAGCCCGGCCGTCACGGCCTGGGCGGATCCGATCGCGCTCTCCAGCGCGCTCGACGCGGTGATCGACAACGCCCTCAAGTTCACCCCCGCGGGCGAGGAGGTCAGGGTCACGGTCGCCTCCGGCAGCGAGTGCGTCACCGTCGTCGTGGCGGACCGCGGACCGGGTCTCAGCGAGCCGGAGATGGAGCGCGTCGGGGACCGGTTCTGGCGCAGCGCCCAGCACCAGAACGTACGGGGGTCCGGACTCGGCCTCTCCATCTCCCACGCGCTCCTCGCCACGAGCGGCGGCGCGCTCACCTACGCGCGGCACGAGCCGCACGGTCTGCGGGTGACGGTGTCGGTACCCCGCAACGGCCCGCACGGCTGAGCCTGCCGGAGCGGTACGGCTGAGCGGATCCTGCGGGCCGTCCGGGGCCCGCACGGCTGATCCGGTCAGGGGCGGGGTACGGCCGAGCGGTCCTGCGGGCCGGCCGGAGCCCGCCCGACGGACGGATCAGGGTTTGACCGAGCGGTAGTAGCGCTTGGCCCCTTCGTGCAGCGGCAGCGGATCCGTGTAGATCGCGGTCCGCAGGTCCACCAGCTGTGCGGCGTGCACCTCGCGCCCGATGCGGTCACGGCTGTCGATCACGGTCCGGGTGAACGCCTCGGTCATCGCGGCGTCCGTACGGTCCGTGGTGACCAGCACATTGGCCACTGCCACGGTGGGCACGGCCTGCCCCTGCTGAGCGTTCCGGTAGGCGTCGGCGGGCATCACGGCCGAGCGGTAGTAGCGGGTGGAGCCGCCCGCCGCCTGGAGTTCCTTGATCAGCGGGTCCTCCAGCGGGACCAGCCGGATCGCGAAGCGGTCCGAGAGATCGGCCACGGCGGTGGTCGGCAGCCCGCCGGACCAGAAGAACGCGTCGAGCCGGCCGCTCTCCAGGAGCTTGGGCATGGTGTCGATCCCGGCCGGAATCGCCGTGACGTCGTTGACGGGATCCAGCCCGGCGGCCGTCATCAGCCGGTCGGCGACCAGCCGCACCCCCGACCCCGGCTGTCCCACCGCGACCTTCTTGCCCCGCAGGTCCGCGACCTTGCGGATGTCCGAGCTCCGGTCCACGACCAGCTGGACGTAGTCGTCGTACAGCCGGACGCAGCCGCGCAGCCGGTCGGCGCCCGGCTTCCTGTCCCGCAGATAGGTGGCGACGGCGTCGGTGGTGGCGATGGTGAAGTCGGCCTTGCCCGTCGCCACCCTGGCGATGTTCTGCTGCGAGCCCTCGCTGGTCTGCAGGTTTATCGACACATCGGGCAGGTCCTTGGCGAGTGCGTCCTTCAGCCGGTCGCCGTAGCGCTGGTAGACACCGCTGCGGACACCGGTGCTGAAGGTCAGCGTGCCGCTCGGCGCGGGGTCCCCGAGGGGGAGCAGCCACCACAGGAGCAGCCCGAGCACGACGACGAGGGCGGCGCCCGCCCGCAGGGAGCGACGCCGGCCGATTCGGGACAGTGCCGGCGGGAGCATGGCGGCGATCCTGCCAGGTCGCTGCGGGCGATGACCAGGGGTGCCGTCGGATCTCCCGGCCGCCGCGGGGTCCGGCGGAGGGGTCCGCGGGCCGCCCGCGGCGGGAGGCGCCCCGGCAGCGCCTACCCTTGTCGCATGAGCAGCGGCAACCGGAGCGAAGCAGTGGACGTCAGAAAAAGCTATGAGGTGCGCACCTACGGGTGCCAGATGAACGTCCACGACTCCGAGCGGCTGTCGGGACTGCTGGAGGACGCCGGATACGTACGGGCGCCCGAAGGCAGTGACGGAGACGCCGATGTTGTCGTCTTCAACACCTGCGCGGTGCGGGAGAACGCCGACAACAAGCTCTACGGCAACCTCGGCCGGCTCGCCCCGATGAAGACGAAGCGCCCCGGGATGCAGATCGCGGTCGGCGGCTGCCTCGCGCAGAAGGACCGCGACACCATCGTCGAGCGGGCCCCCTGGGTCGACGTCGTCTTCGGTACGCACAACATCGGCAAGCTGCCCGTGCTGCTGGAGCGTGCCCGGATCCAGGAGGAGGCGCAGATCGAGATCGCCGAATCCCTGGAGGCGTTCCCCTCGACGCTCCCCACCCGCCGCGAGTCCGCGTACGCCGCCTGGGTCTCGATCTCCGTCGGCTGCAACAACACCTGCACCTTCTGCATCGTCCCGGCCCTGCGCGGCAAGGAGAAGGACCGCCGGACCGGCGACATCCTGGCCGAGATCGAGGCCCTGGTCGCCGAGGGCGTATCCGAGATCACCCTGCTCGGCCAGAACGTGAACGCGTACGGCTCCGACATCGGCGACCGGGAGGCGTTCTCCAAGCTGCTGCGCGCCTGCGGGCGGATCGAGGGCCTGGAGCGGGTCCGCTTCACCTCGCCGCACCCGCGCGACTTCACCGACGACGTGATCGCGGCCATGGCCGAGACGCCGAACGTGATGCCGCAGCTCCACATGCCGATGCAGTCCGGTTCCGACACGATCCTGAAGGCCATGCGGCGCTCGTACCGGCAGGAACGCTTCCTCGGCATCATCGACAAGGTGCGGGCCGCGATGCCGGACGCCGCGATCTCCACCGACATCATCGTCGGCTTCCCCGGCGAGACGGAGGAGGACTTCGAGCAGACCATGCACGCGGTCCGCGAGGCGCGCTTCGCCAACGCCTTCACCTTCCAGTACTCCAAGCGCCCCGGAACCCCCGCCGCCGACATGGACGGGCAGATCCCCAAGGAGGTCGTCCAGGAGCGCTACATGCGCCTGTCCGTCCTCCAGGAGGAGATCTCCTGGTCGGAGAACAAGAAGCAGGTCGGCCGGACGCTCGACGTCATGGTCGCGGAGGGCGAGGGCCGCAAGGACGGCGCGACCCACCGGCTCTCCGGCCGCGCGCCCGACAACCGCCTGGTCCACTTCACCAAGCCGGACCAGGACGTACGGCCGGGCGACGTGGTGACCGTCGAGATCAGCTACGCCGCCCCGCACCACCTGCTCGCCGAGGGCGCACCCCTCGGGGTGCGGCGGACCCGCTCGGGGGACGCCTGGGCCAAGCGCACCGCCGCCGCGGCCCCCAAGCCCGCCGGAGTCATGCTGGGGCTGCCCGGGATCGGCGCCCCGGCGCCGCAGCCCGCCGCCTCGACCCCGGGCTGCGGCTGCGACTGACGGCCGGGCCGGTTCAGGTCCCGAGGCGGCTGCGGCGTCCCTGACGCCGCAGCGCCGACGGGTGTGGGCTGTCCCAGCCAGTACGCTGCCCACCATGCTTGTCGCCGCCGCTGTCTGCCCCTGCCCGCCGCTGCTGGTCCCCGACGTCGCCGCCGGTGCCGCGCCCGAGCTCGATGCCGCGAGGACCGCGTGCACCGACGCCCTGGGCGTGCTGGCCGCCTCCCGGCCCGATCTGCTGATCGTGGTCGGCCCGGCGGATCAGGCCGGCCGCGGCGTCCACCACGAGGGCGCCACCGGCACCTTCGAGGAGTTCGGCGTCGCTCTGGACGTACGGCTCGGGCGGGACCTGGGCGAGACCGCAGGCCGCCCGCTTCCGCCGTCGCTCGCGGTCGGCGCGTGGCTGCTGGCCCGCACCGGCTGGGCGGACACCCCGGTCGAGGCGCTGGGCGTGGGGGAGCCGCTGGAGGCGGCGCGCTGCACGGAGAACGGGCGGGCGCTGGCCGGCCGGGCTGACCGGGTGGCGCTGCTGGTGATGGGCGACGGCAGCGCCTGCCGCACCCTGAAGGCCCCGGGATACCTCGACGAGCGCGCCGCGGGGTTCGACGCGGCGGCCTCGCACGCCCTGGGCACGGCGGACACGGATGCGCTGATCGCGCTCGACGAGGAGCTGGCGTACGAACTCAAGGCCGCGGGCCGCGCGCCCTGGCAGGTGCTCGCGGGGGCGGCCGAGGGGGCCGGCCTGGACGGCAGGCTGCTGTACGACGACGCCCCGTACGGCGTGGGCTACCTGGTCGCGGCCTGGTCCTGAGCGACTCCCCGTACCCGCACGACCCGTACCCGCACGACTGCCGCACCCCCTAACACGCACGTAACACGCACGACGGCCGTGGAGCGATGCCGCTCCACGGCCGTCGTGCTGTCCTGCCGGCCCGGTGTCAGGAAGCCGGCGGAGTGCTGCCCGGTGCGGGCGGCGTACCGCCCCCGTCCTTCTGGGACAGCCGGTCCACGGCGTCCTTGGCCTTCTGCGTGCCGGACACGATCTTGTCGCTGTACTTGCCCTTGGTCTTCGCGTCCACCGTCCGCGCGGCCTTGTCGAGCCCCTGGTCGATCTTGTCCCCGTGCTGCTGCGCGAGGTCGCTCACCTTGTCCTTCGCCGGGCTCAGCTTCGCCTTCAAATTGTCCATGAAGCCCATCGGACACCTTCTCTGCTGGGGGCTGCGTGCGCGTGCTCTCTCAGGTCCGGGTACCCGCCGCGCTGCCGTCCACGCTCCCGGGCGCGGTATCGGCGACCGAGGTGGCAAAACGGCAGAACCATGAGGAAACACCCATATACGTCCGCCATTTTACTCGGCGGCGCGCGACGTGGTGCCCACCCCGCGGCCGCCTTCGCCCGTTCGGGAACGGGCCCGGGGTTTGCGAGACTGTCTCAGTGAGAAGTCCAGCTCCCGCACCGCGGGTCATCGCCGTCGTCGGTCCCACCGCAGCAGGAAAGTCGGATCTGGGGGTGTTCCTCGCTCAGCAGCTCGGGGGCGAAGTGATCAACGCCGACTCCATGCAGCTCTACCGGGGGATGGACATCGGCACCGCGAAACTGACGCTCGCCGAGCGCGCATCCGTACCGCACCGCCTGCTGGACATCTGGGACGTCACCGAGACCGCGAGCGTCGCGGAGTACCAGCGCCTGGCCCGGGCCGAGATCGACCGGCTGCTCGCCGAGGGCCGTACCCCCGTACTGGTGGGAGGCTCCGGCCTCTACGTGAAGGGCGCGATCGACGCCCTGGAGTTCCCCGGTACGGACCCCGGCGTCCGGGCCGCGCTGGAGGCGGAGCTGGCCGAGCACGGCTCCGGAGCGCTGCACGAGCGGCTTGCCGCCGCCGACCCGGAGGCGGGCCGCGCCATCCTGCCGAGCAACGGCCGGCGCATCGTCAGGGCCCTCGAGGTCATCGAGATCACCGGCAAGCCCTTCACCGCCAACCTCCCCGGTAACGATGCGGTCTACGACGCCGTCCAGATCGGCGTCGACGTGGCCCGCCCCGAGCTCGACGAGCGCATCGCCCTGCGCGTCGACCGCATGTGGGAGGCCGGCCTCGTGGACGAGGTGCGCGCCCTGGAGGCGCAGGGGCTGCGGGACGGGCGCACCGCCTCCCGGGCGCTGGGCTATCAGCAGGTGCTCGCCGCACTGTCGGGGGAGTGCACGGACGACGAGGCGCGCACCGAGACCGTGCGCGCCACCAAGCGCTTCGCGCGCCGCCAGGACTCCTGGTTCCGCCGCGACCCGCGCGTCCACTGGCTGGACGGTGGCGCGGATCACCGCGGGGAACTCCCGGGCCAGGCGCTGACGTTGGTCGAACGAGCGGCTACAGCGTAGATCCGCAGCCTCTTCGGCCTGATTCCCGACGTCATCGGCGGGCTCTTCTCGAGCCGGTCGTTCGCGTTCCTCGTGTCCCGGTCCGTCTTCGCCGCCCTCCTGTTCGTCCTGCCTCCCCGGGCCGTGGCGGAATGCCGCCATGTCACACGTCCGCCGCGCACTGGTCATTGCTGCGTTCCTGTTCCAACTGCGAGGTTTCCAGGACGGGCCCGCGACCGAGCCCGGCAACGGAACCCGAAGGAGCGATATGAGACGACGGCGACCCCGCTCATTAATCGTCATCGGCACCGCGGTGATGGCCGCTGCGGCCCTGGGCATCGGGCAGCCGACCATCGCCGCCGCGGCACCGGACGGTCCAGGTACCGACGGCCCGGCGGCCGGCGGCCCTCGGGTGCCCTTCTCCGCGACGTCGCCCGCTGACAGCGATCCGTATCAGCCGCCCACGGACGACAAGGGATTCAAGCCGCTGGATGCCACGGCACCCGCCGGCCGGAGTTCGGAGAAGCTCGGCGCCCACGACACCCAGGTGCTCCAGCAGGCGCAGGCCACCAAGGCCAAGACCGTGACGGTGATGCTGCTCGCGAACTCCGGTAACACCAAGGAGGTGTCCGCAGCCGTCGCCGGAGCCGGTGGAACGGTCGGCAGAGTCCAGCCGGAGATCGGCTACGTCCGGGCCACCGTTCCGACCGGCAAGGTACAGAGTCTGGCTGCGCTCCCGGCGGTGAAGGCCATCGACCTCGACAAGACCTACCGCGTTCCGAACCCGCAGTCGGGCAACGCCGTGAGCCCGGCCGATGCCAAGGCCGGCGCCGCTCACCCGGCGGCGCCGAACGCGGCCACCCCTGCCGACAATCCGTACCTGCCGGTCAACGACATCGGGGCCACCGATTTCGTCGCGGCGAACCACAAGTGGGATGGGCGCGGCATCACCGTCGGGGTGCTCGACACCGGCGTCGACCTCGATCACGCAGCCCTTCAGAAGACCAGCGACGGTCGGCCGAAGGTGGTCGACTGGGTGACGGCCACCGATCCGGTGACGGATGGCGACGGAACCTGGGTGAAGATGAGCAAGGCGGTGACGGGCCCCCGGTTCGACTACGCCGGGGCCACCTGGACGGCGCCGGAAGGAAACTTCCAACTCGGCCTGTTCTACGAGATGAGCACCACCCAGAGCGATTTCGGTGGCGACCTCAACAACAACCGCAGCACCGACGACCGGTTCGGCGTGCTGTACGACCCGCAGACCCACCGGATGTGGGTGGACTCCGACGGCGACCACGACTTCACCGATGCGCCGGCGATGTCGCCCTACGGCCGGCAACGGCAGATCGGCCATTTCGGCACCGAGGATCCGCAGACCGCTGTCACCGAACGGATTCCGTTCGTCGTGGACTACCGCGACAACGTCGACCTGTCGCCACTGGGCGGCAGCAACGTCGGCAAGGTGATGAACTACGTGAACATCGGGCTGCCGTCCGGCTCGCACGGCTCGCACGTCGCCGGGATCATCGCCGGTACGTCTCTGCTCGGCGGCGCGATGCACGGTGTGGCTCCCGGTGCGCAGATCGTCTCGTCCCGGGCCTGCACCTGGGGCGGCGGCTGCACCGAGGCGGCCCTCACCGAGGGGATGATCGACCTGGTCGTCAATCGCGGCGTCGACGTGGTCAACCTCTCGATCGGCGGATTGCCGGCGCTCAACGACGGATCCGACGTGATATCCCAGCTGTACACCAAGCTGACCAGCCGCTTCGGCGTGCAGATCGTGGTGGCGGCCGGTAACGAGGGTGCGGGCACCAATACCGTCGGCTCCCCGTCCGTCTCCTCCTCGGTGCTGGCTGTTGCGGCGTCGGTGAGCAAGGAGACCTGGTGGGCCGACTACGGTTCCGCGGTCGATGCACCGCAAGGTCTCTTCGGGTTCTCCTCGCACGGCCCGTCCGAGGACGGCGCGCTCGCACCCGCGGTCAGCGCCCCGGGAGCGGCGGTCTCCTCGATCCCCGGCTGGCTGGAAGGACAGGCCGTGCCGGAGGCGGGCTACTCCCTGCCGGTCGGCTACGGCATGATGAACGGCACCTCGATGGCGGCACCTCAGGTGACGGGGGCCGCGGCCCTGCTGCTGTCGGCGGCGAAGTCCCGGAACGTCGAAGCCGGTCCGACGGCGCTCCGCTCCGTGCTCACCGGAACGGCGACACCGATCGACGGTGTGCCGACCACCGCCCAGGGGGCCGGACTGGTCAACATTCCGGCAGCCTGGAAGACGCTTTCGAAGGGCGTGCGGACCAACAACTTCGACGTCTCCGCCCCGGTGTGCACGGCGCTGTCAGGCAATCTGGCCACGCCGGACAGGGGTGCCGGGATCTACAACCGGTGCCTGCCCGGGTCGGGTGGCCAGCCGGTGGGGACCGACAAGTCGTACCGGGTGACGGCGACGAGGACCAACGGGAAGACAGGGCACACCACGAGCCGGATCGGCTGGGTCGGCAACGACGGCACGTTCCGGGCGCCGAAGACCCTGTCGTCGGCTCTCGGCGCCTCGAGCACGGTGACGGTGACCGCCCATCCGAAGACGGCCGGTGTGCACAGCGCGATCATGACCATCGATGATCCGGCCACGGCCGGCATCGACCGGTTCGTAGCGGTGACCGTGCTGGCGGCGGAACCGCCGAGCGGCCCGGCGTATCAGGTCAGCAGGGCCGGCACCCTGGGCCGCAGCGGGACGAACTCGTTCCTGGTCGCGGTGCCGGAAGGCGTCGAGGCCCTGCAACTGAACCTGGCTGGACAGGCCAAGGGCAGCCAGATGCGAGTCCTGCCCATCGATCCCGACGGGATCCCGGCCGACTCCAACGCCAGCGATCACTGCTACACCGGCTACCCCGACCCGGCCGGATGCGATCCGAAGTCCAGGGCCGTGCCGCGGCCGAAGGCGGGCATCTGGGAGTTCGTGGTCGAAGCGCGACGGACCTCGAGCGTTGCTCACAATCCCTTCACGGCAACGGTCGCCCTGCAGGGAATGTCGTTCGCGCCGGACGTGACGACCCTGCAGTCGGCCACCGTGCACCAGAAGGAGTCGGTCAAGTTCACCGGGACGAACACCTGGGGCACGGCGAAGCTCCACGCCACCGACGGTGAGCTCGGGTTCGTCAGGAACCTGTTCTCCACCGTCGCCAACGGACAGCTCACGGCGAATCGTGTCGACGTGCCGCGGCAGTCGACGCGACTGGACGTGGCGCTGACGTCCCGCGCCGACGATGCCGATCTCGACATGTACATCGTCGGTGCCCGTGGCATCGCTGGCACCAGCATGAACATCGGGCCCGGTGCCGAGCGGATCGTCCTGGACGATCCTGCGCCCGGCACCTACTTCGTGGTGGTGACCGGCGCCGATATCCCGTCAGGGCCGGCGACCTTCGACTATCACGAGGAGATGTTCTCCCGCGGTATCGGCACCATAACCGCCAAGTCCGACGAGGCGTCCCTGCTGAGGCCGGGGCAGTCGATGCCGGTGGCCGCCGGCATCGACCTGAGCGCGGTCACCCAGACGTCCGAGCCCGTCATCGGCCGGGTCCGGGTCGCGAACTCCGACGGCACGATCGTGGGTGCTGCGAAGGTCCGGATCAACAGCGTTGTCGCGCCGAAGATGGAGGTGGTGAAGTGGGAAAGGCCCTTCGTCGGAGCGAAACTCACCCATGACGGTGTGGTCGCAGGCGATCGGCAGGTCAACTCGAAGATGACGCCGACCACCTGGACCAAGGACGCGGGTTTCACCGACCTGAACCTCGGCACGGGGACGTACGGCTCGGCGCTGGACATGAACGAGCGGCGGGAAGCGGCCGGGATGCTCCACCACCCGGAGGGGAGCGACCGTCCGGCAACGTGGGCAGCCGACGGCAGTGTGACCGATCTCGGGCTGCCGGAGTGGCGGGAGAGGGCCTACACCAGCGGATATGCCACCGGCATCAGTGACGGAGGCACCGTCGTCGGGTTCGCGAGCCTTGAGTATCGGGATGAGAACAGCCAGGGACACGCCTACGCCGACCCGTTCAGCTGGACCAGGACCGGCGGATTCACCAAGCTGGCTCAGCTGTCGGCCAACACCGCGGAAACCCAGCCGAGGGCTATCAGCGCCCAAGGAACCGCGGTCGGGTCGTCGCTCACCACCGAAGGCGCGCGACGGGCCGTCAGCTGGAATGCCTCGACCGGCAGGATCACGAATCTCGGCACCCTTTCGGGGCAGTCCAATTCGGTGGCCCTCGGGGTCAACGCGGCCGGCTCGGTGGTCGGCGCCAGCGGGGACGACGCGTTCGTCTGGACGCCGTCGGGCGGCATGAAACGCCTGCCGGACTACGGATTCAACGCTACGGCGGAGAAGATCACCACCGACGGCTGGATCCTCGGCACGGTGGAACTGCAGCCCGATTTCGAGGTCTCGGCACTGTGGGATCCGCAGGGCCGGCTATGGGATCTGTCGTCGATGATTCCCGGCAATGACTGGTTCCTGCCGACCTACGCCTTTGGCATCAACGACCGGCACGATCTGATGATCTACGGCGAGGGCGGACCCGACGAATCGTCGTCGAGCACCGCGCTGCTGCACATTCCGGATCTGATCGCCGAATAGATCCGAATAGATCCGCACAGCTCTTCCGCACAGACCGCGGCCGTGGGCGGCCCGAGGCGACTCGGAGCCGGCCACGGCCGTGTGCGTAACCTGACGACGCTGTTCGAGTCGTTGTGGGAGCGTTCGGTCACTCCGGTCCGCCGCAGGCGGGCCTCGACCGCCGCGCGGAGCTCGGTCGGGCGCGCTCGACGGCGGCGTCCTGGCTGGGGAAGCCGGACTCCCCGGTCTGCCCGCCCCGGGGTGTTGCGGAAGCGGATCGCGTAGAGGTGCGGGCGGCTCGACGCCCTGGGGCACGCGCAGGGCTCGAAGAAGCTCCCCACACCCCGTGCAAGCTTGTTCGACATGATGGGAGATGGTCCTTCTCCGGGCCGGTCGCGACCGGTCAATCGGGCGCTGACCTGGGGCTATTGCTGACCTCTTGCTGACTCGCCGACCAGCAGCACGCGTCTGACCTGCATAAACCCCAAAGCGGGGCTATAACAGCCTGATCACGTGATGGCATCGGGAAGCTCGGCCCGTCAATTCGGCGACCTGGGGCGTGCCATCATCGAGCATCGATCGACCAGTGGAGTCCGAGTTGGGAGGGCGCGTGGCGATGGAGGCCGGCCCTCGCGACACGGAACAAGACGCACCGGACACGCAGCACGAGGCAGGACGCTTGAGCCCCGACGGGCCCGATGAGCTCGAGGTGACCCCCGAGGTCGAGGTCGAACTGCGTCCCGCCCGCAGACTGCGGATCTGGCAGCTCGCGCCGATCGTCATGCTCGCGGCAGTGGGATCGCTGATGTTCGCCTTCCCGCTCGCCTTCGAGTTCGGCGACGGCGGTGCCGTCGTCGCCATGCTGGGACTGCTGATCAGCTGCTGCGCCGCGGGCTGGGGCATGATGGCCGCCCGCCGCGTCGGATACACCTGGCCGGGACTGCCGTCCAGGGGCTCCGGAGAACGCCCCGACTGGCGCGTGATCGCCCTGTACGTCGCGGTGTGCGCCGCGCTCGTCGCACTGGCCGTCTGGCGCGTGGCCCGGCTGCGCGGCTGACGGACCGGGACCCGGGCCGGATCAGGACCGGCCGGTGGTCCCCGCGGCCCGCCCGTCCGGCGGGCCGGTTCTCCGCGCTGTCGGTGCGGCCTCGTACAGTTGTCCCGTGACCATCTCGCAGATCGCCTTCCTCAAGGGCCACGGCACCGAGAACGACTTCGTGATCGTTCCCGACCCGGACAACGCCGTCGGCCTGCCCGCGTCCGCCGTCGCCCGGCTGTGCGACCGCAGGGCGGGTATCGGCGGTGACGGGCTGCTGCACGTGGTCCGGTCCGCCGCGCACCCCGAGGCGCGGGCCATGGCGGACGAGGCCGAGTGGTTCATGGACTACCGCAACGCGGACGGCTCGGTCGCCGAGATGTGCGGCAACGGAGTGCGGGTCTTCGCCCACTATCTCCAGCGCGCGGGCCTCGTGGAGCAGGGCGACCTCGCGGTCGCCACCCGCGGCGGCGTGAAGAAGGTGCACCTCGCCAAGAACGGCGACATCACCGTCTCCATGGGCCGCGCCGTGCTCCCGGCCGAGAGCGTCACCGTCACCGTCGACGGGCGCAGCTGGGACGCCCGCAACGTGAACATGGGAAACCCGCACGCGGTCGCGTTCGTCGACGACCTGGCGCACGCCGGTGATCTGTTGTCCGAGCCGTCGTTCGGCCCGGCCGCCGTCTACCCCGACGGCGTCAACATCGAATTCGTCGTGGACCGCGGGCCCCGCCACGTCGCGATGAGGGTCCATGAGCGAGGCTCGGGCGAGACCCGGTCCTGCGGCACCGGCGCGTGCGCCGTGGCCGTCGCCGCGGCCCGCCGGGACGCGGCGGACCCGGCGGTGACCGGCGCGCCGGTCACGTACACCGTCGATCTGCCGGGCGGCACCCTCGTGATCACCGAGCACCCGGACGGCGGGATCGAGATGACCGGAGCGGCTGTGATCGTCGCCGAGGGCATGATCGATCCGGCCTGGCTCGAAACGCTGAACGGATAGCGCTTCGCTCGAATGGGTGATCCGTTTCACGCTGGGCGAGAGCGGGACTCCGCCACGTGGTGGGGTCGGTAGCATCAAGCACCGGCCCGGAGGCGCGACCGCGCCTTTCCACCGCCGGTCGACGTTGCCGGAGGTGCCCCATGAGCGCAGAGGCCACCAACCCAGGTGCTCCCATCCGCAGGCGGGGCCGTCCCCGGATCGATCTCCGCAGGCTCGGCCGGGTCGCACTGCTCGGCCCGGTCTCCCGGGACCGGCTGCCCGACGCCATCGGCCATGTCGCCGAGGCACACCGGGCGCACCATCCCGACGCCGACCTGTCCGTCCTGCGCCGGGCCTACGTCCTGGCGGAGAGCTCGCACCGCGGACAGATGCGCAAGAGCGGTGAGCCCTACATCACCCACCCGCTCGCGGTCACCCTCATCCTCGCCGAACTCGGCGCCGAGACCACCACGCTGACCGCGTCCCTGCTCCACGACACGGTCGAGGACACCGAGGTGACCCTCGAGCAGGTACGGGAGCAGTTCGGCGAGGAGGTCTGCTATCTCGTCGACGGGGTGACCAAGCTGGAGAAGGTCGACTACGGGGCCGCGGCCGAACCCGAGACCTTCCGCAAGATGCTCGTCGCCACCGGGGACGACGTCCGGGTGATGTCGATCAAGCTCGCCGACCGGCTGCACAACATGCGCACGCTCGGCGTGATGCGCCCCGAGAAACAGGCCAGGATCGCCAAGGTCACCCGCGACGTGCTGATCCCCCTGGCCGAACGGCTCGGCGTCCAGGCGCTCAAGACAGAGCTGGAGGATCTGGTCTTCGCCATCCTCCACCCCGAGGAGTACACGCACACCCGCTCCGTGATCTCCGCCGCCACGGCCGCCTCGGACCCGCTCACCGCCATCGCGGGGAACGTCGCCTCGGTGCTGCGGGAGGCCGACATCGCCGCCGAGGTCCTCGTCAGACCCCGCCACTACCTCTCGGTACACCGGGTCCGGATCAAACGCGGCGAACTGCGCGGCAGCGACTTCGGGCGGCTGCTCGTGCTCGTCGGCGAGGACGCCGACTGCTATGCCGTCCTCGGCGAGCTCCACACCTGCTTCACCCCGGTGATCTCCGAGTTCAAGGACTTCATCGCCGCCCCCAAGTTCAACCTGTACCAGTCGCTGCACACCGCGGTGGTCGGCCCGGAGGGCGAGGTCGCCGAAGTCCTCATCCGTACCCACCGAATGCACAAGGTCGCCGAGGCCGGCGTCATCGCGCTCGGCAATCCGTACACGGCGGACAGCGGCGCACCGGCCGCCGAGCCCACCGAGCCCGCCGACGGAGAACGCGCCGACCCGACCCGGCCCGGCTGGCTCTCCCGGCTCCTGCAGTGGCAGCAGTCCGCACCCGACCCCGACACCTTCTGGACCACCCTGCGCGCCGATCTCGCCCAGGACCGTGAGATCACCGTCTTCCGCACCGACGGCGGCACGCTGGGCCTGCCCGCGGGTGCCAGCTGCGTCGACGCCGCCTACGCGCAGTACGGGGACGCGGCACACAGCTGTATCGGAGCCCGGGTGAACGGCCGGCTGGCCACGCTCAGCACCGTGCTCGTCGACGGCGACACCGTACAGCCGCTCCTCACCGAGGACGCCACGTCCGGACCCTCGCCCGACTGGCTCGACCACGCGAGGACGCCCGCCGCCCGCATCGCCATCACCGGCTGGCTCGACGCCCATCCGCAGCACGCGGAGACCACCGCCGGAGGCCCGTCGGCCGGCCGGGTGCCCGGACCACAGCCGGCCCAGCCCGCGCGCACCGGATCCCCGGGGGCGGCAGGCCGCGCCGCGAGCGTCGTGGTCGAGGGGCCGGACGCCACCGCGCGGCTCGCGGGCTGCTGCACCCCCGTACCCCCCGACGACGTCACCGGATTCACGGTGCGCGGGGGAGCCGTCACCGTGCACCGGCTGGAGTGTCCCGCGGTCGCCCGCATGGAGGCCGTGGGCCGGGTCCCGGTCGTGGTGAGCTGGGGCGACGCCGCCGAGTGCCGGGTGACGCTGGTGGCCGAGTCCTTCGGAAGGCCCCGGCTGCTCGCCGACCTCACCGAGGCGATCGCCGGGGCGGACGCGGCGGTCATCTCCGCTACCGTCGAACCCCCGAGCGAGCAGCGCGTACGGCACACGTACACGCTGCAACTCCCCGACGCCGCCGGACTGCCCGCGCTGATGCGCGCGATGCGCGACGTACCGGGGGTGTACGACGTGAGCCGCGCCCAGCACCCGGTCGCCGCTCTCTGACCCGGTCCGCACCATCGGCCGCGGTCAGCACCACCGTCCGCGGCCGACCTCGTTCGGGTGGCGCGTCGCGCGTCGCCCGGGCAGCGCGGGGCGGCGCTGGTAGCCGTAGTCCATGCCGTTCCTCTCCCGCCGTCTGCGGGCCGCCCTGCTGGCCACCGCATCGGCCACCCTCGTCGCCGCCACCCTGCCCTCGCCGGTGCCGCTCGGCATCGGTGACCCGCTCTTCCCGCATCTCGGCAACCCCGGATACGACGTACTCGCCTATGACATCGGCCTCAGCTACGAAGGCCGCAACAGCGAACCGCTGGACGCCGTCACGACGATCGACGCACGGACGACCGAGCCGCTGGAGCGGATCAACCTCGACTTCACCCGCGGCACCGTGCGCTCCGTCGACGTCAACGGGCTGCGCGCCGGCTTCGCGGTCGAGGACGAGGACCTGATCATCGAACCGCCGGCCGTCCTCCCGGCCGGAGTGCCGCTGCGCATCACCGTCCGGCACACCAGCGACCCGTCGGGCGACGCGGACAGCGGCGGCTGGGTGCGCACCGCGGACGGGCTCGCCATGGCCAATCAGGCCGACGCCGGCCACCGGGTCTTCCCCGGCAACGACCACCCCGCGGACAAGGCGTACTTCACCTTCCGGATCACCGCCCCCCAGGATCTGACGGTGGTGGCCAACGGGCTGCGCACCGGGCGGAGCAGGCACGGCGACCGCACCACCTGGACCTACCGCACGGACCACCCCATGGCCACCGAACTGGCCCAGGTCAGCATCGGGCGGTCCACCGTCGTCGAGCGCACCGGTCCGCACGGGCTGCCGGTGCGCGATGTCGTGCCGGCCGCGGACCGGGAGAAGCTGGAGCCCTGGCTGAAGAAGACCCCCGGCCAGCTGGAGTGGATGGAACAGCAGGTCGGCCGCTATCCCTTCGAGAACTACGGGGTGCTGGTCGCCGACACCGAGACCGGGTTCGAGCTGGAGACCCAGACACTGTCCCTCTTCGAACGGCGCCTGTTCACCGACGGCGGCTTCCCCGAGTGGTACGTCGACTCGGTCATGGTCCACGAGCTGGCCCACCAGTGGTTCGGCGACAGCGTCACCCCGCAGACCTGGTCCGACCTCTGGCTGAACGAGGGACACGCCAGCTGGTACGAGGCGCGCTACGCCGAGGACCACGCCGGCAAGCCGCTGGAGCGCCGCATGCGCGACGCCTACACCCGGTCGGACGGCTGGCGCGCCGGGGGAGGACCGCCCGCCCGTCCCGCCGCGCCCGCACCGGGCGAGAAGATCAGCCTCTTCCGGCCGGTGGTCTACGACGGCAGCGCTCTGGTCCTGTACGCGCTCCGCCAGGAGATCGGCGACAGTGCCTTCGGCCGGCTGGAGCGGCTCTGGGTGAGGAAGCACCGGGACTCCAACGCGGCCACGGCCGACTTCACCGCCCTGGCGTCGCGGGTGGCCGGACGCGACCTGACCGCGTTCTTCGGAGGATGGCTGTACGGGACGAGGACTCCGCCCATGCCCGGGCACCCGGACTGGCACAGCGCGACACCCGCGGCGCAGGGGTAAACCCGCGTGACGGGCAGGGCCCGCCGTGCCACTATCGACGAGTCGCAACGGCTGCCGGACCGGAGAATTCCCCCGAGGGAATCATCCCGGGAGGTCACACGTTGTGACTGATGTAACGGACTTCTATCGACGTAAGGATCCAATGACCTCCTCTTCTTCCCTTCCCCAGGACGCGCAGGACGCGCAGAGTGCCACGGAGAATGTCACCGAGAGCCTCACCGATGGCCTTCGGGCCGACGCCCTGATGGAAGAGGACGTCGCCTGGAGCCACGAGATCGACGGAGAGCGCGACGGCGAGCAGCTGGAGCGCTCGGAGCGCGCCGCGCTGCGGCGTGTGGCCGGACTCTCCACCGAGCTCGAGGACGTCACCGAGGTCGAGTACCGGCAGCTGCGCCTGGAGCGCGTGGTACTCGTCGGCGTCTGGACCTCGGGCACGGTGCACGACGCGGAAGTGTCCCTGGCCGAGCTGGCGGCACTCGCCGAGACGGCGGGAGCCCAGGTGCTCGACGCAGTCTTCCAGCGGCGCGACAAGCCCGACCCGGCCACGTACATCGGATCCGGCAAGGCGCTTGAGCTGCGCGACATCGTTCTCGAATCAGGGGCGGACACCGTCGTCTGCGACGGTGAGCTCAGCCCCGGCCAGCTGATCCACCTGGAGGACGTCGTCAAGGTCAAGGTGGTCGACAGGACCGCCCTGATCCTCGACATCTTCGCCCAGCACGCCAAGTCCCGGGAGGGCAAGGCGCAGGTCTCGCTGGCACAGATGCAGTACATGCTGCCGCGGCTGCGCGGCTGGGGTCAGTCGCTGTCCCGTCAGATGGGCGGCGGCGGTTCCAGCGGCGGTGGCGGCATGGCGACCCGTGGTCCCGGTGAGACCAAGATCGAGACGGACCGGCGCCGGATCCGCGAGAAGATGGCGAAGATGCGCCGGGAGATCGCGGAGATGAAGACCGGCCGCGAGCTCAAGCGCCAGGAGCGCAAGCGCCACAAGGTTCCTTCGGTCGCGATCGCGGGATACACCAACGCGGGCAAGTCCTCCCTGCTCAACCGGCTGACCGGTGCGGGTGTGCTGGTGGAGAACGCGCTGTTCGCCACCCTCGACCCGACCGTGCGCCGGGCCGAGACACCGAGCGGACGGATCTACACGCTGGCCGACACCGTCGGGTTCGTACGGCATCTGCCGCACCACCTCGTCGAGGCGTTCCGCTCCACGATGGAGGAGGTCGCCGAATCCGACCTCATCCTGCATGTGGTGGACGGCGCGCACCCGGTGCCGGAGGAGCAGCTCGCAGCCGTGCGCCAGGTGATCCGCGAGGTGGGTGCGCTGGACGTACCCGAGATCGTGGTGATCAACAAGGCGGACGCCGCTGATCCGCTGGTGCTCCAGCGGCTGCTGCGCAACGAGAAGCACGCGATCGCGGTGTCGGCACGCACCGGCGCCGGTATCGACGAGCTGCTCGCGCTCATCGACAGCGAACTGCCGCGGCCCTCGGTCGAGATCGAGGCGCTCGTGCCCTACACCCAGGGCGGACTCGTCTCCCGGGTGCACGCCGAGGGCGAGGTGATCTCCGAGGAGCACACGTCGGAGGGCACGCTGCTCAAGGCGCGGGTGCACGAGGAACTGGCCTCGGACCTCGCGGCCTTCGTACCCGCGGCGCACTGACCGCGGTACGGCACGGCACAGAACGGACCGACGGCCCGCTCCCCCTCGGGGAGCGGGCCGTCGGCCGTTGTGTCCGTCCGGCGTCCGCTACTTGTCGCCGAACTTGTCGCTCATCATCGTGAAGATCTGCTCGGCGCCCTTGCCCAGCTGGGGTCCGGCCAGCCAGCCCGAGGTCACCGGGCCGATGGAGGTGTTCGAGACCAGCGCCAGCTTGCCGTCGCTGCCCTCACTGAACCAGCCGCCACCCGAGGAACCGCCGGTCATCGTGCAGCCGATGCGGTACATCGTGGGAGTGGCGGGGCTGATGGAGAGCCGGCCGGGGCGGTCGACGCATTTGTGCATGATCAGACCGTCGTACGGCGGGGCGGCAGGGTAGCCCCAGGCGCCCATCGCGCTGATCTGCGCGACCTCGGGGGCGTCGAAGTTCACCGGCAGGGCGTTGCCCACGGTCTCCTCGAGGGACTTGGTGCCGTTCTCCGGCTTCACATGCAGGACCGCGTAGTCGTACGGAGCGCCCTCACCGCCGGTGGGGCCGCCGTCGGCCAGCCACTCGCCGGAGGTGGAGGCCCAGTCGGCCCAGTAGGCACCGTACGGGGCGACTTCCTGCGGCTGTGCGTTCTCGAGCGCCGCGGCGCTCTTGCCCTTGTCGTTGTAGGCGGGCACGAAGACGATGTTGCGGTACCAGCCGCCCTTGGCGCCGGCGTGGACACAGTGACCGGCGGTCCACACGAGGTTGGACCTGCCCGGGTTCTTCGGGTCCTTGACGACCGTGCCCGAGCAGACCATGTGGCCCTCGGGGGAGTCGAAGAACACCTTGCCGACCGGGGCCGCGTAGTTGTGGTACGGCGTCTTCTCGCGCTCGGCCGTGACCGGCTTCGGCTCCGGGTCGCTGACACCCTGGTCACCGGAGAGGTCCCCGGCGGACATGGTCTTGGCCGGGTCCTTCGCCGACTTCATCCGGTCGGTCTTCCACAGCCCGTCGATGACCGGGTTGACGAAGTCCTTGGCCTCACGCAGCCACTTGTCCTTGTCCCAGTTCTTCCACTCGCCGTTCTTCCACTTCTCCGGGTCGACCCCGTGCTTCTTCAGGGTGTCGGCCAGATCGGCGGGTATGCCTCCGGAGTCGCCGGCGCTCGCGGACTCGGTGGCGGCGGGCTTGTCGGACCCCGTGTCCTCGGTCGGACCACAGGCCGTGGCAGTGAGTGCGAGCGCGGCCACGAGGCCGCTCGCGGCAAGCAGTGGACGTATGGATCGCATGGAAAAGATTCCCCCTGGAAACTCAAAAATGGCATGAACGTGTCATGCGGCAGCCAGTGTGCCCGAGCTGCCGACGATGGTGCGGAGCCACCCTATGACGGCCGGGAGCAGGCTTGTTGCCACCGGCCCCCGGGAAGCGGCGGGCCGCCGGCCCGGGACGGGGCGATGGGCGGCAGGATGTCAACGCCCGGGTGGGTCGGGGGATTTCGCGGCGCAACCCGCACACGAGAACCCCCGACCCGTCGTCACCGGCGTCCGGGTGGTCGCCTGTCCGCCGTTACTTGTCCGCGTACTTCTTGCTGACCGAGTCGTAGACGCCCTTGGCTTCCTTGCCGAGGCGCGGACCGGCCAGCCAGCCGGCCGTCACCGGGCCGATGGAGGTGTTCGAGACCAGTGCGGGCTTGCCGTCCTGCCCGGCCGCGACCCAGCCGCCGCCGGAGGAACCACCGGTCATCGAGCAGCCGATGCGGTACATCGTCGGGTCGCTCTCGGTGAGCGAGAGCCGGCCCGGCTTGTCCTTGCACTGGAAGAGCTTCTGGCCGTCGTACGGCGGAGCGGCCGGGAAGCCGGTCGCCGTCATCGCGGAGATCTTGGGCACGGCCGGGGCGTTGAACTCGACCGGAAGTGCCGAACCGACCGTCTCCTCCAGGGACTTGCCCGTCGAGCCCTTCTCCGGCGTGACGTGCAGCACCGCGAAGTCGAACGGTGCGCCGAGCCCGCCGACCGAGGCGCCCTGGTCGATCCACTGGGCGGAGGTCTGCGCCCAGGTGCCCCACCACACGCCGTACGGGGCGACCTTCTCCTTGGGCGGGTTGTTGCGCAGCTCATCGGTCGACAGACCGCTGTTGTTGTACGACGGGACGAAGGCGATGTTGCGGTACCAGCCGCCCTTCTTGCCCGCGTGGACACAGTGTCCGGCGGTCCACACCATGTTGGACTTGCCGGGGTGCGCCGGGTCCTTCACCACGGTCGCCGAGCAGACCATCGAGCCCTCGGGTCCGTCGAAGAACAGCTTCCCGGACTCCGCCGCGTTGTCGTGGTACGCGGTCTGCACGCCGGTGGCCCGGACCGGTGCGGGCGTCGGGTCCGTCACGCCCTTGTCGCCCGAGATGTCGTTGTCGACCGGCTTCTCGGGCGCCTTGTCGGCGTCACGCATCCGGTCCGGGTCCCAGAGGCCCTCGATGATCGGGTTGATGTAGTCCTTGGCCTCGCGCAGCCACTTGTCCTTGTCCCAGTTCTTCCACTCGCCGTTCTTCCACTGGTCGAGGTCGATGCCGTGTTCCTTGAGCCGGTCCTTCAGGTCGTCCGGTATGGCGACCTTGTTGTCCGACGTCTGGCCCGTGGAACCGCTGCTCGGCTGGGTGCTCGCATCGTCCTCGCCCGGCCCGCACGCCGTGGCGGTGAGTGCGAGGACAGCGGCGACCGCCGCGGTGGCGAGCACGGGGGAGGAGGCGCGGCGGGCACTCCCCTTACGGCGTGCGGTGAATCCTGGTCGAACGAGACGCATCTGCTGATCCCCCTGGGACTTCGTAACTCAACGCTTCTGTACTGCACTTCGGCACGGCACCCCGGGCGGAGCGGGGAGTGCCGCGATGGCCGGGAGGGTGTCCCGGAGCCTCGGCGCGGTCCCCCACTATGCCGGTGCCGCTGTCGATGGTGTGAGGCAGGGGCCTGGTTCCGCTCCGCAAGGATCTTCGGATTTACCCGTGATCCTCCGTCCCCCGCGTCGTTGGTACGTACGGGGGACACGGAGACAGCGTTCACCCCCGCGGTCCGTCCGTGCGAAATCGTACGGACGTGCAACGCAACTGTTACAGCGGGAGGATCAAGAGCCGTGGCCGTGACCGAACCAGCTCCGGCACCACCACTCACGGCGCACGAAGGCATCCTGCGCCGGCAGTCGTTGCGTGAATCGGCTGCCCGTACCTATGCCCGGTCGCTGCCGATCGTGCCGGTACGGGCCCGGGGCCTGACGATCGAGGGTGCGGACGGGCGGCGCTATCTCGACTGCCTGTCAGGAGCCGGGACTCTGGCTCTCGGGCACAACCACCCGGTCGTCCTGGAGGCGATCAAGAAGGTCATCGACTCGGGCGCACCCCTGCACGTACTCGACCTGGCCACCCCGGTGAAGGACGCCTTCACCACGGAGCTGTTCGCCACGCTGCCACGGAAGTTCGCCGACAACGCCCGGATCCAGTTCTGCGGACCGGCCGGTACGGACGCGGTAGAAGCGGCCTTCAAACTGGTCCGGGCCGCCACCGGCCGCAGCGGCCTCCTCGCCTTCACCGGCGCCTACCACGGGATGACGGCGGGCGCCCTCGCCGCGTCGGGCGGCGCCGAGGACGTGAGCGTGACCAGGCTGCCGTTCCCGCAGGACTACCGCTGTCCCTTCGGCATCGGCGGGGAGCCCGGTGCGCGGACCGCCGCGCGCTGGACCGAGAGCGTGCTGGACGACCCCAAGAGCGGAACACCCGCTCCGGCCGGAATGATCCTCGAACCCGTACAGGGAGAGGGCGGGGTCAACCCCGCGCCCGACAGCTGGATGCGCAGGATGCGCGAGATCACCGAGTCCCGGTCCATCCCCCTGATCGCCGACGAGGTACAGACGGGCGTCGGCCGGACCGGCGCCTTCTGGGCCGTCGAGCACAGCGGGATCGTGCCCGATGTGATGGTGCTGTCCAAGGCCATCGGCGGCTCGCTCCCGCTCGCCGTGATCGTCTACCGCTCCGAACTCGACACCTGGCAGCCGGGCGCCCACGCCGGTACATTCCGCGGCAACCAGCTGGCGATGGCGGCGGGCACGGCCACCCTCGCGTATGTCCGGGAGAACCGGCTCGCCGAGCGGGCCGGGACGCTCGGCGCCCGGATGCTGGCGAGCCTCCGGGCGCTCGCCGCCGGCCACCCGTGCATCGGCGACGTCCGGGGCCGGGGCCTGATGATCGGGGTGGAAATCGTCGACCCCGAAGCGGCCCCGGCCGGCGGCGGCACCGGCCCACCGCCCGACCCGGTCCTCGCCGCCGCAGTCCAGCAGGAGTGCCTGCGCCGGGGCCTGATCGTCGAGCTCGGCGGCCGCCACTCCACCGTCGTCCGCCTTCTCCCGCCCCTCACGCTCACCGACGAACAGGCAACAGCGGTCATCGACCGCCTCGCCGATGCCATGGCAGCCGCGGAGCGCTCACCGCACCGACGGACCACGACCGGGTCGATCCGCTGACCCCGGACACCACCACAGGAAGACCGCCGTGAACCCCACCCCCGCGCCCGAGGCCGACGGCCCTCCCTCCATCCACCACCGAGAGGCCGCGACCCCCGGCCACCTCGCCGTCGAGGCGACGACCGTGCCGCGCCAGAAGGAGGTGCCGCACGCACTCTGGCACGCAGCCCCCAGGACGGCGCACGCCGGCCCGGCACCGGCCGCCGACCCCCTGGACCACCCGGATCCGCTCCGTGCCGCCGATGCGGCCGGCGTCGAGAACCTGCTGCGCTGCTGGGTCCGCGAATGCGACCTGCCCCGGCCGGAGGGGGAGACCCTCCGCATCCCCCTCCCCGCGAGCGGCACCGCACTGCTCGTCCCCGTCCGCCACTGGTCCGCCACGGGCTGGCACCGCTTCGGCCCGCCCGTGCTGGAACAGGCGCCCGCCGGCGCACCCACCGCCGACGCGGTCACCGTGGCCGCACTCCTGGGCCGCGAGGCCGACCACAGCGAGGGCGCCGACATGATCGCCAGGGTGGCTGACTCGGTACGGCGCACCGCCGTGTTCATCGAGGGACAACGCCGCCGGCCCGCCGCTCCCGCCGAGACCGACCTCTTCCTCACCGCGGAGCAGTCACTCCTGCTGGGACACCCGCTCCACCCCTCTCCCAAGAGCCGGGAAGGCCTCTCCGACGCCGAATCCCGCCTCTACTCGCCGGAGTTGCACGGCTCGTTCCCGCTGCACTGGATGGCCGCCGACCGGTCCGTACTGGCCACCGACTCGGCATGGACCGACCAGGGCCGACCCGTGCCGGCCGCGGAGCTCGTATCCCGCCACGCAGAGGGCCTGCGGGTGCCCGGGCACAGCACGCCGATCCCGCTCCATCCCTGGCAGGCCCGCGAGCTGGTGGGCCGGCCCGAGGTCGCCGCCCTGATCGCCGCCGGACTCCTGCACGACCTGGGCCCGTACGGAGCGCGCTGGCACCCCACCTCGTCGGTGCGCACCGTGCAACGCCCGGGCGCGGACCTGATGCTGAAGCTCTCCCTCGGTGTACGCATCACCAACTCCCGCCGTGAGAACCTGCGCAAGGAACTCCACCGGGGAGTGGAGGTCCACCGGCTGCTCCGCAGCGGACTCGCCCGGCAGTGGCACGCGGTCCACCCCGGGTTCGACATCGTCCGGGACCCCGCATGGCTCGCGGTCGACACCCCGGACGGCGATCCCGTGCACGGCCTGGACGTCATGCTCCGCCACAACCCGTTCGACCGGTACGACGACGCGGTCTGTATCGCCGGACTCACCGCGCCGCGCCCCTGGCCGGACCGGGCGGCTCTGCACTCCCGGCTCGCCGACGTCGTCCGCCGGCTCGCCGCCACCACCGGGCGCACCACGACCGCCGTGGCCGCCGAATGGTTCCTGCGCTATCTCGACCGTGTCGTGCAGCCGGTTCTCTGGCTCGACGGCCACGCCGGTGTCGCCCTCGAAGCCCACCAGCAGAACACCCTGGTCCTGCTCGACGCCGACGGCTGGCCGGCCGGCGGCCGCTACCGCGACAACCAGGGCTACTACTTCCGCGAATCCCACCGCACGGCGCTCGAGCGCAGGCTCCCGGGGATCGGGGCGGTCAGCGACACCTTCGTGTCCGACGCCGTCACCGACGAACGCTTCGCCTACTACCTCGGCATCAACAACGTCTTCGGACTGATCGGGGCGTTCGGTTCCCAGCGGCTCGCCGACGAACAGGTGCTCCTCGCCGCCCTCCGGCGGTTCCTGGCCTCGGCCACCGGGCTGGGATCGCCGCTCCCCGCGCAGTTGCTGGAAACTCCCCGCCTGCGCTGCAAGGCCAACATGCTGACCCGGCTGCACGGACTCGACGAACTCGTCGGACCGGTCGACACCCAGTCCGTCTACGTCACGATCACCAACCCCCTGTGCGGCTGATGGAATTCCTCCGTCCGCACGGCTGAGAGAGGAGAGTGTCACCCGTGCCTCCCGCCGATGCGCACACCGACCCCGGAACCGGCCCAGCCCCGCGGGCCGGCACGGGCGCCGAGGAAACCGTGGATCTGCGACTCACCGCTGAACTCCTCGTGCTCCTGGGGGAGGACACGCCCGCGCCACGGTACGGGCCCGCCGGTTCCGACCTGCTCGACCGGCCGGTGCGGTGGAGGCCCGTCACCACACCGGCCGGAGTGTTCCAGCTCGTCCCCGTGCGACCGGAACGCGATCTGGCGGTGATCAGCCGCTGGATGAACGATCCCGCCGTCGCGGCGTTCTGGGAACTCGCCGGAGCCGAGACCGTCACCGCCGGGCACCTGGCGTCCCAACTCGACGGTGACGGACGCAGTGTGCCCTGCATGGGGGTGCTTTCGGGCGTCCCCATGAGCTACTGGGAGATCTACCGCGCCGACCTCGACCCGCTGGCCCGTCACTATCCCGCCCGGCCGCACGACACCGGGATCCACCTCCTCATCGGCGAGGTGGACGACCGGGGGCACGGGGTCGGCACCACGCTGATCCGGGCCGTTGCCGACCTCGTGCTCGACAACCGCCCGCTGTGCGCACGGGTCGTGGCCGAACCCGACCTCCGCAACACCCCGTCCGTCGCCGCGTTCCTGAGCGCGGGATTCCGCTACTCCGCGGAGGTCGAACTCCCGGGGAAGCGGGCCGCGCTGATGGTCCGCGACCGAGCCCACCGCACCCAGCTGTGAACGATCCGCAGACCCGCCCAGACCGCTCGAACCCCATCGGTTCCCACCCGAGGAGTCCCCGTGCCGAAATATCCCGCGAGCCATGACGAAGCGGAGTCGCCCGCGCTGCTCAGCACCCCTGAACTGAACCGGGCGGTCTGGGACCGGGCCGCCGCCCGGCTGCTCGCCAAGATGCTGGGCGAATTCGCCTACGAGGAGGTCATCCGGCCCGAACCGGGCACCGCCGAGGACGGCTCGTACACCCTCGTGCTGGACGACGGCGCACGCCTGCTCTTCACCGCCGCGCGTGGGGTGTACGGAAGCTGGCGCGTCGCTCCCGACTCGGTCCGGGAGACGCACGGGCCTGCGGTGGCGGGGGACAGCCCCGCGACGGAGGCCGCCGGGCCTGCCGAGGACGAACTCGCCGGAAGCGTCCCCTTCCGCGATCCGCTGGTGTTTCTCGCCCGGGCCCGCCTCCTCCTCGGGCTCGACGGCGCCACCCTCGGCCATCTCGTGCGCGAGCTCACCACCACGCTCACCGCCGACGCCCGCCTCGACCACGGTGCGCTCACCGCCTCCGAGCTGGCCGACCTCGACTACGCGGCGCTCGAAGGACACCAGACCGGCCATCCCTGGATCGTCGCCAACAAGGGGCGGCTCGGGTTCTCCGCCACCGACGCGTCCCGCTTCACCCCCGAGGCCCGCAGGCCGGTCAGGCTGCCGTGGATCGCCGTCTCCTCCGAGATCGCCGCCTACCGCGGCGTGACCTCCCTCGCCGCCCCCGAGCAGCTGTACGCGACTGAGCTCGGCCCCGAGGTCCGCGCCTCCTTCGCCGCAGTCCTGCACGCCCGCGGCCTCGACCCGGCCCGCTACCTCTTCCTTCCCGTCCACCCCTGGCAGTGGGACGAGTGGATCGTCCCCCTGTTCGCCCCGGCCATCGCGGCCGGCGACATCGTTCCCCTGCACGCGGACCCGGACCTGCGGCTGCCGCAGCAGTCCATCCGCACCTTCGCCAACCTGGAGCGGCCCGACCGCCACACGGTCAAGCTCCCGCTGTCGATCCTCAACACCCTGGTCTGGCGCGGGCTCCCGACCGAGCGCACGCTCGCCGCCCCCGCCGTCACGGCCTGGGTCCAGGGACTGCGGGACAGCGATCCGTTCCTGCGCGAGGACTGCGGCGTCATCCTGCTCGGCGAGGTGGCCTCGGTCACGGTCGAGCACCCGCTGTACGACCACCTCCCCGAGACGCCGTACCAGTTCAAGGAGATCCTCGGAGCGATCTGGCGCGAACCCCTCCTTCCGCGCCTCGCCCCCGGTGAGCGGGCCCGTACGCTCGCCTCCCTGCTGCACACCGATCCGCGGGGCCGCGCGTTCACCGCCGAGCTGGTCGCCCGTTCGGGGCTGACGCCCACGGTCTGGCTGACCCGGCTCTTCGCCGCACTCCTGCCGCCGCTGCTGCACTTCCTCTACCGCTACGGCACCGTCTTCTCCCCGCACGGCGAGAACGCCATCGTCGTCTTCGACGACCACGACGTACCGGTGCGCCTGGCGATCAAGGACTTCGTCGACGACGTGAACGTCAGCGCCCGGCCGCTGCCCGAGCACGACACGATGCCGCCGGACGTGCGCCGCATCCTGCTCACCGAGGAGCCCGGCTTCCTCACCCAGTTCATCCACTCCGGCCTCTTCACCGGAGTCTTCCGCTTTCTGTCCCCGCTCTGCGAGGAGCAGCTGGGCGTCCCGGAGAGCACCTTCTGGTCACTCGTCCGGGCGGAGATCCTGCGCCATCACGCGCGCTTTCCCGAGCTGAAGGAGCGGTTCGAGATGTTCGACATGCTGACGCCCCGCATCGAACGCCTCTGTCTGAACCGGAACCGCCTGCACGTGGACGGGTACCGCGACCGGCCCGAGCGGCCGCATGCGGCGGTCCACGGCACGGTGCCCAACCCGCTCCACGCCGCGTGAGCCCGGGAGTGACCACCGTTGTCAGTGGCGCCCCGTAGGCTGGTCGGGCTATGACGAAGCCAACCCTCCCCGAGCTCCTGCATGCCGCCGTGACCGCCGTCGGCGGTACGGAGCGGCCAGGCCAGGCCGCCATGGCCGACGCCGTCGCCGAGGCTGTAGACGACCAATCCCACCTGCTCGTCCAGGCCGGCACCGGTACGGGCAAATCGCTCGGCTATCTGGTGCCCGCCCTGGCGCACGGCGAGCGCGTCGTGGTGGCCACGGCGACCCTCGCCCTACAGCGCCAGCTCGTGGAACGCGATCTTCCGCGTACGGTCGACGCCCTGCATCCGCTGCTGCGCCGCCGCCCACAGTTCGCCATGCTCAAGGGCCGGTCGAACTACCTGTGTCTGCACCGCCTCCACGAAGGCGTGCCGCAGGAGGAGGAGGAAGGGCTCTTCGACCAGTTCGAGGCAGCGGCCCCGTCGAGCAAGCTCGGCCAGGACCTGCTGCGCATGCGGGACTGGGCGGACGAGACGGAGACGGGCGACCGGGACGACCTCACCCCCGGCGTATCCGACAAGGCCTGGGCCCAGATCTCGGTCTCCTCGCGCGAATGCCTGGGCGCGAGCAAGTGCGCGTACGGGGCGGAGTGCTTCGCGGAGCAGGCCCGCGAGCGGGCGAAGCTGGCGGACGTGGTGGTCACCAACCACGCGCTGCTGGCCATCGACGCCATCGAGGGCGCCCCGGTGCTCCCGCAGCACGAGGTGCTGATCGTCGACGAGGCCCACGAGCTGGTCTCCCGGGTCACCGGGGTGGCCACCGGCGAGCTCACCCCCGGGCAGGTCAACCGCGCGGTGCGCCGCGCGGCGAAGCTGGTCAACGAGAAGGCGGCCGACGCCCTGCAGACCGCGTCGGAGGGGTTCGAGCGGGTGATGGAGCTGGCGCTCCCCGGCCGTCTGGAGGAGGTGCCGGAGGACCTCGGATATGCGCTGCTGGCGCTGCGCGACGCCGCGCGCACGGTGATCTCCGCGATCGGCGCCACCCGCGACAAGTCCGTCCAGGACGAGGACGCCGTACGCAAGCAGGCCCTGGCCGCGGTCGAGACGATCCACGGCGTGGCCGAACGGATCACTCAGGGCTCCGAGTACGACGTCGTCTGGTACGAGCGCCACGACCGCTTCGGGGCCTCGGTGCGGGTCGCCCCGCTCTCCGTATCCGGGCTGCTGCGCGAGAAGCTCTTCGCCGACCGCTCCGTGGTCCTCACCTCGGCCACGCTCAAGCTGGGCGGTGACTTCAACGGGGTGGGAGCATCCCTCGGACTCTCCCCGGAGGGCACCGCAGGCGACGACGTTCCGCAGTGGAAGGGGCTCGACGTCGGGTCGCCCTTCGACTATCCGAAGCAGGGGATCCTGTACGTCGCCCGGCATCTGGCGACCCCCGGCCGGGAGGGTTCCCGCACGGACATGCTGGACGAGCTCGCCGAGCTGGTGGAGGCGGCCGGAGGGCGCACCCTGGGGCTGTTCTCCTCCATGCGGGCGGCTCAGGCCGCCGCCGAGGAGCTGCGGGGCCGCCTGGACAAGCCGATCCTGCTCCAGGGCGAGGAGACCCTGGGAGAGCTGATCAAGAACTTCGCCGCCGACCCGGAGACCTGTCTCTTCGGCACGCTCTCCCTCTGGCAGGGGGTCGACGTCCCCGGAGCGAGCTGTCAGCTGGTGGTCATGGACCGGATCCCGTTCCCCCGGCCCGACGACCCGCTGATGAGCGCGCGCCAGAAGGCGGTCGAGGAGGCGGGGGGCAACGGCTTCATGGCGGTGGCGGCCACCCACGCCGCACTGCTGATGGCCCAGGGCGCCGGCCGTCTCGTGCGGGCCATGGGCGACAAGGGCGTCGTTGCGGTGCTCGACCCGCGTCTCGCCAATGCCAGGTACGGCAGCTATCTGCGGGCCTCGCTGCCGGACTTCTGGTACACGACCGACCCCAACCAGGCGCGCCGCTCACTCGCCGCGATCGACGCCGCGGCCAAGGCCGAGCAGGCGTAACGCCTTCTTCCTGGACCAGGCGGGACGCGAAGGGCCCCGTAACCGGTACAGCCGGTTACGGGGCCCTTCGGAATGCGGGTTCACACCCGGCGCAACACCGCCACGACCTTGCCGAGGATGGTCGCCTCGTCGCCGGGGATCGGCTGGTACGCGGAGTTGTGGGGGAGCAGCCACACATGACCGTCCTCCCGCTTGAAGCGCTTGACGGTGGCCTCGCCGTCCAGCATCGCGGCCACGATGTCGCCGTTCTCCGCCACGGGCTGGCGTCGTACGGTGACCCAGTCCCCGTCGCAGATCGCTGCTTCGATCATCGAGTCACCGACGACCTTCAGCACGAAGAGCTCTCCGTCACCGACCAGCTGGCGGGGGAGCGGGAAGACGTCCTCGACCGATTCCTCGGCGAGGATCGGGCCACCGGCCGCGATCCGGCCGACCAGCGGCACGTACGACGCCGCGGGCTTGCCCGTGGTGTCCGTCGGCTGTGTGCTGGGCTGGTCCGAACCGCGCACCTCGTACGCCCGGGGGCGGTGGGGGTCGCGGCGCAGAAAACCCTTGCGTTCCAGGGCCATCAGCTGGTGTGCGACGGAGGACGTACTGGAAAGGCCCACCGCCTGACCGATCTCCCGCATGGACGGCGGGTATCCGCGCCGCTGTACGGAGTCCCGGATGACCTCGATCACTCGCCGCTGCCGGTCCGTGAGCCCCGAGCTGTCCGCCCGGATTCCAGGAGGTCGTCCGGGCAGCGAGCGCGCTGGGCGCGCGGGCTCCGGACCCTCCGTGTTCGTGACTGAGTCATTCATGGCATGCACCGGCTCGAGTCGGCTCTGGGAGCGGTCCTGGGCAGTGATGATGGCACTGTCTGCGGTGGTGGTCACGTCGGCCCCTCTCGAATGGTCTCCCTAGCTGGACAACGGTAGTAGCTTTCGAAAGGTTGCGCCAAACACACGTTCGAGTGAAAAACAAATAAAAGTCTGTCGGGTGTTCATTGCCAGGTGTATGAGCGAAGCCGGGGGCGGTGCCGCCCGTTGCGGGGCGACCGGCAATTCGGACTATTACGCTAGCGTTCGCGCCTGCGTCGCCGTCGTGCGGGGTGGCTCGTCCGGCCGTTTCCGCGACCCTTGGGGGTCGGTGGCCCGGCCGCCCGGGCAGTCTCCCGGCAGCCGCCCCGCAATCCGTGGAGCCGCGCGCTTCCCGTACCCTCATGGTCGGTCGTACGCTGCCTTCCGGCCGCCTGCGAGGCGCGACACGCGCTAGGGCCAAATGCGCGGCCAAACCCAAGATCTAGTGGTTGGATTGTTCCAGCCGCCCAGAAGTTGTGGTCCCCGTCCATCGGGGGTGCGGTCATCGCCTATGCTTGAGACTGCTTCGAGGGCCCCTCGCCGGGCCTGAAGAGGCCATTCAGTCGTGCTGTGAAGGAGGGTTGGGAGCCATGCACTGCCCCTTCTGCAGGCACCCCGACAGCCGGGTCGTCGACAGTCGCACCACCGACGACGGGACCTCGATCCGCCGGCGCCGCCAGTGCCCCGACTGCTCCCGCCGTTTCACGACGGTGGAGACCTGCTCGCTGATGGTGGTCAAGCGCAGCGGCGTGACGGAACCCTTCAGCCGCACCAAGGTGATCTCCGGTGTGCGCAAGGCGTGCCAGGGGCGGCCCGTCACCGAGGACGCCCTCGCCAAGCTCGGCCAGCGGGTCGAGGAGGCGGTGCGTGCCACCGGCAGCGCCGAGCTGACCACTCACGACGTGGGCCTGGCCATCCTCGGCCCCCTCCAGGAACTCGACCTCGTCGCGTACCTGCGGTTCGCGTCCGTGTACCGGGCGTTCAACAGCCTCGAAGACTTCGAGGCCGCCATCGTGGAACTCCGCGAGCGGCGGCCTCCCGTGCAGGAATGCGGGACCGGCGAGACCATCGAGGTCCCCGTTCCCGCCGTCGCCGCCGACTGAGCGGCACCGGCCGGCCGGAGCCGATCCAAGGATCGGTGACGGGACGGCACTAGGACCTGCTCCGGACGGCGAACACAGCGTCCGAAGTATCAGACACACACTGTGCCCGGGGAAGTTCTCGGCACTTCAGGGCGTTTTTGCCCACATATGGGAGGCGGCATGACAGAGACGGCGAGCGGCCCGGCACGAGGTTCCCGCACCAAGGGAGCCAAGTCGACTGCGACCAAGCAGGGCCTGCGTATCGAGCGCATCCACACCACTCCCGGCGTGCATCCGTACGACGAGGTGGCGTGGGAGCGCCGTGACGTCGTCATGACCAACTGGCGCGACGGCTCGATCAACTTCGAGCAGCGTGGCGTCGAGTTCCCCGACTTCTGGTCGGTGAACGCGGTCAACATCGTCACCAGCAAGTACTTCCGCGGGGCCGTCGGCACCCCCCAGCGCGAGACCGGTCTGCGACAGCTGATCGACCGGATCGTGAAGACGTACCGGAAGGCCGGCGAGGACTACAGCTACTTCGCCTCTCCCGCGGACGCGGAGATCTTCGAGCACGAGCTGGCGTACGCCCTCCTGCACCAGATCTTCAGCTTCAACTCCCCGGTGTGGTTCAACGTCGGCACGCCCCAGCCGCAGCAGGTCTCCGCCTGCTTCATCCTGGCCGTCGACGACTCGATGGAGTCGATCCTCGACTGGTACAAGGAAGAGGGAATGATCTTCAAGGGCGGTTCCGGCGCCGGCCTGAACCTCTCCCGCATCCGCTCCTCCAAGGAGCTCCTCTCCTCCGGCGGCAACGCCTCCGGCCCGGTCTCCTTCATGCGTGGCGCCGACGCGTCCGCCGGGACGATCAAGTCCGGCGGCGCCACCCGCCGTGCGGCCAAGATGGTCATCCTCGATGTCGACCACCCCGACATCGAGAACTTCATCGAGACCAAGGTGAAGGAGGAGGAGAAGATCCGCGCCCTGCGCGACGCGGGCTTCGACATGGACCTGGGCGGCGACGACATCACGTCCGTCCAGTACCAGAACGCCAACAACTCGGTCCGGGTGAACGACGAGTTCATGAAGGCCGTCGAGTCCGGCGGCAAGTTCGGGCTGCGCGCCCGGATGACCGGCGACGTCATCGAAGAGGTCGAGGCCAAGTCCCTCTTCCGCAAGATGGCCGAGGCGGCCTGGGCCTGCGCCGACCCGGGCATCCAGTACGACGACACCATCAACGCCTGGCACACCTGCCCGGAGTCCGGCCGGATCAACGGCTCGAACCCGTGCAGCGAGTACATGCACCTGGACAACACCTCGTGCAACCTCGCCTCGCTGAACCTGATGAAGTTCCTCAAGGACGACGGCCTGGGCAACCAGTCCTTCGAGTCCGAGCGCTTCGCCAAGGTCGTCGAGCTGGTCATCACCGCGATGGACATCTCCATCTGCTTCGCGGACTTCCCCACCGAGAAGATCGGTGAGAACACCCGCGCCTTCCGCCAGCTGGGCATCGGTTACGCCAACCTCGGCGCCCTGCTGATGGCGACCGGCCACGCGTACGACAGCGACGGCGGCCGCGCGCTCGCCGGCGCCATCACCTCGCTGATGACCGGCACGTCGTACAAGCGCTCCGCCGAGCTGGCCGCCGTCGTCGGCCCGTACGACGGCTACGCCCGCAACGCCGAGCCGCACCAGCGCGTCATGAAGCAGCACGCCGACGCCAACGCGGTGGCCGTGCACGCCGACGACCTGGACAACCCGATCTGGGCCGCCGCGACCGAGGCATGGCAGGACGTCATCCGCCTCGGCGCGAAGAACGGTTTCCGTAACGCGCAGGCCTCGGTCATCGCGCCCACCGGCACCATCGGTCTCGCGATGTCCTGCGACACCACCGGCCTCGAGCCCGACCTCGCCCTGGTCAAGTTCAAGAAGCTGGTCGGCGGCGGCTCGATGCAGATCGTCAACGGCACCGTCCCGCAGGCCCTGCGCCGCCTGGGCTACCAGGAGGAGCAGATCGAGGCGGTCGTCGCCCACATCGCCGAGAACGGCAATGTGATCGACGCACCCGGCCTGAAGGCCGAGCACTACGAGGTCTTCGACTGCGCGATGGGCGAGCGTTCCATCTCCGCGATGGGCCACGTCCGGATGATGGCGGCCATCCAGCCGTGGATCTCCGGCGCGCTCTCCAAGACGGTGAACCTGCCGGAGACGGCCACCGTCGAGGACGTCGAAGAGGTCTACTTCGAGGCGTGGAAGATGGGCGTCAAGGCGCTCGCGATCTACCGCGACAACTGCAAGGTCGGCCAGCCCCTCTCCGCCAAGACCAAGGAGAAGGAGAAGGCGGCGGTCACGGCCAAGGCCGAGGACACCATCCGTACCGCGGTCGAGAAGGTCGTCGAGTACCGCCCGGTCCGCAAGCGTCTGCCCAAGGGCCGTCCCGGCATCACCACCTCCTTCACGGTGGGCGGCGCCGAGGGTTACATGACCGCCAACTCCTACCCGGACGACGGTCTCGGCGAGGTCTTCCTCAAGATGTCCAAGCAGGGTTCGACTCTCGCGGGCATGATGGACGCCTTCTCCATCGCCGTCTCGGTGGGTCTGCAGTACGGCGTTCCGCTGGAGACGTACGTCTCGAAGTTCACCAACATGCGCTTCGAGCCGGCCGGCATGACGGACGACCCGGACGTGCGGATGGCGCAGTCGATCGTCGACTACATCTTCCGCCGCCTGGCGCTGGACTTCCTGCCCTTCGAGACCCGCTCGGCACTCGGCATCCACTCGGCCGAGGAGCGCCAGCGCCACCTCGACACCGGCTCCTACGAGCCGACGTTCGAGGAGGAGCAGCTGGAGGCCGAGAACCTGGCCCAGTCCGCCCCGGTGCGGCAGCCGGAGCCGCTGAAGGCCGTGGCCCCGGTGCAGGAGGCCGGCACGCCGGCTCCGAAGACGGCGCACACCTCGGCCGAACTGGTCGAGATGCAGCTCGGTATCAGCGCCGACGCCCCGCTCTGCTTCTCCTGCGGTACGAAGATGCAGCGCGCCGGATCCTGCTACATCTGCGAGGGCTGCGGCTCGACCAGCGGTTGCAGCTGACCGGTCCCAGGCGGATCCGGGTGTCCTGAGACACCACGACGGGGCGGGAAGGTCTTCTCGAAGACCTTCCCGCCCCGTCGCGTACCCGGAACCTCACGCTCCGGGCGGGCGGCTTCCCATCGTCGCGGCGAACGAGTCGGGGGCCCCGTCGAATCCCCGTACCGTGCCGTGGAACTGCCAGACCCCCGAGGCGTCCCGCACGAATTCGGCGACGACGGCCGCGGTGGCGGCAGCGACCGCGGAGAAGTCGTCCTCGGCCAGATTCGTGTATCCCTCGCGGATCTGTACCGCGGTGTTCCCTATCGCGCCGAACGTCTTGCGGCCGTCGCGCTGCTGAATGGCGACCCCGACGACCACGCGGGAGTACGCCTCCGAGAGCCGGTCCAGTTCCAGCGTCATGACCTCGTCGTACCCCAGGCCCTGACCGGTCCTGCTGTCGCGGTTGAGCGTGATCGTGCCGTCGGGTGCCCGGCTGTCGAAGTGCACGAGATACGCGGGACTGCCGAACGGCTCGTCCGCCGGGTAGGTCGCCGCGATGATGTCGAGGTCATTGGGGGCCTCGCCCTGGGGACTGGGATCCCACTTGAGCCTGACCTCGACCTTCTCGATGTCCTTGTTGGGCGTGCTCATCGGACTTCCCTCCTTCGCACGGGGGCGTCGCTCCGGTTCTATCACCCGATCATGTCCGCAACTGTCCGTGGAACCAACCGGCTTGGGGACGAACGGCGGATTCGGGCCACCACTGGCGGGGCGCCGGGCAGCGAGGCCACGGTGATCATTGTGTGATCGCCCGTGACCGGTTCTGATGCACTCCGTCGGAGCGTGACCCGCGCCACGTCCGTCACCCGTACGATGGCGCCGTGCTGGTCAAGTGGATTCGCTGCAATGTGGTGGACCGTCGCGGTTTCGAGCGTGGGCAGCGGAAGTGGGCGGGGCTGCTCGGTGAGCCGGGATTCAGGGGGCAGGGCGGCGGCTGGAGCCGGGGGCGGCCGGAGGTGGCCCATGTCTTCGCGTTCTGGGAGAACCGGGTCTTCTACGACTCGTTCATGGCACGCGGGCACGACGCCCTGGCGGCGGCGCAGGCCGGTACCTGCAACGACATCCAGGTGAAGCTCTTCGAGTACCGCTTCGACGTGAAGACCGGCTTCGAGCCCGGCTTCACCGACGCGGACGTGCTCAGGGTGGCGCACAGCAGGGTGCACGAGGACCGGGTCGAGCACTTCGCACTCATGCAGCAGAGGGTGTGGAATCCGGCGATGGCCGGATCGCCCGGGATGCTGCGGGGGGTGTTCGGGGAGGCACCCGGACATGAGTTCCTGGTCCTGTCGATGTGGCAGTCCAGCGCCGAACGCGGAAAGTACCGGACGGGCAGCGTCGAACGGCTCTCGCAGCGGGCCGGGACCGAGGACGACGTGGCGGCGCTCGCCGGTGACGTGGTGCAGCTCGAACCCTCGTGGACCGTGTGACCGGACCCGGAGACCGGGAATCGACCGACGACATGCACCGTCGAGTTCCGGACAACTGCTCGAACGGCGACGACTCGTTTTAGGGTCGGTACATGGCAAGACCGCAACGCATTGTCCTCGTCCGGCACGGCGAGTCCGAGGGCAACGCCGACGACACCGTGTACGAGCGCGAGCCCGACCACGCACTGAGACTCACCGAGACCGGACTGATGCAGGCCCGCGAGACGGGCGTGCGGCTGCGCGAGCTCTTCGGCGGGGAGCAGGTCAGCGTGTACGTCTCGCCCTACCGCCGGACGCACGAGACCTTCGGGTCCTTCGGGCTGGACCGCGGGCGGGTACGGGTGCGGGAGGAGCCGCGGCTGCGTGAGCAGGACTGGGGGAACTGGCAGGACCGCGACGACGTCAGGCTGCAGAAGGCCTACCGGGACGCCTACGGACACTTCTTCTACCGCTTCGCGCAGGGCGAGTCCGGAGCGGATGTCTACGACCGGGTCGGGGCCTTCCTGGAGAGCCTGCACCGGAGCTTTGAAGCCCCCGACCACCCGCCGAACGTCCTGCTGGTCACACACGGCCTGACCATGCGGCTGTTCTGCATGCGCTGGTTCCACTGGTCCGTGGCCGAGTTCGAATCGCTCTCCAATCCCGGCAACGGGGAATCGCGGACCCTGGTGCTCGGCAGGAACGGCCGCTACACCCTTGACCGGCCCTTCGAGCGCTGGCGCACCCCTGAGCCGTACGGCATCACCGGATAGAGTGGAAGCGATGACCGAATCCGCTTCCGATCCGCGCTTCGAACGCGCCGCTGCCAGCCTGCGCGGCCTCTCGGTGGGAGACGCCCTGGGCTCCCAGTTCTTTGTGCCCGCCAACTATCCGCTCCTCAAGGACCGTGTCCTGCCGCCGGGATCCTGGCAGTGGACCGACGACACGGAAATGGCCTGTTCCGTCCTGGCCGTCCTCCAGGAACACGGCCGCATCGACCAGGACGCGCTCGCCCGCTCCTTCGCGGTGCACCACGACTTCGACCGGGGATACGGCCCTGCCGTGAACCGGCTGCTGCGCCTGGTGAGGGAGGGCGGGGACTGGCGGGAGCTGGCCTCCTCCCTGTTCAACGGCCAGGGCTCCTGGGGCAACGGCTCGTCGATGCGCATCGCACCGCTCGGCGCCTGGTACGCGGACGACCCCGAGCAGGCCACGCACCAGGCCGAGATCTCCTCGTACACCACGCACCAGCACCGGGAGGCCGTCGTGGGTGCGATGGCCGTGGCGGCGGCGGCCTCGCTCGCGGCCTCGCCCACCGGCCCGCCGACACCGACGGATCTCCTGGACGGCGTCATCGCGCTCGTGCCGCGCAGCGCGGTCGGCGCCGGTCTGCGCCGGGCCCGCGACATGCTGGACTACAAGGACGCGGGCACGGTCGCCGCGGTCCTCGGCAACGGGCGTCGTACCAGCGCGCACGACACCGTTCCGTTCGCCCTCTGGTCCGCGGCGCGCAGCCTCGGCGATTTCGAGCAGGCCTTCTGGGTGACCGCCCAGGCGGGCGGCGATGTCGACACGACCTGCGCGATCGTCGGCGGAGTGGTCGCGGCGGGCACGGCGGGCGCGCCGCCGGCGGAGTGGACGGCACGGACGGAAGAGCTCCCCGGCTGGCTGACGAGCTGACCGGGAGGCCCGCCGGCCGACTGTCACGGTACTGCCACAGCGCCGCCTCGCCCGGCTGCCGGCCGTGACACGGGGTTACCCTTTCGGCCACGCCGCCCTCGGTGATCATCCCGACGGGTGTGCACCGAATGAGACGCCGAGGGGCCGCGCTGCCCAGGGCTCGCGCGAGCGGACCTCGGTGGGGAGGGGTCCCGTGTCAGATCAGTCGTCAGAATCACCCCGGCCGGAGCAGGTGCCGGACACACCCGGAGGGGCCAGGTCGTCCGAGGCCGCCGAGCCGTCGGGTATATCCGGGGCGTCGCCGGGCGGCGGGCCGAACCCGACGCCGGAGCCGTCGCTCGAGAAGGAGTCTCCGCACGGGCCGGTGCAGGTGGAGGGTCGGGTTCCCGCACCGTCCGCCGGGCCGGTCTCCGGCGGCCCGGCGGCCCACTACGCCGCGCCGGAGCCGCCCAGGGTGCCGGTCTACGCGCAGCAGGGGCGGCCGCCGCAGCCGCAGGGCCCATGGGGAACGGCCCAGCAGAAACCTTCGGCCATCTCACGGCTGCGGCCGGCGAAGCCGGGGTCCATCCACAGCGCCACGCTCTGGTCCGTCCTGGCGACCGCACTGCTCAGCGCCCTGGTGCTCGGCGACGGAATCGGCCTGAACCTGCTCGTCGTGGCGGTCCCCGCGTCGCTCGCGGCCTACTTCGCCGCGCGGGCGGCCGGCCGCCGGCTGCGCCCGTGGACCGCTGTGTGGGGGGCCGGCGGACTGGCCCTGCTGGTTGTTCCGGCCCTCCGCGACGCCGGCTGGCCGAGCTTCCTGGCCGTTGTGTCCGCCGTGGCGCTCGGCTCGCTCGCTCTGCACGGCAGCCGCAGCTGGCCCGGGGTCTTCCTCGGCTCGGTGGGGCTGTTCACGTCCGTCGCACCGTCCCTGGGCTGGGGCGCCCGCGGCGTCCGCGAGCGCATGGCGGGCTCCCGGGGAGGATGGGGTGTCGCTTTCCGGTCCACAGCCGTGGCCGCCGTCCTGCTCATCGTGTTCGGGGCGCTCTTCGCGAGCGCCGACGCCGCCTTCGCCGACGTACTCGGCAATCTGATCCCCGACGTCTCGGTCGGCGAAGGCCCGTGGCGGATCTTCCTCGCCGCGCTCGGCCTGGCCGGCGCGCTCGCCGCCGCGTACACCGCGGCCGCCCCGGTCCGCTGGGACGGAGTGACCGTACGCCCGGGCAGGGCCCGCGGGCGGCTGGAATGGGCGCTGCCCCTGATCGTCCTGAATCTGCTCTTCGCCGTCTTCCTCGCCATTCAGCTCACGGTGCTGCTCGGCGGGTACGACAAGGTGATGGCCGAGACCGACCTCAGCTACTCCGAGTACGCGCGCCAGGGGTTCTGGCAGCTGCTCTGGGCCACGCTGCTCACCCTCCTGGTCATCGCGCTCGCCCTGCGCTGGGCACCTCGTGGCGGTGCGCGCGACCGTACGCTCGTACGGGGCGTGCTCGGCACGCTCTGTCTGCTCACGCTCGTCGTGGTCGCCTCGGCGCTGCGACGCATGGATCTCTACGTCGATGCGTACGGCCTGACCCGGCTGCGCATCTCCGTGGCGGCGGTGGAGCTCTGGCTCGGCGTGGTTCTCGTACTGATCATGGCAGCCGGTGTGTTCGGCCGCAGGCTGCTGCCGCGCGCGGTCGCCGCGAGCGCGGCCGTCGGCGTACTGGCCTTCGGGCTGGTCTCACCCGACGGGCTGATCGCGGAACAGAACGTCCAGCGCTATCGCAGCGATCACTCGATCGACGTCGAGTACCTCCGCGGTCTCTCGGCGGACGCGGTACCCGCCCTCGACACCCTGCCCGAGCCCCTGCGCACCTGCGCACTGGAGGAGATCCAGCGGACGCTGCGGAGTTCGGACGAACCCTGGTACGCCACGAGCTGGGGCGAGAAGCGGGCCCGGGACATCCTCGGCGACTGGGATCCGGGCTTCCGTGAGATCGGCTGCCGGGGTCTCGGGTCGGGCGACAACGGGAGCGAGCGCGGCGGCGAGGTGGACGACCCGTACGACCCCTACGACCCGTACTGATCATCTCTTCCCCCACCGGTTGCGGGCCGTCCTCCCCCCAGGGACGGCCCGCAACCGTCTTTCCGCCCCTGCGCGAAGGCCGCACCAGGGCCTGTCCGGCCCTGATCCGCCGGACAGGCCCTACGCCGCCGGCCCACCGGCCGATGCCTTGCCGCTCAGCGCGTCCAGATCGCTCTTGCGTACCCGGATCACCAGCGTCGCTGTCAGCAGGGCGACGGCAGCCATCGCCACCGCGGCGACGAACGCGGTCGAGATGCCCTGGGTGAGCACCGCGTGGCCCCAGCTGCCCGGCAGTTCCCGTGTCCTGGCGAACTCCGCCTTCTGCTCGGGTGTCGCGTGCGCGAGGAACAGCGGAACCTGCTTCTCGGCCTCGTTGCGGCTCGCGGTGCCGAAGACCGTGACCAGAATGGAGAGCCCCAGCGAACCGCCCACCTGCTGGCTTGCGTTGAGCAGACTGGACGCCGCTCCCGCCTCGTGCTGGGCGACACCGGAGACCGCAGTCAGCGTGAGGGTCACGAAGTTCAGCCCCATGCCGAAGCCGAACACGAGCATCGGCCCCAGGACCCCGGTCACGTAGGAGCTGCCGGAGGATATGAACGTGAGCCAGAACAGGCCGATGCCGGTGAGCGTCGACCCCGTGACCATGAACGGCTTCGGCCCGAGTACCGGAAGGAACCGCTGGGAGAGCCCCGCCCCGGTGATGATCGCGACGGTGATCGGCAGGAACGCCAGACCCGATTCGATGGGGGTGTAGCCCAGCACGTTCTGTACGAACAGGACGATGAAGAAGAACATGCCGAACATGGCCGCGGCCAGACTCAGCATGATCACGTAGGTGCCGGAACGGTTGCGGTCGGCGAACATCCGCAGCGGAGTGATCGGCTCCCTGGCGCGCATCTCGATGAGGACGAAGGAAGCGAGCAGGATCACCGCGGCGCCGAACGAGGCCAGGGTGAGAGAGTCCCGCCAGCCCTCCTGGGAGGCCCGGATGAACCCGTACACGAGCGAGGCCATGCCGAGGGTCGAGGTGGTGGCCCCGGAGATGTCGAAGCGGCCCGGATGCTTCTCGGACTCGTTGATGAACATCGGTGCCAGTACGGCGATCAGTACGCCGATCGGCACGTTGACGAAGAAGACCCAGCGCCAGTCGAGCCATTCGGTGAGCATTCCACCCGCCAGCAGACCGACGGCTCCGCCTCCCGCGGACACCGCGGCGAACACCCCGAACGCGCGGTTGCGCTCGGGGCCTTCGGGGAAGGTCGTGGTGATCAGCGCGAGCGAGGTCGGTGAGGCGATGGCGCCGCCGATGCCCTGAAGCGCGCGGGCCGTGAGCAACTGCCAGGGTTCCTGGGCGAATCCGCCCAGCAGTGAGGCCAGGGTGAAGACCAGGATTCCGGTCATGAAGACGCGGCGGCGGCCCAGGATGTCCCCGGCCCGGCCGCCGAGCAGCAGCAGTCCGCCGAAGGTGAGTGTGTAGGCGCTGAGCACCCAGGAGAGATCCGTGGTCGAGAAGCTGAGTGCATCCTGGATGTGCGGGAGTGCGATGTTGACGATCGTGGCGTCGAGCACAACCATCAACTGGCAGGCGGCGATGACGGTCAGGGCGATCCCCGGGCGGCCTTGCCGTCGCGCCGCGCCCGGTGCGCTCTTCGCGTCTAACTGAGAGGTTGTCACTAGGGTCCCCCCACAAGTGAATTAGTGAACGGTTCCGTTCACTGTCCCGTCAACGTTAGTGAGTCCCCTTCAGTGAACGCAAGCGTTCACTGAATCCGACGTTGCCGGGATTCGTCCGGAGCCGCCGTCCCGGCCGGGAACTGCTCGGTCCCGCGCCGCCCACCGCGCCGACGTGCTCCGCCTCCGCGTCCCGGACGCCGGCCGGTCCACCACGGTGAAACGCATCAGTCCGATGGAGAGAAGCTCATGGTTACTTCGCGATCGGCTGCCGCCGCCCGGCAGCCGGTGGTGTCCCTTCGCCGCCGAGGGCCCGTACTGGAACGGGCGATCCTGGAGGCCGCACTGGAACGGCTGAGCACGGTCGGCTGGAGCGGGCTGACGATGGAGGGGATCGCCGCCGGTGCCCGGACCGGGAAGGCCGCGGTCTACCGGCGATGGTCCTCCAAGGAGGAACTGGTCGCCGACGCGTTGCGCAGCGCACTGCCGCCGATCGGTGATGCCCCCGACTTCGGGAACATCCGTGACGACCTCTACCAGCTGTGCCGCGCCCTCCGTGACGCCATGCTTTCCGAGTCCGGATCCGCGCTGCGTTCGGTCCTTCACGAATGCGATGCGGACACGGCGGAACGGTTCCAGTCGGTGATCCTCGGCGGTGTGGTCCGGCCGACGACCGATCTCATCAAGCAGGTGGTGATCCGGGGAATCGAACGCGGCGAGGTCCGCTCCGATGCGCTGCACGGGCTCGGCTTCGACGTCATCCCCGCGATGATGATGTATCGGACCAAGGTGTGCGGCAGTGAATGGGGCGACGAGGAGATTGCCGCTCTGATCGATCAGGTCGCGGTGCCGCTCTTCCGCTCCGCGCCCCGCTGAGTCCGTCGCCCGCGCGCCTTCACGGCCCGCAGCCGTGGGTCCGGGCCGACCGGCCTTTGAGCCCTTGCCCGGCCGCCGCGGGAGCCTGCCCGGCCGCCGTGCCGATATCTGTCGCCCGGCACGGCGGCCGGGCATGGCAGCCGACCTGCGCCCCGGGGTGTTCCTGACGCCCCCATCGGCGTACGCTTGCAGGCGCCATGCCGTATGAACCACCCACGCACACCGTCGAGCGCTCACTGCGCGCCACCACCGGTGCCAAGACCGTCGCAGGTGTCGACGAGGTCGGACGCGGTGCCTGGGCCGGACCCGTCACCGTGTGTGCCGCAGTCACCGGCCTCCGCAAGCCTCCCGCCGGACTCACCGACTCCAAGCTGATCAGCCCGAAGCGCCGCGCGGAACTCGCGCCGCTGCTCGAGCGCTGGGTCACGGCGTACGGTCTCGGTGACGCGTCGCCGCAGGAGATCGACGAGCTCGGGATGACCGCCGCGCTCCGGCTCGCCGCCGTGCGCGCCCTGGAGGCGCTGCCGGTACGTCCCGACGCGGTGATCCTGGACGGCAAACACGACTACCTGGGCAGTCCCTGGCAGGTCCGCACCGTCATCAAGGGCGACCAGTCCTGCATCGCGGTCGCGGCGGCCTCGGTGATCGCGAAGGTCCGCAGGGACGCCGTGATGGCCGGACTCGGCGCGGAGTCCGGTGAGTACGCGGACTTCGCCTTCGGCGCCAACGCCGGATATCCGTCCCCCGTGCACAGGGCCGCACTCGAGGAGCGGGGGCCCACGGCCCATCACCGCCTCTCGTGGTCCTACCTCGACGCGCTGCCCAGGTGGCAGCACCTCAAGAAGGTCCGCTTCTCCGCCGAGGCGGCCGCACTGGAAAGCGGGGGCCAGCTCGGCTTCGACTTCTGATCGCGCACATGTACCCACCCGCCGACGCCTGATGCGCCGGCGTTTGATAGACAACCACTCATGCCTCTCATCCCCGAGGAGCCTCAGATTCACGAGAGCGCCCAGGGTCCCCGCGCCACTCCGGCCACCGGCCGCACCGCGTCGACCCCTCGTCCCGTACCCGGTCCGCGTTCAGCGGCCATGCCGCGCCCCGGTCGCCCGGGTCCCGGCCCCGCCAGGCCCGCGCCCCCGGCGCAGCGCCAGCACTCAGCCTCCGGCCGGCCCCAAGCGGCCCGGCAGGAGAATCGTTCCGCGCCGCAGCTCCAGCTGATCCCCGCCTCCGCCGACGGCGCGCTCGACGCCGCCGACGAGGCGGTGGACCTGCTGCTCGACTCCGGCCGTGCACCCGGCGACATCCTGGTGCTCACCACGGTCGGGCAGCACCCGTGGGCCACGCACGAGCTCTCCTTCGGAGAGGCCGCCTACTGGGCCCAGCACGAGGCCGGCGACGACGTGTTCTTCGCCGGTTCCGCAGCCGTGGACCGGGTGAAGCCCCGGCCGGTGGTGATCGTCGCGGTCAACGGCCCCGTGGACGACATCGCCACACGTGCGCTGACGGCGGCGCAGGAACGCGCCGGAACCCTGCTGATCGTCTGCGGCGACCCGCAGACGGTCAACGGCGTGCTCGGCGCGGGCGTCTGAACCTTGGCGGACACCGGTCCGTGGTGATCCGGCCCGCCCTCAGGGGCGGCCGGGTCACCACGGACCGGGTCAGCGAGCCGCGGTGCGGCGCAGAGCCTGAGCCGCACCTCCGCCGGTGCGCAGCGGCACCGGATCACGGTCGAGCGCGGTGTCGGCGAGGGCCGACGGCTGCGATGTGGAGTTGGGCCGACGGCCGCCCCGGCCCTCGCCCAGCACCTGCCAGCCGCCGCGGGTCAGCGTGATGTACGCGCCGCAGCGCAGGCCGTGCAGGGTGCAGGCGTCCCGCAATCCCCACATCCACGCCCCGTCCTCCTCCGTCCAGCGCTCGTCCCCCTCGCGGCAGTAGAGCAGTACCGCGGTGCGGACGGGTGTGCGGCGCCGGAGATCGTGCGGGATGACGCGGCGCAGATGTGCGAGCAGCGCGTTACGGAATTCCCAGCCGTCCGCCGTCACCGAGCGACGGGTGAACGAGGCGCTGGCAGTGAGGCGTTCCTCGTGATCGAGCACGGCGACGACGGCGGTGGCCGGGGTCGGGTGGTGCCTGGTGTGCAGGCCGCTGACCACCTCGCGCGGGCTGCGCAGCAGGGGTATGCCCGCTGCGGCCCACTCGGCCGGCTCGAGCATTCTGGCAAGGCGGTTGGCGGAGTCGGCGGCTGCCGACATCGAAGTGGCTGCGGACGGAGCGAATCCGAAGGTCACGGTCCTCCCTTCGCATACGCGCCCACGATGCGGGCAGGGTCGGGTGAGGGCGCACCGCGGCACAGCCCTTCCGGGCCCGCGAAAGGACCGTGCGGGGAGCGAGTCCAATTCTTCCTGGCGTATCGGCAGGCGGCAACGAGCAATTGGAGCAGCTGACGGTAATCAGCCGGAATGACACGCATATCCCTGCCCAATCCGGCCCCGGCTGACGCCACTTGTCACGCCTGAACAGCGAGGACCAGCGGAAACACCGCCCCTGCTCCGGCCCTCCGCAGCAGCCGCGCTGCCACGGCGAGGGTCCAGCCGGTGTCCGAGAGATCGTCGACGAGCAGCACGGGTCCGTCTGCCGCTGCCAGAGCTGCGGCCAGCTCGGGTCCCACGACGAGCCGCTCGTGCAGGGCCCGGACCCGCTGGGCGCTGTTGGTCTGGGACATCCGGACCCCGTCCGCTCCCGGCGCGATTCCGACGCTGCCCAGCAGGGGCATCCGCCCGACCTCGGCGATGCGGCTGCCGAGGGACTCGATGAGCCGGGGTCTGGTGTGCGAGGCCACGGTGACGACGCCGACCGGCCGGGGCACGGCATCGACGGCGCTCGGTGCCCAGCCCCCGGGCCCCTTCGCCCAGTCGGCCAGCACGGTCACCACGGCGTCGGCCACATCGTCCGGCACCGGCCCGTCGGGCGTCTGGGCCGCCAGCATCGGACGCAGCCTGTTGCCCCAGCCGATGTCGGAGAGTCTGCCCAGCGCACGGCCGGTTCCGGAGAGCTCTCCGGCGGGAATCCGGCCCTTGAGATCGACGCCGACGGCCGCGAGACCGGTCGGCCACATCTTGCGGGGTTCCACCTCCACGCCGGGCCTGCCGAGCTCGCCCCGCGCGGTGTCCAGAGCAGCCGAGGAGACTGCTTCGTCGAACCGAGCGCCGGCGCAGTTGTCGCAGCGCCCGCAGGCGGTGGCTTCCTCATCGTCCAGCTGGCGGCGCAGGAATTCCATCCGGCAGCCGCGCGTCGTGGCGTAATCACGCATCGCCTGCTGCTCGGCGGCCCGTTGGCGGGCAACCCAGGCGTAGCGCTCGGAGTCGTAGACCCACGGCTCGCCGGTAGCGGTCCAGCCGCCCTTCAACCGCCGGACCGCGCCGTCGACATCGAGCACCTTGAGCATGGTCTCCAGACGGGTGCGGCGCAGGTCGACCAGAGGCTCCAGCGCAGGCAGCGAGAGGGGCCGGCCGGCCTGGGCGAGGGCGTCGATGGTGCGCCGGACCTGCTCCTCCGGGGGGAAGGCGACCGATGCGAAGTACTGCCAGATCGCCTCGTCCTCCTTGCCCGGGAGCAGCAGCACCTCGGCGTGCTCGACGCCGCGGCCCGCGCGTCCCACCTGCTGGTAATAGGCGATGGGGGAGGAGGGCGAGCCAAGATGCACGACGAAGCCGAGGTCGGGCTTGTCGAATCCCATGCCGAGCGCGGACGTGGCCACCAGGGCCTTGACGCGGTTGGCCAGCAGATCGTCCTCCGCCTGCTGCCGGTCTGCGTTCTCGGTACGGCCGGTGTACGAGGCGACGGTGTGGCCGCACTGGCGGAGATAGGCGGTGACCTCCTCGGCCGCCGCGACCGTCAGGGTGTAGATGATTCCCGAGCCGGGCAGCTCTTTGAGGTGGTCGCCGAGCCAGGCCAGCCGGTGCGCGGCATTGGGCAGTTGCAGCACACCGAGGCTGAGGCTCTCCCGGTCCAGCGGACCGCGGAGAACGAGCGCGTCCGTCCCCGCCCCGGTGCCCAGCTGCTCCGCGACGTCCGCGGTCACGCGCGCGTTCGCGGTGGCGGTGGTCGCGAGCACCGGTACATCCGCCGGCAGATCGGCGAGCATGGTCCGAAGGCGTCGGTAGTCGGGCCGGAAGTCGTGGCCCCAGTCGGAGATGCAGTGCGCCTCGTCGACCACGAGCAGGCCGGTCGCGGCGGCGAGTCTGGGCAGGACCTGGTCCCGGAAATCGGGGTTGTTGAGCCGCTCGGGGCTGACCAGCAGCACATCCACCTCTCCGGCAGCCACCTCGGCCTGGACGGTGTCCCACTCCTCGGTGTTGGACGAATTGATCGTGCGCGCGCTGATTCCGGCCCGGGCCGCGGCCGCAACCTGGTTGCGCATCAACGCCAGCAGGGGCGAAACGATCACGGTCGGTCCGCTGCCCTGCGCGCGAAGGAGTGACGTGGCGACGAAGTACACGGCGGACTTGCCCCAGCCGGTCCGCTGGACGACCAGTGCTCTGCGCTTGTCGGCGACCAGCGCCTCGATGGCCCGCCACTGGTCCTCGCGCAGCCGGGCGGCGCCGGAGACGTCCCCGACGAGTCGGGCCAGTACGGAATCGGCCGAAGCCCTGAGCTCTGCACGGTCTGCGTTGGTCATGCCCCCATGCAACCCGATGGGTATGACAAACCGCGAACGGCCGCGCGGTCCCTGTGGATAACTTATCCACAGGGGGTCGCGGAATCTGTCCGGCCGCGGGACGGTCATCCCATGAACAAGCACCATGAATCCACCGGCCCGTCCGACGAGCAGCAGATCACCCTGCGAGGACCCGCCGAGCTGGCCGATGCCCTTCCGTATCTCATGGGATTCCATCCCAACGACAGCGTGGTCATGGTCGCCCTGCACGGCGGCCGGGGCCGTTTCGGCGGGCGGCTCAGGCTCGGCATTCCGCAGTCCGCGCAGGAGTGGCCATCGGTTGCCGAGCAGCTTGCCGAGTGCCTGATCAAGGGGAGTGAGCGGCGCGGCGGGCGGCCCGACGCCATCGTCGTCTTCCTCTGCCAGGACCCGGCCGAAGGGGAGACCGGAAACCAGACCATGGAGCGGCTGCGGCCCTTGGCCCAGCGGCTGCGCACAGCCTGCGGGGCACTGGACGTGCCCGTGCTCGAGGCGCTCTGCATCTCCGCCGACCGGTTCTGGTCCTATGTCTGCCCGGATGCCCGCTGCTGCCCCGCCGAGGGGAATCCACTGGCCATGTCCGGCACCTCGGTGATGGCTGCGGCGGCGACCTATGCGGGTATCCAGGTGCGGGGCTCGCTGCGCGAGATGGAGGCGAGGCTCGCACCCCTCATGAGCGGTACAGGCGCGGAGCAGCGGCGCGCTCTGGACTCGGCGGGGAGCGCGATGGTGCCGATGCTGCTCGACGAGGAGCGCCGCAAGGAGGTCAGTGGCACAACCCTGAAGCTTGCCCAGGGGCTCATGAAGCGCCTCGGGCAGGCACCGGCGGCGTCGCCCTCGCTGGCCGACCTCAACGACGACCGGCTGATCAGCCATGAGGAGGCCGCCGAGGTGATTCTCGGGCTGCAGGACAGGGAGACCCGTGACCGGGCCGCGGAATGGATGGAGGGGCCCGAGGCCGAGTCGGCGCTGAGGCTGTGGCGGGCACTGGCACGCCGCTGCGTCGCGCCGTACGAGGAGCACGCGGCCGCCCCGCTCGCTCTGGCGGGCTGGGTGTCCTGGTCGACCGGTGACGAACCGGCCGCCCGTGTCGCGCTGGGCCTCGCCCTGCGGCTGGATCCCGGATACACCTTTGCCCAGCTTCTGCACGAGGCCTGCAATCAGGGCCTCGATCCCGAGACACTGCGACGCTGCCTGCGCGGCGAACGCAGTACGCGGACGGCACGCCGCGGCCGCCGTGCGGAACGGGTCGCGGGGGCCCGTTCCGCACGGGTGCAGCCGGCGGGCCGTCGCCGGACGCGGCCCGGTTCCGGCCGGCCCGGAACGACGACCGGCCGACGCCGGGCCGGAACGCCGGGGGCCCAGGGGCGCCGGGGGACCAGGACCGGCCGATGAGGCCATGCGACGCCGGGCCGCGGTGCCGCACGCCCGATGGGGAGGGGCCCGGCAGCCGGCTGTGCCGCGTGGACTCGGGCTGAGGCGCGGGAGCCGCCCCACCCGGCTGCGGGGGAGGGCATCCGGTCGCCGGTCGGGGCCGGCGGCGGCCTGGTCCCGGGAGACGGGCCGGAGTGCGCGAGTGGGGCGGGGCTGGGTGGGGCGGTGCGGGGGCCGGCCCGGGGCCGGTCCGGTTCGGTGCCGGGGCCCGGGGCGCGAAGGCAGCGATCGAACGAAAGAGCCTCGCGACGGAACGAAGAGCCTTACGAAGGGAGTGTTTATCGTCAGGCAGACGACTATGATCACGGCATGCCGCCCTACGACCCGTCGACCTTCCCGCCCTTCGCTGTCACCGTCGACCTGGTCGTGCTCACTGTGCGCCGTCACGCGCTCTGTGCGCTGGTGGTGCGCCGAGGCGAGACCCCGTTCCAGGGCAGGTGGGCGCTGCCCGGCGGTTTCGTCAAGGCCGATGAGGACCTCGGTGCCGCAGCGGCGCGTGAGCTCGCCGAGGAGACCGGTCTGTGTGCGCAGGACCCGGCTGCCCCCGCCATCGGCAACGGGGCTCACCTCGAACAGCTCGCCACGTACGGGGATCCGGAGCGCGATCCGCGGATGAGGGTCGTCAGCGTCGCCCACCTCGCGCTGGCCCCTGATCTGCCGGCTCCCAGGGCGGGCGGCGACGCGAACAGCGCGCGCTGGGCGCCGGTCGAGGACCTGCTCGGTCCGGATGGGGGCTACGGCCGCGACGGCGAACACCAGGCGCCGCTGGCCTTCGATCACGCGAAGATCCTCGCCGACGGTGTGGAGCGGGCCCGCTCCAAGATCGAGTACTCCTCACTGGCCACCGCTTTCTGCCCGCCCGCGTTCACGGTCGGCGAGCTGCGCCGGGTGTACGAAGCGGTGTGGGGCGTGGTGCTCGACCCGAGGAACTTCCATCGCAAGGTGACGGGCACCCCCGGTTTCCTGGTGCCCGCCGGCGGGACGACCACCAGGCAGGGCGGCCGGCCCGCCCAGCTCTTCCGGTCCGGTGCGGCGACGGTACTCAACCCGCCGATGCTCCGGCCCGAGGTCTGATCATTCGGTAGCCCGGTAGCCCGGTAGCCCGGTAGCCCGGTAGCCCGGTAGCCCGGTAGCCCGGTAGCCCGGTAGCCCGGTAGCCCGGTAGCCCGGTAGCCCGGTAGCCCGGTAGCCCGGTAGCCCGGTAGCCCGGTAGCCCGGTAGTCGGGCGGTCGGGCGTTCTGGCGGTCGGGTAGCCCGTCAGCCACGGCAGTCCGGCTGCCGACATGGGGTGATCGTCCCGGAGCGCCCGCGGGGGTGGTCGGAGCGACAAGGGGGGCCACGCTACGCGGAAAGTCCGATATGTGGGGTTATCGTACTGCGGTACTCACACGCCGCCGAGCGGTCTCACCTTCTGTGGGAGAAGCGATGCTCCAGGCCATCGGACTCACCAGTGCCCGCCACCGCGGACTTCCGCCCGCCGTGGACGGCCTCTCGTTCGAAGCGGAGTCCGGCCGTATCACCGCACTTCTGGGCGCGCCGGGTTCCGGCAAGACGGCCGCTCTCCGGCTGATGCTCGAACTCGAGCCCGGCCGGGGGGTGACCTACTTCCGGGGCAGGCCGCTGCACCGCGTCGCGCATCCCGCCGGCGAGGTGGGAGTGCTGCTCGGGGACGTACCGGGACACCCGGCCAGAACAGTCCGCGGGCACCTCCGCATGCTCTGCGCCGCGGCGGGAGTACCGGCCTCCCGGGCCGGAGAACTGCTCGACACCGTAGGTCTCGCCGGGATGGCGGATCAGCGCCTGGGCACGCTCTCCCTCGCCATGGACCGCAGGCTGGCTCTCGCCTCCGCACTGCTCGGGGACCCGCACACGCTCATCCTCGACGAACCCGCCGACGGGCTCACGGTGCGGGAAGCCGGCTGGCTGCACGGGATGCTGCAGGCTCACGCCGACCGTGGCGGCACGGTCCTCTACGCCACCGGCGACCCCAGGGAGGCCGCCCGGTCGGCCGGTCATGTGGTGACCATCGACGGCGGACGTCTCGTCGCCGATCAGGACGTCGCCGACTTCTCCCGCACGCGTCTGCGCCCCCGTGTGGCGGTCCGTTCCCCGCACGCCGCCCGCCTTGCCGCAGCCGTCAGCCGTGAGGCACGGGCCGCACGGCGCTCCGTCGAAGTGGTCACCGAGGCGAGCGGCAGCCGTCTCTCCGTGTACGGCAGCAGCTGCGCGGAGATCGGCGACACGGCATTTCGCCATGGCCTTCCCGTTCATCATCTGGCGGACGAGGTCGGTGACACCGGGTCCGTCGGCGCCCGCAGTACGCCTGCGGACACCGCGGCCGGTCCCGCGGCGGCCGTCGACGGATCGGAAGCCGTACCGCGTCCGGCCGCGAGTCACGCGGGGCCGGAGCTGCCGCCGCCGATCAGACGGCGTCCGGCCCGCGGTCCCCTGCGCCCGGTGCGGTACGAACTGCGCCGCCTGTTCGGGGTGAGGACCACCACCTTGATCATGGTCATCGCCCTGGTTGCCTCGGTCGCGCTGTCCGTACTGCTGGCCCGCGGCGGTGGTACCCCGCTGCCGCAGGTGATCGCCGGCTGGCCGTCACTGCTGCCCCTTCCGCCGGTCGCGCTCGGTGCGGGACTGCTCGGCGCGCTCTCCTTCGGCGACGAGTTCCGCTATCCCGCGCTCGCCGCGGGCCGGGGCCCGGTTCCCCGCCGGCTCGGGCTGCTCGTTGCCAAGCTGGCCGTGTCCGCAGGCGTTGCCCTGCTGCTGGCTCTGCTCGCCGTGCTGGTTTCGGCGGAATCCCTTCGCCTCGTGTACGGCGGGGACTTGGTCCGGATCCCGTCGAATGCGGTGCCGCTGGCCGCGAGTTGGTCCGGGCTGACCGTCGGCTGCGCCTGGGCCGGGTTGCTGGCCGCCGGGGTCTTCAGGGTGACGGCGGCGGGGGTCGCCGCCGTACTCGCCGTTCCTGTACTGATGGTTCCGCTCGTCGAGAGGATGCCGAAGGTGCCGACCGTCCGTTCGGTGACGGGACTTCCGGGCCGGCTGCGGGAACTGGCCTGGCTTCAGTGGCCGCAAGAGGTGGACCGGTGGCTGCTGGTCGTCGTGCGGGTCGTGGCACACCCCGTAGGAGCGGCCTTGGCCCTGTCGTTGTCGGTCCTCATCTGTGCGTATCTGTTCACCAGCCTTCGCGGAAGGGTTCGTTGGTGATCACGGAGAGCGGCCAGAACCTCAGAAGCCTTACAACTCCATTGGAAATGCCCGTTTTATACCAATAAGGCGTCAATTGAGGGGCGGGTGCCGATCACCCTTTCGTGTGCTTTTCACCAAAGACCTCAAGAGGTGGCTGAGACGCGCCGACAAAGGATGCGTGAGTACCCTTGCGCACACCATGATGACCGCCGCCCGCTCCGCCGACTCCGGCCTCGCCGGCCCGGGCGAACTCGACCGTTACCCCTATGCGGAGGCGCCGGCCGGCGAGCGTGCCGCTGTCCGTTCCTGGGACGGTCCCGATGCCGAGCTCGGCAGGGTGGGCCGACGGGGCTCGGCCAGCCGTGGCCGCGGACTGCACGGCCAACTCGTTCAGCAGCTCGGCCAGATGATCGTTTCCGGTGACCTGGGTGCGGACCGCCCTCTGGTTCCGGAGGAGATCGGTCAGCGATTCGAGGTCTCCCGTACCGTCGTGCGGGAGTCGCTGCGCGTACTCGAGGCCAAGGGGCTGGTCAGTGCCCGCCCCAATGTGGGCACCCGGGTCCGGCCCGTCTGTGACTGGAATCTGCTCGATCCCGACATCATCGAATGGCGCGCCTTCGGCCCGCAGCGCGACGATCAGCGTCGCGAGCTGAGCGACCTTCGGTGGACGATCGAGCCGCTCGCCGCCCGTCTGGCCGCGGGGCACGGCCGTGAGGATCTGCAGCAGCGCCTCGGGGACATGGTCGAGATCATGGGCCACGCCCTCGGGCAGGGTGACGCGATCACGTGCGCCCGGGCCGACGTGGAGTTCCACGCCCTGCTCATCCAGGCGGCGGGCAACCGCATGCTGGAGCACCTCTCCGGCATCGTTTCCGCCGCCCTGCAGGTTTCGGGAGGGCCGGTCACCGGGTGTGACCGGCCCAATGAGGCCTCCCTCGGCCATCACGCGCGCATCGTCGACGCCCTCGCGTCCGGTGACTCCGCGGGTGCCGAGGCGGCCATGCGCCAACTTCTCGTGGTCCACCACGAGGTGGAGCCGGTGGTGCCGGCGCCGCGCGAGCACTGATCGCGGCACGGTCAGGGTGTACGAGCCATGTGTCGCCGGACCCCAGCGGTCCGGCGGCACAATTGTGGTGGGATGTCGCCCTTGGCTATGTTCGTCGCAAATGAGGTGTGACTCGGGCCACGCGGATTGGGCGTAACACTCCTCGAAACAGCGCGATGACTTAAGAGGTGACCGCCGCGGAAGGAATACAGCAGCCATTCAGGGCGCTGTGCAGTTCTGAGGTGTAGCCCGCGCCGTCGGTACATTCCCAGCCCGACGGTCGTCGGTCCAGCCCTCTTCGGGCCGGGCCGGAAGCCGTTTCCATCGTTCCGAGAGGTTGTTCGTGTCGGCCAGCACATCCCGTACGCTCCCGCCGGAGATCGCCGAGTCCGAATCTGTCATGGCGCTCATCGAGCGGGGAAAGGCTGATGGGCAGATCGCCGGCGACGACGTGCGTCGGGCCTTCGAGGCTGACCAGATTCCGCCAACCCAGTGGAAGAACGTTCTGCGCAGCCTCAACCAGATCCTCGAGGAAGAGGGTGTGACGCTGATGGTCAGTGCCGCGGAGCCGTCGAAGCGCGCCCGCAAGAGCGTCGCAGCGAAGAGCCCGGTCAAGCGCACCGCCACCAAGACTGTCGCGGCCAAGACGACCGTGACGCGGACCGTCGCGGCCACCGCCGCCCCGTCGGCCGAGTCCGTGGACGCGGTGGCCGATGACGCCGCCGCGCCTGCGAAGAAGGCCGCAGCCAAGAAGACGGCTGCCAAGAAGACCGCCGTGAAGAAGACGGCGGCCAAGAAGACGGCATCGAAGAAGGCCGGCAAGCAGGACGACGAGATCCTCGACGGCGACGACGCCGCCGACGAAGTCAAGGCCGGCAAGGGTGAGGAAGAGGAGGGCGAGGGCGAGAACAAGGGCTTCGTCCTCTCCGACGACGACGAGGACGACGCACCTGCGCAGCAGGTTGCCGTCGCCGGCGCCACGGCCGACCCGGTCAAGGACTACCTGAAGCAGATCGGCAAGGTCCCGCTCCTCAACGCCGAGCAGGAGGTCGAACTCGCCAAGCGCATCGAGGCGGGTCTGTTCGCCGAGGACAAGCTGGCGAATTCCGACAAGCTCGCCCCCAAGCTCAAGCGCGAGCTGGAGATCATCGCCGAGGACGGCCGCCGGGCCAAGAACCACCTGCTGGAGGCCAACCTCCGTCTCGTGGTCTCGCTGGCCAAGCGCTACACCGGCCGTGGCATGCTCTTCCTGGACCTGATCCAGGAGGGCAACCTCGGTCTGATCCGCGCGGTCGAGAAGTTCGACTACACCAAGGGCTACAAGTTCTCCACGTACGCCACCTGGTGGATCCGTCAGGCGATCACCCGCGCCATGGCCGACCAGGCCCGCACCATCCGTATCCCGGTGCACATGGTCGAGGTCATCAACAAGCTCGCGCGCGTGCAGCGTCAGATGCTCCAGGACCTGGGCCGCGAGCCCACCCCGGAGGAGCTGGCCAAGGAACTCGACATGACCCCCGAGAAGGTCATCGAGGTCCAGAAGTACGGCCGTGAGCCGATCTCCCTCCACACCCCGCTGGGTGAGGACGGGGACAGCGAGTTCGGTGACCTGATCGAGGACTCCGAGGCGGTCGTCCCGGCCGACGCGGTCAGCTTCACGCTTCTCCAGGAGCAGCTGCACTCGGTGCTCGACACCCTTTCCGAGCGTGAGGCCGGCGTGGTCTCCATGCGCTTCGGTCTCACCGACGGACAGCCGAAGACGCTGGACGAGATCGGCAAGGTCTACGGCGTGACGCGCGAGCGCATCCGTCAGATCGAGTCCAAGACCATGTCGAAGCTGCGTCACCCGTCGCGTTCGCAGGTCCTGCGCGACTACCTCGACTAGGCCGACAGCGGTACGCGGACCGAGGGCCCGGATCCCATGGGGGAGCCGGGCCCTCGATCCATGTCCTGCCGGCCTGTCCGGGGTGCGGGTTCGGGTCGGCGGAATGACTCTGGGTAGGCATGGATCCTCAGAGAGTCAGGAGTACGTATGTCCCGTACCGTCGTCCGCACCATGACCGGGGCGCTTGCCCTCGCTGCCGCAACGGCCGTGATACCGCTCGCATCCCCCGCCTCGGCGGTGCCGGACAGCATCGTCATCGGTGGTCAGCCCGCTCACGTCAAGGACAGTCCCTGGGTGGTGGCGCTCTCCAGCCGTGACCGGTTCGGAGGAACCCGGGCCGGTCAGTTCTGCGGCGGGGTCGTGGTGGGGCCGAAGAAAGTGCTGACGGCCGCGCACTGCCTGAGCCGGGAGGCGCTCGGTGTCGATGTCGGCCAGGTGCGTGATCTGCTGATCATCTCGGGTCGCGATGAGCTGAACGGCTCGGGCGGCAAGGAGATCGCGGTGAGCGGGACGTGGGTCAATCCCGGGTTCGATGCCGCCACGAACAGTGGTGACGTCGCGGTGCTCACTCTCTCCGAGGCGCTGCCGGAACAGAGTGTGATCGCCATGGCCGAATCCGGTGACGCCGCGTACCGCTCGGGTACCGCTGCGGTCGTCTACGGGTGGGGCGACACGACCGGCAACAGTGACTACGCGTCCTCGCTCCGCTCCGCGAACGTGAGCGTCCTGCCCGACAGCTCGTGCGAGCAGGCCTACCCGGGCGGCAGGAACGGCACGTACGAGGCCTCAGCGATGCTCTGTGCGGGCGAACCCCAGGGCGGGTACGACGCATGCCAGGGGGACAGCGGAGGGCCGCTGGTGGCCCAGGGGCGGCTTATCGGGCTGGTGTCCTGGGGGAGTGGGTGCGGTCTGGCCGGGAGCCCCGGCGTCTACACACGGATCTCCGCCGCCATCGGGTGGATGGAGGGCGCCGGCTGACCGGCGCAGGCTCCGCAGGTACGAGAACGGGCGGCTCCCCCTACGCGGGGAGCCGCCCGTCGGCCGGTCCGGGACCGGACCCTGGCTCGTCGTGGATGCGAGGTGTCAGTGTTGTTCCTCTTCGGCGGCTTGGGCCTGCACGGCCGTCAGCCGATCCGTCTCATCCTGTATTTCCGCGGCGATCTTCTTGAGTTCCGGCTCGAACTTGCGACCGTGGTGGGCGCAGAAGAGCAGTTCACCGCCGCTGATCAGGACGACGCGCAGGTATGCCTGGGCGCCGCAACGGTCACAGCGGTCTGCTGCGGTCAGCGGGCTCGCGGGGGTCAGAACAGTAGTCACGTCGCCTCTTCTCTAGCTCGACGAGCTGTCGTACCAGGGTCAACATCCAACCAGGCCGAAAACGTTCCCGCTCGTGGCTTTTCTTCGAAAATTCTTCTCAGGATGGCTGTCTGTTGCCGGTTCGCGGCGAATGTGCCGTATTGCGTGGCGCTACGGTTTCGCGTTGCTTGGCTTGGTCGTCCGGCCGGCCGGCTTGCCGGTTGTTTATGAGGACGTGCCCGGAGCCTAAATGGTTCATGCCTGGAAGGGAACGTGATGTTCGCGTCACTCCAAGGAGGGATCGAACGTGCATGCGAAGCTGGACTAGTGTGAGGGTTCTTCGAGGGTGGCGTTACACCCGCTCTACCAGGCCTCGGTACCCTCTCAGCGGCAACCGAAGCCGAGCCCGTTACCCACTGGGCCCCAATTGAAATTCAGCGAGGAGCGAACCGCGTGACCGCCGATACGTCCGTGCCGTCCACTGCGCTGCTGACCGGAGCAGACCGAGACGGTTCCAACTACACCGCGCGGCACCTGCTCGTACTCGAGGGGCTCGAAGCGGTTCGCAAGCGCCCCGGCATGTACATCGGGTCCACCGACAGCCGCGGCCTCATGCACTGCCTCTGGGAGATCATCGACAATTCCGTCGACGAGGCCCTCGGCGGGTACTGCGACCACATCGAGGTCATCCTCCACGACGACAACTCCGTCGAGGTCCGGGACAACGGCCGGGGCATCCCCGTCGACGTGGAACCCAAGACCGGCCTGTCCGGCATCGAGGTCGTGATGACCAAGCTGCACGCCGGAGGCAAGTTCGGCGGTGGCTCGTACGCCGCGTCCGGCGGTCTGCACGGTGTGGGCGCCTCCGTCGTCAACGCTCTCTCCGCCAGGCTGGACGTCGAGGTCGACCGCAACAGCGCGACCCACTCGATCAGCTTCCGGCGCGGAGTTCCGGGTATGTTCACCGAACAGGGGCCGGACAGTCCCTTCGACCCGGCCAACGGCCTGCTCAAGGGCAAGCGGGTCCCCAAGGCGCGTACCGGCACGAGGGTGCGGTACTGGGCCGACCGGCAGATCTTCCTCAAGGACGCCAAGCTCAACCTGGAGACGCTCTACCAGCGGGCCCGCCAGACCGCCTTCCTCGTGCCCGGCCTCACCATTGTCGTGCGCGACGAGCGTGGGCTGAACGGAGAGGGCAAGACGGAGGAGACCTTCCGCTTCGACGGCGGGATCAGCGAATTCTGCGAGTACCTCGCCCAGGACAAGGCCGTCTGCGACGTCCTGCGCCTGACCGGGCAGGGCACCTTCAAGGAGACCGTCCCCGTCCTCGACGAGCGCGGGCACATGACGGCGACCGAGGTCACCCGGGAGCTGGTCGTCGACATCGCCATGCGCTGGGGCACCGGGTACGACACCAACCTGAAGTCCTTCGTCAACATCATCGCCACCCCCAAGGGCGGCACCCACGTCACCGGATTCGAACGCTCCGTGACCAAGACGGTCAATGAAGTGCTCCGCTCCGCGAAGATGCTGCGCGTCGCCGAGGACGACATCGTCAAGGACGACGCCCTGGAGGGCCTCACCGCGGTCGTGACCGTACGGCTGGCGGAGCCGCAGTTCGAGGGGCAGACGAAGGAGGTTCTCGGCACTTCGGCGGCCAACCGGATCGTCGCCAATGTCGTCGCCAAGGAGCTCAAGACCTTCCTGACCTCCACCAAGCGGGACGCGAAGGCCCAGGCCAGGGCGGTCCTGGAGAAGGCGGTTGCGGCGGCCCGCACGCGCATCGCGGCTCGCCAGCACAAGGACGCGCAGCGCCGCAAGACGGCTCTGGAGACCTCCTCGCTGCCGGCGAAGCTCGCCGACTGCCGCAGCGACGACGTGGAGCGCAGCGAGCTGTTCATCGTGGAGGGCGACTCCGCGCTCGGCACCGCCAAGCTGGCCCGGAACAGCGAGTTCCAGGCACTGCTGCCGATCCGGGGCAAGATCCTCAACGTTCAGAAGGCATCCGTCTCGGACATGCTGAAGAACGCCGAGTGCGGCGCGATCATCCAGGTCATAGGTGCCGGGTCCGGGCGGACCTTCGATATCGACGCCGCCCGGTACGGCAAGATCGTTCTGCTGGTCGACGCGGATGTGGACGGCGCTCACATCCGTATCCTGCTGCTGACGCTCTTCCAGCGCTACATGCGGCCGATGGTCGAGGCCGGACGGGTCTTCGCAGCGGTACCCCCGCTGCACCGGATCGAACTGGTCCAGCCCAAGAAGGGCCAGGACAAGTACATCTACACGTACTCGGACGGCGAGCTCCGCCAGCGTCTGATGGAGCTCCAGCGCAAGAACGTCCGGTACAAGGACTCGATCCAGCGCTACAAGGGCCTGGGCGAGATGGATGCCGACCAGCTGGCGGAGACGACGATGGACCCGCGCCACCGCACGCTGCGGCGCATCAACATCGGTGACCTGGAATCGTCCGAGCGGGTCTTCGACCTGCTGATGGGCAATGAAGTGGCCCCCCGCAAGGAGTTCATCACCAGCTCGGCGGCCACGCTGGACCGCTCGCGCATCGACGCCTGAACCCGGCCGGGCCCGGCCGGACCGGAGCCGTTGTCTGCACCCGTGGGTGGAGACAACGGCTCCACCCACGATCCACCCTGGAGCCGATCCCCTGACCTGGCCTTCTCCGTAGCGTCGAAGTCGTAGAACTTCTCGCAATTCGGAGGCGCCCATGTCCGGGCTCGTCAATGTCCTGGTGATCGTCGCGGTCATCGCTCTCGTCGTGGTCCGTCAGTGCTCGGCGCAGCGGGTCTCCGGCGACCGGCGCTGGTGGGTCCTGCCCGGTGTTCTGCTCGTCCTGGCTCTGCGCGAGCCCGGACTCGTGGATCCGCACCACCGGACACTGTCCGTCGCAGTCCTGGGCGCCGAGCTGGTCGTGGGCCTCGTCACGGGCGCGGGCTGGGCGTGGACGGCCCGGCTCTGGCGGGCCCAGGACGGCTCCCTGTGGAGCAGGGGCACCAGAGCCACGGTCCTCGTCTGGACCGGAGGTCTGGCGCTGCGTGCGGCTCTCTACGGGGTCGCGGTGGCGCTGGGTATACATCAGGGCAGTCCCGCACTGATGATGGCTCTCGCGGTGACTCTGCTGGCGCGCAGCGGCATGATGGCCCGGCGGTCCGCTCGGATACCGCCGTCGTACGGCGGCCCCGCCGGCGGTATGCCGGTCCGTCCGGCCCGGAAGGACCGCGTGTGACGCCCGCTGACTGGACGAGCTGGCCGTCGAGGGAGGCCCTCGCGCGGGACAACCGTGCCCACTCACGGACCGTGATCGCCTGGTCCGTGCGGGCCGGGCTGCTCACCCTGATGCTCTGGGGCACCTTCACGGGCGGGCTCTTCGGCCCCTGGGAGATCGTGGTCGGCGTTCTCGGAGTCCTCGGCTGCGGCCTGCTTGCGGTGGCCTTCTTCCGGACCAGCCTGGAAAACCGCCTGTGGCCGTCCCTGGGCCTGCTCGTCCTGCTGATGCTGGCGGCGTTCGGGGCCCAGCAGGCCGGGGCCGCCGTGCCCGCCGCGGTGCTCTGGTGCGGCTGCGCGGTCACCGCTCTTGAGCGGCTGCCGCTCTCGGCGGCCGTCCCGTCCACTGCGGTGGCGCTCGGCGCCTACGCTTTGGTGAACACCGACGACTGGCTGACCACCGCCGTGACCACTGCGGGACTGTGCCTCGCGGGTTATGTGCTCCGCCTGGACGCCGAGGCCCGTGGAAGCGCGCAACGGCTCCTGGCCCAGGAGCGGGCGGCCCGGGTGGCGGAGGCCGAGACGGCGGCGCTGGACGAGCGGTCCCGGATCGCCCGGGAGATCCACGACGTGCTCGCGCACAGCCTCTCCGCTCAGCTGGTGCATCTCGAGGCGGCGCGGCTGCTGATCGAGAGGGAGCCGGCTGGGCAGTTCCGGGACCAGGTCCTGCAGCGGGTGGTCGCGGCCCGCTCCATGGCCCGTGAGGGGCTTGCGGAGACCCGCCAGGCGCTCTCCGCGCTGCGTGGTGAGGTGACGCCGGTGGAGGACTTCCTGCGGCAGCTGGTGGCCGGCGAGCCCGCCGAGGTCCGGGTGGAGGGGGAGCAGCGGTCGCTGACCGCCGAGGCCTCCCAGACCGTCCGGCGCGTGGCGCAGGAGGCAGTGACCAATGTCCGCAAGCACGCGCCGGGGGCCAGGGTGCTGATCAGGCTGGAGTATCTGCCCCAGGGGATCGCTCTGGACGTCACGGACTCGGGCGGGCGGGGTTCCGGGGGTGATCTCGCTGTCAGTGGCTCCGGATACGGTCTGCTGGGGATGAGGGAGCGCGCCGAACTGCTGGGAGGCACGCTGGAGGCCGGTCCCGGCGAGGAGGGTTTCGTGGTGAGTCTGCGGGTGCCCGCGTGAGCGCGCGGGTGGTGGTGGCCGACGACCAGTCGGTGGTCCGTGAGGGGATCGTCATGCTGCTCGGCCTGCTGCCCGGAATCGAGGTGGTGGGATCGGCGAAGGACGGGGAGGAGGCGGTTGCCCTGGTGGCCGAGCTCTCTCCCGACGTGGTCCTGATGGACCTGCGGATGCCCCGCTGCGACGGGGCGGAGGCGACGCGGCGTATCCGCAGGGACTTCCCCGGGACCCAGGTCGTGGTGCTCACGACGTTCGCGGACGACGACTCGCTCTTCCCCGCGCTCAGGGCGGGTGCCCGCGGATATCTCACCAAGGACGCCGGCGGCGACGAGATCGTGCGGGCCATCCAGACCGTGCTCTCGGGCGAGGCCGCGCTCTCGCCCACCGTGCAGCGACGGCTGCTCGAGCAGGTCACCGCTGGGCCGCTGCCCGCCGGCGGGGGAGGGGGCGCGGAGCCGGAGCTCCCCGACGGGATGACTCCCCGTGAGGCCGAAGTGCTCGTCCTGATCGCCGAGGGGATGTCCAACGCGGAGATCGCGCGCAGCCTGCACATCTCGCAGGCGACCGTGAAGAGCCACATCAACAACCTCTTCGCCAAGGCAGGACTGCGCGACCGGGCCCAGGCGGTCCGCTACGCGTACGTTCGAGGACTCGCACGGCCGCCCGGGACATCCTTCACCTGAAGAGGTGAAGTCTCGCGAATGAAGTGCCCGGGATCTTCCCGATCTGCCCATTCTTGGGTACGCGGCCGAAGTGGTCCGTGGACCAGGGGAGTTGTTCGGTGGAGAAGGAAGCAGGGCGTGAGTCCGCAGCAATGCGACTCGACGACCCGTGGTACGACGCGCTGGCCTCCGGATGGGGGGAACTGGACGGTACGGGGAGCTTCGCGCCCGCCGGGATTCCCGGCCCCGCCGTACCGCAATCCGGCCACAGCGCGGCGGACATCTATCTGGAGGTGCAGCGCAGCGAGGCCTTCCAGGAAGTGCGCCGCCGGTATCGGCGCTTCGTCGTCCCCGCCACGCTCGCCTTCTTCGTCTGGTACCTCGCCTATGTCGTCACGGCGGTCACCGCTCCCGGACTGATGGCCCGTCCGGTGGCCGGGGCGGTGAATGTCGCGATGGTCGCGGGACTCGGGCAGTTCCTGACGACGTTCCTGCTTACCGGGGCGTACGCGCGGCACGCGCGGTTGCGCAGGGACCGCGCCGCGCTCGATCTGCGCTGGGACACCCAGGAAATGACGCGGGGGATCGGGCGTTGAGCGGCAACCACCAGACCCTGGCGCTCCTGCTGTTCAGCGCCTTCATCGCCGTCACTCTGGGCATCACCACCTGGGTGAGCCGCAACAGGCACGGTTCGGCCGAGGAGTTCTACGCCGGGGGCCGCCTGTTCTCCCCCATGGAGAACGGTTTCGCCATCGCGGGCGACTACATGTCGGCTGCATCGTTTCTCGGAATCTCCGGTCTGATCGCCCTCTTCGGCTACGACGGCATGCTCTACTCGGTCGGCTTCCTGGTCGCCTGGCTCGTCGTCCTGCTGCTCGTCGCGGAACTCGTCCGTAACTGCGGCAGGTTCACCCTCGCCGACGTCGTGGCGGCCCGGATGGCGGAACGCCCGGTGAGGATCGCCGCGGGGACGTCCTCCGTCACGGTCTCCGTGCTCTACCTGGTGGCGCAGATGGTCGGCGCGGGAAGTCTGGTGGCCCTGCTCCTCGGCGGGACGAGCGGCGCGGCCCGGTCCTGGACCGTCATCGGGGTCGGCGCGCTCATGGTGGTCTATGTGTCGCTCGGCGGGATGCGTGCCACCACCTGGATCCAGATCGTCAAGGCCGTTCTGCTGATGGCGGGCACGGTCGTGCTCACCGTCCTCGTCCTGGTCCACTTCCACGGCAATGTCAACGAGTTGCTCAACTCCGCAGCCGACCGCAGCGGGTACGGCAAGAGGTTTCTCTCGCCCGGCCTGCGCTACGGCGGAAGCTGGACGGCCCGTATCGACTTCGTCAGCCTCGGGCTGGCCCTGGTGCTCGGTACGGCGGGCCTTCCGCACATCCTGTCGCGTTTCTACACCGTGCCCACCGCCCGTGCGGCACGTCGGTCGGTCGTCTGGTCCATCGGCCTCATCGGAAGCTTCTACCTGATGACGATCGTGCTGGGATTCGGGGCGGCGGCGCTGGTCGGCTCGGCGGACGTACGGGAGTCGAATCCCGCCGGGAACACAGCCGTTCCGCTGCTGGCGCTGGTGCTCGGCGGTGGCGAGGGCTCCACCGGGGGAACGTTTCTGTTCGCGGTGGTCGCCGCCGTCGCGTTCGCGACCATCCTCGCCGTCGTCGCCGGCATCACACTCGCCTCGTCCGCGTCCGTGGCCCACGATTTGTACGCGTCGCTCAGGCGCCCGGGTTCCAAGCTGCACAGCGAGGTCGCCGTCGCGCGGGTGGCCGCCGCGGGCATCGGGGTGGCCGCCATCGGCCTGGGGCTGCTCGCCCAGGACCTGAACGTGGCGTTCCTGGTGGGCCTCGCCTTCGCGGTCGCCGCTTCGGCGAACCTGCCGGTGCTGCTCTACTCGCTGTTCTGGCGGAACTTCACCACGCGCGGGGCGGTCTGGTCGGTCTACGGCGGACTGATCCCCGCGGTGCTGCTCGTCCTGCTCTCCCCGGTCGTGTCCGGGAGCCCCGCCTCGCTCTTCCCCGGGGCGGACTTCCAGCTCTTCCCCCTGGAGAACCCCGGCCTGGTCTCCATCCCGCTGGGGTTCCTGGCCGGCTGGATCGGCACGGTCACCGCGTCCGAGCCGCCGGACGCGGCCAAGCACGCCGAGACCGAGGTCCGTGCGCTGACCGGAGCCGGCGCGGTGTGACGGGGCGACAGGGACCGCCGGTGGTCGGGGTGGCTGTGCGGGCCGGTGGTCGTACCGGCCGGTGGTCGGGTTGACCGTGCGGCCGGTGGCCGTACCGTCTCAGGCCAGGCCGCCGCCGGCCCAGGCGTAGCGGTGTTCCGGACGCCCCGTCTCCCCGTACCGCAGGGTCAGCCGTACCCGTCCGGACCGTTCCAGCAGCTTCAGATAACGCTGGGCGGTCTGCCGGCTCATTCCGGCGCTCTCCGCGACCTCCTGGGCGGAGAGCGGGCCGTCGGCGTCGCGGAGTGCCGTGCGGACCAGTTCGGCCGTCGTCGCCGAGTGGCCCTTCGGCAGGCCGGGCTCGCCCGCCGTCCACAGGGCGCCGAAGAGCCGGTCCACCTCGCCCTGTTCGGCCTCGCCGCCGCCTTCCAGGGTGTGCCGCAGAGCCGCGTACGCATCCAGTTTGGTCCGCAGTCCCGCGTACGTGAACGGCTTCACCAGGTACTGGAGGGCGCCCTGGCGCATCGCCTCCCGGACCGTGGCGACGTCGCGCGCGGCCGTCACCATGATCACGTCGGTGCGGTGACCGAGCCTGCGCAGCTCGCGCACCACGTCCAGTCCGCTGCGGTCGGGCATGTAGTGGTCGAGCAGGATCAGGTCCACCCCGCCGGCCTCGACCGCCGCTAGGGCGTCGGCGGCACAGTGCGCCTGTGCCGTCACCCGGAAGCCGGGCACCTTCGACACGTAGGCGGCATTGATCCCGGCCACCCGGACGTCGTCGTCGACGATCAGGACCTCGATCACTGAGCCGCTCCTGTCTTGTCGGATACCGCTTCGGTCATGGCCTCCGGCAGCACCACGGTGAACTCGGCCCCGCCCCCGTCCGCCCCGTCCACCACCACGCTGCCGCCCTGCCGCTCGGCCAGCCGCCGCACCAGCGCGAGCCCCAGACCGCGCCTGCCGTGGGCCGGCAGTTCCTTGGTCGACCAGCCCTCCGTGAAGATCGACGCGCGCTGTCCGGCCGGAACGCCGGGACCGCTGTCACGGATCCGCAGCACCACCGTACGGCCCTCGGCCCGCAGTCCCACCTCGATCAGGGCGCCGTCCGAACCGGCGGCCGCGTCCAGGGCGTTGTCGACCAGGTTGCCGACGATCGTCACGAGCCCGCGCGGGTCGACGAGCCGGTCGGGAAGCGGGGCGCCGGGGGCCATGCGCAGCGCGACGCCGCGCTCCGCGGCGACCGTCGCCTTGCCGACCAGCAGGGCGGCCAGCAGCGGTTCGCGGACCTTCTCGGTGATCTGCTCGGCGGTGGCCCGGTGGACGCCGACGACCTCGGTGAGGAATTCCCTCGCGTCCTCGTGCAGCTCCAGCTCCAGCAGCCCCAGGAGGGTGTGCAGCCGGTTGGCGTGTTCGTGGTCCTGGGCGCGCAGCGCGTCGATCAGTCCGCGGGTGGAGTCGAGTTCGCGGCCCAGATGTTCGAGCTCGGTACGGTCGCGGAGGGTGATGACGGCCCCGCCGTCGGCCGTCGGCATCCGGTTGGCGAGCAGCACCCGGCTCCCGCGCACGGTCAGCAGATCCTCGCCCGCCACATCACCGGCCAGCACATCGGTGGTCCGCCCGGCCCCGAGGACCTCGGCCAGCGGACGGCCCGACACCTCGGGGCCGATCCCGAGCAGCCGCTGCGCCTCGTCGTTCAGGAGGCGGATGCGGCCGGTCCGGTCGAGCGCGACGACACCCTCCCGGATGCTGTGCAGCATCGCCTCTCGCTCCGTCAGCAGCGCGGAGATATCGGAGAAGGCCAGGTCATGGGTCTGGCGCTGCAGACGCCGCGAGATGAGAAGGGCGGCGAGCGCCCCTACGGCCAGTGCCCCGCCCGCATAGGCGAACAGGCCGGGAATCGCCGCGAGGAGCCGGGCGCGGACGCTGTCGTACGCGATACCGACCGAGACCGCGCCTGCGATGTGTCCCGATCCGTCGCGCAGCGGCACCTTGCCCCGGGCCGAGCGGCCGAGCGTGCCGCTGTCGATCTCCATGACCTCCTTGCCCGCGAGCGCCTCGGTGGGATCGGTGGAGACGACTTCCCCGATCCGGCCGCTGTCGGGATGCGACCAGCGCACCCCGCGGCGGTCCATCACGACGACGTACTCGGCGCCCGTGGCACGCCTGATGCGTTCGGCGGCGGACTGGACGGGGCCGCCGAGGGCCGGTTCCGTGGTGAGCAGGGACTCGGCGAGGCGCGGCTGGGCGGCCGTGCTCTGTGCGATCGCCAGGGCCCGGCGCATCGCCTGGTCGTCGAGCTGGGCGCTGAGGGGTGCCAGAAACAGACCGGTGGCGAGTACGGTGACGCCGGTGGCGATGGCCAGCTGCATCAGCAGGACCTGCGAGAAGACCCGGCGGGGCCAGCCGAGCCGGCGCGGCCTCCTGGCGGTGGGCGGTGGGGCGCTCATCACAGAAACGGTAGAGGGCATTCCGGTGCTTTCCGAAAATCGTCTTGTTTCTCACTCCACGCAATCGGCTTGCGTTTCTTGCGCTAATCTTGCACTCATGACGCGACGACTTGCTCAAGTGGCACAGAAGGTTGGAGTCAGCGAGGCCACGGTCAGCCGGGTGCTCAACGGCAAGCCGGGCGTTTCCGACGCCACGCGGCAGGCCGTCCTGTCCGCGCTGGACGTCCTCGGATACGAGCGCCCGACCCAGCTGCGCGGCGAACGGGCCCGGCTGGTCGGCCTGGTCCTGCCCGAGCTGCAGAACCCGATCTTCCCCGCCTTCGCCGAGGTGGTCGGCGGTGCGCTCGCGCAGCAGGGCCTGACCCCGGTTCTGTGCACCCAGACCAAGGGCGGGGTCTCCGAGGCGGACTACGTCGAGCTGCTGCTCCAGCAGCAGGTGTCGGGCGTGGTCTTCGCCGGCGGCCTCTACGCCCAGGCCGATGCCCCGCACGATCACTACAAGGTGCTGGCCGACCGCAAGATCCCGGTGGTCCTCATCAACGCCGCCATCGACCGTCTCGGCTTCCCCGGCGTCTCCTGCGACGACTCCGTCGCCGTCGAGCAGGCGTGGCGCCATCTGGTCTCGCTGGGCCACGAGCGCATCGGCTTCGTGCTCGGCCCCTCGGACCACGTGCCCTCGCAGCGCAAGCTGGCCGCCGCCCGCGCGCTCGCCGCGGAGTCCGGCACGAGCGTGCCGGACGAGTGGGTGGCCAGGGCGATGTTCTCACTGGAGGGCGGGCAGGCGGCCGCCTCGCGGCTGCTGGACGAGGGTGTCACCGGGTTCATCTGCGCCAGTGACCCGCTCGCCCTGGGAGCGGTGCGCGCGGCACGCCGCCGGGGCCTCTCGGTGCCGGCGGACGTCTCCGTCGTGGGCTACGACGACTCGGCGTTCATGAACTGCACCGAGCCGCCGCTCACCACCGTCCGTCAGCCGATCGAGGCCATGGGGCGCGCCGCCGTCGAGCTGCTGTCCGTACAGATCGGAGGCCGCGCGGTGCCGTCCGACGAGCTGCTCTTCGAGCCCGAACTGGTGGTGCGGGGTTCCACCGCCCAGCCTCCGCGCGGCGCTTCCCGCTGAGCGTCGTCATTTTGCGCCAGGGGAACCGTCTATTGCGATGGTGCCCCTGCTGCGACGGGGAGGGGCTGGGGCGGCCGCGGACCGGTGTAGTGCCCACTGGGGCGCATTCGCAGCGGGCGTTCCCCGTACTCCTCGAGTGCATGCGCGATCCAGCCGGCCGTCCGGGAGATCGCGAACACCGTCTCGCCCGCCTCCGCCGCCATGCCCGAGGAGACCGAGAGCACGGCGAGCGCCAGGTCGACGTTGGCGTGCAGCGGGCTGTGACGCGCGGTCGTGGCGACCACGTCGCGGGCGGCGGCCAGGGCCGGCGCCGCCTGCGGGATCCGCGCGAGCAGGTCGAACAGCGCCCGCGCCCGGGGGTCCTCGCCGGTGTACAGCCGGTGGCCCAGTCCCGGTACCCGGCGGCCGGTACGCAGATGGTCCGCGACCACCGGGGCCGCGCCGCCGCGTTCCAGAACCTCGGCCAGCATGCGGTGCGCCAGCCCGCTGGCCGCGCCGTGCAGCGGCCCCTCCAGCACTCCGAGTCCCGCCGAGACCACCGCATACGGATGGGCGCGGGCGGAGGCTGCGACCCGGGCCGCCAGGGTGGAGGCGGCCAGATCGTGGTCGATCAGCAGCCCCAGCGCGGTGTCCAGTACGGCGAGTGATGCCTCACCGGCCGGGCGGGCGGTGAGTTTCGGCCACAGCTGTCGTGCCAGTCCGGGGGGCGCGGTGGTCTCCGCGGTGTCCGGTCTGGCCGCATCGCCGGATCCGCCGCCTCCGCCGGCCGCCGGCAGCGCCGCGACCAGGGTCGGGATCAGGCTTCGCGCACCGCCGAGCACCGCCTCGCGCGACAGGTCGAAGCGCAGCGGATCGGCAGTGGCGGCGGCGACGACCGCCACCCGCAACCGGTCCGTCGGGCCGCAGTGTGCCGGCAGCGCGCCGACCGTCCGGCGGGCCGCGGCAAGCGCCTCGGCCGGCGCCGTGAACCGGATGCCCGGCCGCAGCTCACCGGTCCAGAGCCACTCGGCGACCTCCTCGTACGGATGGCGCCCGGCCAGCTCGGCGGCATCCACGCCCCGGAAGTAGTAGCGGTCGCTCTCGATGAGCGTGATGCCGGTACGGAAGGCCAGTTCACCGGCGGGGGACGCGGGCTCCCTGCGCCCCGTGCGCCGCGCCAGGGCGTCGACCTCCGCCGCGTCGAAGGTACTGCCGCGGCCGCCGGGGGCGCGGTTGCTGCTCAGCTGGCCCCGGCTCACGTACGCATACACGGTCTCGGGTTTCACGCCCAGGCGCTCGGCCGTCTCCCGTGTGGTGAGCCGCTGCGCCGGGGGTTCCGGGAGGCCGTCCGCGCCTGCTTGATCCGTCATGCCGTCCACCGTATCCATATTGATTCAATCAACATTGACAGAACTTAAGTCAAGCATGGACAGTCGAATCAATGCCAGTAGTTGCCGGAACGTCCATGGAGGAAGCAATGACGACCACGACCGCCGGATCACCGCTCGACGTCCCCCGAGGCCTCGCAGGCGTCGTCGTCACGGATACGGCCCTCGGCGACGTCCGGGGCCGCGAGGGCTTCTACCACTACCGCCAGTACTCGGCGATCGAACTCGCGCGGACCCGCAGCTTCGAGGACGTCTGGTACCTGATGACCGAGGGCGAGCTCCCCGGACAGGCCGCCCGAGCAGACTTTGCCGTCCGCACCGCCGCACTGCGCCGGCTGCCCGCCGAGGTCCGCGACGCCCTGCCCGCCATAGCCCGGGCGGGCGCCGCGTCCGGTCCGCTCGCCGGGCTGCGCACGGCGCTCTCCCTGCTCGGCGCCTCGGCCGGCTTCCGGCCGGTGTACGACATCGACGAGGGCCGGCGCCGCGGCGACGCCCTGGCCGCGTGCGCCGCCGTCCCCACCGTGCTGACCGCCCTGTACCGGCTCGGCCAGGGCCTCGATCCCGTGGAACCGCGCGACGACCTGCCGTACGCGGCCAACTACCTCTACATGCTGACCGGCTCCGTACCGGACGCCGCCCGGGTCAGGGCCGTCGAGCAGTATCTGATCTCCACCGTCGACCACGGCTTCAACGCCTCGACCTTCACCGGACGCGTCGTCGCCTCCACCGGCGCGGACGTCGCCGCCTGCCTGGTCGCCGCGGTCGGCGCGCTCTCCGGGCCGCTGCACGGCGGCGCGCCCAGCCGCGCCCTCGACACCCTGGACGCCATCGGCACCCCCGGGCGCATCGACGGATGGATCCGTGAGCGGGTCCTCGCAGGCGACCGGATCATGGGCTTCGGACACCCGGTCTACCGCACCGAGGACCCGCGCTCACGCATGCTGCGGGACATCGCCCAGAGCTTCGGCGGACCGCTCGTCGACTTCGCCGTCGAGGTGGAACGGCAGGTCGAGGCGATTCTCGCCGAGCTGAAGCCGGGACGTGAGCTGCACACCAACGTGGAGTTCTACGCCGGTGTGGTCATGGAACTGTGCGGGCTGCCGCGCGAGATGTTCACGCCGACCTTCTGCGCGGCGCGGGTGGTGGGCTGGAGCGCCAATATCCTGGAGCAGGCGGAGGACTCCAAGATCATCCGCCCGGCGGCCCGCTACATCGGTCCGCCCCCGCCGCAGCCGGTCCCGGCAGTCTGAACCGCAGGAAGGCCCCCGTTGAGCCCGTCGTCCCCGCCCCGCAGCCCGCAGATCCCGGTCATCGTCCTCGCGGGATTCCTGGGATCCGGCAAGACGACCCTGCTCAACCACCTCCTGCGCCACCGCGCGGGCAACCGGATCGGCGTGATCGTCAACGATTTCGGATCCATCGAGATCGACGCCATGACCGTCTCCGGGCAGGTCGGCTCGACCGTCTCGCTGGGCGGCGGCTGCCTGTGCTGCGCGGTCGACGCGAGCGAGCTGGACACCTACCTGGAGACCCTGACCCGGCCCGCCGCCCGGCTCGACGTGATCGTCATCGAGGCGAGCGGACTCGCCGAGCCGCAGGAACTCGTCCGCATGATCCTGGCCACCGACAACCCGCACATCGTGTACGGGGGACTGGTCGAGGTCGTCGACGCCGCCGAGTTCGGAGCCACCCGGGAGCGCCATCCGGAGATCGGCCGCCATCTCGCCGTGGCCGACCTCGTCGTGCTGAACAAGACGGACCGGGCCGGCGAGGGGGAGCGGGCGCGGATCCGGGAGGCCGTGGCCGCCACCGGCAGTACGGCTGCCGTCATCCCCGCCACGTACGGTCGGATCGACCCGGAGCTGCTCTTCGATCCGGCGCTGCGCCCCGACGGCGAGGAGAAGGCGCGGCAGCTCACCTTCGAGGACCTGTACCTGGAGGAGCGGGCGCGGGAGACCGGTGAGGAGCACGGGGAGCATCTGCACACGGCGTACGAGAGCGTCGACTTCACCGCCGACGTGCCGATGGACCCACGCCGGCTGATGGCGTTCCTGGACTCCCGGCCCGAGGGTCTCTACCGGATCAAGGGGTACGTCGACTTCGGCACCGGTGACGTGGACAACGCGTACGCGCTGCACGCCGTCGGCAGGTTCCTCAGGTTCGCCCCGCAGCGCTGGAGCCGGGGCGAACCGCGTCTGACCCGGCTGGTGCTGATCGGTTCGGGCATCGACGCGCAGGCCCTGCGCAAGGAGCTGGAGGGCTGCCGGACCCCGGGGGAGGCCGGGCAGGAAACGCCGCAGGACGCCGCACACGATCGATCCATGTGGGGCGTCCTGCGCTACGTACAACAGCCCGGCGACGACGGCGCATAGCCGCCGGACCCGCCGCGCCGGCGGCCTACACGGGCCCGGCGATCACCGCGACCGGGCTCTCCAGCGGCGTCCCCGAACCGTCGCGCCGCGGATCGGGCTCGGGCAGCGTGGCCGGCGTGCCGTTCTTCTGCGCGGCGCGGGCGGGCGTGGCACCCGCCCAGGCGAACACCAGCACGTCCTCACCCTTGAGGAACCGCTGACAGCGCACCCCGCCGGTGGCCCGGCCCTTGCGCGGATACTGGTCGAACGGTGTGAGCTTGCACGTCAGCACCGAGTCGTCCAGCGTGCCGTGCGAACCCGCGACCGTGAACACCATGGCGTCCACCGCCGGATCCACCGCGGCGAACGAGAGCACCTCCGTGCCCGCAGCGAGCTTGACCCCCGCCATACCGCCGGCCGGACGGCCCTGCGGGCGCACCTGCGCCGCCGGATAGCGCAGCAGCTGGGCGTCCGAGGTGATGAAGACCAGGTCCTCCTCGCCGGTGCGCAGCTCCGCCGCACCGACGATGCGGTCACCGTCCTTGAGGGTGATGACCTCCAGCTCGTCCTTGTTGGCGGGGTAGTCGGGCACCACGCGCTTCACGACGCCCTGGAGGGTGCCGATCGCGAGCCCCGGTGAGGACTCGTCGAGCGTGGTGAGGCAGACGACCTCCTCGTCCGCCTCCAGCGTCAGGAACTCCGAGACCATCGCCCCGCCCGAGAGGCTGGGAGCCGCATGGGTGTCCGGCAGCTGCGGCAGATCGATCACCGCGAGCCGCAGCAGCCGCCCGGTGGACGTCACCACGCCGACATCGCCGCGCGCGGTCGCCGGTACCGCCGACACGATCACATCGTGCTTGGCACGCTTGGCGTCCTCGGCGAAGACGATCGGGTCGTCGTTGGCCGTCCGCGCCAGCAGACCGGTCGAGGACAGCAGCACCCGGCAGGGGTCGTCCGCGACCTCCAGCGGCACCGAGGCGACCTGCGCACCGGCCGACTCCAGCAGCACCGTGCGCCGGTCCGTGCCGAACTTCTTCGCGACCGCAGCCAGTTCCGAGGAGACGAGCTTGCGCAGCTCGGAGTCCGATTCGAGGATCGCGGTCAGCTCGTCGATCTCGGCGTTGAGCCGGTCCCGCTCGCTCTCCAGCTCGATCCGGTCGAACCGGGTCAGCCGGCGCAGCGGGGTGTCCAGGATGTACTGGGTCTGGATCTCGCTCAGCGAGAAGTGCTCGATGAGCCGCTCCTTCGCCTGCGCCGAGTTGTCGCTGGAGCGGATGAGGCGGATGACCTCGTCGATGTCGATCAGCGCGACGAGCAGGCCCTCGACCAGGTGCAGCCGGTTGCGGCGCTTGGTCCGGCGGAACTCGCTGCGCCGGCGCACCACCTCGAAGCGGTGGTCGAGGTAGACCTCCAGGAGCTCCTTGAGGCCCAGGGTGAGCGGCTGTCCGTCGACCAGCGCCACGTTGTTGATGCCGAAGGACTCCTCCATCGGCGTCAGCTTGTACAGCTGCTCCAGCACGGCCTCGGGGACGAAGCCGTTCTTGATCTCGATGACCAGACGCAGTCCGTGCGAGCGGTCGGTGAGGTCCTTGACGTCCGCGATGCCCTGGAGCTTCTTCGCCGAGACCAGGTCCTTGATCTTGGCGATCACCTTCTCCGGGCCGACGGTGAAGGGCAGTTCGGTGACGACCAGGCCCTTGCGGCGCGGCGTGACGTTCTCCACGGCGACCGTGGCGCGGATCTTGAACGAGCCGCGGCCGGCCGCGTAGGCGTCCTTGATGCCGCTCAGGCCCACGATCCGGCCGCCGGTGGGCAGGTCGGGACCGGGGACGAACCGCATCAGGGTCTCCAGGTCCGCGCCCGGATGCCTGATCAGATGGCGGGCGGCGGCGATGACCTCGCCCAGGTTGTGCGGCGGCATGTTGGTCGCCATGCCGACCGCGATCCCGGTCGTGCCGTTGACCAGGAGGTTCGGATAGGCGGCCGGGAGGACGACCGGCTCCTGCTCCTGGCCGTCGTAGTTCGACTGGAAGGCGACGGTGTCCTCGTCGATCGACTCCGTCATCAACGACGTCGCGTCGGCCATCCGGCACTCGGTGTACCGCATGGCGGCCGGCGGGTCGTCGTTGCCGAGGGAGCCGAAGTTCCCGTGTCCGTCGACGAGGGGAAGCCGCATGGAGAACGGCTGGGCCATCCGCACCAGCGCGTCGTAGATCGACGCGTCGCCGTGCGGGTGCAACTTACCCATGACTTCGCCGACCACACGGGCGCACTTCACGAAGCCGCGCTCCGGGCGCAGGCCCATCTCGTTCATCTGGTAGACGATGCGGCGGTGCACCGGCTTCAGGCCGTCACGGGCGTCAGGCAGGGCCCGTGAGTAGATCACCGAGTACGCGTACTCGAGGAAGGAGCCCTGCATTTCGTCGACGACGTCGATGTCGAGGATCTTCTCCTCGAAGTCGTCCGGCGGCGGGGTCTTCGTGCTGCGGCGGGCCATCGCTGCTGCGACTCCTTCACGGATTCTGTTCGGGCAACCTCAGGTTCTGACGCGCACCATTGTGGACCGCGCCACTGACAACCCCGACCTCGACCCGTCCCAAAGGGTGTTCTCCACGTGTCCTGAAGAGGCCGGGACGCTCTTTCCCGCGAACTTTCGCCGCACGGGAACTTCGCCAGGTGCCGGTGCGCTTGCTTACAGTGGCAGGTCTCGCATCACATCCAGTATCGCGATCGAAGGGACGTACATGCCCATGGGTCACACGGCCACAGCCCAGGCCGGCTCCGGCGGCTTGACAGCGACCGAGCACCGTCTGGCCAATGGCCTGCGCGTGGTGCTCTCCGAGGACCATCTGACCCCGGTCGCCGCGGTGTGCCTCTGGTACGACGTCGGTTCGCGCCACGAGGTCAAGGGACGCACCGGTCTGGCTCACCTCTTCGAGCACCTGATGTTCCAGGGTTCCGGCCAGGTCAAGGGGAACGGACACTTCGAGCTGGTCCAGGGCGCCGGCGGCTCCCTCAACGGGACCACCAGCTTCGAGCGGACCAACTACTTCGAGACGATGCCCACGCACCAGCTGGAGCTGGCCCTGTGGCTCGAGGCGGACCGGATGGGCTCGCTGCTCGCCGCGCTCGACGAGGAGTCCATGGAGAACCAGCGCGACGTCGTCAAGAACGAGCGCCGCCAGCGCTACGACAACGTCCCGTACGGCACCGCGTTCGAGAAGCTGACCGCTCTCGCCTACCCGGAGGGCCATCCGTACCACCACACCCCGATCGGCTCCATGGCAGATCTGGACGCCGCAACGCTCGAGGACGCGCAGACCTTCTTCCGTACGTACTACGCGCCCAACAACGCGGTGCTGTCGGTCGTCGGTGACATCGACCCCGAGCAGACGCTCGCCTGGATCGAGAAGTACTTCGGCTCCATCCCGTCGCACGACGGCAAGCAGCCGCCGCGCGACGGTGCGCTGCCCGGGAGCATCGGCGGACAGCTGCGCGAGGAGGTCCGCGAGGAGGTGCCGGCGCGTGCGCTGATGGCCGCCTACCGGCTGCCCCACGACGGCACCCGCGAGTGCGACGCCGCGGACCTCGCCCTGACCGTGCTGGGCGGCGGCGAGTCGTCCCGGCTGCACAACCGCCTGGTCCGCCGTGACCGGACCGCCGTCGCGGCCGGGTTCGGGCTGCTCCGGCTGGCCGGCGCGCCCTCGCTCGGCTGGCTGGACGTCAAGACGTCCGGCGGCGTGGAGGTGGCGCAGATCGAGACCGCGGTCGACGAGGAGCTGGCCCGGTTCGCCGAGGAAGGCCCCACGCCCGAGGAAATGGAGCGCGCGCAGGCACAGTTGGAGCGCGAGTGGCTGGACCGTCTCGGTACGGTCGCGGGCCGCGCGGACGAACTGTGCCGGTTCGCCGTGCTGTTCGGCGACCCGCAGCTCGCCCTGACCGCCGTGCACCGGGTGCTCGACGTCACCGCCGAAGAGGTCAAGGCGGCCGCCAGGGCCCAGCTGCGGCCCGACAACCGGGCGGTACTGGTCTACGAGCCGGTCGAGTCGGCCGAATCCGCCGAAGAGGCGGAAGACGGCGCCGCCACCGACACCGACGCGCACGAAGGGGCGGACCAGTGACCGACGCTGCCGCGACTGGAGTTTCGATGGAGTACCACCCGCAGCCCGCCCCCGGCACGGCCAGGCCCTGGGCCTTCCCCGCACCCGAACGCGGCTCCCTGCCCAACGGCCTCACGGTGCTTCGCTGCCACCGCCCCGGCCAGCAGGTCGTCGCCGTCGAGATCTTCCTCGACGCCCCGCTGGACGCCGAGCCCGAGGGCCTGGACGGCGTGGCCACGATCATGTCGCGCGCCCTGTCCGAGGGCACCGACAAGCGGAGCGCCGAGGAGTTCGCCGCCGAGCTCGAGCGCTGCGGCGCCACCCTGGACGCCCACGCCGACCACCCCGGCGTCCGGGTCTCCCTGGAGGTTCCGGCCTCCCGGCTCGCCAAGGCGCTCGGCCTGGTCGCCGAGGCGCTGCGGGCGCCGGCCTTCGCCGACAGCGAGATCGAGCGGCTGGTGCGCAACCGGCTGGACGAGATCCCGCACGAGCAGGCCAATCCGGCCCGGCGCGCGGCCAAGCAGCTCTCCAAGGAGCTCTTCCCGGCCACGGCGCGCATGTCGCGTCCGCGCCTGGGCACCGAGGAGACCGTGGAACGGATCGACTCCGCGGCCGTGCGCGCCTTCTACGACGCCCATGTCCGGCCGTCCACCGCGACCGCCGTGGTCGTCGGCGATCTCACCGGGATCGACCTGGACGCGCTGCTCGCCGACACCGTCGGTGACTGGTCGGGCAACACCGCCGAGTCCCGCCCCGTCCCGCCGATCACCGCCGACGACACCGGCCGTGTGGTGATCGTGGACCGCCCCGGCGCGGTGCAGACGCAGCTGCTGATCGGCCGGATCGGCCCCGACCGGCACGACAGCGTGTGGCCGGCCCAGGTGCTCGGCACGTACTGCCTGGGCGGCACGCTCACCTCCCGGCTCGACCGGGTGCTGCGTGAGGAGAAGGGCTACACCTACGGCGTGCGGGCCTTCGCCCAGGTGCTGCGCTCCGCGGCCCCCGACTCCGCGACGGGGGCGACCGGCGCCGCGATGCTCGCCATCAGCGGTTCCGTGGACACCGAGTCCACCGGCCCGGCGCTGGAGGACCTGTGGAAGGTCCTGCGGAAGCTGGCCGCCGAGGGGCTGACGGACGCCGAGCGCGAGACGGCCGTGCAGAACCTCGTGGGGGTCGCCCCGCTGAAGTTCGAGACGGCTGCCTCCGTCGCCGGCACCCTCGCCGACCAGGTCGAGCAGCACCTCCCGGACGACTACCAGGCGCAGCTGTACGCGCGCCTCGCCGAGACCGGCACGGTCGAGGCGACCGCGGCCGTGGTCAGCGCGTTCCCGGGCGACCGCCTGGTCACGGTGCTGGTCGGCGACGCCTCGCAGATCGAGGAGCCCGTCAGGGCGCTCGGCATCGGAGAGGTGTCGGTCGTCACCGGCTGACGCGCGTTTCGCCTGATATCGGGGCAAAGGGAAGGCTCCGGCGGATCAAACTCCGCCGGAGCCTTCCCTTTTGTCCGATTTATTGGAGAGGTTGCCTGTCTGCCCTGTGGGATGCGCTACAAAACCGCCTGTCCGTTTGGTGAGGGGAAGGGCCCCCGCTTAGCGTCGGCTCCGCTGTCTGTCACTCGTATGCCGCATCCGCGACGTACCGGGCAGCCATCGCCGAGTCCCCGTCCGGCGCGAGCCAGGGGAGCCGGGGACCCACGCAGTCCCTGGGGTGAATCGGATCCCTGAGCCTCTTGAGGCCGAAGGATCCGTAGGAGACCTTCCTGCTCCGAACCCGTCAGCTAACCCGGTAGGCGAGAAGGAAGGAAAGGACCAGCCACTTCATGGCGTTCACCCGTGCCACCGGGAAGCACCGTGCCCCGAGCCGTCTGACGCGCCGCGGCGCGAAGGCGGTCGGCATCGCGACTCTCGCCACCACCGGCGTCATCGGCTCACTGGCCTCTCCGGCCCTCGCCGCCGACGCCGAGGCCCCCTCCGTGGGCGAGACCGGCCTCTCCCAGGTCATCTCCATCGAGAGCACCCTCGCCGACCGGATCGACGCTCAGGCGGACGCCCAGCAGCACCAGGCCGACGTCGCCGCCGAGAAGAAGGCCAAGGCCGAGGCCGAAGCCAAGAAGAAGGCCGAGGCGAAGAAGAAGGCGGCGGCGAAGGCCAAGGCCGCCGCGAAGGCGAAGGCGGCCGCCCGCGCCGAGGAGGCCCGCGAGACGAAGGCGCGTGCCGCCCGCTCGGCCGAGCGCACCCGCCTGGGCTCCTTCCAGCTCCCCGTCGCCGGCTCCTACGTGTCCACCGGTTACAAGTCCAGCGGCGCGCTCTGGTCCTCCGGCAGCCACTCGGGCATCGACTTCCACGCCGCGTCCGGCAGCAGCGTCGTCGCCGTGGGCGCCGGCACGGTCGTCGAGGCCGACTGGGGCGGCGCGTACGGCAACAACATCGTGCTCCGGATGACGGACGGTACGTACACGCAGTACGGCCACCTCTCCTCGATCGGCGTATCCGTCGGCCAGGCCGTCGGCGGCGGTCAGCAGATCGGCCTCTCCGGCTCCACCGGCAACTCCACCGGCCCGCACCTCCACTTCGAGGCCCGCACCACGCCCTCGTACGGTTCGGACATGGACCCGGTCGCCTACCTGCGCGCCCACGGCGTCACGGTCTGACGGACCCGAAGCTCCTCGGTGAAGGCCCCGGCATCGCGCCGGGGCCTTCGTCGTACCCCTGCCGGAGCAGTCCGCGCGACCCGTTCCCGAACCTGTCCGTGACCAAAAGATATTCATGAATTTCCGCCCGGCATCGGAAATGCGACCGCATTGCAATAGAGTCACAGGACAGGCGTCGATCGGCCGCGTTTCGCGGGGATTAAGGCGGAGGTTCGGACATGCGCATTCCGGCGCATTCGGTATGCACGGCAATCCGTGACGACATCGTCTCCGGTGTCTTCGAACGCGGCAGCCGACTCACCGAGGAGGTGCTCGCACGGCGTTACGGGGTCTCCCGCGTCCCGGTACGGGAGGCGCTGCGCACCCTGGAGTCCGAGGGATTCGTGGTCACCCGCCGGCATGCCGGCGCCTGCGTCGCCGAACCCACCGAACAGGAGGCCGCCGACCTCCTGGAGGTCCGGATGCTGCTGGAGCCGCTCGGTGCGGCCCGTGCCGCCCAGCGCCGCACCGAGGCGCACCTCAAGGTGCTGCGCGGCCTGGTCAGGCTCGGCCAGGAGCGGGCCCGCCGGGGCGAGGGCGAGGACCTGCGCTCATTGGGCGGCTGGTTCCACGAGACGCTGGCCCAGGCCTCCGGCAGCCCCGGCCTGATCGCACTGCTCACCCAGCTCCGGCACAAGATCGCCTGGATGTACACCGTCGAACAGCCGGCCCGCCCGGCCGATTCCTGGGCCGAGCACGGGGCGATCGTGGACGCCGTGGTGCGCGGTGACGCGGAGCGGGCGAGGGCCCTGGCCGCCCAGCACGCCGAGCGGGCCACTGTCGCGCACCGGCTGCGCCGCCCCGGCCGGCCGGATGGAGCCGCGACCCGTACCGGCCGGGTGAGGACTTCGCAACATGCCGTAAACACCCCGAGCGGCCGTCATTAACAATTGGGCCGTATACAAAGAATAGGCATTCCGCCGGGCTTTCTTTCGGCTGCTCGAATTCGAGCCGACGGATCCTCGGGATCCGGTGCCTGCGTGAACGAAAGAGCCGCGGCTCCCCATTAAGGGTGCCGCGGCTCTTTCGCAGAAATTCCGGCGGTCGTGACCGGACGGAATCAGACGGTCTCCGGAAGCTCCTCGAGCCCCTCGGCGACCAGCTTGGCCAGACGGTCCAGAGCGGCTTCGGCGTTGTCCGCCTCGGACGCGAGCACGATCTCCTCGCCGCCCTGCGCACCGAGACCGAGCACCGCGAGCATGGAGGCCGCGTTCACCGGGTTGCCATCGGCCTTCGCGATGGTCATGGGAACGCCGGAGGCCGTGGCGGCACGGACGAAGATGGAAGCGGGGCGGGCGTGCAGGCCCTCGGCCCAACCGACGTTGACGCGGCGCTCAGCCATGGTTCTGCCCTTCACGAATCAATGGTTGTCTAGACCAGTCTCTCATGTGGTGCGTGGTGCTCCGGCCGACCCGCGGGCCGTCCGCAGCCCGCGCCACAGCGGCGATCGGCCACCCCCAGACTGCCCCGGCCCCGGCACCCACGCGACCGGTGGGACGGCCGTAGGCTTTGCCCATGCAGCCCTCTCCGGAGCAGAGTCCGCATCACGCCTACCCCGATCACTGGGAGGCGGACGTGGTGCTCCGCGACGGCGGCACCGCGCGCATCAGGCCCATCACCACGGACGACGCCGACCGGCTGGTCAGCTTCTACGAGCAGGTCTCCGACGAGTCGAAGTACTACCGCTTCTTCGCTCCCTACCCCCGGCTCTCCGCCAAGGACGTCCATCGCTTCACCCATCACGACTACGTCGACCGGGTGGGACTGGCCGTCACGGTGGGCGGTGAGTTCATCGCGACCGTCCGCTTCGACCGGATCAACGCACAGGGCAGGCCGGCCTCGGCGCCGGCCGACGAGGCGGAGGTCGCCTTCCTCGTCCAGGACGCGCACCAGGGCCGCGGCGTGGCATCGACCCTGCTCGAACACATCGCGGCCGTCGCCCGCGAACGCGGCATCCGGCGCTTCGCCGCCGAGGTGCTGCCCGCCAACAACAAGATGATCAAGGTGTTCCGGGACGCCGGGTACACCCAGCAGCGCAGCTTCGAGGACGGCTCCGTCCATCTGACCCTGGACCTGGAACCGACCGCCGAGTCCCTGGCCGTCCAGCGCGCCCGTGAGCAGCGGGCGGAGGCCCGGTCCGTACAACGGTTGCTGGCCCCCGGCTCCGTCGCCGTCATCGGCGCCGGCCGCACCCCCGGCGGGGTCGGCCGCACGGTCCTGCGCAACCTCCTGGGCGCGGGCTTCACCGGCCGCACCTACGCCGTGAACAGCGCCTTCGCAGCCGACCAGGGCACCATCGACGGCGTCCCCGCCCACCGCTCCCTCGGCGAGATCGGCGAACCGGTCGACCTCGCCGTCGTCGCCGTACCCGCCGACCGGGTCCCGGAAGCCGTCGCGGACTGCGGGGAACACGGCGTCCAGGGCCTGGTCGTCCTCTCCGCCGGATACGCCGAGTGGGGCGCCGAGGGCCGCGAACGCCAGCGGGAACTGGTGCGCCAGGCCCGCTCGTACGGCATGCGGATCATCGGCCCGAACGCCTTCGGCGTCATCAACAACTCCGAGGCCGTCCGGCTGAACGCCTCCCTCGCACCCGAACGGCCCGCCTCCGGGCGCATCGGCCTGTTCACCCAGTCCGGCGCCATCGGCATCGCCCTGCTCTCCGGGCTCTACCGGCGCGGCGCGGGGCTCTCCACCTTCATCTCGGCCGGCAACCGAGCCGACATCTCCGGCAACGACTTCCTCCAGTACTGGTACGAGGACCCCGACACCGATGTCGCCCTGCTGTACCTGGAGTCGCTCGGCAACCCTCGCAAGTTCACCCGCCTCGCCCGCCGCACCGCGGCCGTCAAGCCGGTGGTCGTGGTGAAGGGCGCCCGGCACAGCGGCTCCACCCCGCCCGGCCACGCGGTACCCGTCAGCCGGATCCCGGACGCCACGGTCTCCGCCCTGATGCGGCAGGCGGGCGTGATCCGCGTCGACACGGTGACCGAGATGGTCGACGCCGGCCTGCTCCTGGCCGACCAGCCGCTCCCCGCCGGCGGCCGGGTCGCGATCCTCGGCAACTCCGAATCCCTCGGCCTGCTCACGTACGACGCCTGCCTGGCCGAGGGGCTGCGCCCGCGGCCGCCCCGCGACCTCACCACCGCCGCCACCCCGCAGGACTTCCGCGACGCGCTCGCCGAGGCGCTGGCCGACGGGGGCTGCGACGCGGTGATCGTGACGGCGATCCCCTGGGTGGGCGAGGACGGCGAGGCGGAGTCGGGCGACGGCGAGGTCCTGGCCACCGCCCTGCACGCGGCCGCCGCCACCGGGCCGGCCAAACCGGTGGCCGTGGTCCATGTGGAGATCGGCGGCCTGGCGGAGGCCCTGGCCGCCGCCACCGGCACCGTCGCCCGGCAGCGCCCGGCGGCGGCGCCCCCCGCGTCCCGCCCGGCCCCCGCCGGACCGGGCACACCCACCGCCGCGAACGCCACCGACCCGGCCCCCGCCGACCCCGAAACCCCCCGCGTCCCCGGCCGGATCCCCGCCTACCCCGCCGCCGAACGCGCCGTCCGGGCGCTCGCCGAGGCCGTGAAGTACGCCCAGTGGCGGCGCCAGGCCGCCGTACCCGGCAAGGTGCCCGAGTTCCTCGACGACACCATCGACGAGCCCGCCGCGGCCGCCCTCATCGACACCCTGCTCGGCCCGGACCCCGACCCGCGCGGCCGGCCCCTGGAACACGACGAGGCCCGCGAACTCCTGGCCTGCTACGGCATCGCCGTCCGGCCGACCCTGCCCGCCCCCGGCCCGGAGGAGGCCGTCGCCGCGGCGGCGCGGCTCGGCTACCCGGTGGCGCTGAAGACCACCGCACCCCATCTGCGCCACCGCGCCGACCTGGGCGGCGTCCGCCTGGACATCGCGGGCGAGAGCGCGCTGCGCCGGGCGTACGGCGAGCTGACCGACCTTCTCGGCAAGCCCGCCGAGCTGCGGCCCGTCGTGCAGGCGATGGCCCCGCGGGGTGTCGACACCGTCGTACGGGCCACCATCGACCCGGCCGCCGGCGCCGTCCTCTCCTTCGGCCTGGCGGGCGCACCCTCCGAACTCCTCGGCGACACCGCCCACCGCCTGGTTCCGGCCACCGACCGCGACGCGGCGGAACTGATCCGGTCCATCCGGGCCGCCCCCGTCCTCTTCGGCTGGCGCGGCTCGGCCCCCGTGGACACCGACGCGCTGGAGGAACTGCTGCTGCGGGTCTCCCGGCTGGTCGACGACCACCCCGAGGTGGTCTCCATCGCCCTGGAACCGGTCGTGGTCGCCACCCAGGGGCTGACCGTCCTCGGGGCGAGCGTCCGGCTCTCACCGCCGCCGGCCCGGACCGACCTCGGCCCCCGCCGCCTCTCCAACTACTGACAGGCTCCGGCTCGCGTCCCCCTGGACCCCGTCCGTACAGGGGCGCCGTGACGTCCCCGGCAGTCATCGGCCCCCCGTAGGATGGTGCCCATGGCTAAGACCGGTACGACGACCCAGGGGCTGCGCGCGGCGATCGAGCGCAGCGGCTACTACCCGGCCCTCGTGGCCGAGGCGGTGGAGGCCGCCGTCGGCGGTGAGCCGGTCGCTTCGTACCTGGTGCACCAGGAGACCACCTTCGACTCCAACGAGGTGCGCCGCCACGTCACGGTCCTGGTGCTCACGGACACCCGCTTCATCGTCAGCCACACGGACGAGCAGAACGCCGACACCAGCTCCCCGACGCCGTACGCCACCACCTCCACCGAATCGGTCAAGCTCGACCGGATCTCCTCGGTCGTGGTCAGCCGGGTCGTGGCCAACCCGGAGAAGTACGTCCCGGGCACGCCGCCGCGCGAGGTCGTCCTGACCATCGGCTGGGGCGCGGTCTCCCGGATCGACCTGGAGCCCGCCGCCTGCGGCGACCCCAACTGCGAGGCCGACCACGGCTACACCGGCAGCTCCACCGCCGACGACCTGAGCCTGCGGGTCAGCGAGGCCGGTGACGGCCCCGACACCGTGCGCCAGACGCTCGCCTTCGCCCAGGCGCTCTCCGAGGCCACGGCCGCGACCCCGGCGGCCGGCCGCTGATGGTCCAGCCGGCCTGGCAGGACCCTGTGCTGCTGCCCGTCGACACCGCCCCCGTCCCGGAGTACGGCAGTGGATCGCTCGCCGATCTGCTGCCCACGCTGGTGGCGGGGCAGGGCGTTCCCGGCTTCACGGCGGCGATCCCCGAGCTCACCCCCGCCGACCGGAACTGCGTCTTCCTGATCGACGGTCTCGGCTGGGAGCAGATCAGGTCCCATCCCGACGAGGCGCCCTTCCTGCACTCCCTCCTGCCCACGTCGCGCGGCGGCACGGGCCGCCCGATCACCGCGGGATTCCCGGCCACCACCGCGACCTCGCTGGCCTCGGTGGGCACCGGACTGCCGCCGGGCGAGCACGGCCTTCCCGGGTACACCGCCCGCAATCCGGAGACCGGCGAGCTGATGAACCAGCTCCGCTGGAGGCCCTGGACCGAACCGAAGGTCTGGCAGCCGTACCCCACCGTCTTCAAGCTCGCCGACGCGGCCGGCGTGCGTACCGCACAGGTGTCCGCCCCGGCCTTCGAGCAGACCCCGCTGACCAAGGTCGCGCTCAGCGGCGGCTCGTTCCTCGGCCGGCTCACCGGCGAGGAACGGATGGACGTCGCCGCCGAGCGGCTGGCCGCCGGGGACCGCTCGCTCGTCTACACGTACTACAGCGAAGTGGACGGCAAGGGCCACCGCTTCGGGGTCGACTCCGACGCCTGGCGCGGCCAGCTGATGTACGTCGACGGCCTGGCCCGGCGTCTCGCGGAACAGCTCCCGCCGCGGTCGGCGCTGTACATCACCGCCGACCACGGAATGATCGACATCCCGTTCGACGAGCAGTCCAGGATCGACTTCGACGAGGACTGGGAGCTGCGCGCGGGCGTCGCGCTGCTCGGCGGCGAGGGGCGCGCCCGCCATGTGTACGCGGTCCCGGGCGCCGAGGCCGATGTGCTGACCGTCTGGCGCGAGGTCCTCGGCGAGCAGTTCTGGGTGGCGAGCCGGGACGAGGCCGTCGAAGCGGGCTGGTTCGGTCCCAGGATCGACGAGCGGGTGCTCGGCAGGATCGGCGACGTGGTCGCCGCGGCCCACGACGACGTGGTGATCACCGCTTCCGTCAACGAGCCGCACGAGTCCGCGATGGTCGGCATGCACGGCTCGATGACCCCCGTCGAGCAGCTCGTCCCGCTCCTCGAAGTACGCTCGTAACCCTTTGCGTCACCCTTCCCTCCCGTCTTCCCCCGTTCCGAAAGGTGCTCGACCCCTCATGCCCGAGCTTGTGTTCTTCTCCGGAACGATGGACTGCGGGAAGAGCACGCTGGCCCTGCAGATCGGACACAACCGGTCGGCACGCGGGCTCCAGGGCGTGATCTTCACCCGTGACGACCGGGCGGGGGAGGGGAAGCTGTCCTCCCGGCTGGGCCTGGTCACCGAGGCGGTGGAGGCCGCCGAGGGCATGGACCTGTACGCGTACCTCGTCGGCCAGCTCTCCCAGGGCGGCAAGGCGGACTACGTGATCGTCGACGAGGCGCAGTTCCTCGCCCCGGAACAGATCGACCAGCTGGCCCGCGTCGTGGACGATCTGGGCCTGGACGTCTTCGCCTTCGGTATCACCACGGACTTCCGCACCAGGCTCTTTCCCGGCTCTCAGCGGCTGATCGAGCTCGCCGACCGGATAGAGGCCCTCCAGGTGGAGGCCCTGTGCTGGTGCGGCGCCCGCGCCACCCACAACGCCCGTACGGTGGGCGGCGAGATGGTCGTCGAGGGTGCGCAGGTCGTCGTCGGCGACGTCGACCGCCCGGCGAAGGACGTCGGCTACGAAGTCCTCTGCCGCAGCCACCACCGCCGCCGCATGACCAGCGCCGCCGCACACGCGGGCGCGCTGTCGCCGGATGTCCTTCCGGTCAACTCCGGCTGAGCCAAGTGGACTTTGGGGGGTGATTCGTCTGATCACCCGCCTCCGTCGGATAGTTGGCCTATCTTACTGTCCGTGAAACCGCTGACCTCTGAAGATCCGGCCCGCATCGGCCCGTACCGTCTGATCGCCCGGCTGGGCGAAGGGGGCATGGGGCTGGTCTATCTGGGCCGTTCCGAAGCCGGACGCACGGTGGCCGTCAAGGTCGTGCAGGCCGAGTACGCCGGCCACCAGGAGTTCCGCAGGCGCTTCGCCCGCGAGGTGGCCGCCGCGCGCCGGGTGGGTGGCAGCTGGACCGCGGAGGTGCTCGACGCCGACCCCGAGGCCGCGGTCCCCTGGGTGGCGACCCGGTACATCCCCGGGCCCGACCTGAGCACCGTCGTCGCCCAGGACTTCGGCCCGCTGCCCGAGCATTCGGTCCGTACCCTCGCCAACCGCCTCGCCCTCGCGCTGCAGGCGGTGCACGAGGCGGGCCTGATCCACCGCGATCTCAAGCCGTCCAACGTCCTCGTCACCGTCGACGGACCCCGCGTCATCGACTTCGGTATCGCCCGCGCCATGGACAGCCTCGCCGGGGACAGCCTGCACACCCGCACCGGCATGCTGATCGGTTCCCCCGGCTTCATGTCGCCGGAGCAGGTCCGCGGCCTCGAACTCACCCCGGCCAGCGACGTCTTCTGTCTGGGAGCCGTCCTGGTCTACGCGGCCACCGGGCGCCTGCTCTTCGGCGCGGGGGACACCGGCCTGCCCGCGCACCTCTTCAGGATCGCCGAGGACGAGGCCGACCTCACCGGTGTGCCCCCGGCGCTGGCCGACCTCGTACGGGCATGTCTGGACAAGGATCCGGCCAAGAGGCCGGCCCTGCGGGAAGTGGCCGCGCGCACGGCGCAGGACTCGGCGGCCGAATGGCTGCCGGGCGCCGTGCTGGCGCAGCTCGGACGCCATGCGGCCCAGCTGCTGGACTACGCCCCCGACCTGCCCGTGGACGCTCCGGCGGTGCGGCCGGATCTGCTGGCCAAGGCCGGGCAGCCGCTGCCCCCACCGCCCGCGTACGCCCCGACGGCCCCGGCACAGTTCACTCCGCCCCCCGGATTCGGACCGCCCACCCCCTCCCACGCCTGGCAGCCGTTTCCGGCACCGCCCACCCACTTCCAGGACCCGGCGCCTGCCGACCCCCGGCGCTGGTGGGGGCTGATGGTGATCGCCCTGGCCCAGGTGCTGGTGCTGCTCGACGCGGCGTCGTTCGACCTGGCGCTGCCGTCCCTCATGGCCGACCTGGGTGTGAGCGACAACGTCGGGAGACCCCTGTTCCTGGGGTACACGCTCTCTTTCGGAGGCCTGCTGCTGGTCGGCGGGCACCTCGCGGACCGGCTGGGGCGCAGGCGTACCTTCGTGACCGGCCTCGTCGGATACGCGGTGGCCTCCTTGCTGGGCGGCCTGCCGGGCGGTGAGGGCCTGCTGATCCTCGCCCGCGTCCTGCAGGGCGCCTCGGCCGCGCTGCTGACACCTGCCGCGCTGGCCCTGGTGGCGACGGGCTTCACCGACCCGAAGGAAAGGCGCAGGGCCCTGGGCATCTTCGCCGCGATCGCCGGAGGCGGCTCGGCACTCGGACTGCTCGCCGGGGGGTGGCTGACGGAGTTCCTGACGTGGCGGCTGTCCCTGTGCGTGGGCGCCGGCCTCGCCGTACTCGTCCTGATCGGCGCGGCGGCCCTGGTGCACGAGCGCCCGGTCCGCACCGACGCCCGCTCGGACACCGGCGGGATGCTGCTCGGCACCGGCGGACTCCTCGCCCTCGGCTACGGCTTCGCACAGGCTGATCAGCACGGCTGGAGCAGCCCGCTGGTCCTGGCCGCGTCGGCGGTGGGCACCCTCCTGCTCGCCGGCTTCCTCTGGCGCCGGACCGTGCGGACGGACCCCTTCCCCGCGGGGCCGGGCGTCACGGGCCTCGACCGCCTCGGCTGCTTCCTCGCCGTGCTCCTGGCCGGCTTCGGGGTCATCGCCTCGTTCGTGGCCGTGGACTACTTGCTGCTCGTCGTCTACGGCTACACACCCCTCGGGGCCGGTCTGGCCTTCGTGCCGATGGTCGCCGCCGTCGTGATCGGCTCCACCCAGGTGTCCGCCCGCCTGCTGCCCCGGGTCGAGCCGCGCGTCCTGATCGTGAGCGGTCTGGCGATCACGGCCGTCGGCCTGGCGCTCCTGACCCGCATCGAACCGGGCGGCGCCTACGTCACCCAGGTGCTGCCCGGCCTGCTCCTCACCGGCTTCGGCACCGGCCTCGCCTTCATGCCCGTCTTGGCCACGGCGACCGAGGCAGCCGGCCCGGAGCTCTCCGGAGAGCGTTCCGCGGCTGTCACAGCGGGCCAGCAACTGGGCCTGACTCTGGGAACGGTGCTGCTGAACACCGTCGTCACCGGCGAGATGCGGCATGTCGCGAGCCCGGGCGATGTGACCGCCGCGATCGTCCGCGCCTACCACACCGCCCTCTGGTGGGCGGTCGGGGGCACGCTGCTCGCCTGTCTGGCCGCGGCGCTGCTGATCACCGTCAAGGCTCCGGAGGCGCGTACCCAGGACCGGTGAGCCAAGGGCTCAGCGCCCCGCCGACCGCACGATCGTGAACACCGCGCCCTCCGGGTCCGCGACCGTGGCCACCCTGCCGCTGGAGCCCTCCCTGGGGGGCTGGAGGATGTGCCCGCCGAGTTCGACCACGTGCTGCGCGGCCTCGTCCGTGTCGGCGACCTCGAAGTACGTCATCCAGTGCGGTCCGCGGTCGCGCAGCAGGGTGTGACCCACCCCGTGCAGCGACGCCACCGGGTGGCCGTCCAGATGCAGGGTCTGGTAGTCGAAGTCCGCCGACACGACCGCCTCGGTCTCGTAGCCGAAAACGGCCTGGTAGAACTTGGCGACCGTCGATGTCTCCCGGGTCACCAGCTCGTTCCAGACCGGCGTGCCGGGCGCACCGGCGAGCGAGGTGCCGCGGTGTGCGGCTGCCTGCCAGATCCCGAATACGGCCCCGCTCGGGTCGGAGGCGACGGCCATCCTGCCCGCCTCTCCCGCGTCGAGCGGCCCGACGCCGACCGTGCCGCCGCAGGCGCGGATCGACTCCGCCGTGAGATCGGCGTCGTCGGTGGCCAGATAGGTCGTCCAGGCGATCGGGAGGTGCCGGTCGGGGGGCAGCTGCCCGATGCCGGCGATCTCCTTCCCGTCGATCAGCGCCCGTACGTACGGGCCGAGCTGCTCGGGGCCTGGCCCGAACTCCCAGCCGAACAGTTCGGCGTAGAAGTTCTGGGTCGTGTGCAGGCCGTGCACGATCAGGCTCACCCAGCAAGGTGTTCCGGGTGTACGCCGAGCGGCAGCCTCGGTCATCGTCACTCTCCTCGGACCATCGTGGTGGCCGTACGGGGGGAACGGGGCCGGCGCGCCGTTGTGCGGTACGGGATGTGTGCGCCCCGTGCAGATGCTTGCACCACCCGGCGCGTGACGCGCCTCGGCCGCGCCGCTTTTTCCGTGATCTCGACAGAGGAGGTCCGGTTTGTGGCGGTACGGGCGTTTCGCCGTTGTTACGGATGGGCAGGCCCCTGCGCGAGGATGGCACCCATGAAGCCCATCATCTCCGCATCCGAATGTGTGAGCGAGTCGGCGGGGCCACGTCCGCCGGTGCTCCTGGACGTACGTTGGCAACTGGGCGGCCCGCACGGCCGCCCCGACTACGAGGCCGGGCACATCCCCGGCGCGGTTTTCGTCGATCTCGAAGCGGAGCTCGCCGGCCCGGCGGGCGACGGCGGCCGTCATCCGCTGCCGGATCCGGCGGAATTCGGTGCGGTGATGCGCCGCGCCGGAGTCGGCCGCGACAGTTCGGTGATCGTGTACGACGGTGGCCAGGGCTGGGCCGCGGCCCGTGCCTGGTGGCTGCTGCGCTGGACGGGACACCGTGACGTCCGGGTGCTGGACGGCGGTCTCGCCGCGTGGACGGGCGAGCTGTCGAAGGAGATCCCGGTCCCCGCGGAGGGTGACTTCGTCCCCGTGCCGGGCGCGCTGCCCCTGCTGGACGCGGACGGCGCCGCCGCACTGGCCCGCTCGGGGCTGCTGCTCGACGCGCGGGCCGGCGAGCGCTACCGGGGCGAGGTGGAGCCGATCGACCGGGTCGCCGGGCACATTCCCGGTGCGGTCTCGGCCCCGACCGGGCAGAACGTGGGCCCGGACGGCCGGTACCTCTCCGCCGAGGACCTGGCCTCCCGGTTCTCCGGCCTGGGCGCCACCGGTGACTCCGCCGGCATCGGTGTCTACTGCGGCTCGGGAGTCTCCGGGGCCCATGAGGTGCTGGCGCTGGAGATCGCCGGGTATCGTGCCGCCCTCTATGCCGGTTCCTGGTCGCAGTGGTCGAGCGACGAGTCGCGCCCGGTCGCGACAGGCCCCGACCCTCAGTAAGGGGACGACCGGCAGTAAGGGGACGACCGGACGGAACCGGGGCAATGAGTTCCGTTTGGGCAGCGGGCAGGGGTCCGTACGCGGATGCGTACGGACCCCCGTCATGCTGCTTCCACCCGGTTCAGTCCTGCTTCTTACGGCGTGTGCCGAAGACGATCTCGTCCCAGCTGGGCACCGCGGCCCGGCGGCCGGGCCGGACGCCGTCCGCCTCGGCCTGGCGGTCCGTCGTGCCGGTCAGCCGGTCGCGGTGACCGGCGACCGCGCGCGGCATCAGGACATCGGCATAGGCGGAACCGGCGCCCGCCGACGCGGCAGGGGCGGGCGGCTCCTCCACCTCGGGCCCGTGCGCGGCGGGTTCGATCGCCGGGGGCTCGGGCGGTGCCGGCCGTTCCGGTACGACCATGTCGCCGCGGAAGCTCGGTACCGCCTCCAGCAGGCTGGTCAGCGAATCGCGCTCGCTCGCGGTGACCCCGCCGATGCGTTCCTCCGGCTCCGGGGGCGGAGGCGGGGCGGGACGCTCGATCTGACGGTCGAGCGCGCGGTCCAGCGGCCGGTCGCGGGGCAGCCGGGCGATCCGCGGGACGAACGGGAAGCTGGGTTCGGGTGCCGCGACGTCGTCCGTCTCGCCGATCAGCGAGCGTGCCTCGTCGTCGACGGCCTGGACCAGCCTGCGCGGCGCGTCGTAGGTCCAGCTCGCCGAGTGTGGTTCGCCCGCGACCCGGTAGACCAGGAGGACCTCCCAGGTGCCGTCGTCGCGGCGCCAGGAGTCCCACAGGACGGTTTCCTTGTCGGCGCCGCGCAGCAGGAGTCGCTCCTGCACCGCCTCGCCGAGCTGGGGGCCGGTGTTCTCGCCGGGACGGCGCACGGGAGTCTTCCGGGCCCGCTCGGCCATGAAGGCGCGCTCCGCGAGCACGGGGCCCTCGAAGCGGCGGACACGGTCGACCGGAATTCCGGCGAACTGAGCGACCTCCTCCGCGGAGGCGCCGGCTCGTATCCGGGCCTGGATGTCGCGGGGGCGGAGGTGGCTCTCCACCTCGATCTCGATCTGGCCGAGCCGCGCGCGGTCGTTGCGCACGGCGGCTCGCAGCCGCTCGTCGATCGGAAGCGTGTACTCCGTGCTGTCCGCAGCCTTGAGCACCAGTCGTGTGCCGTCGTTGGAGACGGCCACGACACGCAGTTCGGGCATGGGGACCTCCCGGGTGGTGCCTGCCGACGTCACGTGCGTCGCTGCTTCCGCTAGTCGAGTGTGGCCTGCCCGGGTGCAGCCTGCCACAACATTGCCGTGTTGCCCGGCGTGTCGGGCGTGAGCCCTGGATCGCCGGTATGACACGGTGGCCTCTTGCGCAACGCAAAGTGACCGATGGTCACTCCGTGTAACTGGCCTCCGTGCGATGCCGCGGCGCCGCCGGATCGAGTGCCTCCTTCGGCCCCCCTCCCGAAGAGCTCGGACATCCACGCGGGAGTCCGGCCCCAGGGCTCGCCACAGTACTCCATTCGGGCCATGTGGGTGGACCGCCGCGCCGCCGAAGTTCTCGTGAGGTGCGGGAGTTGAACTACCCGGCTGGACGCGAAATGCCCGTGACGCGTGGCCTGCTTCACAGAATCACCGCAACCGGAACTATCCGCTTCGCTCAAATGTCCCTTGTTGTTGCATGGTGGGAGAGATGTCAATCAAGGGCTGGAAATGGTGCAGAAGCCGGAAAGTGACATAGAACCCAAGGAGAGGCGGATAGATCTGAGCCTGCCCCAGGTCGCGGGCAGTGCCGTAGCGGCGGTCGCCGCGGCGGTGGCGGCCTCCCAACTGGGCGTGTACGGAACGATCCTCGGCGCCGGGGTGATGAGCATCGTGGCCACCTGCGGCGGTTCGGTGTTCCAGCACTTCTTCCGCCGCACGGGCGAGCAGATCCGCGAGGTCACCGTCCAGGCGAAGCAGCCGGGCCGCGAGGTGACCGTGCAGACGCGCGAGACGCGTGAGGGCTGGGACACGGATGTGATGTGGGGTACTACTGGGACGCGGGTTGCGGTGCGCGAGGCGGCCGGCTCGGCCGACGCCGCCGCGCTGCCGCGCGCGGTGGACGCCACCACGGTCCTGCGGCAGGCCGGTCCCGCGGCCGCGGCGCAGGGCGCGGACGACACGACCGTGCTGCGACCGGTGGACGCGACCACGGTCCTGCGCAAGGTGACCGCGGACCCCGGCCGTACGCAGCTGATCGCGTCCCTCGACGGGACCCGGCGGAACGCGGCGGGCCCGGAGGCCGGGGACGACGCGTTCTCGCAGGCGACCGTGCACGGCACCCGGATCCGCGGCTGGAAGCGCTCGGCGCTCGGGGCGGCCGTGGTGTTCGTGGTCTCGATGGCCGGGATCACCACCTTCGAACTGGTCTCGGGCAACGACCTGAGCGGCGGCGGGGGAACGACCGTGGGCTCCGTCGTGCGCGGCGAGCGCGGCTCGGCACCGTCGAAACCGGCGCCGTCCGGCAGTACCGCTCCGGGGCAGGACGGGACGGACCCGGCCGGCGACGACGGCACGGCCACGCCCGGCACCGACCCGCAGGGCGGACGGAGCCGGAGCCCGCAGCCGGACCCCAGCGGCAGTTCCACGGCCGAAACCACGCCCACGCCCACGCCGTCGGGCTCCGCCGGGGACGGCACGGCTCCGCCGGCCCCTCCCGCCCCCGCCACCACGGGCGACGGCAGCAGCACGGCCCCCGACCCGGCGGGTACCGGCAGCGCCCCTGCCCAGGAGGACCGGGCACCGGCCGGCACGGACACCGGGCAGTGAGCGGGCCGGGCGGTCGCTCCCCGGTGCGGGGCGCGACCGCCCGGACGGTCAGTCGCCCAGGACCCGGCGCAGGTAGTCGTTGGCGAAGAGGCGGTCCGGGTCCAGCCGGTCCCGTACCGCGGTGAACTCGCCGAAGCGCGGGTACACCTCGGCCAGGTACTCGGCATCACGGGTGTTGACCTTGCCCCAGTGCGGCCGGCCGCCGTGCGCGGTCATGATCCGTTCGACCGCGGTGAAGTACGCCTGGTAGGGCGTGCCCCGGTACATGTGGACGGCGATGTACGCGCTCTCGCGGCCCGAGGCCGTGGAGAGCGCGATGTCGTCGGCGGGGGCCATGCGCACCTCCACCGGGAAACTGATCCGCAGCGGCGAGCGGTCGACCATCGCCCTGACCTCGCGCAGCGCCTCGACGGCCACCTCGCGCGGCAGCGCGTACTCCATCTCCACGAACCGCACCCGGCGCGGGCTGGTGAAGACCTGGTACGGGATGTCCGTGTACGTGCGGGCCGACAGGGCGCGGCTGGAGAGCCTGGCGATCGAGGGGATCGCGGCGGGTACCGCCCGGCCGAGCGAGCAGGCCACCTGGAAGAGGCCGTTGGAGAGGAGCTCGTCCTCGATCCAGCCGCTGACCTTTCCGGGCGGAGCGGCGGGGCCCGCGCTCCGGTTGTTGCGCTTGGTGTTGCAGTTGCCGGTGTGCGGGAACCAGTAGAACTCGAAGTGTTCGTTCTCCGTCACCAGCTGGTCGAAGTCGGCCGTGACCCTGTCGAAGGTCATCGGCTCCTCACGGGCCGTCAGCAGGAAGACCGGCTCCACGGCGAAGGTGATCGCCGTGATGACGCCCAGGGCGCCGAGCCCGATCCGGGCGACGGCGAAGATCTCGGGATTCTCGCTCTCCGAGCAGGTCAGCAGTGTGCCGTCCGCCGTGACCAGCTCCAGGGCTCGGATCTGCGCGGATATCGATGCCGAGTCGCGCCCGGTGCCGTGGGTGCCGGTCGAGGTCGCCCCGGCGACCGTCTGCTCCATGATGTCGCCCATGTTGGTGAGCGAGAGGCCCTCGCGGGCCAGCGCGGTGTTGAGCCGCTTCAGCGGAGTGCCGGCCTCGACGGTCACCGTCATCGCCGCACGGTCGATCTCCCGGATGCCGGTGAGCAGATCGGGGCGGATCAGCAGCCCGTCGGTGGCAGCGGTCGCGGTGAACGAGTGGCCGGTGCCCACCGGCTTCACCTTCAGACCGTCCTCGGACGCCCTGCGCAGTGCCTCGGCCAGCTCGTCGACCGACGCGGGGGACACGGCACGTTCCGGACGGGCGGTGACGTTCCCCGCCCAGTTACGCCACGTGCTCGCCGTCGTCCGTGCGTAGGTGTCGGTCATCTTCCCCGCGCCCTTCCGTAGGAGCCGGCCCTGTGAGCCGGCGGTGCCCCAGGATCGCCACCGCGGCCGCGAGCGCTCCCGCCACGGCGGGCACCGCGTACCCCGCCTCCGCCCCGGACGCGTCGACCACCCAGCCGGCGGCCGAGGAGCCGAGCGCCACGCCGACGGCCAGCCCGGTGCTGGTCCAGGTCATGCCCTCGGTCAGTCTGGTGCGCGGTACGTGCTGTTCGACGAGAGCCATGGTGGTGACCATCGTCGGTGCGATGGCGAGACCCGCGACAAAGAGCGCCACGGCCAGGAACGGCAGGCTCCCGGCCAGTTGGAGGGGGATCATACTCACGGCCATCGCACACACTCCCACCAGCCACCTGGTGGACGCCCTGCCCTTGAGGTGCAGCAGGCCGAAGACCGCTCCGGCGAGACAGGAACCGAGCGCGTACACGGCCAGCACGAGACTCGCCGACGCCTTGTGGCCCTGCTCCTCGGCGAAGGCCACCGTCACCACGTCGACGGCCCCGAAGATCGCGCCGGTCGCCACGAAGGTGACCACGAGCACCTGAAGCCCGCGCGAACCCAGTGCGGATCCGGTGGTGTGCCGGGCGTGCGGATGCGGCACCGGTTCGGTGGCCCGCTGCGCGGTCAGCCAGAAGACGCCGACCAGCAGGAACCCGGCGGCGAGCAGCGGGCCGGCCTCGGGGAACCAGGCGGTGGAGAGCCCGATCGAGATGATCGGGCCGAAGATGAAGCACACCTCGTCGACGATCGACTCCCACGCGTACGCGGTGTGCAGCTGGCGCGCGGAGCCGCGGTAGATCTCCGCCCAGCGCGCCCTGACCATCGACCCGACACTGGGCACGCACCCCGCGCCGGCGGCGAAGACGAACAGGGTCCAGTCCGGCAGCCGCTGCTGCGCGCAGACCAGCAGGCCGGCCACGGCCGCCAGCGCGACGAGCGTGACCGGACGCAGCACCCGGCGCTGTCCGTACCGGTCGACCAGCCTGGAGATCTGCGGCCCGACCACCGCGGCCGACATCGCCAGCGTCGCGGACAGCGCACCCGCCAGCCCGTACCGGCCGGTCAGCTGGGACACCATCGTCACCACGCCGATGCCCATCATGGACAGCGGCATCCGGCCGAAGAAGCCGGCCGAGGAGAACCCCTTGGAGCCGGGGGCGGCGAAGATCGCGCGGTAGGGACTGGGCAAGGGGAACTCCGCTACGGCGTGGTCACACGCGATGTCAGGGGTGAACGTGGCCGATACAGCTTACGGGCGGGTCACCGCACCCGGCAGCGGGATTCCCGCCGGACGCGCGGGGGCGGATGTCGGTGGGAGCGGCGCCGGGGACGGGTGGCAGGATCGATGTCATGTCCGATCTGCGCGATGCCGCTCCCTACGACGCCCTGCTGCTGCTCTCCTTCGGCGGCCCCGAAGGCCCAGAGGAGGTGGTCCCGTTCCTGGCGAACGTGACCCGTGGCCGGGGCATCCCCGAGGAGCGGCTGAAGGAGGTCGGCAAGCACTACTTCCTCTTCGGCGGCGTCAGCCCGATCAACGCCCAGAACCGGATGCTGCTCGACGCCCTGCGCAAGGACTTCGCGGAACACGGACTCGATCTTCCGGTGTACTGGGGCAACCGCAACTGGGCGCCCTACCTGACCGACACCCTGCGCGAAATGGTCCGGGACGGGCACCGCCGTATCGCCGTCCTGGCGACCAGCGCCTACGCCTCGTACTCCGGCTGCCGGCAGTACCGCGAGAACCTCGCCGAGTCACTGGCGGTCCTGGAGGCGGAGGGGCTGGCGGTGCCGCGTGTGGACAAGCTGCGGCACTACTTCAACCACCCCGGCTTCGTCGAGCCCATGGTGGAGGGGGTTCTCGCCTCCCTGGCGGACCTGCCCGACGACCTGCGGGCGGGGGCCCACCTGGCCTTCACCACGCACTCCATCCCCACCTCGGCGGCGGACTCCTCAGGCCCGGTGGAGGCACACGGTGACGGCGGCGCGTACGTCGCCGAGCACCTCGATGTCGCACGGCTGATCACCGAGGCCGTCCGCGAGCGGACCGGCGTCGAGCACCCCTGGCAGCTCGTCTACCAGTCGCGCAGCGGCGCCCCGCACATCCCCTGGCTGGAGCCCGACATCTGCGACCACCTGGAGTCGCTCCACGCTGACGGTGTCCCCGCCGTGGTGATGGCGCCCATCGGTTTCGTCTCGGACCACATGGAGGTCCTCTACGACCTCGACACCGAGGCCACCGCGAAGGCCGCCGAGCTCGGCCTGCCGGTGCGCCGCTCCGCGACCGTCGGCGCCGATCCGCGGTTCGCCGCCGCCGTGCGCGATCTGGTCCTGGAACGCGCCGCCACCGAACAGGGCCGCGGCCGTGAGCGCTGCGCGCTCGGCGCGCTCGGGGCGAGCCACGACCTCTGCCCGGCCGGCTGCTGCCCGGCCCGTGCGCCCAAGCCGGCCGCCGCGGGTGCCGACAGCCCGTACGCCTGACACGCCGCAGCCGACCTGTACCCCTCACACCCCTTGGGAGCGCCGTGACCGACCCCCTGCTGTCCGAACTGCTCGACCTCGCCCTGGACGTCGCCCGCCGCGCCGGCGAGCTGCTGCGCGACGGCCGCCCCGCCGATCTGGGGGTGGCCGCGACCAAGTCCAGCCCGGTGGACGTCGTCACCGAGATGGACATCGCCGCGGAGAAGCTGATCACCGGCTTCCTGGCCGAGCGCCGCCCGCAGGACGGCTTCCTGGGCGAGGAGGGTGCCAGCTCCGAGGGGAGCAGCGGCGTCCGCTGGGTGATCGACCCCCTCGACGGCACCGTGAACTATCTGTACGGGCTGCCGACCTGGGCCGTCTCCGTCGCCGCGGAACGGGACGGCGAGCGGGTCGTGGGCGTGGTGGAGGTCCCGATGCGCCGCGAGACGTACCACGCCGTCCTCGGCGGCGGTGCGTTCGCGAAGGGCGGGGCGTACGGGGAAGGCGCCGCCCTGCGCTGCCGGCCGGCCCCGCCGCTCGGGCAGGCCCTCGTGGCGACGGGTTTCAACTACGTCGCCGACGTCCGGGCGCGCCAGGCCGATGTGGCGCGCGCCCTCATCCCCCGGCTGCGGGACATCCGGCGCGGCGGATCGGCCGCGATCGACCTCTGCGACGTGGCGGCGGGCCGGCTCGACGGCTACTACGAGCGCGGCCTCCACCCGTGGGATCTGGCCGCCGGTGACCTCATCGCCCGGGAGGCGGGCGCGCTGACCGGCGGGCGGCCCGGGCTGCCCGCCGACGGCGGCCTGACCCTCGCCGCGGCACCGGGCGTCTTCGAACCCCTCCAGGCACTTCTGGAGGAACTGGGCGCCTGGCACGACTGAGCCCGGCCGCGTCAGGGCCGCTGAGCAGGCCCTGAGCGCCCCGGGAACGAGGAAGGCCCCGCAGCGCCGGTATGGCACTGCGGGGCCCTCTCGTGACGGCTCAGACGCTTGCGGCGCCGATGTGAACGCCGTGCTCGGCAGCGAGGCGGTGCAGGTCGTCCAGCTCGCCCTGCTCGACGTCCGCAAGGAAGTCGTCGCCCGTCTCGCGTGCCTTCGTGAGGTCGGACTCGGTGGTCTTGATGCGTTGCAGCAGACCTGCGGTGAAAGCGTCCATGAAGCGCCCCCTCATCGTGGGTCGGTGGCACGGGGGTGTGCCCGGGTTTCCCTCCGCCGAGGCGGTAGGGCGGGTGATCACGCAACTCTCCGGGGGACGGAGGGGCCTGTGGCACGCCACATACAAGACGTGATCGCGGGTGTGAATTCGTCCTCCCCGGGCCAACCCTCAGGGAAACCTCAACTGGCCCGGGAATCCGGTGAATTCCCTGAAGCCGCAGGTCGGGCCGCGCCGTCTTACCGCCGGTTTATACGCGTTACGGGCAGGATGGTGCCGCACAGGCCGCGCCCAGGCACGGCCCCGATCACGGACCACCGGTCCGTCCGGCACGATCCGCCGGTCCGTTCCGGACGGCGTGACGTTCCGTTGTGAAGATCTGCTGAGAAGTTCTAAGGAAGGAAGCGCCGTGCGCGTACTCGTCGTGGAGGACGAGCAGCTGCTCGCCGATGCGGTGGCCACCGGATTGCGCCGCGAGGCCATGGCCGTCGACGTCGTGTACGACGGTGCCGCGGCCCTGGAGCGCATCGAGGTCAACGACTACGACGTCGTGGTCCTGGACCGGGACCTCCCCCTGGTGCACGGCGACGACGTCTGCCGCCGGATCGTCGAGCTGGGCATGCCGACCCGGGTGCTCATGCTCACCGCCTCCGGGGACGTCAGCGACCGGGTGGAGGGCCTGGAACTCGGTGCCGACGACTATCTGCCCAAGCCCTTCGCCTTCAGCGAGCTGACCGCACGGGTGCGGGCACTGGGCCGCCGTACGACTGTCGCGCTTCCGCCGGTCCTGGAGCGCGCCGGGATCAAGCTCGACCCCAACCGCCGCGAGGTCTTCCGGGGCGAGCAGGAGGTCCAGCTCGCACCCAAGGAGTTCGCGGTGCTGGAGGTCCTGATGCGCAGCGAGGGTGCCGTCGTGTCGGCCGAGCAGCTCCTGGAGAAGGCCTGGGACGAGAACACCGACCCGTTCACCAACGTCGTCCGGGTGACCGTCATGACGCTGCGGCGCAAGCTCGGTGAGCCCCCGGTGATCGTCACCGTGCCCGGCTCCGGATACCGGATCTGACGCCGGTGCCCACTGTCCCGCCGCCCGCGGCGGCGCCCCCCAAACCCACCTGGGAGCCCAAACAGCAGGAGCCCCCGTACCCCTGGTTGCGTCCGACCATCCGGATAAGGCTCACCCTGCTGTACGGCGGCATGTTCCTGATCGCCGGCATCCTGCTGCTGTCGATCATCTACATGCTGGCCGCCCAGGCCCTGCACGTGGGCAGTGAGCTGCCCTTCAAGATCGTCGACGGCCAGGTGTCCAGCGAGGTCTGCAACCTGCTGGGGCAGGGGACCTCGCCGAGCGCCGTCAACTCGGCGATGAACTCCTGCGTCAACCATCAGCGCCAGCAGGCACTCGACACGCTCCTCAACCGGTCGCTGCTGGCCCTCGTGGGCCTGAGCGTCATCGCCTTCGCCTTCGGCTACGCCATGGCGGGACGGGTGCTCTCGCCGCTGGGCCGGATCACCCGCATCGCCCGCCGGGTGGCCGGCACGGACCTGTCGCGCCGCATCGAGCTGGACGGGCCGGACGACGAGCTCAAGGAGCTCGCCGACACCTTCGACGACATGCTGGAGCGGCTGGAGCGGGCCTTCACCGCGCAGCAGCGGTTCGTCGGCAACGCGTCGCACGAGCTGCGCACGCCCCTGGCGATCAACCGCACACTGCTGGAGGTCCACCTCGCCGATCCGCAGGCACCACCGGAGCTGCAGCAGCTCGGCAAGACACTGCTGGCCACCAATGAACGCAGCGAGCAGCTCGTGGAGGGCCTGCTGCTGCTCGCCCGCAGCGACAACCAGATCGTCGAGCGCAAACCCGTCGACCTGGCCGAGGTCGCCTCCCGTGCGCTCGACCAGGCGCGGGGCGAGGCCGAGACCAAGGGCGTGGTGATGCGCGCCGTGCTGGCCCCGGCCGTTGTCCAGGGCAACGGCGTCCTGCTGGAGCGGATCGCGCTGAACCTCGTACAGAACGCGGTGCGCTACAACGTCCCGCAGGACGGCTGGGTCGAGGTCACCACCGAGCTCATGCCCGGGCAGGCCCTGATGGTCGTCACGAACACCGGACCGGTGGTGCCCGCGTACGAGATCGACAACCTCTTCGAGCCCTTCAGGCGGCTGCGCACGGAGCGAACGGGCAGCGACAAGGGTGTCGGGCTCGGCCTGTCGATCGCGCGGTCCGTGGCGCGCGCTCACGGAGGCCGTATCATCGCGGAGCCCCGCGAAGGCGGTGGTCTTGTGATGCGCGTCTCACTGCCGGTCTGAGAGGCTGGGTGAAGCGATTCACGCACGGATTATTTTGTTCGCTTTGAGCGGAATTTTCGGGACCTGAACCCGAGGGATCCGTGTGTGATCGATCACAGGAGCGAATTTCCACCTGTCCACGCTCCGTGATCAGGGATCCCACCGGAAATCCGGCGAAAGTCGGGGTTTTCGGGGGTCGATATCACGGGAAGTACACGGGGTGGCGCCTGCGCAGGGCGCCACCGGGACCGTGTACGGTCCCCATCGCCACCCAAGCCGATCACTCTCGAGCGGTCCTTTTGGGTGTCGATTGAGTAACAGACCTTGATGTGAGGCAAAATCTCCGCCTCGGGTCGGGCACAAGTCCGGCCTCTCACGCGTTACGTGCGCTGAGACACCGCAGACACCCAGAGGGGGAGAGCGACATGGCAACGGATTACGACACCCCACGCAAGACCGACGACGACGTCGATCAGGACAGCCTTGAAGAGCTCAAGGCGCGCCGGAGCGACAAGACGGCGTCAGCCGTCGATGTCGACGAGTTCGACGCGGCAGAAGGACTGGAGCTGCCCGGCGCAGACCTGTCCAACGAGGAACTGGCCGTAAGGGTCCTTCCCAAGCAGGCCGATGAGTTCACCTGCATGAGCTGCTTCCTCGTGCACCACCGCAGCCAGCTGGCCCGCGAGAAGAACGGCCAGCCGATCTGCCGCGACTGCGACTGAGGTCCGGTCGGCCGTGGCAGGGGACAGACCGTTCCGGAAGCGGCGTCACCGGCGCAAGAAGGGGCCGGCGGCGCAACAGGGCGGTGCAGGCCCGGCAGAAGGCGTAGCAGCGCCTGCCGAGCCGTCCGCCCTGCCACCCACGCCGGGCGAACAGGACGACGGGCGAGGCCTGCAGGCCTCGCTCGAAGCAGTCGAAGCAGCTGTCGCGGCCATCGAGGCGGCTGCGGAAGCCGACACGGCCGACAGGGCCGAACAGGTCGGCAGGACGGAGCCCGTGACCGGGGCAGGCCGTCTGAGTTCAATGAAACGGGGCGTACGCAAGGGCGGGGAGAGCGCCAAGGCCGCGATCGGTCATATCGCCGACCTGATCATCGATATCGCTCCCCGCGTCCCTGTGCGCGACCTCGCCACCCTGCGCAAGCAGTTTCCGGGCCTCGGGCCCGAGGAGCTCGCCGACCGGCTCATCGTCGGCGCGAGCAGGGCCACCGCCACCGTCGGCGCCGGAATCGGCGCGGCGGCCATGATGCCTGTACCGCCGGCCATGCTGGCCGAGCTGGCCGCGGAGATCAGCGGCGTGGCCGCGATCGAGATCAAGCTCGTCGCCGAGCTGCACGAGGTCTACGGGCTGCGCCCGCCGGGCGGCATCGGCAGGCGCTCCACCGCCTACCTCACGTCCTGGACGGAGGAGCGCGGCATCGAGGTGACCCGTCCTGCGACGGTCAACGCCGCGCTCGGCGGGCAGATGAAGCGCGAGCTGCGCCAGCAGATCATGAAGCGCACGCTGCGCGATCTCCCGAATCTGATTCCGTTCATGATCGGCGCCGCGGTCGGCGCGATGATGAACCGGCGCGACACCAGAAAGGTTGCCGAACGGATCAGGAAGGATCTGCGCGAGCACCGGATCCCCTGGGACCGTCTGCCGGAACTCCCGCCGCTGGAGCGCCCCGCGCTCCCTCACCCGGCCCTGCCCGAGGACCCGAAGGACTTCTGAGGGGCGTCAGGCGCGCTGAGGGCTCCGCAGCGCCCGGTCAGGCCTGGACGGCCGACTTGAGCGCGGCCACCAGTGCCTGCGGCTCGCGCGTCGACAGATAGACGTACGGGGTCGGGTCCTGCGGATCGGTGACCTCCACGCGCACCGCCGTCGGGATGTAGCTGCGCAGCAGCATGAAGGCCCGGGTGTCCGCCTTGTACGAGCGCCAGGCGCGCGCCTCCTCGGCATCCAGCACCTCGGCCTCGCCGAGCGCCGAGACGGGGATCCGCGCGTCGCCCGCCACGAGGGCGCCGGCCACCACCCTGATCCGGGCGGAGCCGTACGAGCTCACCGCGACCGCCGACAGGGCCGTGCCGCCCGCCAGACCGGCAAGCAGCGGGAGGGTGCCCAGCGGGAGCAGCATGAGCGCGCACGCGAGGCCGACCAGGGCGGCGATCAGCCACCACGAACGGGGTGCGGTGAGACGTTCGTCGAAGGGCGGGGTGGAAGGCTGCATGCGCCCAAGCTTGGCACGGCGCGACCTGCGGCTACCCGCGCGGGTAAGGTCTGCGGCTGTGAGTGGAACATCTGCGGCTCTGAAGCCCCCGGCCGACGCGGTGAAACCGGTCCGGCATCCCGACGCCCCGGCCCCCGGTGAGCTCCTCGGCGCGCACTACGAACACTGCTTCGGCTGCGGCGGGGGACAGCCGCACGGGCTGCACCTCCAGGCGCGGGCCGGCGAGGGTGTCGGCGTCACCGCCGAGTTCACCGTCCAGCCCGCCCACCAGGGTGCCCCGGGCCTCGCACACGGAGGGGTGCTCGCCACCGCGCTGGACGAGACGCTCGGCTCGCTGAACTGGCTGCTGCGGGTGATCGCGGTGACCGGACGGCTGGAGACCGACTTCGTCCGCCCCGTGCCGGTCGACACCGTGCTGTTCCTCGACGCAGAGATCACCGCCGTGCACGGCCGGAAGATCTACTCCAGGGCGACCGGCCGGATCGGCGGCCCGGACGGGCCGGTGGCGGTGCGGGCCGAGGCCCTGTTCATCGAGGTCAAGGTCGACCACTTCATCGACAACGGCCGCCCGGCCGAGATCCAGGCGGCGATGGCCGACCCCGATCAGGTCAAGCGCGCCCGCGCCTTCGAGGTGAATCCCTGATGCGCCACCCTGTGGACGTCCTGATCCGCCGGGTCGACCCGGACGTGCCGATTCCGGCGTACGGGCATCCCGGCGACGCCGGAGCCGATCTCGTGACGACCGAGGCCGCCGAGCTCGCACCGGGAGAGCGGGCCGTGCTGCCCACCGGAGTTTCGATCGCCCTGCCGGACGGGTACGCCGCGTTCGTGCACCCCCGGTCCGGTCTCGCCGCACGCTGCGGAGTAGCCCTGGTGAATGCCCCGGGGACGGTTGATGCCGGGTACCGTGGAGAGATCAAGGTGATCGTCATCAATCTCGACCCGCGCGAGTCCGTGCGGTTCGAGCGGTTCGACCGGATTGCCCAACTGGTCGTGCAGCAGGTCGAGAAGGTGCGCTTCCACGAAGTGTCGGAGCTTCCCGGTTCGGCGCGGGCCGAAGGGGGCTTCGGGTCCACCGGCGGTCATGCCGCCGTTGATGTTGATGGCGTCCGGGGCGGGGTTCCCCAGGGCGGGAACAGCTACGCTTCGGTCGAATCCGACCGGGAAGGACAGTGACGTGTTCGGACGTCGCAAGAACAGTGGTTCCGCCGAGGACACGGCGGACGAAGCGCGCGAGGCCGAGCAGGTCGTCGACGGGCTCGACGGCGCCGGGAGCGGGTCGCGCCGGACGAACCTTCCGCCGGCTCCACGCCCGGACGGGCCGTGGGACATCGACGAGGTCTCCCAGCCCGGCGAGGGCCGGGTCGACCTGGGCGGCGTCTTCGTGCCCGGCGTCGAAGGCATGGAGCTGCGCGTAGAGGTCGCCGGTGACGCGATCGTCGCGGCCACGGTCGTGCTGCGCGACAGCGCGATCCAGCTGCAGGCCTTCGCGGCCCCCAAGAAGGAGGGCATCTGGGGCGAGGTCCGCGAGGAGATCGCCTCCGGTATCACCCAGCAGGGCGGCATCATCGACGAGGTCGAGGGCCCGCTGGGCTGGGAGCTGCGTGCGCAGGTCCCCGTACAGCTTCCCGACGGGACGAACGGCGTGCAGCTGGTGCGCTTCGTCGGCGTCGACGGCCCGCGGTGGTTCCTGCGCGGAGTGATCTCCGGTCAGGGCGCCGTGCAGCCGGAGGCCGCCGGACTCCTGGAGACGGTCTTCCGGGACACCGTGGTCGTCCGTGGCGAGGGCCCGATGGCCCCGCGCGACCCGATCGTCCTCAAGCTCCCCAACGACGCCCAGATGGTGCCCGAGGGTGTCCAGCAGGAGGAGCAGGAGGGCTCGAAGTTCTCCGGCGGCATGGCGGGCCTCCAGCGCGGCCCCGAGATCACCGAGGTGCGCTGACCCGCACCCGCACGTACAGGCCGGTGGGCCGTATCCCCTTTCGCGGGGTACGGCCCACCGGCCTGTACGCGTCTCTGGGGCGGGGCGCCCGGCCGGCGGAGTGCGCAGGTCACAGCGGTGCCGGCCGGACGGGGACGCTGCCCGGGTTCGGACCCGGGCATTGCCCGGCCCCGTGCCGCATGCACATACTGGCGGCCGACAGGACCGAGGACCCACGGGGAGCGACATGACCGAGACAGCCGCCGCCACGAGCACCGGCGGGGAGAGCGGCACGGCCGTCGCCGAGAGCCCCATGGTCCGGATCGAGGACCTGCGCCGCTCCTACGGCACGGGCGCCGGCGCCGTGCACGCGCTGCGCGGCGTGTCCTTCGAGGTGCCGCGCGGTGAGCTGGTCGCGCTCAAGGGACGTTCCGGCTCCGGCAAGACGACCCTGCTCAACCTCGTCGGCGGGCTCGACAGCCCCGACAGCGGCCGGATCACCGTGGACGGCACCGAGCTCTCCACGCTCGGCGAGAACGGGCTGCTGGAGCTGCGCCGCGACCGGCTCGGCTTCATCTTCCAGTCGTTCGGCCTGATCCCGATCCTGACCGCGGCGGAGAACGTCGGCGTACCCATGCGGCTGCGCAAGGCCGATCCGCGCGAACGGGAGGAGCGGGTGTCGCTGCTCCTTTCCCTGGTGGGTCTGGCCGACCACGCCGCCCAGCGACCCGGGGAGCTCTCCGGCGGCCAGCAGCAGCGCGTGGCGATCGCCCGCGCACTCGCCAACCGGCCCGCCCTGCTGATCGCCGACGAACCCACCGGGCAGCTCGACGCGGAGACCGGCCTGGCGGTGATGGAGCTGCTGCGCGCCGTCGTGCACAGCGAGGGCGTCACCGCACTCGTCGCCACCCACGACGCCCAGCTGCTCGGCCTCGCGGACCGGGTGCTGGAGCTCAGCGACGGGCACATCATCGAGCACTGACAGGGGAGTCGCGGCCGGTGCGCCGGGCGGCCCGCGGGCTTGCGGGGAAGCGGCACCCTGCTTCTCCGCAAGCCCGTAGGATCGCTCCTGTCGCGACTGGCGAGGGTGGATCACCACCGGGGAGCGACCCTCCACGGAGGAGCCGCCGACCGCCTGGGCGCTCCGTCGGCCCGTCCGACCAGGAGTGCCACCTGTGCGCATGCGTTACGGAATGAACCCCCAGCAGACCGCGGCCGAAGCCGCTCCCCTGCATCCTGGGCGCTCGCCGCTCCGGGTGATCAACGGCGTCCCCTCGTACATCAACTGGCTGGACGCGCTGAACGCCTGGCAGCTCGTCCATGAGGCCGCCGCCGTGCTCGGCGTGCCGGCCGCGGCCTCGTTCAAGCACGTCTCGCCCGCCGGGGCGGCGCTGGCCGGTCCGGTGGACGAGGCCGTCGCCCGCCTCCACGGCGTCGATCCCGCCACCGTCGGACCGCTCACCAGCGCGTATCTGCGGGCCCGGGACGGCGACCCCAAGTCGTCGTACGGGGACTTCGCCGCCGTCTCCCACGAGGTCGACGCCGAGCTGGCCGAGCTGCTGACCCGGGTGGTCTGCGACGGGATCGTCGCCCCCGGGTACGCGCCGGGCGTGGCCGACGCGCTGAGCCGGAAGAAGAACGGCGCCTTCCTGGTCATGGAGGCCGACCCGGGATTCACCGCCCCCGCCGCCGAGTCCCGCGAGGTCTTCGGCCTGCGGCTTTCCCAGGAGCGGGACCCCGTGCCCGTGTCCGAGACGCTGATCGCGGACACCGTGACCGGTGACGTACCGGCCGCTTCGCGCAGGGACCTGCTGCTCGGGCTCGTCGTGCTGCGCCGTACCCAGTCCAACGCCGTCTGCTACCTCAAGGACGGAATGGCCCTCGGCATCGGCGCGGGCCAGCAGTCCCGGGTGGACTGCACCCGGCTGGCCGGCGCCAGGACGGACACCTGGTGGCTCCGCAGGCATCCGCTCGTGCGCGACCTCGCCTTCCGCACCGGCGTCCGCCGCCAGGAGAGGATCAACTGGCAGATCCGGCTCGTCGAGGGGGACCTGACCGCCGACGAGCGGGACCGCTGCCAGGAGGCCCTCGGCAGCGAGCCGCCGGAGCTGGACGCGGCGCTGCGCGCCGAGTGGCTGGGCCGGCTGACCGGGGTCGCCTTCGTGTCGGACGGCTCGCTGCCCTTCCGGGACAACGTCGACCACGCACAGCGCCACGGGGTGACCTGCATCGCGGAGCCCGGCGGCTCGATCCGTTCCGACGAGGTGGCCGAGGCCTGCCGCGCCCACGGGATCGCGCTCGTACGCACCGGCCTGCGGCTCTTCCACCACTGACGGACCCCGCCCGCCCCGTCCGGAGCGTCCTCGGCCGGGGCGGGCGGAATCCACCGGCGGGGGCATCAGAATTACGTCAATACGGACCGCACCTTCACCCCCCGCCCGATATGCCGGAAATTCGCGGGGTAGTTTCGACAGTGGCAGCCGCATCGGCCGCCGCCGGTTCCAGTGAAGTGAAGACAGCCGGCTTCGGGAAGACAATGGGGCCATGGCGCGCGGCAAACTTCGGATCTACCTCGGTGCGGCACCCGGCGTCGGCAAGACGTACTCGATGCTTTCCGAGGCACACCGCCGTGTGGAGCGGGGCACCGACTGCGTCGTCGGCTTCGTCGAGCACCACGACCGCCCGCGCACCGAGGTCATGCTCCACGGCCTCGAACAGATCCGGCGCCGCGAGATCGAGTACCGCTCCGCCGTCTTCACCGAGATGGACGTCGACGCGATCCTGGAGCGCGCTCCGGCGGTAGCCCTGGTGGACGAACTCGCGCACACCAATGTGCCGGGCTCCCGCAACGCCAAGCGGTGGCAGGACGTCGAAGAACTCCTCCAGGCCGGCATCGACGTGGTCTCCACCGTCAACATCCAGCACCTGGAATCCCTCGGCGACGTCGTCGAGTCCATAACCGGCGTACGCCAGCGCGAGACCGTGCCCGACGAAGTGGTCCGCCGCGCGGACCAGCTCGAGCTCGTCGACATGTCGCCCCAGGCCCTGCGCCGCCGCATGGCCCACGGCAACATCTACAAGCCGGACCGGATCGACGCCTCCCTCTCCAACTACTTCCGCCCCGGCAACCTCACCGCCCTGCGCGAGCTGGCCCTCCTGTGGGTCGCCGACCGGGTCGACGAATACCTCCAGCAGTACCGCGGCGAGCACAACATCCGCACCACCTGGCAGGCCCGCGAACGCATCGTCGTCGGACTCACCGGCGGCCCCGAGGGCCGAACCCTCATCCGCCGCGCCGCCCGGATGGCGGCCAAGGGCTCCGGCAGCGAGATCCTCGCCGTCTACATCGCCCGCAGCGACGGACTGACCTCGGCCTCGCCCAAGGAACTGACCGTCCAGCGCACCCTCGTCGAGGACCTCGGCGGCAGCTTCCACCACGTCATCGGCGACGACATACCCTCGGCCCTCCTCGAATTCGCCCGGGGCGTCAACGCCACCCAGATCGTCCTCGGCTCCAGCCGTCGCAAGGCCTGGCAGTACATCTACGGACCCGGCGTCGGCGCCACCGTCGCCCGCGAGTCCGGCACCGACCTCGACGTCCACATCGTCACCCACGACGAGGTCGCCAAGGGCCGCGGCCTGCCCATCGCCCGCGGCGTCCGGCTGGGCCGGGCCCGCATCATCTGGGGCTGGGTCGTCGGCGTGGGCGGACCGGCGCTCCTCTCCCTGCTCCTCAAGGGCCTGGAGAACGGTCCGGGGCTCGCCAACGACGTCCTGCTCTTCCTCTTCATGACCGTCGCCGCAGCCCTGCTCGGCGGGCTGCGCCCCGCCCTCGCGTCGGCCGCCGTGGGCTCGCTGCTCCTGAACTACTGGTTCACCCCGCCCACCCACACCCTGACCGTGCAGGACCCCGAGAACTTCGTCGCCATCGTGATCTTCTTCGCGGTGGCGGTCGCGGTGGCCTCCGTCGTCGACCTCGCGGCCCGCCGCACCCACCAGGCCGCCAGGCTGCGCGCGGAGTCCGAGATCCTGTCCTTCCTCGCCGGCAGCGTGCTGCGCGGCGAGACCACCCTGGACGCGCTCCTGGACCGGGTCCGCGAGACCTTCGCCATGGAGTCCGTCGCCCTGCTGGAGCGCAAGAGCGACGTCGAGCCGTGGACCTGCGCCGGCAGCGTCGGACCGGCGCCGGTCGCCCGGCCCGAGGACGCGGATGTGGACATGCCCGTCGGCGACCACATGGCCCTAGCCCTCTCCGGCCGGGTCCTGCCCGCCGAGGACCGCCGCGTGCTGGGCGCCTTCGCCGCCCAGGCCGCCGTCGTCCTGGACCGCCAGCGGCTGGTCGGTGAGGCCGAGGAAGCCCGCCGGCTCGCCGAGGGCAACCGGATCAGGACCGCGCTGCTGGCAGCCGTCAGCCACGACCTGCGGACGCCCCTGGCCGCCATCAAGGCCGCAGTCAGCTCCCTGCGCTCCGACGACGTGGCCTGGTCCGACGACGACGAGGCGGAGCTCCTCGAAGGCATCGAGAACGGCGCCGACCGCCTCGACCACCTCGTCGGCAACCTCCTCGACATGTCCCGCCTGCAGACCGGCACCGTCACCCCGCTGATCCGCGAGATCGATCTCGACGAGGTCGTGCCCATGGCCCTGGGCGGCGTCCCCGAGGACAGCGTCGAGCTGGACATCCCCGAGACACTGCCGATGGTCGCCGTCGACCCCGGACTGCTGGAGCGGGCCGTCGCCAACATCGTCGAGAACGCCGTCAAGTACAGCCCCTACGGCGACCGCGTCACCGTCGCCGCCAGCGCACTCGGAACCCGGGTCGAGCTACGGGTGGCCGACCGCGGCCGGGGCGTCCCCGACGAGGGCAAGGAACGCATCTTCGAGCCCTTCCAGCGCTACGGTGACGCCCCGCGCGGGGCCGGAGTGGGCCTGGGGCTCGCCGTGGCCCGAGGCTTCGTCGAGTCGATGGGCGGCACGCTGGACGCCGAGGACACCCCGGGCGGCGGTCTCACCATGGTCCTGACGCTCAAGGCGGCCTCGGGATATGTTCCGGTCGACTCCGACCTGCCCGCGCGGGTCACCTCGTGATCGCGGAGAGCCCCGCGGACGCACGTACGGCAGAGACGTACGAGAGACATACAACGGACGCACGTACAGCAGAGTCGCTCAAGAGACATACCGCGGACCCGCGCACGGCAGAGTCGTACGCGAGACATACCGCGGACCCGCGCACGGCAGCGACGTACGCGGGACATACAGCGGACCCACGCACAGACCAGACGTACAGCAGAAAGGCAGGACCGCGATGACCCGGGTGCTTGTGGTCGACGACGAGCCGCAGATCGTACGCGCCCTCGTGATCAACCTGAAGGCGCGCAAGTACGAGGTGGACGCGGCGCCCGACGGGGCGACCGCCCTGCAGCTCGCCGCCACCCGCCACCCCGACGTCGTGGTCCTGGACCTGGGGCTGCCCGACATGGACGGCGTCGAGGTGATCAGGGGGCTGCGCGGCTGGACCCGGGTGCCGATCCTGGTGCTCTCGGCCCGCCACACCTCCGACGAGAAGGTCGAGGCCCTGGACGCCGGGGCCGACGACTATGTCACCAAGCCGTTCGGGATGGACGAACTGCTGGCCCGGCTGCGCGCCTCGGTGCGCCGCGCCGAGCCCGTCGGCCAGGACGGCGGCGACGAGGTCGTGATCGTGGAGACCGAGGGCTTCACCGTCGACCTCGCGGCCAAGAAGGTCCACCGCGAGGGACGCGACGTACGGCTCACCCCGACCGAATGGCACCTGCTGGAGGTCCTGGTCCGCAACAGCGGCCGCCTCGTCAGCCAGAAGCAGCTGCTCCAGGAGGTCTGGGGACCCTCGTACGGCACCGAGACCAACTATCTGCGGGTCTACATGGCCCAGCTGCGGCGCAAGCTGGAGGCCGACCCCTCGCATCCTCGGCACTTCGTCACCGAACCGGGCATGGGATACCGCTTCGAGCGCGCCTGAGCCCCTCCGCGGGTGCCGCACCGGTGTACCCGCGTAACCCGTTCGAGTGAGACGGCGGCCACCCGCCAGTGGCCCCGGAGACCGGTACCCTTCGGGTATGAGTGCTGTTCCTCGTTTCGAGAAGCCCCAGAGGGCCGAGCGGCCGTCCGGGCGCTTCCGGCGGATGCTCGACCGGCTTTCCAGCTCCCAGGAGGACCTGGAGTGCGAGGAGCTGGAGGAGGACTCGCAGGCATCGGGCTGCACCCGGATCTCCGAGTGCAGCGACCGCCAGATCGTGAAGGTCACTGGTACCTTGCGGACGGTCACCCTGCGACCGCGCGCCGGAGTGCCCGCCCTGGAGGCGGAGCTCTTCGACGGCACCGCGCCGCTCGACGTGGTCTGGCTCGGCCGCCGCTCCATCGTGGGCATAGAGCCGGGCCGCAAGCTCATCGCCTCCGGCCGCATCGCCATGAGCCACGGGCGCCGGGTGCTGTTCAACCCCAAATACGAACTCCGACCGCTCGGCAAGGAGTAGCCGGTGACGTCTCTCGACAAGCCGACGTCCGATACGGACCGCACCACCGACCAGCAGGACGCCGACGCCAGAGCAGTCACCGAGGCCGCGCTCTTCGAGGCCTTCGGCGGCATCCGGGGCATGGTGGAGACAGTCCTGCCCGGACTGCTCTTCGTCACGATCTTCACCATCGACAAGAACCTGACGAACTCGGCCATCGCGGCCGTTGCGGTTTCGCTGGTGCTCGTGGCCGTCCGGCTGATCCGCAGGGACACCGTCAAGCACGCCTTCAGCGGTGTCTTCGGTGTGGCCTTCGGCGTGGTCTTCGCGAAGATGACCGGCAACGCCAAGGACTTCTACCTCCCGGGCATGATCTACACGCTCGGACTGGCCCTCGCCTACCTGGTCACCACCCTGGCCGGGCTGCCGCTGATCGGTCTGATCCTGGGCCCGGTGTTCAAGGAGAACCTCTCCTGGCGCACCAGGAACCCCGGCCGCAAGAAGGCGTACGCCAAGGCCAGCTACGCCTGGGGGCTGATCCTGCTCGCCAAGTGCGCGATCCTCTTCCCGCTGTACTGGTGGGCCGACACCACCCAGTTCGGCTGGGTGCTGGTCGCCCTGAAGATCCCGCCGTTCCTGCTGGCGGTCTACCTCACCTGGGTCTTCCTCGCCAAGGCGCCGCCGCCCATCGACGTCTTCGCCGAGATGGAGGCCGAGGAGCAGGCCGAGAAGGCCCGCAAGGCGGCCGCCGCCGAAGCGGCCCGCGGCCAGCAGTTCTGAGCCACTTCACGTGAGAGGGGCCTGTTACCGCCGATGGCGGTAACAGGCCCCTCTCACGCTCACACGAAGTCCCGCTCAGCTCTCCGGGTCGCCCCGGCGCACCGACAGCAGATCCTCCAGCTGCTCCTCGCGCGCCTGAGCAGCCACGAACAGCAGCTCGTCACCGGCCTCCAGGCTCTCCTCCACGTTCGGCGTCAGCACGCGCTGACCGCGGATGATCGTGACCAGCGAGGTGTCCTCCGGCCAGGCCACCTCCCCGACCCGGGTGCCGGCCAGCGCCGACTCCGGGGGCAGGGTCAGCTCGACCAGGTTGGCGTCACCATGGCTGAAGCGCAGCAGCCGGACCAGATCGCCGACACTCACCGCCTCCTCGACCAGGGCCGACATCAGGCGCGGCGTGGAGACCGCCACATCGACGCCCCACGACTCGTTGAACAGCCACTCGTTCTTCGGGTTGTTCACCCGGGCGACGACCCGCGGCACGCCGTACTCCGTCTTGGCGAGCAGCGAGACGACCAGGTTCACCTTGTCGTCGCCGGTCGCCGCGATCACGACATTGCAGCGCTGCAGCGCCGCCTCGTCCAGCGAAGTGATCTCGCAGGCGTCCGCCAGCAGCCACTCGGCCATCGGCACCCGCTCCACCGAGATGGCCGTCGGCGCCTTGTCGACGAGCAGCACCTCGTGACCGTTCTCCAGCAGCTCGGCCGCGATGGAACGGCCCACCGCACCGGCCCCGGCAATCGCGACACGCATCAGTGACCGCCCTCCTCGGGGCCCTCGGCGAAGGCCGCCTCGACCTTCGCGATCTCGTCCGTACGCATCATCACGTGGACGAGGTCGCCCTCCTGCAGCACCGTCTGCGACGACGGCAGAATCGCTTCGCCCAGCCGGGTGAGAAAGGCCACGCGGACGCCCGTCTCCTCCTGGAGGGTGCTGATCTTGTGGCCGATCCAGGACGGTGTGGTGTGCACCTCGGCGAGCTGCACACCCCCGCTCGGATCCCGCCACAGCGGCTCCGCGCCCGACGGCAGCAGCCGGCGCAGCATCTGGTCCGCGGTCCAGCGCACGGTGGCGACGGTGGGGATGCCGAGACGCTGGTAGACCTCGGCACGCCGGGGGTCGTAGATCCTGGCCGCGACGTTCTCGATGCCGAACATCTCGCGCGCCACCCGGGCGGCGATGATGTTCGAGTTGTCGCCGCTGCTCACCGCGGCGAACGCACCGGCCTCTTCGATCCCCGCCTCACGGAGGGTGTCCTGGTCGAAACCGACTCCGGTGACGCGACGTCCGCCGAAGCCGGAGCCGAGGCGCCGGAACGCGGTGGGGTCCTGGTCGATCACGGCGACCGTGTGCCCCTGCTGCTCCAGGGTCTGCGCGAGAGCGGCCCCCACTCGCCCGCAGCCCATGATGACGATGTGCACCTTGCGCCTACCTCGCAGTCCTGATCGTCCGGCTGACCTGCGAAAACACCCTGCTCACACTCTTTCCTCGGCTGGCCGGGCAAACAATGGGGCAACGGTTCGTCCCGTTGCCCAGGATGAGCTTAAGCGGCGCCGGGTGCGTTGCCTCATTCGAGTGTGCTTATCCACGGGCCGCCAAAGCAAAGCGAAGACCCCGCAGCCCGTTCGGACGCCCATTCGGGGGTCGCGGTGCAAGGATTCCGTTAAGGATTTCGTGGCTTTCCCGTGCGAGTGCAGGAGATTGCGGGGCCATGGGGGTGGTGCGTGGGCGGCTCCCATACGGAACCCTTACGATCCTCAGCGTGTCCAAACTGACCGACGTGCCCAAACGGATCCTGATCGGACGGGCCCTGCGCAGCGACAAGCTGGGGGAGACACTCCTCCCCAAGCGCATCGCCCTCCCCGTCTTCGCATCCGACCCGCTGTCCTCGGTGGCGTACGCACCCGGAGAAGTCCTCCTCGTGCTGTCCATCGCGGGCGTGTCGGCCTACCACTTCAGCCCGTGGATCGCGGTCGCCGTCGTGGTCCTGATGTTCACCGTCGTCGCCTCGTACCGGCAGAACGTGCACGCGTACCCGAGCGGCGGCGGCGACTACGAGGTCGCGACCACCAACCTCGGCCCGAAGGCCGGCCTGACCGTGGCCAGCGCGCTGCTGGTCGACTACGTCCTGACCGTCGCCGTGTCGATCGCCTCCGGGGTGGAGAACCTCGGCTCCGCGATCCCCTTCGTCGTCGAGCACAAGACGGCCTGCGCCGTCGCCGCCATCGTGCTGCTGACCCTGATGAACCTGCGCGGCGTCAAGGAGTCCGGCAAGCTCTTCGCCATCCCCACGTACCTCTTCGTGGCCGGCGTCTTCATCATGATCGGCTGGGGCGCCTTCCGCGGACTGGTCCTCGGCGAGACCATGCACGCCCCGACCGCCGACTACACGATCAAGCCCGAGCACGAGGGCCTGGCGGGCTTCGCCCTGGTCTTCCTGCTGCTGCGCGCGTTCTCGTCCGGCTGTGCGGCCCTCACCGGCGTCGAGGCGATCAGCAACGGCGTCCCGGCCTTCCGTAAGCCCAAGAGCAAGAACGCCGCCACCACCCTCGCGGCGATGGGCCTGCTGGCCGTCACCATGTTCTGCGGCATCATCGGGCTGGCCATGGCCACCGATGTGAAGATGGCCGAGAACCCGGCGGAGGACCTGATCAACAACGGGACCCCGGTCGGTTCGAGCTTCGTCCAGGACCCGGTGATCTCCCAGGTCGCGGCAGCGGTCTTCGGCGACGGAACGTTCTTCTTCGTGATCCTCGCCGCGGCCACCGCCCTCGTCCTCTTCCTGGCCGCCAACACCGCGTACAACGGCTTCCCGCTCCTCGGCTCGATCCTGGCCCAGGACCGCTACCTGCCCCGCCAGCTGCACACCCGCGGTGACCGGCTCGCCTTCTCCAACGGCATCGTGCTGCTGGCCGGCGCCGCGATCCTGCTGGTCGTCATCTACGGAGCCGACTCGACCCGGCTGATCCAGCTCTACATCGTCGGCGTCTTCGTCTCCTTCACGCTCAGCCAGACCGGCATGGTGCGGCACTGGAACCGCCACCTGCGGGCGGAGAAGGACCCGGCCAAGCGCCGCCACATGATCCGCTCCCGCGCGATCAACACCTTCGGCGCCTTCTTCACCGGCCTGGTGCTCGTCGTCGTCCTCGCCACGAAGTTCACGCACGGCGCCTGGGTCGCGCTGCTCGGCATGGTGATCTTCTACGGCACGATGACCGCGATCCGTAAGCACTACGACCGGGTGGCCGCGGAGATCGCCGCCGACGAGACCCCGTCCGACGAGACCGTCCGGCCCTCCCGGGTCCACTCGATCGTCCTGGTCTCCAAGCTCCACCGCCCCACCCTGCGCGCGCTCGCCTACGCGAAGCTGATCCGTTCGGACCATCTGGAGGCGCTCTCCATCAGCGTCGACCCGGCCGAGACGAAGGCGCTGAAGGAGGACTGGGAGCGGCGCGGCATCAACGTCCCCCTCAAGATCCTCGACTCGCCGTACCGCGAGGTGACCCGCCCGGTCATCGAGTACGTCAAGGGCCTGCGCCGGGAGAGCCCGCGCGACGTCGTGAGCGTCTACATCCCGGAGTACGTCGTCGGCCACTGGTACGAGCACCTGCTGCACAACCAGAGCGCCCTGCGGCTCAAGGGCCGGCTGCTCTTCACCCCGGGGGTGATGGTCACCTCGGTCCCGTACCAGCTGGAGTCCTCCGAAGCGGCCAAGAAGCGCGCCCGCAAGCGCGCGGACTGGAACGCCCCGGGCTCGGTGCGGCGGGGCCCCGTGGAGCGCAAGCCCAAGGAACCGACGAACAAGGGCTGACACCCCGTAGCTGTTCCTGCGATATCCGTTCCTGGTAAGCGGCCGGACGACACCCACGTAGACTCGTAGGTTGTTGTCCGGCCGCTTTCCTTCGCGCCCGTCCCCCTCTTCCCCTTGATCTCTGGAGCCATCCCCTCATGCAGAACGAATCCACTTCGCCGCAGACCGGGGAATCGCAGGCCGCAGAGACGCCGGCCGAGGGAACGCAGTCCGAGGCAGCGCAGGCCGGGGAGTCGCTCGTAGGACGTGAGTACGAGGTCGAGGTCGGCCCGGTCGCCCACGGCGGTCACTGCATCGCCCGCACCTCCGAGGGCCAGGTCCTGTTCGTACGCCACACGCTGCCCGGCGAGACGGTCGTCGCCAAGGTCACCGACGGCGCCACCGACTCCCGCTTCCTGCGCGCCGACGCGGTACGGATCATCGAGGCGTCCAAGGACCGCGTGAAGGCCCCGTGCCCGTTCGCGGGCCCCGGCAAGTGCGGCGGCTGCGACTGGCAGCACGCCAAGCCGGGCGCCCAGCGCCGGCTCAAGGGCGAAGTGATCGCCGAGCAGCTCCAGCGCCTCGCGGGCCTCACCCCGGAAGAGGCGGGCTGGGACGGCACCGTCATGCCGGCCGACGGCGACAAGCTCCCGCCGGGCGAGGTGCCCGCCTGGCGCACCCGCGTCCAGTACGCCATCGACGAGGACGGCCGCGTCGGCCTGCGCAAGCACCGTTCGCACGACATCGAGATCATTGACCAGTGCATGATCGCCGCACCGGGCGTCACCGAGCTCGGCATCGAGAAGCAGGACTGGCCCCAGATGGCCACGGTGGAGGCCATCGCCGCCACCGGCTCCAACGACCGCCAGGTCATCCTGACCCCGCGCGAGGGCGGCCGTCTTCCGCTGGTCGAGCTCGACAAGCCCGTCTCGGTGCTGCGCGTCGACGAGCGCGACGGCGGAGTGCACCGCGTCCACGGCCGCGGCTTCGTCCGCGAGCGCGCCGACGACCGCACCTACCGCGTCGGTTCCGGCGGCTTCTGGCAGGTCCACCCGCAGGCCGCGGACACCCTGGTCCGCGCGGTCATGCAGGGCCTGCTGCCCCGCAAGAACGACACGGCGCTCGACCTCTACTGCGGTGTCGGCCTCTTCGCCGGCGCCATCGGCCAGCGCATCGGCGAGAAGGGCGCGGTGCTCGGCATCGAGTCCGGCAAGCGCGCGGTCGAGGACGCCCGCCACAACCTCAAGGACCTGGAGCGGGTCCGCATCGAGCACGGCAAGGTCGACCAGATCCTGCCCCGCACGGGCATCACCGAGTGCGACCTGATCGTCCTGGACCCGCCGCGCGCGGGAGCGGGCAAGCAGGTCGTCAAGCGCCTCTCGGGGCTCGGGGCCCGCAAGATCGCGTACGTGGCATGCGACCCGGCGGCGCTGGCGCGGGACCTGGCGTACTTCGCGGAGGGCGGCTACAAGGTGCGGACGCTGCGGGCGTTCGACCTGTTCCCGATGACGCATCACGTGGAGTGCGTCGCGATCCTTGAACCGGCCGCGAAGGGTGTCTGACCTGCGGTTTCGCCGAGTGGGCGTTATGTGCGTTGTGTGCGTTACGGGCGATATCTTGACGCATATTCGACGCACGTGACGCACGTCTGACGCACGTTTGACGCACGTCCTGATGAGGCGTCAGGTGGTCATACCTGCAGGTGGCGGTGTGTCGAGTGCGGCTTGAGGGGGCTCCCTCTTTACCGCCTCTTGGTGAACCGGTGCTCGATATGGCCTGATTTAAGGCTCAGTAGGCACGGGGTCCGTAAGGGCTCCAGTGGCCGAGGAATGGCTTGAGGTCGTCGGCGCTGGGCTTGGGTGGGGTGGGCAGCTTCGGCGCTGCGGCGGACTCGGTGAGGTGCTGGAGCCGGGCGTCCGTGAAGGCGAGCCACGCCTCGATCTCTGTTCTTTCCTGTCCGGGTGGCAGCGATGTGGCGTGGTCGCGTACTGCTGTGACGTATTCGGTCAGGCGCTTGGTCTGGTGCCAGGCGTCTGCTTGTTCTTCGAGGTGCTTGACGCGATAGGCGTAGGCGTATGCGGTGCGCGCTTCCTCCATGGCGGTTTCCCAGCGCCTCTGCTGGGCTTCCCTGGCTTGCTGGTCTGCAAGGCGTTTGTGTTCTGCGGCTTTGCCGCGGAGGTCGACTTCTTGTGCGATTTCGGCGAGTTGGTCTTCCAGTGGCCTGTCGGGGACATCGGCCCATTCGCTCGCACGGTGCGCGCTGCCGCCGCGGAGGATGAAGCGCAGGCGGTTTGAGGGGGTGTAGTCGAAGCGGGCGATGCGCATCCATGAGTGCTTCTTGGCGTCGGCGAGTTCCTTGTCGGTGGGGATGTGTTCGCTGCGGTCCTGTTCTTGAAGGACGAGGAATCCGACGCTTTCGCCTTGGGCGGTGATGGTGAAGTGCGGTGGTGCGCTGCGGCGACGGTGGGGTGGGGGAGCGCCTTGCGTGGTCCCGAGTGCTGCCTTATGGCCTTGTGATTCGGTGGCAATGATGAGGGCCTGAATGATGCGCAGGGCTCGGCCTTGGATGGATTTGGTGAGCCCCATGGGCTGTGGCCGTTGCTGGAGGGCGGCCACGAGGGAGTGGGGTTTGGTGAGTCTGGCCGGAACGGGGAGCGGGGTGAGTTCGGCGAGCCGCCAGGCGGGGATGTCGGCGAGTTTGATTTCGTAGCCGCGATGGGTGCGGTATGCGTAGAGCTCTTGTGTGCGCGGGATCTTGCCGGACTTGCGGGCGGTGTTCACCCGTGATGTCCAATTCACTGCGTGTGGGCCGGGTTCGATGGGCTTGATGAGGCAGCCGTCGTTCGCGGCCAGGTCTTCGAGGAGTTGGTCTGTGTAATTCGTACGGGCCCTGGGTGCGGGCTTGGGGCGTGGCGGTGCCGGCTTGCGGCTGGGCTGCGCGGGTGGTGCAGCGTTCTGCTCGACGGGGCAGATGCCGCGGTCGGTGAGATGCTGCCGCCCTTTGTCAGTCAGGTTGGCACTCCAATGCCCTCGGCGTTTGGTGATTCTGATGAGTCCGCGACTCTGCAGTGCCTGAGCGCTGACCTTGAAAGTGCTGTCCGGCCAGACTCCGTCGGGACACCCCTGGCCCACCCAGTCGAGCACGGTCTGCTGTCGCTCGTTGAGGTCCCCGTGCATGTCGTCCTCCTGCGGTTCCCCGGGCATGCTGCCTGAGAGGCAATGCCCGTCGCTTCCGCAGAAATTCCGGGGATCATGAGAGGATCTTCGTTCGAATGAGACGTGCCGCACGGCTGTTTACAGCGACGTGCACACGGTCAGAAATCAGGCTCCGCGAGACGACGAACGAAGAAGTCAACGGACCCACGTCCGCGCCGCACAGGTTAAAGATCAATAGTCGACTCCATCTGTGAGTCGTTCGCCGCGTGATGATGGCCATGCGGGAGGGGCTTTGCAGGGGTGAGGTGTTGTGAACTCAGTCAATGATTGCCCTGCCTGGTTGGCTGGACTACGGTGATGGTACGCACGCCAAACCCGTCCGAAAATCGCCCCGAGCTCGGAGAATCGCATGCCCAACGCCATCGATGCGCCCGTCACACTGGCTGGAATCGCACGGATCGCGGGTGTTGGTCGAGCAGCAGTAAGCAACTGGCGGCGCCGGCACGATTCGTTCCCGACTCCTGTCGGTGGGACGGATGCCAGCCCGCAGTTCTCCCTAGCCGACGTCGAACAATGGCTCCACGCGAACGGGAAGATCGAGCGGATCCGGCTGCGGGAGCGTTTGTGGCCGCTCTACGAGGTTCTGGGAGACCGTGCGGTGATGGGCGCGGCGCTTGCGGAAGCCGGTCGGCGCCTCCTCGCCGCGGATGGCGTGGACCAGGCGGTTCCTGTGCAGTCCTCCCTTCCACAAGAGGCCGCCCAGGTAGCGGATGAAACGGTCGACGCCGCACGCTACGAGGGAGGCCGCGAGACCTTCGACTTCCTGCTGTCGCGCTGGCTCGATGTTCATGTGCGGCAGGTCAGCACGACTCCAAATCAACTTGGTCAGCTAATGGTGGACATCGCTCTGGCCGTCAGGGCCGACGGGGCCGGGGGCAGGAGTATGCGAACGGTCGTACTCGACCCCGCATGTGGCGTCGGTGGGCTGCTCCTGGCTGCTGACGAGGGTATGAGAGAGCACGGGGCGGAGGCTGACTCCGCGGCTTTGGTCCTTCTCGGGACCGACGTCGATCCTGTGCTTGCCGCGCTAGCGGCGGCCCGCCTGGGTTTCGCCCGGGCATGCAGGGGCGGTGCAGTCGCCGAGATCAGGGCAGGCGACTCGCTTCGCGCAGACCCACAGGATGCCGAACAGGCCGACATCGTTGTGTGTAACCCTCCGTTCAACGCGCGCGACTGGGGTCACGAGGAACTGGCCACTGATCCCCGTTGGGTCTACGGACTGCCGCCGAGGACCGAGCCCGAACTTGCCTGGATCGAGCACGCACTGGCGAGACTTGCATCCGGCGGTGTGGCCGTCCTTCTCCTGCCGCCGGCGGTAGCCTCCCGGCGTGCGGGCAGGCGTATTCGCAGTGCGCTGCTGCGCACGGGCGTCTTGCGGGGAGTGGTTGCGCTTCCGGCCGGGGCCGCGCAACCACACAGCGTCTCACTACAGTTGTGGATTCTCCAGGCACCATCAACCGCCGGCGGGCCGGTTTCCGGCGACGGTCTGTTCTTGCTTGACGCGGCCACTTCGCGGGGGGCGTCCCGGAGAGCTCAGAGCATCGACTGGCCGAAGTTGAGCGGACGCGTACTCGATGCGGTGCACGCTCATTCTTGGTCTGGGGAACATAGGAGGGGAGCGAAGGAGCACCTGCCGGAGGGGTGCGTCATCATCCCCGTGATGGACCTACTCGACGAGCAGACAGATCTCACGCCCGCCCGCCATGTACCAGAGACGGCGATGGAGGCCCAGGCCAAGCTCCATGAATCCTGGGACCGCCTGGACGGCCTGCTCGACGAGGTGCGCAGCTATTCCCGGTCCCTTGCGGCGATCGCCCTGTCGGCGGACGACGACGTTGCGTCCACTGTCACGGTCTCGGACCTGGACCGCGCTCGCGCGCTCAAGCTATGGCAAGGGCAGACGCTTCCCAGCGAGCTCCTACACCGCGACGCACTACCGGACGGTGCGGTGCCGGTCGTTAGCGTTCCCGACCTCATCCTGGGAGTCTGGCCGGGGAGCTGGCTGGCAGCAGCCGAGGTGGAGGAGGGCCTCAGCGCTGGATCGCTCACTGTGGCCGAGCCCGGGGATGTCATCGTGGCGGGTGTCGAGCGGGCATATCGCGTCTGGGTCCAAGAAGACACGCCCATGGTGCTGGGACCCCAGCTCTACGCGTTGCGACCGGATCCTGAGATCCTCGATCCCTGGTTCCTCGCAGGTTGCCTGCGTGCTCCGGCAAACGCGCGACAGGCCGGCTCCCACACTTCCAGCTCGGCCCGTATCGACGTACGCAAACTGCAGGTGCTGCAGCTTTCTCTCGCCGAGCAGCGGGAGTACGGGGCAGCCTTCAAGGAACTGCTGGCACTTGAGGAAGCATTCCGCTCCCTGGCAGCGGTGGGCGAGGGCCTTATTCGGGGTCTCGGGGACGGGCTCGCGGGCGGAAAGCTGCGCCGATGAGGCGGCCACCCCGTGTCGCAGAGGGGGGTGTGGAGGGCACTGGCACAACACCACCCTTCCTACGCCTCAAAGCCCAACTCCTCAAGCTCGATGCCAACCTCGCGGCACCGCTCTTCCAGCACTCGGGCACGAGGGCCTGTGACGCGGGCCAACTCTCCGAGTACCACGGCCCGCGCCGCCGCGGCGGGGAGCAGGTCACCGAAAGGGATGCGGCACTCCGCCGCGCCTAGAGTCCCTTCCAGGTGGTCGGCCAGATCGTCCGGACTCCCGCTGCCCTCAGCTCGCACGGCCAGTGCCTCGTAGAGTGCGATCGCTTCCTTGCAGCGCCCCGCGATACGCATACCGTTCGCGGCTACGCGCAAGGCCGCCCGGACCCGCGGATCGAAGATGCCCCAGTCCCGCCGTGCGGCGGGCAGCAGCTCTACTAGCTTGTCCACCGCGCTAGCGGGATCACCGGATTCGATCTCGGCCTCGGCTTCGGCAACTACCTCCTGAAACATTCGGCGACTGAGGAACACAGAACCGCGGCGCCTGCCGCTCGGCTTGATTACGGGTGCTGTTGTCACCGGCTCGGCGGGCAGATCGTATTCGTCCGGCAGTCGCAATGGGCGCGTGGGGTCCGGTTCCAGCCGAGGGGAAGGGGCAGCGTCACCGGGGCGAGGAGCGTGCCTCCGCAGGACCTCCGCGACCGTGCGAGCGCACTCCGGCCGGTCCTCCGGCTCCTTCGCCAGCAACTTCAGGACTAGCTCGTCTAGCTCCGCTGGGATGTGCCCGACATGGCAGGTCGGCGAGATCGGCTCGGCGTGCACGTGCTGGTGCTTCAGACCGTCCCCGGAGAAGGGCGGATGACCGGTCAGCAAGTGATAGAGGACGCAGCCGAGCGCGTACAAGTCGGTCTTCGGCGTGATCTGGCGCTCCAGGATCTGCTCTGGTGCCTCATACCCCCTGCTTCCTACAGTGGAACCATGCTGGGTGTAGTCCGTGACGCCAGGCCAGAGCGGCTTGGCGATGCCGAAGTCGATAAGGACGACCACGCCGTTCTCGTCGATGATCAAGTTGTACGGCTTGAGGTCGCGGTGCACTACCGGCAGGTCGTGCGCGCAGGCCAGAGCCTCGGCGATCTGAACCCCGATGGCCGCGCTGACCTCGTTCGTGGGGGTGTATTGGTCGAGGAAGAGGTGTAGGGGCTTGCCAGCGACGTAGCGCATCACGAGGTAGGGCTCGGAGGCGTGGGCGCCTTGGTCGTACAGCTCAGGAATGCTTCTGTTGCGCAGCCGTCCGAGGAGGGAGCCCTCACGCCGGAAACGGCCTCGCATGCGCCGCAGCTCGCTGTGCGCCTCGTCCTCGTCGAGTGAGTCCAGGAGCTCGCTTCTCGTGCGCAGGCACTTGACGGCTACCAGGCCCCCGTTCTGCAGGTCCTCCGCCTGCCAGACGACGGCCATGCCGCCGCTGCCCAGGTGCCTGAGCAGTTTGTATCGACCGCCCAGCACCTCGTCCTTTTTCATGCCCGCCCCTTGCCTTTGAAGCGTCCCGCATCCGACACGCAGAGAGGTCCGCGCCGGTGGCAGGGTTCCGGTTTCCGCCAGGTCGTTGATCGACGGATGTTGTAAGTGTAAAACGGACGGAGTGTGTTTCATGCATGGACTGAGTTCACAGCGTTTCTGTGTCATGCTGGAGGCAGTCGAAACCCGGCTATCTATGTGATGTCCGCTGGACGTCGTTGTCGTATGGCTTGGAGGAGAGCATGAGCAGCTGGCCTCGCCCCGCCGGGACGATCGGTGACATCAGACTGGTGCGTACGAACCTCGGTGCGGCGCGGCTTGACCCCCGAGATTGCCCCACGAAGCGCGGCAGTGACGCCCGCCCGATGTTGGTTCCCGATCCCAATCCCCCTGAACACGGCGAGCGTTTACAGGACTTCACGCTCAAGGTTTTCATGGATGCGCTCGACCTGATTGAACACGAGGGCAACGACCTGGAGTGGGTGATCGGAGAACTTCAGCGAACGAAGGGAACTTTCGGGCTTTACCGTCGGCGGGAAGCGCACCCCTTGCTGCTGTCATGGTCAGCCGAAGCGGTCCGGCGTTATCTGGCGGCCCGGGTGGCGGACCAGAGCGCCCGCCAGGCCGCGCACCTTCCGCTCAGCGTCCCGGTCCGTGACATGTGGGTGCTCGGCCAGGATCCTGGGCCGGTTGACGAGCGAGGTGTGGACACCTACGAGATGACCGCTTGGGGACGCCGCTACGCGGCCCTCGACGACTCCACGAGGGAACTGTGGTTGCTCAGCTTCGGCGCTGCCAAGGAAGATCGCCCTAAGGGGGAGAAGGCTGCAGCCGCCTACGTCGCGGCACGCGGGCGGCCGGCGGGTGGAGGTTGGCGGAAACGGCACATTCCAGTCCCCTTCCATGAACTCCCGCAGTTCCGCACCGCCCTGCCTGAGAAGGTCAGGGTCATCGAATTCGGCTGTGGAGACGGCAAGCACAACGAGCTGCTCGACTGGAACAGGTATGAGGCCCGGCAGCATTTCACAGCGGAGGGGTGGCCTGCGTTGCGCCAGGCCATCGATGGGACCGGGACCCATCCCGGAAGCAGTTGTGTCGACTGCAAGGCGCTAAGTGGCTGCAGTGCCCTCCCGCGCACCCCGGAACTGCTGAGGATCACCTCTCCTGAGCGCAAGCGCCCTCGGCGCAGTCTCTCGGTCACCGATCTGCGCGCCTATCGGGACTGTCCGGCGAAGTATCACGCGACTCGGCAGCTCAAACTGCGATCCGCGAAACCCGAGAGTCCAGAAGTGCGACGTGGCCGCGTGGTCGACGACATCCTGAATCAACGGCATGGCATCACGCCTTACCAGGCGTGTCAGGTGCTCCCTGGTCCTGTAGATCCGGCGTCTTGGGGCGCGGGCGTCCTGCACCTGAGCGGGAAGGAAGCACTCGACGGCGCCGCCATGCTCGAGCAGCACGCCTTCTACTGTCCGTTGGACGGCCTCGCCGCAGAGGAGGAAGTGCGTGTTCAGTACCAGGCGGTCTGCTACGACCCTGAACTCGATCTCATCCTGATAGCCACCCCCGATCTGCTCCACACCCGCCGCGGGGGCTGGATCTGGCGGGAGACCAAGACCGCGAGCCGATACCTCTACGAGGGGGAGTCGCTGTTGTCGCGCTACCCCCAGCTGGCGCTAGGCGTGGTGATGCTGGCCGCAGGAGTCCTGGGCGGTGACGTGACGCGTTCCAGGGTCGAGCTCGAACTACTACACACCGACGACGTGACCTTTGAGGAGCTGGACCCCTCGCGCCCAGGGACCGTCGACGAAGCAAGAGACGTGATCGCGCAGCTCGCCCAACCCTGGGTTGAGGATCAGGACTACTCGGCCAATCCAGGCCGATACTGCAGCAGTTGCGAGGCCCTCGAATGGTGCCACCCGGGCATCGAGCATCTAGCCACGAAAAAGGAGGGACCCCGATGACCACCGCCTCCGACGCACACGCCACCCACCGAGGCGACTGGCTCGATTTCCCCGACGTGCGCCTGGTCCGCACGCTGGCCGGCGCGGTCATCCAACTCGCAGACCTCGGATCCCTCTCCTCGTTCAAACTGCCCTACCCGGCCGAAGCCCAGCGCGCGCTCGACCGGACCGTCCTCGCCTGCCTCCTCAGGGGTGCTGAGGGGGTACCCCGTAGCCTCCCCGAACTGCTCTTCTGGTGCCACACCCGCCCTCTGGAGGACTGGCCCCTCGACCTGCCGCCGGATGCCTTCGGGCCGGACGACTACCTGGTGGATCCAGAGGCGCTGGTTCCCACACAGCTTTGCCACGAGTGGTGGATCAGAGGCAAGGACGCAGGCGCCGCGCAATTCGACCGGGAGGTCGTCCACACGGCGATGCGCCTCTGCCGCAAGGCGTCGTCGCCCGAGTCCTACGTAGCCTTTCGGAGACTTCTGGTCGAGCGTCCGGTACTCACCGGAGTAGAACGATTCGAGACTGACACCGACCTGTTCCTCGCCCCGGTACAGGAGCTCCTGGACCAGTGCTATGCGCCAGTTCCGGCCTCCTACGAATTTGAGGGCACCTACGTAACCTGCGGTCGCTGTTTGACCATGCTCACGCCGGTAGTCGGCGGAACGTGGTGGTGCGAGCGGGATCGGTGCCGGCGCAGGGGAGCGCCCCCGCATGGACGGACACTGGGCGGGACCGAAGCGGCTGGACTGCTTCAGCTGGTGCGGCCACTGCGGCAGTTCGTCACCAGCCCGGGGCGTGCCGAGGTGGAACTGGAGGCCCGGCTGAGCGCCCTCGGGCTGGAGGTTCAGCTATGGCCCGGCTTCGACGCCTACGACTTGCGCGTGACCTTCCCCGACGGGTACGTCTGGGCCATCGACGTCAAGGACTGGAAGCATCCCGGCCTGCTCGGCAGGTCCGCGAAACCCGTCCGCCCAGAGCCGCCGTACGACGAATCGTGCTGGGTGGTCCCCCGCGAACAAGTCGAATCCCACCGCGACTACATCGGCACGTACCGGCGCAACCGCCCCCTCTCAGCCGAGGGCCTTCCTCTGCTCACCGACGACCGGCTAGTCACATTCGCCACCGCCCGGCTCCGTGGGACAAACGACCCCCACCTGACGGACCCCGCACCGACGAACGGAACCGACCGTGCGTAATAGCAGCGAGTGGTACCAGCCACTGGCCAAAGCCCTGGAGCCCCTCTGGCCCCTCGAATATCAAGATGTCAGCCCCTCTCTGCTGTGCCAGGTGGAACTCGGCCTCTATCTGATGGAGGGTCTCGACCCGTCCCGCGACGCCCGGGGTGTCTACACCCTCCTGGGTGGCTACCCCTTCGCTGCGGCCGCGGGCATCGCGTCCACCCCAGCACAGAACGCCCGCCTGGGGGCAGCACGTCACCTGCTATGGAAGCTGCGCCGTCGCCGCATGTGGCATCAGTGCCTGAATACGTATGTTCATCTGCCCGAAAGGCTCCGCGGATATCGGCTCCCAACCGGAGAAGGACCGGCCCGGCGGGTCGAGCCGACAGTCGCAGGGGACCGCTTCGACAGGTTTGAGCGCGCACTGTCCCAGCTTCCAGACTTCGACCAGCGCCAGCTGCAGCTTGCCCCAGCAGGTCAGTCCCGGTTTACCGAGCGGCACCGGCCAGCCTCCGTGACCATCCCCGAGCAGCTGTGCTTTCCGCCAGCGACCGGACACGACCTGAGCCGGCTCCCCGAGACCACGGGCCAGCCCTTGGACATCCCACTGGCTGAACTCGCCGAAACCGCACGCTGGATGGAGGAGACTGAGACTGCTCGCGGCCTCCCCTCCGCCCATTGGGTGCGACGCTTGGAGGATCTGCAACTCGACGTCCTGACTGCCGATGGGCTGCGCTTCGAGAAGACGACGGTCTTGCCCCTGGACCGGCTGCTCCACCTGGTCGGCATGGTGGGTGCAGGGAAGAGCACCCTGATGAATCTCATCGCCGTCTGGGGTGCCCGGAAGGGATTGCGTACGACTCTGGTCGTCGGTGACGTCGCAGAACAGCTCACCTTGGTCGCCCAGTTCCAGGACCTCGGGCTGAATGCAGCTCCTGTCATCGGCGGCACGACCCGCGAGCAGCATGCCTCCCGGCTACACCGCCGGCTTGCCGCACGCGGCCAGGCATCTCTGCTTCAGCACGACGATCCAGCCTTCGACATCCTGAGCACAGTGTGCGTACTCGACGCGCAGCGCGGACTGGAAGCGGCTGAACCCCTCCGCTACGTCGACGCCCCATGCACGGAACTGAGCCCCGTCAAAGAGCCCACTCGGACCGTCGCCGGGAACATCCAGATGCCCGTGTATCGGCACGACATGAACGAGAAGCCCGCGGAAGGAAGGACGAAAGCGGCGGAGCCGAAGGCTTCCCCGTTCGACCACGGCTGTCCGGTGTGGAGCGTCTGCCCCCGGCACGCCACTGACCGAGATCTGGTCGATGCCCTGATTTGGGTGGCGAACCCTGCCAGCCTGTTGCAGAGTGCCGTTCCGAACCACCTCAACACCGAACGTCTGCGACACCTCGAACTCGCTTGCCTGCGTAGCGACATCGTCATCGTTGACGAGGCAGACCGCGTACAGATGCAGCTCGACACTGCCTTCGCCCCGTCCGCGACTTTGATCGTGCGTGGTCCGGAATCCTGGCTTGACCGACTCGGCATCCACAAGATCGACGAGCTCGCCCGGCAGGGCCGCTTGCCGCTCTCGGCGCGTGATGTCGAACGCTGGTCAGCCTCCCTGGACCTCGTGCACGTTGCCGCCAATCGCCTCTACCGCAGGCTGATCACCGACGACGACCTCCGTCGGTGGGCGGACATCGAGTACTTCAGTGCCTGGACACTCCAGGAGAAACTCGTCAACGAGTGGTACCCGCGCCCGCGCGCCGATGGTTCCCTCCCCGACGGGATTGCCTCCGACGCCGAGGTCTACGACTCCGACGACGAGCCCGAGGGCCTCACATCCATGCCGCGGACACCGGGCACTGAGCCGTGGGACCCCCGCCGCACCACCGTGACCGAGGCCCTCGACGCCTTCCGCGACGACCCGATCGGTGATCGGGGCCCGCACAACGACCTCACCGACACCCTGATCCGCAGGGCCGGAGACCTACTCCACCACCTTGACCAGGCGGTGACCAGCCAACGCGTCCGCTCCCTTCTCGATGACCTACTCACCGGATCGCCCCTGCTGGACGGTTCACTGCGCCAAGAGGCACCCGAGCCGGGGAAACCTCCCCGCGACCCCGTGGACACCTGGGGCAGCGAGCCCTGGCTGGAGCGTGAGGGGCGGCGCCTCGAATTCACCCTGGTACTGGCCGCACTGCACCAGCGACTCGAACGCGTCACCTTTCTGTGGCCCCAGGCCGAGGCCGCTCTCCACCTGGACACCGCCGACAACGAACTGTCCCGCAGACCGCCCCTGGATTACGCACCAGTAGTGCCAGAAGCCCCGATGGGGAATGTCCTCGGATTCCAGTACCTGCCCGAAGACCCAGAGCGAGGGCCGGACGGTGACGAACAGCGCAGCGGCACCCTCCGCTTCTTCCGCTGCGCTGGCGTCGGTCGGGAACTGCTACTCAACCTTCCCGAACTCGGGGCCGACCCCGCAGCGGGGCGATTAGGACCCCACGTGCTGCTCATGTCCGGCACCAGCTGGGCCGGGACATCGACCCGAGCCCACGTCATGGCCCCGGTCAAGGCGATCCTCAAACCCCACCAGGCTGCGGTCGACTCCATCCGGCAGACCCGCTTCACGACTCTGTTCCTCTACGACGGCGAAGGGGCCCCGCTCACGCTTTCCGGAGCCAAACTCGATACCCGTGAACGGATCCTGGCCCAGATGGTCACCCAGCTCGGGAAGTCGGCCCCGGGCAGCGCATCGCTCCTCGATAGAGAACTGCGCCGAATCGAGGACGGCGAACGCCGGCGGGCATTGCTCCTGGTCGGCAGCTACCAGGACGCCAGGATCGCCGCCGACCTCCTCGAACGCATGCCGCGCTGGCGCGGAAAAGTTCGAGTTTTGGCCTCCGACAAGGCCGAGCTCGATCACACAGGCCCCGGCGACACAGCCACGGGTGACACCACAGTTGCCTCTGCCGTACGCCGTGGTGACCTGGCTGCCTTCGCCAAGGACGACGACGCCGAAGTCTTGGTCGCCCCGCTGATGGCAATCGAGCGCGGTCACAACATCCTCAATCAGAGCCACAAGGCCGCCTTCGGCACGGTTCTCTTCCTCGCCCGCCCCCACCCGCGACCCGACGACCTCTCGCTCGCCGTTTTCGCCGTCAACGACTGGGTCACCAGGTTTGTCCGCGACCAGCCGGGTCTCGAATCAGGAACCTTCGGCAAGCTCGTGGCCGACGCGGCAGAGCTGGATGCCGCCGGGCTCGGCTTCCGTCTCGCAGCCCGCCAGGAATGGCGTCGCCTGCTATCCCGGCGGTACATCTACTCCCGGCTCAGCGACGTGGAGAAGACATCCTTCGCCTGGGACCAGCTCGTCACCATCTGGCAGGTCATCGGCCGTTTGGTGCGGGGAGGAGTGCCCGCACGAGTGGTGTTCGTCGACGCGGCCTTCGCACCCGCACTCGCCGAGGCCGGAGCCCCGCCCACCGCTGCGACCCGGAGCGGACGCCGACGCAACGACGACGGTCTGCTCATCAAACTCCGTGACGTCCTCGCGCCCTACTTCGACGCGGAGACCGCCCCCGAATCGTTTCCCGACCCCGCCGACCCGGCCCTGGTGCGCACGCTCTACCACCCGCTCTACGACGCCCTGTGCGGCTTGAGCGCCGGAAACTGACTCGCCGAGAACTGCAAGGAGACTGTGAAGACCATGGCCGCGAAATATCGCGAGACCAGCAGGGCCGCCTACCTCCTCAAGCCTGGTGCCGCCCCCTGGACCGCCCGTTACCGCACGTTGCCCTTCCCTGAGCAGTGGCACGAAAGTGTTCTGGAACTCTGCAACCTCGGCCGCGCTCCCAAGGCTGAGCCATACCGAACCGCGCCCGTCGCCCGCTTCAACGGAGTCCTGCAGAGCCTCGCCCCCGACTTGATCGTGCGAGGCCGCCCTCGCGACCCGCGTCAGCTGGCCGAGGACTTCTGGCTCTACGCCCCGTACGACGTCCCACACCCGCTCCCCGGCAACACACTGGACCGGCTCAACGGTGCCTGGCTCCAGGACCTGCGCCCCGAACCCGAGCACCACCGCGCAGTCCTGAACGCATACACAGCGCTGCACTCAAGCCCGCCGCGATGGCAGGACGTCACTGTCGACCTCCTAGGTTGCCCCACAACCGAAGGTGGCGGAACCGCCGCCCCACGTGACCGGCAGTACCAACTCGCGACCGACGCCCTGGCCCGGCGCATCCTCGCCCTCGGCCCCTACGAACACAGCGCCGGAAGTCTGCACTTCCGGGCCGTACCGCGTGGCCCGCGCCAACAGGGAGCAGAGCTCCTCTCCCAGCCTCTCTCACACGTAGTCAAGGGGCGGAAATGGTGGTTCTCCATCGTGATCAACATTTCGCTGCACACTGTCCCCTTCGACCCCCGGCCCCGGCTCCACCTGCACACCGGAGTACGCCGCTGGGCAACTCGCCTCGACCCAAAGAAGCAGCGGCTGCGGCTGCCATCCGGGCGCGACACATCCGTCTATCTGCTGCCGGGCATCCCCTGGCTGTCAGGAACGCCCACCAGCGACCGTTACGCGGTGGCACGTCTGACCTGGGACCGCACCAGCCAGGGCTACGCCTGGAAGAACAACGGACCAGCTCAGATTCTGGGCAGGCTGGCGCTCAACCGGCCCTTCCCCGACCCGGTCAGACTGCTTACCGAACCCGAGGAATGGATCGGCGACGGAGAGGGCACCCGTGCCTCGGTCGTGCACAGCACACATTTGGGTGCGCACGGCGTCGGTACCGGCCTGATGTCACACCAGCGTTCACAGATCGTTGAATGGGCCGAACAGGCGTTGCCCGAGCAGATGCGTCGGGTTCCTGCCCTCAGCCGGGCCAGCGTCGGCAGCAGTTCTCCTGCGAACGTCCGGCCCAAGCCGAAAGCGGCGGAGAAGGACGCCGAGGCGGAACGCGAAGCCCGTGCCCGCCGGACCGCCCTTGCGGTGGCTGCCAGGATCAACAAGGGACAAGAGCCCGCCGAGGCGTTCGAGCGGACGGGAGACGCTGGCCTGGTCGAAGCACGGCTGGTGTGGCAGAGCCCTTCTTTCCGGGAGGCGGCCATCGAGGCTCTCACTGATGTCCTCGGGCTGGACGGCGACGGCGGACGTCCAGCAGCCGCCAGCGCCGAGGAAGAGTACGAGCGGGCCGCACCCGGAAGCGCAGTCATCCTCGAGTGGAAATCATCCGAACTCACCCTCCGTCTGCGCTGCCTACGCGCCACCGGCGGAATTACCGACACCCTGCGCATCGACGCCAAAGCGCGGCCGAGAGGCAAGGCCCTGGAGGCGGGCATTAGAACCCGGCGCAAGGCGGCCGAGACATTCCTGGCAGCCGACGGAGCCGACCTGCTCCACCCCGGCTTCGCACTTGTGGAGATCGACCGCCGACAGGACTTCGCCCACCCGCTGGACGACCCCAAGTACGCGCTCCGGCTGGGCTGCGCGGACGCCGGTGTTCTTACGCAGTTCGCGCTGGTCCCCAAGAAGGCCAAGGGACACAACACCGAGAAGAACCTCATGCACCGGGTCCGTTCGGGATGGGAGGACGCCCTGCGCCAGTTCGGCGTCCGCGTCCTGCCTGAGCACACGCTCGGCCAGACCCTCCCCGAGACCTTGCGCTACGTCGCCACGTACATGGTCAAGCGACGAAAGGACGGCCCCACGCGCCTTCCTCGCCACACCCCTGTGGCCGTCATGGTCACACCGCTCGCACCGGGCAGCGGTCTGGCGGCAGTCACCGGCTGGGACGAGCAGAAGGGACGCTGGATTCCCTACTCCCACTTCCTCCTCGGCCTGGTCAGGACTGCCGAAATTCCGGAGGTGAGTGAACTCGCAGAGGTTGAGCCCGGTACCGCCAGGAACACTGAAGCGGTAGCTGCCGTACCCCCGCAGCGTTCGTACGGTGTCTGGCAGCAGAACATGGACGAGCAGCGCAGGACCACCGCCCGTTACCTTCAGAAGATGGTTCGCTCACTCCGCGGTCGTCCCACCGCACTGCTGACCCATTCTCAGAACAGCAGGTTGCACTGGCCCTGGCTCCAGGACGGCCGAATCGAAAAGGACCTGATCAAGACCGGGCACGCCCAGCCAGCGGGACTTGACCCCGATCTCCGGTTGATTCGTGTACGTACCGCTGCAGGTAGGGAGACCCCACAGTGGTGGGGTAACGCGGCTCCCGGCGATGTCAACGGCCTGCCCCAGGGCCTCTGGGTGGAGGACGAGGACGCACCTCGGTCCTCAGGGCGGATCTTCTACAGCACCACTCCGAAGGCCGGCACCTTCCGGGACTCCGCCGTCGAGGCTGACAAGATTGCCCCCCGCCCTCTGCGACAGGGACCCAACAGAGGCAAACCCACTATCGATACGCACATCCCCGCATGGAACCCGGGGCTGGTGGAAATTGCGGTTCTGGGCTGCCACGAGGACGCCGGTGATTCGCCCGAAGCCCTTGCCCTCGCGGTGCACCAACTTCGCCAAGCTCCCGACTACCTGGACGCACTGTCGCTTCCGTTGCCCCTGCATCTGGCGAGCCTCGCCCAGCACTACGTACTGCCGACGGTCACCGAGGGAGAGGCTGAGGAGCCCTCCCCCGCCGAGGTAGAAGGCGGCGCCGATGACCAGCGAGTGGCGGAGGTGCTGGGCGTGATCGCGGACGCCGCAAACACCGAACCGGTTGATGCGGACCCGGAATACGCGGAGGAGCCTGGCCTCGCGCAAGCTCCGGAGGAGGAGCAGCTCGCACTCTTCTCCTGAATCGCGCACCAGCTCGTAAGAAGGCTCCGCTGCAGCTCCACCTGGATCACTGCCGTCATCCGTGCCGTTGTCACCCTCAAACTCGCCACCTGATCAAGACGAAATGGGCTCAATCGCAGAACAGATGGTACTGGCGGCAGTGCTGGAGCGCCCCGGGGCCGGAACACGCCGATCGAATTGGTCGGAGTCCAGAGCCAGGCTGACAAGCCGACCGTGTCCGGCGAGGGAGCCTCCCAGGCGGCCGCGTCGCCCGCGCGCCCGGTCCGGATCCGCCGGCTTGGGCCTGTGGCCACCACCGGCCGGGTCCCGCCATCGTGGCCGGTGGCGATCGGCGGTGATGAGCCCGCCCAGGGAGTGACCGAGCACCGACAGAGGGAGCGAGCGGCGAGCATGTCGCGGCAGACGGTGACGTGGTCCTGGACCTTCTTGGCGTTTAACCCCAGCTCCCCTTGCGTCGGAGTAAACGTCAAGGTCACAGCAGGTACGAGAAGCGCAGTGCCCCGCCCTCCTCGCGGTAGCGGCCCCGGCCGCGCTTTCCGTAGGGGTTGGGGAGCATCTGGATGGCCATCTTGTGAGGGGTGAGGGCGTGTGTGACCACAAGGAGGCGCCAGCGGTCGTTGCCCGCGTGCTGGCGGGCCGCGCGGACTTCGCTCTCTCCCAGCTCGAAGCGGCCGCCTTCGCCCCCGGCCGCCTTCACTTCGTACAGGTAGGGTCGGCTGCCGGAGCCGACCCGGAAGTCGAAGCCGAGGCCGTCGTCGCCGTACGGGCCGGGGAAGGCTTTGCGGCGGTTGCCCGACACCCAGCCGGTCTCGTCCATGCTGTCCGGGTAGCGCGCGCACAGCCACTGGTACGCGTACCACTCGCCCACGTAGCCGATGGCCTCCCGCTGGGCCGTGGTCAGCCCGCTGTCCGTGCCGCCTCCGTACCGCCATCCGCGCGTGCGACCGGTGGCCTGGGTACGCCCGGCCTGAGGACGGGGGTCCGTGAAGCGGAGCGGCCCGGCGGCGGTGATGCCCGGCGCCGAGCCGCTCTGCAGGACCCTGTCGAGTTCGCGGGTGAGGGCGGTGAAGTCGCCGGAGTACACGTCGAAGGCGCGGCCTCCGAAGGAAATCGACCGCCGTTTGCGCTCCCGTTCGCGGCGCTCGTGTTCCGCCGCGTTGCGCACCCGGTCCAGGTCGCCCTCGGACAGCCCGTGCCGTTCGGGATCCGTCGCCATCGCCATCCCGTCGGGCCACTGGCCGAGGGCGGCAAGCCAGCCGACGACGTCGGTGGGGGACAGGGGGCGGAAGTCCAGCGCGCCCGCTGCTTCCAGCCGCGCGGTGACCTCCTCGGCGGGCTCGGCTCCGGTCAGGGCCGTGGGCAACGGGTGTCCGGCAGCCCTGACCAGCACCGCGAGGTCGGCGGCCAGGCCGGTGATCGTACGGAGGTTCGCGCCGCGTACCTGGTCAGGGGCGGGCAGGCGTTCGCCCGACCTAGGCAACGGCACCGGGCGGCCCAGGCGGAGCGCCAACTGCTCCTCCACGTGCACTTCCAAACTCCCCGTGTCGGCCGTGTCCATGGTGTACTCCCATGCCTCTGGCGCGTTGATCCAGTCCAGGGTCCGAACCGAGGGCCAGTCGGGCATCGGACGGCGCGCGTCGAAGTCCTCCAGCACCGCCCAGCGCAGCCGGTTGACGAGCTCCTTCTTGCGCAGGTCCAGGTAGGAGCGGAGCGCTTCCTCGTGCTCATCGGCGTGGCTGACCGGTTCCATGGGCGGGCTCATCGCGCGCAGGGTGTTGTTCAGCTCGGCGAATCCGATGCCCAGGTCGCGCCGCAGTTCGTCCGTACCCCGGGCCGCGCGGACCCTGGCGATGAACTCGGATACGGGCACCGGCAGCTCGGCGGCGTACTCCTCGAGGTGCGCCTGGAACTCCCGGGTGTTGCCCGGCGGCGGCAGGAACAGCGAGTTCGCCGCCTCCGTGCCGAGCAGGTGGACGAGGAAGGGCTGACAGCGTTCCAGGATCACGCCGATGGCCCCGTCGATCCGGCGGCTTGTCTCCTCGACCTGGTGGACGGTGACTTCCAGGACGTCGGCGAGCTCCTCCTGGCCCGGGTCGCGCAGGTCGGCGTGGCGGGAGGCGAGCTGGTGGGCGGCGAGGCGCAGCCGGTCGCCGAATTCTCGCCGTCCCAGCAGCTCGGCGACCGCCACCACGATGCGGGTGGTCTCCAACCAGCCCGGCTCGCCTGCCGGGGCGAGGACGAGCGGATGCTTCGGATCGGGCAGTGGCAGCACTCCGCCGAGGCGGCCCGGCAACGTCACGGGCCCGCCGTCGAGCTCTATGTCCCAGGAGCGGTAGCGGTGCAGACGTACGCTCCGGACCAGGGACGTCAGCTCGCTCAGCTCGGCCTCACTGGCCCGGGGGCCGCGCGCCAGGTGGTCGCAGAGGATGCCCACGGCCAGCGTGAGCCAGGGCAGCTGCTGGACCAGTGGCTCTCCCATGGCCGCAGGGTCCACCCGTGCGCCGTCCACGGTCACCGTGAACATCAGGTCGTCGGTGTGCCGGACGGTGGCGGGGTGTTCGGCCGCCAGCAGCTTGGCGGCCTCCGCCGAGACACCGGGAAGGGTGAGCAGGGGGCGTGCCATCTCCCGTACCAGCAGGGCGGTCAGGCCGTCGCGTTCGCCGCTGACGTAGAGCACGGTCCCGGCACTACCATCGCCGTCGCTCTCCTCGCCGTTCAGGGCGCACAGCGGTACGCTGATCAGCCGGTCCCCGGACTCGGCGAGCAGACTGGCGCCCTCGGGCAGTGCGGGACGGGGACGCCGTACGAGGTGCCTCCAGGCGCGTTCGTTGGCGCGCTGTGCGGCGGGCCGGTCTTCGGCCCCCAGCGCGCCCTCCGCCGCGAGCCGTCCCAGTGCGGCGATGAGGCGGTCGCTGTCCCGGGGGTCGTCCCAGGTCGGCAGGTGCATCTCCCGCAGGCGGTCGCCCGCCTTCCCGCGTTCCGGGAGGTGACGCAGCCGATGGTCGACCGTCGGCGCGTACGAGGGCTCCTCCTCCAAGCCGAGCGGGCAGTGCCAGGCGTCGGCCGGCCGGACGAACCGGACGGCCCGGTCGCGGCCCCGCACCGGGAGCCACGGCTGCTCCCGGACGAAGGCGCCGAGCGGGGTCGGGACCCGTTCCGTGTCCCGGGAACTCTGGCTGCCGGCACTGGTCCAGACGCTGGTGAACCTTGTGTCGTCCCAGTTGGCCAGGCCGTGCAGGACGAGCCGTGCGTACGCCAGCTGGGCCTCCTGGCCGAGGCGTCCGACGACGTCCTGGCCGGGGAGCCGCCAGGCGGGGGTTCCCCGGTACGGCGTCCGGGGGTAGTAGGCACGGGACCAGTCGCGGACGTACGGCTCCCACTGGGCCTGCACTTCAGCAGACACCTTCGCCATGCGGACAAGCCGCCGAGCGGTGAGGTTCTGGCCTTGCTCCACCCGGCTCAATGCGTCTCGGGACCTGACAGGGACCAGTCCGTCGGTTACCCCTGCCTCCAGCAGGAACGCCCTCCATTCCTCCGTGGTCTCGCTTCGCTTGGCGAACTCCTCCGGCGCGGCGAGGAGACGTCCGGCGATCGCCTTGAGGCTCTTCGACACGTCCTGCCCGGCGGCGACCACCGCCGCCAGGTCCTCACCGACGGAAGAGCGGCCCCAGCCCTGGCCGAACCCGGCGCCGCTCGCCCCGATCAGCGGGCCGTCCGCCGAAGGTACGTACAGTCCGAGCGAGGAGGTCTCTGTTCCGCCCAGGGAGTGCCGCGGCTGCCACAGCCGGAAGACGAACCGCAGGGTCTGGAGCCGCAGTCGGCGATCGGTGCTCGTGCTGAGCGCCTGCCGTACGTGGTCCAGCAGGCCCCTTGTGTCGTACGGCCGGACGAGCCCCTCCTGCTCGAGGAAGGCGCGGGCGGCCCGCCCGCGCGTACCCTCGCCGCGGTCCTTCCAGACCAGCCCCGGGTGTAGGGAGAACAGTCGCTTGCCGAGCAGGGCGGGGACGGACGGGGCCTCGGTCTGGTTCGCCTCCGTACGCACCGGCTGGAAGAACGCCTCGCGGCGGGCACCTTGATCGCTCGGCTTGCCCTGTGTACGCGTGCTTGTGGCCGTACCTGCCCTGTCGAGGGGACGGTTGGTGTGCCGCAGTGTGCAGTCCTCCGCGAGCAGCAACTGCCTGCCGTGCAGGACGTGCCCGTCGTCTTCGAAGAGGGCGGCCAGGTCCTCGTAGAGCGCGCTCCACTGCTCGGGGGACTCACCGGGCCGGGGGAGGGGAAGGCCCCCGACGATCCGTTCCACGTACGCGGCGAGGATCTCCGGGCCCGGCTCCCAGGGGCAGGCGAGGGCCTTGCACAGGGTGGCCAGACGTTTCAGCCGGTCGCCGCCGATCTCGGGGTCCGCCACTACGATCCCGGCCTCGTGCGCGCGGTGTGTCGTGAGGACGGTCAGGTCGAGGTCCGACCACAGGACCGCCCCCTGGGGCGGGGCCCAGCCCGCCTCTGGTGGGGCGCCGTCCGCGGCGAGGACGGGCACGAGTGGTACGTCGGCGAGTTCGCTGCCGTGCACGCGCCGGGCCGCCGCGCGGAGCCGTCCCGCCGAGCTCTTCTCGCTCTCCCAGCTCACCAGGTCCACGGCTAGCTGCCGCGTGGAGGGCTCGGGCACAGTACGCAGTAGAGCGGCGGCCGCCAGGCAGGTCTCGGCGACCGCATCGAGCAGCAGCACGTTGAGGGGGTTGTCGGACGGGAGCCCGGTACGGTCGAACTTGGTGAAGAACGGAGCGTTCATGTGCCCCGGGAACGGCGCGGTCTGGTCCTCGCCCATCGGCAGGAAGGTGTAGGTCTGCCCGCGTCGCGGTCGGCGCGGGGCGGGCAGCGGGAGCGCGACCTCGACGACGGCGGACCGCTTCCACTTCTGCCACGTGTCGTCGAGGAGCCCGGAACCCACGGCCTCGGCGAGGGCGCGGTTTAGCCGTTCCTTCTCCACGGTGCCCCGGGCTATGAGAAAGGTGCCGGACGGCCCCAGGTCCACGGTCGCGCAGGAGACGGGGAACCCGTGCCCGGCGTCGTCCTGCGCAACCGCGAAGCGCTCCTCGGAGCGGGTCAGTTCGTGCCGCTCGTGCCCCTCGTGGCGGTCGTCCAACTCGGCTGCCTCGCCACCGGCGGCCCGCCGCTCCAGCGTCAGGCCAGCGAGCCGGTCGAGGAACAGCATCACGGGTACCTTCGCCTCCGCGAGCTCGCGCATCCGCAGCCGGACCTCGGCCCGGGCGGCCTCGCTCAGCAAGGGCAGTCGGACGATGGTTACGTACCCCTGGGCGGCGAGCTGCCGACAGGTCGCGGGCACATCGTCCAGCGGCAGGGGAGCCTGGAGCGGTGGATACTTGGCGGCCGCCTCGTGGGCGTTGTCCTCACCGGCGAGGAACTCCTCCACGTCGACCTTCTGCGCGAAGCGGAAGCAGTACCCGTCCAATTCCGGGCCGAGCGGGCTGTCGGGGTCTGCGCTGTAGATCTCGGGTGCCTCGCTGATCAGCAGGATGCTGCGGAACCCGACGCCCTTGTTCCCGATGCCCTCGCCGACTTCCTTCGAGCTCTGTGCGAGCTCGCAGACCCGCTCGACGTCCCGCCAGGTGAAGGGCGTGCCGCCGTTGGCGACGTACAACGTCCCCCACTCGCCCTCCGCCTCGTCCAGCAGGAGGTGGACCCGTCCGTCGCGGCGGTTCCTCGGATGCGCGTCGTAGCCGTTCTGCAGCAACTCGAAGAGCGAGCGGCCGGCGTACTCCCGCGCGCTCGTGTACGACACGGCGCTTACCTGCCGTGCCATGCGCAGGACTTGCTCCGACCGGGCCCCCTCCAGCACGGACCGGCCGTACTCCCACAGCTGCTCGGCCCGGGCGTTCCTCGTCATGGTTCTCCCCTCACCTCAGCGTGATGAGGACGGTATCCCGCCGCGCTGACATCGGGGGCGCGAGGACCACCGTGTGGAGCGCTGCTCGGAGCTGAGCCTGACGTTTTGGTCCGCCGTCGAACGGGCCCGAATTAGTTGAGGGTTTCCGCTGTTCACGGTGTGTCCGTGAGGCCGGGGCCTGATCGTGCGAGGAGAGGTCGGCGCGGCGCGTGGTGGCCAGATCGTGGAATGGGTTGAGCACGGGGTTCAACGGGACACGTTCGCGGCGGTGATGGCGTTCCGGACCGAGCTGTACTCCTGCCTGCTTTCGCGCGGCGATGTCCTGTTCGAGCTGTGAGGCGCGTTGCTGTGCACGGACGGTCCGGTCCGCATGCTCGTGGACCTGGACCTGGACCTGGACCTGGACCTGGACCTGGACCTGGACCTCGCCCCCGAGCACCGGCGTGGACACGTGCCCTCTACTCCGGGCTGGACCATGCCGTTGCCGGGTAGCCGACGGCCGCCTGCCATTCCTTCGGCCGGGGCCTAGCTGGCCACGGAGAGCACGTCTGCTGGCCTACCTGGGTGTGCTGGTTCAGCTTCGCCGTGCCGCGTCCGCCTTCCGTACCATCTTCGCGGCGTGGTCAGCTGAGTCGGCCAAGTTCCGGAGTGCGCGGGAGACCCGGCTGAGGTACTCCCCAATGTGGTCGGCGAGGGTGTCCTGCTTGGTGCTGGTGCTGGTGCTGGTGCGGAAGGTGGTGCTCTGGGTCACGGTCGGCTCCTCGAAAAAGGGGTGCTGGGTGTGCTGCGCCCACTGTGGCACTGAGGACTGACATGTCGGACGGAAACACGACACCTCCCACCCGAACCGGGCAGGGCAGGGCAGACTGGAGGGGAGCGAAGGGTGTGGTTGCCGACGGTCGCAGCCCCTGCTTCACGCTCTGTGAGTGACTGTGGACCCGTTGTCAGTGGCGAGTGGTGGGATGGATGTGCGCCAGTTGTCGCCGCTCCAGGAGTTGCCCGCATGAGTTCACGCATTACGGTCCCGCCCCCTCGCGAACCGAAGATAACACCAGAGCGAGCCCGCCATCTCGCTTTGGTCGCACGGACCCGACAAGAGCGGCGAGCAGCTGGGCTGCACTCTGCCGAGGCCCGGTGCGGCAGGCCCTTGAGCGACGGGATCCGGCAGTGCCAGTCATGGCCGCTGCCTGGCCTTGGCGGATGTGCCCGCCACCTCAACGATGAAGAATGGCAGGACACCATGGACTACCCGCACGGGTATCTCCGCGACGTCTCCAGCGGGTGTGTCCATTTGACGGTAGAGCAGCAGAACGAACGTCGGCTTTGGGCCACCCAGCCACCTGCCTGCCACTCCTGGCCGTACCCGAGGGCGGTGCCGTTGCCCGACGAGGACCCGGTCGAGCTGCTTGTTGCCTGGCAAGCGGGCCGTTGCGCCGGATGCGGGCACTCGTTTCACGCTGACGCACTGATCGACCACTGTCATGAGACCGGCCTCGTCCGCGGCCTCCTTTGCTCTCAGTGCAATAACGCCGAGGGAATCGCGCCGCCGCGTCATCCCCGGTGGTTCAGATACCGGACGATGCCGCCGGCGCTGATCCTCGGCTTGTACCTCCAGTACGGGAAGCCGGTGCGCCGTCGTCTCAGCGAAGCACTTGCCGAGGTGCAAGGCGCAGCAGTCCCGGGAGGGTGATCGAGCGTACCCGGCCTCCGCCCGCGCACATGCACGCGCCTGCAGTGCCAATCGGCCACGGGGCCGGTCACGGTCCGCCGTCACGAAGGCCAGCCGAGGGGAGACCGTTCCGGCCGAATGCCGGTGGACGCAGACGACCGTCGAGCCGACCGGCACCAACCACTCGAACTCGCCCCCTGCGTCTGCCCTGGCCGCCTGGGAAGCCTAGAGTTCCGCCGTCCGGCTTACCACAGCAGAACTGCGGGCGCCATGTCGCTCGTTCATCACGAAGCCCGGCATTGGGGTGGGCCCGCAACTGGGTGCTCCAGCGCATCGAGCTGCCTCGCTCTGCTGCCCATCCTCGGATGGTCACCTCCGGCGAGGGGGCGTTCTGTATGAGCTGGCCGCCGAGGCTGCCTTCGCAGCCCAGATAACACCGGCTGAAACCGACACCCAATCTGAGGGCCCCGCTGGCTGATCAACTGGAGGGGAGCCCGAGTTTGTCGAAGAACGCCCGGTTGCGTTCGGTAGCGGCGTTGACGAGGCGGTCGAAGCTCACCACTTCGATGTATGCCTTGAGCGGTTCGTTGAAACCGAAGTAGCCCATGCCGTCGTGGGTAGCCCGCAGAGTCGCGTACTCGCATCTGTCCACCATCGTCTTCGTCAGATCGGCGAGGACGTAGCAGAAGGCAGGTGCTTCACGCGTAGGGGGGATCGGCCGCCCGAGCGCGGTCTTCACTCCGCCGGCGCGCACACGCTTGACGTAGTCCAGGCACTGCTGGATGGGGTCCTTGTCCTCCGAGGCGTCATTGCGCATCGGCCGCTTGACTTCGACCACGACGATGGACGGCAGCGGCAGCGATTGCCCCTCCGAGGCCAGGACCGGCGAGCCTACGAGCCGGGTCGCGAGCAGGTCGGGCTCCCTCGTCGAATCGGAACCCGTTATCGGCATGCTTTTGAGAGTCTTGTCTGAGGCGAGGTAGTCGTGGAACGCGAGCCGCTCGTCGATAATCCACAGGTTCGAGGCATCGGTGCCGACCTCATTGGAGTCGGTCCGCATCGGCATCAGCAGCGAGTGGATCGCATCCTCTCTGCTGTACTTGCCTTGGTCATCCACCTCGACCAGCCGCTGGAGCACGTCGAGGATCGACCGTCGACGTGAGACGTAGGCGGCCAGGTCGGACTGGTTGATATCGGTCACCGTATTCAGGTACCGGGCCAACCGATCGTCCTACCCCTCCGGTGGGGCGGAATTTGCTTGGCCCAAGACCGCATGGCCCTCGGCGAGCGCGGACGCTTCGAGCTTCTGGAGGTTGCTGTGGAGCAGCAGTTCCAGTTCCTGATCCTTGATGGACGGGTCCACGGTCACGCCGAGCGGCTCCAGCCGCGAAAGGACGGGCCGGTACCTCGGGGCACGGTTGCTGACGAACTCGTGGACCCGGGCCTTGCCCTCCTCGCGCGCTGCGCTGAGCGGTCCGGCGAGGATCCGCTCGACTTCCTTGAGCACGCTCTCCCTGATTTCGTCCACCGACACGTCCTCGATCAGAGGCGTGCCCTGTGCCTGTTCGCTGATGTCGAAGGCCGTACGGTCGGCGCGCACGTGGCTGTCCAGGAAGTCTGAAGACAGATAACAGACGTACGTGAACGGGGAGGACTCCGAGTCCTTGAGCCTCCCATAGAGTCCGGGCACCTTGCTGGTGAGGTTCTCCTCCAGCACCACACGGTTCGCAGCGCACCAGTACAGCCGTGGCGCGTGATTCCGCGGCGAGGACTTCAGGCGAAGGCTCACCATGTCGAACCTCTCACCCTTGACGTCTATCGAAGTCCTTTGCAGGTCGGAATAGACGAAGTCGTGCAGGAGACTGTTGAGCGAGACCGCCCCGTCGTCATCGGCCACCATGATGTGGGGCGCGCCGCCGGGACGCAGGAAGTACCAGATGCAGTGCTCGAAAACCTCACGGGCGATGGCATCGACGGACTTCAGCGCGCTCTGCTGGTAGGGCTTCTTGAACCCATCGAGGCTCACGACCGCGCCGACCTCGGCCGGCAGGTCCGCCTCCGGGTCCAGCTCGACCTCTCCCTGAACGGAGAAGCGGAACTGCCGCCCGTCGAGGCGTCCGGCTTCGTCCTCGTAGGTGCTGCGAATGGAGACCCTGTCGAACGCCTTCAGCCAGAGAAGGCGTCCCACGCCGCGACAGCCCATGTCGGCCTTGTGGTCGCTGTCCAAGGTCTCGAACGATGTCATGTTCTCCGGAGTGAAGCCCACCCCGTTGTCCTCGACGGTGAAGCCCACGATGGGTTTCAGAGCCGCACGCCCCGGGCCGGCGTGGCTGAAGTCGAGTGCTTCCTGCGGGCTGCGGCGGATCCTGATCCTCAGGCGACCGGACTCGGTATCGTCACCGAACCGCGCGTCGATCGCCTGGATCGCGTTGACCACTGCCTCCAGGAGCGGCAGCAGGGCATGACTCTTCGGCAGGCTCGTGTTCCGGACCCTGCCGGCCAGCGACGTGGTCAGCGCCATGGTCTTCCTCCTCGCTCCCGGGCCGCCCACCCTATCCGCGGGTACGGCGCAAAGCGTGCTAGACGACCAGGACTCCCAGGAACTGTCTCCCCGTTGCTGCCCGCCTTCGAACCGGCAGTCTGCCGGATTGGTAGTCCGGGCGAGCCTGACCGACCCCAACACAACTCTGGATCTTGTCCGATTCGGTGACAGGGCAGGAGACAGGAACTCCCCGAACGCGGTTCCCGCGATGTCGCGCACCTTCGTCCGCGGCCTCAGCGCTCGTAGTCGCGCTAACGCCAGGGGGCATGCTCATGATCGGCCATGGTGTGGCTTCTCCAGCTGGTCAGGGTGTAGGTGAGGTGGGTTCATTCTTGACCGGAGGAGGCGGGTGGGGAAGGCGCAGTTGGACGCATGCGCCGGTGGCGGAGGGGACGAGGACGAAAGTGCCTTGGTGGTGGGTGAGTTCGCGTGCGATTGCAGCCCAGCCCGGTGGCCTCGCGGTCGCGGAAGCGGGCGTCCTTGAGCCGGACGAAGGTTCAAAGACGCGTTCGGCGTTCTCGGCGGGTACGCCTGGCCCCGGGGTGAGGGCAGTACAGCGATCGCCAGAGATCTGCGGGTCAGTGTCCGTTCGGTCCAGCGATGGCGTCACGCGTGGGCCGAGGGCCGCCCTCGATACTTGCGGTCGCAGGGGCCTGCGTCCCTGCCGAGGCTGAGCGATCGGCAGTTCGCTCAGCTGGAGGCGGAGCTGGCCAAGGGGCTGGCCGCGCATGGCTGGGAGGACCAGCGTTGGACTCTGAGCCGCGTGAAGACGTTGATCGGCCGACGCTTCCATCTGACGTACACGATCCAGGGTGTGCGGAAACTGTTGGTGCGTAACGGCTGGTCCTGTCAGGTGCCGGCCCGTCGCGCCGTGGAGCGGGACGACGATGCGGTCCGTGGGGTGGGTCAGGGAGGTGTGGCCCCGCGCGGAAGGTTAGCGGCGGCCCGTGGGGCCTGGCTGGTCTTCGAGGACGAAGCCGGCTTCTCCATGATGCCGCCGCACCTAAAGACATGGTCGCCACGCGGCCGGACCCGGTGGTCCGGGTCCGCGGCCGTTCCCGCAGACGCATCTCCATTGCCGCGCTGGCCTGCTACAAACCCGGCCACCGGTCGAGGCTGATCTATCGGCCCCGCCGCGACGACGGCAAGCGTGACGGGCGCAAAGGCTTCTCCTGGCGCGACTACCGGGACCTGCTGATCGCCGCCCACCAACAGCTCGACGGCCCCATAGTGCTCATTTGGGACAACTGTGATACTGATGGGGCAACGTCCGGGGCCGGGGTCTGAGAGTTCGCCGAAACCCGCGACTGGCTGACCATCTACTACCTGCCGCCCTACGCACCCGACCTCAACCCCGTCGAAGGTATCTGGTCACTTCTACGGCGCGGATGACTCTCGCACGTCGCCTTCAGCACCCCGGAACACGTCGTCCGGGCCGTCCGGCGCGGCCTGCGACACATCCAGTACCGCAGCCACCTCATAGACGGCTGTCTCACCGAGACCGCCCTGACCATTAGACCCGCCGGGCCAGCAGCATGACATCCCGAGTTCAACCTCAGTAACCCAGACGCTTTCGGCCCCGGGACTGGGTGTCCCGGGGCCGCCGTCAGCAGACCAGGCCACCTGCCTTAGCAAGGTTCACGAAGAGCGCGGTGCCTGCACTGAACACCCCGAACCCTCCTGCCAGAACGGCCAATACAGAAGCCTTTAGCGCGAGTAGTAGTACGACGGCCCCAAGGCCGCAGACTGCACCCAACGCGAGGCATACGGCAATGGCCCACCATCTATGGGGCGGGAAAGTAGGGGCGGGTGGACTAGGTGGGGCAATAACAGTCATTTCTTTTATCTCCTTAGGTATCCATGAATAACCACGTCCTTAACTGGATGACTGGAGCCTGGGGGTCACTATTCCGCCCGGCTCCCTTATGTCACCGGCTACGGGCCGTTCTTCATGTGGTTCTCTCCTCAGTTTTGAACTGCAAGATGCACAGTCCTCCCGGTAAGGGTTCCGGGGTAGCACGGGCCTCGGGTGAGGCCCGTGAGTACACACGGTAGCTGGCAACAGCCGCAGGCAGCAGCCGTTCTGACGGCTTGTAACCCACCTCGTCCCCTTGGAGCCCTACCCTTGGCGACCCCTGAAGACATCGCCGCCCGGCTGGGCCGGCCCCTCTCAGGCGATGAGTAACCTCGCGTGCTGGCGTTCATCGAGGACGCCTCCGCCTTCGTGACCGACTACTGCACAGGCCGCTGGGACCGCACGAGTCCCCCGGTCACCTTCAAGGCGATCGTGAGTGCCGAGGCCCTCCGTTGCATGGCTGTCGTCCTGGAGCGCACTGGCAAGCTGGAGACCGCAGTTCGGCCAGACAGCCTCCGCTCAGGGCTTCTCGCGCGAAGCGAAGCAGGCCCTCAGCAAGTACCGACGGAAGGTCGGTTCCTTTGCCGTCCGCCGGTGTAGCGAGGAGTTCCCATGCACCATTTCAACGACTGGATAGAGGTTCGTCGCGCAAAGATTGAGCCTTTTCAGCGTTGTCACTGATCGGGTGACAGGGCGGTGTGGGGTCGGAGTGCACAACGAACAGGGCTCCCGTGCCGTTGAGGGAGGTGTTCGACATCTCAACTCAAAAACGCAGGAGCCCTGTTGGTTCCGTATCCTGCCGCACTCGACCTGCCTCACGCCCTGGTTGAGTGGGTCACGATACTCATCGAGTCCCTTCCGTCTTGATCAGGTGGCGAGTTCGAGGGCGACGACGGCTCGACGAGGGAGGCGATCCGGGTGGTGCTGCAGCGGAGTTTCCGCAGGAGCCGCCAGGACTTGAGGATGGCCATGGCGCGTTCGCCGAGGCTGCGGATCTTGGTGTGATCGCGGTTGTGACGTCGCCGCCAGCCGCGCAGGTGCTTGCCCCGGATCGGGACACGGATCGCAGGGCCGGCACCCTGGAACTCCTTGTCGGCCCAGCACTTGATGTCGTTTTCGGCGAGGGCGGCGGGAATGCCGTGGAGCCGTGCCGCGGTCAGGGCGTGTGTGGCTCCCGGCAGTGCGTCCGAGGCCCAGATCAGGCGGCCGGTGGGATCGGCGAGGACTTGCACGTTCATCCCGTGGTGCTTCTTCCTCCCCGAGTAGTACGGCCGGTCGGCGGCGATGCGGTCGATCGGGAGCACGGTGCCGTCAAGGATCACGTACGCCTTCTTGTGGACGGTCGTCATGGCGTGTTCCAGCGTGGGCGCGAGAGCGGCCAGGAGGTCGACGGCCTCGCGTATGTAGCGGTAGGCCGTGGCGATCCCGATGCGGAAGCCTGCGGCAAGACGGGCGTAGGTGTCGCCGCAGCGCAGGTGGCCCAGGACGAGCAGGGCCTGCCGGCCACGGGTCAGGCGACGCCAGCGTGAACCGATCCGACGACGGTGACCTGCGAGAAGACCGGAGAGATGCCTCAGAGTGCGGCTGGACAGATCGATGCCGGACGGGTAGACGAGCACGCGAAAGCTCCTGGCGGATTGGTGATCTTGGTCGTGAACCCGTCTACCAGGAGCTTTCTTCATGCCCGCCGCCGGGGCTGCCAGCCCAACCACCCGTCAGGTTGGAAGAGGCTCATCGTCACCCGTGAAGGTGACCGCCGGTGCGAACTCCCGCCGCAACGGCGTGCGCTGATCGCACTCGTGTACCTGCGCCGCCACGAGACCCTGGCCCATATCGCCTCGGCCTTCGGGATATCGGTTGGCACCGCTCACGCCCACGTCACTGCGGTCACCGGGCTGCTCCCCGAGCAGGCACCGGGCCTGCTGAAGACGCTGCGCGCACACGATCCGGACTTCGTTCTCCTGGACGGCACGCTCGCGGAGTGCGACCGCGTCGGTGACGGCAGGGCCGACTACTCCTCGAAGTGCAAGCGGCACGGGGTGAACGTGCAGGTCGTCACAGACCCCGGCGGAGAGATCCTTTGGCTGTCGCCGGCATTGCCGGGCCGGACCCACGATCTGACAGCCGCCCGCACCCACAAGATCCTTCGGATCTGTGCGCGGCAGGGCGTCCCGATCCTCGCCGACATGGCCTACATATGCGCCGCCGACTGGGTCACCACCGCCAAGCGCCGCCCACCAGGCGGCGAACTCACAACCACCAAGCAGACCGTAAACCGGGCCTGTCCGCAGCCCATGCACCCGTCGAACGAGGCATGGCACGACTGAAGTCATGGCAGATCTTCCGGAGATCCCGTACCAGCCCCAACCGCATGAGCGTCATCGCCAAATCCATCCTCACCCTGGAAAGGCAACGCTGAAAACGCTCAATGTTTGAATGGCAGGCTGGGTGCCTCGTGCGTCAAGAAGCCGCACGTAACGCACGCAGTGCACGTAACGCACACGGTCAGTTTGTCCCGATTCTCTCGTGTGGGCCGTTGACCTGCGACTCCTTCCACACGTTCCTGTTCCACATGTTTCGCGATGACGCATCACGTGGAGTGCGTGGCGATCCTGGAGCCTGTGAAGAAGGACGACTGACTTACAGATTCGGTGATGTGCGTGAAGCGGCTGGCCGGCTCTCGCCCTTGACCTGCACGGCGAGGGCCGTCCAGTCGTAGAGGCGCTCGCCATTGGCGCCGTCGCCGCAGGAGCGGCGTTCCTACTGGTCGCGGACGTCTCTGTAGCGGAGCAGAGGCACCTGCGCGCTCCCACGGCGGCCGGCGCGGCTCGCCAGGCCGGCCGGTGACAGTAATGCCGAACGCATCCGGCACCTTTCGCCCGTGGGGCCAGGCCCGAAGCCGCGGGTCACAGCGATAGCCCGCCTCGGCCGGCACGCACGAGAACGGCACTCGGACAGCGCGGCAGGTCAGCTCCTCACCAGCAGGCCGCGGCTGCGGAGTACGTAGCGCTCGATCGGGCTGAAGATGAGGAGGTCGATGGCGATGCCGACGACGAGGATGAGGATGATCGCGAGGAACACGCCGGGCAGATCGATGTTGTTGCGGCCGTTCTCCAGGAGCTGGCCGAGGCCGAGGCCGAGGTCGGGGGAGGAGGCGATGATCTCGGCGGCCATCAGGGAGCGCCACGAGAAGGCCCAGCCCTGCTTCAGACCGGCCAGGTAACCGGGCAGGGCCGCCGGCATGACCACGTGCCGGGCGCCGCGCAGGCCGGTGGCGCCCAGCGTGCGGCCGGCCCGCAGGAACAGTGGTGGGACCTGGTCGATGCCGGAGACGAGGCCGTTGGCGATGGACGGCACCGCCCCCAGCAGAATCACCATGTACATCATGGCGTCGTTCAGGCCGAACCAGAGCACAGCCGGTGGCACCCAGGCGACTGACGGCAGGGACTGCAGGCCCTGGAGGATCGGGCCGATCGCGGCGCGCACGAACTTCACCCGGGCCACGAGCAGGCCGAGCGGCGTGCCGATGGCCAGGGCGAGGAGGAATCCGAGCATGCCGCGCGAGACGCTGGTCCAGACGACGTCCAGCAGGGTTCCCTTGAGCCACATGTCTCTGAGGCTGTCCCAGACCGCGGACAGGGCGGGGAGCTTCGTCTCGTCGGTGACCTTCGTCGCGACGAGGATCTGCCAGACCACCAGCACCAGGCCGACGGCCAGCAGCGGAGGCAGGACCTTTTTGACGAGGACCTCGCGGACCGGCGTACGGCGGATCTGGATCGTGTCGAGGGCGTCGAGGCCCGCTTCCAGGCCGGCGAGGTCGTCGCCCTTCCGCCGGGCGGGTGCCTCGGAGGTGGTGTCAGTGCTGGCCATGGCGGCGGATCTCCCCACGCAGGTGTTCAGTGATCTCAAGGGACAGCTCGGCGACATCCGCGTCCTCGATCCGGCGCGGCTGCGGGATGTCCACGGTCCACTCCTTCGCGACCCGTCCGGGGCGGGAGGAGAGGAGCACCACGCGCTGGGCGAGTCGGACGGCCTCGCGGACGTTGTGGGTGACGAACAGGACCGAGAGGTTCGTCTCTTCCCAGATGCGGGTGAGCTCGCCGTGCAGCACGTCCCGTGTGATGGCGTCCAGGGCCGCGAACGGCTCGTCCATAAGCAGGAGTTGGCTGTCCTGGGCGAGCGCGCGGGCCAGGGCGACGCGCTGGCGCATGCCGCCGGACAGCTCGTGCACGCGCTTGCCGTACGCGCCGCCGAGCCGGACGAGCTCCAGCAGGCGCTCGGCCTCGGGCTTACGGTCGGTCCTGGCCACACCGCGCAGGCGCAGGGCGAGTTCGATGTTCTTGCCCGCGGTCAGCCACGGGAACAGGGCGTGCTCCTGGAACATCAAGGCCGGGCGGCCGCCGGGCGTCCCGATGGCGCCGGCGGACGGCTTGTCGAGGCCGGCGACCAGGTTGAGCAGGGTGGACTTGCCGCACCCTGAGGCCCCCAGGATGGTGACGAACTCGCCGGAAGCGACATCGAGGCTGATTTCGTCCAGGACGAGCTGGGATCCGGCCGGGCCGGAGAAGGACTTCGAGACGTGCTCGATCTGCGCGGCCGGGCCGGCTGTGCCGATGCCGCAGGCAGCCTTGGTGAAGGTGGTGGCCATGGGGTTCGTCATCTCCTGGGAACGTGATCCGGGGCCGGTTACTTGATGCCGAGGCCGGCGTCCTGGACCGGCGGCCGTCCTTCGTTCTTGAGGACTTTGTTCAGCAGCCTGAGGTCGAAGACGCCCTGCAGGTCGGGCTCGTCCAGCAGACCGACCCTGACGGCCTGCTCCGCCTCCGTGGTGAGGGTGGCTGCCAGGGGGTCGTAGGTGAACCGGATGGACTTCCACGCCGGAGCTAGGATGTCCGCCGGCAACTCCTTACCGGTGTCGGCCTTGAGCTGGGTGTTCGCTGCGGCCTTCGCTGTGTCGGGGTTGGCTTTGATCCAGGCGGTCGTCCTGACTGTGCCGCGCAGGACGGCCTCGACGACGTCCGGGTGTTCCTTGAGGAACGTCTGCGAGACGATGAGGTTCGTGACGACGAACCTCTCGTCCGGCCACAAGGCGGCTTCGTCGATCAGCACCTTCGCGCCCTCGGCGACGAGCTGGGACGCGGTCGGTTCCGGCACCCAGGCGCCGTCGATCGATCCGGACTTGTAAGCGGCGGGCGCGACCTTGTTGTCCGTGCGGAATACCGAGACATCGCCCTTGCCGCTCTCGGGGTCGACCTTCCAGCCCCTCTCGGAGATCCAGTTGAGGAACGCGACGTCCTGGGTGTTGCCCTTCTGCGGGGTGGAGATGCGCTTGCCCCTGACGTCGTCCAGCGACTTGATCCTGTCGGGGTTGACGACGAACTTCACGCCGCCCGAGGCGGCACCGGAGATGATCCGGAGGTTCCTGCCACTGGACTTCATGTAGGCGTTGATCGAGGGCGAGGGGCCGATGAAGCCGATGTCGAGAGAGCCGCTGTTGATGGCCTCGATCTCGGACGGGCCGGCGTTGAAGACCGAGTACTCGGACTCGGTGCCGCCCAGTTCCCTCTGGAGAAGGCCTTGTCGGCGGCCTATCAGCGCAGTGGCGTGCGTCAGGTTGGGGAAGTAGCCGATCCTGACCGTGTCGAGACCGTCGATCTTCTTGCCGCCACCGGTGACCTGACTGCGGTCGTGTTCCGTGGGCTCCGCGGCGGATCCGTAGCCGCAGCCGGTGGCCACCAATCCGAGGAAGGAGAGGGCTGCGGCGGCCAGGCCGCGGCGCAGGGTGCCGGCAAGCATGGGAGGGCGTCCTCTCGTTGGCCCGGCGGCCACGCTGCCCCGGCAGGACCACGGCGGGGCCGGAATGCCGTCGTGCTCTTCGACCGGTACCGGGCAGCTGTGTCTGCCGGTCATCTCTGGAAGCCCCACCCTTCCTCGTCCGCCGGGGTGACCGTCCGCGCCCGGGAGGTGAAGGACTCGCCCGCCATGCCGGCCGCCAGCGTGGTTCCGTCGGCCGGGTCGATGAGCAGGAAGGACCCGGTACGGTGCGAGTCGGCGTAGGCGTCGAGCGCGAGGGGCTCGGCGGTGCGGACGACGACGCGGCCGATGTCGTTGGTGACGAGCTGCCCGGGATCCGGGTGCTGGGTCAGGTCGTCGAGGGTCAGCCGGGAGGGGATCTCCTTCACGATCGCCTTCACCGTCCGCGTCGTGTGCTTGATCAGTACCCGGGCTCCGACGACCAGGGGCCGGTCCGCCATGTGGCACACCGTCGCCTCGACGTCCTGTGTGGTCGCCGGGGCACTCGTGGACGGCGCGATCAGGTCGCCGCGGGAGACGTCGATGTCGTCCGTGAGGCGCAGGGTCACCGACTGGAGGGCCCAGGCGATGTCGACGCTCTCGCCGAGGGCGTCGATGCCCTCGATGACGGAGGTCCGGCCGGAGGGCAGGACGGTGACGGCCTGGCCGACGCGCAGAACGCCGGCGGCGATCTGGCCCGCGTAGCCGCGGTAGCCGGGGTGCTCGGCAGACTGCGGGCGGATCACATACTGGACGGGGAAGCGGGCCGGGCAGGCGGTGAGGCCGTGGCTGACCGGGACCGTCTCCAGGTGGCCCAGCACTGTGGGGCCGCCGTACCAGTCCATGTTCGCGGACGGCTCGACCACGTTGTCCCCGGCCAGTGCCGAGATCGGGATCGCGGTGATCTCGGGGACGCCCAGGTCCGAGGCGTATGCGGTGAACTTCTCGGCGATGGCCGCGAAGGCGCTCTCCTCGTATGCGACGAGGTCCATCTTGTTGACGGCCAGGACGACGTGGGGGACCCGCAGGAGGGCTGCGACGGCAGCGTGGCGGCGGGTCTGTTCGATGACGCCATTGCGGGCGTCGACGAGGACCACGGCCAGGTCGGCGGTGGAGGCGCCGGTAACCATGTTGCGGGTGTACTGCACGTGCCCGGGGGTGTCGGCGAGGATGAACCGGCGGCGGGCGGTGGCGAAGTAGCGGTAGGCGACGTCGATGGTGATGCCCTGCTCGCGTTCGGCGCGCAGGCCGTCGGTGAGGAGCGCGAGGTCGGGCGCTACCTGGCCGCGGCGGGCCGATGCGGCCTCGACGGCCTCCATCTGGTCGGTCAGGACCGACTTCGAGTCGTGCAGCAGCCGGCCCACCAGGGTGGACTTGCCGTCGTCAACGGAACCGGCGGTCGCGAAACGCAGATGCGTGGTCGTCGCGAGGTCGTCGAGCCCGGCGACCTGATCGGTGGCGCTGGTCATGTCAGAAGTACCCTTCACGCTTACGGTCTTCCATCGCGGCTTCGGACATCTTGTCGTCGGCGCGGGTCGCGCCCCGCTCGGTGAGGCGGGAGGCGGCGATTTCGGCGATGACGGTGTCGAGCGTGGCGGCGTCGGAGTCGACGGCGCCGGTGCAGGACATGTCACCGACGGTGCGGTAGCGGATGAGGCGCTTCTCGGGTGTCTCATCCTCCTTGGGGCCGCCCCACTCGCCGGCGGTGAGCCACATGCCGTTGCGGAGGAACACCTCGCGTTCGTGGGCGAAGTAGATGCCGGGGAGTTCGATGTTCTCGCGGGCGATGTACTGCCACACGTCGAGCTCGGTCCAGTTGGAGAGGGGGAAGACGCGTACGTGTTCGCCGGGGGCGTGGCGGCCGTTGTAGAGCTGCCACAGTTCAGGGCGTTGGCGGCGCGGGTCCCACTGGGAGAACTCGTCGCGCAGGGAGAAGACGCGCTCCTTGGCGCGGGCCTTCTCCTCGTCGCGGCGGCCGCCGCCGAACACGGCGTCGAACCTCAGGCTCTGGATGGCCTCGGTCAGTGGGAGGGTCTGGAGCGGGTTGCGGGTGCCGTCGGGGCGCTCGCGGAGCCTGCCCGCGTCGATGTACTCCTGGACGGAGGCCACGTGCAGGCGCAGGCCGTGCTCCTCGACGGCGCGGTCGCGGTACTCCAGGACCTCGGGGAAGTTGTGCCCGGTGTCGACGTGCATGAGCGTGAAGGGCACCGGCGCAGGCACGAACGCCTTCAGCGCCAGGTGCAGCATGACGATGGAGTCCTTGCCGCCGGAGAACAGGATCACCGGCCGCTCGAACTCGCCCGCCACCTCACGGAAGATGTGCACCGCCTCGGACTCCAGCGCGTCGAGGTGCGACAGCGCGTACGGGGCGGCGGAGCCGGAATCGGCGTGCAGGTGTGCGGCCGTGGTCATGCCAGACCCCTCTCGGTGAGCAGCGCATGCAGGGCCGAGGCCGACTCCTGCACCGTCTGCGTGTGCGACTCGATACGGAGGGCCGGTGATTCCGGGGCCTCGTACGGGTCGTCGACCCCGGTCAGACCGGAGATCTCGCCCGCCGCCTGCTTGGCGTACAGGCCCTTCACATCACGTACGGAACACACCTCGACCGGAGTCGCGACATGCACCTCCAGGTAAGTGGTGCCCTCGGCGGCGTGCCGCTTGCGGACCGCCGCGCGGCGGTCCGCGAACGGCGCGATCACCGGGACGAGCGCCTTGACACCGTTGCTTGCGAGAAGCTCGGCGACGAAACCGATGCGCTGGATGTTGGTATGCCGGTCCTCACGGGAGAAACCCAGGTCCGCGGAGAGGAACCCGCGGATCTCGTCACCGTCGAGGACTTCCACACGATGCCCCTCGGCACGCAGCCGCTCGGACAACCCGTGGGCGATCGTCGTCTTCCCCGCGCTCGGCAGTCCGGTGAGCCACACCGTGGCGCCGGAGCGGCGGGCATCATCCTGCGTTCGTGTGTGGATGCTGCCCACCGACCCTGCCGCTGTCCGGTCAGAATTCCTGGAGCTCATAACCAAGTTCCATCGCCTCGGCCAGCAGAAGCCGAGTGATCTCCTCCTTGTCGGCGTCTGTCAGGTACGTGCGGGAGGCATGACCGACGAGTCCACGCTCCGGATGAACGCATGCCCGCATGGAGGCCAGTTCCTCCGGCTCGCGCTCGTACCCCTCGAATGCCGGGAGCTCCCGTTTCACGAACTCGCCCAGGCGTACCGCCTGGACGCCCGCATCGGCCAGCAGGCCCTCCCAGTGCAGCACGAGGACGGCACATCCCTGCCGCTCAAGGTCGCGGATCAGCTGGAGGGTGCTGAGCCAGCGGGCGCAGTGCGCCTCCACCGACAGCGGGCGCCAGTTGCTCGTGGTCGCCTCGCGGCGACGCCCCGAGGCGACCACGTCGAAGGGGTGTCGCACTGTCACCACCGCCTGGCTGCAGTGCGTTCGGAGCAGGGTGCCCAGGGGGTCGGGAACCGCGTCCAACCCGCCTCCTTCCCACGCCACGGGCTCCTTCCACGCGAGGAGGCCGAGATCGCGGGTCTCAAGCCCTTGGCTCGGCCAGGAGAGGAATTCCCGCTGCCGCACCTTGTCGAGCCGGTCCGCCCCCGACGATGCGTACGCGTTGAGTGCTGCGAAGGCCTCCTCCGCAGAGCGACCCCGGAGGTCGGTGAGAACCTCGTGGACGCAGTAGGCATCAGCCAGTTGAGTCAGCCAGTCGCTGACGTAGGTGGTCCCGCTGCGCGGCGCGCCGGTGACGAAGAGGAAATCCTGTGGCATTCACGTGCCCTTCGCTTTGAATGTCGGTGTGGTGATGTGTCCGCCACGGGATGCGGCTGCGGTGGTCGCGTAGAGCGATTCCGTGCGCTCGACCCAGCGGTCCAGGCCGTAGAGATCCTTGGTGAGGCCTCGGATGGCTTCGCCATCGATACGCCCGTCCGTCGTTGCGTCCAGGGTGTCGCCGAGCACGTCGGCGTACGCCTGGACATCCCAGCGGGGGGCGAGTGCGGCCGCTTCTCCGCCGACCTCGCGGGCAAAGTCGGTGTCCCAGGCGACCACCGGCATGCCTCGGAGGTTCGCTTCCGCGAAAACAAGCCCGAAGGACTCGTACCTCGACGGCATCGCGCACACGTCACTGGTCCAGTAGAGCTCGTCCAGGTGGGCATCGCTGACTTCAGGATGCCAGTCGATGCGGTCGCCGTACTTGCGCTTGAGCGGTTCGCCGTACCGCTCCCACGTGCTGCCGGTCGCCTCCACGAGATCCTGGCCGACCAGGACGATCCGTGCGGTCGGCCTCGCGGTGAGAAGCAGATCTGCCGACTTCGCAAAGAGGTCGAAGCCCTTGCGCCGGCTGAGGCGGCCGACGAAGAGCACGGTGTCGCCCGTGCGGCGCGGGGTGCCGTCGGGCACGGAGACGCCGAAGGGCATGATCTTGGTGCTCCGGCGGACCTGTGAGGGCACGTGCTCCAGGTGCGCGGTCGTGGGGGCCACCACGACGTCGCTCTTGACCAGGCACACCCATTCCGCGCCGCCCAGCACCCAGCGGCCGATCTGGTCACGGGCCCGGTCGACCAAACCACCCTGGTCCCTCGGGACCTGCGCGATCCCCGTGGTGGCCCGCAAGAGCTGGGGTGCCACCTTCGCGATCGAGTGCATGGCACCGAGCGCTCGCCAGCTGGCGAATTCGACCAAGTCCAACGGGCGCTCGGCCTGGAGTGTGGTGAGTGCCCGGCGGACCCGAAGGCTGCGCCTCAGATCCGATACCCCGGGCAAGGCCCCGAGTGGCCCGGCGCTCTTATGGCCGTCCTCCAGCCAGTGGACGGTGAGGTTCTTCCGTATGGTGCCGGATTCAGCGCCTTCCGGCATGCGGCTGCATGCCACCAGCACCACCACCTCATGGCCGCGATCCACGAGGCCGCGGGCAAGATCCCAGGTGTTGCGGCCGATGCCGCCAACCATGGGCGGGTACGCAGGCGACACAAGGCACACGCGCATGGGCCGTCCCAGCGAGCCGACGTCGGGCGTCGCAGTCAGGGGTTCGCCCCGCTCAGCTCCCACCATGTCGTACCTCCAGTATTCCGAGTAGTTCGCGGTCCACATGTGCAAGTCGTCCCAGCAGCCCAGGAGCGGTCAGGACGGGGACGTCGGGCCGGCAGATGTGCACGGCAGCGCCGAGACCCGCCCGAAGGCCGCCCATCACGTCGTTCTCCCATGAATCCCCGACCACGACCGCTTGGTGGGGAAGGGTGCGCAAGCGCTCCAGCGCCGTGTGGAAGACGGCGGCATCCGGCTTGGTGCGTCCGACGTCCTGCGAGGTCACCACGGCATCCACGGCCGCGGTCAGTCCGAGCCGGGCACACTTGGCGTTCTGGATGCCTTCGGGTCCGTTGGTGACGATCCCGATGAGCACACCCGCGGACCGCAGAGACCTGAGGATGCCGATGACGCCCTGGTGCAGTTCCACCCGTGCCGCTGTCGCGTCGGCGCAGGAGGCGACGGCAACAGTGAGCTCGGGAGACGGCTCGCACCACGGCTTCAAGGCGTGACGGAGTCGGCGCCGGCGGTAGTCGTCCACGGTCACGCGGCCGGTGTCGACCTCGACATGATGGCGTGCCAGGTGCTCTTGGAACCTCTTCCAGAATTCGGGCATGGCCCCGGCGGGCAGGTGCGGCTGAACCAGCCGGCCCGTGCCCTCACGCTCGACGGCGGCAGCGGACGAGTAGTCGATCAGCGTGTCGTCGAGGTCGAACAGCACCGCCTTCCAGGACAGACCCGTCATGCTCCGGTTCCACTGCCGGTCACGGCCGTGACGAACTGATCGATCGTCATCCCCGCCTCGGTGCACGCGTTCGTCCGCAGGAATCCCCACTTGGCATAGAAGTGCTCCCATGAGCTGATCACGTTGTCGGGCGTCCGGAATCCCGGGGCGTCCTCCTCGCCGTTGGCCCGGTGCTGAATCAGTGCGGACGTGGCGATGGCAAGCGCGTCACTGCCGAGATCGCGACGCAGCTCCAGGCTGTAGTCGAGATCCTCGCCACCGATCCGGTACGCCTCGTCGTGCCGCACTGCGGAGGCGACCTCGCCCAGTACCGCCATTGCGCGATGACCGGCGAACTCCACCGGAACGATGCCCGTGGTGGTGCCCACGGGCTGCCACTCCCACTCCCAGCAGCGCAGTTGCCCGCCCGATGGCCGTGGTATCTCGGTGAACCGCAGCTCCGTCTGCCCGCTGTACACGAGTTCTCCCTGCCAGTGCTCCACCGATCCGCAGGCCGCGTGGCGGCCGCCTCTGAGCACCGCGGTCGTCTCGGTGAGCCAGCCGGGTTCGAGGATGACGTCGTCGTCGAGGTGCACGACGACATCGGGAACCGGGCCTTCGTCGAGCACGAGGTCTTCCAGCAGCCTCTTGCCCCGCATGAACGCGTTCTCGGTGTGGCGTACGTACCGGGCGTCATAGGTGAGGCACGCGGCCTCCAGCAGCGCGCTCACATGGGGGCGTGAGGCATTGTCGAGCACAGTGATGTCGACCGAGCCGGAGAACCCGTGCTGAGCACGAATACTGGCCAGCAGACTCGTCAGGCCCTTCGGCCGCTCATAGGCGAGCACGAGGAAGTGGGTACGCACGGGAACGCCTTTCTGACGGTAACTCATGCGGCGGCCCCCGCATCCACGCGGAGGACTTCGGCGGTGATTGCCCCTGCGGCAGGCGACATGAGGAAGGAGACGGCCGCCGCGGCATCGCCGGCCGACGTCTCTTGCGGGAGCATGGAGCGGCGCCGGATACGGTCGCGCGCCACCTCGTCGAGGCCCTCGCTCATAGCCGTGTCGATGAATCCCGGGGCCACGCAGTTGGCTGTGATACCCCACGGACCGGCTTCCGCCGCGAGTACGCGGGTGAAACCCTCCAGAGCAGCCTTGGTGGCGCTGTACACCCCGAGGCCGCGATAGGGCCGCTGTGCGCAGATGGAGCTGATGGTCACGATGCGTCCGGTGCGCGCGCGCATCATGGCCTTGATGGCTGCCTGTGACAGGACCATGGGCGCCAGGAGGTTGACTGCAAGCATGGATTCCATACCCGCGCGCGGGAGGCCCGCGTGGAGACCACTGAACGCCACCGCCGCGTTGTTCACCAGCCCGTAGAGCCCCGTGCAGGAGCGGATCCGGCGGGCTACGGAGTCGACCCCCTCCTGAGAGCTGAGGTCGGCTGCCATGAATTCGGCCCGCGCGCCGTGGTGTGCGGACAGTGCCTCGTACTCGTCCGTGAGGTTCCGGGCCACGGCGATCACACCGTAGCCCTCCTGGAGCAGGACGCGGCCGATCTCCAGACCGATGCCGCGGGTGCCACCGGTTATGACGACAGTTCGCTCGGCGGTGGATGTGCTCAAAGTTGAACCTTTCCGGATTCGGCGACCGCCAGGCTCTCGACGCTTCTGATGCGCTGGGGGCGCTCATGGGCGTCCAGCAGGCCGGCGCTGTATCTCTTGAGTTCGGGAATCAGAAGAAGGGGATCGCGGTCTCGCCGCAGCACGACGTCGGCGGCGACCACCTGGCCGAGCAGCGGGTTCCGCAGCCCGTAGGCCCGGGCGGCCAGGACCGACTCGTGCTGCTGCAGCACCTGCGCAACCCGGTAGGGATTCGCCTTGAGACCACCGACGTTCACGAACACCCCGGCCCTTCCCACGACGTGCACGCGCCCTTCGTCGATCCGAACCTGGTCCCCGGTGTCGACGAACGGGGCATCCGGAGCGACCGAGATGCACAGCTTCCCGTCGCGGACATCGAACGCGGCGCCGCTCGGCAGCCGGCGTCCCCGCAGTTCCTCGGGAAGTCCGGCCTGTCCGTCATCGACGTGGATGACCGTACCCAGCTCCGTCGTTCCGAAGATCTGCTTGATGCGCCGGGGCGCGACGGTGCTGCTCAGCAGACGCAGGAGCGACGCGTCGGTGGGTTCCCCGCCAATGGTCACGGTGTCCACCCGGCGAAACTCGGCGGGGTCCCGGGTCGCGATGGCAGCGAGCCGCCAGAAGGACGGCGTGGCCGCCGCGACCGTGAGCGGAGCGGCGTCCGGCCGGGGAGCGGCCAGTTCCGCCGGGCGGACGAACTCAAGGGTGGCAGCCCGGCCCAGAGCCTGACACGTCGCCGAAACGCCGGCGAAGCTGTGCGGCGCGTAACCGATCGCCCAGTGCTCGTTTCCCCTGCCCCACTCGCCGTGCGCAAGGCTGCGCCACGGCCAGTGGGTCGGCTTCGGCTCGCCGGTGGTCCCCGACGAGAGGAGCCAAAGCCCCGGCTCCGCGGGGACGGAAGGCGTCATGGCGCCGGTGACCCTGCGCACGGTGCAGTCCCCCGACGGGTCCGGCCACTCCACGACGGTGTCCACACCGAGTGCGGCGAGGTGGGTGTCGGAGACCGTGGGACCGGTGATCACCACGTTGGATCCCAGGCCGCGCGCGGCGACGAGCACCGTCACCAGGGCCTGTCCGGTGGGCACCGCTGCCGCAACAGCGGATGGCCGGGCCGCTGTCACCTGTTCCCTGAACCGCTCGGCCTGCCGGGTCGTCGCGTCCCAGCCGATCACGCGTCCTGCTTCCCACAGAGTGGTGGAGCGGACGTGGCCCAGTCCCGAGGTCATGACGGACTGGCCGGGGTGAGCGCGGAGTGCAGGTCGGCGAACGTTTCGAGCCGAGTACCGGAGCGGAGTTCGAGAAGGGTCTCAAGGCGTTCCTCGAGCTCCACGATGACTTCCGCGATCAGCAGGCTGTCCACGCCGACGCTCTCCAGCTGAGTGGACTGCGGACCGCTGACGGTGAAGTCGGGTACGTGGCTCTCCCCACCGGGCAGACGCACGGCGAGAACCGCGGACACGGCGTCACGCATTGTCTCTTCCGGAATGGACGGGGACACGGCGGCAGGGGCAGCAGAGACGGTCTCGGTCTCATTCATGGTGGGTTGTTTCCTTTCTCCAGACGCCGAGCAGGTCCCGGTACTGCGCGACGAGCGTCTTTTCGGCAGCGGACAACGGCCCGCCCTCCAGGTAGTAGGGCGCGGCGAGCGGAGCACTGGTACGAATCCGGCAGAAGCCGCCGCGCAGCGGAATCCTGCGGGGCGCCCGGAGAGGGACCAGCTTGGGTGGGCTGATGTATGTCAGCCGGAACCCGTTCCGGACCAATGCGGCCTGCAATGGAACGTAGCGCTCGTCGCTCAGGTCGCACACCGCCACGGTGCACGCCTCACCGCGATCGGTGAGGACCTCGGCCAGGGCGCTCTCGGGGTTGTCCGGATCCATGTGGACCACCCGGGGCCCGTGCGGATCCCCGTCCATGGCCGGCGTCCCCGCACCGAGCGGTGCGAGCGGCTCCGCCTGATGCGTGCGGATATCCACGGCGAACCCGTTCAGTTCACACAGGCCCGCCACCAGGCCTGCGGACTCGGCATCACTCACATGCACGGTGCCACATACTGCGAAACCCTCGCTCACGTGGGCGTCCTCGGAGCTCAACTCCCGGTAGTCCAGGACCTCCAGTGAGCCACCCGCCATCACGTAGAAAGGGGCGACTCCCCAATGCCGAGAGCCGACCGCCCGTGTGTGGAGACGATGGATGGCTGCCCCTCCGGGGATCCCGTGGGCCGAACGGCGATTGCGCGGTACGCAGGAGATCGTGTGGAACGCCTCGCCCTTCCGCGCTCCCGACAGAACCCGTCCCAGGTCCCACAGGATGGCGTCTGCCGCGCCCGCCGAGTCGCCTTGGGTACTGCCAGTGCGCGCGACCTCGATGTGCCCCGGGCCGTAGAGACCGTCTCCCGGGAGGGTGGTGTGCGTGCCGAGGGACAGGCCGTCCAGGGATTCCTCGGGGGGGCACCCCGGGGCGTGGAACAGCTCGGCCGCGCGAGCCACATGGTCCGCGGGCCCCCAGAACAACACCCGCTCCGATCCGTCGGCTATCCGGTCGGCCAGGCGCTCCTCATCGAAGACGTCCGTGTGGTAGTCGCCGTTGTAACAGCGCAACAGGATGCTGCGCCGCAGCCGCACCGCGAAGAGCGGATTGCGCAGACAGATCTCTGGATCCAGCCATGTGGCGCCGGGCCCGGCCGCGGCCATGCGGCGCAGGGCCGGAGCCCGGTCGTCCCCGGTCGCATGCCGGATCACTCCGCCGCGCATCACAGGTAGCCCAGTTCCGCGAGACGGCGCAGCATGTCCGGTGAATCCGCCTGCTGTGCGGGCTCCCCGTCCACCTGATCGATCCAGTGCAGCCCCTCGTCGACGGTGTACTGCACGCCGAGCTCCGCAAGGAGAGGGCTGACCGGGATGCCGTCGGGGATGGCCACGCCCTGCGCGGCGCAGAGCACGGAGAACACCTCCGCCATCTCCAGCGACCGGTTCGCGGCCCGGTCCGGCGACAGCGGGAAGTCAGCGCCGCCGGCCAGGAAGATGCCGTCGATCCGGTGACCGCTGATCAGGCCCCCGGGCTGGGTGAACAGCGTGCCCGCAAGTCCAGGCCGTGGGTGGATTCCATCGGTCGGAATCAGGATCAGGTCGGGGCCCAGGTCCCGGAGAGGGCCGTCGTACACGTCTTCGGCGACGAGGACCTGCTGGAACACCGGTTGCCCGGTGTCCGGCACACGCAGAGCCAGCAGTCCGTCCTGGAGCTGCTTCAGGAACCCGGCGTACTCCTCGGTCGGAACGCCGTAGCCCTGCCGGTCCTGCCGGTTGACGTAGATGGCGATCTCCGGCTCTTCACCGGCATACGCCCAGGACCTGTGCATGTCCACTTCGCAGCCGTTGCCGCTCCGCTGCGCCCAGCCGTGTTCGACCAGCCAGTCATCGGTCTGGAACACCTGCCGGGACGGTCCCGCCCCGTGATCGCTGACGACCACGACGTTGTCCCAGTCCTGCTGGGCGAGCAGCTTGGCGAGAGCATCGTCGGCGAAGGCGTACGCATCCCGGACGGCGCTGCCCGCACCGTCCTCGTGATCCCAGAAGAAGTGCTGCATGCGGTCCGTCACCGTGACCACGTGCACGGCCAGGTCGGCACCGGACGGCTGCGCGAAGTCCACGGCGGCGGCAAGGTGGTTGGTGCCCACCTCGAGGATGTGCTTCCGCAGCTCGGCCGGGCGGTCGACGAACGACAAGCCCTTCTCGATCTCGTAGCGATAGCCAGGAAGACGTTCCTTCAGATCCTCCGCCAGGTGGGGCGGCCAGGTCTGGCCCGGTGCATCCTCCAGCGACAGCGTGCCGCACACGAACACGCCTTCCGTGGGCGGTGCAGGGTAGGCCATGGGGAAGTTGGTGACCGACACCCGGCCGCCCTGCTGCTGCACGTACCACCAGAGGAAGGCCTCCTCCAGGTGACGTGTCGAGACCAGCGGCCGGTTTCCGCGATCGGCGTCGAATCGGCCACGCCAGTGGAACACCCCGTGCTGGTCAGGGCGGAGCCCGGTCATGCAGGTGGTCCATGCCGGACCGGTGAAGAAGGGGAGGGTGGACTTCAGCGTCCGTACCGTCCCCGACCGGTAGAGCCGGGCCAGAGCTCCGTCCGGATGCTCCTGCACATAGCGGTCCATGACGTCGAACGTGGCGCCGTCCAGACCGACGACCAGAAGTTTCTTCATGGTGGATCAGCCCTCACTCATCGATACATCGAACGTGCGCAGGTACTCGAAGACGGCGTCGGCGGCAGCGGCGGCCTGCTCACGTATCTCCTGCCGGTCATGCGTCCCGACGGAGAAGCGCAGGAAGGGGTCCGAGCCCTGCGCCATGGCCGATGCAGCAGAGATGCGGGTCGTCGAGAACCCGAAACTGAGTCCCTTGACGAGCGGCACTCCCCGTGACCGGGCGTTGCCGAGCATGCGCTCGATGACGGCTTCCAGACCGTCCCGGTTGTTCAGTCCGGCACGACCGAACTCGACCGTCAGCACGGCGCCGCCGTGCGCCCAGCCCCGAGTCGCCCAGTCGTCCGCGCAGCCGACCCGGATGTGCTCGGCGATGCGGGGGTCGCCGCGCAGTACATCCGCAATGACGCGCGTGTTCGCCGACATCTGGACCATGCGGGCCAGATAGGCGCTGCGATCGGCCCGGGGGAAGCGGGCGAGTGCATCCGGGTAGAGGATGGTGCCCGTGTTGCGGCGGATCGTCCTGGCCGGGGCTGCGAGGTGGCTGGGGACTACCACGAGGCCTGCCATCTGCAGGTCCAGTCCGAACTGGGCGTACTTGCTGGCGCTCTCGTAGTAGAGGACCTGCGGATGCCCCGGCTTCCCGAACAGGTCGAAGACGTTCAGTCCGCCGGAGATCATGGTGCCGTCGACGACCAGCCACCGGTCCGCCCAGCCGTCCCTGCCCTCGGTGAGCTCCGCGAGCCGGTGCAGATCCACCACGGGAAGGCCGGCCACATTGTTCACGGGATCCGCGAACAGGACCTTTGCGTTGCGCTCTTCGACGACTTCGACCAACCGGTCCGCGTCGTAGCTGTCGGCGCGCACATGGTTCAGGAAGCGGAGCCCCTCAAGCTGTTCCGCGGCCTCGAAGTAGATGTACGGCGCATAGGCGACCGTGTCGCCGGGCTCGACCGCGTGGCGTAGCAGCAGGCTCTCGACCACCTGGTAGGCGGCCATGCCGCTTGAGGTGGCGAGCAGTTCGGAAGCACCGTGGGTCAGGCCGAGCATCTCGGTGAGCCCGAGCTCCAGGGTGCGCAGGTCGTTCGTCCCGTACCGGGCGTAGTTGACACCGCCCGCGGCCTGAGCGGAGGTGTCGTAGAAGTTCACCCGCTGGCTCTGGTCGTACGCAGGGCTCGCCCACTCCAGTCCGTTGGTGAGCGTCTCGCGCACACGGAGCAACAGACGCAGCGTGTCCTCCTGGGCCCCAGGTGCCACGTCCGGAAGACCGGAGTCGGGTGAGCGAAGCTCCTGGGCCAGGTCGTCCGCCAGGTCCCGCAGCCGGTCGAGGGCCTCGTGCGCCACCTTGCCCTTCGGCAGGGCGACGGCTTCGAGGTAGCGCTGGTGGTCCTCTGCCCGTGCCGCTGTGTCGTCCAGCGACAGCGAACGCTCTGCCCAGCGGGTGTCCGGGGAACCGGTCACCGGTGAGCCGACTGCCGTGCTGTCCTGCGGCAGGCCCGTCGCCCGCTGCCTGGGAAGCCCGGCAACCTCGTTCTTCTCCAGGACCGGCACATTCCGCCGGAGCCCGAGGCCGATGCGCAGATGCTCATCGTGGACCTCGGCAACGATGGCACGGGCCAGAGCGGAGGAGGAGATGTTGCCGCCGGACAGGATGAGGAGAGTGCGTCCCGTGTCGCCGGGCACCTTTCCGCTCAGGAGCGCGGCTGCGGTCGTTGCGCCTGCTCCCTCGACCAGAAGGCTGTGCTCATGGAGTAGCGCGTAGATACCGAGGACGATCTCGTTCTCGGAGACGGAACAGACCTCGCCCAGCAGCCGATCCAGCACATCGGCCAGCGGATTGGCGAAGGTGTGCTGCACCGCGAGACCGTCCGCATAGGTCGGCGGAGTTGCCCTGCGCAGGCAGTTGTCTACGGAGTCCTGGCCGAAGGGCCGGTTGAATACCTCAGGATGCGTGGCGATGAGCCGTGTGTCCGGGGACTGCTGCACGGCGTAGGCGCCGACCCCGCTCAGCAGACCCCCACCGCCGAGGGGTACGACGACGGTGTCGAAGTCTCCCGCGTCCTCGATGGCTTCGGCCATGCAGGTGCCCTGACCCGCCGCAACGTTCCAATCGGCGTACGGAGAGATGAACGGCAGCTTGTGGCGCTGCGCGTACTCCACTGCGTGGTCGGTCGCTTCCTTGAGATCGCGGCCTACCACCGTCACCTGGGCACCGGCTGCGGCGATCCGCCGGACCTTGAGCTCCGAGGCCGTGGCGGGAACGAAGACCCGAGTCTGCTGGCCGAGGGTCCGGGCGGCAAAGGCCACCCCGAGGCCGTGGTTGCCCGCCGAGGCGGTCACCGACATCTGACCGTGCTCGAACCCTGCCAGTGCGTTCAGCGCTCCTCGGGCCTTGAAGCTGCCGGAGACCTGCCAGCACTCCAGCTTGGCCCAGACCTCGCGATGCTCCGTGTCCAGCCAGGGAAGCCGCACGGTGGGCGTGCGGACGGAATGCGGGGCGATACGCCCGCGCGCATCGTGTACGTCCGCAGCCAGAGTGGAGAGCAGCGGGTCGGCGCCGGAGCCGTCGTGCGGCCCGTGCCCGGCGGAGTGCAACGAAACTGCCGTACTCAAGAGACCACTCCCATCGTCAGAGGCACCTGGAACAGGGCAGGATGGAAGTAGGGTCCGTGGCCGAACATGCCGTCCTCCCCGAAGAGTTCACCGTGGTCAGCTGTGACGACGACCGCGAGGGGCTTGGGGAGCTGCTCGATCACAGCGCCCAGTCGGCGGTCCGCCACTTCGACGGCCCGTATCTGCGCCGCCTTCATCTCCAGGTAGTCGTCGTCGGAGAACGTCAGCAGGTAGCCGTCGCTCGGACCGGTGGACCCTGCGGCGAGGTCGCGGCCGGCCACACCGTGGGCTCCGGGGAGCCTGGGCAGACGAGACTTGGGGAGCATGAACGGGTAGTGCGTCTCCGCGGCATTGATGAACACCAGGTTCGGCCGGTCGTCGGCCAGCCGGATGCTGGAGACCTGAGCACCCAGGCCGCTGCCCTGCGGCGACAGGACGTAGTCGGGGAAACCGTGGCGCAGCCCTGCTTCAGGCCGAAGGACCGGCATGGACACCCGTGCGTGAGCCGACCAACCGCACTCCTCCGCCATGCCCGCGAGGCTCATGGTCGGATGGAAGTTGCCGGCGTGCTTGCCATCGCCGGTAAGGAGGTGGGACCAGAACAGGAAGTCGTCGCGGTACGTCGCGGCTGCCGCCCGGCCGGGCTCGGGGCGCCAGGGGAGCAGCCCGGAGAAGAGGCAGGAATGGCTGGGCAGAGTCCAGCTGGCGTAACTCATCCGCTGCTCGGTGAACGAGCAGACCTCGTCGATCACGGGGGTCCGGGCTTCCTGGAAGGAGTCCCAGCGGAGACTGTCGAGAACGACGACGAGGACGGTACGGACCTGCCCTGTGTCGGTGGCGAACTGCAAGTGGGAAGCGGCCTGGTTCAACAACAGAAGCCCCCTTCGTGGCCGGGTCGGCTCAGAACTGCGGAGATGAATCCTTCGAGAGTGAATACCGAAGCCGCCGGGGGCCAGGCTGTTTGCATGGAGAAGTCCCTGAGGGTGAAGCGCCCGGTTCACGAACGCGCTGCGTATGCAAAGTTCTTTGGGTGTGGGCCGTTCAGAAGAGAGAGGCCAGAAGCTGCCTCAGAGGCGTGGTGTCCGCCACGTCCGCGGCAGACGGCAAGGGGACCGCGACATCTCTGCCCAGCAGGGCGACATCCGCGGCCACGGGCTCACGGCCGAGGTGGTCCCGGAGCAGGTCCACCGCAGAGGCGGCAATCCTCCGCAGAGCCGGTGCCTGGGCCAGCGCGGGATCGCTCAGCCAGGCACCGTCCCGGTGCAGGAGTGGTGAGATCCGCCGCGCAGGCACCTGCGTCCCGATTGGCTCTGCGCGCCGTCCCGAGTGGGGAAGCCACGGATAGACGTCGTGGGCATGGATCACGTCGCCACGGACCGGATCGGGGAAGCAGGCCTCCATCGGCACACCACTTCGCATCTCCAGCCGCTGACGTGCCCGATCGGTCGTCGCGGAGACGAACACGCGGTCGACGACGAAGCCGCATGTGGCGAGACGGTCCACCACTCCGGCCAGGGTGCCACCGCTGTATGCCGCATCGTCCACGAGGGCCACGCGTACTGCGGGGTCCCCGGCAGCCAGGCTGTCGGGCAGTCCCGAGACATCCAGAACCAGCCGCCCTCCGGCCGCCAGCCGCCGGTGTGCGGCGACGCGATGGTACCTGGGACCATCCCCGCCGGGGGGTGCGACGAAGAGCTTGTCCAGGACAAGAACCTCGTCGTACTTCTCCACCCGGGACGCGGTCCACTCGGTGAAGTGCCCGTGATCGATGACGTTCCATCCGTGTACGGAGGCCAGGTCCCGCAGGGTCCGAGCCAGCACTTCAAGATCGTCTTTCAGCAACATCCGGCCGAGTGGGCTGAGTTGATCCGAAGCCGCTTGAATGTCCAGGACCAGCGATATCGGCGTGCAGTCCATGTCAGAGAGCGGCAACCCGCTCCAGGGCCCCTTCTTCTTCCGATGCGTGCCGACGGAACCACTCGATGGTCCGGATCAGCCCTTCCTTGAGCGGGACCTGCGGCTTCCAGCCGAGGTTCCTTTCGGCAAGGCTGATGTCGGGGCGCCGGATCATAGGGTCGTCCTGAGGCTTGGCGATGAACTCGATGGGAGAGTCCGAGCCAGTGAGTCGCTTCACCTCGTGCGCGAGTTCGAGGACGGACAACTCGTACGGGTTGCCCAGGTTCATGGGGCCGTGACCGTCCGACTCCAGGAACTGGATCAGGCCTCTGGCCAGGTCGTCCACGTAGCACACGGAACGGGTCTGGCTGCCGTCCCCCGACACGGTGATGGGTTCGCCGGCCAGGGCCTGCCTGATGAACGTGGGGATGGCCCTGCCGTCGTGGGCGCGCATCCTGGGGCCGTAGGTGTTGAAGATCCTTACAATCGCGGTGTCGAGCCCGTGATGGGTTCGGTAGGCCGTGGTCATCGCTTCGGCGAATCGCTTGGCCTCGTCGTAGACGCCGCGAGGACCGACCGGATTGACGTGCCCCCAGTAGTCCTCCGGCTGGGGGTGGGTCTGCGGGTCGCCATAGACCTCGGAGGTGGACGCCAGCAGGAAGCGAGCGCCCTTCTCTTTCGCGAGCCCCAGAGCGTGCAGGGTTCCGATCGAGCCCACCTTCAGGGTCTCGATGGGCAGTTGGAGGTAGTCGATCGGCGACGCGGGCGACGCGAAGTGGAGCACGACGTCCACGCCCCCCACCACATGGATGTACCCGGTGACATCGGCGCGGGCGAGCCGGAAGGACTCGTGATCCATAAGGTGGGCGATGTTGTCAGGGTCGCTCGTCAGGAAATTGTCGAGGCACACGACCTCGTAATCAGAGTCCAGCAGGCGTTCGCACAGGTGTGACCCAAGGAACCCGGCGCCGCCTGTGATGACTGCTCTTCTCACTTTGCCCCCGTTGGCATCAGCTAATCGAACGTCTCGATGATAGCTGATCATGCTTCAACTGGCTTGTCCTAATGTCGGCTTGTCAGTGACGTCGTTCTCGCACTCGTCAGAGGCAGGCTAGTTGGGCGGCGCCATCGGTGAACTCCCTGAAAGGCGCCGCCTGGCGGAGTGGCAGGCGCAGATGCGAAGCCTGGATGCCGGAGGCGAGGAGCATGACATCGTCTCCTCCACCGGATATCCGTGAGTGGCCACGTTCCCTTGGTACTTGGGCATCCTCTTCCGGTCCGGGGCAAGGATCTCGCAGTGCCCGACGGTCCTGACCCGTCGACGCGGTACACGTGGAGAGCCGTGGCGTGCCACGTTGAAACGCGCCCGTCCCAGTCGGTTCAACGGCTGAAGGGGGGCTGAAGGAGGACACCTTGAGCGTTATCACTCCGGACGGGCTCGCCAGTGATACTGATGAGCTGCAACTCGGCGTCTGCCCAAGGGAGGGGCCGTGGGTGAGCAGTTGTCCGGGCTACCTCTGTGGAAGCCCGCGAACGAGAGAGGCGACGTACACACATGAGCAACCTGCTGGGGCGGATCCTGGTGACCGGCGGGGCCGGCTACATAGGCTCTGTCGTTGCCGCACGTCTGATCGAGACCGGATACCGGGTTACCGTCCTGGACGATCTGTCCACCGGCTTCCGAGAGGCAGTACCGGCTGGTGCCGCGTTCGTGGAGGGGCGCATCCAGGATGCCGCCGAGGTGCTCGATTCGTCGTATACGGCGGTGATGCACCTTGCTGCGGTCGCCGAGGTCGGCGAATCGATGATCAACCCGGAGAAATACTGGGACACGAACGTTCTCGGTTCCTTCGCCCTGATCCGGGCGATGCGCAAGGCGGGCGTGGGCACGCTCGTCTTCTCCTCGACCTGCGCCGTCTACGGGGAACCGGCGACCGCCGTGATCTCCGAGAGCACGCCGACCGTCCCCGTGAACCCCTACGGTGCGTCCAAGCTCGCGGTGGATCACATGATCGCCGGTGAGAGTGCCGCTCACGGTCTCACCGCGGTGTCGCTGCGGTACTTCAATGTCGCCGGCGCGGTCGGTTCCCGCGGAGAGCGCCACGATCCGGAATCCCACCTCATACCCCTGGTGCTACAGGTCGCACAGGGCCGGCGCGAGGCGATCTCCGTCTACGGGAACGACTACGCCACGCCTGACGGCACGTGTGTCCGCGACTACATCCATGTCGCGGATCTTGCCGAAGCCCATCTGCTCGCTCTCGACGCCGCCTTGCCCGGAGAGCACCTTGTCTGCAACCTCGGCAATGGCAACGGCTTCTCCGTGCGCGAGGTGATTGCCGCGGCGCGCAAGGTGACCGGCCATCCCCTTCCCGAAGTCGCCGCCCCGCGCCGGCCCGGTGATCCTGCGACGCTCGTCGCCTCCTCCGCCCGTGCCCGGGAACGACTGGGATGGACGCCGTGCCGCTCGGACCTCTCCGAGATGGTCCTAGATGCGTGGAACTTCGCACAGGGGACCGCCGCGAGTGAGCCGACCGGCACCTGAGTTCCTGTGCGCCGGGGCCCCTATGTGTTTGGTCAAGGTCGAAGACCAGTGGGTTCGTGCGTCGAGGGTGGGCCGAGCCGAGGGGGTGTGCATGAGCGATGGCCGGGTCACGATCAAACTCACGAGTGACGAGGCGCTGGTGCTGTCGCACTGGCTGGAGAAACTCCAGATGACGGACCTCAGCCAGATTGTCGACGATCCGGCGGTCTGGGCGCCGATCCACAGGATCGCCGGAACGCTCGACAAGACGCTTCCTGAGCTGTTCGCATCCGACTATGACGAGCGTCTTGAGGCGGCTCGTCAGAGGCTTCGTCCGGAGTGCTGATCGAGCGGCCTGAGCTTCTCACACGGCTGCACAAGCGCCCGACGGGAAGTTGGCCGGTGGACAGGTCGATGCCGAACGCCCACGGCTCAGCCCACGCGAGCACGCGCCGGTGATCCCTGGTCAGCGGCGGCCCGTGGCCAGGGTGATGAGGAACTGGCCGCCGCCCGGCTCGATGTCGGCGGTCACCGGCAGTCCCGGTACCAGTCGGGAGAACCGGTCCACCAGCCAGTCCGCCGCCTCCTGGGCGTCCCGCCTGGTCGGGCAGCGGCCCACCATCTCGCGGCCCCCCTTTCGCTCCAGCCTCCCGGCAACGGTGATCAGCGGCGCGGGTTCGACCACGTACAGGCGGTCCGGCCAGGCGATGACCACCTTGACCGCGCCCTTGCGGGTGTTGCATCCGCGGTGCGCGAGCCGCTCGGCGACCTTGGCCTTCCGGTCGGCGGTCCGGCTGTCGACGCTGGGCCCCCGCGGGTCGTTCACCGACTCGTCGGGGTCGACCGCTTCGTCACACACCCAGCACCGCCAGCCGTCGCGCTCGGCCACATCATCAAGGAGACTCATCCGAGCAAAGTAGCCTGCACGGCCGCCGTCCCGCACATCAGGGCCCTGGCAACGACTTCACGCCGGCCGACCGTGCTGCGACGCCTGGCTGCCGGCGTCACCCACGCATTGACCTGCGTGAATGCCGTTACCTTGACGGCCCGCTCGCTGTGGCCCGGCTGAGCCGTTCGAGCTGGTGGAGCCAGGCAAGGTCCGTTCGGCGACCCGCCGTGTCCTGTCCGGTCCCGAGCCGTGCGGGGTTCCGTGCCGGGCCTCGTCCTCTTCCAGTCATTCGGCCTGGGCCCGTACCGGGTGCCGGGCGCGGCGGGGAACGGGGGTCCGGTCGAGGTTCTCGTCGCGGCAGGAGCCGGACCGGTTCGCGCGGTTTCGCGCGCCACGGCGCCGTGGGTGTGGGCAGCGGGTCGAGGCGGGCGGTCGAGGGACCGTGGCGCGCGGCCGGCGCCGAGACCTGCGCGAAGGCCTACGGATGGATGGGCGGCGCCGGGTAGCCGGAAGCGCTGAGGAGGGGGGATGCCCGTGCGCTGTCGCGCCGGGCGGTCGTGTTGTCGGTCAGCATGCGGGGAATGGCGGGAACGTCCGCGGTCCCCCGCGCCGGCAGTCCACTACGCCGGGTGTCCGAATCGGTGCGTCGGGTAGTGCGCACCCTTGACTGGGCATGTGCAATCCGGAGGATGGGAGAGCGCGCTGCCGCCGTCCGTCCCGAACGACTCAGTGACTTTTCCGAGTGCGCGTCCTACCGCTTTCCATCATTGCCGCAGGTCACGGTTGCCGGTGTGCTTGCCGCTTTCGGGGCGATCACCCGGCCGGCCCGGACGGCTTCGTCTCGGACGACTGACGACTTCGTCCCCGAGGCCGTCCGCGTTGATCCGCGAACTGCCCGCACCGACTCCTGACCCGGCACTCCTTGACGAGAAGGGGCGAGACGCCATGCCCGAACGCGGCGTGTACTTCGTGGCCAACGACCGTGTGGTGGAGCTGGTCACCGTGTTCCTCAACAGCTTCCGCCGCACCAACCCCGACATTCCGCTCCGGCTGATCCCCTTCGACGGAGAGTACGGACAGGTCGCCGCGCTGGGCGACCGGTACGGGTTCACGGTGTGGGAGGACGAGCGGCTGCTGTCACGGTGTGATGAGATCAGCCTCTCGTTCCACCAGCGGCGAAAAGGGCATTTCAGGAAACTCGCCGCGTGGGAGGGCGAGTTCGACGAGTTTCTCTATATCGACAGCGACACGGCCGTCCTGCGGAACATCGACTTCGTCTTCGACTACCTCGCGGATTACGGTTTCGTCACCGCCACGTCGAACCTTCCGGGGCGCGCCTGGCTGGAATCCATCAGGAAGTCCGGAAAGCTGACGGCGAAGCAGTATGAATACGCCGCGAACACCGGATTCGTGACCTCCCGGAAAGGCGCGCTCTCATTGGCTGGAATCACTGCCGCGCTTCCCGCGGCCCGCGAGCTGGCGCCGCACATGAAGCTCGGCTACGAGCAGCCGTTCCTGAACTACCTCATCGTCACATCGGGGCTGCCCTACACCAGCCTGCATCAACTGCGCACCGCCACCGGCGACCGGACCATTCCGGCCGAGGTCTTCGCCTGGGCGCCCGGCGTCCAGGCGAAGGACGGCGGGATCGTGCACCCCGCCGTCCCCCCGGCGCTGATGGTTCACTGGACGGATCCGGTCAAACCGACCCGGGCCGACCCGGCGGAGATCCCTCTCTACGACCTGTGGTGCCACTACCGGGACTTGCACGCCCTCACGTAAAGAGACTGCGCGTCGTCGTGTCGTGCCGGGAACTCGGGGTGCGCGGCGAGCAGGTCGGCTTCCATGATCCGTTCGCCGGAGAGGAAGCCGGCCTGGCCGAGCGCCCAGTCGAGCAGTTCGAGATCGAGGAGGTTGCGGTGTCTGCCGCGCGCCTGGAAGAGGTCGTTGATGAAGTGCTGGACGGGAGCTCCGCCGAGGGAGTAGTCCGGCCAACGGCTGCAGCGGTCCTCCTTCAGGGCCTGCCCCCGGTCCACGGCGTAGGCGGCGCAGACCTTGGCCAGATCTGGGCAGGACAGCCAGAGCGTGGCATCGTCCGCGCAGACCCGGTGCAGTTCCCGCAACAGCGGGATCAGTTGCCCGTGCAGTTCCAGATGCTCGACGACGTGTTGCATCACCACCACCGATACCGAGCCGTCCGGGAACGGCAGCCGGCCGGCCGCCAGATCGATGTCGAACTCGGAGCCGGCGACATCGCAGTTGAGCCAGCCGGGAACGCGCCGGTCGCCACAGCCCAAATGGATTCTGCGGTGTTGTGGGACGCCTTCCGGCTTCCGTACGCGGCGGCGTTGCCTGAACCGCGCGAGGAAGCGGGCGAAATCATGCTCGACGAGTGCGATGGTCCGGGGATCGAAATTCATCTTTCGCAGTGTCAAAGATATCACGCGCTTTACCGTGCCTGAGAATCAACGTTCGGTCAACACCGCCTGTGGGCAATGGTATTCGGGCATCCATTCCGCAATCGGGGATCATCCCCGATCGAAATCTCTGAATTTCCCGTGGAGGCGTGCATGAGACAGGTGGTCCTACCCGGTCGCGGCAGGTGCGAGGTCGTCGAACAGGACGAACCGCAGGGCGGCCCCGGACATGTCGTGGTCGATGTCGCCGTGAGCGTCCTGTCACCCGGTACCGAACGCGCGATCCTGCTGGATCGTCCGACCGCCGGTTCCCGGTTCCCGGAGTTCCCCGGCTACATGGCCGCCGGTACGGTGCGCAGCGGCCCCGGGTTAGCCGCGGGTACCCGGGTAGCGGTACGCCGGGCGCGCCACGCCGATGTGGCGGTCGTGCCACCCCGCTGTGTGCGCACGCTGCCCGATGGCGTCCGGCCCGCCGATGCCGCGGTCTGGCAGCTCGCCCTCACCGCGCTGCACGGCATCGAGGCCGGGGGATGCCCGGGAGAGCCGGTGACGGTGGTCGGCCAGGGCCTGCTCGGTGTCATCACCCGCCGGCTGGCGGTGGCCCTCGGCGCGCCGAGGGTGCGGGCGGTCGCGGCGTCCGCCGCCAGAACGTGGAGCACCAGGAGCGAACCCTTCACCGTGTTCGAGGAGCCCGGACGGCTCGAGGGCGGCACCCCCCTCGTCGTGGACGCCACCGACACCGGCCCCGGCCTGGCCGTCGCCATCGCCGCGGCCGCGGACGGCGGGCGGGTGGTACTGCTGGGATCGCCGAGGGCCGAACAGGCCCACGTTCCGCTCCAGCAACTCCACGACCGCCGGATCCACCTGCGCGGCGCCCATGTCTCCCGGATGACCGAGGCGGATGAGGAACGGCTCTCCGACCTCTTCTTCTCCCTGCTGGAGCAGCGCCGCTTCACCGTCAGGGACGTCCTGGCCGACTATCCGGCACACAAGGCCCCGGAGGTCTACCGGCGCCTCGCCGACGACCGTGCCTTCATCAGCGCCGTGCTGCACTGGGACGCCCCGAGCCCTGCCCCGGGCCGGCCCGCTCTCGTCGCCCGCCCGCTGCGCTTCGGCCTGCTCGGTTGCGGAGACATCGGCATCGAGGACGCCAGGGCGCTCGCCGCGGCGGACGAGGCCGAGCTGACCGCCTGCCACGACCCCGTCGCGGAGCTGGCGCAGGAGACCGCCGCCCGGTTCGGTGGAGCATGGGAGACCTCCGTGTCGGCCCTGCTGGCGCGCCCCGACGTCGACGTGGTCGTCGTCGCCACTCCGCACGACACCCACGAGCCGCTGCTCACCCAGGCACTGGCCGCCGGCAAGCACGTCCTGCTGGAGAAGCCCGTCGCCCAGGACCTGGTCCCGGCGCGGCGGATGGCCGAGCTCGCGGAGAGGAGCGGGCTGCGCACCGGTGTCCTCTTCCCGACCCGCACGGACCCGAGGTTCCTCCAGGCCCGCGCGGCCGTCGAGGCGGGGGAGATCGGCGAGCCGCTCGGCGCCGCCACCACGTACTTCACCGACAAGCCCGCCGCGTACTTCCTCGGCGGCATCAGCGGTCGCGTCTCCACCACCTGGCGCCTGTCGAAAGAGCGCGCGGGCGGCGGATTCCTCATCATGAACCTCATCCACCAGATCGACGCGGTCCGGGCACTCATCGGCCGCGAACCCGACCGCGTCTACGCGGAGACCGCACCCTCGTCGACGGCGTCGGCCCCCGGAATCGAGGACGTGGTCAGTGTCGTCCTGCGCTTCGGCACCGTCGTCGCCACCCTCGTGGGCAGCGCGAGCGTGGCCGGCGGCCGCGGCATGCGGACCCGGGTCTGGGGCGAGAAGGGTGAGGTGCGGCTGACACCGCACTACGCGCTCACCCGGCGGGGGACGCCCGATCCGGAGTCAGGGCCCGCCACCGGGCCGCCACCGACCGCGATCGACCTGCGCACCTGGGCGTTCACCCGCTTCGCGCGGGCGGTCCACGAGGGCACACCGGTGGACGTGAGCCTCGCCGACGGCCTGCGCACCCAGGCAGTGGTGGAGGCCGCCTACACCTCCGCGCGACTCGGCCGCGCCGTCTCCCCGGCCGGTCTCCTCGAAGGCGGCGCGCCGTGAGCGCCTGGCGGCGCGTCACACGCCCTTGGGACGGCTCCCCGGCGGCAGCGGACCTGGTGTGGTTCGCCGACGACCCGGAAGCCGCCGAGACCTGGGCGTACGGGTACCCCCCGGTGGGAGCCGGCGAGCGCGCCGCGCGTGCCTGGGCCGCCACCGCCCACGACATCGCGACGGTCGTGGGCGGGGCCGCCGCCCAGGTGGTGGGGGACGGCGCCCTCGCCCGCCTCGTCCGGCTGGCCCTGCCCGGCCCGGCACCGGGCTCCGGTCCGCGGCTGGAGGTGGCCGTCGAGACGACGGGCACCACCGCCGGGATCCGTGAGGCACTGGCCTCGGTCGTGCCCGGCGGACGTGTCCTGCTCGCGGCCCGCCCACTGAGCAGCACGACGTCGTTCCCCACCTACCACGCTGTTCACCTGCCGGGCGTCCATGTCCTGCCCGTCTCCTGGGAGGGCCGCGGCGGCGACGTACCCGATCACCTGATGGCACATGCCCTGCGCGACATCCAGCCGATGGCCGACGGCCTCACCGGCACCTGACTCACTTGACTCACCCGACGCACCCGCGCACCGGGCTGAAACCCGGTGCGCGGTGCGCGGGTGCGCGACGCTCACGCCCCTCACCGGGGCTACGACTTCTCGGCCTGCTCAGGGCGGGTGAAGAGCCGGCCGTCCGACCAGACGTACCGGGCGCGGCCCCATTCGGCGGCCGACGCGACGTCCGGGAAGAAGCCGCGCCCGTTGTAATTGGCGCTGGTGTTGCACAGGACGGGGATGCCGCTCAGTTCCTCATAGGCCGTGAGGATGCGCGCGACGGCGCTGCTCGACGTGGAACCGACCGTCTGCAGCCGCGCAGTGCCGTCGAGGTGGATGACCGCCGGTATGCGCCGTACCCACTGCGGCCGCACACGGTGCTCGAAGAGCATGAACGGGTCCTCGCACCCCGGGTCGAACACCTCGCTCGCCCGGTGCGCGAGACAGACCGGCGCGACGGGGCGGTACGCCTCCCGCTCCTTCATCGCGTTGAGCAGGCCCTTGGTCCCGGCGTCGGTGGCGGGAGCGATGATGCTGCGGTTCCCCAGCGCCCTCGGCCCGAGCTCCGCCCGGCCGGAGAGGACGACGACAGGCGACCCTTCGGCGTGCAGCAGCTCGGCCAGCTGGCGTTCGTCGCAGGCTCGTACGCGCCACCCCTGCGGCAGGCTCCCGTCCCGGGAGACGCGCGGACCGCTGTGGACGTCCCAGTCGAGGGAGCGGTGTTCCGTGCTGCTCACCATCTCGCAGCAGGCGGTGCCGATGGCGGCGCCGGAGTCATTGGGGAACGGCGGGATCCAGATCTCCTCGAAGAGCCCGGCGGCCCGGATCGCCGAGTTCCATTTGATGTTGAGAGCGCAGCCGCCGGCCATCACCAGGCGCGGATATCGGCCCTTGTATCTGTCTCGCACCACGTCTGCGAGGGCGGATACGAGCGCGCGACCGAGATATTCCTGGAAGGTCGCGATGAGGTCGGCGTCCGACATGCCCGGAAAGAGCCGCTCGCGCTTGGTGGTCAGTTCCCGGCCCAGGGCGAGGCTGCTCTCCCTGTCCGCCTCGGACATGCCGTCGAGGAGAGCGCCGAGAGCCGGGAGCGCGTCCTGCTCCACCTTGCCCAGCGCCGCATAGGCCATCGCCTTTCCCGGGACGGAGCGGTAGCGCCAATCGGCTTCGAGGCCATCCTCCTCGGAGTTCGTGCGAAACGGCCCGAGGTTTGCGGAGAAGAGAGCGAACAGCCTTCCACGGAACGGCAGTAACTCGGCTACCGGCCTGACGGACCCTTCCTTCGGCGCGATCGCGTACAGCCTGGCCGTGGTGCCGCCGTCCCACACGAGCGCGAGGGCGTCATCGCCCTGCGCGGCGAAGGGGCCGGAGCAGTAGGCGCCGAGCACATGGTTCGTCACGTGGTGGTAGCTGACGTAACCGGGAGACCTCCGGCTGAAGTCGTGCGCGGTGAACGTGTAGCGGTGCAGAGGATCGGCCGACAGCGAGCCGTCCACGTAGGGCGCTACGGGCAGGACAGTCGGTTCTCCGTCCTTGAACGTGGACACGGCCCAGGGATTCTCGACCGATGTCCTCCAGCCGTCCACGACGAAGCGGTCGATGTCCTCGGGGTCCACACCCTCGGACCTGAGGATGTCCGGCACCCGACGGAGATCCCCCAGTGGGCTGTAGCGTGGATTGTTGTCGAACTTCTCCAACTCGACGCTGAAGAGCAGACGGTTTCCGTCGATCACCGCGATGCCGCCGTCATGCGAAACCTTGATGCCGCAGATCAACAAGGCAATGCCCTTTCTTCAGTGATGAGGACGCCGTCGATCGCCGCATCGGCGACCGGCTCGTTCGTGTTCACTGTCGTCATCCGCTCCCGAGCCCGGGTGCGCTGTCCAGGTTGGGCAGGACCCGGTCCACGCGGGCCCGCCAGGTGTAGTCGCTGCGCAGTTGCCGTTCGGCCGTCGCTCCCAGGGCCGCACGTTCCTCGGGCGCGCCGGCCAGGTGCTTTACGGCCGCGGTCCAGGCCGCGAGGTCATCGGGCGGGCAGAGCAGGCAGTTGACGCCGTCCGTCAGGACCTCCCTGAGCACCGGCAGGTCGGAGGCGATGATCGTCTTGCCGTGGGCCATGTACTCGAACAGTTTCATCGGCGAGATCCAGCGGCTGATGTCGCCCATGCCACCGGCCACGGCGACGCGCTGCTGGTAGGGGGCGAGGACGAGGTCGAACGCGCGGTAGTAGGGGTGCAGCCGGGCGGGCGGCTGATGGCCGTGGAAGTACACGTTGGGCGTACGGGGCCGGCTCCGCCAGTGGGCCAGGTCCTCGTCCGTGCCGCCGACGAGGTGGAAGTCCGCATCAGGCAGGGAGCCGGCCAGAGCGAGCACGACGTCGATGCCCCGGCCCGGGTAGAGATGGCCGACATACCCCACCTTCAGGGCGTCCGGCCGGCCCGGCAGCGTGGCCGCCGGCCCTGTGTCCGGCGGGAGATCGGCACAGTCGGAGACGGCCACCACCTCCGGCCCGCCGCGGCGTCGCAACCGGGGGACGGTGCGGCGGTAGTCCTCGGCGAGCGCATGGGTGACGGTGACCACGCGGCGCAGACCCGGCAATCGGAAGAGCACCCGTTCGACGAGGCGTTGGCCCCTGCCGGGCCTCAGAAGGTGCGTTTCGTAGACGAGAGGCGCCAGACCGGCCGAGGCGAGCAGCGCGTACAGATCCCTGCCGTAGACGAGATCGACGGCACCGGAGCGGCGCACGTCCCGGCGGATCCGCCAGGCGCGGATCCAACGGCCGAGCACCGGAATCCGGGGAGTGCCGAAGATGCGTACCGGGAACCGGTTGCGGTTCCCGTAGTACGCGTGGATGTCATCGGCCGACGTGGAACCCGTCCCCGCGTAGAGGGTGATCTCATGCCCCGCGTCGGCGAAGGCGTCGCACATGCGCATCACATGAACGCCGTTGGCGTAGACCGAGGGAATCTCGCACGCGTGCAGATAGACGATCCGCAAGAGGACCTCACCTCGATGGTTCGTAGGCGGAGACGTGGGTGGAGCCGATCTACTTGAAGCGGGTGCCGGTCGGTGCGTCGCAACGATGGCGTTGTGGACGTCGCGGCCTTCGGGAAGGGCCGGCGCCGGGGGCACCGACCTCTGTGGAGTGCGCATCGCCTTCGGGCCGGGGCCGGGGGCCTGAGTCCCGGGGCGCCGGAGTCCTGTCCGCAGTACATCTATTCCGGTACCGGTCCGGTGGCTTCGCCCCCGCCGGATTGGCTGAAGTCCTTGAGCGGTTCGCCCCGGACGGACTCGGAGACGAATCCGTCCGGTCCGACCGGGCGGTCGCCAAGGACCAGCACCCGGTACATCGTGCGCCGGTAGTCGGTGTGAGGGAGATCAGCGGGCTGGAGATGGGCGACCGCGCGGTTGTCCCAGATGGCGACATCGCCGGGTGCCCAGCGATGTCGCACGGTGTAGTCCGGGCGGCTGAGGTGGGTGAGGAACACGTCGAGGATGCCGTCGCTCTCCCAGGGGAGCAGGCCGGCGATGTGGGAGACGGAGGACGGTGGCAGGAAGAGCGCCTTCTCTCCGGTCTCCGGGTGCACCCGCACCACGGGGTGGAGGGACACCAGTGTTTCCCGGACCCGCTTGCGGATGATCTCCAGGTCCTCATCGTCGGACAGGAGCAGCCGTACCCCGGCGTGCAGAGCGTGCTCGGCGCGCAGACCGTCGGCCAGCTGCCGGAGCGGACGGGACAGCCCCTCATAGGCGGCGACGAGGCTGGTCCACTGGGTGTCGCCGCCGAACTCCGGGACCACTTCGCAGCTGAGCACCGACAGGGCCGGCGGATTCACGACGGAGGCGACGTCCACGTGCCAACCGGAGTCATGCCGCTCCGACTTACGGCGCAGCCGCTCCTCGAACCTCATGCCGCGCCGAGCTTCGTTCGCAGCCGTATCGACGACCAGAATCTCCGGGAATCCTTCCGGATGGGTACCGTGCTGCGAGCCCGGAAGGCGGGTCACCGCGCCGAAGCGACGGGCGAGCGCCACATGGTCGGCATGGTTCAGGTGCTGGCCGGTGAAGAAGATCACTTTGTGCCGGAGCAGGGCGGCCCGGATCTCCGCCATGGTTTGGGGCCCCAGCCTGTCCGGCTCCCTCAGCTCGACACCCCGGATCTCCGCCCCGATCCTTCCGGCGATGCGGCGGACCTCGGTCCTGGGCGATTCCTCGGTCACTGTCCTGCTCCCTTGGTCATGCCGGGCAGACGTCCCCACCACGGACAGCAATGGTGAGCCGGTCGAATTCGTGACTTCGGCAGTCGTGCGTCGGCGGTGCCGTCATCGCAGGGATGTGCGGCGGGCTGCCAAGGCGGCATTGACGCTACCCGCGCGGTCCGCGTGTGCTCTGTCGCCGCCGAGATCTTCTGCACAGAGCACGACGAAATCAGCACCCGACTTATTCGATTGTCGGCAACCATTCAGGAACGTCAAGAGGCTCCACCTGTGTCTCCTGTGGATTCGGCCAAATCCTGGTACGAATATCTCCCTCCCCTCTGTCTCTCACGTCACTGCTGCCCAATTGATCCGCTGCAACAGACACTCCGGCGCTCATTTCGGCCCTGATCCCGATGGCATCGGCAAGACTTGATTCGGATGGTGTTCTTGCGTTCTGCGAGGACCTCTTGAACGCTCGTCACGTATCCGTAGAATGTGAAACCATGCGCTATCTGCCAATGGGCACTTCGGGTTTACGGGTCTCCGCAGTCGGGTTGGGATGCAATGAACTGGGCCGGTCCGTCGGGCTTGACCAGGCGCGCCCGGTGGTCAGTGCTGCGCTGGACGCCGGGATCACCCTCTTCGATACGGCCGACGTCTACGGAGACTCCGAGTCCGTGCTCGGTGAATGCCTTCGGACAGAGCGGGAGAATGTCGTCCTGGCCACGAAGTTCGGGCATCAGAGAATGGATATGGGGTACGGACCCGCAGCCGGCGCCAAGGGCGGACGTGCGTACGTCCGCCGCGCCGTCGAGGCGTCCCTCCGGCGTCTCCGTACGGACTACATCGACCTCTACCAGATCCATACGCCTGATCCGATCACCCCGGTCGAGGAGACGCTCGCGGCCTTGTCCGAGCTCGTTCGTGAAGGAAAGATCCGCTATATCGGCAACTCCAACTTCATGGGCTGGCAGATCGCCGAAGCCGCGTGTATCGCCCGTTCCGGAGGGTTCGAGCCCTTCATATCCGCGCAGAACCACTGGTCGCTGCTCAATCGCGACAGCGAGAATGAAGTCGTCCCGGCCGCACGCCATTTCGGACTGGGAGTACTTCCGTATTTTCCATTGGCGAACGGCCTGCTGACCGGAAAGGTGCGGCGGGGCAAGGACATTCCGGAAGGGACCCGCATCGCCGAGAGCGCCTATCAAGTGACGGAGGCGCGGCTCGACACCGTAGAGGCGCTGATCGCGTGGGGCGGGAAGTACGGCCGCAGCGTCCTGGAGATCGCGGTCGGTGGCCTCGCAGCGTTCCCGGGCTGTAGTTCGGTGATCGCGGGGGCCACGAAGCCGGAACAGGTGAGGGCCAACGCGGCGGCGGGGGAGTGGATTCCCTCCGCCGCAGAGCTGAGGGAGATTCTGGAGTTGCTGTAGAGCGGAGCCCGCGGTGTTGACCTGGTGTGCCTCCGGGGCCGGCCGCCGGCGGCCGCACTCGCCCGATCGCCCTGCCGCGGCTCCTTCATGAGGGCGGGGCCGACATCGCCGCCGGTGTCACGGGCGAGGGGTGGGCTGGGTAGTCGGCGTGGTCAGTGTGGAGAGCAGCGCCAGGTCGGCCTGTTCGAGGCTGTCCAGCAGGGTGATCCGGGCGGCCCCGGCGATCGGCACGGTGGAGGGGACGGCCAGCACCGCGCAGCCGGCGGCGTGCGCGGAGGCGACCCCTGCCGGGGTGTCCTCGACGGCCACGCAGGCCGCAGGGTCCAGCCCGAGCCGGGCGGCGGCGGCCAGGTAGGGGGCGGGGTCGGGTTTGGTCCGCTCGGTGTCCTCGGCGGCGAGGGTGAGGCGGAACCAGTCGTGGCCGAGGTGGCCGAGAACCAGGTCCACGATGCGGCGGGGGGAGGCCGAGACCAGCGCGGTGGGCACGGCGGCGTCGTGCAGTCCGGCGAGCAGGGCCAGGGCACCGGGCCGGGGGACGACTCCGGCGGCGACCTTGCTGCTGAACGCGTTGGTGAGGAGTTCGGCCAGGCTGTCCGCAGTGAGGCCGGTCCGGGTCACGCGGTGCAGATGCGCGGCGGTGTGGCCGACGGCGCGGCCGAGCACCTCGGGCAGGTCCTCCTCGACGAGGGTGTGGCCGAGGGCGGCGGCCAGTTCGGTGGTGGCCTGGAGCCAGAGGTGCTCGGTGTCGACCAGGGTGCCGTCCATGTCGAACAGGACGGCGGCGGGGAGTGCGGGCACGGCGGTTCTGCTTTCTCGGGCGTGGGTGGTGTGACGGTCACCGGGGCTCAGGCACCGGTCAGGGGTCTCAGCCGGAGCGTGAGGATCTGGAACGGACGCAGGGCCAGACGTACCCCTGGGCCGTCCGTCCGTACGGATTCCGTGTTCTCGGGCGGGCCGGATTCGCGCTCCAGCAGATCGGTGCAGGCCGCCGACGCCAGCGGGAAGCCCGTGGTCAGGACGGTTCGGGCGCGTCCGCCGTGGGCCTCGTAGAGGCGTACGACGATGTCGCCGGAACGGTCGTCGGCGAGTTTGACCGTCTCGATGACGACGGCCTCGTTGTCCGCGGTGACGAGCGGCCGGACTTCGGCCGCGCCGGGGACGCTGCGCTCCGGCTGGTTGAACGCGTAGCCCTCGCGGACGGCGTCCTCGATGCCGGCCCCGATGACGAACCCGTAGCGCAGGTGGTGGTGGCCCTGGTCGGCGTCCGGGTCGGGGTAGCGGGGAGCGCGGAGCAGGGAGAGCCGGACGGTGGTGGTGGTGCCGCCGTCGGCGCGGACGTCCCGGGTGACCTCGTGCCCGTACGTCGAGTCGTTCACCAAGGCCGCACCCCACCCCCGTTCGCCGAGGTGCAGGAAGCGGTGGGCGCAGATCTCGAACTTGGCCGCGTCCCAGCTGGTGTTGGTGTGGGTGGGGCGCCGGACGTGACCGAAGGGGATCTCCGCACTGGAGTGGTCGGCCCGCACGTCGAGCGGGAAGGCGGCCTTGAGGAGCTTCTCCCTCTCGCGCCAGTCGATCCCGGTGTCGATGTCCAGACGCCGGGAGTCTTCGGGCAGGGAGAGCAGCTGTTCGATGCGGGAGTCGCCGAAGGTCCGCACGATCCGGACACCGTCCTCCTCCGCCGCGACCGAGTCGGCGTCGAGCAGGTCGCGAACGGTGTTGCGGTAGAAGACGTCGATGTCCCAGGCGTCGTACTCGTTGGGGAAGTCCTGGTGCAGCTGGAGGAGGTTGGCGGGGGAGCCGGGGGCCAGCGCTTCGCGGTCGGCCGCGATGTCGTACGCCGAGGTCACCAGGCCCCGGGCATCGATCCGGACCCGGACCAGGCCGTTGTCCAGCACGAAACCGTCCCCGCAGGGGACCGGGGCGACGGGCCGGACCGGCGGCCCGGTCCGGAGCGTGGCGCCGAGGGCGGGGACACCGTCGCGGGCGAACGGGGCGGCGTTGAAGACCACGGGCAGGCTGCCCTCGCCGGCCAGGGCGCGCTGGGCCGCGTCCGTGAGCGCGAGCAGTTCGGCGGTGACGGCGGCATAGGTCTGCTCCGCCTCCCGGTGCACCCAGGCGATGGAGGAGCCGGGCAGGATGTCGTGGAACTGGTGCAGCAGAACCGTCTTCCACAGCCGGTCCAGAGCCTCGTACGGGTACGCGAACCCGGTGCGCACGGCGGCCGTCGCCGACCACAGTTCCGCCTCCCGCAGCAGGTGCTCGCTGCGCCGGTTGCCCTGCTTGGTCCTCAACTGGCTGGTCAGCGTGCCGCGGTGGAACTCCAGGTACAGCTCCCCCTGCCACACCGGCGCGTCGGGGTACTCGGCGTGTGCCCGCTCGAAGAAGTCCGAGGGCCTCTCGATGACGACCCTGGCCGAGCCCTCCAGATCGCCGAGACGCTCGGCCCGCGCCAGCATCTCCCGCGTGGGGCCGCCGCCGCCGTCACCGTAACCGAACGGGAGCAGTGAGCTGTTGGCCGCCTCCTTGTCCTGGAAGTTGCCGACGGCATGGGCGAGTTCGGCGCCGGTGATCTCCGCGTTGTAGGTGTCGACCGGCGGGAAGTGGCTGAAGATCCTGGTGCCGTCGATGCCCTCCCACCAGAAGGTGTGGTGCGGGAACCTGTTGGTGGTGTTCCAGGAGATCTTCTGGGTGAGGAACCACCGGACCCCGGCCAGCTTCATCAGCTGTGGCATGGCCGCGTTGTAGCCGAAGGTGTCGGGCAGCCACATCTCCTGGGTCTCGACGCCGAACTCGTCGAGGTAGAACCGCTTTCCGTGGATCAGCTGCCGGGCGAGGGACTCACCGCCGGTGATGTTGGTGTCGGGTTCCACCCACAGGCTGCCGACGGGGAGGAACTGCCCCTTCCGCGCTTTCTCCCGCACCCGGCCGTAGACCTCGGGGCGCTGCTCCTTGAGCCAGGCCAGTTGCTGGGCCTGGGACATGGCGAAGAGGAAGTCCGGGTGGTCGTCCATGAGGTGGGTGACGTTGGAGAGCGTTCTGGCGACCTTGCGGACGGCTTCGCGCAGCGGCCACAGCCAGGCGGTGTCGATGTGGGCGTGCCCGACGGCGGACATCCGGTGGGCGCCGGAAGCCGCCGGAGCGGCGAACGCCGGGCGCAGCACCTCGCGGGCGGGGGCGGCGCTGCCGGCGATGTCCTGGAGGTCGACCGCGTCCAGGGCCCGCTCGATGGTGTGCAGCAGCTGCCAGCGGCGCGGTTCGGCCTCGGGCAGTTCGCGCATGAGCCCCCCGAGGACGTCCAGGTCATGGACGAGCCCGGACACCTCCGCGTCGAAGACCGCCAGCTCCAGGCGGAGCAGCTGGTACAGGGGTGCGGCCTCCGATTCGGCTCCCCTCATCCACGGGGGCCGGTCCCCGGTCCGGGACGGGATGTGGTCATCGTTCAGGTCGGGATTGGCGGCGGCCTCGACGTAGTACGTGAACTCCTCGCCGCCCACCGCCGGGTCGGCGACCGGAATGTACGCGTTGCGGGGGTTGAGGGCCTTCACCACGCTGCCGTCCGCCCGGTGGACCAGGCCCTCGGCGGAGAAGCCCGCACCGGTGACGTCGAAGCCGAGGTCGATGACCGCCTCGACCCGCAGGCCGGCCCACTCCTGCGGGACCCTGCCGCTGATCCTGAACCAGCTCGTGGACCACGGCGGCCCCCACCGGTGCCCGAGCGCCACGGGTTCGTACGGTGCGGCCAGGCCCTCGGACACGGGGACCGGTTCGCCCGTCACGTTCCAGACCGCGATCTCCACCGGGACGGTCCGCGCATGGACCGCGGGCCTGATGCGCTCGTTCAGCACCCGGTCGAGCCGCTGCTCGGTGAGGCGTCGCTTGCTGTGCATGGATTCCTTCGTCGTCGGGCCGGCACACCTCAGCCGGCCGGTCCGCCGGCTGAGGCGGACCGGCCGGTGTCACGGACGTCAGTCCTCGACGGGGCCCAGATCGGGGGTGCTCCGCAGTTCCACCCTGCGGGTGGTGGAGCTGTGCAGTTCGAGGACCGTGATCTCGTTCCGGCCGGCCATCAGGACCGGCGCGGGGACGTAGAGCGTGGTCTGCGGTCCGCGCGACCAGTACCGGCCGAGTGCGAAGCCGTTGACCCAGACGTGGCCCTTGGTCCAGCCGTCCAGGGCGATCCAGCAGTCGGCCGGCTGCTCGATGTCCAGGTGTCCCCGGTGGAACGCGGGTCCCACCCGGGGCGAGGCGGGATCGAATGCGGCGAAGGACAGCCGGTCCGGATCGTCCAGGGGCAACGGCCTGCTGTACCAGCCCTGTTGGGCACGCGCGTTTACGGTCACCTCGCCGAGCAGTCCCTTGCGGTCGTGCATGGCCTGCCCGTAGTTCACCCGGCCCTGGTTCTCCACCAGCACGGCCAATCGCGCGCCCTGCCGGGGGACATGGAAGGCGAGGCTGTGCTCATGGTTCTCGCGTTCCAGGACGCCGACCGGCTGGCCGTCGACGAAGACCTGGGCGCGGTCGTGCACCTCGGCGATACGCAGGACGGCCGGCCCGGCCTCCGGGAGCGCCGTCTCGTACAGGACGAATCCGAAGGACTGGCCGAGCTGTTCCATGGTCTGCGGACGGTCGGCGCGCACCGCGCTGCCGAGCCGCTCGCTCTGGTCCAGGAGGCTTGCGCATGCGGTGAGTTCGGCGACGGCAGGGGAGAGCTTGGGTGCGGGGCCGGGTACCGGTTCCTCGGGGACGGGTGCGTACCGGGCGATCACCTCGCGGAAGGCGGCGTACTTGGGGCCGGGGTCGCCGGCCTCGTCCAGGGGTGCGTCGTAGTCGTACGACGTGACGGTGGGGCGGTATGTGCCCTTGTCGTTGGCGCCGTTGGTGAAACCGAAGTTGGTGCCGCCGTGGAACATGTAGATGTTGACCGAGGCACCGGCCGCGAGCAGCCGGTCGAGGTCGGCCGCCGCGTCGGCCGCGCTGCGGGTGGCATGGATGGAGCCCCAGCGGTCGAACCAGCCGATCCAGAACTCGCTGCACATCAGCGGCCCGGACGGCTGCTGCGTGCGCAGCGCGGCGAGCCCGGCGTCCACCCGGCTGCCCAGATTGACCGTGCGCAGGACGCCGTCGAGGCCGCCGCGCTCCAGGTCGGCGGGCTGGTCGCAGGTGAACAGCGGCACATCGACTCCGTGCCGGTGCAGCAGCTCGGCCAGATCCTCCAGATAGCCGGAGTCGTCGCCGTAGGCGCCGTACTCGTTCTCCAGCTGTACGGCGATGACCGGGCCGCCGCGTGTGGAGAGGTGGGGAAGGACGGCCGGCAACAGGGCGCCGAGGTAGTCGTCCACCGCCTTCAGATAGCGCGGGTCGCGGCTGCGCAGTTCGATGCCCTCTTCTGCGAGCAGCCAGGAGGGCAGACCGCCGCCGTCCCATTCGGCGCAGATGTACGGGCCGGGGCGGAGCAGCACGTGCAGGCCCTCGGCAGCGGCCAGATCGAGGAACCGGCAGAGATCGAGACCTCCGTCCAGCCGGAACTCACCCGGACGGGGCGAGTGGAGATTCCATGGGACGTAGGTCTCGACCGTGTTCAGCCCCATCAGACGTGCCTTGCGAAGCCGGTCGGCCCACTGCTCCGGATGGATCCGGAAGTAGTGCAGCCCGCCGGAGATGATTCGCAGGGGTCGGTCGTCGAGACGGAATTCGTCTGCGGCAACCTCAAGTCGTGGCATGGCCGTTGTCTCCTTGATGACGGGGCTGATGGAACTGTCTGCGGTGGGGTCAGTTCAGCGGACGGCAGAGCAGTGCGTCGGGCACACCGCCGTGGTTCCACTTCCAGGTGAAGGCGACACCGGCGATGTACTCGTTGTCGGTGCACTGGCCCTTGAAGTAGCCGGGAGCCCAGTCGCTCCCGACCGAGCCGCCCGTGGCGGGGCGGTTGTTGCCCTGGTCGAACCAGACGTTGCGGCCGGTCAGCGGCAGCGGTGTCGCGGACGGTGCGCAGAGCAGGCCGGCCATGGCGTTGCCGCTGACGCTGTAGCCGACGACGAAGGTGTTGTCGGGGCACTGGAGCTTGTTGTAGCCCGAGGCCCAGTCGCCGTGGGTGACGTAGCGCTCGTCATGGACGGCCACCCAGTCACCGGCACCCTTGGCGGGCTGGTTCGCGTCGGTGCACAGGCCGCGCTTGTCACTGCGTCCGAGGCCGGTGAGGCGCTGGCTGTCGGGGCAGTTGCCCTTGCGGTAGCCGGGGCTCCAGTCGCCCTGGGCGAGCATCCGGGTGGAGACGTTGTGGTCGCGGAAGTCGAGGTTGAGCATGTTCCAGTGGTCGACCTGGGCCACCGGACCGGAGCGGCCGGGTGCGTTGACCAGCTTGTTCCAGTCGGAGGTCCGCCAGTCACCGGAGTCGTTGAGGCTCTGCCGCTTGCCCGCGGTGTCGTAGGAGACCAGGGCCCAGGTGTCCTGCGGAGCGCCGTTGGCGCCGGTCCAGCCGACCAGCGGCCAGATGGCGAAGTCGGTGTCGTTCTCGACCAGGATGTCGGTGAAGTTCTTGAACCAGGTCTGTTCCTTCGTGTCGGTGGACCCGCGTCCGCCGGCGCCGAACTCGCTGATCCAGACCGGGGCGGTGAAGTGCTGCCCGGACTCCGTGACGAACAGGGCCTCGTCGTGCACCAGCTGCTTCAGCTTGTCGAGCGGGAAGTCCTCGTACGGCCAGTCGTTGGTGTGACCCGGTCCGCTGTCGGCGCCCGTGTAGTTCGGCCCGGTGTAGCCGTAGAAGTGCGCGGCGTAGACCAGCTTGCCCGAGGTGGTCAGGGTGTTGGAGAGTTCACGGACCGGGGTCAGCATCGGCCTGCCGTAGTCCAGGCCGTCCAGCGGGATGCCGTACCAGTTGATGCCCTCCATGATCACCAGCATGTCGGGGTCGGCCCCCAGGATGCGGGTGCCGGCCAGCTCGAAGGCCGCGTAGGTGTCGTGGTCGTCACCCCAGCCCCAGTTGGGGTCGTCCCAGGTGTCGCGGCGGATCTCGTTGCGCAGGTCGGCGCCGACGACCCGCTTGTTCGCCTTGTAGCGGTTCACCAGGAACAGCCAGTCGTTCTGCCACTGCTCCGCGGACTGGCCGCTGTTCCACCGCTCGTTGCCGTCGAGGCCGCAGCAGAAGCGGTAGGTGGTGGTGTGGTTGTTGAGGATGACCGCGAATCCCTCCGCGGTCAGGGACGCCACCACCGCGTCGAACACCTGCAGCGGGGTCTTGCCCTTCAGCTCCGGGTTGGCCGCGACCGCGGAGTCCGGGACGATCGTGGTGTCACGCATCATGGCGTTGGCGAAGGGCAGCCGGATGCTGTTCAGCCCGAGCGCGTGGAAGTCGTTCATGATCTGCTGCATGGGCGCGCGGTCCAGGCCCAGCGGCAGGTTGTGCGACATCTGGTCCGCCTGGTGGTTGGCGGGGTCGTTGACGTCGCCGCTGCCCTCATAGGTGCCCTGGGCGCCGGCCCAGTTGCCGGACTTCAGCTTGAAGCGGTTGCCGTTGGCATCGACGATGTACCGCCCACGGGTGCTGAGCGGGCCCTTCCACGAGGCGGCCAGCTGCGGCCCGGTCATGGCGGTGGGGGTGGCGGTGGGCGTGGCGTCGGTGGGAGCTGCGACAGAACCGGAGGTTCCCGCGAGGAGGAGCGTGATCGCTGCTGCCGTGGCAGGCAGGATCCGGGAGAAGAATTTCCTGACGGCGGGAGCCGACCTAACGGATCTCATGATGGTCCCCTCAGAGGGTGGGGTTGGGGTTGGACCTTCAGGTGGTGCGGCCCGGACCGGTGGTCCGGAGTCAGGTGCGGCTCAGCCCTTGAGCCCGCTGGTGGCGATGCCTTCGACGATGTAGCGCTGGGCGACCAGGAACATGGCCACCAGGGGGGCGATGGTCACGACGGCGCCGGCGAACAGGCCGGGCAGGTTGATGGTCTGCGAGGTGAGGAACGTCGACAGGGCGATCTGGGCCGTCCAGGTGGACGGGTCCTGCCCGATGACCAGCGGCCACAGGAAGCCGTTCCAGCTGTCGATGAAGGCGAGCGCGCCGAGCGAGGCGAGCATCGCTCCGGACGACGGCAGCGCGATCCGCCGGTAGAGGCCGAGCCAGCCGAGCCCGTCCAGGCGTCCGGCCTCCTCGATCTCACTGGGGAACTGGAGGTAGAAGTTACGGAAGAGCAGGACGGCGAACGGGTTGAACAGTCCGGGCGCGATGATGCCCCACAGGGTGTTGACCCCGCCCATGGAGCCCACGACGACGAAGGTGGGGACGAACGTCACCGAGCCGGGGATCATCAGCGTGGCCACCACCAGGGCGAGCATGACGCCGCGTCCGGGTACCGGGATCCGTGCGAGGGCGTACCCGGCGGCCGAGGCGAGCAGCGTCGACACCGGGGCGGTGATCGCGGCGATCAGCAGGGAGTTGCCGAGGGCCTGGCCCATGTGCAGGGAGGGATCGCTGAAGAGCGAGCTGAAGTTCTCCCAGTGCATCGTCGACGGCCACCAGGTCCAGTCCGGTGACGTCAGGCCCTGCGTGTCCATCAGCGCGTTGCGCAGCATCAGGTAGAAGGGCGCCAGGAACACGGCCGTCAGCAGGCCGGCCAGCACTCCGCGCACGGACCGGCGCATGACCATGGGCAGTTGTCGGGTGGTTGTCATCGTGCTCATTCCTCACCCTTGCCGAAGCCGGTGAGCCGGCCCTGGATCAGGGTCACGCCGACGATCAGGGCGGTCAGTACGAAGGCCCCGGCCGACCCGAGGCCGTAGTTCTGGGAGCCCATCGCGGTGTCGTAGAGATAGCCCAGCGGGGACCGGACCGGAGCCGTGGCCACCCCGGACTGTCCGCTGTTGAACAGGTTGTAGAACTCGTCGAACGCCTGGAAGGCGGCGATGAACTGAAGCATCAGGACGGCCACCGAGGTGTTGCGCAGCATCGGCAGGGTGATCCTGCGCAACAGGCGCACGCCGGTGGCGCCGTCGAGGGCGGCGGCCTCGTACATCTCCTTGGGGATGGCCTGGAGCCCGGCCAGGAAGAGCACCATGTAGAAGCCCACCTGGAGCCAGAGGCGCAGCGTGATCAGGACGACCCAGTACAGCGGCGGCGAGGTGGTCTGCAGCCATGGTTCGGCCTCCATGCCGAACCAGGCGCCGATCGTGTTGGCGATGCCGCTCGGCAGCCCGTTGAACAGGCTCATCTTCCACAGCAGGGAGGCTGCGACGTACGAGACCGCGGCCGGGATCAGGAAGGCGGTGCGCAGCACGGCCCGGCCACGCCGGATCCGGTGCACCAGCAGCGCCAGCCCCAGCGAGGCGGCGAACGTCACCGGCACGATGACCACCGTGAACAGCAGGATCTGGCCGAGCGACTTGCGGAACACCGCATCGGAGAGCAGCGCCTGGTAGTTGTCCAGGCCGACCCAGTGCCCCAGGGCGATGGAGCCGCGGGCCTCACTGAGACTGAGCAGGAAGCTCCAGCCGATGGCGACGTACTTGAAGAGGCCCAGGCCGATCAGCAGGGGCCCGGCGAGCAGTGCGAACGCTCCCCAGGCCCGCAGGTCCGGGCGGGAGCGGCGGAGGGGGGCGGTGCCCCGCGGCTCGGCCGCGGGGCACCCCACACGCTCGGGGTGAAGCGTGGGTGAGGGTACGGACGTCATCAGGCGCGCTGCTTGTCGATCTCGCCCTGGGCCTTCTTGGCCGCGTCGGCCAGGAGCTTGCCCGCATCGCCCTGTCCCCGGACGACCTTCATCGCAGCCGCCGAGAAGAGGGAGCTCACGGCAGTGTTCCAGGTGCTGGGGTTGTTCCTGCCGTACTGGGCGGCCAGCTCCACGGTGTCCTTGGCGGGGCCCTGGGTCAGCTTGTCGGCCTTTGCGGCGACCGAGGTGCGCGGCGGGATGTGGAGGCCGTAGCTCTGCGACCAGTCGGTCTGGAGGTCGGTCTGCTCGATCCAGAGCCACTGGACGAACTTCTTGGCCGCTGCCACGTTCTTGCCCTTGGCGTTGACGCAGGTGCTCCAGCCCCCGACGCGCACCGCGGGCTTGACGCCGGCCTTGAAGGCGGGCCAGGGCAGCACGCCGAAGTCGTCGCCGAGCGCGGTCTTGATGGCGGGCATCGACCAGAGGCCGCCCCACTGCATCGGGACGACGTTCTGGTTGAGGGCGGCGGGGTCCCACCAGTCGGTGGTGAAACCGAGCAGCAGGGACTTGTCGTCGTGCAGGCGCTTGAGCCCGGCCACGGCCTCGGCGGCCTGGGGGGAGCCGAAGGCCGCCTTGCCGTCGGCGACGAGGTCGCCGCCGTTGGAGAACACGGCCAGGATGGCGCTGTCGCCGAGGCCGTCCTGGCCGACGAACAGACCCTTGGTCTTCTTGGAGGACAGGGCCTTGGCCGCGTCGGCGAGCGCGTCGAAGGTGGTGGGCGGGGTGATGCCGGCCTTGGACAGCACGCTCTTGCGGAAGTAGAGCATCATGACGTCGTCGAGCGTCTTGACGCCGTAGAGCTTGCCGTCGACGGTCACCATCTCGCGGGCGCCCGGGTTGAAGTCGGCCTTGGCGCTGCCGTAGATGTCGTCCAGCGGGGCTATCTGGCCCTGGCGGGCGAGGCTCTCGCTGAAGTCGCCTATCTCGAAGACGTCCGGGGCGGAGTCAGTGAGCAGCGTCGCGTTGAGCTTGCCGGTGTAGTCGCCAGGGGTCCAGGTGACCTTCACCGCGATGTCCGGGTTGGCCTTGGTGAACGCCTTGGCATAGCGGGTGAGGGCCTGCTGGGTGCCGGCCTCGCCGTAGGCGTGGGACCAGACGTTCAGCGTGGTCTTCGCCCCGCCGGAGCCGCCGCCGGCCGGGTCGGTGCTGCAGGCCACCGCCGCACCGGCGACGAACAGGAGGGACCCGCCGAGGAATCCTCTGCGGCTAAGCTGGGCTTTCTGTGCGCTCACTTCGTGTCCTTCGGGTTGGAAGAGGGTTGGGCGTACGTGTGGTTGGCCGGCACAGCCGGTGTCCGGGACTCACGGTTGGCAGACGGTGAGGGACATCGGGTGCGCCGGCAACGTGGACCGGCGAACGTGACAGTGGTGCTCGTGACGCAGGCGCTCGTGACGGTGGCGTTCGTGACGGTGGCGCTCGTTCAGGGGAAGAGGGCCTGGATGCCGGCGACTGCGGCACCGCGGGCCCACTCCTCCCAGGGGAGGGGGCGCAGGGTGAGCGGGCATTTCGCCGCCGCTTTGAAGGTGTGCGCGGCGTACGCGTCCCTGATGTGCGTTCCGAAGAGGTCGAAGGTGTCGAGCCCCTCGCCGCTGACGACGACGCGCTCGGGACCCACGAGGTTCACCAGCGTGGCGATGCCGACGCCGATGGCGCGGCCCGCCCTGGCGAAGGCGCCCTGCGCGGTGGGGTCTCCACCGCGGGCGAGCTGAACCGCTCCGTCGAAGTCCAGTTCCGGGCGATCGGTCTCGTGGCGGATGGCCGCGAGTATGGCGTTGGTGGAGGCGAATGCCTCGACGCAGCCGACCTGCCCGCAGTGGCACCGCGGTCCGGCCGGGTCGATGCTGATGTGTCCGACCTCGCCCGCGACTCCGTACGCGCCGGGGACCAGCTGACCGTTGATGACGATCGCCGAACCGACCCCGGATCCGATGGTGACCAGCGCGAAGTACTCGGTGCCGATGCCTTCGCCGAACCAGTGCTCGGCGGCGGTGATGGCCTTGACGTCGTTCTCCACGGTGACGGTCAGACCCGTGGCCGCGGCGAGGTTCTCGGCCAGCGGCACATCGCGCCAGCTGGGGAGCGCTGAGTAGCGGACACGTCCGCCGGAGCGGTCCACGTCGCCGGAGACCGCGATGCCCAAGTGCCGGGTACGGGCCCGGTATTCGGGTTTCGTGTCGAGAAGTTCCGAGACGAGGCCGGCCAGCAGCTCACACACGGCGGCCGGGTCGCGGTCGCCAAGGGGCCGGCTGGCGGTGGTCCGCATGTCCGCCCGCAGGTCGCAGACCGCGCCGAAGAGGGTGTCGACACTGATCTTCACACCGACGAAGAACTCCCGGTCGGGAGTGACGGCCAGCGGGTTCACCGGGCGTCCGGCTCCCGGCGCGGTGCGCTCCGGTGGGAGCTCGTGCAGGTAGCCGTCGTCGATGAGTGGTCGCGCGGCCTTGGTCACAGCGGTCGAGGACAGCCCCGTACGGCGGGCCAGCTCCACCCGGCTGAGCGGGCTCTCGGCCAACAGCAGCGTGAGGACGGCGATTTCGGCCGGTGCGGAAACCAGCGGTCGCGATTGGTTTGGAAACACGGCGGCAACCTACGGTAAATAAATAACTTCGTCCAGTATTGATTTTTCCGTACGTGCGGTCCTACGCTCTGGCCCAACTCCAGCCAGTTGAAAAGCTGTTTGCCGCAGGCGGTTGCCCGGCCCTGGCTGCCGCTCGAAACCCCTCAGGATCTCCTGTGCCTCCCACGCCCTCATCCGTATTCTTCGACGCCGCCCGCGGGCTGGCGGTCCTCCGCACCCCGAACAGCGTCTACGCCGTACGCATCGGCGCAGACGGCAGCCCCCGGCATCTGCACTGGGGCAACGAGATCGGCACCGACGCCCTCGGCGAGCTGCTCGTGGCCGACTCACCTGCCGCGAGCAGCTTCGAGTCGGACCCCGCCCCGGACGAACTGGCCCCGCAGTCCGGTGCGCGCTTCGGGCCCGCCGGACTCCAGGTACGGTTCGCCGACGGCACCCGCGGCGCCCAGTGGACCTTCACCGGACACACGGTCCGGGACGGCGAACTCCGCCTCCAACTGGCCGACCGCCGCTATCCGCTGGCCGCCGAACTCTGCTACCGCGTCCGCCCCGGCAGCGATGTCATCGAGCGCTGGACCGAACTCACCCACACCGGAGCCGGTGACTCTGGCCCGATCGCCGTCGACCGGCTGGACTCGGCCTCCTGGACGCTGCCGGCCCTGCCCGACTACCGGCTCAGCCACCTCGTGGGAGGCTGGAACAGCGAGTTCCAGCTGAACCGGGACCGCCTCCCCGTCGCCGAGACCGTACTCACCAGCCGCCGCGGCGTCACCAGCCACCACGCCAGCCCCTGGCTCGCCCTCGACAACGGCACCGCCGGCGAGGAACACGGCGAGGTCTGGAGCACCGCCCTGGCCTGGAGCGGAAGCTGGCGCATCACCGTGCACCGCGACCCGGTCGGCCGGGCCACCTGGACCGGCGGCTTCGGCCACGAAGGAATCGGCTGGAGCATTCAGCCCGGCGAGAGCCTGCACACACCCGTCTTCGCGGGCCTCTACTCCCGCGACGGCTTCGGCGCCGCCAGCCGGGCCTGGCACACCCACATCCGCACCACCGTCCTGCCGGACCCCGACCGCGACCGCCCCGTCGTCTACAACTCGTGGGAAGCCACCGGCTTCGACGTGGACGGACCCGGCCAACTGCGTCTGGCCGAGCTGGCCGCACGTCTGGGCGCCGAACTCTTCGTCCTGGACGACGGCTGGTTCGGCAGCCGGACCAGCGACCGGGCGGGCCTCGGTGACTGGACACCCCGGCCCGAGGCGTTCCCCGACGGGCTGCGCCCGCTGGCCGACGAAGTGCACCGCCTGGGCATGGCGTTCGGGCTGTGGGTCGAGCCGGAGATGGTCAACCGCGACAGCGACCTCTACCGCGCCCATCCCGACTGGGTCGTCCACGCGGCGACCCGGGACGCCACCGAACAGCGCAACCAGCTCATGCTGAACTTCGCCCGCCCCGAAGTCGAGGCCTGGGCCCACCGAACCCTGGACCAGCTGGTGCGCGACCACGGTGTCGACTGGTTCAAATGGGATGCCAACCGGGTGGTCACCGAGGCCGGATGGGCCGGCTGCCCGGACCCCGACCGGCTGTGGATCGACCACACCCGCGCCGTCTACCGGATCATGGACCGCCTCCGCGCCGATCACCCGGGCCTCCGGATCGAGGCGTGCGCGGGCGGCGGCGGGCGGGCCGACCTCGGCATCCTCGCCCGTACCGACCAGGCATGGACCTCCGACAACACCGATCCCGTCGACCGGATCGGCATCCAGCACGGCTTCAGCCAGCTCTTCCCCGCCCAGGCCATGGCTGCCTGGGTGACCGACACCCCCAACGTCGCCACCGGCCGCACCACGCCTCTGCGGTTCCGCTTCCACGTCGCCATGGCCGGAGCGCTCGGCCTCGGCGGGGACCTCACCGACTGGTCGGAGGCGGAGCTCGACGAGGCCACCGCGCTCGTCGCCCGCTACAAGCAGATCCGCCCGCTGGTCCAGCACGGCCGCCAGTACCGCCTCCACGGCGCCGGCGGAGTGACAGCGGTGCACTACGCGTCCCGGGACGACACGGAACACGCCGTCCTCGCCTGGCGCCCCGCAACCCGCTTCGGCCACCCGGCCCCCGCGCTCGCCCTTGTGGCCCTGGACCCCGCGGCCCACTACCTCGACATCGACGAGGACACCGTCCACAGCGGCGCCGTCCTGACCGGACGGGGGATCGACCTGCGGCTGCCCGAAGGCGACTACGCCAGCCGCCTGATCCGGTTGCGCCGAACCGTCTGACGCCCCGCAACCCCTTCCGCACCCGAATCGCAAGGAACCGAGAACATGCCCACACCCCGTGTACTGGTCGTCGGTATCGACGGCGTCCGGCTCGATCTGCTGCCCCTGCTGGACACCCCCCACCTCGACGGACTCGCGGACGCCGGCTTCCTCGCGCCCGTGCACATCGACGACGACACACCGACCATGTCGGGCCCCTGCTGGACCACGATCGTCACCGGCGCCGGCGTGGCCAAGCACGGGGTCTGGGGCAACAACTTCTCCGGAAACCGGATCGGGATATTCCCCGACTTCACCACCCGGCTGGCCGCCGACTACGGGCGGCGGACGTTCGCGGCCGGCGGCTGGGAACCCCTGTTCCTGGCCCGGCAGGGCGGCCCGGTCTTCGCGGCCCCGAGCAGGCTCTCCTACATCGCCCCGCGCGAGGACACCCCGCAGGGCTGGGAGGAGTGCGACCAGAGCGTGACCGACGAAGCCGTACGGATCCTCGGCTCGGGCGAGGATCTGGACGCGTCCTTCGTCTACCTCGGCGCCGTCGACGAGACCGCCCACTTCGTCGGCTGCGGCCCCGAGTACCGGAGCGCGATCGAGGCCGCCGACCGCCGGCTGGGGCAGCTCCTCACCGCCGTACGCGAACGTCCCGACGCCGCTGGTGAGGAGTGGACCATAGTCGCGGTGACCGACCACGGCCACCGCGACGAGGGCGGCCACGGAGGGCGCAGCGAACTGGAGCGCACCGCCTGGATCGCCGCGTCCGGCCCCGGCATCGACCCCTCCACCACACCGGACGGCCTGCGCCACGCCGATGTCGCCGCCCATGTCTACGCGGCCCTGGGCATCATGCCCGACTCGCACTGGACGCTCGACGGACGGCCCTTCCCCACCCTCGCTCCGCAGCCCGCCTGACGCCGGCCGGAGTTGACGGGACGGGGACCACGGGGTGCACCCCTGGCGCCGGGACATGCCCGGGGCCAGGGGTGCGGTCAAGCACATCAGAGGTCTGCCGCGAGGGTCAGCGCACGGCGTAGGCCCTGATCAGGGTCTGCTCGATCTGGCTGCCGTTGGCGTCCCACGCCTTGACGCGCAGCGACACATGGCCCGATGCCGGGTTGCGTACGGTCACCTTGCTGGTGCCGTCCTTCTGGCGCTTCACCGTCGCGGAGCGCCACGTCGCTCCGCCGTCGGAGGACATCGATACCTCGACCCCGCGCATCTGCGGTGCGGTGCCGTCCTGGAGGGCGAACGCCAGATCGAAGTGGTCGGTCCTGCCGCCCCGGGCACTGTTCTCCGCGTCCAGGTCCAGTCCGTACTTCGGCCAGAGCAGCGCGAGGTTCTCCTTGCCGCTGTCCGGGCGGGCGGACTTGAACGTCCATGCGGTGCTGGTCCTCGTGGACAGCGGGAACCACGCCGGATGCGAAGTGTCCAGGGTGAGGCGGTAGGTGGCCGGGCCGGGGCTGACCGGCAGCGTGGTCAGGGAAAGTCGCGGCACCTCCTTGATGAGCTCGCCGTCCTGGTACAGCCGTACGGTCCGCAGGTCGTCCGGGTGCTCGAAGGTGCCCGCGTGCCCCCCGCCGTCACCCATCTCCGGGACGGTGAGGGTGAAGTTGTCACCCTCACGGACCGCTTGCGCTGCCCCCGGTCCGGCCGGTCCGTTCGTCGCGCCCAGCCAGGTCTCCTCGCGGTGCTCATCCGGCCGGTAGGTGCGGAGCTCATCCCTCACCATGCGGGAGTTGTCGGCGCGGTCCGGGTAGATCCGGTGAAACCACCGAATGTCCTGCATCATCGGGTGCTTGCTGCCGGTGGAGTACCACTCCTCCCGGTCCATCGGCGCATCGAAGGCGTCGTAGACGTCGGTGACGAGGGCATCGTTCGGACGGATCGCCGAGACGACGTCTCCGATCACGCTGCCCTTGGCGCTGCGGTAGTGCGACTTCACCACGGTCGAGTTCTCGGCGGTGACCGCGTCGACGGGGTCAGCCGGAATCCTGCCGGGAACCATCGTGGCGATGTTGTACACCTGGGGAACGCCGGTGACGCCCTTCAGGCTGATGCGGGTGGTGCCGTCGGCCAGGCGGCCGAGAAGCTCCGCGCCCTCGTCCTGGGTGAGGGACCAGGCCGGGACGGTGGTGCCGGTGGCGCGCGGCACGATGGTGGCGAAGAGGCCGGGCCGGTCGTTGACGATGATCACGGCCTTCGCGCCGGCTTCGGTGACCGCGGTGATCTGGTCGATGGACTTGCGGGTGGCATCGCGGGTGACCACCGCGAGTTTGCCACTGAGGTCCTTGCCCGTCAGGTCCTCCGGCCGCGCCATACCGGCGTCGACCGCTCGCAGCGTGCTGGTGCCGTACAGCCGGGCCGCGTACACCACCGGCTCCAGCGGGAGCGTGCGGCTCTGCCCCGCATAGGTCGCCCGGATCACCGGCGAGTACCTGCGCTGCTGGAAGTGGAACTCGAACGTGCCCAGCTTCACCGGCTCGGTGGGCACCACATAGGAGTGGTCCCAGAGCGGGCTGAACGCGCCCTTCATGAAGTCGATCCCGGGCTTGCCGGGGATCAGCTGGCGGTACCCGAGCTTGGAACCGCTCGTCGCCTCGGACGCCTTGGGCGTCGCGACCTCGACCTCCTTGCCGAGCCGGGCATCCAGCGTGATGGTCCGGTCCGCCGTCAGCTCCACCACGGGCTCACCGGCGAGGGTGTAGTCCGTGACCTGGGAGGAGTCGACCTTGTGCCTCGTGTGCACGACGCCCATGACCGAGTAGCGGCCCTGTGGCACTTCGACGGTCTTGGTTCCGTCCTGGGGGAAGACCTGCTGGGCAGCCCCCGTGTCCAGGTTGAACACCGCGATCTCGCCGGTCGCCGGGGCTCCGTGCCTGTCGATCGTGTTGAGGGTGAGGCCGACGGTGGGCACCCCCTTCGTGGCGCCGACGGTGGTGCGGATCGCGGTGCCGTCGGCCGCGGTGGCGGTGATGGCGCCGGTGCTGTCGCCCATGGCACCGAGCTCCGGGTGGTAGGTCACCGTCACGCTCTTGGTGGAGTTCGCCGGGACCGTCACGCTCGTTGCGTCGAGCGTGAACGTGCCGTCCGGTGCGGGTCCGGTCTCCCCGGAAGAGGCGAGTCCGAGTGACAGCGTGGTGTCCGTCGCGGAGGTGTTCACGTAACTGACCGTCTTGGTGACCGGCGCGTCGTCGGCCGACGACTTGCCCATGCTGACGACGCCGGGACTGGCGTAGAAGGGGGCGTCGATGGCCTTGGCCACGTCGACCCGGCCGTTGCCCTGCTGGTAGGCGGTGTACGAGCCCCGCTCGGCAGTGCCGACCAGCACCTGCTTGAGCCGGTCCGCGGTCCAGTCCGGATGGCGCTGGGCGAGGATCGCGGCGGCGCCGGCCACATGGGGAGTGGCCATCGAGGTGCCGCTGGCCGCGGTGTAGTCGGCGTCGACGGGCGTACCCATCGAGGTGCCGGCGGCGCGCGCGGCGACGATGCCCACGCCCGGTGCGGTGATCTCCGGCTTGACCGCGAACGTGTCCTTGACCGGGCCGCGGCTGGAGAAGTCCGCGAGCTGGTCCTGTTTGGACACCGCGCCGACGGTCAGTGCGGCCTCTGCGGCACCGGGCGAGCTCACGGTCGACTTGCCGGGGCCCGTGTTCCCGGCCGCAATGACGAACAGCGATCCGGAGGACGCGCTGAGCTGGTTGACGGCCGCGCTGATCGGGTCGGTGCCGTCACTGGGGGCCTGGGACCCGAGGCTCATGCTGACGACGTCCGCGCCCTGGGCCACCGCCCACTCCATGCCGGCGATGACGGCCGACTGGGGGCCTTCACCGGCGCTGTTGAGGACCTTGCCGATGTACAGGTCGGCGCCGGGCGCCACACCCTTGAACCTGCCGCCCGACGCGGCGCCCGAGCCGGCGATGGTCGAGGCGACATGTGTGCCGTGACCGTGGTGGTCGACCGTGTCCGGGTCATCGGTGAAGTTCTGCGCCTCCTTCACCCGCCCCGCCAGATCGGGGTGTGTGGGGTCGAGCCCGGTGTCGAGGACGGCCACCTTGGTGCCCTTGCCGTCGTAGCCCTTCGCCCACGCCTCCGGCGCGCCGATCTGCGGCACGCTCTGATCCAGCGTCACCCGCACGGGCCGGTCGAGCCAGAGCTTCTTGATGCCCTTGGCGAGCTTCGGCGTCCTCGCCGCGGCGGCGCTGTCGTCGTCGACCGCCTCCCAGAACGTCGCCGCCTTCTTCTTGTTCGCGCGCAGGGCCACCGCGTTGGCGCTGGGCAGCTCGTCGGCCTTCACCGAACCGGCCGGCGCGGCCTGGTCGAGCGCCTTGCCCGCCCTGCCCGGCGCACCCGAGAAGGTCGCCAGCAGCGGCACGGCTGGGCGGCGGGCATCGTCGTAGCCGTACTCGACCAGCTTCGTGATGTTGAACAGCTCGCGGTCGAGCTCGTTCGCGGCAAGGTAGGGCTGCGCCTTGTCCGGGATGACGTAGACCTCGTCGCCCACCTTGATGGTGGAGAACGCCGCCGGGGTGCCGTCGGACGCGGGCGCGACCGTCGCCGTCTGCACGCCGTTGGCGTGGCGCTCCAGCGTCACCACCTCGCCCGTGACGAGGGTGAGCGTGTGGGTCGTGACGACCGGGCCGTTCTGCGTCGGTCCGGCGGCCTCGGGTGACGGCGTCGCGGCGGTGGCCGCGGGGAGGACGCCGAGCGTGCCGGCCACACATGCCGCGACGACCAGCGCGGCGAGCGCCCGGCTCGAACGGTTCGGCAAGCGCCGGAGCATGGGGATGGGCAGGTTGACCGGGGACCTGCTTGCCCCGGCCGGAAGGGACTGTGTCATAGGGAAATGACCTTCTCTGAGGGGAAATTCGTGCGGAGACCGTGCGGTTACGGGGATCCGGCATCGCGCCGGGTGGCTGAGATCCGTCCGGTGAGTGCCGGCCGGTGACGCTCCGGGCCGATCGGCGCCGTATCGGCACGGCGGGGAACCGTGCGCCCTGCCGTCCTGGCGACGGCCGGACGCGGGCAGGCCCACTGGATAGTTCGGTCAGCCTGCCTGGCCTGTACGGGAGTTGCCGCAGAGGGGGAGCCGCGACGGAGGCGCCGGGCGCCGCGATTCTCCGTGCCCGGCCGTGTGCCGGAGGGCCGGCGGACGCGGGGAGTGACCGGCGGCTGTCGGCGGTGTGGATCGCATGCCGTTGAGTGTTGTTCCCGCACAGGTCACCGGGCGACTGGGCAGATGACCCAATTTTGCTGCCGGGCCCTAACGCCGGGCGTCGGCCGGGCTGTCGGCGACGACGCCCGCCTCGACGACCTTCACGGCCAACGCCGTCCGCGAGGAGACATCGAGCTTGCGCATGGCCCCTTCCACGTGCCGCGCGACCGTTTTCGGCGACAGGATCAGCACACCGGCGATCTCCCGGTTGGTACGGCCTCCGACGAGCAGCCGGACGACTTCCAGCTCCCGGGGCGAGAGCTCATTGCCGTAACTTCGCCGTCCACCGTGCCACGACGGCCGCTTCACCCCGACACCGGACGCACGCAGTGTGCGCATGACGCGCTCGGCGTCGCCACGGGCGCCGAGGGCGGACAGCCCCCGGAAGGTTTCCGTGAGGACGGGGAGGGCCTCGTCGGACCGGTCCGCACGCAGCAGGCAGCCGGCCTGTCGCTCACGGCTGAGCAGGGCGTCGTACGGTCGCGAAATGGCCTGCCACGCCTCGGCCGCGCGCGCGAACAGTGCGGCGGCGCCGAGAGGATCGCCCTCGCTCCGGGCCAGGATCGCCCGGCAGGCCGAAAGGGCGGCGTGCGGGCAGGGTGCGCGGCGATCGCGCAGTCCCGCAGCGAGGGCGCCGGTCAGTTCACGCGCCTCGTCGTCGCGGCCGGCCAGGACGAGCGCCTCGCACCGGACCGGGGCGACTTCGGTGGCCCAGATCCATGTGCCCTTGTGCTCGAGGAAGCGAATCGGCCCGTCGGTCAGCCGGAGCGCGTCGTCGATCCGCCCGGCGCCGAGGCGCAGCCCGGCCAGGGCGCCGGCGGGTTCGATGGAGTACTCCGCCCCGCCGTGCCGGTCCGCCTGTTCGAGGACGCGTCGCAGACAGTCGTCCGCCCTGTCCAGGTCACCGCGGGCCGCCCACAGCAGGCCGGTGATCATGGCGGCGGCCAAGCGGCTCACCGGCTGCAGCAGTTCCTCGTCACCGGCCAGCGAAGCGGCCCGGTCGGCCAGTCCGTCCCAGGCTCCGGTGAGCCAGTCCAGTTGGGCCAGTGTCACCTGGCCCATCCTGTGGAGCTTCCGGTACTGGTACCTGTCGGCAAGCCCTGTGGCCACCGTGAGGGCCCGCCTCGCCTCCGGATATCTCCCCCAGACGAGCGCCATGTGCCCGATGTTGAGCTGGCCGGTCATGATCTGCTGCCTCTCGGCGGTGGTGGGCGCGTCATCGCCGACCAGTGCAGCCTCGGCCCAGCCCTCCTCCTCGCCGAGTACGAGGAGGGCGCTCGCCCGTCCGACCCGAACACTCAAACGGTCCCCGGGCGCCATCGAGATCGGTGCCCGGCTGACTCGCCGCAGCCATTTGAGGTGTTCGGCTGCCGGTGTCGTCGTCCCGTACGGCAGGCCGAGGAAAATCATGGCGCGAGCGGCCTTCGCGGGGTCGTGCCCGAGGTCGGGCAGGGCGCGTTCCATTTCGATGCGCGACTCCTCGAACAGCTCCATCTGCTGCAACAGCCGGGCGACGTGAAACCGGATCTCCCCTGCCTCGCTCCGCGTCGGCCCGCCGGTGTCCAGTACGAGGCGAAGTGCGTCCATCAGTTCGCGGTAGCGCTCGTGCCCGCTGAGCAGGCAGAACGGCACCTTGCCGGTCAGCCGGACCACGTCGGCGGGCGGCAGCTCGGCGTTGGTGAGCAGATCGTGCACCAGGCCGACCACGGTCGCGTCGTCGCCCGAGGCCAGGGCGAGTTCGGCGGACCGCTCCGCGTACCGGCACCACTGCGCTGTGTCGCCGGCTTCCCGGAAGTGGTGCGCCAGCCGGGCGACCGGGGGAGGGGTGACGCCTTCGAGGACGCGTGCGGCACGCAGATGCAGCGCCCGCCGCTGCGGCCCGGGCAGGGACTCGTACACCGCGCGGCACGCCAGCATGTGCCGGAACGAGACCAGCCCCCTCGGATCCTCGCGCAGCAGCCCTGAATCCACCGCCTCGGCCAGGCCCTCGAGCCGGCTCGCCGGACCGTCCCCGGGCGTCATCACCTCGATGACGGTGCCCTCGGGAGACGGGCCGGTGAGTACGGCGACCGCGTGCAACGCCGAAAGCGCCGCCGCGCCGAGCCGTGCACTGCGCTCCAGTACGGCGTCGCGCACCGTCGGCGGAACGTCGATCTCACTCAGCCGGTGCCGCCCCCAGGAACCGTCCCGCCGGGTCAGGCCGGACCGGTTCCACATCAGCCGGACGGACTCCTCGATCGCCAGGGGGAGACCGTCGGTACGGTCGTGCAGGAAGGCCGCGAACTCGTCGGAGACCCGTTCCCCACCGAGCATCGAGGACACCATCCCCGCAGTCCCGGGGACATCCAGCGTCTCCAGCGAAAGCCGCAGCCGCGCCCCACCCGCCGCCTGCCGCGACGACAGCCGCAGCAGCAGGGAGTCCGGCGCGACGTCCTCCGGGCGGTAGCTCACGAGCAGGCTGATGCGCTGCCCCGGACGGGAGGTCAGGAACAGCAGGAACTCCAGGGTGGCCTCGTCCGACCAGTGCACGTCCTCGACCACGAGCAACCTGATCCCGAGCCGTTCCAGGATCTCCTCGATGGCCCGGAACAGCCGGTGCCGTGCCGCTGCCGCGTCCTCGGGAGGGTCGGGTGTGGGCGGCAACACCGATGCCCACTCAGGGAACAACGGCCGCAGCACCCCGGCCAGATCGCTCAGGCCGAGCCGGGCGACGTCCCCGGTCGCCGAACGGATCGCGTCCACCACCGGACCGAGAGTGAACGGCTGCCGGACGGCCGGACAGGCCGCCAGCAGCACCCGCTCCGGGGCCGGGGTGTGCGCGGCGAGAAGCTCCTGGAGCAGCCGGCTCTTGCCGATCCCGGCCTCGCCCTCGACCAGCACGACTGCCGACGGGTCGCACAACGCCGCTTTCAGGGAGGCGAGTTCGCGCTCGCGGCCCACCAGACCGGGTGACGAGATCGCCGGCGGGGCGCCTGGGTCGGAATCGCTGGTAGACATTCGCCCCACTGGGGAGACCGATGACGGCGTGCCCGAACCGTCGTCTTCCGTGAACAATATGACCAGAGGCTACAAGGCGGGGCGGCTGGAGGACAGGCCGCGGAGGCTGTCGCGCGGCAGACCCTGCTGCGCCTCGGCCCGACCCCTGCCACGGGTCGTGGCGTGGGGTCCATCGGCGTGATGCTCAGCGGCCGGCCCGGGACGCTGCCCGCAGGCGCTCTCGCCCACCCGGTGGGCCGGGCGCGCTCGCCGCCGGGGCCCACGTGCCCGGGGACGCGCTCATGCCCGCGGTCCGCCCGGCTTCGCTCGTGACGTGACCGGGCCGGGTTCCGGTGTGTCTTCGGCCGATGACCGAAGACCGGCCGGAACCCGGCACCGGCGACCGCCGGAACGCGGGATCCCCCTCCCTCAGCGGAGCCCGTAGTAGAGCGAGTTGTGCGCCGTGTCCGGCAGGTACAGCACATCGTTCCCGTCCGAGTCCCGCCGCACCGCGAGCCGGTCCGCGCTCACGCCGGGTGCGGCGGACTGCGAGGTCCAGGTGCTGCCAGGCCGGGTGGCGGCGAAGACCCGGTCGGTCCCGGAGCCGGTCACGTAGTACACCCGCCCGGCGTCCGTCTCGTCCCAGGTGATGCCGAGGGCCGCGGTGGTCGGGCCGTCGTAGACGGTCTGGCGGATCCAGTCGCTGCCGCTCGGATACGCGTAGTGCACACGGAAGTTGCCGGCGCTGTCGGCCGAGCGGTAGCGGTAGGCGACCTTCGGGGCGGAGCCGTCGAGGGTGAGCTTGGCGCTCTGCACCGCCGGACCCGGGTAGGCGTTGTCGATGCTCCACTCCTCTCCCGCGGTGAGGTCCTGGATCACGTCGGACGTGGCCGGTGTCGCCGGAGTGGTCACGGCCGCCCCGGTGCTGTCCGCGAAGGTCCCGGTCGACGGGTCGTAGCGCAGGTAGGAGAGCTGGTGCCGGAACGCGGTCGCCGGGGCCTTCGCCCACTCGTACAGGAGGTGCACGCGCCCGGCGGCGTCCACCGTCAGGTCGTCGGGGTACACGGAGCGGTTCAGCGCGTCGGCGAAGGTGGCGATCACGCTCCAGCGCGCGGCGGCGTTGTCCCAGCGGTACAGCCTGCCGGGCCGGCGGTCGGCTCCGGCGCCGACACGGGCGGCCAGGTACAGATCGCCGTTGGGTGCGGTCGTCACGATCGGGTAGGTGATGGCCTCGCCCTGGTCGGGCAGTTCGGCTGCGTGGTCCGTGACGTCCCCGCCGGGGGCCTCGGTGCGGAAGTAGCGCCAGGGGTTGGCGTGCATCGAGGTGAACACGTGCAGGCGGCCGCTGCCGTCGCGCGCGACCGACGGCTGGTTGTGGCCGTTGTCGTCGGGGAACTCGGCCTGCTGTCCGCTCGTGTCGAGCAGCGGCAGACGGCTCCACACACCGTCCGGGTCGCGCCGGGCGATGGCCGGGCGGTGCGTGGCGGCCGTCGAGCCGGGCTCGTTGAAGGCGAAGTACGTGTACTGGCCGCGGCCCTTGTACGTGGCGACCGGCGTCCACCAGGCGGCCTGGTTCGACGAGTCCATCGTGTACGGGACCTTCTCGGTCACCGTGGCCGCGGCCGCCGCGGGGTCGGGGCCGGCGGCCTGGGCGGCCTGGCCGGGCGTGAGCAGGGCGGCCAGGGCCGCGGCCGAGGCGGCGTACGCGCGTGCCGTGGGACGTCGCAAGGTGAGCTCCTTCACGGGCGGGTGATGGTGAGGGGAGGGGGACAGGAGAGGCCCCTTGGCCGGTCCGTCCCTTCGCTGCGCCGGAAATTTACAACAGATCCCATATCGTGAATAGGGATTGCACAATGAGGATTTGAAGTACGTCTGAGGGAAGGCGTATGCGGCACTCGCAGGGTCCGGCGAAGCGCACGGTGCAGTGCTCAGGTGGAGGGCATGGTGCAGTGCTCCGGTGGAGGGCATGGCGAAGGGCCCGGTGAAGGCCGTTCCGCCTTCACCGGGCCCCGGACCGCCGCCGCGCGACGGCTCAGCGCTTGATCAGCGCGGCGACCTCCTCGCCGGCCTTCTTCATCGCGTCCTTCGGCTTCGACGTGCCCACCAGAACGGCCTGGACCTGCTTGGCCACGGCTTCCTCGATCTGCGCGTTCTGCGCGAACTGCCAGAACGGGCTGCCCGTCGCCGTCTTGGTGATCTTCTCGGTCCACTCGGTGGTGAAGGTGTCCTTGGCGACCTTCGGGTCGGCCAGGCCCGCCGTGGTCGACGGCGGCAGGGCACGGGACACGAAGTACTCGGAGGTGGTGGCGAGGTCGGAGGTGGTGTGCAGGGCGAACCGGGTGGCCGCCTCCTGCCCCTTGCCGTTGACGATCGCGATCACGCCGCCCCACAGCAGCGCCTGCGGCGTGTCACCGGAGTGCAGCACCGGACGCCGCATCGGCTGCATCGCGTCGGCCAGCGTCTTGTCCTTGGACTGGGCCGCGGTCACGCCCTTGCCGATGACGGCGTCGTCGTAGAAGGCGGCCTTCCCCTGCCCGAACAGGGCGCGCGCGTCGAAGCGGTCCACGTCCGCGGCGATCAGCTTCGCGTCGTGCAGCTTCTTGTACCAGGTGACCGCGTCGACTGAGGCGTCGTCGCCGATGGTCACCTTGTCGCCGTCCATGAGCGTGCAGCCGAAGGTCTGCATCCACGGGAAGATGTCCTTGAGCTGCGCGACCTTGGTGGCCGCGGCATAGGGCACCACACCGCCGCCGAGCCCCTTCAGCTCCCGCAGCGCGCCCTCGAACTCCTCGACGGTGGTGGGGTGCTTCTTGATGCCGGCCTTCTCCAGGAGATGGGAGTTGGCGATCACGCCGATCGAGCCGGTGTTCCACGGCAGGCCGTACTGCTTGCCGTCGTACACACCGCTCTTCAGCGCCACGTCCGTGTAGCCGCCCTTGGGGGCCACCGAACCGAGGTCGGCGAGCTTGCCCATCTGCGCCACCGCGGCCAGCCAGGCGATGTCCAGGTGCACCGCGCCCGTCGTCTCCCCGCCGCCGAGCTTGAGGGTGAGCTGGCTCAGGTACTCGTTGTACGGGTACGAGACCGCGCGGACCTTGGACTTCTCGGCCTTCTCCCACGCGCCGATGATCTTCTCGATCGAGGGCCTGGCGGCCTCCTCGTTGAGCGACCAGGAGGTGAAGTCGAAGTCCTTCGACTTCGTGTCGCCTCCGTTGGAGGAGGAGCCGGAGCCGGCCGGGGACGGCGCGCAGGCGCCCAGCGCGCCGACGCCCGCCACACCGAGCGCGCCGATGCCGAACATGCGCAGCGCGCCGCGCCGGCTGATGCCAGAGGTGGTCATGGTGTCTCCATGGGGAGTGTGCGGAAGGGGGAGTGCGTGGGGGAGGGGGCGGGCGGAACCCGCCGGTTCAGCTCTTGACCGAACCGGCGGTCATGCCGCCGACGAGGTAGCGCTGGAGGAACATGAAGGCGACGACCACCGGGATGGACACCACGAGCGAGGCGGCCATCAGCTCGGGCCAGGCGGCCTGGAACTCACCGATGTACGTGGAGACGAGGCCGGGCGGAAGGGTCTGCTTCTCCTTGTCGGCCAGCGTCACCGCGAAGATGAAGTCGTTCCAGCCGCGGACGAAGGCGAACAGGCCGGCGGCGACCATTCCGGGCGCGGCCAGCGGCGCCACGATGGAGTGCAGCGTCCGCCACCGGGACGCGCCGTCGATGGAAGCGGCCTCCAGCAGGGCGTCCGGGATGGTGTCGAAGATGCCCTTCAGCATCCAGACGCACAGCGGCATCGTGAACGTGGTGAAGGACAGCACCAGCGCGGTGTACGTGTTCAGCAGGTTGAAGCTGGAGAACACGGCGTACAGCGTCACCAGCAGGAGCGCCTGGGGGAACATCTGCGAGGCCAGCACCAGGTGCATCAGCGAGCGCCGCCCGCGGTAGCGGAACTTGGAGAACGAATAGCCCATGTACGTGGCGACCACCACGCTCAGCACGGCGGTGATCGACGCGACGACGAGTGAGTTGATCAGGTACTGGATCAGCTGGTCGTTCTCGGCGAGGGCCGTGAAGTTGCTGAAGGTGATGTGGGTGGGTATGAGCTTCGGCGGGAACTGGAACGCGTCCTCGGGCCTGCTCAGGGCGGTGGCGAGCAGCCAGTAGACCGGCAGGATGCCGAAGGAGCCGATCACCAGGACCGCGGTCCAGGCGGCGATCCGTGAGCGCAGCAGGTCCTTGCGTATCCGGCGTCGCGAGGTGCGCCCGGCGGACGTGGCGGAGGACTTCAGCCGGTCGGTGCCGGACAGCGGGGTGGAGGTCGTGGAGGTCATCGGGCGTCGCCCTTCCGCTCGGTGATCCTGAGGTAGACGGCGACCAGGATGAGCAGGAGCAGCATCCACAAGCCGCCCAGCGCGGTCGCCCGGCCGATGTCGAAGCCCTTGAAGGCGGTCTGGTACACGGCGGTCGCGAAGGTCTCGGTGGTGCCGGCCGGGCCGCCGCCGGTGAGCACGTAGATGGTGTCGAAGTGCTGGAAGTTCCAGATGAACTCCAGGAGCAGCACGATCGAGGCGACGCCGCGGACCTGCGGCCAGGTGACCGCGAAGAAGCGCCGGATCGAGCCGGCCCCGTCCATGGAGGCCGCTTCGTGCAGTTCCCTGGGCACGGTCTGCAGACCGGCCAGGAGCATCACCATCATCCAGGGGAAGCTCGCCCAGGTCTTGGTGACGATGACGGCGAGCATGGCGGTGCCCGGCCGGCCGAGCCAGGAGACGGACTCCTCGATGATCCCGGCCTGCATGAGGATGCCGTTCAGCACGCCGTAGTTCGCGTTGAAGATCCACATCCACAGGAAGGAGATCACCACGCCGGGGATCACCCAGGGGAACAGGAACAGGCCGCGCAGGAATCCGCTGCCCTTCAGCCCGGTGTTCAGCGCGAGCGCGAGCGCGAAGCCGATCACGAAGGGGACGAACGTCGCACCGACGGTGAAGACCAGCGTCTGTTTGAGGATCGTGAGGAAGTCGCCGTCCAGCCAGTACGTGAAGTTGTCCAGGCCGACGAATTCCCGGCCCGGCAACCGCAGATCCTGCTTGAAGAAGCCGGTGATCAGGGCCGACACCAGCGGGTAGACGATGATCGTCGCGAACAGGGCGATCCCGGGTGCGGTCAGCAGCAGTGCGAACGCACCGTTGGAGAGCCTTCCGCCGGACCGCTCACGGCGTGGAGGGGCCTTCCGGGGAGGTGCGGCCGTACTCATGGGTCTGTCCTCTCGAACGGTGCGGGAGCGGTGGTGCAGGGCGTGGCACGGTGGGCCGTGTGCCGGCGGGCGGATGCGACGCGGCCGGGTGTCAGCGGCGAGCCGCCCCGTCGCCTGCTTCGACCGGGGTCCTGTGCGAATGCCATGCGTGCTCCATTGAACGCAAGTTGCAGCATGCGGGATCGTTCTCCATATCGTGCGAAGGCGTCAACCCTTTTGGTCGGTGAATCACCGGTTCCGTGTGGGACCGGCCGAGTCGTTACACCTGCCCTGAGCTCGGACGTCGGTCCACGGCGGCGATGTCATCGGCTGCGCCGGAAACTTACAACACATCCCACTGGCTGAACAGTGGTTGCACAATATGCATGTGATGTACGTTCTAGATCGCTCCGCCGAGGCGGAGAGTGTCCGTGCTTCACACCGAGGAGGCCGCCCCGTGCGGGAAGAAGAGGTCCATTACGACATCGCCGTCATCGGCGGCGGCCTGGCGGGGACCTGCGCGGCCATCGCCGCGGCCCGGCTCGGCCGGCGTGTCGCCCTGGTCAACAACCGGCCCGTCCTGGGCGGCAACGCCAGCAGCGAGATCCGCGTCTGGGTGTGCGGCGCCACCGCCCACGGTGTGCACCGCTGGGCCCGCGAGACCGGCATCATGGGCGAGCTGTACACCGAGAACCAGTACCGCAACCCCGAAGGCAATCCGTACTACTGGGACCAGGTGGTCCTCGACGCCGTACGGGCCGAACCCGGCATCGACCTGTACCTCAACACCGACGTGCGCGAGGCCGACGCGAGCGGACCGGACGACGCACGCGAGGTGCACTCCTGCACCGGCTGGATGATGGGCTCCGAGCGGCGCATCACCTTCCACGCCCGTCAGTTCCTCGACTGCACCGGCGACGGCCTGCTCGGCAGCCTCGTGGGCGCCCGCCACCGCATCGGCCGCGAGTCACGCTCGGAGTTCGGCGAGCCCTGGGCCCCCGAGGAGCAGGACGAGGCGCTGCTCGGATCGACGATCCTGTTCCACACCAAGGACATGGGCCGGCCGGTGAAGTTCGTGCCGCCCGCGTACGCGCGCGACCTCACCGGCACCCCCATCCTGCGCAACCGCGTGCTGCGCACCGGCGACAACGGCTGCGACTACTGGTGGATCGAGTGGGGTGGCGAGCTCGACACCGTCCACGACAACGAGCGCATCCGCGACGAACTCCAGGCCGTGATCATGGGCATCTGGGACCACATCAAGAACTCCGGCGAGTTCCCCGACGCCGAGAACCTCACGATGGAGTGGGTCGGCAGCCTCCCCGGCAAGCGCGAGTACCGCCGCTTCCTCGGCGACTACGTGCTGACCCAGCAGGACATCCTGGAGCAGCGGCAGTTCGACGACCGCATCGCCTTCGGCGGCTGGTCCGTCGACCTCCACCCGGTGCAGGGGATGTACGCCGACGAGCCCGGCGCCCGCCAGCGCTACGCGGACGGCATCTTCCACATCCCGCTGCGCTCCCTGTACTCGGCGAACGTCACGAACCTCCTGTTCGCCGGGCGCAACATATCCGCCACCCACATCGCCTTCGGAGCCACCCGTGTGATGGCCACCTGCGCCACGCTCGGCGAGGCCGCGGGCACGGCCGCCGCACTCTGCGTCTCCGAGGGGCTGAGCCCGCGCGAACTGGCCGCAGACCACCCCGAGCTGGTGCGCCGCGCCCTGCTGCGGCAGGACGCCTCGGTGATCGGCCTGGACGACGACGACCCCGGCAACCTGGCCCGCACGGCCCGCGTCAGCGCCTCCTCGCACCTGGGCCGCCTGGCCGCCGAGCCGACGCCGGCCGCGCCCGGTGAGCCGTATCCGCTCACCCGCGACCTCGCGCTGCTGCTGCCGGTGGACCCCGCGCTCGACACGGTCGACCTGCTCGTCCACGGCGCCCCCGGCGAGGGGCCCGCCGAGCTCACCGTGGAACTGTGGAGCACCGGCCGCCCCGAGAACGCGGTCCCCGTGGACCATCTGCTCACCACCACCGTGACCGTGCCGGCCGATGGCCCCCACTGGGTCACGGCCCGCCTCGGCCACCGCCCGGACACCCCCGAGAACGTCGTCCTGATCGTGCGCGCCTGCCCGGGTGCGGCGCTGGTCCTCGTTCCCGAGCGCACCGACGGCGTGCTCGCACTGCGCAGCAGGGCCGAGGGCGACGCGGCCGTCGACCACGACATCCCCGAGGAGGAGGGCCAGCTGGTCCTGGAGTGGCAGGCCCGCGGGCTGCGCCGCCGGACCTTCGGCTTCCGTGCGGCACCGGACACCGCCGCGTTCCTGCCCGAGCGCGCCGTCGGCGGATTCCAGCGCCCCTACGGGGGACCGCAGATGTGGTCGTCCGAGCTGCTGCCCGACCCGGAACGGGCCGCGCAGTGGCTGCGCCTGGACTGGGAGCGGGGGCAGCAGCTCACCGAGGCGCGTGTGGTGTTCGACGACGACGTCGATGAGTACCTCAACAACCTGCACCGTCACCGCACCCCGTTCGAGGTGATGCCGGAACTGGTCCGCGACTACCGCATCGAGTGCCGCGAGCCCGACGGCACCTGGTGCACGCTGCTGACGGTGACGGGCAACCGCCGCCGCCACCGCGTGCACGCTCTGAGCCGTGCGGACGGCGGGCCCGTGCGCACCGACGCGCTGCGGCTGGTGGTGGACGCGACGCACGGGGCGCGGCACGTGCATGTGATCGCGTTCAAGGCGTACGGCGCGTAGCCGCAGGGCGAAGGGCCCGGGTGAAGGTCGGCCGACCTTCACCCGGGCCCTTCGCCATGTGATTCAGATGGCGCCGAGTGCCTGGCTGATGGCGTCGGCGGCCTCGATGACCTCGCGGGTGAGGGCGAGGTGCTGCCCCTCGGCTTCGGTGCGGTTGCCGAGGAGGGAGGTGGGGCCCCAGAGCGAGATGGCGGCGACGACATCACCCGAGGCGTCGCGGACGGGCGCTGCCAGGGAGGCGCGGCCCAGGGCGCGTTCCTCGGCCTCGACGGCGTAGCCGGTGCGGCGCACGGTGTCGATCTCGGTGTCGAGGAGGTCGTGGCTGGTGGTCGTGTAGTCCGTGTGCGCCGCGAGCGGTTCGGGAAGCAGGGTGCGGCGCTCCTTGGGCGTGAGCCCGGTGAGCAGGCACTTGCCGATGCTGGTGGCGTGCAGCGGGGCGGTGTGCCCGGCCTGGGTGTAGGACTTGGGCGCGCGGGTGCCCTCGAAATTGCACAGGAACATCAGCTCGGTGCCCCGGCGGACGGCCACGTTGGCTCCGAGGCCGGTGCGGGTGGCGAGGTCCTGGAGGACCATGCGGGCGGCGCGGTGCACGGGGTGGCGGTTGGCGGCGGTCGCGGCGAGGGGCAGGATGCCGAGGCTGAGGCGGTAGAGGTTGCTGACGGGGTCGCGTTCGACCATGTCGAGGCGTTCCAGCGTGGACAGCAGCCGGGAAGTGGTGGAGGAGCCCAGTCCGGTGAGCTCGGCGACATCGGCGACGCGTAGTTCGGCGCGGCCGGAGTCCAGTGCGCGCAGCACCGAGACTGCGCGTTCGACGCTCTGGTTCGTGCCGGCGTCGGTCGCCCGAGTAGCCATGACCCTCCTCATTTTGCAAACCGCGTGCACATTATGCATCAGCATATCGCGTCGGCCCGGGCTGTTTCCGGAATTCACCGGCTCGCGGCCGGCAGTCGCGCCCGGCGGACATGCCCGTACGCGTACGGACCCCCACCAGGTGGGTGGCGGGGGCCCGTGTACGCGGAGGATCAGCCGGCGGCCGGGCGAAGACGGACCGGGAGGGTCAGATGCCCGTTGCTGATCAGGGAGGGCAGCGGCTTCAGTTCGGCGGCGGGAACGGCGAGTTCGGCCTCCGGGAACCGCTCGAAGAGCTGCTGGAGCGCGGTCGCGATCTCCAGGCGGGCGAGCGGGGCGCCGAGGCAGAAGTGCACACCGTGGCCGAAGGCCAGGTGCTCCTTCGTCGGCCGGGTGACGTCGAAGCTGTCCGCGGAGTCACCGTGCAGGCCGGGGTGGCGGTTGGCGGCGGCGTAGGAGGCGAGGATCGCCTCACCCCGGGCGATCGTCTGCCCGTCGGGCAGGGGGATGTCCGCCAGGGCGAAGCGCAGGGGCAGGTGCTTGACGGCGGGCTCGTGCCGCAGGCTCTCCTCGACGACATCGTTCCAGTCGGCGCGGCCGGCCCGCAGGTGGGCCAGCTGCTCGGGGTCGGCCAGCAGGGCGGTGATGGCCTGGTCGATCACGTTGACGGTGGTGTCGTATCCGGCGGAGACCATCAGCAGCAGCGTGTCGCGCAGCTCGTCGTCGGTGAGGGCGCTGCCGTCCCCCTCGTCGTCACGGGTGGCGATGAGGAGCGAGGTCATGTCGTCGGCGGGATCCGCGCGCTTGGCCGCGATCAGCCCGTTGAGGGCCTCGTACAGCGCGGCCGTGTTCGCGGTGGCCTCCTCGATGGTGAGGGTGGTGTCGAAGACACCGTCGACCACGGCGCGGAAACCGTCGAGCCGGTTCTCGGGGACGCCCATGAGCTGGCCGATCACCGCGATCGGCAGCGGGTAGGCGAGGTCCTGGCGCAGATCGACCACTTCGCCGGCCGGCCTGGTGGCGAGATCATCGACAAGAGCGGCGACGGTCTTCTCGACCGATACGCGCAGGTCCTGGATGCGGCGGGCGCTGAACGCCGGGGCCACCATCCGGCGGAGCCGGCGGTGGTCGCCCCCGTACGCGGTGAACATGTTGCTCACGGCGACCCAGAGGGCGAGGGGCCAGGTGGCCACGGTCTCGGCGAAGGCGGGCCAGTGCGCCCGGGCGTCCTTGGAGACCTCCGAACTGGTGAGGAGCTCCTTGAGGAGAGCCGGGTCGGTGACCGACCACGCGGTCACCCCGAGGATGTCCACCCGGGTGGCCGGACCGCGCTCGCGCAGGGCCTGGTACTCGGCGTGGCGGTCGGAGCCGGTGGGATCGAGGACGAGTATGGGCTGCTCGGACATGGTGTCTCTCTTTCAGCGAGCGGTGGCGAAGCGGACGGGGAGCGATTCCAGGGCGCGGTGGAAGGGGCCTGGACGCCAGCGCAGGTCAGCGGCGGGGACGGCGAGATCCATCTCGGGCAGGGCATCGAGGAGATGGGTGACCGCGGTCTCCGCGATGAGGTAGGCGTGGGAGCGGGCCGGGCAGGTGTGCGGGCCGATGCTCCAGGCCAGGTGGGCGCGGTTGCCCGAGATCCCGGCCGACCCCTGGGTGAGTTCGGGGTCGTTGTTGCAGGCCGCCATGGAGATGACGACGGGCTGGTGGGCCGGGAGCAGGAAGCCGTCGATGTCCGCGGGATAGGGCGGATAGGTGATGCAGTAGTTCGCCATCGGCGGGTCGGTGTACAGGACGGTGTCGAGCGCGTCTCGCACCGTGGACTGGCCCGCGTGCAGTCCGGCGGAGAAGTCCTCGTCGGTGAGTATCTTCAGCTGGGTGTTGGCGATGAGGTTGGTCAGGGGCTCGATGCCGGCGCCGTAGAGAGTGACGAGCTGGTGGCTCATCTCCTCGTCGGACAGCGCCGCCGAGTGGGCCAGCAGGCGCGAGGTGATGTCGTCGGCGGGATCGCGCCGGCGCAGGGCGACGAGGTCGGCGAGGGCCTGGCCGAGGATCTGGTTGCCCTGAGCGGCATCGGTGGTGTTGAAGATCCGGGCCATTCCGTCGGCGATACGGGCTCCGAGCTCGTCGGGGCAGCCCAGCAGGGCACTCAGGATCCGGAAGGCGATCGGCCACGCGTACTGGGTGAGCAGGTCGGCGCTGCCGGCCGCGAGGAAGTCCGCGGTGGCCTCCGAGGCGATCCTCTCCACCTGGGCACGCAACCGGTGCTGGTCGACGGCGTTGATGCTCGCCGTGTTGGCCGCCCGGTAACGGGCGTGCTCCGCACCGCCGTTGCGCAGGGCGTTGGGCCGCCACTCCATCATCGGCCGCACGGGGCACGAGGCAGGCACCTGCTGCTCCCAGATGCGCGGGTCCGGCGGGAAGTACATGGGGTCGTTGAGGATGCGGCGGGCCTGGAGGTAGCCGATCACCAGTGTGGCCGGGATACCGGGGGACAGCTCGACGGGCACCAGAGGGCCGTAGGTCTTCCGCATCCGCTCGTAGGCACCGTGCGGGTCGGCGGCGAAGCCCGGTTCGTACAGAGCGACCCTGCCCGGTGCGACCGGGGGCACGGAGCTGGTGTAGGTCATGAAGTGGGCTCCAGGGAAATGGCTGCACGGTGCGAGATCAGGTACTCCGTGAGCGTGATGAGGGCATGGAGGGAGGAGGTGCGGTCCCGCGCGTCGCAGGTGGTCAGCGGCGTGTGCGGGTCCAGGGCGAGGGCCTGGCGCAGTTCTTCGGGGTCGTAGACGGGCGCGTCGGGGAAGGCGTTGATCGCGACCGCGTAGGGGATGTTCTGGCCCTCGAGCAGACTCAGCGCCCCGTGGCTCGACTCGAGGTCGCGGGTGTCGGCCAGGACGAGGCAGCCCAGGGCGCCCTGTGCGAGGTCCTCCCACAGGGGCTGGAAGCGGATCTGGCCGGGAAGCCCGAACAGATACAGGGCAAGGGCGCCGCCGGCCAGGTGGATGCGGCCGAAGTCCATGCCCACGGTCGTCGTCGTCTTGTGCGGTGTGCCGCGCAGATCGTCTATCCCGACGCTGTCCTCGGTGATCGGCTCCTCCATCCGCAGCGGCCGCACCTCGGACACGCTGCCGATGAAGGTCGTCTTGCCGACGCCGAATCCGCCGGCGATCACGATCTTGGCGGACCGGGTCACCGTGGCCGGCACGTACGAGACGGCGTTCGGCGTGTCAGACCAGTTCTCGCAGTCCATCAAGCACCTTCTGCAGGAGGTCGTTTTCGGGCTGATCGTTCACAGCGGCCGCCGGGCTGGCCAGATGGCCGCTGTCCATGAGGGAGGAGACGAGGATCCGGATGGTGGAGGGCGGCAGCTGCAGCGCGGCGGCGATGTCCGCGACGGCCAGCCCGCCGCGGCCCACGGAGAACAGGTTCATCACCCGCCGGGAATCGGGCCCCAGCTCGTCGGTGGGGCTGGTCGCGGCGATGACCACGCTCTCCAGAAGTACGTTCCGGCGCGGGCGCACCCTTCCGCCCGTGCGGACGTAGGGCCTCACCATGTCCGGGTCATGCCGCGGACCGGTCATGCCGCGGAGCCTCCGTCCGGCTGGAGAACGGGCCTGCGTTCCGCGGTGCCGAGCTGCTCGCCCAGGCGCACCACGAGCAGGGCCATGTGATGGCTGATCAGGCCGACGTCGGCGTGCGGACCCGTCGTGACGACCGAGAGCATCGTGTTCTGGCCGGCGGCCGTCGTCAGGCCGATCCGCTCGACGCTCTCGATCAGCTGCTGGCGCACGCCGTGCCCGCCGTTGAACTCGTCCCATGCCCGGCCCGAGGCCCGCAGCGACGCGGTCAGGGCGGCCAGCTTCTCGCCGTCCTCCTGGCCGATGGTCGCGGTCCGGGCCTTGAGCAGGCCGTCGCCGCTCATCAGTACGGCGTACCGGACGCCCTCCACGGATCCCAGCTGCTCGTCCAGCAGCCAGCCCAAGGTGTTCGAGTGGGTGTCCGACATGTTCAACGTCCTTCGTCAGTGCTGGCGGTGTTCTGGTTGTCCCGGCTGCGACGGCTGCCCGCCATCCAGGCGGCGGCCACCGCGGGGGTACCCGGCTCCACCGGATCGGGGGCCGGCCGTGCATCGGTGGCGGGCCGCCCGGCGCGCCTGCGGACGGTGAGCCCGCTCGCCGTGGTGGGCGCGGCCGCCGGCGCCGGCGCGGGTTCCGCCTCCGGGGCGGGGGCCGGACGTGCGGCCGGCAGGCTCTGCGCGGACGACGGCCGGGGAGGCTGGGGCGTGGTCAGCAGCGCCTGCGGGAGCACGATGATCGCGCGGGTGCCGCCGTACAGGTTGGGCGCCGTCAGCTCGACGCGGAAGCCGTACTGGTCGGCGAGCACGGAGGCGACCCGCAGCCCGGTCTGCGGGTAGGCGCCCAGCTGGGTGATGTCGTCGCGCTGCTTGCCGGACATCACCTCGCGCGCCCAGTTCAGCCGCTCGTCCTCGATCCGCAGTCCGGCGTCGTCCACGACGAGGAAGGCCGCGTTCGCCCCGTGTTCCAGGGAGACGTGCACCCGGGCGTTGGGCGGGGAGTAGCGGAGCGCGTTGTCCAGCAGCACCGCCAGGGTGTGGACGACCGCCTCCACGGCCCGGCTCTGTACGGCGAAGGACTCCAGGTCCGTGTGCTGGATGCGCTGGTAGCCCTCGACCCGGCCCATGGCCGTGCGTACGACGTCGGTGAGGGTGGTCGCCGGCCAGCGCCGCGACAGCTTGTCGCCGGCCAGGACGCCGTACCCGGACGCGGTGAGCAGCATCTGCTGGGCCAGGTGGTCCATTTCGACCAGCGTGGCGTACGCCTCGTCCGACACATGGCGGCGCACGCCGGAGCTGATCGCGCTGCTCAGCTTCGCGGCCCGCTGCACCGTGCTGGAGGCGAAGGCCCGGACCGCCGCCCGGGCCACGTCCACCGACTCCTGCCGCGCCTGCGCGACCTGGTGCTCGGCCTCCTTCCAGACCTGGGCGAGCTGGTCCTGTGCGGCGTTCTGCGCGAGCTGCCGGGTCTGGCTGACGGCGGCGCAGGCCTGAACGGCGAGATTGCCGAGAGCGCCCGACATCTGGGTGTGTGCCAGCTGCGGCGGCACCGCCAGATCGGGCTGGTAGATCTGTCCGTTCTGGGTATGCGACGCGGCGGCCGGAATGACGGTCTGCGCGATGTAGCCGGCGAACTGCTCGGCGGCGCGGATCTGCTGCGCGAGCTGCTCGGTGTGCTGCTGGAGGCCGTCCGCGCGGCGCCGCTGGGCGCGGGCCCTGCGCTGGAAGTAGACCGTCGAACCTGTGCCGGCCGCCAACGCGACCACGATCAGTATCAGTTCGGTCATCAGGCCCTCGCGGTCATCGGGGAGACGGTTCCGGTGCGCAGGTCGCCGGTCGGGCCGTACTGCTCGTTACGGGGGTGGCGTTCCATCGTGTCTGTACTCCGTAGTGCCCGGGGGGTTCCGGGGTCTGTTGGCCGCCGAGGCCGACTGCGGGTGGACGGGGGATCGTTCGGCCGGGGCGAGTGATCAGGAATCCGCCGGGTCCCCTGCCGCCGTGTACGCAGGAGGGAAGGGGAGGACGGTCAGGTGGACCGGCGAAATGGCGGGATTCGGCGCGCGCGCCGTGTTGCGGCGGGGCCTGCTCCCTGTCCTCCTCGCGGTCCGGCCGGAGGCCGGCTCCGGGCTCCGGAGCTTGGGGGAGGCGTCCACGAGCCCGTGCGCTGCCGTTTCCGGCTGGATGAGGAGTGCCCGGCCCGGCCGGAACGCAGAAGCCGGCCGGCATTCGGCGATCTGAGCGGATGACCGGCGAGGGGGACATGACCGAACTCTAGTTGGAACGGGCCACGTTGCGCACGGTGCCCCTGTGGCTGATGAGAGGCATTTCTGTGAAGCACGGGAGGGAGAAACCATGTTGACTGAACGTCTGATTCCGCAGCGGTCGCGTTGAGAAGCCCGGACACCCGGCGGCTGTACCGTGACAATGTCGATCAAGGTATCCGTGCTGTACGTGAGTTCGACGAGGAAGCCGGCCACCGGACCCCGTGCCGGCCGGGCGCGAACCGGCTCGCCGTACCGGACGCCGGACCGCCGGCCGGATGCCCCTCGATAGGATCCCGAGAGGCCCTGGTGCAAACGGACTTCCGGCCTGCCGCGTCGGCGCGATGCGACCGGAACCCCAGATGAGTGGAGAGCCAGTCATGCGTGGAGGCAGCATCGCCGTGGTCGGCGGCAGCATAGCGGGATGTGCCACGGCCCTGGCCGTATCGCGCGCGGGAGCGGGCAAGGTCACCGTCTTCGAGCGGGCCGATGACCGGCTCCGTGACAGGGGTGTGGGCATCGCCCTTCACAGCGACCGCTACGACGAGCTGAGAGATCTCGGATACGTGGCCCCCGAGATGCCCTGGGCGCCCCTGACCCGGCGGGTGTGGAGCGTGCGCGACGGCGACGCGGACCACGGCCGGGCCCTCGGCGAGCAGCCGTTCCCCTTCCGCGCCTACAACTGGGGTTCCCTGTGGAGCGAGTTGCGCAGCCGGGTGCCCGAGGACGTCACCTACCGCTCGGGTGCCGTGGTCACCGGCCTGGAGCCGGACGCGGACGGGGTGACGCTGCGGCTCGCCGACGGATACCAAGGGCACTTCGACCTGGTGATCGGCGCCGACGGGTACCGCTCCGTCGTCCGTGAGGCCATGTTCCCCGGCATCAGCCCGGCGTACGCCGGCTACATCGGCTGGCGCGGCACCTCCTCGGACGTCGAGGGCCTGCCCTCGGACGGTCAGGAGGCGCACAACGTCGTCTTCCCCGGCGGCCACTGCATGATCTACCGCATCCCGGACGGCGCCGGCGGGCACCGGCTCAACTGGGTTCTGTACACCGCGCCCCCGCAGACCGACGGCCTCCACCCCGACCTGCGGACCCCGACCTCCCTGCCGCCGGGCCGGCTCAACGCCGAACTCACCGCCGCCCTGCGCGCCCTGGTGGCCGAGCACTTCCCGCCGTACTGGGCGGCCAGGGTGCTGCGCACCCCCGCCGAGACCACGTTCATCCAGCCCATCTACGACCTCGAGGTGCCGCACTACACCTCGGGACGGATGGTGCTCGTCGGCGACGCGGCCAGCGTCGCGCGTCCGCACATCGGCGGTGGCAGCGTGAAGGCGCTTCAGGACGCCACCGCTCTCGAGGCCGCCTGGGTGGCCGGGGAGAGCTGGAAGGACGTCCTGGACCGGTACGACTCCGGCCGCGGTGCCATCGGCGCCGCCATGGTCGCGCTCGCCCGCCGCATGGGCAGTGCGCAGGTCGAGAACACACCGGACTGGTCCGCCATGGGGCAGCCGGAGTTCGACGGGTGGTGGCAGGACCAGAACAGCGGCTCCGACCGGCGCAGCGGCTTCGGCGGCCACAGCCTCAAGGCCCGGTAGGCCTGTTCGCCCGGATCAGCCCCGGCCCGACCGGATCAGGTCTGATCCGGGCTGCTCAGGGCTGCTCAGGGCGCGAGTTCGAGTGCGGCGTGCAGGGCGCCGGCATCGGCACGGGCCTCCGCCCCGTCCTGGCGCAGCGCGACGCGCCCCGAGGTGAGGACCGTGAGCGCATGGGCGCACTCGGCCGCACGGATCGGACTCGGGGACACCAGCAGTACGGCGATGCCCTCGTCGGCCAGTGTCGTCACCAGCTCGTGGACCTGACGCACCAGGGCGGGCGCGAGGCCCTCGGTCGGCTCGTCGAGCAGCAGCACACTCGGCGAGCCGAGCAGCGCCCGGGCCAGCGCCAGCATCTGCTGCTCACCGCCGGACAGATCAGCGCCGCGGTTGCCCCGCCGCTCGCCCAGCCGGGGCAGCAGTTCCAGCACCCGTGCGGGCGTCCACACACTGGGGCGCGTGGTGTCGCCGCGGCGCGGCGGACGGAACGAGAGCCGCAGGTGCTCGGCGACGGTGAGCCCGGCGAAGACACGGCGGCCCTGAGGGACGAGGCCGATCCCGGCGCGCGCGATCCGGTGGGCGGGCTGCCCGGTGACGTCGCGACCGTCGAGCCGGACCGTACCCGCGCCGGGGCGCAGCAGTCCGGCGACGGTGTGGACGAGGGTGGTCTTGCCGGCGCCGTTGTGCCCGACGACGGCGTGGACCGTACCGGCGGGGACCGACAGGTCGAGCCCGTGCAGGACGGTGCTGCCGTGGTAGCCGACGGTCAGGCCGGTGAGTTCGAGCATCGGGGGCCGGTCATCCTCTCGCGTCGGTGGCGGACGGGACGGCGTTCCCGGCACCGGGGTCCGTGGTGCGGTCCGTTGACGGGCCCGCCTGCGTAACGGTGTTGTGGTAGGCGTCGCGGACCTCGGGGTGCGCGAGCGCCTGGCGGGTCGGGCCGGTGACGAGCACCCGTCCCGCCGCCAGCACGGTGACCGACGTCGCGAGCTGGGCGACGACCTCCACATGGTGCTCGACCAGGATGATCGCGATGCTCGTCGGCAGACCGCCGATGATGCCGAGCAGCCGGCCGATGTCGCCGTCGGTCAGCCCGGCCGCCGGTTCGTCCAGGAGCAGCAGGCGCGGTTCGCCCGCCAGCGCGGCGGCGAGGTCGAGCAGGCGGCGCTGCCCGTGGGAGAGCGTGCCGGCCTGCCGGTGGGCGAGGTCCGCGAGGCCGACGGTCTCCAGATGGCGGGCCGCGGACTCGGTGAGCTGCCGGTAGCGGGACGGGCTGCGCCAGGCGCCGCGCCGCTTCGGGTGGTGCGGCCAGCCGGCCAGTACGACGTTGTCCAGAACCGTCAGATCCGCGATCACCGAGGGTTGCTGGAAGCTGCGGGCGATACCGAGACGGCTGCGCCGGACGGTGCCCCTGCGCGTGATGTCCGCGCCGCTCAGGCAGATGGTGCCGTGGTCGGGCCGGTCCGTACCCGCGATCAGGTTGAGCAGGGTGGTCTTGCCGGCGCCGTTGGGCCCGATGACGGCGTGCCTGGCGCCTGCGGGCAGGGTCAGGCTGACGTCGTCGACGGCGGTGAGACTGCCGTATCTGCGGGTGAGACGGGCGAGGTCCAGCACGGGTGGAACCGGCGCGGTGGTCGGTGCGGGCGTCATGGGGCGGCCTTCCCGGCGGGGGACGGGGCGGGGACGGCAGGGTCCGGGCGCTGTCCGTCCGGCGGCTGCCCGCCCCGGCCGGAGCCGCCGCGCAGGCCGGCCAGACCGCGGGGCAGCAGGTACACGGCCGCGATGAACAGCGCCCCGAGCAGCAGCGGCCCGTGTCCGGGCCACGTACCGGCGACCCAGTCCCGGGTGAAGACGATGAGCCCGGCGCCCAGCAGAGCGCCGATCACCGATGTCGTCCCGCCGATGACGGCCGCCAGCAGCGCGAACGCGGCGATCTCGAAGCCGACGTCGGCGGGGGAGAGGTACTGCTGGACGGTGACCATCAGCGAACCGCCGACACCGGCCAGCGCACCGGCGCAGATGTGCGCCACCAGCAGGTAGCGCCCCACGGGATGGCCCGAGGCACGCATCCGGGCCTCGGCGCCCCGGACACCGGTCAGCAGCTTCCCGGCGGGGGAGCGCAGCACCAGCAGGGTGATGAGGACGGCGAGGACCGAGACGACGAGCGCGTACGTGTAGAGCTCGCTCTCCCCGGTCATCCCCTCCCCGCCCCACAGCGCCCGGGTGGCGGGGAAGCCGACGAGACCGTCGGCGCCGCCGGTGACGGACTTGACCTGGTTGATGACCGCCCCGGTCAGCTCACCGACGGCGAGCGTGATCATCAGCACGGTGGTGCCCCGGGCCCGGATCACGGCGGGTCCGGTCACCGCCGAGAACACCGCGGCCGCGCACGCCGAGAGGACGATCTGGACCGGGCCCGTCGTCCATCCGGCATCCGCGAGGTTCGCGGTGGCGTACGCGCCCACGGCGAACGGCGCGGTCTGGCCGAGCGTGGGCAGTCCGGCGTACCCGGTCAGGACGGTGACACTGACCGCGAGCAGCCCCAGGGCCAGCGCGGAACCGGCCAGCGAGATGCTGTACGAGTCGAGCATCCACGGCAACGCGATCAGCACCGCGAGCAGGACGGGCATCGGAGCGGCCCGCCGCCACGCGGCCCCGCGCACGAGCCCCCGGGGCTCCGCGAGCCCCCCGGCCGCCGAGGGAGCGCCGGCCGGCACCACCGGCCCCGCCGCCCCGCGCGGGCGCAGCCGCGCCGCGAGGCGGCGGCGGAGCCGGTCCACCGGATCCGGGGAGGGGCCGTCCGGGCCGTGTGCGCCGGCCGGTTCGGCGAAGCGGGAGCGGAACACCAGCACCGCCGCCATCGCGGCGAAGAGCAGATACGGTGCCAGGTCCGGCAGCACCGAGACGCCCAGCGTCTGGACCTCGCCCACGGCGATCGCCGCGGCGAACGTCGCCCACAGCGAGCGCAGTCCGCCCAGCACGACCACCACGAGGGACAGCATCAGCACGTTCTCGGACGTGCCGGGGCCCGGCCCGATGATCGGTGCCCCGAGCACGCCGGCCGCACCGGCCAGCGCACCCGCCGCCGCGAGAACGCCGGTGTGCACCGCCCGCGGGCTGTAGCCGGTGGCCGCGAGCATCTGCGGATCGTCGGCGGAGGCCCGGACCGCGGCCCCCACCCGGGTCCGGGTCAGCACCCACGTACCGAACGCCGCCAGCAGTACGGCCATCACGATGAAGCAGAGCCGGTACGCGGGGTACCGGTGCCCCAGCAGCCGCACCGAGGTGTCGAGCGCGCCGGGGACGCGTACCGGGAGCTCGTCCGCCCCGAAGAGCTGGATGAGCAGATCACCGCCGGCCAGGGCGAGCCCGAACGTCAGCAGTGCCTGAGCGAGATGCCCACGCCTGGCGAGCGGAGCCGTCGCGGCGGACAGCACCGCTCCGGCGGCGGCCGCCGCCACGGTTCCGGCGGCCAGTCCGGCGGCGAGGCCGCCCCAGGTTCCGTCGCTCAGCCCGGCCCCCGTGTAGGCGCCGATCGCGTACAGCGTGCCGTGCGAGAGATTCAGGACGCCGGCGGTGCCGAACGCGAGACTCAGGCCGGCGGCGACCACGAACAGGAGCAGCCCGTAGGCCACCCCGTCCACCGCCGGCACGAGGTGGGCATCGAGCAGCTCCATGTCAGCCGCCGAGTGTCGCCAGGTCCTGGACCATGACGTTGGCCAACTGGTCGCCGTCCGGCCGCACCTGACGCAGGTACCAGCTCTGCACCGGCGAGTGCGCCTTGTCGCTGAACTCCCAGGCACCGCGCGGGCTGTCGATCTGGCCCAGGCCCGCGATGGCCTTGTTGATGGTCTTCGACGTCACGTCGCCGTCCTTCGCGGCGTCGGCGATCGCCTTGTCCAGCACGGCGGCCGCGTCGTAGGACGCCATCGCGTACGTGGTCGGCTGGGTGTCGTGCTCGGCCGTCCAGTCGGCGGCGAACTTGCGGTTCGCCGCGTTGTCCAGGTCGGCCGCGTAGTTCAGGACCGAGTAGATGTCCTTCGCCGCGGCGCCCTGCGCCTGCAGGACGCTGCCCTCGGTGACGAAGGCCGTGTACAGCGGCAGATCGGCGATGTCGGACTGCGCGTACTGCTTGGCGAAGTCGATCGCGGCCTTGCCGGCGTAGAAGCAGTACACCGCCTTGGCGTCCGTCTTGGCGATCTCCGCGAAGTACGGCATGAAGTTGGTGGTCTTGGGGAACGGCGTCCAGGTGGTCTTGCCGCCGGGGTTGGCGAGCTCACCCTTGACGCGCTTGAACTCGTCGGTGAAGCCGCGGAGTTCGTCGTATCCGCCCTGGTAGTCGGGGCCGATCGCGTAGACCGGTCCGTCGACCTTCTCCTTGACGTACGGGGCGATGGCCCTGCCCGGTTCGTCGGACATGAAGCTCGTCGTCCACACGTACTCGGGGTCCTTGACGGGCGGCCGGGCGTTCGATCCCAGGAAGGGGATCCTGGCCTGGGTGACCAGCGGCAGCACCGCGTTGACCGACCCACCGCTGACGAGGCCGGTCAGCACGTCGACCTTGTCCTTCTTGACCAGCTTGGTGGCGGCCGGGACGGCGGTCGGGGGACCGTCGCCCTCGTCCGCCACGATGAGCTGGACCTTGCGCCCGCCCAGCTTGTTGTCGTGGGTCTTCAGGTACAGCTCGAAACCGGCACGCAGGTCCATGCCGACCGGCTTGTAGGTGCCGGACAGGGAGGCCACCAGGCCGACCTTCACGGTGTTGTCGCCGGCGCCGCTGTCGCTGCTGCACCCGGTGACGGCTGCGAGGCCGAGGGCGAGCGCGGCAGCGCCGGCCGGCCGGAATCTGCGGTGGCGGCGTGGGCGGGATATGTCGAAGAACATGGAGGCTCTCATCGGGAGGAAGGGGCGATCGGGTCACTGGCTGTGGAGCGCGCTCGACGAGCGGGTGGTGCGGCAGTGGGGGAGACGGCCGGCGGTCAGCGCGTGGGCGAGGGGCTCGGGGCGCGGACGTGCGGGGACAGCGAGTCACCGACCTGGTTGATCAGTTCGGACATCATGTAGCTGACCTCTCCGATGTCCGCCTCCCTGGTGGTCGTCACCAGGAGCGAGGCGCCGCTGGAGACGGCCATCGAGAACATGTAGCCGCCCTCCATCGCGGTGAGGCTGTGCTCGACGGGGTCCGTGTTCGTCAACTGTGCTGCTGCGGAAAGCAGATTGACGACGCCGGATGCGATGGCGGCCAGCCGGTCCGCGTCGTCACGCTCCACACCGGTGTAGGCCAGCGCGAGTCCGTCCACGGACACGGCTATCGCCTGGGTGACCTCCGGGATGCGTCCGGCGAAGTCGCTCAGGATCCAGCTCAGGTCGGTGGGTGAGGTCATTTCTTGGTCCGTTCGGTGTTGTCGTCGGTGGTGGAGCGCCCGCGGTTCGTGCTCCGGTTGATCCCCTGGGCGTAGGCCGCGAGGACGTCGGAGACCTGCCGGGAGTCCCGGCGGCGTGGTGACGGCCTCGGCGTGGCGGCGCCGGGACGCTGTTCGGTGCCGCCCCGCTTGCCCGGGGCGGGCCACTGCTGGGGCGTGCTGCGCTGTCGCAGGGGCAGCCCCGAGGAGCTGACTCCGGCGATGCGCGAGACCGGCTCGTCGTGCACGGGGTGCGGGGCGGGCCTGGTGCCGCGCTCGCCCGCGTCGCTGCCCGGTCCGCCGCCGTGGAACCCGTCGTCCCCGGCGGTGCCGGGTGCCGTGGCCCGGGAGCCCGCGCCCTCGTAGGTGCCCCGGCCGGCGCCGATGCCCGTACCGACGGGGACGCCACTGCGGCCGGGTGACCCGTCCGCGTTGGCCGGCTGTCTGCGGCCGGGCAGGCCGGGGCGGGTGATCGGACGCGGCGTCTCGTAGCGGACACCGTTGTCGCGGCCGCCCTCGCTCCCGTCCGCGCCGGGCATGCCCTGCGGCGGTACGGTCTCCTGCGGGGCCGCGGCCAGCACACCCGCGGGCAGGGTGACCTCCGCGATGGTGCCGGGACCCGATGAGTCGCGCAGTTCGACCACGATGCCGTGACGCGCGGCCAGCCGCGCCACCACGTGCAGGCCCATGGACCGCACGTCCGCGAGGCCGGCCTGCGGTTCGCGCAGCGTGGCGTTGTGGAGGGCGCGGCGCTCCGAAGTGATGCCCACTCCCTCGTCGACGATCTGCACCACGGCCCGGTCCCAGAGCCGCCATACGGCCACTCCGACCTGGACGTCGGGGGGCGAGAACCGGGTGGCGTTGTCGAGGAGTTCCGCCAGGATGTGCGCCACGTCGTGCACGGCGCGGGCGGAGATGCCGATACCCGATTCGATGACGCCGAGGGACACCCGGTCGAACCGCTCGATCTGCTGGGCCGCGGCCACGATGACCGTGGAGCAGGCGATGTCGGCCGAGCGCACCCGGGCGTTTCCGTAACCACCCAGCACCAGGAGGTTGTTGGTGTTGCGCTCCATGCGGATGGCGAGGTGGTCGAGGGCGAAGAGGGTCTTCATGCGCTCGGGGTCGGCCTCGTCGCGCTGCACCGTGTCCAGTTCGGACACCATGACACTGGTCAGCTGTGCGCCCCGGCGGGCGACCCGGACCAGTGTCTCGGCGAACTGCTCGTGGACCCTTGCCTGTTGGGCGGCAAGCCGGACGGCCTCGTGGTGGACGGCGTTGAACGCCTCACCGACCTCGCCGATCTCGTCCCCGCCCGTCGTCCGGACCGGGTTCCCGGTGCGCAGGGCGACCTGCTCGGGTGTCGCGCCGCTCAGCGCACCGGGCTGCGACAGTTCGCTCATCACGGCAGGCAGCCCGGTGTGGGCGACCTCGTGGGCGGCATTGCGCAGATCGCGCAGCCGGCGGATCATGACGCGCCCCAGGCGGACGGCCACGACGACGACGCCGACCAGGGTCAGCAGCACCAGGACGACCTCGGCGCCGGCTGTCCAGACGAGCTTGCTGCGTGCGTCGGAGACCGTCGCGTAGACGGAGGCGTCGACGCGTTTCTCCACCGAACGCAGCAGCGTCTGGCGGTCGTTGGAGGCCTTGAGCCATGCCTTCGGGGTGACCTGGATGTCCTTGGTCGTTCCCGTGCGCCCGATCTCGTCCTCGAGCCGCCGGGCCTCCAGCGCCTTCGTGCCGGAGAGGGTGCGCTCCAGCCAGGTCCGCCATTCGCCGGGGCCGAGGTCGAACAGCACACCGGTGGACTCCGTGTAGCCGAGCCGGCTGTCGTCGAACGTCCGCTGGGAGGCGATGGTGAAGCCGCCGGCGGCCTGCGCCCTCATCACGGTGACCTGCTGCTGGGCCGTGTGCTCGGAGGCCTCGGACAGTGCGGCGGCCGCGCGGATCCGGTCCGCGATGTCGGCGTCGACGCCGTCGGCCTGCGCGATGCCGTCGCGGTAGCTGTTGAGGTCGGCGATCACGATCCGGTAGCCGAAGGCCAGCGCGGAGATGGTGCTGCTGCCCGAGCTCACCCGGGCACGCAGGGCGGGCAGTTCATCGATGAAGCGCTCGATGCGGTCCAGCGAGTCCCGGGCGCTGCCGGGTACCTCGGACAGGTCCCCGAGCTTGCTGCGGAAGGTGGCGACACTCTTGTCGGTCGCGTCGGTGCTTAATCGGAAGGCGTCCGTATCTCCCTGTTCGGAGACCAGGGCGGTGGCTGCCACCCGCTCGCGCTGTAACTGCTGGGTCAGCTCTCCCGCGCCGGCGGCGACATCGACCATCGCCGTCAGCCGGTCGGCCTGGAGCGCCTGATCGGTAGCAGGGGCGAGGGCCAGTACCGAGAAGGCGACTGCCACGGTGAGCGGTGCGGTGACGAGCAGGACGAGACGACGATTGATCTTCACTGCGCGGCTCCATCGCCGGAACCGGTGCTGAGTATCGGTGACACGCAGATACCTGTTAACGGGTTGTGGGGGTGTCGGTTGGAACACTGGTGGATCGTTTGCACAGTTGCGTATGGGGAGGAAGGGGCTCCAGTGGCGCGGCATGATCCTATGCCGTGGCTCGGAATGCTGGACGCGTACAGCATCGAATGTTTGCGGATATGAAGTGGCACGGGAACGATCCAACTCGGTTGGAAGAGCTCAGGTGTTGAGCATTCCGGGGCCAAGCGGAATGGCACCGGCATCCCGGCCGAACCGTGCCTGACCAGCACCCGTCGCGTCTTCACAGGCAATCGACAGCTCAGACGGAATGTCCCGTACGACTGCTGGCGCCGGGAGCTGACAGGGCGTCAGTCCGTGAGCCGGACGTTGCGGAAATGTTGGATCCGTTCGGCCGGACGCGCGCGAACGGCGGAGCTTCGTCCGCTTGTGGGTACCGAGGTGTGCAGTGGACGTACATGGTCCCTCATGTCACCAAGAGGACGCTTTCCCCCGCGGATCCCCCGGGTTTCCCCGGGGGATCCGCTCCAGGACGTGCGCACGGGCCGGCGGCGGCCGGACGGGCTTCCGGTCAGGCGCCGACGTAGGACGCGAGGTGCTCACCGGTGAGGGTGGAGCGGCCGGCGACGAGGTCGGCGGGCGTGCCCTCGAAGACGACCTTGCCGCCGTCGTGCCCGGCGCCGGGACCGAGGTCGATGATCCAGTCGGCGTGCGCCATCACGGCCTGGTGGTGCTCGACGACGATGACGGACTTGCCGGAGTCGACGAGCCGGTCGAGCAGGCCGAGCAGCTGCTCGACGTCCGCGAGGTGCAGGCCGGTGGTCGGCTCGTCGAGCACGTAGACGCCGCCCTTGTCACCCATGTGCGTGGCCAGCTTGAGCCGTTGCCGTTCGCCGCCGGACAGCGTGGTGAGCGGCTGGCCGAGGCTGAGGTAGCCGAGCCCGACGTCGGCGAGCCGCTCGAGGATGCGGTGCGCGGCCGGCAGACGCGCCTCGCCCCCGCCGAAGAACTCCTCGGCCTCGGCCACCGACATCGCGAGCACCTCGCTGATGTCCCGGCCGCCGAGCCGGTACTCCAGTACCGAAGGCTGGTAGCGCTTGCCCTCGCAGTCCTCGCAGGGGGTGGCGATCCCGGCCATCATCGCCAGGTCCGTGTAGATGACGCCGGCGCCGTTGCACGTGGGGCAGGCCCCCTCGGAGTTGGCGCTGAACAGCGCCGGCTTCACACCGTTCTCCTTGGCGAACGCCTTGCGGATCGGGTCGAGCAGCCCGGTGTACGTCGCCGGGTTGCTGCGCCGCGAGCCGCGGATCGGGCTCTGGTCGACCGAGATCACGCCCTCGCCCGCCGGGATCGACCCGTGCACGAGCGAGCTCTTGCCGGAGCCGGCGACGCCGGTGACGACGACGAGCACCCCGAGCGGGACGTCGACGTCGACCTTCCGCAGGTTGTTCGCCGTCGCGCCACGGATCTCCAGCGCTCCGGTTGCCTTGCGCACCGTCTCCTTGACGGCGGCCCGGTCGTCGAAATGACGCCCGGTGATGGTGTCACCGGCCCGCAGTCCCTCGACCGTGCCCTCGAAGCAGACGGTGCCGCCGCCCGAACCGGCGCCGGGACCGAGGTCGACGACATGGTCGGCGATCACGATCGTCTCCGGCTTGTGCTCGACGACGAGCACCGTGTTGCCCTTGTCGCGCAACCGCAGCAGCAGGCCGTTCATCCGCTCGATGTCATGCGGATGCAGCCCGATCGTGGGCTCGTCGAAGACGTACGTGACGTCGGTGAGCGCGGAGCCGAGGTGGCGGATCATCTTGACGCGCTGCGCCTCGCCGCCCGACAGCGTGCCGGCGGGCCGGTCGAGCGAGAGATAGCCGAGGCCGATCCCCACGAACGAATCGAGGGTCTGGCGCAGGGCGTCGAGCAGGGGCCCCACCGACGGCTCGTCGAGACCGGCGACCCAGCGGGCCAGGTCCCTGATCTCCATCGCGCACGCGTCGGCGATCGAGATCCGCTTGATCTTCGACGACCGGGCGCCCTCACTGAGCCGGGTGCCGTCGCACTCCGGGCAGGTGGTGAAGGTGACCGCGCGCTCCACGAACGCCCGGATGTGCGGCTGCATCGCCTCCTTGTCCTTGGACAGGAACGACTTCTGGATCTTGGGGATCAGCCCCTCATAGGTGAGGTTGACGCCGTTGACCTTGACCTTGACCGGTTCCCCGTAGAGGAAGTCCCGCAGTTCCTTCTTGGTGTACTTGCGGATCGGCTTGTCCGGGTCGACGAAGCCGGACTGGGCGTAGACCTGCACGGTCCACTGGCTGTCCGACTTCCAGCCGGGGATGGTGAACGCGCCCTCGGCGAGCGACTTGGTGTCGTCGTAGAGCTGGGTCAGGTCGATGTCGGAGACGGAGCCCCGGCCCTCGCAGCGCGTACACATGCCGCCGGTCCTGCTGAACGTCGCCTTCACGGTCTTCTTGTCGCCGCGCTCGACCGTGATCGCGCCGCTCGCCCGGACCGATGCGGTGTTGAAGGAGTAAGCGCTGGGCGGGCCGATATGCGGCTTGCCGAGCCGGCTGAAGAGGATCCGCAGCATCGCGTTGGCGTCGGTGGCGGTGCCCACCGTGGAGCGGGGATCGGAGCCCATCCGCTGCTGGTCGACGCTGATCGCGGTGGTCAGCCCTTCGAGTACGTCGACCTCGGGCCGCGCCAGCGTGGGCATGAAGCCCTGCACGAAGGCGCTGTAGGTCTCGTTGATCAGCCGCTGCGACTCCGCGGCGATCGTGCCGAACACCAGCGAGCTCTTGCCCGAGCCGGAGACACCGGTGAACACCGTCAGCCGGCGCTTCGGGATCTCGATGCTGACGTCCTTGAGGTTGTTCACGCGCGCGCCGTGCACACGGATCACATCGTGGCTGTCGCCCGCGTGCGGCGCGGGCGACTGCGTGTCCGCCCTCTTGGCCCTGGTCATCGTGTCTCCCTCGGTTGGCGGGACCGTCTCCGCGGTCTCCGTCGGTGTCACCTGTCCCGGTCCGGCCGGCTCGGGCGGCCCGCCCCGACGGCCCGCGGGACTCCGGACGGGCTGTGGCTCTCCACGGTGCCCTCCGCGCAGGCTGCGGCTGCGGTCGCCGCGCGCGGCTCAGCGGATCTCGTTGACGCGGGCCTCGGAGCCGGCACCGCGCAAGCCGCCCCGGGCGGTGTCCGGGGCGGCTTGCGGAAGCAGGGCCGGGTGCGGCGCGAGGTCCATGGCCGCCAGGCTAGCCGCGGCCCGGTGACCGCGCTTCTCGATTCCTGACCGGCCTGGTCACCTGTTTCGCCACGCACGACGGCATCCCCGCCGTCGCGAGCGCGGCCTGCTGCCGATAGGCGCTGGGCGGCATACCTACGAGCTCGGTGAAGCGCGTGCTGAAGGTGCCCAGTGACGAGCAGCCGACCTCGAAGCAGACCTCGGTGACGCTGAGGTCGCCACGCCGCAGCAGCGCCATCGCGCGCTCGATGCGCCGCGTCATCAGGTAGCCGTACGGCGACTCGCCGTAGGCGCGCCGGAACTCGCGGCTGAGGTGCCCGGCCGACATGTGCGCGCCGCGGGCCAGTGCCTCGACGTCCAGCGGCTGCGCGTACTCCCGGTCCATCCGGTCGCGGACCCGGCGAAGCCTCGCGAGATCGCGCAACTGCTGAGAGGTGTCGGGTTTGCTGGTCACATACGGAAGCGTACGTCGCACGGCTTCCGCCCGCCCCGGCTTCCGCGCCGCGAGGCAGGGGCGAGGGGGGAGCGGGCGGCGGACCGCGTTCGCGGGTTCCGGAGCGGTCCGGCTCCCTCCCCCCGGCGGTGCGGAGCGCCGGCGGGGGGACGGCCGGGGGCGGACCCTACGGCTTGCGCCCCACGGCCACGTACCCCGCGCTGACGATGTCCTCCTGGCCGGGGACCGGTTCGCCGAGCTCGGGGTGCCAGGCCTCGGCGGCCACGATGCCGGGCTCGACGATGTCGAGGCCGTCGAAGAACGCGGCGAACTGCGCGCGGTTGCGCGGTGCCAGCGTGAGGGTGTTGGCCTTGTACATCTCGTCGACCTTGCGCGCCTCCTCCGGGTGGAAGTCGGCTGTGAGGTGCGAGATCACCAGATGACTGCCCGGGGCCAGTACCCCGGTCAGCCTGCTCACCAGCTCGTAGGCGCCGTCCTCGTCACTCACGAAGTGCAGCAGCGAGATCAGCGAGAGCGCGAGGGGCCGGCTGAAGTCCAGGGTCTTTCCGGCGCGTTCGAGGATGGCGTCCACGTCCCGCGCGTCGGCCTGCACATAGTCGATGGCACCCTCGGGCGTGCCCTTCAGCAGGGCCTCGGCATGGGCCAGCACGATCGGGTCGTTGTCGCAGTAGACGACTCGCGTCGTGGGCACGGCCTGCTGGGCCACCTGGTGGAGGTTGGGCTCGGTGGGTATCCCCGTTCCGATGTCGAGGAACTGGTGGACGCCCTGGCCGGCCAGCCACTGGGTGGCGCGGTGCATGAAGGCCCGGTTCACCTTCGCCATCACCGGGATCGAGGGTTCGACGGTGAGCATCTGCCGGCCCATCACCTCGTCCACCGGGTAGTTGTCCTTGCCGCCGAGGAACCAGTCGTACATCCGCGCGGGATGCGGCTTGCTGGTGTCGATGCGCAGAGCGGTGGGGTCGGTCTCCGGTCGGGACATGGCGAACTCCAGGGTGCGTGAGGCAGCGGATGATCAGCTCGGCCCCAGGATAAGGAACTCGGCAGCCCCGGATACCGAATTCGTCCGCCGGACCGCCTGGTTGGCGGGGACGGCCGCGCGCCCGGCCCCGAACGGCCCGGTTCCGGACGTCCGCCCGGCCCCGGCCGGCCCGGCTCCGGACGTCCGCCCCGCCGCCGATAGTTACCGTTGCGTAACTTACTGATGGGTTACTTGCGGTAAGTGCCGCTGCTAGCTTGCGTCCACCTGTATTCGGAGCAGAGCGAGGAGTGAGCTGTGAGCCGCAAGAGCACGCGTTCGCTTTCCACCGTCCCCGCCACGTCCCCGGTGGCCGTCCCCGCCCGCCGGCAACGTCCCGGCGTCATGCGCGCGGCAGCCGTCGCCGTGACCGCTGCGGCCTGTGTGGCCGCGTACGCCGCACCCGCGTCCGCCACCGACGGGTCGCAGCCCGTGGTGTCCCGGGGGGTGACCATCCCCGACTTCTACAATCCGCCCGCCCAACTGCCCGCCGCCAACGGCGCGGTGATCCGTCACGAGCCCCTGCCCCTCGGGCTGGGCCTGCCGGGGCTGGACGGCCGTCCGATGCCGGGTTCGGCGACCCGGCTGATGTATCGCTCCACCGACTCGGGCGGGCAGCCCGTCGCGGTGACCGGCGCCTACATCGAACCGTCGGCCGCCTGGAAGGGATCGGGTCCGCGACCGCTGGTGGCACTGGCCTCGGGCACCATGGGCCAGGGCGACCAGTGCGCGCCCTCCATGACCCTCCAGCACCCGCTGACCCTGAGCGGCGAGACCATATCGGTCGGGTACGAGATCCTGGCGATGTACCGGCTGCTCTCCGCCGGTGTCGCCGTCGTGGTCACCGACTACGTCGGCCTGGGCACGACCGACCGGCTCCACACCTACGTCAACCGGCTCGACCAGGGCCACGCCCTGCTGGACGCGGCGCGCGCCGCCCACCAGCTGCCCGGCGCGTCCATCACGCCCGACTCCCGCACCGGTCTGTACGGCTACAGCCAGGGCGGCGGGGCCAGCGCCTCCGCCGCCGAACTTCAGCCGTCCTACGCACCCGACGTCAAACTCGCCGGTACGTACGCCGGTGCGCCGCCGGCGGATCTGACCGCCGTCATGAAGGGGATCGACGGCAGCGCTCTGGCCGGCGCCCTGGCCTGGTCGGTCAACGGCTTCGCCCAGTCCGATCCCGACGTCAGGGACGTCGTGGAGGCCAACATCAACGCCGTCGGCCGGACCGCGCTGAAGGATGCCTCCACGATGTGCGTCGGCGACGCGATCTTCGGCTACGGCTTCACCAGGAGCGCCAAGTGGACCACCGGTGGAAAGTCCCTCGGTGATGTCATCGCCGCCGAGCCCCGTGCACAGGCCGCGCTCGACCGGCAGCGCATCGGCACGCTGAAGCCCGCCGGCCCGGTGCGGCTGGCGACCGGCATCCAGGACGACATCGTGCCCCACGCCCAGGCGCGCCAACTGGCCGTGGACTGGTGCCGCAAGGGCGGCAGCGTCACCTACGACGCCATCGCCCTGCCCAACCTCGGCGACAAGCTCCTGACCAATCACGTGGTCCCGCTCATCACCGACCAGGGCGATGCGATCTCCTGGATGACCGACCGCCTCTCGGGCAGGCCGGCCACCTCCAACTGCTGGACGATGCCGATCCAGCCCTGACACCCGCCGCCCGCGCCTACCGTCCGCGCCCACCCGGCCGACCGGTGGGCGTGGGCGGCGGCCACGGCCCTTGCCGTACCGCGCGCCCCGCCCCTGCCGGCCGGTGGGTGCTACGACGCGTCCCGTTCCGCCGCCTCCGCGACGGCCTTGATGCGCGCCAGCCGCCTGTCCCAGTCGGCGGCGAGCCCGGCCATCCACCGCGCTGTCGCGTCGAGCGCCGCGGGCCGCACCGAGTACCGCACCTCACGGCCGACCCGGCCCCCGGCGACCAGCCCGGCGGCGTCCAGGACGGCCAGATGCTTCACCACCGCCTGCCGCGACACCGGAAGCCGCTCGGCGAGCGTCGTCGCGGTGGCCTCGCCCCGGGCGGCGAGCAGATCGAGCAGCTGCCGCCGGGTCGGGTCGGCGAGTGCGGCGAGCACACTGTCGACCGCATCGGCTGCGCCGCTCCGTTCGTCGGTCACACGGACGCCTCCTCGACACGCGCCCGGAACGCGTCGAGCACCTGGGGCCAGCCGCCGGTGTTGTCCTCGAGCGCCTTGCCGCGCAGCTCCTCGGAGCCTGCCAGTGCCGCGAATCCGCTCTCGACGACGCGGAGCCGCGTGCTGGGGCCCTCGGGAACCAGCGTGAACTCCACGAGCGTGCTGTTGTCCTCACGCAGTTCCTCGCCGGGGAACGCGCTGGCCCAGCGGTACGCCAGATACGTCGGCGGTGCCACCTTCTCCACGCGTACCGGGAACTCGCCGTACTCGGCGTTCTTCGCCACCATCGACTGTCCCTCCACGGCCACGGTGCCGGGCAGGCTCGCCGGGTCCGCCACCCAGAAGCCGGGCTGGGCCACCAGGGTCCAGACCCGCTCCAGGGGCGCCTCGATCAGCGTCTCGCGTTCGATCCGGTCCTCGCTCATGGGATGACTCCTTCGTCGCCGTTCCTTACGTGCAACTTCAGGGTTGCACGTAAGGAGATCAGGAGCAACCCCAGGGTTGCGCCGGAAATCAGTTTCCCGGCGGGCTCCGCTCCACGATCATGGGACCGGACCTGTACGCCGTAACCCGTAACCCGTAACCCGTAACCCGTAACCCGTAACCCGTAACCCGTAACCCGTAACCCGTAACCCGTAACCCGTCTCCGTACTCCGTAAGGAATTGCGCACCATGCCAGTGCCTGCCGACCCGACGGTGATCCATCCGATGCCCGGCCAGCCGCGAGTGGTGCAGCTCAGACCGCTGGTGAAGTCCCCGCTGATCGAGGTGGGGGAGTACTCCTACTACGACGACCCGGACGACGCCACCGCGTTCGAGACCCGCAATGTGCTCTACCACTACGGGCCGGAGAAGCTGGTCATCGGCAGGTTCTGCGCGCTGGGCACGGGGGTGCGGTTCATCATGAACGGCGCCAACCACCGCATGGACGGCCCGTCGACCTTCCCCTTCCCCACCATGGGCGGCTCATGGGCCGACCACTTCGACCTGCTCACCGGTCTGCCGAACCGGGGCGACACCGTCGTCGGTCACGACGTCTGGTTCGGCCACGGTGCGACGGTGCTGCCCGGTGTACGGATCGGGAACGGCGCGATCATCGGCACCGGATCCGTGGTCACCAAGGACGTGCCCGACTACGGCATCGTCGGCGGCAATCCGGCCCGCCTCCTGCGCACCCGGTACGACGACCGGGACATCGCCCGGCTGCTCGCCGTGGCCTGGTGGCACTGGCCGGCGCAGCACATCACCGCACACGTACGCACGATCATGTCCGGCACCCTAGACGAACTCGAAGCCGCCGCCCCGGCCGTGTGACACCCGGCCGTGTGACATCCGGCCGTGTGACACCCCGGCGGGTCGCCGGAACACAGCGGTCGCGGGCCCGTCGAAAACCACATGCCGGGAACGCGGGCCGGGGCTAGGGTTTCCGGCATGCAATTCCTTCAGATCTACGGCTGACGCGGGACGGGGCAGAGCCCCGCCCCCGTCCGGCATGCCCTGCGCGCGCCCACGGCCCGGCCCCGTCCGGGGTGGCCGACGCGCCGGTTTGCCGTGTCCTTCCGCCGCAGACCTGAATCGAGTGATCTTCCATGTCACGTCGCCGTGCGCACATCGCCATGGTCGGCATCCCCGCCGTCAGTCATGTCCTGCCGAGCCTCGAAGTCATCCGCGAACTGGTGGCCCGCGGCCACCGGGTGACGTACGCCAACGACCCGGCCGTGGCCGACCGGATCGAGGCCACCGGTGCCGAGTTCGTCCCGTACGGCTCCTCCCTGCCGGTCGCCGACAACAACTGGCCCGACGACGCCATCGGCGCCATGGGCCTCTTCCTCGACGACGCAGTCCAGGCGCTCCCGCAACTGAGGGCCTTCTACGACGACGACCCCGCCGACCTGTACCTGTATGACATCGGGGCGTACGCGGCGCGTGCGCTGGCCGAGGCGCAGAAGCGCCCGCTCATGCAGCTCTCCCCGGCCATGGTCGCCTGGGAGGGGTACGAGCAGGACGTGGCGGCCCACCTGTGGGCGCTGCCCGGAGCCGACGCGTACCGGGCGAAGTTCACCGGGTGGCTCGCCGACTGCGGCGCGTCCACCACCGACATGGACGCCTTTGCCGGGCGTCCCGAGCACACCCTCGCCCTCATCCCCCGGGCGATGCAGCCGCACGGCGAGGACGTCGACACGGACACCGTGACGTTCGTCGGCCCCTGTTTCGGCGGGCGCGGCGCCGAGCAGAGCTGGACCCGCCCCGCGGACGCGGAGCGCGTGCTGCTGGTCTCGCTGGGCTCGGCGTACACCAACCGGCCCGAGTTCTACCGCCAGTGCCTGGCCGCGTACGGAGACCTGCCCGGCTGGCACGTCGTGCTCCAGATCGGCCGGCACACCGACCGGGCGGAGCTCGGGACGATCCCGGGCAACGTCGAAGTGCACTCCTGGGTACCGCAGTTCGCGATCCTGGAGCAGGCTGACGCCTTCGTCACCCATGCCGGGATGGGCGGCAGTGCCGAAGGGCTGTACACCGGAGTGCCGATGATCGCCGTCCCGCAGGGCGCCGACCAGTTCATGAACGCGGACCGGCTCGTGGAACTGGGCGTGGCCCGCCGCATCGACACCGCGGACGCCACAGCCGAGGCGCTGCGGGGCGCCCTGGCCGGACTCGTCGCCGACCCGGACGTCGCCCGCCGTTCGGCGCAGCTGCGCGCCGAGGTGCGGGCCGAGGGCGGCACCCCGCGGGCCGCCGGCCTCATCGAGGAGCTGCTGGGCTGAGATCCCCGCGCACAACGGTGCGGGGCCGCGCGGTGGGTTCACCGCGCGGCCCCGGGCCGTTGAATCGTGCGTGTGGTGCAGCCGTGCCGGCGGGGTCAGCCCTTGCGGGCGGTGATCTCGTCGGTGAGCTGCGGGACGACGTTGAAGAGGTCGCCGACGACGCCGTAGTCGACGAGGTCGAAGATCGGGGCCTCGGCGTCCTTGTTGATCGCGACGATCGTCTTGGAGGTCTGCATGCCGGCCCGGTGCTGGATCGCGCCGGAGATGCCCGAGGCGATGTACAGCTGCGGCGAGACGGACTTGCCCGTCTGGCCGACCTGGTTGGTGTGCGGGTACCAGCCCGCGTCGACCGCGGCGCGCGAGGCACCGACCGCCGCACCCAGCGAGTCCGCGAGCGCCTCGATGATGTGGAAGTTCTCCGCACCGTTGACCCCGCGGCCGCCCGAGACCACGATCGCGGCCTCCGTCAGCTCCGGACGGCCCGTCGACTCGCGCGGGGTACGGGAGACGACCTTGGTGCCGGTGGCCAGCTTCGAGAAGGAGACCGCCAGCTCCTCGACCGCACCCGCGGCCGCAACCGGCTCCACCGGGGCCGAGTTCGGCTTGACCGTGATCACCGGCGTGCCGCGCGAGACCCGGGACTTCGTCGTGAACGACGCCGCGAACGCCGACTGCGTCGCGACCGGACCCGCCTCACCGGCCTCCAGATCCACCGCGTCGGTAATGATCCCCGACCCGATCCGCGCCGCGAGCCGCGCCGCGATCTCCTTGCCCTCCGCCGACGACGGAACCAGCACCGCCACCGGCGACACCGCGCTGTACGCCGCCTGCAGCGCATCCACCTTCGGCACCACCAGGAAGTCGGCATACTCCGACGCCTCGGACACCAACACCTTCACCGCACCGTGCTCGGCCAGCACACCCGCCGTCGCAGCGGCACCCGCACCCAACGCCACCGCGACCGGCTCACCGATCCGACGCGCCAGCGTCAACAGCTCCAGCGTGGGCTTGCGGACCGCACCGTCCACGTGGTCGACAAAGACGAGAACTTCAGCCATGGAACTTCCAACTCCTGCAGATCGAGACGGAACAACGGGAAACGAGCGGATCAGATGAACTTCTGGCCGGCCAGGAACCCGGCCAGCGCCTTGCCGCCCTCGCCCTCGTCCTTCACGATCGTGCCCGCCGTACGCGCCGGACGCTGCGCCGCCGCATCCACCACCGACCACGCACCCGCCAGACCCACCTCGTCCGCGTCGATCCCCAGATCATCCAGATCCAGCGACTCGACCGGCTTCTTCTTCGCCGCCATGATCCCCTTGAACGACGGGTAACGGGCCTCGCCCGACTGGTCGGTCACCGACACCACCGCAGGCAACGACGCCTCCAGCCGCTCCGACGCCGTGTCACCGTCCCGGCGGCCCCGCACGACACCACCCTCGACCGAAACCTCGGACAGCAGCGTCACCTGCGGCACACCCAGCCGCTCGGCCAGCAGCGCCGGAACCACACCCATCGTGCCGTCCGTCGACGCCATCCCCGAGATCACCAGGTCGTAACCCGTCTTCTCGATGGCCTTCGCCAGCACCAACGACGTACCGATCGCGTCCGTACCGTGCAGATCGTCGTCCTCGACGTGAACAGCCTTGTCCGCACCCATCGACAACGCCTTGCGCAGCGCGTCCTTGGCATCCTCCGGACCCACCGTCAACACGGTGACCTCCGCATCGTCCGCCCCGTCCGCGATCTGCAACGCCTGCTCGACCGCGTACTCATCCAGCTCCGACAGCAGACCGTCGACATCCTCACGATCCAACGTCAGGTCATCGGCGAAATGCCGGTCACCGGTCGCGTCGGGCACGTACTTCACACAGACAACGATCCTCAAGCTCACGCCGGCTCTCCCTGTACATCGTGGTGTCTCTGCGGCGATCCTATGGCACTCAGTACCCTACGTAAAGGTACCCAGTGCCGGTAGAGCGCTCCTGGTGCTACGGTCCCGGCATGACTGAGGACCGCGGACCGGCCAAGAAGCCGCCCATGCGTGATGTGCTCGCCGAGGCTGCCTTCGCGCTCTTCATGGAGCACGGGTACGAGCGGACCACGGTGGACGACATCGTCGCCAGGGCGGGGGTGGGAAGGCGCTCGTTCTTCCGCTACTTCCCCTCGAAGGAGGACGCGGTCTTCCCCGACCACGAGCGGTGTCTCGCGGACATGAAGGCGTTCCTGGAGTCCGCCGATGGGGACGATCCGGTGGGTACGGTGTGCGACGCGGCCCGGCTGGTGCTGCGGATGTACGCCGAGAACCCGGAGTTCTCCGTGCAGCGGTACGGGCTCACCCGGGAGGTGCCCGGACTGCGCACCTATGAACTCTCGGTCGTGCGCCGCTACGAGCGGACCCTCGCCGGGTATCTGGAGCGGCGGTGCGCCGACACCCCGGACGCGGCCCTGCGTGCCGAGGTGATCGCCGCCTCGGTGGTCGCGGCGCACAACAACGGACTGCGGTCCTGGCTGCGTTCGGGCGGCCGGGGTGATGCCGGCGCCGAGGTGGACCGGGCGCTCGAACTCGTCCGTACCGTCTGGGGCCCGGCGGCCGAGCGGCCGGCCGCGCCCGCGGCCGAGGAGGAGGACGTGATCGTGATGGTCGCGTCGAAGGGCGCCCCGATGTGGCGCGTCGTGCAGCGCATCGAAGCGGCTCTCGGCGGGCAATGAGCCTTGTTTGAGAGGTGATTCACTCACCTTGGGCACTCAGTACCTTTACTTCGCGGAACTTAGTGCCATACGGTGCCGGTGTGCCGCCGGAGATGCGGCGCGCCGAGTCGAGCGCGGGAGGCCGAGACGTGTTCAGTACCGGAATCGACGTGGGGCGGACAGCTCGCGGCAGCGCGGATCCGCAGAGCACGGAAGGCCTGGTCTACCAGGTGTGCCGGTGGTGCGGCACCACGTCCTTCCGTAAACTCCTGTGCCCCGTCTGCGCGTCGAGCGACCTCGAGTCGGAGCACAGCGACGGACACGGCGTCGTCGTGCGGTCCCATGTCGTCAACCGTTACTCGCGGGTGATGCGCAACGAATCCCTGGTCCGGTTCCCCGAAGGCTTTGTGTACCGGTGCCGGATCGTGGGCGCCGCGCCGCACCTCGTATGCGTCGGAGACCGGGTCAGGCCCGTAGGCGGCAGAACCTCCGAGGCGGGCGAGGTGGTGCTCGAACTGTGCGACCCGCCCCTTCGGGGCGACTGGTACTGACGACCCGACGCCCGGCCCCGGTGCCGGGCGCCGTCACACCTTCGGGCGGCACGGCGGAGCACGGCACCGCCGGCGGTGTGACGGGTGAATTGCCTGACGCTGCCGCGCTGTTCACTCCCGCACGCGGCCAAGTCATCCGATGAACCCCGTGTACCAACTCTTCTCCCGGCGGGTTCGCGCCGCTACCATCGGGACGCGAATGGGAGCGCTCCCACATCCGTACCCGCCCCGTACCGCCCCTGTCGGCGGTCATGCTCGGAGAGGACGTTTCCGTGCGCTCAAGCGCCCGACCCCTTGCTGCCCTGGTGGCAGCACTCACTCTCACCGCCGGGCTGTTCGCCGCCGGCGCCCCGGCCTCGGCGAGAACCGGCGAGGCCGCGCCCATGGCCGAGGCATCCGATGTGTCCATCGCCGCGGACACCTACGACTGGAAGAACGTACGGATCGACGGCGGCGGGTTCGTCCCCGGCATTGTCTTCAACCGGTCGGAGAAGAACCTCGCCTACGCGCGCACCGACATCGGCGGCGCCTATCGCTGGGACCAGACCGGCAAGCAGTGGACACCGCTGCTCGACTGGGTGGACTGGGACCACTGGGGCTGGTCGGGAGTGGTGAGCCTGGCCTCCGACTCGGCCGATCCGGACAAGGTGTACGCCGCCGTGGGCACGTACACGAACAGCTGGGACCCGGCCAACGGTGCGGTCCTGCGCTCGTCGGACCGGGGTGCCACCTGGAAGGCGAGCACGCTCCCGTTCAAGCTCGGCGGCAACATGCCGGGGCGCGGAATGGGCGAGCGCCTGGCGGTCGACCCGAACAAGAACACCGTGCTGTACCTGGGCGCGCCCAGTGGCAAGGGGCTGTGGCGGTCCACCGACTCGGGCGTGACCTGGTCCCAGGTGACGGCCTTCCCCAACCCTGGCAACTACGCCCAGGACCCCACCGACACCAGCGGGTACGGCAACGACAACCAGGGCATCGTCTGGGTCACCTTCGACGAGCGCACCGGCGGTGCGGGCAGCGCGACCCAGGACATCTACGTCGGGGTCGCCGACAAGGAGAACACCGTCTACCGCTCCACGGACGGCGGAGCCACCTGGTCGCGGATCGCCGGACAGCCGACCGGATACCTGGCCCACAAGGGGGTGCTCGACTCGGACAACGGATATCTGTATCTGACGCTGAGCGACACCGGAGGCCCGTACGACGGCGGCAAGGGACGGATCTGGCGGTACACCACCGCCACCGGTGAGTGGAAGGACGTCAGCCCGGTAGCCGAGGCCGACACCTACTACGGCTTCAGCGGACTGTCCGTGGACCGGCAGCAGCCCGGCACCCTGATGGCCACCGCGTACAGCTCCTGGTGGCCGGACACCCAGATCTTCCGCTCCACGGACAGCGGGGCGACCTGGACGCAGGCCTGGGACTACAGCGGCTACCCGAACCGCACCAACCGTTACACCCAGGACGTCTCCTCCGTGCCGTGGCTGACCTGGGGCGCCAACCCGGCGCCGCCCGAGACCACGCCCAAGCTGGGCTGGATGACCGAGGCGCTGGAGATCGACCCGTTCGACTCGAACCGGATGATGTACGGCACCGGCGCGACGGTCTACGGCACCGAGAACCTGAAGAACTGGGACGCGGGCAGTCAGTTCAGGATCACCCCGATGGTCAAGGGCCTGGAGGAGACGGCCGTCAACGACCTGGCGAGCCCGCCGTCCGGAGCCCCGCTGCTCAGCGCGCTCGGCGACATCGGGGGCTTCCGGCACACCGGTCTCGACGCCGTGCCGTCCATGATGTTCACCTCGCCCAACCTCACCTCGACCACCAGCCTCGACTTCGCGGAGAGCAGTCCGGGCACGGTGGTCCGGGTCGGCAGCGCCGACGCCGCCCCGCACATCGGCTTCTCCACGGACAACGGCGCCAACTGGTTCCAGGGTTCCGAACCCTCCGGAGTGACGGGCGGCGGCACCGTCGCGGCGGCGGCCGACGGCAGCGGCTTCGTATGGAGCCCGGAGGGCGTGGGCGTGCAGCACACCACCGGCTACGGGAGTTCGTGGTCGGCGTCCACCGGGATCCCGGCCGGGGCGACGGTCGAGTCCGACCGGAAGAACCCGAAGAAGTTCTACGGGTACAAATCCGGCACCCTCTACCTCTCGACGGACGGCGGCGCCACCTTCACCGCGAAGGCATCGAGCGGCCTGCCCACCGAGGGCAACGTCCGTTTCAAGGCGGTACCGGGCATCGAGGGCGACGTATGGCTCGCCGGCGGCAGCACGACCGGGGCGTACGGCCTGTGGCACTCCACCGACTCGGGCGCGACGTTCACCAAGCTGTCCGGGGTGGAGCAGGCGGACTCGGTCGGCTTCGGGAAGGCGGCCGCGGGAGCCTCGTACCAGACGCTCTTCGTCACCGCGAAGATCGGCGGGGTGCGCGGTGTCTTCCGGTCCACGGACGCGGGCACCGGCTGGACGCGGATCAACGACGACGCACACCAGTGGGGCTGGATCGGCGCCTCGATCACCGGTGACCCGCGCGTCTACGGCCGGGTGTACGTGTCGACCAACGGGCGCGGCATCATGTACGGCGACTCCTCCGACAGCGACGGCGGCGGCACCGACCCGGGTACGGACCCCGGCACCGATCCCGGTAACCCGCCCGGGGACGCGGCCTGTTCGGTGACGTACGACGTGACCAACCAGTGGTCCGGCGGCTTCCAGGCCGATGTGACGTTCACCAACACCGGGGACACGGCCCTGGACGGCTGGCGGCTCGGCTGGACCTTCCCGGACGGCCAGAAGGTCACCCAGATGTGGAACGCGACCTCCACCCAGGACGGGGCGAAGGTGACGGCGGCCAACGTCTCCTGGAACGGCAAGGTGGCGGCGGGGGCCTCGGCGGGCTTCGGCCTCACCGGCACCCTGTCGGGCGGCAACGGCAGACCGGCCGCGTTCACCATGGACGACGAGGTCTGCACCGTCGGCTGACCGGCGGTCGACAAGGCGGGGCGGGCCGGCCGTTGCGGCCCGCCCGTGCCGTTCCGCCCCCGGTCCCGGCGACCCGGACGGGGGCGGTGAACACGGGCTCACTGGCCCCGTACAGGTTCGTCGGCCATACTGCCCGCCGTGGAGCAGCGCATAGATCCGAACACTCAGCCCGCGTACGCCGCAGGGACAGACCCGGCGTACATCCCTGGTCTCACGGCCCCCCGAACCGCCGCGAAGGCGGACGAGGACCAGGAGGAGACCGAGACGCCGGCACCCGAGGATGCCGCGCCCGACGATGCCGTCGAGGAGGCCGTATCCGAGGATGCGGCCTCCGACGGTGAGCCCGTCGCCGAGCAGGCGGCGGACGACGAGGAGGACGGACACGAGGACGCACCCGGGGAAGGGGCCGACGACGGGCCCTCGTTCGAGGTGAGCGACCGCCGGGGCTCGATCGCCGCGGACCGTGAGGGGATCCGGTTCACGCTGGACGACCAGGCGGCCGACTTCCGCTGGGACGAGATCGGCGCGGTCGAACTGAAGCCGGCCCGGTTCGGCCGCCGGTTCACGATCACCGTCCACATGTCGACCAGGCGGTGGTTCAACGCCGAGGTGGAGGCGGCCGCCAGGAGCAGCCTCAAGGAGTGGACGGAAGGCTTCGACGCGGTCCTGGACGCCTACTTCGAGGAGTCCTGACACCGCCGCAGGTCCTGGGGCGCCACGTGGCGCCCTGACCGGCTGTCACGCCTGCGTACCCGTGCCGAGCAGTGCGTCGAGGACGTGGGGCCACGCGGCCGCTCCGAGCGCCGCGTCGGCCCCGGGAGAACCTCCGTGCCGGAAGAGGCCGGACGCGGTGGCGGGGGTCTCGCCGGGCAGACGCGGGCGGTGTCCCGCGTCGGCGCGGGTGACCAGCCGGACGGGGAGGCCGGCCGCCCGGCGCCGGGCGGCCAGCTCACCGGCGTACCGCAGCGAGGGCCACATCAGGTCGTCCCCGCCCGCGACCAGCACGAGTGCGGCGGGGGACCGCTCCACCGGGATGGCCGCGGCCGGGACGCGGCCGGTGTACGTCCGCAGGCTCTGGTCGTACCAGCCGAGGACCGAGACCGGGGCGCCCTCCGGCTCGGACGGTATCCAGGCGTCGTCGTAGGGGACGAACGGCAGCGGCGTTCCCCGCCAGGTCCACGAGGACCGGTGAGGCCGCGTCAGACCGTCCCGGCCGGGGCCCACGTTCGCCCAGGTCAGCGAAGTGGGAGAGAACGCCACCACGGCGTCGATCCCGGGCTGCAGGACGGACAGGTGCAGGGCCGCCTCGGCGCCTTTGGAGACCCCCAGGACACCGATGCGCCGGGCGCCTTGCGCGCGGAGCCGTTCGATCGCGGACACGAACGTCTCCAGCGGGACTTCGCAGATGCCGGGCGGCTGTCCCGGCCCGCCGAACCACTGGATGGACAGGGCGGTCATGCCCTCCCGTGCCAGCAGCCGGCAGCGCTCGTCCTCGACCCGTCCGCTGGACCCGGCGAGGACGAGCACGCCGACGCCGCTGCCGTGCACGGGCGCGGCGAGGAAGCCCGTCCAGGCGTCCGCACCGTCGCCCGGCCCGGCCCGCACCGTGCGCTCGACGATGTCCATGGCGGACTCAGGCGTCCGCCAGCACCACCGAGCGGGTCAGGTGGCGGGGGCTGTCCGGGTCCAGGCCGCGGGCGGCGGCGCGGGCGATGGCCAGGCGCTGGACACGGACCAGTTCGGCCAGCGGGTCCAGTCCGCTCTCCACCCAGCGGGCGCCGGTCTCCAGGACCTGCTCGCGCAGGCCCTCGGGCGCGGTGCCGAACATCCAGGTCGCGGTGCCGGTGGTGGCGATGCTGATGGGGCCGTGGCGGTACTCCATCGCGGCGTACGCCTCCGTCCAGGACAGCGAGGCCTCCTTCATCTTCAGCGCGGCCTCATTGGCGAGACCGACCGCCCAGCCCTGGCCGAGGAAGGTGAACTGGGTGCACTCCAGCAGGCCTTCGGGCAGCGGCTCGGCCAGCGCGGTCTCCGCGTCGCGCACCACGGCGTCGGTGTGCAGGCCGAGGTGGGCGCGCAGCAGCGTCAGCAGGGTGGTGGCGAAGCGGGTCTGCACGACGGACTGCTCGTCCGCGAAGTCCAGGACCACGACCGCGTCGGCGGACGTCATCACCGGGGTGTCCGGGTCGGCCGTGATGGCCACGGTCGGCGTGGTCCCGCGCAGCCGGTCGAGGAGTTCGAGCACCTCGGTCGTGGTGCCGGAGCGGGTGAGGGCGACGACCCGGTCGTAGCGCCGGCCGAACGGGAACTCCGAGGCGGCGAACGCGTCGGACTCGCCCTGCCCGGACTCCTCGCGGAGGGAGGCGTATGCCTGAGCCATGTAGAACGAGGTGCCGCAGCCGACCACGGCGATGCGCTCGCCGGGAGCGGGCAGTGCGGCCGCGTGGCTCGGTGCCAGGTCTGCGGCGCGGCGCCAGCAGTCCGGCTGACTGGCGGTCTCGATCTCGACAAATGACACTTTTGCACTCCGTACTGGTGATGGGATGCTCGTTTACGCACGTTATACGGGAGGTGCGAGCATTATCAAGCATTCTTCTTGCAGAAGACTTGACTCGGCGGAGCCTTGTGCGACGCTTGCGCGTGTCCGGTGACCGTACCCAAGGGGATGGGTGCTCAGAGCCCGGACCTGTAAGGAGAGTTCTCTTGTCCAGGGATGCCCGGTGGAACGCACTGCTGGAACTCGTCGGTAAGAACGGCCGGGTGGACGTCGAGGACGCCGCCAGGGCGCTGGATGTCTCGGCCGCGACCATCCGCCGTGACCTGGACCAGCTTGCCGAGCAGCAACTGCTCACCCGTACCCGGGGCGGCGCGGTCGCGCACGGGGTCAGTTACGAACTGGCCCTGCGCTACAAGACCGGACGCAACGCTCCGGAGAAGCAGACCATCGGCCGCGCGGTCGCCGAACTGGTCGCGGTGGGCGAGGTGGTGGGGCTGACCGGCGGGACCACGATCACGGAGGTGGCCCGTTCGCTCGCCGTGCGCTCCGACCTCGTGGGTGAAGGCGCGGCCGGGGTGGCCGGCCAGCCGACGCTGACGGTGGTGACCAACGCCCTCAACATCGCCAACGAGCTGGTGATCCGGCCGCAGATCAAGATCGTGGTGACCGGCGGTGTGGCCAGGCCCCAGTCGTACGAGCTGACGGGCCCGCTGGCCAGTGGTGTGCTGGGCGAGATAACGCTGGACGTCGCCGTGCTGGGCGTCAACGCGATCGACACCGAACGCGGCGCGTACGTCCATCACGAGGGCGAGGCCAGCATCAACCGGCTGCTCGCGCAGCAGGCCCAGCGCGTCGTGGTGGCGGCGGACTCGTCGAAGATCGGCAAGCGGGCCTTCGCGCGGGTCTGCGACCTGGCGCTGGTCGACGTCCTGGTCACCGACAAGGGGATCTCGGCAGAGGCGTCGGCGCGCTTCACGGAGGCCGGCGTCACGGTCATCGCCGTCTGAACCGCCTGAACCGCCTGAACCGTCCGGTCTGTCTGAACAACCTGAACTGTCCGGTCCGTCCGAACCACCTGAACTGTCCTGTCCGTCCCTCCCGTTCGAGCGCTCCACCCGACGGCGGGTCGCCGCACATCCTGTGTGCGGCGACCCGCCGTTGTGCGTCCGCCCGCCCATGCTCCGATGTGATGGATCATGCAACGGAGCATGCAGGATCGAGCATGACGGAGCGTCATGTGATCGATTCCGGCAGGCGGTCGGCGAACTATGTGCACGCTGTGTGACCGAATGGTGTCTCTTCTGTGCCTATTTTCGAGTCCTGGGGTGCTTTGCGATCTTGATCGGGCTGACTTTTCCCTGCCAATAGATGTTCGTTACCTCTGTGAAATGAACAACTCTTGCCATCGGGGTGCGCAGTCGTGAACTATGTGCCTGTCGCCGCGAAGGAGCAGCGGCCACACCTCGTTCCGGTGTGCGCCGCCTCCACGTATGCGGGACGTTTCTCTTGCTCCATCAGCTCTGGAGGTGCCTGTGACGATGGCAGATGCGCCGGTCACAGCGGTGCGGTCGTCCGTGCCGCAGCCCCGCGACCCCGGCGACGCGGACCGCCCCGCCAAGAGGAAGGACAGGAAGAACCGAATACGGCAGCCGCTCCGATACCGCCTCAAACGGGACCGGGCGCTCCTGTTCTTCTGTCTGCCGGGTGTGCTGTATTTTGCGCTCTTCTTCTACCTGCCGCTCGCGGGCAACGTCATTGCCTTCCAGGACTACCAGCCGTTCCTGGGCTTCAAGCAGAGCCCGTTCGTCGGCCTCGCGAACTTCACCGCGCTGCTCGCCGAACCCGAGTTCTGGAGCGCGGTCTCCAACACGCTGCAGATCACGGCGATCCAGCTGCTCCTGTACTTCCCCGCACCGATCGCGCTGGCGCTGCTGCTCAACTCGCTCATCAGCGAGAAGATCAAGCGGTTCATCCAGACCGTCGTCTACCTCCCGCACTTCCTGTCCTGGGTCGTCGTCGTCGCGATGTTCAAGCAGGTGCTCGGCGGCGCGGGTTCGGTCACCACGCTGCTCATGGAGCACGGGGTCAGCATCGGCAACGTGATGACGGACCCCGGCACCTTCAAGTTCCTGATCACCGCGCAGGCCATCTGGAAGGACTGCGGCTGGGGCACGATCATCTTCCTGGCCGCCATCGCCTCGATCGACATGGGCCAGTACGAGTCCGCCGCGATGGACGGCGCCGGCTGGCTCCGCCGGATCTGGCACATCACCCTGCCGGGCATCCGGCCGGTGATCCTGATGCTGCTGATCCTGCGGCTCGGCGACATCCTCTCGGTCGGCTTCGAGCAGATCATCCTGCAGCGTGACGCCGTCGGCCCGGACGCCTCCGAAGTCATGGACACCTACGTCTACTTCCACGGCGTCGTGGACGGCGACTGGGGCATGAGCACCGCCGCCGGCCTGATGAAGGGCGTCATCGGATTCGCCCTCATCCTCGCCGCCAACAAGCTGGCCCACCGCTTCGGCGAGCAGGGAGTCTACCGATGAGTCAGCAGTCCGTCGCGACCCGGCTGCGCACCGCGCGGTCCGGCGACCGGGGCCGGCGTCCCCGCGCCTCCCACGGCAGGCCGCCGTGGATGGAGCGCCCGCACTGGTACGGGCAGGGTGCGAAGGCGGCCGCCCTGGTCGTCCTCACCGTGATCGTGCTCTACCCGTTCGTCCTCGCCATCGGCACCAGCCTGGCCGGCCGCGAGGAGCTGAACGCCAACGGCGGTTACGTACTGCTGCCGCACCACCCGACGCTGGAGGCGTACCGCGTCATCCTCTCCGGCGGGGTCGTCACGCAGGCCGCGCTGGTCTCCATCTTCATCACCCTCGTCGGCACCGCGCTCAGCCTGGCGTGCACGGTGATGATCGCGTACGGCACCTCGCGCCCCGGCACGGTCCTCGGCAAGCCGATCCTGCTCCTGGTGCTCGGGACCTTCCTCTTCGCGCCCGGCATCATCCCGACGTACCTGGCGGTCCAGCAGTTCAAGATGCTGGACACCTACGCCGCGCTGATCCTTCCCGTGCTGCTCAACGCGTTCAACATCGTGGTCGTCCGCTCCTTCTTCCAGAGCATTCCCGAGGAGCTGTACGACGCGGCGCGGATCGACGGCGCCGGTGAGGTCACGGTCCTCTTCCGGATCGTCCTCCCGCTGTCCAAGGCCGTCCTCGCCGTGGTCGGCCTGTTCTACGCGGTCGGGTACTGGAACAGCTTCTTCAACGCGGTGCTCTACCTCAACGACTCCAGCAAGTTCCCCATCCAGGTGATCCTGCGCAGTTACGTCCTGAACGGGCAGAGCATCAACGCCTCGGCCATGGGCGTCCACGCGGTGCCGCCCGCGACCTCGCTGCAGATGGCCGTGCTGATCATCGCCATCGTGCCCATCTTCTGCGTCTACCCCTTCCTGCAGAAGTTCTTCGTCAAGGGCGTCCTCACCGGTGCGATCAAGGGCTGATCAGCCCCCGCGCCGCCGTCCCGCACCCCTCACACCTCAAGGAGCCCCATGTCCACCCACTTGTCCCGGCGCGGTTTCATGGGCGCCGCGGGAATCGCCGGCCTGACCGTGGCCGGTCTGTCGACCCTGAGCGCCTGCGGCAGCGGAGCCACGGTCAGCAAGGGCGGTTCCAAGGCGTCGGCCAAGCTCAAGCTGCCGACGTACGTTCCCGCCCAGACCGCCCCCGCGGACCTGGCGGGCAACGCCGCAGGTCTCGACGCCACCTATCTGCGCTACCCCAAGGCCCTCACCAAGTCGGTGGCCAAGGCGCCCGGTGACGGCAGCCGCATCACCGCCCTCACCGAGACGTTCACCACCCCCGCCCCGCCGCAGGCCAAGAACGCCTACTGGCAGGAGCTGAACAAGCGTCTCGGGGCGCAGTTCGACATGACGATCGTCGTGGACCAGGGCGTGGACGCCTACCTGACGAAGTTCAACGCGATGATGGCCGGCGGGGACATACCCGACCTGGTCTGGTTCCCGCCGAACCAGGGCATCCAGCGGGTTCCCGAGCTGCTGGACGCCAAGTTCCACGACCTCACCCCGCAGCTCTCGGGTGACGCGGTGAAGGACTACCCGAACCTGGCGAACCTGCCGACCACCGCGTGGAAGACCGCCGTCGTCAACGGCAAGATCCGCGGTGTCACCGTGGCCTACGGCTCCATGGGCCAGGTCTACGTCGTCAACCAGGACTTCTGGAAGCCGGTCGGCGGCGCCGAGTTCAGCAGCGCCGAGGACTTCCTGGCCAAGGGCAAGGAGCTCGCGGACCCCAAGCGCAACAAGTACGTCCTGGAGCCGGCGTACGTGAACCACATCGGCCAGTTCGCCCAGTGGTTCGGCGCGCCCAGCGGCTGGCGGCTCGAGGGCGGCAAGCTGACGCACATGTACGAGACGGAGGAGTACCAGGAGGCCCTGGCCTTCGCCGTCAAGGTGGCCAAGGCCGGTCTCTTCTGGCCGGACCCCAACCTCAGCACCACCATGGAGAAGATGGCGCAGGGCTCCCTCGGCGCCTATGTGCAGTCCTTCCCCAGCTTCCTGGTGGACGTCAAGACGTACGACTTCCCGTTCGGCGTCATCGTGCCCTTCGCCGCCAAGGCCGGTGCCCGGCCGAGGTACAGCATGGGCTACGGCTCGGTCGGCTACACCGCCATCAGCAAGAAGGCGGACGCCAAGCGTGTGAAGATGCTGCTGGGCGTCATGGACTACCTGGCCGCCCCCTTCGGTACCGAGGAGCGGCTCTTCCTCGACAACGGCATCGAGGGCAAGCACTACACCCGTACGGCGAAGGGTGATGTCAAGCTCACGGCCAAGGGGAACTCCGAGGCGGTGACCACGGCCATGCCGCTGGCCTTCCTCGCCGCGGGTCCCGAGTACATCTACCTGCCGGGCCAGCCGGAGCTGGCCGCGGACATCCACGGCTGGCAGCAGGAGCTCCTCAAGATGAGCCAGACCAACCCGACGAGCGGCCACTTCTCCGACACGTCCACCAGCAAGAGCCCCTCGCTCACCACCGCGATGAGCGACTGCCAGCTGGACATCGTCGCCGGCCGCAAGCCGCTCTCCGCCTTCAAGGAGCAGCTGAGCAAGTGGCGCTCCGGCGGCGGCGACAGGATGCGCGCCGAGTTCGAGGCCTCGCTCGCCGGAAAGTAGTCTCCGCCCGCACGACCCGTACATACAGAGAAAGGGACTCCCGTGTCAGACCTGCGACTCGGTGTCATCGGACTCGGCCTGCGCCGTTCCATCGCGATGTCCGCCCACCACCCCGGACAGGGATCGGCGATCACCGCCGTCTGCGACCTCGACCCCGAGGTGCGCCGGCGCGAGGCCGAGCGCTTCGGCACCGATGTCGCGGTCGAGGACTACAAGCTGCTCCTCGACCGGGACGACCTCGACGCGATCATCATCGCCACCCCGGACGACACCCACGAGGTCATCGCGATCGACGCGCTGCGGGCCGGCAAGGCGGTCTTCGTCGAGAAGCCGCTCGGTATCACCGTCGAGAGCTGCGACAACGTCCTGCGCGCCGCGTACGAGACCGGGACCCGGCTCTACGTCGGCCACAACATGCGCCACATGGGCGTCGTGCGGCTGATGCGCGACATCATCGCCCGGGGCGACATCGGTGAGCCCAAGGCGGTGTGGGTACGCCACTTCGTGGGCTACGGCGGCGACTACTACTTCAAGGACTGGCACGCCGACCGGACCCGCACCACCGGACTGCTGCTCCAGAAGGCCGCGCACGACATCGACGTGCTGCACTGGCTGGCCGGCGGCTACACCAAGCGCGTCAACGCGCTGGGCGACCTGCTCGTCTACGGTGACCTGCCGCGTCGCGAGGCCGGCACCCCGCGCCCGGACAACTGGCTGCGCGAGTTCGACTGGCCGCCGACGGCCCGCAAGGACCTGCACCACATCGTCGACGTCGAGGACGTCTCGGTGATGAACATGCAGCTCGACAACGGCGTCGTCGCCGCCTACCAGCAGTGCCACTTCACCCCGGACTACTGGCGCAACTACACCGTGATCGGTACCGAGGGGCGGCTGGAGAACTTCGGCGACAGCCCCGGTGACGAGGTCAAGGTGTGGAACACCGGCCCCAGCGGCTACCGCGCCGACGCCGACATCACCTACCGGGTGCCGGAGGCCGGCGGTTCGCACGGCGGCGGCGACACCCGGATCATGGAGGAGTTCTGCCGGTTCGTGCGCGACGGGGGCGTCACCGACACCTCGCCGGTCGCCGCCCGGATGAGCGTCGCCGCCGGTGTCCTCGCGACCCGCTCCCTGCGCGAGGGCGGTGCGCCCCACGACGTGCCGGCCCTCGACCCCGAGCTGATCGCGTACTTCGAACGCGGTCAGGTCCGTTCCTGAGGATCTGACCGGGATGGCCGGACAGGGCCCCGGCCCTGTCCGGCGGGTTTCACCGCACGAGATGCACCGAGCCGGTGCATGCAAGAGCAACGATCCCCATTCCCCCCATCAGAAGCAGGTGCAACGCATGACCCTGCGCCACTTGTTCGGCACGATCACCGCCACCGCCGCGGCAGCCGCTCTGGCCCTGCTCGGCACGGCGCCCCCCACACAGGCCGCGGAACTCGGCACGACTCCCGGCACCTACACCAACTACTCCTTCTCCGGTGCCCCGGTACTGACCGACGTCACCTGGTCCACCACCGTCCTGCACGACCCCGGATACCGGGCGAACATCTTCTGGAGCCATCAGTTCGGCTTCGACAAGGGCAGCGGCGCGTACATCGGGATGCAGTCCAACGGAGGGTCGAAGCGGACGTTCCTCTTCTCCGTCTGGGACGTCTCCGAGGCCACGGCGGGCTCCACCGGGAGCTGGTGCCAGTCCTTCGGCGGGGAGGGCGAAGGCATGAGCTGCCGGATGAACCTCGACTGGACCGCCGGCCACCGCTACACCTTCAAGGTCGCGGCCGAGGGCGGCGGCTGGTTCGGCGCCACCGTCGCGGACGCCACCACGGGCGCCTCGTACAAGCTCGGCACCGTCAAGACCCCGGCCACCGCGATCTCGCCGTCCGGGATGGTCGACTGGACCGAGTACTTCGAGTGGAACAACCCGCGCGCCACCTGCTACGACCAGCCGTTCAGCGACGCCCGCTTCGGGGTGCCCACCGGTAACGGCGGTACGGTCACCGGCGCGGTCGCCGCCACGTCCAGCAGCGACAACGCCTGCGCGACCCGGATCGATGTCGCCGCCGGTGCGACCGTGCAGAACCTCTCCGTCGGAAACTCGGTGCGTGGCGCGGTGACCGGGCCCGCCGGGAAGTGCCTGGACGCCTTCGGCGGTGTCGCGGACGGTGTCGCCGCCGACCTCTACACATGCTCGGGCGGCGCCAACCAGGCCTGGGTGAGAGCGGCCGACGGCACGCTGCGCCTGCCGTCCGACTACTGCCTCACCGCGGACGGCACGGGCAACGGCGCGGCCGTGCGGGTGCGCGACTGTGCGGGAACCGGTGCGGGCGGGGCGGTCACCGATCCGGCCCGGCAGTGGACGTACAGCGCTTCCACGCACGCACTCGTCAACAAGGCCTCCGGCCGCTGCCTCGACGTCCCGGGGAGCGTCACCACGAACGGGACGGCGCTCGAGGTGTGGGACTGCCACGGCGGCGCCAACCAGCAGTGGAGCGTGCCCGCGACCTACTAGGGCCTCTCGTTCGAGTTCGAGCGCGGCGCCCTGAGCGACGAGCCCCCCGGCGGACCGTTCCCAGCGGTCCGGCGGGGGGTTTTCAGCGTCGGTTTTCAGCCATGCTCGGTGGGTAATCGGCCCTTTCCGGTTTGACGGCGGCCCGCCGCGCACCGGTGACGCAAGTGAACATGTCCGGTCGCTTTCCGCCTGATCATCCGAATCATTCCCTGTGGTGCAGGGCTTCCCCGGTCTCGTACGGTCACCGGCCAGCGGCCGTAGGCGTGCGTAAGGGTCGGTTTCACGCCAACCGGTGAGCAATGTGGCCGGGTTCGAACGCGCGGCCGGAAACCGGTCGGCATAATCGCGTCCATGCCGATCACGGGTGGAGACGTCGTTGACCTGGGCCGGGGCCTGTACGCATGGCTCCCGCCGAAGCGGGGCTGGGGGCTGGCCAACTGCGGTCTGCTCGTCTCGCCCCGTGGTGCGCTCTGGATCGACACCCCCTATGACGCGGTATTGGCGGGGCAGTTCCTGGCCGAGAGCACGAAATTGCTCCCCGACGGGGTCTCCATCGACCGGGTGATCGTCACGCACGCCAACGGCGACCACTTCTGGGGCGCGGGGGTCCTCCCGGACGCGGAGATCATCGCGACGCGTGAGGCCAAGGAGCACATTCACTACGAGCCCACCCCGCAGCAGCAGCACGCACTGGTCAACGGCAGTGATCCGGCCACCGACCTCGGCGCGTACCTCGGGCGTCACTTCGGCCCGTTCGACTGGTCGCAGACCGAACCGGTCCGGCCGACCACCTACTTCACCGGGGAGCTCGAACTGACCCTGGGCGAGTACCCCGTCCACATCTCGGCCCTGCCGCCCGCGCACACCGTGGGGGACCTGATGGTCCACCTGCCCGCACAGGGCGTCGTGTTCAGCGGCGACATCATCTTCTCGTCGACGCCGCAGCAGCCCGGCGACCACCCGATCCACTGGGCCGGCCCGATCGGCAACATCATCGCGGCCTGCGAGCAGATCCTGGACACCGGCGCCGAGACCGTCGTACCGGGCCACGGCCCCGTTCTCGACCGGGCCGGGGTCCGCGACCACATCGTCTACCTCGAGTACGTGCGGGAGCGCGCCCACGCGTTCCACGCCGCCGGAGTGCCCGCCATCGAGGCGGCCCGCCGGGTGATCGGCGAGGGACGCCACCCCGAACTGGGGCTCCCCGAGCGGCTGGTGGTGACGATAGGCAGCGAGTACCGCGGGCTCGACGGATCCGAACTGCCCAGCGTGCTCCAGGTGATGTCGGACGTGGCCGCCATCGCGCAGGAAGTGGAGCAGGCCCGTGGCACGGCAGGCCGGGCGGGCTGACCGCCAGGTCCTCCGCCGCCCCGGCCGCAGGACCGACCCGACGACAGAAACGCGGTAACGGCATGGGATGGATCCTGGCGGTGATCGCCGTCATAGCCGCTGTGACGGCGACGGCGCGCTCGTACGGGGCCGCGCGCTCGGAACAGCTGGCCGTGGCCCGTGCCGAACTGTCCGACCGCCAGGCGAAGGCCGCCGAGGCCCGGACCGCGGCGCTCGTCGACGAGATACGGCAGCTGGCGCGCAAGCGGATACCGGCCGCCGCGCTCGCCCTCTCCCACCCCAGCGCGCAGGTTCCCGGACTGCGGGAGGCGGCCGAGGTCGACGGCGCCGCCGCCCTGCTGCTCACCGAGGCCGTACAGGCCGCCCGGACCGCGGTCACCGAGGAGCGGCAGCGCGTCGACGCGGCCGCCCGCGCGGCGATGCGCGGCACCTCGGCCAAGATCCAGTCCCTGCTCAACCAGTCCCAGCAGCTGCTGCACGAGCTCCAGCACGAGTACGACGACCCGCGCATCCTGCAACTGGACTTCCGCAACGAACTCGCGCTGCGCCGCACCCAGTCCACCGCCGTGCTCTGCGACGCCTGGCCCGGCCTGGCCCGGCAGAACTCCCCGCTCGTCGAGGTCGTGCTCGGTGCCCAGTCCCGGGTCGCCGGTTACGAGCGCATCAAGGTCGCCAACCATCTGCGCGACGAGCGGCTCGCGCTGGCCGCCCGGGCCGCCGAACCCCTCGCGATCGCACTCGCCGAACTGCTGGCCAACGCCACCGCGTACTCGCACCCCGACACCGATGTGCAGGTGACGGTCCAGCAGAGCGGCGGCCGGGGCGCCTTCCTGGTCGTCGACGACGCGGGCATCGGCATGGACGACGACGCACTCGACCGGGCCCGCGCCCTGCTCGCCGGCCCGTCCGAGGTGCTGCTGACCGAGCTGGGCGACCCGCCGCAGACCGGCTTCGCGGTCATCGGCCGGCTCGTGGTGCAGTACGGCTTCCACTGCCACATCGAGGCCTCGCCGTTCGGCGGCATGCGGACCATCCTGCGCGTCCCCGCGCACCTGCTGACCGTGCTGGAGGGGGACCGCGACCTCTCCGCCCTGGTACCGGCACCCGTGTCGTCGAAGCCGGCTCCCGCGGAACCGGCCGCCCCGGCCGCGCCCGAACACCACGCGCCGGAGCCCGCCCCCGCGGAACCCTCGGGGCTGCCGAGCAGGCGCCGGCGCGCACCGCGCCCCGCCCCGGCCGCTGCCCTGGCCGCCGCCCCGGCCCCCGTACAGATTTCCCGTACACCGGAGCAGGCCGAGTCTTCCTGGGCGGCGCTCCAGCAGGGCACCCTCAACGGCAGGAGCGTCACCGGGCGGGCCCCCGCACCGGATTCGGACGGCCACGAACACCTGGACGACCAGGACGACCAAGGAGACGACGAGACGTGAGCGCCCCCAGCCCGACCACCGGTGACCTCGCATGGGTGCTGACCCCGCTGCTGGAACTGCCCGGGGTCCAGCATGCCGTGGTCGCCACCGGTGACGGCCTCGTCGAGGGCGCGTCGGCCGGCCTCGACCGGGCCTCCGGCGAACGGGTCGCCGCGATGACGGCCACGCTGCACGCCGCGGCCCGTGCCTTCACCACGGCCTTCACCGACATCGAGGCCCCGCAACTGGCCCAGACGGTCGTCGAGTCCGACCTGGGCTTCGCCATCGTCGTCCCGGCCGGGAAGAACACCACGCTCGCCCTGTTCGCCGAACCGGGCGCCAAACTCGGCGACATCGCCTACCAGATGCAGGTGCAGGTCACCGCGCTGACCCGGGCGATGCACGCACCCGCCCGCCAACCGGACACCACCGCCCGGCCATGACCCCCGGCCCAGCACGCCGTCTGATCCCCGCCTATCTGGTCACCGGCGGCCGGTCCCGCCCCGCCGGCCCCGCACTCGACCGGCTCGCCGTGCTCGTACGCACCGATGCCTCCCTGCCGGACGACACCGGCTCCCAGCAGCGCCGACTGTGCCAACTGCTGGAACCGGGAGCCCTCACCGTCGTCGAGTGCGCGGCCCATCTGGACCTGCCGGTCAGCGCCACCGTCTTCCTGGCCACGGATCTCGCGGCCGCCGGACTTCTGCTCATCCGACCGCCGATACCCAGTGCCGGGGAGATCGACCGGTCACTTGTCGAGAGGCTGCTCGTTGGACTCCGCTCCCTCCCCTGACCGGACCGGCGTCGGCTATCTGCCCGCCGCCGCCCGGACCCTGATGAAGCTCGTCGTCACGGGTCCCTTCGGCGTGGGCAAGACCACCCTGATCCGTACGCTCTCCGAGATCGCCACCCTGCACACCGAAGAGGCGATGACCCAGTCCAGCACCCTGCTCGACGACACCGCCGGACTCCCCGAGAAGACCACCACCACGGTCGCCATCGACTTCGGACGGCTCACCGTCCCCGACGACCTCGTGCTCTACATGTTCGGCACGCCCGGCCAGGAGCGGTTCCTGCCGCTCTGGGACGACATCGCACGCGGAGCGCTGGGCGCGCTCGTCCTGGTGGACACCCGGAGGCTCGGGGACTCCTTCGCCGTCATGGACATGGTCGAGGAACAGGGACTCCCGTACGCCGTGGCCGTCAACCGCTTCCCCGACGCACCCGCCCACACCGACGAGGTCCTGCGCAAGCACCTCGACCTCGATGCCGGGACCCCCCTGGTCCAGTGCGACGCGAGGGAGCGCCGCGGCAGCATCGACGCCCTGATCGCGCTGGCCGAACACGCGCTGACCCGCATGCCGCAGCCCGAGGACCCGTCATGACACCGTATGTCCAGCCTCCGCAGCCCCTTGCCCTCTACGGACCGGGCTTCGCGGCCGACCCGCTCGGGCACTACCGCAGGCTGCGTGAGCACGGCCCGATCGCACCGGTCCGGATCGCCCCCGGCGTCGAGGCGATGCTCGTCACCGACTACCAGGCGGCCATCGACCTGCTGCGCGACACCCACACCTTCAGCAAGGACCCACGCGCCTGGCAGAAGACCGTCCCCCCGGACTCGCCGGTGCTGCCCGTGCTCGGCCACCGGCCCACCGCGCTCTTCAGCGACGGCGCCGAGCACGCCCGCTACCGCGAGGCCATCAACGACACCCTGGCCCTGATCGAACCGCATATCCTGCGGGCCGAGGTGGCCAGGGTCGCCCAGCAGCTGATCGGCGAGTTCGCCGCCACCGGCAGCGGCGACCTCATCGCCCAGTACGCCCGGCTGCTCCCGCTGCACGTCTTCGTCACCTGGTTCGGTGTCGATCCCGAGGACGGCGAACGGATCGTGGCAGGTGTCGGCGGGATGATGAACTCGGCCGAGGGCGCCGCCGCCGCGTACGCCGACCTCGTCGACGTCGTCACCCGCCTCGTCGCCGCCCGGCGCGCCCGGCCGCGCCGCGATCTGACGTCGTACTTCCTCGCCCACCCGGCGCGTCTGGACAACGACGAGACCGTGCGTCAGATCACCCTGCTGATGAGCGCCGGCCATGATCCGTCGACCAATCTGATCGGCAACGCGATCCTGCACATGCTCACCGACGAGCGGTACGCGGGCTCACTGCACGGTGGTGCGATGACCGCCCACGAGGCGATCAACGAGGTCCTGTGGCAGGCCCCGCCGATCGCCAATCTGGCCGCACACTATCCGCGTCACGACACCGAGTTCCACGGCGTCCGGCTGCGCGCCGGACAGCTCGTCCTGGTCTCCTTCGGAGCGGCCAACACCCAGTCAGGACCGGCCAACACCCAGTCAGGACCGGCCAACACCCAGTCAGGACCGGCCACTTCGGACACCGGTGTGCGCTCCGGAGCCAGCGCCCACCTCGCCTGGTCGGCCGGGCCCCACCGATGCCCGGCGAAGCAGCCCGCCCTGCTGATCGCGATGACCGCGATCGAGCAGCTCACCAGCCAGCTGTGCGATGCGGAACTCTCCGTTCCGGTGAGTGAACTGCTGTGGCGGCCCGGACCGTTCCACCGCGCCCTGGCACACCTGCCGGTACGTTTCACCCCCCTCGACACCACGGCGGCTGCGAGCTCCGCGCAGGCGCGCGCCGGCGAACCGGCCGTGCCGATCGGCTCCTGAACCGTGTCGCTGGTAGGCCGAACGGGTGAGGGGCGAGAGAATTGCCCGATGAACAGTGAGCGCAGCCGGCGCAACGCCAACCGATGCACAGACGGGGTGGTCCGGTGAGCAGGTACGACAGGTATGACGTCACCGACGAGCAGTGGGAGGGGCTGGCTCAGGTCGTACCGCTGCGCAGCCGCAACGAGTGGCCCTCCCGGGTCGACCACCGCACGGTCCCGGACGAGCCGCAGGGCGCCGAGCAGCGGCGCATGGTGGTGCTCCGGGTCCAGATCTTCGCGGACGCGCGCGAGGTCGCCGAGTACCTGGTCGCGCAGATCCCGGTCCTCCTCGATCTGACCAGCGCCGAGGGTGATGTGGCCAAGCGGATCCTGGACTTCACCAGCGGTGTCGTCTTCGGGCTGGGCAGCGGGATGCACCGGGTGGACCGCAATGTCTTCCTGCTGTCGCCCATCGGCATGGAGGTCGAGGGCGTGACGGCTGCGGGCGTGCCGGGGGCGTAGGAGGCGCAGGGGTGCCGCGGCGGATGCGCGGGCGTCCCGGCTGCGCGGCGGGGGTGCGGCTGTGCGGGGTGCGCGGGGCGTCGCGCCCGCGCGCCGGGGGCCCGCGGGGCGCAGGCGCGGCGGTGGTAGACCTGGGGCCGTGACAGAACGCGACGTACAGGCACTGCAGCAACGGCTCGCCGCATTCGCGGCCGCACGCGACTGGGGGCAGTACCACACCCCGAAGAATCTGGCGTCGGCGCTGAGCGTCGAGGCATCCGAACTCATGGAGATCTTCCAGTGGCTGACGCCGGAACAGTCGGCGCGGGTGATGAGGGACCCCGCGACGGGGCCCCGGGTGGCGGACGAAGTCGCCGACGTCCTCGCCTATCTGCTGCAGTTCTGCGAGGTGCTGGGCATCGATGTGCTGGCGGCACTGGAGGCCAAGATCGAGCGGAATGAGGGCCGCTTTCCGGTGCCGGAGCCGACAGACCACCAAGATCGTCACTCTGTGGAGTGATCGATTTATGAACAGTTGAATGAGTGTCCACAGATTTCCGAAATCCCCTGGCCTTTCGGTACCACCACCCTCACTGTGGGTAATGGAAGAGGTGAGCGGGTTTTCGCGTCGAACGGGGGCAACCGATGGAAGCGGAGCGGCTTGTAGCGGTCATCAGGAGGGCGCTGGCGCAGAGCCGGGGCACGCCCGACATCATCGCCGAGGCCTGGCAGGCGCAAGCCCTGGCCCAGGCGATCGGGAGCCGGCTGGCGGCGAGCGGTCCCAAGGAGTTACGGGGCGAGGCGAGCGGACTCAGTGAGATCGGCGGGCGGAGCAACGGGGCGCTGGAGCACCCGGCGGCCCGCGCCGGGGTGGCCCGGGCGGTGCAGCTCTCCGAGGTCGCGGACCCGCGCACGGCGCTGACCGGTCTGGGCGCGCTGCTCGGGGAGGTCGGGATAGCCCTGGTCGGCGTGGCGTGCGAGACCGATGAGCAGGGCCTGTACTGGCAGTGCATGGAGGCGATCGACGCCGCCGACGAGTCGACCGACCGGGTGCACGGAATGCTCCGGCTGCTCGACGAGCGGGACCGGGAGCGCCGGCAGGATCTGGAGCGCGGCCGGGAGCGGGACGGCCCTCATGGGGTGCTCCACGGACCGGTGGGACCGGCAGCCGACATGCAGTGAGCGCGGACCGGTGGGGCCGGGAGCCGGCGTGTATTGGGCGCGGACCGGTGGGGCCGGGAGCCGGCGTGTAGTGGGCGCGGACCGGTGGGGCCGGGAGCCGGCGTGCGGTGAGCGCCTGGCGTCCGGGGCCCCGGACGCGGCGGCGCGCGGGACATTCAGGCCCCGCACACGGCGGCGCGTGGAAGGAGCGGGAGAGGAGCGCGAGACGTCCGGAGGTGCAGGATGGATGCATGGATCTTCGAATCTTCACCGAGCCCCAGCAAGGGGCGAACTACGACACGCTGCTCACCGTCGCCAAGGCCGCGGAGGACCTCGGCTTCGACGCCTTCTACCGTTCCGACCACTATCTGCACATGGGGCAGGGTGACGGGCTCCCCGGTCCGACGGACGCCTGGATCACCCTGGCGGGACTGGCGCGCGAGACCAAGCGGATCCGCCTCGGCACCCTGATGACGGCGGGGACGTTCCGGCTCCCCGGTGTGCTTGCCATCCAGGTGGCGCAGGTCGACCAGATGTCCGGCGGCCGGGTCGAACTGGGCCTGGGGGCAGGCTGGTTCGAGGAGGAGCACAAGGCCTACGGCATTCCGTTCCCCAAGGAGAGGTTCGGCCGGCTGGAGGAGCAGCTGGCGATCGTCACCGGGCTGTGGGCGACCGAGGCCGGCAGGACGTTCAGCTATGACGGCACGTATTACCAGCTCACGGACTCGCCCGCGCTCCCCAAGCCCGCGCAGGCCAAGGTGCCGGTGCTGATCGGCGGATACGGCGCGAAGCGGACGCCGCGGCTGGCTGCCCGGTACGCCGACGAGTTCAACATCCCGTTCGCCTCGCTGGAGGACAGCGAGAAGCAGTTCGGCCGGGTCAGGGAGGCGGCCGCTCAGGCGGGCCGCGGACCGGACGACCTGGTGTACTCCAACGCCCTGGTCGTATGCGTCGGCAAGGACGACGCCGAGGTGGCGCGCCGTGCCGCGGTCATCGGACGGGACGTGGCGGAGCTGAAGGCCAACGGCCTGGCGGGCTCGCCCGCCGAAGTGGTCGACAAGATCGGCCGGTTCGGGGCGATCGGCGCGTCCCGGATCTACCTCCAGGTGCTGGACCTCGACGACCTGGAGCACCTGGATCTGATCTCGTCGCAGGTCCAGTCCCAGCTCGGCTGAGAGAGGAGCCCCTGTGTCCCCCGACCGCCCGCCGGTCCGCCCTCCCGACCGCCCGTCCGACCGGGCTCCCGACCGCGCGCCGGTCCGGCATCCCGGGACGCCGTCGCGCACCCTGGCGGCCGCGCTCGCCGAGGGCACGGTCCTCCTCGACGGCGGACTCTCCAACCAGCTGGAGGCGCAGGGCTGCGACCTGTCCGATGCCCTGTGGTCAGCCCGGCTGCTGGCCGACGGTCCCGGGCAGATCGAGGCGGCCCACACGGCGTATGTGAGGGCGGGTGCCCAGGTGCTCATCACCGCCAGTTATCAGGCGAGCTTCGAGGGGTTCGGGCAGCGCGGGACCGGGCGGGCGGAGGCGGCCGGACTCTTCGCCCGCAGCGTGGAGCTGGCGCGGCGGGCGGCGGGCGCGGTGGACCGGGACGTGTGGGTCGCAGCGTCCGTCGGTCCGTACGGGGCGGTGACGGCGGACGGGGCGGAGTACCGGGGCCGCTACGGGCTGTCGGTCCGGGAGCTGAAGGGCTTCCACCGCCCCAGGATCGAGGCGCTCGCCGCCGCAGGTCCCGATGTCCTGGCGCTGGAGACGGTGCCGGATACGGACGAGGCACGGGCGCTGCTGCGGGTGGCGGGGGAGTGCGGGGTGCCGGTCTGGCTGTCCTACACCGTGGCCGGAGGGCGTACCAGGGCCGGCCAGTCGCTGGAGGAGGCGTTCGGTCTCGCCGCCGGAGACGAACAGGTGGTGGCGGTCGGGGTGAACTGCTGCGACCCGGCGGACGTGGACGACGCTGCCCGGACGGCGGCGGCGGTGACCGGAAAACCGGTCGTCGTCTATCCGAACAGCGGGGAGCGCTGGGGTGCCGGGAGGCGCGGGTGGACGGGGGACGTCACGTTCGGCCCCGGTCGGCTGCGGGAGTGGCAGGACGCGGGCGCGCGGCTGGTCGGCGGCTGCTGCCGGGTCGGTCCCGCCGCCATCGCGGAACTGGCCGTACTGCTGGCCGCGGAAGGGACAACCGGACCTGGGGAGGAGTGAAATTGCCTGGTCGGAGCAAGCGAACCGGACCATACTCGGACGTGTGTTCCTGACGATCAGTACCACCGGCATCCCGGAGCGTCCCGCCACCGATCTCGGATTTCTGCTGCACAAGCATCCCGAGAAGGCGCAGACGTTCTCCACCTCCCATGGCACCGCGCATGTCTTCTACCCCGAGGCATCCGCGGAGCACTGCACGGCGGCGCTGCTGCTGGAGGTGGATCCCGTGGCGCTGGTGCGTCGGGGCAAGGGCAAGGGCCGGGGCGGCGCCCCCGACGCGGCCCTCGCGCAGTACGTCAACGACCGCCCCTACGCGGCGTCCTCGCTGCTGTCCGTCGCGATGAGCACCGTCTTCAAGTCCGCGCTGAGCGGCACCTGCAAGGCGATGCCGGAGCGCGCGGCGGCTCCGATGCCGCTGCGGATCGAGGTGCCTGCCCTTCCGGCCCGTGGTGGTGCCGAGCTGGTGCAGAAACTCTTCGGGCCACTCGGCTGGTCGCGGGTGGAGGCGGTGGCCGTACCTCTGGACGAGAAGTTCCCCGAGTGGGGGGACTCGCGCTACGTACGGCTTGTGCTCGAGGGCGAGTTGAGGCTGGCCGACGCGCTGCGCCAGCTGTACGTCCTGCTGCCGGTGCTCGATGACGCCAAGCACTACTGGGTGGCGCCGGACGAGGTGGACAAGCTGCTGCGGGCCGGTGAGGGCTGGCTGGCCGATCACCCCGAGCAGAAGCTGATCACCAGCCGTTATCTGTCCCGGCGCTGGGGGCTGACCCGGCAGGCGATGCAGCGGCTGGAACTGGTGCGGCTCGCGGAGTCGGACGACCTCGACGTCGAGAGCATCGACAACGCCGTCGACGAGACGGCCGACACCGAGGAGCGGCCGGTGCCGCTCGCCGAGCAGCGGCGGGCCGCGGTCCTGGCGGTGCTGACCGCTGCCGGGGCGAGCCGGGTGCTCGACCTGGGCTGTGGCCAGGGCCAGTTGGTACAGGCGCTGCTGAAGGACGTGCGCTTCACCGAGATCGTCGGCGTCGACGTCTCGATGCGCGCCCTCACGATCGCCTCGCGCCGGCTGAAGCTGGACCGGATGGGGGAGCGGCAGGCTGCCCGCGTGACGCTCATGCAGGGCTCGCTCACGTACACGGACAAGCGGCTGGGGGGCTACGACGCCGCGGTGCTGAGCGAGGTCATCGAGCACCTCGACCTGCCGAGGCTGCCCGCGCTGGAGTACGCGGTGTTCGGCTCGGCGCGCCCGCGCACCGTGCTGGTGACGACGCCGAACGTCGAGTACAACGTCCGCTGGGAGACCCTCCCGGCCGGGCACGTCAGGCACGGTGACCACCGCTTCGAATGGACCCGGTCCGAATTCCGGGACTGGGCGGGCGAAGTGGCCGGCCGGCACGGGTACGAGGTGGAGTTCGTACCCGTGGGACCCGACGACCCCGAGGTGGGGCCGCCCACCCAGATGGCCGTCTTCACGATGACCGCGGCCGACGGAACCGGGAAGCCCGCAGCAGCTCCGAGGACCGGCACGACCGGGACCGGCGGGACCGGCACGACCGGGACCACCGACACCAACGAGACCGACACCAACGAGACCGGCACGACCGAGACCGGCACGACCGAGAAGGAGGCGAAAGCCGCATGAGCAGTACCGGTGAAAGCACCACCAGCCGCACGCGCACCCTGCCGGTGACCGACCTCTCCCTCGTCGTCCTCATCGGGGCGAGCGGCTCGGGCAAGTCCACCTTCGCCCGCAGGCACTTCAAGCCGACCGAGATCGTCTCCTCCGACTTCTGCCGTGGCCTCGTCGCCGACGACGAGAACGACCAGGGCGCCAGCCGCGACGCCTTCGACGTCCTGCACTACATCGCGGGCAAGCGCCTGGCCGCCGGCCGGCTGACCGTCATCGACGCCACCAACGTCCAGTCCGAGAGCCGCCGGCAGCTGGTGAAGCTGGCCCGGGAGCACGACGTGCTGCCCATCGCGATCGTCCTGGACCTGCCCGAAGAGGTCTGCCGCGCCCGCAACGCGGCCCGCCCGGACCGCGCCGGCATGCCGCGCCATGTGATCCAGCGCCACCGCCGCGAGCTGCACCGCTCGCTGCGCGGCCTGGAGCGCGAGGGCTTCCGCAAGGTCCACATCCTGCGTACCGAGGAGGACGCCGAGCACGCCGAAGTGGTGCTGGAGCGCCGCTACAACGACCTCCGCCACCTCACCGGCCCGTTCGACATCGTCGGCGACATCCACGGCTGCAGCTCCGAACTGGAGACCCTGCTCGGCAAGCTCGGATACGTGGACGGGACGCACCCCGAGGGCCGCACGGCGGTCTTCGTGGGAGACCTCGTCGACCGCGGCCCCGACAGCCCCGGCGTGCTGCGCCGCGTGATGTCCATGGTGTCGGACGGCAACGCGCTCTGCGTGCCCGGCAACCACGAGAACAAACTCGGCCGCTACCTCAAGGGCCGCAAGGTCCAGCAGACCCACGGGCTGGCCGAGACCATCGAGCAGCTGGAGCGGGAGGACGCCAAGGACCCGGAATTCCGGGAGCAGGTCAAGGAGTTCATCGACGGGCTCGTCAGCCATTACGTGCTGGACGACGGAAAGCTGGTCGTCTGCCACGCCGGACTGCCCGAGAAGTACCACGGACGCACCTCCGGCCGGGTCCGCTCGCACGCCCTGTACGGCGACACCACGGGCGAGACCGACGAGTTCGGCCTGCCCGTGCGCTATCCGTGGGCGGAGGACTACCGGGGCAGCGCCACCGTGGTCTACGGCCACACGCCGGTCCCCAGTACCTCGTGGATCAACAACACCATCTGCCTGGACACCGGGGCCGTGTTCGGCGGGAAGATGACCGCGCTGCGCTGGCCGGAGCGCGAACTCGTCGACGTACCGGCCGAGCAGGTCTGGTACGAGCCCGTGAAGCCGCTGACCACCGAGGCGCCGGGCGGCCGGGAGGGCCGGCCGCTGGACCTCGCCGATGTGCAGGGCCGCCGGGTCGTGGAGACCCGGCACATGGGCCGCGTCGCGGTCCGCGAGGAGAACGCGGCGGCCGCGCTCGAGGTCATGAGCCGGTTCGCGGTCGACCCCCGGCTGCTCGCCTATCTGCCGCCGACCATGGCACCGACCGCCACCTCGCAGGAGGAGGGCTATCTTGAGCACCCGGCCGAGGCGTTCGCCCAGTACCGGGCGGACGGCGTGACCGCGGTCGTGTGCGAGGAGAAGCACATGGGCTCGCGGGCCGTGGCCCTGGTCTGCCGGGACGCCGACGTGGCGCGCGAGCGCTTCGGGGCAGGCGGGGCCCTGGAGGGCGGGGCGGGCCCGACGGGCGCGCTGCACACCCGTACCGGACGCCCGTTCCTCGACGACGCCGCGCTCACCGAGACCGTGCTCGGCCGGCTGCGCGAGGCGGTCACCGCTGCCGGACTGTGGGAGGAGTGGGACACCGACTGGGTGCTGCTCGACGCCGAGCTGATGCCCTGGTCCCTCAAGGCGGCCGGACTGCTGCGCTCGCAGTACGCGGCGGTCGGTGCCGCGTCCGGCGCGGTCCTGCCACCGGCCCGGGCGGCGCTCGAGGCAGCGGCCGCGCGCGGCCTCGACGTCGGCGCGCTGACGGACCGGCAGAAGGGCCGGGCCGAGGACGCGGCGGCGTTCACCGAGGCCTACCGCCGCTACTGCTGGAGCACCGAGGGCCTGGACGGGGTGCGGCTGGCACCGTTCCAGATCCTGGCCGTCCAGGGCCGCTCGCTCGCCTCCGTACCCCATGACGAGCAGCTGGCCTGGCTGGACCGGCTCGTGGAGCACGACCCCACCGGCCTGCTCCAGGTCACCCGGCGCCTCGTCGTCGACACCACCGACGAGGCATCGGTCCGCGCGGGCATCGACTGGTGGCTGGAGATGACCGGCCGCGGCGGCGAGGGCATGGTGGTCAAGCCGCTCGGCGCGCTGGTCAGGGACGGCAAGGACCGCCTCGTGCAGCCGGGCATCAAGGTGCGCGGACGGGAGTACCTGCGGATCATCTACGGCCCCGAGTACACCCGCCCGGAGAACCTGGAACGGCTGCGCGGCCGCTTCCTCGGCCACAAGCGGTCGCTCGCCCTGCGCGAGTACGCCCTGGGCCTCGAAGCCCTGGACCGGCTGGCCGAGGGGGAGCCGCTGTGGCGGGTCCACGAGGCCGTCTTCGCGGTCCTGGCCCTGGAGTCGGAGCCGGTGGACCCCCGGCTGTAGGGCCTGCCGGCGGGCCGGGACCATGACAGGTCCCGGCCCGCCGGAAGAACCGGCTGGCGATTCGCCGGGTGAACGGCGCTCCGCGCGGTGAGGATACGGGCATGGGATTCCATGTCGACTCCGAGGCCGGGCGGCTGCGCCGCGTCATCCTGCACCGCCCCGATCTGGAACTGAAACGCCTCACCCCGAGCAACAAGGACGCGCTCCTCTTCGACGACGTGCTCTGGGTACGCCGGGCCCGCCAGGAGCACGACGGATTCGCGGACGTGCTGCGCGACCGGGGAGTCGAGGTGCACCTCTTCGGCGATCTGCTCCGCGAGTCGCTGGAGATCCCCGTGGCCAGGCGCCTCGTGCTCGACCGGGTCTTCGCGGAGAAGGAGTACGGCCCCCTCGCCACCGAGCACCTGCGTGCCGCGTTCGAGGAGCTGAACGCCGCCGAACTCTGTGAGGCCCTGGTCGGCGGGATGACCAAACGGGAGTTCCTGGAGCGGCACCGCGAGCCGACCTCCGTGCGCTTCCACGTCATGGACCTGGACGACTTCCTGCTCGGGCCGCTGCCCAACCACCTCTTCACCCGCGACACCTCGGCCTGGATCTACGACGGCGTCTCCATCAACGCCATGCGCTGGCCGGCCCGGCAGCGCGAGACCGTCCACTTCGAGGCGATCTACCGGCACCATCCACTCTTCACCGGACCCGAGGCGGGCGCCTTCCACCACTGGTCGGAGGGCCAGGACGACTACCCCTCCACCATCGAGGGCGGCGACGTCCTCGTCATCGGCCGGGGCGCGGTGCTCATCGGGATGAGCGAGCGCACCACCCCGCAGGCCGTGGAGATGCTGGCCCGCGGGCTCTTCGACGCCGGCTCCGCCCGGACGATCGTGGCGCTCGACATGCCCAAGAGCCGGGCCTTCATGCACCTCGACACGGTGATGACGATGATCGACGGGGACACCTTCACCAAGTACGCGGGCCTGGGCATGCTCCGCTCGTACACCATCGAGCCCGGGGACGGCCCGCGGGACCTCAAGGTCACCGACCATCCGCCCGAGCACATGCACAGCGCCATCGCCCAGGCGCTGGGGCTGGATTCGATCCGGGTCCTCACCGCCACCCAGGACGTGCACGCGGCCGAGCGCGAGCAGTGGGACGACGGGTGCAACGTCCTGGCCGTCGAGCCGGGCGTCGTCGTCGCCTACGAGCGCAACGCCACCACCAACACCCACCTGCGCAAGGAAGGCATCGAGGTCATCGAGATCCGGGGCAGCGAACTGGGCCGGGGGCGCGGCGGCCCCCGCTGCATGAGCTGCCCGGTGGTCCGTGACCCGGTGTAGGCGGGGTGCGGGGGAGAGACCGGAAAGGTTCTGTATAGCGATGCATTGCATCGTATAGACTTCCAGGGTTACCGTATGCGTCCCCCCGCCCGACCCAGGAGCAGTCACCATGGCCATAGACCTCGCAGGCCGCCACTTCCTCAAGGAGCTGGACTTCACGGCCGAGGAGTTCCGCGGCCTGATCGACCTGGCCGCCGAGCTCAAGGCGGCGAAGAAGTCGGGGAGCGAGGTCCAGCGGCTGCGCGGCAGGAACATCGCGCTGATCTTCGAGAAGACCTCGACCCGCACCCGCTGCGCCTTCGAGGTGGCCGCCGCCGACCAGGGCGCGTCCACCACGTACCTCGACCCCTCCGGCTCCCAGATGGGCCACAAGGAGTCCGTGCGCGACACCGCCCGTGTCCTGGGCCGGATGTTCGACGGGATCGAGTACCGCGGCGACAGCCAGGAGGCCGTCGAGGAGCTGGCGGCGTACGGCGGAGTGCCGGTCTTCAACGGGCTCACCGACGACTGGCACCCCACCCAGATGCTCGCGGACGTCCTCACGATGACCGAGCACAGCGAGAAGCCGGTCGAGCGGATCGCCTTCGCCTACCTCGGCGACGCCCGTTTCAACATGGGCAACTCCTACCTGGTCACCGGCGCCCTGCTGGGCATGGACGTGCGTATCGTCGCGCCCAAGGCCTACTGGCCCGCCGAGGCGGTCGTGGCGCAGGCCCACCGGCTCGCCGAGGCGAGCGGGGCGACCGTGACCCTCACCGAGGACGTCGCCGAGGGTGTGCGCGGCGCCGACTTCGTCGCCACCGACGTCTGGGTCTCGATGGGGGAGCCCAAGGAGGTCTGGGACGAGCGCATCGCCGCTCTCGTGCCGTACGCCGTCACCATGGACGTCCTGCGCGCCACCGGGAACGACGGCGTGAAGTTCCTGCACTGCCTCCCGGCCTACCACGACCTCGGCACCAAGGTCGCCCGGGAGATCCACGCCCGGCACGGCCTGACCGAGCTGGAGGTCAGCGACGAGGTCTTCGAGTCCGCGCACTCCGTCGTGTTCGACGAGGCGGAGAACCGGATGCACACGATCAAGGCCGTCCTCGTGGCGACCATGGCCACGCGCTGACCCGTCCGTATCGCATGGTCATGCACCCGTTTGGGTGAACATGCGCCTGGGTGCCTATGATGGTTCCCCTTGGTGGGGTTCGAGCTCGCACGCTCGAACCCCATTTTCGTGTGCGCGACGGCCCCCACTGCCTCAGCCGCACCACACCCCCCACGTGTACCGCCAGAGATGAGATCACCGCCGTGAGCCCCCTGCGCCTGCCCGGCCCGCCGCACCGCGTCAAGGACCCCCACCAGCTGATCGCCGAATCGGGCGCAGACCTGGAGGGCCACGGTCTCAAGCGCACCATGGGCCTCTTCCAGCTGGTGTGCTTCGGGGTCGGCGCCGTCGTCGGCACCGGCATCTTCGTCGGCCTCTCCGACAGCGTGGCCGAGGCCGGTCCCGCCGTCGTGCTGTCGTTCGTCCTCGCGGCGGTCACCTGTATCTTCACCGCGTTCTCCTTCGCCGAACTGGGCAGCGCGATCCCGGTCTCCGGCAGCTCCTACTCCTTCGCCTACGCCACACTCGGGGAGCGGCTCGCCTTCCTCGTCGGCTGGTGTCTGCTCCTGGAGTACGGGGTGTCGGTCTCGGCCGTGGCGGTGGGCTGGAGCCAGTACGTCAACGAACTGCTGAACAGCCTCTTCGGATGGCAGCTGCCCGCCGCGCTCTCCGCCGGACCCGGTGACGGCGGCGTGATCAACCTGCCCGCGGTGATCGTCGTCATGATGGCGGCCACCCTGCTGGTTCGCGGTATCCGGGAGAGTGCCGGGGCCACGGCGGCGATGGCGGTTCTGAAGATCACCATCCTGATCCTGTTCTGCGTCATCGCCTTCACCGCCTTCGAGGCCGGCAACCTCACCCCGTTCGTGGCCCACGGCCCGGGCGGCGTCACCGCGGGCGCGTCGCTGGCGTTCTTCTCGTACATCGGGTTCGACGCCATCACCACCGCGGGCGAGGAGGTCAAGAACCCCCGGCGGAACATCCCGATCGCGATCATGATCTGCATCGGCCTGGTCACGCTGCTCTACTGCGCGGTGGCCCTGGCCGCGATCGGCGCGCTGGGCCCGGACGCCGTCTCCGACAAGCCGGCCGCGCTCTCCCTGATCGTCGACCAGGTCACCGACTCGACGGTGGGCGGCGGCATCATCGCCTTCGGCGCGGTCGTGGCCATCGCCTCGGTCGTCCTCGCGGTGATGTACGGACAGACCCGCATCCTGATGTCGATGTCGCGCGACGGCCTGGTCCCGCGGGTCTTCGAACGGGTCTCGCCGCGCACCGCGACCCCGGTCGCCAACACCTGGATCGTCGCCGCCGTCTTCGCCGTCCCGGCAGCCTTCTCCTCGCTGGACGTGGTGGTGAACCTGACGACCATCGGGACGCTCGCCACCATGGTCGCGGTCAATATCGCCGTGATCGTGCTGCGCCGCCGCAACCCCGAGGTGAAGGGCTCCTTCCGGGTCCCGCTGTACCCGCTCAGCCCGCTCCTCGGCGTCGGTTTCTGCGTCTACCTCATGTACGGGACCGGCTGGACGACCTGGGTGCAGTTCGCGGTGTTCCTGCTGGCCGGTGCGGTGGTGTACGCCTGCTACGGGCGCAGCCGCTCGCGGCTGGCCGCCCCGGCCGCCGGCTGAGTCCGCCGCCCGGTCAGAGCGACGGCAGGGTGAACCAGACCGCCTTGCCGTGCTCCGTCGGGCGGTGGCCGCAGGACGAGCTGAGGGTGCGGATCAGCAGCAGCCCCCGTCCGTGCTCCTGCCAGGGGTCGGGCTCACTGCCCGGCTCGGGGCGGGAGAGATCGCCCGGCGGGGCCGGATCCCGGTCGTGCACCTCCACCTGGCAGCCGCTCGGCAGGAGCTCCACCACCAGCTCGACGGGCTCGTCGCCCGGGGTGTGTTCCACGGCGTTGGCGACCAGCTCGGCGGTCAGCAGTTCGGCGGTGTCCGTGTCGGCCGGGGCGTCGATGTCAGCCAGTGCCGTCCGGATCAGCGCGCGGGCGATCGGCACGGCGGCCGCGGAGTGCGGCAGTGCGACTCGCCAGGAGCCGGGGGCGGGGGCATCGGACGGCACGGCGGCCTCCTTTCTGGCGAGCGCGGATCCGGGGAGCACGGACTGTCCTGGGCCCCGAGGTGGCTGGCGCTCAAGACTTCCTGGTTTCAACCATACGAAGCCGCACGAGACGGGCAAGGGCCTGCTGACCGGTACGAAGGGGACCTTCGTCACTACCGCCTTACGCTCCACATATCGCGTACTCGTGACGAGAGTCACGTACGGGTGATAAATTCGGGTCAAGCAGCAGCCCGACGGCTGAAGGGGATCACCCTCCATGAGTCCGTTTCCCAGCTCAGCGCCGCGCACGGAGCGCTGGCACCATCTGCGGGTCGAGACGCGGGACGGTGTCGCCACGGTCACCCTCGCCCGCCCCGAGAAACTGAACGCGCTGACCTTCGGCGCCTACGCGGATCTGCGCGACCTCCTGGCCGAACTGTCACGGGAGCGCTCCGTGCGGGCCCTGGTGCTGGCCGGTGAGGGGCGGGGCTTCTGCTCCGGCGGTGACGTGGACGAGATCATCGGCGCCACCCTCGCGATGGACACCGCCCAGCTGCTCGACTTCAACCGGATGACCGGACAGGTCGTACGGGCCCTGCGGGAGTGCCCGTTCCCCGTCATCGCCGCCGTCCACGGGGTCGCCGCCGGGGCCGGCGCCGTTCTCGCGCTGGCCGCCGACTTCCGGGTCGCCGACCCCTCCGCCCGGTTCGCCTTCCTCTTCACCCGGGTCGGACTCTCCGGCGGGGACATGGGCGCCGCCTACCTGCTGCCCCGGGTGGTCGGCCTCGGCCACGCCACCCGGCTGCTGATGCTCGGCGAACCCGTGCGCGCTCCCGAGGCCGAGCGCATCGGGCTGATCAGCGACCTGGCCGAGGAGGGCAGGGCCGACGAGCACGCCGCGGCGCTCGCCCGCCGCCTCGCCGACGGACCCGCGCTCGCCCTCGCCCAGACCAAGGCGCTGCTCACGGCCGAACTCGACATGCCGCTGGCCGCCGCGGTCGAGATGGACGCAGCCACCCAGGCCCTCCTGATGCACGGCGAGGACTACGCCGAGTTCCACGCCGCCTTCACCGAGAAGCGGCCGCCGAAGTGGCAGGGCCGGTAACGCGATGACGGCCACCGGCCGGCCCCCCACGGACCCGCCCGCACCGCGCCGTATCGCGGTCATCGGCGGCGGCCCCGGTGGGCTCTACGCCGCGGCGCTGCTCAAGCGGCTGGGCCCGGAGCGCGAGATCACCCTGTGGGAGCGCAACGCCCCCGACGACACCTTCGGTTTCGGTGTCGTCCTCTCCGACGAGACCCTCGGCGGCATCGAGCACGCCGACCCCACCGTGCACGCCGCGCTCCAGCGCGAGTTCGTCCGGTGGGACGACATCGACATCGTCCACCGGGGCCACACCCAGACCTCCGGCGGCCACGGCTTCGCCGCGCTCGGCCGCCGCCGGCTGCTGGAGATCCTGCACGAGCGCTGCGCCGGCCTGGGCGTCCGGCTCCGCTTCCGCGAAGAGGCGCCGCCCGCCGCCGAACTCGCCGCCTCGTACGACCTGGTGATCGCCGCCGACGGGGTGCACAGCCTCACCCGCGACGCCCACGCCGACCGCTTCGGACCCCGCCTCACCGGCCACCGCTGCCGCTACATCTGGCTCGCCGCCGACTTCGCCCTGGACGCCTTCCGCTTCGAGACCGCCGAGACCGCGTACGGCGTGATGCAGCTCCACGGCTACCCGTTCTCCGCCGATGCATCGACCGTCATCGTGGAGATGCGCGAGGAGGTCTGGCGTGCGGCCGGATTCGACACCTGCGACCCGGCGGAGTCCACCCGGCACTGCGCCAAGATCTTCGCCAACGCCCTCGGCCACCGGCCGCTGCGCTCCAACAACTCCTCCTGGCTCACCTTCCGCACCGTCGTCAACAAGCGCTGGTCGCACGGGAACACGGTGCTCATCGGCGACGCCGCCCACACCGCGCACTTCTCCATCGGGTCCGGCACCAAGCTCGCCGTCGAGGACGCCCTCGCCCTCGCCGCCTGCATCGAGGAACAGCCAGGACTGCCCGCCGCCCTCGCCGCGTACGAGAGCGAACGCCGCCCCGTCGTCGAATCGACCCAGCGCGCCGCAGCGGCCAGCCTGCGCTGGTTCGAGGAGCTGGGCACCTACGTCGACCAGCCGCCCCGCCAGTTCGCCTTCAACCTCCTCACCCGCAGCCGCCGCGTCACCCACGACAACCTGCGGCTGCGCGACGCCTCCTTCACCGCGGCCGTCGAGGACGAGTTCGGCTGCGCCCCCGGCACCCCGCCGATGTTCACCCCGCTGCGGCTGCGCGGACTGGAGCTGCGCAACCGCGTCGTCGTCTCGCCCATGGACATGTACCGGGCCACCGACGGCGTCCCCGGCGACTTCCACCTCGTCCACCTCGGGGCGAGGGCGCTCGGCGGCGCCGGGCTGGTCATGACGGAAATGGTCTGTGTGAGCCCCGAGGGCCGGATCACCCCCGGCTGCACCGGCCTCTACACCGACGAGCAGTCCGCCGCCTGGACCAGGATCACCGACTTCGTGCACGCCGGATCGCCCGGCACCGCGATCGGGATCCAGCTGGGCCACTCCGGCCGCAAGGGCTCCACCAAGCTCATGTGGGACGGCATCGACCAGCCGCTCGACGACGGCAACTGGCCCCTCACCGCCGCCTCCCCGCTCCCGTACGCGCCGGGCGTCAACCAGATCCCGCACGCACTGGACCGCGCCGGCCTGGACGCCGTCCGCGAGCAGTTCGCGTCCGCCGCCGAGCGGGCCGACACCTGCGGTTTCGACCTCCTCGAACTCCACTGCGCCCACGGTTATCTGCTCTCCGGATTCCTCTCCCCGCTCACCAACCACCGCACCGACGCCTACGGCGGCACCCTGGCGAACCGGCTCCGCTTCCCGCTGGAAGTCTTCGACGCGGTCCGCGAACGGTGGCCCGACGACCGGCCGATGACCGTCCGGATCTCCGCGACGGACTGGGCCGAGGGCGGCACGACGGCCGAGGACGCCGTCGAGATCGCCCGCGCGTTCGTCGCGCACGGCGCCGACGCCATCGACGTCTCCACCGGCCAGGTCGTCCCGGACGAGCGGCCCGAGTACGGGCGCTCCTACCAGACGCCGTACGCCGACCGGATCCGCAACACCCTGTGCGTGCCCGTCATCGCCGTCGGCGCCATCTCCTCCTGGGACGACGTCAACTCCCTGCTCCTCGCGGGCCGCGCCGACCTCTGCGCCCTGGCCCGCCCGCATCTGTACGACCCGCACTGGACGCTCCACGCGGCGGCCGACCAGGGCTACACCGGACCGGGCGCGCCCTGGCCCCTCCCGTACCGCGCAGGCAGCCGCACCCCGCCGACGGGCCGCACGGACGCACCGAAGCCGCGGCTCACGCTGGGCTGAGCGGCAGGCACGCGTGGCAGAGGCAGGGATCGGGGTGCGGGGCGGCGTGATGGGCGTGCCGCTCGTGACGCGCGACCCGCTCCAGCAGTGCGGCCAGCTCCTCGGCCTCCTCACGGGTCCGCGGCCGTGTTCCGCACCGCCTCAGAACCGCCGGGCTGTAGACCAACCGGGCCCTGAACGTGTGCAGATGACGGGTTCCGGTGTCGATGGCGATCCACCGCCCGGTGTGCCGGCCGTGGCCCACCGCGGTCAGCTGCTCGTTCCCCGTCCCGGGGTGGGTGTCGACGACGTAGACCTTCGCCCCGCCCCGGAACGCCTTGGTGCCGGGCCGGAGTTCCTGCCCGAGATCCCCGTACCGCCGCCACAGGACGACGTGTGCCGCGACCAGCCAGAGCGGCTCGGTCCTGTCATCCATCGCTCTCCTGCGCGCTGACCACCAGCCGGTCCGAGACGGGCCGGTAGCCGATGCGCGTGTACACGCCGTTGCTCGTCGGGTTGGCGAGATCGGTGAAGAGCAGCACCTCGTCCGCACCCGCTCCCCGGGCCGCGGCGCTGACCTCGGCGGTCACCGCCGCCGCGTACCCGCGGCCACGGTGCTCCGGCGGCGTGTAGACCGGAGCGACGCGGGCGCTGCCCGCGATCTGCAGCGAGATGCCCGCCATCGACACGGGGACGCCCTCGTGCTCCCAGAGCGTCAGCCGGCCGTCCGCCGTCCGCTCGTCGACAGCCCGCCCCTGCCGTTCGCTCTGACCGGCGTTCGGCCCACCGATGTCGACGGCGAACGCGGCGAACCAGCGCAGCAGCAGCTCCCGGTCCGCAGGGGTCGCGGCCCTCGCCCGGCCGCCGGGAGCGGGCGACGGCGGGACCAGCTCGCCCAGCCGGTACAGCCGCTCCTCCTCGTCGACACGGTGCCCCGGCCAATGGGCCGCCACCGCCAGTGCCGTGACCCGGTCCGCGTTGACGTGGGTGAGCGGGCGGGCGGCCATCAAGGGGCCCACCGCCTCCGGGGCGAGCGCGTTCAACGAGGCGGGGTAGGGCGGCGTCTGGAGCATGGTGCCCGCCACCTCGCCGTCGGCACCGCGCCACCAGCCGAAGACCGGGGCGTGGTCGCCGAAGGCGTGCGGGCCGTGGCGGCGCAGCGCCGCGGTGACGGTCAGCATGACCGTGCTCTCGGCCGGGCGGGCCGTCAGCGACGCGCCGGCCGCATCGAGAAAGGTTTCGACATCATCCGTGAAGGTCCAGGTCATGCAGAGGCATTCTGCCGGGCGGACCGCCGACGCGGCATCGGATTATCCGCCGACGAACTCCGCCCCCGCGTCCCGCAGCCGCTCGTGCAGCAGTCCGAACACCTCCGCCGATCTGCCGCCCGGCCAGTTCGCCGGCAGCAGCTCCTTCGGCAGCCCCGGATCCGCGTACGGCACCTGCCGCCAGGAGTCCAGTGCCATCAGGTAGTCCCGGTACGCCGTCTCCGGAGCAGGCGGCTCGTCCGGGCGCGCCTCCCAGGACCGCAGCACCGGCTCGTGCCGCTCCAGGAAACCGTCGTGCACCCGGGCCACGGCGTCGAGGTCCCACCAGCGCGCCACCGACTGCCCGGTGGCCGCGAAGCCGAGGTGGTCACCGCGGAACAGTTCCACGTACGGGGCGAGTCCGAGGCGCTCCAAGGTGTGCCGCGTCTCCTCGTACAGCGCGGCCGGTGCGAGCCACACGCCGGGTGCGGCCGTGCCGAAGCCGAGCCCGGACAGCCGTGAGCGCAGCAGGTGCCGCTTGTGGCGTTCGGCCTCCGGTACGGAGAACACGGCGAGCACCCAGCCGTCCTCGATGCGCGGGTCCGGATGCCGGTAGATCCGCCGGTCCCCGTCGTCGAGCAGCTGGCGGGCGTCGGCCGAGAGCGCGTACCCGGCCGCCCCGCCCGGTGTCCGGGCCGCGACGAGCAGACCGCGCCGCTTCAGCCGGGAGACGGAGGACCGTACCGCAGGGGCCTCCACACCGACGGCGCCGAGCAGCCGGACGAGTTCCGCCACCGGCATCGGGGCATCGCCGGGGGTGCGGCCGTACGCACCGTAGAGGGTGACGATCAGCGAGCGGGGGGAGTGCGGTTCGATCATGTGATCATTCTCGGTCCGGTGTGCCGGAGTCCGCACCGGGTTCGTCCGCGCGCAGCCGGAACCGTTGCAGTTTCCCGGTGGCGGTACGGGGGAGTGCGGGCAGGAACGTGATGAGGCGGGGGCATTTGTGCGGGGCCAGTTCGGACCGCATGAAGGCACGCAGCGCGTCGGCCGACAGGGCGGAGCCCTCGCGCCGCACCACGTACGCCGCCACGATCCGGCCGCGCAGCTCGTCCTCCCGGCCCACCACGGCGGCCTCCGCCACCTCGGGGTGGCGCAGCAGGGCGTCCTCCACCTCGGGGCCGGCGATGTTGTACCCGGAGGAGATGATCATGTCGTCGGCGCGGGCCACGTACCGGAAGTAGCCGTCGGCGTCGCGCACATAGGTGTCGCCGGTGAGGTTCCAGCCGTGCTGTACGTACTCCCGCTGCCGTTCGTCGGCGAGGTAGCGGCAGCCGACCGGCCCGCGCACGGCGAGCAGTCCCGGTTCGCCGTCCGGTACCGGCTCGCCGTCCCGGTCCACCACCCGCGCCTGCCAGCCGGGGACCGGGACGCCGGTGGTGCCGGGGCGGATCGCCTCGTCCGCGGCGGAGACGAAGATGTGCAGCAGCTCGGTGGCGCCGATGCCGTTGATGATGCGCAGACCGGTCCGCTCGTACCAGGAGTGCCAGGTCGCGACGGGCAGGTTCTCGCCCGCCGAGACGCAGCGGCGCAGCGCGGAGAGGTCATGGCCGTCGAGCTGGTCCAGCATCACCCGGTAGGCGGTCGGGGCGGTGAACAGCACCGAGACCCGGTGCGCGGCCAGGGCGGGCAGCAGCTGCTTGGGGCCCGCCTGCTCCAGCAGCAGAGCCGAGGCGCCCGCCCGCAGGGGGAAGACGACCAGACCGCCGAGGCCGAAGGTGAAACCGAGTGGTGGACTGCCCGCGAACACGTCGTCGGGCACCGGCCGCAGGACGTGCCGCGAGAAGGTGTCCGCGATGGCGAGCACATCGCGGTGCAGATGCATACAGCCCTTGGGGCGGCCGGTGGTTCCCGAGGTGAACGCGATCAGCGCCACGTCGTCCGCCGCGGTGTCCACGGCCCGGTACGGGCCCGGCCGGCCGTCGGCCAGCCGCAGCAGGTCGTCGGGTGCGTCACCCCCGTACGCCGTGATCCGCAGCCCCGGCACCTCCGCCTTCACCAGGTCGTCGACCGACCGTACGTCGCACAGCGCATGGCTGATGCGGGCGATCGAGCAGATCGTGGCGAGTTCGGCGGCCCGCTGCTGGGCCAGTACGGTGACGGCGATCGCACCGGCCTTCAGCACCGCGAGCCAGCAGGCGGCGAGCGTGGGCGTGGTGGGCCCGCGCAGCAGCACCCGGTTTCCGGGCACCACTCCCAGGTCCGAGGTGAGGACATGGGCGATCCGGTCGACCAGGTCGCGCAACTCCCCGTAGCTCAGCACCCCGCCGTCGGGCGTACGGAAGGCCGGCCGGTCCGGTCCGAGGCGCTCGGCCGTGCGGTCCAGGAGCTCGGCGGCGCAGTTGAGCCGGTCCGGATAGTGCAGCTCGGGCAGGTCGAAGACCAGATCCGGCCACTGGTCGGCGGGTGGCAGATGTTCCCTGGCGAAGCTGTCGATGTGCGCTGAGGTATTCGGGTCCATGAAGGATCGCCCCCTTGTCGCCCTTGGAGCGTATCGTTTGGGTGACGGTAGTCAACGGTCCGCGATAAACGGAGCCGGCCCGAAGGGGACGGCACCGGGACTTTCGACAGGAGAGGCGCCGGTATGACGGCATTCTCACTCGATCCGGCACAGACCGCCTGGTGCGAGGAGCTGCGCACCCTGGCCGGCGAGCGGCTGCGCCCGCTCGCGGAGAAGGGCGAGCCGGGGCGCGTCAACCGCCCGCTGCTGGCCGCGCTCGGCGAACTCGGGCTGCTGGAGCGGCTGTTCGGCTCCGGTGCCCTCGATCTCTGTCTGTTGCGCGAATCGCTCGCCCGCGGCTGCACGGAGGCCGAGACCGCGCTGGCACTCCAGGGCCTCGGGACGTACCCGCTGGTCCAGGCGGGTACCCCCGCCCACCGCGAGCGCTGGCTCCCCGAGGTCCGTGCGGGCCGCGCCGTCGCCGCGTTCGCGCTCAGCGAGCCGGGGGCCGGCTCGGACGCGGCGGCCCTCGCGCTGGACGCCGCCCGCTCGCCGGACGGCTGGCAGCTGAGCGGCGAGAAGTGCTGGATCTCCAACGCCCCGGAGGCCGACTTCTACACGGTCTTCGCCCGGACGACGCAGGGCGCCGGAGCCCGCGGCGTCACCGCGTTCCTGGTGCCGGCCGACCGCCCAGGCCTGACCGGCACCGCGCTGGACATGCTCTCCCCGCACCCCATCGGGACCCTGCGCTTCGACGGTGTCCCCGTCACCCCCGACGACGTCCTCGGCGAACCGGACCGCGGCTTCCGGGTCGCGATGAACACCCTCAACCTGTTCCGGCCCAGCGTCGGCGCCTTCGCCGTCGGCATGGCCCGCGCCGCCCTCGACGCCACCGTGGAGCACACCGCCACCCGCACCGCCTTCGGCGGGCCGCTCGGGGACCTCCAGGCCGTCTCCCACCAGGTCGCCGAGATGGCCACCCGCACCGAGGCCGCCCGGCTCCTGGTGTACGCGGCCGCCGCCGCGTACGACGCGGGGGAGCCGGGCGTCCCGCGGCGGGCCGCCATGGCCAAGCTGTTCGCCACCGAGACCGCGCAGTACGTCGTGGACACCGCCGTCCAGCTCCACGGCGCCCGTGCCCTGCGCCGCGGCCATCTGCTCGAGCACCTCTACCGGGAGGTCCGCGCCCCGCGGATCTACGAGGGCGCCAGCGAGGTCCAGCGCACGATCATCGCCAAGGAGCTGTACGCGAACCGGGAGCCGTCCGCATGAGCCCGGTCCACCGGATCAACCCCGCCGAACTCTCCCCGCCCGCGGGCTTCTCGCACGCGGTCACCGCCACCGGGAGCAACCTGGTCTTCCTGGCCGGGCAGACCGCGCTGGACCAGCGGGGCGTGCTCACCGGGAGCACGCTGCCCGAACAGTTCGCCACCGCCCTCACCAACCTGCTGACCGCCCTGCGCGCGGCCGGCGGCTCCCCGGCTGACCTGGCCCGGGTCACCGTCTACGCCACGGATGTCGCCGACTACCGGGCGAACGCCGCCGAACTGGGCCGGATCTGGCGGCGGCTCGCCGGCCGCGACTACCCGGCGATGGCCGTCATCGGCACCGTGCGGCTCTGGGACGAACAGGCACTCGTCGAGATCGACGGGGTGGCGGTCCTGCCCTGACACCCGGCTGCCCGGACACCCGAACACCCCGTGCGGGCCCGGGAATCCGGGCGGGCGCGGGGCGTTCAGGCGTTCAAGGGCGGTTCGGGAGGTCAGCGCATGATCAGTACGGCTGCACCAGCACGTGCGCCGCACCCGGGATGCCGACCTTCAGCAGCTCGTCCTCCTCGGGCGTCGTCTCCCCGCCCGTCTCCTGCTTGAGCACGGCACGCGACATGGCCTGCACCCACATGGCGCGCGGACGGCGGCGGTCCTCCCACGCGTCGAGCGCGGCCGGCACATCAGCCTCGGCGTCCAGCGACTCGGCGAGCACCAGCGCGTCCTCCACGGCCATCGCCGCACCCTGCGCGATGTGCGGGGTGCTCGCGTGCGCCGCGTCACCGGCCAGGACCACCCGGCCGACGTGCCAGGGCTCCTCGACGGTCACCTGGGAGATGCGTGAATACACCACGTCCTGCGGGCCCGTGACCGCGGCGAGCGCCTCGGCGACCGGACCGGAGAACATCGGCAGCCGCTCCTTGAGCTGCTCGTGGGCCTTCTCCGGGTCGGGCCGGAAGTCCTCGTTCTCGGCGAACACCGCACCCAGGTACATCAGCTCGTCCGTGATCGGGGTGAGCAGCGCCTTGGCGTCCTGGCCCGCGCTGCTCATCACGACGCCCTTGACCTGCTCCTGACGGGGCATGGTGACCCGCCAGTTGGCGAAGCCGGTGTACTGGGGGGCGTAGCGGTCGCCGTACAGCCGGGTGCGCAGCGGCGATCCGATGCCGTCGAAGCCGACGACCAGGTCCCAGCGGGCGGCCGAGCCGTCGGACAGGGTGACGTCCACGCCCTCGCCGTCGTCGTCGAGTCCGGTGATCGTGGCGCCGAAGCGGATGGTGGCCCCGGCAGCGGTGGCGGCCGCGCCGAGCACCTGGGCCAGCGCGGGGCGGGGGATGCCGTTGTTGGAGGGCGCGTCGCCCATCCGGGGCTGCGGTATGGCCGCCAGCGTGTTGCCGGCGGGGTCGGCGATGGTCAGGACCTCCCACTCGAAGCCCGCCTTGAGGCAGTCGTCGAGCACCCCGATCTCCCGCATGACGTGCAGGGCGTTGGACGGCTGGATGATGCCGACGCCCAGGGCGTCCAGCTCGTCACGGAGCTCGGCGACCTCGACGGTGTGGCCGCGCCGGGCCAGGGCGGTGGCGAGTGTCAGCCCGCCGATGCCGCCACCGTGGATCAGGACGCGCAGCGATGTTGCCATTTCGGATCTCTCCAGAGCGAGAAAAGTCGGGGGAAGGGTCAGCCGGCCGCGACGGGCAGGCTCGGAAGGGTCAGCCGGCCGCGACGGGCAGGCTCATGAGGTGGTCCACCAGGGCCAGCAGTACGTCCCGGCCGAACGACCGCTCCCGTACGTCGCCGACCAGCAGCGGGACATGGGGGTCGAGGTCGAGGGCGGCCCTGATCTCGTCAGTGGTGCGGGTGTTGTGGCCGTGGAAGCAGTTGATCGCCACCACGAACGGGATGTCCCGGCTCTCGAAGAAGTCGATCGAGGCGAAGCTCGTCTCCAGCCGCCGGGTGTCGGCGATCACGACGCCGCCCAGTGCCCCGTTGACCAGGTCGTTCCACATGAACCAGAAGCGTTCCTGGCCCGGTGTGCCGAACAGGTAGACGACGAGCTCCGGACTGACCGTGATCCGGCCGAAGTCCAGGGCCACGGTGGTCGTGTCCTTCTGCCCGACACCGGCCAGGTCATCGACGCCGATGCTGGCCTTGGTCAGGAACTCCTCGGTACGCAGGGGCGCGACTTCGCTGACGGCGCCCACCAGCGTGGTCTTGCCGACGCCGAAACCTCCGGCGATAAGGATCTTGACGGCGGCGGGGGCCGCCTGACTGATGGTCATCTTGGCTCAGAGTCTCCGGAGTCCGTCGCGAACAGCGGCCAGCACGCCCATCCGGGCACCGCCGGACGCCCGCGCCACCGACAGGGGGGCGCGGGCGATCAGCAGGCCGTGGGCGACCAGGTCCGCCAGCAGGATCTTGGTCACCGACACCGGGAGGTTGAGGTCCGCGGACACCTCGGCCACCGCCGCGGGGCGCAGACAGCGCTCCAGGATCATCCGGTGCTCGGGCTGGAGCCGCCCCGGCATGACCGCCGCGCCGCTGCCGTCCCGCGGGTCGTACGCGGACGTCAGCACGGTGATGAGGGTGAGGTCGTCCCGCTCGGGCGCGGTCCGGCCACGGGTGATGGTGTACGGGCGCACCATGGTGCCCGCCCCGTCCTCCTCGGACTCCTCCTCCCAGTGCGGGGTCACGCGCGCGGCCCGTCCCCGCCGCCGAAGGCGTCGAAGTCGCTGCGCACCGGGGTGCTGAGCTTCTGGCCGACCTGCTGGACGAGGTTGTGCATGGCGAGCGACATGATCTCGGCGTCCACCTCCTGGGAGGCGACGACGGCCAGGTGCGTGCCCTGGCCGGCCGAGATGATGAAGAGCCACAGTTCCGACAGCTCGACGATCACCTGGTGCACGCCGCCGCCGTTGAAGAGCTGGCCGACACCGCGGGCCAGGCTCTGCTGGCCGGTGCAGATGGCGGCCAGCCGCTCGGCGTCGGCCCGCTCCACGGTGCGCGAATGGCTGACCACCAGACCGTCGTCGGACAGCAGGACGGCGTTCAGGGTCTCGGCCACCGAGTCCACCAGGCCGTCCAGCAGCCAGTCGAGATCCTGGTGCGTGGCGGTTGTGCGATTCATTACCGTTCTTCTCTCGTGGGAAGGGGGGCGGGGGCCCCGGCCTGCGTCGGCGGTTCGTCGGTCGCACGGGCGGCGCGGGACCGGCGCTGGAAGGCTCCGATGGCGGCACCCGCCCGGCGGGGGGCCGGCCGGGGCAGCGGGTTCTCGGACTGCCTGGGCGGCTGAGGCGCGGCGGGCCCGGCGGCCGGGGTGATCCGCAGTTCGTCCGCGAGGCTGGCCTGGCGTACCCGGCGCGGCAACGGGGGTTCCGCCGCGGGTGCCGCCGGCAGCGCGGGCCGGCCGGGACCGCCGTGGCCGGTGGTCCCGGGAGCGGGCGGAGCGGGGTGGTCGGGTTCGGCCACCGGCAGCCGTCCGTGGCGCCCGGCTGCCTGCTCCGGCTGCCGGGGCCCGGGTATCGGGAATCCGGCCGAGTCCATGGCGGCGCCGGGTGGATACGTTCCCTGGTAGGGCTGTTGCGGAGCCGCGTACGGTGCCTCGGCCGCCGGGTAGGACTGGTGCGGCACCGGGTACTGGCCTTCGGCCTTCATGTACGGCTGTTCGGCCGGGGCGTACGTGTCCTGGCGGGATCCGCCGTACGCGGGCGCGCCGGGCCCGGCGTACGTGTTCTCGCCCGGTCCGGTGTACGGCGACGCGGGAGCGGCGGAGCCGTACGGGGTTCCCTGGGCGGTGTCGGCGTACGGCGTGTGCGGTTGCTGCAGATCGCCGAAGGCGTCGCCGAACGGGTCGCCGGCGGGGGCCGGCTGCGGCTGCTCCTCCCGGTCGGGGAAGGGCTCGTCCGCCACCGTGTACGGGGCGCCGGTGGTGTCGAACGGTGCGCCCGACGCGTGCAGCGCCGTCACCCCGGCGAGGGCCTGGCCGCGGCCCCGGCTGGGCAGCGCCTCGTTGTCGTGGGTCGGCTCGGGCGCCGGGGCCGGTGCGGCGCCCTCGGGCTCGAGGGACGGCACGGCCACCGGGCCGGAGTGCGGTCCGGGGACGGTGAGCGAGTCGGGGACGAGCACGACGACCCGGGTGCCGCCGAACGCCGAGTGGCGGAACTCCACCCGCAGACCGTGCTGGTCGGCGAGGCGCGCGATCACGTACAGACCCAGCCGGATGTCGTCGGAGTGCGCCAGCACGTCCATCCGGGGCGGGTGGCTCATCAGCTCGTTGGCCTCGGCGAGCTGGTTCTCCTCCATGCCGAGTCCGCGGTCCTCGACCTCGATGGCCAGACCCCGGCTCACCCGGGCCGCCCTGACCTCGACCGGGCTGGGCGGCCTGGAGAAGCTGAGGGCGTTCTCGATCAGTTCCGCCAGGACGTGCGAGACGGGGCCGACGGCCCGCTCGGAGAGCCAGGGCGCGCCGTCCAGGTCCAGCACCACACGACGGTAGTCCTGCACTTCACCCTGGGCGGAGCGCATGACGTCCAGCAGCGGTACGGGCTTGCGCCAGCGCCGGTGCGGGGAACCGCCCGCGAGGATCACCAGGTTCTCCTCGTAGCGCCGGAGCCGTGCGGTGAGGTGGTCGAGGTCGAAGAGGCCGTCCAGCACCTCGGGGTCCTCGTGCTTGCGCTCGAGTTCGTCGAGCTTCTTGAGCTGCTGGCCGATCAGCTGCTGGGTGCGGCGCGCGATGCGCTGGAGCAGCCGTTCGAAGCCGCGGTGCTGGTCGGCCTGTTTGACGGCCGCCTGGAGGGCGCTGGTGCGGGCCAGGTCGAGCGCGTTGCCGAGCCGTGCCAGCTCGTCGGCCTTGCCGCCCCCGCCGTCGCTGCCGATGGCACGGGCCTCGGCCTCGACGTCGATGCGTTCGCCCTTGGCGAGCCGCTCGACGACATCGGGCAGGGCCTTCTCCAGTTCCTCGGCCCGCTCCTGCAGCCCGCTGATCCGGCGGCGCAGATTACGGGTGAGGCGCCAGGTGATCCAGATGACGGCGATGACGGCCGCGAGACCGACGACCGTGGTCACCACGACCCTGATCAGCAGGGAGATGACACTGCCCTTGCCCTCCTCCACGACCATGGCGGTGCGGTGCTCCATCAGCTCCATCAGCTGGGGGTTGAGCTCGTCCATCGCGCCGCGCCAGGTCTTCTCCTTCGCGCCGAGCGTGACGAATCCGGCGCTGTCGGGATCGGCCGGCCGCAGTACCTCGTCCTCCACCTCGGTCTTGGCCTTCCAGGCGGAACCGGTGGAGATCTTCTCCCAGGTGGCCTTCTCGTCCGCCGGAAGGTAGGGGACGACCTTGGTGGCGTACTGGAACGACTGGCCGGAAACAGCCTGCCGGACCTGCCGGAGATCCTCGGTGCTCAGCTTTCCCTCGGGCCAGCCCCGGGCCAGCAGGGCGTCGGTGCGCGAGATCATCTCCTTGGCCCAGAACAGGTCGACCAGCGGCTGCGAAAGCGTGGTGATCTGTCCGTTGTCCACATGGCTGAGCGCGGTGAAGAGCTTCAGATCGACGGCGATCAGATCCGTGTAGTAGCCGTACACGGCCTTCTGCTGGTCGTCGTCACCCTCGTCGACGAGGGTGCGCTGGGCCGGGAGTTGGGTGATGGCGGTACGGGCCTGGCCGACCGCGTCCCGGACCTCGGCGGGTGCGTCGTCGGTGGCGATGTCGGAGAGGGACTGGAAGCTGCTGATCGCCTCGTCCGTGAGCGCGCGCTGTTTGCGCAGCTCCTCCGTGGCACCTCCGGGGTGAGCCAGGGCCTCGGCGCTCAGCCGGCGCTCCTCCTGAAGGTTGTAGTACACGATGTTGGACGGCTGGCCGGCCTTCTGGGCCAACTGCCCCTGGGCTGCCTGCTTCTGGAAGTCGAGCAGAGTCTGACCACTGGTGACGGCCCAGAGGGCGGCCAGTGCGACACCGGGGACGATGGCCAGTACGAGCAGGGCCGTCCGCAGCGACATTGTGGTCGAGTCGCTCCGCCTAGACGCGCGCGTGCGCAGGGCATGCTCCTTGGGGATGGTGCCAGTCTCACGACTGGTCAATTCCATTTAGAACTTCGACAGATAGATATTAGTCATATTGCAAAAACGGGAAGGACGCGGGCTCACATGTGCAACACCGATCACACACGGATTCATCATCAACGTGCGGAGCTGTCCGGAAAGTGACGTTACGGAGCTCGGTGCGAGTAGCGGAGGGGGCGGTTCGGGGAGACGCTTGAGACGTCCGTACGGAGTGAGGAGCTGTCCGTGCGGAGTCCGGCACTGCCCCAGAAAGGTCTCCGGTGACCACCGAACCGCCCCCGCACCCCGCGGCCAGGTCGTACGAAGGTGACGGCATCACCGTCGAGTACGACGTGCACCGGTGTCTGCACGCCGCCGAGTGCGTCCGCGGCCTCCCCACCGTGTTCGACACCGGCCGCAGGCCCTGGATCCGGCCGGGCGAAGCCGTCGCCGACGACATCGCCGACGTCATCCACCGCTGCCCGAGCGGCGCCCTGCAGTACCACCGCACCGACGGCGGGCCCGACGAGGAGCCGGAGGCGCCGACCCGTGTCTCGCTGCACCCCGATGGCGTACTCCACCTGCGCGGCGATCTCGAGGTCGACACTCCCGCCGGTCCCCGCGAGGAGACCCGGGTGATGCTGTGCGGCTGTGGACGCACCCGGAACACCCCCTACTGCGACCACAGCGGCAACTGCGCCGACCACGGCTGATCGCAGTGCGCGGCGACGGGCGCGGCGCGCCGTACGGGTGAAGCAGGGTCGGGGATATATCTGTATTTAGTGCACTCTGCTCGTTCTGTAATCGCCCGCACTGACACGCCCGCCGCCGCGCCCGGTCGTTTTGCGGATGTCCGCCGGCCGGCGGGCGGCGTCGCGGTCGCCCCCGCCACGCAGGCGCGCGCGATGGCAGCTTGGGCGGCCCGGACGTCCTTCCGGGCCGGGTGCGGGACGCCCCGCGGGGCCGTATGACCGCGCTCATCGTCTGCCACTTCGTCCTCGCCGCATGCGCGCGCCCACTGGTGCGGTGGCTGGGGGCGCGCGCCTTCCTGGTCCTCGCGCTGCCGCCCGCCGCCACCACGTGCTGGGCGTTCGCGCAGTGGGACACCGCGGCCTCCGGCGCCTCGGTCACCTGGTCGTGGACCTGGATCCCCGCCTACGACGTCTCCGTCGCCCTGCGGCTGGACGCACTCGCCGAACTCATGGTGCTGCTCGCGGCCGGCATCGGCACACTCGTCCTGCTGTACTGCGCCTCGTACTTCACCGACGACACCCCGCAACTGGCCGGATTCGCCGGGAACCTGCTCGCCTTCGCCGGAGCGATGCTCGCCCTCGTCCTCGCCGACGACCTGATCTCGCTCTATGTGTTCTGGGAGCTGACCACGGTCTTCTCCTACCTGCTGATCGGGTTCAGCAGCGAACACCGGCACAGCCGCCGCTCCGCCCTCCAGGCACTCACCGTCACCACCCTCGGCGGCCTCGCCATGCTGGTCGGCTTCCTGATCATCGGTCAGGCAGCGGGCACCTACCGCATCTCCGCGATCCTCGCCGACCCTCCCGCGACGAGCCTCGCCGTCTCCGTGGCCGTCGTGCTGATCCTGTGCGGGGCCCTGTCGAAATCGGCGATCTGGCCCTTCGGCCTCTGGCTCCCGAACGCCATGGCCGCACCCACCCCCGTCAGCGCTTATCTGCACGCCGCAGCCATGGTCAAGGCCGGTATCTACCTGGTCGCCAGGCTCGCCCCGGGCTTCGCCGACGTACCCGTCTGGCGGCCCGTCGTGATGATCCTCGGCGCCGCGACCATGCTGCTCGGCGGCTGGCGGGCCCTGCGGCTCAACGACCTCAAGCTCGTCCTCGCCTACGGCACCGTCAGCCAGCTCGGTTTCCTCGTCCTGCTCGCCGGCGTCGGCAACCGGGACGCGGCACTGGCCGCCGGTGTCATGATCCTCGGCCACGCCCTGTTCAAGGCGCCGCTGTTCCTCGTCACCGGCATCGTCGACCACGCGGCCGGCACCCGGGACCTGCGCAGACTCTCCGGTGTGGGGCGCGCGCTGCCGCACGTCTGCGCCGTCGCCGTGACCGCCGCCGCCTCCATGGCCGCACTGCCCCCGCTGCTCGGCTTCGCCGCGAAGGAGGCCGCCTTCGACGCGTTGCAGCACGGCGACACCGCGGACCGGTGGGCGCTGGGCATCACCGTGGCAGGGTCGATGCTGACCGTCGCGTACACCGCCCGGTTCGTCTGGGGCGCCTTCCTGCGCAAGCCCGGCGTCGCCGACACCCCGGTCCACCGGGTCGGCTGGGCCTTCCTCGCCCCGCCCGCGCTGCTCGCGGCCTGCGGACTGGTGCTGGGCCCCGGCGTCGGATGGACCGACCGGCTGCTGAGCGCGTACGCGGACACCTTCCCCACCTCCGCCCACCCCTACCACCTCGCGCTCTGGCACGGATGGGGAACCGCCGTGCTGCTCTCGGCCGTCGCCACCGCGGGCGGTGCGGTGCTCTTCGCCGCACGCGGCACGGTCACCCGGCTCTCCCGGCGCATCGCCTGGCCGACCGCCGACAACGTCTTCGGTCATCTGCTGCTCGGCCTCGAACGCCTCTCCCTCCAGGTCACCGGCTTCGTCCAGCGCGGCTCGCTCTCCGTCTACCTCGCCACCACCCTGCTGGTGATGCTCGCCGGCCAGCTCGCCGTGCTCGGAGTGGACCGGCCCTGGCACGGGGCCGCCGCGCCCCGGCTCTGGGACGTACCGCTGCAGGGTGCCGTCGCCCTGCTGACCTGCGCGGCGGCACTGCTCTGTCTCACCGTCAGACGGCGCATGAAGGCCGTGGTGCTGGCCGGACTCACCGGATACGGGACCGCGCTGCTCTTCGTCGTCCAGGGCGGACCGGACCTGGCGCTCACGCAGTTCTGCGTGGAGACCGTGTCGATGATCGTGTTCGTGCTGGTACTGCGGCGGATGCCGGTGCACTTCCAGGAGTCGGTCAGCAGCTGGCGGCGTGCCGTGCGCATTCCGGTGGCGCTGGCCGCGGCGGCCACCCTGAGCGTGGTGGTGTGGGTCGCGGCCGCCGCGCGCACCGCGGAGCCGGCGGGCGCCGCCATGGTCGAGGAGACCGCGCACCACGGCCTCAAGGACGTGGTCGCCACGATCCTCGTCGACCTGCGGGCCTGGGACACCATGGGGGAGTCCGCCGTCCTGGCCGCCGCCGCGATCGGCGTGACGAGCCTCATCTATCTGCACCGCCGCGCCGAGGGTGCCGCGGCGCCGCCGGAGACACGGGGACGTACCGCCTGGTCGGTGACCACCGCCCCGCTGACGGGCCTGCCGCAGGGAGACGAAGGGGCCCCGGAGCGCAGCTGGCTGGCGGCCGGTTCCACGCTGGCGCCCGAGCACCGTTCCGTCGTCTTCGAGGTGGTGGCCCGGCTGCTGTTCCACCCGATCCTGGTGCTCTCGGTGTACCTGCTGTTCTGCGCCGAGAACATGCCGGGCGGCGGCTTCGTCGCCGGCCTCGTCGCCGGCGTCGCGCTGATCACCCGCTATCTGGCGGGCGGCCGGTTCGAACTCGCCGAGGCCGCACCCCTTCAGCCCGGCCTCTTCACCGGGCTCGGACTGTTCCTCTCCACCGGAGTGGCCCTGCTCGGCCTCGCCGACGGAACGGTCCTGCACGCCTGGACCCACCACGGACACCTGCCCCTGATCGGCGACTACCACTTCGGTACGCCGGTGATCTTCGACTGCGGCGTCTACCTGCTGGTCCTGGGCGTGGTGCTGGACATCGTGCGGGCCCTCGGCGCCAAGATCGACCGGCAGATCGAGCGGGCCGCGGCCGATGCGGCGGCCGCGGCGCGAGCGGCCGGAGCGGCTCCCGGGACGGGAGGCACCGCCCCGTGACCGTCAGCGCCTCGCTCCTGGCCACCGCCGCCGTGCTGTGCGCGGTCGGCGGCATCCTCATGCTCACCCGGCCGCTCACCCGGATCCTGCTGGGCGCGGTGATCGCGGGCAACGGCATCAACCTGCTCGTCCTGTCCGCCACCGGATCGGCCGGCCGCGAACCCCTGCTCTACGGCGTCGACCTGGCCCGGGTCACCGATCCGCTGCCCCAGGCCATCGCCCTCACCGCCATCGTCATCACCCTCGCCACCACCGCGTTCCTCCTCGCCATGGCCTACCGCAGCCACCAGCTGACCGGTACGGACGAGGTCCACGACGACCTGGAGGACCGGCGCATCGTGCTGCGCGCCGAGGTGCTGGGGGAGCGCGACGAACTGCGTGAGCAGTACCGGGCCGAGTCCGACCGCTCGGCCGAGGCGCGCCGCCGCTACCGCGAGCAGCGCCGCCGCCTGCGGGCCAGGCTGCGGGCCGACCGTGCCCTCCAGGCCCGGGGCCGGGACGCGACCGGGGACCTGTGGCACGACGTCCTGGGCGCGGACCCGGAGGACTACGCGACGCAGCGGTCCGCGGAAGGGCCGGAGACCCCCACCACCCCCGACGACGCGAACCGAGGAGACACCGGGTGAACGCACTCGTTCCGCTGCCGGTGCTGCTGCCGCTCTGCGCCACCGGCCTGAGCCTCGCCTTCGGCACCCGGCTCAAACAGTTCCAGCGCTTCATCAGCGTCGCCGTGCTCACCGCCGTGCTGGGCCTCTCGGTCACCCTGATGATCGGCGCCGACATGAACGGCCCGCTCACCGTGCACCTCGGCGACTTCGCCCCGCCGCTCGGCATCACCCTGGTCGCCGACCGGCTCTCCGGCCTGATGCTGACCGTCTCCTCGGCCGTCACCCTCTGCGTCCTCGTCTACTCCCTGGGCCAGGGCATGGCCGACCGGGACGAGGAGACTCCGGTGGCGGTCTTCCACCCCGCCTACCTGATCCTGGTCGCCGGGGTCTCCTGCACCTTCCTCGCCGGTGACCTCGTCAACCTCTACGTCGGCTTCGAGATCATGCTGGTCGCCAGCTTCGTCCTGCTCACGCTCGGCGGCACCGGCCCCCGGATCCGGGCGGGCTCCACCTACGTGATCATCTCCCTCTTCTCCTCGATGCTCTTCCTCACCGCCATCGCCATGACGTACGCGGCCACCGGCACCGCCAACTTCGCCCAGCTGGCCGTACGCCTCGCCGAACTCCCGCTGGGCGTCCAGACCCTGATCCAGGCGATGCTGCTGACCGTCTTCGCCATCAAGGCCGCGGTCTTCCCCCTCGCCGCCTGGCTCCCCGACTCCTACCCGACCGCGCCCGCCCCCGTCACCGCGGTCTTCGCCGGACTGCTCACCAAGGTCGGCGTCTACTGCATGCTGCGCACCGAGACCCTGCTCTTCCCCGGCAACCGGCTCGGCGACCTGCTGATGGCCGCGGCACTGGCCTCGATGATCGTCGGCATCCTGGGAGCCGTCGCCCAGACCGACCTGAAACGGCTGCTCTCCTTCACCCTCATCAGCCACATCGGCTACATGGTCTTCGGAATCGGCCTCGCCACCAGGGAGTCCTACGGCGGCGCGATCGTCTACGTCGTCCACCACATCACCGTCCAGACCACGCTCTTCCTGGTGGCCGGGCTCATCGAACGGCGGGGCGGCACCACCGAACTGACCCGGCTCGGCGGCATCGCCAAGGCGGCCCCGCTGCTGGCCGTCCTCTTCTTCGTGCCCGCGATGAACCTGGCCGGCATCCCGCCCCTCTCCGGATTCATCGGCAAGCTCGGCCTCATGCGGGCCGGTGTCGCCGACGGCGGCGTCTGGGCCTGGATCCTCGTCATCGGGTCGGCGGTGACCAGCCTCCTCACGCTGTACGTGATCGCCAAGGTCTGGAACCTGGCGTTCTGGCGGGCCGCACCCCCCGGGCAGGCCATCGACGGCACGGTCCTGGAGTCGGACGACGACAGCGACGAGGACGACAGCGACTACGGACCCGACGGCATGCCCGGCACCGGTGACGAAGGGGTACGCCTGCGGCATCAGCCGGCCGGGCTCGCGGTCGCGGCCACCCTGCACGGCCACGCCGTCACCACCACGACCCGACTGCCCCGGCTCATGACCTGGGCGACCGCCGCGACGGTCGCGCTCGGCCTCGCCTTCACGGTGTTCGCGGGGCCGCTGACCTCGTACACCGACCGCTCGGCCGCCGAACTCATCGCGCGTACCCCCTACATCGAGGCGGTGCTCGGCCGGTGAAACGCCTGATCACCTTCTCCCTCCGGAACAGGGACCTGCCGCCCTTCAGCTGCGAGTTCGGCGGACGCCGGCGGCGGGTGCTCGACCTTCCGCTGATCGCCTGGCTCACCGTCATCTGGGTGCTGCTCTGGTCCAGCCTGAACTGGGCCAACGTGCTGACCGGGGCCGTCGTCGCGGTGGCCGTCTGCCTGGCCTTCCCCCTGCCGCGCGTCGATCTGGGGCTGCGCCTGCACCCCTGGGGCATCCTGCGGCTGGCCGGCTATCTCTTCTACGACATGTACACCTCCGGCGTGAAGGTCACCCGGCAGATCTTCGGCAACCACCCGCACCGGGCGGCCGTCATCGCCGTACCGCTGCGCTGCCGCTCGGACCTGATGCTCGCGGCGACCGCCGTCGCGGTCTCGAACGTGCCCGGCGGATCGGTCGTCGAGGTGCGCCGCGCCACCGCCACCGTCTTCGTACACGTCCTCGAAGCCGACCGGCCCGCCGCACTGGACGCCGCCCGCCGCTCCGTATGGCGCCTGGAGGAGCTGACCGTCCGGGCCTTCGGCACGCCCGACGAGATCGCCCGCGTCGCCGTACCACCCCCGCCCGCACCGCACACCGGCCGGCAGCCGGGAGACCAGGAGGAGGGCACATGAGCGTGCCGGAGACCGTCGACCGGGTGCTGCTCACCGCGGCCGTCGTACTCATCGTCGTCGCCGGGGCGGGCCTGCTGACCCGCATCTGGCGCGGCCCGTCCATGCTGGACCGGGCGATCTCGCTGGATGTCTGCGCGGCGCTCATCATCGCCGGGCTCGGCGCCAAGTCCGCCTTCGCGCGGGACGCGTTCTACTTCCCGATCATGCTGGTGCTGGCCTTCCTCGGCTTCACCGGTTCGGTCGGCATCGCGCGCTTCATCGCGGTACGCGACCGGCCACCGGGCCGCCCGCGCGCCGGCGGCCCCCGGCGGACCGACAAGGAAACCCCATGAGTGTCTGGGTCCGGATCGCCGATACCGCGGGCGCGCTCCTGGTGCTGGCCGGCGCCGCCATCTGTCTGCTCGGCGTGGTCGGCATGCTGCGGCTGCCGGACGTCCTGTCCCGCAGCCACGCCGCGACCAAGCCGCAGTCCCTCGGACTGCTGCTCGTGCTGGCCGGCGTCGCGCTGCGCCTGCGCAGCGGTATGGACCTCGCGACGCTGGGGCTGATCGGCTTCTTCCAGCTGATGACCGGTCCGGTGGCCGCGCACCTGGTCGCGCGCTCCGCCTACCGGACGGGCCAGATCGACCACGGTGAGCTGCTCTTCGACGAACTGGACGAACAGCTCACCGAGGAGAGCTGACCGGTCCGGCAGACGGAGCGGCGGTCAGAACTCCCGGCGCATCGCGCTGCGGCCCGCGGCGGACAGCAGGGAACCGATCGCGATCCCGATGACGAGATACAGCGCCGCCGAACCGATCTTGGCGTCCAACTGCGCGGAGGTGGTGAAGGGCAGCAGCACCATGACGGCGGTGGCGAGGGTGATGATCCATACGAAGAAGGTGCCCGGCTGCGGCGTCGCCAGCATCAGCACGTGCAGCAGGCCGGTGGCCACCAGGGCGGCCAGCGCGGCCCCCACGGCCAGCATTCCCGTCGACGCGTCGCCCATCGCCCCGTCACCCTCCGGCGCGAACACGGGAACGCCCAGCACCCCGCGGATCAGCAGCAGCCCGACCACGGCGGTGAGCGCGGCGACGACGGCGGTCATGGCACCGCCCGCCCACAGCCGCCCGGCGTCGATGCGGGAGCGCTGCGGCCGGGGCACGTGCTGGGGCGGGACATAACCGGTCTGCTGCGGCTGCCACTCGTAACCGTCCTGTGGGTCCATGACCGGACCTCTCCCCTCGATCGACCGAATCCCGATCGTCGGACGGCCGGGGCACGGCGGCGACCGGGAACGGTCCGAACGGGTGAGACCGGCGGGGTGACGGTCGCTCAGGAGACGGACGCGCAGGCAGGGGTCCGCGCCGGACCGGCGCGCACCGGGCCCGTCCCGCCGGCTACCGGGCCTCGGGACCGGACGTCAGTATCGCCTCGATCGTCCCTTCCTGGAGCGGGTGCGGGCGGCAGGCCCCGCCGCCGTCCGCCGCCAGGCCGCGCAGCAGATCGATCGCGGCGACGGCCGAGCGCTCGGCCGGCCGGAACGGGGCCGAGTGGACGGACCGGCTCCGGGCGGTGTGCCCCGCCTCCGCGGCCGTCACCGCGCCGCCGCTGCCCGTACCCGCCGCTGTCCCTGTCGTCACCATGAGGGAAGTTCAGCACACGGCTCCCACAACGCCGGGCGGAGCCAGGGTTGTTCAGGCGCCGTCCGGCCGGATCAGGGCCGGTTCCCGTACGCTCTGCCCGCACGGGCGACAACGGCACGCGGGAGGAACCGGTGGACGACAACCGCATGAGGGCACGCGAGCTGGGGATACCCCTGACCGGTGAGCCGGGGGAGTGGAACGCGATCACGGACGTCCCCGGCGTCGAGGTCGGCTATGTGACGCTCTGCGAGGGCGACGACGTACGCACCGGGGTCACCGCCCTCCTCCCGCGCGGCCGGGACGGCGTCGGCTCGCCGTGCTCGGCCGGCTGGCACTCGTTCAACGGCAACGGCGAGATGACCGGCACCGCCTGGATCGAGGAGAGCGGATCGCTCGCCGTGCCGGTGGTCATCACCAACACCTATGCGGTCGGCCCGGTCCACCGCGGTGTCGTCGAGTGGGTGCGCGCCAACCGCCGCGACATGGCGCCCGAGTGGCTGCTGCCGGTGGTCACCGAGACCTGGGACGGCCACCTCAACGATATCCACGGCCCGGCCGTGGAGCCCCGACACGCGGCGGCCGCGATCGAGGCGGCCTCCTCCGGCCCGGTGGCGGAGGGATGCGTCGGCGGCGGTACGGGCATGCGCTGCTACGGCTTCAAGGGCGGCTCGGGCACGGCCTCGCGGGTGGTGGAGTACGGCGGGGACCGCTACACCGTGGGCGCCTTCGTGCAGGCCAACTTCGGCGCGCGGCGCGAACTGGTGGTGGCCGGTGTCCCGGTGGGCCGGGAACTGCCCGACGGGCCCGCGCCCGTGGCCGACGGCGAGCGTCCGGTCCCGCCCGGTGCGGGCTCGGTGATCGTGGTCGTGGCCACGGACGCACCCCTGCTGCCGGGCCAGTGCAAGGCGCTGGCCCGGCGGGCGACCCTGGGCCTCGCCCGCACCGGCACCACCGGCAGCCACTTCTCCGGCGATATCTTCCTCGCCTTCTCCACGGCCAACCCCGGCGCGCTGAACAGCACGTTCCCCGAGGACGACGGCAGCGCGCCCTACGAGTCGATGCGCTTCGTGCCGTGGGGGCGGATGGACCCCTTCTACGGCGCGGTGGTCGAGTCGGTGGAGGAGGCGGTCCTCAACGTGCTCACCGGCGCGCACTCGATGACCGGCCGGGCCGGCCACCACGTCCCGGCGCTGCCGCTGGACCGGGTCGCCGAACTGCTCGCCGCACGGGGCGTGGTGGCGTAGCGGGGCCCGGCCGCCCGGCCTCGGCCTACCGGGCAGCCGGTTTCGGCGCCGGGCGCTCCAGCGGTGTCCGCCGGATTCCGGTGATGACCCAGGTCCCGCCCTGCTTCGCCAGGTTCACCGTGCGGTGCTCGGTGTACGGGGTGCCCACCGCGAGCCCGCTCTTCTTGAGGTAGGCGGGGTGTCCCGCGGTGAACTCGAAGACCGTGTCCATTTCGGCCTTGGCGGTCCTGCGGTCCTTGTAGACGGTCGAGCGGTACCAGGCGACCTTCTCCTGGCGGGTGGAAAGACCGTTGTCCCGGAAGAGCGCGGTCACCTTCGTGCCGTAGTTCTGGGCCTCCAGCGCCTTCTTGAACTCGCCGCCGTAGAAGGCGAACTCGTTCTTCACACTCTCGGTGACCGAATCGCTGCTGCGGTCGTCGACCGTGCCCGAGTGGAGCACGACGGTTCTGCGGATCGCGGTGACGTCCGGATCGTCGTCCGCCAGGGTTTCGACCCTCTCGCCGTCGGCGCCGATGAGCGTCCACAGGGAGCGGTTCTCCGGGCCGGTGGGCGGTCCGGCCTGCCGCGTGACGGGGGAGCGTTCCGGGTCCGGGGCGGCGGACCCGGCCCCGGAGTCGCAGCCGCTGAACAGCAGCACGGCGAGCGTGGGCAGGACGAGGCGGGTGGCGAGGCGGCGTGCGCGCATGGGCGGGGCTCCTGGGTGGGAGGCGCGCCCCGGTGGCCCGGGGCGCGCCGTGGTGGGTCAGCGGTGGATCACGACGCCGGTTCGGGCGTCCACTGGCTCGTCCAGTAGCCGGCCGGCACGTCACCCTGCTCGACGTATCCGGTCAGGCCCTCGGTGTGCGCGTAGCCGCCGGACGCCCGGTTCCTCAGGCGCAGGTAGCCCGCCTCGGACTCCTGCGTCCAGTCGGCCCCGGGCGCGTCCGCGGCCGCTGTGCCGTAGTGGACATAGCTGTCGGACGTGGACGTGCGGAGGTAGTCCCCCGTCCACCGGTTGCGGAAGCGGGTGTAGCCGGCCGGTGTGGTCTCCGGCGCCCACTGGGAGCTCCAGGCGGTGGCGGGCGGGCTGCCGTACTCGGCCTTGCCGGTCTTGTTCTCGATGTGCAGGTACTGCGAGGTCTCGCGGTTCTTCAGCCGCTCGTACCCGCTGTCGGCGTATCCGCCGTCCTTCTTCCACACGCGCAGGTAGTCCACGCTCCAGGACTTGGGCCAGACGTCGTTGTGCTGGCCGGACCCGGCGTCCGTGTAGATGCCCATGATCATGCCCATGGGCATGTTGGGGGCGTCGTTGATGGTCTTGTAGAGCTGGTTGTCGTAGTAGAAGTTGAGCTGAGTGGGCGTCCAGTCCATCCCGTAGACGTGGTACTCCTCGGTGGGCTCGCCACTGGGCACCGGGTCCTCGTGCGACACCCAGGAGCCGAGGAAGGCGGGGTCGCCCCAGCCGTACGCGGCGATCCGCCAGGTGTCGGGCTTGCTGAAGAACGTCTCGATCATGTCGATCTCGGCGTTGGCCGACGCGCTGCTCGTGTCCTTCGTGCCGACCATCCACAGGGCCTGGTGTCCACCGCCGCCGGCGCCGGAGAGCTTGGCGCGGGTCTCGACGTAGCCGTACTGCGTGGAGTAGCCGTTGAAGTCGGGCTCGTGGTGGTCGTTCGGCATCGCGTAGTTGAACCGGTGCCACCAGTCCTTGTTGTACGTCTGGATGCTGGAGATCTTCACCGTGCTGTCGTAGGCGGGGTTCCAGGCCGGGGTGTCCTGGTCGACGCGCTCGGTGAGCACTCCGTCCGCGACGGTGTAACGGGCCTTGGCCTTCTCCCGGTCCGACGTCCAGTGGGGGAGGTAGTACGGCAGCCACTTGTCCGTGTCCAGGGAGCTTCCGCTGAACTCCTCCTGGAAGTCCAGCGTGTACCCCGGCTTGGCCGTCGGGTTTGCGGGGAAGTCCGCGGCCGACGCGGCCGGGGCGCCGGCGAGTGTGCCCAGCGCGCCGAGGGCGGCAGCCAGCACTCCTATGAGCGGGGTGCGCAGACGACGGTGTCTCAACTTGGCTCCTTCGGGACAGAGTTCAGCAGGCCCGGCTGCCGCTGCGCAGGCAGGACGACAACGCCGGGGCTCTTTCGAAAGAAAGTTTCCTGCGTAATGTGCCGTCAGGTCTTCCCGGTGTCAACCGTCGTGCGTGCGTCAGTTGGCCGGCTGTTCCGCCGCGAACAGCCGCCCGCGCACCAGATCCCGGGCGGCCTCCACGCCGCCCACGGCCACCGCGCCCGCGCTGAGCGCGCTGAGCGTCAGGGGCGGGACCTCGTAGCAGATGCCGGTGAGCTGCTCCCGCACCGCTTCCAGGACGGCGGGCCCCGCCCCGGCCAGTGCGCCGCCGAGCACGATGAGCTGCGGGTCGACCGCGAGGACCATCGCGCCGATGCCGTCCGCCACCGCGCGGGCGTAGCTGTCGACCGTGGCCTGTGCCGCCGGGTCCCCGTGCCGGGCGCGGGTGAAGACCAGATGGGCGGCCTCTCCGGGGTCGGGCGGGGCGGCGCCGGAGCCGCCGCCGAGCTTGGCCGGGGTGTCCTCCCAGCCCAGGCTCGGATGCCTGCCGATCTCGCCCGCCGCCCCCGTGCGACCGGTGAACGGCTTGCCGTTGACCAGGATTCCCACACCGAGCCGGTTGTCGAGGTGGACGTACAGCACGTCGGACGTCCCGCGGGCGGCGCCGATGCGGTGTTCGGCCAGGACGGCCAGGTTGGTGTCCTTCATCGCCACGACCGGGCAGCGCAGCAGCTCGTGGAGCCGGTCGGCGAGGTGTACTCCCGACCACTGGTGGATGGCCACGCTCAGCCGTACGGACCCGCGCGCGTCCACGATCCCCGGCGTTCCGACGCCTGCCGCCCACAGGGGTGAGCCGCCGGCGGGAAGGTGTTCGCGCACCAGGCCGGCGGCTTCCCGCAGCCGTTCGTCTGGGTCGAGCGCGGCGGGGGTGGGGCGGTGGGCGTCGGCCAGCAGGTTCCCGCCGAGGTCGGTGATCCGTACGGAGATGCCGTGGGAGTCGATGTGGATGCCGGCGAGGCGTCCGGCGTCGAAGTCGAAGGCGTAGCGCTGGGCGGGGCGCCCGCCCGTACGCGTCGCGTCCTGGCCGTCGAGGGTGAGGCGGCCGTCCGCCACCAGGGCGGTGACGATGCCGCGCACCGTGGGGCGGGACAGCGCGGTGACCTGCGCGATGGCGTTGGTGGTCAGCGGCGGTCCGTCGTACAGCAGTTGCAGGACCCGGCTGGTGTTGAGATGGCGCAGAGCGCTCTGGTCGCCGCCCGGCAGGACGTCCGAGTTCTTCATGTCCCCCACTTGCTGCGTACTTTTCGGGTCACGGATCGACATACCTGCCCTTTACCTCTTGACGGGCGCAGTGACGTATCCGATCCTTTCGAAGGAAAGTTTCCTTCGAAACTCGCTGGCTGGCAACCTCGGCTCGACATCCTGCCACACCAGCGATTCCTCCCCCCGTGTTCACAGGAGAGCAGCGTCGATGAAGATCAGCAGAGTTCTGGCAGGAGCCGTCCTGGTGGCGTTGTGCGGGACCGCCTGCGCACCCGGCGCTTCGACGGAGCCGACGGGGGCGAAGCCGTCCGGCCCGGTGAAGAAGGGAGTGACCGGCGAGAAGGTCACGCTCAAGCTGGTCTCCACGCCCGAGTCGGGAGCGGCGGTCAAGACCATCATCAAGGCCTTCGAGGCGAAGTACCCCCAGATCACCATCGACTACGAGGACAACAACGTCGATGACTACAACAAGGCGCTGAACCTCTCGCTCGCCTCCGACCAGGCGCCCGACATCGCACTCCTCAACTCGGTGGGCACGACGGTCAAGGACGGCCTGGTCCTCGACCTGTCCCGCTACGCGAAGGCGTACGACTGGGACAAGACGTACCCGAGCACGCAGCTCAGCCAGTGGCGGGTCGCCGAGGACGGCAGCACGCTCGGCACGGGCGGCCTGTACGCGGCCCCCGCCGGGTTCTCCCTGGTGGGCGTCTACTACAACAAGGCGAAGGCGGCCAAGGCCGGCATCACCACCCCGCCGGCCACCCTGGAGGAGTTCGAGGCGGCCCTCGCCAAGGCGAAGAAGGCCGGCGAACTGCCGCTGCAGCTCGGCAACCAGCAGGGCCACGCCTCCTTCCCGGTCCAGCTCATCGGCCAGTCGGCGGACGGCGCCGAGCAGGCCGCGAAGTGGACCTTCGGCCGGCAGGGCGCCACCTTCGACACCCCGGGCAACCGCACCGCCGCCGACAAGCTCGTGGCCTGGAACAAGAAGGGCTACCTGCCGGACGGCGCCAACGGCACCGATCTGCAGACGGCCGTCGACAAGTTCACCAAGGGCCAGGGCGTCTACTTCGTCGACGGCAACTGGGACGCCGGGAAGATCGGCGACAAGCTCGGCAAGGACGCGGGATTCATCGCCTTCCCCTCGCCGAAGGCCACCGCGATCGGCACCTCCGTCGCGTACGCCATCTCCTCGAAGAGCAAGAACGCGGACACCGCGGCCTACTTCCTGGACTTCCTGCACTCGCCCGAGGCATCGGCCGCCGAGTTCAAGGCCGGCTTCATGCCCGCCGACCTCACCGCCGCCAAGCCGCAGGACGGCACCGTGATGAAGGACATCGTCGCGGCCTGGGGACGGGTCAACGACGACAACGGTCTCGTCGGCTTCAACAACAACGCCACCGCGACCATGAACGACAAGCTCACCGCCACCACCCAGGAACTCCTCGCGGGCCGCACGGACACCGGCGGCTTCGTCAAGGCGATCCAGGACGAGTGGTCCAAGACGCATGGCTGACACGCTCGTGCGTACCGAGCGGTCAGTGGCTGCGGCCAAGGCCCGGCGCGGGGCGCTCGCCGCCCCGCGCCGCAAGGGCCGGCTGGTGCCGCTGCTGTACGTGGCCCCCGCTCTGGTCTTCTACGCACTCTTCGTCATCGCACCCTGGCTGCACAGCTTCTGGATCTCGTTCTGGAACTGGAACGGGATCGGCACCGCCACCTGGGCCGGACTCTCCAACTACACCGCGGTGTTCGAGGAACCGGCCCTGCGCGCCGCCCTGACGCACGCGTTCGGCTTCATCGTCTTCTACACGGTCGTCCCGGTCATCCTCGGCCTGATCCTGGCCGCCGTGACCTCGGCCGTCCCGTGGCGGGCCATGCCGGTGATCCGCACCATCATCTTCCTGCCGCAGATCCTGCCGCTCGTCGCGGTGGGCGTCGTCTGGAAGTGGATCTACGGTGAGGACGGCCCGCTCAACCAGATGCTGCGCGCCGTCGGCCTGGGCTCCCTGGCCCGCGCCTGGCTGGGCGACTTCACCTACGCCTTCCCGGCCGTCGGCCTGATCGGCACCTGGGTCTCCACCGGACTGTGCTTCCTGCTCCTGCTGTCCGGCATCGGCAAGATCGAGCCGTCGCTCTACGAGGCGGCCCGGCTGGACGGCTGCGGCCGGGTGCGCGAGTTCTGGCACATCACCGTCCCGGGCCTGCGCAAGGAGATCGGCGTCGCCTGCAACGTCACCGTCATCTCGGCCCTCGCCGGATTCGACGTCGTGTACGTGATGACGGGCGGCGGACCCGGCTACTCCACGATGGTCCCTGGTGTCCAGGTCTACCAGCTCGTCTTCACCGCCGGCCGGGTCGGCACCGCATGCGCCCTGGCCACGGTGCTCTCCCTCATCACCTGTGCGGCCATGTTCGGCCTCAACAGGCTGTCGCGGGAGCGCTGAGGCATGCCGCGCATCTCACTGGAGTACCCCCGATGACCAAGCAACTGCCCAGGCTGGCACTCATCGTCGCCGCCGCAGCCGTCCTGTTCCCGTTCCTCGCGCTGTTCACCGCGGCGCTCCAGCCGCAGAGCAACCTCTCACCGGGGCTGTCCTGGCCGTCCGACCCGCAGTGGGGCAACTTCGCCACCGCGTGGACCACGGCCGGATTCGGGTCGCTGCTGAAGTCGAGCGCCATCATCGCGCTCGGCGTCGTCCCCATCGCCCTCGTCCTCGCGACCCTCGCCGGCTACGGCCTGGCCACCATGCAGCTGAAGGCCAAGGGCCCGCTCTTCGCCCTCCTGATGCTCGGACTGGCCCTGCCGTACGAGGCCATCGTGATCCCCCTCTACTACGACCTGGACACGGTCGGCCTGCTGAACACCTACTGGGCCGTGATCCTGCCGCTGGTCGGGCTGTTCATGCCCTTCGGCGTCTTCTGGATGCGTACGCACTTCGAGTCGCTGCCCAAGGAGCTGATGGAGGCCGCCTCCGTGGACGGCGCGAACAGCTGGCGCACCCTCACCCGGGTTCTGCTCCCGACCGCCGTCCCCGCGCTCACCACGCTCGGCCTCCTCTACTTCATGTGGGCGTGGAACCAGTTCCTGCTGGCCCTGGTGCTCATCCAGGACCCGATAATGCGCACGGCCCCGTCGGGCCTCGGCAAGTTCGTCCAGCAGTACGGCAAGAACATCCCGCTGCTGTCCGCCGGCACCTTCATCGTGATCGCACCGATCGTGCTGATCTACCTCTTCTTCCAGCGTCACTTCATCAAGGGCATCCTCCAGGGTGCCGTCAAGTAAGGGATTTGGTACGTGACCGTCACCCTTGCGATCGTCGGAGCCGGGGCCCGGGGGGCCTCCTACGCACGCATCGCCGCCGCCCAAGGTGGAGCCGTCGTCACGGCGGTCGCCGACCCCGACCCCGTACGCCGCCAGGCCCTGGCGGACGAGTTCGCACTGCCGCACGACCGGGTCTTCACCAACTGGGCGGAGCTCGCCTCCCGGCCCCGCCTCGCCGACGCCGCGATCGTCGCCACGCCCGACCGCATGCACGCCGAACCGGCCGTGGCGCTGGCCGATCTGGGCTACGCGCTGCTGCTGGAGAAGCCGATGGCGCCGACGGAGGAGGACGCCCGCCGCATCGTCGAGGCCGCCACCCGCAACGACATCCTCCTCGCGGTGTGCCATGTCCTGCGCTACACGCCCTACTCGGTCAAGCTCAAGCAGCTCATCGCCTCCGGGCGGATCGGCGACGTCGTCAGCGTCGAACACCTCGAGCCCGTCGGCTGGTGGCACCACGCGCACTCCTACGTACGCGGGAAGTGGGGCGTCGAGGCGGAGTCGTCGTCCATGCTGCTCGCCAAGTCGTGCCACGACATCGACTGGATCGGCCATGTGGTGGGCAAGCCGGTGGAACAGGTCTCGTCCTTCGGCAGCCTCTTCCACTTCCGCCCGGAGAACAAGCCGGAAGGCGCCGGTGACCGCTGTGTCACCTGCCCCGTCGAACGCACCTGCACCTACTCGGCCCCGCGCATCTACGAGCGCTTCCTCGGCGACCCGGTCTTCGAGCAGTGGCCGCTCGGCGTCCTCACCGACGACGTGACGAGCGCCGGTCTGACGAAGGCGCTCGAGGACGGCCCGTACGGCGAGTGCGTCTACAACGGCCGCAACGACGTCGTGGACCACCAGGTCGTGAACCTCCAGTACGAGGGCGGCGCCACCGCCTCCTTCACCATGACCGCCTTCACCGGCCTCGACTTCCGCAAGACCCGCGTCTTCGGCACCCAGGGGTCGCTCGACGGCGACGGCCGTACGCTCACGCTCCACGACTTCCTCACCGACACCCGCGAGGTCTTCGACTTCGACCCCGAGGGCGGGGCATCGGCGGCGGACGGCCACGGCGGCGCGGACGACGAGCTGATCCGGGCCTTCATCGCGGCGATCGCGGGCGACGACCGGGAACTGGTGAACACCGGCCCGGACGAAGCGCTGCGCTCGCACCTGGTGGTCTGGGCGGCGGAACGCGCACGCCACAGCGGCCAGGTCGTGCACCTGGCCTGACCCGGCGTGCGCGGGGCCCTGCCGATTCCGTCCCGGATCGACGCCATTTCCCGGGGGAACGATGAGTTTCCCGCGCCGCGCCGGTCTGTACAGGTGAGACCGACTCACGGAAGGCCGGCGCCATGCGGAAACTGATCTACGGCATGAACGTGACCCTGGACGGCTACATCGCCGCGCCAGGCGACGACATCGGCTGGAGCGTGCCGAGCGACGAGCTGTTCCAGTTCTGGTCCGACCAGTTGCAGGCGACCGACCTGTCGCTGTACGGGCGCAAGCTGTGGCAGATGATGAGCTCCTACTGGCCGACCGGCGACCAGCGGCCCGACGCCACCCCGGCGGAGACCGAGTTCGCACGCCGCTGGCGGGACATGTCGAAGGTGGTGTTCTCCTCGACGACCGACAAGGTCGACTGGAACGCCCGCCTGGTCACCGGCGACGCGGTCGCCGAGATCACCCGGCTCAAGGCCGAGGACGGCGGCCCGATGGACATCGGCGGCGCGACGCTCGCCCGGGCGGCCATGCGGGCCGGGCTGATCGACGAGTACGTACTGGCCACCGCGCCGGTCCTGGTGGGCGGCGGCACGCCGTTCTTCACCGCGCTGGACAACTGGGTGAACCTGAACCTGGTCCAGACGCGGACGCTTCCCGGCGGCGTGATCCTGACCAGGTACGCGACCAGGCGCTGAGAGTACGGCGCGGCCTTCGGGAACCCACCGCACGCTCACACCGCCGGGGCGGTGCGTGTGCGGTGAGCGTTACCGCCCAAGATCGGCCGGGGTCACATCGGCGTAACGGGCAATTCGTACGGTCGGGGGCACGGTCCGATCCACGGAAGGTCCCCCGGTGCCCCCACAGAGCTCGTCGGCAGGCGTCGCTCAGGTACGTACGGTCTGCTCGTACTGCGGAGTGGGCTGCGGCATGGTCCTCGACGTCGCCGCCGGCCCCGACGGGCGCCGGAAGGTTCTCAGGGCGTCGGGGGACAAGGACCACCCCGCCAACGCGGGACGGCTGTGCACCAAGGGGGCGACGACCGCCGGCATGCTGGCCGCCCCCGGCCGGCTGACCACCGCCCTGATCCGGCCCGGGCGCGGGGCCGGGACCGTGCCGGCCACCATGGACGAGGCGATCACCACCGCGGCGCGACGGCTGCGGGGCATCATCGACGAGCACGGCCCGGACGCCGTCGCGTTCTATGTGTCCGGGCAGATGAGCCTGGAGGCGCAGTACTTGGCAAACAAGCTGGCCAAGGGCTTCGTGCGGACCAACCGGATCGAGTCCAACTCGCGTCTGTGCATGGCCAGCGCGGGCAGCGGCTACAAGCTCTCGCTCGGGGCCGACGGCCCGCCCGGTTCGTACCAGGACTTCGAGAAGGCGGACGTCTTCCTCGTCATCGGCTCCAATATGGCCGACTGCCACCCCGTCCTCTTCCTGCGGATGATGGAGCGGGTCAAGGCCGGTGCCCGGCTGATCGTCGTCGACCCCCGGCGCACCGCCACCGCAGACAAGGCCGGGCTCTTCCTCCAGATCGCCCCCGGAACCGATCTGGCCCTGCTCAACGGACTGCTGTACCTCCTGCACGCCGACGGGCACACGGACGCCGCGTTCATCGCGGAGCGCACCGAGGGCTGGGAGGCGATGCCGGAGTTCCTCGCGGACTACCCGCCCGACGTCGTCGCGGGGATCACGGGCATCCCCGAGGAGGACATCCGGCGGGCGGCGCGGTGGATCGGCGAAGCGGGCGAGTGGATGAGCTGCTGGACCATGGGGCTCAACCAGTCCACGCACGGAACCTGGAACACCAACGCGCTGATCAATCTGCATCTGGCCACCGGCGCAATCTGCCGTCCGGGCAGCGGCCCCTTCTCGCTCACGGGCCAGCCCAACGCCATGGGCGGGCGCGAAATGGGGTACATGGGTCCGGGCCTGCCCGGCCAGCGGTCCGTGCTGGTGGACGAGGACCGCGCGTTCACCGAGGAACTCTGGGGCCTGGAGCCCGGCACCATACGCAAGGACGGGTCCGGCAAGGGCACCATCGACATGTTCCGGCGGATGGCGGACGGCGACATCAAGGCCTGCTGGATCATCTGCACCAACCCCGTGGCCTCCGTCGCCAACCGCAGGACCGTGATCGAGGCCCTGGAGACCGCCGAACTCGTCATCACCCAGGACGTGTTCGCCGACACCGAGACCAATGCCTACGCCGATGTCGTGCTGCCCGGCGCCCTGTGGAGCGAGAGCGAGGGCGTACTGATCAACAGCGAGCGCAGCCTCACCCTCGCCCGGCAGGCCGTGGACCCGCCCGGTGAGGCGCTCGCGGACTGGCGCATCATCGCGCGGATCGCCTGCGAGATGGGCTACGCCCACGCCTTCACCTACGGCAGCGCCGAGGAGGTCTTCGAGGAGATCAAGGGCGCCGCGAACCCCGGGACCGGCTACGACCTGCGGGGCGTGACGTACGAGCGGCTGCGCACCGGGCCCGTCCAGTGGCCCGCACCGACGGCCGACGGGCCCGATCGCAATCCGGTCCGCTACCTGGCCGAGGACGGCGGTCCGGTGTTTCCGACAGCGGGCGGACGGGCCGTCTTCTTCGCACGCCCGCACGTTCCGGCTGCGGAGATGCCGGACGACGACTACCCCTTCGTCCTCAACACCGGCCGTTTGCAGCACCAGTGGCACACCCTCACCAAGACCGGGAAGGTCGCCAAGCTCAACCGGCTCGACCCGGCGCCGTTCATCGAACTGCACCACGAGGACGCGGGCCGGCTCGGCATCGCGGAGGGCGACTCGGTCGAGGTCGCATCCCGGCGCGGCCGGGCCGTGCTGCCCGCCGTCGTGACGGACCGGGTACGTCCGGGCTGCTGCTTCGCGCCGTTCCACTGGAACGACCTGTTCGGCGAGTATCTGAGCGTCAACGCCGTGACCAGCGACGCCGTGGACCCGGTCTCCTTCCAGCCCGGGTTCAAGATGTGCGCGGTCACGCTGACGAAGTCGGCCACCGCCTTCACGCTCTCCCCGGCCAAGGCCGCCGCGCCGGCCGTCGAACCGCCCGGCCTTCGCCTGCCCGCGGTCGAACCGGCCGCCCCTGTGCCGGCCATGCCCACCGCGCCCGGCGCAACCGCCGCCGGGGTCTTCGGGCTGGAATCCGCACCGCCGCCCGTGCTCGCCGAGCACGAACGCCAGTACCTGGTCGGATTCCTCGCCGGACTCGAGTCGGGCACACCGGGTGTCCCCGTGCTGCCCGCCGGTGCGCCGTTCGGCGCGGAGCACGCGCGATGGGTCAACGGCGTCCTCGCCGGTATGTACTCGCGCGCCCCGCAGACCGTGGCGGAACCGGTGGCGCAGGCCGCATCCCCGGGCCGGGACGTGGTCGTGCTGTGGGCCTCGCAGACCGGCAACGCCGAGGACTTCGCCACGGCCGCCGCCGGCCGGCTCACCGAGACCGGGCACCGGGCACAGCTCATCGGCATGGACCGGGCGGACCCGCGCGCCCTCCCGCCGGCGGCCGACCTCCTGCTGATCACCAGCACCTTCGGGGACGGTGACGCGCCCGACAACGGGTCCGGGTTCTGGGACGCGCTGACCGCCGCCGACCTCCCGTCCCTGGACGGCAGGCGGTACGCGGTGCTGGCCTTCGGGGACTCCTCGTACGACGACTTCTGCGGGCACGGCCGGCGTCTGGACCAACGGCTGGACGAGCTCGGGGGCGTACGGCTGGCTCCGCGTACCGACTGCGAACCCGACTACGAGCCCTCCGCCCTCGCCTGGCTGGACGAGGTTCTCGCCGGCCTCACGGCACCGCCGTCGGCAGCCCCGCCGGTGACCGCCGCGGCTCCGGCCACCCCTGCCCCCGCACCTGTCCGCAGCTCCCGGCCGGCACCCGCCACGGCCAGGCTGGCCGGCAACCGGCTCCTCAGCCTTCCCGGCGCGGGCAAGGAGGTCCGCCGGTTCACCTTCGACACCCGGGACCTGGGCGCTCCCCTCGGCTACGAGGCCGGCGACGCCCTCGGCGTACATCCCGTCAACAGCGCCGATCTGGTGGCCGAATGGCTGGCCGTCACCGGGCTCGACCCCACCGCCCGGGTCGATGTCGCCGGCCTCGGCGGGATCGCGCTGGCCGACGCCCTGCGCGGACACCTGGACATCACCCGGCTCACCCCCGCCCTGCTGGGCTTCGTCACCGAACGCACCGGCGACCGGGCCCTGAAGAAGATGCTGCGCCCCGACAACAAGGGCGAGCTCGCCCGCTGGTCCTGGGGCCGGCAGGCCGTCGACGTCCTCGCCGAGTACCCCGTCCGCGCCACCCCCGAGGAGTGGGCCGGTGTCCTCAAACGGTTGCAGCCGCGCCTGTACTCGATATCGTCCAGCCCGCTCACCGACCCCCACCAGGTGTCCCTGACCGTCTCCGTCGTCCGGTACGAGAACCTGCGGGGCCGCCCCCGCGCCGGGGTGTGCTCGCCCTTCCTCGCCGACGCCGCCCCCGGCGCCCCGGTCCCGGTCTTCGTGCAGCGTGCCCCGCACTTCCGTCCGCCGGCCCGGCCCGGCACCCCGATGGTCATGGTCGGCCCGGGTACCGGCGTGGCACCGTTCATCGGCTTCCTGGAGGAACGCCGCGCGCACCGCCACCCCGGCCCCAACTGGCTCTTCTTCGGCGAACAGCACCGCGCCACCGACTTCTACTACGAGGACGAGCTGACCGCCTTCCTCGCCGACGGCACCCTCACCCGCCTGGACACCGCCTTCTCGCGCGACCAGCGCGCCAAGGTCTATGTGCAGGACCGGATGCGCGAACACGGGGCCAAGCTGTGGTCCTGGCTCCAGGACGGCGCCCACTTCTACGTCTGCGGCGACGCCGCACGGATGGCGAAGGACGTCGAGCAGGCGCTGCGCGACATCGCGGTCGCCCATGGAGGTCTCGCCCCCGACGCGGCGGCGCTGTACGTCAAGCAGCTCGCCGCCGACAAGCGGTACGTACGCGACGTCTACTGACCGGGACGCACCGCACGGATCACAGCGCCACCACCGTGGCCTCGGTGGCCTTCACACTGGTCCACACCCGTACGCCGTCCGCGAGGGAGAGCGCGGCGGCGGACTGCGGGGTGATCTCCGCGACGAGGTCGGGTGCCTGCTCCGAGACGACCAGGACCCGGAGCCGGCTCCCGCTGGCGGTGATCTCCCGCACGGTTCCCGGCCAGACGTTACGGGGGCTGCCGGTGGGCCGGTCCCGGTGAACGGAGACGGCTTCCGGGACGATGACCGCGAGCGCGGGCGTGCCGGCCGGCAGGGGCTCGGCGACGACGAGGTGGCCCCCGTCCCTCAGCCGCAGGCCGTCGGCGGTGGCGGTGCCGGGCCAGGCGTTGCGGCCCAGCATCCTGGCCACCCAGGGGGAGCGCGGGTGGCGGGTGACATCGGCGGGCGGGGCGTCCTGGAGGGCCCGGCCGTCCTCGAGGACGAGGACCCGGTCGGCCAGTGCGATCGCCTCGACGGGGTCGTGGGTGACGATCAGGCACACCCCGCCGAAGCCGTCCAGATGGCGGCGCAGCGTGTGCCGCACCTGGGCGCGGGTCGTCTGGTCGAGGGCGGCGAGCGGCTCGTCGAGCAGCAGGAGCCGGGGGCGGGCGGCCAGCGCGCGGGCGAGCGCCACCCGCTGGGCCTGACCGCCCGAGACCTGTGCCGGTCTGCGCCCGGCGAGATGGCCGACGCCGAGCCGGTCCAGCCACTCCTGGGCGCTGCGCCGGGCCTCGGCACGCGGCACCCCGCGGGCGCGCAGCCCGTACGCGGTGTTGGCCAGCGCGTTCATGTGGGGGAAGAGCGCCCCGTCCTGCGGGACCCAGGCCACACCCCGGCGGTGCGGGGGCAGCGCCGTGACGTCGGCGTCGCCGAGCCGGAGTCCGGCGTGGGCGCGCGGGGTGAGGCCGAGCAGGGCCCGCAGAAGGGTGGTCTTGCCGGCGCCGTTGGGGCCGACGACGGCGATCGTGGTTCCGGCGTCAGCCTCGAGGGTGAGGGTGTTGAATCCAGTGACCTCGGCGTGCAACGGCCAGCTCTCCCGGGCCCCGTCGGCGCCGGGCACGTCCTTCCCGGGCACGTCCTTCCCCGGCGGGGGTATGGGTGCGGGCGCGGGTTCCTCCGCCGGTACGTGCGCCTGCGCCGCGCCGGTGCGGGGCGTGCCGGTCCAGCGGCCGCGCAGGCCCAGCAGCACGGCCATGGCGATGACGAGCAGCAGCAGCGAGACCGACGTGGCGGCCTCCGGGCTGTCCTGGAGCAGCAGATAGACCTGGAGGGGCAGGGTCTGCGTGGTGCCGGGGAGGTTTCCGGCGAAGGTGATGGTCGCGCCGAACTCGCCGAGTGCGCGCGCCCAGGTGAGTGCGGCGCCCGCGGCCAGACCGGGGGCGACCATCGGCAGGGTGACGGTGAAGAACACCCGGACCGGCGAGGCCCCCAGGGAGGCCGCGGTCTCCTCGTAACGAGGGCGCAGTCCGCCGAGCGCTCCCTCGAGGCTGATGATGAGGAACGGCATGGCGACGAAGGTCGCGGCGAGGACGGCACCGGAGGTGTGGAAGGGCAGGGTGATGCCGAACGTGCCCTCCAGCCACGGTCCGAGCAGCCCGCGGCGTCCGAACGCGAGGAGGAGGGCGACTCCGCCGACGGTGGGCGGCAGCACCATCGGCAGCAGGACCAGCGAGCGGACGAACGCCTTGCCGGGGAAGTCGACGCGGGCCAGCAGCCAGGCGAGCGGGACCCCGAGGACCAGGGAGAGGCCCAGCGCCCAGCCGGAGACGACCAGCGACAGGGTGAGCGCTTCGGTGGTCCCGGGGCTGGTGAGGTGCGCGCCCAGTTCACCCCAGGAGGTGCGGGCGAGGATCCCGATCAGGGGCAGCAGCAGGAAGGCGATCGCCAGGAGTGCGGGGATCGCCAGCGCGAGGGGTGCGCGCGGACTCGTGGAGCGGCTGCGGAGGCGGTTCATCGAATTTCCTGGGGCTGGAGGACCGGTGTGCCCGGCCCGGGGCCGGGCCGGGCATACGGGACAGCCCTACGTTACGGCTGCTGGAAGCCCGCATTCGCGAGGATCTTCTGCGCCTCGGGGCTCGAAAGCCACTTCACGAACGCGGCCGCGGCGGCGCTGTGCTCGGAGGTCTTCAGCGTCGCCGCCGGGTACGAGGCGACGGCGTTCTGCGCGTCCGGGATGTCGACGGCGTCGACCTTGTCGGTGGCGGTGGCCACGTCCGTCTTGTAGACGAGACCGGCGTCGGCCTCGCCGAGCTCGACCTTGCTGAGGACGGAGCGGACGTCGAGCTCCTGGGAGACCGGCTTCACGTCGATCTTCTGGGCGTCCAGGATCTGCTTGCTGTAGCGGCCCACCGGCACCTCGGGTGCGGCGAGGACGACCTTGAGCCCGGTGTCGGCGAGGTCCTTGAGGTCGTCGATCTTCTCCGGGTTGCCCTTGCCGGTGGCGATGACGAGGCGGTTCTTGGCGATGACCGTGGGCGAGCCGGTGTCGGACTTCAGGCCGTCCATCGTCTTGGTGTCCGCGGTGACCAGGGCGTCGGCGGGGGAGCCCTGCTTGACCTGGGCGGCCAGCTGCTGGGAACCGGCGAAGGAGAACGTCACTTTCGTGCCGGGGTTCTCCTTCTCGTAGGCCGCGCCGGCCGTCTTGAAGACATCGGTGAGCGAGGCGGCGGCGAGCACCGTCAGGTCGGCCTTCGGTGCGCCGGTCGCGGACGCCGGGGCGCTCGACCCGGTGGCCGAGTCCTTCGTGTCGTCGTCACTGCCGCACGCGGTGAGAGGGACGAGCAGGCCCGCGACGACGACGGCGGCCGCGGCGCGCCGTCCGGTGAGGGTGAAGGACATGAGGGTGGGACTCCTTGGGAACGCGGTCGGCTGGTGCCGCCCGAGCGGATGGTGGTGTGCCGCGCCGAGTGGGGCCTCCCCCGCTCGAGTCGGTCCGGGCGTTCAGGGGGAGGGCGACGCCGCTGGTGGAGCGATGCGCCGGGTGCGGTGGATGTGCACGCCGGCCGGCTTCACGCGGGCGGTGGCCCGCATCCCGGCCTCGAGTCCCGGCCCGTCGGCCGCAGCCGAGCGGCCTGCTCGATTGTGTAGGACTGCATGTGCCACAGAGTATGCGTTCTTAGATCGCATTTACAACGTTCTATGCGATACCACATGGCAGATGCGCTGAGGCATGGAGGAACGTCCGAATCACCCGTCCGGGCGAAGCCCCCCCGACCCGCCCGTACAGACCGCGATTCTCCCGGCCCGCACCCGCGTACCCCTGCGGCGGCCAATCCCTGACTGCTTCCTGACCGCAGCCTGTCCGTTCCCCGACGGCGCGGAGACGGAGTTCTGAAGGAGCCCTGAACCGGGACGCCTTGTCCCGTTCCGCGGCCGCACCCGATGCTGGAGGGACAGCGTCCGCGGCGAGCGGACGAGAACGGGGACGCATGATGCTGACGAGTACGGCACACCCTTCGCACCGGGCCCCCGCCCCCGGCGGCCTGTCACCGGGGGTCCGCAGGATCACCCTCGACGCGGCCGGGACGCCCCTGTCCGCGCTGCTGAGCGAACCCGCCGGCGGACGTGCGCCGCGGGCGACCGTCGTCGCCCTGCACGGCGGCGGAATGAGCGCCGGGTACTTCGACGGGCAGGCGCATCCGGACGTCTCCCTGCTGACGCTCGGCGCCCGCCTCGGCTACGCCGTGCTCGCGCTCGACCGGCCCGGATACGGTGCCTCGGCCCCGTACCTGCCCACCGGGCAGCGGCTCCTCGAGCAGGCGGCGACGGTGCGCGCGGCGCTCGCCGACGCGCAGGCCCGCCATGTGTCCGGTCCGCTGTTCCTGCTCGCCCACTCCTTCGGCGGGAAGCTCGCCCTCGCCCTCGCCGCCGACGCCCCGCCCGACACCTTCCTCGGCCTTGACATCTCCGGCTGCGGACACCGGCCGGCCGTATCCGCGGCGCTCCTGGGCCGCGGCGCGCGCACCGGCCTGCGCCGGCTCAACTGGGGTCCCCTGCGGCTCTACCCGGACGGCACCTTCAGCGAGGTCGCGGCAGTCGTCGCGCCGATGCCCGGGCAGGAGATCGAATCGGCGCAGGAGTGGCGGGGACTGGCCACCCGTCTGCTGCCGCGCGTGCGGGTGCCGGTGCGCTTCACCTTCGCCGAGCACGAGGCCTGGTGGCGCCAGAGCGACGCCGACCTCACCGACCTCGCCGCACAGCTCTCCGCGGCGCCCCGGGTCCTCATCGACCGGCTCTCCGGAGCCGGGCACAACATCAGCCTCGGCTGCGCCGCCAGGGCGTACCACCTGCGTGCCCTGGCCTTCCTCGACGAGTGCCTCGATACGGGCGCGCCATCCGCCGAACGGTGACCGGCGACGCCCGGACCCGCCCCTTCCGGGCCCTCGGGATCCGCAACTTCCGGCAGTTCGCCGCAGGCCAGGTGGTCTCGGCCGCCGGCACCTGGATGATGGTCGTCGCCCAGGACTGGCTAGTCCTGGAACTGACCGGGGACTCGGCGACGGCCCTCGGCACCGTCACCGCCCTGCAGTTCACCCCGATGCTGCTCTTCACGCTCCACGGCGGAAGGCTGGCCGACCGGTACGACAAGCGGGCGCTGCTGCTGGCCACCAATCTCCTGTCGGGCCTGCTCGCCCTCCTCCTGGCGGCGTTCGTCCTCACCGGCACGGCCGATCTCACGGACGTCCATGTCTTCGCGCTCTGCCTCGGACTGGTCAACGCCGTCGAGGTCCCCACCCGGATGGCGTTCGTCGGCGAGCTGGTGCCCCCCGAACTGCTGCCCAACGCCTCGGCGCTGAGCGCCGCCTACTTCAACGTCGCCCGGGTCGCCGGCCCCGCCGCTGCCGGCCTGCTCCTCACCGTCCTCGGGACCGGCTGGGTCATGCTGGTCAACGCGCTCAGTTATCTGGCGACCGTCGTCGCCCTGCGCCGGATCCGCCCCGGCGAGCTCTACCGCACAGCCCGTACGGCGGGCCGTGCGCGTGTCACCGACGGACTCCGGTACGTGCGCGGGCGCCCCGACCTCATGATCCCGTTCGCCATGATCGCCGGAGTCGGCCTGTTCGGTCTCAACTTCCAGCTCACGCTGCCGCTGCTCGCCAGGACCGTGTTCCACGCCGACGCCTCGTCCTTCGGCCTGCTCACCACGGTCTTCGCCGCGGGTTCGCTCGTCGCCGCGCTCCTGACCACGGCCCGCACCGCGCGGCCCTCGGCCCGGCTGGTCACCGCATCGGCCCTCGCCTTCGGGGCGCTGGAGGCCATGGTCGGATGGGCTCCGTCCTACCCGGCCGCCCTCGTCCTGCTCTTCCTCACCGGCGGCGCCTCCATCTACTTCGCCCAGGCCGTCAACCACCGCATCCAGCTGGGCAGCGACCCCCTCTACCGGGGCCGGGTCCTCGCGCTCTACACCCTCATCCTCCAGGGCTCCACCCCGCTCGGAGCCCTCATGGTGGGGTACCTCGCCGAGGCCCGGGGCACCCGGAGCGCGTTCGTCGTCGGCGGCCTCGCCTCCCTCGGTACGGGCCTCGTCGCCCTCTGCCTGCGCGCGGGCCGCAGCGGTCCCGGGGACGGGCCGGGGACGGGCGGACCCGCCACCGAGGACGTGCGGACCGGGAACGCGCGGCCGTGAACACTCCGCCACAGGTCAGGATCCGGACCCTGACACTGCCCGAGCCGGGCGACCGTACCGCGCCCCCGGCCGCCGGAGCCCTCGACGACGGCTGCCTCGACGACGGCGAACGGGCCCGTGCCGACGCCTTCGCCAGTCCGCGGGCCCGGCTCCGCTACGTCACCGCACACCTCGCGCTGCGCGCGGTCCTGGCCGAGTACACCGGCACCGACCCGGCGCGGCTGCGGTTCGGGCGCGACCGGCCCGGCGGCTCGGACGGCCGGCCACGCGGCCGGCCGGTGCTGCTCGGATTCCCGCAGGGGCCGCACTTCTCCCTCTCGCACAGCCACGGCCTGATCATGATCGCCGTCGCCACCGCGCCGGTCGGCGTCGATGTGCAGCGCGAGCCGCCGCCCGGAACCGTCGACGCGATGCTGCCCCGGCTGCATCCGGAGGAGCGCGAGGGACTGCTGCGTCTTTCCCCGGCCGGGCGCACCGCCGCCTTCACCCGGCTGTGGACGCGCAAGGAGGCCTACCTCAAGGGCCTCGGCACGGGGCTCGCACGCGGTCCGGCCACCGACTGCCTCCTGGAGGGCGCGCGGACGCCGCCGCCGGCCGACTGGCACCTCCGCCACGTCCCGGCACCCCCCGGGTACGCGGCGGCGACCGCCGTCGCGCACCGCGCACCCCGGGACAGCCCTTAGCCTCCGGCCACCGCACCGGCACGGCGTGAACCGGCCACCGAGGCGAGCAGTTCGCGCGTGTACGGATGGGCGGGCTCCGCGAACACCCGCGCCACCGGGCCGGACTCGACGAGCCGGCCGCCCCGCATCACCCCGACGCGATGGGCGATGCCCCGCACCACGGCGAGGTCGTGCGAGATGAACAGACAGCTCAGCCCCGACTCGTCCTGGAGCTCGGTGAGCAGCTCCAGGATGCGCGCCTGCACCGACACGTCGAGCGCCGACACCGGCTCGTCGCACACCACCAGATCCGGGCGCAGCGCCAGCGCACGGGCGATCGCCACCCGCTGGCGCTGACCGCCCGACAGCTCGTGCGGGCGTCGCCGTAGCGTGCCGGCCGGGAGCCGCACCCGGTCCAGGAGGGCCACCGCCTCCCGGGTGCGTTCACTCCGGCTGCCCACCCGGTGCGCGCGCAGGGGTTCCGTGATGATGTCCCCCACCGACAGGCGCGGATCGAGGGAGGCGTAGGGGCTCTGATAGACGATCTGCATACGGCGCCGCAGCCGGCGCAGCGCCTCCCCGCGCAGCCCGGTGATGTCCTCGCCGTCGAAGCGGATCGTGCCGGACGTCGGCCGGGCCAGGCGGACCAGCAGCCGGGCAGTGGTCGACTTGCCCGACCCCGACTCCCCGACCAGGGCGAAGGTCTCCCCGCGCCCGATCCGCAGGTCCACGTTGTCGACGGCCCGCAAGGGCGACTCCCCGCGCCCGCGCCGGGGGAACTCCTTCACCAGCCCCTGGGCCACCACCAGATCCCGGGACAGCTCCGCCGGCCGGACCGGCGGGGTCCTCTCCCGTACGGCGACCAGGCTCGGCGCGGACCGCAGCAGATCGCGGGTGACCGGGTGTCCGGGGTCGCCCAGCACCTCCCCGACCGGCCCGGACTCGACGATCACGCCGTCCGACATCACCGCCACGCGCCCGGCCCGGTCGGCGGCGACCCCCAGATCGTGGGTGATGAGCAGGACCGCCGTTCCCGTGCGGGCGACGAGTTCGTCCAGGTGGTCCAGGAGGGCACGCTGCACGGTGACGTCGAGTGCGCTGGTCGGCTCGTCGGCGATCAGCAGCTTCGGCCGGGCGGCGAGGGCGATCGCGATGAGCGCCCGTTGCCGCATCCCGCCGGAGAGTTCGTGCGGGTACTGCCGGGCCCGCAGTTCCGGTTCCGGCAGGCCCGCCTCGGCCAGCAGCTCGACGGCGCGCCGCGCCGCCTGGCGCCTGCCGGCCACCAGCTTGTGGATCAGGAGGACTTCGCCGACCTGCGGACCGATGCGGCGGACCGGGTTCAGCGACACCATGGGGTCCTGCGGGACGAAGCCGATGTCCCGGCCGCGGTGGCGGCGCACCGCGGCCTCGCCGGCCGTGGCGAGATCGGTCGCGCCGAAGACGACGCGGCCCGCCGTGAGCGCCGCGCCGGGCGGCAGCAGGCCGACGACGGCGTGGGCCGTCGTGGACTTGCCCGATCCCGAAGCGCCCACCAGCGCGACGACTTCGCCGGGTGCGACGGTCAGCGACACCCCGCGTACCGCGTCCACCCGGCCGGTGCCCGAGCGGTAGGAGATCCTCAGGTCCTCGACGCGGAGCAGGGGACGGGGTGGTGCGGGCGGGTCCGCCGGCCGGGCCGCCCCCTGCTCTGCCGGGGGTGTCAGGGGTGTCGTCATGGGGCGCTCTCCTTCGCCTCGCCGTCGAGGGCGCGGGCGATGCGATTGGCGGCCAGGACCGTCGCCGCCAGGGCGAGTCCGGGCAGCGTGGTCAGCCACCAGGCGGTGGCCAGGTAGTCACGGCCACCGGCGACCAGCGACCCCCACTCGGGGGCCGGCGGGCGTGCCCCGTAACCGAGGAACGACAGCGAGGACACCTGGAGCACGACCCCGCCGAAGTCCACCGCCGCGTACACGAGGACGGGCCCGGCCGCGTTCGGCAGCACATGCCGCAGCAGCACCGCGTACCACCGGGTGCCACTGGCGCGGGCTGCCTCCACATACGTGGTGCGGGCGACCCGCAGGACCTCGGCCCGCATGATCCGGGCGAACATGGCCACGCTCGTCACCCCCACGGCGACGGCGACCTCCACCGTCCCGAAGCCGAGCGCGGTGACCAGGGCGAGCGAGAGCAGCAGTCCGGGCACGGCCAGCAGCACATCGGTGAGCCGCATCAGCACACTGTCGGCCCACCCGCCGGCCGCACCGGCCACCAGCCCGGTCAGCGACCCGGCCACCAGGCCGACGAGGACGGCGAGCGCCGTCGCCCGCAGGGTGAGGGAACTGCCGTGCACCAGCCGGGTGAACAGATCGCGGCCGAGCTGGTCGGTGCCCAGGAGGTGCTCCCCGTCCGGTGGCCGGAGCCGGTCCGCGGGGACCCCGGCCAGGGGATCGCCCCCGGTCAGCGCCGCTGGGTACAGCGCGGCCAGCAGGACCAGCGCGATGAACAGGACGGACAGGACGAGACCGGGCCGGGCGAGCCAGAACCGGGCGGCCCGGCGCAGCCGCGCGGTCCGCTCCGGAGCCCCGCCGGCCAGGGAGGTGCCGAGTACGGTCATGGGGTCACCGCCGTCGGGCCGGCCGTCGCGATCCGCGGGTCGAGCAACGGATGCAGCAGGTCCACGGCCAGGTTCGCCAGGACGAACGCGCACGCCCCGAACACCACGAGCCCCTGGACGACGGGAATGTCCTGCGAGGTCACGGCGGTCGCCGTCAGCCGTCCGATCCCGGCCCGGGAGAACACGGTCTCCACCACCACGGACCCCGCCAGCACATGGCCGACCAGGACCCCGGCGACGGTCAGCGGTGCGAGGGCGGCGTTGCGGGCCGCGTGGGCGAAGTGGATCCGCAGCCGGCTCGCCCCCTTGGCGGCGGCCGTCTCGATGTACGGCTCGGCCAGTGCGGTGCGCAGGCTCTTCGCGAAGACCTGGGCGACCAGCGCCGCCGCCGGCAGCGACAGGGTCACCGCCGGCAGCAGCAGCGACGCGGCTCCCTCGTCACCGAAGGCCGGCAGCAGGCCCCAGCGGAAGGAGACGAGCTGGATGAGCACGAGACCGACCCAGAAGGTGGGGGCGGCCACCCCCGCCGACGGGAGCGACAGCAGTAACTGCCGCAGCCACCGCCGGCGGGTGTACGTGCCGGACAGGGCGACCCCGGCTCCCAGCGGCAGGGCCAGGGCGAGCGTGGCCGCGGTGAGCTCCAGCGTCGCCGGGAACGCGTCCGTGATCATCCGTGAGACCGGTTCGCCACTGTGCACGGAGGCGCCGAAGTCCCCGCGCAGGGCGTGGCCGAGCCCTGTCGCGTACTGCTCCGCCACCGGCCGGTCGAGTCCGTACCGGGTGCGCAGCGAGGCGAGCTGTTCCGGGGTGACGGAGGTGCTGTCGCCGCCGCCCGCCGCCATGACGGTCACCGGGTCGCCGGGCAGCAGGTAGAGCACCGCGAACGACAGGGTGTAGGCGGCCCAGAGGACGAACACGGCCTGCGCGAGGCGCCGTACGGTGTAGGCGGCCATGGTCAGGACAGCCACGCGTCGTGGAACCGCGGGTAGGACGTCGAGTCCAGTGACAGGCCGTGCACCTTCTCGCTGACGCCGTAGACACTCGCCATCTCGAACACCGGTATCTGGTAGCCCTGTTCGAGTACGCGTCGCTGGGCGGTGGCGACCAGTGCGGCCCGCTTGTGCGGGTCGCTCGCGGCGGCCTGCGCGTCCAGGGTGCGCTCCAGCTCCGGGTCGGTGATGCGGCCCAGGTTGAGCAGCTTGCCGGAGAACGCGGTGCGCAGGATGTCCGGGTCGTTGCGGGTGCCATTGCCCCAGGCGAGGTCGTAGTCGCCGGCTCCGCGCGCCTGCTGGTAGTCGGGCAGCGAGAGCAGTTTGAGGTCGAGGCCGATGCCGCTCTTGCGCAGCTGCTGCTGGATCAGTTCCAGCACGGTCTGGTTGGGGCCGAAATTGGCGCCCAGGATCACCTTCAGTCTGAGCTTCTTGCCGTTCTTGACCCGGATGCCGTCCGGGCCAGGCAGCCAGCCGGCCGTGTCGAGCGTGCTCTTCGTCCGTGCGGGGTCGAAGGCGAGCAGCTTCGAGTTGTCGGCGTAACCGCCGGTGGAGCTGGACAGTGCGCTGGTCGCGGGGAGATAGCTGGGGCTCAGCACGGTCTGCACGACCTCGTCGCGGTCCACGGCGGTCTGGAGCGCCCGGCGTACGGCCGGGTCCTTCGTCAGCGGCCGTGCGGTGTTGGCGCTGAGCGCGACGGGAACGCCCGGGTTGGGCCGGTCGAGCACGGCGAGCCGCTGGGAGGAGAGGGTGCTCTGGTCCTGCGGGGCGACACCGGCGGTGGCGTCGATCTGTCCGGAGGCCAGACTCCCGCTGCGTACACCCGCTTCGGGGACGACCTTGAAGGTGAGCTTGTCCAGATACGCGGCCCCGCGGCGCTTCCAGAGCGGGGAGCCCCAGGTGTAGCCGTCGCGCCTGGTCAGCTCCACCGAGGTGTTCGGGGTGTAGCCGTCCAGGGTGAACGGCCCGGAACCGATCAGCTTGGCGGTGCAGCGCCGGTCGGCGGGGAGTTTCAGGCTCGCGGGGGAGAGGAGCCCGAGCGTCGCCGTCGATGTCGCTTGCAGGAACTGGGCGTTGGGCCCCTTGAAGGTGACCTTGGCCGTGTACTTGTCGACCGCCTCGGTGCTGCGGTAGCCCTGGAGGAATCCGGCGCCCAGCATCGACTTGGCGCCCAGGGCCGCGACCGCGTCCAGGTTGGCCTTGACCGCCTCGGCGTCGAGCGGGGTGCCGTCGGCGAAGGTGACGTCCTCGCGCAGGCTGAAGGTGAACTGCGAGGCGTCCGGCGAGACCTCCCACGTCCGCGCGATCCAGGGCACGATCTGCCCCGTCCTGGGGTTCTGGTCGGTGAGCGAGTCGACATAGGTGCGGGCGGCGTACAGCGCGTCGCTGGTGGTGGCCTGGTGCGGATCGAGGCAGCCGGGATCCGAGGACAGCGCGAACCGGAGGTGGCCGCCGGACTGCGGCGTGGACTGCGCCTCGCCGGAGGACCCGGATGCTCCGGAGCAGGCGGTCGCGGTGAGCGAGAGGACGAGCGAGGCGGCGAGGGCGGCCAACGGGGATCTCGCGGAGAGGCGCGAGGGTGCGGGGCGGCTGGACATCAGGGAACGACTCCGGGTGAACGAGAGCGGAAGAGAGGGAGATCCGGGCCGATTCCGCGCAGGCGGCGGGACGGCGGGGCAGGGCGGACCGGCGCCCGGCGGACAGGCCTGTACGCCGGTCCGCCGGGGGCACCGGCTGTGTGCGGGGTCGCCGCGGGCATGGCTGTGACACACGGCTGCCCGTGGGAAACGGAGGGCGGGGTCGTCAGTGACCCGGACAGAGGGCGCCGGCGATGCGCTTCAGATCGATGTGGCGCCGGGTCGTCAGCGGTACGGGCTCAGACACGGCCCATCCTGAAGCCGACACCGCGGACGGTGATGATCCAGTCGGGCGAGCCGAGCTTGGCGCGGACCGCGCTCACATGCGTGTCGATCGTCCGGCTCGCCCGGGTTCCCGGGATATGACGCCCCGGGAACCCCCACACACCGGCCATCAACGACGCCCGGGAGTGCACGGTCTGCGGCTCCGACGCGAGCCGGTGCAGCAGGTCGAACTCCTTGAGGGTGAGACTGATCAGCCGGCCGTTGAGCCGCACCTCCCGCGTCTCCGGGTCGATGCACAGCGATCCGTGCGCGATCGCCGCCGCCCGCGCGACGCGGGCCGGCTCCGGTCGGGAGCGGCGGAGCACCGCGTCGATGCGGGCGAGCAGTTCCCGGAATCCGTACGGCTTCGCCATACAGTCGTCGCAGCCCGCCTGCAAGCACAGAATCCGGTCGAGTTTCATTCCGGCATCCGTGAACGCGATGACGGGAATATCACTCTTCGCCCGGACGGTCCGGCAGACCTCGAGGCCGTCGATGTCCGGCAGGAGGAGATCAATGAGAAAGAGATCGAATTTCTCGTGCATTTCCAAGGCTTCGGTGCCCGTCGCACAGATCTCCACGTCATATCCATGACGCTTCAGCTGGGTGCTCAATCTGTTTCCGTTCGACCTGTCGGAATCAACGACCAGGACGCGCATCAATTCCCCCGTTCCAAGGCGCAGGCGCGGCACCCGAAGTGATGGACCCCAGGCTAGACACGCGGCCGCGCGCCTGACTGTGAGCGGGGTCACAAGGGGTGTCCGAATGGGGTGCCCTGCGCCTTCCTGCGTAGGGATTTGTACTTCCCCTGACATTCCCTTGTCAGTCACCGCGCAGTCGGACGTGGCACAGAAGCCGTTCCGCTCCGCGAACGTCAGAGATCCGTCCGGCCGACTTGACGATCGCCTGACAGCTCCTTGCGCAGGACCTTGACTTTCTGCCTTGAAAACGAAAAGCGCGGCGGCCGAGGATGTTTCACGTAAGCAGGAATCGAACGGACCGTCAGTCGGGAGACTCCATGGATGCGTCGGTCATCATCGTCGGAGCGGGACCTGCCGGGCTCGTACTCGCCGGTGAATTACGTCTGGCCGGAATCGACGTCATCGTCGTCGAACGTCTTTCCCGGCGCACCGGGGAATCGCGCGGACTGGGTTTCACCATTCGTACGACGGAAAGCCTCGACCAGCGTGGCCTGTTGGCGCGCTTCGGGGAGCTGGAGACCAGCACGCAGGGCCACTTCGGCGGCCTGCCGCTCGACCTGGCCGTCCTCGGCGGAGCCCACCCGGCCGCCCGGGGCGTGCCGCAGTCCGTCACGGAGACGGTCCTGGAGGGCTGGGCGCGTGAACTGGGCGCCGACATCCGGCGCGGACAGGAGTTCCTGTCGCTCCAGGACACGGGCGAGAGCGTCACCGCGCGCATCAGGGACGGCGACCGGGAAACCGCGCTCACCGCCCGCTACCTCGTCGGAACGGACGGCGGACGCAGCGCCGTCCGCAAGGCCGCCGGCTTCGACTTCCCCGGCACCGAGGCCACCACGGAACTGCTCCTGGCCGACATCAGGGGCGTGGACGTGGACCCCCGGATGACCGGGCAGAGCCTCGCGGGCGGGATGGTCATGGCCGCCCCGCTCGGCGGCGGGCTGCACCGCGTCATCGTCGGCGAACGCGGCGCCCTGCCGGGCCGGCGCACCGGGCCGCCCGCCTTCGGCGAGGTCGCCGACGTATGGAAACGCCTCACCGGCAACGACATCTCGGGCGCCGAGGCGGTATGGGTATCGGCCTTCACCGACGCCACCCGGCAGGCCTCCGAATACCGCCGGGGCCGCGTCCTGCTCGCAGGCGACGCCGCCCACATCCATCTGCCGGCCGGCGGACAGGGCATGAACACCTCCATCCAGGACTCGTTCAACCTCGGCTGGAAGCTCGCCGCCGTCCTGCACGGCACGGCGCCCGCCACCCTGCTCGACACCTACCACTCCGAACGCCACCAGGTGGGACGGCAGTTGCTGGCCAACACCCGCGCCCAGAGCCTGCTCATCCTCGGCGGTGACGAGGTGCAGCCGCTGCGGGACGTCCTGTCCGAACTCCTCCCGTACGAAGAAGTGGCCCGCCACCTCGCCGCCAAGGTCAGCGGGGTCGACATCAGGTACGACACCGCAGCGGGCACCCATCCGCTGCTCGGCGCCCGGCTGCCCCGTCTGGAGCTGACCGTCGGCGCCGCCCGCACCAGCTCCACCGCCCTGCTGCGCCCCGGCCGCGGAGTGCTGCTCGATCTCACGGACAACCCCTGGCTGCGCCGCCGGGCCGCCCGCTGGCGGGACCGGATCGACCTGGTCACCGGCGTCCCGCACGGCCCCGTACCCGAGGACCTCACCCGCACCACCGCGGTCCTGCTGCGCCCCGACGGCTATGTCGCCTGGGCCGCGCCCGGCAGTCACCACGATCTGCCCACCGCGCTGGACCGCTGGTTCGGACCCGCCTGAACCCCCACCGCTCTCAGAGAGGCCACCATGCACAGCAACCTCATCGTTGCCCGGATGGAACTCGGCAGCGCCGACGAAGTCGCCCGTCTCTTCGGCGAGTTCGACACCACCGACATGCCCCACCGGATGGGCACCCGCCGCCGCCAGCTGTTCACGTACCGCGGGCTCTACTTCCACCTTCAGGACTTCGACGGCGAGGACGGCGGCGAGCGCATCGAGGCAGCCAAGTCGGACAGCCGGTTCATCGGCATCAGCGACGACCTCAAGCCCCACATCGCGGCCTACGACCCCGCCACCTGGCGCTCACCGGCCGACGCCCTCGCCCGGCGCTTCTACCACTGGAGCGCCAAGTGAGCGCCGCCCCGGCCGGACCGGAGCGCCGCGTCGTCATCACCGGCGTGGGCGTCACCGCCCCCGGCGCCCTCGGCACCAAGGACTTCTGGCAGCTCATCTCGCAGGGCCGCACCGCGACGCGCCGGATCTCCCTCTTCGACCCCTCGCCGTTCCGCTCCCAGATCGCCGCGGAGGTCGACTTCGACCCCGAGCTCGCGGGCCTGGGCCCGCAGGAGGTCAGGCGCATGGACCGGGCCGCCCAGTTCGCCGTGGTCACCGCCCGCGAGGCCGTCCACGACAGCGGGCTCGACTTCGCGGCCCTCGACCCGGTACGCACCGGAGTCACCATCGGCAGCGCCGTCGGAGCCACCACCGGACTCGACCAGGAATACCGCACGGTCAGCGACGGTGGCAGGCTCGACCTGGTCGATCACCGCTACGCCGTTCCGCACCTGTACAACTTCCTGGTCCCGAGCTCCTTCGCCACCGAGGTCGCCTGGGCCGTAGGCGCCGAAGGTCCCGGCACGGTCGTCTCCACCGGCTGCACCTCCGGTATCGACGCCATCGGCCACGCCGTCGGAGTCATCAGGGACGGACTCGCCGATGTGATGGTGGCCGGCGCCACCGACGCCCCGATCTCCCCGATCACGGTGGCCTGCTTCGACGCCATCAAGGCCACCACCCCCCGCAACGACGACCCCGCACACGCCTCCCGTCCCTTCGACTCCAGCCGCAACGGATTCGTCCTCGGCGAGGGCGCCGCCGTCTTCGTCCTGGAGGAGCTCGGCAGCGCCCGCCGCAGGGGAGCCCACATCTACGCGGAGATCGCCGGGTACGCCACCCGCTCCAACGCCTTCCACATGACCGGACTGCGGCCCGACGGCAAGGAGATGGCCGAGGCGATCCGGGTGGCGCTGGACGAGGCGCGGCTCGACGCCGAGGACATCGACTACATCAACGCCCACGGCTCCGGCACGAAGCAGAACGACCGCCACGAGACCGCGGCCTTCAAGCGGAGCCTCGGCGAGCACGCCTACCGGACCCCGGTCTCCTCGATCAAGTCGATGGTCGGCCATTCGCTCGGCGCCATCGGATCCATCGAGATCGCCGCGTCCGTGCTCGCCATGGAGCACCATGTCGTCCCGCCCACGGCCAACCTCCACAACCCCGACCCCGAGTGCGACCTCGACTACGTGCCGCTGACCGCCCGCGACCGGCACACCGACGCGGTGCTGTCCGTCGGCAGCGGCTTCGGCGGATTCCAGAGCGCCGTCGTCCTCGCCCGACCCGATCGGAGCACCCGATGAGCGCAGAGACCGTGGTCACCGGAATCGGCGTCGCCGCCCCCAACGGCCTCGGCCTGGAGACCTACTGGCAGGCCACACTCGCCGGCCGGCGGGCCATCGCCCCGCTGACCCGCTTCGACCCCACGCCCTACCCCTCCCGGCTGGCCGGCGAGATCACCGGCTTCGAAGCAGGCGACCTCCTGCCGGGCCGGCTCCTGCCGCAGACCGACCGGATGACGCGGCTCTCGCTCGTCGGCGCCGACTGGGCCCTCGCCGACGCGAACGTCACCCCGGCGGACCTGCCCGACTACGACGTCGGCGTGATCACCGCCGGCCACTCCGGCGGCTTCGAGTTCGGCCAGAACGAGCTCAAGGCCCTGTGGAGCAAGGGCGGCCCCTACGTCTCCGCGTACCAGTCCTTCGCCTGGTTCTACGCGGTCAACAGCGGACAGATCTCCATCCGCACCGGGGCCCGGGGGCCGAGCAGCGTCGTCGTCAGCGACCAGGCCGGCGGCCTCGACGCCCTCGCCCAGGCACGACGACAGGTCCGCAAGGGCACTCCCGTCGTCGTCGCCGGCGCCGTGGACGCCTCCCTGTGCTCCTGGGGCTGGGTGGCGCAGATCGCCGGCGGCCGCCTCACCACCTCCGAGGACCCCGAACGCGCCTACCTCCCCTTCGACGCCGACGCCTCCGGACACGTACCGGGGGAGGGAGGGGCCCTCCTCGTCGTCGAGGAGGCCGAGCACGCCCGCCGCCGGGGCGCCCCCCGGGTGTACGGGGAGATCGCCGGCCACGCCTCCACGATGGACCCGCGGCCCGGCAGCGGACGCGCCCCGGGACTCCAGCGGGCGATCGAGCTCGCCCTGGCCGACGCCGGCAGCGAACCGGCCGACGTCGACGTCGTGTTCGCCGACGCCGCCGCCCTGCCGGAACTCGACCGGGCGGAGGCCGAGGCGCTCACCAAGGTCTTCGGACCGCGCGGGGTGCCGGTCACCGCGCCCAAGACCATGACCGGGCGCCTGTACTCCGGCGCCGCGCCCCTCGACGTCGCCGCCGCCCTGCTCTCCCTGCGGGACGGCGTCATCCCGCCGACCGTCGGCTCCACCCTCGCCGAGGGGTACGAGATCGACCTCGTCGGCTCCCGGCCCCGCCCCGCCGCACTGCGCACCGCGCTGGTCCTCGCCCGGGGACAGGGCGGCTTCAACTCCGCGCTCGTCGTGCGCGCCGCCGCCGGCCACGGGTGACGCACCAGCGACCCCGCCAACCGCGCACCGGCCCCACCCGCACCGCACCACCTTCCGCGCCACGCCGCACCACGCCGTGCCACACCACGTCACGCCACGCCGCACCACGCCGCACCGCGTCCACACCACGCCACGCCACGCCACGCCACGAAAGGCTCCGCCATGTCCTTGCCCGGCACCCACACCGTCTTCGCCCTCGACGACCTGCGCCGCATCCTGCGGGAGGCCGCCGGAGCCGAGGAGGGTGTCGACCTCGACGCCGACATCCTCGACACCACCTTCGACGCCCTCGGCTACGAGTCGCTCGCCCTGCTGGAGACGGGCGGCCGGATCGAGCGCGAATACGGCATCGCGCTCGACGACGACACCCTGACCGACGCCGACACCCCCCGGGCACTGATCGACGTGGTCAACACCCAGCTGACCGCCGCCCGCACCGTCTGAGGAGCCCTCATGTCCCAGCACACCGGTCCCGTCGCCCTCGTCACCGGCGCCACCAGCGGCATCGGCCTCGCCGTCGCCCGGCTGCTCGCCGGCCAGGGCCACCGCGTCTTCATCGGAGCGCGCAGCGACGACAACGTCACCGCCACCGTCAAGGAACTGCGGGCGGAGGGGCTGGACGTCGACGGCGCCACCCTCGACGTCCGGTCGGCCGACGACGTCCGCACGTTCGTCGCCGCCGCCGTGGACCGCTACGGCACGGTCGACGTCCTCGTCAACAACGCCGGCCGCAGCGGGGGAGGGGTCACCGCGGACATCGCCGACGAGCTCTGGGACGACGTCATCGACACCAACCTCAACAGTGTCTTCCGCGTCACCCGGGAGGTCCTGAACGCCGGTGGCCTGCGCGGCAAGGACCGCGGCCGGATCATCAACATCGCCTCCACCGCCGGCAAACAGGGCGTCGTCCTCGGCGCCCCGTACTCCGCCTCCAAGCACGGCGTGGTCGGTTTCACCAAGGCGCTCGGCAACGAACTGGCCCCGACCGGAATCACCGTCAACGCCGTGTGCCCCGGCTATGTGGAGACGCCCATGGCCCAGCGCGTGCGCGAAGGCTACGCCGCCGCCTACGCCACCACCGAGGACGCGGTCCTGGAGAAGTTCACCGCCAAGATCCCGCTGGGCCGCTACTCCACCCCCGAGGAGGTCGCCGGCCTGGTCGGCTACCTCGCCTCCGACACCGCCGCCTCCATCACCGCGCAGGCCCTCAACGTCTGCGGCGGCCTCGGCAACTTCTGACGCGTTTTCAGCACGCCTCACCGACAGGAGACTTCACCATGACGACCCGCAAGGTCGAGCACGAGATCACCGTCCGCGCCGCCGCTTCGGACGTCTACCGGCTGCTCGCCGAGGTCGAGAACTGGCCCCGGCTCTTCCCGCCCTCCGTCCACGTCGAGCAGCTGGAGGTCGACGGCGACCAGGAGCGCATCAGGATCTGGGCCACCGCCAACGGCGAGGCCAAGAGCTGGACCTCCATCCGCGTCCTGGACCCCGAGGGGCTGCGGATCCGCTTCTGGCAGGAGATACCCGCCCACCCCGTGGCCGAGATGACCGGGACCTGGATCCTCGAGCCCCTCGACGGGGGACGGACCCGGGTGCGGCTCCTCCACGAGTACCGGGCCGTCGACGACGACCCGGAGAAGCTGATCTGGATCGACGAGGCCGTCGACCGCAACAGCCGGGCCGAGCTGCCCGGTCTGCGGACCAACCTCGAACTCGGCGCCACCGACGCCGAGCTGTCCCTCTCCTTCGAGGACTCCGTGCGCATCGACGGCTCCGCCAAGGACGTGTACGACTTCCTCAACGAGGCCACGCTCTGGTCCGAGCGGCTCCCGCACGTCGCCGGTGTCCGGCTCACGGAGGACACCCCCGGCCTCCAGATCCTGCGCCTGGACACCCGTACCAAGGACGGATCGACGCACACCACCGAATCCGTCCGGGTCTGCTTCCCCCACCGCAGGATCGCCTACAAGCAGACCACCCTGCCGGGACTGCTCACCCTGCACACCGGCTACTGGCAGATCGACGAGGACGCCGACGGAACCACCACCGCCACCTCCCAGCACACCGTCGTCCTGGACGCCGGGAAGATCACCGAGATCCTCGGCAGCGACGCCGGCGTCCCCGAGGCCCGCGCCTACATCCGCGACGCCCTCGGCGGCAACAGCCGCGCCACCCTGGGCCACGCCAGGCAGTACGCGGAAACCCGGCGTTGACCGGGCCGGGGGCCGGGGCCCCGGCGGCCGACGTGATCGTCGTCGGGGCGGGACCCGTCGGGCTGCTCCTCGCCGGTGAACTGCGCCTCGGCGGCGCACGGGTGACCGTACTGGAGCAACTCGCCGAACCCACCACGGAGTCCCGGGCGTCCACCCTGCACAGCCGCACCCTGGACATCCTCCAGGACCGCGGCGTGCTGCGACGCCTGGGCACCCTGCCCGGCGGCGGACCCGGCCACTTCGGCGGGCTCCGCCTCGACCTCGCCGAAGCGGAACCCGGCCACCCGCACGCCGGACAGTGGAAATGCCCGCAGGCCCGGCTGGAGGCCGTCCTGACCCAATGGGCCACCGGCCTCGGGGCCCGGGTCAGGCGCGGACACCGCGTCACGGGTATCGCACCCCACCCCTACCGGGTGGACGTCGAGCACACCGGCGCCGACGGCACCGCGCACCACTGTGCGGCCGCCTTCGTCGTCGGCTGCGACGGCGAACGCAGCACCGTCCGGCGCCTCGGCGGTTTCGAACTCACCGGCGAGGACGGCACGCTGGAGATGCTGCGCGCGGACGTGGCCGGCCTCGACGTGCCCGACCGGCGCTTCGAGCGGCACCCGCACGGACTGGCCACCGCACACCGCTGGCCCGACGGCTCCACCCGCGTGATGGTCCACCTCTTCGGTACGCCGCCCGGCCGGCGCACCGGGCCGCCCTCCTTCACGGAGGTCGCCGATGCCTGGGCCGAGGTCACCGGCGAGGACATCGCCCACGGCACCCCGCTCTGGCTGAACGCGTTCGACAACACCAGCCGGCAGGCGACCGCCTACCGGCGCGGCCGGGTCCTGCTCGCAGGCGACGCCGCCCACGTCCAGATGCCGGTGGGCGGCCAGGCACTCAACCTGGGCCTCCAGGACGCCGCCGCCCTCGGGCCCCGCCTCGCCGCCCGCGTCACCGGCCGCGCCGACGACGGCGGACTCGACGCCTACCACCGAGAACGCCACCCGGCGACCGCCCGCGCGCTCACCGGGATCCGGGCCCAGGCGCGGCTGCTGCTCGGCGGCCCCGAGGTCGACGGAGTACGCGAGGTCCTCGCCGAACTCCTGGACCTGGGCGCCGTCCGGCGCCATCTCGCCCGGACCGTCACCGGACTCGACACACCCCTACCGCCCGCAACCACAGGGAGCTGACCATGAGCAACAGGCTCGAAGGCAGGACCGCACTCGTCACCGGATCAAGCCGGGGCATCGGACGCGCCATCGCGATCCGGCTCGCCCGCGAGGGCGCCCTCGTCGCCGTCCACTACGCCCACGACGAGAAGTCCGCCGACGCGACGCTGGAGACCATCGAGCAGGAGGGCGGCCACGGCTTCACCGTCCGCGCCGAACTCGGCGTCCCCGGCGACGTCCACGAACTCTTCCTCGGTCTGGAACGCGGACTGAAGGAGCGCACCGGCGAGACCACCCTCGACATCCTCGTCAACAACGCGGGCGAGACCACCCAGAACGGCGTCGCGCCCGAGGACGTCACCCCCGAGCAGTTCGACCGCTTCTTCGCCGTCAACGCCAAGGCCCCCTACTTCCTGATCCAGCGCGCCCTGCCGTCCATCCCCGAGGGAGGCAGGATCGTCAACATCTCCTCCGGGCTGACCCGGGTCGCCAACCCCGGCCAGGTGGCGTACGCCATGACCAAGGGCGCCGTCGAACAGCTCACCCTCCACCTGGCCCGGCAGCTCGCCCCCCGCGGCATCACCATCAACAGCGTCGCGCCCGGGATCACCGACAACGGGAGCCCCGTCTTCGACATCCCCGAAGCGGTGGCGGAGATGGCCAAGCTGTCCGCCTTCCAGCGCGTGGGAGAGGCCGGGGACGTCGCCGACGTCGTCACCTTCCTCGCCACCGACGAGGCCCGCTGGATCACCGGCTCCTTCGTCGACGCCACCGGCGGCACCCTCCTCGGCTGAGCCCGCCGGGACCGCCCGAACGCGTCGGCCATCCACCTTCGAAAGGCACCTGTCATGGACGTCGGACTCCTCTTCGACCTGCGCAACCCCGACCAGTGGCACCGCCCCTGGGCCGACCACTACGCGCGGACCCTGGAGTTCTGCGAGGAAGCGGACCGCCGGGGCGCGGGCGGCCTGTGGTTCACCGAGCACCACCGCTTCGAGGACGGCTACCTGCCCCAGCCGCTGACCTTCGCGGCGGCCGTCGCCGCCCGGACCAGCCGCGCCCGCATCGGCACCTCCGTCGTCCTGCCGGCCCTGCACCACCCCGTCGACATCGCCGAGCAGGCCGCGATCGTCGACATCCTCAGCGACGGCCGGCTCGAACTCGGCCTCGGCGCCGGCTACCGCGTCCCCGAGTACACGCTCTTCGACGCCGACTTCGGCCACCGCTTCGCCCGGACCGAGGAACGCATCGCCGAGATCCTGCGCCTGTGGCGCGAGCGCGGCATCACCCCCCTGCCGGTCCAGGACCCGCCGCCGGTCTGGGGCGGCTTCTACGGGCCCCGAGGCGCCCGGCTGGCCGGCCGGCTCGGCATCGGACTGCTGCACATCTCACGCGAACGCTTCGCGCAGTACCGGGAGGGCCTGGCCGAGGGCGGCCACGACCCGGCGACCGCCCGCGTGAGCGATCTGGTCCCCCTCCTGCTCTCCCGCGACCCGGAGGCCGCCTGGCACCGCATCGGCCCGCACCTGGTCCACCAGGTGAACTCCTACCGTCAAGGAGCCCTCCAGGGCACCGCCTTCGACGGCCCGCCGCCGCTGACCATCGAGGACCTGCGCGACCCGGACGCCAAGGACCGGCGCGGACTGCTCGACATCCTCACCCCCGAGGACGCCGCCGTCCGCATCAAGGAGCTGACCGCGGGCCTGCCCGTGAAGCACCTCATCTTCTGGGCGAGCATCGCCGGCATGCCCGACGACCTGGTCGCCGAGAACCTGGAGCTGGTCACCGAGCAGCTGCCGCGCCTGCTGCCATGACGCGCACCGGCCGGCCCTCCGCCGGACGCGGGTGGGCGCTGCTGCTCATCCTCTCCGGGAACATGGTCCTGGACGCGATCGAGGTGTCACTCGTCCTGGTCGCCCTGCCGGTGATCGCCGGCGACCTGGATCTGTCGCTGCTGACCGTGCAATGGCTGATGAGCGGCTTCGCCCTCGGGTTCGCGGCCCTGCTGACCACCGGACGGCGGCTCGCCGCGCGCTTCGGCAGGCGGCGGGTCTACTTCGCCGCGATGCTCGGCTTCGCCGTCGCGTCCGTGGCGGGCGGACTGGCGGACGGGCCCGCCCTGCTCATCGCCACCCGGGTGGTCAAGGGCGCGTGCGCGGCGCTCACCGCGCCGATGGGGCTCGCCATCATCGGCACCGCCTATCCCGAGGGCCCGGAGCGGCGGCGGGCCGTCTCGGTCTACTCGCTGTTCGGGGCCGCCGGATTCACCGCCGGGCTCCTGCTGTCCGGAGCGCTCCTGGAGGCGGGCTGGCGCTGGATCTTCCTCCTGCCCGCCCCCGTAGCCCTCCTCCTCCTGCTGTGGGGGCTGCGCCTGGTCCCCCGCGAGGAGGACGTCCCGCCGCCCCCGGCCACCGGCCGCGCCCGGCCCCCCGGGGCGCGCGAGGCCGTACTGCTGCGCACCTGTCTGGGCGCGGCCGCACTCAACGGCACGTACCACGGGCTGCTGTTCCTGCTCACCTTCCAGACACAGGCGGAGCTCGGCCTGTCGCCCTGGCTCGGCGCGCTCGCACTGCTGCCCGCCTGCGTGCCGCTCGCCGTGACCGTGCCCTTCGCCGGGGCCCTGGTGCGGCGTTACGGAACCGGACGGCTCATCGCGCTGGGCGCGGCGGCGCCCCTGCTCGGATATCTGCTCGCGCTGTACCGGCCCCCCTCCGACGCGTACCTCACCGGCACGCTGCCCGTCCTGCTCCTCGTCGGCGCGGGGTTCGTGCTCTCCTTCGCGGCCCTCAACATGCGGGCCGCCGAAGCCGTCCCGCCGGCCCGCCGTGCCACGGCGATCCCGCTCTACCAGACGGCCGTGCAACTCGGCGCGGTCCTGATCCTTCCGCTCACCGCCTGGCTCCTGACCGTCTTCGACGACCGGCGCCCCGCCCTCGCCCTGCTGGCCGCCGCGGCGGCCGCCGGCCTGGCGGCCGCCCTCCCCGGACTCCGCGACGCCGGACGTCCCCGCCCACTCCTTCAGAAGGAAGCCGCATGACCCGCTCCGCACCTCCGCTCTCCCTCGCCGTCATCACGGCCAGCGTCCGCGACGGACGCCTCGGCCCGACCCCGGCCGACTGGTTCACCCGGCAGGCCCGCGCCCGGCCCGAGCTGGACGTCCGCACCGTCGACCTGCTCGCCCACCCCCTGCCCCTGGTGCTACCCGCGCCGGGCCAGGAACCGCCCGCCGACGTGATCCCGCACCGGGACGCGCTGCGTACGGCGCTCGCCGGGTCCGACGCCTTCGTCGTGGTGACCCCCGAGTACAACCACAGTTTTCCCGCCGCCCTCAAGAACGCCCTGGACTGGTTCCTGGCCGAATGGGCCGCGAAGCCCGTCGGCTTCGTCTCCTACGGCGGAGTGGCCGGCGGCCTGCGCGCCGTCGAGCAACTGCGGCTGGTCTTCGCCGAACTGCACGCCGTCACCGTCCGCGAGACCGTCAGCTTCCACACGGCCTGGGAGGCCTTCGACGGTGGAGGAGAACCACTCGACACCAAGGGCAGCGAAGGCGCCGCCGACGTCCTGCTCGACCAACTGGTCTGGTGGGGAGACGCGTTGCGCACAGCGCGGGCGGAACAGCCTTATGGGCGCTGAGAACCGGGCCGCCGCAGGCCGCGGCCCCGACATCGCCCGCCCGGACGTCACCTCGGTCCACATCACGCACTGGTACGCCCCCGACCGGGCCGCCGCCCTCGCCCTGCTGGACGACGTGTCCGCCCAGTGGGCCGCCGCCGCATGGCCGAAGGGGCTGCTCTCCTTCCACGCGTATCTGAGCACGGACGGCGACACCGTCCTCACCTATGTCCAGGCCACCCGCCCCACGGCCCACCACGACCTCGTCCGGACGCTGCACGGCCCGGCGGCCGCCGCGGCCGTCTCCTACCGGCTGCACACCAGCATCGTCCTGGACCACTCCGGAACACCGCCGGGCGCCGTCGTCGTCGCCACCTTCGACGTCGACGGCGCCGAGCGCCAGGAACGGATCGTCGAATCCGTCGCCAAGGCCGTCACCGAGGCACCGCCCGCCCAGCGCGAGGGCATGATCGGCGCCCACTTCCACACCGCCACGGACGGCAGCCGGGTACTCAACTACGCGGAGTGGACCGGCGACGAGGCGCATCTGGCGTTCCTCGACGGGGCCGCCCGTGCGGCGACCCTCCGGGCCACCGGCGCGACCCCCGGGGTGCGCCCCATCGGCTTCCGCCGCTTCCACCTCCACCACGGCATCACCCCCGACAGGAGCGAGACATGACCATTCTGGTGACCGGAGCGCGCGGCCGGGTCGGCGCCGCCGTCGTGCGCGGACTGCTCGCCCAGGGGGAGAAGGTCCGGGCCGCGAGCACCGACCCCGATTCCCTGACGGCGCTGCCCGACGAGGTGGAGCGGACCCGGCTGGACCTGGCCTCGCCGCAGAACCTGCGCGAGGTGCTCCACGGCATACAGAAGATCTTCCTGTACGCGCAGCCGGCCGGCGCCGCCCGTCTGACCGAGGCCGCGGCGGCGGCCGGAGCCGGGCACATCGTGCTGCTCTCCTCGCTCGCCATCGACACCGACGGGGCGGGCACGAGCCCGATCGCCCAGCAGCATCTGCTCGTGGAGGACGTGCTGCGGGCCTCGGGGCTCGGCTGGACCTTCGTGCGGCCCGGCGGTTTCGCCACCAACGCACTCCAGTGGGCACCGGACGTACGGGCCGGGCGTCCGCTGCGGCTCGCCTATCCCGAGACCTACAGCGAACCGGTGCACGAGTCCGATGTCGCGGACGTCGCGGTCCGCGCGCTCCTGGACGAGGCCCACCGGGGTGCCACGCTGCGGGTCACCGGACCGCAGTCCCTTCCGGCGCGGCGGCAGGCGGAGCTGGTCGCGGCGGCCGCGGGCCGCGAGGTCCTGGTGCGGCTGATCTCGCCGCAGGAGTACCGGGAACAGCTCACCGCCTTCCTGCCCGCACCGTTGGCCGACACCCTCCTGGACTACCAGGCGGCGCGGGACGGACGGCCGCAGAAGACATCCGACGACGTACAGGCGGTCCTGGGCCGTCCGGCGCTGTCCTTCGCACGGTGGGCGAAGGACAACGCCGACGCCTTCCGCTGACCGGCCACGGCCCCGACGCGATGAGCGGCGCCCCCGGTGGGGGCGCCGCTCATCGCTGTCGCGGTCCTACCACTGGACGGGCAGGCGGCTGACACCCCGCATCACGCGGTTGGTGTTCCACTCGACCTCGTCGGCCGGCACCGCGAGCCGCAGCCCCGGCAGCCGGCGCACCAAGGTCTCTATGACCGTACGGAGTTCGAGGCGGGCGAGCGGGGCGGCGGGGCAGTGGTGCGGCCCGTGCCCGAACGCCACATGCGGGTTGACCGCCCGGCTGAAGTCCAGTTCCTCCGGGTTCTCGAAGACGGCCTCGTCCCGGTTGGCGGCGTCGTTCTGCGCGACCACCGCGTCACCGGCGCGCACCAGCTGCCCGGCGAGCTCGAAGTCCTCCACGGCGATCCGGGAGAACGGCGCCACGCTGGTGGCGAGCGGGGTGTACCGCAGCAGCTCCTCGACCGCGCCGGGCACCAGCGTGGGGTCCTTGACCAGGGACTCCCACAGCAGCGGCCGGGAGAGCAGGGTGTAGAGGAAGTTGCCGGTCTGGTTGGCGGTCGTCTCGTGCCCCGCGGTGAGCAGATCGACGGCGAACACGGCGAGTTCGCCCTCGGTCAGCCGGTCGTCACCCTCGCGCGAGGTGACCAGGCGGCTCAGCAGGTCATCGCCGGGCTCGGCGATGCGCCGTGCGATCAGCTCCCGCAGATAGGCGTCGAGGCTGTCCCGGGCCGCCTGGATGGTCGACGGATCGGCGACCGTCAGCGCCATCATCGCGTCGGTCCATTCACGGAACCGCCCGCGGTCCTCGACGGGCACACCGAAGGTCTCGCAGATCACCGTGATGCCCATGGGCCAGGCCAGTCCGGAGGCCAGGTCCGCCGGGGACCCCGACTCCTCCAGCCGGTCCACGAGGGCGTCGACGACCGCCTGCACCCGCGGCTGGACGGCGGCCACCTGACGGGCGGTGAACGCCTTCGCCGCGAGCCGGCGAAGGCGTGTGTGGTCCGGCGGATCCATGCTGAGGAGGGAGTCGGCCTGCTGGATCAGCGGGCTGGAGCGCGGGACGTCCTTGCCGACGGCGGCCGCCCGGCTCAGCCGGGGATCGGAGAGCGCGGCGCGTACATCCGCGTACCGGGTCACCATCCAGGCGTCCCCGCCGTGCGGCATCGTGACCCGCGCGACGGGCTCGTCGCGCCGCAGCGCCGCATAGGCCGGATCGAGGTCGAGGCGTTCGGAGGTGAAGCCGGAGGAGTGGTAGGGGCAGGAGGAGAGGGAATTCGGATTTCCGGAATCGGTCGTCGTCATCGGACGGTCTCCGTCTGTGAGGTGAACCAGCACGCGGTCCCTGCCGACTCTAGATTCGGCCGTTTTCCGTCTCGGTCAGCCGGTTCATCACATCTCGACAATTCGATGTCAGGAAAAGGAAAACCGGCGGGACGGGAGCGGGCCGGGAGACATGGACGTCCCCCGGCCCGCAGCCGTGTCCTACTCGTGTCCGACTCTGAACCCCACCCCGCGGACCGTCCGTATCCAGCTGCTCCGCCCCAGCTTGCTGCGCAGGGAGCTGACATGGGTGTCCACGGTGCGGGTCGCCCGGGGGCCGAGCAGATGAGGCATCGGGTCCTCCCAGATCTCCGTCATCAGCCGCTGCCGGCTGACGACGCTCTCGGAGTGCCGGGCGAGGTAGTAGAGCAGATCGAATTCCTTGCGGGTGAGATCGACGGGGCTCCCGCGCAGCAGGACCTCGCGGGACGCGGCATTGATACGCAGAGTGCCGATCGACAGGACCGTCAGGGATTCCCTTAATCCGGGCCGGGCGTGCCGGCGCCGGGTCACGGCCTCGATACGTGCCACCAGTTCGCGGAATTCGTAGGGCTTGTCGAGGCAGTCGTCCGCGCCGGCCCGGAGGCCGAGTACCCGGTCGAGTTCGCTGCCGCTGTCGGTGAACGTGATGATCGGTGTGTCCGCTTCCTCGCGGATACGCCGGCAGACTTCCAGGCCGTCGATGTCGGGCAGGTCGAGGTCGAGCAGGACGATGTCCGCACCACGGTGTGCGTCCAGTGCCGTCGCGCCGTTGCCGACGGAGGCCACGCCGTACCCATGGCGTTCGAGCGCCCGGGACAGTTCGCCGCTGCTGTTGTGTGAGTCCTCCACCACGAGAATCTGCACGATGTCTCCCTTGATCCGATCGAGTACGCGCACGCAGTCGATGTTCTCTGCGGAGCCCCGGATCCGATGGCACGTGTCGACGGTCTTAAAGAAGCGTTCACGGAGGTTCATGAACGCTTCGCGTACGACCGGTCTCACCTGCCGTGGTGCTTCAACTCAAGAGCTGGTGACCGGAGTTGGCGCACCGTATGCCTGAAGGAAGGTCCGGACCGCCGAGTGCGCCACCTGGCGGATCTCCGCCTCGGGCACGGCTCGGGTGCCGAGCTGGGACCGGGCCTCCATCGGACCGGTCAGCAGGGCGAGGAAATGTTCGGCCGCCTCCGCCGGATCGCAGGGCCTCAGCCGGCCGGACAGGGCCAGCCGGGCCAGTCGGTCGGCCAGCGCTTCCTTGAGCCGGCTCGCACCCCGTCCCCAGACGATCTCCAGCAGGTCCGGGAACTGGGTGATTTCCGCGTAGAGCAGGCGGCGCAGCGCCCAGGACTGCTCGTTGCAACATCGCAACAGCAGGCGGTGCGCCAGGACTTCGAGCCGGGCGGACACGTCGTCCTGCGGTGCGGTGGCGCTCGCGCCCGTCCCGCCCTCGGCGGGGAACAGCTCGACGACGGCGAGGTTCTGCGCCATCACGTCGTCGGCCGCGGCCTCCATCGCGCTGCGGAAGACGTTCTGCTTGTCGCCGAGGTGGTTGTACACGGTGTGCTTGGCGACTCCCGCGACCTCGGCGATCTCCTCCATGCAGGCGCGGGCGTAACCCCGCTCCGCGAACACGGTGAAGGCAGCGCTCAGGATCGCCTGCCGCTTGTCGATGCGGCCTCGCGACGGGGTCTTGGGGGTACTCGTTCCGCTCACACCGCCATCGTACCCACCCGGGCCGAAAAATGCACTGGCACGTGCAATAAAATAGGACGGGGCGTTGAAAACGAACGAGCGAGTGCCCTACGCTGCACTCGCCAGTGCAATTCTCGCTCGATCTCACCGGAGACAGTCATGGCGCATACACAGGACGAACGTCTGGATCCCGCCCTGCGGCGGTTGATCGGCGTGATCCTGTTGGGCGGGATCATGGGGATCCTCGACGGCTCGATGATCGCCGTCGCGGCCGACACCCTGGCCCACGAGTTCGACACATCGCTGTCCACCATCAGCTGGGTGTCCACCAGCTACCTGCTCGCGCTCACCGTCTCGATCCCGGTCACCACCTGGGCGGTGGACCGGTTCGGCGGACGCCGGCTGTGGCTGCTCGGCCTCGTCGTCTTCCTGGCCGGCTCGGTCGCCTCCGGCCTCGCCTGGAACGCGCCCAGCCTCATCGTCTTCCGGATCGTCCAGGGCCTCGGCGCCGGACTGCTCGACCCGCTGATGCTCACCCTGCTGGCCCGCGCCTCCGGACCCGCCCGCGCCGGGCGCGTCATGGGCCTGATGGGCGTCGTCGGCTCCAGCGGCCCGGTGTTCGGCCCGGTCGTCGGCGGCATCATCCTCCAGGGCGCCGACTGGCGCTGGATGTTCCTGGTCAACGTACCCATCGGCCTCGTCGCCCTGGTGCTCGCGCTGAAGTACCTGCCCGCGGACACCCCCGCCGAGAAGTCGTCCGCGGGCAAGCTCGACATCCTCGGGCTCGCCCTCATCGGACCGGGCGTCGCGGCCGGTGTCCTGGCTCTCTCGCAGGCCGCCGAGCAGGCCGCGTTCGCCGTCTGGTCGGTGCTCGTGCCGCTGACCCTGTCCGTCCTGCTGCTGGGCGGATACGCCTTCCACGCCCTTCGCCGGCCCGCCGAGGGCAAGGCCGCACCCCTCATCGACCTCCGTCTTTTCAGCCGCGGCAGCTTCGCCGCCAGCGTCACGGTCGGCTCGCTCGTCGGACTCGCCACCTTCGCCAGCCTCTTCGCGCTGCCCCTCTACCACCAACAGGTCCAGGGCCACGGCAGCTTCGAGGCCGCTCTGCTGCTCGCCCCGCTCGGCATCGGATCCGCCCTCTCCATGCCGGTGGCCGGCCGGCTCTCGGACCGGGTCGGTTCACGGAGCCTCGTACAGGCGGGCGGCGCCCTGGCGCTGCTGAGTGCCCTGGCCTTCACCCGTATCGGGGCGGACACCTCCGAAGTGTGGCCGGCGGTCGCCGCGTTCACGATCGGTGTCGGCCTCGGCGCGGTCGGCGCGCCCACGATCGCCTCGCTCTACCGCACCCTGCCCGCCTCCCTGGTCCCGCAGGGAAGCTCGGTGCTCTACATGCTCAACCAGCTCGGGGCGTCGATCGGTATCGCGGTCGTCGCGCTCGTGATGCAGACCGCGGGGGACGGGGACCCGGTCCGCGGATTCCACGCCGCGTACTGGACCGTTTCCGTCGTGCTCGTCCTCGTCCTGGCGGCGGCGACCCTGCTGCCGGGCCGCCCCGCAGCCACGCCGGCGGTTGATCCCGGTGCGGAGAATCCGGCGGAAGAGATGTCCGCATCCGTCCACGCGCTGGGAGACGGCAAGTGAATACCCTGGTCATCGCAGGTGGCACCGACGGCATCGGCAAAGCACTCGCCCAGGTGTACCTGGGCCGGGGCGACACGGTCGTCGTCATCGGCCGCAACCCCGGGAAGGGCCGCAGCTTCCTCGACGACGCGCGCGCGGCGGGCGCCGATGGACGGGCCTTCTTCATCACCGCCGACCTCAGCCTGCTCGCGGAGACCTCCCGCGCCGCCGAGGAGATCCGCGCCGCGTTCCCGACGGTCGACGCGCTGGTGCTGTGCGCCCGTCACTACCGTTCCCGCCGTACGGAGACCGCCGAGGGGTACGAGGAGAACTTCGCGCTGTTCTATCTGAGCCGCCATGTGCTCGGCCAGGCGCTCGCCGAGCCGCTCTCCCGGGCGCAGCACCCGGTCGTCGTCAATGTGGCCGGACCGGGAGCAGGCCTCGAGCTCGTCCAGTGGGACGATCTCCAGCTCAGCCGCCGCTACCACGGCGGGGCCGCGCTCGGCCAGGGCGGAAAGCTCAACGACCTGCTGGGCGTCTCCTATGCCGAACAGTACGGACCGGCCGGGATCCGCTACGTACTGATCCACCCCGGCGTCACCGCCACCGGCTTCTCCGGCGAGTACGACGCCGAGACACTGCCCCACATCCGGTCGATGCAGCAGCACGCGAAGCCCGTCGGGGCCGCGCTGCCGCCGATCATCGACGCCATCGACAAACCCCCCGCCGAGGCGCTCAGCGCATTCGTGGAGGGCCATCGCATTCCGGTCGACACCCGGGGCTTCGAACCGGCGGCCGCACGCCGGCTGCGCGGCCTCACCGACCAGCTCCTTGCGGGGAGTTGACACTTCTGACGAAGACCTGAGACAGCGGCCCTGGGAACCGGACATCCGGCCGAGGAGACTGAGGAGGCGCCCGCCGCCTCCTCAGCCCTCCCGCAGGAACCGACTCCCAGGAGCTGCACCATGTCCTACGTTTCCGCCGACCCCGTACGCGCCGTACTCGACGATCCGCGCAGTGCGGCCGTCCTCGTCACCACCTTCGCCACCCGTGGACCGCAGGACACCCGGCGGACCGCCGAGCAGGCCGTCGCCGAGGCACGCGGCGGACCGTGGCCCGAGGGACTGCTCTCCCTGACCGTCTACACCAGCGGTGACGAGGACTCCGTCCTCACGTACGCCCAGTGGGCCGCCGAGGACCGGTTGCCGGCTCCCGGCGGCCGGGCCGGCACCGTCTCCCGGGCGTTCCGCCACTACCGGGCGGTCCGCGGCACCGCTGTCGGGGTACCGGCCCCCGTACCGGAGTCGTTCCCCGTGGCGTTCTTCCCCACCGAGGACGAGCAGGCCGCCCGCGCGTGGCTCGACGGGCTGCTCGCGGGGGAGGAGCGGACCGAGGGCGAGGACCGGGCCTACCCCGGCGCCATAGCCGCGCATCTGCACATCGCCGTCGACGGCGGACAGGTGCTCAGCTTCTCCGAATGGGTCGCCGAGGGGCCTGCCGTCGCCCACATCGAGGCGGTCTGGGCTCCGGTGCTCAAGGAGTTCGGCGGCACCGGCACCCTCTACCGCCACCACCGCACCCTCCTGCCCGGAAGCGCCGACACCCTTCAATGAGGGGCGTGCGGGCGGGCGTTGATGCGTCGAAGTCCATTGTCAGTGCCTCCTCATAGAGTGAATACATCACTCGGGGAGCCCCGGAAATGGAGCTGAAGCATGTCCGCCAACAGGATCAATCACAAGGTGAACCATGTCGCGCTGGTCGTGGACTGTTCGGGTTCCATGTATCAGCACCAGGGCCAGCTCATCCGCGTCGTGGACGAGTTCGTGGCGGGCCTGAAGGCCGAATCGGACAACCTCGGCCATGAGACCCGGATCAGCCTCTACTCCTTCGACCACCGGGTGGAGAACCTCGTCTGGGACATGGACGTGAAGCACCTGCCGTCCATGCGGGGTCTGTACAAGGTCAACAACGGCGCCACCGCCCTCATCGAGGCCTCCCTGAAGTCCCTGGACGATCTGGGACACATCTGGGAGGAGTACGGCGAGCACAGCTTCCTCCAGATCGTGGTGACGGACGGCGAGGAGAACGCCTCGGGCGGCGACCGCCGGCACGACGGCGACATGACCATCCTCGGCCCCTGGCTCGAGCGGATCGCAGGGACGATGGGAAGCCTGCCGGGGCACTGGACCTCGGCGATCCTCGTGCCGAATTCCCTGGCGAAGCGGACCGCCCAGAACTACGGCTTCCCGGCGGGCAACATAGCCATCTGGGACGCGGATTCCCAGAAGGGCGTCGAGGACGCGATCGGCACCGTGCGCGCCGCCGCCACCAGCTTCCTGCGCGGCCGCGAGCAGGGCGTCCGCGGCACCAGGAACCTGTTCGCGGTCGGCCAGGACATCTCGGTCGACGAGGTGCGGGCCAGCCTCGAACCGGTCTCGGTCGACAAGTACCGGCTCCTGAAGGTCGACAAGGAGGTCGAGATCCGTTCCTTCGTCGATTCGCATCCGGGCGTCACCTACCAACGCGGCTCGTGCTACTACCAGTTGGGCACCCGGGTCCAGGTCCAGCCCGACAAGGAAGTCGTCGTGGTCGAGAAGGAGACCGACCGCGCCTACACGGGCGACGCGGCGCGCAGCCTGCTGTTCGGTACGGGCATCAAAGGCACCGTCTCCGTGAAGGCGGGGAACAATCCCCAGCTGGAGGTATACGTGCAGAGCCGCTCGGTCAACCGGAAGCTCAAGCCCAACACGCGCCTGCTCATCATGCTCTGACCCACAGGAAGGCCGCACGGACAGACCCCCACGGATAGTTCCCACCGGCAGACCCCCAAGGGCAGACCCACGGACTACCTCCACCGGCTGTCACCCCTGCGGCCACACGCCGACCCGCACCCGCGTGATGGCACTGACGTAACGTGCCCCGCACCGGTCGGCCGGTACCACCAACTGGCATCCGGTCAGGTCCAGATCCTCGCCGTCCAGCCGCGTGGCCAACAGGACGGGGGAGTCACCGAAATCGGCATCGATCTCCGCCCAGGCCAGCACCGTGCGGTGACCGTCCCCGCCGGACACCGCGAGTGCGAAGCGGGAGCGGTCCTTGCGCCGCCGGGCGTCGAAGAGCGGTTGCGCGTCAAGGACCACCTCGCGCAGCAGCGGCCCCTCGAACCGGTGCCGCTGCGGGCCGTTGGCGGCGCAGTCGAAGACCACCTCGGCCCGGTGCTGCTCCCATCCGGTCCGCAGTTCACCCACTGTCAGCGTGGCCGGACGGGCGACCTCTCCCAGCACCATCAGCGAGGCGAGCCGCGCCGCAGGGATGTGGGGCTGTGCGCTCGGTCGGCTCATCACAATCCCTCGGTCGAACGGCCCGCGGGGCGGCTGTCGGAAGGTATGCCCGGCAGCTGCCCGACGGAACCGTGAATGCGAGGTGATATCTCAATCTGACTGGCGTCTGTGAGGTGATGGGGGGTCTTTCTGTCACATTCGGGGCCACCGTCCGCCGGCGCCGGCGCCGGGGTTCGCATCCGGCGTCCGGCCGCCGCCGGATCACCCGGCCCCGGTCTCCGCGCGCCGGTCCAGAGCGAGCCACACGCGGTCGCGGGTCAGGGGGAGTTCGGTGAACCGGATGCCGGTGGCGTCCCGAAGTGCGTTGGCGAACGCCGGGGCGACCGGGTTGAACGGGCTCTCGCTCATCGACTTCGCGCCGAGCGGACCGATCGCGTCGGCGGTCTCCATGAAGTGCACCTCGGTGCGGGGGATGTCGGCGTACTGGGGGAGCCGGTACTGACGGAACGCGGTCGTGGTGACCTCGCCGCGCTCGTTCAGCCGGACGTTCTCGAAGAGCGTGGCACCCAGGGCCTGCGCGATCCCGCCCTCGACCTGGCCGCGGCACTGCATCGGGTTCATCACCCGGCCCGCGTCCGCCGCGTGCACACTGCGCAGCACCCTGATCTCACCGGTCCCCGGGTCCACCGCGAGCCGGAACCACTGCGCGTTGAAGGCGACGGAGCGCGGCGTGCCCCCGAAGTGCCCGTCCGCCGTGAGTTCCCGGCCGGCCGACTGCGCCGCCGCGTACAACTCCTTGAGCGGAACGCGCTGTTGCCGGCACTCGACCGCGTCCTCCACCAGGCGGCATTCCTCGCGGGCTGCTCCGAGGTGCCCGGCCGCGAGGTCCAGGATCCTCTCGGCGAGGGCCTGGGAGGCGCGAAGGGTCGCCTTTCCGGCCACCACGGTTCCCGTGGACCCGAACGCCCCGGTGTCGTGCTTCACGACGTCGGTGTCGGACTGCCGAACGGTGATCCGGTCGACGGTGGTCGCCAGCTCTCCGGCCGCGATCTGGCGGTGGACCGTGGTGGTGCCGTTGCCGAACTCCGCTGTTCCCACGGCCAGGTCGTACGTGCCGTCCGCCCCGAGTCCGATCCGGGCGTCGGCGATATGGCCACCGGGCGGCCCGGTCGCGATCATGGACAGGGCCGACCCCTCACCCACCAGCCAGCCCGGGGGCGCCGCGTCAGCCGCTCCAGCCGCATCCGCCGCTTCCGCCGACTCCCGCCGCGCGCCGCGCACGACGGCCAGGCACTGGTCGAGTCCGTAGCTGGCGATGTGCAGGTCCTCCTCCTCGCCGCCGGGGCTGATCATGGCCTCGCCGGGACCGATGATGTTGCGTTCCCGGAACGTCAGGGGATCGATGCCGAGCAGCCGGGCGAGTTCATCCATCACCGACTCCATGGCGAAGACGACCTGCCCGAGCCCGTATCCGCGGAAGGCGCCCGCGGGCACGGCATGGGTGTAGACGCAGTAGCCGTCGGCCTTCTTGTGCGGAGCGCGGTAGACGGCCAGCGACTCACCGACGCTGTGGAACATCACCGCCGGGCCGTGGTTGCCGTACGCCCCGGTGTTGGACACCACGCGCAGCTGGATCGCGGTCAGCGTGCCGTCCCGCCGGGCCCCGGCCTTCACCCGGACGGTGAACGGGTGGCGGGTGGTGGCTCCGTAGAACTGCTCGGCGCGGGTGTACTCGAGTTTCACGGGCCGGTGCAGACGCAGCGCGGCGAGCACGACGATGTCCTCGACGATCATCTCCTGCTTCCCGCCGAAGCCGCCGCCCACGCGCCCCGCCAGAACGCGGACCTTCTCCAGGGGCAGATCGAACAGTGCGCACAGGGCCCGGCGGGTGAGGAACGGCGTCTGGGTGCTGGAGCGCACGACGATGCGCTCGACGTCCTCCTCCGTCCGCTCGAACCAGGCCACGGCTCCGTGCGTCTCCAGGCTCGCGTGCTGGACCCGCTGGGTCCGGAACGTCTCCTCGTACACCACGTCCGCGTCGGCGAACCCCTCCTGCACGGAGCCGATCTCACCGTGGACCTCGCCCACGACGTTGTCCCGGGGCCGGGAGATGCGTGCGGTCGCGGCGTCCTTGGCATGCACGACCGGTGCGCCCGGAAGCATCGCCTCCTCCGGGTCGGTGACCGCCGGCAGCACCTCGTACGTCACCTCCACGCGCCGGCAGCCCTCCTCGGCCGCGGCCTCGCTGTCGGCGACGACCGCGGCCACCCGCTGGCCGGCATAGCGCACCGTGTCGTCGAGGAGCCGGGTGTCGTCGGGGTCCTCGGTGGGGTGCTCGTGGCGGGCGCTCGAGTAGTGCCGTTCGGGGGCGTCGTGGTGGGTGAGGACCAGACGCACCCCCGGCACGCGCAGCGCGGCGGCCGTGTCGATGGCGGTGATGCGGGCGTGCGGATGCGGGGAGCGCAGCAGCTTCATGTGCAGCAGACCGGGTACGTCGATGTCGAAGGTGTACCGGGCCGTGCCCGTGACCACCTGTGGGCCGGCCGGTGCGGGAAGGCTGCGGCCCACCGCGGAGCCCGCGCACGGGGTCTCGACGTGCTTCACCCCGCGTACGGCGTCCTCGATGGCGCGGTATCCGGTGCAGCGGCAGAGATTCCCCTTGAAGGCGCGCGGCAGGTCACCGAGCTGCTCCTCGTCCAGTGCCACGGTGGTCATCAGATACCCGGCCGTGCAGAAGCCGCACTGGAACCCCTGGGCATCGAGGAACCTCTGCTGCACCGGGTGGAGTTCGCCGTCGGTGGCCAGGCCCTCGACGGTGGTCACCGAACGGCCTTCGGCGCGGACGGCGGGGAAGAGGCAGCTGTGCACGGGCCTGCCGTCCACATGAACCGTGCAGGCCCCGCAGTCACCCGCGTCGCACCCCTTCTTCACGCCGAACCAGCCCTGCTCGCGCAGATAGGTCCGCAGGCACTGGCCCGGTCGCGGCTCGGCGTCGAAGGGCTGCTCGTTGACATGGATCCCGAAGCTCATCGGACGCCCTTCGTGGTCAGTTCGCGGCGGATCTCCTCGGCCAGGCGGAAGGTCATGTGGCGTCGCCAGGCGGGCAGCCCGTGGATGTCGTCGAACCAGTCGGCGTCGCCGATCGCGCCTTCGAGGGTGTCCCGCAGCCCGCGTGCGTCCGGCGGCCGCGGGAACCAGAGACGGAAGGGGCGCACCGTGGCCGCGGTCACCGTCACGGACAGCGAGCCGTCCTGCGGGTCGAGCACCCCGATGACCAGTGCGCCGGACCGGCCCAGGCCGTACAGGGACACCTGACGGAAGGCGGTGCGCGAGGACATGGCGCGGGCGGGCAGGGTGACGGAACGCAGCAACTCCCCCTCGCCCAGGTCCTTCAGGCCTGCGCCGATGACGAAGTCGGCCACCCGGATCCGGCGCAGCGATCCGTCCTGTGCCTGGAGCAGGCATACGCCGTCGAGGGCGGCGGTGAGCGAGATCATCGGACCGGCCGGCAGGCCGTTGCAGAGATTCCCGCCGACCGTGGCCATGTTCCAGATCTTGAACGAGGCGAGGAACGCCCGGCAGCACTGCTCGAACAGCGGCGCCACCGGCGCCCCGCACCGCCGTCCGTAACGGGACAGTTCCGCGATGGTGCAGGTCGCGGAGATCGCCACGGAGCCGTCGGCGAGGTCCCGGACCGGCTGCCAGCCCATCGTGCTCAGATCCACCAGCCGCCGCAGGTGCGGCTGGGGCTCGGAGAACAGGTAGGTGCCGCCCGCGAGCCAGGCGTCGCCGGGCCGCCAGGGGGCTCGGACCCGGGCGTCACGTACGTCCCGCACGGTGTTGAGATCCATCTCGTACTCCGTTCCGGCCGCTGGTTCTCGGCCACGACGGCCTCAGTGAAGCAACGGGCCGGCCCCGCGCACGACTGGTGCGCCGCACGAAAAAGCACGACGGCCCACCCGGCTTGCTGGAGGATCAACCAAGAGAGGTATCGCGGGTGTCACCTGGCATTTACGATGACTCGACTCGTATTTGCCTCGTGAATGTGAGATGGCGGGTGCAGCTCGCCAGCCGCGCAAGGAGCAAGACCATGCACGTCGAAGACCTCCTCCAGCTCCAAGCGCTCGACCTCGCTCTGGTGTGGGGCGAGCGCCGGCTCCTGGCCCGGGAGATCAGCGGGGTCACCGCCACGGACCTGGAGGACCCGGCCCGCTTTCTCCAGCAGGGCGAGATCGTCCTCAGCGGCCTGGTCTGGTGGAAACCCACCGACCACCCCGAGAAGGCGGACCGGTTCGTCGCGGCCCTCGAGTCCGCCGGGGTTGCCGCGCTCCTCGCCGGCGAGGAGACGCACGGCGCCGTCCCCGATGTCCTCACCGACTCCTGCCGTGCACGCGGCGTCGCGCTCATCTCCGTACCCGCACACACCAGCTTCCGGGACATCACCGAGGCGGTCTACCTCCGGCAGTGGGGCGACCTCAGCCGCCGCCCCGCCCACCACCACGCCCTGCCCGAGAACGTACGCAGGGAACTCAGCGTCCTGCTGGCAGCCGACGCGGACCTGGACACCCTGCTCGACCGTGCGTTCGCGCACCTGGGAACCCCGGCCTGCCACGTCCTCAGCGCAACCGGCCGCACCCTCGCCCGTACGCCGTCCACCGCACCCCTGACCGCGCAGCAGGGCATCGAACGACTGCGCAGTCCCGCCGGAACCACGCTTCGCATCGAATCGGACGGCTCCCCGTACAGGGTCCGCCACCTCCACCTGCCCGACACCGCGGGGGCCCCGCCACGGGTCCTCCACGAAATAGCCGACGTCCTCGCCCAGCACGAGCACCGCGGCGCACGCGCAGAGAAGACGGTACGCGACAGGGCCCGCACCCTCGTCGAGTCGATCGGCTCCCCGGCGACGGACCTCACGTCACTGGTGCGCGCACTCCGGAGCAGCGGCCTGCCCGCCGACGGCCCGTACCGGGTCATCACGGCGCGGACGGCGCACGGTGACGCGTGCGCGGCGGCGGACGCCCTGTCCGAGGCGCTGCGCCACCACCCCGACCGCCCCTTCGCCGTGGGCGAATCCGGTGATGAGGAGGGCGAGGCCGTGGCGGTCGTCCAGGGCGGATCGGGCACGGAAGAAGACCGGCTCCGGTCGGTCTGGCCGCTCCTGGCGGCCTGCCACCCCACCGCGGCACTGCACGCCGGCGCGGGAACGTCCGTCGCGACCCCCGGGGAGCTTCGCGGCAGCCTCGTACAGGCCCGCTACGCGCAGGCCGCGGCCCGTGCGACCGCCCCTGCCCGATCCTGTCTGACTTCGGCGGACGACCTCACCACGCTGCCCGCCCTCCTCGTCGGAGTCCCGCAGTCCGTACGCGAGGTGTTCAGCGCCCGGACCCTGGGTCCGCTCGTCGACGGGGAGAGCGCCTCGCAGCGCATGCTCCTGGAAACCCTCGAGGTCTTCCTCAGACACAACGGCTCCTGGGCGCGCACCGCCGAAGCCCTCCATCTGCACGTCAACACCGTTCACTACCGCGTCCGGCGCATCGAGACGCTCACCGGCCGCGACCTTGCCCGGCTCGACCACAAACTCGATCTTCAGGCGGCCCTGCTCTGCCGCTGACCGGGCCGGGTGCCGCTCAGCCGCTCAGCCCTGGTTCTCCGGCCGGTCGATGTGCACATGCGTCGACTTGACCCGGGCCGTCGCCAGGACCCCGACCTCCAGGCCGAGTTCCTCGACGGACTCGCGGCTGATCAGCGACACCAGCCGGTGCGGCCCCGACTGGATCTCCACCTGGGCCACGATGTCGTCGACCGTCACCGCGGTGACGATGCCGGCGAACGCGTTGCGCACCGACGTCATGACCCCACCGGGCACCGGATGCAGACCGGCCGCCCGCTCCGTGGCGAAGCCCGCCAGACTGACGCCGTCGATCATCCGGTTCCCCGACCCGCCCCGGTCCATCGCGAGGTGACCGCCGTCCGCCCAGCGGCGAACGGTCTCGGGACTCACAGCCAGCAGCTCCGCTGCCTGGCCAATGCTGTACGAGGGCACCCGGGCACTCTAGGGCCTTTCGCCGGCGGGCAGGGCGTGACCATCGGCGCGACAGGGGACCGTGGCCGTGGAGCGTGACGGCGGACCCCGACGGCGTGGGGCCGGGAATCGTCCGGACGAGGCCGCGCTGTTCACGTCGTCAGGGGTCCGGCCGGGGCGCGGACCGTCCGGTGGTGTCGCAGGGATACGAACGGGCGGCCGTTCGCCTCCCACTGGCCGGCCGGATGCCATCCGAGCGGCCGCGCGTACCGCAGCAGCGCAGGGGTGCCGAGCCGGGCCCAGGGGAACTGCGGGGCGGGCGCCGATGCGGAGCGGGCGGCCCGGCCGTCGTCCAGCCGGACCTCCACCCGCTCGTCGATGTCCTGGGGCGCGGTCTCGGCGATGAGCAGCCCGCCGGGAGCGACCAGGGCGGCGGTGCGGTGAAGGAGATGACGGGGGTCGCCGCCGATGCCGATATTGCCGTCGACGAGCAGGACGGTGCCCCAACGCCCCTCGCCCGGCAGCGGTTCGAAGACGGAGCGGCGCAGTGCCGAGCCGCCGAGCCGCACGGTACGGGCGACCGCCGCCTCGCTGACGTCGATGCCGAGCGCACGGTGGCCGCGGGCCGCCAGAGCGGCCACCAGCCGCCCCGGCCCGCACCCGATGTCCAGGACGGGGCCCTCGCAGCGGCGCAGCGCCGACAGATCCGCCGCGTCCGCGACCGCGCACCAGCGCTCGACATCCAGCGGCAGCAGCCAGCCGTCCGTACGGCGGAGGAAGAGCGGACCGTGCCCGTTGCGCAGGGCGTTCGCGTACGGGTCGGTGCTCCACGAGCCGGCGTCCCGATGCGCCGGGCCGGTCAGGCCGGACTCCGGCAGGGTGCGGCTCACCGGGCGGCCACCGGGGTCGTCCGGGCCAGCGCCGCGGCGAACAGGCCGTGCGGCGCGAGCGCGGCGACGTGCGCGGCATCGGCCGCCGTGTCCACGTCCCGCAGCCGGGGAAGACCGCGAACGGTCAGCCCGGCGTCGACCAGCCGGCGCCGCTGCACGGCACCGGTCTCGGGCACGGACATCGGGACGCCGAGAAGGAGCGCCGGGTCGGGTTCGGCCAGGCCCAGCGCCCAGAATCCGCCGTCCTCGGCGGGGCCGAACCAGGCGTCGCAGCCGTCCCAGGCGGCGGGGGAGAGCGCGGGTGCCAGATCGGCCGCGGTGACCTGTGGGGTGTCCATCCCGATCAGGAGGGCCGGCCCCGTGCAGGCGCCGAAGGCGGCGGCGAGCCGTTCGTCGAGACCACCCGTGCACTGCTCCACCACGTCGATCCCGGGCGGCAGCCACGGACCGGGAACCCCGTCCAGAACGACCACGCGCCGCGCGGCCGGCATCGCGAGGACGGCGCGCAGGGTGTCGGCGAGCGCCGCCTCGGCCAGCCGCGCGGCCTCGACGGGGGAGAAGGGCGGAGTGAGGCGGGTCTTGACCCGGCCGGGCAGCGGTTCCTTCGCGATGACCAGCAGGGTGGTCACCCCGGCCGGGGCCCGGCGGCCGGCGCCGGCCTCGGACGAGGTCATCGCGTAGCTCCTGCCAGGACCGGAGGCTCACCCAGCACGGCGCGCATGTCGCGCACCGCGTGCCAGGTGCCCAGCCAGGTGCCGGTGACCTTCGACTTCCCGGTCCGCGCGAGATACGGGACATCCGTCTCTGCGACACGCAGCCCCGCATCGGCCGCGCGCACCACCATCTGAAGCGGGTACCCGCTGCGCCGGTCGGTGAGACCGAGCGCCAGCAGATCGGCCCGGCGCGCGGCCCGCATCGGCCCGAGGTCGTGCAGCCGCAGCCCGGTACGGCGGTGCAGCATCCGGGCGAGGGCGGCATTGCCCGCCCGTGCGTGCAGCGGCCAGGCGCCGCGCCCCACGGGGCGGCGGCGGCCGAGCAGCAGGTCGCACTCGCCGTCGGCGATCCGGCGGACGAAACCGGGCAGCAGCCCGGGATCCAGCGAGCCGTCGCAGTCGCAGAAGCAGACGAACTCCGCCTCGGAGGCGAGCAGACCGGCCTGACAGGCGGCGCCGAAGCCGCGCCGCGGTTCGTGCACCACGGTCGCGCCCAGCGACCGGGCCAGTTCGGCCGAACCATCGGTCGAGCCGTTGTCCACGACGATCGCCCGCCAGCCGCGAGGGACCGAGGCCAGCACCCCGGGCAGGGCGGCGGCCTCGTCCAGACAGGGCAGAACGAGGTCGGCACAGGGGCCGGAAGTATCGGAGGGAGGATTCACGCGGCTTACCCTACGGAGCGAAATCCGACAATTCGGGTTCCGGATTCTTACGAAATATGGACGTCGCCGGGCTGCGGCGCAGGGGCGTCCGCGCCGCACCGCCGCGAGTGCCAAGGTGGTGACATGCAGACGACCCCGGACCCTTCGCCGCCCTGCCCCGCCCACGGGACGCCGCCGGCGTCGGGGACGGAGCCGGGCGCCACCTCACGCGGCCACGTACTCGTCGTGGACGACGACCCCACGGTCGCGGAGGTGGTCACCGGCTATCTGACCGGTGCCGGATATGACGTGACCCGGGCGGCGAACGGCCCGGACGCACTCGATCAGTACGCCGCCCGCCGGCCCGACCTGGCCGTTCTGGACCTGATGCTGCCCGGCATGGACGGGTTCGAGGTCTGCCGCCGCATGCGCGCGCACGGACCGGTGCCGGTCATCATGCTGACCGCGCGAGGCGACGAGGACGACCGCATCCTCGGCCTGGAGACGGGGGCGGACGACTACGTCACCAAGCCATTCAGCCCGCGCGAGCTCGTCCTGCGCGTCGACTCGGTGCTGCGCCGCGTCGGAGCGTCCGCGGCGCCCGCTGGGCGCTCGGCACTGCTCGAGGGCGCGGGTCTCGTCCTCGACCCCGTGGCCAGGCATGCGACGTGGGAGGGGAGTGCACTGGCCCTCACGCTGCGGGAGTTCGACCTGCTCGCCTTCTTCCTGCGCCACCCGGGCCGGGTGTTCACCCGGGAGGAGCTGATGAGCGAGGTCTGGGGCTGGGACTTCGGCGATCTGTCGACGGTGACCGTCCATGTACGCCGGCTGCGCGGGAAGGTGGAGACCGACCCGGCCCGCCCGGAACTGATCCGTACGGTCTGGGGCGTCGGCTACCGGCTGGACCTCCCCCCGGGCCGGACGGCCAACACCGCCACGGCCAGCACCGCCACGGCCAGCACCGCCACGACCAACACCGCCACGACCAACACCGCCACGACCAACACCGCCACGGCCGGCACCCTCGCGGCCGGAACCGGAACCGGAACCGGCAACGGAACCGGCACCGGAACGCCGTCATGACCGACGTCCTCCTCATCGCGCTCTTCGCCTTCCTGGGCGCCGCCGCGGCCGGGTTGCTCGGCGCACTGGTCCTGCGGCTCTTCCGGCACCGTTCCCTCGTCGTCTCACTGACCGTGGTGGCCGCCGTGGCCGTGACCGCGATGCTCGCCGGGACGCTGGCTGTCGCCTGGGCGATGTTCCTGTCGCCGCACGACCTGAGCGTGATCACCACCGTCGTCGCCATGGCCGCCGTCGTCTCACTCGTCACCGCGATGCTGCTGGGCCGCTGGGTGGCGGCGCGGAGCCGCGATCTGACCCTGGCCGCCCGCTCCTTCGGCGACGGCGGCACCTTCGCGGCGCCCGCGGCCCCGGCCACCGCCGAACTCGCCGCTCTCACCCGCGAACTGGCCTCCACCAGTGCCAAGCTCGACAGTTCACGCGAGCGGGAGCGCGCCCTGGAGGCCTCGCGGCGAGAGCTCGTCGCCTGGATCTCGCACGACCTGCGCACTCCGCTCGCCGGTCTGCGGGCCATGTCCGAGGCCTTGGAGGACGGCATGGCCGTCGACTCGCGACGCTATCTGCGGCAGATACGCACCGAGGTCGACCGGATGAACGAGATGGTCGGCGACCTCTTCGAGCTGTCCCGTATCCATGCAGGTTCGCTCACCCTGACCCCCAGCCGGATCTCCGTCTACGACCTGGTGGGCGACGCGCTCGCCGGTGCGGACCCGCTGGCCAGGGAGCACGGTGTGCGGCTGGTCGGCGACCGGATCGAGGCGGTTCCCGTGGAGGTGGACGCCAAGGAGATGAGCCGGGTCCTGGGCAACCTCCTGATCAACGCGATCCGCCGCACCCCTGCCGACGGCACCGTCGCGGTGGCCGCGCACCGTGCGGACGGCGGGGTGGTCCTGTCGGTGACGGACGGCTGCGGCGGCATCCCGGAGGAGGACCTGCCCAGGGTCTTCGACACCGGGTGGCGCGGCAGCCATGCCCGTACGCCCCCGGCCGGCGCGGGCCTCGGACTCGCCATCGTGCGGGGGATCGTCGAGGCACACGCCGGCCGGGCCGAGGTCCGCAACGTCATCGGCGGCTGCTGCTTCGAGGTGACCCTGCCGTCGGCGTGAGTCTCAGACGGGCAGCCCGGTCGCCGCTTCCCGCAGCGGCGCCGACGCGAACTGCGCCATCCCCTCGGCGAATCCCACCGCCGGCTTCCAGCCCAGTTCGTCGCGCAGCCGCCGCGAGTCCGCCGTGACATGGCGTACGTCCCCGAGCCGGTACTCACCGGTGACCACCGGCGCCGGTCCGCCGTGGGCCGCGGCGAGGGCGGCGGCCATCTGACCGATGGTGTGCGGCTGTCCGCTCCCGGTGTTGTACGCGGCGAAGGCGGCCGGACCCCTTCCCGCGACCGCCTCCAGCGCCACGGCGTTCGCGGCGGCCACGTCGCGCACATGGATGAAGTCGCGGCGCTGGCCGCCGTCCTCGAAGACGCGGGGTGACTCGCCCCGTGCCAGGGCCGACCGGAAGAAGGAGGCGACACCGGCATAAGGGGTGTCGCGCGGCATCCCCGGCCCGTACACGTTGTGGTAGCGCAGCGACACCGCGCTGCCGCCCGTAGCCCGCACCCAGGAGGAGGCGAGGTGTTCCTGGGCGAGCTTGGTCGCCGCGTACACGTTGCGCGGGTCGGCCGGGGCGTCCTCCGCGACCAGCCCCGGCTCCAGTTCGGCGCCGCAGTGCGGACAGTGCGGCTCGAACCGGCCGGCGGCCAGATCGGCCTCCGCCCTCGGGCCCGGCCGGACCCCGCCATGACGGGGGCAGGAGTAGCGGCCCTCGCCGTAGACCACCATCGATCCGGCGAGCACCAGACTCCGCACTCCCGCCGCGGCCATCGCGGCAAGCAGCACGGCCGTTCCCAGGTCGTTGCACCCCACGTACTGCGGGGCGTCCGCGAAGTCCTTGCCCAGCCCGACCATCGCGGCCTGGTGGCAGACGACGTCGATGCCCCGCAACGCGCGGTCCACGGCCTCGCGATCACGTACGTCCGCGACGATCAACGTTCCGTCCGCACCGCCCGCGGCGGCGGTCCGGGCCGTGTCGGCGCCGTGTGCCGAGGGGAGCAGCGCGTCGAGCACCACCGCCTCGTGCCCGGTGGAGGTGAGAGTCCGGACGATCTCCGAACCGATGAACCCGGCTCCGCCGGTGACAAGTACACGCATGGGACCCACGTTAGGGCGCACGGCTCCAGGACCTTCGCTTCCGGCCCGGCACGTCACGAGACCGTAAGCCATGTGCCCGGAAGCGGGCGGGAGTACGCCGGCGGGGCGGCGCACGCCGACGCGGTGTCGGTGTACGCCGCCCCCGTGGAGCGGGACGGGCTGCCGGCTGCGGCCCGCAAGGTGCTGCCCGGTGCGGCTTCTCCCGCTACTTCGGATCGTCGTTGAACCTCGCGGTGGACCAGAAGTAGCCGAGCACGGTGAGGCCGACGCACCAGGCGATGGCGAGCCATCCGTTGTTGCCGATCTCGGTGCCGAGCAGCAGGCCGCGCAGGGTCTCGATGGCGGGGGTGAAGGGCTGGTACTCGGCGATGGGCCGGAACCAGCCCGGCATCGTGTCGACCGGGATGAAGGCGCTGGACAGGAGCGGCAGCAGGATCATCGGCAGCGCGTTGTTGCTGGCGGCCTCGGCGTTCGGGCTGATCAGGCCCATGCCGACCGCGATCCAGGTGAACGCCGTGGCGAAGAGCACGAGGAGTCCGAACGCGGCGGCCCACTCCAGGACGGTGGCATCGGTGGAGCGGAAACCGATGGCGACGCCGACGGCGCCGACGAGGACGACGCTGGCGATGCACTGCAGCACGCTGCCGACGACGTGCCCGATGAGGACCGATCCGCGGTGGATCGCCATGGTGCGGAAGCGGGCGATGATGCCCTCGGTCATGTCGTTGGAGACGGACACCGCGGTGCCGATCGTGGTGCTGCCGATGGTCATCAGCAGCAGGCCCGGGACGATGTACGCGATGTACTCGGAGCGGTCGGCGCCGCCGCCGCCGATGCCCGCGCTCATCACGTCTCCGAAGATGTAGACGAAGAGCAGGAGCAGCATGATCGGGGTGAGGAGCAGGTTCAGGGTGAGGGAGGGGTAGCGCCGTGCGTGCAGGAGGTTGCGGCGCAGCATGGTTGACGAGTCGCGGACGGCGAGTGAGAGGGCGCTCATCGGGCTGTCTCCTTGGACTGGTTGGCCTGGCTGGACCGGTTGGCCTGGGCCGGCTGGTTACTGCTGCTGGTCAGGGCGAAGAAGACGTCGTCGAGGTCGGGGGTGTGGACGGTGAGTTCGTCGGCTTCGATGCCGGCGGAGTCCAGCCGGTCGAGGATGGAGCGCAGGTCGCGCTGGCTGCCGTCGCTGAGGATCTGGAGTGACAGTGCTTCGTCGTCGCGGGTCGCTTCGTGAAGGACGGTGGCGGCGGACCGGTAGGCGTCGGGGTCGGAGAAGCGGAGTCGTACGTGTCCGCCGGGGACGAGGCGCTTGAGTTCGTCGGCGGTGCCTTCCGCGGCGATCTTTCCGTCATTCAGTACGGCGATGCGGTCGGCGAGTTCGTCGGCCTCGTCCAGGTACTGGGTGGTGAGCAGGACGGTGACTCCGTCGGCGACCAGGTCGCGGATGATGCCCCACATGTTGTGGCGGGAGCGCGGGTCGAGGCCGGTGGTGGGTTCGTCGAGGAAGATGATCCGCGGGTTCCCGACCAGGGTCATCGCGATGTCCAGGCGGCGCTTCATGCCGCCGGAGTAGGTGGAGGCGGGCTTCTTCGCGGCCTCCACCAGGTCGAAGCGTTCCAGCAGTTCGGCGGCGACCCGCCGCCCCTCGCTCCTGGAGAGGTGGTGCAGGTCCGCCATCAGGAGCATGTTCTCCTCGCCCGTGATCAGGCCGTCCACGGCGGAGAACTGCCCGGTGACACCGATCGCCGCACGCACCGCCTGCGGATCGGTGGCCAGGTCATGACCACCGACACGGATCTCACCCGAACCGGAACCGGCGGAGATGAGCGTGGAGAGAATCTTCACCGCCGTCGTCTTGCCGGCACCGTTCGGACCGAGCAACGCGAAGACACTGCCGGCCGGGATCCGCAGATCGATCCCGTCGAGCACGAGCTTGTCACCGTACGACTTACGCAGCCCGACGGCGGAGACGGCGGCGGGCGGCTCCTGGTCGTTCCCGCTTCTGGATGTGGGCATGACAGATGAAGGCATGGGGCCCTCCCGGGCGAAGGGTGAAGCGCGGCTGGGGGACTGACGGGGCGAGACCGGTACCACTGGGTCAGGTCAGGTCAGGGCAGAGCAGGGCAGGTCGGGCCAGGTCAGGGCTTGGCGCGGCGGATGTCGATGTTGCCGTACCGGGTGCGGGCGCGGACCTTGACGGTGTCCTCGTCCTGCTCCGGGGTCTCGGAAGCGGTGAGGGTGTTGCGCACCTGGCCGGAGCCGGAGTTGACGTCGAGCCAGGCGGCGGTGCCCTCGCGCACACCGACCTCGATGGCCCCGTAGCTCGTCTCCAGCTGGACCGTGCCGCGGGCGACTTCGGCGACGCGCAGGGTGCCGTGGGCGGTGGTGGCGGTGACCGAGTCCTCGGCACGCCGGATGTCGATGTCGCCGTTGGCACCGCTCACCCGCAGCTCGCCGGTCGCGGCGCCGACGGTCGTGGTGCCGTGCGAGTTCTTCAGGACGGCGGAGCCGTCGACGAGGCCGACGCGCAGGCTGCCGGAGCTGGTGGTGATCTCGGCGTTGCCCTCGACCCGGTCCACGGTGATCGAGCCGTGCGAGGCGGTCAGCTGGAGCGGCCCGGTCGTGTCGAAGCGGACGTCACCGGACGAGGTCTTCACACGGACCTCGCCGAGCCGGCCCTCGCCGAGCACCTGGGCCCAGGCGCCGGTCACCTCGATGCGCGAGCCCGTGGGCAGTTCGACCGTCACGTCGACGGTGCCGGTCCGCCCGAGGAGATAGCGCTGCTTCGGCGTCCTGACGGTCAGGGTGCCGCTGCCGTACGTGACCGAGGTCTGCTCGGCCGCCCGTACGTCCTGGTCCTTCTTCGGGTCACGCGGCCGGGCCTCGACGACGGTGTCGGGGCGGTCGCCCGCGGTGAACTGGATGGAGCCGGCCTCCACGTGCGCGGTGACCGAGATCGGTTCGGGAGTGTCGAAAGAAGGCATAACTGTCCCGTCCTCTTGGGTCTTCAACACGTTCCCGCTGGTGGGACGTGGTGTGGGTGAAGTGGTGCGGGCGTGGGTGCGGTCAGCGCACCCAGCCCGTGAAGTTCTGCCCGATGGTCTGGGTCTTCTCCGTCGTACGCGGCCGGGGGCCGCCGTCGACCGCGGCGGACACGGCGCGCACCAGCCAGGCGTTGACCGACAGGCCCTCGCGGTTCGCGGCCTCCTCGGCGCGGGCCTTGAGGTGGGCCGGCAGACGCAGATTGACGCGGGCGGTGCCGCCCTCGTCACCTTCGGCCGGGGCCGCAGGCATGAGCGGTTCGGCGGGCGCGGCGGGCTCCGAGGGGGCGCCGCCGGTGGGCGGCAGCGTCACCACGAAGTCGGGGTCGAGCCCGCGCAGCCGTACGTCGACCGAGCCGGGGGCGAGTTCACGGGTGATCTCGTCCATGGCTGCGGAGAGCACGTTGAGCATGGTCAGCCGTGTCGCCGACTCCAGGGGAGCGGTGAGCCTCTCGGCCAGCTCGCGCGCTTCGTCGCCGCCGGCCTCGGCGGCCACCGCGAGTTCGCGGCGGAGGGTGTCGACATACGGGGTGAGGTCCATGACGCCATAATGGCACCATCGTGGCTCCATGTGCAAGCGTTGTGGTGACATCTCGGGGTCGAGATGAGGTTTGGTGGCTCTGACCTGCGAAAATGTGCTGGTGGTGGTTCGTGTGATCGTGATGTCCGGCGCGCGCGGGTGCTCTCCGGGGCAGGGAATGGCGCCATGTGGTGCCAAGTGGCACCGGATGGCGCCGAGTGGCACTGAATGGCTCAGGTCTGTGCCGCCCGATGACGCGCGAGGAGACACCCCGGCCCGCTGCGCTCGCCCCGGCCCGGGGTGTAGGTGACGATGACCTGGACACTCGCTCCCCGCCACACCGATTCGGCGAGCAGGACAGGAAGCAATCAGAGATGACCGGAGAGCGGGAGTCCCACGCGGCACGCACCTGGCTGCTGGAGGGGCTGAGCGAGCAGTCGGCCCGGCACCCGGGACCGCACGGCACCCCGCCGGCCGAGCACAAGGGCCACACGTGGTGGCGCGTGATGTGCCTGACCGGCGTCGACTACTTCTCCACCCTCGGCTACCAGCCGGGCATCGCCGCGCTCGCCGCAGGGCTGCTCTCCCCGCTGGCCACCCTGGTACTGATCGCGCTGACCCTCGGCGGCGCGCTGCCCGTATACCGGCGCGTCGCCAAGGAGAGCCCGCACGGTGAGGGCTCGATCGCCATGCTCGAGCGGCTGCTCCCCTGGTGGGCAGGGAAGATCTTCGTCCTGGTGCTGCTCGGATTCGCGGCCACCGACTTCATCATCACCATCACCCTGTCGGCCGCAGACGCCTCCGCGCACGTGGTCGAGAACCCCTTCGCCCCGCACTGGACGGAGGGCGGCAACGTCTGGATCACCCTCGTCCTGGTCGGGGGCCTCGGCGCGGTCTTCCTCAAGGGCTTCCGGGAGGCGATCGGCATCGCCGTGGTCCTCGTCGGCATCTACCTCACGCTCAACCTCGTCGTCCTCGCGACGTCCGCGTGGCAGATCCTGTCGAAGCCCGTCGTGATCGGGAACTGGTGGGACGCGATGACCGCCGCGCACTCCTCGCCCCTGGCCATGATCGGGGTGGCGCTGCTGGTCTTCCCCAAGCTCGCCCTCGGCATGTCCGGATTCGAGACCGGCGTGGCCGTCATGCCCCAGATCCGCGGCGCCTCCTCTGACACGTACGAGAAGCCGGCGGGGCGGATCCGTGACACCCGCAGGCTCCTGACCACCGCCGCGCTGATCATGAGCTGCTTCCTGCTGCTCTCCAGTCTGGCCACCACCATCCTGATCCCCGAGGAAGACTTCAAGGCCGGCGGCCCGGCCAATGGACGGGCCCTGGCCTATCTGGCGCACGAGCACCTGGGTGAGGCCTTCGGGACGGTGTACGACGTGTCGACGATCGCGATCCTGTGGTTCGCCGGGGCCTCCGCGCTGGCCGGGCTCCTCAACCTCGTACCGCGCTATCTGCCCCGCTACGGCATGGCGCCGGAGTGGACCCGCGCGGTGCGGCCCCTGGTGCTCGTCTTCATGGCGATCGCGGTCGGCATCACCCTCTGGTTCGACGCGAACGTCGACGCGCAGAGCGGCGCGTACGCCACCGGCGTGCTGGTCCTGATGCTCTCGGCCTCCTTCGCCTCCGCCATCGCGGCCCGTGCCAGGGGCCACCGCGGAGCGGCCGCCGGCTTCGGCGTCATCGTGGTGGTCTTCGCGTACACGCTGGTCACCAACGTCATCGAGCGCCCGGACGGCATCAAGATCGCCGCACTCTTCATCACCGGCATCCTGCTCACCTCGTTCGCGTCGCGGATCCACCGCGCGTTCGAACTCCGCGCCGCGACGGTGACGTTCGACGAGGCGGCGCTGCGCATCATCGACGAGGCGGCCGCGTCGGGTCCGCTGCGGATCATCGCCCATGAACCGCGGGAGCACAGCACGGCCGAGTACCGGGCCAAGGAGTACAGCCAGCGCGAGCAGACCCATATCCCGGACGGCCGGCCCGTCCTGTTCCTCGAGGTGTTCATCCAGAACTCCTCCGACTTCACGGCCGACCTGCATGTGCACGGCGACGAGAAGCACGGCGCCCGGAGGCTGCGCGTGGAGGGCGCCGTCGTACCCAACACCATCGCCGCCGTACTGATGGAACTGCGCGAGCGGACCGGGCAGATCCCGCACGGCTACTTCAACTGGACCGAGGGCAACCCCGTCGGCCACTTGCTGCGCTTCCTCGTCTTCGGCGACGGGGAGGTCGCACCGGTGACGCGTGAGGTGCTGCGCCGCGCCGAACCGGACATGGCGAGGCGGCCGCGTATCCACGTCGGCTGACCCGCGCGGGGCCGCTCCCCGGCACCGTGCTGAAGGTGTCGCTGGGAGGGGCCGCTGTCAATCGTGCGTCAAGGGTCGGGCTTCCGTGATCAAGAGTCCGCCAAGGGACACGTCAGGCGCGGCAGGAGCGGGCATAGCGTCGCTGGTACGCCCCGGATCGTGAGTGGTCCGGGGCACCGACCCGCCCTCACGAGGAGTGCCATGAACGACATTCAGCGCGCCGAGGATCCCGACCCCCTTCAACCGAACCGGGCCGGAGCATTGTTCGTTCCGGTCCGGCCAGGGCCCGCAGGCTACTGCGCCCGCCTCTTCCGTACGCCTCTCGGCGTCCGCACCGCGGTCGCGTTCACCGACGAGCGGCACCTGACGCACACCCTCGGGCAGCGGCAGGCCTGGATCCGGCTCTCCGAGCCGGCGGTGCGCGCGCTCGTCGCACCACTGGGAGTCGTCGACCTCACCGTCGACCCGCTGCCGGCCGCCCCCGGACCCGGTGCCAAACGCGCTGCCGGGCCCGTCAGCCGTACGTCCCGTGAGCCGCGGCGCAATCACCGGCCGGCCCGGGATCCGCGCACGGCTGACGTACTTCGCGCGGGCGGCACTCAGCCGCTGTCTCCCGCACCGACCACATGACCGGCCGGGGGAACACCATGAACACCGCACTGACCGCACTGCCGGTCCCGGCAACGGCGCCGGACCTGCCGCCCGCGGTCCCCGTACCGTTGGGCAACGCCGCAGGCCTGTCCGTCTGGCCCGCCTCCGCACGGGTCGCCTCCCACGGCGATGTCGCGGTGGGAGGCGTCTCCCTCGCCGAGGCCGCCGAGCGTTTCGGGACCCCGGTATACCTCCTCGACGAGGGCGAGGTGCGAGAACGCTGCCGCACCTATCTGCGGGCCTTCCCGGACACCGATGTCGTCTACGCGGCGAAGGCGTTCCTCTGCCGCGCGCTCCTGCACTGGGTGCGGGAGGAGGGCCTCGGCCTGGACGTCTGCTCCGCCGGTGAGCTGGAGTTCGCCGTCATCAACGGCTTCCCTGCCGAGCGCATCGTGCTCCACGGCAACGCCAAGAGCCCGGACGACCTGAGCACCGCGCTGCGCCTCGGCGTCGGACGGATCGTCATCGACAGTGCCTGGGAGATCGCCCGGCTGTCCGCGCTCGTGCCGGACGGCGCACGGCAGAAGGTGCTGGTACGCGTGGTCCCCGGCGTCAGCGCGGGCGGCCACGCCGCGATCCGCACCGGCACCGACGACCAGAAGTTCGGGCTCTCCCTCACCGACGGGAGCGCCCGGCACGCCATCGCCCGGATCCTGGACCAACCACACCTGGAACTGGTCGGACTGCACTGCCACATCGGCTCGCAGATCACCACGGTCAAGCCCTACCTGACCGCGCTGCGGCGCATGGTGGGGCTGCTGGCCCGGATCCACCGGCAGCACACGGTGACGCTGCCCGAACTGGACATGGGAGGCGGACACGCGGTCGCCTGCCGGCCGGGGGAGGAACCGCTCGACATCCCCTCCCTCGGCGACCGGATCCGCCGCGAACTGGCCACGAGCTGCACCGCTGCCGGCATCCCCGTGCCCCGGCTCACCATCGAGCCGGGCCGCGCCCTGGTGGGACCCGCGGGCGTGGCGCTCTACCGGGTGCTCGCCGTCAAGAGGACCGGCGACCGCGTCTTCGTGGCCGTGGACGGCGGCATGAGCGACAACCCGCGGCCCGCGCTGTACGGCGCCCGTTACGCGCCCCGGCTCATCGGCCGCCGCTCGACGGCCGCTCCGTGCACGGCGACCGTCGTCGGCCGGCACTGCGAGGCGGGCGACGTACTGGCCGCCGACGCGGCGCTGCCGGGCGACATCCACCCGGGCGACCTCGTGGCCATTCCGGTCGCGGGCGCCTACCACCTGTCCATGGCGTCCAGTTACAACGCGGTCGGCCGCCCGCCCGTGGTCGCCGTCCACGAAGGCCGCGCCCGGCTGTTGATACGCCGCGAATCCCTCGCCGACATCAACGGCCGCGACATCGGACTGTGAACGTCCGGAACCGCGCCGGCCGGCTCTCCCCGCCGGCCCTCTCCCCGCAGGCCCTGCCTCCCCGCCGGCCTTCTCCCGCAGACATCGAAGGAGCCGTCATGCCCCGGCATTTCCTGGGCCCGCAGCGCGTCCCGTGGTGAGTGCCACGTGACCACTGAGAACATCATCGGCCTCATCGTCGCCATCAGCCTCGTCGGGTACCTGGTGCTGTCCATCAAGTATCCGGACCGGTTCTGACACCGGAGCCGCGCAACGGCGGGCCCGCACAGCACTGTCGTCACTGCGCGGGGCGGCCCCTTGAAGGGGCCGCCCCGCACTCGAATCAGGTGGTGCCGCACAGGGTCCGCGCGCGTGGCCACCGCGGGCTGCGGACCGCGGGCGGCTCGGCCGGTGTGTCCAGGACCGGGACCGCGGGCGGCAGACGACCGCGGTCGTCCCGTGGATACCGGCGTGTTCCCGGCGCTGCGCGCCGAACTCTTCCCGCGTTCCTTACGCGGGCGCCGGCGCGGCGTCGCAGACACCCCTCAGCGCGAGGATCCGCCCCTTCGCCTCCGGCAGGTTCCAGTCTCTGAAGCCATCCGGTCCGGAGGGGGGAAAGCCGTGAGGGGCCGCGTCGGCGGCCCCTCACTTCTCGAAGCGGTATCCCATGCCCGGGGCGGTGATGAAGTGACGGGGGTGCGCGGGGTCCGGTTCGAGCTTCCGCCTCAACTGGGCCATGTACACCCGGAGATAGTTGCTGTGCTCCCGGTGGGCGGGCCCCCACACCTCGTCCAGCAACTGGCGCCGGCTGACGAGCCGGCCGGTGTTGCGGATCAGGATCTCCAGCAACTGCCATTCGGTCGGCGTCAGCCGGACGGTGCGCCCGTCGCGTCTGGCCTCCTTCGTGACCAGGTCGAGGACGAACCCTTCGGTGACGACGGTTCCCTCGCCACTCGCACGGGACGCGGAGCCCGTACGCCGGGTCGCGACCCGCAGCCGGGCGAGGAGTTCGTCCATGCTGAACGGTTTGGTGATGTAGTCGTCGGCGCCGGCGTCGAGTGCTCTGACCTTCTCGCCGGACGCGGTCCGCGCGGAGACCACCAGGATCGGTGCCCGGGACCATCGCCGCAGCCCCCGCATCACCTCGATGCCGTCCATGTCCGGCAGACCGAGGTCCAGGAGCACGGCATCGGGCGGGTGCGCCGCGGCGAGCCGCAGCGCCGTGTTCCCGTCGGCCGCCGCGTCCACCTCGTACTTGCGGGCGTGCAGATTGATCGCGATGGCCCGGACGAGCTGCGGTTCGTCCTCCACCACCAGTACCCGGGTCATCGGCGTTCCGCCTTTCCTGTCGTGCGTGAGCTGTCGCGGCCGGCGACGGGAGCGGGAACCGGGGGACCGGGGCTGGTGTCAGCAGCCCCGGTCCCCTCCCCTTGCTGTAACCCGGTCACTGCTCCACGAGCTCCTTGAGCGCGATGTTGAGCTGGAGGACGTTGACGCGGGGTTCACCGACGAAGCCGAGGATGCGGCCGTCGGTGTGCTGCTCGACGAGCTTCTCGACCTGCGCGGTGTCCAGGTGGTTGCGTGCGGCGACGCGGTTGACCTGTAGTTGCGCGTAGGCGGGGGAGATGTCGGGGTCGAGTCCGGAGCCTGAGGAGGTGACGGCGTCGGCCGGGACCTGGGAGGGACGGACGGGGTGGCCGGGGACGGAGTTGTCCTTGACCACGGCTGCCTTGGCGGCGGTGACCCAGTCGATGAGTTCCTTGTTGTCGCCGGAGCGGTTGGTCGCGCCGGAGAGGATCAGGGAGTACTGGGTGTTGACGCTGTTGGTGCCCAGGCCGTTGGAGGGGCGGGGCTGGAACCACTTGAGATCGGGGGCCGGGGTGTCCTGGCCTTTCTTGAGGGGGAGGTCGTAGCGCTGGCCGATGAGTTCGGAGCCGACGACCTTGCCGTTCGCGCTGACCTCGGAGCCGTTGGCGCGGCCGGGCATGAGGCCCTGGGCGATGCCGGTGACGGCGAGGGGGTAGATGACGCCGCAGAGCAGGGTGAGGACGAGCAGGGCGCGCAGTCCTGCCCAGAGCAGCCGGGCGGAGTTTCCTACGGAGTTGTTCATGGCAGGTCAGCCGATTCCGGGGATGAGGGAGATGATCAGGTCGATGATCTTGATGCCGATGAACGGGGCGATCAGGCCGCCGAGCCCGTAGACCCCGAGGTTGCGCCGGAGCATGGAGTCGGCGCCGCTGGGGCGGTACCGGACGCCCTTGAGGGCGAGCGGCACCAGCGCGATGATGATCAGCGCGTTGAAGATGACGGCGGACAGGATCGCCGACCGGGGCGAGGACAGGTCCATGACGTTGAGCTTGTCCAGGCCGGGGTAGACCACGGCGAACATCGCGGGGATGATCGCGAAGTACTTCGCGACGTCGTTGGCGATGGAGAACGTCGTCAGTGCGCCTCGGGTGATCAGGAGCTGTTTGCCGATCTCGACGATCTCGATCAGCTTGGTCGGGTTGGAGTCCAGGTCCACCATGTTCCCGGCCTCCTTGGCGGCCGAGGTTCCGGTGTTCATGGCCACACCGACATCGGCCTGGGCGAGTGCGGGGGCGTCGTTGGTGCCGTCGCCGGTCATCGCGACGAGTTTGCCGCCGGCCTGTTCCCGCTTGATGAGGGCCATCTTGTCCTCGGGAGTGGCCTCGGCGAGGAAGTCGTCGACACCCGCCTCCTCGGCGATGGCCTTCGCGGTCAGCGGGTTGTCGCCGGTGATCATGACCGTACGGATGCCCATCCGGCGCAGTTCGTCGAACCGCTCGCGCATGCCCTCCTTGACCACGTCCTTGAGGTGGATGACCCCCAGGACCCGGGGCCCCCGCTCGTCGTGGACGGCCACCAGCAGCGGTGTGCCGCCGGCTTCGGAGATCGCGTCGGCCAGCCGGCCCGCGTCATCGGAGACCGCGCCTCCCTGGTCACGGACCCAGGCGAGGACCGAGCCCGACGCACCCTTACGGATCCGGCGAGCGGTGCCGTTCTCGGTGAGGTCGACACCCGACATGCGGGTCTGGGCGGTGAAGGCGACCCACTCGGCGCCGGACAGTTCGCCCTGGTGACGCTCGCGCAACCCGTACTTCTCCTTGGCGAGGACGACGATCGAACGCCCCTCGGGGGTCTCGTCGGCCAGTGAGGAGAGCTGGGCGGCGTCCGCCAGTCCGGCCTCGGTCGTGCCCTTGACCGGGAGGAACTCGGCGGCCTGGCGGTTGCCGAGGGTGATGGTGCCGGTCTTGTCGAGCAGCAGCGTCGAGACGTCACCGGCGGCCTCGACGGCCCGCCCGGACATGGCCAGGACGTTGCGCTGCACGAGCCGGTCCATGCCGGCGATGCCGATCGCGGAGAGCAGGGCGCCGATGGTGGTCGGGATCAGACAGACCAGCAGCGCGGCCAGCACGATCATGGACTGCTCGCTGCCGGCGTAGATCGCGAAGGGCTGGAGGGTGACGACGGCCAGCAGGAACACGATGGTGAGGGACGCCAGCAGGATGTTGAGGGCGATCTCGTTGGGTGTCTTCTGCCGGGCGGCGCCCTCGACCAGGGCGATCATCCGGTCGATGAACGTCTCACCGGGCTTGGTGGTGATCTTGACGACGATCCGGTCGGACAGGACCTTCGTCCCCCCGGTCACCGCGCTCCGGTCGCCGCCGGACTCCCGGATGACGGGGGCGGACTCGCCGGTGATCGCGGACTCGTCGACGCTCGCGACGCCTTCGACGACGTCTCCGTCGCCGGGGATGATGTCGCCGGCCTCGCAGACGACGAGATCGCCGATGCGCAGCTCGGCGCCGGGGACCCGCTCCTCGTTCGTGCCGATGATCCGACGGGCGACGGTGTCCGTCTTGGCCCTGCGCAGCGTGTCGGCCTGGGCCTTGCCACGGCCCTCGGCGACGGCCTCCGCCAGGTTGGCGAAGATCGTGGTCAGCCACAGCCAGGCGGCGATGGCCCAGCCGAACCAGTCCGTCGGGTCCATCGCGGCCAGCACGGTGGTGAGTACCGAACCGATCAGCACCACGAACATGACCGGGGACTTGACCATGATCCGGGGGTCGAGCTTGCGTACCGCGTCGGGGAAGGACCTGAGCAGTTGCTTCGGGTCGAACAGGCCGGCGCCGACGCGTCCTTCGTCCTGATGGCCTGTGGGCGCGTCCTGGTGCGGTGCCCGGGAGGGGGTGTCGGTGGACATCGAGTCCTCTTGCTTCAGACGGATGGTCATGACGCCAGCCCTTCGGCCAGCGGCCCCAGCGCGAGGGCCGGGAAGTAGGTCAGACCGGTGATGATCAGGATCGTGCCGACCAGCAGACCGCTGAAGAGCGGTTTGTGGGTGCCCAGCGTGCCCGCCGTCGCCGGTACGGGCTTCTGCTCGGCCAGCGAGCCGGCCAGGGCCAGGACGAACACCATGGGCAGGAACCGGCCAAGGAGCATCGCGAGCCCGATCGTGGTGTTGAACCACTGGGTGTCCGCGTTCAGCCCCGCGAACGCCGAACCGTTGTTGTTGGCGCCGGAGGTGTAGGCGTACAGAATCTCCGAGAAGCCGTGCGCCCCCGTATTCGTCATCGAATTCCCGGGAGTCGGCAGAGCCATGGCGACCGCCGTGAAGCAGAGCACCAGAGCCGGCGTGATGAGGATGTAGCAGGCGGCGAGTTTGATCTCGCGGGTGCCGATCTTCTTCCCCAGGTATTCCGGCGTACGGCCGACCATCAGACCCGCGATGAACACCGCGATGATCGCCATGATCAGCATTCCGTAAAGACCCGAACCGGTACCACCGGGAGCGATCTCACCCAATTGCATGCCGAGCATCGTGATACCGCCGCCGAAGCCCGTGTACGAGGAATGGAACGAGTTCACCGCACCCGTGGAGGTGAGCGTGGTGGCCACCGCGAAGATGGACGAGCCGCCGACGCCGAACCTGGTCTCCTTGCCCTCCATCGCCCCGCCGGCGATATCGAAAGCGGGACCGTGGTGGGAGAACTCGGTCCACATCATCAGCGCGGTGAATCCGAGCCAGATGACACCCATCGTCGCGAGGATCGCGTATCCCTGTTTAAGGGAGCCGACCATGCGGCCGAACGTACGCGTCAGGGCGAACGGGATGACGAGGATCAGGAAGATCTCGAAGAGGTTGGAGAGCCCGTTCGGGTTCTCGAAGGGGTGGGACGAATTGGCGTTGAAGTAGCCGCCGCCGTTCGTACCCAGCTCCTTGATGACCTCCTGCGAGGCGACCGCGCCGCCGTTCCACTGCTGCGAGCCGCCCATGAACTGCCCGACGGAGTGAATGCCGGAGAAGTTCTGGATCGCCCCGCAGGCGACCAGTACCAGGGCGCCGATCACGGAGATCGGAATCAGGATCCGCACGGTGCCACGCACCAGGTCGGACCAGAAGTTGCCCAGCTCACCGGTACGGGACCGGGCGAAGCCGCGTACGAGCGCCACCGCGACGGCGATACCGACAGCCGCCGAGACGAAGTTCTGCACCGCCAGTCCACCGGTCTGCACGACGTGGCCCATGGCCTGCTCGCCGTAGTACGACTGCCAGTTGGTGTTCGCGACGAACGACGCCGCCGTGTTGAACGCCTGATCCGGGTCGATCGACGAGAAACCGAGCGAACCGGGCAGAGAACCCTGAATCCGCTGCAACACATAAAGGAAGAGAACGCTCACGGCGGAGAACGCGAGGACACCACGCAGATAGGCGGTCCAGCGCATCTCGGTGTTCGGGTCGGCGCCGATGGCCTTGTATATCCACTTCTCCACCCGCAGATGCTTCGGAGAGGAATAGACGCCGGCCATGTAGTCGCCGAGGGGGCGGTATGCCAGACCCAGCGCCACAACGAGCGCGAGCAGCTGGAGCACACCAGCGAGGACGGGGCTCATATCGGGCTCAGAACCTCTCCGGGTAAAGAAGGGCGAGGACGAGGTAGCCCAGCAGGGCAACGGCCACAACGAGGCCGACGATGTTCTCGGCGGTCATAGCTTGGCCACCCCCCTGGCAATGAGAGCCACCAGCGCGAAGACCGCGATCGTGGTGACGACGAAGGCCACGTCGGCCATCGTGTGCTCCTAGGTGAGATTCGGACACTCGGACACCTTGAGCAAAGCCCCAGAACGAGCACTTCTGTCTTCCGTTGACAGGTCCCTTACGGGCATGGGTACGTCTTTGACGAGACCCTTACGCGATCCGGTCCCACCTGCGGAAAGCCGCCTGTCAATGCTGGGCAGCGGGCAGCGGGCAGCGGGCAGCGGGCAGCGGGCAGGGTGGTAGGGGCGCAGGGGGCAAGGGGCTCGGGGCGTCTAGAGACCAGGGGAGCAGGAGGTCAGGAGGCAGGGCGCCAACGGGTACGCGGCCGCGGACGGGTCAGCCGCGGCCCTTGGCGTCGATCGTCGCCAGGGTGGTGCCCGTCAGATTGGCCAGGGTCACCGCGACCAGCCGCGCCTGCAACGGGGCCGGCGCCGCGCCGGCGGCCGGCAGGAGCATGAACCTGCCGTAGTAGTGGCCGTTGCCGCTCGCGCGCAGTTCGATCTCCTCCTGCGGCCATCCGCGGCGGGCGATGTCCCACGTCCGCCGTCCGCTGACCACGTCGCCGTTCTGCTCCAGCCGCGGCGGGCGCCCCAGCAGCGTTCCGTACTCGAACCGGCAGCCACGCAGTCCGAGCAGCCGCACCAGTTCGTCACGGACGTGTTCGACCACCGCGTCGGGCGACGTGCTGGACCGTGCCAGCTGCGCGGTCTCACGGATGGTGGCCAGATGGTCGGCGTCCGTGATGGCGATCACCTGGAGTCGTCGGGCGCGGACCGCCAGCTGCGAGACGATCAGACCGACCACCAGCAGGAGGACCGCTGTCTGGATGTCGTCGCTGTCGTCGATGGCGAAGCGCTGATAGGGCGCGACGAGGAAGAAGTCGAACCAGACGGCGGACGACAGGGCGGCCAGCAGACCCGCCGCCCGGTTTCCGGCCGCGGCGATCGCCACGACGACCACGACGAGGATCAGGGCGCCGTTGGTGCTGGTCAGGTGCGTGCGAAACGGCACCAGGATCCCTGCGACGGCGAGCGGACAGACCAGCGCCGCGGCCAGAGCGGCCTTGTCCCGCAGCGGAATACCGGACATGAATGCCTCCTGAGCTCTGTCTTCCACCTTGCTCCGTCACCGCCGGAAGCGGTAGCCGAGACCGGGTTCGGTGATCAAATGCCGCGGATGCGCGGGGTCGGCTTCCAGCTTCCGCCGCAGCGTGGCCATGTACACCCGCAGATAGTGCGAGTTCTTGCGGGGAGCGTCGCCCCAGACCTCGATGAGGAGCGACTGCCCCGTCACCAGCCGCCCGGGGGCGCGCAGCAGTGCGCGCAGGACCCGCCACTCGGTCGGTGTCAGGTGCACCCTGTCCGCCGTCACCGGCGCGGGAGGCGCATCGTGCCTGCGGGTGACGGTGTGCTCGGCGAGGTCGACGGCGTACGGTCCCAGAGCCACCGGTCCGGGGCTTTCCAGCGGGTGGGGCCTGCGCAGGACGGCGCGGAGCCGGGCGGCGAGCTCGTCGACCGCGAAGGGTTTGGTGACGTAGTCGTCCGCGCCCGCGTCCAGAGCCTCGATACGGTCATCGATTCCGGTCCTCCCCGACACGACGATGACGGGCACCGAGCTCCACGCCCGCAGGGACCGGATGACGTCGAGGCCGTCCAGGTCGGGCAGGGCCAGGTCCAGGAGCACGACGTCCGGCGGGCGCCGTGCGGCGAGGTGCAGAGCCGTTCCGGCGTTCGGCGCAGTGGACACCGCGTAGTCACGGGCCCGCAGCGCGGTGCTCAGGACATCGAGCATGCGGGGCTCGTTGTCGACCACCAGCACGTGCTTCACGAGACCTCCTGCGCGGCGGCGGGGAGCGACAGGATCATGGTCAGGCCGCCACCAGGGGTGTCCTCCGGCGTGAGCGTGCCGCCCATGGCTTCGGCCAGGCCCCGCGCGAGAGCGAGGCCGAGCCCGACCCCGGTCGTGTTGTCCGTGTCGCCCAGTCGCTGAAAGGGCACGAACGCCCGGTCACGCTCGGCGGCCGGCAGGCCGGGGCCGCGGTCGATGACGCGGAACTCGACCTGGTCGGCCAGAGCGCTCGCGGTGATCACGACCGGTCTGCCCGGCGGGGCGTACCGGACGGCGTTCCCGACGACATTGGCGATGATGCGTTCGAGCAGGGGCGGGTCCGCCACGACGGGCGGCACACCGTCGGGGACGCGGACCGCCACACCGGCCGGGTCGCAGGGCAGCGAGTCCAGAGCGGCCGCGAGCACCTCCTCGAGCGTGGTGGGCCGCAGGCGGAGAGTGAGAGCTCCCGCCTGGAGCCGGCTCATGTCGAGGAGGTTGTCGACCAGCCGGTTCAGCCGGATCATGGACTCCTCGGCGGTCGACAGCAGCTCGGCCCGGTCCTCGTCGCTGAAGTCGACCTCGGTGCTGCGCAACGAGCTGATGGCGGCCCAGCCCGCGGCCAGCGGGGTGCGCAGATCGTGGCTGACGGCGGCGAGCAGCGCCGTACGCATCCGGTCGGCGGCCCGCACGGGCTCGACCTCGGCGGCGGCCTCGACAAGACGAGCGCGCTCCAGGGCCGCGGCCACATGCGCGGCGAACGCCGTCAGGACACGCAGCTCGGATGCGGGCAGGGTACGGCCCCGAAGGACCAGGAGAGTGTCCGGGCCGACCGGTACGTTGGTGGCGTCGTCGTCCGTCGCCGGACGGTCGAGCAGTTCCACGGAGACCATCGAGAAGGTCTCCCGCGTGCGTTCGAGCAGGACGGGGACCGTCCGGTCCCCACGCACGATCGATCCCGCCAGCGACGACAGCGTCTCCGCCTCGGCGGTGGCCCGGGCCGCGCGGCGCGACAGCCGCAGCGACCGGTCGACGATCGCGGCCACGGTGGCGGCGACGATCGCGAACACCACAAGCGCGAGGATGTTATCGGGCCCGGAGATCGTGAACTCACCGATCGGCGGTATGAACCAGTAGTTGAGCAGCAACGACGCCGTCACCGACGCGACGAGCGCGGACACGACCCCGCCGAGGCAGGCCACCCCGACCACCACGACGAGGAACAGCAGGGCCTCACTCGTCAGGTTGAGGCTGCCCCGGCTGCCGGCCAGCAGGAAGGTCAGAACCACCGGAAGAACCAGCCCCGACACCGGTCCCGCGACGAGCCGTACGGCCGGCAGGGTGCGCCGCCGCGAGGGCAGGAGTCTGCCTCCGCCGAAGCGTTCGTGGGTGACCATGTGCACGTCGATGTCCTGCGACAGTTCGACGATCGTCTCACCGATACCGCGACCGGTCAGGAACCGCTCCAGCCGTCGGCGTCTGCTGGTGCCGACCACCAGTTGCGTGGCGTTCTCGGCATGCGCGAACTCGATGAGCGCGGTGGCCACTTCGTCGCCCACGACGGAGTGGTAGCTGCCGCCGAGACTCTCGACGAGCGCCCGCTGGCGAGCCAGCGAAGCCGACGAGGCACCGCCGCTCAGCCCGTTGCTGCGGACGATGTGCACGGCCAGCAGGTCACCACCGGCGCTGCGCCCGGCGATCCGGGCCGCACGCCGGATGAGCGTCTCACCCTCCGCGCCTCCGGTCAGTGCCACGACGACTCGTTCGCGCGTCTCCCAGACACGGTCTATGCCCTGTTCCGAGCGGTACTTCTGCAGCGCCTCGTCGACCCGCCCCGCCAGCCACAGCAGGGCCAGCTCCCGCAGTGCGGTGAGGTTTCCCGGCCGGAACCAGTGGGACAGCGCGGCGTCGATCCTCTCGGCCTCGTAGATGTTCCCGTGCGCCATCCGTCGGCGCAGCGCCTCGGCCGGCATGTCGACGAGTTCGATCTGATCGGCGCGGCGCACCACGTCGTCGGGGACGGTCTCCCGCTGCGGTACACCGGTGATCCCCTCGACGACATCGCTGAGCGACTCCAGGTGCTGAATGCTGACCGTGGTGACGACGTCGATGCCGGCGGCCAGAAGCTGCTCGACGTCCTGCCAGCGCGCGGCATACCGGGCGCCCGGCGGATTGGAGTGAGCGAGCTCGTCGATGAGCGCCACCCGGGGGCGCCTTCGCAGCACGGCTGCGCGGTCCAACTCGACGCGCTCACCGCCTCGATGGGAGCTCGCGGCGCGGGGGAGGACCTCCAGACCGCTGAGCCGCTCCTCGGTGAGAGGGCGCCCGTGACATTCCACGAGGGCCGCCACGACATCGGTGCCCCGCTGCGCCCTGCTGTGTCCCTCGTCGAGCATCCGATACGTCTTGCCGACGCCGGGGGCCGCTCCGAGGAAGACCTTGAGCCTTCCCCGTCCCACTTCCGTTTCCGTCACCACGGGCGCCTCCTCGCGCCGCACACGCGCCCGGGAGCGGGGCGGTCCTGCGCGGCCGCGGCGACGGGTGCTCCTGATCAGCATCGGCGGCGGACGACGGCCGAGGGGCCGGGCCCGGCGACCTTGACGCGACCCTGATCCGGGAGGCCCGGTCGTGGCCTGCGCCGTCTGCCGTGCGGGGCCTCGGAACCGGCCGAGACCGTAAGCGCTTTGGGCCGGGCTACTCGGACGGCCGCAGCATCACGGCGAGCGCCCAGAAGGTCCCGGCGGCGCTGAGCGTGTCGGCCGCCTGCGGCAGGCCGTCGGCGAGCATCACGAGGCTCGCGAGGAAGGCCAGGCTGCCGAGCGCCGCACAGCCGACGCGGGACGGCGTCTGCGCGTTCCGCACGACGCTTCGGTACACGCCGGCCCGGCGAGCGCGGCGCAGCCGGCGTACCTCGCGACGGGCGACCCGCATCTCCACGTCGCGGAGGCCGAGTTCGTGCTTCGCCTCGATCAGGAGGGTGTCGGCATCGACGGTCGCTCCCGTCCCTCGCCACGCCTCGACGGGAGGTTGAAAAACGCTGAGCGATGCTCGCTGCCTGGTGGTGCGTGATCGGTCCATGGCTCTTGTTCCGCCGGCCGGGGCAGATGTGGTCTCATCCGGACGGGATCAGCCGATGTCCGGATCACCGGTCTCTTCGAGGAGGCGAGCCGCCGGGTTCTCGGTGGCGACATCGAGGTCCTGGCTGGGCCGGTTCACGAGGTGGTGCGCCCGCACGGCATACCCGCCGGTGAGGACCAGGGGATACGGGGAGCCGAGCGCGATCACATCCGCAAGGAGCCGCTTGCGCAGCTCTGGCATGTCGGTCACGCGGCTGCCCTGGCGCGGGCGGCGAGCTCGGGGATCGCGTCCTCCCATACGACGCGCACGGTGCGACCGACGAGTGTGCGCAGCACAGGCCACAGATCGAGAAGCAGGTCCTGGTTGAGGTAGCGGGACAGGTCGTCGCGGAGGCCCTCGTGCAGACCAGTGCGGTACAGGCCCATGCGCTGGCGCGGCTTGCCCATGTCGTACGAAGTCATCCCGGACCAGGCCACGTGCAGCGGTAGCTCCACGACACCCTGGGCCGGACCCTGCAACTCATCCAGTGACTCCGGTAGACGCCGCCGGAATTTCTCCCGGTACAGGGCCAGGTCCTCGATGTCCGCGCCGGAGAGGTTGTGGGTGTGGAGACGGAATGCTGGCGGGCTGGACGGCATGACTCCATTATGGCGGCCGGAAAGTCGTGCGGGCCGTGTGCGCGCCGACGCCTGGGGTGAGCAGCGCGGACGCGTGCTGGATGAGTTGGTGGTGGCGGCGTCTTCTGCCCTGAGCCAGTCCGGGTTCCCGCACGCGGGGCGGTGGGCTGAGAAGCGCTCCTGAGCTTGCCCCTTTCCCGGTTTCCCGCGGGAGATATCGATCTTTCCTTCAGCCCCGAGGCCAGGTCGGGGAAGTCCCTGAGCCTCCCCTGAAAACGTGCCCGTGACCTGTCGCCGTTGCTGTCCGGATGCCAGCCTCGGCGGACAGACCTCCAGTCGTCGAGCGCAGAGCAGATGAGGTATCCGGATGAGGGATATGACGCGCCGGTCGGTGCTCGCCGCGGCGGGGACGGCGGGACTTCTGTTCACCACCGAGGGGATGGCGCAGGCGGAAGGCCGCGTTCGCCGCGCCGCTTCGGCGGCCGGGGCCAGGACGACGACGGTGGGGCCCCGGAAGGACCGGGTGCAGCTCACCCTGCCGAAGCCGACCGGTCCGTGGCGGATCGGAACCACGTCGCTGCATCTGATCGACCGTTCGCGTCGGGACCCATGGGTTCTACCCTCTTCGCCACGCGAACTGATGGTCAGCCTCTGGTATCCGGCGGCGAACACCCACGGCTTGCGGCGCGCCCCCTGGCTCCCGCCGGCGGCGACGGAGACCTACCGACACGAGACCGGCCGAGACCTCCGGACGTCACTGGCCAACGTCGACTTCCCGGTGACCCGTGCCTGGCAGGACGCCCCCGTGGAGGCACGCCGCCACGGTCATCCCGTGGTTCTCTTCTCCCCGGGCCTCAGCACGATGCGCGCCATGGGCACCGCGCTGGTCGAGGACCTTGCCGCCCACGGGTACCTGGTGGTCACCATCGACCACACCCACGAAGCCTCGATCGTCGAGTTCCCCGGCGGCAGACTGGAGCTGGGCCGGAATCCGGACAAGAAGGCTGCCTTGCGGGTCCGGCAGGACGACACCCGGTTCGTGCTGAACGAACTGGAACTCCTCAACGCCGGGAGGAACCCCGACGCCGAGGGCCGCCGGTTGCCCCACGGTCTGCGGGGCGCCCTCGATCTGTCCAGAACCGGCATGTTCGGCCATTCGATCGGCGGCGACACGGCCGCCGGGACGATGGCGCAGGACCGCCGCATCCTCGCCGGCGCCGACCTGGACGGCAGCATCAACGGGTCCGTCGCGGACACCGGACTCGACCGCCCGTTCCTGCTGATGAGCAATTCCACCCACGGACGGCACAACGACCCGTCCTGGGCGAGATTCTGGTCGCACCTGCGGGGCTGGCGCCTCGAACTGCGGCTGCGCGACTCCGCGCACCAGACCTACACGGACATGTCCCCGCTGGCACAACAACTGGAAAGGGCGCTCCCGTTGCCGCCGCAGGTGGTCGCCGCCCTCACGGACTCCATCGGCACGATCGACGCCGACCGGGCCGTCGCCGCCCAACGCGCCTATCTCCGTGCGTTCTTCGACCTTCACCTGCGCCGAAGGGGCGACCACCTGCTGTCCGGGCCGTCCCCGCGCTACCCCGACATCGAGTTCGTGCGCTGAAGGGGGTGGCGGCTCCCAGGGCCGTACGCGGCACCCAGTGGTCAAGCACCGCGTGTACGGCCGCGGCGGACAACCGGAGGCGTACTGCCACCGGCCGATGCCCGATGCGATCCACTACCTCGTGGACCAGCCCGCGCGCCGAACGGCGCGGTGCCCTCCCCTTCACGGCATCCGTGCAGCCGAGGCCGACCTTGTCGACGCACTGCCCGGAGTCCTTGTCCCGGACCTCAGCGAGTTGCGGGTCTGTGGGCGGCCTGGCTCCTGACGGCTTGGTCGCGGATCGGCTGGGTGCAAGCCCGGCTGCTGCTGGGATGCGGCGCGGGGCATGTGGCCGGATATCGCCCTGGTCTGGGGTGCCGCGGGAGCGCCGTGGGCCGGTGCCGCCTGGGCGGGGAGATCCGCGGTGTGCCGGCATGAGGTCCCGAAGACTTCGGTGATCAATCTCGTGTTCAATAGTTTGTCAATATGAGTGCGTATTTTCACCGATCATGAACGCATTTGATCACGACATTGTCGGGCTCTCGCGCCGCGGAGTCATCGTCGGCGCTGTCGCCGCCGCGCTCGCCGCGACCGGCGGAGTCGCAAGCCCAAGCCCTGCTCTGGCGAGCGGATCGAGCCATGCCGGGGAGGGCGGCGTCGGTCCCTCCGTTTTGGGAGGGTCGCATTCCCTCGACTTCACCGTCCCGCAATACCGGACGACCGTCCCTGGAGAGTCCATCGAGGTGGACCGGGTGGACCGTCCCGTGGCACCCGGGATCGTTCTCAGCACCTTCAACACCTTCGGCCACAGCGGTTGGACCCGCGTGCACGTGCTCAACGCCGACCTCGGCGACTCATCGGTCGGCGTGGACCTTGTCGCCGACAAGGTGAGCGAACCACGGACGGTCTCCCAGGCGGCCGGCACGCAGCACTCCGTCGCCGCGGTCAACGGCGACTTCTTCGAGATGGCCGTGACCAACGCGGCCATCGGGCCGGAGGTCCAGAACGGCCGGCTGCGCAAGGGAACGAACCAGCATTCCACCGTCGCCACGATCGGCGCCGACCGCGTGGCCCGACTCGCCGACTTCCTGATCAGCGGCACGGTCACCCTCAGCGGCAGGAACCGGCCGCTGGCCGCGCTCAACTCCGCCGCCGTACCCGCCGACGGCATAACCGTGTTCACCCCGCTGTGGGGTTCCGCGAAGCGCACGCTCATCCAGAGCTCCGGCCCCTACACCGAACTCGTCGTCGCCGACGGCAAGGTGACCACGGTCAACGGCCGGCTGACCGACACGGACGTACCGGACAACGGACTGGTCGTCCTCGGTCGCGGCGCCGCCGCCGCCCAGCTCGCCACCGCCCGGCCCGGTGACCCCGTCGCCGTGGCGTTCGAGCCCAAGACCGACAGCTCGTCGGCGCCGCACATGGCGCTCGGCAGCAACGCGGTGCTGGTCCGCAACGGCAAGGCGATCAGCTTTCCCCCCAACGACAGCGACAACGCGCTCAAGCCGCGCACGGTCATCGGCTGGCTGGACGGCGGACGCCGTCTTCTCCTTGTCGCGATCGACGGATCGGCCAACTTCTCGCCCGGCCTGGGCTTCAACGACACGGCCGAGCTCATGGTGCGCCTCGGTGCCACCGAGGCGGTCATGCTCGACGGCGGCGGTTCCACCGACATGGTCGCCCGACGGCCGGGCGACGGCGAGGTGAGCGTCGTCAACACCCCATCGGACGGCAACGAGCGGCTCGTGGCCAACGGCGTCGGCCTGTTCGGCGCCAAGGGGTCCGGCACCCTGCGGGGCCTGGACGTGCGCCCCAAGGCCGACCGCGTGGTCCCCGGGCTCACCGTGGATGTCACGGTCGCCGGCTACGACGAGACGTGGTCGCCCGTGGCGGTCGACAGGCACCCGGTCACCTGGACGGCCCACCCGGGCTCGCTGGGCAAGGCGGGCGACGGCGTCTTCCTCGCCAAGAAGCCGGGTCTGGGCACCCTGCGAGCCCGCTCCGGGTCCGCCCAGGGCGAGAGCGAATTGCGCGTCGTCGGCGAGCTGTACCGGTTGGCCTTCACCCAGCGGGCGGTCACCATCGATTCCGGCGCGACAGCGAGTGTCGGCCTCACCGGGTACGACGCCGACGGGTTCGACGCCCCGGTCTCGGCACGCGACGCGACCCTCGACTACGACAAGACCGTGGTCAGCGTCACGGCCCAGTCCGACGGCAGCCTCACCATCACCGGCAGGGCAGACGCCAAGGGCAAGGCCGCGACCGTCACGGCCACGGTGGGGACGGTGTCGGCGAGACTTCCCGTGACCGTGGGTCTGACCGCCGTCTCTCTGGCCGAGTTCGAACCGGGCGAGACCTGGACCGCGCTCTCCTCCAACGGCACCGCGTCCGTCGAAATGGCCCCAGCCGCGGACCGCCCCGGCGCGGCCGCGGACAACCACGCCCTGCGGCTCACCTACGACTTCACCGGCAAGTCCGGCACCTCCGCGGCATACGCGGTCGCCTCCACCCCGATCACGCTGCCCACCGGGACCAAGAAGCTCGCGCTGTGGGTCAACGGCGACGGCCGGCAGCACTGGCTGCGCGCCATGCTGCGCTCGCAGGGCACCACCAACGTGCCGTTCACCTTGACCACCACCGTGGACTGGACGGGCTGGCGCCAGGTCGTCGGCGACATGCCCGCCGGCTTCTCGGATCCCATCACCCTGCTGCGTCTCTACATCGCGGAGACGTCGCAGACCAACAAGAACTCCGGCCGGCTGGAGTTCGACGCGCTCGCCGCCGAGGTCGGTCAGCAGCCCGACATCGCCGAGGCACCGCAGCCGGATCCCTATGTGATCGAGCAAGGTGGGGTTCCGCGCGGCCGGTGGACGTTCGCGGTCCTGTCCGATCTGCATGTCAGTGCGGCCGCGGGGCTCGACTCCTTCTCGGCCCGGCAGGCGGCGAAGGCGCTGGGCCAGGTCGTGGCGAGCAAGCCCGACTTCGTCCTCATCAACGGCGACTTCGTCGACAACAACAATCCCGCTGACTTCGACCTCGCCAAGAAGCTGCTGAGCGATCACGTCCCCAGCGGCCTGCCGGTCTACTGGAGCCCGGGCAACCACGAGGCCGGCTTGTCGGCCACCGGAGGGCTCGACACCTTCCTGACCGCGACCGGCCGCCCGAACAAGCAGGTCTTCGACCACAAGGGAACCCGCTTCATCCTGCTGGACTCCCACACGGGCGACATGCGCACGTCCGACTGGGCCCAGGTCCCGCTGCTGAAGTCCGAGTTGGACAAGGCGACGAAGGACCGGTCGGTCACCAGCGTGGTGGTCTCCTTCCACCACCCGCTGCACGACCCGTCCGGGGCCGGAGCCTCGCAGCTCGCCGACCAACTGGAGGCCGGCCTCTTCAAGAAATGGCTCGCGGACTTCCGGGAGACCGCTGGAAAGCCGATCGCCCTGTTCACCGGCCACGCCCACACCGCGTCGGTCACCCGCGCGGACGGCGTGCTCGACGTCACCACTCCGGCCGTGGGCAAGACGCCGTACAGCTCGCCCGACCAGGGCGGGTTCTTCGGCTGGATGAACGTCGGCGTCGACCCGCGCCCCGCCCGGATCAAGGCCGGACAGCCCAGCCCCGAGACCCGTGACTGGCTCCGGGCCGAAACCCGGCCGCTGATCGACGGGATCACCCTGACGGCCCCCGCCCAGGTCAGGGTGGGCTCCACCGTGTCAGTCTCCGCGACAGGCGCCACCAGCGAGTTCGGCCTCACCTTCCCGTTGCGATACCCGGCCAGCGTCACCTGGGGCGGCGGGCCCGGACTCGTGGTCGCCGGCTCCGCGTCCCAGATACAGAAGGCCAAGCGAAGCCCCCACACGCAGGCCGTGCTTGATCTGACGTCCGCCCGCCTGATCGCCGTACGTTCCGGGACGGTCACCATCACCGTGACCTCGGGCGGCCTGACCGACTCCGCGACTGTCCGGCTGACCGCCTGACCCCTGCCGCCAACGTGCCGACGGCAGGCACGAGCGTGCCGAGGATCCCCTCGGCACGCTCCTGCCTGGACGAACAGCCGCGGACGGTCGTTCCCGTCGGCGATCCCGTCCCGGATCTCGAACCCGGCCACGTGGCGCCCGCGGTGCGGGCGACCGGCCACCCTCGCCGCCCGACCGCCTTCAGGCTGCGAGGGCTGCGACGGCCGCGAAGGCGGCGGTGGCGCCTTGAGACCCCGAACCCACTGCAGCCCCAGCCGTCATCTCCGGGAGCCTCATCCGGACGCCCGGCGGGGGCCCCTGTCGGCCCCTCGCCCAACCAAGCCAAGCCGCGCCCGTGAACGTCACTGCGACGACCGCTTGGCAGTGGCGTGCTTGCGACGACTCACATGAAGACAGCGGTGTCCGGAAGCCGCCGCTCCTGGTTCGAAGTCCCGGGGAAGTCCCGGGGAAGTCCCGCAGTGTCCGTCACACCCCCGCCCACCTCATACCTGTGCAGGTCAGAAGGGGTGTGACGATGCCTCTTCTACAGGATTTCAGATGTCGCGGAAGATCTCGATCTGCGCACCCACCGAGTTCAGCCGCTCCGCGAGCTCCTCGTAACCGCGGTTGATCACATACACGTTGCGCAGTACGGAGGTGCCCTCGGCCGCCATCATCGCGAGCAGCACCACCACCGCCGGCCGCAGTGCGGGCGGGCACATCATCTCGGCCGCGCGCCACCGGGTCGGGCCCTCGACCAGGACCCGGTGCGGGTCCAGGAGCTGGAGGCGGCCGCCGAGGCGGTTGAGGTCGGTGAGGTAGATGGCGCGGTTGTCGTAGACCCAGTCGTGGATGAGGGTCTGGCCGTGGGCCGAGGCGGCGATGGCCGCGAAGAACGGCACGTTGTCGATGTTCAGGCCCGGGAACGGCATCGGGTGGATCTTGTCGATCGGCGCCTCCAGTTTGGAGGGCCGCACCGTCAGGTCGATCAGCCGGGTGCGCCCGTTGTCGGCCGCGTACTCCGCCGTGCGGTCGCAGTCGACGCCCATCTCCTCCAGGACCGCGAGCTCGATCTCCAGGAACTCGATCGGTACCCGGCGGATCGTCAGCTCCGACTCCGTGACGACGGCGGCGGCGAGCAGGCTCATCGCCTCGACCGGGTCCTCGGAGGGGGAGTAGTCGACGTCCACGTCGATGGTCGGCACGCCGTGCACCGTCAGCGTCGTCGTTCCGACGCCGTCCACCCGTACGCCCAGGGCCTCCAGGAAGAAGCAGAGGTCCTGGACCATGTAGTTGGAGGACGCGTTGCGGATGACGGTGGTGCCGTCGTGCCGGGCGGCGGCCAGCAGCGCGTTCTCGGTCACGGTGTCGCCGCGCTCGGTCAGCACGATGGGGCGGCCGGGGGTGACGGAGTGGTCGACCTGGGCGTGGTAGATGCCCTCGGTCGCGGCGATCTCCAGACCGAAGCGGCGCAGCGCGATCATGTGCGGCTCGATGGTCCGCGTGCCGAGGTCGCAGCCACCCGCGTACGGCAGCTTGAACCGGTCCATCCGGTGCAGCAGCGGACCGAGGAACATGATGATCGACCGGGTGCGGCGGGCGGCGTCCGCGTCGATGGCGTCCATGTCGAGCCGGGCCGGCGGGACGATCTCCAGATCGGTGCCGTCATTGATCCACCGGGCGCGGACACCGATGGAGTTCAGCACCTCGAGGAGACGGTAGACCTCCTCGATCCGGGCCACCCGGCGCAGCACCGTACGGCCCTTGTTGAGGAGGGAGGCGCAGAGCAGTGCCACGCACGCGTTCTTGCTGGTCTTGACATCGATGGCCCCGGAGAGCCGGCGTCCGCCGACCACCCGCAGGTGCATCGGACCGGCGTAGCCGAGCGAGACGATTTCGCTGTCGAGTGCTTCACCGATGCGGGCAATCATCTCAAGGCTGATGTTTTGGTTGCCGCGCTCGATGCGGTTCACGGCGCTCTGGCTGGTGGCGAGCGCCTCGGCGAGCTGACTCTGTGTCCAGCCCCGGTGCTGACGGGCGTCACGGATGAGCTTGCCGATACGTACGAGGTAGTCATCTGACATACCGAAAGGCTATCTCAGATATGAGATGGGACCTGTGTGGGGGTGCGCTGTTCGGGTGAGGGTCACGTGCGGAGAGCGAGCAGGTGCGCCGCCCGGAACCGCTGCCCGGAATCAAGGGTCCCGCCTCCGCGTCCGTTCGGCACGTGGTGTGCGGCCGTCGGCGTCACGGGCCCCGCCCGCCTCCCGTGCCGGCGAAGGGAAATCGCCTCGCCAGGGCGCGAGGTGCCTCGTAGGGTCCGCGTACATGAAGGTGCTCTCCGTCAATATCGGCCGTCCTCGCACCAACCCCTGGAAGGGGCTGCACGCGACAGGAATCGACAAGCGTCCCGTCGACGGCCCGGTCGCGGTGACCGCCCCCGGTCCCAAGGGCACCGGCGCGGTGGGTCTCGCCGGTGACCGGGTCTACGACGTGAAGCATCACGGCGGGACCGACCAGGCTGTCTACGCCTATGCCCGCGAGGACCTCGACGGCTGGGAGGGCGAACTGGGCAGGCCGCTCGCGGGAGGTGCCTTCGGGGAGAACCTCACGACCCTGGGGCTGGACGTCAACGGCGCCCTGATCGGCGAGCGCTGGCGGATCGGGCCGGACGTCGTTCTGGAGGTCTCGTGCGCGAGGATTCCCTGCGGGACGTTCCAGGGCTGGCTGGAGCGCGACGGCTGGATCAGGCGCTTCACGCAGGCCGCACGGCCGGGGGCGTATCTGCGCGTGATCGAACCCGGCGACATCCGCGCCGGCGACCCGGTCGAGATCGTGTACCGGCCCGATCATGACGTGACCGTCGCGCTCCAGTTCAGGGCCATGACCCTGAACCCCGAACTGCTGCCGCGCCTGCTGGCCGCCGACGTGCTGCCGGAGGAGACCAAGGAGGCCGTCCGGCGGCGGACCACGTAGGGATGGACACGGCAGTCCCGACCCGCCCGGGGCCGGACAGGCCGGGCGGGAATTCCCCCGCGGTGCCCGGCCCGGGCGGCGCAGTGGGGTGGTGCGGGGCGGCGCGGGGCGCCCGGACATGACCCTTCCCCGGCGATGTACTAGAGTTATCTCGACATCGAGATATATGCCGGAGGCGCACAGCGGGCCGCCGCGCGGTAAGGGTTACCTAACTAAGCCTTACTTTAGCGGACGGCCGGGTGGTCGAAGGCGGCACCACGCGGCGCCCGCCGTAGTGAGGCGCGGCGCGGAGTTACGCGCACATTGATGAAGGAGACTGTCGTGTCGGCGAACAGCTTCGACGCCCGCAGCACGCTGCGCGTGGGCGACGAGTCGTACGAGATCTTCAAGCTGGACAAGGTCGAGGGCTCCGCGCGCCTCCCTTACAGCCTGAAGGTGCTGCTGGAGAACCTGCTCCGCACGGAGGACGGCGCGAACATCACCGCCGACCACATCCGTGCGCTCGGCGGCTGGGACTCCCAGGCCCAGCCCAGCCAGGAGATCCAGTTCACGCCGGCCCGCGTGATCATGCAGGACTTCACCGGTGTGCCGTGTGTCGTGGACCTCGCCACCATGCGTGAGGCCGTCAAGGAGCTCGGCGGCGACGCCACGAAGATCAACCCCCTCGCGCCGGCCGAGCTGGTCATCGACCACTCCGTCATCGCCGACAAGTTCGGCACCAACGACGCGTTCGCGCAGAACGTCGAGCTGGAGTACGGCCGTAACAAGGAGCGCTACCAGTTCCTGCGCTGGGGCCAGACCGCCTTCGACGAGTTCAAGGTCGTCCCCCCGGGCACCGGCATCGTCCACCAGGTCAACATCGAGCACCTGGCCCGCACGGTCATGGTCCGGGGTGGCCAGGCGTACCCCGACACCCTCGTCGGCACCGACTCGCACACCACCATGGTCAACGGCCTGGGCGTGCTGGGCTGGGGCGTCGGCGGCATCGAGGCCGAGGCCGCGATGCTCGGCCAGCCGGTCTCCATGCTCATCCCGCGCGTCGTCGGCTTCAAGCTGACCGGCGAGCTCCCGGCCGGCACCACCGCCACCGACCTCGTGCTGACCATCACCGAGATGCTCCGCAAGCACGGCGTCGTCGGCAAGTTCGTCGAGTTCTACGGTGAGGGCGTCGCCGCCACCTCCCTCGCGAACCGCGCCACCATCGGCAACATGTCGCCGGAGTTCGGCTCCACCGCCGCGATCTTCCCGATCGACGACGAGACGCTGAAGTACCTGCGTCTGACCGGCCGCGACGCGCAGCAGGTCGCGCTCGTCGAGGCGTACGCCAAGGAGCAGGGCCTCTGGCTCGACCCGGCCGCCGAGCCGGACTTCTCCGAGAAGCTGGAGCTCGACCTCTCCACGGTCGTCCCCTCCATCGCCGGCCCGAAGCGCCCGCAGGACCGCATCATCCTCGCGAACGCCAAGGCGCAGTTCGCCCAGGACGTGCGCAACTACGTCTCCGACGACGAGGAGGCGGGCAAGGAGTCCTTCCCGGCCTCCGACTCGCCGGCCACCCACAACGGCGTCCCGTCCAACCCGGTCACCGTGACCGCCCCCGACGGCACCACGTACGAGCTGGACCACGGCGCCGTCACCGTCGCCGCGATCACCTCCTGCACCAACACCTCGAACCCGTACGTCATGGTCGCCGCGGCGCTCGTGGCGAAGAAGGCCGTGGAGAAGGGCCTGACCCGCAAGCCGTGGGTCAAGACCACCCTCGCCCCGGGCTCGAAGGTCGTCACCGACTACTTCGACAAGGCGGGCCTGACCCCGTACCTCGACAAGGTCGGCTTCAACCTCGTCGGCTACGGCTGCACCACCTGCATCGGCAACTCCGGCCCGCTGCCGGAAGAGGTCTCCAAGGCGGTCAACGAGCACGACCTGGCCGTGACCTCGGTGCTCTCCGGCAACCGTAACTTCGAGGGCCGGATCAACCCCGACGTCAAGATGAACTACCTGGCGTCCCCGCCGCTGGTCGTCGCGTACGCCATCGCCGGTTCGATGAAGGTCGACATCACCAAGGACGCCCTGGGCGTCGACCAGGACGGCAAGCCGGTCTTCCTCGCCGACATCTGGCCGTCCGAGGCCGAGGTGAACGACGTCGTCGCCAACTCCATCGGCGAGGACATGTTCAACAAGTCCTACCAGGACGTCTTCGCGGGCGACGCCCAGTGGCAGGCGCTCTCGATCCCCACCGGCAACACCTTCGAGTGGGACGCCGAGTCCACCTACGTCCGTAAGCCCCCTTACTTCGAGGGCATGACGATGGAGACCACCCCGGTCTCCGACATCAACGGCGCCCGCGTCCTCGCGAAGCTGGGCGACTCGGTCACCACCGACCACATCTCCCCGGCCGGTGCGATCAAGGCCGACACCCCGGCCGGCAAGTACCTCACGGAGCACGGCATCGAGCGCCGTGACTTCAACTCCTACGGCTCGCGCCGTGGTAACCACGAGGTCATGATCCGCGGCACGTTCGCCAACATCCGCCTGCGCAACCAGATCGCGCCGGGCACCGAGGGCGGCTTCACCCGCGACTTCACCCAGGCGGACGCTCCGGTGTCGTTCATCTACGACGCCTCGCAGAACTACCAGGCCGCCGGCACCCCGCTCGTCATCCTGGCGGGCAAGGAGTACGGCTCCGGCTCGTCCCGCGACTGGGCGGCCAAGGGCACCGCGCTCCTGGGCGTCAAGGCCGTCATCGCCGAGTCCTACGAGCGCATCCACCGCTCGAACCTCATCGGCATGGGCGTCCTCCCGCTCCAGTTCCCGGAGGGCCAGACCGCCGAGTCCCTGGGCCTGACCGGCGAGGAGACCTTCTCCTTCACCGGTGTGACCGAGCTGAACAACGGCACCACCCCGCGCACCGTCAAGGTCACCACCGACACCGGTGTGGAGTTCGACGGCGTCGTCCGCATCGACACCCCCGGTGAGGCGGACTACTACCGCAACGGCGGCATCCTGCAGTACGTGCTCCGCAGCCTGATCCGCAAGTAGTCAGCAGCGGCAGTACGGCGAGAGGGCCGCATCCCCGGTGACGGGGATGCGGCCCTCTCTGATGTCCTACAAGGAACTACCGCACGGATCAGAACAGGAACTTGTAGCTGTTCCAGCCGCTCGTGCCGATCTTCACCTTGGCCTTGTACGGGGCGGCGGCGTTGCCGGTGCCCTTGTAGAGGTACAGCGCACCGGCCGAGTCGCGGGCGACGAGGTCGGTGCGGCCGTCGAGGTCGAGGTCGCCGGTCGAGACCAGCTTGTTGTACGTGTTCCAGCCGCTGCCGATCTTGGTGCGCGCCGAGAACGGGGCCTTCTGGTTGCCGGTGCCCTTGTACAGGTACAGGACGCCGGACTTGTCGCGGGCGACGATGTCGTTCTTGCCGTCGCCGTTCAGGTCGCCGTTGCCGGCGATCTCGCTGTAGATGTTCCAGCCGTAGCCGACCTTGATGCGGCCCGTCACCTTGCCGGTGCCGTAGCCGAGGTAGACGTAGAGGTCACCCTTGGTGTCGCGGGCGAGCAGGTCGCCGGCCGCGGCTCCGCCGATGTTGCCCGGCGAGACGATCTTGTTGTACGTGTTCCAGCCGTAGCCGATCTTGACCGACGACGAGTCGAACTTCAGGTAGCCCATGTCACCGTTGGACTCACGGAACCACAGGCCGTCGCTCTGTCCATCGCCCTGGTTGTCCACCTGGGCCATGAAGGAGACGCCGGTCCAGCCGGAGCCGTAGACGTCGCGGGCGGTGAGCCCGCCCTTGCCGTTGGGCGCGTACGCGTACGCGGTACCTGTGGAGTTGACGCCGTACAGCGCGAAGCTGGGGGTGACCGCCGCGGCTGCGGCGGCGGGTGCCGCCGAAGGCTGGTCGGCTGCCGCGCCGAGCGACGGCTGCGGGGCGTCGGAGGCCACGGCGGCGGTGCCGGTGGCGACGAGGGCGGCGGTGAGCGCCGCGGCTGCTGCGCGTGCTGCTGTGCGTCCGTACTGACGGCCAGAGGTTTTGGCCACGAATCACTCCATGGATTGTGATGGGTCGTGGCCCGCCGCGAGTTGACGGCGGGCCACGGATGCAGCCGAATCGTTTCACGACTCCGGTCGTAAAATCTTCACCGTCGTGTCACGACTCTGTTCGCAAATCCATCACATCTGCTCAGAACAGCAGACGGTAGGTGTTCCAGCCCGAAGTGCCGATGATCGCCTTGGCCTTGTACGGGGTGGCGGCGTTGCCGGTGCCCCGGTACAGGTAGAGCTCGCCCGCGGCGTTCCGGCCGACCAGGTCCGCGATGCCGTCCAGGTCGATGTCGCCCGGGGCGAACACGTTGTTGTACGTGTTCCAGCCGCTGCCGATCTTGGTGCGCTTGGCGAGCGGGGCCTTCTGGTTGCCGGTGCCCTTGTAGAGCCACAGGACGCCGGCCTTGTCGCGGGCGACGACGTCGTTCCTGCCGTCGCCGCTCAGGTCACCGTTTCCGGCGATCTGGGTGTAGATGTCCCAGCCGTAACCGACCTTGATGCGCTTGGTGACCGATCCGTCGCCGTACCCCAGGTAGAGGTACAGGTCGCCCTTGGTGTCACGGGCGAGGAGGTCACCGGCCTCGGCGCCGCCGAGGGTGCCGGGGGAGACCAGCTTGTTGTAGGAGCCCCAGCCGTAGCCGGCCTTCTTCGCCGCGGAGTTGTCGTTGGCGTAGTAGTAGATGTCGCCCTTGGTGTTGAGCTGCCAGCGGCCGTCCGCCACGTTGTCGGCGTTGTTGTCCACCCGGCCGAGGAACTTGACGTCCTTCCAGCCGGTGTCGAGCTGGACACGCTTCTCGAGGCCGCCGTCGCCGGACGGGGTGTAGTAGTACGAGGTGCCGGTGCTGTCGAGGCCGGCGATGCCGAACATGGGCGCGTCGCCCGGCTCGGCCGCGAAGGCGGAAGCGCCGGTGCCGACCAGGGCCGCGGTTATCGCGGCAGCGGCGAGACGGGCGGCAGCCCGTCCGGGCCGACGGCCAGAAGTCTTGGCCACGTGTGTTCTCCATGGGTGGTGGGACCGGGCGTGACGCGCCGCGGGATACGGGGACACGCCACGGAATTGAGGGTGATCCTTTCACGAGTCCCTCACGTGTCCAAGGGTTTGGCGAAATGATGCCACCGCGACATCTTCGCCCCGGTATGCGGGTGTTGCGGCGTCCGGCGAGGTCAGGACAGGGGTGCGGAGCCGGCCGCCTCCCGGGCCCAGGCAACGGCCCCGCACCCATCGCAACGCACCCATCGCCCCGCGCGCCGGCGCCGTCCGGAGTCCGTTTCACCGGTCGATGAACGGGTGGTCGCCGACGATGAGGCCGGCCGCGTCGAGCACGGGAAGGCCGAAGCCCACGGATACGGCCGTGCCCGTCGCGACCTCCGCCATCTCCCAGTGGAACCGCACCGTGCCGGAACGCGGTCGGGACCCCGTCGGCCAGGCTGCCGTAGTAGACGATGCCGACCGCGCCCACTCCCGGCGCCCCGCCCACCTGCTGCGCGGTGGTGAGCGCCGCCGCCACTCCGGCGTGGCGCGGGGCGATCCCGGCCGGCACCGTGGTCATGAGCGGGGCCGGGGCCGGTCCCATGCCGGCCCCGTCGACGAGGAGCGCCGGCAGGAGCCAGGTGACGGCCGCCCCCTGCGCCACCATGACGCGGCGCGGGGCGTGGCGGCCCGGGTGGTCCGCGGCGTCCTGGCGGACCCGGCGGCGGACCCGGCGCGCTGAAGAGGGGCCACGCGAAGAGGCCACCCCCCGTCCGCAGGGCGGCGGACCGGGCGCGCTGAGGGCCGGTGCGCTCAACGCACCGCCCCCGTCCGCAGCACGGCGGACGGGGGCGGGCGGCGGAACGGGCCGGACTACTTCCGGTGGGCCGCGATCAGTTCCTGGTACCAGCGGTAGCTGTCCTTCGGGGTGCGCTCCTGGGTGTCGTAGTCGACCCGGATGATCCCGAACCGCTTCGCGTACCCGAGCGCCCACTCGAAGTTGTCCAGCAGCGACCACACGTAGTAGCCGCGCACGTCCACGCCCGCGTCCATCGCCGCCCGCAGCGCGGTCAGATGGGTGCGGAGGTAGTCGACGCGGTCCGTGTCGTGCACCGCGCCGTCGGCGTCCACCGTGTCGAACTCCGCCGAGCCGTTCTCCGTGATGTGCACCGGCGGCAGCGCGTCCCCGTACGTCTGCTTCAGCGCGGTCAGCAGATCGGTGAAGGACTCGGGCACGACGGGCCAGCCCATCGCCGTCTTGCGGACGCCCCGGTACTCGCCCTCGCTGTAGCGGTTGTCGGTGGCGACCCGCAGCGCCGGATCGGCCTCGCGGTGCGGGGCGGAGGCGATCACGATGGGGCGGTAGTAGTTGATGCCCAGGAAGTCCATCGGCTGGGAGATCAGCTCCAGGTCGCCCTCGCGCCGGAAGTCCTGGGCGGTGATGAGCTCGCCCCAGGTCTCCTGCTCGGTGACCGGGTAGCGGCCCGCCAGGATCGGCTCGGTCCACACCAGGTTGTGCTGGGTGTCCGCGCGGACGACGGCGGCGAGGTCGGCGTCGGACTCGGTGGCCGGGACGTTGCGGTCCAGGTTGAGCGTGATGCCCGCCTCGCGGACCCCTGCCGCGCGCAGCGCGGTCATCGCGTGGCCGTGGCCGACGAGCAGGTGGTGAGCGGCGGCCAGGGCGCCGCGCCCCTCCTTCGCGCCCGGTGCATGCCGGCCGACCGAGTAGCCGAGGAAGGCGCTGCACCACGGTTCGTTGAGCGTGATCCAGCGCGGCACCCGGTCGCCCAGGTGCTCCGCCATGATCGCCGCGTACTCCCCGAAGCGCTCAGCGGTCTCGCGTACCCGCCAGCCGCCCTTGTCCTCCAGCGCCTGGGGCAGGTCCCAGTGGTAGAGCGTGGCGGCCGGCTCGATGCCCGCCTCCAGGAGCGAGTCGACGAGCCGGGAGTAGAAGTCCAGGCCCTTGGGGTTGACCGCCCCGCTGCCCTCGGCCTGGATGCGGGACCAGGCGATCGAGAAGCGGTACGAGTCCACACCCAGGCCGCGCAGCAGCGCCACGTCCTCGGGGTGGCGGTGGTAGTGGTCGCAGGCCACGTCACCGGTGTCCCCGCCGTCGGTCTTCCCGGGCGTGTGACTGTAGGTGTCCCAGATCGACGGACCGCGCCCGTCCTCCTGCGCGGCGCCCTCGATCTGGTACGAGGCCGTGGCCGCGCCGAACACGAAGCCGGGCGGGAACACAGGGAACTCACTCATGGAAACGCAACCCTTCGACCTACTTGACCGAGCCGCCGGTGATCCCGGCGGCGATGTACTTCTGCGAGAGGACGAGCAGGACCGCCGCGGGGATCGCGGACAGCACGGACGCGGCCATGACCGAGCCCCAGTCGCCGACGTGGGCGCCGATGTACTGGTAGATGCCCAGGGTGATCGGCTTGACGTCGTCCGTGGTGTTCAGCGTCAGCGCGAACATGAAGTCGCTCCACGCGTACAGGAACGAGAACAGCCCCGCGGTGATCAGGGAGTTGCGGCTCATCGGCAGCACGACCTGCACGAACGTACGGAAGCGTCCGGCGCCGTCGACCTCGGCGGCCTCGATGACCTCGCGCGGGATGGACACCATGAACGAGCGCATCAGCACGATCGCGAAGGGGATGCCGAGCGAGGCGTCCGCCAGCATCAGGCCGAAGTAGGAGTTTACCAGGCCGAGGTCCACGTACGCGCTGTACAGGGCGTTCGCGATGACGATGCCCGGCACCATCTGGGTGATCAGCGTGCCGAAGACGATCGTCCTGCTGCCGCGCAGCTTGAACTGCGCCAGGCCGTACGCCGCCGGCGCGGAGATCGCCAGGCAGATGGCCACGGCGCCGAGCGCCACGGCCAGCGAGGTCAGCAGGTTGCCGCCCTGCTCGCTGAGGGCGGAGGTGAAGCCGGAGAAGTCCAGGCCCGTCGGAACCGGGCCGACATCGACCAGGCTCGCGTCCGGCTGGAGCGCGGTGTTGATCATCCAGTACAGCGGGAACAGCATCACCGCGAGGACGGCGACGCCGAACACGGTCGCGCCCCAGCGGCGCTTCGGCCGGTGGACGGTGGCGGGAGCCGGGGCGGCGGGGGTCTGGGTGGTGGTCGCCATGCCGGTCACTTCCCCTCGTTGCGGTTGACGCGCAGGTAGAACACCGCGAAGACGGCGGAGATCAGGATCAGGATGTTGCCGACCACGGCACCGGCCCCGAAGTCCATCTGGACGAAGGAGTTCTGGTACGTGAGCGTGCCGAGCGTCTGGGTGGAGTCGGCCGGTCCGCCGTCGGTGAGGGCGAGGACCAGGTCGAGGATCTTGACCGTCGACATGAAGCCGAGCACCAGCACCACGGTGATGACGGGCTTGAGCATGGGCAGGGTGACCGAGCGGAACGTACGCCAGGCGGACGCGCCGTCGAGCGAGGCGGCCTCGTGCAGCTCCTTGGGGACCTCCTGGAGGCCGCCGTAGAGGATCACCATGTTGAACGGGATGCCGATCCAGATGTTCACCAGGATCACCGAGATGAGCGCCATGCCGGTGCTCGTCAGCCACGGGGTGTCGCCGGGGAGGCCGACGGTGCCCAGGAAGGAATTGAGGACACCGGTGTCCTGGTCGAAGATGCGCCGCCACACGACGCCGGAGACGACCATCGGGATCAGCCACGGCAGCAGGATCAGCGAGCGCAGGATCCCGTTCAGCGGGAAGCGCCGGGTGAAGAAGACGGCGAGGCCCAGGCCGATGCAGAACTGGCCGATGAGCGATCCGACCGTGAAGAGGACCGTCTGCCACAGGGCCTTGCCGAACAGCCCGTCGTTGAAGACCTTGCTCCAGTTGTCGGTGCCGTTGAACGGCGCCTTGCCGGTGAAGAAGGTGGACGGCGAGTAGTCCTGGAAGCTCATCACGATGTTGCGGACGAGCGGGTAGCCGAAGAACAGCGCCATGAAGATCACGGCGGGGGCGATGAACCCCCACTGGGCGAGCGTCCTGCGCCGCTTGGCGCTCCGGGGGTTCACCGGCTTCGTCGGCGCGGCGGATGCGGGGGCCTTCGGTCCGGCCGGCAGCGCGGCGGCCGAGGCTGTGGTGGATGACATGGCTCGTTACCTCAGTTCCCGCTCGTGACCTGCTGCTGGGCACGCTTCAGAGCGGCCTCGCTGGACTCACCGGTGAGCGCGGACTGGAAGGCGCTCTGCAGGGCCAGCGACACGGACGACCACTGCGCGCCGAGCTTGGCGGTACGCGAACGGGCCGTGGCGACCTGGTCGGCGAGGGCGCTCAGCTCCGGCACCTTGGTGCGCCACACGGCGGCGGCCTTCTCGTTGGCCGGGACCATCCAGCTGTTGAGGGCGTAGGTGATCTGCTCCTGCTCGCCCGCCATGCAGCCGATGATCCTGGCGGACACCTTCTCCCGCTCGCTGTCACCGGTGTTCGGCACGGTCAGCACCCCGCCGCCCAGCGGACCCACGGAGTCGTCGCCCGCCTTCGGGACCGGGATCTGGGCGATGCCCCAGTTCAGCCCCTTCTTCGAGTTGAGGGTCTCGACCTGCCACGGGCCGTTGATCATCATGGCGGCGTTGCCGGCCATGAACTGGTCGTTCACATCCGCCTGCGTCCAGTTGACCGTGGACTTGGAAAGGGAGCCGTCCTTGAGGAGGTCCTTCCAGTAGTCCAGCGCCCCGGCCACCTGTGGGCTGTCGAGCTTCGTCTCGTCGCCGCCGTTGGACCACATGAACGGGGTGAACTGGAAGACGCCGTCCTCCGCGCCGCCCGCGCTGAGCGCCAGACCGTACCGCTTGCCCTGGGTGAGCTTCTTCGCGGTCGCCCGCATCTCGGCCCAGGTGGTGGGCACCTTCAGACCGGCCTTGTCGAGGGTGTCCTTGTTGTAGAACATCGCCAGGGTGTTCACGGTGCGCGCCGCCCCGTAGTACTTCCCCTGGTACGAGCCGAAGTCGACGATCCCCTCGGGGATGTCCTTCGTCGTCAGACCGAGGTCCTTCAGCGGGATCAGCCCGCCCGCCTCGGCGAACGTCGGCATCTCCGAGGCGTCCAGCTGGAGCACGTCGGGCAGCGACTTCGAGGACGCCATCCGCAGGGCCTTCGTCATCACCTGCGAGGCCGGGACGCTCTGCTGCTCGATCCTCACCCCGAGCGTCTTGCTGCACCGGGCCAGCGTCTGGGCGTCCCAGCGGTGGTAGGACTCGTCGGTCGACGAGTTCATGACGGTGTACACATCCGGGTCCCGCTGCTGACCGCAGCCGGACAGGGCGACGCCGCCGGCCAGCGCGGAGACGACGGTGAGCGGGACGATGACCCGCCGGTGGCGACGACGGCGCGGCTGGCGCACGCCGTCCGGAGAAGGTGCTGTCACGATGGTGCCCTTGCGTGAGAGGGGTGCCGGCCCCGGGGGACCACTGTGTCCCGGCGGGATGAGTCCATCCGCCCGGATGCGGGTCCGGCGGGCCCGCGCCCGGGGAGAGGGGGTGTCCGGCGGTGGTCCGCCGGGCACCCCGGGGTGTCAGCCGACGCCGAGCAGGTGCTCCATGGCGAGCTGGTCGAGCGCCTCGAACGCCATCGAGCGTTCGGCCGCGCCGTCCACGTCGAACTCCTCGTACGCGGACCGGTCCGCGAGCAGGGCCCTGACACCGTCGGCGGCGGTGGGCTGCGCCAGCTCGTCCAGGCGGGAGGCGGCCAGCGCCTCCTTGACGGCCGGGTCGGCGCGGAACGCCAGCGCGCGCTCCTTGAGGATCAGGTAGTTGCGCATGCAGTTCTTCGCGGACTCCCAGACACCGTCGATGCCGTCGGTGCGCACCGGCTTGAAGTCGAAGTGCAGCGGGCCCGCGTAGTCGGAGTCCTCCAGCAGGTCGACGAGCCAGAAGGCCTGGCGCAGGTCGCCGGCGCCGAAGCGGAGGTCCTGGTCGTACTTGATGCCGGACTGGCCGTTCAGGTCGATGTGGAAGAGCTTGCCGGCCCACAGGGCCTGCGCGATGCCGTGGGCGAAGTTCAGTCCGGCCATCTGCTCGTGGCCTACCTCGGGGTTCACGCCGTACATCTCCGGGCGCTCCAGGCGCTCGATGAAGGCCAGGGCGTGGCCGACGGTCGGGAGCAGGATGTCGCCGCGCGGCTCGTTGGGCTTGGGCTCGATGGCGAAGCGGAGGTCGTAGCCCTGGTCGACGACGTACTCGCCGAGCAGGTCGAAGGCCTCCTTCATCCGGTCCAGTGCGACCCGTACGTCCTTGGCGCCGCCGGACTCCGCGCCCTCGCGGCCGCCCCAGGCGACATACGTCCCGGCGCCCAGCTCGACGGCGAGGTCGATGTTGCGGATGACCTTGCGCAGCGCGAAGCGGCGGACGTCGCGGTCGTTGGAGGTGAAGCCGCCGTCCTTGAAGACGGGGTGCGTGAAGAGGTTGGTGGTGGCCATGGGGACCTTGAGGCCGGTGCGGTCCAGGGCGGCCCTGAAGCGCGTCACGATCGTGGCGCGCTCGCTGTCCGAGGAGCCGAACGGGATCAGGTCGTCGTCGTGGAACGTCACACCGTGCGCGCCGAGCTCCGCGAGGCGCTCGACGGACTCGACCGGGTCCAGGGCGGGACGGGTGGCGTCACCGAAGGGGTCGTTGCCCCGCCAGCCGACGGTCCAGAGCCCGAAGGTGAACCTGTCGGCGGGGGTGGGGGTGAAGCGGTTCGACATGCTGCTGCCTCTTGTCGACATGGGCCCGGTCGGCTGCGCTGCCGCCCGACCGATTTGTTTGCTGGCAGTACTAATACGGCATCCTGGCGTTCGTTTCTAGACCATCCCTGTGACGCACTCATCACATAGGGGCAACCTGGCGGTTATCTGGAGGGCTTGAGGCTCTGTCGGTGCGGGCTCCAGGCGACTTTCGAGGGCTGTCGAAGCGCTTCGAAGAATATTTGTTTTGTGTACGATCAAAATCGGGACCCATAGGAACGGAGACCCCCATGAAGTTCACCGACGGCTTCTGGCAGATGCGAGACGGTGTGCACGCCTCGTACGCCACCGAGCTCCGCGACCTGCGCCTCGACGCCGACCGCCTCACCGCCCACGCCGCCGTCAAGCGCGTGACGCGCCGCGGTGACACGCTGAACGCCCCGCTGATCACGGTGGAGGCGTACGCCCCCGCAGAGGGCGTCATCGGTGTCCGCGTCACCCACCTCGCGGGCCGGCGCCGTCCCGGACCGGAATTCGGCCTGCCCGGCGCCACCGGCGACGCCGGGGCCACCACCCGCGGTGACGGCCGGGCCGCCGAACTCACCAGCGGCCCGCTCACCCTCCGGCTGCCCACCGAGGGCGACTTCGGCCTGGAGTTCCTGGACGCGGACGGCCGGCTCCTGACCGCCGCCGGCCGCAAGGGGACCGCCTTCGCCACGGTGGCGGACGGCGGCCACCACATGCTCGCCCAGCTCGCCCTCGGCGTCGGCGAGACGATCCACGGCCTCGGCGAGCGGTTCACCCCGTACGTCAAGAACGGCCAGGTGGTCGACATGTGGCAGGCGGACGGCGGCACCAGCAGCGAGCAGGCCTACAAGAACGTCCCGTTCTACCTCTCCTCACGCGGCTACGGCGTCTTCGTCAACCACCCCGGCAAGGTCTCCTTCGAGGTCGGCTCCGAGGCCGTCGGCCAGGTGCAGTTCAGCGTCGAGGACCAGGTCCTGGAGTACTTCGTCGTCGCGGGCCCCACGCCCAAGGACGTCCTCACCCGCTACACCGCGCTCACCGGCCGCCCGGCCCTGCCGCCGGCCTGGTCGTTCGGCCTCTGGCTGACCACCTCGTTCACCACCTCCTACGACGAGGCCACCGTCACCTCCTTCGTCGACGGCATGGCCGAGCGCGGCATCCCGCTCTCGGTGTTCCACTTCGACTGCTTCTGGATGCGCGAGTACCAGTGGTGCGACTTCGAATGGGACCCGCAGACCTTCCCCGACCCGGCCGGCATGCTCGCCCGGCTCAAGGAGAAGGGGCTGAAGATCTGCGTCTGGATCAACCCGTACATCGCGCAGAAGAGCCCCCTGTACGCCGAGGGCGCGGCGAAGGGCTACTTCGTCCTCACGCCCGGGGGCGACATCTGGCAGTGGGACAAGTGGCAGGCCGGCATGGCGCTGGTCGACTTCACCAACCCCGAGGCCACCGCCTGGTTCCAGGCCAAGCTGAAGCCCCTCCTCGACCAGGGCGTCGACGGCTTCAAGACGGACTTCGGCGAGCGCATCCCCACCGATGTCGTCTGGCACGACGGCTCCGACCCGGAGCGGATGCACAACTACTACACACACCTGTACAACAAGGCCGTCTTCGAACTCCTGGAGAAGGAGCGCGGCCAGGGCGAGGCCGTCCTCTTCGCCCGCTCCGCCACCGCCGGCGGCCAGCAGTTCCCCGTCCACTGGGGCGGCGACTGCTGGTCCTCGTTCGAGGCGATGGCCGAGTCCCTGCGAGGCGGACTCTCCCTGTCCCTCTCCGGCTTCGGCTTCTGGAGCCATGACATCGGCGGCTTCGAGGGCACGCCCGACCCGGCCGTCTTCAAGCGCTGGCTCGCCTTCGGCCTGCTCTCCTCGCACAGCCGCCTGCACGGCTCCTCGTCCTACCGCGTGCCGTGGGAGTTCGGCGACGAGGCGGTCGCGGTCGCCAGGCAGTTCACCGAGCTGAAGCACCGCCTGATGCCGTACCTGTACGGCGCGGCCGTCGAGGCCCACCGCACCGGCGTTCCCACCATGCGGCCCCTGCTGCTGGAGTTCCCCGACGACCCGGCCACCCGCGCGGTGGACCGCCAGTACCTGCTGGGCCCCGACCTCCTGGTCGCGCCCGTCTTCAGCGAGGACGGCCAGGTCGAGTACTACGTCCCCGAGGGCACCTGGACCCACTTCCTGACCGGCGAGACCGTCACCGGACCCGCCTGGCATCACGGCACGCACGGCTTCGACAGCCTCCCGCTCCTGGTCCGCCCCGGCGCGGTCCTGCCGCTCGGCGCGGACGCCTCCCGCCCCGACGCCGACTGGACGCAGAACCTCCAGCTGCGCGTGTACGCCCCCGAGGGCCTCGGCGACTTCACCCGCACGGTGACGGTCCCCGACCTCACGGGCGCACCGGCCGCCACGTACGAACTGGTCCGCGAGGGCGGCACGCTCCGGGTCACGGCGGACACGGACCGGCCGTACGAGGTCGTGGTCGTCGGCGACGCGATGCTGGACGTGGTCAAGGGCTGAGGACCCGGCCGGCCGACGGTGGTCGCCACCAGGGGTACCGCTGCCGGTACTGCCGCTCACGCCCACATGTCCATGGGCACAAAACCCGTGTTCCGGCCTTCGGCGTCGAGCAGGTGCCCCATCCGCTTGGGGTTGGCCAGCGTCAACCGCCGGTCCTCGACGGAGAGTTCGGGAAAGCGCTCGGTGAGGTGGGCCTCCAGGCGGCGGGTGTCCGGGATGGAGCGGACCCAGGCGGTGATCAGCAGGCTGTGCCGCCCGGCGATCGCCGCGCACAGGCGGACCTCGCTCGCCGCCGCGATCGACGCGCCCACACGGGCGAGATCGGCGCTGGGGACGTTCGCGAGATAGTGCACGAACACCGGGAACCCCGAGACGCCGTGGGCGACCTCGCAGCGGGGTAGGAGGCTGCCCTCGCGCAGCAGCCGGGTCACTCGGCGGCGCACGGTCGACTCGCTCATGCCCGTGATCTCGGCGAGTTCGCCGTAGCCGAGCCGCCCGTCCTCGCCGAGCGCGAGCAGCAGCGGGCGGTCCTCCGTTGCCAGCGACGCGGCGCCGGAGGGGGCCGTGTCGTCCGCCGGGCGCAGCAGGCCGCGTTGGCCGGGGTCCAGGGAGCGCAGGTCCCAGCGGCTGCCCTCGGTGAACAGATGGGTGGCGATCATGCTGCGGGTGGCCGTCACACCGTCCTGGGCGCCGATGACGTCGATGGCCAGGCGGGACAGTGCCACGAGGTCGGCGACCATGACCGTGAGGAAGAGGTCCGTGCTGCCGGACACGTGCTCGATGCCGGTGATGCGGGGGTCACGGACCAGGCGCTCGGTCACCGCGGGGACCTGTGACGGCACACAGTCGACTTCCATGAACGCGGCGCAGTTGGCCTGCTGGACGAACGGGCCGCCGTACGCGGTCACCCAGGCGAGCCCGCGTGAGCGCAGCCGCTCCCAGCGGCGGGCGGCGGTGACCGCGCTGATGCCCAGGGCCCGCCCGACGAGCGTCCACGATGCCCGCGGCGCGGCCTGGAGGGCGTTGACCAGCGCCAGATCGGTCTCGTCCAGAGAGTGCGGGCCGGTGGTCGGTGATTCGGCGTAATGCTTCATTTTTCAACTCTGAGTGAATCTTCTCGACAGATTTTGATTGATCGTATCCGGGAAGTTTCATGCTCCAAGGGTTCGCGAGATACGTCGCCCCCGGGAGCTGTCCATGCGCGTCGCAGTATTCCTGCTACTTGTGCCCGTAGCGGCACTGTTGTCGACGGTGTGGCTGCCGTTCGTCAACACCCCGCATGTCTGGCTCGGCATGCCGTCGATCCTGACCTGGAGCGTGGGGTGGGTGGTGGCCCTCACTCCCGCGCTCGGCTACGTCGAGTACCAGCGCGGCCGCGTCGAGCGCCGGCGCGAGCACCTCCGGAATGGAGGCGGCCGATGAGCGCCACGCTGATCGTGTCCGTCGTGGGCATGCTGCTGATCGCAGCGCTCGGCGTGCTCGGCCGCCGCAAGCCCGCGGCCAGCCTGGAGGAGTGGACGGTCGGCGGGCGCCGGTTCGGTGCGGTCACCACGTGGTTCCTCCAGGCCGGCGAGGTGTACACCACCTTCACCTTCCTCGGGCTGGCCGGGCTCGCGTACGCGTCGGGCGTCGGGGTCGTGTACGCGCTGCCCTACCTCCCGCTGGCCTACGTCGGCCTGTACGTGATCGCGCCGCTCGTCTGGCGCATCGGCAGGGACCGCGGCTACCTCACCCAGGGCGACTTCTTCGCCGACCGCTACGGCAGCCGGGCCCTCGGCACGCTCACCGCGGTGCTCGGCGTCCTGTTCCTGCTGCCCTACCTCCAGCTCCAGATCACCGGCCTGGGCCTGGTCGTCGAACTGGCCACCGGCAACAGCGGATCCGGCACCGCGAGCATGATCGCCGCGTCGGTCCTCATCACCGGCTTCGTCCTGTGGTCGGGCATCGGCGGGGTGGCACGGGCGGCGTACCTCAAGGACGCGCTCATGGTGCTCGTCCTGGTCGTGCTGGTGGTCGCCGTTCCCGCGCACTTCGCGGGCGGCATCGGCGACGTCAGCCGTCAGCTCGCCGACACGCAGGCGGTCAAACTCGCCATCCACGACGGGCCGTTCGACCGCACCTGGTTCTTCACCAGCATGGTGACGAGCCTGCTGAGCGTCATGTTTATGACCATGCCGCAGAGCTGGCCCGCGGTGCTGTCCGCCAAGGACGAGAAGGCACTTCGGCACAACAGCATCTGGATCCCGTTCTACAGCGCGAGCCAGGCCATCCCGATGCTGGTCGGCTTCACCGGCATCCTCGTCGCCGGCGCGGCTTCCGCCGGCCCGAACGGCGTGCTCCTGTACCTCACGAACGGCGCGATGCCCGACTGGCTGGTCGGTGTCGTCGTCACCGCCGCCGCGGCGTGCGCGATGGTGCCGTCCGCGGCGATCGTCCTCGGCATGTCGTCGCTGGTCGCCCGGAACGTCGTCCGTACGCGCACCGAGCGGTCGGGACTGCTGGTGAACCACACGACGGTGATCGGCGCGGTCACGCTGGCGCTGGTGCTGGGCATCCAGCGGCCGGACGCGCTGGCGAACCTGCTGCTCCTCACCTACGCCGGGCTGGCGCAGCTGGCGCCGGGCCTGCTGTACGCGCTGAAGGGGGACCGTCCGTTCGCCCGTGCGTGGTCCGTGGCGGCCGGGATCATCGCGGGGGAGGCGGTCGTGATCTGGCTGACCTTCGGCAACGACGGCCACGCGGTCGACGCCGGGAACGTGAACGCGGGCCTCATCGGAATCGGGGCCAACCTCGCCGTCGGAATGCTCGTCGAGGCGGTGTTCCGGCTGACGGGCTCCCCGCGCCCCGAGGCCTCGGCGACGCTGCGCCCGGTGAAGGCGCCGTCGGTATGAGCGCGGCAGAGGAACCAACCACCGAAACGACCGACGACGGGCGAGGCAACCACATGAACACGGGCAACACGTCCACCGAGGGATCCTGCTCCGGACAGCAGCGGGTGCGGATATTCAGGGCGCGGCGGATCATCACGCTCGCCCGGCCCGGCGGAGGCCCGGAAGCCGGGACGGAGGCGTTCGCGACCCTCGGGGACCGCATCGTGGCCGCGGGGGGCTGGGACGAGCTGCGCTCCCGCTTCCCGGACGCCGAACGGACCGATCTCGGCGACGCCGTGGTGGTACCCGGCTTCAACGACGCGCACTGCCACCCCGCAGGGCTGGCCGACACCCGTCTGCGGGTCTCCCTGACCGCGAGCGCCATGGCAGCGGCCGGCGGTTCGCACGGCCTGCTGACGGATCGCGCGCGGGCCACCGCTCCCGGCGGCTGGGTCATCGCCGAGGGCTACGACCCGGCGGCCGACCCGCAGGGCAGGCTCACCCGCGCCGCTCTGGACGCGGTCTCCCGCGAACACCCCGTCATCGCCGTGCACTTCTCGTGCCACATGGCCGTCGGGAACAGCCGGGCGCTCGAACTCGCCGGGTACCACGACACCGACGCCGACCCGTCCGGCGGCACGCTCGGGCGCGACACCGACGGCCGGCTCGACGGCTGGATGTTCGAAGGAGCCTGGTTCGACCAGTGGTACCGCCCCAGCGGGGTCCCCGAGCTGCTCGGCGAGTTCACCCTCGACGAACTGGTCCCCTCGTTCGCCGAGGTGTGCCGCGACTTCCACGCGACGGGCATCACCTCCTGGTGCGACGCCCTGGTCTCGCCCCGCGAGCTGAAGCTCTACCAGGAGGCGGCGGGGCGCGGCGTCCTCACCGCGCGCGTGGGCATGCTGGTGTGGCACCGCTACTTCGAGGACCTGGCGCGGGTCGGCCTGCGTTCCGGCTTCGGCGACGCACACCTGCGCCTGGTCGGCGTCAAGATGATGATCGACGGGGCGCTCGCGGGCGGCACGTGCCTGTGCCGTCTGCCGTACCCCAGCCAGACGGGCGCCGACAACGGCATCCAGGTCATGACGGACGAGGAGTTCGCCGCGACGGTACGCGCCGTCCACAGCGCGGGCAGCCGCGTGGCGGTGCACGCGAACGGCGACCTGGCGGTGGGCAAGGTGCTCGACGCCATCGAGGCGGCCCGTGCCGAGTATCCGGCGTACGCCGGGACCAACCACCGCATCGAGCACTGCAGCCTCGTCGACGACGACCTGGTCACCCGGATCGCCGCCGCCGGCGTGACTCCCGTACCGTTCGGGGCCTTCCTGCACGAGCACGGCAGCAAGCTGCGCGGCTACTACGGGGACGAACGCGCCGCGTCGGCGTGCGCCCACCGGAAGTTCCTGGACGCGGGCATCAGCGTCGGCGGATCCTCGGACCACCCTGCCGGACCGCTCCCGCCGCTGCTGGCGATCCGCACGATGGTCACGCGCACCACCGGCGACGGCGAAGTCCTCGGCCCGGAGCAGCGGGTGACCGCACGCGAGGCCCTGGAGGTCTACACGACCGGCTCGGCGCACGCCACCGGGGAAGCACACCTCAAGGGCCGCCTCGCCCCCGGCCTGCTCGCCGACTTCACCGTCCTCGGCGACGACCTCCTGGCCGTCGCCCCCGAACGCATCGCGGACATCCCCGTCCTCTCGACCTGGGTGGGTGCCCGACGCGTATGGCAGGTCTAGCTGGTTCTTCACCCTCGCGCGCTGTCCGCGGGCGCACGGCACGTCCTCGCGGAGATCCTCGCGGATCGGGGGCGCGGCGCGCAGCACATCCGGTCACTCCCGGGCGCGCCCGCCCGCCTCGCCCCGGCCGGAATGCGATCGTGGAGCAGCGGGTTCGCACCATCGACAGCACGTGAGCGGTAACAGCACTGAGAGCGGATGGCCTTCACATGGGTGAGCTGATCCTGATCCGGCACGGCGAGACCGAGTGGTCCCGCAACGGACAGCACACGAGCCACACCGATCTGCCCCTGACGCCCCTGGGCGAACGCCAGGCCCGCGCCCTCGCGCCGCTGCTCGCCGACCGGGACATCGCCCTCACCCTGGTCAGCCCGTCGGTACGGGCCCGGCGCACCGCCGAACTCGCCGGACTCGCCGCGCCCCGCATCACCCCCGAGCTGCGCGAGTGGGACTACGGCGGCTACGAGGGCATCACCACTGAGGAGATCCACCGCACCCGCCCCGGCTGGAACCTCTGGACCGACGGCGTCACGGCCGGCCCCGACGCCCACCCCGGCGAGACACCGGCAGGGGTCGGCGAACGGGCCGACCGGGTGCTGGCCGAGGTCGGGGAAGCCGCTGAACGGGCCGGCGACGAGGACATCGCCCTCGTCGCCCACTCCCACTTCCTGCGCGTCCTGACCGCCCGCTACCTCGGTCTGACCCCGGCCGAGGGCACGCTGTTCCAGCTCGCCACGGGCGCCGTGTCCCGGCTCGGCAGGGAGCACGGCCAGCCGGTCATCACGGCCTGGAACGTGACCCTGCCGGAGAGCCTGTTCCCCACCGCCGTACCGGAGACCTCGCAGCTCTGAAGGGGCCGTGAAGGCCGTGGCCGCCGGACCTCAGCCCGCGTCGGCGAGCTCTTCCTCCTCGTACAGACCCGCCAGTTCGTCGATGGACTCCTGGGCGACGGCGGCCGCGAACCGCGGACACGTCCAGGACTCCGCGCTGAGGGACTCCTCGGCCGCCGGGAACTCCTCCGGTGCCCAGAAGTGCGCCATGCCGTCGCGGAAGCCCCCGCGCCGCAGCGGCGGGTGCTCGTCCTCGTGCAGGCACTCGGCAGGCAGGGGAGCCGCGGCGACGGCACGCATGGTGGCCAGGACGCCCCGGACGACGGAGAGGGGCGGACTCGGGTACGAGATCTTCATCGTCTGATGGGCCACGAGCAGCAGCACGGTGCGATCCCGCTCGTCGGCGGACTGCCCGTGACGACGGGCCGCCCACAGACCCAGATCGTCGGCGTACTCCTCGTTCCAGCTCTTGTAGTCCGTCCGCTCCACGAGCTTCCCGATGTCCAGCCGGCCGTCCGCACGCAGGTACTCGGCGTCGGCGTGCGAGGTGTCCCGCTCTCCGAAGAGCTCGTCGCGCCGCTTGCGCAGCACAGCCAGTGTTTCGTCCGCGACCTCCGCCATGAGGACCGGACACACCACCGCGTCGAGCGGGGCGTTCCGGCCCGACGCGATGCGGTCGCGTTCGTAGATCTCCCGTCCGCCGGCACTGCTCAGCATGATGCCGAGCTCCGCGGCGTTCGGCGCGCTGCCCGGCAGGGACGGGTGCCCGTCGTGGGCGCAGTCGCGGTCGGTGAAGTGGGGCAGCACCTCCTCCACCGCCCGTACCAGGTGGTCGAGTACGGACTTCGCACGCACCATGCCGGAGACCGCGTACCAGGTCACGGCCCTGACCACCATCAGACGCCCGGCGCGGTCCGCCGGGGCCGCGCCGGACAGCTCCGACGCCTGGCTGCTGATCTCGTCGTTGATGTCGGTCCACGGCTTCGGGTACCCGTGCAGCAGGGCCGACAGCGTACTGATGCTGTCCTTCGCCTCCAACGGCAGACGGGGCGGTATGTCCGTGGCCGATCCGGGGTGGACGATGTCCAGAGCGATCCGCGCGAATCCGGCCGCGTTGCGGGGGCAACGCCACTCGTCCCGAGGACGCTCCTCGTTCCAGTCCGCCGTCTCGTCCGCGAGTGCCGGAAGCAGCCCGGCGAGGTCCTCGTCCGCCTCGTCGTCGTGGCTCTCGTAGGGATGCGAGCTGTGTGGGCAACTGCGGTCCCGCAGAGCCCTGTCAGCCGCCTCCAGCGCCGTCACAGCCTGCTGTGCGACGCCTGCAGCCGGCAGCCAGGTGAGGTAGGGGGCCATCATGGCCAGCCCGATCGCCCACGCATAGGCCGAATCGCCACCGGGGTCGGCGGCGAGATCGGCGGCGCAGTCGAGCACCGTCCGGTCGTAGGAGCTGTTGTTGGATGTGTCGTAGTTCTCGCGTATGTCGTCCCAGATCTCGCTGAGTTCGTCGAGCATCATGTCGTCCATGTCCGTCACGATCCTCATGACGCGCGACGGGCTCCGGGGAGTTCCCGTCAGAGCGAGCCGTCCCTGAGGGCCGCGACGAAGGGGGCCCAGTGGGTCGTCGCGAAGGTGACCGCCGGTCCCTCGGGGCCCGTCTTGCTGTCGCGTACGGGGACGATGCCGGGGAGGTTGTCGGCGATCTCGACGCACTCGCCGCCGTCGCCATTGCTGTACGACGACGTGCGCCAGGCAGCGGTGGTCAGGTCAGGTGTGGTGCTCATGGCGTCGCGAACTCCTTCGCCGCCGAGACGATCCGTTGCAGGGACGCCTCCGGCGACAGCGCGGCGGCCCTGGCCAGATCGTATGCGGCGCTGTACTGCTCCACCAGCATGGGTTCTTCCACGAGTTGGCCGCTGTAGGCGCTCTCCGTGTACACCACGGCGGGAGCGTCGGCGAACTGCATCAGCGTCATCGAGGCATGCAGGAAGGGATGCGCTCCGGCGGAGAACGGGAGCACCTGCGCGACGACGCGCGGGCGGGAGTCTGTCTGCTCGGCCAGGTGGGTGAGCTGCTCGGCCATCACGGCGTTTCCTCCTACAGGCAGGAGCAGCGCCGCCTCGTGAATTACCACCCAGAGGACGGGTGCGGTGGGCGAGTCGAGGAGACTCGTGCGCTCCATGCGCGTACGGACGTGTCCCTCTACAACTTCCGTGGTGGCGAAGGGATGTGCTGCCCGGGTGAGGGCCCGCGCGTACGACTCGGTCTGCAGGATTCCGAGCACGAGCATCGACGTGTAGCTCCCGATGAACGACGCCTGCAACTGCAGTTCGGCGGCATCGGCGAAGTACCCCGCCACCTTCGACTTCCGCGCCAGCCGGCACAGCCGCTGAAGATGCTCGCCACTCCCCAGCAACTCGTCCAGCGCACGGGACAGTTCGAGCTGGGGGCGCCGCTCCGCCGCTTCGAAGAGCCCGATGTACGTCCCCGAGCAGAACACCCGGGAGCCCAGTTCGCCCTGCGACATCCCCGCCGCCTCCCGCAGGCGGCGCAACTCGGCGCCGTAGAAGGCGCGGGGATCGGTGTACGGGTCCAGATCCTTCGGATGAGGCATGAGCGGAATGTAGCGGCCATGCGCCGCGCGGGACGACCGAACAGCCCGGACCCACCCCCACGGGTGACCGAGGGAAAACGGAACCGAGGCGTTTACAGTCCCGCACCGGACCGCTAGCCTCCCCGAGCAGTGGGAGCGCTCCCAAGCACGGCAAGGCACGGCAAGGCAAGGCACGGCAAGGCACGGCAAGGCACCCCACAGCACGACCCGAACGTTGTTCCGCCAAGCCCCCCGGACGACAGCAGCGAAGGGACGTACCTCGTGATCCACCGATCGAGCCGCCGATTACCGAGCGGAGGCCGGCTCCTGGCCGGCGCCCGCAGCAGAGCCCTCTTCCTCACCCTGCTCGCCCTGCTCACGGCCATCCCCGCCCTCGGGCTGGTCCTCGTCACCTCCGGTGGCCGGGCCGAGGCCCACGGCACACCGATGAAGCCCGCCAGCCGCACCTTCCTGTGCTGGCAGGACGGGCTGACCGACACGGGAGAGATCAAGCCGGTCAACCCTGCCTGCCGGGCCGCAGCGCAGCAGAGCGGGACCACCCCGTTCTACAACTGGTTCTCCGTGCTCCGCTCCGACGGTGCCGGCCGCACCCGCGGCTTCGTCCCCGACGGCGAGCTGTGCAGTGGCGGGAACCCCAACTTCACCGGCTTCAACACCCCCAGCGGCGACTGGCCGCTGACCCATCTGACCTCGGGTGCGACCGTCGACTTCACCTACAACGCCTGGGCGGCGCACCCCGGTTCGTTCTACGTCTACATCACCAAGGACGGCTACGATCCGACACAGCCGCTGACCTGGGACGACATGGAGGAGAGCCCCTTCCTCACCGTCGACCACCCCCCGCTGAACGGGACTCCGGGGACGGTCGAGGCCAACTACGCCTGGTCCGGGGCGCTTCCGTCGGGCAAGGACGGCCGCAACATCATCTACATGGTGTGGCAGCGCTCCGACAGCCAGGAGACGTTCTACTCCTGCTCCGACGTGGTCTTCGACGGGGGCAACGGCGAGGTGACCGGGGTCAAGGACGGATCGACGACCACCCCGACCGAGCCTCCGCCAGGTGCGTGCACCGCCACCGTGAGCACGACCGGCAGCTGGAGCGGCGGCTATCAGTCGCAGGTGACCGTCACCAACTCCGGCGACGTGCCCATGCTGGGCTGGATGGTGGACTGGACGCAGCCCGCAGGGCAGAGCGTCGCCAGTCTCTGGAACGGAGCGATGACGGCGCAGGGGCAGGACGTGATGGTTCACAACGTGGACTGGAACGGTTCGCTGGACCCCGGTGAATCGACCTCCTTCGGGTACGTCAGCGAGGGCGGCGCACCGGACCCCGGCCTCGAACTCGGCTGCCGGGTGGGCTGAACAGCCCGTACGGGCGCGGGAAGTACCGAGGCCGTGGGCCGCCCGGGAACACCGGGCGGCCCACGGCCGCAGGGCGTGCGGACCTCAGCCGAGGCTGTCGGTCATCGCGTTGAGCAGCGTGCCCGAAGCGTCGTCGTTCTCCAGGGAGAAGGCGAACATCCCGGCCAGGCCCTTGCTCTTGGCGTAGGCGGCGCGCGCCTTGATGGCCTGGGGCGTGTCACCGGTCCAGAAGTTGGTTCCGTCGTAGATCCAGGAGCTCTCGGTGACCGGGTCCCAGTGGGTCTGGGCGGCGGTGGGCTGGAGTTCCTTCCAGGCCGCGAGCCCGGATTCCTGGCTCAGCGGCTTGGCGGCGGTGGGGCCGGTGGCGCTCTGGTAGAGCCCGAAGTTCGGGCCGGCCGGCACGCCGGTCCAGCCGCGCCAGTAGAAGGGGACGCCGAGCACCAGCTTGGAGGCGGGGAAGCCGCCGGCGATGCCGTACTCCGGGAGCCCGTCGGTGTAGGCGGTGACCGCCGTGTCGAGGTTGTACTTGGCGGTGCCGGGCTGCACCGGGGTGGCCGGGTCGGCGGGGCTGTCGTGCAGCGGGTCCTGGTGGTTGGTGGGCCCGGTGGCGTCCCAGGCGCCGTGCATGTCGTAGGTCATCACGTCGGCGTAGTCCAGGTAGTCGCCGATCTTGTCGGTCTCCAGGAACGCGATCTTGTCCTGGCCGCTGGGAAGGGCGGCGGTGAGCAGGAACCGCTTGCCGAGCGTGGCACCGTACGCGTCGAGCTGGGTGCGGAACTCCTTGAGCAGCAGGGTGAAGTTGGCCTTGTCCGCCGGCGAGTAGTGGTTTCCGGTGTGGCCTCCGGCCGATCCCGGGTACTCCCAGTCGATGTCGATGCCGTCGAAGATGCCCGCGGCCGACGCGGCGCCGCCGGACGGGTCACCCGAGATGTTCTTCGGGAGGTTGCCCTTCATGAACATGTCGATGCAGGAGGAGACGTACGCCGCGCGGGACGCGGGGGTGGCCGCGGCGTCGGAGAAGTACTTGGAGTAGGTCCAGCCGCCCAGCGACACGGTCAGCCGCAGGTTCGGGTACTTCGCCTTCAGTGCGCGCAGCTGGTTGAAGTTGCCCTTCAGCGGCTGCTCGTAGACATCGGCGGTGCCGTCGACGCTGTCCGCGGCGGAGACGTCCGCCTGGTAGTCGGCGTACGCGTCACCGGCACCGTCGCCCGCGTTCGGGTTGTCCTCGTTGCCGGCGTCGGAGGCCTTGATCGCCTCGAAGCACTTGTGCGTCGTGGGGTGGACGTTCTCGAACGCGTAGGTGACCACGTCGAGTCCGGCCGCGGCGCCGCTGGTTCCGATCTGCTTCGGGTAGTACGCGTTCTCGTAGATGCCCCACTGGTCGAAGTAGGCGGAGGAGTAGGGCTTCTTCGCGGGCGCCGCCCCGGTGGTCACGGTGAGCGGCTCGGACTGGGCCGAGGCGTGAGTGCCGCTGTATCCCTGCACGGTGAAGGTGTAGGCGTGGTTCGGCAGCAGCGAACTCACCGCGACGGTCGTCCCCATGGAGGTGGCCACGAGCTGTCCCTGCGCCCATACCTTGTACGACGCCACGCTGCCGTCCTGCGAAGTGACCGTGGAAGGTTTCCACTTCAGCACGGCCGCGTTGCCGGTGACCTCGGCCGAGGCGAATCCGGTGGGGGTGCTGACCTTGCCGTCACCCGCGGGCCCGTTCGGGGGCGTGGTCGGCGGAGGGGTGGTGGGCGGTGTGGTCGGAGGGGTGGTGGGCGGTGTCGTGGGCGGCGTGGTGGGGCCGCCGGTGGGGCCGGTCAGGCTCAGGTCGTCCGCGCGGTAGGTGCCCTGCCCGTACCAGCCGTGGGTGAAGACGGTCACCGACGTCGTGTTCGCGCCGGTCTTGAACGTCGTGGACAGTTGCTTCCACGAAGGGGCGGAGGGCTCCCAGGTGTTGGCGTTGACCCCGGTGCCGGTGGCGCCGAGGTAGACGTACGAGCCCTGGACCCAGCCGGCCAGGGTGTAGGACGTGTTCGGCTGTACGGCCACGGTCTGGCTGCACTGTCCGGTGTCGGACGCGGTGGCGGTGCCGGCCAGTGCGCCCGTGCCGCTGTGCGCGGTCGTGGAGACCGATGAACCGGTCGTACAGGTCCATCCGTCCAGGGAGCCGGCCTCGAATCCGGCGTTGGTGAGCAGTTCGACGTCCGCTGCGGAGGCGTGACCCGGGACGGCCGCGAGGGCGGCCCCCGAGGCGACGAGTACGGCGGCGACCGCCAGGGCTCCGTTGCGTCTTGCTCGTGCTGCCGGGCCGCGGACCTTCGTGACCCCTGAGCCGACTGGGCTTGCGGGCATTGGTTCTACCTCCGTGGGGGTGCGGGGAGACGGTGCGACCGATATCTCCCCGCATGGCGGCGCGGTCGCCGTGACGGCGCTGCGACGTCGGTGGAGCGGCGGGCCGGATCTCGGAAGCTTTAGGTGTTCATGCCAGGTGGTGCACACCCGTGAGATTGGACTGGACCAATGCGCCGGGTCAAGGGTGCGCACGGATTTGGGAGAAACTTGGTGTAGACCAATTGTGGGGTAACCGGGGCCCGGCAGCACGCAGTCGGGGGCGGGACCGCCCGCGTGTGCGGGGGTCCCGCCCCCGACGGGAGCGGACGTACGGCTCATCCGGTCAGGAGATCAGCTCCACCTCGGCGAGCGTGGACTCACCGCTGAGCACCAGCCGGTAGTGCGCGTACGAGGCGGGGGCGTTCACCGTGAAGGCCCTCGTCTGCTTGTTCCAGGCGAACGACTGGCCGGACCGCCTGTCGAGGTCCTTCCACGTCGTGCCGTCCGACGATCCCTGAAGGACCCAGCCGCTCGGGGCCTTGGCCGCTTCGCCCGACGTCAGCGTGTACTGGACCGCGTTCGTCGCCGAGGGGACCGGCAGCTCCACCGTGGTGGCCGTGGCCGAGGTGGCGGAGGTGTTGTCGAACAGCGCGCCCTCGCCCTTCAGCACGTCCTTCCTCGGCGACGGCACCTTGTCGTCCTTGGTGATCGAGACCGGGGCGGCGTCCTTGCCGGTGCCCCAGGCCGACGGCTTCGAGCCCATGTCGAACTCCAGCACCCCGCCCTTGGCGAGCAGGTCGTGCGGCAGCGAGGTGGAGGTCCACTTCTTGCCGTTGACCTTCAGGCCCTGGACGTAGATGTTCTTCGCACTGTTCTTCGGTGCCTTGACGACCAGGTCGCGGCCGTTCTCCAGGTGCACGGTCGTCTTGGTGAACAGCGGGGAGCCGATCGCGTACTCGCCACTGCCCATGACCAGCGGGTAGAAGCCGAGCGAGGAGAAGAGGAACCAGGCCGACTGCTCGCCGTTGTCCTCGTCGCCGTGGTAGCCCTGGCCGATCTCGCTGCCCGTGTACAGACGGCCGAGGACCTCGCGGACCTTCTCCTGCGTCTTGTACGGCTGCGACGCCGCGTCGTACATGTACGTGACGTGGTGCGCGACCTGGTTGCTGTGGCCGTACTGGCCCATCCGTACGTCACGGGCCTCCGTCATCTCGTGGATGACGCCGCCGTACGAACCGACGAACTCCGGGCCCGCCGTCTCGGGGGTGGAGAAGTACGTGTCCAGCTTCTCGGCCAGACCGTCCCGGCCGCCGTACAGGTTGGCGAGGCCCTTGCTGTCCTGCGGGGCGGTGAAGGCGTAGCCCCAGCCGTTGGTCTCCGTGTAGTCGTAGCCCCAGACGCGGGGGTCGTACCGGTCGGAGGGGAGGCGCCAGTCGCCCTTGGCGTCCTTGCCCTGGAAGAAGCCGGCCTTGTCGTCGAACAGCTCGACGTAGTTACGGGCCCGGTTGAGGAAGTACTCGGACTCGTCCTTGTAGTGCTGCTTGTGCGTCTTCTTGTAGAGCGCCTGGCCCATCTGCGCGATGCCGTAGTCGTTGAGGTAGCCCTCCAGCGACCAGGACAGGCCCTCGTGGGTCGAGGTGTTGGCGTACCCGGCGAACGGGGACGTCTCCATGCCCTTGCGGCCGACGCCCGAGGACGGCGGGACCACGGTGGCGTTCTTCAGGGCCGCGTCGTACGCCGCCTCCGCGTCGAACTTCACGCCCTTCACGTACGCGTCGGCGAACGCGACGTCCGAGGAGGTGCCCGTCATCAGGTCCGAGTAGCCGGGGGAGGACCAGCGGGAGATCCAGCCGCCGTCCTTGTACTGCTGGACGAAGCCGTCCACCATCTCGCCGGCCTTCTTCGGCGTGAGGAAGGAGTACGCCGGCCAGGTCGTCCGGTAGGTGTCCCAGAAGCCGTTGTTGACGTACACCCTGCCGTCGACGATCTTCGCGCCGGTGTGCGTCGCGGTGTCCGAGCCGACCTGCGGGGAGAACGGCGAGGCGTACTTGTCCTTGCCGCCGACCTTCTCGAAGCCCGAGTTCGGGTAGAGGTAGAGCCGGTACATGCTGGAGTACAGCGTGGTCAGCTGGTCGGCGGACGCGCCCTCGACCTCGATCTTGCCCAGCAGGTCGTCCCAGGCGTCCTGCGCCTTGCCCTCGACCCGGTCGAAGGAGCGCGAGGCGGGGATCTCGGCGGCCAGGTTCTGCTTCGCCTGGTCGATGCTGATCAGTGAGGTGGCGAGGCGCAGGTTGACGGTGCGGTCCTTGCCCGCGTCGAAGCGCAGGTAGCCGGTCACGTCGTCACCGCCGCCGCCGGAGAGCTTGCCGCTGCCGGTGACGGGCGCGTCGAAGACGCCGTACACGAAGAGCCGGGTCGCGCCGGTCGAGCCGCCGCTCTTCACGTCGGAGAAGCCGGTGAAGGAGCTCGTCCCCGGGTCGAGGGTCAGACCGCCGTCGTTGGAGACGTTGTCGAAGACCATGCTCGCGTCGTCACCGGGGTAGGTGAACCGCATCCGCGCCGCGTGGTCGGTCGGCGTCATCTCGGCCTTGAGGCCGTTCTCGAACGTCACCCCGTAGTAGTGGGGCCTCGCCGTCTCGTTCTCGTGCCTGAACGGCAGCGCGCGCGACGTCCGCGAGGCGTCCGGGGTGCCGGAGACCGCCGACGGCATCAGCTGGAAGGTCTGCCGGTCGCCCATCCAGGGGCTCGGCTCATGACTGGCGCTGAAGGCCTGAAGGGTGGGCAGGTTGTCGTCGTTGTTGCCGCGCGCGTAGTCGTACAGCCAGCTGGTCGATCCGGCGTTGGTGACCGGGGTCCAGAAATTGAAGCCGTTGGGGACCGCGGTGGCGGGGAAGTTGTTGCCCCGGGAGAAGCCGCCGCTGGAGTTCGTGCCGCGGACGGTCGAGGCGTAGTCCGAGAGGTGCGCCTTGCGCTTCTCGGGCGCCTTAGGGGCGATCCTGACGTCGTCGATCCAGCCCTGGAACTTCGACGGGCCCTTGGGGGAGTCGTACGCGACGAGGATCCGGTCCACGGTCTTGCCCGCCGCGACCGAGCCGATCCGCGCGTCGACCTTGTTCCACTGGTTGACGTACAGCCGCTTGGCGTCGGCCTGGCCAGCGGGGGTCAGCAGACCGCCGTTGGAGTCGGTGGCGCGCAGGTCGCTGAGGTAGGTGCCGTCGGTGAACGCCAGGTCCACCGCGATGTGCGTGGCCGGGTAGGACAGATCCGTCTCGCCCATCTGGGGGTAGACCAGGTAGGAAAGTTCGGTGTCCCGGGTGACGGCCGTGTTGACGTCGAAGATCTTGTTGTACGAGTAGGCGCGCCCGTCCGCCTTGTGCGTACCCGCGTACCGCAGCGCCTTCTTCCCGGTGAAGCCCGCGCCCGCCTTGGCGGTGGGGGAGCCGGACGGACCGCGGTCGATCTGGCTGTGCATGTCGTCGGGGGCGGGGGCGGAGGTGTCCCCGTCGGAGAACTGGACGTCGGCGAGCTGGGTCGCGTCGTCGGCGCCGTTGTTCTTCGTGATGTCCAGGCGGAAGTGCTGGTAGGCCTTGTCCGCCGTGAAGTCGTACGACTTCGTCTGGAAGCGCTCGGTGAACGTCTGGCCGGTCCGGGAGTCCAGATCCGTCCAGTTCCTGCCGTCCTCGGAGCCCTGGAGGGTCCAGTCCTTCGGGTCGCGCTCGTCGTGGTCGTCGGCCGAAGTCAGCGCGTACGTAACGACCTTGACCGGCTCGACGAGATCGAACTCGGCCCAGGCGGTGGGTTCGAAGGACAGCCACTTCGTACCGGATTCGCCGTCGACGAGGTTTTCCTTCACCTCGCCGCCGCCGGTGTTCTCGTCGCTCGCGCGGACCTCGGTGACCTTGTCGGTCACATTGCCCGGTATTCCGGCGGAGAAGCCGCCGTCGATACCCGATGCCCGCTTCTTTCCGTCAGTGCCTTCTTCGACGGTATTGCGCCAGTCCGGCTGCTTTTCGTCTGCCTCGAAGGATGAGCTGAAAGTCCTTTCACCCGTGGGCTTCTGGCTCTTCCCGCCCTGCGCGGCGGCCGCGGTCGGGGCGGTCACGAGCAGGACCAGTGAGGCCGCGATGATCGCGGCCGAGCTGCTTTGTCTCTTGCGAGAACCGTGTCGGGGCTGCATGCCGAGCCATTCCTCCCGAGGAAGTGCGCTGGACAACGTTGTCAGAGGATGCGCAGGAACTAGTAGGGAGGGAAGTGGCTGGTGGTGTCAAGGGTGTTGGGCGGGAGTCCGCAGTCGAATCGACCGGATTGCGGGAATCGTTACATCCGGAGGAGGCCGTGCGGTGCCGAGGTATCCGCGAGGTCTCAACTCGGGAAAGACTGCCGTTCAAACCTGCATTCGATCTTGCTCAGTTGGATGCAAGTGGACTATACCTGTCGGCATCTGCACAGGAGTTTTACGACTGTGCGGCAGGGGGACACGGGGGAGGGCATCCGGACGCCGCTACGGCATCCGCTGTCCGGTCCCCTTCGCCCCCCACTGCAATGGCTAGCCTGAAATCTGTACCACCCAAGCGCAACTGACCGCGGTGGCGGGGCCCTTCGCCTGAGGCGAATATCGACGGGCGACCGGTACACACCGCCTGAGTCCTGGAGAAGGCGAGGACTTGAGCATGGGATCCACCTCCGCCCACAAGAATGAGGGCCTTGGCCGTCGCGACGTGATCAAGCGGTCTGCCGCACTCGGTCTGATCACTGTTCCGACGATGAGCTTCCTGTCGGCCTGTGCGAGTAGCGACAGCAGCGACGAATCGGTCAAGAAGGGCAAGACCAGCGCGAAGAACCCGCTGGGCGTCAATGAGACGGCCGGTCTCGACGTCGTCATCTTCGACGGCGGCTTCGGTCAGCAGTACGCGATCGACGCCGAGAAGCAGTACACCACTGCGTTCCCGAAGGCCAAGGTCAAGCACACCGCGACCCAGAAGATCCAGTCGCAGCTCCAGCCGCGCTTCAACGGTGGCACCCCGCCGGACCTGATCGACAACTCGGGCGCCGAGCAGATGGACATGGGTGTCCTCGTCGGCAAGAAGCAGCTGCTCGACCTGACGCCGCTGATGGACGCCCCGTCCATCGACGACCCGAGCAAGAAGGTCCGCGACACCCTGCGCCCGGGTGTGCTGGAGATGGGCCAGTTCGACGGCGACCCGGTCTGGGTCATGTACTACGCGTACACCGTCTACGGCGTCTGGTACTCGCAGACCGCGCTGGACAACCTGGACGCGCAGTACCCGGAGAACTGGGACGACATGCTCGCCCTCTGCGAGAAGGCGAAGAAGAAGGGCATCGCCGGCTGGACGTACGCCGGTAAGTACCCGTACTACCTGCCGTTCTCGCTCTACCCGTTCATCGCCAAGATCGGTGGCCGGGAGGTTCTCGACAAGATCGACAACCTGGAGCCGAACGCCTGGAAGGACCCCGCGGTCAAGGCGGCGTTCGAGGCGTACTACGAGCTGTACAAGAAGGGGTACATCCTCAAGGGCACCCCGGGCCTGACCCACATCCAGTCGCAGACCGAGTGGACCAAGGGCAAGGCGCTCTTCATCCCGAACGGCTCGTGGGTGGAGAACGAGGCGGCACCGACCACGCCGAAGGACTTCAAGATGATGGTCGGCGCGCCGTCCAGCCTTGACTCGTCCGACAAGCTGCCGTTCGGTACCGTCTGGGCCGCGGGCGGCGAGCCCTTCATCGTCCCGGCCAAGGCGAAGAACAAGGAGGGCGGGATGGAGCAGCTGCGCATCATGCTCTCCGAGGCGGCCTCGAAGAACTTCACCAAGCAGGTCAAGTCGCTGAGCGCCTTCAACGGCGGTACCGACGGTCTGACCCTCTCCACGGCCATGCAGGCCGGTGTCGACGTGCTGAAGAAGGCCGGCGACAACGTGGTGAACCCGCGTCTGCAGGACTGGTACGCCAAGCTCCAGAAGGAGCAGATCGGTACGGCGGGCATCGGCGAGATGATGGCGGGCCGCCTGACTCCGGCCGAGGCCATCAAGAAGATCCAGGCCTACGCGGACGCCGCGGCCAAGGACCAGTCCATCAAGCACTACAAGCACCAGTGAGTAACCGTCACCAGCGGCGGCACCCGCGGAAAGATCGGGGTCGGTAAGAGATGCAGCACGGTAAGTACCGGTTCATTGTGGGCTTCCTGGTAGTCCCCTTGGCGCTGTACGCGGTCTTCGTCATGTGGCCGTTCGTCCAGGCCATCTACTACTCGTTCACGGACTGGACCGGTCTGAGCCCGGACTTCAAGATGGTCGGCTTCGACAACTACACCAGGATGCTGAAGGACGACATCTTCTGGAAGTCGCTGCAGCACAGCGTGCTGCTCGTGCTGCTGCTGCCGCTGGTGACGCTGGGCCTCGCGCTCTTCTTCGCCTTCATGCTCAATGTCGGCGGCCGGCGGCGTAAGAACGCCGCGGTCGCCGGCGTGCGGGGCTCGGGGTTCTACAAGATCGCCTATTTCTTCCCGCAGGTCCTCTCGATCGTCATCGTCGCCCTGCTCTTCCAGTTCGCGTTCAACCCGCGCAGCGGAATGCTGAATTCGGGACTCAAGGGAATCGGGCTGGACTCCATCCAGCCCGACTGGCTGGGCGATCCCAATCTGGCGCTCATCTGCGTCATGATGGTTCTGGTCTGGTCGACGGTCGGATTCTTCGTCGTCCTCTTCTCCGCCGGAATGGCGTCCATTCCGAAGGACTTCTACGAGGCCGCGCTCCTGGACGGGGCCAGCCGCGTCACGACGTTCTTCAAGATCACCCTGCCGCTGCTCTGGGACACCGTGCAGTCGGGGTGGGTCTACATGGGCATCCTGGCGCTCGGGGTCGAGGCGTTCACGGCCGTACAGGTCATGACCGTGGGACCCGGTGGCCCCGACTACTCGACCTCGGTCCTGCCGCTGTACGTCTACCAGACGGCCTTCCGCGACGGTCAGGCCGGATACGCGACGACGATCGGTGTCGGACTGCTCATCATCACCCTGGCGTTCGCCGCCATCGTGATGCGACTGGGCCGGCGCGAGCGGCTGGAGTTCTGATGCTGCGCTTCCCGGGACGCGGTGCCCGGATCCCCAGCAGGCAAGACAGCCCGGTCCCGGCGGCCGGCTCGACAGTACGAGGTGAGCACACGTGAAGGCCACTGAAACTCCTCCCGTGGTCACGGTGACGGAACCGGCCCCCGTGTCCAAGGCGCCCGCCCCGGACGTCAAGGAGAAGAGCAGCGAGGGCAAGGTCCTCAACGTCTTCTCCCACGGTGTGCTGATCATCTGGGCCGTCCTGGTGGTCATGCCGCTGCTCTGGGCGATCATGGCCTCCTTCAAGACCGACGACTCGATCCTGTCGACGCCGTGGGCGCTGCCGGACAAGCTTCACTTCGAGAACTGGTCGCGCGCCTGGGGTCAGGCGCACATGAGTGATTACTTCTTCAACACCATCGTGGTGGTGGGAGGTTCGCTCATCGGCACGCTGCTGCTCGGTTCGATGGCGGCGTACGTACTGGCGCGGTTCGACTTCCCGGGCAACCGCTTCATCTACTACCTGTTCATCGGCGGGATGAGCTTCCCGATCATCCTGGCGCTGGTCCCGCTGTTCTTCGTGATGAACAACATGGGCATGCTGAACACGCGGCACGGACTGATCCTGGTCTACATCGCGTACTCGCTGCCGTTCACCGTCTTCTTCCTCACCTCGTTCTTCCGGACGCTGCCCAGCTCCGTGGCCGAGGCGGCGATGCTCGACGGGGCCTCGCACACCCGGACGTTCTTCCAGGTGATGCTGCCCATGGCGAAGCCCGGTCTGATCAGCGTCGGTATCTTCAACTTCCTCGGCCAGTGGAACCAGTACCTGCTGCCGACGGTGCTGAACACCGATCCCAAGTACCGGGTGCTCTCCCAGGGTCTGGTCGAACTGGCCAACGGCCAGGGCTACAAGGGCGACTGGTCCGGTCTCTTCGCCGGTCTGGTGATGGCGATGCTGCCGGTCCTCGCGGCCTACATCATCTTCCAGCGCCAGGTCGTCGCAGGTCTCACCGCGGGAGCGGTGAAGTAGTAAGGCCTTTCCGCTCCATCCGCGTCACCGAACCGCCCGCCGGCAGTCATGCCGGCGGGCGGTTCGTCTGTGTACGGGGGAGTTCGCCGACCCCTTCGTGCGTGGGTCCGGTGCTCATCGGAGGCTTCGACTGCTCAAGGTCTTGACGGGGAGTACCCCAAAACGCTCAGCTTAGAGTTCACATGTTGGAGAAACTGGCAGGAGTGAGTGAGTCGATGGAGACTCCCGGGTCGCAGACATCTCTGCATCGCGCCAACCTTGAGCGGGTCGTGCGCGCCGTACGTATGGCGGGTTCGCTCACCCAGGCGGAGATCGCCAGGAGCACGGGCCTTTCCGCGGCGACGGTCTCCAATATCGTTCGTGAACTGAAGGAGGGCGGCACGGTCGAGGTGACCCCCACCTCGGCAGGCGGCCGCCGGGCCCGCAGCGTCTCGCTCAGCGGGGACGCGGGCGTCGTCATCGGCGTCGATTTCGGGCATACGCACCTGCGGGTGGCGGTCGGCAACCTGGCCCACCAGGTGCTCGCCGAGGAGTCCGAGCCGCTGGACGTGGACGCCTCGTCGGCCGAGGGCTTCGGACGGGCGGAACAGCTGGTCAACCGGCTGATCGAGACCACCGGGATCAGCCCCGGCAAGGTCATCGGGGTGGGGCTCGGTGTTCCCGGCCCGATCGACGTCGAGTCCGGCACGCTGGGCTCCACGTCGATCCTGCCGGGCTGGACGGGCATCAACCCCAGCGAGGAACTCGCCGGACGCCTCGGGGTGCCGGTGTACGTCGACAACGACGCCAACCTCGGGGCGCTTGGCGAGCTGGTGTGGGGCAGCGGCCGCGGGGTCCGGGACCTCGCGTACATCAAGGTCGCCAGCGGCGTCGGTGCCGGTCTGGTGATCGACGGGCACATCTACCGGGGGCCGGGCGGCACGGCCGGCGAGATCGGCCACATCACCCTGGACGAAGCGGGCCCCGTCTGCCGCTGCGGCAACCGCGGATGCCTGGAGACCTTCACGGCCGCGCGGTACGTACTGCCCCTGCTCCAGCCCAGCCACGGGCCCGATCTCACCATGGAGCGGGTGGTCCAGCTGGCCCGCGAGGGCGACCCCGGCTGCCGCCGGGTGATCGGGGACGTCGGGCGGCACATCGGCAGCGGGGTGGCCAACCTCTGCAACCTGCTCAACCCCAGCCGCGTGGTGCTCGGCGGCTCGCTCGCGGAGGCCGGCGAACTGGTCCTCGGGCCCATCCGCGACTCCGTGTCGCGCTACGCCATCCCCAGCGCCGCACGGCAGCTCTCGGTGCTCCCCGGTGCCCTCGGAGGACGGGCGGAGGTGCTGGGCGCCCTCGCGCTCGTCCTGAGCGAGATGGGGGATTCGACCCTTTTGGAGAGCACCCTGCCCACAGCGGCGCCTGCCTTCACTTAGATAACGAATGGCACCGTTGTCATCTCGTTAAGAATTTACTCCTTGACGCCACGCCTGCGGCCGAGTTGACTCCAACCCACCTCGGCCGCAACGTTGCGGCCTCGTCAGGGAGGCACACCCGCAATGAACGCAATGACGCGACGCATCGTCATAGGCACGGCCGCAGTTTCGATGGCCGTCTCCCTCGCCGCTTGTGGCAAGGCGGGCGACGACAAGGACAGCGGCAGCGGTGGTGACAGCAAGACCATCGGTCTGCTGCTGCCGGAGAACAAGACCACGCGTTACGAGACCTTCGACCGCCCGATGATCGAGGCGAAGATCAAGGCGCTCTGCTCCGACTGCGACGTCAAGTACAACAACGCCGCCGGTGACACCGAGACCCAGAAGAAGCAGTTCGACGCGCTGGTCACCCAGGGCGTCAAGGTCATCGTCCTGGACACGGTCGACTACAAGGCCGCGAAGTCCTGGGTCCAGCAGGCCGACAAGAAGGGCGTCAAGGTCGTCGCGTACGACCGGCTCGCCGAGGGACCGATCTCCGCGTACATCTCGTACGACAACGAGAAGATCGGCCGCCTCCAGGGCGAGGCCCTCGTCAAGGCGCTGGGTGACAAGGCCAAGAGCAGCAATGTCGTCATGATCAACGGCTCGCCGCTCGACCCCAACGCCCCCTTCTTCAAGAAGGGCGCGCACAGCGTCCTGGACACCCAGGTCAAGAAGGTCGTCTACGAGCAGGACATCCCGGACTGGTCGCCTGAAGAGGCGAACAAGAAGATGGGTGCCGCCATCGACTCCCTGGGCAAGGACGGCTTCCAGGGCGTCTACTCCGCCAACGACGGCATGGCCGGTGGCATCATCACCGCCCTCAAGAAGCAGGGTGTGAAGGTTCCGGTCGGCGGCCAGGACTCCGAGCTCGCCGGTCTGCAGCGCATCATCGCGGGCGACCAGTCCTTCTCGATCTACAAGCAGATCAAGCCGCAGGCGGACACCACCGCCGAGATCGCGGTCAAGCTGCTCAAGGGCGAGAAGATCGACTCGCTGACCAACACCAAGGTCGACAGCCTCTCGGGCGAGTTCAAGGCCACCCCGTCGCGTCTGTACGACGCCACGGTCGTGACCAAGGACAACATCGCCTCCACGATCGTCGCGGACAAGGTCTACAAGGCCTCCGACATCTGCACCGCCGAGTTCAAGGCGGCCTGCGACGCCGCCGGCATCAAGTAACTCCGGCGACGGGCCCCCACGGGCCCTTGAGCCAGTCCGGCGCCCGCCCCGTCAACGCCCCGCAAGCGGGGGCGGGGCCGGACTCTTCTTCCCAGGTCGGGTCGTCGGACCGCCGCCGCCCCGGGCCCCCCGGCCACCGGGCGACGACGGCGGCCCGACGACCCGACCTGGCACCCCCCTGTACACCAGTGCCCCTCCCGGCAGGCCCTGCCCCGTCGCGGCAGACATGGCCGGTCACGGCACTGGCACCATCCCCGCCGGTCAGGCGGCGAAGGAGATGATTCACGTGTCCGCTACGCCCGTGCTGGCGTTGCGCGGAATCTCCAAGCGGTTCGGCGCCGTCCAGGCGCTCACCGATGTGAACCTGGAGATTCACCCCGGCGAAGTGGTTGCCCTGGTCGGCGACAACGGCGCCGGCAAGTCAACCCTCGTCAAGACCATTTCGGGCGTCCACCCGATCGACGAAGGCGCCATCGAGTGGGAGGGCGAGACGGTCCGGATCAACCGGCCGAACGACGCCCAGGACCTCGGAATCGCCACCGTTTACCAGGACTTGGCCCTCTGCGACAACCTCGACGTCGTCGCCAACCTCTTCCTCGGCAACGAACTGCGCAGCGCCTCCGTCCTCGACGAGATCGCCATGGAGAAGCGCGCCAAGGAGCTCCTGGACACCCTGTCCATCCGGATCCCCAGCGTCCGTATCCCGGTCGCCGCGCTCTCCGGCGGTCAGCGCCAGGTCGTGGCCATCGCGCGCGCCCTGATCGGTGACCCCAAGGTCGTCATCCTCGACGAGCCGACCGCCGCCCTCGGCGTCGAGCAGACCGCACAGGTCCTCGACCTCGTCGAGCGGCTGCGCGAGCGTGGCCACGGCGTCATCCTCATCAGCCACAACATGGCCGATGTGAACGCCGTCGCGGACAAGGTCGCCGTGCTCCGGCTGGGCCGCAACAACGGTGTCTTCGACGTTGCCGCCACGTCCCACGAAGAGGTCATCGCCGCGATCACCGGCGCCACGGACAATGCCGTCACGCGCCGCAAGGCACGCACAGCCACGAAGGAGGACGCGAAGTGAGCGACCTCGCCAAGACCCCCGGTCCTTCCACCACGAAGGTCGAGAAGACCGCCACGGTGCCGGCCCAGGCCGAGCAGTCCGCGGCCCCGATCCCCGCAGTGGACCCGCGTCTCCTCATACGTGAGGAGGGCTTCAAGGGCTACTGGTCGGAGTTCACCCGCAAGGTGCGCGGCGGAGAGCTCGGCTCGCTCCCCGTCTTCGTCGGCCTGATCGTCATCGCGATCGTCTTCCAGCTCCAGAACAGCAACTTCCTCTCCGCCGGTTCCGTCGCCAACATCGCCGTGTACAGCTCCGGCCTCGGCATCATGGCGGTCGGCATCGTGTTCGTGCTGCTGCTCGGCGAGATCGACCTGTCGGTCGGTTCCGTCGCGGGCGTCGGCGCGGCCACCTGGGCCGTGCTCAACGTCAACCACGGCTGGCCCGAGTGGCTGGCGATCGTCACCGCCATTCTCGCGGGTACGGCACTGGGCGCCCTGCACGGCTTCTTCTTCGCCAAGATCGGTGTGCCGGCCTTCGTCGTCACCCTGGCCGGCTTCCTCGGCTGGAGCGGTCTGCAGGACTGGATGATGGGTGGCGAGGGCTCGATCAACACGCCGTCCGGCAGTGTCGTCGAGAACCTCACCAACTACTTCTTCGAGGACAAGGGCGTCGGCTACGGCCTGGCCCTGGTCGCCGTCCTCGCGTACGCCGCCTCGCTCCTGGTGGACAGCAAGCGCCGCAAGGCCGCGAACCTGCCCGCCCGCCCGATGACCGAGATCGTGCTGCGCACCGGCGTCGTCGCCGTCCTGTGCTTCGTCGTCGCGTACGTCCTGAACGAGCCGGCCGGTGCCCGCGGTCTTCCGCTGGCCCTGGTGCTCTTCCTCGCCGTGCTCGTGATCGCCGACTTCGTGGCCCGCCGTACGACCTTCGGCCGTCAGGTCTTCGCGGTCGGCGGAAGCCCGGAGGCCGCACGCCGCGCCGGTATCAGCGTGGACCGGATCCGGATCACCGTCTTCGCGCTCTCCGGCACGCTGGGTGCCTTCGGCGGTCTCTTCATCGCCAGCCTCTCCGGCGGCGCGACCAAGAGCGTCGGCGGCGGCAACACCCTGATGCTGGTCATCGCGGCGGCCGTCATCGGTGGCACCAGCCTCTTCGGTGGCCGGGGCAAGGTCTGGTCCGCGCTCCTGGGCATGATCGTCATCCAGTCGATCCAGCAGGGCCTGAACATGATCGGCATGGCCAACGCCGTGCAGTACATGATCACCGGCGCGGTTCTCCTCGCCGCCGTGGTCATCGACTCGGTCTCCCGCCGTACGCAGAAGACCGCAGGCCGCGCGTAACCCACCGGGCCCGGCGGGGCCCGGTGACACGTAACGCCGGACAGCGCCCGGCGCCCCTCCACAGGGCGCCGGGCACTGCCACGTACCGGCGCGGGTGGGACAGCACACCCCCGCCCGATGCCCGAGCGGGCGGACGGAACATTACGGACTCCCTCCCGGCAGGGCGCGGATCAGCGAGCGGCGTCCTGTGGCTTCGATGGCAAGGCGGAGGAGGGAGGCGACGCGGGGCGTCGTTGACCGACGACAACGCCGCAAGCGGAGTCGCAGGCCGTCGGGCGCCCGCGCCCTGCCGGGAGGGAGGCCGTTAGACTCACCGGATCGGCATGCTCGACCAGCACAATCGCAAGGAGGCACGGTGACACAGCCGCGCGAAGCGCGTCAGGCGGCGGGCGACGGATGGGATCTGCTGTCCCGCATCGGCGGACCGCGTGACCTGGACCGGCTCACCCCCGAGCAGCTGGAGCAGCTCGCCGAAGAGATCCGGACCTTCCTCGTCGACGCCGTCTCCAAGACCGGCGGCCACCTGGGACCCAACCTCGGCGTGGTCGAGCTGACCATCGCCCTGCACCGGGTCTTCGACTCGCCGAAGGACAAGGTCCTCTTCGACACCGGCCACCAGAGCTATGTGCACAAGCTCCTCACCGGCCGGCAGGACTTCTCGAAGCTCAAGAGCAAGGGCGGCCTCTCCGGCTACCCCTCCCGTGCCGAGTCCGAGCACGACATCATCGAGAACTCGCACGCCTCGACCGTGCTCGGCTGGGCCGACGGCCTGGCCAAGGCCAATGAGGTGCTGGGCAAGGACGACCACGTCGTCGCGGTCATCGGTGACGGAGCTCTCACCGGCGGTATGGCCTGGGAGGCGCTGAACAACATCGCCGCCGCCAAGGACCGCCCCCTCGTCATCGTCGTCAACGACAACGAGCGCTCCTACGCCCCGACCATCGGCGGCCTCGCCAACCACCTGGCGACCCTGCGCACCACGGACGGCTACGAGCGCTTCCTCGCCCGCGGCAAGGACCTCCTGGAGCGCACTCCCGTCGTCGGGAAGCCGCTGTACGAGACCCTGCACGGCGCCAAGAAGGGCCTGAAGGACTTCATCGCCCCGCAGGGCATGTTCGAGGACCTCGGGCTGAAGTACGTCGGCCCGATCGACGGCCACGACCTGGAGGCACTGGAGTCCGCGCTCCAGCGCGCCAAGCGCTTCGGCGGGCCCGTGATCGTGCACTGCCTCACGGAGAAGGGCCGCGGCTACACCCCGGCGCTGCTCGACGAGGCCGACCGCTTCCACGCCGTCGGCAAGATCCACCCCGACACGGGTCTGCCCGTCGCCACCTCCGGCCTCGACTGGACCTCCGTGTTCGGCGAGGAGATGGTCAAGCTCGGCAAGGAGCGCAAGGACATCGTCGCGATCACCGCGGCCATGCTCCAGCCGGTCGGCCTGACCAAGTTCGAGAAGGCCTTCCCGGACCGGATCTACGACGTCGGCATCGCCGAGCAGCACGGCGCGGTCTCCGCGGCGGGCCTCGCCACCGGCGGTCTGCACCCGGTCTTCGCGGTGTACGCCACCTTCCTCAACCGCGCCTTCGACCAGGTCCTGATGGACGTCGCGCTGCACAAGTGCGGTGTGACGTTCGTGCTCGACCGGGCCGGGGTCACCGGTACGGACGGCGCCTCGCACAACGGCATGTGGGACATGTCGATCCTGCAGTGCGTGCCGTCGCTGCGGATCGCCGCCCCGCGCGACGCCGACCAGGTCCGCGCCCAGCTGCGCGAGGCCGTCGAGGTCGACGACGCCCCGACCGTCGTCCGCTTCTCCAAGGGCGCGGTCGGTCCGTCGGTCAAGGCCGTCGGCACGGTGGGCGGCATGGACGTGCTCCGCGAGCCCGGCACCGCCCGGCCCGACGTACTCCTCGTCTCCATCGGCGCGCTCGCCCCGATGTGCCTGGAGATCGCCGGCCTGCTGGAGGCCCAGGGCATCTCGACGACGGTCGTCGACCCGCGCTGGGTCAAGCCCGTCGACGAGGCCATGGCTCCGCTCGCCGCGCAGCACCGCGTCGTCGTCACCGTCGAGGACAACAGCAGGGCCGGCGGTGTCGGCTCCGCCGTCGCCCAGGCGCTGCGCGACGCCGATGTCGACGTACCGCTGCGCGACTTCGGTATCCCGCCGGTCTTCCTCGACCACGCCTCCCGCAAGGAGGTCATGGCCGAGATCGGGCTGACCGCGCCGGACATCGCACGCCAGGTCACCGGGCTGGTCGCCAGGCTCGACGGCCGCTACGACACGGACGCGGAGAGCCGCTCCGTGGTGGAGCCCGTCCGGGACTGATCCGTACCGCCGCACTGCCGACTGGGCCGGTCGCCCACCCTGTACGGGTGGTGCGACCGGCCCATTCGCGTGAAATCCCGCCGTGCGAGGCGTGCCGCGGGCGACCGGGTCCGAATCATGGCGTGCACGACGAGTGCGTGGAGGTACGCCGGTGAGCACGCAGCAGGACCTGCCCCCGAGCGGAGACGGGCTGTTCCGGACCAAGACGGTCGAACAGTCCATCCGCGACACCGAGGAGCCGGAGCACGCCCTCAAGAAGTCCCTCTCCGCACTGGACCTCACGGTCTTCGGAGTGGGCGTCATCATCGGTACCGGCATCTTCGTACTCACCGGGAAGGTGGCCAAGGAGACCGCGGGCCCCGCCACCGCCATCGCCTTCGTGGTCGCGGGCGTCGTCTGCGCCCTGGCCGCGCTCTGCTACGCGGAATTCGCCTCGACCGTCCCGGTGGCCGGCTCCGCGTACACCTTCTCGTACGCCTCCCTCGGCGAACTGGTCGCCTGGATCATCGGCTGGGACCTGGTGCTGGAGTTCGCGCTGGGCACGGCGGTGGTGGCGGTCGGCTGGTCCGGCTACGTCCGCTCGCTGATGGACAACGCCGGCTGGCACCTGCCGGACGCGCTCTCCGGCCCCGATGTGGCGCAAGGTTTCGGCTTCGACATCCTCGCCTTCGCCCTGGTGCTGGTGCTGACCGTCATCCTGGTGCTGGGCATGAAGCTCTCCGCCCGGGTCACGACGGTGGTGGTCGCCATCAAAGTGGCCGTGGTCCTGATCGTGATCATCGCGGGCCTGTTCTTCATCGACACCGCGAACTACTCGCCCTTCATCCCGAAGGCCCAGCCGCAGCCCTCCGGATCGGGACTCAACGCCCCGCTGGTGCAGCTGATCTTCGGCTACGAGCCCACGAACTTCGGCGTCATGGGCATCTTCACCGCGGCCTCCGTCGTCTTCTTCGCCTTCATCGGCTTCGACGTCGTGGCCACGGCCGCCGAGGAGACCAGGCTCCCGCAGCGCGACATGCCGCGCGGGATCATGGCCTCGCTGGTCATCTGCACGACGCTCTACGTCGCCGTATCGATCGTCGTCACCGGAATGGAGCATTACTCCGAGCTCTCCGTGAGCGCCCCGCTCGCCGACGCCTTCAAGGCCGTCGGGCATCCGTTCTACGCCGGTGTCATCAGCTTCGGTGCCGCGATCGGGCTCACCACGGTCTGCCTGATCCTGCTGCTCGGCCAGACCCGGGTGTTCTTCGCGATGAGCCGTGACGGTCTGCTCCCGCGGTTCTTCTCCAAGACCCACCCGCGGTTCCACACCCCGTACCGCCCGACCATCCTGCTCGGCGGGCTGATCGCGGTGATCGCCGGCTTCACCAGCATCAACGAGCTCGCGACGCTGGTGAACATCGGCACGCTCTTCGCCTTCGTGGTCGTCGCCCTGGGAGTCATCGTCCTGCGCCGCACCCGGCCCGACCTGCACCGCGCCTTCCGTACCCCGTGGGTACCGCTGATCCCGATCCTGTCCGTTGCCGCATCGGTCTGGCTGATGCTCAATCTGCCGGCGGAGACCTGGCTGCGATTCGGCATCTGGATGGTCATCGGCGTGATCATCTACTTCGCCTACGGGCGGGGGCACAGCCGGATCAACCGCACCCGGGTGTGACGACGGCGGCCCCGCCGGTCCCGTCAGGGCCCGGCGGGGCCGTTGTGCGTCTGCCGGTCGGTCAGCCGCCGGTGGCGGGGGACTTCTTGGCGGACTCGGGGATGGTGGCGTCCTCGCGGATCGACTTCCAGAGGGTCGCGGCCTGCGGCTGCGCGGCGATGACACGGTTGGGGTCGATCTTGTCGTACGCGACGGGGAGCATGATGGTCTCCATCGAGCCCGGGTCGACGCCGTTCATCGAACGGGCGAACTGGGTGAGCGACTTGAGCGAGGCGAGGCCCTCGTCGGTGGTGAGGGACTTGGTGGCGGAGCTGGCGATCTTGTAGGCGCTGGTCGGACTGCCCAGCAGGTCCTGAGACTTGACCTCGCTGAGCAGGGCGAGCATGAACTGCTGCTGGAGTCCGATGCGGCCGAGGTCGCTGCCGTCGCCGATGCCGTGGCGGGTGCGGACGTAGGACAGCGACTCGGTGCCGTTGAGCTTGTGGGTTCCGGCGGTCAGATCGAGTCCGGAGGACTTGTCGTGGATGTCCTCGGGGACATCCACGGTGACGCCGCCGATGGCATCGACGAGGTCCTTGAACCCGGCGAAGTTGATCTCCAGGTAGTGGTCGATGCGGACGCCGGACATCTTCTCGACGGTCTTGACCACACAGGCCGGACCGACCTGGGAGTAGACCGAGTTGAACATCACGCGGTTCGCGGAGCTCACGCTCGAGCCGTCGGCCTTGGTGCACTCGGGACGGGTCACCAGGGTGTCGCGGGGGATGGACACGGCGACCGCCTTGCTGCGGCCCTCGGGGATGTGCACCACCATCGCGGTGTCGGAACGGGCCCCGCTGACCGCGCCGCCTCCGCCCAGCTCCTTGTTCTCCGCGCCGGCCCGTGAGTCGGAGCCGAGGACCAGGAGGTTCTGTCCGCTGGTGGGGAGCTTCTCGGGGCGGTCGTCACCGAGCGCCTTGTCGATGTCGACGCCCTTGATGTTCCCGTCGAGACTGTTGTAGAGCCAGTAGCCGGTGCCGCCCGCCGCGATGACGAGGACCAGAACGGACAGCAGGACCGCCCGGCGTATTCGCTGCCCCCGCGTTCGTACGCGCTTGCGCCCGCGCCGAGGGTTCTCCGGGGAGCTCCGGTGGTCGGGCGTGATGGCGTCTTGGCTCATCCTGAGTGAGTCCTCACAACGTATGGCCTGGTCAGGGCGTAGGCGATGGGGTGGGACTCGGGTGGGGGGTGGAGCCGGTCCGCGTTTTCCTGGTGACTGAGCACTATAGACAGTCGCTCTGGTGTACGTACGAAACGTGCTGCTCGAGGTGACAGTCCGGGCACGCAGCGCAATCGGAGGGGCGGCGAATCGTACGCTGGTGAGGCCCCGAAAACGTGTAGGTGCCGGGGCTTAGGATGTAACGGATTCGAAATGTTGCGCGAGTTGTCAGACGTCAGTTCTGGAAAGGTAATCGCAGACTCATGCTCGGACAGGATGCCCGCGCGACCTCGAAGGTTGCCCCTGAGACCCCAGTGCTACGAGGCATCTGGCTCACCCGGGGCAAGGACGGCCGGCTGACCGTCTACGTTCCCGGCGAGGGCGGACTGCGCCGCTGGACCGAGACCACTCCAGGTGGCCCGGAGTGGGACGCGCCGGATCTCGTACCGCTGCCGGAACTGACGCATCTGTCCGTGACGCAGAACACGCACGCGTACGTGCACTTCGCCGGCCGGCGCGAACGGCCCGCGGACGGGGGCGGCGTCACCGTCGACATCGTGCACGCGATCCAGTACCAGACAGGACGCCCCGTCGCGGCCTGGCACTCACTGGGAAACCCGCACAAGGAAGCCGATGTGGGCGCCAGGTTCGGCGATCCCACCGTCGTGGTGACCGAGTCCGGCGAGGTGCACATCGTCGTGCGCAACGGGCGCGGCGGCATGATGGTGCGCCGCGAGCGGGCCGACGGCAAATGGCGCGGCTGGGAGGACCTGCGCTGCACGCGCATCAAGGAGGTCCCCGCCGTCGTCGTGCTCGCCACCGGCTGCCTCGAGATCTTCGCGGCGACGCACAAGGAGACGCTGCACTGGGCGCAGGAGAAGCCCGGCGGCGGCTGGGGAGACGTCCGGCGCTCGCCGGTCACGGTCAGGCCCGGCTCCCTGGCCGTACTGGAGACGGCCCCCGGCCGTGCCACGTACTACTGGACCGACCCCGAGGGCGGCGTCGTCGCCTACCGCGAGGGCGGCGACCGGATGCCGCTCGGCGGTGAACCGGGCGACGGCGCCCACGCCGCGATCCGCACCGACCTGGACGGCATCGACTGCACGGTGCTGGCCCACCGCGGGGCCAACGGCACGGCGGTCGTCGGCGCCGGGGTCACCGAGAACGAGGCGAACGGCCTGTGGTGGTCCGACACCGGTGTGCCCAGCCGGGAGACACCGGCCCTGAAGCACGACGCCCGGGGCCGCGTGGTGATGGCGGTGGCCGGCGAGGACGGCACCGTGCGGGTGTCGCGCCAGACGGACGGCCCGGGGCTGAGCTTCGAGCCGTGGCGGGCCCTCTGACCGGTCGGGGCCGCACCCACAACACCGGGAATCCTGCCCGGTGATGGCCCCGGCGCGGGACATCCATGGCCTGCTCCGGCCGGGCGCACGGCGCTGAGCAGCGGCGACGGCCATCCGTCCGGGTGACCGTTCCTGCCTATGATGTCTCGGTTCGGGGCCCTCGATGTGAGGACCCGCTGCCCTGGAAGGTTGAGGAAAAGCCATGCGGGGTGCCTCGCTGCACGGAGCCGAGCGGCAGAACGCGCCGTCCGCCACGGACACGGGACCGCTCGGCCGGGTCCTGGGCGGCCCTTGGCTGCTGGCCGGACAGGACGGCCGGCTCACCGCCTATGTGCACACCGAGGGCACGCTGCTCCGGTGGACCGAAGAGGCCGTGGGAAGTGCGCGCTGGTCGGGGCCGGACACGTATCCGGCGAAGAACCTGACACACCTCACGGTGGCCCAGGGGCCGAACCGCTACGCCCACCTGATCGGACGCCGGGTGCGGCCGAAGGCCGACGGCAGGCCGGCCGTCGACATCATGTGCGCCACCCAGTTCCAGACCGGCCGTCCCGTCACCGAGTGGCGGTCGCTGGGCAACCCCTTCAAGGACCTCGGCCGGTCCGAGCAGGTGGGGGCTCCCACGGCAGCCGTGGCCAACGGCGGCGCCCTGTACGTCTGCGTACCCACGGCGTGGGGAGGCGCGGCGCTTCGACGCGAGGACAGGCACGGGCAGTGGGAGGCCTGGAAGGAGCTCGACGTGGCCGGCGTCACCGACCGGCCCTCGCTCGCGGCGACGGCCGCCGGGCTGGTCGAGGTGCTCGTCCCCACCCGTGCGGCAGCCCTTCATCTGCACCAGAACAGCCAGGGCGGGGCCATGGTCCGGGGCTATGACGCCGGAGTGATTCCGCTGCCCGGGTCCGTGACAGCGCTGGAGACCGCTCCGGGCCGGATGACGCACTACCTGACCGACGTCCGCGGCACGGGCGTCGTCGCCTTCCGGGCCGGGAGCTGGCCGATGCCGCTCGGCGGGACCCCCGGCGACGGACGGACCGCGGCGCTGCGCGCGACGGTGGACGGCTTCGACTGCACGCTGCTGGCGTTGCGGGGTACGGACGGCGCGGTCCACCTGGGTGCCTGCCCGACGGAGGAGGAGCGGGGCGGAATGTGGTGGACGGACGGCGGTACGGCCTGCGCCGGGGATCCCTCGCTGGCCCTCGACGGACACGGCCGTGCGGTCGTGGCGGCGATCGGGACCGACGGCCGTCTCGCCCTCGCACGGCAGACGGACGGGCCCGGCCTGACCCTGAGCGACTGGAGCCGGATATGAACGCCACCGCTGACAGTGCCCGGGTGGCCGTCGTCGCCGAGTGCGCGGCCGACGCCGCGGTGCTCGTCGGGGCCGAACGCGCCGGCGGGTCCGTGATCGGGGTGATCTGTCTCCGCGACGACGGCGGGGAAGGGCGAGCCGCCCTGGACCGTGCGCTCGCCGATGCCTCCGGGCGCGGATGCCGGGTGGCGGGTGCGCCCCGGTTCGTGGACGGGCAGGGCGAGGCCGGTGCTGCCGGGCTCCTGAAGGAACTGCGTGCCCTGCGCCCGCAGCGGATTCGCATCCCGGACCCCGACCCGGTCCATGCGGACTGGGACACGGATCTGGGCCGCCCCGTGTACGACGAGCCCGCCGACCGCGCCGCCGCTGCCCTGCTCGCGCTGCGGGCCGCACGCGAGTTCCAGCTGGAGTCGTCGGCTCCCGTCCTGGTGGACTGCCGGCGTCATGAGGCGGCCACCGCCCACGGCGCCGCCGCCTCCTGTCCGCGCTACCCGGCCGTCACCGGCTGGCTGGCCGAGGGCTTCGACGGCAGATCGACCGCGTTCCTCCCCTCCGCGGCGGGTGTACTGCGGTGGACCCAGCTGCGGCAGCACGGCACCGCCTGGGACGGCCCCGAGCTCCTGCCCGGCCCGAGACTGATGCCCGGCCTGCGCGTCGTGCGGGACTTCTCAGGGCTCGCCCATCTCCTCGCGCTGCGCAGAACCGCTCGCAAGGACGGCGGGGAGGACGTCGAGATCGTGCACGCCGCCCAGTACCGCACCGGGCACCCGCTCACACCGTGGCACTCCCTGGGCAGCCCGAACGCAGGGGACGCGTACAAGAGCCGGGAGACCGGCTTTCCCGCGGCCGGGTTCGACGCCGCAGGCGGTTTCGTGGTCTTCGCGCGGAACTTCGGGCACAGCGTGAGCTTCCGCGAGCAGCGGCCGGAGGGGGCCTGGTCCCCCTGGCGGCACCTCTCGGGTGTGCGCGTGGCCGACGAACTGGTGACGGTCACGACGCCCAAGGGGGAGGTCGAGCTCCTCGCCCGGACGCGCGACTCCGCCGCCGTCGTGCGCTGGTACCGCCCGGGGTACGACGCGGAGTGGGCCGAGGACCGCGGCGTGCCGTTCGCGCCCCGCCCCGGATCCATGGCGGCGGGGCCCGAACCGGGCACCGTGGTCTTCCGCGACCTGCGGACGAACGAGCCCTGCCTGTGGCAACTGGGCTCGCCCGCCCCGGTCCCGCTCGGCGGGGACGGGGGCGAGGGGCCGGTCACGGGGGTGCGCGGCGTCGAGGCCGACGGGTGGAACTACTCGTTGCTCGTGCGCCCCGATGCCGGTGGATCGTGCGCGGTCGGCGCGTTCGCCGAGGGGCGGCCCGATGCCGGGGTGTGGTGGAACACGCTGGGGGGCGCGGAGCCGTACGGCGTGCCGGCGGCGGTCCGGGACCGTACCGGGATGATCACGGTGGCGACGGTCACGGCGGCGGCAGAGCTCTCCGTTGCGAACCGAGAGTCACGAACAGGGGGCTTCGAGTTCGGCCCCTGGCACTCAGTGTGACGTCCGGGGTCGGAACTGGTCGCTTGGCTGCGCGTAAACGATCAACGTCGATGAGTATCTGTTGATTTTTTGATAAAGTCTGCAAAGCCTTCATGTGAGGGACCCGTGTACGTGTTGCGAACATGAAGGCAATCCCCGCCTGAACGTGCATCGAACGGGCTGTTCGCTGTCGTTCTCGTGACTGAGGGGTTATGGCCAAGCTGTCCCTGCGTGCTGTCCAGAAACTCACATGCAAGAAGCGTGACGCTTGGTGGACGGTGGTCCTGGTCGACCCTGTCGCGACCCGCATGCTCATCGTCATGGCCCGGTTCCGCTTCATCACACCGAACCGCGTGACGTGGGCCGCGCTCTTCGTGGGCCTCGGTTCCGCCGCGCTGTTCCTCAAGGGCGACACCCAGTCCCTCATTCTCGGGGCCGCGCTCTACCACCTGAGCTTCATCTTCGACTGCATCGACGGCAAGCTCGCCCGCCTCAAGGGCAACGGCACCGTGTTCGGCGGCTGGCTCGACTACGTCTTCGACCGTATCCGGGTACTGTTCTGCGCCCTCGCGCTCATGGGCGGCCAGTACCTGCGCAACGGCGACGAGCGGTACCTGCTGGCCGCGCTGCTCGTCGTCTTCCTCGACATGCTCCGCTACGTGGACGCTCTGCAGATCTACAAGATGCGCATGTCGATGCGTACGAAGATCGAGAAGGTCACCCGGGAGAAGCAGGAAGCCGAGCTGGCGGCGGCCGAGGCCGCGAGGGGCGCGGCGGCCGGGCCGGCGGCGCCGCAGATCCAGTTCATGGAAGACCTGCTGCGCGAGAACCCCGAAGCGGAGGCCGAGACGCTCAAGGAGCAGGCCGACTCCGGACACGTCGTGGACCTGCACGCGCAGTTCCGTCACCGCTTCCCCTGGTACCAGCGGTTCCGCCAGGCGCTGCTCCGCAGCCGGATCAGACCGCACCTGATCAGCGGCATCGAGTTCCAGATGTTCATCTTCATCGTCGGTCCGCTGACCGGCCGGATCCTGGAGACCACCCTGGTCTCCGCGGTCCTCCTCGGCATCTTCGAACTGATCATCATGTACAAGTTCTGGCTCTCCACCCGTGACTTCACCGCCGTCATGGAGGAACTGAGCACGGTCCCCACCAAGGCCGGCACGATCGCCCCCCATCTGCACCGCGGGCGTCACCGCAGGGGAGTGCAGGACGAGTTCCTGGTGGACCAGCGGCTCATCGATCCGCAGCCCGACGAGGACCCTTTCTTCCAGCCGTACCCCGAGCCGTACACCTCGTACGAACCGAACACCTGGGACAACCACGCGCAGACGAACGCGCAGCAGGCGCTGGAGGGCCACGTCCTGCCGGCGCACGGCGGGCCGTACGAGGCCGATACCTACCATCCGCTGCCGCCGCAGCAGCACGGATACCCGGGTGAGCGGGAGGGCGTCCGATGAGGAACGAGCGCGACGCCCCCGATGTCTGGGTGACGGTGGTCATCCCCGCCTACAACGCCGCGACGACGATCGGCAAGGCGGTCCAGTCCGCCGTCAACCAGACGTACGAGCTGGTCGAGGTGGTCATCGTCGACGACGCCTCGACGGACAACACCCTCGACGTCGTCAAGGGTTTCGCGGGCAACAACGCGCGGGTGCGGGTACTGCGCCGCCGGCAGAACAGCGGCGGCGTCGGGGCACCGCGCAACATGGGCATCGCCCAGGCCGCCGGCCGCTATGTGATGTTCCTCGACGCCGACGACGAACTGCCGCCGCGGGCGTGCGAGCTGCTGCTGGCCAGCGCGCTGGAGACGGGCAGTGACATCACCGCGGGCAAGGCCGTCCGGATCAACCGTGCCACCGGCGACAGCCAGGCATGGGCTCCCGAGGTCTTCGCGCTGGGGCGCACCGTCCCCAACCTGGTGGAATTCCCGCTGATGCTGACCGACCCGATCGCGGCGGCGAAGCTGTACCGGGTGGACTTCCTCCGGTCGAACGGGGTCTTCTTCCCCGAGGGGGTCTTCTACGAGGACACCTACTTCTCCACGGTGGCCGGCTGCCTGGCCGACGGGATCACGGTCATCACCGACCCCGTGTACCGGTGGATGTGGGAATCCGAAGGCGGCTCCATCACCGGCCGCACCGGTGAGCTGCGCAGCATCGCGGACCGGGTCGCGGTGCACCGCGCCACCGACGCGTTCCTCCTGGACCGCGGTCTGTGGCAGCTCAAGGTGCGCAAGGACTCCAAGTTCCTCGCCCACGACCTCCGCCTCTACATGAGGGCACTCGCCGAGGGCGGCCCGGACTTCCAGCAGGGCTTCGCGCAGATAGCGAGCGACTACCTCTTCTCGATCAGTGAGGAGGCGTTCGAGCTCTGTGACCCGGTCGACCGGGTCCGCGCGTTCCTCCTCATGTACCAGGAGATCGAGGCGGCACTCACGACCCTGGACTACGTACAGCGCAAGAGCACGCTGTCGTCCTTCCTGGTCGAGGAGGAAGGCCGCGTCTACTGGTCGGGCGATCATCTGCATCTGCCGGAGGCCCGGCGCATGCTCGATGTGACGGAACTCGGGCTGTCCGCCGCCAACCTCTCCCAGGTACCGCTCTTCGCCCAGCTGGACAGCTGGTCGGTGACGGGCGGGAAGCTCCGGTTCGAGGGCAGCCTCGTCAACCGGTTCGGGCGGATAGCGGCGGGCGACGACCTCAAGCTCACTCTGGCCGTGCGCAACCGGTACACGAAGCGGGACCTCACCGCCGCGATCCCGGGCACGGAGGTCGACGAGCGGTTCGTGAGCTTCGGCGCGGTGGTGGACCTGGAGTCCCTGCTCGGTACGGACTTCTCCGACAGCACCGTCTGGAACATCTCCGTCGTCGTCGAGTGGAAGCGGACCCGTTCCCGGTCACCGCTCAACGTGCGTGACGCCGACCTCTCCGAGTTCACCTTCCGGGCGGGGGACCAGGACCTGGAGGGGTACCGCACCGTCAGCGGCAACCTCGCCGTGCGATGCGCCGCCGACGGCCGCAGGACCTTCGACGCCGAACAGAGCGACCCGAACGCCCCCTGGATGTGGTGGCGGAACAAGATCTCCCCGCCGCTGCCGCGGGTGAGCGGCGTGTACGACCTCGCGGTCGTCGTGCCCTGCTACAACGTCGAGAAGTACATCGACGACTGTCTCGGCTCGATCGCCGCCCAGCGCGGCTTCGCCGCCACCCAGGTGATCCTCATGGACGACGGATCCACCGACGACACCCCGCGCATGCTGGACCACTTCGCCCGGTTCTACGCCAATGTGGTCGTCGTCCACCAGGAGAACGGCGGCCTCGGCAACGCCCGTAACAACGGCCTCGACGAAGTGACGGCGCCCTACGTCACCTTCCTGGACTCCGACGACATCCTCGGCGAGGACGCGCTGGCGCAGATGCTCCAAGCGGCCCGGCGCGACGCGTCCGATGTCGTGGTCGGAGACCTCGTCAACTTCCCCGACCGCCCCTACGGGCCCTGGAAGCAGTACTTCGGTACGGGAGACCGTCTCGTCCGGGACTTCGCCGAGGTGCCGGACCTGATCTTCAGCGGTTCGGCGTGCAACAAGCTCTTCAGCACCGGCCTGCTGCGCGAACTGGGTCTGCGCTTCGGGGAGGGCGTCCACTTCGAGGACGCCTGGCTGACCCTGCCCGCCATGCTGCGCTCCCGCGCCATCAGCATCGTCGACCGGCCCGTCTACTACTACCGCGGCCGTCCCGACGGTTCGTCCATCATGGACTCCCTGTGGAGCAAGCCGGCGAACTACTGGGACCACCTGAAGCTCAACCACTTCCTCCTGAACGTGGTGGCGGACGAATCACCGGAAATCCGCAGGATGTTCCACCGGTACGTGACGCGTACCTACAAGGGATTCCTCTGCAACGCCCGCAACATGATGGGCAGGTCGCAGCTGGAGGAGATATTCCCCGGCCTGCGGTCGCACTACGCGGACATCCCGGACGATGTGATCGACGAGTTCGTCACAAATCCGGCGCAGCAGCTCGACCATTATGCGGCGAAGACGGGGAATTTCGATCTCTTCGTCGCGCCCGAGGACGTTCTGGACAATGTCCCGCTGGCCGTTCACGTGGACGACGAGGGATTCTTCCGCATGTTCGGGAATCCGGCACGGCAGTCGAGTGCCGCCCGGGTGAAGGACCCCAACGTCGTCGTGGAGTCCGTGCGCTCGCGTGGCTCCGTTCTGGTGGTCGAAGGCTGCATGTCCTTCCCCGGCATGAACATCGACTCGAAGTTCGTCAACCGTCTGGAGTTCGTCCACCAGACCCGCGCGGGGAAGATCGTCGTTCCGCTCCGTCAGATCTACCGGCGGGACCTGAACAACGCTCGCAACGGCAAGGACGTCTATGCCGGCTGGTATGCCGAGATCCCGCTGAGCAGACTGGCCGAAGGCGGCTTCAGGGCGGGCGACTTCCGGCTGCGCGTGCATTCTCCCGACGGCGGCCGCCAGCGCAATGTGGCCATGAAGGCCCGCCTTCCGCTGCACCGTCTCAAGGGGATGGGCGAGGTGGGCGGACACCCGTACATGATGACGATCGGCGACGGTGACTCCCTGCACTTCCGGCTGATCGGCCGCACGGTGAAGGCCCGTCTGAAGCAGACCCTGTGGCGGACCGCGCGTGAACTCCGGATCATGAAGAGGCGTAATCCGGGCTGGCGCATGCGGCTTGCCTACTGGCTGACGTATCCCCTGCTGCACTTCCGCGAGATCTGGATCATCGGCGAACGCTCCGACACGGCGCAGGACAACTCGTACCACTTCTTCAGGTGGATCAGGGAGAACCGGAAGCGGCGCAACGCCTATTACGTCATCGACGGCGATTCCCCCGACTTCGCCAAGGTGAGTCCCTACGGAAACGTGCTGAAACTGGGTTCGTGGAAGCACCGCATGTACCTGCTCCACGCGACCAAGCTCATCGGTGCGTACGACTCCGAGTCCTATCTGGTCCCGCAGGGGTACCGAAAGGCCCTGTACCTGCACCGGTTCGGTGAGCTGATCCGGTACCAGCGCATCTTCCTCCAGCACGGGATCACGTACAACGACGTGACCAGCGGCGCATCGCAGTGGATCACCAGTTACGACATGATCATCACGGGCGGGCGCCAGGAACGGGAGTTCTTCGCCGAGGAGGCGGGCTACGGACCGAGGGCCGTCCTCGCCGGATTCACCCGGTTCGACGCCCTGAACAAGGAGCCCAGGGAGCGCCCGCGCATCCTTCTCATGCCCACCTGGCGCCAGTGGATCGTCACGGCTTCGTACAAGAAGGGCGCGGGCCCCGCGAAGACGTCGTTCACGCAGTCCGAGTACTTCCGGTTCTACCGCGCACTCCTGTCCGACCCCCGGCTCGCGCAGGCGCTGGATCATTTCGGTGTGGACCTGGAATTCTTTCCGCATTACGAGATCCGGCCCTATCTGCATCACTTCCAGCTCGATTCGCCGTCGATCATCGTGGCCGATCCGCAGGCACGCAATGTGCAGCAGGCCATGAAGGAGTGCGCCCTGATGGTGACGGACTACTCGTCCGTCTTCTTCGACGTGGCGTACATGGACACCCCGATCGTGTATGTCCCCTTCGATGAGGAGGACTTCTACGGCCGTCACTACAAGCGGGGCTATTTCAACCTTTCGACGGACGGGTTCGGTCCGGTCTGCCGCACGGTGGACGAGGCCGTGGACGAGATCATCGCCTCGGTGAAGAATCGTTTCGTCGTGCAGTCCCCGTACCGCGAGCGGGCCGAGCAGTTCTTCGCCCACCGGGACCACGGGAACTGCGAGCGGGTCTTCGAGGCGATCGACAGCCTGGGCACCGCTGGAGCGAGTGCGCTCGCCCCGCCGGGACCGGTGGTGCCGGATCACGTGCGGCAGACGGAAAGGGCGTGGGAAAATGCTGCATGAGAACGGGGCGGGCACAGCACCCGCCTACCGGATCTTCATCGCCGGTGACTCGACCTCGGTCGCACGGGAAACGAGCCGGGCGCCGATGACCGGCTGGGGGCAGGTGCTTCCGCTCTTCTTCGACCGCCGGGTCGAGATAGTGAACTGCGCCCGCGCGGGCGCCAGCTCCCGTACGTTCAGCGAACGCGGCCGGCTGGACTGGATCCTCGAGAACATCGGGCCGGGCGACTACCTGCTCATCTCGTTCGGCATCAATGACGCCAAGCCCGAGAAGTGGCTGAGGCCCGAGGCGTTCGGCGACTTCCGGTCCCACCTGCGCCGTTTCGTGGACGGCGCCCGTTCGCGCAACGCGCATCCGGTCCTGGTGAGCACGCACGAGCGGGACACCTTCGACGTGCACGGAAACCTCTCGCGGGAGCACGTGGAATACGCCATGGCGATGAGTGACGTCGCCGTCGAAACCAGTACGCCCTACATCGACCTGTACCACCAGAGCCTCTCGTGGTGGACGGATCTGGGAGACGAGGGCACGCGCTCGTTCTTCGTCCACCTCCGGCCGGGTGAGCATCCGAACTATCCGGAGGGCTTCGACGATCCCGGGCACCTGGTTCCCGCCGGAGCCATCGCCTGCGCCCGTTTCGTGGCCTACTCGCTGGTCGCCCAGCAGATCATCCCGCCGAACTGGGCCGTCGACCTCGACCGCCAGGACTTCCCGACCGACGCGGTGACCTGGCTCGACGACGAGGCACATGCCGCCCTCACCGCGGCCCGGACCTCCGGTGCGGGGGCGGAACTGTGACGGACACGCGGCGCATGTACCCGCTCGCACGCCTCAGGAGCGTCCAGCCGGACAATCCGGCCATCGTCTGCACCGTGGAGCTTCACGCGGACAAGGACCCGGCACGTCCGCTACGGCCGGGCGAGACGGCCGAGTTCGAACTCAAGGTCATCCCCGAGGGACCGGGGTCGCGCTACTACGGCTACCTGATGGTCGACTCGTTCAGCAGCGCGGCAGCGGTGGAACGGGCCGCCGGAATGAGCCTTCTCGCGGTGGGGGACCGGTATGCGACCTCCACCGTTCCGGGCGAGGAACGCACTGCCCGGTTCGCGCTGACGGTCCACGAGAACGTGCCCCGGGACGCCTTCCTCGTTCCGCAGCTGCGGGCGGGCATCATCGCCGACGGCGGAAGCAGCCTCACGGCGAGCACCAGGTCGATCAAGCAGCTCGGCTACCGGATCGCGCCGCTCCCGGCCCAGGGCAGGAAGCTCATGGTGCCGCCGGGGTACCGGGGCGCGCTCAACGGCCTCACGGACGGGCTCGGCGACGGAGTGCGGCTGGTGGGCGTCGGCCCGGCCCGCTTCGGCGAGACGGCTGTCGGCCGGGACGGTCTGGTCACCTACAGCCCGGTCACCGGATTCGCGGGTTACGACTCGTTCGACTACGTGCTCGCCGATGGAGCGGACCGGCTCACGCGTGCGCGGGTCACCGTCTTCGTGGGCGATCTGGGCACGACGCCCGGGGTGATCGCGGGCTGAGGCCCGCGGCGTCCACGGACCGGAACCGCCGAGTGCGTCAAAAGGGGGCAGTGTGACAAGGGCAGGCCGTCCGATCGGCGTGTACACCCTGGTCATCGGCATTCTGCTGTCCGCGTGCAGCCCTGGCGCCGGTCACGCGGGAAGCCCCGGCGCGCCTCCGCCGGAGCGCACCGCCCCGCCCCGCCCGTCCGCGCCCGACGGGGTGGAACTGACCCGGACCACCCGCCGGCTCGCCGACGGCAGCCCCGTCCGGATCAGTGCCGTCGCCGTGTCGCCCGGTGCGCGGGTGACGGTGAAGGGCGTGCACGGCACGAGCCTGGCCGAGTCCGAGACCGTACGACGGATGGCACAGGACGCGGGCGCCTGGGCCGCGGTGAACGCCTCCTTCTTCGACATCCGCAGCGGACCGGCGTTCAGCGGTTACGAAGGGGACCCGCTCGGCGTGTACGCCACGGGCGGCACTCTGCTGAGTGAGGCGGCCAACGGACGGACCGCGCTCATTCTCGGCGGTCCCTCCGCACGGCCCCGTGTCGACGAGGTCACCACCTCCTCGTCCCTCGTCGCGTCCGACGGCGCGCGCCGGGAGCTGGACGGCATCAACCGGGTGCCCGGCCGTATCGTGGGCTGTGGAGGAGTGGGCGGAGACCGGCTCGACCGTACCGGGGAACCGGTGTCCTTCCCCGTCCACAACCAGCTGTGCGTGGACCCGGACGAGATCGTGGCCATCGGGTCCGCGTGGGGCGCCTCCTCGCCCGGGGGCGGCAAGGGCAGCGTGGACGCCCTCCTCGACCGCACCGGAAAGGTCTCGGCCCTGCGGGCTCCCGCCGGAGGCCCGGTCCCGCCGGGCGGACGCGTCCTGTCCGGGACCGGCAAGGGCGCGGCGTGGCTCGCGCGCCATGCCCGGCCCGGGGCGCACATCACGGTGACATCCGCCGTCCACGACAGCCGGGAGGTACGCCTGTCCGGTGCGCAGACCTCGGTCATCGGGGCAGGCCCCGCGCTGGTCCGGGACGGACGGACACGGATCAACGCCGAGGCCAACGGGTTCTCCCGGACCGCGCCGGCACAGCGGGAGCCCAGAACCGTGGCGGGCGTCACCGCCGACGGAACCCTGCTCCTGGTGACGTTCGACGGGCGAAGGCCCGGCATCAGCGTCGGTGTGTCCCTCCAGGAGGCGGCGGAGATCATGATCGCGATGGGGGCGGCCGACGCCGTCAACCTGGACGGCGGAGGATCGACGACCATGGTGGTCGAGGACCGGGTGTGGAACAGGCCGACGGAATCGCCGGGCGGCAAGCGGACCGAACGGGCGGTGGCCACCGCCCTGGCGGTGATCCCGGAATGAACCGAGGCCCGGCACATGTGTGCCGGGCCTCGGTTCGGGCAAGCGAGGAGAGTTACGCGGGAACGCTCGCCACGCCCTGCGCCAGGAACTTCTTCCCGTTCACCCGCTCGGAGACGCCCTCGCGGTCCAGGTACGGCGTGATGCCGCCCAGGTGGAAGGGCCAGCCCGCGCCGGTGATCAGGCAGAGGTCGATGTCCTGGGCCTCGGCGACGACGCCCTCGTCGAGCATCAGGCCGATCTCCTGCGCCACCGCGTCCAGGACGCGGTCGCGGACCTGCTCCTCGGACAGGACCGAGTCGCCCTGCTTCAGGAGTGCGGCGACCTCCGGGTCCAGCTCCGGCTTCCCGGAGTCGTAGACGTAGAAGCCGCGCTTGCCGGCCTTGACCACGGCGGCCAGGTTCTCGGAGACGGTGAAGCGCTCCGGGAAGGCGCGGTTCAGGGTCTCCGAGACGTGCAGGCCGATGGCCGGGCCGACCAGCTCCAGGAGCACCAGCGGGGACATCGGCAGGCCGAGCGGCTCGATGGCCTTCTCCGCGACCTCGACCGGGGTGCCCTCGTCGATGACGTTCTGGATCTCGCCCATGAAGCGGGTGAGGATGCGGTTGACGACGAACGCCGGGGCGTCCTTCACCAGCACCGCGGTCTTCTTCAGCTTCCGCGCGACACCGAAGGCCGTGGCCAGCGAGGCGTCGTCCGTCCGCTCGCCGCGGACGATCTCCAGGAGCGGGAGGATCGCGACCGGGTTGAAGAAGTGGAAGCCGACGACCCGCTCGGGGTTCTTCAGCTTCGACGCCATCTCGGTGACCGAGAGGGAGGAGGTGTTGGTGGCGAGGATCGCGTGCGCCGGGGCGACCGCTTCGACCTCCGCGAACACCTGCTGCTTGACGCCGATCTCCTCGAAGACGGCCTCGATGATGAAGTCGGCGTCGGAGAAGCCCTCCGCCTTGTCCAGCACACCGGAGACCAGGGCCTTCAGGCGGTTGGCCTTGTCCTGGTTGATGCGGCCCTTGCCGAGCAGCTTCTCGATCTCGGCGTGGACATAGCCCACACCCTTGTCGACCCGCGCCTGGTCGATGTCGGTCAGCACGACCGGCACCTCGAGGCGGCGCAGGAACAGCAGGGCGAGCTGCGAGGCCATCAGGCCCGCGCCCACCACACCGACCTTGGTGACCGGACGGGCCAGGGCCTTGTCCGGGGCGCCGGCCGGGCGCTTGGCGCGCTTCTGGACCAGGTTGAAGGCGTAGATGCCCGAGCGCAGCTCGCCGCCCATGATCAGGTCCGCGAGGGCCTGGTCCTCACGGTCGAAGCCGGCGCCCAGGTCGCCGTCCTTGGCCGCGGCGATGATGTCCAGCGCGCGGTACGCGGCCGGCGCGGCGCCGTGCACCTTGGAGTCGGCGATGGCCTTGCCGCGGGCGACGGCCTGGTCCCAGGCGTCGCCGCGGTCGATCTCGGGGCGCTCCACCGCGACCGTGCCGTTCAGCACGTTCGCGGTCCAGATCAGCGACTGCTCCAGGAAGTCGGCGCCCTCGAAGAGCGCGTCGGCGATCCCGAGCTCGAAGACCTGCTTGCCCTTGAGCTGGCGGTTCTGGTTCAGCGAGTTCTCGATGATCACCGAGACCGCGCGGTCGGCGCCGATCAGGTTGGGAAGCAGTGCGCAGCCGCCCCAGCCGGGGACCAGACCGAGGAAGACCTCGGGCAGCGAGAACGCGGGCAGCGCCTTGGAGACGGTGCGGTACGAGCAGTGCAGACCGACCTCGACACCGCCGCCCATCGCAGCGCCGTTGTAGTACGCGAACGTGGGGACCGCGAGGCCCGACAGCCGGCGGAAGACGTCGTGGCCGCCCTTGCCGATGGCGAGCGCGTCCTTGTGCTCCTTGAGCAGCTCGACGCCCTTGAGGTCGGCGCCGACCGCGAAGATGAACGGCTTGCCGGTGATCCCGATACCGGTGACCGCACCTTCGGCGGCCTCCTTCTCGACCTGGTCGATGGCGGCGTTCAGGTTCGCCAGCGACTGCGGTCCGAAGGTGGTCGGCTTGGTGTGGTCCAGGCCGTTGTCGAGCGTGATGAGGGCGAAACGGCCCGCACCGGCCGGAAGGTCCAGGTGGCGTACGTGCGCCTGGGTGACGACCTCGCCGGGGAACAGCTCGGCCGCACCCTTCAGAAGCTCAGTGGTGGTCGTGCTCACTTGTTGCCTCCGTCGAAGTGCGGGTTCTCCCAGACGACCGTCGCGCCCATGCCGAAGCCGACGCACATGGTCGTCAGGCCGTAGCGGACCTCGGGCTGCTCCTCGAACTGGCGGGCCAGCTGAGTCATCAGCCGGACGCCGGAGGAGGCCAGCGGGTGGCCGTAGGCGATCGCGCCGCCGTACTGGTTCACGCGGGCGTCGTCGTCGGCGATGCCGTAGTGCTCCAGGAAGGCGAGCACCTGCACGGCGAACGCCTCGTTGATCTCGAAGAGACCGATGTCCGAGATGGACAGGCCGGCCTTGGAGAGAGCCTTCTCCGTCGCCGGGATCGGGCCGTAGCCCATGACCTCCGGCTCGACGCCCGCGAAGGCGTAGGAGACCAGGCGCATCCTGACCGGGAGGCCCAGCTCGCGGGCGACGTCCTCGGCGGCGAGCAGGGAGGCGGTGGCGCCGTCGTTGAGACCCGCGGCGTTACCGGCCGTCACGCGGCCGTGGGCGCGGAACGGGGTCTTCAGACCGGCCAGGGACTCCATCGTGGTGCCCGGACGCATCGGCTCGTCGGCGGTGACCAGGCCCCAGCCCGTCTCGCCGGCTTCCGCGTTGGTGCGGCGCACCGAGATGGGCACCAGGTCCTGCTGGATCTTGCCGTTGGCGTACGCCTTGGCGGCCTTCTCCTGCGAACGCACCGCGTACTCGTCGGCGCGCTGCTTGGTGATCGTGGGGTACCGGTCGTGCAGGTTCTCCGCGGTCATGCCCATGAACAGGGCGGACTCGTCGACCAGCTTCTCCGACACGAAGCGCGGGTTGGGGTCCACGCCCTCGCCCATCGGGTGGCGGCCCATGTGCTCGACGCCACCGGCGACGACGACGTCGTACGCGCCGAAGGCGATGGAGCCGGCCGTCGAGGTGACGGCGGTCAGGGCGCCCGCGCACATGCGGTCGATGGAGTAACCGGGGACGGACTGCGGCAGACCGGCCAGGATTCCGGCGGTGCGGCCGAGCGTGAGGCCCTGGTCGCCGATCTGCGTGGTCGCGGCGATGGCGACCTCGTCGATCTTTGCGGGGTCCAGGTCCGGGTTGCGGCGCAGCAGCTCCCGGATGGCCTTCACGACGAGATCGTCGGCGCGGGTCTCGTGGTAGATGCCCTTCGGGCCCGCTTTGCCGAACGGGGTGCGGACGCCGTCGACGAAGACGACGTCCCGGATGGTACGAGGCACGGTGGCTCTCCTCCAGGGTGCGGGATGGCACTGCTGCGGGGCGCGCCCAGGGGCGCACCGCCACCCTCATGCTACTTGCGGGTAACCAGACTGCCCAGTCCTTGCGGCGGGAGCGGCGAAGGTCACACACGCGAAATGGCCCGGACGGACTCGAAAACGAGTCCTTCCGGGCCATGGGAAGCGGATGACGCGGTCTCGAAGGCCGCACAACCTGGCGTGAATACGCCCCTGTCCGATGCCTTCTCAGGCCTCCGGCGTGAGCGCGCGGACCAGGATCGGGGTCACCTGTCCGATCTGCCAGTGCCGCGCACCGTATCCGGCGAGCGCGGCCTCGACCGCGTCCGGCGTCGGGTTCTTCGGCGGCTCCCAGCACACCCGGCGCACGGTGTCGGGGGTGATCAGGTTCTCCTGCGGCATGTTCAGCCGCTCCGCGAGCTCGGACACCCCGGCGCGGGCGGCCGACAGCCGCGCCGCGGCCGCCGGGTCCTTGTCCGCCCAGGCGCGCGGCGGCGGGGGGCCCGCGAGGGTCTGGCCGGGCTGCGGGAGCTCCACGTCGGGCAGCTCCTTCGCCCGGTCGACGGCGGCCTGCCACTGCTCCAGCTGGCGCCGGCCCATGCGGTGGCCGAAGCCGGGCAGGGCGGTCAGTGCCTGGGCGGTGGGGGGGAGTGCGAGCGCGGCCTCGATGATCGCGGCGTCGCCCAGCACCTTGCCGGGCGAGATGTCGCGCCGCCGGGCGACCTGGTCACGGGCGTTCCACAGTTCCCGTACGACCGCCATCTGCCGGCGGCGGCGGACCTTGTGCATCCCGGAGGTGCGGCGCCACGGGTCCTGGCGCGGGGGAGCGGGCGGCGCCGAGGCGATGGCGGCGAACTCCTCCTGGGCCCACTCCAGCTTGCCCTGCCGGTCGAGCTCGTCCTCCAGCGCGTTGCGCAGGTCGATGAGCAGCTCGACGTCGAGCGCCGCGTAGCGCAGCCAGGGGTCGGGGAGCGGGCGGGTGGACCAGTCGACGGCGGAGTGGCCCTTCTCCAGCGAGTAGCCGAGCACGCTCTCGACCATCGCGCCGAGGCCGACCCGCGGGAACCCGGCCAGCCGTCCGGCCAGCTCGGTGTCGAAGAGCCCGGTCGGAGCCATTCCTATTTCGCGCAGGCAGGGCAGGTCCTGGGTCGCCGCGTGCAGGATCCACTCACTGCCGTGCAGCGCCTCGCCGAGCCCGGACAGATCCGGACAGCCGACCGGGTCGATGAGCGCGCTGCCCGCGCCCTCGCGGCGCAGCTGCACGAGATAGGCGCGCTGTCCGTAGCGGTAGCCGGAGGCGCGCTCGGCGTCGACGGCCACCGGGCCGGTGCCCGCGGCGAAGGCCGCGATCACCCCGGCCAGGGCATCGTCGGAGGCCACCACCGGTGGAATGCCCTCGCGCGGTTCGAGCAAGGGGATCGGCGCCGGGGCGACGTCGTCCGGGGGAGCGCCCCCGGTGGTTCGCAGTGAAGTGTCTGCTGCGGTCTCTTGGGCGTCGGTCACGTGTCAAGGGTATCTGTGTATGTAAGGCGCCCGCCGACGGAACGTTCCGTCGGCGGGCGCCGATGCATGTAAACCAGCCGGTTCCGCATTTCTGCACACCGGCGGGGTGCGGATTCAGTGGATGATGCCCGTCCGCAGGGCGACGGCGACCATTCCTGCACGGTCTCCGGTGCCGAGCTTGCGGGCGATTCGGGCGAGGTGGCTCTTGACGGTCAGGGCGGACAGCCCCATGGAGACGCCGATGGCCTTGTTGGACTGGCCTTCGGCGACGAGCCGCAGGACCTCCACCTCGCGGCCGGACAGTTCGCGGTAGCCGCCCGGGTGGCTCGGGGCGCCGGGGGGACGGCGGTGCATACGGGCGGCGGTGGCGCCGATGGGAGCGACGCCGGGACGGGTGGGGTGGCCGATGTTGGTACGGGTGCCGGTGACGACGTAGCCCTTGACGCCGCCCGCGAGGGCGTTGCGCACAGCGCCGATGTCGTCGGCGGCGGAGAGGGCGAGGCCGTTCGGCCAGCCGGCAGCTCGGGTTTCGGACAGCAGGGTCAGCCCGGAACCGTCGGGCAGGTGGACGTCGGCTACGCAGATGTCGCGCGGGTTGCCGACGCGGGGGCGGGCCTCCGCGATGGACGACGCCTCGATGACGTCACGTACTCCGAGTGCCCACAGATGGCGGGTGACGGTGGAACGGACGCGCGGGTCGGCCACGACGACCATGGCCGTCGGCTTGTTCGGGCGGTAGGCGACCAGGCTTGCGGGCTGCTCGAGGAGAACGGACACCAGGCCTCCTGGGGAGTGGCGGGACGGGCCGGCTCGGGGATGAAGCCGGGGCGAACCGTGCTTGAAGGGTCATTGACTCCTTCGGCAGCAGACCCCTGCTCCTTTAGAGGAAGATCACGATTTGGTGAGTAACAATTCGGGCAAATAGGACGCGCGATCGATTGTACGAAAAGAGAGCCGGTGACTGTGCGAAGTTTCGTGACGCAGCGTCACGGTTCTCGAAGTGGCGGGAACACCCCTACGAAACCTGCGGCCCACGCCGCTGCGGCAGCGTCACCACCGCCGCGTCGAGCGGGCCCGAGGGCGGCAGACCGGCGATCTGGCACAGCAGATCGCCCCACGCCACCAGATGGGCCGCCGTGTCCGGCACCCCGCCGCGCCCCTCGCGCGGCGTCCAGGACGCCCGGATCTCGATCTGTGTCGCGGGACGCCGCTCCTCCAGGGCGCCGAAGTAGTGCGAACCCGCCCGGGTGACCGTGCCGCCCGCCTCCCCGTACGAGAGGCCGCGCGCCTCCAGCGCGCCGGTCAGCCATGACCAGCACACCTCCGGCAGCAGCGGATCGGAGGCCATCTCCGGCTCCAGTTCGGCGCGGACCAGCGTCACCAGCCGGAAATTGCCCTGCCAGGCCTCGTGCCCGTCCGGGTCGTGGAGCAGGACGAGCCGCCCGTCGGCGAGATCGTCGTCGCCGTCGACGACCGCCGCCTCCAGCGCGTACGCGTACGGAGCAAGGCGTTTGGGGGGCCGTGTCGGCTCCACCTCCAGTTCGGGGCGGAGCCGCGCCGAGCGCAGTCCGTCCACCGCCGAAGCGAATGCGGGCGGGACGGAACCACCCTCCGCGCTGTCCTTGCTGTCAGCGCCATCGGATTGATCGGAGAAGTGTCCCTGAGCCGGAGCCATGCGGGGAAGAGTAGGCGGAACCGGAGGCTCGCGCGCGGAAGGACACCCGTGCGGGGCAGGGCTCCTTCCGCATGCGTGCGAAGATTCTGTGCGTGAGTGCCATTGACCGCCCCTCGGGCCAGCAGACGAAGACCTCCGCCACCCATGACTCGGCCTTCCTGAAGGCGTGCCGGCGCGAGCCCGTGCCGCACACACCGGTCTGGTTCATGCGTCAGGCGGGGCGCTCCCTGCCCGAGTACCTGAAGGTGCGCGAAGGCATCCCGATGCTCGAGTCCTGCACGATGCCGGAACTCGTCGCAGAGATCACGATGCAGCCCGTCCGCCGCCACAAGGTCGACGCCGCGGTCTACTACAGCGACATCGTCGTCCCCCTCAAGGCGATCGGCATCGACCTCGACATCAAGCCCGGCGTCGGACCGGTGATCGCCGAGCCGATCCGCACCCGCGCCGACCTGGCCCGGCTGCGCGACCTCACCCCCGAGGACGTCCCGTACGTCACCGAGGCCATCGGCCTGCTCACCGCCGAGCTGGGGGCCACCCCGCTGATCGGCTTCGCGGGCGCCCCGTTCACCCTGGCGAGCTACCTCGTGGAGGGCGGCCCGTCCCGCAACCACGAGCACACCAAGGCCCTGATGTACGGCGACCCGGAGCTCTGGGCCGACCTGCTCGACCGTCTCGCCGAGATCACCGGAGCCTTCCTCAAGGTCCAGATCGAGGCCGGCGCGTCCGCCGTGCAGCTCTTCGACTCCTGGGTGGGCGCCCTGGCCCCCGCCGACTACCGCCGCTCGGTGCTGCCCGCCTCGGCGAAGGTCTTCGACGCCGTCGCGTCGTACGAGGTCCCGCGCATCCACTTCGGTGTCGGCACCGGTGAGCTCCTCGGCCTCATGGGCGAGGCCGGCGCGGACGTCGTCGGCGTCGACTGGCGGGTCCCGCTGGACGAGGCCGCGCGCCGCGTCGGCCCCGGCAAGGCGCTCCAGGGCAACCTCGACCCCGCCGTGCTCTTCGCCCCGACCGCCGCGGTGGAGGCCAAGACCCAGGAGGTCCTGGACGCCGCCGCCGGTCTGGAGGGACACATCTTCAACCTGGGCCACGGTGTGATGCCGAACATGGACCCGGACGCGCTGTCGCGGCTGGTCGAGTACGTCCACACGCGCACCGCGCGCTGAACGACGGGCAGGCGGGCACCGCTCAGGCGGTGCCCGCCCTCCGCAGCGCCGTCACCGTCTTGCGGGCCGCCACCAGGACCGGGTCCCAGACCGGTGAGAACGGCGGGGCGTACCCCAGGTCCAGGGCCGTCATCTGCTCGACCGTCATCCCGGCGGTGAGCGCCACCGCCGCGACGTCCACCCGCTTCGCCGCCCCGTCCCGGCCCACGATCTGCACCCCCAGCAGCCGGCCCGTGCGGAACTCCGCGAGCATCTTCACCGTCATGGGCCGCGCCCCCGGGTAGTAACCCGCCCGGCCCGTCGACTCGATCGTCGCCGTGACGAACCGCAGGCCCACCGCTCGGGCGTCCTTCTCGCGCAGCCCGGTACGGGCGATCTCCAGGTCGCAGACCTTGCTCACCGCCGTGCCGACCACCCCGGGGAACGTGCCGTAGCCGCCGCCGACGTTGGAGCCGATGATCTGGCCGTGCTTGTTGGCGTGCGTGCCCAGCGCGATATGGCGGGTGCGGCCCGCCACCAGGTCCAGCACCTCGACGCAGTCCCCGCCCGCCCAGATGTTGTCGTGGCCCACCACCCGCATCGACAGATCGGTGAGCAGCCCGCCGTGCGGGCCGACCGGCAGCCCGACGGCGCGGGCCAGCGTCGTCTCCGGCTCGACGCCGATGCCGAGCACCACCACATCGGCCGGGTACGACGCGTCGGCCGTCTCCACGGCACGGACCCGGCCGTCCGGCCCGGTACGGATCGCGGTGACCGCGGCCCCGTTCACCGTCGTGATGCCGAGCCCGTCCATCGCGTCGTGGACCAGGCGCCCCATATCGGGGTCGAGCGTCGCCATCGGCTGCTCGCCGCGGTTGAGGACGGTCACCTCGAAACCGCGCTTCAGCATCGCCTCCGCCATCTCGACCCCGATGTAGCCCGCGCCGACGACGACCGCACGCCGGCCCTCAGGGCCTTCAGCCCGGAAGGCCCCAGCCCGGTTCAGGGAGTCCAGCAGCGCCTGCCCGTCGTCCAGGGTCTGCACCCCGTGCACCCCGGGCGCGTCCATCCCGGGCAGCGCGGGGCGCACCGGACGGGCCCCCGTCGCGATCACCAGCTTGTCGAATCCGGTCCAGGAGGTCTCGCCCGAGTCCCGGTCCAGGGCGCGCACCCGCTGCCCCGCGACATCGATCTCCGTCACCTCGGTGCGCATCCGCAGATCGATCGCGCGGGCCCGGTGCTCCTCCGGGGTGCGGGCGATCAGTTCGTCCCGCTCCGCCACGTCACCGCCGACCCAGTACGGGATCCCGCAGGCGGAGTACGAGGTGAAGTGGCCCCGCTCGAACGCGGTGATGCCCAGCTCGGCCGGGCCCTTGAGCCGGCGCGCCTGGGACGCGGCGGACATGCCCGCCGCGTCACCGCCGATGACCACCAGTCGTTCCGCCGCCATGCCAGGTCCCTTCGACGCCCAGTACGGGGACCCACGCTACGGCGGGGACGGCTCCCGGGGGCGCCGCGGCGCCCCCGGGAGCGCCCTCACTCGCCCGCCGGCCCCGCCTTGCGCCCCCGGCGGCGCAGCAGCCGCCACAGGCCCAGCAGGGCGGCCGCCACGGCCAGGAACGGGGCCGCGGCGCCGACCGCCATTGCGAGCCACCGCACCATCGTCACGAACGCGTGCCAGCCGCCGCTCAGCGCGTCCAGGAACCCCGGATCGTCGTTGTCCTCCTCGGCGGCCGCCTCGGGCTCCATGAGGTCCAGGGTGATCGTGGCCAGGGCCGTGCGGTCCTTCAGTGACGCCTGCTGGGCCAGCAGCGACTCCAGAGCGGCCTGACGGCTGCTCAGTTCGCCCTCCAGGGTCACCACATCGACCAGCTTCTCGGCCCGGTCCATCATCTTGCGCACCCGCGTCACGCTCGCCCGCTGGGTGGCGATCCGGCTCTCCACGTCGACGACCTGGTCGGTGACGTCCTTGGCGGTCGACGTGCGCGAGAGCAGCTTCCCCGACCCCGAGAGCTGCCGCAGCACGCTGTCGTACTCGCCCTGCGGCACCCGCAGCACGAGATGCGAGGAGTCATGGGTGTCGTCGACCTGTTCGGTGGTCTCGTTGGCGACCAGACCGCCCGCGTCCTGCGCGACCGTACGCGCGGCTGCCGCCGCCCGGGACGCGCTCTTCACCTCCACGGACAGCGAGGCGGTGCGGATGACGTGCGTGGCGGTCACCGGATCCGGCTTGTTCGGCGTCCCCGGCCTCGCCGCACCCTCCTTGGCGTCGGCTGCCGCCTCCCCGGCGGCGTCCGGCTTGTTCTGCCCGCCGTTCTGTTCGCCGGCGGACAGTGCGCGCTTGTCGGAGGAGCCGGCGTCGCTGCTGTCCCCGGCCGCGCCGCAGCCGCTGAGCGCGAGAACGGCGGTGAGCAGCCCGGCGGCGAGCGCGGTGCGTGTGCGGCCGCCGGCTCGTCTGCCGGTACGGGTGATGGGTGCTGCCTGCATAACTGTCCCCCCAGGACGGGTGATTGATAGTGCCGGTTCGACGTACGGGGTGGTGGACCGGGTTGCGTGAAACCGGTTTCGAACCGGTCACGTTCAGGACTCGGAAGCGGTTTGAGAGAGTGGGGGCATGCAGCGTTCAACACACCGTGCGGACCAGGACCCGGGCCATGTCGTCGTCATCGGCGGCGGCATCGCCGGACTCGCGGCCGCCCACCGTCTCCTGGGGGCCGGGCTGAGGGTCACCCTCCTTGAGGCGACCGGCCGGCTCGGCGGCAAGCTCATGACCGGCGAGGTCGCGGGTGTGCAGGTCGACCTCGGCGCCGAGTCCGTGCTCGCCCGCCGCCCGGAGGCGGTCGCCCTGGCGCACACCGTCGGCCTCGGAGCGCGCCTCCAGCCGCCCGCCACGGCCTCGGCCTCGCTGTGGACGCGCGACACGCTGCGACCCATGCCCAAGGGCCATGTGATGGGCGTACCGGGCGACCCGGCCGTCCTGGGCGGGGTGCTCTCGCCCGAGGGTCTGGCCCGGATCGCACAGGAACGCGACCTCACCCCGACGGCCGTCGGCGACGATGTCGCCGTCGGCGCGTACGTCGCCGACCGGCTGGGCCGCGAGGTCGTCGACCGGCTGATCGAGCCGCTGCTGGGCGGGGTGTACGCGGGCGACGCCTACCGGATCTCGATGCGCGCCGCCGTACCCCAGCTCTTCGAGGTCGCCCGGCAGGGCGGCTCGCTGCTCGACGGGGTCACCCGCATCCAGGAGCAGGCCGCCGCCCGGCAGCAGACCGGACCGGTCTTCCAGGGCATCGAAGGCGGCATCGGCACGCTGCCCGGCGCCGTCGCCGACGCCGTGCGCGCGGGGGGCGGCGAGATCCTCACCGACACCCCCGTGCTGGGCCTGACCCGCGGGGCCGACGGCTGGGACGTGCGCACCGACAGCCGGGTGATCACCGCCGACGGCATCGTCCTCGCCGCCCCCGCCTGGTCCGCGTCCACCCTGCTCGCCGCCGAGTCCCCGGCCGCCTCCGCCGATCTCGCGGGCGTCGAGTACGCGTCGATGGCCCTGGTCACCATGGCCTTCCGGCGCTCCGAGGTGACGGGGCTCGCGGCCTTCGAGGGCCGCTCCGGCTTCCTGGTGCCCCCCGTCGACGGGCACACCATCAAGGCCGCCACCTTCTCCACCCACAAGTGGCAGTGGGTCGCCGACGCGGCACCTGACCTGTTCCTCCTGCGGACCTCGGTGGGCCGCTACGGCGAGGAGGACCATCTGCACCGCGAGGACGCCGAGCTGGCCGGCGTCTCACTGGCCGACCTCGCCGCGGCGACCGGACTGACCGCGAAGCCCGTGGCCACCGAGGTCACCCGGTGGATCGGCGGACTGCCCCAGTACCCCGTGGGCCATCTCGGCCGGGTCGCCCGGATCCGCGAGGAGGTCGCCGAACTGCCCGCGCTGCGCGTCTGCGGCGCCGCCTACGACGGGGTCGGCATCCCCGCCTGCATCGCGAGCGCCCACCGCGCCGCGGACGAGATCGTCCGCGAGATCACGGGGGAGATCATCGCCACGGGGACCCTGGTTCAGGGCACACGGAGCGAGGCGGGACAATAGCCGTATGACTGCTCCTGAGACCGTGACATCAAGCAAGGGTCCGAACGCCGGCAAGAAGGCCAAGGACCTCAACGACGTCATCCGCTACACGCTGTGGTCCGTCTTCAAGCTGCGCGACGTACTGCCGGCCGACACGGACCGCGCGGCGTACGCCGGTGAGGTCCAGGAGCTGTTCGACCAGCTCGAGGCCAAGGACATCACCGTCCGCGGCACCTATGACGTCTCCGGCCTGCGCGCCGACGCCGACGTCATGATCTGGTGGCACGCCGAGACGGCGGACGAGCTCCAGGAGGCGTACAACCTCTTCCGGCGCACCCGGCTGGGCAAGAGCCTCGAGCCGGTCTGGTCGAACATGGCGCTGCACCGCCCCGCCGAGTTCAACAAGTCGCACGTCCCGGCGTTCCTCGCCGACGAGACGCCGCGCAACTACGTCAGCGTGTACCCCTTCGTGCGCTCCTACGACTGGTACCTGCTGCCCGACGAGGACCGTCGCCGCATGCTCGCCGACCACGGCAAGATGGCCCGCGGCTACCCCGACGTGCGCGCCAACACCGTCGCCTCGTTCTCCCTCGGCGACTACGAGTGGCTGCTGGCCTTCGAGGCCGACGAGCTCTACCGCATCGTCGACCTGATGCGTCACCTGCGGGCCTCCGAGGCGCGGATGCACGTCCGCGAGGAGGTCCCCTTCTACACCGGCCGGCGCAAGTCGGTCGCTGACCTGGTGGCCGGGCTCGCGTAGCGAGCGGGTTCCGACCACCCCAACCCGGAAGATCAGACGGCGGGCACACGGCACACTGTGCCGCCCGCTGTTCCAGCGACACCGGGTTCGGCTTCCGGTGCGGCGCGCGTCCTGCGCGCCGCACCGTTGTCCTTTACGGGACCCGACGGCCCGTGAGCGCGGCCCGCAACTCCGGATCGTCCACCGCGCCCACGCCCTGCACGGCGACCGCCACCAGCACGTCGTGAGCCGCGCCGTCCGCCGGCCCCGCGCACGCGTCCAGCAGCCGCTGACCGGCGGGGGAGGCCCAGGAGCTGTACGGATGCACTTCCATCCGGGCGATGGCCAGGCATCCCAGGTTCAGCACGAGCGGCAGCCCGAACCAGACGAGCAGCGGCACCGCATCGCCGCCAGGACGCTGCTCCCGGCCGGGCGTGAACAGCGCGGCCGCGCCCGTCGCCACCACCAGCAGCGCCGCGCCGCGCACCGCCCGGACCGCCGACGCGACATCCGCCCCGGCGCCGCCGGGCCGGGCCAGACCCGCGGCGACGAGCCGGTCGGCCAGGGCCCGTACGGAGTCCGCCGCGGCCGCCGCCGCACGTACCGGCGGTATCGGTGACTGGCCCTGCGGGCCGATGGCGCGTATCACCGTCCGCTCCACCTCGTCGCGGCCGTCCGGGTCGACGACCGTCGCCCAGCCGGTGTGGGCGAGGAGCAGACGCCGCCGCAGATGCATGGTCACGAGAGCCAGGTCGGCGACCCGGTGCGGGCCGCCGGCCAGGAACGCGGTCTCGTACAGGGTGAGTTCACGGTCGTCCGCGGTGCGCCGCACGTCCTCGGCCGAGGTGGCGGGCAGCCGGGCCGACGCGAGGCAGAGCCGGATACAGGAAATGGCTGCCGCACCCCATGCGACCAGCAGGAACAGAACCCAGAGCATGGCCGATTTCTATGCGAGAAGGGCCCCTGGCGCCATGGCCTGTTCATCATGCGGACAGTGACGTCTCAGGAACTGCTGCCGCAACTCGACCCGGAGCTGCTGCCGCAACTCGATCCGGAGCTGCTCCCGCAACTCGACCCCGAACCGCTGGAGCAGCTGGACCCCGAGCTGCAACTCGATCCCGAGCCGCAACCGGACCCCGAGCCGCAACTCGATCCCGAACCGCACCCCCCGCCGCTGCTTCCGGACGAGCTGCCGCAGCCGCTGCCGCCGGGGCTCGATCCCGCACACCACACCGTCGGCACGAGCAGTATCCCGGAGGAGTCCGAGGAGTGGGGCGAGGGGGTGTGCGGCCCCGCGGGCCGCATCCGGGCCGCCGTGACCAGGTGCATGCGCAGCACGGGGTCGGGGAGCGCCCGCGGCCCGCCCGTCGCCATCAGATGGGCCGCGTCGGTCCGGTACGCGTGGGCGGTGCGGAACTCCGCCGCCGTCCTGCGGCCCGCCCGGGTGACCCGCGACCGGGCGGTGCCCGCGCCGATCAGCCCGATGAGGGTCCCGGCGACCAGGGCGGGGAACGCCATGAGGAAGAACGGGAACGTCATGTCGGAGTAGTCGTCCGTGCCGACCACCTGGCTGATGGTCAGCACGAAGGAGACCGGGAAGCCGAGCAGACAGACCACCCCCTGCGTCATTCCCCAGCGGCGCCACTTCCGGTTCGCCCCCGGCACGTTGAGCAGACCGCGTGCGGCCAGTCCGTCGCCGACCTCCTGCACCGCGGGATGGCGCATCACCGCGGCCCGCAGGGTGTGCAGCGCGCCGTTGGGGGCCGCGGCCTGCTCCTGGAGCACGGCCCGTTCCACCGGGTCGTGGGCGACCGGCCGCTGGACCGCGACGATGCCCGGCCCGCCGACGACCAGCCGGCCGTCCTCGTGCATCGCGGCGAGCGCGGTGTCCACCACCCGGCCGGGACCGCCGTTCAGGAACGCCACCTCGGACAGGTCGAGGGCGGGGCCGCCGGGCCCCTGCTGGAGGCGGGCGAGCCCACGGAGCAGCAGCGTCGAGGAGACCGCCACGGCGAGTGTCAGGACCAGGGCCAGTGTGTTCATCCCGGTCACCTTCCTACGAGTACGGAACGGGCGGCCCGGACCAGCCGGGTGGTGCGGCGGGGCGGCCGCGGCGCCGCCCGGTCCTGCCACCAGTGGGTCAGCCGGCGGCGGGCCGCGTCGTCGGCGGGGCGTCCCGCGAGGAGCAGCTGCTCGGCGAAGTCCAGGGCGTCGCGCCGGTATCCGGCGGTCATCGGACGCCTCCTCGCGTACGCGAGGAACGCGTCCCGGTAGCCGTGCCCCAGGATCTCCGGGAGCTCGGGCGCCACTTTGGCGACGACATCGGCGCGTTTGGCGGCCAGGGCCCGGCTCTGGATACCGAGCCGGCGGTGGTCGAAGCCCTCCGGGGCGGGGGTGCCCGCGACGAGGGCGGAGAGCAGCGAGGTCTGCGCGACCGCGACCCGGTCCCGGGCGCCCTCCGTGCCCACGGACCCGCTTGCCGGGGCTGGGATCCGCGTCGCCCCGACGGGCGCGATGAGGTTCCCGGACGGGCCCTCCGGGGCCGGGGCCCGCGTCGGCTCGGCGAGAACCCCGCCGGCCCCGGACCCGCCCGCCGGGTCAGTGGGCTTCGCCGCCCCCGCGGCCGCCCTGCCACCCCCCGGCGGCCGTACGACGCTGGGGCCCGCGTCGAGCGTGGTGCGGATCGCGTCCAGCTCGTCCGCCAGTTCACCGGCCGGCGGGAAGTCGTCGTCGCGCTCCAGCAGCACCCCGGGCGGGGCGACACGGGAGCGCAGTTCGGCGAGGATGGCGAGGACCGGGGCGGTGACCGGGTGGGCGTGCGTGTCGTGCCACACCCCGTCCTTCTCGACGCCGCCCGCCACATGCACGTACGCGATGGCCTCCACCGGCAGTTCGTCGAGGGCCCCGGCGGGGTCCTCGCCCCGGTTCACCCGGTTCGTGTGCAGGTTGGCCACGTCGATGAGGAGCCGCACCCCCGTGCGCTCCACCAGCTCCGCCAGGAACTGCCCCTCGGTGAGCTCCTCGCCGGGCCAGGAGATCAGCGCCGCGATGTTCTCCAGGGCCAGCGGCACCGGCAGCGAGTCCTGCGCCACGCGCACGTTCTCGCACAGCACGTCCAGCGCCGCCCATGTGCGCGGCACGGGCAGCAGGTGCCCCGCCTCCAGCGCCGGTGATCCGGTGCGCGGCCCGCCCGCCCGGACGAACGCGATGTGCTCGCTCACCAGCGGAGCGCCCAGCAGCGTGGCGCGCGCGGCGAGGTCCGCCAGCCGGCCCGGGTCGGGGCGGTCGGCCCCGCCGAGGCCGAGCGAGACCCCGTGCGGAACCACGGTGACCCCGCGCTCCCTCAGCCGCGCCAGCGAGGCGGGCAGATGGTCGGCGCAGAGGTTCTCCGCGACCGCCTCCACCCAGTCGACGCCCGGCAGTGCCTCCACCGCGTCGGCGATCTCCGGCCGCCAGCCGATCCCGATTCCCAGCTTCATGGTGAGTCCCCCTCCTCCACTCCGTGCAGGGGTCATGGCCCCGCCGCGCGGCGGTGAATCCGAATAGGGGGACGTTCAGAGCTCGATTTGAGGTTCCGCGTCAGGAGGTACGCATCGACGGAACGGACCGTTCAACGGACCGGCCGGAAACCCGCAAACGGAACGGACCGTTCAACGGACCGGGCGGAAACCCGCAACGGGTGCGGACGGATCAGCGGCGCAGGGCCGGATGGTCCGCGACCACCGTGCACGACCCCGGGGCGATCTCGGTGAACCCGGCATCCTGCACCACCGGCAGCCCGCTCACCGTGAGCTCCTGCCAGCGGCCCGGCTCCGGGGTGGCGACCGAGAGCGGGAAGCCGGCCTCGCGCCACGCCTTGCGCTCCGTCTCCGACAGCTCCCACCAGGCGAGCTGGGCCCCGTGCCCCACCTGGGCCATCTCCTTGCCCGCCGACATGCCGAGCTCCGGGTTCAGCCAGAGGACCGGGCCGGCGAGGTCGGGGGCGGGCGGCGGTTCGGGGTCGTCCAGGTCCGTGCCCGAGACCTGGAGCTTGGCGAGCTCCTTGGGCCAGCCGTCCAGCGGCACCGGCGGGAAGACCCGCACCTCGGCCTCGTCACCCGTGACCGTGATCCCGGGCAGCGCGCAGGCCTTGCGCCACTCCGCGCCGCGCGCCCGGCGCACCACCTTGCGGATCCGGGCGTCCTGCCAGTCGCGCATCAGCTGCGCCCACTCGCCCTCGCCCACGGACCGCTCGTCGCTGAGCATGACCAGCACCGCACGGGCGGCCGTGCGGAGCGCGTCGGTACGGGCCGGCGGCGCCGCCTTCTCGATGTGCACCACCAACGGCAGTACGTACTGCGGTGCTTCGTCCCGGCCGGTGCGCTCGGACCGGAACGGGCTGTCCGCGGGAAGCGGGGCGGACGCGTCCGGTGCGGCGGGCGCGGGAAGCGGGGCGGACGGGGACGCGGGGGTGTCGTTGGTGCTCACCCGTCCAGTCTGCCAGCCGTCCCCAAACCCGTTCTTGGCGGAATGAAACCGTCCGGGTGAGGATGCACCGCATGAAGAGCGATCTCTTTTCCAGCGAGCACATGGTGCAGCAGGCAACGGCCCCCGGGATGACCCTGCAGAACGCCAAATCCATCAAGTACGCGGTCAGCGGGGAGATGCACGCCCGCCAGGGATCCATGGTCGCCTTCCGCGGTGATCTCCAGTTCGAACGCAAGGGCCAGGGGCTCGGCGGCATGCTCAAGCGCGCCGTCACGGGTGAGGGCCTGCCGCTGATGGCGGTGCGCGGCCAGGGCGAGGCATGGTTCGCGCACGAGGCGGCCAACTGCTTCATCGTGGACATGGAGCAGGGCGACGTCCTCACCGTCAACGGCCGCAACGTCCTGTGTTTCGACGCCACGATCGCCTACGAGATCAAGGTCGTGAAGGGTGCCGGAATGACCGGCGGCGGTCTCTTCAACAGCGTCTTCACCGGCTACGGGAAGCTCGGCCTGATGTGTGAGGGGCACCCCATAGTGATCCCCGTCACTCCCCAGCAGCCGGTGTGCGTCGACACGGACGCGGTCGTCGGCTGGAGCGCCAACCTCACCACCTCGCTGCACCGTTCGCAGAGCGTCGGCTCGATGCTGCGCGGCGGCTCGGGAGAGGCCGTCCAACTGCGTCTGGACGGCGAGGGGTTCGTGATCGTACGTCCCAGCGAGCTCAAGACCGAGAAGGCGTCGTCGAACTGAGTACGCAAGCCGGTCCGGTCACCGAGGTCCTGCGGCTGCGGGGAGTGGGCCGGCGGTACGGCCTCGCCGGACCCTGGGTGCTGCGCGGGGTCGACCTCGTCCTGCCCGCGCGCGCCCTCGTCCGCGTCGAAGGGGCCAACGGCACCGGGAAGTCGACCCTGTTGCGGATCCTGGCGGGCATCGACGCCCCCACCGAGGGCCGGATCACCGGAGCGCGGCCGCGCACGGCGTACGTCCCCGAACGGTTCCCGGCGGCGCTGCCCTTCACCGCCGCCGGGTACCTCGTCCACCTCGGACGGATCCACGGACTGCGCCCGGCGGAGGCGGCCGGGCGCGCACAGGAGTGGCTGACCCGCTTCGGGGCCGCCGGCCACGCCCGCACACCGCTGGCGGAGCTCTCCAAGGGCACCAGCCAGAAGGTCGCCGTCGCCCAGGCGCTGCTCGCCGGTCCGGAGCTGCTGGTCCTCGACGAGGCCTGGACCGGCCTGGACACCGCGGCCCGCGGCGAACTGGACCGGGCCGTCACCGAACGTGTCGCCGCCGGGGCCGCCGTCGTCTTCGTCGACCACGACCCCCGCCGGCTGGCGGGCGCCGTCGACACCGCCCTGCGCATCGAGGGGACCGGACTGGCCGAGGCGCCCCCCGCCCCCTCCGGAACGACAGCCGGCCCCCGGGTACGGATCGAGGTGACGGGCCCGCCGGGCGCCCCGCTCCCCGACGGACTGCCGGGTGCCCCTGTCCGTGCGCCGGCGCCGGACGGAGCGATCGGGCTCACCGTCGCGGCCGCGTACTCCGACCCCCTGCTGAGCGCCCTGCTCACGGCCCGCCCGCCCTGGCACATCAGGCATCTCTCGACCGCACCCGGCAACCCCGGCGAGGCACCATGACCGCTCTGATCCACTACCAGGCCTCCCTCCTGCTGCGCTCCCAGCGCTGGCTCGCGCCCGTCCTGCTGTACGCGGCCTTCCTCGGCGTCGGAGTCCGCTCGGGACAGCCCGTGCTGGACTCGCTCGGCTACACCGCCGCCGGACTGCTGCCCGTCACCGCATGGCTCGTGCAGATCTGTGTCACCCAGGAACCGCCCGCCGCCCGGAGCGTCGTCGCCGCGGCGGCCGGCGGGCAGCCGCGGGCCCATCTGGCGGCCCTGCTCACGGCGGCGGGGTGCGCCGGGCTGCTGGGCACGGCGGCCACCGCGGTCGTGCTGCTGATCAGTGAACCGGCCAGTACCGGTCACACGGTCCGGGTTCCGCTGCCGCCCGCCGGGGCCGCCGGACTGCTCGCCACCGCCTGCTGTGTCCTGCTGGGCGCGGCGGTGGGCGCGCTCTGCACCAGGCCGCTGCTGCACCGGCGCGGCTGGTCGGTCGCCGCGACGGTGCTCGCGGCGCTGCTGGCGCTGGTGACCACCGGATCGCCCGCGAAGTACGCGGTGACGGGGCTGGTCACCGGTTCGCTCACCGGCACGGTCCATGTCCCGGTCCTGCCGCTCCTGGGCGCCGCCGCCGTCGCGGCCGCGGCGGCCGCGCTCGCCTGCAGACTCACTTCGGTACGCGGCTGAGTAGGCTCGTACCCATGAACGAGCACGGGAACGAGGGCACGCGGGACCAGGCGGGCGGGCGTGCCGGCGGGGCGTACTGCGAGACGCCGGCCGCGTCGCGGGAGAAGGCCGCAGGGCCCCCGTACGCCGAGTGCGTGCAGTGCCGCAAGCCGACCGAGTACGCAGAGTCGGTCAAGGGGATCACCCTCTGCCCGGTCTGCGAATGGCAGGAGGCCCAGCGCACGGCCTGTTCGGGCTGAGGCGCGTCAGCCGGCCATCAGCTCCGACACCTTGATGAACCGGTATCCGCGCTTGCGCAGCTCAGGCACCACCTCGCGGACCGCCTCGGCCGTGACCGGTGCCGCGCTGCGGGTGCAGTGCATGACGACGAGCGAGCCGGGCCGTACCCCGTCCAGCACCTGTTCCGCGACCGCGTCCGCGTCCGTCGCGAAGGCGTCCCCGCTGACGACGTCCCACTGGACGGCGGTCACCTTCTCCGGCGCGAGCGCGCGCAGCGAGGCGTCGTCGTAGCAGCCGCCGGGGAAGCGGAAGTACGGGACCACATTGCGGGCGCCGGCCTTGCGGATCGCGCCGAAGGCCCGCTCCACCTCGCCGCGCACCGCGTCCTCCTCCACGGCCGGCAGCCCGTAGCACGGGGAGGTGAAGGCGTAGTGGCTGTAGGAGTGGTTGCCGATCTCGAAGAGGGGGTCCGTGCCGATGGAGCGGGCCTGGGACGGGTACTCCTCGGCCCACCGGCCGGTCATGAAGACCGTCGCCGGTACCTTCAGCCTCCGCAGCAGCGCGATCAGCTCCGGATTGTCGAAGCGCTCACCGGCGGCCGCGCGCGGCCCCTCGTCCGCCGTCATGTCGGCGTCGAAGGTCAGTGCCACGACCTTGTCCGTACGGCTGGGCCCGCGTGTGAGGACGGGGGTCAGGCCGTCGGGGCCGGGGGCCAGGACCGGCGGCTTCCGGGTGGCCGGGGGCGCGCTCGCGGCGGCCGCGGACGGGGCACGGGCAGCCGGGGCACGGGCAGCGGAGGGCGTGCGGTGCGCGGTCGCGGGGCTGCCGCCGCGGGAGTCCCCCGTACTCCCGCAGCCGACGAGGCCACCTCCGAGCACAGCGCCCAGAACGGTCATTGCCGTCAGTTTCCGTACAGAGTTGGTCACTCCCGGAAAGTAACCGATCAAGGAGCGGGGGCTCGCCCGTGGCGCCCCCGCGCCCCGAAGCGGCCCCCGGATTCACTCAGTCGTCGAGCAGGTACTGCGCCGAGAAGCCGAACAGCCGCGCGGCCGCCGCGGTGTCCACCGGTGCGGTGCGTCCGGGCAGGGGACGCCGCAGCGGCGTCGTCGGGTGGTAGCGGCGCAGGAGCTCCTCCGTCGGGAACGGGACAAGGGTCCGGGGCGCACAGACATGGACGGCGTGCGCACCCGGGCCCGGTACACCGAGGGCCATCAGCGCGGCCCGCGCGGCGTCCCGCACCTCCAGATACGTCCACAGGTCCCGTGCCCCCAGGGCCGGCTGCGCGGTGAGCCGCGCCGCGTGCGCGCGCAGCCGTTCGTCGAACCCGCCGATGAACGGATAGCGCAGACACACCACGCTCATCCCGTGCCGTCGCGCCATCGTCGCGGCCGTCAGTTCGTCGACCTGCTTGGACAGCCCGTAGGCGTCCGCCACCTGGGGCTCCATCGCCTCGTCGACCGGGACGTAGGCGGGGTGCGGCGACGGATCCGCCGTCCACGGCAGGCCCGTGACCCCCCAGGAACTGGCGACCGCCGCGTGCCGCACCCCGGCCGCCCCCGCCTCCTCCAGGACGGTGAACGTGGCGAGCGTGTTGGTGGCGAAGAGCTCCTGCGCTGCGGTGTGCTCGGGCGTGGGGATGGCCGCCAGATGGATCACCCCGTCGGCGCCGTCCAACGCCGCCCGCACGGTCCGGGCGTCGGCGGCGTCCCCGGCGACGACCAGCCGCGCGGGCAGATCGCCCGGGTCCTCCAGGACGAGGGCGTTCGCCTCGACGGAGCGCTCGGCGAGCAGCGCGAGGACCGCCCGGCCGATCCGCCCGGCCGCCCCGGTGACCAGGACTCGTGTGACCACCTGCTGCTCCTATGCGTAGGCGCGTACGGCGACGACATGCGCCGACGCGGCTCCGTTGGTCGCCTCGACGACGATTCTCACCGCTGCCGTGGTGACCGGTCCGTCCAGGGTGTGCACCTGGCGGCGGCGCCGGTTGTCCGACGTACGTGACACGACCTGCCAGCCACCGTCCGGCCCGCGCGCCTCGACGCGGTAGTCGCGCAGGAGGGTGGGAAGCGTGTCGAACGGTGTCCGGTGATGATGCAGATTGATCAGGTCCTCGTTGACGTCGTCGTCGGCGAGTACGTCGATCCTGGACAGGGTGACCGGCCGGGGCCACGACAGCTCCAGCCATTCCTCCGTGCCCTCCCGCAGCGGCCCGGAGACCCACATGTGCGGTCCGGCGTACGGGCGGGCGTACCCGTCGACGGCCTTGGCGGGCGCGTACGCCGACGTCTCTCCCGTGCGCAGGCAGAACGTGCTGCGCCGAAGACCCGCGTCGGTCCACTCCCGCAGCGGCTGCGGCGACTCGTCCTGCGGGCGCAGCGGCACCCGGGTGAGGCACAGGACCCCGGGGGCCGGTCCGCCGGCGCTGTACAGCGCGAGGTCCTCGTTGGCGCGTACGACGACGAACGCGTTGCGGGCGGTCCGCGGTGACCAGTGGAGCCCGGTGGAGACCCACTGCTTGTCCCCGGCGGGGACCGGGACGGTGACGGAGGCGATGAGGCGGCGCGGTACGTAGTTCTGGCCGAGCTCGGGGTCGTACAGCTCGACCACGAGCTCCGTGTCGCGGCCGGCGTCGACGAGCAGGTCCAGGCCGGTCAGCTCCGGGTCGACGGGCAGCAGAAGACCCGCGTCCGCGGTCAGCGGCCACCGCTCACCGGGCGTCTGCGCATCCGGGCCCGCCAGTGTCGACGAGGCGGTGGCGACGGCGCCCAGGGCCAGATCGTCCGGGTCCGCCGAGGCCAGACCGATCACCGAGGCGTCCTCGCGCAGCAGCGTCCGCTGGAGCTCGGCGACCTCCAGCGCGCGCGGCGCCGCGCCGCTGCCGGCGCAGAGCGCGGCGGCCGTGCCGGCGGCCTGGCCGATCGTGGCGCAGGTCGCCATGACCCGGGTCGAGCCGAAGGCGACATGACTGGCGGAGATGTTGCGTCCGGCGAAGAGGAGATTGGTCGTGTTCACCGAATACAGGCTGCGGTACGGAATGTGGTAAATGCCGTCCGCGTACCGCTGCTTGGCCCCGTCCTCCGTGGCGTACACCCCCTTCGGCGGATGCAGATCGATGGACCAGCCGCCGAAGGCCACCCGGTCCTCGAACTCGGTCTGGCCGAGGATGTCGCCCTGGTGCATGACGTAGTCACCGAGGAAGCGCCGGTACTCGCGCTTGCCCGGCACCGAGCCCACCCACTCCAGCGTCATGTTCTCGGAGTCGAACTCGCCGGAGTTCTTGATGTGGTCCCAGATGCCGTGGATGACCGCCCACAGTTCGTCGCGGATGCGCTCGTTGTCGTGCACCGTGTCGAGTTCGCCGCCGAACTCGATCCACCAGTAGGCGCAGCCGTTGTCACCGGACCTGATGATGCGGCGCTGCGGGATGGAGGTCTCGGCGATGTTCCTGGCGAAGTCGGGCGCGACGTACTTGACGGGGCGTCCGGCGTCCTTGGTGTAGAAGAGCAGCGTCGAGCCGAGCGTGAGGGAGTCGGCCGTCTCCGGGGCCCACGCCTCGTCGTACTCGGCCCGGGACTCCCGCCCGATGCGGTGCCGGGCACCGGCGAGATATCCGATGAGCCCGTCTCCCGAACAGTCCAGGAACATCTCGCTCTCGAAGCGGATCCGCCGCTCGGACCCCATCATCCAGCCGGTGACGGCGGTGATGCGCCGGGCGTCCTCGGGGCCCTCGGCGTCCACCTCGCGCACATCGGTGTTGAGGTAGAGCGTGATGTTCGGCTCGGCGCGGACCGCGTCCAGCACCACGGAGTCCCAGTAGTACGGGTTGCCGTCCGGGTTGCGGAACTGGTTCTCGACGAACAGCTCGCCCATGATGCCGCCCTCGCGGGCGTAGTGGTTCTTTCCGTGTCCGGTCGCGCCGCACACCCAGACGCGGACCTCGCTGCTCGCGTTGCCGCCGAGGACGGGCCGGTTGTTGACCAGGGCGACGGTGCGGCCCAGCCGGGCGGCGGCGATGGCCGCACTGACCCCGGCCAGGCCGCCGCCGACGACAGTGATGTCGTGCCGTGCGGTTTCGTTCCTCATGACTTGGCGGTTCCTACTTCCAGTCGGGGTTGGCGGCGAGGCCGTAGAAGATGCGCGGGCCGCCGTCGAGGGTGAGCGTGACCTTGCCGCCGGCGGCGGTGAGCGTGCTCTCCTGGCCGATGCAGTTCAGTACGGTCACCGTGCCCGCGACCGCGCCGGAGTGGGCGACGACCTCGGTCTTCGTCGTCCAGGTCTCGGTCCAGGGCTCGGGGGACGCGTACCAGGCGTCGTCCCCGTGGTCGGCGTTGAGGACGTAGCCGTCCTTGCGGCTCCACAGGAAGGACACCGGGCCGCGGTCCGGCGTGGTGAACAGGAGGCCCTTGACGTCGGGGTCCGCGAAGACGAGCGGGCGGACGAAGGTGGCCCGGTCCAGGACGCGCGCGGCGGTCGCGTACGCGAGGAGCGAGGGCTTGGCGCTGGTGTCACGGTTCATCAGACCGGTGTGGTACTCGACGTTGGCCGGGTCCGCGGACTGCGGGTGGCTGATGACGGAGTCGTGCAGCTGGTACCAGTTGACGCCGCGCACCCCCTCGGACTTGGCCAGCGCGAGCGAGAGCAGGACGTTCTCGGCGGCGTGCCGGTAGGTGTCGTGCCACCAGGAGTTGGGCTTCGTGGGCGCGTACGCCTCGCTGAGCCACAGCTCCTTGTTCCCGCCGTACGTGTCGACGAGCTCCCTGGCCTTGCGCACCGCCCCGAGGAAGTTCCAGTACGAACCGGTCGACCCGAGCGTCCACTCCTCCACCGGCGGGGCGTAGTCGGCGGTGAAGTTGCCGCGGCCCGGGTGGATGGCGAAGGCGTCGATGAGGTCCCAGCCGCCGGCGGCGTGGAAGTTCGTGGTCCAGACGTGGTCCATGCCGCCGAGGCCGGCGTTCATGACCTTCATCGTCGAACCGGCGGCGGTCAGCCGGTCGGTGACCTGGCGCAGACCGTCCCTGACGTACACATCGGCGCCCCGGCCCGACATCCAGGGCGTGTTGACCTCGTTGGCCACCTCGAAGTACGGGGCCTTCGAGTCGATCGCCTTGGCGACATTGGTGTCGGCCCAGGCCGCGATCTGCTCGGCGCTGCCGCCGAGGGGGATGGAGCTGAGTTCGACATTGTGCCCGATGCCGTGGGCGTCGAGGGTCGCGATGTCGATGCCGGGCGCACCGGCGTAGGCGTTGCGGACCCGCTTGATGCCCAGCGTCTTCATCAGCCCGAGCACCGCGTCCTGGCTCGGCTTCAGCAGCCAGGGGTAGTTGGCGATGCCGAACATCGACTCGTCGCCCGCCTGGTACGCGAAGTCCGGCAGGACCGTGAGGTTGGTGCGGGCCAGCGCCTTGTCGCTCCCCGCGACGGCCTCCACCTCCGTGAAGACGATGCCCTGGGACGGGGAGGTGACCGTGAAGGCGGCGTCCCACGCCGTCCCGGCCGCCACCGTGCGGGAGACCGTGCCGCCGGCGATCTGCGTGCCGGCGAAGTCGCGCGCCCACCAGTTCAGGGTCACCGCCCGGTCGGCGGCCGCTCCGTTGACCACCTGGGTCTTGAGCGTCATGGTCTGCCCGGCGGCCTTGTACAGATTGAAGGGCTGGTCGGTCCAGACCTCCACGCCCAGCGGCCGGCCCGCGGCGAGGGCGCCCGCACCGCGCGGCCGCATGGTGCCGAGCACGATGTCGGCCTCGGTGACGGCGGTGGTCGTGCCGGTCGGCTTGCCGGGGGCGTGGACCCAGGTGGCGTTGGTGTAGGAGGGGGTGGTGGCGGACAGGCAGGTGAAGGCGGTGGCGTCCGGCCAGGTGTCGGTGTAGACGGCGCCCGCGTTGACCTCGTACGGGATGCCGCCACGGGCGTCCTTCTCCCAGACGGTCAGCGCCTCGTACGACTCGCTCGCGCCGGTGCCCTGCGTGGCGCGGGCGAACAGGAAGCCGGTCGGCGTCAGCGTGGTGGAGCCGGCGACCTCCCACTTCAGGTGCGCCTTGTGCGCGCTGAGGTCGAAGGTGCCGGTCACCGTGATGCCGGGGGCTCCGCCGCCCAGGATGTACGTGATCCGCAGGGCGGGGCGCCCGTCGGGCAGCGTGATCCGTGCCGGGGTGCCGCCGAAGGTGCGCTGCTGGCCCAGCACACTGTCCTTGATCATGAAGTGGGTGAGCAGCAGACGGTCGGTGCCGGCGGCATCCTGGAGCAGCACACTCCCGTCGCTCCGGCCGACGAGCGTGATGCCCTCGGCGGTGAGGGTGACGGGGTCCGCGGCGTGCGCGATGCCCGCCGGGATGAGGGCCGCGCCCGTGGCGACGGCTGTGCCCTGGAGGAACCTGCGGCGTGCGACTGACATGGCAGTGCCTTTCTCTTGTCCCGAAGAGGAAGCTGCAATAAGGGGTTTGGGCGTCAGCCCTTGACGCCGGTGAAGCCGAGTCCGGCGACGATGTACTTCTGGCAGACGGCGAAGACGAGCACCGGCGGCGCGACGGCCAGCACCATCGCGGCGATGAGCTGGTCCTGCGGGGCCTGGGTGGCGAGCTGGGCGAGCGCGACGCTGATCGGCTGCTTCTCGGGGTCCGTGATCGCGACCAGCGGCCAGATGAAGTCCTTCCAGCTGTGCATGACCGCCAGCAGGCTGATCACTGCGAGCACCGGCCGGCTCATCGGCAGCACGATCTTGGTCAGCAGCTGGCGGGTGCTGACACCGTCGACCCGGGCCGCGTCGAAGAGCTCCCTGGGCAGTGCGTCGAAGAACTGCTTGGCCAGCAGCACCGTGAAGGCGTTCGTGCCGGCGGGCAGCCAGATCGCCCAGTAGGTGTCACCGAGATTGAGGTGGATGAACGGCACATCGATCACGGTCATGAAGAGACTGACCATGTTCACGGTGTACGGCACGAACATCGTCGCGAGGATCGCCCCGTAGACGACCTTGCCGAACCGGGGTTTGAGCACCGACAGCGCGAAGCCGGCGGTGGCCGAGACGAAGAGCTGGACCAGCCATGACCCACCCACCACCAGGAGGCTGTTCATCAGGTAGTGGCCGACGCCCAGGTCCCGGTACGCGATGGTGAAGTTATCCGTCAGCGGCTTGTCCGGCCACAGGGCGAGGGGATGCGTCGTCAGCTCGGTCGGCGGCGACACCGCGCCCTTGACCATCCAGTAGAGCGGCCCGATGCCGATGAGCAGCAGCAGGAGCAGGGTGAGGACCTGGACGGAGCGCACGGCCGCGCGGACGCCGGGCCGCTGCCGGTCGTTGACGGAGACGAAGGTGGTGAGGGAGGTCATGACTTGCTCCAGCTGCGGGTGGCCCGCAGATAGACCGCGGAGAGCAGGGCGAGGGCGAGCACCATCAGGAAGGAGAGCGCGGCCGCCTGGCCGTACGCGCCGTCCTGGAAGGCGTACCGGAAGATCAGCAGCAGCACGGTGAGGGTGGAGTTCTCCGGGCCGCCGCCGGTGAAGACGTACGGCTCGGTGAAGACCTGCACCGTGTTGATCAGCTGCACGAGCAGCAACAGACCGATGACCGAACGCAGCTGCGGAAGCATGATGTGCCAGAGCCGGCGCCAGATCCCGGCCCCGTCCATCTCGGCGGCCTCGTACAGCTCACCCGGGATGCCGACCATGGCCGCGAGATAGATCAGCACGGCGCCGCCCATGCCCGCCCACGTCGACTCCAGTACCAGCGACAGCATCGCGCTGTCGGAGGACTCCAGCCAGGAGTACGGGCCGAGACCGATGGCCCCCAGGGCGCTGTTGAAGAGCCCGCTGCCCGGGTCGTAGAACCACTTCCACAGCAGGATCGCCACCACCGGCGGAATGACCACGGGCAGATAGACGAGGAAGCGGAACACTCCGGCGCCACGCCGCACCGTGGACATGACGGCGGCCAGGAAGAGAGGCGCGGGGAAGCCGATCAGAAGGCCGAGGCCGACGAAGAGCAGGGTGTTGCCGACGGCGGTCCCCAGCAGCGGATCGTCGAAGACCGCCCGGAAGTTGTCGAGGCCCACCCAGACGGCGGGATCGACGAGATTGGTCCGCTGGAAGCTGATCAGCAGGCTGCGGACGATCGGCCACCAGGCGAAGAGCCCGAAGATCAGCAGCGTCGGGACCAGGAACAGCCATGCGGTGAACTGCTTGCGCAGGGCCCCGGCCCGCGGACCGGCCGGCCGGTCCGCGGGCGCCGGCAGCGGCTCCTTGAGCACGGCGGCGGAGCGCCGGGAAGGGGTGAGCAGGCTCATGGCGGACTACTTCTGGCCGGCGGAGAGCTTGGTGTTGACGTCCTTCTCGGCCGCGGCCAGCAGGGCGTCGACATCGGCGTCCCGCTTGGTGAGCACCGACTGGACGACCGAGTCGAGCGCCGTGTAGAGCTGCTGCGCCTGGTAGGGCGGCTCGGCCTTGAGCTCGAGCTTGGGCAGGCCCTCGGTGTAGGGGAGGAAGTTCTCCGCCTTCACGTTGCTGTACGGCTTGATGGCCGCGTTGATCCGCTTCTGCCGCTCGGCGTCGAAGACCGGCAGGGTCGGCACGCCCACCGCGGACTTGGGGTCGGCGGACAGCGCCTTGGCCTGGTGGGCGGCGATCTCGGTGCTGTACTGCGGCTGGGCGTACGCGAAGGTCAGCCACTTGACCGCGGCGGCCGCGTGCTTCTTGTCGGCCGACTTGGGGACCATGTAGATGTCGCCGCCGGTCAGCGTGGCGTTGCCGCCGGACTGGGGCATGGCGCCGACACCGAAGGCGTCGATGTTCTCCATGCCGAACTGCATCTTGGCGAGGCGGTAGGTGCCCGGGCTGCCCATGAACATCCCGACCTGCCCGGCCGCGAACTGCTTGACGACGTCGTTCTGGTTGTTGAGCAGGTTCCGGCCCAGCGAGTCGTCCTTCCAGCGCATGTCCTTGAGCAGGCCGAGCGCCTTCCTGGTCTCCGGGCCGGTGAGGGTGGCGGTGTACGTGCCGCCCTGCTGCGTCTCCAGCTCCCCGCCGAACGCGTACGACAGCATGGTCAGCTGCCAGCCGCCCTGGTTGTCCTTCGACTCGTGGACGAAGCCCGCCTTGCCGGTCTTCTCACTGATCCTCTTGGCGGCCGTCCGGACCTCTTCCCAGGTCACCGGCGGCTTGTCGGGATCGAGACCGGCCTTCTCGAACAGGTCCCGGTTGTAGACCAGGCCCTGGGCGTACGGATTCTGCGGTACGCCGAAGACGTCGCCGGCGCTGTCGCTGAGGGGCTTGAGGACCTGCGGGTTGAACTCCTTGAAGTGGTCCCACTCCTGGAGCTGCCCGGTGATCGGCTGCACCTGCTTCTGCTGGATGAGCCGCTGGGGCTCGGTCAGCGGCACCTTGATGACGTCCTCGACGCTGCCGCCGGAGAGCTTGGCGGAGAACGTCAGCGGGTCGAAGACGGTGGTGGACCCCTTGACCTTGATCCCCGGGTTGGCCTTCTCGAAGTCGGCGACCTGCTGCTTGAACAGGGCCAGGCCCGGCTTGTCGGTGGCCGGGGGCATGCCCTGGACCCGCAGGACGACGTCGCCGCCCGAGCCCGCCTTGCCCGGGGTGACGGAGGAACAGCCGGTGAGGGTCACGGCCACGGCTATGCAGCCGAGTACGGCCACACGGCGGGAGGTTCTGGACATTTCTTCTCCAAGAAGGGCAGGGGAGGGTAGGGAGAGGGCTCGGGAGAGCTCGGAGGCTCGGCGGGGAGGGAGGCTCAGTGGGCGGGCGCGGGGCCCGTGGAGGCGCGGGGGACCAGCCGGGAGCCGATCTCCACGCAGGGTGCGTCGTCGCCGCTCGTGCGGCCGGCGATCGTCTCGATGAGCAGATCACCGGCCCGGGTGGCGATCTCCTCGGGGTCGATCCTGATGGTGGTCAGGCCGGGGGTGGAGACGGAGGCCAGCAGGGTGTCGTCGATGCCGACGACGCTGACGTCCCCCGGGACGCTGATGCCCAGGTTCGACAACTGGTGCAGCACGCCGAGGGCGACCAGGTCGTTGTGGGCGATCACCGCCGTGGCGTTGTGTGCGCCGACGAGCGTGGCCGCGTGCACCCCCGTCTCGAACCGCGGTTCGTACGGGCCGAGTTCCACCAGTGAGAGGTCCAGGGCCTCGAAGGACTCCTGGATGGACTTGCCGCGGCTGAGTTCGGCGCGCGAGGCGTTGATGAACACGCAGCGGCGGTGGCCGTAGGCGCGCAGATGCTCGACGGTCTGCGTGATTCCGGCCGACAGGGAGATCCGTACCTCGGGAATGCCCGGTACGTGGCGGTTCACGACCACCACCGGCATCCGGTCGGACAGCTCCCGCAACCGCTCCTCGGTGAGCGTGGAGGCCCACAGCACCAGGCCGTCGACCCGCTTGGACACCGCGGCGATGGCCTCGAGTTCATCGGCCTCCCGCTCGTCGCTGTCGGCGACCAGGACCGTGTACCCCAGGCGCCGGGCGCGGGCCTGCATCGCCTTGATGATCGGCGGGAAGAACGGGTTGGTGATGTCCGGGACGATCAGCCCGAGCGTCCCCGTTCCGCCGCCCCGCAGGCTGCGCGCCGCCGGATTCGGGGAGTAGCCCAGCTTGGATGCGGCGTCCAGGATGCGCTGCCGGGTCCTCGGCTGGACCTGGTCGGGTGCGGTGAACGCACGGGACACCGTCGACACCGAGACGCCCGCGGCGCTCGCCACCTCCCGGATTGTGACTGCCACAGTCGGCCTCCTCGCCTGATCCCTGCTGGATGCGGTGGATCCTTGCGAACGTTCCCGGGTGTGTCAAGAGTGTTTCCATCAGGAAAATCTGCTGTGCGCAAGGGGCTTGCGCAAGGGCGGTGCTGATGTCGATGATGCGTTCTCATTAACTGTTCTGAAATTGCGGGAACGTTTTCATCGAGGAGTGGCATGAAGATCACCGGCCTGGAAGTGCTGACTCTGCCCGACCACGGCGACAGCATGATGCTCGTGGTGGTCGACACCGACGAGGGCATCCACGGTCTGGGCGAGGTCGGGATCAGATCCCGGCAGAAGGCGGTCGCGGGCGGGCTCGCCCATCTGGCCGAGCTGATCATCGGTGAGGACCCGCGCCGCATCGAGCACTTGTGGCAGGTGATGTTCCGCCGCGGCTTCTTCCCGGCCGACCGGATACTCGGTGCCGCCATCGCCGCCGTGGACGTGGCCCTGTGGGACATCCGGGGCAAGGCGCTGGGCGTTCCGGTGCACGAACTCCTCGGCGGCCGGGTGCGCGACCACGTACCCGCCTATGTGCACGTCGGCGACGGGTACCACGACCGCGAGTGGTTCCTCGACCGCTGCCGCGACCTCGTCCGGTCCGGCTGGCGCCATCTGCGCTTCGCCGCGCCGCACGACGCCGACGACGTGCTGGACGCCCGCCGCTGCCTGCGCGACACCGTCGAACTCTTCCACCAGGTACGGGAGACGGTGGGCGACGAGGTGGAGCTCATCCTGGATGTGCACACCCGGCTCGATCCGCCCGAGGCGCTGACCCTGTGCCGGGAGATCGAGGCGGCCCGCCCGTACTTCGTGGAGGACCCGCTGCGCTGCGAGAACCCGGACAGCTACCGGATGCTCCGGGCGCGCACCGGCGTACCGCTGGCCGCGGGGGAACAGTACGGTTCCAAATGGGAGTTCAGGTCCCTGATCGAGGACGAGCTCATCGACTACGTCCGGGTCGACGTGGGCGTCGCCGCCGGCCTGACCGAGGCGAAGAAGATCGCGGCCATGGCGGAGGCCCACCACATCAAGCTCGCCACCCACAACCCGCTCGGCCCGGTCACCGCGGCCTCCTCGCTCCAGCTCAACCTGGCCTGCCCGAACGTGGCGATCCAGGAGCACCAGACCGACCCCGAGCCGGCCATCGCCGCGCTCTTCACCCATCGCCCGGTGGTCGTGCCGGGACGGGTCGAGTTCAGCGAACTGCCCGGGATCGGGGTCGACATCGACCGTGACGAGGCGCGCAAGTACCAGGCCACCGCGGCGGAGCGCCCCCATCTGCGGACGGCGGACGGGGCGTTCACCAACTGGTAGGGGACACCGCGATCGGGCGGGGGACGGGCCGGCCCGTCCCCCGCCCGATCGCTCAGCCGGTCAGCGCCACGGCCCCGTGACCGCGAACGTCGTACCCGGGGTGTAGCAGTTGACGTACATCGTCCCGGAGTCCGGTGCGAACGTGACCCCGGCGAACTCGCCCCACTCCGGCTCCTCGGGCGTCCCGATGTTCTGCCGGCCGCGCGCCATCGCGTACACCTCGCCGCGCCGCGTCAGGCCGAACACGTGCTGGGCGCCGCTGCCGTCCTCGCACACCATCAGCCCGCCGTCGGAGGCCAGGGTGATGTTGTCGGGCGATTCGCCCGGCAGCTGGATGTCCGTGTCCGGGCCGAAGACGATGACCAGCGTCAGCCGGCGCCGCTGCGGCTCGTACCGCCAGACCTGCCCGAAGTGGTCGGCGGCCGACCCCTCGGCGCTGTGCGCGAAGCTGGAGACGAAGTAGACCGAGGAGCCGCCCCAGTAACACCCCTCCAGTTTCTGGCCGTGGGTGATGCCCTTCGGTCCGAAGTCCTGGAAACGGATGGGGGTTTCGGTGGCCAGTGGGTCCGGTACGGGAACCCACTCGATCCCCTCGAAGCTCGTCCCGGTCTCCTGGACGGCGGAGAGGTCGGGCACCCCCGGCACCCGCATGGCCTGCAACTGCCCGCCGGCCCGGAGTGAGCCCGTGCCGCCGAGCGGCTTCTCGGGCAGGAAGCGGTAGAAGAGCCCGAACGGCTTGTCGAACGCGTCCTCGGTCTCGTACACGACGCCATTGCGCGGGTCGATCGCGATCGCCTCGTGCTGGAAGCGGCCCATCGCGGTCAGCGGTACGGCGCCGGTACGGTGCGGATTCGCGCCGTCCACCTCGAAGATGAAGCCGTGGTCCTTGGTGTAGCCGTTGGTCCCGGCCTTGTCCTCGGTCTCCTCGCAGGTGAGCCAGGTGTCCCAAGGGGTGCGCCCACCGGCGCAGTTCACCGCCGTACCGGCGATGGCGACGCGTTCGCCGAGGACGTTGTTGTCGCCGTCGAGCTCCAGGGCGGTGCAGCCGCCCTTGCCCATCGGGTCGTAGGTGAGCCCCTCGACGGCCGGGACGGCGATCTTCGCGGTGACCCGGTTCTCGTGGTTGCGCACCAGACGGACGTGTCCGCGCCGGCCGGCGAACGCGGCCATGCCGTCGCAGTGGCTGGGGACGGGGCCCTCGCCGGAGCGGAGCGGGTCGCCCTCCCGGGAGAGGACCCGGTAGCGGAACCCCTTCGGCAGATCGAGCAGTCCGTCCGGGTCGGGCACCAGGGGGCCGTAGCCCGCGTGTCCGCGGGCGGCCGCGGTGCCTGCGAAGAGTTCGGTGAACGCGCCGGCGAAGGCGACCGAGGCCACGGCCGCGCCGGTACCGGCCAGGACCTGACGTCGTGTCGCTGACGGCTGTGCCGATGCGGAAGGTACGGAAGGTACGGAAGACATGAGGCAACTTCCTGTTGGCGGACAGGAGAAGTGACCCGCATGTGTGTAGCACGCGATTCATCGCGCGGGAACCATGCGGGCCACCGGCCTCAGTCGTGTCATGGGCCGCAGGGGACCCGGCCCGGGCCCCGTCGGGGGCCCGGCGGAACTCAGGCGAGCGAGGCGCTGAGCGTGATCGTCGTGCCCGTCAGAGCCTGGCTGACCGGGCAGTTCGCCTTCGCGTCCTCGGCCGCCTTGACGAAGCCGGCCTCGTCGAGACCCGGCACCTCGCCCTGGACGGTGAGGTGGATCCCCGTGATGCCGGTACCCGGCTGGAAAGTGACCTCGGCCTGGGTGTTCAGCCGGGTCGGCGGGGTGCCGGCCGTGGCGAGACCGTTGGAGAGCGCCATGGAGAAGCAGCTGGAGTGGGCCGCGGCGATGAGCTCCTCCGGGCTGGTCTTCCCGTTCGCCTTCTCCGCGCGGGACGGCCAGGAGACCGGGTACTCCCCGATTCCGGAGGAGTCGAGGGTGACGACGCCCTTGCCCTCGATCAGGTTGCCTTCCCAGACCGTGTGAGCCTGACGCGTGGTAGCCATGCTGGTTCCCTTCAAACGGAATGCGCGGTTGTACGGGAGTCGTGGGGCACTCCGTCGTGCCACACCGGTGTTACGTCCCGAACCTACTGCGCCACCAGTCCCTTTGCGTCACGCGCCAGGGCCGTCAGCCGGGAGATTGCCCGGAAGTACTTCTTCCGGTACCCGCCGTTCAGCATTTCCTCGCTGAACAGCCGGTCGAACGGAAGTCCGGAGGCGAGCACCGGCACCTCCCGGTCGTACAGCCGGTCCGCGAGCACCACGAGCCGCAGTGCGGTCGACTGGTCCGGGACCGGCTGCACCTCGGTGAGGCACACCGCCCGCACCCCGTCCGTCAGCGCGCCGTACCGGCTCGGATGGACGCGGGCCAGATGGTCCAGCAGCGCGGGGAAGTCGTCCAGGCTCGCGCCCTCGGTCGCGTACGCGGCCTTGGTGACCTGCTCCTCGGAGTACGGCGGCGGGGCGTCGGGCAGGCCGCGGTGGCGGTAGTCCTCGCCGTCGATGCGCAGCGGGCGGAAGTGCGAGGACAGCCCCTGGATCTCCCGCAGGAAGTCGGCCGAGGCGAACCGGCCCTCGCCGAGCTTGCCCGGCAGCGTGTTGGAGGTCGCGGCCAGCGCCACCCCCGCCTCGACCAGCCGGCTGAGCAGCGAGGAGACGAGCACCGTGTCGCCCGGGTCGTCGAGCTCGAACTCGTCGATGCACAGCAGCCGGTGCCCGCTCAGCGTCTGCACGGTCTGCTGGAAGCCGAGCGCGCCCACCAGGTTCGTCAGCTCGACGAAGGTGCCGAAGGCCTTGAGCGAGGGGGCGGCGGGCGTGGCGTGCCAGAGGGAGGCGAGGAGGTGGGTCTTGCCGACGCCGTAGCCGCCGTCGAGATAGACCCCGCGCGGGCCGCTGGGCGCCACGGCCTTCTTCCCGAACCACTTGCGCTTCCCCGAACCGGTGGCGTGCGCCCCGCCCAGCCCGGCGGCGAAACCGGAGAGGACCTTGACGGCCTCGATCTGGCTCGGCTGGCTGGGGTCGGGCACGTAGGTGTCGAAGCGCACCGAGTCGAAGCGCGGCGGCGGCACCATCTCGGCGACCAGACGGTCGGCAGGGACGCGCGGCTCGAGGGCGCACAGGGACAGCGGGGCCGTTTCGGCTATGGGGCTGGACCCCGGCACGGCGGTGGAGGAGGACGACACAACTCCCCAGCTTAGAGCGTGCCAGACTGCGGAACATGCGACGCCTGTTCCCTGTGACCGACCAGACAGTGGCCGACGACCGAGGTGAGTGGAGTCTGGACGCCCTTGCCGACGCCTACGCCTACCCCGGGACCGACGGCCCGTGGCTGCGCGCCAACATGGTGTCGACCCTCGACGGCGCCGCCCAGCACGAGGGCCGCTCGCAGCCGATCTCCTGCGAGAGCGACATGCGGATCTTCGGCACCCTGCGCGGTCTGGCCGACGTGGTGATCGCGGGCGCTGAGACGGTACGCCTGGAGGGCTACCGCCCCGCCCGGGCCCGGGAGGCCTTCGCCGCGCGGCGGGCGGCGGCGGGGCAGGGACCCGCACCGGCGGTCGCCGTGGTCAGCGGCAGCCTGGACCTGGACTTCTCGCTGCCGCTCTTCGTCTCGCCGCTGGTCCCGACGCTCGTGCTGACCGGTGCGGGCGCGCCGCCCGACCGGATCGCGGCGGCCCGGAGGGCGGGCGCCGAGGTGGTGATCGCGGGGGAGGGCTCCCGGGTGGACCCCGCCCGGGCGGTGCGGGAACTGGCGGACCGCGGGCACCGGCGGCTGCTGACGGAGGGCGGGCCCCGGCTGCTCGGTCAGTTCGTGGCGGCGGGGGTGCTGGACGAGATGTGCCTGACCCTGGCACCGATGCTCACGGCGGGCGACGCGCAGCGGATCGCGGGCGGTCCGTCGGTGGCCGTGCCGGAACGATTCGCCCTGGCATCGCTGCTGGAAGAGGCCGGGTTTCTGTTCTCTCGATACCGTCGGATCTGACAATCGGCGGAATATCCCGTTCCGGTTAGCGTTCGGTGGGCAGAATGGATCTCGCAGACCCCGTGCGAGCACGGGGAAGGATGGTTTCAGCAGCGACCGGCGACGGTCACTGAAGCAGAAGGGCGCCTGTGGTGTTCACCAGCGTTTTGATGATCGAGAAGCCCCTCACTTCCGAGGACGTCGAGTTCGTCACCACCCTGCACGGGGAGGAGCAGATCTCCTTCGTCGTACTCATGCAGCCGCGTGGCGACCAGGCGGATGTGCTGTTGCGGGCCATCGACGACCTGGCGATGGGCGAACTGAAGGAAGCGGCCCGCGAGAGCGAGGAGCCGGAGGGCAAGAACGCCAGACAGTCGGCCGAACTCGCGCTCGAGGTGTCCCTGGAAGCCCTGCGCCAGGCGGGCTCCGAAGCCGTCGGACAGGTGATCGAGGACCACCCCCTGGACAAGCTCAAGTCCGTCGTCGACGAGGCGGAGGCCGACGAGGTCATCGTCCTGACCGCGCCGCACTACGTGGAGGAGTTCTTCCACCGCGACTGGGCGTCCCGCGCCCGGCACAAGGTCGGCGTACCGGTGCTCAAGCTCTTCGCGCACAGCGAATAGGCTGGGAGGCCCTACCCGTACCCACCCTGGGAGACACACGCATGGCACCCGGTATTCCTGCCGCCATGGAACGGCCGCACTTCATCGGCATCGGCGGCGCCGGGATGTCGGGCATCGCGAAGATCCTCACCCGGCGCGGTGCGAAGGTCGCGGGCAGTGACTCCAAGGAGTCCCCCACGGCCGAGGCGCTGCGCGCGCTGGGGGCGACCGTCCACATCGGACACGCCGCCGGACACCTGGCGGACGACGCCACGTGCGTGGTCGTCTCCAGCGCCATCCGCGCCGACAACCCGGAGCTGGTGCGCGCCGGGGAGCTCTCGATCCCCGTCGTGCACCGCTCCGACGCCCTCGCCTCCCTGATGCAGGGGCTGCGGTCCATCGCCGTCGCGGGCACCCACGGCAAGACGACCACCACATCGATGCTGGCCGTCGCCCTGACCGAGCTGGGCCTCGACCCCTCGTACGCGATCGGCGGCGACCTGGCGGGCCCCGGCACCAACGCCACGCACGGCGAGGGCGCCATCTTCGTCGCCGAGGCCGACGAGAGCGACCGGAGCTTCCAGAAGTACGACCCCGAGGTCGCGATCGTCCTCAACGTCGAGCTGGACCACCACGCGAACTACGCCTCGATGGACGAGATCTACGACTCCTTCGAGACCTTCACCGGCAAGATCGTCCCCGACGGCACCCTGGTGATCTCCGCCGACCAGTCCGGCGCCGTCGAGCTGACCCGCCGGGTGCGCGACCTGTCCGCGCTCAAGGTCGTCACCTACGGCGAGTCCGAGACCGCCGACGTACGCGTCCACAAGATCACCCCGCGCGGCCTGACCAGCGAGGTCACCCTCGTCCTGAACGGGAAGTACCTCACCTTCACCGTCTCGGTCCCCGGCCGCCACTACGCGCTGAACGCGGTGGCCGCCCTCGCCGCGGGCGTCGCCCTCGGCATCCCCGCCCACAACCTGGCCTCGGCCCTCGGCAAGTACACCGGGGTCAAGCGCCGCCTCCAGCTCAAGGGCGAGGCCGCCGGCGTCCAGGTCATCGACAGCTACGCCCATCACCCCACCGAGATGACCGCCGACCTCGAAGCGATGCGCGGCGCCGCCTCCGAGGCCCGCCTCCTGGTCGTCTTCCAGCCCCACCTCTTCTCCCGCACCCAGGAGCTCGGCACCGAGATGGGACAGGCCCTCGCGCTGGCCGACGCCTCCGTGGTCCTGGACATCTACCCGGCCCGCGAGGACCCGATCCCCGGCATCACCAGCACCCTGATCGTCGACGCCGCGAAGGCCGCCGGCGCCGACGTCACCGCCGTGCACGACAAGACGACGGTCCCCGAGGTCATCGCGGGAATGGCGAAGCCCGGCGACCTCGTTCTCACCATGGGGGCGGGCGACGTCACTGACCTCGGCCCGCAGATCCTGGACCACCTGTCGAGCTGAGGGAGCCACCGTGCCGTACGACATCGAGAAGCCGGACGAGCAGTGGCGGGAGGAGCTGTCCCCCGCCGAGTACGCCGTGCTGCGCAAGGCCGGCACCGAGCCGGCCTTCGTCGGCGAGTACACCGACACGAAGACCACGGGTGTCTACTCCTGCCGCGCCTGTGACGCGGAGCTGTTCCGCTCCGACACGAAATTCGAGTCGCACTGCGGCTGGCCGTCCTTCTACGACCCGAAGGACAGCGACGCGGTCGAACTGATCCAGGACCGCACCCACGGCATGGTCCGCACCGAGGTGCGCTGCGCCCGCTGCGGCTCTCACCTGGGCCATGTCTTCGAGGGCGAGGGCTACCCCACTCCGACGGACCAGCGGTACTGCATCAATTCGATCTCACTGCGGCTGACCCCCGACGCCTGACGCGTGACGAGGACCGGTCCATCCGGAAGAGGACTGACGCGCGCGTCAGTCCTCTTCCGGCGTTTCGGGCTTCAGCAGCGGGTGCACCACACCGGGGAAGACCCGGGCCCGCACGACCGACTCGGCCGAACCGCCCTGGATCACGGTCTCCGCGACGCCCCAGGGCCGGCCCGGCAGCTCGACGATCAGCGTGTACGAGGCCGGGCAGCCGGTGCACTCGTAGCGGTCCACCCAGGTCTCCACCTCAGTGGCGCTGCCGGGGTAGCGCGCCACGTGCCGGTGGCGCGCGTGGCAGAGTTCGCACGTCTCGCCGGGCTCACAGGTGCCGCCGCACGGGCACGGCACGTCGAGGGACTCGGCCGGGCGCCACCGCTGGGTCAGGACGGCGTCGCGCGTGGCGCCCATGTCCTTCATCGCCTTGAGGTTGCGGGCGGCCACGTTGTACGACTCACCGGTCGCGGCCATCCGGTCGCGGATCACGTCCTTGCGTCCACGGTTCGTCGTCATCTGTTCCTCCTGGGGTTCACGCAGCCCGCCAGGGCCTGTCGTCACACTGCCGTCGTCGCCCGGAGGGCGGCCGCGCGGCATCTGGTGCGTGCGATCGCAAGGCACCGGAATGCTCACGTAGCGGAGCTACTGGGGCATTTCGGCAACGCCGCGAGCGTGCGTGCCAGACGCCGCGCGGCAGACGGCAGTGTGACGACAGGCCCTGGGCCCACGAGATCGTCTGCCCCCACGGTACCGGGCGCGGGGAGGCCGCCACGACACACGGCCGCCCGTGGTGACCCGCGCCCGTCAGATCCGGCGCACCCGGCCCGCGATCCGCCGGCCCAGCCGCCCGAGCGTTCCCTGGCCCCGGCGGTTCCAGTCGTGGAAGGCCTCCGCGCGTCCGCTGCTCCCCGAACGCCCCACGGCCTCCTCCACCTCCGCGACCCCGTCGGCGGGGAGCCTGCGCAGAGCAGGGCGCAGCACCTCCTCCAGCAGGGCGGCGGCGACCCTGCTCCACTCCGCCCCCGCGTGCGGGTGGGCGGTCCAGACGCTGAAGCAGCCGGCTGCGTAGGCGGGTTCGGCCCCGATCCGGGCCCGGACGTCGCTGCCGCGCGCGGCCCGGTCGTAGGCGGCGATGAGATCGGCGTCGCCGCTGTGCACGAGGGCGTACAGCTCGGCCTCCGGCCGGTCCGGTGCCAGCAGCTGCCCGGCGAGGGCGCCGTACGCGTGCTGGAGCACCCCCGGTTCCACGGGCTCGGCGTCCTTGCGCAGGGCGCGGGCCCGGTCCGCCCAGTCCGGCGCCGCCGCCCCCGACCGCACCTCGCGGGCGAACTCCAGGAGCAGCAGCGACCCGCGCGCCCGGCCCCCGATCTCCTGCGGGAATCCGCGCAGCAGGTCATGGGCGAGCTCGGCCGCATCCTCGTCACCGGCACCGGCGCCGAGCGCCGCGGCCACCAGGTGTGACCAGGTGCCGGCCGTCCGGTGGGCGTCCGACGTCGCGGCCTCCAGCAGCAGCCGGGCCTCGCCCGCCGTCGGAGCGCCCTCCTCCCACACCAGGCCGACGGCCGTCCGCAGCACCAGCGGTTCGGCGAACGGCGACATTCCGGCGGCCCGCAGTACCCGGTGCACCGCCCCCATCCGGTCGGTGCCGCAGCCCGCCTTGGCCTCCGGCGCCGCCGCGCACATCCGCAGATGCGGCAGCAGCTGGGTCCCGGTGAACGGCAACGGCACCCGCCCCAGCAGCCGCTCCACCCCCGCCGGGTCCTGCGGAGCGATCCGGTCCAGTGCGCCGAGCAGCGCCGTACGGACGTCGAACTGCTCGTCCATCAGCTCCAGCAGCGCGGGCGCCCAGCGGGGCTCACCGTCGCCGGCCTCCAGCAGGGCGGGCGCCAGCCGGCGGACGACCGAGGGCAGCAGCTCGGCGCAGTCCACCCCGAGGAGCCGGGCCACCCGCAGCAGCTGCACCGTCCTGGCCACGTCGAGGCCGACGCCCGCGCCGCTCAGCTCGGTCAGTATCTCCGGCCCGAGCACCGAGGCGACGGCCGCGCCCTCCGCGCCGCTGAACGCCGTGCGGCCGGGCAGCTCCACGGAGCCGTTGCCGCCGCGTACCGCCTCCGTGACCAGCATCGCGGCCAGCGGTGCCGTGGTGGTCGCGGGGGAGCGGCCGTCGAGCGCGGCGAACAGCCGTCCCGCAGCGTCGAATTCGGGCCCGGTGCGGTCGTCGACCCCGGGTGCGGTCAACGCGTCGACCAGCTGACCGGTGCGCTTCGCGTCGAGCGCGTAGGGCCGCTCGGCGGCCCAGTCGGCCGCGGCGGCCCGCTCGTCCGGCCCCAGCGCTATGCCGGCGCACAGCGCGGTCACCGCCAGCGGACCGGCGGCGAACGGCTCCCCGGGCAGCTCGGCCGCCTCCCGGAACAGCTCCGGCGTACGGCTCCGCCAGATCCGGGCCGCCGTCTCGGCCCAGGGGTCGTCCACGGTGCCTTCCGGGCGGGGCCCGGTGCAGGTGTGGACGCGCAGTCCGGGGCCGGTCAGCTCGTGCGCGTCCTGCGGCAGCACACCGACGATCTGCTGCGGGGCGTGGAGCGGACGGCGGGTGTAGGTCGTGAACGTCAGGCGTTCGGCGAGCCCGGCGGGCAGTGCGACCCCGGCCAGCGCGATCCAGCGGGCCACATCCGCGCTCTGCCGCTCGACGAGCACGACCCGGTGCGAGGACTCCCGCTCGTTCAGCCGGCGCAGATCGGCCAGGACGCCCGCGAGCCACGGACCGCGGGAGACGGCGAAGTCGTTGAGCCCCTCCCGGTCGCGGGCGTGGCCGGTGGCGGCGGACGGCGCGGCGAGCGGGCCGGGCAGCGTACGGTCCGGCGTCGTGACGGCCCAGCGGGCGGACCGGCAGGCGCTGATCGGGAGCGTGCCGCCCGGCAGGCCGGTGCCGGAGGGGAGGTGGACCGCGTGCGCGTGGAAGCCCAGGGCGGAATGCGGTCCGGTGCGGACCGCCACCGTCCGGGCCAGCAGATGGCTGCCGTCGGAGAGCACACTGAAACTGAACGCCTCGGGCAGGGCGCGCAACGCGGTGTCCGTGAGCCGGGGCGGTGTGCCGGCCGGCGGCTCGTACGCCAGGAGCGGTCCCGCCTCGGTGAGCACGGACGCGGGTATCGCGGCGTCAACTGCGCTGAAACGGCCCCGTACCGGTTCCGCCTCGCCGGTTTCTGGACCGTCCCCGTCCGTTGCGGAGGTGTAGTGCAACTGCGCGAGGCTCATGCGTCGGCTCTCTTCGTCCCTGCCGTGAAGGTCCCCTGCCACCCGCGCTCGCCGTCCCGTGGTGGCAGCGCCGTCCCGGCAGAGCGACGACCCCGGCGGGGAGTGTTCCGCAGTCGCTGGGGCGACGCTATCAAGGACCCGCCCGCCCTTGCGGCGGGAAGGCGGAGCGGGGCGGTGAGGGGGCGTCACCTTCCCGCCCGGTGGTCCCGAAGCGCCCGTGCGATCAGGTCGTGGATCAGGAGCTCGCCGTGCGCGTGGTTCTCCCTGCGGCGGTCAGGGCCGCCCAGGGTGAACCAGTCGTGGGCGGAGTGCTCGGACCGTTCCAGGGCGGGAACGGGTACCTCGACGCCGCCGCTCACGGTGAACGCGTCGCCGGCTGCCGGCATGCAGGCCGGACTGGAAAGGCCCGGCGCCGGGACCCGGCGTTCGCTACGGCGTCGTGGTCCACGACTACCGCCCGGCGCGACCTGATATCGCCCTTGCAGCCGACGGTGCACCCTCGCCAGAGTGTGGGAAAGATCCTCCGGCCCGGTTCCGGGAAGAGGTCTTCCTCGCGGGGGTGCGCTTGCCACGCCCTTGCCCGCCCCTGCCGGCAGGGGCGCCATCCAGTCAGTACTTGACGCGTGCATGGCAAGTTGTGGGTTTCTGTGGGACCTTCCATGGCGGGCCCGGAGCCGTGTCGTTCCCCTCACCACGGACGCGGACGGGTCTGCTCTCAACACCCCCACAAGTGCGTGGCAAGAAGGAGTGACATGAGGCTCACACCGAAACTCTTGTGCGTCACCGCCCTGGCCTTCGCGGTCACCGCCGGCACGTCCGCCGCGGCAAGCGCGCTGGGCCCGGCGGCCTTGCAGCGGGTCGACGGCAGCATCGCGGCCGCGGGCAGCACCTGTACCTGGACCGACGCGACCGCCAGCGCGGACCCGCCCGCCGCCCTGACCATCGACCGCTCCACCGTCAACAGCAGCCTGAGCTGCAGCGGCGGCACGAGCGCCACCCTCAACAACAATCCGGCGGTCACCTTCGACGACGCGGCGGGCACGGCGACGTCCGACCTCATCGACATCACGGTGAAGCAGTCCATCATCACCTGCAGCTACAAGGCGACGAACGTCGGGTGGACCCGTGACGGCTCCGCCCGCACCTATCGGAACCAGGCGTTCACCGCGTCCAAGAGCTCCGGCAGCTTCCTGTGCCCGGGCTCGTTCTCCGCCGAACCCGGCTCCGCCTCGCTGAGCTTCCGCTGACACACGCACCGCGCCGACCTCGCGCCGCCGCCGACGAAGTCTCGTCGGCGGCGGCGCCCGCGTGCGGGGCCGCACGCAACGCTCGCCGGGGCCCTGGGCCCAGGGCGGGGTGACTCGGCGCTCGTAGCCGCGGAAGTCGGGGAAGCCCACTCACACCCAGCCACGCTCCCGCGCCTTCACCCCGGCCTGAAACGTGTCCCCGCATCCAGCCTCCGCATCAACGCCGCCACCCGGCGCGTAGCCGTACGCACGCCGACTCCCGACTGCCGGGCGATGGCCCGGTCCTTGAATCCGGCGTGCAGCAGCCGGACCAGTATCAACTCCAGGGCATTGTGCGGACGCCCGGGAACCCGGCGGCGTGCTGCCCGAGGCCCGTGCGGCCAAGTGCCCCGCGGAGTTCCAGCAGATGAACGACGCGTGGAGCACGCCGCTTCAGCCCTGCCTCAAGAGCTGACCCCCGGTCCGGCGGCGGGGATCAGGAGTCGAGCACTGCGGCGACCGCCTCGATCTCCACGAGCTGGTCGTTGTAGCCCAGCACGGTGACGCCCAGCAGCGTGCTGGGCACGTCATGGTCGCCGAACGAGGCCCGGACCACGGCCCACGCGGTCCCCAAGTCCTCCTGCCGGGTGGACGCGACGAGCACGCGCGTGCTGATGACATCCTCCTGGGAGGCGCCTGCGGCTTTCAGCGCGGTCCGCATGTTCTCCAGGGCCTTCGCCGCCTGGCCCGCGTAGTCCCCGACGGCCGCCGTCGAACCGTCCTCGTTCAGGGGGCACGCCCCCGCGAGGAAGATCAGCCGAGCCTCGGCGGGGGCGGTGGCCGCGTAGGCGTACTCGGCGACGTCGGACAGGGCGGCGGCGCGGATCAGGGTGACAGCGCGGGGCATGGATGCTCAGCCTTTCAAGGACGACGGAGGGCGTCCAAATGGTACGGATGGGGGGCGAGTTGGGCCCCTCGTGGACCTTGGAGGCGCGGAGACGGTGGGCGGAGCCGGACCTGCTGTACCGCCCTGGCCACGCGCCCGGCTACTCGAAGCGGGAGGGGTCGCCGGCACCGCGTCGTACGATCTCCTGCTCGCCGCCGGAGAAGTCGATGACGGTGGTGGGCTCCGTGCCGCAGTCGCCGGAGTCGACGACGACGTCCACCTCGTGCTCGAGGCGCTCCTTGATCTCCCAGCCCTGCGTCATCGGCTCCTCCTCGTCGGGCAGGAGCAGGGTGCTGGAGAGCAGCGGCTCGCCGAGTTCGGCCAGCAGCGCCTGGACCACGGCGTGGTCGGGGATGCGGACGCCGACGGTCTTCTTCTTCGGGTGCAGCAGCTGGCGCGGCACCTCCTTCGTCGCCGGAAGGATGAAGGTGTACTGGCCGGGCGTCGCCGCCTTGATGGCGCGGAACACGTCGTTGTCGATCTGTACGAACTGGCCCAGCTGGGCGAAGTTCTGGCACATCAGCGTGAAGTGGTGGCGGTCGTCGAGGTTGCGGATCGTGCGGATGCGGGAGATGCCGTCACGGCTGCCGAGCTGACACCCCAGTGCGTAACAGGAGTCCGTCGGATACGCGACGAGAGAGCCGGAGCGGATGCTTTCGGCCACGCTGGTGATGGTGCGCCGCTGGGGATTTTCGGGATGTACATCGAAATACTTCGCCATCCGGCGAGTCTACGGCCGGGGCGGCGGGCGGTTCGAGGGGAAAGCGCGTTGTCCTGCCTCTCGGAGGGACAGGACAACCTGTTCGGGTGGCGAGCGCCGCTCAAACCTTTTCGGCCATGCCGGGCCTTGGTCTCGATGGCCTCGGCTGTGCTCCGACCGTCCCCCACCTTCGCCGGTGCGGGTACGGGGGCGGGAGAGAGGCTGCCGGACCGTGGCAGGATGCGCCACACGGCAGTATGCACCGTACATGAGTAGTGCATCATGCATGCCATATGCATCGTGCACGCAATCTGTGATATATCTACACAGAGAGGTCGCCGTCCCGAGGGGATGGGCGCCGCCGTCGAAGGGAGCCGCGCGTGGACATGCCTGTGGACCGGATCGAGTTCGAGACGATGCTGCTCGGCCGGCACATGAGTCTGCTCACCTCGCGCGGCGGCGGCCGGCTCGACCGGAGCGCCTACATCATCCTCAGCCGTATCCGGGCCCAGGGCCCCATGTCCATCGGCCAGTTGCGCGACGCCTTCGGCCTGGACACCTCCACCTTGAACCGGCAGACCGCCGCGATGCTGCGTGCCGGTGTCGTCGAGCGCATCGCCGACCCGGACGGCGGGATCGCCCGGAAGTTCGTCATCACGGACGAGGGCGAGCGCCGGCTGGACAAGGACCGGACCGAGAACCTGGAGGGCCTGCGGCGCGTGCTGGCCGACTGGACCCCGCAGGACGCGGCCCGGTTCGCGGACGACCTCGCCCGCCTCAACCGCGACATCGAGCGCCTCGACGGACGGCCCTGGCCGCGCGACTGAGCCCTGTGACGGGTGCGCGGACGGGGCCGGATGCCGCCTTCGGCGCCCGGCCCCGCCCCGTCTGCCGCGGTCCGGTCAGGACAGCTTGGTGAAGGCCCACGTCTGGACCGCGCCGGTGGAGGCCTCCTGCTGGGTGAGCGGCGCCCCGTTCGTGGTGCCGCCCGCGGTGAGCAGCAGTCCGCTGGACTTGCTCGTCAGCGTGTAGCCGCCGGTCGCGGGAGTGGCGGTCCAGCGCTGGTTCGCGTCACCGCTGCACGCCCACTGGTCGATGGCGGCCCCCGCCGTCTTGGAGTTCTGGTAGACCTCGGCGCACAGGCCGCTCTGCACGTTCTTCAGCGTGTACGTGCCGTCGCCGTTGGCCGTGACGTTCCACTTCTGGTTCTCGCCGCCGTTCCAGAGCCAGCCGACCAGCTGGGTGCCCTGGGCCGTGGAGTGTGCCGGTACGTCGATCGCCTGGGTGCCTGTGGAGATCCGGTTGATCCCGGCCGTCGGCCCCGTCGGCTTGATGCAGGTGGTGGACCACTGGTGCGCGCCACGGTCGGGTACGCAGCCGGCCGCGACCGGGCCGCCGAAGTAATCACGTACGCCCGCGTTCGCCACCACCGCACCGTTGGCGAGGGCGGAGGAACCCGCCTGGAGGCGGTAGCCGTCGGCGTCCGTGCGCGAGGTCGCCGTGCCGGGGGCCGTCAGCTTCGGGTCGGTCGTCACCTTGTGGGCGTCGGCCGGCTCACCGGCCGGGTGGGCGCCGTAGAAGACGTTCGAGTCGTAGCCGAGGCCCGCGGCGTTCACGTAGCTCGCCCCGTCCGTCGCCACGTGGAAGATGTTGTTGGTGAACGTGGCGTTCGCCGCGGCCGAGCTGTTCGAGTTGCTGATGATCTCGACCGGCTTGGTGAGGTAGAAGGTGTTGTTGTAGATCTGCGTGTTGGTCGTTCTGGCGCAGACCATGTCGAAGAGCTGGCCGCCGTCGTTCTGGCTGATGTTGTACCGGACGATGTTGTCGGCGGTCGTCGACCCGGAGCCGTTGCACAGGAGGATGAAGCCGCCCTCGTTGTCGTGGCTGTAGTTGTACTGGTAGACGGTGTGGATATTGGCCTCGTCGAGGTCGAGCCCCTGCCCGTCGCAGGTGCTCCTGCCGCCGCTCACCTCGTTGAACTGGTACAGCGCGTCCTGGGTGTTCCAGGCCCAGATGCCTGCCGCGCAGTGCGCGGGCTCGCGCTCGCGGAAGCCGTCGACCTTGTTGTACTCGACGAGCGCGCCCTCGGTGTGGTGGGGCACGATCGCGTCGCCGCCGATGTCGGTCACGGTGTTACCGCGGATGACGACCCGCGTCTGCGGCGTCCATGCCCCGCAGGTCGCACCGCAGTTGGCGTTGTTGAGCTCGGGGCGCTGCATCCACCGGGTCCAGAAGTGGATGCCGTAACGGTCCACGGCCCGCACCGTGTTGCCCGTCAGGATGACGTCGTCGAACTTCGTGGGCGTCGTGTTCCCCAGGACCTCGAAGAAGATTCCGGCGCTGGCGTCGTCGTCCTTCCTGGTCTGGTTCCCGTTGACGTCGTGGATGTCGAGACCCGTGAGCCGGTAGTAGGTTCCGGTGCCCGAGTCGGTCCTGGTGATGTGGACACCGCGCCGGGTCGCCGCGGCCGCACCCTTGTTGGAGATGTCCAGGTTGCGGATCTCCCAGTACTGCTGGTCCGCGAGCTGTACGACATCGGTGACCTGCCCCGCGCCGGCCAGCGCCGGCTTGGCACCCGTGCCGTACGCGTCGACCACGATCGGCGCCCCGGCTGCGCCCGACCCCTTGGGGGAGAGCGTCTGGCCGGTACAGGTCGAGCCCCGCTTGAGGAGGACCGAGTCGCCCGGCTGGAACGTGTGGGCGTTCACCGGCGCCGGCGAGTTCCAGGGCGCGGCCTGGGTTCCGTTGCCCGCGGCGGTGGCACCGCAGTCGACGTAGAAGGACTGGGCGGCCGTCGTGGCGGCCCGTGCTGCTGTGGTGGGGGTCGTGGCCAGAAGGGTTGCCAGCGGGAGTGCAAGCGCAGAGAGGAGCAGGGTTCGTCTTCCGGGCATGGAAAGAACTCCATTTTCTGAAAACGGACAGCAGACGTCTGATGCCCGCTCACATTAGGGAGCCGCGGCCTCAGTGGTCAAGACCTGTTCATGTCAACCGATGGGCCTGCGGCCGCCGGTCCAACGTCTTGATGGCGCAACAGTTCTGGCGTCCCCCGCCCCAGGACGGCGCGCGCTCATAGGATCGGGGCGGCCTTCGGGGGAGACGGGGTGGTCGGTCGTGGCGTGCGCAAGGGCGATGCGCGGATACGGAGTACTGGTGGTGGCTCCACTGGTTCTGGTGGCCTGTTCCGGCGGCGGCGGAAGTCCGGGCGGGGAGGGCGGCAGGGCCTCCGCGTCCCGCGGAGCGAGCACGGCCCCCGCGTCAGGGCCGGAGGACACCGGCCTCATCGACGCGGACCCGGCGAGGCTGCCCGCCTCACGCGCCGACGCCCTCGCCTTCATCGGCAAGGTCATCGCGGACCCCGACAGCTTCGGTCCGGGTGTCGTCAGGCGCAGCCCGTACGAGAGTGATCCGGCCACCTGGCCCGTGCTCGGGGCCGACTGTGCCTGGCAGCGGAAGAAGCCGGCGAGCAGCGTCCTCGCGACCCGCAGCCGCTCCTTCGAGGTGCCCGCGGCGGGCGGCAGGGGCCCTCTGCGGCTCTCCGCCGTCGTCACCGTGCACCGCACCCGCGAGGACGCCAGGTGGGAGATGGCGGAGTCGTTGGAGGAGACGATGCGGTGCCCCACGCAGCAGTTGAAGCAGGGGGAACTGATCGGCTCGCTCGTCTCGGGCTCCTTGGCGCAGGGGGAGAGCACGCAGAACAGTTCCGAGGACTCGCTGATCGAGTACGGGCAGTACCGGAACGCCGCGTCCGGTGGTGACCCCTACCCCTACTCGTGGCTTCAGGCCCAGAGCCTCCAGTTCACCGTCGCCGTCACCGGTAAGGGAGCGAAGGGCTGGACGGACGCCGAGATCGGCGCGCTGACGGTCCAGGCCCAGTCCGCCATGCTGCTGCGGCTCAAGTCCGCGGTCGAGAAGCAGAGCTGAGAGAGCGGAGAGCATGATGGAATTCCTGCGTCCCTCCGACCCCGCACGCATCGGCGACCACCGGCTGCTCGGGCGGCTCGGCGCCGGCGGGATGGGAGTCGTCTACCTCGGCCGTACGGACGCCGGAGCCCTTGCCGCGATCAAGGTGATCCTGCCCGAGTACGCCGCCGCCGACGACTTCCGCACCCGCTTCCGGCGCGAGGTCGAGGCCGCCCGGCGGGTGGACAGCCCCTGGGTCGTGCCGGTCACCGGCGCGGACACGGAGGGGGAACGACCGTGGCTGGCAACCGCGTTCGTTCCCGGACCCGCACTGTCCGAGGCCGTCGCCCGATGCGGACCACTGCCCGCACGCAGCGTCCGGGTGCTCGGCCGGCTGCTCTCCCGTGCCCTGACCGCCGTACACACGGCGGGACTTGTCCACCGCGACGTCAAGCCCGGCAACGTCCTGCTCACGGTCGACGGGCCGCGCCTGATCGACTTCGGCATCGCGCGGGCCGCCGACGCCACGGCGCTCACCGGCACCGACCTCGTGGTCGGCACCCCCGGCTTCCTCTCGCCGGAACAGGCCACCGGGGGCGGTACGGAGGCCGGTCCCGCGAGCGATGTCTTCTCCCTCGGCTGCCTCCTGGCGTACGCCGCGACCGGACGGCCCCCCTTCGGCAGCGGGGCCGTCGACGCGCTGCTCTACCGGACCGTCCACGGCGCACCCGACCTGGACACGGTGGGCGATCCCGAACTGCGCATCCTTCTTGGCGACTTGCTGGCCAAGGAGCCCGGCGCGCGCCCCACCGCGGCCGAACTCGACGCCCGGATCGCCGAGGACGCGCCGAACGGCTCCATCGACTGGCTGCCCGCGGACGTGGCAGCGCTGATAGCCGACCGTTCCGCCGCCATGCTCGACCTGCCCGACATCGCCCCGACGGTCGCCGAGAACACGCCGCAGCCCGGACCCGGGCGGCGCAGGGCTCTGCTGCTCGCCGGTGCAGGTCTCGTCGTCGCGGCCGGTGGCGGCTTCGCCGTACGGGAGTGGCCGCGCGACGACGCGGGCGGCCCCGGCGGAGCCAAGTCCGGCGAAAGGGGCTGGGTCATAGGCGTACAGGCCGACCTGTCCGGCCCGCAGAGCGCCGCCGGGCGGGCCCAGGAGCGAGGGGTGCGGCTCGCGGCGCAGCGGTTCAACTCCCGTAAGGGCAAGCCCTTCACGCTCACCGTCAAGGTGCTCGACGACCGGGGCGACGCCGGGCGCGCGCAGCGGGTGGCCGCACAGTTCACCCGTGACCGCGATGTGCTCGCGGTCGTCGGGCCGACCGGGGACCGCACCACTGAGGCCGTCCTCGGCGCGTACGACGAGGTGATGCTGCCCGTCCTCACCGTGTCCTCGCTCCAGCTCAAGTACGCCGCCCGGTCCCAGAGGTCGTTCTTCCAGGCCGGCCCCGTCGAGGCCGCACTGTGCCGGCCGATCATCAACCGGCTGGTGCTGCGGCCCGACGTCGAACGGCTCGGAGTCCTGCTCGACCGGGCCGGCGGGCAGGTCGGGTACCAGGTCGGGTACCTGACCAACATGCAGACGGGTCTGCTCACCACCGGCACCACCTACCCGCGCGTGATCCCGGCAGGGACGCAGGACCTCGCGCCCGTCGTCGACGACATGCTCGCGCACGCCAGCGACGCGTTCTTCTACGCCGGTGACGTGGCCGGGGCCGCCCGCACCGCACGTGCGCTGGCGGCCACCCCCTTCAAGGGACCGCGCATGGCCATTCACACGGTGATGACCGCACGCTTCATCGAGGAGGCGGGGGAGAGCGCCGAAGGCTGGGAGTTCACCGCGCCCTACATCGATGCGACCGCCCCCGCCGCCGAGGAGTTCACCGCCGCGCACCGTGCCGAGTACGGACAGGCCCCCGCGCACTGGGCCGCCGAGGCGTACGACGCGGCGGGGCTCGTGATGGCGGCCGTGACCGCACTCGCCGGAGGGAGGGGCACCCCGAAACGCCCGGCGCGGGCCGCCCTCGTCGCGAAGATCGCCGCGTCCTCGTACAAGGGCGTCTCCCGCACGTACGCCTTCGGCGAGGACCACCAGCTGAAGAGTTCCGATGCCTACCTCTACGCAGTGCGGGACGGGCGCTTCGTCCACCTCGGCGCCGCGCCGAAGGCCACGGCCTGATCCGGCATGCGACCGCTCACCTCGGACGACCCGCGCACCATCGGCGACCACCGCACCCTCGTCCGGCTCGGCGCCGGCGGCATGGGCGTGGTCTACCTGGCACGCTCCCCGGGTGGCACGCTCGCCGCAGTGAAGGTGATTCGCTCCGAGCACGCCGTGGACCCCGCATTCCGGGCCCGGTTCCGGCGCGAGGCCGAGGCCGCAGGCCGGATCACCGGTCCGTGGGTGGTCCCGGTGACCGGGGCGGACACCGAGGCCCCGGAGCCCTGGCTCGCCACCGCGTTCGTGCCTGGGCCCTCGCTGGGCGAAGTCGTGGAGGGGCAGGGTCCGCTGCCCACGGCCACGGTCCGGGCGCTCGGCTCGCGCCTGGCCGAAGCGCTCGTCGCCGTACACGCAGCGGGCCTCCTGCACCGCGACGTCAAGCCCGGCAACGTCCTCCTCGCGCTCGACGGACCCCGCCTCATCGACTTCGGTATCGCCCGCCACGAGGGCGCCACCGCGCTCACCGCGACCGACTCGGTGATCGGCACGCCTGGCTACCTGGCCCCCGAACAGGCGTCGGCGGGGCGGCTCGGGCCGGGCTGCGACGTGTTCTCCCTGGGCTGCGTGCTCGTGTACGCGGCGACCGGGCGGCGGCCTTTCGGGCAGGGCACACCGGCCGGGGTGCTCTTCCGTACGGTGCACGAGGAGCCGGACCTGGACGGGGTGCCGGCCGGGCTGCTGCCCCTCGTCGAGGCCTGCCTGGCCAAGGACCCGGCGGACCGGCCGAGCGCTCAGGAGGTCGCGCGGAGCCTTGCGGGAGGCGGCACGGACTGGGAGGTGCCGGGCCTGTCCGGCGTGGTCGCAGCCCGCTCCGCCGCCGCACTCGCCCTCCCCGACCCCGAACCGCCCACCGCCGTCCCGGACCCCGCCGCCCCGCGCCCCACCCGGCGGCGCGTGCTGACCGCGGGAGCCGCCGGTGCCGCACTCCTCGCCGGGGGAGGAGCAGCCGCCTGGGTGGCCGCCACCCGGCGCGGCGGCACGGGTGCGGCCCCTCGCACGCTTCCCGCGTACCGGATCGCCCTGCACGCGGACCTGACCGGCCCGGGGAAGGCCGTCGGGCTCGCCCATGAGCGAGGGGTCCGCCTCGCCGTCGACGACCACAACTCCCGTACGGACAAAGACTTCACGATCGCTCTGCGCACCGAGGACGACGCGGGGGACGCCACCCGCGCCCTCCAGGTCGCCGACCGAATCACCGCCGACCCCCGGGTGCTTGCTGTCATCGGCCCCACAGGGGTGGTCGCGGACCGGAAGGTCGTCAGCCGGTACGAGAAGGCCGGCCTCGCCCAGGTCGTCGTCGCGGCCGGCTCCACCACCTCTGAGTGGTCGGACGACAAGTCCCTGTGCTTACTGCGGCCGTTCGACGCCTCGCTGGCCGTCGGGCTGACCCACTACCTCTCCCGCGTCCGGCCGGGCAGACAGGTCGTCGTCATCGAGGACCGCGCGGACCCGCAGAGCAGCTGGGAGATCATGAACCGACTGCCGGACGCCCCGGCCGACGGGACCACGTACACCGTGCACACCGTCGCGGCGACCGCCCGCACCTTCGCCCCGGCCGCCCGGGCCGCGGTCGCCGCCGGAGCGGGGGCGGTCGTCTACGCCGGATCATCCGCCACCCGGGGCGCCCGCTGCGCCACCGACCTGGCCGCCGCCGGCTTCACCGGCACCGGACTGTCCACCGGTCCCGTCCTCACGCCGGCCTTTCTCCGGGACGCGGGCAAAGCTGCCGAGGGCTGGGTCTTCGCCGAGGCGTACACCGACCCGTCGGCGCTTTCCTCCGCCGAGGCGTTCACCGCCGCGCACCGCGAACGGTTCGGGTCGTCACCCGCCACGTGGGCGGCGGAGGCGTACGACGCGGTGGGACTGATCGCGCAGGCGAGCCGTGCCACCAGCGCCACCGACGCCCGGCGCGACGGGTTGACCGTGCGGATCTTCCGCAGCGACTACCGGGGCATCACACGGCGCCTGTCCTTCTACGACTTCCACCAGGTGCGGTACAACGAGGGCATCTTCCTCTACCGGGTCGACGGGGGACGGGCCCGATTCCTCGGGCCGTCCGCATCGGTGTGAGCCGCAGGTTCCTGCCCGACGCCGGGTACGGTGAGGCGACACGTGCGAGAATGCCGGCCAAGAGGAGTACCGCATGGCCGAGTTGGAGCTCTCCGCGGGTGTCGTCGAGTACGAGGACACCCGCGGCGAAGGACCGGTCGTGGTCCTGCTCCACGGTGTGGCGATGGACGGCTCGCTGTGGCGGCACGTCGTCGCGGATCTGCGGGACGGTCACCGGTGCATCGTGCCGACCCTGCCGCTCGGCGGTCACCGGAGGCCGATGCGGCCCGACGCGGACCTTTCGGTCCTCGGCGTCGCACGGCTGGTCGCGGAGTTCGTCGAAGCGCTCGACCTCACCGATGTCACCCTGGTCATGAACGACTGGGGCGGCGCCCAGGCCCTGGTCGCGGACGGCCGGGACGAGCGGATCGGCAAGCTGGTCATCACCTCCTGCGAGGCGTTCGACAACTTCCCACCCGGCCTGCCCGGTAACAACCTGTACGCCTCCGCCAGGATGCCCGGCGGCCTGAACGTGGCCTTCACCCTGCTGAAGTTCAAGCCGATGCGGCGGCTGCCGATGACGTGGGGCCGGATGAGCAAGCGGCCGGTACCCGACGCGGTGATGGATGCCTGGTTCCGGCCACTGTGGACTTCCCCGGAGATCCGCCGCGACCTGCGCAAGTACGTCCTGGGCGTGCCGCCGAAGGCCGAACTCCTGCGCTGGGCCGAGGCCCTGCGCACCTTCGACCGGCCGGCACTCATCGCCTGGGCCTCGGAGGACAAGGTCATGCCACCGGATCACGGACGCCGGCTGGCCGGACTGCTGCCCAAGGGGGAACTGGCGTGGATCGCGGACAGCTACACCCTGATCCCGGAGGACCGGCCGGAGGAACTCGCCAGGCTCGTGCGGGAGTTCCTCCGGATGAGGTGACGCTGCGCCCTACCGGGCGAGCACCTCGTCCATGGACTTCTCCCGCCAATGGCGCAGGAGTTCATGGAAGGCGGCGGCGCCGTGTGGATAGGCGTGCGGGCCATTGGGGCGACCGCGCCCCTCACGGTTGTAGTAGCCGGGAGTGCACTCGGCGTGGAACCACTCGTGATCCGGGGCACCCTGTGTGATCGTGGCGAGCCAGGCGTCCTCGGCCTCGCGGGAGGGTTCGAGGAGCGCGCCCCCGTCCTCGGCGGCGGTGACGAGGGCGGCGGCGTGCACGGCCTGTTCGTCGAGGATGTGCGTGTAGTTGACGCTGCTGGCGTTCTGCAGGGAACCCATCTGGATCAGGTTCGGGAAGCCGTTGCAGGTGAAGCCGTGGAGGCTGCGGATGCCGTGCTGTCCCCAGGCATCGAGCAGCTGGGTGCCTCCACGGCCGTGGACGGGCAGCCTGCCGGAGAGTACGCCGGAGACGCCTACGGAGAACCCGGTGGCGAAGATCAGGCAGTCGAGTGCGTACGCGGTGCCGCCCACCACGACGCCGTCCTCGGTGACACGTTCGATGCCGTGGGTGTCCGCGGTGTCGACCAGGGTCACGTTGCTCCGGTTGAACGCCGGGTAGTACAGGTCGGAGAAGGTGGGGCGCTTGCAGGCGTACCGGTACCACGGTTTGAGCGCCTCGGCCGTCGCCGGGTCCGTGACGGTCCGCTCGACACGGGTCCGTACCTCGTTCATCTTGGCGGCGTCGGCGGCCTCGTAGGCGGCTTCGAAGTCCTTTCGGTCACCGGGGCGTCGGAAGCTGGGCAACAGCTTCTCCAGCAGACCGGCCGACGACGTCCAGCCGTCCGCCACGAGATCGTCGTCGAACGTCTCGCCCGAGACGATGCGCAGAAAGTTCTCGCGCCGTGCGCCGGCCCAGCCCTCGCGGTCCGCACCGACGTCGGCGGCCGTGGTGCGGCGGTTGGCGCGCACGTCCACCGTGGAGGGGGTGCGCTGGAAGACATGGACGTGCCGGGCGTCCTGCGCCAGCATCGGAATGACCTGCACGCCGGTGGCGCCGGTGCCGACGACACCCACCCGCTTGTCCGCCAGCCCCGTCAGGCCGCCCTCGGGGGAGCCGCCGGTGTAGGCGTAGTCCCACCGGGAGGTGTGGAACGTGTGCCCCGCGAAGTTCTCGATCCCGGGTATCCCCGGCAGCTTCGGATCGGACAGGGTGCCGGTGGCGGTGACGACGTACGTCGCCCGGAACGTGTCGCCGCGATCAGTCGTCACGATCCAAGTACGGGAGCTCTCCTCCCAGTTCAGGGCGGTGACGGTGGTCGAGAACAGGGCGTCCGGGTAGAGCTCGTACTTCTGCGCGATCCGTACCGCGTGACGCCGGATCTCCTCTCCCGGGGAGTACTTCCACCGCGGTACGTATCCGGTCTCGTCGAGCATCGGCAGGTATACGTGGGACTCGATGTCGCAGTGGATGCCGGGGTACCGGTTCCAGTACCAGGTGCCGCCGAAGTCGCCGCCCTTGTCGACGAGTCGGACGCGTTCGACACCCCGCTGTCGCAGCCGCGCCCCGGCGAGGATGCCGCCGAACCCGCCGCCGATGACGGCGACGTCGACGGTGTCGCGCAGCGGCTCGCGCCCGTCCTGCTCCGCCACGTACGGGTCGGCGGCGTAGAAGCCGAACTCGGCGTCGGCGGCCCGGTACTGGCGGGGACCGTCGGGCCGTATCCGCCGCTCGCGCTCGCGGCGGTAGCGCCCGCGCAGCGCGGCGAGCTGATCGGGGGCCGGGGTCTGAGGCGACGTCATGTGGGGGGCCTCGTCTTCTCTTTGTGGGTTGTCCATCTGTCCGTTGCGGGCCGAACCGTCCATGGGTGCCCGAACCGCCTTGGATCCGGGCGGCCTTCGGCACCGTAGCAACAACCGGACAAGCCTGTCCGGTTAGAGTGCCGGGGCACGTCGATCTTCGGACAGGAAGAGGGACACGTCATGCGACGACTCCGGAACCGCTCACTGGCCGTGCTTGCCACGCTTGCCACGCTGGCCCTGACCGGGTGCGGCACCGAGCTGTACAGCCCCGGACAGGAGGCCGGCTCCGCGGCTTCGGGCAGGACCGTCAACGCCCGTGAGCTCATGCGGCTGACCACGGCGCACGAGGAGACCGGGATGACCCTGCTGGAGGGCCCGGTCTTCGGCGCGGACGGCAGACTGAACGTCGTCGACGTCACCGCGCCCGCCGGGAAACCGAAGGTGCTGCGCGTGGATGTCCGGAAGAAGACGGTGGGCAAGGTGTTCACCGACAGCCGGGGGGCCTACACCTCGGCCCAGTTCAGCCCGTACGACGGGCGGCTCTATCTGACCGACATCTCCCACGGCGAGATCGTCTCCCTGGCCCCGGACGGCACCGGCCGGCGCACCTTCTTCACCGGCGAAGTCGACGGCGCCCGGATGCAGCCCGACGACATCGCCTTCGACCGGGACGGCGATCTGTACGTCAGCGACGCCCTCGGCATGTCCGAGGGCGAGGCACGCGGACGTGTGGTGCGCATCGGCCGGGACGGCGGGAACGCCGCCGTTCTGGCCGACGGCCTCTCCGCGACGAACGGCATCTCGTTCGACGTGGACTACCGCGGGCTGTGGATCAGCGAGCTGACGGAGAACCGGATCTCCTACCTTCCCGTCGTGCAGCGCCCCGGAATGGCGGGCCGGCACACGGCCGTCCGCGTCGACGGCGGCGTGGCCCAGACCGACTCGATCGCCGTGGACGCGGACGGCAACCTGTACCAGGCACTGCACGGCCGGGCCGCGATGGCCGTGTACAGCAAGTACGGCGAGCGCCTCGCGACGGTGGAGGTCCCGGCCCGCGCCGAAGGACTGGAGTCGGCGACCAATGTGGCGATCGAGCCCGGCGGGACCACGGCGTACATGACCGTCAGCGGACCCGCCGGCGGCTACCTGTACACCTTCGAGGCGCTCGCGAAGGGCATCCGCCAGTCCAACGGCGGCTGACCGCACACCCCTTAAGGGGTTTCGCGCTCCTCGAAGGGCCGCACCGGCCCCACCTCGATGCCGAGCAGGCGCCAGGCTGCCAGCGCCCGGTCCTCACGCCTCTCGCGGGTCGGTCCGGTGACGGCTCCGGAGACCATGGAGACGGTGAGCATGAGGACGTCCGGCGCACCGAGCCGGTGACCGTCCGGCAGGCATCCCCGCAGGGTGCGCTCGACCCGGTCGTGCATGTCCCGGGCGATCGTGCGGGTGTGCTGCGGGTGCCCACTCGCCTCGTCGGCGTGCAGGAGGCTGATGAAGGCCGCCGACTGTGTCAGATGCCAGGTCAGCACGCCCAGGACCCCGGCGAGGCTCGTGCCCTCGCCGGCCGCCTGCTCGATCTGGCGCACGTTCTCCTCCAGGACCGCGGCCGCGATGGCGTTCCGGTCGGGGAAGTGCCGGTACAGAACGGCCTGCCCGACCCCGGCCCTGCGGGCGATCCCGGAGAGCGGGGCGTCCAGACCCTGAGCCGCGTAGATCTCCCGGGCTGCGGAGATCAGCGCGGCCCGGTTGCCGGCGGCGGCCTTCGGTCCCCGGTTCGCGGGCCTCCGCTCGTCCGCTGTGGGGTGCTGGGTCATCCGGTCAGGGTATCGGGCAGGCGCCGGGCCTCGCGGGGGCCGCCTTCCGCCCGGCGCCCGCCCCGCGGCGGTACACCTGACCCGGTGGGCGTCCACCGGATGGAGCAGGCGCCCTCCCGCCCGTACGGCCGGGCGTGAAGCCAAGCTGCGGGCGCGTTTAAGAAAACCTCGATGGACCTGGGGCGCGGGGTACGGCAGATTTCTCCGTGACGGCGGAGGATGGTGCGCGGCGGCCGGTCGCAACGCGCTGCCACGCCGTCCCCTCTCATACTTCCCCGGGCCGCAGGCTTCCTCTGGCATGCCCCCGGCCCGGGGACATCAACGCCGCACCAGGTACAGGGAGCCGTAGCCGTGAAGGCACTCGTGAAGCAGAAGGCCGAGCCGGGACTCTGGCTGATGGACGTGCCCGAGCCGGAGACCGGCCCCTCGGACGTGCTGATCAAGGTGCTCCGTACCGGCATCTGCGGCACCGACCTGCACATCCGTAACTACGACGGCTGGGCGCAGAACGCCATCAGGACCCCGCTCGTCCTCGGCCACGAGTTCGTCGGGGAGGTCGCCGCGATCGGCTCCGACGTCGCCGACATCGCCGTCGGCGACCTGGTCAGCGGTGAGGGCCACCTGGTCTGTGGAAAGTGCCGCAACTGCCTGGCCGGACGCCGCCACCTCTGCCGCTCCACGGTGGGGCTCGGCGTCGGCCGCGACGGGGCCTTCGCCGAGTACGTCGCGCTGCCCGCGTCCAATGTGTGGGTGCACCGGGTCCCCGTCGACCTGGACGTCGCCGCGATCTTCGACCCGTTCGGCAACGCCGTGCACACCGCGCTGTCCTTCCCGCTGGTCGGCGAGGACGTACTGATCACCGGCGCCGGCCCGATCGGCATCATGGCCGCCGCCGTCGCCAAGCACGCCGGCGCCCGCAAGATCATGATCACCGACGTCAGCGAGGCCCGCCTGGAGCTGGCCCGCAAGATCGGCGTCAGCCTCGCCCTCAACGTCGGCGAGCAGACCATCGCCGACGGACAGCGCGAGCTCGGACTGCGCGAGGGCTTCGACATCGGCCTGGAGATGTCCGGCCGCCCCGAGGCGATGCGCGACATGATCGCGAACATGACGCACGGCGGCCGGATCGCGATGCTCGGACTGCCGTCCGAGGAGTTCGCCGTCGACTGGTCCCGGATCGTCACCTCCATGATCACGGTCAAGGGCATCTACGGCCGTGAGATGTACGAGACCTGGTACGCCATGTCCGTCCTGCTGGAGGGCGGCCTCGACCTCGCCCCCGTGATCACCGGCCGGTACGGCTACCGCGACTTCGAGGCGGCCTTCGACGACGCGGCGAGCGGACTCGGCGGCAAGGTCATCCTCGACTGGACCGTCTGACCGACCTCGTACCGGCCCGTACACACCAGGAGACACCCTTCATGTTCGACTCCGTACGCGACGACATGCGCACCACCCTCGAAGAGATCGAGGCCGCAGGGCTGCACAAGCCCGAGCGCGTCATCGGCACCCCGCAGTCCGCGACCGTGGCCGTCACCGCGGGAGGCCGTCCCGGTGAGGTGCTGAACTTCTGCGCCAACAACTACCTGGGCCTCGCCGACCACCCCGACGTGATCGCCGCCGCCCACCAGGCGCTGGACCGCTGGGGCTACGGCATGGCGTCCGTCCGCTTCATCTGCGGCACCCAGGAGGTCCACAAGGAGCTGGAGCAGCGGCTCTCCTCCTTCCTGGGCCAGGAGGACACGATCCTCTACTCCTCCTGCTTCGACGCCAACGGCGGAGTCTTCGAGACCGTCCTCGGCCCGGAGGACGCGGTCATCTCCGACGCCCTCAACCACGCCTCGATCATCGACGGCATCCGCCTGTGCAAGGCCAAGCGCTTCCGCTACGCCAACCGCGACATGGCCGACCTGGAGCAGCAGCTCAAGGAGGCGTCGGGGGCCCGTCGCCGCCTGATCGTCACCGACGGCGTCTTCTCCATGGACGGGTACGTCGCCCCGCTGCGCGAGATCTGCGACCTCGCCGAGCGCTACGACGCCATGGTCATGGTCGACGACTCGCACGCCGTCGGCTTCGTCGGCCCCGGCGGCCGCGGTACGCCCGAGCTGCACGACGTGATGGACCGCGTCGACATCATCACCGGCACCCTCGGCAAGGCGCTCGGCGGCGCGTCCGGCGGCTATGTGGCCGCCCGCGCCGAGATCGTCGCCCTGCTGCGCCAGCGCTCGCGCCCGTACCTCTTCTCCAACTCGCTCGCCCCGGTCATCGCGGCGGCCTCACTGAAGGTCATCGACCTGCTGGAGTCCGCCGGCGACCTGCGCGAGCAGCTCAACGCCAACACCGCGCTCTTCCGCAGCCGGATGACCGAGGAAGGCTTCGACGTCCTGCCCGGCGACCACGCCATCGCCCCCGTGATGATCGGGGACGCGGCGAAGGCAGGCCGGATGGCGGAGCTGCTCCTCGAGCGCGGTGTGTACGTGATCGGGTTCTCGTACCCGGTCGTCCCGCAGGGCGCGGCCCGCATCCGCGTCCAGCTCTCCGCCGCCCACTCCACGGCGGACGTGAACCGCGCCGTGGACGCCTTCGTCGACGCACGGGCCGCACTGGGGGAGTAGTTCCCGGCAGGTCGCGGGGGCGTCCCGGACGCCCCCGCGACCTGGGACAATAGGTCACATGATCGATGCACGGCGGCTGCGTATCCTGCGGGCGGTGGCGGACCACCGCACGGTGACCGCCGCGGCCGCCGCGCTGTACCTGACCCCCTCCGCCGTCTCCCAGCAGCTCGCCGCACTGGAGCAGGAGACCGGGCACCGGCTGGTCGAGCGGGGCGCCCGCGGCGCCAGGCTCACCCCCGCCGGGGAGATCCTGCTGACCCACGCCAACGCGGTCCTGGCCCAGCTGGAACGGGCGGAGGCCGAACTCGCCGCCTACAGCGCGGGTGAGGCCGGCACGGTGACCGTCGCCGCGTTCGCGACCGGCATCGGCCTGGTCCTCGCCCCCGCGATCGCCGCCCTCTCCACGAGCGCGCCCGGCATCCGGGTCCGGGTCCAGGACGCGGAGGGCGACGCCAGCGTCCCGATGGTGCTCGACCGGCAGGCCGATGTGGCCGTGGCCGTCGAGTACCGGGGCGCGCCGGGGGAGGACGACCGGCGGCTGACCCGGGTGCCGCTGTACTCGGAGCCGTTCGACGCGGTGCTCCCGGTGGGCCACCGGCTGGCCGGCCAGGAACAGGTGGCGGTCGCCGACCTGGCGAAGGACACCTGGATCGGCCCCTACCCCGGCAACCCCTGCCATGACGTGGTGGTCCTGGCCTGCGAGTACGCCGGCTTCGAACCGGACCTCGAACACTCCTCGGACGACTTCCACGCGGTGGTCGCCCTGGCGGGAGCGGGCGCCGGGGTGGCGCTCGTGCCACGATCCGCGCTGCGCGGGATGGCCCTGACCGGTGTGGTGGTCCGCCCGGTGCAGGGCAGCGCGCCCACACGCCGGGTCTTCGCGGCGGTACGCCGGGGCGCCGAGGCCCATCCGCTGATCGCCCCGGTGCTGGAGGCGCTGGCGGGGGCGGCGGGGGACGACGTCCTCGGGGCGGGCTGAGGTCCCGGGGCCGCCGCGGATCACCGGAAATCCCCACCGCGATCCCCGCCGACCGGCCAGACTTGCACCTGCTTCCCGCTTCCCGGTGACGAGAGGACAGCAGGCATGGCGAAGAGCGCGCTCCTGGTGATGGACGTCCAGCGGGACATCGTGGACATCACCGATGCCGGACCCGGATACCTGGCTCGTCTCAGCAGCGCGATCGAGGGTGCCCGCGCGGCGGACATCCCCGTGATCTACGTGGCCATCGCGTTGCCGCCGGGTGATCCCGAAGTCAGCCCGCGCAACAGGGTGATCACGAACGCCGTGCGGGCCGGCTGGTTCACGGAGGGCGAGCCCGGCACCGGAATCCATCCAGCCGTCGCGCCCCGGCCCGGTGACGCCGTGGTCACCAAGAGGCGGGGGAGCGCGTTCTCGGGCAGCGACTTCGACCTGGTGCTCCGGGCCCGCGACATCGACAGCCTCGTCGTCACCGGCATCGCCACGAGCGGTGTGGTGCTGTCCACCCTGTGCCACGCCGTCGACCTGGACCTCGGCCTCACCGTCCTGGTGGATGCCTGCCACGACACCGAGATCGAGTTGCACCGGGCCCTCACCGGGACACTGTTCCCGCGCTGGGGCGACGTCATCACGGTCGAGGACTGGCTCAAGGCCGTCGCACCGCAGTAGCGGGCGGCCGGGGTCAGGCCTCGGGAATCTCCCGCGTCCAGACGTGCAGGGCGTCACGGGCCCCCGCCCGGGTCGACCAGGTGCCGTCCCCCGGCGCGGTCGGCGGACCGGACACCGGGACGGGGTAGGTGACCAGTGCGAGCCCGTGCGTCCCCGTGGTGTCGACCAGCCAGTGCCGGCCCCCGCCCCATTCCTCGTCGCTGTCGCAGGTCGAGGCGATCAGGGTCGTCCCGTCGACGAACCCTACGACACCGCTCGGACACCCGGCTGTGCGCCCGGCGAAGGGGCTCGGCGAAGGGGCTCGGAGCGCCCTACGCGGGCTGGAGCAGGTCCCAGCGGTTGCCGTACAGGTCCTCGAAGACCGCGACCGAACCGTAGGCCTCGTGCCGAGGCTCCTCCAGGAAGCGCACGCCCGCCGCGAGCATCCGCGCGTGGTCGCCCGCGAAGTCCTCGGTGTGCAGGAAGAAGCCGACCCGTCCGCCGGTCTGCGCACCCACACTCGCCGTCTGCGCCTCGTCCTTGGCCCGGGCCAGCAGCAGCCCCGTGCCCTCCGTGCCACGAGGCCGCACCACCACCCAGCGCGAGCCGTCGCCCCGGTCGGTGTCCTCCACCAGCTCGAAGCCGAGGGCGTCGGTGTAGAAGTCGCGGGCCTCGTCGTAGTCGCGGACGACCAGGGTGACCAGGGCGATGTGGGGCATGGGATTCCTCGCGAGGCGAAAGAGAGGGGGGTGAAGGGCCGAAGGCCCGTGACGGGACACTATCCGGCATGGACACCAGCGACCTCTCCGGGCTCACGGCCCGCGCCCGCGGCCTCGCCCTGGCCGGTGAGCGACGCATCCTCGGGATCGCCGGGCCGCCCGGCGCCGGGAAGTCGACCCTGGCCGGCCGGCTCGTCGACGCGCTCGGACCGCTCGCCGTCCTCGTGCCGATGGACGGCTTCCACCTCGCCCAGGCGGAACTGGAACGGCTTGGCCGGGCGGACCGCAAGGGCGCGCCCGACACCTTCGACGCCGCCGGGTACACCGCGCTGCTCCGCCGGCTGCGCGCGCCGGAACCAGGGACCGTCGTGTACGCCCCCGCCTTCGACCGGGAACTGGAGGAGCCGGTCGCCGGATCCGTCCCCGTACCTGCGGACGTGCCGCTCGTCGTCACCGAGGGGAACTATCTCCTGTACGGGGACGGCGCCTGGGCGCCGGTGCGCGGGCTGCTCGACGAGGCGTGGTTCCTGGACCTCGACCAGGATGTACGCGTCCGCAGGCTCGTCGAGCGGCATGTGCGGTTCGGCAAGGCGCGGCGCCACGCCGAGCGCTGGGTGGCCCGGTCCGACGAGGCCAACGCCCGGCTCGTCGCCCCGGGCCGCGACCGGGCCGATCTCGTCGTACGTCCGGCGTCCGGCGCGCCGTCCTGACGGCTCGCGGACCGGCGTCCGTGCGGGCAGGATGCAGGGAGCCGTTCCGTGCCGCCAGGAGGTCCCGCATGTCCAGCCCGAACCAGCCCGTGCCGTTCACCGCCGAGGACTACCGGGCCCGGATGACGCGGGCCGCCGAGAGCGCCGCCGCCGCCGGACTCGCGGGCGTGCTGGTCGCGCCCGGCCCCGACCTGGTCTACCTGACGGGATATCAGCCCACCGCCATCACCGAGCGCCTCACCTTCCTCGTCCTCACCGCGGGCCAGGACCCCGTCCTGGTCGTCCCGACCCTGGAGGCCCCGGACGCGGAGAAGGCCGTCGGCGCACCGGCCCTGACCCTGCGCGACTGGACCGACGGCAAGGACCCGTACGCCGTCACCGCACCTCTGCTCGACGCCGAGGGCCGCTTCGGGATCAGCGACAACGCCTGGGCGATGCATCTGCTCGGCCTCCAGCAGATGCTGCCCGGGACCTCGTACGCCTCCCTCACCGAGGCGCTGCCGATGCTGCGCGCCGTGAAGGACGGCCCCGAACTGGAGCGGCTCGCCGCGGCGGGCGCCGCCGCCGACGCCACGTACGAGGAGATCCTCAAGGTCCGTTTCTCCGGCCGCAAGGAGACCGACGTGGCCGCCGACCTGGCCCGGCTGCTCACGGAGCACGGGCACTCCCAGGTCGACTTCACCGTGGTCGGCTCCGGACCGAACGGGGCCAATCCGCACCACGAGGCGGGGGAGCGGACCATCGAGCGCGGCGACATGGTGGTGCTCGACTTCGGAGGCCTCAAGCACGGTTACGGCTCCGACACCTCCCGTACGGTCCACGTCGGTGAACCCACCCCGGAGGAGCAGCGGGTCCACGACATCGTGCGGGAGGCGCAGGAGGCCGGCTGCAACGCGGTGCGGCCCGGTGTCGCCTGCCAGGAGATCGACCGGGCCGCCCGCGCCGTCATCACCGAATTCGGCTACGGCGAACGCTTCATCCACCGCACCGGCCACGGCATCGGCGTCACCACCCATGAACCCCCGTACATGATCGAGGGCGAGGAGCAGCCGCTCGTCCCCGGCATGTGCTTCTCCGTGGAGCCCGGTGTCTATCTGCCGGGCCGGTTCGGCGTCCGGATCGAGGACATCGTGACCGTCACCGAGGACGGCGGCCGGCGCCTCAACGCCACCGCGCGCGAGCTGGCGATCGTCGAGTAGCGCCGGCCGGGGACCGGGCGCCGCGGGATCAGTCCTGCGGCTCCCGGTCCCGGAAGCGGTGCAGCACGTCGTACGGGTACGGCAGCGGACGCGCGCTCGCCTCGTCCAGCCGCGCCGACTGCTCCGCGGTCAGCTCCCAGCCCACCGCGCCCAGGTTGTCCTCCAGCTGTGCGGCCGTCCGCACCCCGATGACCGGCGCGGCCACGGCGGGCCGGCCGAGCAGCCAGCGCAGGGCGACCTGCGCCGGGGTGTGCCCGCTCTCCTCGGCGACGGCGACGACCGCCTCGACGACCCGCCAGGTCTCCTCGTTGTCCCGCTCCCGCCAGGCCTCGCGCCCCAGCTCCTGCTGGTAGCGGGCCTCACGGGTGCCGGGCGCGGCCGCGGTCATCCCGCGCCGGTACTTGCCGGTCAGCCAGCCGCCCTGGAGCGGGCTCCACGGGATGATGCCGACGCCCTCGGCCACGCTCACCGGGCCGAGCTCCCACTCCACCTCGCGGGCGAGGAGGTTGTAGAGCGGCTGGAGGCTCACATACCGCTCCCAGCCGTTGCGCCCGGCCAGGTCCTGCGCACGCTGGAGCTGCGAGGCGGAGACGTTGCTCGCGCCGAGGTAGCGCACCTTCCCCGCCTTCACCAGGGTGTCGAGCGTGGACAGGGTCTCCTCGAGCGGTGTCGTCGCGTCCCACACATGGGTCTGGTAGAGGTCGATGTGGTCCGTCCCGAGCCGCCGCAGGCTCGCCTCCACGGCGGAGGTGATGTGCTTACGGCTCAGCCCGCCGGCGTTGGGCGCGTCACCGGTCGTCCCGAACACCTTGGTCGCGATGACCAGGTCGTCACGCCTGCGGCCCTTCAGCCACCGGCCCAGAATCTCCTCGGACACGCCCTGGTTGTAGACGTCCGCCGTGTCGATGAAGGTGCCGCCGGCCCCGGCGAAGGCGTCGAGGACACGGTGCGCCTCCGCCTCGTCGGTGTCCTGGCCGAACGTCATGGCGCCCAGGCAGAGTTCGCTGACGCGCAGCCCCGACCGGCCGAGAAATCGCTGCTTCATGGGGTCCTTTCGCTCGTTCCCGGCTTGAGGCTACGAGTTGAAGTGCGCTTCAACGCAAGCGAATTGTTCACTGCTGCCCTGCTGCTCCGCCGGAGCGTCAGCCGTCGGCCAGCACCACGCAGGACTCCGGCGGCAGATGCAGTGTCCCGTCCGCGCCGGGCGGGTCGACGGGCAGCCAGGCGGCCAGTACCCGGCCCCCGCCGCCGCGGTGCCGGCCGCCGCCCATCGCGATCGTGGCCGGCTTCTCGTCGAGGTTGACCGCGATCCGCAGATCGCCCCGGCGCAGGGCCAGCCAGCGCGCCTCGTCGTCGTACGCGGTCCGCACGGTGGCCAGATCCGGGTCGCAGAGGTCGGGCAGGGTGCGGCGCAGCGCGATGAGTTCGCGGTACCAGGCGTGCAGGCGGGCGTGCGGTTCGCGTCGCGGTTCGCTCCAGTCCAGACAGGAACGGTCACGGGTGGCCGGGTCCTGCGGGTCCGGGATGTCCTCCTCGGCCCATCCGTGCGCCCCGAACTCCCGGCGCCGGCCGGTGCGTACGGCCTCGGCGAGCTCCGGATCCGTGTGGTCGGTGAAGAACTGCCACGGCGTACGGGCGCCCCACTCCTCGCCCATGAAGAGCATCGGGGTGAACGGCCCGGTCAGCACGAGCGCCGCCGCGCAGGCCAGCAGCCCGGGGGAGAGGGAGGCGGCGAGCCGGTCGCCGAGGGCCCGGTTGCCGATCTGGTCATGGGTCTGGGCGTAGCCGACGAAGCGGTGGGCGGCGCTGCGGGTGACGTCGACGGGGCGGCCGTGCGTACGGCCGCGGAAACTGGAGTACGTACCGTCGTGGAAGAAGGCGCTCGTCACGGTCTTGGCGAGCCCGGCCAGCGGGGCGGCCGCGAAGTCCGCGTAGTAGCCCTGGGCCTCGCCGGTCAGCGCGGTGTGCAGACAGTGGTGGAAGTCGTCGTTCCACTGGGCGTGCAGACCGATGCCGCCCGACTCGCGCGGGGTTGTCGTGCGCGGGTCGCAGAGGTCGGACTCGGCGATGAGGGAGAGCGGGCGGCCCAGTTCCGCCGAGAGGGCGTCGGTGGCGGCGGACAGCTCCTCCAGGAACGTCAGCGCCCGGGTGTCGGCCAGCGCGTGGACGGCGTCGAGCCGCAGCCCGTCCAGCCGGTAGTCGCGCAGCCAGGCCAGCGCGCTGCCCAGCAGGAAGGCCCGCACCTCGTCCGAGCCGGGCGCGTCCAGATTGACCGCCGCGCCCCACGGGGTGTGGTGCGTCTCGGTGAAGTACGGACCGAAGGCGGAGAGGTGGTTGCCGGACGGGCCCAGGTGGTTGTGGACCACGTCCAGGACGACGGCGAGCCCGAGCCCGTGCGCCGTGTCGACAAAGCGCTTCAGTCCCTCCGGGCCCCCGTACGGCTCGTGCACGGCCCACAGCGACACCCCCTCGTACCCCCAGCCGTGGACGCCGGGGAACGGGCAGACCGGCATCAGCGACACATGGGTGATGCCCAGCTCGACGAGATGTCCGAGCCGTGCGGCCGCCGCGTCGAAGGTGCCCCCGTCGGTGTACGTACCGATGTGCAGCTCGTACAGGACGGCGCCCGGCAGCCCGCGCCCCGCCCAGTCGGTGCGCCAGGCGTACGCGGCGTGGTCGACGACGGCGCTCTCGCCGTCCGGCCCGTCCGGCTGGCGGCGCGAGCGGGGGTCGGGGCGCACCGGGCCGTCGTCGAGGACGAACCCGTAGCGGTCGCCGTCCGAGGCCGCCGCCTCGGCGGTCCACCAGCCGGCCCGGACCGGATCACGCTCCATGGTCCGAGGCTCACCCGACAGCCGCAGAACGGCCGAATGCGCATCCGGTGCCCAAACGTCGAACAGCATGCAACGCTCCCTGGTCTCCGTGTACGGGCCCATGGTCGGCAGAAGCGCGATCTTCGACCCATGACGCTGGATCGAGCCCGTTACTGGCGATGAGGGTCTGGTTCTGATCATTGCCCTGACCGGTTCCGCCCTACGCACTTCCTCTTACGGATGTGGAGGATCGCCCGGTGCCGCGACGTCATCAGGAACAGCGCGCGAACGGGGGGCCGATGCGCAACCCCGCACCGGCCCCCGCCCCGTACTTCTTGAGCCTCTCGTCCGGACGAAAGACCCTAAGACCGTGTCCTATGTGGTGAGACGGGCGAGTCGTTTGTAGCAGCAGAGTGTGGCGGCGAGTCCGAGGAAGGCCAGGTAGTTACGGGGGTGGCGTTCGTATCGGTGGTTGAGGCGGCGGTAGCCGGTCAGCCACGACATGGTGCGTTCGATGACCCAACGTCGGCGCCCTAACCGTTCGCTGGACTCGACTCCCTTGCGGGCGATGCGGACGCCGATGTGCTTGCCCCATAGCCATTTACGCAGGTGAGGGACGTCGTACGCCTTGTCCGCGTGGAGACGCTGGGGCTTGAAGTAGCGGCCTCGGTGAGGGTCGTGTCTCGTTTGGTGACCCGCGATCATGGGCTTCAGCGCGAGGCTGTCGTGAGTGTTCGCCGCGGAGACGCCGACGAGGAGGGGCAGTCCGTTCGCGTCCGACAGGACGTGCATCTTGGAACCCGGCTTGCCCCGGTCCACGGGGCTCGGACCTGTGAGTTCGCCCCTTTTTTAGCCCTCACGTGCGCGGAGTCGAGCACTGCCCGGGACAGGTCGAGCAGCCCGGCGTCGTCCAGGCGGTGCAGGATCTCCTCGTGCAGCCGGCCCCAGACACCGGCTCTCGACCAGATCAGGAACCTGCGGTGGGCCGTCGACTTCGATATCCCAAAGCAGGGCGGCAAGGCCCGCCAGGCACAGCCGCTGACCAGGACATAGATGATCGCGGCGAACAGCGTCTCATCAGGCGTGTCCTGGGTCCCGCCGCCCTGCGGTCGCACCTTCGACGGCGGGATCAGCGGCTCCGCGATCTCCCACAGCCCATCCGGAACAATCCAACTCCACGTACCCCGCCCCATGAACGACCCAACGAGCCGAGCCCACATAGGACACGGTCTAAGTGCTGTCCCGTAATCCCTGACGGGCGCACGACGACAGCTACGGCGCCTCGCCGCGTTGTCGGAACGCCCGAATACGTCCAGTATGCGGACGTCCCTCCGCCTTGCGATGCACCGCATCTGACGCCGCGCGCTGATCCGCCAGGGATTACGGGACAGCCCTTAGACCAGATGGATCCGTTCCTGTGTCACCGGATGCCCGGCCCTCGCGAACGCGGCCGCCATCGGTACGTTCCCCCGGTCGGTCGCGCCCGCGATGAACTCGGCTCCCCGGGCCGCCAGGAAGTGCGTGCACTCCACGAGCAGGTCGTAGCCGAACCCGTGACCGCGGGCCTCCGGCACGACCCCGATGAAGCCGATGCACGGCCCCGACGGGTTGTGCGCGGGTATGTGGAGACCGGCCGGCTCACCGTCCGGTGTGCAGGCCACCTGCCACCACTCCCTCGGCGAGGGGCACCAGTGGAAGAAGTCGAGCTCCTCCTGGGCCGCGGCCTCCAGTCCGCCGGGCCCCTCGATCGCCCGCCGGGCGTGCGCGTCGAGCGTGACGGAGTGGATCCGGCGGAGCAGGCCGAGGATCACCGCGTCGTCGGGCTCCGGACGGAAAGCCAGCCGGCCGGGCCGTTCGGGCAGGCCGCAGTCCGGCGTCCACCTGTACTGGTACCGCTCGACGAGCGGCTTCATACCGGCCGCCGTGGCGGCGGCGAGCCGGGCCTCGGCGGCGGCCCGGACCTCGGGGACCTCGCGCCAGTTCGCGGGCAGGCCCAGTTCGTACTCGGTGTGCAGCGGGGAGCGGCGCAGCAGCTCCGCGCCCGCCTCGTCCTCGCCGTCGGCGAAGTCGAACCAGTTGAGCAGCACGGGCTCGGTGTCATCGGGACCGGCCCACCAGGCGGCCCTCGCGACGACGGTGTCGTCGCGCAGGGCGATCCAGGTCCACTCGGGGCGGTACTCCCCGCCGTCGCCCACCGTGGTGTAGCGGTGCCCGAAAGCGGCACGGCCGACGAGTGAGGCGTCCTGCAGGGAGTCGAAGAGAGAGGCGTCGCTCTGTGAGAGCGCGCGAATGACCAGATCGGTCATGGAAGAAGTCCTCCGGAAGCAAGCTGTGCGCTCCCGGTCAGACCGAGTCGGACACCGCCCGGCGGACGGGACGGGAGCGCGGGAACGAAGTGGAACGCGGGATGGTGCCGTTGCTCGTACCCATGCGTCTCGCCTCCTTCCTCGACCGGGGCCGGATGCCCTCGCGGACACCCTAACCCCCCTCCCGGCGGACCGTCCAAGGGATTTGGACGGCCCTGTGCGACAGGCGACGCTCCGTCAGCCGTCCCACACCATGTCGAAGGCGCGCTCGAAGCTGACGTAGCCCAGCCGCTCGAAGGACTTCGCCATCGGCACATTGCCCAGGTCCGTCGCGGCCCTGATCCGCTCCACTCCGTCCTGCGCCGCCAGCACCCGGGTGCCCTCGGCGAGGATTTCGTCGATATAGCCGTGACCGCGCTGTGAGGGCAGGACGCCGATGTACGCGATGATCGGGTTGTAGTTGTTGCGGGCCGGGATCACGAAGCCGACCGGTTCGCCGTCCGGGAGCTCGGCGATGCGCCACCACTCCTGCGGGGTCGAGTAGTTGGCCAGCTCCTCGTCGTACTGCTTCTCCGCCGCCGCGCGGGCCGAGAGACCGGACGCCAGGTCCTGCCGGCCGTGGGCGTCCAGGGTGCCCTCCATCACCGGTGTCATCAGGGCGAGCAGATCCTCCCGCCCGCTGACCGGCCGGAACCGCAGCCGGCCGCTGTCGGCGGGCACGGGCGTCCCCGGACGCCACTCCAGGCGCAGCCGCTCCACCAGCATCCGGGCGCCGGTGCGTTCCATGACCCGGATGCGTGCCTCGACGGCGTCACGGACCGCCGGGTCCTCGCGCCAGTCCGGCGGTACGTAGCGCCCGTACTCGGGACGCGGGGCGCCGGCCGGGACGACCGCCGCGGTCGCCGCCTCCAGCAGCCGCAGGCCCGCCTCACCGCGCGCGGGCTCCGGCAGCGTGTCGTCCAGGTCGAAGAAGTCCAGGACGAGCGGCTCCTTGCCGTCCTGGCTCCACCAGGCGATGCGCGCCACCACCCGCTCGCCGAGCAGGGCGACCCACATCCACTCCGGGCGGCGGCGGCCGCTTTCCAGGTCGTCCGCCAGTTCGTGGTCGAGGACGTAGGGCAGGGAGAGGAAGAGAGCGAGCTCCTCCGGGCCGCTGATCGGTCGGATGGTCAGGTCGAGTGGTGCGTCGAGCACAGAATCCCCCAGATGTACGGGCGCGTCCCGGCGGTGGCCGGGACGGCACGGCCGCAGACATTAGCAATGTCCCATGTGCGGTGCCCCCGGATATCCCGGTGCCGTGCAGGTCAGAAGGGCGGAAAGAGCGGTTCTTCTGGACACTCCGGGGCGGTCGGCCCGACAATTGGCTCTGTGACGTCCTCCTTCGAGTTCCACACGTATCCCGCGCGGCTGTCCGACGCCCAGCGCGACCGTGTTCTCGGTGTGCTCAGAGAAGGCGCGGCGCAGGGCAAGCTCTCCCAGGACACCTTCATGCGGCGCATGGAAGTGGCCCTGACCACGAGCCGCCCCGAGGAACTCGTGGCGCTCACCGCCGACTTGCGGAGCGAGGGACGCTGGTCGCGGCCGCTGCTGCGGGCCGTGAGCGGTGTCTCCGGCTTTCCCGAGCGGATCCGCAGGGCATGGCGGGCCGAGCGGCTGCCCAAGCTGCTGCTGCCGGTACCGAGTCCGCACCCCCTGCTCATCGGCCGCGACCCGGGCAACGGGCTGCGCCTCAGCCACGAGACCGTGTCCCGGATGCACGCCGAGCTCACCGCGCACGGCGGCCGGTGGGTGCTGCGCGACCTCGGCTCGACCAACGGCACCTGCGTCAACGGCCAGCGCGTCACCGGAGCGGTCCCGGTGCGCGAGGGGGACCAGGTGAGCTTCGGCCGGATGATCTTCCGGCTCTCCGCCCCGGCGCTCAGGCCGCCCGTGTAACGTCCCCGCGCCGCCCGTCCTCACGCCTGCTGGTGCAGTGCGCGGCCCGCCAGCGTCAGGAAGGCCTCGCCGACCGCCTCCGACAGCGTCGGATGGGGGTGGACGTGGTGGGCGACATCGGCGGGTTCGGCGTCCCAGCCGACGATCAGCTGGCTCTCCGCGATCATCTCCGAGACGTGCGGGCCCACCAGATGGACACCGAGGACCCGGCCGCCCCGCTCGGCCACCACCTTCACCATGCCACCCTGCCCGTGCACCATGCCCTTGGCGACGGCCGTCAGCGGCAACGTGCTGGCGACCACGTCGTGCCCCGCATCGCGTGCCTGCGCCTCGGACAGACCGACCGAAGCGGTCTGCGGGGCGGAGTACGTGACCCGGGGCACCGCCGCGTAGTCCACCGGCGGCGGACACAGACCGGCCAGTGTCTCGGCCACCAACAGCCCTTCCGCGAAGGACGCGTGGGCCAGCCCCAAGGACGGCGGCGGCAGCAGATCCCCCACCACGTGGACGCCCGGCACGGCGGTCTCCAGCCGCGACCAGTCCGCGGGCGCCACATGCCCGCGTTCATCGGTGACCAGACCCGCTGCCGCGAGCCCCAGACCGTCCGTCACCGGGACCCGGCCCACCGCGACGAGCAGCCGCTCCGCCTCCACCGTGCGGGTCTCACCGCGCGCGGTGCGGACGGTGGCCCGCACCCCTTCGTCCAGCGGCGTCGCCTCCAGCAGCCGCGCCCCCACCTGTACGTCGATGCCGCGCTTCCTCAGACCGCGGGCCAGATGGCGCGACACCTCGGCGTCCTCCAGCGGCACGAGCCGGCCGGCTGCCTCCACCAGCGTGACCTGCGCCCCCATCGACCGGTGCAGCGAGGCGTACTCCACCCCGATCGCTCCGCCGCCCAGCACCAGGACCGACTCCGGCAGCCCCGGCGCGAACAACGCGTCGTCACTGGTGACCACGCGCCTCCCGTCGGCCGTCAGTCCGGGCAGCATCCGCGGCCGGGACCCCGTCGCGAGCACGATGCCGCGCCGGGCGGTCACCTCCCCGTACCCATCGATGCGAACACTGCGCGGGCCGGTCAGCTCCGCGCTGCCGTGCACCACTTCGACCGACGCATGCGCCAGGTGCCCCTGAACGCCCCGGTGGTTGCGGGCCACGATGTCGTCGCGGGTGGCGACGAGCGCCGGCCAGTCCACCGCCTCCAGGGTCGCCTTCACCCCCCACCGCTCCCGGGCCTCCACGATGCCGTCGACGAGCTCGGCGGCGTGCAGCATCGCCTTGCTGGGGATGCAGCCCCGGTGCAGGCAGGTCCCGCCCACCTTGTCGCGCTCGGCGAGAACCACCTCCAGGCCGAGCGCCGCGGCCCGCAGCGCGGTCGAGTAGCCGCCCGTACCTCCGCCGATGACCACGACATCGGCCTCGTTCACATGCTCCGTCTGTGCCATGTCCCCACCCTCCGCCCGGCACTTGCCATGAGTCCAAGGCAATGTTTGTGTGGGTCCGATGCACAGAGGTCATGGCAGAAGGCATCACTGAGGCCGGGGGAGAGGCGCGATGAGTCTGCGTCAGATGGAGTACTTCGTCACGGTCGTCGAGGAGTCCTCCTTCACCCGCGCCGCCGAGCTGCTCCATGTCACCCAGCCGGCGCTCTCCCACCAGATCAAGGCCCTGGAGAAGGACGTCGGCGGCGCCCTGCTCGAACGGCTGCCCCGGGGCGTGCGGCTGACCCCGATGGGCCGCGCCTTCCTGCCGCACGCCGAACGGTCCGTGCGCAGCGCCGCCCTGGCCCGCCGCGCCGCGCGTGCGGCGGCCGGCGCGGAAGGCGGCGAACTGCACATCGCCACTGTCCACGCGATCGCCGTCGGCATCCTCCCCGACGTCTTCGCCCGCTGGCGCGCCACACACCCCGGCGTCGGCCTCGTCCTGCACGAGTACGCCACCACCGAGGCCCTGGAGGAGCAGATCGAGCGCGGAACCGCCGACCTCGCCGTCGGGCCGCCGCCCCGGCACTGGCCGGGACCCGTCGTCCCGATCGGCGCCGAGGACATCGTCCTGGTCGTCCCCTTCGACGACCCGCTGGCCGGACGGGCCTCCGTGCGCCTCCACGAACTCGCCGGCCGCCCCTGGGTGCGCTGCGCGATGGAGGCGGTCGTCGAGGGGCGCGCCTTCCTGGACTGGGCCTGCGCGCGGGCCGGATTCGAACCCCGTACGGCGGTGCGCACCGAACACACCTCGACCGCGGTACGGATGGCCGCGGCCGGCGTGGGTGTCGCGACGGCCCCCGCGCACGTCGTACGGGGAGCGGTCGGCGAGGACTGCGCGGTGCTCACCGTGGACCCGCCGTGGCGCCGGGAGCTCGCGGTCTTCTCCCGCGTGGAGCTGACCGGAGCCGCCGCCGCGTTCACCGGCCTGCTGCGCGCGTCCTGGCCACCCGGGGGCGGCGGGGACGGAGGCGGACAGTGACCGCCGTGTCACCCGGACGGCCGCACACCGACTGCGAAGGGCCCGTTCAGGTGATCCCCTGAAGGGGACCGCGCCGCACACCGGCGCACCGAATGCCCCGGGGGGTACGCCATGCAGGCAGACGCGCCCGGAGACATACCGGCCCCGACGCCCTCGCCCGAACGCCGCACCGTCCGCTCCCCGGCCGCGCGGCCCCGCCGGGCGACGCGGGCGGGCACCGGCCCCAGCCTCCTCGCTCCCGGCGCCGCCCACGACCCGTACCGCCTCTACCGCGTGCTGCGCGAGGAGTACCCGCTCAGCTACGACGCCGCGCTGGGTGCCTGGCTGATCAGCCGGTACGACGACGTGGCCACCGCCCTCACCGACCCGAGGTTCACCGGCTTCCCGCACGACGAGGCGCCCCGTGGCGGACCCGCGCCCCTCGGCCTCTGTCACGGCAGCGCCCGGTGCCTGCCCAGCGACCGGTACACCATGGTCACCGCCACCGTGCCCCAGCATCTGGCCGACCGCGTGGAGCGCACCGCGTATGTGCTGGCCCGGCGCATCGCCGCACGTCAGCAGGCGGACCTCGTCGACGAGTTCTGCCGCTGGCTGCCGGCCGGACCGGAGCCTGCCCGGTCACCGCGCCGCCCGTCCGGCCGGGGCGCACCGACCGGCGCGGACACCGGGACCGGCCCGGCAGCCGGTGACGGGCCCTGCACCCGGCACACCGCGCTGCGCGAGACCGCGCTCGCCTCGCTCCTGGCCAACCTCCTGGACGACCCCGACCTGCTGGACGCCCTGCGCATCGAACCCGCGCTGACCAACCGCGCCTGGACGGAGACGCTGCGCCGGGACCCGCCCGTCCAGGTCGTCCTGCGCCGCACGGTCACCGAGGTCACCCTCAGCGGCGGCACCCTCCCCGCAGGCGCGCCCGTCGCCTGTCTGACCGGCGCGGCGGGCCGCGATCCGGAGCGGTTCGCCGCACCGGACGTCTTCGACCCCTTCCGCCGCGACCAGGACCGCGGCACACCCGGCCCGGCGGGCTGCCCCGCCGTGGTGCTCGGCCGGCTGGAGGCCGAACAGGGCCTGCGGGCACTCCTCGACGCGATGCCCGCAATCCGCTGGGCGGACGGCTTCCGCCCGGCCGCCACCGGCCTCCTCACCCGCGGACCGAAGTCCCTCCTCGTCCGGCCCCAGGACCTCCGGTAGCGGAGGGGGTCAAGGCCGCGGGACCTTGCCGAGCAGCGCCACCGGGCGCTCCGCGAACAGCTCGGCCAACGGCACCGCGCCGCCCGAGAACTCCCGGCCGGGCGCCAGCAGATCCCGCCACACCCCCTCGTCCGGCAGCGCCAGCTCCGTATCGCGCCAGCCGCCCGACTCCGCGAGCCGCAGCGACAGCCGGGTCACCGCGGTGACGACCTCGCCGGAACGGCAGAAGGCCACACAGTGCGCCGCCGCCGGACCGGCAGCGCTCAGCGGGGCGTACGTGCCCGACTCGCCGAACACCTCGGGCCGCTCCCGCCGCAGCCGCAGCGCCGCCACCGTGAGGGCGCTCTTCTCGTCGGCGGGCGCGTCTGCCTCGGGCCGGGTGAACGGCCGCCGGTTGTCCGGGTCGACCAGCGCCAGATACTCCCGCTCCGTGCCCTGGTAGAGATCCGGCACCCCCGGCATCGTCAGGTGCACCAGCGCCGCGCCCAGCACATTGGCCCGCACATGCGGGGCGAGCGGCCCGGCGAACCCTTCGAGGAGCGCCCGCACCGGCCCGGTGCCGGCGGCCGGACCGGCGGCCACGAAGTCCGACGCCACCCGCTCGTACACCGGATCGGGTTCGGTCCAGCTGGTGAACAGCCCCGACTCGCGCGCCGCCTTCAGCAGCGCCGGCTCCAGCCGCCCCGCCCGCTCCCCGGCCGCAAACCCCACGCAGCCGAACGCGGTCTGCCACGCCTGCCAGGCCAGCTGCGGATCGGGGGCGGCGGGGGCCGTCCGCGTCAGCTCCGCCACGAGCCGCGCCCACGGCCCGGGACACTGCGAGAGCACCGCGATGCCCGCCCGTACGTCGGCGCTGCGCTTGGTGTCGTGTGTGGTCAGCGCCGTGCCGGTGGCCGGCCAGTCGCGGGCGAGCCGCGCACAGAAGGAGTGGAACTCCTGGGGAGCCACCGCCGGCTGCCCCGGATCACCGCCCACCTCGTTCGCCGAGATCAGCGGAAGGTAGCGGTAGTACGCCGTGTCCTCGACCGACTTGGCCCGCAGCGCGGAGGCGGTCTGGGCGAACCGGGCGCAGAACGCCTCCCGGTCGCCGCCCCCGCCGAGCCGCCCCAGGGCCAGCTCCCGTACGACGTCGACGGCCGACGCCTCCTCCCGCACCGAGAAGGCCGCCTTGGCATCGCTCACCGCCGTCGCCCCGAGCGTCGCCGCCGCAGTCTCCGGGCACGGCCCGCCCGCCCTCACGTACGGACGGTAGACCGGGACCCGGACCAGCAGTTCACGCACCGCGGTGCGCAGGGCCCACGGGGCGTGGTCGCGCAGCGCGGGGTCCCCGGCGCAGATGCGTGAAGCGAGCCGGGTCAGCAGCTCGGTCTCCGCCGCCAGTTCATGGGTGACGACACGGTACGCGGCCCGGCGCACGGTCGCCGCCCAGTACCCGCCCCGGTCGCCGGCCGGGGCGGCGGACTCCCGGTAGTGGCCGAGCAGCTCGGCGGTGCCCACCGGGTCGACGAAGAGCCCGTCGATCCGGTGCAGCGCGTCGTACCCGGTCGTTCCGGCCACGGCCCAGCCGGCCTGCAGCGGTTCGGATCCGGTGAGGATCTTCTCCACCACGGTCCACGCCCCGCCGGTCGCCGCGGAGAGCTGTTCCAGGTAGCCGTCCGGGTCGGCCAGCCCGTCCGGGTGGTCGATCCGCAGGCCGTCCACGACCCCGTCGCGCACCAGCTCGACGATCTTCGCGTGGGAGGCGGCGAAGACCCCGGGGTCCTCCACCCGGACCCCGATCAGCTCCGAGACCGTGAAGAACCGCCGGTAGTTCAGCTCGGTGCGGGCCAGCCGCCACCAGCCGAGCCGGTAGTGCTGGGCGTCCAGCAGTTCGGGCAGACCGAGGTGGGCGGTGCCGGTGCGGAGCGGGAACTCCTGTTCGCCGTAGCGCAGCACGTCCCCGTCGACCCGGAGGTTCCCGGTCTCGTCACCGATCCGCCCGGCGAGGACCGGCAGCAGGATCCGCCCGTCGCCCGCCGCCCAGTCGATGTCGAACCAGCGGGCGTACGGCGAGGCGGGTCCCTCGCGCAGGACCTCCCGCAGCGCGTGGTTGTGCACGGGATCGGCAGCCATGTGGTTCGGCACGATGTCGAGGACCAGCCCGAGCCCGTGCGCGCGGGCGGTGCGTGCCAGCCGGCGCAGCCCCTCCTCGCCGCCGAGCTCGGCGCGGACCCGGCCGTGGTCGACGACGTCGTAGCCGTGCCGGGACCCGGGCACGGCCTCCAGGACCGGGGACAGATGCAGATGGGAGACGCCGAGCGAGGCGATATACGGCACGGCGTCCTCGGCGGCCGAGAACGGGAACTCCGGCTGGAGCTGGAGCCGGTACGTGGCGGAAGGCGTCATGGAGGCGTTCGTACCCAGATCCGGACCTTCTGTGTCACCCGGGAACGGACAAATGCTCGACCGGCGGTGCGCTCCGCCGGTCCCGTCCGCTCGGGCCGGCGGGCCGAGCGCCACCGCGCTCCGCCGGTCCCGTCCGCTCAGGCCGGCCGCTGGAGCACCACCATGCTCCGCCCCACCAGCGTCACCCGGTCGCCCGCCGCCACCTTCGGCCCCGCACCGGTCAGCACCCCGGCCGGGCGCGCGGTGTCGACGACCGCGTGCCACTGCCGCCCGTGGTTGACCGGTACGGCGAACTCCAGCGTCTCGGCGCTCGCGTTGAACATCAGCAGGAACGAGTCGTCGGAGATCCGCTCACCGCGCGGACCGGGTTCCGAGATGGCGTGCCCGTTCAGAAAGACCGTCAGCGCCTTGGCGTGGGCCGCCTGCCAGTCCCGCTGGGCCATCTCCTGGCCCTCGGGTGTGAACCAGGCGATGTCCGAGAGCTCGTCGTGGGTGCCCTCGACCGGACGCCCGTGGAAGAACCGGCGGCGCCGGAAGACCGGATGGTCGCGGCGCAGCCACACCATGGCCCGGGTGAACTCCAGCAGACTGCTGCCGGGCCCTTCGCCGGCCTGCCCGTCCTGCTCCTCGCCGTCGTCGTCGCTGTCGCCCGCGGCCCCGGCGGGCTCGGGCCAGTGCACCCACGACAGTTCGCTGTCCTGGCAGTAGCCGTTGTTGTTGCCCAGCTGGGTACGGCCGAACTCGTCGCCGTGACTCAGCATCGGCACACCCTGCGACAGCATCAGCGTGGCGATGAAGTTCCGCATCTGCCGCTCGCGCAGCTCCAGCACCTCGGGCCGGTCCGTCTCGCCCTCCACGCCGCAGTTCCAGGACCGGTTGTGGCTCTCGCCGTCCCGGTTGCCCTCGCCGTTGGCGTCGTTGTGCTTGTCGTTGTACGAGACCAGGTCGTGCAGCGTGAATCCGTCGTGGCAGGTGGCGAAGTTGATCGAGGCGAGCGGCCGCCGGCCGTCGTCCTGGTACAGGTCGGAGGACCCGGTCAGCCGGCCCGCGAACTCGGCCAGGGTCCGGGGCTCGCCGCGCCACAGGTCACGCACCGTGTCCCGGTACTTGCCGTTCCACTCGGTCCACAGCGGCGGGAAGTTTCCCACCTGGTAGCCGCCCTCGCCCACGTCCCACGGTTCGGCGATCAGCTTCACCTGGCTGACCACCGGGTCCTGCTGCACCAGGTCGAAGAACGACGACAGCCGGTCCACCTCGTGGAACTGACGCGCCAGCGTGGCCGCCAGGTCGAAGCGGAACCCGTCCACGTGCATCTCGGTCACCCAGTAGCGCAGCGAGTCCATGATCAGCTGGAGCACGTGCGGGGAGCGCATCAGCAGGGAGTTGCCGGTCCCCGTGGTGTCCATGTAGTAGCGCTGGTCGTCGGCGAGCCGGTAGTACGAGGCGTTGTCCAGCCCGCGGAAGGAGAGCGTCGGCCCCAGGTGGTTGCCCTCGGCCGTGTGGTTGTAGACCACGTCGAGGATCACCTCGATACCCGCCTGGTGCAGGGCTCGGACGGCCTGCTTGAACTCCAGCACCTGCTCGCCCCGGTCTCCCCAGGAGGCGTAGGCGTTGTGCGGCGCGAAGAAGCCGATGGTGTTGTAGCCCCAGTAGTTGGCGAGGCCCGCGTCCGCCAGCCGGTGGTCCTGGACGAACTGGTGCACCGGCATCAACTCGATCGCCGTGACGCCGAGCTCCGTCAGATGCGCGATGACCGCCGGATGGGCCAGACCGGCGTACGTCCCGCGCAGCTCCTTCGGCAGCCCCGGATGGAGCATCGTCAGGCCCTTCACATGGGCCTCGTAGATCACGGTGCGGTGGTAGTCGGTACGGGGCCGCCGGTCGTCGCCCCAGTCGAAGTACGGGTTGACCACGACGGAGCTCATGGTGTGCGGCGCCGAGTCGAGGTCGTTGCGCGCGTCGGGCCGGCCGAACGGATAGCCGTACACCGCCTCGCCCCACTGGATCTGCCCGGCGACGGCCCGTGCGTACGGGTCGAGGAGCAGCTTGGCGGAGTTGCAGCGGACGCCGCGCTGCGGTTCGTACGGCCCGTGCACCCTGAACCCGTACCGCTGACCGGGCATCACCCCGGGCAGGTAGGCGTGACGGACGAAGGCGTCGGTCTCCCTCAGTTCCACCGCCGTCTCGGAACCGTCGTCGTGCAGCAGGCACAGCTCGATTCGGTGGGCGGCCTCCGAGAAGACCGCGAAGTTGGTCCCGGCGCCGTCGTACGTGGCACCGAGGGGGTACGCCTGTCCCGGCCAGACCTGCATGGATTCGACTCTTCCCCTTCTGGTGCGGTTGCCTGGGGAATGCGGGCTCCCTGGGGCAGATCTTCCCCGAAAGAGCCGCCCTTACCTAGGACCGGCCGACAAACGGGGGACGGCGTCGCGGGGCCGGCCGCCCGCTCCGTTTGCCGGCCGGTCCAGGACGTCGCCCGGTCCGGTCAGCACCGGGCCCCGGGGCCGGTCAACATCGGGCCCCTTCGCGTCGCCCGGAACCGCAGTCCGGCGGGCCCACCCGGCCCGCTGTCCGGTATGCGGCTTGCGATGGGGTGTTTAATCACTATGAATCAGCTCACTCCGGCAGATCTCGCCGCACGGAACGAGCCTGTCCCGTAGGGGAGTTGGGAAAGCAGCCTGGGCATCCGGCTGCACCGGCTCCCGCTCCCGGAGTACCCTTCCTTGATCGTTGGTGGGGGAGTGGAAGGCGGTGCGCGGGTGAGCTCGGGAGGGTTCGAGCTGCCCCCAGGTGACACGGGTCACGAGGGGGACTTGGCCGATGTCCCGCCCGGGGCGGTTTCGCTTGCGCAGCCCCTGGAGATCGGTGCGGAACTGGACTGGGGCGCGGAGGCCTGGAGCGAGGTGCGTACCCGCGCCCAGCGGGCCGGGCGCGCCTACATCTGGCTGAATCTGGTGGAGCAGCGGCTGCGCGCCGTGGTCGCCGCGGTGCTCCGGCCCATCTACGAACCGGTCCACGGCGAGGACTGGGTGGTGGCCGCGGCGGGGCCCGCCGGGCAGGAGTGGGTGCAGCGCGCCGTCGCGGTGCGCGAGGTCTCCCGCCGCAAGGGCTATCTGCTCGACCCGGCCGACGACAACGTCCTGAGCTTCCTCACGCTGCCCCAGCTCCGCGAGCTGATGGTCCAGCACTGGCCCTGTTTCGAGCCCTACTTCGACGACCGCCGCGACGTCGAGCTGGCGCTGGACGAGCTGGAGGTCGCCCGCAACGTCGTCTCGCGCAACCGTGCGCTCAACGAAGCGGTACTGGCCCAGGCCGAGCGCGCCTCCGCGCGGCTGCTGGAGATCCTCGGCAGCGGCGCGGCCGTCCCGTCCGCGGACCGGCTCCCCGTCGACGCCGTCGAGGAGCTCGTCGGCGACCGGTACGCGGACGTGGTCTCCGTCCACTCCGACCGGGTGCGCCTGCAGCGTCAGCTGCCCGCCGAGGACCTCTTCGGAGGATCGCGCCGCCTCGACGCGATCGGCATAGGGCTCAATCTGCTGGTGCAGAACTTCTCCGGCCGCCGGCTGATCCGGCTCGCCGAGTCGGGCTGCCGGATCAGGCTGCTCTTCATCAATCCGGCCAGCAGCGCGGTCAAGCGCCGCGAGCGGGAGCTGGGGCTCAAGAAGGGCGAGCTGAGCCGGTCGGTGGAGATGAACATCCTCCATATGCGGCGGGTGCGCTCCAAGCTCCGCGACCCGGGCGCCTTCGAGATCCACGTCTTCGACGAGACGCCGCGCTTCACGGCGTACCTGGTGGACGGTGACGGCGCCGACGCCGTGGGGGTCGTCCAGACCTATCTGCGCCGGGCCCGCGGCATGGAGGCGCCGGTGCTCGTCCTGCGGGGAGGCGGCCGGGCCGTGGTCCGGGCGGGGCAGGGGTATGAGCACGGGCTGTTCGAGACGTACCGCGAGGAGTTCGAGTCCGTGTGGACGGACTCCCGTCCCGTCTCCTGAGGGGCTCCCGGGGCGTTGTCAGTGGCCCGTGCGAGGGTGGTCGTCATCTGGGGGAGCACCACGAAGGAGGTACGGGATGAGCTGGCACCGGCAGGCGCTGGTCGGCTTCGACCTGGAGACGACGGGTACGGAACCGCTGGAGGCCCGGATCGTGACGGCCGCGGTCATCGCGGTGGACGGCAGCGACAGCGATCCGGTGCGGCGGCACACCTGGCTGGCCGATCCGGGCATCCGGATCCCCGCCCAGGCCTCCGCGATCCACGGCATCAGCAGCGAGCGGGCGGCGGCGGAGGGCCGGCCGGTGCGCGAGGTGGCCGACGAGATCGCCGACACACTGGCCGGGTACTGGCGCAGGGGCGTCCCGGTGGTCGCGTACAACGCGGCCTTCGACCTGACGCTGCTGACGGCCGAGTTGCACCGCCACGGGCTGCCCTCGCTGGGTGAACGGCTCGGCGGCGCCGGGATCGGGCCGGTCATCGACCCGTACACCATCGACCGGGCCGTCGAGCGCTACCGCAAGGGCAAGCGCAACCTCGAAGCGGTCTGCGTCGAGTACGGCGTGGTCCACGGGGGAGCCCATGACGCGGGGGCGGACGCGCTGGCCGCGGTACGGGTGGCGTACGCGATAGCCGCCCGGCACGGCTCGGTCGCCGCGCTGTCGGCGCCGGAGCTCCATGAGCGCCAGATCGCCTGGTACGCGGAGTGGGCCGCCGACTTCCAGCAGTTCCTGCGCCGCAAGGGCACGGCGGACGCGGTCATCGACGGCCGCTGGCCGGTACGGGAACCGGCGCTCCAGGTGGAATCGAGCCCGTCCGGCGATTAAGGACAAAGCGGTCAGAAGGGGTACCAGCGCACTGCCGTGTCCCCGTCGCGCAGGGAGGCCACCCGGCGGCGGAACTCCGCGAGCGCCTTCGGGTTCGCCGGGGCGTGCTGCGCGACCCATGCGCAGCTCGCCGTCTCCCGGGCCCCGCGCAGCACCGCGCAGCCGTCCCACTCCCGGACGTCCCAGCCGTACGCCGAGGTGAACGCGTCATAGGCCCCGGCCGCCAGCCCGTACCGGTCGCGGGACAGGGCGAGCACCACCAGGTCGTGCTCGCGCAGATCCGTGGAGAAGGTCTCCAGGTCCACCAGGACCGGGCCGTCCGGGCCGACGTGGACATTGCGCGCGAGGGCGTCGCCGTGGATCGGGCCGGGGACCAGGTGCGGGACCAGTGCGGCGGCCGCCGCCGCGAAGCCGTCGCGGCGCTCGCGCAGATACGCGGCGTCGGCCGGGGCGATCGCCCCGCCCGCCAGGCTCAGCCACCGCTCGACCCCGCCCAGCAGCTCCCGGCGGGGGAGCGTGAGTCCCTCCGGTGCGGGCAGCGCGTGCACCGCGGTGAGCAGCGGCGCCAGATCCCGCGGCTCGGCCGGCCGGACCGCGTCGGGCAGCCGGTGCCACAGGGTCACCGGGTGCCCCTCGACCAGCCGCGCCCCGGGCTCGGCCGCCCGCACGGCGGGGACCCCGGACGCGGCGAGCCACTGCGCGACGGCCACCTCGCGCTCGGCCCGGACGCGCAGCTCCGGACTCCGCTCGGCGTCCCGGCCGACCTTGACGACCAGGTCGCCGTCGGCGAACACCGCGTTCTCGCCCAGCGCGAGCAGCTTTGAGCGGCCGGACAGTCCGGCAGCGGTCAGTACCTCGCGCGCTCGCATCTCGTTCATGGATCCGATTTTCGCATCCGTGCAGGCTGTCTTGACGAACCGACGGGGCGTCAGCACGATGACGGGGGCCACCTGAGCGGCCAGAACGGGATATATCCGGCGGATGACGCGAGGGGGTCGCATCCATGACATTGGCGAGTGCAACCGTGCAGTCCGGGCGGCACGGGCCGCCGCCGGGGGAACCGCCCGGCAAGCGGGCCGTGCGGACCGGCCGGAACGCCGGCACCTGGTTCCTGGTCCTGCCCGCCCTGATCCCGATCCTGGTCCTGAGCGTCGGCCCGCTGCTCTACGGCATCGCGCTGGCCTTCACCGACTCCCAGTCGGGCCGCACCCGGTCCACCCAGTGGGTCGGCTCACTGAACTTCCAGGACCTGCTGCACGACGGACTGTTCTGGGAGTCGTTCCGGATCGGCCTGGTCTGGGCGGTCGGCGTCACCGTCCCGCAGTTCGTGCTGGCCCTCGGCCTCGCCCTGCTGCTCAACGAGAACCTGCGGATGCGCTGGCTGGCCCGCGCCCTGGCGATCATCCCCTGGGCGATGCCCGAGGTCGTCGTCGGCATCATGTGGCGGCTCGTCTACAACCCGGACGCCGGAATCCTCAACGAGACCATCCGCGACCTGGGACTCGGTGACGGCCGGGACTGGCTGACCGGGCTCGCCACCGCACTGCCCGCGGTGATCCTGGTCGGGGTCTGGGCCGGAATGCCGCAGACCACGGTCGCCCTGCTGGCCGGCCTGCAGAACACCCCGCACGAACTGCACGAGGCGGCCGCCCTGGACGGAGCGGGCGCCTGGCGCCGGTTCCGTACCGTCACCTGGCCCGCGCTCAAGCCGGTAGCCCTCTCCATCACCGCGCTCAACTTCATCTGGAACTTCAACTCCTTCGCCCTGGTCTATGTGCTGACCAACGGCGGTCCCGGCGGCCGCACCCGGCTGCCGATGCTCTTCGCGTACGAAGAGGCCTTCCGGTACGGACAGTTCGGCTACGCCGCCGCGATGGGCTGTGTGATGGTCGCGGTGATCTCCGTGATCCTCGCCGTGTACCTCGCCGGGCGGCTCAGGGGAGGCGAGGACCGATGAGTCTGCGTACCAGCAGGCCCGTGCGCGCCGGACAGTACGCCGCGCTGCTGTGCTACCTCGTCTTCCTGGCGTTCCCGTTCCTCTGGCTGATCTCCACCGCCTTCAAGCCCGCGACCGAGCTGGGCTCCCTGCACCCCACCTGGATCCCCGAGCATCCGACGCTGGACAACTTCCGCCAGGCCTTCGACGAACAGCCGCTGCTGCGGGCCGCCGGCAACTCGCTGATCGCGGCGCTCTCGGCCGGAGTCATCGCCGTCGTCATCGCGACCCCGATGGCCTATGTGATGGCCCGTCACCGCTCGCGCCTGTCCACGGCCGCCACCGGATGGGTCGTGGTCAGCCAGGCGTTCCCGTTCGTCCTGCTGATCATTCCGCTCTTCCTGGTCCTCAAGCACCTGCATCTGATCAACACCCTGTGGGGGCTGATCATGGTGTACGTCGTGTGGTCACTGCCGTTCGCGCTGTGGATGCTGGTCGGCTACGTACGGGCCGTGCCGGCCGAACTCGAGGAGGCGGCCGCGGTCGACGGAGCCGGCCGGCTGCGGACGCTCGTCTCCGTCACCGCCCCGCTGCTCGCCCCCGGGATCGTCGCCACCGCACTCTTCGCGTTCATCACCGCATGGAACGAGTTCTTCTTCGCGCTCGTCCTGCTCAAGACACCGGAGAAGCAGACCTTGCCGGTCGTACTGACCCACTTCCTCGGCGCGGAGGGTGCGAGCGACCTCGGACCGCTCGCCGCCGCCGCGTTCCTCGCCACGCTCCCCTCGCTCGTCCTCTTCGCGGTCATCCAACGGCGGATCACGGGCGGTATGCTGGCCGGGGCGGTGAAGAGCTGATGCGCGCAGTGGTACGTACAGCGGCCGCGGCGGCCACCGCACTGGCCCTGCTGCTCACCGGGTGCGGCGGGGGCGGCGACGGCGGGACGGACGGGAGGATCCGGATCCGATTCCAGTCGCTGGCCTGGCAGAAGGAGTCCGTCGACATCAACAGGCGGCTGGTGAAGGAGTGGAACGCGAGCCACCCCGACGTCGAGGTCCAGTACGTCCAGGGCAGCTGGGACAGCGTCCACGACCAGCTCCTCACCTCCTTCGAGGGGGACGAGGCCCCGGACGTCATCCACGACGCGTCCGACGACCTCGCGGACTTCGCGTACGGCGGTTACCTCGCCGACCTGCGCACACTCCTGCCGGACCGGCTGGCCGCGGACATCCCCCGCCAGAGCTGGCAGACCGCCACCTTCGACGGCGGTGTCTACGGGGTGCCCTTCCTCCAGGAGCCGCGCGTCCTGATCGCCAACACCAAGATCCTCAAGGCCTCCGGGGTCCGTATCCCCACCCCGGAGAAACCCTGGAGCTGGCCGGAGTTCCGGCAGGTCACCAAGGAGCTGACGGGCAAGGGCCGTTACGGGATCGCCTGGCCGCTCAAGGAACCGGTCTCCGTCACCCTCAACCTCGGTCTCTCGGCGGGCGGCGAGCTGTTCCACCGTGCCGCCGGCGGAAAGGTGACCGTCGCGATGGACGAGGGCGACCAGGTGGTCCCCGGCACCATCCACGACCAGGTCAACACCGACCACAGCGCCGCCCGCACCGCGCTCGGCATGGGCGGCGGCGACACGCTGCCCGGTCTCTTCGGCGGCAAGTACGCCATGGTGCCGCTCGGGTTCTCCTACCGCCAACAGGTGGTAGAGCAGGCCCCGAAGGGCTTCGAGTGGACGGTGCTGCCCGCCCCGGCCGGCAGCGAGGGACCGGCCCAGGGGGTGAGCCCGCAGACCCTGTCCGTCGCCCAGGACAGCCCGCACAAGAAGGAGGCCGTGGAGTTCATCGACTTCCTGCTGCGGCCCGCCAGCATGGTGCGCCTGGCCAAGGGCGACTGGATGCTGCCGACGGGCACGGCCGCCCTGGCGGACCCCTCGCTGCACACCGCCGACCGGGGCTGGGCGACCGGCGCCGCCCTCGCGACCGCGCTGCGACCCGCACCGGCCCAGTCCGTGCGCGGCTACCCCGAATGGAAGGACAAGGTCGCCACCCCCGCGCTCCAGGAGTACTACAGCGGGGCGATCGACGCGGACGAACTGAAGAAGCGCCTGGTCGAGGACGGCAACCGGGTCCTGGCCCGATACCAGAGATGACTTTTGGCGACTCCGGCGGCAGGAACGGAATTACCGACCGGTACGTATCTTTCCCGTGCCGGGGTGCGGGCGATCCGGCCGCCGGGCGCCGGCCCGGAGCCACGGCAAGACGTTTCTGAACAACGGCGATTCAGACAACCATCGGCTTGAATCCGCTTCTTCATGGTCTTGCCCCCACGTGCGCGTACGGATATGGCCGGGGAAACGGGCCGTTTCTCTTCCACTCGATGGATGCAGTCTGAAACGGAACGCGTGGGCGCTTTCGGCCGAAGGGGAGATCATTGACAACGTCAATTGCTCTGGGCTGTACTCCTGTCGGCGGTCAGCGGCGGTTCGAAATTCCTGCCGAGGCGGGGAGTTCTTATCGCAGGGACGGCCGAGTCACGCCCTGGAAGAGCAAATTCAGAGTCAAAGATGGAGGTGCTGTTATGAAGTTCCTTTTTCTGCTGAAGGACAAGATGACGCCGGAGAAGAGCCTGAAGGCGTACGCCTGGTACCACTGGTACTAAACCGGCGCACGAGTCCAGCTCGCTGAGGGACACGGTCCCTCGGCCGGCGCCCGTGCCCGGCGTGGCCGCACCGGCCTGCCGGGCATGGGGGCCTCCCGCTTCTTGGAGACCACGATGCAGATATCCGGTACCGGCAGCCGCGCCCGGGACGTCGTCTTCGCGCCGAGACTCCAGGCGCTCCTGCGAGACCACCGGGGTGCGGAGGCCTTCCGGCTCGACCCCGGCACCGTCGGCGTCGCCGGGGCCGGCCTGACCGACCGCATCCTCGCGGCGAGGCCGGCCACCGAGGACGAGCGCCCCACTTTCAAACCCCTCCACGGGCGGTCCATTCCGCGCGCCGAGGCCGCCACCGTCATGCAGGCCATCGGCCGCGATGTGCGGACAGCCCTGAAGAAGCCCGTTCCCGGGAATGCCGACCTCCGGGGTGAATGGCCGCATGTGGGCCACGTATATCTGCGTGACCTGATTCTCGGCGCCGATCCCTACCGGCTCCGCATCCTCATGGACCGCGCCCTGGAGTTGACGCCCAAACTCACCTGGTCGGTCATCGTCGCGGGGGCGGCCCTGCCGGGGCGGCTCCGGCCGGGCGCCCCCGTATCCGCCATCGCGGGTCTGACCGCCGAGGCCAAGGGTTACGGCGACCGCCGCTACGCCATGGGCCTGTACCGCAGGGGCGCAGCCCCGGTCTGCTTCACCGTCTCGACACTCGTCGCCAACGCGCTCTGGCTCGGAGCGCCGTTCGACGACGCGACCTCGAACCGGAACATCCTGTACGAGTCCATGCGGCTGCTGCCGCCCTCCTGGAACATCCTGCGAAGGGCGTCCCCGGAGTACCCCGCGCTCGACCCCGGGATCGGCGCGGACGACGACATCCTGCTCCTGCCCCTGCTGAGTCACCGGGACCCCGCGCTCTGGGAGGATCCCGATGTGTTCCTGCCCGAGCGCTGGGACGGTCTCGACCCGGACGATCAGCCCGGCTACCTGCCCTTCGGCCATGTGTCCGAGCGTTGCTGGGGGCGGCACATGGTGATGCCGCTCGCCGAGATGCTGCTCGATATGGTGCGCGGCGGAGGTCTGACCGTGGACCCCGCGCAGACGGCCTCCGATGTCCCCCTCGCCGGGCTGATGGGTGTGACAGGGGTACGGATCGTCCAGCGCTGAACCCGCTCCGCCCGCCCCGCCCCGTTCGTGAGAAAGCGTCACGAACGGGGCGGAGTGCTGTGCGGAGTGCCGTGCGGGGGTGTGAACGGGGGTGTGGCCGATGGTGTGTCCGTCGGTAACGGTCCGTGCCTGTGACGGACTTGGGTGCGCCTGGTCGACTTCTTGTGACGAAATCCCGCACAGGCGGGCACAGGCCCAGGGAGGGTCTTGATCTGGGCGCGTCAATCGGTCAGGGTTTCGAGCCAGCCCCCGGAGATCCTCCGGCCGGGGGCCAATCCCCCCACAAAGAATGACGAGGAGACCCCTCTTCATGGCAATTCACAAGCGCGCACGCCGGTTCAAGCTGACCGCCGCCATCACCGCGGTGGCCGCCGCGGCCGGAGTCACCCTGCTGGGCAGCCCGTTCGCCGGAGCGGCACCCGTCCCCGCGACGGGCAAGATCTACGGCGCCGACGCGGCAACCGCCGTCTCCGGCAGCTACATCGTGATGCTGGACCAGAAGGCCGACAAGGCGGAGCTCGCCAAGGAGTACGGCGGCAAGCTGAAGCGCAACTACAGCTCCGCCATCAACGGCTTCTCCGCCAGCGGCCTTTCGGAGACCGAGGCCAAGCGCCTCGCCGCCGACCCGGCCGTCTCCAAGGTCGTCCAGAACAAGAAGTTCCACATCGACGCCACCCAGGAGAACCCGCCGTCGTGGGGCCTGGACCGCATCGACCAGGCGGAGACCGCCGGGGACAACGCGTACACCTACCCGGACAGTGCGGGCGAGGGTGTCACCGCGTACGTCATCGACACCGGTGTCCGCACCACGCACCAGGAGTTCGAGGGCCGGGCGAGCTCGGGCTTCGACGCCGTGGACAACGACGACAGCGCCGACGACGGCAACGGCCACGGCACGCACGTGGCCGGCACCATCGCCGGGGCGACGTACGGCGTCGCGAAGAAGGCCAAGATCGTCGCCGTCCGGGTCCTCGACGACTCCGGCTCGGGCACCACCGAGCAGGTCGTCGCCGGTATCGACTGGGTCACCGAGAACCACCAGGGCCCGTCCGTCGCCAACATGAGCCTCGGCGGCGGCGTGGACGAGGCGCTCGACGCGGCCGTCCAGAAGGCCATCGCCTCGGGCGTCACCTTCGCGGTGGCCGCCGGGAACGACTCGGGCGACGCGAGCGAGGGCTCCCCCTCCCGCGTCCCCGAGGCGATCACGGTCGCCTCGTCCACGGTGGACGACGAGCAGTCGTCGTTCTCCAACTACGGCTCGGTCGTGGACATCTACGCCCCGGGCTCGGACATCACCTCGTCCTGGAACGACAGCGACGACGCGTCCAACACCATCTCCGGTACGTCCATGGCGACCCCGCACGTCGTCGGTGCCGCCGCCGTCTACCTGGCCGGACACCCGGACGCCACCCCGGACGAGGTCGCCACCGCCCTCACCGACGGCGCCACCCCGGACGCCATCAGCAACGCCACCGAAGGAACGGCGAACAAGCTGCTGAAGGTCGTCGAGTAACAGCCCCACCGCGGCCGTCGGCCGCCGTGCTCTCCCCCACGGGGCGCGGCGGCCGCACGGCGCGGGAAGATCGTCCTATGGTGTGCCCATGATGATGTACGCGGCACCGTTGCGCGGGATCAACGGGACCGGCCACAACGAGCCCCTGGCGGCCGGACTCCGTGCGCTTCCCGCCGGACGCGCCAGGACGAGCGGAGGCGACGCATGAGCGAGCCGTCGCCGGGCGTGGCCGCGGCGGTCGAGGGCGAACTGCGCCTCCTCGACCCGGCGGTCCGGGCCTCCACCGAACTCCTCGTCCAGGTCCTGCACCCCGACTTCCACGAGATCGACACCACTGGCCGCCGCTGGGACCGCGCCATGGTCATCACCTCGCTGATCTCGGACGAGGCCCCGCGCCCCGGCCAGCTCACCGCCTCACGGATGCACGGGGTCCAGCTCGCCGACGAACTCGTCCATGTCACCTTCGACACCGAGGCCAAGGGGATGCGCGCCCACCGCAGTTCGCTGTGGCGGCTCACCGGGACGGGCTGGCTGCTCTACTACCACCAGGCCACCCCGTTCGTCACCGGATGTGCCGCCCACGAGTGAGGCGCTGTCAGCGACGCGCGGCCCGTTGCGCCCGCGCCGTCCACCGGCCGTCCGTGCGGGTGATCCGTACCGGATGTCCGAAGCAGTCGCTGACCTGATCCGTGGTCAGCACCTCGTCGGCCGGCCCCGAGGCCACACACCGCCCGCCGCGCAGCAGCATCGCATGCGTGGTCGAGGCGGGCAGCTCCTCCAGATGGTGGGTGACCAGCACCGTCGCCAGCTCCGGATGCTCCTCGCGCAAGGCGTCCAGACTGTCCAGCAACTGCTCCCGGGCGGCCAGGTCGAGCCCCGTCGCCGGCTCGTCCAGGAGCAGCAGCCGGGGCTGCGGCATCAGCGCGCGGGCGATGAGCGTACGGCCGCGCTCGCCCTGGGAGAGCGACGGCCAGCGCGCGAACGTCTTGCCTCCCATGCCCAGCATCCTCAGCAGCCGCTCCGCCCGGTCCCGCTGCTCCGGGCCGGGCGACCAGCGCGGCACCGGCTCCACCGAGTTGGTCAGACCCGTCAGCACCACCTCGCTCACCGTCAGCGGGGAACGCAGCGGATGACGCGGATTGACGTGCCCCAGCAGGGTCCGCAGCTCCCGCAGATCGACCCGCCCGAGCGTGCGGCCCAGCACCTCCACCGAACCACGGGTCGGGTGGGTGACCGCGCCGAGCAGCCCCAGCAGGGTGCTCTTTCCCGCCCCGTTGGCGCCGAGCAGCGCCCAGTGCTCCCCGCTGCGCACGGTCAGTGAGACCGAGTCGAGCAGCACGTTCCCGTCCCGTACGAGAGCGACACGGTCGGCCCGGATCACGGGCACCGGGGCCATGGGGACAGAACCGGCGAGGGGCGCGGTGGTGGTCACGTGCGGGTGCTCCTTCATACGGATGCGAGCGGCTCCAGGCGGCTCATGTCCTGGGACGTCAGCCGGATCTCCCGCGCGTCCAGGTTCTCCGCCAGATGCGCGGGCGAACCGGTGCCCGGGGTCGGGCACAGGACGGGGGAGCGGTGCAGCAGCCAGGCGAGGGCGATCTGCCCGCGGGTGGCGCCGTGGCCCCGCGCGACACCGTCGAGCGCGGCGGCCCCTTCGCCGGTCAGCGCCCCGTTGGCCAGCGGGAACCAGGGGAGGAAGGCGAGGCCATGGGATTCGCACACCTTCAGCACCGCGTCCGACGAACGGTCGAGCAGGTTGAAGCGGTTCTGCACCGAGGCGATCCCGGTCAGGGAGAGCGCCTGCTCCAGCTGGTCGGCGGTGAGGGTGTCCAGACCGATGTACCGGATCTTACCTTCCTGCCGCAGCTCATCCAGAGCGCCCAGCTGATCGGCCATCGGTACCGCCGGATCCAGCCGGTGCAACTGGTAGAGATCGATCCGGTCGGTCCGCAGCCGCCGCAGACTGGCCTCGCACATCGCCCGCAACTGCTCCGGCCGCCCCGCGATGTGCCAGGCGCTGTCACTGGTGCGTACGACACCACCCTTCGTCGCGATCACCAGCTCCTCGCGATACGGATGCAGCGCCCCGGCCACCAGCTCCTCGGCCACTCCGGGGCCGTAGTTGTCGGCCGTGTCGATCAGGGTGACACCCTGCTCCACCGCCGCCCGGAGCACGGCCAGTGCGTCCTGCCGGTCCCCGCGCGGGCCCCAGTACCCGGGGCCGGTCAGCTGGGCGGTGCCGTAGCCGAGCCGGCGTACGGGCAGCTCGCCGCCGAGGAGGAAGGGGGCATCGGGGGATGCAAGCGCTTCAGCCATGCCAGGAACAGTAGTACGGGCGTCCCCGAGGCTTCCCTGCGGACCTGCGGACCTGCGGACCTGCGGACCTGCGGACCTGCGGACCTGCGGACCTGCGGACCTGCGGCTATGCGCTGAGCGAGGCCGTCCGGGAGGCCGGGACACGCGCCACGTCGTACCGGTCCAGCAGCAGCCGCGCCAGCTCCGGCGACGGGCCCAGCACACCGGCCAGTACATCCGCACCGGCCTCGGCCGCCCCCGCCGCGATCCGGTCCGGGAGGCGGCCGGGCGCGATCACGTACGGGGCCACGGCCACCCGGCGCACACCGTCGGCCCGCAGGGCCCGTACCGCGTCCTCGGTGCGGGGGATGCCCCCGGCAGTAACAGCGGAGGCGAACGCAGGCCGCACGGAACACCAACCGGTGTGCCGCAGCTCCCGCGCGATTTCAGCGATCACTGCGATCGCCTCCGGGTCTGTGGAGCCCGCCGAGGCCAGGACGAGCCCGGTCGAGCCTCTGTCGCCGGGGCGGACCCCGGCCTCGTACAGCCGCCGCTCCAGGGCGCAGTTCAGCAGCGGCGACGGGCCGAGCACCTCGGCCTGCCTCACGCGCAGCCGCGGCAGCCTGCCGCGGGCCTCCCGCAGCACCGCCGGGATGTCGGACTTCGCATGGAACGCCCGGGTGAGGAGCAGCGGCAGCGCCACCACGTCATCCGCCCCCTGTGCGGCCAGCCGCTCCAGGACCCGCGGCACCGACGGCGCGTTGAAGTCCAGGAAGCCGGTCTCCACCCGCAGCCCCGGCCGCAGCGCCCGCACCCGCGCGGTCAGCGCGTGCACGGTCGCCGCGTGCCGCGGGTCGCGGCTGCCGTGGGCGATGACGAGGAGGACCGGGGAAGTCATGTCGTCCCTCTCAGCTCTTGACGAGGAGACCGCGGCTGCGCAGCACCCACCGCTCCAGCGGACTGAAGATGAGCAGGTCGATGGCGATGCCGACGATCAGGATCAGGAAGATGGCGAGGAAGACCATCGACATGCTGCTGGTCTCACGGCCCTGCTCCAGCAACTGCCCGAGTCCCACGCCCAGATCGGGCGACGAGGCGATGATCTCGGCAGCCATCAGCGAGCGCCAGGAGAAGGCCCAGCCCTGCTTCAGCCCCGCCAGGTAACCGGGCAGCGACGCCGGCAGCACGATGTGCCAGGTGCCGCGCAGCCCGGTGGCGCCCAGCGTCTTGCCGGCCCGCAGATGCAGCGGCGGGATCTGGTCGACGCCCGCGACGAGGCCGTTGGCGATCGAGGGGACGGCGCCCAGCAGGATCACCGCGTACATCATCTTGTCGTCCAGCCCCAGCCAGATGACCGCGGGCGGCACCCACGCCACCGACGGCAGCGACTGGAGACCGGAGAGCACCGGACCGATCGCCGCGCGCACCACCTTCACCCGCGAGACCAGCAGCCCCAGCGGGGTGCCGATCACGAGGGCGAGGAGGAAGCCGAGCAGGCCGCGCGAGACGCTCGTCCAGATGTAACCGAGCAGGGTGCCCTGCGCCCAGGCGTTGGACACCTCGTCCCAGACCTGGGTGGGCGAGGGCAGCTTGTAGTCGTCGGTGACCTTCGCCCAGATCAGGATCTGCCAGACCAGCAGCACCAGTGCGACGGCCACCACCGGAGGCAGGACCTTCTGCGTCAGTACCTGGCGCACCGGGGTCCGGCTCACCCGTACCGCGTCCAGTGCGTCGAGCCCCGCTTCGAGGCCGGCCAGATCCTGGGCCTCGTCCCTCGGGGCCGAGTCCTTGGCGGTGGTCTCAGTGCTGGCCATGTCGGCGGATCTCCCCACGCAGTTGTTCGGTGATCTCGACGGAGAGCTCCGCCACCGCGGTGTCCTCGATGCGGCGCGGCTGGTCGATGTCGACCGTCCACTCCCGGGCGATGCGGCCCGGCCGCGAGGAGAGCAGGACGACCCGCTCGGCGAGCCGGACCGCCTCGCGCACATTGTGCGTGACGAAGAGGACGGAGACCTTCGTCTCGCGCCAGATCCGGGTCAGCTCGTCGTGCAGCACATCGCGGGTGATGGCGTCGAGCGCGGCGAACGGCTCGTCCATCAGCAGCAGTTGGCTGTCCTGGGCGAGCGCCCGGGCCATCGCGACCCGCTGGCGCATGCCGCCCGACAGCTCATGCACCCGCTTGCCGTACGAGCCGCCCAGCCGCACGAGTTCGAGCAGCCGCTCCGCCTCGGAGCGGCGCTGCGACTTCGGCACGCCGCGCAGCCGCAGCGCCAGTTCGATGTTCTTGCCCGCGGTCAGCCACGGGAAGAGGGCGTGCTCCTGGAACATCAGGGCCGGCCGCCCGCCGGGGGTCTCGATGGACCCCGCGGTCGGACGGTCGAGTCCCGCGACCAGGTTGAGCAGCGTCGATTTGCCGCACCCGGAAGCTCCCAGGAGGGTGACGAACTCGCCGGGAGCGACATCGAGCGTGATGTCGTCCAGGACGAGCTGCTGTCCGTCCGGTCCGCCGAACGACTTCGAGACGTGGTCGATCCGGGCGGCGTGCCCGACCGCCGTACGGTCCTCGGCCTTGGTGAGCGTGGTCGTCGCCATGGTCGTCACCTCCTGGGAGATCCTGGAACGGTCGGGTGGTTACTTGACGCCGAGACCGGCGTCGGCGACCTCGGGCTTGCCCGCGGCCTTGAGGATCTTGTTCAGCGGCTTCAGGTCGTAGATGCCCGTCAGGTCCGTCTCGTCCAGCAGCCCGGCCTTCACCGCGTGCTTGGCCTCCGTGTCGAGCGTGGCGGCCAGCGGGTCATCGGTGAACTGGATCGACTTCCACGCCGGGTCCAGGACGTCCGCCGGCAGTTCCTTGCCGGACAGTGTCTTGAGCGCGGCGTTGGCGGATGCCTTCGCCTTGTCCGGGTTGGCGTTGATCCACGTGTTGGTGTTGACCGAGCCGCGCAGCACCGCCTCGACGACGTCCGGGTGCTCGGTGAGGAACTTCTGCGACACGATGATGTTCGTGATCACGAACTTGTTGTCCGGCCAGAGCGTCGACTCGTCCAGGAGCACCTTCGCCCCCTGCGCGACCAGCTTGGAGGCGGTCGGCTCGGGCACCCAGGCGCCGTCGATGGAACCGGACTTGTAGGCGTCCGGGGTCACCTTGTTGTCGGTGCGGACGACGGAGACGTCGCCCTTGCCGCTCTTCGCGTCGACCTTCCAGCCCTTTTCGGAGATCCAGTTCAGGAACGCCACGTCCTGGGTGTTGCCGAGCTGGGGGGTGGCGATCTTCTTGCCCTTGAGGTCGTCGAGGGTCTTGACCTTCTTCGGGTCGACGACCAGCTTGACGCCGCCGGAGGCCGAACCGCCGATGATGCGAAGGCTCTTGCCCCCGGACTTCGTGAAGCCGTTGATGGAGGGCGAGGGGCCGATGAAGCCGATGTCGATCGAACCGGCGTTGAGCGCCTCGATCTCGGAGGGGCCCGCGTTGAACGTCGAGGGCTTGACCTCGGTGGAGCCCAGCTCCTTGGCGATGATGCCTTCCTGGATGCCGACCAGGGCGGTGGCGTGCGTGAGGTTCGGGAAGTACCCGATCTTCACGGTGTCCGTGGAGAGCTTCTTGCCGTTGGAGGAGACGTTCGCCTTCTTGGCGTCGTCGTCCTTCGCGTCGGAGCCGTAGCCGCAGGCGGTGAGCGCCACGGCGAGCAGCGGCAGGGCGGCGGCAGCGGCGACGCTGCGGCGAAGCGTGAAACGGGGGGCAGGCACGGGAGGGTTTCCTCTCGGAGGCCCGGTGCTCACGTCCCTCGGAAGTCCGGGGAGGCGGCCGGGAGGTCGGCAGGTCTTCGTCTGAACTGGCGGTGCAGGCGGTGCGGTTGGTGCTGCCGGGCGCGCAGGCAGTGCGCGTACGTCATCGCGCACATCGCGCCACCCCGCCCTGGCCGCTGCCGAGGGCGCCGCTGCCGACCCGGCCGCCCTCCTTCGCGAAGGTCGAGAAGATGTCGGTGCTCATCAGAAGTCCCACTCGGCGTCGTCGTCCGCCGGCGCCTGAACCTGCGTCACCGCGTCGAAGGAGGCGCCCGCCATGCCGGCCGAGAGCGTGGTGCCGTCCGCCGGGTCGATCAGCAGGAAGGAGCCGGTGCGGCGCGAGTCGGCGTACGCGTCGAGCGCGAGCGGCTCGGCGGTGCGGACCACGACCCGGCCGATGTCGTTGGCGACGAGCTGCCCGGGGGCCGGGTGCTGCGAGAGGTCGTCCAGGGTGAGGCGCGACGGGATGTCCTTGACGATCGCCTTGACCGTGCGGGTGGTGTGCTTGATCAGCACCCGCTGGCCCACGGTGAGCGGCTGGTCCGCGACGTGGCAGACCGTCGCCTCCACGTCCTGGGTGACCGCGGGCGCGTCGTCGGCCGGGGCGATCAGGTCGCCGCGCGAGACGTCGATGTCGTCGGCCAGCCGCACGGTCACCGACTGGGGGGCCCAGGCGATGTCCACGCTGTCACCGAGCAGGTCGATTCCGGCGATCGTCGAGGTGCGGCCCGAGGGCAACACGGTGACGGGCTCGCCGACCCGGAACACACCGGCGGCGATCTGGCCCGCGTAGCCCCGGTAGTCGGGGTGCTCGGCGGTCTGCGGCCGGATCACGTACTGGACGGGGAAGCGGGCGTGGCAGCCGGTGAGGTCGTGGCTGACCGGGACCGTCTCCAGGTGCTCCAGGACGGTCGGGCCGCCGTACCAGTCCATGTGCGCCGACGGCTCCACGACGTTGTCGCCGGCCAGTGCGGAGATCGGGATCGTGGTGATCTCCGGGACGCCGAGGGAGGCCGCGTACGCGGTGAACTCCTCGGCTATGGCGGCGAACACCGGCTCCGCGTAGTCGACCAGGTCCATCTTGTTGACGGCCAGCACCACGTGCGGGACGCGCAGCAGCGCGGCGACGGCGGCGTGCCGGCGGGTCTGCTCGACGACACCGTTGCGGGCGTCGACCAGGACGACGGCGAGCTCGGCCGTGGAGGCGCCCGTCACCATGTTGCGGGTGTACTGCACATGGCCCGGGGTGTCGGCGAGGATGAACCGGCGCCGGGTGGTGGCGAAGTAGCGGTAGGCGACATCGATGGTGATGCCCTGCTCGCGCTCGGCCCGCAGCCCGTCGGTCAGCAGCGCCAGGTCCGGCGTCTCCTGGCCACGGCTGAGGGAAGCGGCCTCGACCGCCTCCAGCTGGTCGGTGAGGACCGACTTGGAGTCGTGCAGAAGGCGTCCCACGAGGGTGGACTTGCCGTCGTCGACGGACCCCGCGGTGGCGAACCGCAGCAGGGTGGTGGCCGACAACTGCTCGGTTGTGGTGGTCATCTTAGAAGTACCCCTCGCGCTTACGGTCTTCCATCGCGGCCTCGGACATCTTGTCGTCGGCGCGCGTCGCGCCCCGCTCGGTGAGCCGGGAGGCGGCGATCTCGGTGATGACGGCGTCCAGCGTGGTGGCGTCGGAGTCGACGGCGCCGGTGCAGGACATGTCGCCGACCGTGCGGTAGCGCACCTGACGGGTCTCGGTCCGCTCGTGCTCCTTGGGGCCGCCCCAGTCGCCCGCGGTCAGCCACATGCCGGAACGGTTGAAGACCTCGCGCTCGTGGGCGAAGTAGATCTCCGGGAGCTCGATCCCCTCGCGCTCGATGTACTGCCACACGTCGAGCTCGGTCCAGTTGGAGATCGGGAACACCCGGACGTGCTCGCCGGCGGCGTGCCGGCCGTTGTACAGCTGCCACAGCTCGGGGCGCTGGCGCCGCGGGTCCCACTGGGAGAACTCGTCGCGCAGCGAGAAGACCCGCTCCTTGGCGCGCGCCTTCTCCTCGTCGCGGCGGCCGCCGCCGAACACGGCGTCGAAGCGGTGCTGCTGGATCGCCTCGGTCAGCGGCACGGTCTGCAGCGGGTTGCGGGTGCCGTCGGGGCGCTCACGGAGCTTCCCGGCGTCGATGTACTCCTGCACGGAGGCGACATGGAGGCGCAGCCCGTGCTCGGCGACCGTGCGGTCGCGGTACTCCAGGACCTCGGGGAAGTTGTGCCCGGTGTCCACGTGCAGCAGGGTGAACGGCACCGGCGCGGGCGCGAACGCCTTGAGCGCCAGGTGCAGCATCAGGATCGAGTCCTTGCCGCCGGAGAACAGGATCACCGGCCGCTCGAACTCTCCCGCCACCTCACGGAAGATGTGCACCGCCTCGGACTCCAGGGAGTCCAGGTGGCTGAGTGCGTACGGATTGGCGGTGCCTTCCGACACAGTCGCGACGGTGGTCACGCTGCACCCCTCTCGCTCAGCAGCGTGTACAGCTCCGCCGCGGACTCCTGCACGGTCTGGCGGTGCGACTCGATCCGCAGGTCGGGCGACTCGGGAGCCTCGTAGGGGTCGTCCACCCCGGTCAGCCCGCTGATCTCGCCCGCCGCCTGCTTGGCGTAGAGCCCCTTCACATCGCGTTCCGAGCACACCTCGACCGGAGTGGCGACGTGCACCTCCAGATAGGCGGTGCCCTCGGCGAGGTGGCGCTTGCGGACCGCGTCCCGGCTGTCCGCGTACGGGGCGATGACCGGGACAAGCACCTTCACGCCGTTGGCCGCCAGCAGTTCGGCGACGAAGCCGATCCGCTGCACGTTGGTGTGCCGGTCCTCGCGGGAGAAGCCGAGGCCCGCGGAGAGGAACTCCCGGATCTCGTCGCCGTCGAGCACCTCGACCCGGTGGCCCTCGCCGCGCAGCCGGCCGGCGAGTTCGTACGCGATGGTGGTCTTGCCGGCGCTCGGCAGACCGGTCAGCCAGACGGTGGCTCCCGTCTCCGTCACGCTCATCGAATTCTCCTGATCAGTCGTCATCAGCTGTGCAGCCCGCACTCGGTCTTGCCGCGCCCGGCCCAGCGGCCGGCCCGTGCGTCCTCGCCCTCCAGCACCCGCCGGGTGCACGGGGCACAGCCTACGGAGGTGTAACCGTCCATCAGCAGCGGGTTGGTGAGAATCCCGTGCTCGGCGACGTAGGCGTCGACGTCGTCCTGGGTCCAGCGGGCGATCGGCGAGATCTTGACCTTCTGGCGCTTCTCGTCCCAGCCGACCACCGGGGTGTTCGCCCGGGTGGGGGATTCGTCGCGGCGCAGCCCGGTGGCCCAGGCCGTGTACGAGGTCAGTCCCTCCTCCAGGGGCGTGACCTTGCGCAGCTTGCAGCACAGGTCCGGGTCGCGGTCGTGCAGTTGCGCGCCGTACTCGGCGTCCTGCTCGGCCACGGTCTGCCGCGGGGTCAGGGTGATGACGTTGACGTCCATCACCGCCTCCACCGCGTCGCGGGTGCCGATCGTCTCGGGGAAGTGGTAGCCGGTGTCGAGGAAGATCACATCCACCCCGGGCAGGGCCCGGGAGGCGAGGTGGGCGACGACGGCGTCCTCCATCGACGAGGTGACACAGAACCGCTTGCCGAAGGTCGCGGTCGCCCACTGGAGGATCTCCAGCGCGGAGGCGTTCTCCAGCTCCCGGCCCGCGTGCTCGGCCAGCTCCCGGAGTTCCGTCGCGGTGAGGTTGCCGGTCTGCAGGGTGTCCGTCATATCCCGTCCCCTTCAACGTCGTTGCGCTTCACTCCCCGGGTCAGCAGGCCCAGGAACTTCAGCTGGAACGCTCGGTTGCAGGAGGCGCATTCCCAGGCGCCGTGCCCGCTCTCGTGCGGGCGCAGATCCTCGTCGCCGCAGTACGGGCAGTGGAACGGTGCGGCGCGCTCGCTCATGACAGCGACTCCGCACTGGCCCGCGCGGCCCAGGCCGCGAAGCGCTCGTCGTCCTCGCGCTCCTTCTGGAAGTTCCCGAGGACCCGCTCGACGTAGTCGGGCAGTTCGGCGGATGTGACCTTCAGGCCGCGGACCTTGCGGCCGAAGCCGGCCTCCAGGCCGAGTGCGCCTCCGAGGTGCACCTGGTAGCCCTCCACCTGGTTGCCCTCCTCGTCCAGCATGAGCTGGCCCTTGAGGCCGATGTCCGCGGTCTGGATGCGGGCGCAGGCGTTGGGGCAGCCGTTGATGTTGATGGTGAGCGGCTCGTCGAACTCCGGCAGGCGGCGCTCCAGTTCGTCGATGAGCGCGGCGCCGCGCGCCTTCGTCTCGACGATCGCCAGCTTGCAGTACTCGATGCCGGTGCAGGCCATCGTGCCGCGGCGGAAGGAGGACGGCCTCACCTGGAAGCCGAGCTCCTCGAGACCGGCGGAGAGGGACTCCACCTGGTCCTGCTCCACATCGAGGACGATCATCTTCTGCTCGACGGTGGTACGCACCCGGCCGGAGCCGTGCGCCTCCGCGAGATCGGCGATCTTCGCCAGGGTGGAGCCGTCGACGCGTCCGACCCGGGGCGCGAAGCCCACGTAGAACCGGCCGTCCTGCTGCTGGTGGACACCGATGTGGTCGCGCCACCGGCTGCTGGGCTCAGCGGGCGCGGGACCGTCCAGCAGCGCGCGCTTGAGGTACTCGTCCTCCAGCACCTGGCGGAACCTCTCGGGGCCCCAGTCGGCCATCAGGAACTTCAGCCGGGCGCGGGTGCGCAGCCGCCGGTAGCCGTAGTCGCGGAAGATCCCGACGACACCGGCCCAGACATCGGCGACCTCGTCCAACGGCACCCAGGCGCCGAGCCGTTCGGCCAGCCGCGGGTTGGTGGAGAGCCCGCCGCCGACCCAGAGGTCGAAGCCGGGTCCGTGCTCGGGGTGGACGACGCCGACGAAGGCGATGTCATTGATCTCGTGGACCACGTCCTGCACGGGCGAGCCGGAGATCGCGGTCTTGAACTTGCGCGGCAGGTTCGAGAATTCCTTGCTGCCGATGTAGCGGTCGTGGATCTCGTCGACCGCCGGGGTCCCGTCGATGATCTCGTCGGCGGCGATCCCCGCCACCGGGGAACCGATGATCACGCGGGGACAGTCGCCGCAGGCCTCGGTCGTGGACAGGCCGACGGCCTCCAGCTTCTGCCAGATGGCCGGGACGTCCTCGATGCGGATCCAGTGCAGCTGGATGTTCTGCCGGTCGGTGATGTCGGCGGTGCCCCGCGCGTATTCGTGCGAGACCTCACCGATCGCCCGGAGCTGAGCCGTCGTCAGCCGGCCGCCGTCGATGCGGACCCGGAGCATGAAGTAGCGGTCGTCCAGCTCCTCCGGCTCCAGCACAGCGGTCTTGCCGCCGTCGATCCCGGGCTTGCGCTGCGTGTACAGGCCCCACCAACGCATGCGCCCGCGAAGGTCGTTGGGGTCGATGGAGTCGAACCCGCGCTTGGAGTAGATCGTCTCGATGCGCGACCGCACATTGAGACTGTCGTCGTCCTTCTTGAACTGCTCATTGCCGTTGAGGGGGGTGTAGTGCCCCAGGGCCCACTGGCCTTCGCCACGGTGGCGTCCTGCCTTGCGGCGGGGCGTGGCGGGCGCAGGCTGTTCCGGGGTAGCGGCCATGACAGTACGTCCTTCGGGACTGCAGGAGGGCGGCTCTGAACTGCACACTCGCGTCTGGGCGCGGCGGTGCGCAGGGATTGCAGAGAAAAGGGGGATCGCGGCGGTGCTGGAACTCTCAGCTCGCCGGACAGATGGCGCTGGACATGCGGCCGAGGTCGACGTGGCGTCGACTCACCAAGGCAATTCCAGTTCCAGACATGACGGAAGCGTGTCACGGGGATCTCGGGGCAGTCCACCACTATCCATGATGTGGACGAGACTGTCCCGACAGGTGAGACAATGTGGCGCCCGTCACTTCAGTGACGGGCGCCGGGTTCCCCGGAAACCCGGACAACCGTGTGCATTTCTTACGCGAGATTTCCCGGCCGGCTACGGCAACAGCGTGCGGCCGGATTCCGGCCACGGACCGGGGGTGGTGACATCGGGTTCCAGCTCGGTCCTGGTGTCGAAGAGCCGGAAGCCGCGGCGCAGATAGTTGTCCATGGCGTGCGGCCCGTCCTTGGAACAGGTGTGCACCCACACCCGCTTCGTCGCGGGCCGCCCGGGCCACCGCTGGGCCAGGTCCCAGGCGCGCGCCGTGCCGTACGAGAGCAGATGCCCGCCGATCCGGCGCCCGCGGAAGGCCGGGATCAGGCCGAAGTACATGATCTCGACCACGCCGTCGTCCTGCGGGTCCAGCTCGATGTATCCGGCCGGCGTCCCGTTCACGTACGCCACCCAGGTCTCCGCACCGGGCCGCTCCAGCGCCTCCTGCCACTGCGCGTACGTCATCGGCAGCCGGTCCGTCCACTGGATGTCACCGCCGACCGCGGTATAGAGGAACCGGCTGAACTCGGGCAGCGGCACCTCGGACCGTACGATCCGCACGTCCGGCTCCGGCACGGCGGAGGGCCTCAGGTCGTCGGGGGAGGTCTGCTCCAGGGACCAGACGGTCACCTCGGCGACGGTGGGCTCGGCGGGACGCTCGGGGTTGCTCATGACCGCCAGAAAACCATGTCCTTCACTCCCGGCCCAAGCCGGGACCTGCGAGAACGCCATTCAGGGCAGGCCGCGCGCAGCGACCACCACCGGAGCCTTCGACCGCGGCAGCAGATCACCGGGGTGCTCCGGATGGATCACCTCCACCTCGACCCCCTCGCCGAAGCGGTACGGGCGGTGCTCCAGCACCTCCGCGAGATGGCGCCGCAGCCGGGAGATCTCGGCCCGGACCGTCACCGTCCTGGTCGGATCGCCGAAGAGGTCCTCCGCCAGCTCGGACGCGGTGCGCCCCTCGCGGTGCAGGGCCAGCGCGTACAGCAGCTCGGCATGGCGCGGCGAGAGGCGCTGCGTCCAGGTGCCCACCGGGCTCACCACGTTCACCGCGAGACCGCGCGGCAGGCTCAGATCGAGCACCACCCGGCGGGGCGGGCTGTCCATCGCCCCGTCCGCCACCTGCACCAGCCAGCCGCCCGGCAGCGGCTCCACCCGGCACATCCCGAGCGACGGCAGCCACACCCGGCCCGGCTGCAGCGACTTCGGCAGCGGCAGCCGGTCCACCGGCGGCATCCCGGTGACCGCGGCCAGCCAGCCGTTGCTGTCCACCGCCAGCGCCCGGCCCCCCAGCCGGCACAGCATCGGCGCCGCCACCGAGCGCAGCCGGTCGATCGACTCCAGATGCCGGGTCCTGATCTCGCTCTCGGCCAGCCGGGCCACCGAACCGACCAGGGCGAGCGTCGTGGGATGGAAGGTGGCCGCCGGTCCGCTGATGTCGACGATCCCCATCAGCCGGCCGTCGCGCGGATCGCGCACCGGGGCCGCCGCGCACGTCCACCCGTGCAGACTGCGCACGAAGTGCTCCGCGGAGTGCACCTGCACCGGGGCGCGCGATGCGAGGGCCGTGCCGATCGCGTTGGTGCCCGTGATCTCCTCCGACCAGGCGGCGCCCTCGGCCAGACAGATGTCGTCGGCCCGGCGCAGAATCCCCGGGTTGCCCTGGCGCCACAGCACGCGGCCGTCCAGATCGGTGACCACCATGATCTGCTGCGAGGCGTCCGCGATGCTCACCAGACCGTCGCTGAGCAGCGGCATCACCTCGCCCAGCGTGGAACTGCGGCGCCGGTGCTCGATCTCCTCCAGCTCCAGCAGGACGCTCTCGGTGGACTGTTCGGGATCGATGCCGCTGCGCAGCACCCGGTCCCACGAGGCCCCGATCTCGGCCCGTGGCCGGACCGGCATCCTGTCGCCCGCCATCCGCGCCTCGCGGGCCCGGTGGAGCAGGCGCGTGGCGCGGTCGGACTCCTGCGCGGCGAGCCGCCTCACATCGACAGGACCTGTCTCCACGTCGGATTCCCCCTAGGTGCCAGTGCCGTGCCGGTGCCGGGACCGTGCCAAGGGCCGCCGCGTCCATCCTGCCGCCGCGGGTGCCCCGGCACCGCAACTCCACACAATGGTTGCAACCCTCTGCAACTCTGGCGACGGCCCTTCGACCGTACAAGAGTGGCGATACACCGGACGGCGGGGATTCGTCCCCGAAGTCCGGTGTGTACAGCATGGGGGGTGGTGCCGTGTCGGCGCAGCACCACCCCCTGTTGCTGCTCGGAACCCTTCCGGGTCAACGCTCCACGGGCCGGGCCCGTTCCACGACCGACGCCAGGTCCAGGGTGTGCGGCAGCGTCCCGAACGCCGAGCCCCAGTCACCGCCCAGCCGTGACGCGCAGAACGCGTCGGCCACCTCCGGCGGAGCCCAGCGCACCAGCAGCGAACCCTGAAGCACCAGCGCCATCCGCTCCACGAGCCGGCGGGCCCGTGCCTCGATCCCCTGCAGATCGGCGAGCTCCGTCAGCAGGTCCTTGATGGCCCGGTCGAGCCGGTGGTCGGCGCCGCGCGCCCTGCCCACCTCCTGGAGAAACGCGTCGAACGCCAGCGGCTCGCGCTGCAGGGCCCGCAGCACATCGAGCGCCTGTACGTTGCCCGAGCCCTCCCAGACCGAGTTGAGCGGCGCCTCGCGCAGCAGCCGGGGCATTCCCGACTCCTCCACGTACCCGTTGCCGCCGAGGCACTCGAGCGCCTCGCCCACCAGCGGCGTGCACCGCTTCGTCACCCAGTACTTCGCCGTCGGCACCGCGATCCGCAGGAACGCCGACTCGCTCTCGGACCCGGCGTCGTAAGCGGCCGCCAGCCGCATCGCCAAGGCCGTCGCCGCCTCCGACTCCAGCGCCATGTCGGCCAGCACATTGCGCATCAGCGGCTTGTCGACCAGCACCCCGCCGAACGCGCTGCGGTACGTGGCGTGGTGCACCGCCTGCGCCACCGCCTGCCGCATCAGCGCCGCCGAGCCGGTCACACAGTCCAGCCGGGTCGCCGCCACCATGCCGATGATCGTGCGCACCCCGCGCCCCTCCTCACCGACCCGCCGGGCCCACGTACCGTCGAACTCGACCTCGGCCGAGGCGTTGGACCGGTTGCCCAGCTTGTCCTTGAGGCGCTGGATCGCGAACCCGTTGCGGGTGCCGTCCGGCAGCACCCGGGGCAGCAGGAAGCAGGTCAGCCCGCCGGGTGCCTGCGCCAGCACCAGGAACCCGTCGGACATCGGGGCCGAGCAGAACCACTTGTGCCCGGTGAGCAGGTACTCGCCCTCGCCGGACAGGGGCTCGGCGCGCGTCGTGCTGGACCGTACGTCCGTACCGCCCTGCTTCTCCGTCATGCCCATCCCGAGCAGTGCCCCGGCCTTCTGCCCGGCCGGCCGCAGCCCCTGCTCGTACACGTGCGAGGTCAGCAGCGGCTCCCACTCGGCGGCCAGGGCCGGATCGGTGCGCAGGGAGGGCACCGCCGCATGCGTCATCGACAGCGGGCAGCCGTGGCCCGCCTCGGCCTGCGTCGACACCAGGAAGCCCGCCGCCCGGCGCACATGCCCGCCGGGCCGGTCCCAGGCGTCGGTCAGGCCCGCCGAGACCGCGTGGCCCAGCAGCCGGTGCCAGGCCGGATGGAACTCCACCTCGTCGACGCGGTGCCCGTAGCGGTCGTGGGTGCGCAGCCTCGGCGGGTTCTCGTTCGCCTGCGCCCCCCACTTCTGGACCTGGGCCGAACCGGCGGCCCGGCCGAGTTCGGAGAGCCCGTCCAGGGCCCCGTCGAGCAGCTCCGGAGGAAGGTGCCGCTCCACTGCTTCGGTGAGGACCCGGTCCGCGTCGAAGACGTCGTAGCCGAGGAGGGGAGGGACCTGGTTGGACACGGTGTGGGTGGTGGCTGCCATGCCGATACGGTAAGGACGTGCAGGCAGCAAATGAAACACCCGAGCGGCCACCGGGCCGGCTCCACCGGGCCCGAGTCCTCTACCGCAACGTCTCCAAGCGGCAGCTGGCCTGGCAGTTGCTCAAGGACACCGTCAACTCGTGCATGGAGTACCGCATTCTGGGACTCGCGGCCGAGGCGGCGTTCTTCACCCTGCTGTCCCTGCCGCCCCTGCTGCTCGGACTGATCGGTCTGCTCGGTTACGTCGACGAGTGGACCAGCACCACCACGGTCGCCTCCATCGAGCGCAACATCCTCGGCGCCGCACAGACCGTGCTCTCCCAGCGGGGCGTCAACGACTTCGCCAAGCCGCTCCTGGAGGACGTCACCACCGGGGCCCGGCCCGACGTCATCTCGATCGGTTTCGCGATCGCGCTCTGGTCCGGCTCCCGCGCGGTCAACGTCTTCATCGACACCATCACCGTCATGTACGGACTCGACGGCCAGCGCGGCATCGTCAAGACCCGGATGCTCGCCTTCCTCCTGTACGTGGTGGCGCTGCTGCTGGGCGCGGTGGTCCTGCCGCTGCTCGTGGTCGGCCCCGACCGGGTCGTGGAGTTCATCCCCTGGGGCACCGAGGTCATCAGCGTCCTGTACTGGCCCCTGGTGATCCTGCTGTCGATCTCCTTCCTCACCACGCTGTACCACGTGTCCGTGCCCGTCCGGTCGCCATGGATCGAGGACATGCCGGGCGCCCTGATGGCGCTGGCGATGTGGGTGCTCGGCAGCTTCGTGCTGCGGATCTACCTCACCAGTACGGTCGAGGGCCCCACGATCTACGGATCGCTGGCCGCCCCGATCGCGGTGCTGCTGTGGATCGGCATCTCCGCTTTCGCGGTGCTGGTGGGGGCGGCGGTCAACGCGGCCATCGACCGGGTGTGGCCCTCGGTGGCGACCGCCGCGGCCCGTGCGGCCAACGACCGGGTGCGCGCGGTCCAGGCGGCCGAGTTCGTGGCCCGCACCCAGGCGGAGAGCTGGGACGGCGGGCCGGACGACGACATGGACGACGGCGACAGCCCGTACATGCCGTCCGAGTTCCCCGAACGGTGGTCGCGGTTCCTGCCGCCGGACGATGTGAAGTCCCGGTTGCAGCCGAGCCGCGAGAAGGAGACGGACAAGCCGCAGCCGCACGGCGAGTGAGAACGGCGGTCAGACGGCGGGCGGAACTCCGGGGGCCGGCGCCGCGGCCGGCGCCGGGGCAGGCGGTGCCTCGGCGGACGCGCCGGGCGACCACGAGAGCTTGATCGTCAGATGGCCCTCCAGCGCGCTCTTCGCGATGACCGCCCCGGCCTCGGACGTGATCTTCACACCGAATTCGAGCTCCACCCCGTCCGGCTTCAGGGTGCCGTCCCGGAACACCGCCAGCGCCGACTCGGCCGCCGACCGGATCCCCTGGAGCGCGCTGTCGAAGGTGCGCTCCGCCCGGGCCAGCGCATGGCCGTCGCGCGCGACCAGCTGCGCACCGGGAACGTGACGGTCGACCTCCACCGTCACCGTCGCGCCGCTCTCGGTGGTGAACTCCATCAGTGCCGCCATGACCGCCCCCGGATGCCGGTTCCGCCCGTCGATACGGCCGTGACTCCGGCCGTCGTTGCGCATTGCGTCGTGTCCGTCGACGAGACTAGTGCCATGGGCGACAGGTACGAAGAGCGCGTGTCGCGGCTGGACGGTGCGAAGGTCTGGACCCTGACCGTGCCGCGGGGCTCGGTCCATCCGGTACTGCCCGACGGCTGTATGGACCTGCTCTGGATCGGCGGCCGGCTGCTCGTCGCGGGCCCCGACACCCACGCCGAACCCCCGGCCGGCACGGGCGGCGGCACGTTCACGGGCATCCGCTTCGCCCCCGGCACCGCGCCCGCCCTGCTGGGCGTACCGGCGCACGAACTGCGCGACCGCCGGGTCGCACTCGCCGAGCTGTGGCCGGGCCCGCTGGTCCGCGAGCTCACCGAGCGCGTTGCCGGGGCCGTCGACCCGGCGGCGGCCCTGGAGGACATCGCCGTTCGCCGGGCGGCCGCCGCCGCGCCGCCGGACCCGGCGATGCGGTCCGTCGCGGCGCAGCTGGCCGGCGGACGCACCGTCGCGCAGACGGCTCAGGCGGTCGGACTCGGCGCCCGCCAGCTGCACCGCCGTTCCCTGACCGCCTTCGGATACGGCCCCAAGACGCTCGCCCGGGTGCTCCGCCTCCAGCGGGCGCTGGCTCTCGTACGGTCCGGGACGCCGTACGCCGACGCCGCGGCCGGGGCGGGCTGCGCCGACCAGGCACATCTCGCGCGGGAGATGCGCGAACTGGCCGGCACCACCCTCACCGCGTACTTCGCCGAGCCCTGAGCGCCGCCTCAGCCGACGCGGCGAACAGCGGCACCGGGACCGCGCCCGGAGCGCACCCTCAGCCGGCCGCGGCGAACAGCGACACCGCGCATCCGTCCGGGTCGAGCACCACCGCGTAGCGCTGCCCCCACACGGCGTCCCACGGCTTCAGATGGCCCCGGTACCCGGCGCCGGTCAGCTCGTCGTAGACGGCGTCGACCTCCGCCGGACTGTCGCAGAGGAAGGCGAGCCCGAGCCGCTCCCCGCCGTTTGCCCCGGCCCATTCCGGGTCGAAGGAGCGGACGACGGACTCGGTGTCCCACAGCAGGCGCTGCCCGCCCGGGAGCGTCACTTCGACATGGGGTGCGGATTCCGCGCCGGCGGGGATGTCGAGGCCGAGCCGGCGGTAGAAGGCGAGCGATGCGGCCAGATCCGCGGTGGTGATGCCGATCGCGTCGAGTCGTGGAGTCATGGTCCGACCGTAGGCCGGGAGCCGGCCCACGGTCTTGAACGAATCGGTCATGTCCCGCCCACCTCGGGCGATGTCCGGCCCGTGACATAGATTTCCGGTGGGGCGGGCACCGACTCGAAAGACCGTCCGGGCGGCGAGGGATCGAGGGGCGGACAGGAATGGCACGGGGACGGCTTGCCGCGCAGGCACCGCTGGTGGTGGCCTGCGCGCTGGTGGCCTGGCAGGTGTGGATGCTCTTCCACGCCACTTCGGCCGAGAGCACGCGCGTGATGTGGAGCTGCGGCGAATCGGACTGTGGCACGAACGAGATGGCGGCCGGTGCGCCGCTGATGGGAGCGGCGGTCGTGGCGGCCCTGGCGCTGATGTCCCGGCGCTATCTGCACCGGGCCGCGCCGGGCGTGGCCCTCGCGCTCGCCGCCGCCGGATTCGGGGCGGGCTGGCAGGCGGCCGTGGACGCCGGGGACGTCGGGGCGGACGAGTCCGCGGAGTGGCTGGTGGGCTGGTTCACCGTCGCGGACTGGATCACCCTCTCCTGGACCGCCGCCGGAGTCTTCGCGCTGGCCGCCGTGTGGGGGGCCGTGAGCAGTCTGCGCCGGACCAACGGGCTGCACCGGCTGCGGCTCGGCCGCCGGCTGGCCACGGCCGACGCGGAGCTCCGGGACTGGAGCCGGGTGGGACGCAGGCGGGGCAGGGTCGTCGCGCGGTTCGAGGACGAGGACGGAGTGCGCCACGAGTTCCCGGCCGTCGTCGGCCAGTACGCGCTGGGACGCCCGGCGGTCGTTCTGTACGACGCGCGACGCCCCGGCGAGGCGTCGAGCAGCCGCGTCTCCACACCGCGGAAGGGGATGCCGTGAACCCGCCGACCGCTCTGCTGGGCCTGTTCGCCGGGGGCGCGGTGACCGCACTGGTGCAGGGGGCCGTCGACGGCCCGAGGTGGCTGCTGCTCCTCGGACTGAACGCCACGGTCCTGGCCGTCGTCGATCTGCTCACCAGGGTGTCGCGGGCGGGCATCGCGCCGGGCCTGCGGACGGGACGCCCCCGGGCATTCGCACCCTCGGTGGTCCATGGCGTCCGGGCGGTGCACAAGGCGCCCGGACGGACATCGGGAGACCCGGGCCGGCCCGGCACCACGTTCGCTTGCGACATCACGGTTGTGCCCGAGGGCCTGGAGCCGTTCCGGGTGAAGCTGCTGCACCCGCTGGACGTGCGGGAAGCAGGCAGTAAACGGTCGATGGCCGTCGAGTGGGACCCCGGGCAGCCCTGGCGGGTGATGGCTGCGCCGCATCCGCCCGGGGAGTGGGTCCGCCGGGCCCGGCAGCGGGATCCGGCGGACCCGCCCGGCCGGCGGATGCCGGCCAGGCGGCCCGGTGCGTGGGCGCTCGGGATCAGGTCGGTGACGGCGGCGGTGCTGTCGGCGCTGGTACCGCTCGGGGGCTGAGCGGGGTTCCGGGCCCCGCCTCCTCAGCTGTTGACGGTCTCTTCCCTGCCGTCCACGCAGTCCGCCGGGGACGTGCCCGGGTCCGTCAGGGCCAGGCCGAGCGCGGCGCGTTCGGTGACCCAGCGGGTCGGGCGGTGGCGCGGGTCGCCCGTCGTCGCGTGCAGCGCCCGGTGCAGCTCCAGCATCCGGGCCGCACCGATCCGGTCGCCCCAGGCCAGCGGGCCGACCGGATAGCCGAGACCGGTCGTGACCGCCAGGTCGATATCGGCCGGGGCGGCCAGGGCGCGTTCCGCGATCGAGGCCGACACCGACACGATCGACGCGAGCAGCCGCTGTGCGACCGAGCCCGCCGTGTCCCGTACCACCGACACCGCGAACGGCTCGCCGCCGTCCGACGCCCGCGCCAGCACCGCGCGGGCGTCCCGCGCCGCCGCAGGAGCCGCGGCCGGGGTCACGGCCAGCACCCGGCGCCGCCCGGCCGCCGGCAGCGGGTCCACCCCGAAGGTGCGGCCCGCGGGCAGCCCGTGCGCGGCGACCGCCGAGGCGACCGTGGTGCCCCAGACCGGAACCAGGACCAGGGCTTCGCCGGACGGCCGTGGACCGGTCCCGACGGTGGCGCCCGCCGCGGTCAGCCCCTCGCGGAGCGCGGCGGCGTCGTCCTCCCCGGCCGGGGACGCGGCCACGACGTGCACCGGCCGGTCCGCGTCGCCGGTGACCGGCGCCTGGGGCGCGGGTGCGGCGGCCCCGGGGCCGTACGCGAACCAGCCGCGCCCCGTCTTGCGGCCGTGCAGCCCGGCCGCCACGCGGTTCGGGGTCAGATAGGAGGGACGGAGCCGGTCCTCGTGGCGGAAGCCCTCCCAGATCGAGTCGATGACCGCGGCGGTCACATCGAGGCCGGTGAGGTCCATCAGCTCGAACGGGCCCATCCGCAGCCCCAGCACGTCCCTCGCGATCCGGTCGATGTCCGCCGGATCGCCGACCGACTCCTCCAGCAGGGCCAGCGCCTCCGTGACCAGTCCGCGCCCGGCGTGGTTGACCAGGAAGCCCGGGGTGTCGGCGACCGTCACCGCACGGTGTCCGCAGCTCTCCACGAGCGCCGTCAGCAGCGGCGGGATCTGCGGGCGGGTGGCGGCGCCGGGCACCACCTCGACGATCCGCATCAGCGGAACGGGGTTGAAGAAGTGCAGCCCGGCCAGGCGCGTCGGGTCCTTCAGCCCGGCGGCGATCCGGGTCACCGAGAGCGAGGAGGTGTTGGTCGCGAACACGGCCGAGGCGGGCAGCGCCTGTTCCAGCCTGCCGAAGACGTCCGTCTTGGTGGCGAGGTCCTCCCGTACGGCCTCGACCGCCAGCTCGACATCCGGGCCGTCGGCCCACGGGTCGTCCAGCGGGATCAGCCGGTCCAGGGCGGCGGCCGCGTCCGCGGCGGACATCCGGCCCTTCTGCACGGCCCGCTCCAGCATGGACCGTACGAAGCCGGCCGCCTCCGCCACCGCCTCCGTCCGCACGTCGCCCAGCTCGACGGTGTGTCCGGCGACGGCCGCCCACTGGGCGATGCCGCGGCCCATGGCTCCGGCTCCGACGATCCTGATACGCATGGCAGTTACGGCCTTTCGAGAGGGCGGACGGACGGATCCTGCGGACCCTGCGAATCGTGCGGTTCAGCGCAGGTACACCCGGTCCGGGTCGACATCCTCGCGCAGCAGCCGCAGTTCTTCCTCGGTCGGGGGCGCCACCTCGCCGACCGTGTCGGCGATCCGCAGGTCCCAGCCGGTCGCGGCCCGTACCTGCTCGACGGTGACACCGGGCTGGACGGCGACCAGCCGCAGCTCCTCGCCCACACCCTCGCGGGCCATGATGCCCAGCTCGGTGATGACCCGGGTGACGCCGGCGCCCAGCGGGCGGATGCCCTCGGCGAGCGCGCGGTCCGGGCCGGGGGTGGTGCAGAAGTCGAGCTCCGCCGTGAAGGAGCGCGGGTGGTGACGGCGCATCACCACGAACACCTCGCGGGAGTTGGCCATCACCTCGACGCCGCCGCCCGAGCCGGGCAGCCGCACCGACGGGCTGTCCCAGTCGCCGATCACCGAGGTGTTGAGGTTGCCCCAGCGGTCGATCTGCGCGGCGCCGAGGAAGCCGACGTCGATATGGCCGCCCTGCAGCACGCAGCCGAAGAGCAGGGGCATCGGGATCACCGCCTCCGCCCCCGTGATCAGGACCGCGTCGGCGATGGTCTCGGGCAGGTGCGAGGGGTGGGCGCCGCAGACCCCGGACTCGTACACCACCTCGATGTCCGGGGCGACCGTCAGACGGGCCAGTTCGGTGGCGAGCGTCGGCAGGCCGATCCCGGCGAACACCGTGCGGCGCGCGGCCAGTTCACGGGAGGCGACGACGGAGAGCAGTTCGGACGAGGTGATCGTGCCCGGTGCGGTGGTGGTCATGACCCGTTCCTTCTCGTGTCCGGTGGGCGCAAACGTACGGAGCGACGATGCGCTCACAGCCGCCGCCCGTAGTTCACCGGCTCGCTCAGCGCCTCGCCGACCGCGAGCCCGGCCCAGAACTCCTCGCCCAGCTTGTCGACGTACTCCGCGTGGTCCGCCGTGCCGCGCACCCATTCGTCCAGCCAGTCCTGGAGCCGCTGCGGGTCCTTGCTGATGTGGGACCAGGCCCGGTAGAAGGCGTTGTCCCGGTCGTAGTACCCCTGCGCGAACGAGGGGTGCGCCCCGCGCGGGCAGTGGACGACCGCGTCGACCGCGTGGGCGGGGACGAGCGTGCGGTTGGGGTCGGAGCGGATCACCTCGTCGCCGACGATCTCCTCCACGACGACGACCGCCTTGTCCGCCGCGTACACCGCCTCGGCCTGGACGCCGGTCAGCCCCCAGATCTGGGTGTTGCCGCTCCGGTCGGCGCGCTGGGCGTGGATGATCGTCACGTCCGGGTTGACGGGCGGTACGACGTAGATCTGCTCGGGCTCGCCGTCGGGTCCGGGGTACGGCGAAGTGACCTTGCGCAGCTCACTGTTGACCGAGGGCAGATCGCTGCCGCCGTAGGAGCGCAGCGGGTAGAACGGCAGCCGCTGCGAACCGGCGAGATAGCGGCAGATCATTCCGTAGTGGCTGTACTCCTCGAAGGCCAGCGGCGCCGGGTCCGCGCTCTCCACCCGGCGGCGGAGCTCACCGAGCGAACCGGCCGAGGAGTTGCCCACGAAGGAGGAGACCAGCCGGGTCACGCAGCCCGCGGCGATCATCTGGTCCACGACGATGTCCGCGGTCATCCGTACGACGGTGAGACCGCGGCGGCCCTGGCGGATGATCTCGTGCCCCGCGGCGGTCGGGATGAGATGGGTGAAGCCTTCGAGGCAGACGGTGGCACCGTCGTGGACGAAGGAGGCGATCGCCGCCTTCATCGGCATCGTCTTGTCCTTCCGGCCCGTCGTGTCTTTCCGGTCCGTCATGGCCACGGTGCTCCTCTGCGGGTACGTGCGCGGGCGCGTCGTCCCACGGTGCCAGCGGCCATTGATTGCTGTCCAATACCAAATTAAGCTCGGACCGAGACGTTCTATCAATCAATTCTGTCGATACCGGTGCGGAGAACTGGTGCGCAGAACGGCTGAGAAGAGGGGACGGGCATGGAGCTGCGTCATCTGTCCGCGTTCGTCGCCGTGGCCGAGGAGCTGCACTTCGGCCGGGCCGCCAAGCGGCTGCAGATGGCCCAGCCGCCGCTGAGCCAGCAGATCCGCCGGCTGGAGAAGGAGCTGGGGGTCCAGCTCTTCGAGCGCAACACCCGCTCGGTGCGGCTCACCAGCGCGGGGGAGTCCTTCCTCCAGCCGGTGCGGACCGTGCTCGACGACCTGGACGAGGCGGTACGGGCCGCGAAGGCGGCCGGCCGCGGCGAGTACGGGCGGGTCAGCATCGGTTTCGCGGGCGCCTCCAGCCACGAGACGCTGCCCCGGCTCACCCGGGCGGTGCGCGCCGCCCACCCCGCGATCGAACTCGTCATGACGGGCCAGACCTACGCCAATGTCGCGCTCGCCCGGGTCGCGGACGGCTCGCTCGACCTCGGCTTCGTACGGCTGCCCGTGACACAGCCGGGCGTGAGCTATCGAGTGATCGACGAGGAGGAACTGGTGTGCGCGCTGCCCTCCGACCATCCGCTCGCCGCGCGGGAGAGCGTTCCGATCGATGTGCTGGCCGGGGAACCGTTCGTCTCGTTCCCCGCGAACACGGGCTCCACCGTGCGCGACGCGATGGTCGAGGCCTGCGAGGCCGCCGGGTTCAATCCGCGGGTGGTGCAGGAGGCGCCCGACTCGTACACGATCCTGGCCCTGGTCGCCGCCGGTGTCGGGGTGACCCTGACCGTCACCTCCGTCCAGCACATCCAGCAGAGCGGCCTCGTCTACCGGCCCCTCGCCGGGCCCCCGATCAGACGCCAGGCCGCGCTGGCCTGGCGGGCCGACAACCCGTCGGCGGCCCTGCGCAGTGTGCTCGCCGTCGCGGAGACCGCGCTGCCCACCCCGGCCCCGCTGAGCCGCCCGCCCCATTGAGACGCACCACGTCTTGAATCAGGGGTAACCGGATATTGGACCGACTCAGTCGCCGGGTGCGAAGGTCGTCCCACACCCTTGTCACCTTCTGCCCCCGCCCCGGAAAGGGTCCGCCGTGCCCGACCAGAACGATGTCGTGATCTGCGAACCGCTGCGCACCCCCATCGGCCGCTTCGGCGGAGCGTTCGCCGGGCAGACGCCGGCGTCCCTCGCCGCCCGCGTCATCGCCGAGGTCGTCGCCCGCACCGGAGTCGACCCGGACCGCGTCGACGAGGTGATCCTCGGACACGCCTACCCGTCCTCCGACGCCCCCGCCATCGGCCGGGTCGCCGCCCTGGACGCCGGGCTCCCGCAGTCCGTCACCGGCATCCAGACCGACCGCCGCTGCGGCTCCGGGCTCCAGGCCGTCCTCGACGCGGCGATGCAGATCAGGGCCGGGTTCAGCGAGGTGGTGATCGCCGGCGGTGTCGACGTGATGAGCGCCGCCCCCTACTACACGCACGACGGCCGCTGGGGCATCAAGGGCCCGGGCCTCCAGCTCCACGACTCGCTCGCCCGGGGCCGGGTCACCGCGGGCGGCGTCAGCCACCCCGTCCCCGGCGGAATGATCGAGACCGCGGAGAACCTCCGCCGTGAGTACGGCATCAGCCGCGCCGACCAGGACGCCCTGGCCCTGCGCTCGCAGCAGCGCGCCGGCCGGGCGGCGGCCGAGGGGTGGTACGACGCGGAGACCGTCCCCGTCACCGTGAAGACGCGCAAGGGCGAGACGGTGGTCACCGCCGATGAGCACCCCCGCCCCGACACCACCGCCGAACAGCTCGCCGCGCTCCGCCCGATCATGGGCAAGTCCGACCCGGAGGCCACGGTCACCGCGGGCAACGCCAGCGGCCAGAACGACGCGGCCGCCGCCTGCCTGGTGACCAGTGCCGCCACCGCCGAACGCCTCGGCCTCACCCCGCTGGTGCGTCTGGTCTCCTTCGCCCGCGCGGGCGTGCCCGCGGCCACCATGGGCATCGGCCCCGTCCCGGCCACCCGCGCCGCGCTCGACCGCGCCGGACTCACGCTCGCCGACCTCGACCTGATCGAGCTGAACGAGGCCTTCGCCGCCCAGGTGCTGGCCTGCACCCGCGAACTGGGCCTCGGCGAGAAGGACCACGAGGAGCGGATCAACGTCAACGGCTCCGGCGTCTCGCTCGGCCACCCCGTCGGCGCCACCGGCGCCCGCATCCTCGCCACCCTCACCAGGGAACTGCACCGCCGCGAAGCGCGCTACGGCCTGGAGACCATGTGCATCGGCGGCGGCCAGGGCCTCGCCGCGGTCTTCGAGCGCATCGCGGTCTGAGGCCTGCCGGCGCCCCGGCGGCCCCGTGGATCAGCGCTTCATCAGGGCGAACACGCCCCACCCCAGATACTCGCGCTGGTAGCGGACGTGCCGTGCGGGGCCGGCGGCCGGCTCCGCCCGCAGCTCATCGGCCAGCTCGTCGTCGGGGTTCGCGTCCAGCCACCGGCGGATGTTGAACCACTGCGCCGCGACGTACCGGTCCCAGCCCTGCTGGTCGGCGAGCACCATCTCCACCACGTCCCAGCCCGAGCTCCCCGAAGTGCTCGAGGAGTTCGGGCAGGGCGAAGTACTGGTCCCGTTCCGATGTGTGACAGGCCTCCACGGCTGTGAGGTCCGGCGGCTCCCTGCGCCAGTACGGCTCACCGATCAGCAGCATGGCGCCGGGCCTCACCGAGCGGTCCAGCAGCCCGACCGTGCCGGTCACCCCGCCGCCGATCCAGGTGGCGCCGATGCACGCGGCGAGGTCGACGGGGGCGTCGGCGACATGGCCGGACGCGTCGCCGTGCACGAAGCCGACCCGGTCGGCCACCCCCAGCTCGGCCGCCCGTTCCCGGGCCGTACCGAGGAAGACGGTGCTGATGTCGACGCCCGTCCCGGTCGTGCCGTGATCGCGCGCCCAGGTGCAGAGCAGTTCGCCGGTGCCGCAGGCGAGGTCGGGGATCCGGGTCCCGGGAGCCAGGCGCAGGGCCCTGCCCAGGGTGGCCAGATCCGCCTCGGTGAACGGGTTGTGCACGCGATGGCTGCTCTCGCGGATGGTGAAGACACGGGGAAGGTCCACGCCGGGAAGCCAGGCCGCCCCGGCGTCCCCGTCCACCGGTTACCGGTCCGCGTACACGGGCTCGTCGGCCCCGGACCGGGCTTGCGCCAGGTGGTCCCGCTCGCCGTCCGGGTCCGTCAGCCGGTTCAGCCGCGCGGGGACGTCGAAGCCGACCAGCAGCACCACGATCACCGTGCCCGCGAACGTCAGTACGGCCAGCGCCTGCCCCAGGTCCATCCCGGAGGCGAGATGCGCCCCGAGCACCGGGGCGACCGCCCCGCCGAGGGCGCCCACGTTGTACGTGAAGCCGAGCGCCGCACCCCGGCTCCTGGTCGGGAAGTGCCCGCCGATGTAGCGGGGGAGCAGCCCGGAGATGCCGAAGCTCGTCGCCTGGAGCAGGAAGAGCAGGATGCCGAGCAGCATCAGGTTGTTCTGCACGGCGAAGACCGGATAGACGAAGGCGAGCGAGGCCAGCAGCGTCAGCGCGTACGCCTTCTTCGTGCCGATCCGGTCGCCGAGGAACCCGGCGGTCCAGCAGCCCACCATGGTGCCGAAGCCCGCGAAGTACAGGACGTCGGTGACCTGGTCCGTGGTGTAGCCCAGTTCCGTCTTCAGATACGTGGGCAGCAGGGCCTGGATCGGCCACGAGTACAGGAACGCGAAGAACAGCGTCACGATCATCGACAGGTACAGCACCCAGCTGCGCTTCCCGCCCAGCTGCACGGCGAACGCGGCGAGCGAGAGACCGGCGATCACCGAGAGCACCGGCACCAGGCCGGTTCCGCCCGGGGTGAAGACGAGGAACAGCGAGACCGTGGCGACGACGACGAGGGCCGTGTTGACGGTGGCCCGGGCGCGGGTGAGGAACAGCGGCCGGAACGGGTTGGGCCTGGCGCCCTGGTCCGCGACGGACTCCGTCCACTCCTCGGCCTCGGGCAGCGCGCGCCGCATCCACAGCGCGATCGCGATCGGGACGAGGCCCAGGTAGAACATCCAGCGCCAGCCGAGCGAGGGCACCACCCAGTCGTAGACCTGGGCGGCGAGCACCGAGCCGACCGAGAAGCCGGAGATGAGGAAGCCGCTGGCCCGGTTGCGCAGAGCGGCGGGCCAGCTCTCCATGACGTACGTGGAGCTGGCGCTGTACTCACCGGCCATGCCCATGCCGATGGCCAGCCGGGCGGCGAACAGACTGGTGTAGTTCCACGCGAACCCGCAGGCGAAGGTGCCCACCGAGTACAGCAGGATGCTCAGCACCATGGAGAGCTTGCGGCCGTAGCGGTCGCCGATGGCGCCGAGCACGGCCCCGCCCAGCCAGCGGGTGATGAACGCGCCGGAGATCAGGCTGGCCGCCTGCACCGTGCTCAGGCCGAATTCGTCACTGATCTCGGTCAGTACGAGGGTGATCAGCACGAAGTCGAAGCCGTCGAGTACATAGCCGATCCAGGCGGCGAGGAACGACTTCCACTGGGTGCGGCTGACCTGGCGGTACCAGGGGAGTGCGGGGGGTGTTGTGGCGTGCACGGTGACTCCAGGGTGCGGGACGGCGCCCGGTCATTTGAACAGCCGTCCCGCGGGTTGGAACAGGTCAGGGCCGGGTGATGCCTGCCACGAAACGGGCGGTCAGGGCCGTGGGAGCGGTGATGGCGGTGCCCACGACGACGCTGTGGGCGCCGCGTGCCAGGGCCTCGGCCGCTTCCCCGGGGGTGTTGATACGGCCTTCGGCGACCACCGGGACGTCGATGGCGGCGGAGAGCGCCGAGACCAGATCGAGATCGGGGCCCGTCTGCTTCGGGGTTCCGGGGACGTAGCCGGACAGGGTCGTGGAGACGAAGTCGGCGCCCAGCGCGGCCGCGGTGACGCCCTCGGCGAGGGTGGAGACGTCGGCCATGACGAGGGCGCCGGCTGCGTGGACCGCCTCGACGAGCTCGGCGAACGTCGAGCCGTCGGGGCGCGGCCGGTCGGTGGCGTCCGCGGCGACGACGGCGGCGCCGGCCTCGGCCACGGCCAGGGCGTGCCGGACGGTCGGCGTGATGTACACCCCGACGTCGCCGTCCTTCCACAGGCCGATGACCGGCAGATCGACGACGGCGGTGATCGCGGCGACGACCTCCGGCTCGTTGGCCCGGATCGCGGCGCCGCCCCCGGCGACCGCCGAGAGCGCGAGCCGGACCAGGGTGGACGTCTCCCGCATCGGATCGCCCGGAGGTGCCTGGCAGGACACGATCAGCTTGCCCTGGAGGATGGTGGTCAGTTCCTGTGCGGTCATCGAAGAGCTCCCGGGTGGTGGAGGGGAAGGGTGGTGGTGAGGGCGGCCGCGCCGAGCACGGCCGCGTCGTGGCCGAGGAGCGGCGCCCGGGGTACGAGCCCGCGCAGGGGGCCCATCAGCTCCGCGGCGAGGGCGGCCAGCAGGGCGTCCTCGTACAGCGGGCCGATCCGCGGGACCCCGCCGCCGACGACGACCCGGTCGGGGCCGAGCGCGTTGGCGAGCCCGCCGAGGACATGGCCGGCGGCGGCCGCACCGGTGGTGATGGCGGTGACGGCGTGGGCGTCGCCCTGCGCGGCGCGCGCGGCGACGGTCTCCAGCCGGTCCACGGGGGCGCCGGTCAGCCGCTCGTAGTGGGCGGCGATCCCGGGTCCGGAGGCGATGACCTCCAGATGACCGGTGGCGCCGCAGGTACAGGGCAGCCCGGCCGCCTCGGGGCTGGGCAGGTGGCCGAGGTGCCCGGCGATGCCGGACGCGCCGTGCAGCATGCGGCCGTCGACGGCGATGGCGCCGCCGACTCCGGTGCCGATGGCCGCGAAGAGCAGCGAGCCGTGGCCCCCGGTCTCCGCGTTCAGCGCGGCGAGTTCCGGCCCGGCGGTCGCGCGCACGTCGTTGTCGCAGGCCACCGCGTATCCGGTCCGGTCGGCGAGTCCGGCCCCCAGGGGGGTGCCCGCCCAGCCGCGGATGGAGTCGGTGGCGCTGGTGACCATGCCGCTGCGGGGGTCGATGACCCCGGCTGCCGCGATGCCGAGCACCTCGGCGCTTCGGCCCGGGTCGACCTCGGAGGCGGCCGCCGCGAGTGCGTCGAGCACCGCTGCGGCGCCCTGCTGGGCCGGGGTGGGCCGGCTGTGCCGGGCCAGGACCGTGCCGTCCGCGCCCAGGAGCGCGGCGGCGATCTTCGTGCCGCCCAGGTCGAGGCCGACGACGGGCCGTCCGGCCGGTGCCTGCTGCGTCGGGGCGGTCATCGGACCGGCGGCAGACCGGCGTCGCGCAGCCGTCCGGAGACGAGCGCGACGGATTCGGCGGACAGCTGGATCTGCGGGAACGCGGTGTCGCCGCACTCGATGATCCCGAGCAGCTGGAGCGCCGACTTGAACGAGCCGAGCGCCGAGGAGCTGCGGCCCATGTCCGCCTCCGGGCCGGCGTCGACCATGGCGAACAGCTCGATGAGCCGCTCCTGCTCCTTCGCGGCCAGCGTCCAGTCCCCGGCCCGCGCGGCCTCGTAGAGCCGTACGTAGCCGGACGGGTCCACGTTGCCGATACCGGGGACGACACCGTCGGCCCCGGCCAGCAGCGCCGCGTCCACGGTCAGTTCGGAGCCGGTGAGGATGCTGAACTCCGGCACCGGCCCGTGCGCGCGGCCCTCGCGGCCGCCGAGCTCGACGACGAGCCTGCGCAGCCCGCCCTCGTCGCCGCTGCTGTCCTTGAGACCGGCCAGGGTGCCGTCCTCGGCGAGTTCGCGGACCAGTGCGGCGGACAGCTTGCTGTGCACGGCGACCGGGATGTCGTACGCGAACAGCGGCAGGTCCACCTCGGCGCGCAGCCGGCGGAAGTGACCGGCGATCTCCTTGGCGTGGGTGCGGGTGTAGAACGGCGCGGTCGCGACCAGGGCGTCCGCGCCCAGCTCGGCGGCGGACCTGGCGTGCTCGACCACGCGCGCCGTCGTGGTGTCGATGACACCCGCCAGGACCGGGACGCGGCCGTCGGTCGCGTTGACGACGGTCTCCAGGACCGTGGCGCGCTGTTCGTCGGTGAGGTAGGCGACCTCGCTGGTGGACCCGAGCGCGAAGAGTCCGTGCACGCCCCCGCCGATGAGGTGCTCGACGAGCCGGACGAGGGACGTGGTGTCGACCTCCCCGCGGGAGGTGAGCGGGGTGCAGACCGGCGGGACGACGCCGCGCAAGGGTGCGGTCAGAGGCATGGTGAGGGCTCCAGCTGATCGGGACACTGATCCGTGGCCTGAGCGGCTACCCGGATCAAGACGTGAGACGTAAGATGTCCTATGTCTGGCTCACCTTAAACAGATGCTCCTGCAACCGGTCAAGGGGCAACGGCACCTCAGGAGGATGTTGTGGCGCGGCCCACCATGGCTCAGGACATCGAGCGCTGGATCAAGGAACTGATCCTGGAGCGCCGGCTCGCGCCGGGCGACGCTCTGCCCACGGAGACCGAGCTGATGGAGCTCTTCGAAGCCGGCCGGGTCTCGGTGCGCGAGGCCCTCAAGTCGCTCCAGGCGGTCAACGTCGTCGAGATCCGCCGGGGGTACGGCACCTTCGTGGGCTCACTGTCCCTGTCACCGTTCGCCGAGGGGCTCGCCTTCCGCGCGGCTGTCCGCCACCGCCAGGGCGAGCCGGGTCTCGCCGAGCTGATGAAGGTGCGCGAGGCACTGGAGGCGGGGCTCGTCGGGGCCGTCGCGGCCGGTGTCCCGGACGAGGACATCGGGGTGCTGCGCGCCCTGGTCGCGAAGATGGAGGAGGAGGCCGTCACCGGCCGGGTGGCACGCTCCACCGACCGCGCCTTCCACCTCGCGCTGTACGCCTCGCTCGACAACCACCTGCTCAGCGAGGTGCTCGACGCGTTCTGGGCGGCCATGGACCGGGTGCGCGAGGACTTCGACGACGGCCACCAGGACCCGCTGGTCACCTGCGTCCAGCACCGCGAGATCGTCGCGGCGGTCGCGGCGGCCGACGGCGAACGCGCGGTACGGGCGATGCGCACCCACTTCGACGGCATCCGCGAACGCCTCGAGCCCGCCCTGGTCCCGTAGACGCGGTGCCGGGCCCGGCACCGGCCGGCGCTCTCACTGTCCCGGGATCGTCCCGGTGATCGCGGTGACGGCCATGCGTACCGCGCGGTCCGTCACCGCGGCCGGGTCGTCGCCGTTCTCGATCGCCGTCGTGGCCGCGTTGACGATTCCCTGGAGGAGCAGCGAGGTGCGCCGCGGATCCTCCTCGCCCAGCTCCGTGAGCGCGTCGATCAGCGGGGTGAGCAGCTCCCGGTGGGCCCGCACCGCGCTCTCCCGCACCACCGCCGCGTCCCGTACCCCGGCCAGCGCCTGGGCGATCCGGTGCTCCCCGCCGCGTACCAGGGCCAACTGCGACGACACGTAGGCGGCGATCTTCTCCTCGGGCGTGCCGGCCGCCGACATGCCGGCCCGGATGGCGTCCGTCCAGCGGGGCATCGCGTCCTCGACGACCGCGGCGAGCAGCTCGGGGCGGCCCGGGAAGTACTTGTACACGCTGTTGCGGGCGAGGCCCGTGGCTTTGGCGATCGCGGTGAAGGTCACGGCATCGGCGTCGCCGCTCTCCAGCAGCTCACGTGCCGCTCGCACCAGGGCCAGTCGCTGCTGGGCGTGGTGCTCGGCAACCGTCGCGGCTCTGATCCTGGGCACCGGCCCAGTCTAGAAGTCCCCGCGGTGCATCAGGCCCCCACTTAGGGACGTCGCGTCGCCATCATCTATGTTAGCGACGCACTGTCCCTAACATCGATCCATCGAAGGGAACCGCCGTGTTCCTCGCTCTGCTGGAGCTACGCGCCGCCCGAGGGCGCTTCCTGCTCATGGGATCCGTCGTGGTGCTCGTCGCCGCACTCGTCGGCATCGTCTCCGGTTTCACCACCGGCCTGGGTGACGACACCATCTCCGCGCTGCGCCGCCTGCCCGCCTCGCAGCTGGTCTTCTCCTCGGACGCCCGGTCCGACCAGTTCGCCCGCAGCCTCCTCGACGAGAAGACCGCCGCCGGGTGGAGCGAGGACGCGGACACCGAGACGACTCCGCTGGGGGTCGCCATCACCCGCGGCACGACGAACCGTGGCGCCGAGGTCGACCTCGCCGCCTTCGGCGTCGAGCCCGACTCCTTCCTCGCCCCCTCGGTATCCGAGGGCGACGGTCTCGGCGGCGCGGCGGCGGACAGCATGGTGATGTCCGCCAAGCTCGCCGACGAGGGCGTCCGCGTCGGTGACACCCTCGTCATCGACCGGCTCGGCATCGAACTGCGCGTCGTCGGACGGACCGAGCGCTCAAGCTACGGCCATGTGCCCGTCGCCTACGTCCCGTTGAGGACCTGGCAGCGCATCCGCTTCAGCACCCCCGGTGCCCCGGCGTCCGCGACAGCAGCGATCCCCGGCCAGTTCAGCGCCCTCGCCCTGCGCACCCCGCCGGACGGGGCCTCGACCGCCGCCCTCGACGCGCGGTACTCCACCACCACGCTCTCCAAGGAGAAGGCGTACGAGGCGGCCCCCGGCTACACCGGGGAGCGCGTCACCATGAACTCGATCCAGGTCTTCCTCTACCTGATCGCCCCACTCGTGGTCGGCGCCTTCTTCGCCGTGTGGACCGTACAGCGGCAGCCCGAACTCGCCCTGCTGCGCGCCATGGGCGCCTCCCGCAGGCGGCTCCTCGCCCACACCGTTCTCCAGGCGGCCCTGGTCGTCGCCCTGGGGACCGCCGCGGGCGCCCTGCTCGCCGGAGCGGTCGGGCTGCTGGTCGGCGAACAGGTGCCGTTCAGCCTGCCCGCCGCCACTCTCACCGTCACCATGTGCACCGTCGCGGCCGTGGGCCTCGCGGGCACCGCCCTGACCCTGCGCCGGGTCACCCGAGCCGATCCGCTGACCATGCTGGGAGCCAACCGATGAGCCTCGAACTGAACGGCGTCACCGTCACGTTCGGCCGCGCCGATGCCCGTACCACCGTCCTCGACGGCCTCGACGTCACCTTCGAACCCGGCCGCATGACGGCTCTCGTCGGCCCGTCGGGCTCCGGCAAGTCCACGCTGCTCGCCGTCGCGGGCGCGCTGCTTCGGCCCACCGCGGGCCAGGTCCTGCTGGACGGCGAGGACCTCGCCGGGCTCTCCGACGCCCGGCGCGCCAAGGCCCGCCGGGAACGGATCGGCTACATGTTCCAGAGCGGCAACCTGCTCTCCGGCCTCACGGCCACCGACCAGCTGCTTGCCGCGGTGTACATCGGCGGCGAACGCCCCCGCGCGCACCGCTCCCGGGCCGGGGAGGCCCTGACCCGGGTGGGGCTCGGCCATCGCCTGCGCCACCGCCCCGAACAGCTCTCCGGCGGCGAACGCCAGCGTGTGGCCCTGGCTCGTGCGCTCTTCCTCTCGCCGAAGCTGCTGCTGATCGACGAACCGACGGCGGCTGTCGACCGTTCCCAGGCCGGTGACCTGGCCGCGCTCCTCGCTGAACGGGCCCACCAGGACAACTGCGTCACGGTCGTGGCGACGCACGACCCGGCCGTGGCGGAGGCCGCCGACCGGGTCGTGGACATGGCCGCACTGACCGCCGGCGCGGCACCGGCAGGCCGCTGAATCAGACCCTCGACGTCACTGCCGCCGGCCGCCGCCGTACAGATAGCTGTCCGCGCCGTCCAGCGTGGCCCGGGACCACGCCGCCACCTCCGCGGCCCCCATCGAGGCCCAGTCCGGCGTCCGCTCGACCATGGCGTGCCCCAGCCTGCGGCCGAGGGCGACGAGACGGGCGCCCTCGGCCGACCGCTCGTCCGCGTACCGGTGCAGCGCCCCGTCCGCCGACGACGACGCGCGCAGCACTCGCTCCAGGCAGAGCGCGTCCTGCAAGGCCTTCGTGGCGCCGCTCGCGGTGTGCGGTCTGGTGATGCTCGCGGCGTCCCCCGCCAGCAGGAACGGCGGCTTCGCCACCCGGGGCACATGGAAGTCGGCGACGTCGTGGCAGGCCAGCGAGGTATGCGCACCCCGGCCGACGATCTCGGCCCAGTCCGCGGGGAAGTGCTCCTCGGCGACGCGCCGCACGTACTCCTCGCGCCCGGCGGTCCACGACGGCGGGGGAGGGGTGCCGTAGATGGCGTAGGCCAGCAGCCGGGACCCGTCGAGGGCGCCCGGGATCAGGTAGAACACGCCGTGCCCGCCACGGAATCCCAGCGTGATCCAGGCAGTTCGAACCAGTTCCAGCTGCTGCGGGTGTCCGGTGAACGCGTCGAGCGGGAGGGTGCCGCGCCACACCACGTACCCCGCCGGAGCCGGCCGCACCTCCGGGGCGACAGCCGCCCGGGTGACGGACCGCGGTCCGTCCGCCCCGACGACGATGTCGTACCGCTCCTCGGAATCCGCCGTACGGATCACGGCGCCGCCCGACGGCCGGCGCAGCACCTCGGTGACGGGGCGGCCCCGGTGATAAGTCACCCCCTCGGCGTTCGCACGCAGTGTGCGCCACAGCAGACCCCAGTGGCACGGCGTCACCGCCGCTTCCTGCCGGGCCAGTTCACGCGCCTGATGCCGCCCTGGCTCCCGGGTCAGCCAGACCCGCGAGGGCACCGGGGCCGTCGGCATACCGGCGTCCAGATACCCGGCCGCGACCAGCTCGGCGTGGAGCGGCGGCGGGACGACGATGCCGAACCCCCGGTCCTCCAGCGCCCCGTCGCTGCGCTCGTACACCGTGACCTCGGCCCCGGCTCCGGCCCCGGCGATCGCCATCGCGCAGCCGGCGACGCTCCCGCCGACCACCCCGATGCGTAATCCGGCTCCCGCCACGTCCGCCACCGCCCTCTCCGGTCACTGTGTGTGGCGCCCATTGAACGGCGTGGCGGCAACCTGCGTCCAACCGCCCCGTGGCGGCTGGACGCAGGGCCTTCGTCCGGGCTACGGCGTGACGGTCACCGTCGCGCTGCCCGATGCCTGCTTCCCGTCCGCCGAGTAGGTGGCGGTCAGCGTGGCGTTCCCCGTCGTGCCCGCGGGCACGGTGACCGGGACCTTGATGTTGGCGCCCTCACCGGGCCTCAGCGCGGGGATCGCGGTCCGCGTGGCCGTCCACCCGGCCGGCACGGCCAGGTCGACCGTGCCGGCGCTGCGGCGCACGTCCATCCGGTTGACGACCCGGACCGTCACCTCGGCGGCGGCACCCGCCTTGAGGGCGGCCGGCGGGGTGATCGTGATGTCGGCGCAGGTGCCGCCGAGCCACTTCAGGTCGAACGAGGAGTACGTGATGTGCTCGTAGTTGCCCCGCTCGTACAGCAGGCCGAGCCGGCCGTCGGGCAGCCGGGTCAGGGTCGAGTAGGCCGATGCGCCCGCGTCGACGACCTTCTTGATCGGCCAGGTCTTCCCGTTGTCGCAGGACATCTTGACCGTGAGGTTCTTGCGCGACGTGGCCTCGGTGTTGCTGAACAGCAGCCAGGAGGACTGCGGGTTCGCGGCCGGGGCGTCGGGGGCGTAGCGCATGACGGAGGCGTTGTTCGCCGGGTCGGGGAGCTCGGTGTCCTGGACGAACGGGGTGTAGGTGGCCCCGCCGTCGGTGGAGTACGCGATCGTCCGGTACGGCGCCGAGCGGTTGTTGAGCATGACCGTGCCGTCGTTCAGCTCCACGGTCTTGTTCTCGTCGCCGCCGGGGCCGACCGGCGTGCCCATCTTCCAGGTGGCGCCGTGGTCGTCGCTGTACGCGCTGACCGCGTAGTTGGCGCCGTTGTTGCGGATGGCGTACTGCTGGATCAGCCGGCCCTTGTGGGCCCCGTTGCGCAGCTGGATGCCCTCGCCGGACGCCGCGAACATCCCGCCCCAGGCGGGGTCCTTGATCTGCTTGGTGATCCGGCGGTGGGTCCAGGTCACCCCGTCGTCGTCGGAGTAGCTGTAGTCGGCCTGAAGGACGTTCGGGTCGGACTCGTCGTTGCCGGTGGCCGAACCGAAGAAGCCCTGGTTCACGCCGGCCGCGTAGAAGAGGAAGATCCGGCCGGTCGTCCGGTCGACGAGCAGGCTCGGGTCACCGTAGCCCTGGGGTGCGGCGTCCTTGCGGACCACCTGCTGCGCCTGCCAGGTCGTACCGCCGTCGGTGCTGCGCCGCAGCACGATGCCGATGTTGGACGGCAGGTCACCGAGGGTGGGCCGGGCGTCGTACGCCGCCAGCACGGTGCCCTTGACCGAGGTGGTCAGGGCCGGGATGCGGTAGTGGGGGGAGCCGACGCCGTCGACGGTGAGGTCCTGCGAGGTGAGCGTGCCGGGGGCGGGTGCCGCGGCCTGCGCGGTGCCGGTCGTGGTGACCACCAGCAGGGCGGCACCGAGCAGGGCGACAGGGACAGTTCGCTGCATGGACGATCTCTCTTCTCGGAAGGGGTGGTGCTTCTCGAAGGGTGGGAGACAGGGGGGAGGCGCCGGGACTACGGGATGTGCAGGGAGCAGACCCGGCTGCTCGCGTCGAAGATCCGCAGGTCCTTGATCATTTTGAGGACGATGCGGTGGTGGCCCCGCTCGTTGGGGTGGAGCCCGTCGTTGAGCAGGGTCAGGGGGACCTGGCCGCCGTCGCCGTCGAGCCAGTCGTTGTAGTGGTCGATGAACAGGACGCTCTCCTGCGCCGCGACCTCGCCCATCACCTGCGCGTACTGCGACAGGTTCACCCGGCCCGGCCACTTCGCCGGATCGACCGGGTTGGGTGACTGGAGCACCGGTACGGGGGAGCCGGGCAGGGCCCTCACCGAGCGCACGAGGGAGACGAGGTTGGCCCGGTAGACGTCCGGGCCCAGGCCCGACGTCGCGATGTCGTTCGTACCGATCATGATCGAGACGACCTGCGGCGAGAAGGCGGTGACCCGCTCGCGGAACTGGGCGACGAGTTCGGCGCTGGTGGCGCCGCTCACCCCGGAATCGATGACGAAGTCGCGGTTCTTCGGCTTGCCCAGCTCCCAGCGGACCCTTTCCGTCCAGTGCTCCGGGTAGCTGCGCCAGCCGTTGGTGTGCAGGGCGCCGTGCGTGATGCTGTCACCGGTGATGACCCAGGTGGCCGGGGTGTTGCTGTTGAGGATGGTGGAGATCCGGCCCTGGTCCGCGAGTTCGGGGCGCGGGCACTGCGCGACCAGTTCGGCTTCGCTCAGCACCCGGTCCCAGACGGCGGCCCGCTCGATGGTGCCGGTGAAGAACCACTCCCCGCCGGGGTGGTCGCTGTCGGTGTTGCGCCCCAGGGTGAGGGCGGTCGGCCTGGACACGTTCCCGAAGAAGGAGCGCTGGGCCGTGTCGAACACGGCGCGCCCGCCGGCGTGCACCTTGGTGCCCGTGGGGCCGACGGTGACGGCGACGGTGTGGCGCAGCCCGTCGTCGTAACGTGTCCTGGTCATGACATTGATAAGGACCGCACCCTTCTCCCGTACGGAGAACTGAAGGGCGCCGCCGCTCAGGTTCAGCGTGATGTTGGAGGAGGGGGCGGTGGGGTCCGAGGCGCTGATCAGCGTCATCGCCTCGTTGTGGCTGGTGGTGCGGAAGGTGACGACGATGGTTCCCGTGGTGAGCGGGGCGAGTGCGCCGGCCTGGTTCGACAGGTCGACGTACTCGCTGCCGTCCAGGTCCACGGGGGTGTCGTGGTCCAGGATCGGGCCGCTGCCCGAAGCGGCGGCGAAGGCGCGGCCGCCTGGCTGGGTGCTCAGGGCCGCCGCGCCTGCGGCAAGAAGCATGGATCGTCTGCGCACGGAAGGTGCCTCCGGTCAGGAGTGGCCGGCCTGCCCCGACGGCAGGCCTGCGAACAGGGAACGCACCCAGGCCAGTTGCTCCCGCTGCTGGTACTCCGCGCCGCCCTCGTGCCCGTTGAACGCGTAGATCCTCACGTCCTTGGGCCCGGCGTAGCCGTTGTAGGCGGTGAAGCACGTGGAGGGCGGGCAGATGTCGTCCATCATCGCGATGGAGAACAGGGCGGGTGCCGTGGCCCGGGTGGCGAGCAGTGCGGCATCGAAGTACGACAGCGTGGAGAAGACGGTCTCGGCGCGGTCGCGGTGGAGCTTGATGTACTCGGCGATCTCGGTGAACGGCGGGCGGCCCGAAATCTCGGCCCCGCGACGGAAGTTGCAGAGGAACGGCACATCCGGCATCACCCCGGCCAGCCCCGGCACGAGCCCCGAGACGGCCAGCGCGATCCCGCCGCCCTGGCTGACCCCGGTCACCACGATCCGGTCCGGATCGATGGCCGGGTGACCGCGCACCGCGTCGACGCAGCGCACCGCGTCGGTGAACAGCCGCCGGTAGTAGTACGTTTCGGGGCTCTCGATGCCCCGGGTGAGGAAACCGGGTACGACCCCGGCCGCCCCGCCGTGCGGATCGGCGGTGTCGCCGCCGGCGGCCGACCAGCCCTGCCCGCGGGTGTCCATGAGCAGGTGCGCGTAGCCGGCCGACGCCCACAGCAGGTTCTCGTGCGCGAGACCCCGGCCGCGGCCGTAGCCCAGGAACTCCACGACGCAGCCCAGCGGCCGCTGCGCACCGGCCGGCATCCGCAGCCAGCCGCGCACCGGCTGCCCGCCGAAGCCGGGCACCGTCACGTCGTAGGTACGGACCTGGGTGAGCCCGGTCTCCACCTCGGTGAAGGCCGGCTCGTCCGCCGCACAGGACCTGGCCTCGTCCAGGGTCCGCGACCAGAAGACGTCGAAGTCCGCCGGAACGGGCAGCGTCGGCCTGTAGTCGCGGCAGTCCGCGAGCGAGAGGTCCGTCAACGGCATGGAGGTGCCCTCCTGGGGTGCGGCGGGAGTGCCATGTGCAAGGTGAAGCACTGATCATCAGACGGATGACGTCAGATGTCCTGTCGGCACACGGACCCTAGGCATCTGCCGCGGGGGCCGTCAAGGGTTCGCCGGTCCGGTCGTGCCGGCCCCGGGTCGTGTCGTCGAACGGTCGTCGCCGCCCGGAGTGCGGCGGAAGACGGTTCGACGGCTCGGCCCGGGGCCGGCGCCGGCGGCCCGGCTCAGCCCCGGGCCCGGGCCTCGGAGATCCGGCGCCTGACGGGGGCGTAGTGCTCGCCGAGCGCCTTGATGAACCCGTTGATGTCGCCGGCCCGGGCGGCGTCCACGATGTTCTGGTGGGCCGCGATCGTCGCCGTCTCGTCGGCGTGCGTGAACCCGTCCAGATGCGGCGCGACGATCGCGTACACGTCCCAGAAGGCCATCGAGAGCTGGCCGATCAGGTCGTTGCCCAGCGGGGCGACGAGCAGGGCGTGGAAGGCGCGGTCGGCGTCGACGAAGCCGTGCCCCTCCTGGGCCCCGGTCTCGCGCATGGTGGCCACCAGGCCGTCCAGCGCGTCGAGCTGCTCCGGGGAGAGCAGCGAGACGATCCGGTCGGCCATCCCGCGCTCGAAGAGCTCGCGCACGTCGACCAGGTCGGCCATCACCTGGAAGTCGTCGTCGGGGGAGAGCAGCCCCCGGAAGGTCAGGCTCTCCACCAGTGCGGACAGGCTCAGCCGGCCGACGTACGTGCCGTGCCCGTGGCGGACCTCGACGATGTCCAGCGCGTTGAGGATCTTCACGGCCTCGCGAACGCTGGAGCGGCTGGCGCCGAGGGCCTCGCACAGGGCGGGCTCAGTGGGCAGCGGGTCCCCGGGGCGGAGCCGTTTTTCGAGGATGTACCGCTTGATGCCGTCGACGACTTCCTGCCGGAGCAGCTGCCGGCCGGGCCTCGTTTCGGACATATGTGAACTCCCCACCTCTTGACCCCTCTCGATTGTCAAGCTACGTTCCCACGCTATCAAGGCATCAGACATCTGACGTCTGATGCTTCAGGCTCCGCGGTCTCCCGTGAACCTGTGCCAGCCCCCCGTTTTTACCCCGCCGCCCCACCTCAAAGTCCCTGGAGGACCCGTGCCCGAGCTGAGATCAGCCGGTGTCGAGCGCCGCACCTTCCTGCGTTACACCGGCATCGTCGGTGCCGCAGCCGCCATCACAGCAGGCCTTTCCGCGTGCGGCGGACCGTCCTCGACCGCCAACGGCTCGGCGGGCAAGGGCAGCGGCAGCGACCTCATCGAGGCCGGTCTGTCCTACCCGCTGTCGACCGGCTTCGACCCGATGATCACCTCGGGCGCGACCCCGTACGCCGCCAATATGCACATCTTCGAGGGTCTGGTGGATCTCGATCCGGCAACACTCGTGGCACGGCCCGCTCTCGCCACCGAGATGCCGAAGAAGATCAACGCCACCACCTACCGGGCCACGCTCCGCAAGGGTGCGACCTTCCACGACGGATCGGCCGTCACCGCCGACGACGTGGTGTTCAGCTTCGAGCGGATCCTGGACCCGAAGAACGCCTCGCTGATGGCGCAGTTCGTGCCGTTCATCGACACGGTCAAGGCCGTCGACGCCGGCACGGTGGAGTTCAAGCTCAAGTACCCCTTCGCGCTCTTCCCGTCCCGCATCGCCGTGGCCCGGATCGTCCCGAAGAAGATCGTCGAGGCGGACGTCAAGGGTTTCGACGCCAAGCCCGTCGGCTCGGGGCCGTACAAGTTCATCTCGGCGACCCGCGAGGACAAGATCGTCTTCGAGAAGTTCGACAAGTACAACGGCGCGCACCCCGCCAAGGCCAAGAAGATGGTCTGGCGCCTGATCTCGGACCAGTCGGCCCGCGTCAGCGCCATGCAGTCCGGCCGCGTCCAGGCCATCGAGGACGTTCCGTACATCGACGTGAAGGGGCTCTCCGGCACGGCGAAGACCGAGTCGGTGCAGTCCTTCGGTCTGCTCTTCCTGATGTTCAACACCGCCGACAAGCGGTTCGCCGACAAGCGGGTCCGCCAGGCCCTGTTCTACGCGCTGGACACCGAGAAGATCATCAAGACCGCCATGGTCGGGAACGCGTCGGCCGCCACGGGCTACGTGCCCGCCACGCACCCCGACTACCACAAGGCCGCCACCGTCTACACGCACGACGTGGCCAAGGCGAAGAAGCTGCTCGCCGAGGCCGGGGTGAAGAACCTCAAGTTCACCGTCCTGACCACGGACACCGGCTGGGTCAAGGACATCGCCCCGCTGATCAAGGAGAGCTGGGCCGCGGCCGGCATCGAGGCCACCCTGGGCATCGCCCAGTCCGCGGCCCAGTACGCCAAGGTCGACAGCGGCGACTTCGAGGTCCTCGTCGCACCCGGCGACCCCTCGGTCTTCGGTAACGACGCGGACCTGCTGCTGCGCTGGTTCTACTACGGTTTCTGGCCGGAGAACCGCTACGGCTGGTCCAAGACCGCCGAGTACAAGAAGGTCAAGCAGCTCCTCGACAAGGCCGCCCAGGCCGGCGACGAGGCGACCCGCAAGCAGCTGTGGGCCCAGGTCACCGACCTCGTCGCCGACGAGGTGCCGCTCTACCCGATCCTCCACCGCAAGCTGCCCACCGCCTGGAACGAGAAGGGCCTGACCGGCTTCAAGCCGCTGCCGACCACCGGCCTGTCCTTCCTGGACGTCAGCCCCGCCTGACCGGCGATTCCCGCCGGGCCGTACGACAGCCCCCGCACAGGCCGCCGTACGGCCCGGCCCCCAGCACTCGCGTCCGGACCGGGCCGCCCCGGCCCGATCCGGACGCGAGCCACAGACCGGCGCCGCCCGCCGCGCGCCCGATAGCCCGGTCCTGCACAGCGCCCCCCCCGTGTCCTGGACCGGATGACCGCCCAACCGCAAGGAACCCGACGATGGTTGCTTTTCTCCGGCTCGCGCTGCGCCGCGTCGCGATGATGCCGGTGATGATCCTCGGTATCGCGTTGCTCGTCTTCGTGGTGCTGCAGTTCTCGCCGGTCGACCCGGCCTACAACGCGCTCGGGGAGAGCGCCACCCCCGAGGCCCGGGAGGCCTTCGCCGAGGCCAACGGGCTCAACGACCCGCTGCCCGTGCGCTACTTCCACTTCCTCGGCCAGCTGATCCACTTCGACCTCGGGTCGACCGTGCCGCCGAGCCAGCCCGTGATCGACCGGATCACCGCCGCCTTCCCCCTCACCCTCCAGCTCACCATCCTCGGGCTCATCATCGCCGTCGTCCTCGCCGTCATCGGTGGCGTCCTGGGCGCGATGTACCGCGACCGCTGGCCCGACCAGCTCTTCCGGATCCTGTCCATGGCCGGGGTCGCCGTGCCGTCCTTCTGGCTCGGCGTCCTGCTCATCCAGCAGTTCGCGCTGAACTCCCAGATCTTCCCGACCGGCGGATACACCAACATCGCCGACTCGTTCGGCGGGTGGCTCAGAACGATGATCCTGCCCGCCGTGTCCCTGGCGGTGCCCGTCGCCGCCTCGCTCGCCCGCCTCATCCGCACCTCGATGGTCACCGAACTCGACCGGGACTACGTGCGTACCGCGCAGGGCAACGGCCTGCCGGTCTTCCTGGTCATCCGCTCGGTGCTGCGCAACGCGCTCGTCACCCCGCTCACCGTGCTCGGCGTCAAGGTCGGCTACCTGCTCAGCGGCGCCGTCGTCATCGAGGCGATCTTCGACCTGCCCGGCATGGGCAAGCTCATCCTCGAAGGTGTCACCGGAGGCGACATCGCCCTGGTCCAGGGCACCGTACTGACCATCGCCATCGCGTTCCTGGTGGTCAACGTCATCGTCGACCTGCTCTACCTGCTGGTCAATCCGCGCATCAGGACGGTGTGACATGTTCGCCACGGGCCGTCTGGCCAAGAAGCTCTCCCGACCGGGCGTCGCCTTCCGCGCCCTCCCGGTAACCTCCCGCGTCGCTCTCGGCGTCCTGATCGTCGTCATCCTCGGGGCCGTACTCGCCCCTCTGCTCACCCAGGACCCCCTGGCCACGGGCAACCCCGTCCAGGCCCCCAGCGCCGACCACTGGTTCGGCACCGACCGGGCGGGACGCGACGTGTTCGCCCGCGTCCTGCACGGCTCGCGCTACTCGCTGATCATCGGCCTCGGCTCGACGGCCTGCGCCCTGGTCGCCGGCGCCCTGCTCGGCTCGCTCGCCGCCACCTCGCGCAAGCTCGGCGACGAGTCCGTGATGCGCACCCTCGACGTGGTGATGTCGTTCCCGCCGATCGCGCTGGCCGCCGTCCTCGTCGCGGTCTTCGGGACCAGCATCCCCGTCATCATCTTCACCATCGCCTTCGTGTACACCCCGTCGCTGGCCCGTGTGGTGCGCGCCAACGTCCTTTCCCAGTACGGCGAGGACTACGTCGCCGCCGAGAAGGTCATCGGTGCCCGGCGCGGCTACATCGTGCTCAAGCACGTCGCGGTCAACTGCATGGCCCCGGTCATGGTCTTCGCGACCGTCATGGTCGCCGAGGCCATCATCTTCGAGGCGAGCCTCTCCTTCATCGGCGCCGGTGTGCAGGACCCCGACCCCAGCTGGGGCAGCGTCCTCGCCTACGGCCGGCAGATCCTGCTCGCGGGCGGCTGGTGGGCCACGTTCTTCCCCGGCCTCGCCCTGCTGATCACGGTGCTCGCGCTCAACATCCTCTCCGAGGGCCTCACCGACGCCTCCGCGGCGCCCAAGAGCGCCCGGGCCGCCGCCGACCCCAACGCGACCGCCGCACCGGACCCGGTCGAGGCCGCCGCCACCGTCGACATCGACGCGGCCCTCACCAAGCTCGCCCGGCACATCAACGCCACCGAGCCCACCATCACGCCGGTCCGCGCGGACGCCGAGGAACTCCTCGTCGTACGCGATCTGGCGATCCGCTTCCCGGACCGCTACGGCGAGATCCCCGTCGTCGACAAGCTGAACTTCACCGTCCACGAGGGCGAGACCCTCGGCCTGGTCGGCGAGTCCGGCTGCGGAAAGTCCATCACCAGCCTCGCCGTCATGGGGCTCCTCGCCCGCAACGCCGAGGTCAGCGGCGAGATCATGTACCGCGGCCGGGACCTGCTGAAGCTCCCGCCCAAGGAACGCCGCGCCCTGATGGGCCCCGAGATCGCGATGGTCTACCAGGACGCGCTCTCCTCCCTCAACCCCTCCGTGCTCGTGGGCACCCAGCTCAAGCAGCTCACCTCGCGCGGCGGTACGAAGACCCCCGCCGAGCTCCTCGAGCTCGTCGGCCTCTCGCCCGAGCGCACCCTGCGCAGTTATCCGCACGAGCTCTCCGGCGGCCAGCGCCAGCGCGTACTCATCGCCATGGCCCTGTCCCGCAGCCCCCGCCTCCTGATCGCGGACGAGCCGACCACCGCCCTCGACGTCACCGTCCAGGCCCAGGTCGTCGAACTCCTCATCAGGCTCCGCGACGAGCTCGGCTTCGCCATGGTGCTGGTCAGCCACGACCTCGCCCTGGTCGGCGACCTCTCCCACCGGGTCGCCGTGATGTACGCGGGACGGCTCGCCGAGGTCGGCGACACCCGGTCGGTCCTCACCGACCCCGCCCACCACTACAGCCGCGGCCTCCTCGGTTCAGTCGTCTCCCTGGAGGCCGGCGCCGAGCGGCTCCACCAGATCCGCGGCGTAGTCCCCGCACCCCAGGGCTTCGGCGCGGGATGCCGCTTCGCCGGCCGCTGCGGCGCGGCGAGTGACCTCTGCCGGACCACCACCCCCGCACTCACCGTGCGCGGCGCCACCACGGACCACGGCTTCGCCTGCCACCACCCGGCCGAGGCCGCCGCGAAGAAGCTGGAAGGGAGCGCCCTGTGATCAGGCTCAACGGCGTTCACGTACGCCACAAGGCACGCAGCGGAGGTCTCTTCAGCCGCGACGCCGTCCACGCCCTGACCGACGCCACCCTGGAGGTCAAGCGCGGCGAGATCGTCGGCCTGGTCGGCGAGTCCGGCTGCGGCAAGTCGACGATGGCGCGGGTGCTGACCGGCCTCCAGAAGCCCACCGAGGGCGAGGTCACCTTCCACGGCAAGAACCTGTGGGAGATGTCCGGATCCCAGCGGCGCGACGACTTCGGCTCCGCCGTGGGCGTCGTCTTCCAGGACCCGTCCACCGCGCTCAACCCGCGGCTCACGGTCCGCCAGATCCTGCGCGACCCGCTCGACGTGCACCGCCGCGGCACCCGCGAGGAGCGCGAGGCCCGCGTCGAGGAACTCCTCGACCTGGTCGGCCTCCCCGGACACACCCTGGCCGCACTGCCCGGCCAGCTCTCCGGCGGCCAGCGCCAGCGCGTCGCCATCGCCCGTGCCCTGGCGCTCGAACCGGAGCTGATCGTCGCAGACGAACCCACCTCCGCACTCGACGTCTCGGTCCGCGCCCAGGTGCTGAACCTCCTCGTCGACCTGCGTGAACGCCTCGGCCTCGGCATGGTGTTCATCTCGCACGACATCCAGACCGTGCGCTACCTCGCCGACCGCATCGCCGTCCTCTACCTCGGCCGCATCGTCGAGGAGGGCCGTGCGGCCGACGTGGCGGGCAGCCCCAGCCACCCGTACACCGAGGCCCTGCTCTCCGCGACGCCCAGCCTGCTGGAGACGACGGAACGCATCGTGCTCACCGGCCCGGTGCCCTCCGCCACCAACCCGCCGCCCGGCTGCCCGTTCAGCACCCGTTGCTGGAAGGCCGACGACGAGTGCTCCAAGGTCTTCCCGGCACAGACCATCGGGTCCGGCGAACACCGCTGGCACTGCGTCCACCCCCAGACCCCCGCGTCCCCCTCCGGGGACCCGACCCCCGTACCGTCCGCAAGGAGCACCGCATGACCGCCCGAACCCCCCGCTATTCGGGAGTGATCCCGCCCGTCGTCACCCCGCTCACCGCGGACGGCGAGCTCGACCGTCCCTCCCTGGAGCGGGTCGTGGGGCATCTTCTCGACGGCGGTGTCAGCGGGCTCTTCGCCCTCGGCAGCTCCGGCGAGACCGCCTATCTGACGCCCGGACAGCAGGACGAGGTCATCGAGGTCATCACCTCGGCGGCCGCCGGCCAGGTGCCGGTCCTCGTCGGTGCGATCGAGACCACGACCAACCGGGCGATCGAGCGTGCGCAGCGCGCCGCCGCCCTCGGCGCGGACGCGGTCGTCGTCACCGCGCCCTTCTACACCCGCACCCACGACCTCGAGATCGACCGGCACTTCAGGGACGTGGCCGCCGCCGTCGAACTGCCGCTGCTGGCGTACGACGTGCCGGTCTGCGTACACAGCAAGCTGGATCCGGAACTGCTGCTTCCGCTCGCCGCCGACGGCGTGCTGGCCGGAGTGAAGGACTCCAGCGGGGACGACGGCTCGTTCCGCCGGCTGGTCATCGGCGCCCGGGACCTGCCGGAGTTCTCCGTGCTCACCGGTCATGAACTGGTCGTCGACGCGATGATGCTCGGCGGCGCCGACGGCTCGGTCCCGGGTCTCGGCAACGTCGACCCGCACGGTTACGTACGCCTGCACGAGGCCGCGGTGCGCGGCGACTGGGCCGCGGCGAAGGCCGAACAGGACCGCCTCGTCGCGCTCTTCGACATCATCCGCGCCGCCCGTCCCGGCACGGCGTCCGCCACGGCCGCCGGACTCGGCGCGTTCAAGACCGCGCTGATGCTGCGCGGGATCATCACCACGAACGTGATGAGCCCGCCGATGCGCCGGCTGGACGCGGCGGAGACCGCGACCATCGCCGGGTGCCTGGAGCGCGCGGGGCTCTCCCTGGCCTGACGGCCGCGGGAAGCGACACCGGACACCGGAAGGTCCGGCCGGACAGCTTGGGCTGTCCGGCCGGACCTTTGCGCGTGTGCGGGGTACGTCAGTTCTGCGAGGCGCGGCTGCGGCGCATCAGCAGACCGCCACCGAGCACCAGTGCGGCGCTGGCGCCACCGGCGATGCCCAGGTTGCCGTTGGCACCGGTGTGCGCCATCTGCGGCGGCTTGTGGTGCTTGGGCGGCGTGTGGTGCCAGGTGTGGGTCGGCGGGTTGTGCGGGTGCCAGGTGTGCGTCGGCGGGTTGTGCGTGGGCGGGTTGTGGGTCGGCGGGTTGTGCGTGGGCGGGTTGTGGTGGTGGCTGGGAGGGCAGTTGTGGTCGTGGTGGTGGGTCGGCGGCTTCGGCGGCTTCGGCGGGTTGTGGTGGTGGCCGGGCTGGCAGGCGCACTCATGGTCGTGGTGGTGCTTGGGCGGCGTGTGCGTCTTCGGGGGCTTGTGGTGCGTCGGCGGCTTGTGGTGGTGCGGGGGCTTCGGGGTGTCGACGCCTTCCGATCCGTTCTCGCACTCGTTGCCGAACGCGGGGTTCAGCGCACCGATCACGCTGACCGTGTTGCCACAGGCGTTGACCGGGACGTCGACCGGCAGCTGGACCAGGTTGCCCGACAGCACCCCCGGGGAGTTGGCGGCCACGCCCTGGGCCTCGGCGCCCTGCGCGTCGCCGGCGGCCGAGCCGCCGTCCTCGTTCTCGCACTCGTTGCCGAACGCGGGGTTCAGCGCACCGATCACATTGACCGTGTTGCCGCACAGGTTGACGGGGATGTGCACCGGCACCTGCACGGCATTGCCCGAACCCACGCCCGGCGAACCGATCGCCGCGCCGTCGGCGGAGGCATCGGCGAAGGCGTACCCGCCGGAGGCGGTCAGGATGCCTGACGCCGCCGCCATGACGAGCATGCTCTTACTCAAGGCTTTTCGCATTGGTTGCCCTTCCTTAGGACATTTCGCGCGGGCGTACCGCCCGCAGTTCATTCATCAGGCGGTGCCGCAACCGTCGGGCCTGCCAGTGCTGCTGGGCGAGCGTCCCGCCGGGCGGGCTTGACGACACCCATAACGACGGCCTCGTGACGGAGAAACGTGGAATCAGTGAAAAACCTGTGATCACCCGGAAGGGCTACGTATGTGCGTTCGCCTGCCGGATTCATCCCGCATTCACCGGCTCATTTCGTACGGGCGTCCGTGATGTCCAGGCATTCGGGTGAATGGAGATAACCAAACGTCCGGAAGCGAGTTGGTCAGTGCGCTCCGGTACGGGGCATCCAGTACGAGAAGGGTTCATCGTGATCAAGAAGGTCCTGGCTACGGGTGCCGTTGCCGCCTCCATCCTCGGTCTCGGCGCAGCGCAGGCGATGGCCATCGGCAACGACGGCGGCACGACCTCCGTCAACGGCAACGGTGCTTCGCAGTCGTTCGGCAACGCCGAGACGCACGGCGACGGCAGCCCGCAGTTCGGTCTGGTCCAGGGTTCGCTGAACAAGCCCTGCATCGGCCTGCCGGCCAAGGCCAACGTCGGTTCGCTGATCGGTCTCATCCCGATCGCGGTCCAGGACGTCAACGTCCTGTCGTCGCCGCAGAACCAGCAGTGCACCGAGAACTCCACCCAGGCCAAGGGCGACGAGCCGCTGTCGCACATCCTGGACGGCATCCCGGTCCTCTCCGGCAACGGTGCCGGCAACCGCTGATCCAGCTGTCAACAGGCCCGGGCCGCCGGCGTTCCTCCTCCGAGCGGCCCGGGCCTGCTGCTGCCCTCCGCAGGGCGGCACCGGTCGGATCCGGCCATCCCGGCGTGGATGCCGGATGTCCGGAACTGCGTCATTCGGGCGGACTTCGAAAAATCTCGTCCTTGGAGAGTTTCGCTTACCGTCCGAAATCGTTACGAATTACAGCGGCGGAGTTACGAGTGTTCAGGACCGCGCTCGTGCGGCACGAAAGTCGTGACCGCTCCGGACTCCGTCGAAGAAAGGGTTGAAAGTGAAGTACACCAAGATCGCCGCCGTTGCCGCCGGAACCCTCATGGCGATGGGTGCCGCTGCCCCGGCCTTCGCCGACTCCGGCGCCGAGGGTGCGGCCGTGGCCTCCCCGGGCGTGCTGTCCGGAAACCTCGTCCAGGTCCCGGTCCACGTTCCGGTCAACGTCTGCGGCAACACCGTGAACGTCGTCGGTCTGCTGAACCCGGCCTTCGGTAACTTCTGCGGCAACTTCTGATCCGCTGGACGCCGGGCCCGTCCCGGCGTCGGTCTGCCCCGGATCGCATCACCTGCGATCCGGGGCTTTCCTCTTTCCCGCCTTCCGTCCCGGGAGTTCGCGGCCTGCCCGATGCGGCGGAGCGCCGAAAGGCATTCCACCGGCCCGGGGCGCGGTGCGCCGGCGGCTGGGGGCGGACATCAGGGCGGCCGCGCGGGACGGAATACCGACAGTGGACCATCGATTCAGGTGCCGTGTCCTGCCGCGCACTCGATCCAGTGATTAGTCATGCAATCCATCGGGCGGCCCGGTGAGAGTTTTCCCGTACGGCTCGACGAGCGGTTCGCAGAAAAGACGGATGTTCCAGTTGCCCGGCCGCAATTGCGTCGTTAGCCATGGAGAAAGCGGCAGAAGGCACAGCTAAAGAAGGCTTGTGCGGCGCGGGTGCGCGCCCGGAACAGATGCCGCTGCAAGAAGGGAACCCGAAAGTGAAGTACGCGAAGACTGCTGCGTTCGTTGCCGGTTCCGTGGTTGCTCTCGGAACGGCTGCTCCCGCCTTCGCCGTTACCACCGCCACGGCCCCCAGCTTCAGCCTCGACGGCGGCGTCAACCAGGTGGTGGCAGCGGCCCCGCAGGCTGTCGACCCGGTCGTCGACACCGTTGGCGGCGCCGCCGAGGCGCTGCAGAAGGACGGCACCGTCACCAAGGTCGCCGGCCAGGCCACGGGCGCGGCCAAGGGTGCCGCCCCGCTCATGGGCGGGCTCCCTGTCGGCGGCTGACCCGTCCCGCGACGGCCGATCGACGCCTCTCCGAGGCGGCCGCACGTCTCCGGTGCCGCACCTTCCGTGACCGTACGGAGGGCGGAAGCACCGTTCGAGTGAAGCGGCACAACCATTCCCGCCGCCGGGAGTTGATCACAGCGCTCCGGTACAGGCGGGCAACAGAGAAACCCAGAAGGGCAGTTTCATGATCAAGAAGATTATGGCCTCGGCAGCCGTCGCTGCTTCGATCGTCGGCGTCTCCGCCGCGATCGCCCCGCAGGCCATGGCCATCGGGAACGACCAGGGCACCACGTCGGTCAACGGCAACGGCGCCGTGCAGTCCTACGGCAACTCCGCCACCCACGGTGACTGGAGCCCGCAGTTCGCGCTCATCCAGGGCTCGCTCAACAAGCCCTGCATCGCCCTGCCCGCCAAGGCCAACGTCGGTTCGCTGCTCGGCGCGATCCCGATCGCCGTCCAGGACATCAACGTCCTGTCGTCGCCGCAGAACCAGCAGTGCACCGAGAACTCCACCCAGGCCAAGGGTGACGAGGCCCTCTCGCACATCCTGGACGACATCCCGGTCCTCTCCGGCAACGGTGTCGCCAACGACTAGCAGGTCCTGAAGCACCTGTAGTTCCCGAAGTGCCTTGCCGTTCCTGAAGTGTCCGGGGGCCGGCACGTACGGGCAGCCGCATACCGGCCGCCCGTACGTGCCGGCCCTCTGTCGTGGGCCAGGCGCGGCCGGACCGTCCCCCGAAAGGGCGGGTCCGTGGGCCGCCTGCCGTAGTGACGGCGGCCGGTGCCCGCCGCACCGGGTAGGGCCCATTCATGGACCAGTACGACAGCCGGCTCCCGCGGGACCACCGCCGCCCGGAAGACGTCACACCGATCTACGACCGCCTCCTCGCCGAATGGCAGGCGACCCGGGGCGACCCGGCCCCGCCGCAGCCCGTGGAGGCCGGTCCGTCCGGCGCGGGCGGACTCGTTCCCGCGGCCCGTACCTCCGGCGAGGCCTGCCGAGGCTGACGCCCGTCGTCGAACTTACGCCGGATCGAACCCATTTGAGTGGACTAGCGGAACCGAAGCCTCCGTGAGGGGTTGATCAGTACGTTCCAGAACGGAACGCTCCGAAAGGTGAAGCTTGATGAAGAAGATGATGGCCGGCGCGGCAGTGGCCGTATCCCTGGTCGGCCTGACGGCCGCCGCGGCCCCCTCGGCCATGGCGATCGGCAACGACGAGGGCACGACGTCGGTCAACGGCAACGGTGCCGTGGACTCGTTCGGCAACAGCGTGACCAAGGGTGACGGCAGCCCGCAGGTCCAGCTCGTCCAGGGCACGCTGAACAAGGCCTGTGTCGGCCTGCCGCTCAAGGCCAACGCGGGCGCGCTCGTGGGCATCCTCGTGCCCGTCGCCGTCCAGGACATCAACGTCCTGCACTCGCCGCAGAACCAGCAGTGCGCCGACAACTCCACCCAGGCCAAGGGTGACGAGGCCCTGTCGCACCTGGTCGACGACATCCCGGTCCTCTCCGGGAACGGCATCGGCAACAACTGATTGCGCACACGCACCGCGGGCGGCCGGGGACTCCCCGGCCGCCCGCAGTGCTTCCCGGGTAGCTCCTGGACCACGCGTGATGCCCACCACCCCTCCATGGGGGCGGTGGGCATCACGCGTGGTCCAGGAGCGGTCAGCCGAGGCTGCGGACCGGAAGGACGCAGTGGGCCGAGGTGACGATGACATCCGGGTCGCCCGCGAAGGACCGCAGCGTCTCCTCGTCGACCGGGAGGCCCGGGGCCCCCTGCGGCCACGGACGGGTCGCGAACATCGCGTGCACCTCGCCCTGGGCGTGGGCGGCCGCCAGCCATTCGGACGGCACGGGGTACTGGGCGGTGAAGTGAGGCAGGGTCAGGACGGCCTGGCCCGCCTGTACGAGGAGTTTCACCGGGAGGCCGGGTGTCTCGTCGGCGCGCACCGGGCCACCGCCGACCGGGAGCCCGCAGCGCTCCAGGGCGAGGTGCATGGCGTTCACGCCGACGGCCGGGCCGTCCGACCCGTCGCCCAGCGAGTACACGAGCAGGAAGGCGACATCGTGCCCGCCCTGGGGGTGTTCGCCGCTCCAGCCGATCAGGGAGAGGGTGCCCAACTGGGCCTGGGTGAACGTGTTGAGGGCTGTCTGGGGGGAGGTCATGTCCGGCACCCTAACCGTCTGCGACCGGTCGATCTCCATGCGTATCACCCGATCGAGGGAGAGATGCCGATATCCGGGGCGGTGGTTCCGGCACCGCCTCCGTTGCGGCGCACCGGAACGCCGCGCCGCGATAAATCGGTTGACGCCACCGGAGCGGTGCGGGCTATCGTGTGCGTCGTAACGGACGGCGGAGCAGAATGCCCGTGCCGGACCGTGCGTGAACCCGGAGGTGAGGACATTGATGACTGTCGCTGCGGTGGGCGCTGCCCACAAGCCGAAGAGCATCGTTCCCACTTCTGTGGCCGCCGGCTGACCGACATCAGGACTTCTGCGCCATAGCGCGCGCAGCCGGGGCCACCCTGTGAAGGGTTTCCCTTGTCTTTCCCGTCTTCCTCCTCCCTTTCCTCTCTCTCCTGCACTTCTCAGGGCTCCTCGGCGCCGCACCCCCTGTCCGCCTACGGCTGGGACGACGCCTGGGCGGCCGAGTTCGCCCCGTACGCCGAACAGGGACTGCTGCCCGGACGCGTGGTGCGGGTCGACCGCGGGCAGTGCGACATCGTCACGCCGCACGGCACGGTCCGCGCGGACACCGCGTTCGTCGTGCCCCGTGACCCGATGCGGATCATCTGCACGGGCGACTGGGCCGCCGTCGACCCCGACGGCGATCCGCGGTTCGTCCGTACGCTGCTGCCGCGGCGCACGGCCTTCGTCCGCTCCACCTCCTCCCAGCGCTCCGAGGGCCAGGTGCTGGCCACCAACGTCGACCACATCGCCATCTGCGTCTCGCTGGCGGTGGAGCTCGACCTGGGGCGCGTGGAGCGCTTCCTCGCCCTGGCCATGTCCGCCGCCGGCGGTGACGCGCTGCTCCGTGACGGGGCGGCGGACGGCGGCGGGGCAGCCGAGACCGTCGTCGTCCTGACCAAGGCCGACCTGGTTCCGGACGCGGCCACGCTCGCCCACCTCGTCCAGGACGTCGAACGGCTCGCACCCGGTGTGCAGGTGCTGCCCGTCAGCTCCGCCACCGGCGAGGGCGTCGACGTGTTCGCGGCGATCGTCTCCGGCGGTACGAGCGTGCTCCTCGGTGCCTCCGGCGCGGGCAAGTCCACCCTCGCCAACACTCTTCTCGGCTACGACGAGATGGAGGTGCGGGCCGCCCGTGAAGTCGACGGCAAGGGCCGGCACACCACCACGACCCGCAACCTCCTGGTGCTGCCCTCCGGCGGTGTGCTGATCGACACCCCGGGGCTGCGCGGGGTCGGTCTGTGGGACGCCGAGACCGGCGTGGGCCAGGTCTTCTCCGAGATCGAGGAACTGGCGCAGCAGTGCCGGTTCCACGACTGCGCCCACGAGGCCGAACCGGGCTGCGCGGTGCGCACGGCGATCGAGGACGGATCGCTGCCCGAACGCCGTTTCGACAGCTACCGCAAGCTGCTGCGCGAGAACCAGCGCATCGTCGCCAAGACCGACGCCCGGGTCCGCTCGGAGCTGCGGCGCGACTGGAAGCGCAAGGGGGCCGAGGGCCGGGCCGCCATGGACGCGAAGCGCGGCCGGGTGCGGTAGCCGGAGCACCCCTGGTCGACGTCCGAAAACCGCGAGTGAGGCGGTGCGTGAAGGCGCACACTGGACGGTGTGATGGACGAAGAGACCAGATACGAGGCGGTGAGCAGCCGCGACGCGCGTTTCGACGGGGAGTTCTTCTTCGCCGTCGAGACGACCGGTATCTACTGCCGGCCGAGCTGCCCCGCCGTCACCCCCAAGCGGAAGAACGTCCGCTTCTACCCGACGGCGGCCGCCGCCCAGGGCAACGGCTTCCGGGCGTGCAGACGCTGCCGCCCGGACGCCGTGCCCGGCTCCGCGGACTGGAACGTCCGCGCCGATGTGGTCGGCCGCGCCATGCGGATGATCGGCGACGGTGTGGTGGACCGGGAGGGCGTCCCCGGTCTCGCCCACCGGCTCGGCTACAGCTCACGGCAGGTGCAGCGGCAGCTCAACGCCGAGCTGGGCGCGGGGCCCGTCGCCCTGGCCCGCGCCCAGCGCGCGCACACCGCCCGGGTCCTGCTCCAGACGACCGCACTCCCCGTCACCGAGATCGCCTTCGCGGCCGGCTTCGCGAGCGTGCGCCAGTTCAACGACACCGTCCGGCAGATCTACGCCCGCACCCCGAGCGCACTGCGGACCGAGGCGGGCACCGGGCTCGGCGCGGCGGTCCGCGAGGCGCGCACCACCGGCATCCCGCTCCGGCTCGCGCACCGGGGACCGTACGCCGCCCGCGAGGTCTTCGACCTGCTCGCCGCCGAGACCGTCGCCCGTATCGAGGAGGTCAGCGGCGAGCCCGGCAGCCGCACCTACCGGCGCACCCTGCGCCTTCCGTACGGCACCGCCATCGCCGCCGTGGACGAGCGGTCCGCCGGGGGCTGGCTGGAGGCCCGCATCCACCTCACGGACCTGCGCGATCTGACCACCGCCGTGCAGCGGCTGCGCCGCCTCTTCGACCTGGACGCCGATCCGTACGCCGTCGACGAACTGCTCGCCACCGATCCGGGGCTCGCCCCGGGCGTCGCCGCCCGCCCTGGGCTGCGCTCGCCGGGCGCCGCGGACCCCGAGGAGTTCGCCGTACGGGCGCTGGTGGGTCGCGCGGCCGCCGGTGAGCTCGTCGAGATGTACGGGAAGGTCCTGGACGTGCCCTGCGGCGGGCTCACCCATGTGTTCCCCGAACCGGGCGTCCTCGCCGGTGCGGCGTCCGACCCGCGGCTGCGGGCGCTCACGACGGCCCTCGCCGACGGCGTCGTACGGCTCGACGCGGGCGCCGACCGGGACGAGGCGGAGCAGGCGCTGCTGCGGCTGCCGGGGATCGGTCCGGCCACCTCGGCACTGATCCGGATGCGGGGCCTGGGAGACCCCGACGTGGATCCGTACGGGACGCCCGGCTCCGACCGGTGGCGGCCGTGGCGCTCCTACGGCGTGCGCCGTGCGGAGGCGACGGACCGGGCGTCCGGGTAGCGGGGCTCGGGCCGGCAGCCCCGGCCCGGTGCGGGGCGGGCGGCGTCAGCCCCAGATGACCGCGCCCAGCCACGCCCCCGTCACCAGCAGGCAGGCGAACAGTTCGACGAGCACGGAGTAGCCGGTGGCCCGCATCACCGAGCGGACCGAGGCCCACCCCGCCCCGCGGCTGCCCAGCCGCAGCCGCTCCGCCCCGTAGATCACGCCCACGTACCCGGCGATCGCGCCGACCACCGGCACCACGAAGAAGCCGGCGATCGCCCCGATTCCGCCGAGCATCAGCGTCCGCTGTGGCGCACCCGACTCACGGGGGTGGCGCGGCGGCAGGAGGGGCTTCAGTGCCTGGTTGAGCAGCAGGAGTGCGGTGGCCCCGATCAGCACGCCCCAGGCGGCCGGTGTCATGTCCGTCAGCGCCCACCACAGGACCGCGGCCCAGACGATCGCCTGTCCGGGCACACCGGGCACCAGCACACCGATCAGGCCGAGCAGCATGACCAGGCCGACGGCGACGAGCTGCCACACACTCATCTGTCCAGCCTGCCGGAGTCCAGCCGGTCCCGCCCGTCGTCGCTCTCCGCACCGGGGGCCGTCGGTGCAGCTCAGAGGCGTAACGGCACGGGTTCGGGCCGGTCAGGAGCGCGGTCCGCGGGACACCCAGCCCCGCTCGTAGGCGTGCCAGCCCAGCTGGAGCCGGGTCGACACCCCGGTGAGCTCCATCAGGCCCTTCACCCGGCGCTGCACGGTCCGCAGCCCCAGCTCCAGCTGTTTCGCCACGCTGGCGTCGGTCAGCCCGGCCAGCAGCAGCGAGAGGATCTCCAGATCCGTCGGATCGGGCCCGGTCGTGTCCTCCTGGACCCAGCCGCTCTCGCCGAGCCGCAGCGGCATCGCCTCGCGCCACACCGCCTCGAAGAGCCCCGTCAGCGACTCCAGCAGCCCCGACGCATGGACGACCAGCGCCGCGGGCTCCGCCCCGCGGCCGGTCAGCGGCACCATCGCCAGCGCCCCGTCGGCGATGACCAGCTTCGTCGGCACCCGGTCCACGACGCGGCACTGCTCATTGCGGCTGAGCGCCGCCGACAGCTCCAGGATCCCCGAGGGCAGCCCCAGCACCTCGCGCTCGACCACCACCCGGAAGGACACCCCACGGGTGGCGGCCTGCTCCTCGGACTCGTTATCCAGACCGCTGACCGCGATCGGCTTCCCGGTGACCAGGGCGCAGACCTCGCTCGTCGCCCCCAGCTGGAGCTGATGGAAACGGTGCGCCACGGCGCTCGAACCGGTGACCACCTCGACCAGGTCGTGCACGGCGGGCTCGGCGGCGTCCACCCGGTACTCCTCGGCCAGCAGCACCGCCGCCAGCTCGGCCCGTTCCAGCTCGTGGCGCTGCTGCTTCAGCAGGGCCCCCAGGGCCACCCCTGGCGGCGCCGCGACCCACCGCCCGGTACGGGCCGAGGACTGGGCGGCCAGACCGTGCTGCTCCAGCCGTCGCAGCGCCCGCTCGGTGTCCCGTTCCGGAAGCGCCAGCCGGTGCGCGAGATCGGAGACCTCCGCAGCTCCCAGCGCCACCAGTGCGCGGTAGGCCGACTCCTGCCTCTCGTCGAGACCTATGGCTCCCAGCATCCCCGGACCCCTCCCGGACGCAGTGCTTCCCTGTCCTGCTTCATGGCGCGGCGACCGGCTGTGGCGGAAAGCGGCCACGGCGTAAACCCGCCGCGGCCCATCATCCCTGCACCACCCGCCCCTCTGCCAATGTGGCGCCACCGCAGCACCAACAACCTCCGGAATGCGGGCTTTTGCGGTTGTCCGTTCCGGTTTCATTTGGGGAGAGCGATGCGTCCGATATCGCGTACGGCACTGGGAGCGGCCACCGCCGCGGTCCTGGCCGTCACCGTGATCGCACCGTCCGTGGCAGCGCCACAGGGCGACACGACCGCGAAGAGACCGCTGACCGGCAGTGCGGCGGCAGCGGCCAAGGGGAGCGCACCGGTCACCGTCACGCTGGTCACCGGCGACAAGGTGCTGGTGAGCACCGACGGTTCGGGTAACGCCTCGGCCACCGCCCTGGCCCGCGAGGACGGCACCGTCCCCCTCGTCCAGACCCGCCGCTCCGGCAAGGACCTGTACGTCTACCCGGACACCGCCGTGAAGGCGCTCGCCGCGGGCACGGTCGACGAGGAGCTCTTCAACGTCACCGGGCTGATCCGCCAGGGGTACGACGACGCCCACGCGGACGCCGTGCCGCTGATCGCCACCTACACCCGGGACACCGCACGCAGCGCGCCCGCCACCCCGCGCGGCGCCGAGCGCGGCGTCGCCCTCCCGGTCATCGACGGTGTGGCGCTGAAGGCGGACAAGGACAAGGCCGCCGGATTCTGGGCGGACGTCACCGGCACCCGGTCCCGCTCCGCCGCCGGACTGAAGAAGCTCTGGCTGGACCGCAAGGTCGAGGCCAGCCTCGACCGCTCCACCAAGCAGATCGGCGCCGACCTCGCCTGGGCCGCCGGTTACGACGGCAAGGGCACCAAGGTCGCCGTCCTGGACACCGGCGCCGACGCCGAACACCCCGACCTCAAGGGCCGGATCACCGAGTCGAAGAACTTCACCGACTCCGAGACCACCGACGACCGCCAGGGCCACGGCACCCACACGCTCTCCACCGTGGGCGGCTCCGGCGCGGCCAGCGACGGGAAGAAGAAGGGCGTCGCCCCCGGCGCCGACCTGCTCGTCGGCAAGGTGCTCAACGACAGCGGGTCCGGCGACTCCTCCTGGATCATCGCGGGCATGCAGTGGGCCGTCGACCAGAAGGCCGACGTCGTGTCCATGAGCCTGGGCAGCCAGACCCCCACCGACTGCACCGACCCGATGAGCCTGGCCGCCGAGGAGCTCGGCAAGAGCAAGGACACCCTGTTCGTCATCGCGGCAGGCAACTCGGGACCCACCCTGAACACGGTCTCCTCGCCGGGCTGCGCGCCCAGTGTGCTGACCGTCGGCGCCGTCGACCGTGACGACTCCACCGCCCAGTTCTCCAGCCGCGGTCCCGCGATCGGCGCACACACCCTCAAGCCCGAGATCGCCGCCCCCGGCGTGGACATCTCCGCCGCCGCGGCAGGCGGCCGCGGGGTCTACGCCTACCGGTCGATGTCCGGTACCTCGATGGCCACCCCGCATGTCGCGGGCGCCGCCGCCATCGTCAAGGAGCGCCACCCCGACTGGACCGCCCAGCAGATCAAGGCGGCACTCGTGTCGTCCGCGAAGAGCGACATCCCCGGTGACGTACGCGAGACAGGAGGCGGCCGGCTCGACGTCAAGGCCGCCATCGACACGACGCTCACCGGCGCACCCGCCGTCCAGGGCGGCACCTTCAACTGGCCGCAGGACAAGTCGGACCGCACCACCGTGCAGATCCCGTACACCAACACGGGCGGCAAGCCGGTGAAGCTGTCGCTCACGCTCGGGAGCGTCACGGGCAACGACGGCTCGGCCGTCCGGTCCTCCGTCGCCGCACTCGGCGCGAAGAGCGTCACCGTGCCCGCCGGAGCGACGGTGGAGGTCCCGCTGAAGCTCGACCCGACCGCGAAGCTCCAGGACAGCCAGTACGGCGACGTCACCGGCCGGGTGCTGGCCACCGCCACCGGCGGCGTCAAGGTCTCCACCCCGTTCTCGCTGTACGTCGGGGCCGAGACCGTCACCCTTCGCGTCAAGCTGATCGACCGCAACGGCAAGGCCGCCGCCGGTTCCTCGTCGCTCGACGTCATCGGCACCGACACCTCCACCGGCGAGCGCCGCTTCAACAACGGCTCCACCGACCAGGTCTACGAGGTGCGCCCCGGCGCCTACTACGTCTCCGGCTTCATCGTCTCGGCCGACCCCGACGACGCCACCGGACGCCTCGCCGCTTCGGTCGGCTACCTCGCCAGGCCGCAGCTGAACGTCACCAAGGACACCACCCTGGTGCTCGACGCCCGCAAGGCGCACCGGATCAAGCCGAGGACCGAGGACCGGACCACCGAGATCCGCAGCGGCACGCTCGCCTTCGGCCGCAGCTGGGACGACGTCTGGCTGCACTCCGGGTCCATCGCCGGCGGCAGCGTCATCAAGGACTACCTGGTCGACATCCAGGGCAGGGCCCGGGACGGCGACTTCGAGTTCGACAGCTTCTGGCGCGCGTACGCCCCGCAGATCGAGAAGCTCGCGGTCGTCGGAGGCGTCACCCTGCACCCCACTGCCGCCTCCGCGGGTTCCGTCAACCTCGACGGCACCGGGCAGGCCGCACTCGTCGACGCCGGCGCCGGCACCCCGGATGAGCTGAAGGCCGCCGACGTCTCGGGCAAGGTCGCGCTGGTCGGCGTCCCGGACGACGGCTACGTGGTCACCCAGGCACGCGACGCCAAGGCCGCCGGCGCCGTCGCGATCATCGTGCACCGCCCGTCGGCGGGCCCGTGGCTGCCGTCCGCCGGATACGGCACGGCGCCCCTGCCCACGCTCGGGATCCAGGCGGACGAGGCGGCGCAGCTCGCCACCGCGCTGGCCGGCGGACCGGTGAAGCTGAGCTGGAAGGCCACCGCGGTCAGCCCGTTCGTCTACAACCTGGCCTTCCCCGAGACGGGCCCCGTCACCTCGGACCGCACCTACAAGGTCAAGGACAAGGCGCTCGGCAGGACCGAGTCCACGTACGAGTCGATGGGCGTCAAGGCCGACTACATGGACACGCTCCTGGTCGCCCGCCCCTACGGCGCGACGTTCGGCATCGGCGGGTTCGACACGGTCGCCGCCCCCGGAAAGCGCACCGAGTACTACTCCGCGGGCGACAGCTCCTGGCAGCGCAACCTCTCCTCCAGCTTTCCCTGGGGCGAGTTCATGACCGACAAGGTCCGCACCTACCGGGCCGGTTCGCACCGCGCGGAGCAGTGGTACGGGGGCATCCTCGTCCCGTCCGCGTCCCGCGACAGCCAGGGCAGGGAACTGCTCGCCGGTGAACGCCAGGACAACCTGATCGGAGTCGCCCCGGGCTTCTGGAGCGACAGCGAGCACAGCGGTCTCCAGGGCTCCTTCGGTGACATCGGCAACATGCGGCTCACCAGCGGCGGCAAGGTGCTCGGTGAGTCCGGCTGGCCGTCCGGGGTGTTCACCGTCCCGGCCGAGGACGCCGCGTACGAACTCACCATGATGACCCTGAAGTCGGGTCAGCCCGCCGCCGTGTGGAAGCGGTCCACCATGACCGAGACCACCTGGAAGTTCCGCTCGCACCGCGACGAGAACGCCTACTCGCAGGGCATCCCGCTGCTCTTCCCCGGCTACGGCCTGCCGTCCGACGGCATGAAGACCCTGGCGGCGAAGGACGGTCAGACGATCGCCCTGAGCGTCTCGGGCCACGCCGGATACACGCCCGGCAAGCTGACGGCGGCCAAGGTCTCGTACTCGTACGACGGCGGCGAGACCTGGACCGGCGCCACCACCTCGCAGCAGGGCGGCCGTTGGACCGCGACCGTGAACCACGCGGACGCGGCCGGCAGGGCGGTCACCCTGCGCACCGAGCTGACGGACGCCAACGGCAACTCCGTCGTCCAGACCGTGACCGACGCCTACGCCGTGCGCTGACGCCGGATCATCCGACCGGTCCGCCGGGCGTCCTTCCCGTGGGGGGTGGGGCCGCCCGGCGGACCTCTTCCGTGACGCGGCCCGGCCACTATTTCCGGATGCCCCGTTTTCGTACGGCCTTCGCGGTGGACAATAAGGGCATGAGTCAGCAGGGGGAGAGGCCCGCCGCCCACGAGGACGACTGGTGGCGCAGGCTGTACGACGATTCCGCCCCGGACACCGGGGCGAGCCACGCGGCCGACAGTCTCGACGACCGCTTCGACTCGGCGTCGGACGCGGTGAGGTCAGGTGCCGGTGAGACGTACGAGGCCGCCCCGGCGGTGCCCGGACCCAGGGCGGTGCCGCCGGCGGTCCAGGCGGCCGGCGCCCCACCCGGCCCGCCGCCCGAGGTCCTCGTCCGCGCCCCGTGGGAGCCGCAGGCGGGACCGTCGCGCCCACGGACCTTCTCGCCACCGGCCCCCGTCCCGGCCCCGGAACCGCCTCCCGCCGAGGCCGCCGAACCGCCCCTGCCGGACCGGCCGTTCGTACCGCCGCCCCCGCCCCCGCCCCCGCCCTCCACCGATCCCCGCCTCGCACCGGACGGCCCGGTGCCGCCGCTGCCCAGGCGCCCGGTCACCGAACGGCAGGAGCCGGAGCGGCCCGGCACCGGGAATCCGGCCGCACCGGCCCCCGCGGCCGAGCCGCCGGCGCCCCGTCCCCCGGCCGGCCACGTGGGCGCACGGCCGCCCACGTACGAGGCCGAGCCCACCGCACTGCCCGCCACCGACCCGCACGCGCTCGACCGCCTCGTCCCCGACACCGTGCTCGACGGCGCCCGGTACGGGACGTACACCCTGCGGGCGGCCTCCGCGCGCGGGGACTCCGCGCGGTTCCGGGGCGAGCCCCGGCGCGACGCACTGCTCACGGCCCGGTTCGGCAGCGCGGAGAGCGCCCTCGTCCTGGTCGCCGTCGCCGCCGGCGGTGCCCGCGGCGCCGAGGGCGCCCACCCGGCCGCGTCGGACGCCTGCCACTGGATCGGCGAAGCCGTCGGACGCAGCCATGCCCGGCTCTCCGACGACATAAGGGCGGGCCGCCGAGGCGACCTCAAATCCGGACTGCAGCGGCTCACCGACCGCAGCTACGGCAAGCTTCGCGCCCGCGCCGCCGAACTCGGACTCGAACCGCACGCGTACACGGCGGGCCTGCGCTGCCTCCTGCTGTCCGCCGACCCCGACTGCCGTACCCGGGTGTTCTTCGGCATCGGCGCAGGCGGGCTCTTCCGGCTGCGGGACGGCAGCTGGCAGGACCTCGAACCGGCGGCCGCCCGGCCCGGCGCGCTCACCGGGGAACCGGTGGCCGGATCCGGCTCCATGGCGCCCGAGAGCGGGCCCGGGGGCGACCGGCTGACCATGGACCTGGGAATCACCACGGCGCCGGGACCGTACGTCGAGGACCCGATCCCGCCGCCCGCCGAACCGTTCCGCTTCCGCGCCTCGGTCGCCCGGCCGGGTGACACCCTGCTGCTGTGCAGCACCGGTCTGTCCGAACCGCTGCGCGGCGAACCGGCACTGGCCGAGGAACTCGCCGAGCGCTGGACACCCGCCGAGGCGCCCGGCCTCGGGGCCTTCCTCGCGGACACCCAGCTGCGGGTGGCGGGATATGCCGACGACCGGACGGCGGTCGGCGTCTGGGAGGCGTAACCGCGCGCGCCATGGGTTGATGGACTCCGGAGAACCCGTCCGGCCGAGGCCTCGCGCCCCGGGTCCCGGACAGCCGGACGTGCCCGGAGCACAGGCAGAGGGAGTGCGCACCCATGGCCAAGCAGAACGTGTCGGAGCAGTTCGTCGACATCCTCGCGCGGGCGGGCGTCAAGCGTCTGTACGGGGTCGTGGGCGACAGCCTCAACCCGGTCGTCGACGCCATCCGGCGCCATTCCGGCATGGACTGGATCCAGGTCAGGCACGAGGAGACGGCCGCCTTCGCCGCCGGTGCGGAGGCGCAGATCACCGGCACCCTGGCGGCCTGCGCCGGCTCGTGCGGACCCGGCAATCTGCACCTCATCAACGGCCTCTACGACGCACACCGCTCCATGGCCCCCGTGCTCGCGCTGGCCTCGCACATCCCGTCCAGCGAGATCGGCCTCGGCTACTTCCAGGAGACCCATCCGGAGCTGCTCTTCCAGGAGTGCAGCCACTACAACGAGATGATCTCCCACCCGCAGCAGATGCCGCGGCTGCTCCAGACGGCCATCCAGCACGCGATCGGCCGGGGCGGCGTCAGCGTCGTCTCGATGCCGGGCGACGTCGCCTCGCTGCCCGCCCCGGAGAAGTCCATCGAGCACGCCCTGGTCACCTCGCGGCCCACCGTGCGGCCGGGCGACGAGGAGATCGAGAAGCTCTCCCGCATGGTCGACGAGGCCAGACGGGTGACGCTCTTCTGCGGGAGCGGCACCGCGGGCGCGCACGCCGAGGTGATGGAGTTCGCCGAGCGGGTGAAGGCACCCGTCGGGCACGCCCTGCGCGGCAAGGAGTGGATCCAGTACGACAACCCGTACGACGTCGGCATGAGCGGGATGCTCGGCTACGGGGCCGCCTACGAGGCCACCAACGAGTGCGATCTGCTGATCCTGCTCGGCACGGACTTTCCGTACAACGCCTTCCTCCCCAACGATGTGAAGATCGTCCAGGTCGATGTGCGCCCGGAGCGCCTGGGCCGGCGCTCCAAGCTCGATCTGGCCGTCTGGGGCGATGTCCGCGAGACGCTGCGCTGTCTGACCCCGCTGGTGAAGGCGAAGACCGACCGGAAGTTCCTCGACCGGATGCTCAAGAAGCACGCCGACGCGCTGGAGGGCGTGATCAAGGCGTACACCCGCAAGGTCGACAAGCACATCCCGATCCATCCCGAGTACGTGGCCTCTGTCCTGGACGACATCGCCGACGAGGACGCCGTGTTCACCGTCGACACCGGCATGTGCAACGTCTGGGCCGCCCGCTATCTGACGCCGAACGGCAAACGCCGGGTGATCGGTTCGTTCAGCCACGGGTCGATGGCCAACGCGCTGCCGCAGGCCATCGGCGCACAGTTCACCGACCGCGGCCGGCAGGTCGTCTCGATGTCGGGGGACGGCGGATTCACCATGCTGATGGGTGACTTCCTCACCCTCGTCCAGTACGACCTGCCGGTGAAGGTCGTGCTGTTCAACAACTCCTCGCTCGGCATGGTGGAACTGGAGATGCTGGTCGCGGGACTGCCGTCGTTCGGTACGACCAACAAGAACCCCGACTTCGCGGCCGTCGCGCGCGCCTCGGGGGCGTACGGCGTACGGGTCGAGAAGCCCAGGGAGCTCGAGAGCGCCCTCAGGGACGCCTTCAAGCACAAGGGGCCGGCCCTCATCGACGTGGTCACCGACCCCAACGCGCTCTCCATCCCGCCGCGGATCAGCGCGGACATGGTCACCGGCTTCGCGCTCTCCGCCGGCAAGATCGTGCTGGACGGAGGCGTGGGCCGGATGGTCCAGATGGCCCGCTCCAACCTGCGCAACGTGCCGCGCCCGTAAGGCCGGTGGCGACCACCCCGTCGGCCCCGTCGGCCCCGACGGCGGGCGTACCCGGTGCATGATGCCCCGTCAGGTCATGGGTCCTGACGGACTCTTGGCACCCCCTGAGCAATGTGACATATTACTGACGTGTTCATGAGACAGCCTTTGGACGTCGTCGTGGTCGGTGCCGGAGTGGTCGGTGCCGCCTGTGCCTACTACGCCGCCCGGTCCGGACTCTCGGTCGCGGTGGTGGACCGAGGGCCGGTCGCCGGCGGCACCACCGGAGCCGGGGAGGGGAACCTCCTGGTCTCCGACAAACTCCCCGGGCCGGAGCTGGAGCTTGCGCTTCTGTCCGCCGCGCTCTGGCGCGAACTGGCCGAAGTGCTCCCTGCCGCAGTCGAGTTCGAGCAGAAGGGCGGACTGGTCGTCGCGGCCGACCCGGCCTCGCTGGCCACGCTCACCGCGACCGCGGCCGGCCAGGCGGCGGCGGGAGTGCAGTCCTGGGCGGTCGATCCGCACGAGCTCCAGGCGGTCGAACCGCATCTGGCGTCCGGACTCGCGGGCGGATTCCTCTATCCGCAGGACGCGCAGGTCCAGCCGGCCCTGGCGGCAGCCCACTTGATCCGCGCGGCCCGTGACGCCGGTGCCGAGCTCCACCTCGGGGAGGCGGTCACGGCCGTGCTGACGGGGCCGACGGGGGCGGTGCGCGGCGTACGCACCGGCGCGGGCGATCTGCTCGCCCCGGCAGTGGTCAACGCGACGGGCGTACGGGGCGGGGAACTGGCCGCGCTGGCCGGCGTGGAACTCCCCGTCCTGCCCAGGCGCGGATTCGTCCTGGTCACCGAGCCGTTGCCACCCCTGATCAGGCACAAGGTGTACGCGGCGGAGTACGTCGCCGATGTGTCCAGTGCGTCGGCCGCCCTGCAGACCTCGCCCGTGGTGGAGGGCACCCTGTCAGGGCCGGTCCTCATCGGCGCCAGCCGCGAACGGGTCGGCTTCGACCGGACGTTGTCCGTACCGGTGATCAGCCGGCTCGCGGCGGCCGCGGCCGCGCTCTTCCCGGTGCTGGCGGACACCCGTGTCCTGCGGGCCTACCACGGCTTCCGCCCCTACCTGCCCGACCACCTCCCGGCCATCGGACCCGACCGCCGGGTGCCGGGACTCTTCCACGCCTGTGGCCACGAGGGTGCGGGGATCGGACTCGCGCCCGCGACGGCGGTGCTGGTCACCGCGGCGATCCGCGGGGAGGCATCCCCGCTCGACCCCGGCCCCTTCCGTCCGGACCGTTTCGACGAGGCTCCCCGGCCGGCTTCCGGGGGCTGATCCGGCCACCGTGCCGCCCCATGTTCCGCACCACCCCCGGCCCCGTCCGGACCGCCCGGCCGCCGATCGAGCAGGAGCCCTGGTGAGACGTCCCCGTACCCGAACCGCCGCACCCACCCCCGCAGGCCTGGCCGGCGCCGAGCCCGGACCCGGATTCGAGATCTCCTTCGACGGCCGCCCCGTCCCGGCCCTTCCGGGCCAGAGCATCGCGGCCGCCCTCTGGGCCGCCTCCGTCCTCACCTGGCGGACCACCCGGGTGAACGGGCGGCCCCGGGGAGCCTTCTGCGGGATCGGCACCTGCTTCGACTGCCTGGCCACCGTGAACGGGCGCCCCGGCCAACGGGCCTGCCTGGTGCCCGCCCGCCCCGGCGACGCCGTCACCACCCAGGAAGGGGACGGACATGCCGGACTCCACCGCTGAAGCGGCCGACGGACCGGGCCGCACCGAACTCGCCGTGGTGGGGGCCGGTCCCGCCGGACTGGCGGCGGCCGTCACCGCGGCCGACGGCGGACTCGACGTGGTCCTGCTCGACGCGGCGGAAGCGCCCGGCGGCCAGTACTACCGTGCCCCCGCCCCCGGCCTCGGCGCCACCCGGCCCGAGGCGCTGCACCACGGCTGGGCCGACTTCACCGCCCTCACCGCCCGGCTCGGCCGGCACCGCGCGGCGGGCCGGATCCGCCACCTCGCCGGCCACCAGGTCTGGGCCGTCGCCCGGACCGGGGAGGACTGGACCCTGCACGCAGTCACCGGACCCGAGGGCCGGGACGGCGCCACGGTCCGCGCCCGCCGGCTGCTGATCGCGACCGGCTCCCACGAGCGCCAACTCCCCTTCCCCGGCTGGACCCTGCCCGGAGTCGTCGGCGCGGCCGGGGCCCAGGCCATGCTCAAGTCGGGGCTGGTGCTGCCCGGCCGGCGCATCGTCGTCGCGGGCAGCGGGCCGCTTCTCCAGGCGGTCGCGGTCTCGCTGGCCAGGGCGGGCGCCCGGGTACCCGCCCTCGTGGAGGCCTCCGGATACGCGGCGTACGGGCGCGCGCCCCTGGTCCTCGCCGCCGACCCCGGCCGGCTCCGGGAAGGGGTGCGGCACGCCGCCGCGCTGGCCCGGCACCGGGTCCGGCTGCTGACGCACCGGGCGGTCACCGCCGTTCACGGCACCGACCGCGTGGAGGGCGTCACGGTCAGCAGACTCGACCGCGCGTGGCGCCCGCTGCCCGGGACCGGACGCCGCATCGAATGCGACGCCCTGGCCGTGGGGCACGGTCTGGTGCCCCAACTCGACCTAGCCCTCGGGCTGGGCTGTGCCACCCGGTGCGGTGCGGACGGTTCGGCCGCGCTGGAACTCGACGACGACCTGCGCACCACCGTGCCCGGAGTCTGGGCAGCGGGCGAGACGGGCGGCATCGGCGGAGTGCACCTCGCCCTGGCCGAAGGCGAGTTGGCAGCCCTCTCCATGGTTGCCGAGGCCCGGGGCGGCCGGAGCAGCCGGGGCGCGGACCGCGCGTCCGCGCTGCGCCGGTCCCGGCGCCGGATGCGCGCGTTCGCCGAGCTGATGGGGGCGGTGCACCGGCCCGGACCGGGCTGGACCTCCTGGCCGGAGGCGGACACCGAGGTCTGCCGCTGCGAGGAGGTCCCCGCCGGTGCGATACGCCGGGCGGCCGGCGAACTCGGCGCCGGGGACGGCCGCACGGTCAAGCTCCTCACCCGGGCCGGGATGGGCTGGTGCCAGGGCCGGACGTGCGGCTTCGCCGTGCGGGAACTCGCCGGGTGCCCGCACGGGGCCGCAGACCCCGACCGCCGCGCGCTCGCCTGTCCGGTTCCCCTGTCCGTACTCGCCCGGGCCGACCGCCCCGAGGACGGGTGAGGACATCGGCCTCACCCGTCGCCACCTCTTCCTCTCACCACCGTCCCCTCTTCGAAGGAGCCCCTCATGACGACGAACAACGCCGCACGCACCAGCCCCTGGCGGGGCGTCATGGTCGCCACCCCGCTCACCCTGCGTGAGGACCTGAGCATTGACTTCGACGCGTACGCCGCCCATGTGCGCGACCTCGTCGCCGCCGGCTGCGACGGAGTGGTGCCCAACGGCTCGCTGGGGGAGTACCAGACCCTCACCGACCGGGAGCGCGACGAGGTCGTGCGCGTCGCGGTCGAGGCGGCCGGGGACGGCGCCCGGGTCATGCCCGGTGTCTCCTCCTACGACAGCGCCCAGTCGCGGCGCCGGGCCGAGCAGGCCGCCGAGGCCGGCGCCGGCTCCGTCCTGCTGCTGCCGCCCAACGGATACCCGTGCGAGGACGCGGCGGTCCGCGCGCACTATGCCGAGGTCGCCTCGGTGGGGCTGCCGGTCGTCGCGTACAACAATCCCTTCGACACCAAGGTGGACCTGACACCCCGGCTGCTCGCCCAGCTCCACGCGGACAATTCCGTGGTCGCCGTCAAGGAGTTCAGCGGTGACGTCCGCAGGGCCTACGAGATCGCCGAGGAGGCACCGGGCCTCGACCTGCTGGTCGGCGCAGACGACGTCCTGCTGGAACTCGCCCTGGCCGGAGCCGTCGGGTGGATCGCGGGCTGCCCCAACATGCTGCCCGCCGGCTGTGTCGCGCTGTACCGGGCCGCCGTGTCCGGGGACCTGGACATCGCCCTGCCCCTGTACCGGGTGATGCACCCGCTGCTGCGCTGGGACTCCAAGCCTGACTTCGTCCAGGCCATCAAGGCGTCGATGGACATCGTCGGACGGCACGGCGGACCCACCCGGCCGCCCCGCCTGCCGCTGGGCGACGATGCCCTTGCCGCCGTGCGCTCCGCCACCGAGAAGGCGCTCGCCGAGGGCCTGGACTGACGGGCCGCGACGCCGGAAACGCCCGTAACGCCGCACCACACACCAGACATCCGCCGGACGGGCCGTTCGCACCGGACCGGCGGGACGACCGAGGGGGACTCTTGCGCACGCGTCACATCTTCCACGCCGTCGACTCACACACCGAGGGCATGCCCACCCGGGTCATCACCGGAGGCATCGGCACCCTCCCCGGCGACACCATGGCCGAGCGCCGCATCCACTTCATGGCGCACCGCGACGCGGTGCGCACCCTGCTGATGTACGAGCCGCGCGGCCACTCCGCCATGAGCGGGGCCGTCCTCCAGCCGCCCACCCGCCCCGACGCCGACTTCGGGGTCCTGTTCATGGAGGTCTCCGGCTGTCTGCCGATGTGCGGGCACGGCACCATCGGGGTGGCCACCGTGCTGGTGGAGACGGGCATGGTGGAGGTCACCGAACCGGTCACCACCGTGCGGCTGGACACCCCCGCCGGACTGGTCTCCGTCGACGTCCGGGTCGAGAACGGCGCCGCCACCGCCGTCACCTTCACCAATGTGCCCGCCTTCAGCGCCGGTCTGGGGCTCACGGCCAAGGTTCCCGGTCACGGCACCGTGCCCTACGACCTCGCGTACGGCGGCAACTTCTACGCCATGGTCCAACTGGACGATCTGGGGCTGCCGTTCGACCGGTCCCGCAAGGACGATCTGCTGGCGGCCGGACTCGCCCTGATGGAGGCGGTCAACGCCACGGACCGCCCGGTCCACCCGCTCGACCCCGGCATCCACGGGCTCAAGCACGTCCAGCTGATAGCCCCCGGCTCCGACGCCGTCCGCTCGCGGCACGCCATGGCCATCCACCCCGGCTGGTTCGACCGGTCACCGTGCGGCACCGGCACCTCGGCGCGCATGGCCCAACTGCACGCGCGGGGCGAACTCGCCCTGGACACCGACTTCGTCAACGAGTCCTTCATCGGTACGCAGTTCACCGGCCGGCTCGTCTCCGAGACCACCGTGGGACCGCTTCCCGCCGTCGTCCCCACCGTCACGGGCCGAGCCTGGATCACCGGGACCGCGCAGTACTTCCTCGACCCCGCCGATCCGTTCCCGGAAGGATTCCTGCTGTGATCCCGTGAGGGCACCACGAGCAACGTCACATTGTATTCTTGGGCTCCGCACGGTGCTGGAGGAACAGACATGGCCCGCCTGACGTCGCTCAACGTGATCTCGGCGCAGGAGCATCTGCGCGACCAGGTGGCGCACGCGCTGCGGGCGGCACTGATCTCCGGTGAGCTCAAGCCCGGGACCGTCTACTCCGCGCCCGCGCTGGCCTCCGAGTTCGGTGTCTCCGCGACGCCCGTCCGCGAGGCGATGCTCGACCTGGCCCGGGAGGGCCTGGTCGAGGCCGTCCGCAACAAGGGCTTCCGGATCACCGAGCTGACCGAGCAGGACCTCGACGATTTCACCGAACTCCGCGCCATGATCGAGGTCCCCACCGTCGGACGGATCGCGCGGATGGGCCTCACGAAGGAGCTGGAGGCGCTGCGGCCCGTGGCGCTGGAGATCGTCGAGGCGGCGCGCCGGCACGACATCCTGGGCTATCTGGAGGCGGACCGCCGCTTCCACCTCGCCCTGCTGGCGCTGGCCGGCAACCGCCGGCTGGTCGAGGAGGTCGGTGAACTGCGCAAGCGCTCACGGCTGTTCGGCCTGAACAGGCTTGCCGACTCCGGGCAGTTGGTCGCCTCGGCGCAGGAGCACGTACAGCTGCTCGACCTGGTGGTCGCCGGTGACGCCCCCGGGGCCGAGGCCTGCATGCTCGCCCACATGTCCCACGTCCGGTCGCTGTGGGCGGACGGCACGCAGGGCGGCGCCGAACCGTCCGGCCAGGAGCCGGAAGCGGCGCCGGCCGACCGGGACTGAGGCCTCCTGGCCGGCCACCGTCCGTCCCGGCGTTGGCCGGCAGCCGTTCAGCCGTCCAGCAGCTCCGTCATCCACGCCTCGACGCCGTCGGGTGTGCGGGGGAGTGCGGACGACATGAGCCGGGTGCCGTCCCGGTGATCACGAGGTCGTCCTCGATCCTGGCGTCCAGGCTCTGCCGTGCGGGGCCGGCCGCGCTCCAGCGGGCCGTCGTCGCGGTCCGGTGCGGCACGCAGACGTGAGTACCGGCGCCGACGGTCGGACAACCGGGGCCGTTGCCCTCCGTCCGGGCGTGCCGCGCGAGGACGGCCGCCACCCGACGCTCCCCGCACGGGCCATCCACCGCCTGTGGCAGTGACCGTACGACATCCTCGAATCCGGCGATCACGGCGTCGACCGCGCCTGGCAACCCGGCCTGTTCCCATGGGTTTTGACCCGTCCGAGCTCGTCGATCGCGGCGTCGAGCCGCCCTCGGCCGGGCCGTGGCCGGCATGCGGGGCCGCCCGGTGGCGCGCATCCCCGTCCGGCCCCAGGGGCCGGCACATGACTCACCTGGTCCCCGCCGCGTCCTGAGCCGGGGGCACCGGCAGGTCATGGCAGCCGGTGTGCGGGGGAGCCGGGGTTCGGTCACGGGCGGAACTCCGGCTGAAACGGCATCGCCCGCAAGCAGATTGCCGCGGACGGGAGTTGGCGCGCGGATGAATGTGCGCCCAGCGCCTTCCAAAGAACATGTGACATGTGCCATTGTACAGACGGTCGCGCTTGAGGTCGTGCTCATGTCATGAGTCATTCCGGGCTACCCCCGTCCGGCCTCGCCCGCGCCATCCCCCACGCCGCGCAACGTCGCGCGGTCCCCACACCGCTGGGAGGCGGCACGTGAAGAACCGATCGGTTCGACAGAGATTCACCGGGCTATCAACCGTGGCCCTGGCAGCCTGCCTGGGTGTCGGCATGCTCGCCGCACCGAGCCGGGCAGCCGAGCCCCGGCCCTCCGCCGCGGCGTCCGCATCCGCGATTGCCGGAGCCCACAAGCCCGTCGACAGCGCCGCACCGGAGCCGGGAGGCCCCACCGCGCAGGCCCTCACCGCGCCCGTCCAGGACGCGGGCCACATAGGCGGCGGGGCCGTGAAGCCCGCCGACCGGGCGCCGCAGGCCGCGTCGAAGGACGCGCTGAAGCGCGACTACGACGACCCGCGCCCCGCCGCGCCGAGCCACCCGGCCCCGTCGATGAAGGCCAAGGCCCGCTCGGCCGCCAAGGCCGCCGGAATCGCCCCGGCCGCCGCGTGCTCCGTCGCCGACTTCACGAGCCGCACCGGCAGCGCCCTGGTCCAGCAGATCAAGTCCTCGACGACGGACTGCGTCAACACCCTGTTCGGGGTCAAGGGCAACGACGGCTACCTCGCCTTCCGCGAGGCCCAGATGGTCAGCGTCGCCGACGCCCTGCGCGACGGATCGGCCGCGTACCCGGGTGACAGCAGCACCGGAATGCCGCAGCTGGTGCTGTTCCTCCGGGCCGGCTACTACGTCCAGTACTACGACCCCACCACCGTCGGCGACTACGGAGACCCGCTCCGCACCGCCATCCAGGGCGGGCTCGACGCCTTCTTCGCCTCCGCGCACGCCTTCGACGTCACGGACGCCAACGGGGAAACCCTGGCCGAAGCCGTCATCCTCATCGACAGCGCCGTACAGAACGCCCGCTACCTGAACGTCGTCAAGCGCCTGCTCGCCGACTACGACTCCTCGTACGACAGCTCCTGGTACATGCTCAACGCCGTCAACAGCGTCTACACGGTGACGTTCCGCGGCCACCAGGTGCCCGAGTTCATCAGCGCCGTCGAGGCCGACCCGAGCCTGATCGACGCCCTTGCCGGTTTCGCGCGCGACCACCTCGACCTGCTGGGCACGAACCGCTCCTACCTGGCCTCGAACGCCGGCCGCGAGCTCGCGCGCTTCCTCCAGGAGGAGTCGCTGCGGCCCAAGGCGCGCCCGCTCGTCATCGATCTCCTCGGCCGCACTTCGCTGACCGGGCCGACCGCCCCGCTCTGGGTCGGACTCGCGGAGATGGCCAACTACTACGAACCCGACAACTGCGCCGCGTACGGCACCTGCGACCTGGCGGCACGGATCAAGAGCGCCGTTCTCCCCGTCGAGTACACCTGTAGTGACAGCATCCGCATCCTGGCGCAGCAGATGTCCTCGTCCGACCTCTCGAAGGCCTGTACCAGCCTGAAGGGCCAGGACGCCTACTTCCACGAGATCGCACGGGACAGCGGACCCGTCGCCGACGACAACAACACCACCATCGAGGTGGTCGTCTTCGATTCGAGCACCGACTACCAGACCTACGCCGGCGCCATCTACGGCATCGACACCAACAACGGCGGCATGTACCTGGAGGGCGACCCGTCGGCGGCCGGCAACCAGCCGCGATTCATCGCCTACGAGGCCGAATGGGAGCGCCCCGACTTCCAGATCTGGAACCTCAACCACGAGTACACGCACTACCTCGACGGCCGGTTCGACATGGCGGGCGACTTCGAGGACGGCCTCACCACGCCGACCATCTGGTGGGTCGAGGGCTTCGCGGAGTTCGTCTCCTACTCCTACCGTGATGTCACCTACGACGACGCCGTCACCCAGGCGGCCGCGCACACCTACACCCTGAGCTCCCTGTTCGACAGCACCTACGAGAACGCCGACCAGACCCGCATCTACAACTGGGGTTATCTGGCCGTCCGTTACATGCTCCAGTCGCACCGCTCCGACATGGACACCCTGCTGGGGTTCTACCGCAGCGGTGACTGGAACGGCGCCCGCACCCTGCTCACCTCCACCATCGGCAGCCGCTACGACTCGGACTGGAACACCTGGCTGACGGCGTGCGCGGCGGGCGGCTGCGGCACCACCACCAACCCCCCGACATCCCCGGAGTGCACCGCGACCGACGTCCGTGAACTGGGCCAGAACTGCACCCGCAGTGGACGCGAGGCGACCCAGGGCAACTACTCCTACCTGTACATCTACGTGCCCGCCGGCACCGACCGGCTCACGATCACCGCGAAGGGCGGAACGGGCGACGCCGACCTCTACTACAGCGCGAACGGCTGGGCCACCACCGGCTCCTACACCCAGCGGGACACCGGCAGCGGGAACGCCCACACACTGACCGTCGACAACCCGGCGGCCGGGATCAACTACATCAGTCTCTACGCCGTGGAGGGCTTCGGCGGAGTGGACATCTCGACGCAGTACTGATTCCCCGGCCGGGCGTCACGGGTGCGGCTCTCCGCGTCCGTGACGCCCGGACCGGGTTTCAGAGGAGCCGCAGGGCGTCCGGCCCGGTCCGGTCCCGGATGATCTCCACCAGCTGTTCGAACAGGGTCGGTCCGAGCCCCTCGCCGGCCCGCGCCGCCTCCGCCCGCAGACGAGGACCGTTGCTCGCGTGGGCGCGGTCCGCCAGCCTGCGAAGGTAGCGGGCGGTCTCCTCGTGTCCGAGCGCACGGGCCGAGAGTGCGTGTTCGCGCCACTCGATGACGAAGTCGCCGTCGTCAGGTGTGCCCATCCCGCCACTCAGGCAGTCGGCGAAGGCGTCGAGATTCCGGCCGAAGTACCCGCCGGGCCCGTTCACCGCCTCGCCGATCACGTCCCAGAAACGCTCGAGGCCGGTGACCTCGGAGCCGTCGATCACATAGGTCACGGTCATGCGGGGAGCGTACAAGTGCGTGCGCTGCCGTGATCCGCGCCGCAGGTGGGGGACTGCGGCGCGGACCGGATCGGGGGGACGCGGATCAGCAGCCGAAATCGACGAGATCGAAGGTCGCGTAGTGGTCGGCGGTGTAGTAGTCCTCCTGGCTCTCCTCACCCGTGACGATCCGTCGCGCGCCGCGCGTCGGGGAGCCGGGGGTGATCACGGTGTACTCGTGGTAGTAGCCGGTGCTCCGGCCGGGCAGCACGCCTTCGCGGTTCTGGAAGACGACACCGTCCTGGTCGTACGGGAACGGGCCGCCCTCGTCGATGAGATCGAGGGTGTCGTGCGCCTGGGAGGGGAGGTCGGAATAGCAGATGCTGCCGACCGAGGCGGTGGAGGCGGTCGCGGTCGACGCGACGGGGCCGCCGACGAAGAGGACGGACAGGAGGGCGGCCGCGCCGCCGAGCGTGGTGATCCGTGGGGGGATTCGCATACCCACCATGATGACGCGCGTAGATGTGGTCCCGTCAACGCCAATCCGGGTGAATTTTCCGGAAGTTAACCGGAGGGACGGCGAACATCGCGGGCCGCCGGTGGTGACGGCCGTATCTGCAGGCGGGCTCGAGGGGCGCACGAAGACTGCCCGGAACCGCCCTGTTCGCCGCCCTCGTGACGAATCGGCAAGCGTGACTGCCGGTAGGCGGGGCATGCATTGCGTGAGGACTTTCGAGAACAAGGGGGCGATTCACTGTGCGGGCGGGGGAAACGATGGAGCGTCAGGAAGTGGCCCGGATGCACCGCAGACTGGGCCGGGCTGATCTGGCGGCCGTCGCCGAGGTGCGAGGTGCGGTCCGGGAGTTACTGCGCTACCGGTGGAAGGAGGAGCCCGCGCAGGTGGCCGAGCTGCTGCTCAGCGAGCTGGTGACCAACGCGCTGGTCCACACGGGCGACGGCGCGGTCGTGGCCGTGAGCGTGGCCCCGCAGCGATTGCGGGTGGAAGTAAGGGACTTCGTCCCGGGAATGCCCCCCGTGTCGCACGTACCGAACGCCGACGACGGTACGCACGGCCGGGGGCTGATCCTGGTGGAGAGCCTCGCGGACTCCTGGGGGATCAGCCCGCACGCCCTGGGCAAGATGGTCTGGTTCGAACTGGACGGCGAACGGCCCTGACGGTCCGGTGGGACCGTCAGGGCCGCCTCCTGCGGGGCCGTCGTCCGGCGTGTCAGCCGAACTGCTGCTCCAGGTCCTTGAGCTTCTGCTCGAGCGAGTCGAGCCGAGGCAGGGCCTGGGTGTCGTCCTCGGCGGTGAGGTCGGCCGATCGTGGATCAGTCGGGCCCAGTTCCGGGACGCTCGTGGAGTTCGAGCGGTTTACGGCTTGCAGGGATGGCCGGGGTCGCAGAGGCAGCTGACCCGGCTCGGATATGGCGGGCTCCGCGACGGACTGTGCGGAGCCCGTCGCAGGGCTGAGGGCCTGGACGTCGACCTGGGTGCTGCCCCGGCCGACCCTGCCCCAGGCCCGGTTCTGCCGGTTCAGGGCCTTGATGTGCGCCCGGTCCAGCTTCTCCTGGTCCTTCCTGCGGAGACGGTTCTGCTCCTTCTCCCGGCGGTCCTCGCGTACCTCGTCGACCGCTTCGTCCAGCGTGCGAACGCCTTCGAGCAGCATCAGCGACCAGGCGCCGAAGGTCTCCCGGGGGGCGCGCAGCCACCGTACGATCCGGATCTGCGGCAGCGGGCGGGGCACCAGGCCCTGTTCGCGCAGTGCGGCGACCCGGGTCTGCTTCAGGGCCCGGTCGAAGAGTACGGCCGCCGAGAGCGACATCCCCGCGAAGAAGTGCGGGGCGCCCGCGTGGTCGAGTCCGCGCGGCGCGTGCACCCAGTTGAACCAGGCGGCGGCACCGGCGAAGGTCCACACCAGCAGCCGTGAGCCGAGCGCCGCGTCACCGTGGCTGGCCTCGCGCACAGCGAGCACGGAGCAGAACATCGCCGCCCCGTCGAGGCCGAACGGCACCAGGTACTCCCAGCCCCCGGAGAGGCCGAGGTTCTGCCGGCCGAAGCCGACGAGACCGTGGAAGGAGAGCGCGGCGGCCACCGCCGCGCAGCAGAACAGAAGAACGTACGAAGCGGTGGCGTAGAGCGCTTCCTTGCGTCTGCGCCGGTCCTCGCTGCGTTCCCAGGAGTCGTCGGTCGCGGATGTGTCAGAGGTGCGCTTGCCGCGCGCGACCACCGCCACCGCCACCGCCGCCATGACCCCCGCAAGCAGCACGGCGCCCGGAAGCAGCCAGTCAAGCGATATGTCGGTCAGTCTCATGCGCGGTCCCTTGCGTCGCGATAGGGCGTTTCGGGCGCCATCGTGCCGGGGATTCACTCACGTTCAGGCGGTTTCGGGGCAAGAGAACGCCAATGGGGTGGCAGAGCCGTTGGATATTCACGTTCTGGTCGAATGCCCGTATGCGGCAGAGGAGTTGTGTTCGAATCGCGCCACCCGTGCGGGCGGTGTGGATCAGGGGGCGGGCGTCAGCTTCCGGACCCGGTCCGCATCGCAGGTGCGCGGACAGGTGACACAGGTGTCCTCGGGCCGCAGTGTGTAGAAGAGGCAGCAGCTCGCCCGGTCGCGGGTGGGCAGCGACTCGCCGTCCGGCCCGGTCAGTTCGCGGAAGCCCGCCGTGCCGACGTACGGCTTCGTGGTGCCCGGCAGGAGCGCCTCCAGCTCGGCCATGGCGCGCCGCTCCTCGCCCAGGAGGTGGGCGATGTACCAGAGGCCCTCGACGATCTCGTCGGTCGCCATGCCCCACAGGGCCCGCTTGCCGCGCCGCATCCGCGGTCCGAAGCCGTCGAGCACCGGGCCGAGATGCTCGGCCACGGCGGCCAGCACCTCGGCGCGCAGCGCCGCCTCGTCCGCCACCACCCGGGCGCCCGGCAGCGCGGCCGCCGGATCCCCGGGAAGGCAGGCGAACTCCCGTACCCGGACGGTCAGGTGGCCCAGGGTGCGCTGGAACGCGACGTCCTCGACGGGGATCCGCGGCACCCGGCGGTGCAGGAACCACGGCACCGTCACCAGCAGGCAGGCCGGCCAGGCATAGCGGTGCAGGCCGAAGCTGGCGATCACGTCGGGCCTGGCCTGCCGGCCGTAGTCCCGCAGGACCTGGGCGTGGTCGTGGGCGAGGAAGGCGTCCAGGGCGTCGCCGCCGGCCGCGAGCTCGTGCGCGCCCACCCAGCCGGCGCCGTCGGGGGCGGACCGGCCGTCCGCGAGGATCTCGGCGCGCAGCCCGGGGAAGACCTCGGTGAGGCGGGTGTACGCGTCCGCCAAGGCCGAGGTCGTCACTGCGGGAAGCAGGGTGGGGAGAGTCATGCAGGGACCACCGAATCACGATCGTCAGCAGGTAAGCCTTACCTTACCCGACAGGATCGATGTTTGAACTGCGGCCTCCTGCGCCTATCGTGCACAGGGGGCGCGGCACGCGCGAGCCGCACCCGCGACCGGCCGAGGAGGTACCCGTGGAGCAGGGCAGAGCGCGTGAGGAGACGCGGGCGCCGTATCCGTCCGCCGTGTCCGTGACCGCCTCCGCGTCCGTACGGGTGCCGGAACAGGCCCGTGGTGAGCACACCCACAGCGAGCAGGCGCCCCCTCGGGCCGCGGTGCAGCGGCACTCGGTGCGCGGCCAGATCCTGGACGCGCTGCGCGCCGCACTCGTCGACGGCGAGCTGGTTCCCGGCCACGTCTACTCCGCGCCGGCGCTCGGCGCCCGATTCGGGGTGTCCGCCACTCCCGTGCGCGAGGCGATGCAGCAGCTGGCCGTCGAGGGGGCCGTCGAGGTCGTGCCGAACCGCGGCTTCCGGGTCGCCGAGCGCGGCCCGCGCGAGCTGGCCGAGCTGGCCGAGGTCAGGGCGCTGATCGAGGTTCCCGTCATGCTGCGGCTGGCCCGCACCGTGCCGCCGGCCCGCTGGTGCGCCCTGCGCCCCATGGCCGATGCCACCGTGGCCGCGGCCGCCGTCGGCGACCGCGCGAGCTACGCGGAGGCCGACCGGGCCTTCCACGGGGCGGTGCTCTCGCTCGCCGGCAACAGCCGGCTGGTGATGGTGGCCGACGATCTGCACCGGCGTTCCCAGTGGCCCCTTGAGGGCAACCCCGTCACCCGCCGCGCCGACCTGCTGGCGGACGCCTCCGAACACACCGCGCTGCTGGACGCGCTGATCGCGCAGGACGTGGCGGTCGTGCAGTCGCTCGTACGGGAACACTTCACCGGCGCCAGGGGCTGACACCCGGCCCGGCGCCCGCGGGGCGACCGCCCGGGCACAGGGTCCCGGGCCGGCGCCCCGTCCTCAGTTGGCCTCGGCCGTCCCCGGTCCCGGCGGGTCCAGATGGGGTGCCAGCCAGGTCGGCACACCGCCGAGCAGCCGGAACAGCCGGCCCGCCTCGGCGCGCAGCCGGGTCGCCTCCTCCGGCTCGGGCTCGGCGTCGGCCAGGGCGATGAGCGCCGGGGCCGTACCGACCAGATAGCCCAGCTCCTCCCTTATCCGCAGGGACTCCGTGAAGCCGTGCCGGGCCTCCGCCAGCTCGCCCTCGCGCAGGGCGATCAGCGCGAGGTGGCGCCAGGTGGAGGAGAGCAGCAGCGCGTCGCCCTGCGCGGTGGCACCGGCGTGGGCCCTGCGGTAGGCGGCGCGGGCGGCCTGCGGTGAATCGGCGATGTTCTGGGCGATCAGACCCCGCCGGAAGTCCAGCAGCGGCCGGCCCGGGGCGGCCGGGGAGAGCAGCGCCGCGGCCCGGCTCAGCGCCACCCTGGCCTCGTCGGCCCTGTCCCGTACCTTGAGCAGGGTGAAGGCGTAGGCCAGATAGCCCCGCTCGCAGGCGGCGGCCCCGCGTTCGGCGTCGTCGTGGGCCATGGCCTCGGCGGTGCGCAGCGCGTCCTCCGCGTCCGTCCAGCCCTGTCCGGTGTAGACGCACCGCTCCGTCAGCAGCGCCGTCCGCTGGACGGCCGCGGCCGGATCGGTGGTGGCGTCGTGCTCGAGCAGGGCCGCGGCGTCCGTCCAGCAGGCGCGTGAGCGCAACCGCCATACGGCTGTCTGGAGCGGCGGATCGTCATCTGCTGTCGTTCCGGAACCAGACATGGCGGTATACGCCACATTGCCCTCCCCGAGCGCGCCATCGAGCTGTGGAGAGCGTCCGGCCGTCAGGGGCCGGATGCTCTGAGTCTGGCCGCATCACAGCACGGAATGGCACGCCGGGCCAAGAGGTCGCGGCAATGTCAGGTGAAACTTTTCACAATCGGCCGCAGCCCGCGGGGCGGCGCCGGCCCCCGGGAATCAGCTCATCCGCAGGGCGAGGAAGAAATCGAGCTTGTCCTCGAGGCGCGAAAGGTCACGCCCCGTCAACTGCTCGATTCGGCCGACCCGGTAGCGCAGTGTGTTGACGTGCAGATGCAGCCGGGCCGCACAGCGGGTCCATGAACCGTCGCAGTCCAGGAACGCCTCCAGCGTCGGGATCAGCTCCGCCCGGTGGCGCCGGTCGTAGTCGCGCAGCGGGTCGAGCAGCCGTGCGGTGAACGCGCGGCGCACGTCGTCGGGGACGAACGGCAGCAGCAGGACGTGCGAGGCCAGCTCGTGGTGGCCGGCCGCGCAGACCCGCCCCGGACGGGCCGCCGCCACCCGGCGGGCGTGCCGGGCCTCCTCAAGCGCGCCGCGCAGCCCCTCCGCCGAGTGCACCGAGGCGCTGACACCCAGTGTCAGGCGGCCGTCGTCGGCGAGGCCCGCGGAGAGCGGGGCGCGCACGGCGGCCAGCAGGGCGTCGGCGTGCAGCGCGGGGTCGCCCTCCGGGGCCGCCGCCCCGTCCGCGGTCTCGCCCTGATCCGGCAGCGGGGCCCCGACGGCGGGCAGCGGTACCAGGGCGATGGCCTCATCACCCGTGTGGGCGACCGCGATCCGGTCCGCGGTGTCGGGCCCGGTCACGGCCGGGTCGACCAGGATCTCCTCCAGCAGCGCCTGGGCGACCGGGCCGCCCGCGATCCCGGAGCCGGCGCCGCCCGGCGCGTCCTGCTCGGCCCACTCGACCCGGGCGACCACCACCTGCCAGTGCGGCGCGATACCGAGGCCGGGCAGCAGCACCGGGGCGGCGACCCGCAGCCTGGCGGCGATCTCGGCGGGCGGGGCGCCCGCCTGGACCAGTTCCAGGACCTCCTGGGCGAGCCTGCGGCGTACCGTACGGGCGGCGTCGCGCCGGTCGCGTTCGACCGCGATCAGCTGGGTGACGCCCTGGAGCAGGTCGAGCCGGGCAGCCGGCCAGTCGCCCGCGTCGGCCTCCACGGCGAGCAGCCAGTCGGAGAGCACCGACTCCCGCACATCGCGTGAGGCGGGCACCGCCCCCCGGCTGTTGTTGCGGATCGGGAAGAGCGAATAGGTCACCCCGCCGACCGCGGCCCGGTGCGGGGCGCGCCGGCCGGAGCGGACCGCGGCCAGGTGCAGCCCGGCCAGCTCCGCGCCGGCCGGTCCCGGCAGCGGTGCGCCGGCGCCCGCGATCTGCCGTCCGGTGGGGGACAGCACCCAGGCGTGCAGGTCCAGGTCGGAGCCGAGCAGGTCGAGGACCACCTCGGGACCGCCGCCCGCCGGGCCCGAGGTCATCAGCCGTCGGTGCCGGTCGACCACCGCCGCCAGATCACCGGCCCGCTCGCCGGACACCTGGCGGACCACATACTCGGTGATCGTTGCGAACGCGACGGTCTCATTGACCGCGAAGAGCGGCAGCCGGTGCCGGTGGCACGCCTCGACCAGATCGTCCGGGATGTCGCCGAGCTCCGCCTCGCCCGCCGCGAGGCCGGCCACACCGGCGGCGGACAGGATCCGTACGAACGGCTCGGAGTCCTTCGCGTCGCGGCGCCAGGCCAGGCCCGTCAGGACGAGCTCGCCGCCCGTGAGGTAGCGGCTGGGGTCGCGCAGGTCGGTGGTCATCACGCCGCGGACCGACCGGTCCAGCTCGCCGTCGCCGCCGAGCAGCCGCAGGCCCAGCGCATCGTTCTCCAGCAGTGCGCGCAGCCGCATCTCGTCGCCGCCGATCTCGTTCGTTGGTGCGGGGGAAAACTGGGTATTGCCGCGAGGTAACCGATCCCCGCCATTCGTTCGAATCTACAAGACGGGGGTGGAGACCAGCCAACTGCTTCATGGTTTCGGTGACTGCACCAGTTGGCGCAGGGCTTGTGTACTGGGCCACACACCGCGTTAACAACACATGAACGACCAGTCGAGGGCCGGCCGTCCCCAGCCCCAGCGAACGACCCGATTGAGAAGAAGAGAGCCACTCATGGACTTCCTTCGCCCCGCCAGCTGGGAGGAGGCGCTCGCCGCCAAGGCCGAGCACCCGACGGCTGTGCCCATCGCGGGCGGCACCGATGTGATGGTCGAGATCAATTTCGACCACCGGCGGCCCGAGTACCTCCTGGACCTGAACCGCATCGGTGACCTGTCCGAGTGGGAGGTGGGCCAGGAGAGCGTACGGCTCGGCGCCTCTGTCTCGTACAGCGCCATCATGGAGCACCTGCGCGCCGAGCTGCCCGGACTGGCGCTCGCCTCGCACACCGTCGCCTCGCCGCAGATCCGCAACCGCGGCGGCGTCGGCGGCAACCTGGGCACCGCGTCCCCCGCCGGGGACGCCCACCCGGCGCTGCTCGCCGCAGGCGCCGAAGTCGAGGCCGAGTCCGTCCGCGGCACCCGGATGATCCCCATCGACGCCTTCTACACCGGCGTCAAGCGCAACGCCCTCGAACCGGACGAGCTGATCCGGGCCGTGCACATCAAGAAGGCCGACGGGCCGCAGCAGTACTCCAAGGTCGGCACCCGCAACGCGATGGTCATCGCCGTCTGCGCCTTCGGGCTGGCCCTGCACCCCGAGACCCGCACGGTCCGCACCGGCATCGGATCCGCCGCCCCGACACCCGTACGGGCGAAGGAGGCCGAGGAATTCCTGAACGCCGCGCTCGAGGAGGGCGGGTTCTGGGACAGCCGCACGATCATCACGCCGTCCATCGCCAAGCAGTTCGCCACGCTCGCCGCGGCCGCCTGCAACCCGATCGACGACGTGCGCGGCACCGCGAGCTACCGCCGGCACGCGGTCGGGATCATGGCCCGCCGGACCCTCGGCTGGACCTGGGAGTCGTACCGCGGCAACGGCCGCAGCACCGAAGGAGCTGCCTGATCATGCGCGTCAATTTCACGGTCAACGGCCGCAGGCACGAGGCCGACGACGTCTGGGAGGGCGAGTCCCTCCTGTACGTCCTGCGTGAGCGGATGGGCCTGCCCGGTTCCAAGAACGCCTGCGAGCAGGGCGAATGCGGTTCCTGCACGGTCCGCCTGGACGGAGTGCCGGTCTGCGCCTGTCTGGTCGCCGCCGGCCAGGTGGAGGGCCGCGACGTCGTCACCGTCGAAGGCCTCGCCGACTTCGCCGCCCACCGCTCCGAGGCCCACCCCGGCACCGGCTGCGCCTCAGGGGCCTGTGGCATCACCGTCGACAAGGCACAGCGGTGGAAGGCCAAGCCGTCCACCGAGGAGACCCGCGACACCGGCGAGCTCTCCCCGATCCAGCAGGCGTTCATCGACGCCGGAGCCGTCCAGTGCGGCTTCTGCACCCCCGGCCTGCTGGTAGCCGCCGACGAGCTGCTGGAGCGCACCCCGGAGCCCTCCGACGCGGACATCCGCGAGGCGCTCTCCGGCAATCTCTGCCGCTGCACCGGCTACGAGAAGATCCTCGACGCGGTCCGCCTCGCGGCCGCCCGCGCGGAAGAAACGGTCTAGGTCCTGTCCGGAGTCCACCGTCCGCGCCCCGACGCCCGGCACGCACTCCCCCAAGCTCTCGGCTTCGCTCGAGCAGGGGGGACCCCCTTGCCGCACGTGGTCGCAGGACGGGTGACTCCGCCACATGACCTACGACCACGCACACCGATCGCACGCACCGACCGCCGCTGCGCCCGCGCCTCGCGCGGACGACGCGGGACTCCAGACAGGACCTAACGATGGGCGTTACCGGTTCCCCCACCAATATCAACCAGGGCACCCGCACCAAGGGCGGCATCGGCGAGTCCACGCTGCGCCCCGACGGGATCCTGAAGGTCACCGGCGAGTTCGCCTACTCCTCGGACATGTGGCACGAGGACATGCTCTGGGGCCACACCCTGCGCTCCACCGTCGCGCACGCCGAGATCGTCTCGATCGACACCTCGGAGGCGCTCGCCACCTCCGGCGTCTACGCCGTGCTCACCTACGACGACCTGCCGACCGCGGTGAAGAACTACGGCCTGGAGATCCAGGACACCCCCGTCCTCGCCCACGGCAAGGTCCGCCACCACGGTGAACCGGTGGCGATCGTCGCCGCCGACCACCCGGAGACGGCCCGCCGCGCCGCCGCGAAGATCAGGATCGACTACCGCGAGCTGCCGGTCATCACCGACGAGGCCTCCGCCACCGCCGAGGGCGCGCCCCTCGTCCACGAGGGCCGCGACGACCACCACATCGGGCACGTACCGCACCCCAACATCGTCCACCGCCAGCCGATCGTCCGCGGCGACGCGGAGGCGGCGAAGGCCCGTGCCGATGTCGTGGTCAGCGGCGAGTACGTCTTCGGCATGCAGGACCAGGCCTTCCTCGGCCCCGAGTCCGGCCTGGCCGTGCCCTCCGAGGACGGCGGCGTCGACCTGTACGTCGCCACCCAGTGGCTGCACTCCGACCTCCGGCAGATCGCCCCCGTCCTCGGCCTGCCCGAGGACAAGGTCCGCATGACGCTCTCCGGCGTCGGCGGCGCCTTCGGCGGCCGCGAGGACCTGTCGATGCAGATCCACGCCTGCCTGCTTGCGCTGCGCACCGGCAAGCCGGTGAAGATCGTCTACAACCGCTTCGAGTCCTTCTTCGGGCACGTCCACCGCCACCCCGCCAAGCTCTGGTACGAGCACGGCGCCACGCGTGACGGCAAGCTCACCCACATGAAGTGCCGCATCGTGCTGGACGGCGGCGCCTACGCCTCGGCCTCCCCGGCCGTCGTCGGCAACGCCTCCTCCCTCTCCGTCGGCCCGTACGTCATCGACGACGTCGACATCGAGGCGATCGCGCTCTACACCAACAACCCGCCCTGCGGCGCGATGCGCGGCTTCGGCGCGGTCCAGGCCTGCTTCGCCTACGAGGCGCAGATGGACAAGGTCGCCGCCGAACTCGGCATGGACCCGGTCGAGTTCAGGCAGCTCAACGCCATGGAGCAGGGCACCCTGCTGCCGACCGGCCAGGTGGTCGACTCGCCCGCCCCGGTCGCCGAACTGCTGCGCCGGGTCAAGGCCAGGCCGCTGCCGCCCGAGCGCCAGTGGGAGTCCGCGGGCCAGCAGGCCGACGTACGGGCGCTGCCCGGCGGACTGTCGAACACCACACACGGCGAAGGCGTCGTACGCGGTATCGGGTACGCGGTCGGCCTGAAGAACGTCGGTTTCTCCGAGGGGTTCGACGACTACTCCACCGCCCGGGTGCGCATGGAGGTCATCGGCGGCGAGCCCGTCGCGACCGTGCACACCGCCATGGCGGAGGTCGGTCAGGGCGGCGTCACCGTGCACGCCCAGATCGCCCGTACCGAACTGGGCGTCTCCCAGGTCACCATCCACCCGGCCGACACCCGGGTCGGCTCGGCCGGCTCCACGTCCGCGTCCCGCCAGACCTATGTCACCGGCGGGGCCGTGAAGAACTCCTGCGAGGCCGTCCGGGAACATGTCCTGGAGATCGGCCGCCGCAAGTTCGGTACGTACCACCCCGCCTGGGCCACCGCCGAACTCCTCCTGGAGGACGGCAAAGTGGTGACCGACGGCGGCGAGGTGCTGGCCGACCTGGCCGACGTGCTGGAGGACGAGGCGGTCGACATCGAGCTGGAGTGGCGCCACCGGCCCACCGAGGCCTTCGACCTGCGTACCGGACAGGGCGACGGCCACGTCCAGTACAGCTTCGCCGCCCACCGTGCGGTCGTCGAGGTCGACACCGAGCTCGGCCTGGTCAAGGTCATCGAACTGGCCTGCGCCCAGGACGTCGGCAAGGCGCTCAACCCGCTCTCCGTGGTCGGCCAGATCCAGGGCGGCACCCTCCAGGGCATGGGCGTCGCCGTCATGGAGGAGATCATCGTCGACCCGAAGACCGCGAAGGTACGCAACCCGTCCTTCACGGACTACCTGCTGCCCACCATCCTCGACACCCCGACCATCCCGGTCGATGTGCTCGAACTCGCCGACGACCACGCCCCGTACGGGCTCCGTGGCATCGGCGAGGCCCCCACCCTGTCGTCCACCCCGGCCGTCCTCGCGGCGATCCGGAACGCGACGGGACTGGAGCTCAACAGGACGCCGGTGCGGCCTGAGCACCTCACCGGCACCTGACCGGGGCTCCTCCTCAGCTCTCCGGGCGGTGTGCGCCTCCAGGGAACGTCACACTTCCTCCGCCCGCACCGCCCGGAGAACCCAAGTTCCGCACCGCTCGCGGCCCTTGACCGTCTCCACCCGCAATACCCGATCCATCCACTCCGCATGAACAGTTCGTCTCGGGCCGTCCCCCGGGTCGTGCCGCCAGCGCAGTCATCCCAAATCCCGCATTTCGATTCTCCATCGCGGGTGCCCCTGTGAACCTTGGGAGTCAGGCATCATGACCCAGCAGTCAGTGGAACCGAAGACCGGTGCGAAGGACGCGGGCTCCGGCTCGCGCGTCCCCGCCGGCAGATCGTGGCTCGACCGGTACTTCCACATATCCGAGCGTGGATCGACCGTCGCGACCGAAGTGCGCGGCGGCGTCACGACCTTCATGGCCATGGCGTACATCCTGTTGCTCAACCCGCTGATCCTCGGCGGCAAGGACGTCGACGGCAACCTCCTCAGCCAGCCCGGGCTGATCACCGCCACCGCGCTCGCGGCGGCGGCGACCACCCTGCTGATGGGATTCGTCGGCAAGGTCCCCCTCGCGCTCGCCGCGGGGCTCAGCGTCTCCGGCGTCCTGTCCTCACAGGTCGCCCCGGAGATGACCTGGCCGCAGGCCATGGGCATGTGCGTGATGTACGGACTGGTGATCTGCCTCCTGGTGGTCACCGGTCTGCGTGAGCTGATCATGAACGCGATCCCGCTCCCGCTGAAGCACGGCATCACCATGGGCATCGGGCTCTTCATCGCCCTCATCGGTCTCTACAAGGCCGGGTTCGTGGCGAAGGGCACCGCCACCCCGGTGTCCCTCGGCCCCACCGGTGAACTCGCCGGCTGGCCCGTCCTCGTCTTCGCGGTGACCCTGCTGCTGATCTTCATGCTGCAGGCCCGCAACATCCCCGGGGCGATCCTCATCGGCATCGTCGTCGGCACCGTGATCGCGATCGTGATCAACAAGGTCGCCGATGTCGACCCGAAGATCTGGAGCAGCGGCCCGCCCGAGCTCAACGGCAGCGCTGTCTCCTCACCGGACTTCTCGCTCTTCGGGGACGTCGAGTTCGGCGGCTGGGGCGACGTGGGCGCGATGACCGTCGGCTTCATCGTCTTCACCCTGGTGCTGGCCGGCTTCTTCGACGCGATGGCCACCATCATCGGTGTCGGTACGGAGGCGAAGCTGGCCGACGACAAGGGCCGCATGCCGGGCCTGTCCAAGGCGCTGTTCATCGACGGCGCGGGCGGTGCGATCGGCGGCGTCGCCGGCGGCTCCGGCCAGACGGTCTTCGTCGAATCGGCCACCGGCGTCGGTGAGGGGGCCCGGACCGGGCTCGCCTCCGTCGTCACCGGACTCTTCTTCGCCGCCTGTCTCTTCTTCACCCCGCTCACAGCCATCGTGCCGGCCGAGGTGGCCTCCGCCGCCCTGGTCGTCATCGGCGCCATGATGATGCAGAACGCCCGGCACGTGGACTGGAGCGACCGTTCCGTCGCCATCCCGGTCTTCCTGACCGTGGTCCTGATGCCGTTCACCTACACCATCACCACCGGTGTGGCGGCAGGTGTCATCGCCTGGGTCGCGATCAAGGCCGCCCAGGGCCGGGCCCGCGAGGTCGGGGCCTTCATGTGGGGGCTGACGGTGATCTTCGTCGTCTACTTCGCACTCCATCCGATCGAGAGCTGGCTGGGCGTCAGCTGACGCACGCCCTTCCACACACCCGTCAAGGAGACCGAGATGCTGGACATCGCCGAGGAGCTCGACCGGTGGGCCGGGCAGGGACGCGAATTCGCCGTGGCCACCGTCGTCGCCGTCGGCGGCAGCGCACCCCGGCAGCCGGGTGCCGCGCTGGCCGTCGACCGTGACGGAACGGCGATCGGCTCGGTCTCCGGCGGGTGTGTGGAGGGCGCGGTGTACGAACTGTGCCAACAGGCCCTCGACGACGGCGACACCGTCCGGGAGCGGTTCGGCTACAGCGACGAGGACGCCTTCGCCGTCGGCCTGACCTGCGGCGGCGTCATCGACATCCTGGTGACACCGGTCCGGGCGGACGACCCCGCCCGTGCGGTGTTCGCCGCCGCGTTCGCCGCCGCCGCACGGGGGGAGGCGGCGGCGGTCGCCCGGATCACCGACGGGCCGGCCGAGCTCCTCGGCCGGCCCCTGCTGGTCCACCCCGACGGCAGCTTCGAGGGCGGGCTCGGCGGACACCCGGAGCTGGACCGCACCGCGGCCGGCGAGACCCGGGCCATGCTGGACGCGGGCCGCACCGGCACCCTGACCATCGGCGCGGACGGCTCGCGGTGCGGGCAGCCGCTGACCCTGCTCGTCGAATCAAGCGTCCCGCCGCCCCGGATGATCGTGTTCGGGGCCATCGACTTCGCCTCCGCCCTGGTGCGGGCCGGGAAGTTCCTCGGCTACCACGTCACGGTGTGCGACGCCCGCCCGGTCTTCGCCACGCGGGCCAGATTCCCGGAGGCCGACGAGCTGGTCGTCGACTGGCCGCACCGCTACCTGGCCGGTACCGGCGTCGACGCCCGTACCGTCCTGTGCGTCCTCACGCACGACGCCAAGTTCGATGTACCGCTCCTGGAGGCGGCGTTGAAGCTGCCCGTCGCCTACGTCGGTGCGATGGGCTCGCGCCGCACCCACCTGGAGCGCAACGACCGGCTCCGCGAGGCCGGTGTCACCGAACTCGAACTCGCCAGGCTGCACTCGCCGATCGGCCTCGACCTCGGAGCCCGTACGCCCGAGGAGACGGCCCTGTCGATCGCCGCCGAGATAGTCGCCGCCCGGCGCGGCGGCAGCGGTGTCCCGCTGACCGGCGCACACACCCCGATCCACCACGGCGGCGTCCTGGAGCCGGCCGGGCGGATCGGCTCCGTGGCCTGAGGGCGGGCTGACCGGTGCGGTTCGGGAACAGGCGGTTCTCCGCCGCGGCGGTTTCCCGCCAGCGATGGGCCATGACGAACCGGTGCGCCAACCGGTAAATCAGGTGCATGACATCGACACCCTCCACCGCCGCCGGCCGGGCGAGACCCGCTCGCGCGCGGCGCAGAGCCCTCCTCATAGCGACCTCCGTCGCCCTGGTGAGCGGTGCGCTGCTGCCCGTCACCGGTTCCGCGTCCGCCGCCGGGGGGCCCACCCCGTCCGCCGGCCGCCAGACCACCCCGGTCCATGGCTACGACATCACCCTGGTCACCGGCGACGTCGTCCACTACGCCGACGGCGCGGGCAAGCAGGACACCGTCACCGTGGACCGCCCCGACGGCGCGACCGGCGGGGTCCACGTCCAGCAGGCCGGGGACGACATCTACGTCCTGCCCGACGAGGCCGCGAGCCTGATCGCCGCCGGCAAGCTGGACCGCCGCCTGTTCAACGTCTCCGCGCTCGCGAAGATGGGGTACGACGACAAGTCGACCGGCGGCATCCCGCTGATCGCCACCTATCCGGCGGCCAGGAGCCGTTCGCTGCCGGCCGCCCCGCGCGGCAGCAGGACCGTCCGGGCGCTGGAATCCATCCACGGCGCCGCGCTGAAGGCCGGCAAGGACACCGCGCGCGCCTTCTGGGACGACATCGCGCGCACCTCCACAGCCCGCTCACTGGACAACGGCATCGCGAAGCTGTGGCTCGACGGCCGCGTCGAGGCGGCCCTCAAGGACTCCGTCCCGCAGATCAACGCCCCTCAGGCGTGGGCCGAGGGCTACGACGGCAAGGGCATCAAGGTCGCCGTCCTGGACACGGGCATCGACGCCGACCACCCGGACGTCAAGGACCGCATCCTGGAGTCCAAGAGCTTCGTGCCCGGCGAGGAGGTCGACGACAAGCACGGCCACGGCACGCACGTCGCGTCCACGATCGCGGGCTCGGGCGCCGCGTCCGACGGCGTCAACAAGGGTGTCGCCCCGGCCGCCGGTCTGCTCGTCGGCAAGGTGCTGAGCAACGAGGGCTCGGGCGCCGACTCCGGCATCATCGAGGCGATGGAGTGGGCGAAGGCGGAGGGCGCCGACGTCGTCTCCATGAGCCTCGGCTCCAGCGTCCCGGACGACGGCTCCGACCCGATGTCCCAGGCCGTCGACTCCCTCTCGGCCGACGGCGGCCCGCTGTTCGTCATCGCCGCGGGCAACGCCTACGGCGCCGGCACCATCGGTTCGCCCGGCTCGGCGGAGAAGGCGCTCACCATCGCCGCCGTCGACAAGCAGGACAAGCGCGCGGACTTCTCCTCCATGGGCCCGCTGACCCGCTCCTACGGCCTCAAGCCGGACCTCTCCGCGCCGGGCGTCGACATCAACGCGGCCGCCTCGCAGTCGGTCCCCGGCGTGAGCGGCATGTACCGGTCGATGTCCGGTACGTCGATGGCGACGCCCCATGTCGCCGGCGCGGCCGCCATTCTGAAGCAGCGTCACCCCGACTGGACCGGTCAGCGCATCAAGGAAGCGCTGATGACCTCGTCGAAGGTGCTGCCCGACTACACCCCGTACGAGCAGGGCACCGGCCGTCTCGACGTGAAGGCCGCGATCGACACGACCATCGAGGCCACCGGCTCCGTCGCGGTCGCCGCCTTCAACTGGCCGCACACCCCCTCCGAAGCGGTCGCCGAGCGGACCATCACGTACCGCAACAGCGGCACGCAGGACGTCACCCTGGACCTGGCGACGGACAGCGCGTCGGACGCGTACACGCTGTCGGCCAAGCAGCTGACCGTGCCGGCCGGTTCGACGGCCGAGGCCGTGCTCTCGCTGGACCCGTCGAAGGTCGCGAACAACACCACGTTCTCCGGCCAGGTGATCGCGAAGAACGCCGCGGGCACCGTCGTCGCCCACACCGGATTCGCCCTCAACAAGGAGCAGGAGCTCTACGACCTGACGCTCCGGCTCCGTGACCGCGCCGGCAAGCCGATGGACGGCCAGGTCATCATCGGACAGCTCGGCGACCCGAACATCGGAGTCGTGCCCGTCCCCGGTGACACCACGCTGCGCCTGCCCCCGGGCAACTACACCGCCTGGACCGCCGCCGACATCAAGGGCGACACCGCCGACTCGCAGGCCCTCGCCTTCCTGGCGGCCCCCGAGATCATCCTCGACAAGGCCACCACGGTCACGCTCGACGCGTCGAAGGCCCGCAAGGTCAGCGTGCGGACGCCGCAGGAGACCGAGACCCGGCAGCTGCGCTACGACATGGCGCGCATCGCGCCGGACGGCACCGTCCTGCGCGACGCGTTCCAGATCCCGATGACGTACGACCAGCTGTGGGCGAGCCCCACCAAGAAGGTCACCCAGGGCAGCTTCTCCTTCCTGACACGCTGGCGTCAGGGCGAGAAGCTGATCGACCTGACGGCCGGCGGCCGCGATGTGCCGGTGGCCGTGCAGGGCGGTTCGCCCGTCGCCGAGGACAGCCGGCAGCGGCTCGACAGCGTCTTCGCGGGCAACGGAGCCGCCGCCGACTACGCGGGCCTCGACGTGAAGGGCAAGGCCGTCGTGATCCGCAGCAGCGACACGGTGGCCCCGGCCGACCGGGCCGCGGCCGCGATCGCCGCCGGCGCCAAGGCGCTGTTCGTCGTCAACTCGGGCGACGGCGTGCTGATGGAGCCCTACGCCGGCTACGGCACCACGCTGCCGATCCCGGTCGCCTCCGTCCAGCGGCTCGCCGGCGAGGGCCTGGTCAAGGCCGCCCAGCACGGCAGCAAGCTCACCGTCGACCAGCGGAAGTTCGCGCGCTACGTGTACGACCTGGTCGACCGTCACGACGGCACGATCCCGGACCGCTCGCTGGCCTTCGCACCGTCCACGCGCCAGCTCGCGAAGGTGGAGAACACCTTCTACGGCCAGCGGGACGTCGTCGGCGGCGGCTACCGCTACGACATCCCGGACTACGGGTACGGCGTCGGCTTCACCGAGTACGAGAAGTACCCCGCCACCCGCACCGAGTGGGTCACCCCGCTGCCGGGCGCCTCGTTCTGGTACGAGGACCACTCGGTGTTCAACGAGGACGGATCGGATATCTCGCTGGAGGAGCGCAGCGGCAGCCTGGACTACACGGCGGGCCGCACGTACCCCGCCGACTGGTTCGCTCCCATCGCCCGGCCGCGTCTGGGCACCGGCTACTGGGGACCGTTCCGGTCCTCGTACAACGACATCCAGTTCAACATCACGCCGTGGACGGACTCCGGCGCCGGTCACTCCGGCTCCATGCCCGACAAGGAGTACGACAGCGGCATCATCGCCTTCTTCCAGGGCGACACCCTGCTGGAGAAGTCCGCCGGACGCGCGGGCTACGCCTGGGACCTCTCGCCCGAGAAGACCCCCTACCGGCTGGTGCTCGACGCCTCGCGCGACGCGGACACCTGGAAGACCTCCGTCCGCACGCACACCGAGTGGAACTTCGTCTCGGGTGCGCTCGACCCGGAAGGGCCTACGGAGGCGGACATCCCGATGCTCCAGCTGGACTACGACGTCGCGACCGACCTCGCCGGTGACGTGAAGGCCGGGAAGTGGACCGAGATCGGTCTGTCGTCCACCACGCAGGAGTGGCTGGAGGGCGCCGTGAAGGCAGCGAAGGCCTCGCTGTCGGTCAGCTACGACGACGGGGAGACCTGGAGCGCGGTACAGCTGAAGAAGGACGCGGCCGGTTCCTGGACCGCCCGGTTCAAGACCCCCGCGAAGGGTGCCACCGCCGTGTCGCTCAAGGCGCACGCCGAGGCCGGTGACGGTCTCGCCGTGGACCAGGAGATCATCCGGGCCTTCGGCCTGAAGTGACCTGCTGAGGTCCCCGACCGAGGCGGCCGCGCATCCCGGGAACGGGGTGCGCGGCCGCCTTCCTCGCGCTCTCCCCATGATCAAAATTTGTCTGGTTTGCCCGTATATGGCAGGCCATAACGGCAAAAAGGGACTTTTTGCGGTGTCGTGGGAGTTGCCACGGCACCACCCGGAGGCTTATAAGAGGAAGGTGGCCGAGGCGATTCCGGGAATTCCGGGGGACTGCCGCCACGGAGGTTTCCCATGTTTCTGACTCCGTCCGACACGGAGAAATTGCTGCTGAGCGTTGCCGGAATGGTCGCCCGTGACCGGCGGGAGCGGGGTGTCCGCCTCAACTACCCCGAGGCCGTCGCGCTGCTCGCCTGCTGGGCGATGGAACGAGCCCGCGAAGGGGCCCGGGTCGCCGACCTCATGACTGCGGGGCGATCTGTCCTCACCCGCGCTGACGTGCTGGAAGGCGTCCCGGAGATGCTGCACGACGTCCAGGTCGAGGCGACCTTCCCCGACGGGCGCAAGCTCGTCACGATCACCTCGCCGATCCCGTGATCCCCGGCGAGATCCGGACCGGACCCGGCGTCCTGCACATAAATTCCGGCCGCCATACGATTCGGCTGACCGTGGTGAATGACGGGGACCGTCCCATTCAGATCGGCTCTCATTTCCATTTCTCCGACGTGAATCCCGCACTTTCCTTCGACCGCCCGTCGGCGAGGGGATTTCGGCTCGACATTCCCTCCGGTACGTCGCTGCGCTTCGAGCCCGGCGTCGGTGCGGAGGTCACCCTCGTCGCGCTCGGCGGACGCGGGAGGGTCCCCGGCATCGTCGTACCCACCGCGGCCCCGGCCCGCACCGCAGCAGAGGAGGCCGTGTGACATGGCACAACTGACCCGAGCCGCCTACGCGGCGCTCTACGGACCCACCACCGGCGACCGCATCCGGCTCGCCGACACCGACCTCTGGATCGAGGTCGAGGAGGACCGCTGCTTCGGCGGCGAGGAAGCCGTCTTCGGTGGCGGCAAGTCGATCCGCGAATCCATGGCCCAGGCCACCTCCTCACGCGCCGAGGGCGCCCTCGACCTGGTCATCACCAACGTCGTGGTCCTCGACCACTGGGGCGTCGTCAAGACCGACATCGGCATCCGGGCCGGGAGGATCGTCGCCCTCGGCCGCTCCGGCAACCCCGACATCGCCGACGGCGTCCACCCGGACCTCGTCATCGGGCCCGGCACCGACGTCGTCTCCGGCGAGGGCCGCATCCTGACCGCCGGGGCCGTCGACACCCACGTCCACTTCCTCATGCCGGAGACCCTCCACGAGGCCCTGGCCACCGGCACCACGACCGTCATCGGCGGCGGCACCGGCGCCACCGAGGGATCCAAGGCCACCACGGTCACCCCCGGCGCCTGGAACCTCGCGATGATGCACCGGTCCCTGGACCGTGTCCCGCTCAACATCATGCTGTTCGCCAAGGGCTCCACCGTCGGCGAGGAAGCCCTGCGCGAGGCCGCGCTCGGCGGCGCGGGCGGCTACAAGGTCCACGAGGACTGGGGCGCCACCCCCGCGGCCATCGACGCCGCCCTGAAGGCCGCCGACACCTACGGCCTCCAGGTCGCCCTGCACGGCGACAGCCTCAACGAGGCCGGGTACGTCGAGAGCACCCTCGACGCCATCGCCGGACGCGGAATCCACGTCTTCCACGCCGAGGGCGCGGGCGGCGGCCACGCACCCGACATCATCACCGTGGCCTCCCACCCCCACATCCTTCCGGCGTCCACCAACCCGACGCTCCCGCACACCGTCAACACCGTCGACGAACACCTCGACATGCTGATGGTCTGCCACCACCTCAACCCACGGGTCCCCGAGGACCTGGCCTTCGCCGAGTCCCGCATCCGCGCCACCACCATCGCGGCCGAGGACGTCCTCCACGACATCGGCGCCCTCTCCATCACCTCCTCCGACGCCCAGGCCATGGGCCGCATCGGCGAGGTCATCTGCCGCACCTGGCAGGTCGCCCACGTCATGAAGCAGCGCTTCGGGGACCGCGGCAGCGCCCTGCCCGCCGACAACGAACGCGCCCGCCGCTACGTCGCCAAGTACACGATCTGCCCCGCCGTCGCCCACGGCATCGACCACGTCATCGGCTCCGTCGAACCGGGCAAGCTCGCCGACCTGGTGCTCTGGGACCCCGCGTTCTTCGGCATCCGCCCCGCAGCCGTCATCAAGGGCGGCATGGTGGTGTACGCGCCCCTGGGCGACGCCAACGCCGCGATCCCCACCACTCAGCCCGTGCTGCTGCGCCCCACCGCCGCCGCCGGGGCGGCCCCGCACCTCTCCGTCACCTTCGTCGCCCCGGCCGCCCTGGCGGACGGCCTGGCCGGACGCCTCGGACTCGTACGCGAACTGGTCGCCGTGCGCCCCACCCGCCACCTCACCAAGGCCGATCTGCCGAACAACACCGCGCTGCCGGCCATCGAGGTGGACCCGGAGACCTTCGCCATCCGTATCGACGGGGAGCCCGTCGAGCCGTCGCCCGCCACCGAACTGCCGCTGACCCAGCGGTACTCCATGTTCTGATGGCATCCCTGGCCTCGCTCCTGCTCGGCGACGGACGGCTCCCGGTCGGCGCGTACACCTACAGCGCGGGACTCGAACCGGCCGTCGCCGCAGGCCTCACCCGCGACCGGATCCCCGCCCTGCTGAGGGCCCGGCTGCACACCACCGCCGTCACCGAGGCGGCCGCCGCCGTCCTCGCCCTGCGGGCCGCCGGGCAGGACCCGGTCGGCTACGGCCCCGTGCAGCACGCCCTCACCGCCCGGACCCCGGCCGCCCCGCAGCGCGAGGCGTCGGCGACGCTCGGCCGGGGTGTGCACCGGCTGGCCAGGCGGCTGGCCCCGGACCATCCGGCGGTCACCGCACTGGCGGCCCTGAGCCCCCGGCCCCTGCGGCCGGTCGCGCTCGGCGCCCTCGGAGCCGTACTGGAGGTCTCCGAGGACGAACTGGCGCACGCCGTCGTCTACGACGAGCTCCAGACCATCGCCTCCGCCGCCCTGAAACTCCTGCCCGGCGACCCGCTCGACTCGGTCGCCTGGATCCTCGCCGCGCAACCCGACGCGGCACGGGCGGTGGCCACCGCCCTCGCCGTACGGAGCCCGGAGCGACTGCCGGCCCGTACCGCCCCGCTCACCGAACAGTGGGCGCTCGAACACGCACGACGCGAACGGAGACTCTTCCTTGCCTGACAACGACACCACCCCCGCGCAGCAGCCCAACCCCCACTTCCACGAGCCGCTCAACCAGCCCCGCGCCCTGCGCCTCGGCGTCGCGGGACCGGTCGGCACCGGTAAGAGCTCCATCCTGGCCACCCTGTGCCGCGAGCTCGCCGGCGAACTCTCCATGGCGGTCGTCACCAACGACATCTACACCGACGAGGACGCACGCTTCCTGCGCTCGGCGGGCGTCCTGCCCACCGAACGCATCCGCGCGGTCGAGACCGGCGCCTGCCCGCACACCGCGATCCGTGACGACGTCAGCGCCAACCTGGACGCCGTCGAGGACCTGGAGGAGGCGTACGGACCGCTGGACGTGGTCCTCATCGAGAGCGGCGGCGACAACCTCACCGCCACCTTCAGTCCGGCCCTCGCCGACGCACAGCTCTTCTGCATCGACGTCGCGGGCGGCGGCGACGTCGCGCGCAAGGGCGGACCCGGTATCACCGGCGCCGACCTCCTGATCATCAACAAGACGGACCTCGCGCCCTATGTGGAGGTGGACGTGCCCGCCATGGTCGCCGACGCCGAAGCGGCCCGCGGCGGACTGCCCGTCCTCGCCCTCTCGAAGAAGGACCCGGTCTCCGTCGCCGAACTCGCCGACTGGGTAAGGTCGTTGCTCGTGCGCCACCGCTCTGGCACCCACATCCCCACCGACCCCGGGCCGATGGCGCCCCACAGCCACTCGTGAACGAACCGGTTGTCGTCGCCGTCGAACGCGACACCTCGGGCCGCCACCTGGCGCGCGAGCTGCGGCCCGGCGCGTTCCTCGCCCCCCGGCCGCTGATGCCGGAGTCCGACCGGATGCGGATCGCCCTGGTCGGCACGCGGGCCGGGCTGCTCGCGGGCGACGACCTCGGACTGCGGATCTCGGTCGGCCCCGGCGCGCGCCTGGAACTCGTCGAACCGGCCGGCCTCGTCGCCTACGACCACCGGGGCGGAACCTCCCGCTGGCAGGCCCGGGTCGATATCGCCGAGGGCGGTGAACTCCTGTGGTGCGGAATGCCGTTCGTCGTCTCCGCGGGGGCCGACGTCGAGCGCGTGATGGACGCCCGGCTCGCCGCCGGGGCCCGGATGCTGTGGCGCGACACCCTGGTCCTCGGCCGCTCCGGCGAGCGCGGCGGGAGCGTGCGGGCCACCACCCGGGTGACGTACGACGGCGGCGAACTCCTCGTCGAGGACCTCGACCTGGCCGATCCGGAGCTGCGCGAACTGCCCGGTGTCCTGGGGCCCCACCGCGTCATCGGCGCCGTCACCGCACTCGGTGCGACACCGGCGGGCCCGCCGCACCCCTACCGTACGGACCTGGCGGGCCCGGGTGCGCAGGTGCGCCTGCTGGACACCGTGGCCCCCGCCGTCGAGGCGGAGCTGGCCGCCGTCTGGGAGTCCTGGCTCACCAGCTGATATGCACCATACATACAAGATGTATGGTGCATGGAGAGGGCTCGGGGCGGCGGAGACGCCGCGCCGGACACAGCGAGTCGGAGGAACAGCGCAATGACACTGGAGAACAAGGTCGCCGTCGTCACCGGAGGAGCCTCGGGAATCGGCGAGGCTGTCACCCGGGTCTTCGTCGAGCGGGGCGCCCGGGTCGTGGTCGTCGACCTCCAGCAGGAGGCCGGGGACGCCCTGGCGGCCGATCTCGGCGACGAGGTGGTGTTCCTCCGGGGCGACGTCTCGGACCGGGCGGTCGCTGATCTTGCGGTGGCCAGAGCCGTCGAGCGCTTCGGCGCCCTGGACATCCTCGTCAACAACGCCAGCGCCTCACGCGTGCGGCCCTTCACCGAGCAGACCGAGGACGACTGGAAACTCGCCCTGGACACCGGCCTCTTCGCCACCCGCAACTTCATGCTCGCCGCCTACCCCGAACTCCGCAGGAGCCAGGGTGCGGTGATCAACTTCGCCTCGGGCGCCGGCATCGAAGGGCAGCCGAACCAGGCGTCGTACGCCGCCGGGAAGGAGGCGATCCGCGGACTGAGCAGGGTCGTCGCCAACGAGTGGGCGGCCGACCGGATCCGGGTCAACGTCGTCTCGCCGATGGCGAGGACGGCGGGCGTCGCCGCCTGGGCCGAGGCCAACCCCGAGCAGTACGCCCAGTCCGCCGCCAAGGTCCCGCTCGGCCGCTTCGGTGACCCGCGCACGGACGTCGCCCCCGTCGTCGCGTTCCTGGCGAGCGACGACGCCCGTTACATCACCGGTCAGACCCTGATGGCCGACGGCGGCGCGATCAAGCTCCGCTGACCGCGTCGGGGCCCGCCACTTCCGCGCTGCGGGACCGGCGGGCCCCGGTGCGCACCACCGCCGCCGCGCACAGCAGGGCCGGTGCCGCCGCCAGCGCGAAGCACAGGGTGAGCGGCAGCCGGTCGACCAGCAGGCCGGTCACGGCGGTGCCGCCCGAGGAGCCGGCGTTGAACGCGGTGTTCACCCAGGCGCCCGCCTGGGTGCGCCGGCCGGCGTCCACCGACTCGTCGGCGATCAGATACGCGGTCGTGAGCGCCGGGGCGACGAAGAGTCCGGCGACCGCGACCGCCGCGATCAGTACGTACAGATGCGGCGACACCCCGGCCGCCATCAGCGCCGCACCCAGCCCCGCGGCCACCACCGGCAGCCGCACCCGGCTCGACGACTTCCACCGCACCGCTCCGTAGGCCAGACCGCCGACCGCGCTCCCGGCCGAGAGCGCGGCCAGGACCCAGGACACGGCCGCCGGATGGTGCAGCCGGTCGGTGAACGCCACCACCAGCAGATCGAGCGCCCCGAGGCCGAGCCCCACGGCGGCCGTCACCAGGACCGCGTGGCGCAGGCCGGCGATGCCGTGGAGCCGCAGCCGGGGCGCGGCGGGCGCGTCGGCGCGGGCCTCCTCGGCGATCATCCGACGGGGCACCACGGGCGACGTCACCAGGGCCAGTGCTCCCACGAACACGAGCACCGCACCGGCCAGGACACCGGCCGAGGGTCCGGTGACCGTCACCACGATCCCGACCAGCAACGGGCCCGTGACGTACAGCAGTTCCTCGGCGACGCCGTCCAGGCTGTACGCGCGCTGCAGCAGCTCCCGGTCGGGGGCGAGGCTGCTCCAGAGCGTCCGCATGACCGGCCCCAGCGGCGGAGTGCAGGCACCCGCCGCCACGGCGAGCGCACCCAGGACCAGCGGTGGCGCGCCGGGCTGCCACGTGGTCAGGGCGAGCACGGTGAGCAGCGCCGCGTACAGCCCGGCCATGGGCGGAAGGGCCCGGCGCGGTCCGTGCCGGTCGATCAGTGCGGCACGGGCGGGGGACAGGACGACACTCGCGGCCCCGAACAGGGCCATCGCACCACCGGCGACGGAGTACGAACCGGTGGCGTCCTTGACCGCGAGCAGCAGGGCGAGAGGGACGATCCCGTAGGAGAGCCGCCCCAGCAGCGAGGTGCCGAAGGTGCGCGCGGCATGAGGGGTGCGGAGAACAGTGGCGTACGAAGGCGCCCGCGAGGGCGCGGGTGAAGGAGTGAGCACGATGACATTCCTCGTGAGGGCAGCGCGGCGAGCCGGCGCTGCGGGCATGCGGGGACACCGGAGTGCCGCACCCGGGGCGACGGGTGCGGTCAGTGCGGGGTCCTACGCACGAGGAGATGACATGCGGGCAAATTATCAGAGCGGGCGCCGCGGCGGCAGAGGGCCTATCCGGTGATCTCCGGGTTGGCCGCCAGGACGGTTTCGGTGGCTGCCCAGAGCCGGGGCAGAAACCCGAGGACCTGCTCGCGCCGCTCCAGGAGACCGGCGGTGCCGGTGATCCCGGTGAGGTCGGCCACCGCCTCCTGGAAGGCGGGCAGCCGTGCGGCGTGCAGGGCCGGGTCGTCCACGGCCAGCACCGTGTGGCAGCGGGCCAGCGTGGCGATGATCCAGAAGACCGCCTCGCGGTGGTCGCCCCGGTCGAGGAGTTCCAGGCTGCCGTCGACCGCGATCGCACGTGCCTGCTCGGTGAGGTCACTGCTGAAGAAGAACGGGGTGCGGGCCACCGGGACCGTGGCGTCGAACGTCCGTGTCAGCTCGACCGCATGGTGGCGCACCCGCTCCGCGGACACGTCGGCGCAGCCGAGGAGTTCCAGCAGTTCCCGGTACAGCTCCGGCTGCCCGTACGCGGTGAGGACGTCGCGCGCGGCCGGATAGCGCAGCCGGACGGTGGGGTTGCGCAGCGCGGCGACCAGCAGGACGTGCGTGGTGACCCCGGCGGGGAACATCCAGGCCGGCACCTGTTCGTGAAAGGGGGCGGACGCGTCGAACACGGCGAGACGGCTCTCGACGCGGTGCCGGGCGTCCAGACAGCGCCGCCGGACCCAGGCCCGCTCGGCGAAGCGGGGCGCGACGGCCGCGTGCAGGGCACGCAGTCCGCCGGTGGGGTCGTCGATGACCGTGTCGAGGCGGAAACTGCCCGCCAGATGGTACGAGGACAGCACGCCCTCCGGACTGCGGAGCTCGGCCCACGGCACATAGGTGATCTCCAACAGGGCGTTCTCGTAACGGAGTTTGCCCGGCTTGGCGGGCGGGTCGTCCTCCTCCGTGACGACCACGACATCGACGTCCGACGAGGGTGCCAGCTCGGCGTCCCGCGGCCGGCCGACCGTCGATCCGCTGAAGTACGCCCCGCGGTAGCCGGGGGCGGAGCGGGCGTGTGCGGCCACCCAGTGGGCAGCGGCGGCGCGTGCCTGTCCGACTCTCACGTGCGCAACTCCTCGGGGACTGGGGCGGCTCCGGACGCCGCGCCCTCCCCGACTCCTACGGGGCGCGTCCGTTGTCCGTCAAGTGCCGGCGCCCGGTTCCCGCCCGCGCGCTGCGCTGCCGGGTATGGTCTGGTTCGTTCCGCGGGTCCGTCCCGATGCTCCACGGCGAGGTGCGCGATGCGAAAGATCATCTACTCCATGTCCATCTCCCTTGACGGCTTCATCGAGGGGCCGGACCGGGACATCAGCTGGCACCGGGTCGACGAGGAGCTCCACCGCCACTTCAACGAACAGATCGCCGGGATGGGCGGGTTCCTCCACGGGCGGGTCGTCCATGAGCTGATGGCGGACTTCTGGCCCACCGCGGACCAGGACCCGGCCAACGCCGGGCCGATGGCCGAGTTCGCCGTCATCTGGCGGAACATGCCGAAGTACGTCTACTCCCGGACGCTGGAGCGGGCGGACTGGAACACCACCGTCGTGCACGACGTCGTCGCCGACGAGGTCATGGCGCTGAAGGAGCAGCCTGGCGGCGATCTGGGGCTCGGAGGCGCCGGCCTCGCGGCGTCCTTCGCGGCGCTGGACCTGATCGACGAGTACTGGGTCTGCATCCACCCGGTCCTGATCGGCCGGGGCAAGCCCATGTTCCCGACGACGGACACCCTGACCGCACTCCGGCTCGCGGGAAGCCGGACCTTCGGCAACGGAGTGGTGGAACTGCGGTACGAGCGCGCCTGAACGGCGTCGTGGGACTGATGCGGCGCCCCGTGAGGCACCCGCCGGCAGCGGGCGCCTCACGGACGGCCTCACACCCCCAACAGCCCCGAAGTGTCGAGTACCTGACGGATCGCCCGGCCCGAGGCCAGCTCCTCCATCGCGTGGTTGACCTCGTCCAGCGCGAGGGTGCCGGTGTGCATCTCCTCCACCGGCATCAGCCCGGCCCGCCACAGGTCCAGGAACCGCGGGATGTCCCGGCGCGGGACCGCGTCGCCCATGTACGAGCCCAGCAGCGACTTGCCCTCGCCCGCGAAGGCCAGGGCCGGGACCTCCAGGACGCGGTCGGGGGCGGGCAGGCCCACCGAGACGACCTTGCCGCCGCGGGCCACGGCCGCCAGGCACTCGGCCATGACCTTCGGGCTGCCCACGGCCTCCACCGCCACCTCGGCCCCGCCGGACGTCAGTTCGCGGATCGCGCCGAGGGCCTCGTCGGGGGCGTACGTGTGCGTCGCGCCCAGGCGCAGGGCCAGTGCGCGCTTCTCCGGCACCGGGTCGACGGCGACGATCGGGTACGCGCCGGCCGCCCGTGCCCCCAGCACCGCCGACAGGCCCACGCCGCCCAGCCCGTAGACGACGGCCGACTGGCCGGGGCGCAGGGCGGCCGTGTTGATGACCGCGCCGGCGCCCGTCAGCACCGCGCAGCCGAACATCGAGGCCACCGTGAACGGGATGTCACGGGGGATCGGCACCACGGACTCCTGGGCGACCACCGCGTACGAGGAGAACGCCGAGACGCCGAGCTGGTGGTGGACCGTGGCGCCGGAGCCGTCCGTCAGCAGGGACGGGCCGTGCAGCAGAGCGCCGGACCCGTTCGCCGCGGCGGCCGCCGCACACAGGGCCGGGCGGCCCGCCGCGCAGTCGGCGCAGAAGCCGCAGCTCGGCACGAAGACCAGGGCCACGTGGTCACCGGGGGAGATCCGGTGGACTCCGGGGCCGGTCTCCTCGACCACGCCGACCGCCTCGTGGCCCAGGGCCATCGGCAGCGGCCGGACCCGGTCGCCGTTGACGACGGAGAGGTCCGAGTGGCACAGGGACGCGGCCGCGACCCGGACCAGGACCTCGCCCTCGCGCGGGGCGCCGAGGTTCAGCTCCTCCACCTCGACCGGACGGGTCCGGGTGTAGGGGCGGGCCGTCGATATTCCGCGCAGGACCACGGCCCGGGTCTTCACGCGGTCACCTCGTCACGGGGCGCGCAGCGCAGGACGTCGCGGCTCTCCAGCAGCGGGACGACTTGCTCCAGCACGATCTCCCGGAAGTGCGGGGTCGCGCAGTGCGTGGTGAAGTCGGCCTCGGTCGCGTACTCCTCGTAGAGCACGATCGCCCGCGGGTCCTCGATGCCCTGGTGGACCCGGTAGGCGAGATTGCCGGGCTCCTCGCGGGAGGCGGCGGCCATGGTGTCGAGGAGCGGCAGGACCGTGTCCTGCTCGCCGGGCCTCGTGCGGTAGCGGGCTACGACTACGTATGTCACGTCGGTACTACTCCTGGGGTGGTGCGGGCCTCTTGAGGGCGGCGGGCGGGACCGGCGGCAGCTGGTCGCGGCGCAGATGCCAGAGGCGGGGGTCGGACGTGGCGGCCGCGGCCGACCCGAGGGCCAGCGCGAGCGCCACGTCCGCGGGGGACTCCACGAAGCCCGCGGCCACCGACGGGGACATCGCGCGCTGGGCCTGCGCGCTCATCCGGGCGATGATCGGGGCGGGCATGATCTCGACCAGGTCCGGCGCCCCGCGCGAGATCGCGTCCGTGGAGCGGCGCAGATTGGACCGGTCGGTGACGAACACCTTCATCATCGTCAGCAGGCCGAGCGGGCGGCCCTTCTCGATGAGCGAGAGCCGGGTGCTGACCACACCGTGCGCGCCCATGTTCTTGATGAACTCCAGCGCGCCCCGGTCCTGCGCGAGACCGGGGCTGCTGTCCACGTTCACGAACACGAGCTTCCCCGCCCGGCCCAGCGCCGGCACGACCTGGGGCAGCTGCCCCACCGCGAACGACGCGAGGATGCACACCTTGGCCGGTGCGGTCAGGAACTGCCGCAGCGGCTGGGTGCCGACGACCGACGCGATGACGGGCACCTCGGCGAACGCCGCGGTGAGCCGGGGATCGACCGGTGCGCCGGACCGGGACGGGGAAGGGGTCATGGCAAAGCCTGCCTGGGAGGGGTATGCGGTGCTGGGTCAGTTCAGCGGAGACGTACCGAATCGGCTGGGAAGGCCCAGTTTGCCAGGGTTGAGAATGCCGGCCGGGTCCAGGGCCGACTTCACCGCGACGAACGTCGCGAAGCCCGCACCCAGCGATTCCTCCAGGTAGGGGCCGCGCAGCAGTCCGCAGCCGTGGTGGTGGCTGAGCGCCGCCGCGTGCTTGATGAGGACGGCGTTGGCGGCGTCCCACACCGAGCGGTACCAGTCGCGCCGCGACTCGGGCGCCACCTCGCCGCGCAGCGAGAAGTACACGCACGCGCCGTCGGTGTACGCGTGCGACTGGTGCGCCGACGCCGCCAGGGTGCCCTCCACCGACTGGATCGCGGCGACCACCTCGTCGTAGATCACCGGGAGGTCGGCCCAGGACGCGGCCATCTCCAGGGTGTCGGCGACGAAGCCGGGGCCGGGCGTGAAGCCGTCGGCGGACTTGCCGACGATCATCCGCTCGTCCAGCCAGCGCTCGAAGACCGCCTTGGAGTCCAGCTCGGGGCCGTACGCCGAGCAGACCTCGGCCGCCACCTTGATCGAGGCGTCCACGATCGCCGGGTCGCCCTCGTCGGCGATCAGCAGGAGGTTGGCCTCCGGGTGGCCGAAGTGCGTGCCCGACTCCAGGGCGTCGTACAGCCGCAGGACGGCCGGCGTCGCACCGCGCTGCATGATCTTGCGGCAGGCGTCCAGGCCCTCCGCGAAGGTGTCGAAGCCGAACGCGACGGCGTTCGCGTACTCCGGCAGCGGGTGGACGCGCAGCCGGGCCCCGACGATGACGCCGAGGGTGCCCTCGGAGCCGATGAACAGCTGGCGCAGGTCCGGGCCGACCGCGGCGCGGGCGTAGTCGCCGTACGTGGCGCGGGTGCCGTCCGCGTGGATCACGTCCACACCCACGACCATGTCCTCGATCTTGCCGTAGCGCGTCGAGAGCTGCCCGGCGCCGCGGCAGGCGATCCAGCCGCCGACGGTGGAGACGGCGAACGCGGACGGCCAGTGGCCCGTCGTGACGCCGTACTCCTCCTGGAGCTGCTTCTCGAAGAGGTCGCCGAACATGCCGGCCTGGACGTCCACCACGTTCGACTCGGCGTCGAAGCCGGTGATCGCGTTCAGCGCGCACACGTCCAGGACGACACCGCCGAAGACGGGCAGCGCCGCCCCCGTGACGTTCGAGCGGCCGGCGGACGGGGTGACCGGGATGCCCGCCGCGTGGCAGATCCGCAGCACGGCCGCGATCTGGTCCGCGTCGGCCGCCTCGACGACGACGGCGTCCGGGGTCGCGGGACGGCCCTCGGTCTCGCCGATCATCGAACCGGCCCACCAGTCACGGGTCCGGGTGACGACCTCGTCGCGCTCCACGTGCACGGCGTGCGCGGCCTCGCGCAGCGCCGCGATCACGGACGCCGGGACCTCGACGGGGTTGACCTGGAGCGCGGCCTCGCCGTCGCCGATCGGGGTGTTCTGGGCCCACTTGGCGAAACTGGGGGCGCCGATCGTGTAGTTGCCACGGTTGAACGGGTGGGTGATGGTCTGACGGCTGATCATGCTGCTGCCCCTTCGAGGAGTACGGACTTTTCGTGACGGACGGCCGCGAGGTAGTCGGAGACGGAGCGCTCCACCTCGGCCTCCGTGAGGTTCAGTTCCCGGCCGAGGATCGCCCCGACGGCGCCCGCCGCGTCGGCGGAGGCGTCGCGGGCGAACAGCCGGGCGCGCATCCGGCGGGACAGGACGTCGTCGACGGAACGCGCCAGTTCGGCGCGGGCCGCGTAGACGACCTCGGCCTTGGTGTACGGGAGCCCCGCGACGACCGGCTCGGCCAGCGTCGGGTCCTCCTGGATCAGGTCGCCGACGAAGCGCGCCTCGGTGCCGAAGCGCTCGCCCAGATGGGCGGCGATGCCGCCGGACGCGGCCACGGCCTCTGCGTCGTAACCGGCGCCGCCGAGCAGCGGAAGGCTGCTGGTGCGGCTCTTCGCCCTGCGGCCCAGGACCGTCATCACCTTGTCGATGACCAGCTCGCCCATGTGCCGGCTGGTGGTGAGCTTGCCGCCGGTCACGGTCACCATGCCGGTGCGGCCGATGCTGATGTGGTGGTCGCGGCGCATGTCGAGCGTGGCGCCCTCCTTGCCGCCGACCAGCGGACGCAGCCCGCCGATCGAGCCGACCACGTCGTCCGCGGTGAGCTTCCCCTCGAAGGCGGTGTTGGCGCCCTCCAGCAGGAAGTCCATCTCCTGACGCGTGCAGTGCACATCGTCGGGGGAGCCCTGGTAGTCCTCGTCCGTGGTGCCGAGCACGACACTGTTGCCCCAGCGGGTACAGGTCGCGCGGCGGGCCCGGCCCGGGATCGGCACGGTGACCGTGCAGTTGATCCGCACCTTGTCCCACGGCACCACGATGTGCACGCCCTTGGCCGGGCGCACCTGCGGCCGGTGGCCTTCGACGGCCTTCGCGTCCAGCTCGTCGGTCCACACCCCGGTGGCGTTGACGACGGCCCGCGCCCGGATGTCGACGCTGTCACCGTCCACCGCGACCCGGGCCCCGGCCACCTTGCCGGACTGCATCAGCAGACCCTCGGCCTTCGCCCCGTTCAGGACGGTCGCCCCGAGCGCCGCGGCGGTGCGCACGATGGTCAGGACGAGACGCGCGTCGTCGGTACGGGCGTCGAAGTACATCAGCCCGCCCTGGAGGTTCTCCGCGCGCAGCGTCGGCGCCTGCGCGAGGACCTCGGGGACGGTCAGCCGCTGGTGGAGCTTGCCGATCCGCCAGCCGCCGACCAGGTCGTACGTCCACAGCAGCCCCTCGAAGCCCCTGGCGAGGCGGGCGTCGAAGATGCCCTCCTTCTCCAGGATCGGGAAGAGGAACGGCAGCCGGTGCACCAGGTGCGGGGCGTTCTTGCGGAAGCGGTGCCGCTCCAGGAGCGAGTGGCGTACGAGATTGACGTTGCCCTGCTCGATGTAGCGCAGTCCGCCGTGCACCATCTTCGAGGACTTCGACGACGTACCGGAGGCGAAGTCGTCCTTCTCGACCAGCGCCGCGCGCAGCCCGCGCGAGGCGGCGTCCAGCACGGCGTACGCGCCGGTGATGCCGCCGCCGATGACGAGTACGTCGTAGGTGTCGTCGGCCAGCTGCCGCTTGGCCGTCGCACGGTCGAGCAGCAGGGGTGTGCGGCGGGTCGCCGCGGCGCTGCGCCGCGGTTTCCGGGCGGGCATGGTGATCACAACATCAACTCCAGGTGGTTCGGTGCGGCGGCCGCGTGGTCGGGTGTCCGGCCGCCGCCTGCTGACGGCGGGGGGCCGTCAGTGGGGGGTGAGAGCGGGGTCCTTGAGGTGGCCGATCAGCACGTCGCGCCAGGCCGCCCGCTGTTCGGCGCGTTCGTCCGCGCCCGTGGACGGGTCGAAGACCTGGCCGCGCGGCTGCGCCTCGACGATCTCCTCCAGCGAGCCCCACAGGCCCTGGGCGACACCGGCCAGATAGGCGGTGCCGCGCAGGCTGGCGGTCGCCGAGTCGGAGACCCGTTCCAGCGGCAGGCCGGTCAGGTCGGCCTGGATCCGCAGGAGCGGGTCGCTGCCCGCGACCCCGCCGCCGACCCGGAGCCGGGTGAACGGGGCGCCCATCGTGGCGGCGACCCCGTCGACGAGGTCGCACACCGAGTGCGCGATGCCGTCGAGCACGGCGCGGGCCAGATCGGCGCGGGTGGTGGCGAGGGTGAGCCCGGTGAGGGAGGCGGTGGCCTCCGGGTGCCAGACCGGTGTCCGGACCCCGGCGAGCGCCGGGACGAAACGAGGGGTGCGGCCCGGCCGGGTGGGGACCCGGCCGGCCTCCTCACCGAGCTCCTTCGGCGAGGCGAACAGGCCCAGGTCGTCGCAGAGCCAGCGCAGTGCCGAACCCGCCGTGGAGGTGTAGGCCTCCAGGCTGTAGTGGCTGACGTCGCCCTGCCGCCGGCCGGGCTGGGCGAGCACCCCGGAGATGTCCGGCCGGGGCAGGGCGGGCGTGGTGCCGGTCGCCGCGGCGACGAACGCGCCGGTCCCGTACATGCACATGCCCTGCCCGGCGGCCAGGCCGCCGAGCGCGATCAGTGCGGCGTGCTGGTCGCCCATGGAGGCGGCCAGCGGGACGGCGATGCCGAGGGCGGCCGGGTCGGTGACGCCGAATCCGGCGTCGTCCGAGCGGAGTTCCGGAAGCAGGTCGAGGGGGAAGCCGAGATGGCCGATCCACTCCTCGTCCCAGGCGTGCCGCTCCAGCAGGTAACCCCCGCTGGAGGCGGCGTTGGTCGGGGTGGTGGCGTGTACGGCGCCGCCGGTCAGCCGCCAGATCAGCCAGGTGTCGACGGTGCCGAACAGCAGCCGGCCCTCGCGGTGGGCGGCGGCCACCTCCGGGCGCGCGGCGATCTGCCGGGCGGCCCAGAGGAACGGCGCGCGGGCGCCGACCGGCCGGCCCTGACGGGCCAGCAGGGCGGCGTCCCACTTCGCCTCGTGAGCGGTGAGCTCGGCGGCGTACCGCCGGTCCTGCCACACCACGGCGGGCAGCAGCGGCTGCCCGGTGACCCGGTCCCAGAGCATCGCGGTGGCCCGCTGGGTGGAGAGGGCGACGGCGGTGACCGTGATCCCCTCCGCCCGGGCGGCGCCGACGGCCCGGCGCGCCACGTCCAGGGTGGCGGTCCAGATCTCCATCGGATCCTGCTCGACCGAGAGGTCGTCCGGATGGCTGACCGCGATCGACCGGTAGAACACCTCGTGCGCGGCGCCGGAGTCGAGGACGACTCCGGCCCTGGTGCCGGTGGTGCCCTCGTCGATGGCCAGCACACCGCGCCGGGGAGAGGCGGCGCCGGGGAGCGTCTGCGTCATTGCAGCCCTTTCATTGCGAGCATCGCGAGCTGTACGGAGGGGGAGGGGGACCATCGTGTGGTGCGGCAGGCGCGGCGGACGGTCAGCGCGCGGTGACGGACTCCGCGTGTTCCGGAGCGCCGGTTGCCTGCTGCGCCGCCGCCTCGTCCGGGGAAGCGGCCTTCATCGGGTCCCACTTGATGGCCAGACAGGTGATCATTCCGAGCAGCGGCACCACCGAGAGCACCAGGAAGGTGTCGGCGAGGCCGAGCGACTCCTTGATCTGCGGGAAGAGGTACAGCCCGGCGACACTGCCGAAGCTCCCGACCATCCCGGTGACACCGGTGCCCAGCGCGCGCACATCACTGCTGTACGAGAGTGCGGCGATGGACTTGCCGTTGGCGCCGGGGCCCGCGGAGTGGCAGAGGATGAACAGCACCGGCAGCAGGAACGCCACGGCCGTGGGGACCTTCCCGAAGGTCAGTCCCATCGCGATCAGGGCGACGAACACCCCGGCGAACCCGGCGGCGGAGCTGAGCCGCAGTCCGAGCCGGCGGCCGAAGTACGCGGACAGCAGCCCGCCCGCGATGCCGAAGGCGTTGAAGACCATTGAGCCGATCGTGGCCTTCTCGAAGCTCTCGCCGAAGATCGTCAGGCTGATCAGGGGGAGGTACCAGCCGACCGCGAAGTACTGCATCGACTGCGCGAGCGAGATGACCGAGGACAGGACGGTGCGCGGCAGGTAGTCGCCCTTGAAGAGCAGCCCGGCCTGGCGGAATCCGATGGCCGGCGCGGCGGCGGCGGCGCGGGTCGCCGCGTCCGGCTTCCCGGCGACGGCCTTGATGCCGTAGATCCGGTCCAGGTTGAGGACGGCGTCGTCCAGGCGGCCCTTGCTGGCCAGCCAGGTGGGACTCTCCCTGAGCATCAGCCACTGGCCCACGAGCAGTGCGACGGCGACGACCGCTGCCGAACCGACCGACCAGCGCCAGATGTCCGCGCCGACGTCCAGGTTGAAGAAGAGCAGGGCGAGCGCGAGGTTGCTGGTGGTGGCGACGTACCAGACGGCCTGCCACAGGTTCAGCCGGCCGCCGAGCTTGGCGGGGGTGTACTCGGCGAGCAGGGCCATGGCGACGGCGAAGTCGATGCCGTACGCGACACCCACCAGGACCCGGCCGACCCAGACGACCGTGAAGTCACCGGCGAACGCGGCGATCAGGGCGCCCGCGATGGCGAAGACCTTGGCGATGAGCAGCGGGGGGACCCGGCCGATCCTGGTGGCGAGCCAGCCGCCGACCGGGTTGAAGATGATCGCCAGGGCCGGAGCGGTGGCCGTGAGGATCGAGACCTGCGTGCTGGTCAGCTCCATCTGGGACGTCATCGGCCCCAGACCGGCGCTCAGCGCCGCGTTCGAGTAGGCGTCGAGGAACAGCCCGCCGAACACGAGGAACCAGATGACTTGCGCCCGGCCGGTGATCTTTCCCAGCCCATCGATGAGCGCAACGACGTCGCCGACGCCTTTGACGCTCGGACGTTGTGCCATGAATCCGCCTTCGAGGAAGACCCATCGGCGGCACGGGGAGCACAAAAAAACAGGCATGACGAAACCACCGACAGGTGGTCTATGTCTGTGCCTGTCAAAACACTGCGGAAAGCGCCGCAGCACGTGAAGAGCGACTACACGAGGAGGTTAGGAAGCCGTCAGGACAAACGTCAAGGGTTTCGGGCAGGTTACCCAAACGTGACGAAGAGCCCTCGGGCCCGGGAACCGTGCGGGTCCCCGGGCCCGCGTCCGTCAGCGGCCCGCCTGCAGCGCCGCCCAGGTGCCAGGACCCACGATCCCGTCGGCCGTCAGGCCCCGGCCCGTCTGATAGGCGCGCACCGCGGTCGCCGTCGCCGGGCCGAAGCTCCCGTCGACGCCGACCGTCGAGGCGAGCGCCGCGGTCAGCGAGCGCTGGAGCCGTTTCACGGTGTCGCCCGACGCGCCCTCGGCGAGCGTGGACGTGGAGCCGGCGGACAGCAGCGCGGTCCACGTCCTGGCCCCCACCACACCGTCGGATTCCAGCCCGCGTGCCGTCTGGAACGCCTTCACCGCCCCCTGCGTGGCCGGCCCGAAGCTGCTGTCCACCTCGCCCACCTGGTAGCCCTGGGCTTTCAGCAGCGTCTGAACGGCCTTCACCTGGGCCCCCGTCGAGCCGCTGCGCTGGGTCGCGTACGCGGTGAAGCTCAGCCCGTCGCCCGTGCTGCCGCCGCCGGTGCTCCCGCCGACCAGCTCCATGTAGCGGTTCCAGTCCCAGTACGGTCCGGGGTCGGTGTGGTCGTTGCCCGGCGCCTCGCTGTGCCCGATGATGTGCGCCCGGTCCTTCGGGATTCCGTACCGTTCGCACAGGTACGCGGTCAGGGCGGCCGAGGACCGGTACATCGTGTCCGTGAACCAGGACGGGTCGTCGATGAACCCCTCGTGCTCGATGCCGAGCGCCGAGGCGTTCGCGCTGCGCGCGTGCCACGCGGTGTCGCTGTCGCGCACCATCTGGGTGATCTGGCCGTCCGACGAACGCACCACGTAGTGCGCGCTCACCTCGGCCGTGGGGTTCTGGAACCAGCTGATCGAGCCCGCGTACGAGCCCTGCGTGACATGGATGACCACCTTGTCGATCGCCGCCGAGCGGCCCGTGGCGTAGTTGTTCGGGTCGGCGGGGACCCAGAGCGCCGAGGGGTAGTCGGCGCTGCGGACACTCGCGTCCCCGGTGGCGAGCGCGCCCTTGTCCGGTGAGACCGGGCGGCCCGTCACCGAGATCCGCTCGCCGTCCGGGGAGACTGCGTCGAGCCCGTTCGCCAGGAAGCTGTAGACCGTGTCCGCGTAGAGGGCGGCGGACGCCCCCGCGGTGCCGCTGTACCGGGCGACGGCCGGGTACCAGGCGTCGATGTCGTCGCGGTCCCCGTCGTCGAGGCCGAGCTTGTCCGCGTATCCGCGCAGCACCGCCGCGCCGCCCAGGATGTTGCTGCCGGTGTCGGAGCGCAGATCGGCCACGGTCGCGCCGGTGAGGCCGGCGGCCCGCTCCAGCGAGCGGTTCGTGGGGTTGCTGACCAGATGCATCACGCCGTAGCCGTTCGCCTGGCTGGGGCGTCCGGAGTGGCCGTCGAGGCGGGTCTCGCCGTACCCGACGGCGGCGAGCAGATCGCGGGGTACGTCGAACTGCTCCGCAGCCCGCGCGAACGCCCGGTTCATCGGGTGTCCGGTGTCCGTCGCGGCGAGGGCCGGGGTACCGGTCGCGGCCAGGACGGTGGCGGTGAGGGCCGCCAGCACGGATGCGCGGGCCTTGGTGTGGGCGGCGGCACGGGTGGGCATACCTGCTCCTGCTCTGTGGGGGGAGAAGAACGGCCCCCGGGCCCGAGTGGGGTGGGCCGAGGGGCCGCGAAGCAGGGTCAGGGTATCGACCTGTTCGGGGCATGACAATCGCTGTCCGGCGTGTCGAACTCCCTTTCACTCCAATGGAGTTGACGGATCGATGGTGAGCGGCCGTGTGCGACAGCGGATTCGTACACCTGGACAACCCCCCCTCCGCACGGGGGAACGCGGACCGGAACCGCCGCTCACAGGGCGTATAAAAGGTTCCTGCGGACCAGCCGGCGTCCCCCGATGGCACTCACCCCTCACGCGGCAAGGCGTCACCGCGTACGACAGCGGAGGAGTGCCCGATGAGCACGGCAGACGAGATCAGCACCTTGCTGGTGGCGAACTTCGGAACCGATCCGGTGGCGATCCGCCCCGACGCGTCGCTCCGTCAGCTCAGGCTGGATTCCCTGGCCCTGGAGGAACTGCGCCTTCTCATCGAGGACCGCATGGGCGTCGACCTGGAGGACGTCCAGCTGACCTCGCGCGACACCGTCGGCCAACTGGTCGACGCGGTGCACCGCAAGGCCGCGGCATGACGGGCCGGTACCGCCCCGAGCCGTTCGCCGCGGCCGTCACCGGAATCGGCCTCGTCACCGCGGCGGGCGTGGGCACCAACGCCACCTGGCGCGGCGTGTCCGAGGCCGCTGCCGCCCCCTCGGTGCTGCACCGGCCCGAACTCCACGACCTGCCCTGCGACTTCATGTACACCATCACGGGCCTCGACACGAAGGCCGTGCTCGGGGTGGCGGCCCTGCGGCTGATGGACCGCTTCTCGCAGCTCGCCGTCATCGCCGCCCGCGAAGCCGTCGCGGACGCCGGCCTGGACCCCTCGGTCTGGGACAGTGCCCGGGTCGCCGTCGTCATCGGCTCCGCCCACGGCGGACTGCCCTTCTACGACGAGCAGCACACCACCCTCACCGAACGCGGCGCCCGCCGGGTCTCGCCCAAGCTCGCCCCGCTCACCGTCGTCAACGGCGCCGCCAGCAGCGTCGCCACGGACCTCGGCGCACACGGCCCGAGCCAGGCCGTCTCCACCGCCTGCTCGTCGGGCACCGTCGCCATCGGCACCGCCCACCAGATGCTGCGCACCGGGGCCTGCGACATCGTCGTCGCGGGCGGCGCCGAATCCGTCTGCTCCCGGCTGCTGATCGCCAGCGCCTGCCAACTGAGGGCCGTCTCCACCCGCCGCGACGACCCCGAGTCGGCCTGCCGCCCGTTCGACACCCACCGCGACGGCTTCGTCGTCGGCGAGGGCGCCGGCCTCCTGGTCATGGAACGCCCCGAACACGCCCGAGCCCGGGGCGCCGCGGTCCGCGCGCACATTGCCGGATACGGGGCGTCCAGCGACGCCTACTCCGCCGTCGCCCCGGACCCCGACGGGCTCGGCATCGAACGGGCCCTGCGCGCCGCCCTCGCGGACGCCGGCGTGGACACCGCGGACATCGGACACGTCAACGCCCACGGCACCTCGACCGTGTCGAACGACCTGATCGAGGCGACGATGCTGCGCCGGGTCCTGGGCGAGCACCCCCTCGTCACGTCGACGAAGGCGATGACCGGGCACACCCTCGGCGCCGCGGGCGGCATCGAGACCGCGCTGACCGTGCTGGCCCTCCAGCACCAGCTCGTGCCGCCCACCGTCAACCTCGACGCCCCCGACCCGCAGATCCCGCTCGAAGTGGTGAGCAAGGAGGCCAGGCCCGCGGTGTTCGAAGCCGCGGCCAAGACCTCGCTCGGCTTCGGCGGCCACAACGCCGCGCTCGTCCTCACGAGGGCCTGACGCAGAAACGGAGGTTGCCGCATGGAGCCCGAGGAGTCCGTCCGGACCCTGTCGGTGAACGGACTGCGGTACGGCTACCGCGTCCTGCCGCAGCCCGCACCCCGTACCGAACCGGTCGTCATCATCGGCGGTGCGCTCCAGGGGATGTTCGGCTGGCCCCAGATGGACACCCACGTGGGCGCGGTGGCCGACGTCGTCACCGCCGACCTGCCCGGCATGGGCACGGCCGACCCCCTGCCGCCGGGCCCCGGCGCCGAGGTCCTGCGCGCCGCCCTCACCGGCATCATCGACGACCTCGGCGTACCGAAGGTCAACCTCTTCGGCTACTCCTACGGCACCTCGATCGCCCTGAGCTGCGCCCGGCACAGTCCCGGCCGCGTCGCCCGGCTGATCCTCGGCGGTGTGCCGTGCCATATCGACGACCGTCAGCGCGCCCACTGGCGGCGGGCCGAACAGTGCCTGAGGGAAGGCGATCCCGAAGGTGCGGCCGCCCTCGCCGCCGAAGGGCTGATGTGCCTCGACCCGGACCGCCCGGTGCACCGCAGGGAGCTGGCCCTGCGCTACGTACGCCGCTCGTTCCTGCACGCCCTCGCCGGTTCCCGGCACGCCGCGGACTCGGTCCTGCGGGTGCTGGGGGATCCGCCGGACTTCTCCGGCGGGCTGTCCGGCGTGCCCGCCCTGGTCTTCGCCGGCGAGCACGACACGGTCAGCACACCCGCGCAGCAGCGCGAGTTCGCCGCCACCATCGACGGCAGCCGGTTCCTCACCATCGGTGAGTCCGACCACTGGGTCGTCCTGGAGCGCCCCGACGACGTGGCGGACCTCGTGGCCCGCTTCGCCACCGACCGCCCGCTCGGCAACGCCCTCGCGCAGGCCGTGCTGCCGCGCCAGGGGGCAGTGTCCGCGGAGCGCTCCCTTGCCGGTCGCGGCGGCGGCCTGCCCGCAAGCCGCCGCTGATCCGGGCGGGGGCGACGGCGGTACGTCCGGTCGGACAGAGGTGGCCGCCCGGTCCGGGCGGCCACCTCCGCCGGGTCAGCGGTGGCCGTGGTGTCCGTGGTCCGGAGCGTTCACGTCCACCCGCACGATCTGCGGGTCGTGGTCGCTCGCCTGGTCGGCGAACTCCGCGTTGATGTGCACCACGTCGTAGTCGAAGCGGCGCACCCCGGGACTGGTCAGGATGTGGTCCAGCGTCTGCGAGTTGCCCTCGTACACATAGCTGTACTGCTCGCTCGCCGGCAGCGTGGTGATCAGCGGCTTGAGCACCTTGCCGCCGGTCAGGGCGGCCATCGTCGGTGAGAAGGCGAAGTCGTTGAGGTCGCCCAGCGTGATGACTCGGGCCGACTTGTCCGCGGCCAGCAGTGACTTGACGAAGGTGTTGACCTCCGTCGCCTGCTGCACGCGCTTCGTCTCCGAACTGCGCACCGGCGCCTGGTAACGGCCGTGCAGCGGCTGGTCACCGCCCTTGGAGGCGAAGTGGTTGCCGATGACGAAGACGGCCCGTCCGTGGAAGCGGAACTCGCCGACGAGCGGCTTGCGGCTGTCGTCCCACGCCTGGCTCGCGGGTGCGATCCGGCCGGGCGAGACCGACAGGGTGACACCCTTCTTCGTCTTGACGGCCGAGACGGGGGTCGTCGCGTCGCCGCCCGCGCGGTCCACGAAGTCGACGCGCTCGGGGTTGAAGAGGAAGACGTTACGGATGTTGCCGCCGGGCTCCCCGCCGTCCTTGCCGTTCTCGGGAGCGACGTAGCGCCATGCGTACTGCGGGCCGCCCGCCGCGACGATCGCGTCGGTGAACCGCTTGAGCGTCGCGTCGGAGCCGACCGTCCCGTCGTTCACCGCGCCGTTGTCGTCCTGGATCTCCTCCAGCGACACGATGTCGGGGGAGGAGAGGTTGACCGCGACCCCTGCGGCGAGCGTGTCGAACTTCGCCTGGGCGTCGAGCGCGTCGAGGTTCTCCACGTTGTACGTGGCGACCGCGAGCTCCTTGCCCTTCTGCTTCCGGGTGACCTCACGGCGCAGGTGGTTGTCGGTGAGCGTGCCGAGCTCGGTGGCCTGGAGGCTGTAGCCGCCGAAGGAGTCGTAGTCCAGGACGCCCGTCGAGGTGCCGGAGAGCACGTCGCCCACATTCGCTACGGGCACGGGCCTGGCCGGGTCCAGCGACATCACCTTGATCCGGCCGGTGTTCTGGTCGGTGTACGAGGAGTAGAGCGTGCCGCCGCGCGCGGTCCGGTTCTGCTCCGGCTCGACGGTGACCCAGACCTCGCCGTACGAGGTCGTGGCGCCCGTGACCCGGGTGTCGGCGACCCGGACGCGGGTTCCTTCGAGCGACTCGTACAGGTCCAGGGCGTACGTCGACGGTTCGAGGGGCAGCGGGTCGATCGAGCCGCCGCCCGCGGCGGGGACGTACTGGGAGGGCACCGCGGCCGCGTCGAGGACCACCGGGGCGGGCAGCGGGTTACCCGAGGACAGGACCGTGATCTTCGGGGCGGTGATCTCGGTGACCGACTGGGCGGTGGCCGACGGGTAGTACTCGTCCACCGTGCCGCTGACCAGCACCGAGTCGCCCACGGAGACCGTGGGTGCGGCGGAACCGGTGTAGACGAGGATGCCCTCGGCGGTGCGGCCGTCCGCGTCCGGAGTGGTGTCCTGGATCCAGAAGCCGCGCGAGCCGCTGGTGCGTACCGCGGTGACGATGCCGGGGACGCCCGTCACCGGCTTGCCGTCCAGCGGCGAGACCCGGGTGGTGCCCTGGATGTCGTGGATCCGCACGGTGCCGGGCTCGGTCGGGTTGCCGGGGTCGGTCGGGCCCGTACCGCCGGACGTCTCGCCAGCCGCGTTGACCGGGGTCGGGGCGGCTGCGGCGAGGTCCGCGGCGTTGTCGTCGGTGTCGGCGAGCGAGGCCGCGCGCGCCACGGAGGCGGTGGCGGAGGCGCCCGGCACCGGGCCGCTGCCCTCGCGTACGACCGCGGAGCCGTATCCGACGAGGTCCACGATGCGGGTGTCGACGGCGCAGTCCGCGACGGTCTTGCAGGTCAGCGGGGTGGTGCCGGAGACGAGGGCGACGGTGCCGCTGGCCGCGGACATGGCGACGGTGCCGGTGGCGTCCGGTGCGGGCAGCGCGACGGTGCCACCGGTGCCCGCGGCCTGGGCGACCAGGTACCGGCCGCCGGGCGCGACGGAACCGGTCAGCGCGGAGACCTGCCAGAGCGAACCGGCGGAGGGTGCGCCGGGCAGGTACTGGACGCTGAAGCCGGAGAGGTCGTACGCCGCCGTACCGGCGTTGGCCAGCTCGATGAAGTCGCGGGTGAGCGTGGCGCCCGAGTTGCCACCGCCGCCGTACACCTCGGAGATCACGGCGGACGAGGACGGGGCCGCGAACGCGGCGGGCAGTGCGGTCGCCGAGAGGGTCGCGGCGACCGCGCCGGCCAGAAGGACGGAACGGGGTCTGGAAATGTGCACGGTGAGCTGCCCCTCAGAGTGTGATGAGGGGCATAAGCTATGCGCGTAGAACGGGTCATGACAAGGCACCGGAGGTTAATTCCGGAAATCGTTCCGGCGAGCTCCTGGTGGGCCCTCCTTCGGCGCGGCCGCTGCCGGCGACCCTGCCCACCGGCCTCGGGGGTGCGGATGGCAGACCGGCCGGTTCCGCGTCAACCCGCCGCAGAGCAGCGGAATTTGGGGTTGGTCGTGCGCGCCGTGCGCCCGGGCGGCACCGGAGTCGCTGCCGCAAGGGTGGCCTGTTGCGGCAGCGGGCGGACCGCAAGTGATCGCGCTCGGCGGCGCGGTGAACATGTCCATCAACACCTGCACCTCGCTGACGGGCATCGACAGCAGATACGTCGAACGGACTGTCCGATCCCGGGGTCCGCCGGCTGCCACCCGGCGAAGCTCACCGACCCGGCCCCGCGCTGCCGTTCGCGCCCGCGGTTCAGGCCGCCGGCACGCGGTCCAGGAAGCCGCTGACCGAGCTGATCCGCCCGTCGTCGGCGAGGGCGATGACGTCAAAGCCGGCGACGGGCGCCGAACCGTCCGCCGCGGCGACCAGTTCCCAGCCGAAGCGGGCGAGGGCGTGGTGCCCGTCCACCGCCCCGGCCGGCCGGAAGGCGAATCCCGGGAACTGCTGCTGCGCACCGCTGATCGCGGCCGCCAGCGCCTCGTGACCCCGCACGTCGGCCAGCGGGTCGGTGTACGTGGCGTCCTCGGTGAACGCCGCGGCGACGGCCTTGGCCAGCTCCTCGGGGGTGGCCGCGTTCCAGGCGGCGAAGTATCGCTGGACGGCGTCGTCGTAAGCGGTCATCGTGCGTTCCTCTCCTTGGCCCCGGCCGGTGGGCCGGGAGCGCTGTGCTGGTGAGGAACACGATGTCCGACGGGGCGAGAAGCGTCGATTACCTCCGGGGTAAGGGCGGCCGTCTACGCCAGGGCATCCGGAATGACATGCATGGCCGCTTCCTCGGCGGACGCCGCCGCCCCGTCGATGCCGACGTCCTCGCCCGCCATGCTGTCCGGCTCGTCCAGGTCGAGCTCCCGGGTGAGGCGGCCGGCGCGTACGTCCCCGACCTCGCGGTCCCAGGGCTCGCCGTCCCCGTCGGTCAGATCGCCCACGCCGTCGCCGGGCGGTCCGGTGGTCTCGGGCAGCTCCCGGGCCAGCCTGCCGTCCAGCGTCTCCCCGCTGACCTGCTCGGACGCCGTGGTGCCCCGGTCCTCCACGGCCCACGGCCGCTCCGGCGGGGAGTACCCCTCGTCGAGGACGTCGGTGAGCTGCCGGCCCTCGAGGGTGTCCGCCGTGTCGAGCTGTTCGACGGGGTCGGAGGCCTCCGGCTGCTGGGGCTGGTAGACATCGTCGCCCCGGTCGGCACCTTCCATGACGATTCCCTTCCGGGTGTCGGGGATCCCGGTCATGCCTGCCGTACGACGCGGGAGCAAGGGGGCGTACCGGCCCGATTGCCTTCGAATCCTTCCTGCCCCTTCAGGATAGGCAGCCAGGGCCGGGGCCCGCACCGTGCGGCCGTGCACGGGCGGGGACGGCCGGTGTGCGAGACGATGGAGGGTGCAGGCCGGACCGGTGTACGCCGGATATGTGGAGTCCGTCATGCGGAGTCCGTGGCGCAGGCCGGCCCGCAGAGGCCGTCCGAAGGGCCGTCGTGGAGAGGCCGTCATGGATTACCCGGAGAGCTATCAGCTGGTGTTTCAGTCGTCCGCCGTGGAGGACGACGTGGTGACCGTCCGGCGGACCGCACAGTCCGGGGCGGGCGGATACCCGGTCTACGAGGACGAGACCGGGATCGTCCGCGCGGAGATCAGCGAACGCGGAGAGGTGCGCATGCTCGCCAGCGGCGGGCACCAGCTCCTCGGGACGCCGCTGGTGGTGCCGGAGCCGACCTCCTGAGCAGGCGGGGCGCCCGTACTCCCGCCGTGTCCGCCCCGGGAGTATGACCGCATGACCGAACCGCTTCCGCTCCCGCTCGCGGGCATCACCGTCGTCAGCCTGGAACAGGCCGTCGCCGCGCCCTTCGCCACCCGTCAGCTGGCCGACCTCGGCGCCCGCGTCATCAAGGTCGAGCGCCCCGGCGGGGGTGACTTCGCCCGCCGCTACGACACCACCGTGCACGGCCAGGCCAGCTATTTCGTCTGGCTCAACCGCTCCAAGGAATCCCTGACCCTGGACCTCAAGGCACCCGAGGGACGCGAGATCCTCGACGAACTCCTGGCCGGAGCCGATGTGTTCGTGCAGAACCTCGCCCCCGGCGCGGCGGACCGGATGGGCCTCGGCGCCACCGCACTCCAGGCCCGGTATCCCTCCCTCATCACCTGCACGGTCAGCGGCTACGGCACCAGCGGATCGTGGTCCGGACGCAAGGCGTACGACCTCCTGGTGCAGTGCCAGACCGGGCTGCTGTCGATCACGGGCTCGCCCGACGAACCCGCGCGCTCGGGCATCTCCGTCGCGGACATCGCCGGCGGGATGTACGCCTACAGCGGCATCCTGTCCGCCCTCTTCACCCGGGCCACCACCGGCCGGGCCCTCACCGTAGAGGTCTCCCTCTTCGACGCCCTCGCCGAGTGGATGAGCCAGCCCGCGTACTACACGCGCTACGGCGGGACCCAGCCGCCGCGGATCGGCGCGCAGCACGCCACGATCGCGCCGTACGGACCCTTCACCGCCGCCGACGGCAAGGACGTGATGCTCTCCATCCAGAACGAGCGCGAGTGGGAGGCCCTGTGCACCACCGTTCTGGACCGGCCGGGACTCGCCGGCGACCCCCGGTTCGCCACCGGGCCGGACCGGGTCGCCCACCGTGAGGCGCTCAACGCCATCGTCGCCGCACGGTTCGCGGACCTCGGCAGCGAGGAGGCCATGGAGCTCCTGGACCGGGCGGTCATCGCCAACGCCGGCGTGAACTCCGTCGTGGAGTTCCTCGATCATCCCGCGCTCGCCGAGCGCGACCGCTGGCGGGACATCGACGTGCCCGGTGCCCCCGGCCCCGTACAGGCACTGCTGCCACCGGTGGATCTCGGCGGGATCGGCCCGCGGATGGACCCGGTCCCGGCGGCGGGCCGGGACACCGAGCAGATCCTCACCGGCCTGGGCCGCAGCCGCGCCGACATCGAGGCCTTGTGTACCCGGGGCATCGTGGAGCTCGCGGATCCTTATCACGAGACAGCCTGTGATGACATCGTGCCGACGCAGGACAATTCGGTTTGAGCCGTCAAACACTTGGTCGAAATTTTGCCCCTGGTGGGATGCATCCGGGGGACACCAGGCACACTCGACCTGTAGGAATCTCGCCACGAAGAGGATCACGCATGATCACGTTGAAGAAGGAAGACGGCCCGGCGGATCTGGACGGGGTCACTCACCTGTCCATCGGGGTGTCCTGGGACCCCACTGTCGGCGCCAGTGGCGGGCTGATGGGGAAGCTTCGTCAGAAGAAGGGCACCGACCTCGACCTGATCGCCATCGCGATGCAGGGCACGGAGCCCGTACGGCTGGCCGGCCTGGACTCCCTGGACCCGCTGGGCAACGGCTCGCTGAAGCACAGCGGCGACAACCAGACCGGGCATGGTGACGGCGACGACGAGACCGTGACCGTCGACTTCGCCCGGGTGCCGACCAACATCACCTCCGTCGTCTTCATCGCCGCCGCGTACAAGAAGCACAGCTCCTTCCAGAGCGCGCGCAACATCAGCTTCAAGGTGTACGACGCGACGGGCGGCAGCACCCAGCAGGTCGCCGACATCTGGCCGAGCCTGCTCACCAGCGACAACGGCTGCGCCGTGGCCAAGGCCATGCGGGTCGGCGGAGGCTGGAAGCTCGAGGTGATCAACGAGACGGGGAAGATCAAGCAGGGCGACGAGCAGGCGCTGATGCGCTTTGCTGTCAGCAAGTAGTCACTGGCCGCAGCAGGCAGCAGGCAGCAGGCAGCAGGCAGCAGGCAGCCGCAGCAAGTGGCAAGCGGCAGTGGTACGGCGCGAGCGCACCCGCCTCGCCTCGCATCGCCCCGCCCCGCCCCGGCCCGTACGCGTGGCGTTCAGTCGACCCGCCGCGTACGTGCCGGGGCCGCCGCATTCCCGGAGGCCAGTGGGGATCGCGCCAGTTCCACGCACCCCGCGGCGATCAATCCGAGCGCCAGCAGCTCCGGGAGCAGCCACCAGCCGGTGCGCAGGTCCTCGCCGAACAGGGTCACTCCGTACAGGACGCTGATCAGCGCGTCACCCAGGGTCAGGCACGGCTGGACTGCGACCAGCGTCCCCGCCTGCAGCGCGTTCTGTAGGAGGAACAGCGCGCCGACGCCTGCCGCGGCGGTGGCGTAGAGCTGCCAGGACGAGAAGAGTGCCGCCGCCCCGCCGCCGTCGTCGAGCCGGGCCATGGCGTCCTTCATCAGGGCGGCGGTGAGCGCGTACGCACAGGCGGCGGCCAGGCCCAGCAGCGCCGCCCGGGGATTGCCGCGGGTCGCCAGGGCGGCCCCGATCAGAGCCGCCTCGAACAGGCCCGTCAGGATCAGCGCCGGCACCCACGCCGCGCCGTGCACCGTGGCGCTGCCGCCGCCCGGAGCGGCCGACGCCATGCCGAGGGCCAGACCGGCCGTCACTGCGGCCACTCCGAACCACACCGGCCGGGGCAGCCTCACCCGCATCATGAATCCGGCCATCAGGAGCGTCGCCGGCAGCTCGATGACGAAGATCGGCTGCACCACCGCGATCGGCCCGGTGGCCAGCGCCACGGCCTGGCAGACGGCCGCGACGATCACCAGGCCGATCCCCGCGAGCCACACCTTCTGGCGCAGCAGATGGCCGATCAGCGACGTCCCCGTCGTCTCACCGGCGGGGACGTCGAGGGCGGCCCGGCGCTGGAGGACGGAGGCGGCGCCGTTGCTGAGTGCGGTCAGGACGGCGAACAGGACGCTGATCACCGGTCCATGATGCGGGTGTCCGGCGTGCGATCCCGGCTCTCGCCACGCGACGGCATGGCGCCGGGCGGCAGCGCGGGAACACTGTTCCCATCAGGAACGAACCTGACCGCATGGCCGCGTAGCGTGCCGTCCATGGCCGTGAAGAAGAAGACCTCCGCCGGGCCCCGCCCCGCAGCCGTGCTCTCGACGCGGGCACTGGGGCGCGCGACCCTGGAACGCCAACTCCTGCTCCGCCGCGCCGCGATGAGCGCCAAGGACGCCGTCGTCCACCTGGTCGGCCTCCAGGCGCAGAACACCAAGCCGCCGTACTACCAGCTCCTCGCCAGGCTGGAGGGCTTCGAGCCGGCGGAGCTCGCCGGGCTGATGGAGTCGCGCGAAGTCGTCCGCATCGTCACCCTGCGCTCCACCATCCACACCCACACCGCCGATGACGCACTCACCCTGCGCCCTCTCGTGCAGGAGGCCCGCGACCGGGAGCTCAAGACCTTCCGGAAGGGGCTCGCCGGGGTGGACCTGGACCGGCTCCGGGACATCAGCAGGGCGTACGTGGAGGAGGCGCCCCGTACCCCGAAGGAGATCCGCGAGACGCTCCTCGCCGAGTGGCCCGACGCCGACCCGCAGGCCCTGAGCACGGCCGCCCGCTGTCTGCTGCCGCTGGTCCAGGTCACCCCGCGCGGGGTGTGGGGCAAGAGCGGCCAGGTCGCGCTGACCACCGCCGAGCACTGGCTCGGCAGACCCTCCGGACCGGTTCCCGCGCCCGACGCCACCGTGCTGCGCTACCTCGGCGCGTTCGGTCCCGCATCGGTCAAGGACCTGCAGATGTGGGCCGGACTGACCAGGATGCAGGAGGTCTTCGAACGGCTGCGCCCCCGGCTCATCACCTTCCGGGACGAGAACGGCGTCGAACTCTTCGACCTGCCCGACGCCCCGCGCCCCGACGAGGACACCCCGGCGCCGCCGCGCTTCCTGCCCGAGTTCGACAACGTCCTGCTCGGCCACGCCGACCGCACCCGCGTCATCCCGCCGCGGTTCAAGGGCCGCAACGGGATGGGGAACCAGAGTTACGGAACCGTGCTGGCCGACGGCTTCCTCGCCGCGATCTGGCGGTTGGACGCCGGACGGGGCGGCGCCCCGACGACCGTCACCGTGCAGGAGCTGCGCCGGCTCGGAACGGACGAGCGGGACGCCGTCACGGACGAGGCCGCGGCCATGCTCGCCGTGATGACGAAGGCCACCACCGGCGGCACCGGATACGACATCCGCTTCGACTCGTTCATCGACTTCGACGGGTGAGCCGGGCGCCGCAGGGGAGTGCGGACGGGCGCTGCCCCGCCGACGAGGTTTCGTGGCGGGGCAGTCGCAGATGCGTGGCGGGCCCGGCCCGAGGCCGGGCCCGCCGCTTCCGCTAGGACTTCTTCAGCGTGAAGTCGGTGGTCACCGTTCCCTTCTTGACGACCTTGACCGTCGTCGTCCTCGGGGCGTAACCGTCCTTGGCGACGATCACGGTGAGGGGGTTGTTACGGGCATCGAGCCAGAGGGCGTAGTGGCCGTCCTTGTCGGTGATCAGGGTGTACGAGGACGCCCACGAGTCGATCTGGACGGTGGCTCCCTTGAGGGGCGCGGCTCCGGCGGACGACGTGCCGAGCACCGTTCCGGTGATCTTGCCCCAGGTGTTGGGCGGGGCCACCGTCATGGTGACGGGGACCGATGCGACCGGGTACGGGGTGTTGGCGGAGATGCCGATCTCGGCCGTGAAGTCCCCCGGCTGGGTGATCTCGTCGACCGAGGCCTTCACCGACACCGTGACCGCGATGCTGGCTCCCGGAGCGAGCTTGAACTCCGGGGTGTCCAGCGACAGCCAGCTGACGTCCGACCCGCCGGTCTGGTCGTAGCCGGCGAGCAGTTCGACGGTGGTGGACGGGGTACTGGGAGCGTTGGCACCGCCGACCTTGTAGAAGCCCGGGGCGCCGCCGCCGCGGTAGGTCGCCACGTCGGCGTTGGGCAGGGACGACCAGGTGCCGGCGGCCGGGTCGTAGGCGTAACCCGCGTTGGTGAGAGCACCGCCGCTGACGCCGGAGGAGACCAGCAGCAGGCCGTTGGCCGCGGTGGAAGCCGAGGCCCACTGGGTCTGCGGCATGTCCGGCAGGGCCGACCAGGAGTTGGCCGCCGGGTCATAGACGTATGCGGACTTCAGCTCGCCCGCGCTGTTGGTACCGCCGGAGCAGTACAGCAGCCCGCTGATGGCGCCGCAGGACTCCCAGGCGACGCTGTCCGGGTAGCTCGCCGCGGTGGACCACGAGTCGGCCGACGGGTCGTAGACCGTCACCGAGGTGGAGCCGCAGGCTGTGGTGCAGCCGCCGACGGAGTAGAGCTTGCCGTCCAGGACCGCGGAGCCCGAGCCCGCCAGCGGAGCCGGCGAGGAGGCTCCGGTCGTCCAGGTGTTGGTGGCGGGGTTGTAGATCTCCAGCTTGGCGTCCGGATCCCCACTGGCGGCCCAGCCGCCGGAGATGTACAGCTTGCCGTTGATGAATCCGTGGGCCGGAGCCTCCCGGGTGTCGGCCGCGTCGGCCAGCTTCGTCCAGCCGTTCGCGGCGTCGTAGGAGTACAGCGACTTGGTGTCGTCCGTACCGTCGAAGCCGAACGCCGAGTAGATTTTGCCGTTGTCAGCGGTGACCGCGTTGTCCATGATGGCCTCGGGAAGGTCGGCCACGGTCTGCCAGGCATCGCCACCCTCGGCCGGAGCGGCCGCGGCACCGGCGGACTTGCCGGCCCGGCTCTTCGCCGACAGAGGTGAGTAGTCGCCCTTCTTGCTGATCAGCGGCGCGCCCGAGGCGGCCGGTGTGAAGGCGCCGCTCTTCTCGGCCAGCTTGACGGTGGCGTCGGCACCACCGGTGTTCTTGACCGTGACGGTCCTGGTCGCCGAACCGCCCCAGGCAACAGAGGTGTTGACCTCGGCCGGGGTGACCTTGAGACGCCCGGCCTTCAGGGAGAAGTCCTTGGTCACGGTCGAGTCGGCGGCGAGGGTCACGGCCTTGGAGGCGGTGGTGTACTTGGGCCTCGCTGCGGTCAGGGTCTGCTTGCCGACCGGTGCGAAGGCCCAGTAGAAGCCGTCGCCGAGCGCCGGGTCGTCCGGGGTGGCGGCCGAGGTCGTGCTCACGGCGCCGTCACCGGTGCCGGTGAGCGTGCTCCCGGTGATGCCGCTGCCGGTGTTGGCGTCGTTGACCTGCCCGACGACCAGACCGCCGGGGAGGGGCGACAGGCTGCGGCTGCCGATGAACACGTCGTCGAGCTGCCACCACCAGCCGAACTTGCCGGTGAAGTGGAACCGCACGCGGACGTCGGACTTGCCCGCGTAGTCGGTGAGCGGAATGGTGATCTTGGAACCGGTGACAGCGGTGGTGAGCGAGGAGACCGTGGACCAGGTGGTGCCGCCGTCCGCGCTGACCTCGACTTCGGCCTTCTGGCCGGAGTACGTCTTGTAGCTGGTCCGGTAGCTGAGCTCGGGCAGATCCGTGCCCGAGAAGTCGTAGGACGGGCTGGTCAGCGTGGAGTTCTGGAGCTTGCCGCTGCCCGCCTTGTCGCTGTCCACGACGGCGAAGGCGCCCTTGCCGCCGGTGGTGTTCTTCCGGTTGCCCGGGTCGTCGAACTGCCATCCGCCGGTGGTGCCTTCGGCGTTGACGACGGCCCAGCCCTCGGGGGCCGACGTGGTCGAGTCGAAGGGTTCGGTGGTGCCCTCGTCCACCACCGTGTACCCGGCTGCGGTGCCCGCCCAGGTGTCCACCGGCAGGCTCACGTTGGCGGAGACCGCCGAGTCGCCCACGGTGATGTCCTTGGCGGCGTCCTGGTAACCCGGGTAGTTGCTGGTGACCTTCAGGGTGTACGACCGGCCGGCCGGGAGGTCGACCGAGTAGGTGCCGGTGCTCGGGTCGGTCTGGACGGGCGCGCCGGGCACTCCGTCAACGGTGATCGCTGCGTAGAGCGGCCAGCCGTGGCCGGAACCATCGGTGATCCTGCCGGAGACGGTCCGGGTCTCGACCGGGTGGAGCGCGAGGCTCTTGGTGACCGAGCCTCCGTCGGTGATCTCGATACCGGAGAAGGTGGCCGTGTCGTAGCCGTAGGCATCGACCAACAGGTCGTAGGTGCCGGGCGTCAGAGTCAGCGAATAGGTGCCGTCCGCGCCGGACGTGGCCCGGGAGTCGCCCGCGGTGATCTCCGCACCGGTGACCGGGTCACCGGTGGTGCTGTCGGTGACGGTGCCGCTCAGCACGCCGTGCGGACCGTTACGGAACGCCTGCACGCCGTTGGGTGTGCCGAGTCCGGTCGGACCGTCATAGCCCGTACCCGCGGTGCACAGCCTGGCCGGGGTGCAGGAGCCGTTGTTGCCGTCGACGACGTCGTTCAGACCGCTGCCGCCGGCCGCGTAGGGGTAGGCGGCCGGGTAGGTGGCTGCGGTCGGTGTGCCGGCCGCGGCGTAGACGCCGGCGATGATCGGCGAGGAGGCGCTGGTGCCGCCGTAGACGGCCCAGCCGTCACCGCCGTAGGTCTGGTAGACCGAGACACCGGTCAACGGGTCGGCGACCGCCGCGACATCGGAGACCGCGCGCTTGTCGCAGTCGGTGCTGACGCCCTCCTGCCAGGCGGGCCTGTCCTCGTAGAGCGAGCAGCCCGAACCCGGGCCGCCGTAGCTGTTGAACCAGACCGATTCGGACCAGCCGCGGGTGGTGGAGGAGTCCTGCTCCAGGGCTGTGCCGCCCACGGAGGTCACGTACTGCGAGGCCGCCGGGTAGGAGACGCCGTAGGCGCTGTCGCCCGAGGAGGCGACCACGGCGACACCCGGGTGGTTGTAGTGGGCGTCGAAGTCCGTGGTCTCCGACGGGTCCTCACCGCTGCCCGGATCGCTGGTGTAGCCCGTGCCGTAGGAGTTCGAGACGTACTTGGCGCCCTGGGCGACCGCTTGGTCGACGGAGGCGCCCATGTCCTCGAAGCTCGCGGAGTCGGCTTCCACCAGGACGATCTTCGCGTACGGTGCGGCTGCCGAGACCATGTCCAGGTCGAGCGAGATCTCACCGGCCCAGCCGCTGTCGGGCACCGGGTAGTCGGTTCCGCCCCGCTGGTCGACCTTCTTGAAGCAGCCGTTGTCCGTGGTGCAGGCAGGCAGTCCGTACTGCGCCCGGTAGAGCGCGAGGTCCGTCTCGGCGGTCGGGTCGTCGTAGGCGTCGACGATGGCGATCGTCTGGCCCGCACCGCCGTCGGCCGGCAGGTTGTAGGCGCTCTGGAGGGCGGTGGCACCCCAGCCGCTCGGGGTGGTGCCGCTGGGCTGGATGCCTTCCTTGGGGGTCACGTCGGTGCGGCGCAGCGCGAAGCAGCGGACCTCACCGGGCCCGGGTTCGGCGCAGGAGGCCTCGACGGACGGTTTGGTGCTGAGGCCGGAGCTCGCGGTGGGCGCCGCGCTCGCCGCCGGAGCGGTGAGCCCCAGTAAGGCGATGGCTGAGGCACTGACCAGGGCGGTCAGCCCGGTCCGGGCCGGTCTTCTCCGTCTGACAGCCGGTCTGGATATGCCGGTGACAGTCAATTGAGTGTCTCCCATGTGATGCACGGGTCGACCACGCGTTTTTCAGGTCGACAGCGAAGGGTTTTCGCCGGGCACCATTTAGCTGGCAGTCGGGAGGTACATGTCAATGGAGCAATTGTTAATTATCTGGTTCGCAACAGCGCCGCAGGTGGTCATTTTCGAGTGAATCGAGAGAAAAGGAGGCTTCTGGCTGATTTCAATGGTCTAGGCATGCGGCGATGTCGGGGGGCTCCTTCGGAGTGGCCGACGCCTGGCCTGCCCGGCGGTCTTGACGGTCGCCGGGGCGGGGGTGGTGGGCTTCCCGGCCTCGGTGACCCTCGCGATCGGGTGGCGTGGCGAGGTTGGCCACCCGGTAGGCCGTAGAGCCCAAGTCACATGCATTGTAAGGAGTGTTGATAAACATGCTGGGTGCAAGCCGCGTCGGTCGCGCTGGGTGGGGCGTGGTTGTGAACCGGTCGGAAGTCGCCGGACGCTGCGCCTGTTTCCAGCCGCCCGATCGTGGCCCGCCGGCTCCTGGGATCCTGCGGCGCGGCTGTGACCGGCACTCCGGCCGGTGGCGGAAGGTATTGGGCGATCACTTTCGGGCAATGATCTGTGTAGGTTGCATGGGTGTGGTAGTGCTCTGCTCGAGAAGGGTTATCGGGAAAGGTGAATCCCGTGCTGACGGTTCTGTGGTCCGTTTAGTCATTCGGCGAGAAAGGTGCTCGAAGGAGCAGGGCGCCGACAGGTTTATCCGCAGCGGTTCGGTGCAAATTCCGACAGGGAGCGGACGGTAAACGCGGCTCTGCGGATTTCTGTGCGGGAGGGTGTGCCCGGGGTGCGCGGGGCCGGGCACCCGTCCGGACAGCCCTGAGCCCGGCGTGATCCGGACGAGAGGCCCTACGGCAGCAGCCCCGCCCGCCGGGCGGCGACGACCGCCTCCAGCCGGGTGTGCGCGCCGAGTCTGCGCATCGCGGAGCGCAGATAGCCCTTCACCGTCTCCGGGCGCAGCCCCAGCCGGTCCGCGGCCACCGCGTTCGTCGCGCCCGCCGCGACGCAGGCCAGCACATCGACCTCGCGCGGCGCCAGCTGCACCTCCCGCGCCCTCGGCACCCGGGCACCGGCCGCCGAGGCGAGCCGCCCGCACACCGCGAGCAGCTCGTCGCGCAGCGCCGGGTCCAGGACCTTCGGCACCAGGGCGCGCAGCTCGCGGTGCGCCTCCCGGACGTCCTCCCAGGCCCCGGGGACCGCCCGCGGGTCGGTGACCTCCTCCCGGGTCACGGCCAGGAGCTGCTGGACCTCGTCCCGCACGGCCAGCGCCTGCTCCACGTCACGGGCCGCCGCGACCGCCGCGTCGAACGTGCGGTCCCCGAGCGTCAGGGGCTCCCGCAGCGCCCCGTACAGCACGCCCCGTACCTTGCGGCGTACGACGACGGGCACGGCGACCACCGAACGCAGGCCCTCCGCGGCCACGGCCGTGTCGTACTCGTGGCTGATGTGGCGCGAGGAGTGGTAATCGGTCACCGCGCACGGCCGGGACAGCGCGATCGACTTGCCGCCCAGGCCGCTGCCGGCCGAGATGACGAGCCCCCGCAGCGCCGTGGTCTGCGCCCCGGTCAGCTCGGCGATCCTGGCATGGCGGGTGTCGGAGAGCAGCCCCCCGAAGGCCACGGGCAGGCCGCTCGTCCGGCGCAGCCGTTGCAGCGCCGCTTGCATCTCCACCGCATCGGCCGATTCCGGCACTCCGACGCCTCTCCGCCCGGCTCCAGGGGGCATGCAGCCCCGCGGCACCCCCGTTCGGGGGTGGTGAGACCTGGGTCACTGTTTACATCATGTTAAGAGACCGGTCCGGTCCGCAATGAGGAGGGCACATGTCGGCATCCAGTGCGACGGAGACGTTCCGGGCCGCCCGGGACTTCCTGCTGGAACACCGGGAGGACTACACCGCGGCCTACAAGGGCTTCCGGTGGCCCCGCAGCGACCACTTCAACTGGGCGCTCGACTGGTTCGACGTCATCGCCGAGAACAACGAGCGCACCGCCCTGCACATCGTGGAGGAGGACGGCACCCGCACCGAGGTGTCCTTCGCCGCCATGTCGGCCCGCTCCAACCGGGCCGCGAACTGGCTGCGCGCCCAGGGCGTACGCGAGGGCGACCGCATCCTCGTCATGCTCGGCAACCAGGCCGAGCTCTGGGAGACCGCCCTCGCCGCGATGAAGCTGCGTGCCGTCGTCATCCCCGCGACCCCGCTGCTCGGCCCCGCCGACCTGCGCGACCGGGTCGAACGCGGCCGGGTCCGGCACGTCCTGGTCAGGGACGCCGACACCGGGAAGTTCGACGAGGTGCCCGGCGGCTACACCCGGATCTCGGTCGGCGCGGACACCGAGGGCTGGATCTCCTACAGCGGGGCCGGTGACCAGCCCGACACCTTCACGGCGGACCGCGAGACCGACCCCGACGAACCGCTGATGCTCTACTTCACCTCGGGCACCACGGCCAGCCCCAAGCTCGTCGAGCACACCCATGTCTCCTACCCCGTGGGCCACTTGTCGACGATGTACTGGATCGGGCTCAAGCCCGGCGACGTCCACCTCAACATCTCCTCGCCCGGCTGGGCCAAGCACGCCTGGTCCAACCTCTTCGCCCCGTGGACCGCCGAGGCGACCGTGTTCATCTTCAACTACACCCGGTTCGACGCCGGCCGGCTGATGGCCGAGATGGACCGCTCGGGCGTCACCAGCTTCTGTGCCCCGCCCACCGTCTGGCGCATGCTCATCCAGGCCGACCTCTCCCAGCTGAAGACCCCGCCGCGCGAGGTCGTCGCGGCGGGCGAGCCGCTCAACCCCGAGGTCATCGAGTCGGTCCGGCGCGCCTGGGGCGTGACCATCCGCGACGGCTTCGGCCAGACGGAGACCGCCGTCCAGGTCGCCAACACCCCCGGCCAGGTACTGAAGGCCGGATCGATGGGGCGCCCGAGCCCCGGCTTCAAGGTCGTGCTCCTCGACCCGGTCAGCGGTGAGCCCGGCGCTGTCGAGGGCGAGATCTCGCTCGACCTGTCGGCCCACCCGGTCGGCCTGATGACCGGCTACCACGGCGATCCGGACCGCACCGCCGAGGCCATGGCGGGCGGCTACTACCGCACCGGCGACATCGGCTCCCGGGACGAGAACGGCTACATCACCTACGTCGGCCGCGCCGACGACGTCTTCAAGGCCTCCGACTACAAGATCTCGCCGTTCGAGCTGGAGAGCGCCCTGCTGGAGCACGAGGCCGTCGCCGAGGCGGCGGTCGTGCCCGCCCCCGACCCGGTGCGGCTCGCCGTCCCCAAGGCCTATGTGGTGCTCGCCGAGGGCTGGGAGCCCGGACCGGACACCGCCAAGGTCCTCTTCGCCCACTCCCGGGCGGTCCTCGCCCCGTACAAGCGGGTCCGCAGGCTGGAGTTCGCCGAGCTGCCCAAGACCGTCTCCGGCAAGATCCGCCGCATCGAACTGCGCGAGCGCACGGCCCGGGGCACCGGAACCGAGTACGCCGAGGGGGACCTGACGTGACCGGGCCGTCCTACGCCCACGGCACCGCGACCACCGCGCTGCTCGGCGACACCATCGGGCGCAACCTCGACCGGGCGGTCGAGGCCTTCGGCGACCGCGAGGCACTCGTCGACGTACCGTCCGGGCGGCGCTGGACGTACGCCGAGTTCGGCTCGGCCGTCGACGAGCTGGCCCGTGCGCTGATGGCCTCGGGGGTGGCCAAGGGGGACCGGGTCGGCATCTGGGCCGTCAACTGCCCGGAGTGGGTGCTCGTCCAGTACGCCACCGCGCGCATCGGCGCCGTCATGGTCAACATCAACCCCGCCTACCGGGCCTACGAGCTGGAGTACGTGCTGAAGCAGGCCGGGATCTCGCTCCTGGTCGCCTCGCTCGCGCACCGCACCAGCGACTACCGGGCCCTGGTCGACGAGGTCCGCGCGAACTGCCCCGCCCTGCGCGCCGTTCACTACATCGGCGACCGCTCCTGGGGCGAACTGCTCGCCGTCTCGGGCTCGGTGACCACGGACCAGCTCGCCGCACGCGAGGCCGGGCTGTCCTGCGACGACCCGATCAACATCCAGTACACCTCCGGCACCACGGGCTTCCCCAAGGGAGCCACCCTCTCCCACCACAGCATCCTCAACAACGGCTACTTTGTCGGGGAGCTGGTCGCCTACACCGAAGAGGACCGGGTCTGTCTGCCGGTCCCCTTCTACCACTGCTTCGGCATGGTGATGGGCAACCTCGGCATCACCTCGCACGGCGCCTGCATCGTGATCCCGGCCGCCGCGTTCGAGCCCGCGGCCGTGCTCGCGGCCGTCCAGCAGGAGCGCTGCACCTCGCTGTACGGCGTCCCCACGATGTTCATCGCGGAGCTGAACCTCCCCGACTTCGCCTCGTACGACCTCTCCTCCCTGCGCACCGGGATCATGGCCGGATCGCCGTGCCCGGTCGAGGTGATGAAGCGGGTCGTCGCCGAGATGCACATGGACGAGGTGTCCATCTGCTACGGCATGACGGAGACCTCACCGGTCTCCACGCAGACCCGCCGCGACGACGACCTGGAGCGCCGCACCGGCACCGTCGGCCGGGTGATGCCGCACATCGAGGTCAAGGTCGTCGATCCGGCGACCGGAGTGACCCTCGAGCGCGGCGCGCCCGGTGAACTCTGCACCCGCGGCTACAGCGTGATGCTCGGCTACTGGGAGCAGCCCGAGCGGACCGCGGAGGTGATCGACGCCGGGCGCTGGATGCACACCGGGGACCTGGCTGTGATGCGGGAGGACGGCTATGTGCAGATCGTCGGCCGGATCAAGGACATGATCATCCGGGGTGGCGAGAACGTCTATCCGCGCGAGATCGAGGAGTTCCTCCACCGCCACCCCAAGATCGCGGATGTGCAGGTGGTGGGGGTGCCGGACGAGCGGTACGGCGAGGAGATCCTGGCCTGCGTCGTCCCGGCCGATCCGGCGGACCCGCCGACCGTGCACGAGGTGCAGGAGTTCTGCGGCGGACAGCTGGCGCACTACAAGATTCCGCGCCTGGTGCAGATCCTGGAGACCTTCCCGATGACGGTCAGCGGGAAGGTCCGGAAGATCGAACTGCGGGAGAACTACGCCCGGTAGGGCCCGGGGGACAGGCGCCGGGGCGCTGTCAGGCGGCTTCGATGATGTCGCCGGCGGCGCCCTGCGTCGCGGCCGCCCACTCGATGAGCAGGACCTCGTACGCCGCGGACTCCTTGGGGGACCAGTCCTGGCCGGCCCGCGCGTCCACGAGCGCGCGGATCGCCTCGTTCGCCTCGACTGCGGCGGGGTGGGCCGGTTGCGCCGGGAGCGCGGTGCGCGGTGCAGCGGTAGACGGGGAAAGCCGTGGAGTTAAGACCATGCGCCCCACTCTAGGGCCCGCCACTGACAAAGGACCGAACATCTGTGGCCCCTGGCTCGAACGTGACCGATCGCACTCACTGTGGCCGGGTGGTTTCTGTGAGGTACGGCACGTCGCGGCGCATACAGATCCGCGGCCACCGGTCCAGGCCGTGCTCGGCCTCCTCGGCCCGGATCTTGCGCAGCCCGTCGGTGAGTCCGGCCTCCGGCAGTACCCGGAAGCCGAGCCGCCGGTAGTACGGCGCGTTCCACGGGACGTGCGAGAACGTCGTCAGCGTCAGCGCGCCCAGGCCGCCGGCCGCCGCCCAGCCGCCCGCATGGTCGATGAGGCCGCTCCCCAGCCCGCGGCGGGCGGCCGACGGATGGACGGAGACCTGCTCGATATGGGCGGATCCGTCGACCTCGTCGGCGATGAGATAGCCGAGGGGCAGGTCGTCGGGCCCGGCCGACACCCAGGCGCGGCCGGCTCCGCGGTAGCCGTCCAGCAGCTCCAGCGGCGGCGGGTCGTCGTCGGCCACACAGGCCATGCCGAGGGTGCGGAAGGGTTCGCCGGCGGCGCGCTCGATGTCCTGGATCAGCGGGAGATCCGAGCGGCGGGCGGGACGGATGCGCATGGTTCAGTATGGCGCGCCCGACCGTGGCAGGGCAGCGGATATCGAGGTCAGGCGCCGGTGCTGAGCAGCTCGTCCGCCGGGCCGTTCACCGGTTGCGGGGTCCCGGTGAGATCCATGACGAACAGCGGGATGCGCAGCCCGTCGGCGCGCTCCCGGGCGTCCGGCGCGTACCCCGCGAGCGAGAAGAACACGCCGGACACCGAGGTGTTGAGCGCGTTGAGCCACAGGCATTCGACCTCGCGCAGCCCGGTCGGCCGGGTGGTGGAGTCGACCTGGGCGATCAGCCCGGTCGCCCGCAGGTCGATCCGGGACGACGGGCGCTCGGCCGGCTGCACGACATCGCGGTAGCCCAGCCACTTCAGGTACAGCGCGGCGGCGCCGACCGCGTCGCGCGCGGTGCGGATCGTCAGCGGCCGGAACGGCGGCCGCGGGGCCGCCGCCGTGCGCGGCAGCGGAATGTGCGACGGCCGGGACGGCGCACCGGTCGTGCGGCCGGGGGGCGCCATGGGGCGGACCGGGATCCTCAGGACGGCCCCGCACGGGCAGCACAGCTCGGGCTGCGGCCACTGGTCGTGCCGTCCGCAGCCGCGGCAGCGCACCGTCACCCAGTCCTCGTTCCAGGTGCGGTGCGTGATCGGCGTGACCGGGGCGCCGCGCAGCAGGGGCGGGGCCGTCGGGGCGCCGCACGGGCAGGGATAGGCGGGCGTGATGTACGCGTGATCGCGGCGGCAGGCCGGGCACCGTACCGGCACTGACTCCACCATGGGCTCCTCCCGGCGCGCGGGGATGCGGCCGGCCCCGGAAGCCGGGCGCCGACTCCGCTCCGTGCCCCCATGCTCCACCAGGAGCGAGGTCCTGGGGAGGGAGTTGAGGTACTTCGCCCGGACGCCTCCGATCCGGCCGCTCCGGGACCGCCTCTCTTGACGCCTGTCCGGGCGCACTTTAGATTTGCTTCCGTATAGCAGAATCAAACTTCCGTAATACGGAATTGGTGCTCTCAGGTGGCGCGACAGAGCCCGACTCCACCCAGGTCCGAGCAGGAGCACTCAATGCCTCGAATGACCGCTGCCCGAGCGGCAGTTGAGATCCTCAAGCGCGAAGGCGTCAGCAACGCGTTCGGTGTGCCGGGCGCGGCGATCAACCCCTTCTACGCGGCCCTCAAGGCCTCCGGCGGGGTTCATCACACGCTCGCCCGCCACGTCGAGGGCGCCTCCCACATGGCGGAGGGCTACACCAGGGCCCGCGCGGGGAACATCGGTGTCTGTATCGGTACGTCGGGACCGGCCGGCACCGACATGATCACCGGCCTGTACTCCGCCATCGCGGACTCGATCCCGATCCTGTGCATCACCGGCCAGGCCCCGACCGCCGTGCTCCACAAGGAGGACTTCCAGGCCGTCGACATCGCGTCGATCGCCAAGCCGGTCACCAAGGCGGCCACCACCGTCCTGGAGGCCGCGCAGGTCCCCGGCGTCTTCCAGCAGGCCTTCCACCTGATGCGCACCGGCCGTCCCGGCCCGGTCCTCATCGACCTGCCGATCGATGTGCAGCTCACCGAGATCGAGTTCGACCCCGATCTGTACGAGCCGCTGCCCGTCCACAAGCCCGCCGCGAGCCGCAAGCAGATCGAGCGCGCGCTGGAGATGCTGAACGCCTCCGAGCGCCCGCTGCTCGTCGCGGGCGGCGGCATCATCAACGCCGACGCGTCCGAACTCCTGGTGGAGTTCGCAGAGCTGACCGGCGTCCCGGTCGTCCCGACCCTGATGGGCTGGGGCATCCTCCCGGACGACCACGAGCTCAACGCCGGCATGGTGGGGCTCCAGACCTCGCACCGCTACGGCAACGCGAACTTCCTGGAGTCCGACTTCGTCCTCGGCATCGGCAACCGCTGGGCCAACCGCCACACCGGCAAGCTGGACGTCTACACGCAGGGCCGGAAGTTCGTCCACGTCGACATCGAGCCCACCCAGCTGGGCAAGATCTTCGCCCCCGACCTGGGTATCGCCTCCGACGCCAAGGCCGCGCTGGAACTGTTCATCGAGGTCGCACGCGAGCTGAAGGCCGCCGGCAGGCTGAAGGACCGTGCCCAGTGGGCCGCGTCCACACAGGAGCTCCGGGCGGCCCTCCAGCGGCGCACCCACTTCGACAACGTGCCGCTCAAGCCGCAGCGCGTGTACGAGGAGATGAACCGCGCGTTCGGCCCCGAGACCCGGTACGTCACCACGATCGGTCTCTCCCAGATCGCCGGTGCGCAGATGCTGCACGTCTACCGGCCGCGCCACTGGATCAACTGCGGCCAGGCGGGCCCGCTCGGCTGGACCATCCCGGCGGCGCTGGGCGTCGCGACGGCCGACCCCGAGGGCTGTGTCGTCGCGCTCTCCGGCGACTACGACTTCCAGTTCATGCTGGAGGAGCTCGCGGTCGGCGCGCAGCACCGCATTCCGTATGTGCACGTCCTGGTGAACAACTCCTACCTGGGGCTCATCCGCCAGGCCCAGCGCAACTTCGACATCGACTTCCAGGTCAACCTGGAGTTCGAGAACCTCAACTCGCCGGAGCTGGGCGTCTACGGCGTGGACCACGTCAAGGTCGTCGAGGGCCTGGGCTGCAAGGCGATCCGGGTCACCGAGCCGGACCAGCTGCTGCCGGCCTTCGAGGAGGCCAAGAAACTGGCGGCGGAGTTCCGGGTGCCGGTGGTCGTCGAGGCGATCCTGGAGCGGGTCACGAACATCGCGATGAGCGGTACGGATATCGCGTCGGTCAACGAGTTCGAGGACGTGGCGACGGAGCCGGGCCACGCGCCGACGGCGATCCGGCCGTTCACGACAGCCTGACCCGTCCGGGCCTGCGGCCCCGGCTCCCGTTCGACGGGGGCGGGGGCCGCATCGTTGTGTCCTCAATCGCCGGACGGGCTGAAAGATGTCCTCAATCGCCGGACGGGCTTGATCTCGCCGGGCGTCCGCAGCGTAGTCCGGCCCGCCCTGCGGACGGTCCCAGCCATCCGGCGGCGCAAACCGATCCGTCCGGCGGCGGCAACCCGGCCGGTGTGGCGGTGTCCCAGTCCCTCCGGCAGAGCAACCCCAGCCCCTCCGGCGTTCGAGGACGGAACCGTCAGGGCGGGGGTCCCGAACTCGCAGGGGCCTGGCCCGGTGCGGCATTCCAAGCCCGTCCGGCGATTGAGGACGGAACCGGCCACCCAGGGGCCGCGCACGCGAAAGGGCGTGGAGTACGGGACCGTAATCCGTACTCCACGCCCTGGAACAGGGGAATGACAGGGGCCGCGGCGAGGTGCGAGGGGGCGGCGGGCCCCGGTTCCTTCAGGTCAGGAGCCGGGACCACCACCCCGCACCACCGCACTGGCATCGCACCACCGCCGCGGCCTCGTCCTGCCCGCGCCCCGCGCAACCCCTCATCCGGGCGGGCACGACGGCGCAGGCAGGGCTTTACCCAGGGCCTAGTCCTCGCGCAGGGCGCGGACGGCCTCCTCCACGCGCTTGCCGTACTCGGCATCCGCGGCATGGAAGTGGGCGAGGTTCTTCTCGATCACGTCGTCGCGCGTGACCTGGGACAGGCCGCCCGCGATGTTGGCGATCAGCCGGCCCTTCTCGTCGTCCGACATCAGCCGGTACAGCTCGCCCGCCTGGAAGAAGTCGTCGTCCTTGGTGTGGGCGGGCGCCTCGTGCGTGCCGGTCCAGCCCTGCACGGCCAGCGGCGCGGAGTGCGCCGCTTCCGTCTGGGCCGGGCCCGCGTACGAGTTGGGCTCGTAGTTCTTGTCGTGCCGCGCACCGTTGCGCGTGGCGTGCAGCCCGTCGCGGCCGTAGTTGTCGACGACCGCGGTGCGCGGCGCGTTCACCGGCAGATGGGTGTGGTTGACGCCCAGCCGGTAGCGGTGCGCGTCCGCGTAGGCGAACAGCCGGCCCTGGAGCATCTTGTCCGGCGAGGGACCTATGCCGGGCACGAAGTTGTTCGGGGAGAACGCGGCCTGCTCCACCTCGGCGAAGACGTTGTCCGGGTTGCGGTCCAGGACCAGCCGGCCCACCCGCTGGAGCGGGTAGTCGCTGTGCGGCCACACCTTGGTGAGGTCGAACGGGTTGAAGCGGTAGTCCGCGGCCTCGGCGGCCGGCATCACCTGCACGTGCAGTGTCCAGGACGGGTTCACGCCGCGCTCGATCGCCTGGAGCAGGTCCGTCTGGTGGGAGCTGGCGTCCTTGCCGACGAGCTCGGCGGCCTGGTCGGCGGAGAGGGAGCGCACGCCCTGGTTCGTCTTGAAGTGGTACTTGACGAAGAAGGCCTCGCCCGCGGCGTTCGTCCACTGGTAGGTGTGCGAGCCGTAGCCGTTCATGTGGCGGTACGAGGCGGGGATGCCGCGGTCGCCCATCAGCCAGGTGACCTGGTGCGTCGCCTCGGGGGCGTGCGCCCAGAAGTCCCAGACGTTGTCCGGCTCCTGACGGCCCGTGAACGGGTCGCGCTTCTGCGAGTGGATGAAGTCGGGGAACTTGATCGGGTCCTTGATGAAGAACACCGGGGTGTTGTTGCCGACGAGGTCGTAATTGCCCTCGTCCGTATAGAACTTGAGCGCGAAGCCACGCGGGTCGCGTACCGCGTCCGCACCGCCGAGCGAGTCGGCGACCGTGGAGAAGCGGATGAACGTCTCGGTGCGGCGGCCCACCTCGGAGAGGAAGTCGGCGCGGGTGAAGCCGGTGACGTCGTCGGTCACCTCGAAGTAGCCGTACGCGCCGGAGCCCCGGGCGTGCACCACGCGCTCCGGGATGCGCTCCCGGTTGAAGCGGGCGAGCTTCTCCAGGAGGTGACCGTCCTGGAGGAGGATCGGGCCACCGACGCCTGCGGTGGCGGAGTTCTGGTTGTCGGCGACCGGGGCGCCTGACTCGGTCGTAAGCACACGCTGCGTCATGGTGTCGGGGCGACCTTCCGTACGGGAGCTGCTGAACTGCGACGGCCTGGGGGCGTAGGGGCTCCAGGAGCGTAAGTACGCCCCGAACCCGACGTCAACAGTTTGTTGAAATTCTTGGTGAAGAGGTGTGGCAAGGTGCGTGAAGAGGTGTTCCGGACGGCGTCGACGCCTGGGCGCGACAGGACAGGTGTCAGCGCCGACGCCGTCCGGAAGTCTGTGGGGCCGGGGGATACGCACCCGGCGGAGGTGGTGCCGGCCGGGCCCGTGACGGGCCCGGCCGCTGCGGATCAGTCCTGGACGGGCTGACCGGACAGGCGCTCCACCGAGCGCAGCAGCGCCGAGTGGTCCAGGCCGCCGTCGCCCTGCGCGCGCAGCGAGGCGACGAGCTGGGCGACGACACCACCGACGGGCAGCGCGGCACCGACGTTGCGGGCGGCGTCCGTGACGATGCCCATGTCCTTGTGGTGCAGGTCGATCCGGAAACCCGGAGCGAAGTCCCGGTTCAGGAAGTTGTCCTTCTTGCGGGTCAGTACGGTCGAGCCGGCCAGTCCGCCGTTGAGGACGTCGAGCGCGGCGGCGAGGTCGACCCCGGACTTCTCCAGGAAGACGACGGCCTCGGCACAGGCCTGGATGTTGACGGCGACGATCAGCTGGTTGGCCGCCTTCACCGTCTGGCCCGAACCGTGCGGACCGCAGAGCACGATGGTCTTGCCCAGTGCGTCGAGCACCGGCTTCGCGGCGTCGAAGTCGGCCTGCTCGCCGCCGACCATGATGGACAGCACGGCCTCGATGGCGCCGGCCTCGCCGCCGGAGACGGGGGCGTCCAGGACCCGGATGCCCTTCTCGCGGGCGTTCTTCGCCAGGTCCACGGAGGTCTGCGGGGTGATCGAGGACATGTCGATCAGCAGCGCGCCGCGCTTCGCGTTCTCCAGGATGCCCTCGGGGCCGTACGCGATCGCCTCGACCTGCGGGGAGGCGGGCACCATCGTGATGACCACGTCGGCGTCCTTGACCGCCTCGGCGATCGAGCCCGCGCCGGTGCCGCCGGCCGCGGCCAGCCGGTCGACCTTGTCCTGCTCCAGGGTGTAACCGGTGACGTCGTAACCGGCCTTGATCAGGTTCTCCGACATGGGCGAGCCCATGATGCCGAGCCCGATCCACGCAACCTTGGGGAGGTTGTTGCTCATGAGGGTGCCTTCCGATAAACGTGTGTGCGAGTGACGGTCCGCCGCTATCGGCGGGCGGCCCGCGCGGTGGCCGGGAGCCACTCGATGGACTCGGCGCTCGGCCGGTCGCCCGGCTTGTACTCCAGGCCGACCCAGCCGTCGTAACCGGCCTTCGTCAGCTCGTCGAGGAGCTGCTCCAGCGGGAGCGAGCCGGTGCCGGGTGCGCCGCGTCCCGGGTTGTCGGCGATCTGGACGTGACCGGTCTTGCCGGCGTAGGCGGTGATGACCTGGCTGAGGTCCTCGCCGTTCATCGACAGGTGGTACAGGTCCAGGAGGAACTTCGCGTTGCCGAGTCCCGACGCCGCGTTGACCCGGTCGACGACCTCGATCCCGGCCGGTGCGCTGACCAGCGGGTAGCGCGGCGACTCCGGCGCGTTCAGGGTCTCGATCAGGAGGACGGCCCCGATCCGGTCGGCCGCACGGGCGGCGAGGACCAGGTTCTCCAGGGCGAGTTGGTCCTGCACGGCGGGGTCGACCCCGTCGACGCGGTTGCCGTAGAGCGCGTTGAGCGCCTTGCAGCCGACCGAGGCGGCGAAGTCGGCCGCCACCTCGATATTGGCCCGGAAGCGGTCCGACTCCGTGCCGGGCACGGAGAGCGCGCCGCGGTCGGGGCCGGGCAGCTGTCCGGCGTAGAAGTTCAGCCCCACCAGCTGGGTGCCGGCCTCGTCGAGCGCCTTCTTCAGCGCGTCGAGCTCGGCCTGCGGCGGGGTGGGGGTCTCGATCCATGGCCACCACAGCTCGACCGCCGTGAAGCCCGCCGCGGCTGCTGCCGCGGGTCGCTCCAGGAGCGGGAGTTCCGTGAAGAGGATCGAAAGGTTTACATCGAAGCGCTGGTCCGGGTAGCCCATGAGGGTTTCGGCGCTCCTTCCGTATTGCGGAAGTTAGTTTCTGCTTAACGGAAGATTGCCCGGGAGGCGGGCGGGCTGTCAAGGGGGTGCCCGGAATTCGGGACCCGGACATACCGAAGGCGGGGCGGAGGTCCCCGGACCTCCGCCCCGCCCTCTGCGTCCGCTGCCGGGTCGCCGGGCGGGCACCGTGTCCTGGAACGTCGTCCCCGCCGCGCGGAACGCGCCCACCCGCACGCTGACCTGCGCCGGGGTCGGGACCTGGTCCTTCACGTGCGGAGTTCGTGTACGGGACGTTGCCGGTTGTTGCGTCCTGCGCAATGGCCGGTGCGCCTCTTGCCATGGTCATCGGGGAAGGCCACTGTGGCTGTCACATCCGACGCCACCGACCCCACGAGGTGCCTCGCATGACATCCCCCACCAGCCGCCGCACCGTCCTCGGGGCACTCCTGGCGGGCGGCGCCCTCGCCGCCGCCCCCGGGCTCCCCCGCGGCGAACACCGCCCCGGCCGACCGCCGCACCCCGCGAAGCACGGGGCACGCAGGACCGGGACCCTCTTCCTCGGCACCTACACCTCGACCAGCCCGGGAGGCACCGGTATCGGCGTCGCCTCGTACGACCCGGCGGACGGCACCATCACCGCCCGCACCGTCGTCACCGGCGTCGAGAACCCCTCGTACCTCGCCCTGCACCCCACGCGCAGCACGCTGTACGCCGTCGACGAGCAGGGCGACGGGGGCGTCACCGCTGTCGCCCTCGCCGGTGACGGCACCTTCCGGGTGCTGGGTACGCGGCCCACCGGCGGCGCGGGCCCCTGCCACCTCTCGGTCCACCCGGGCGGAAGGTGGCTGCTCAGCGCCAACTACACCGCCGGCAGCGTCGCCGTTCACCCCCTCGCCGCCGACGGATCGGTGGGGGAGCGCACCGACCTGGTCGCCCACTCCGCGCCCGCGCCCGGACCGGGTCAGGACGGCCCCCACGCCCACCAGATCGTCACCGCCCCCGACGGCGCCCACATCCTCGCCGTCGACCTCGGCAACGACACGGTGTACACCTACCGGCTCGACCAGGACCGCGGCACCCTGGAGCAGCTCTCGTACGCCGCACTGCGCCCCGGCGCCGGACCGCGCCACCTCACCTTCCACCCGGGCGGCCGGTACGCCTACCTCGCGTGCGAGCTCGACAACACGGTCGTCGTCTGCGGTTACGACCCCGCCACCGGCGTCCTGACGCCCGGCACCCCGCAGTCCTCCGGGACGGGTGAGGGCACCAGCTACCCCGCCCAGCTCCTGGTCACCGGTGACGGCCGCTTCGCCTACCTCGCCAACCGGGGGCACAACAGCCTCGCCCGGTACGCCGTCGAGGACGGCGGGGCCGCGCTGCGGCTGCTGGACACGGTGCCGGTGGGCGGCGACTTCCCCCGGCACACCGCCTTCTCCCCGGACGGCCGGTTCCTCTTCGCCGCCAACCAGCGGTCCGGCACGGTCACGGCCTTCCGGGTCGACGGGGGCACCGGCGCCCTGACCCCGGCCGGGACACCGTTCGCCGCCCCGGCCGCGGTCTGCGTGCTGCCGCTGTAGACCGTGCGGGGCGGTGCCCGTCCGTTAGGGTCGTGCCCGAGCCGCGGGTCGCCCCGGACGCGGTGCAACGCATCATGGAGGCACAGTGCGCTTGAGAGTGGAGTTCACCACCGAGCCCTTCGATCTCGACGAGGCACCGGCCCACGCGGTCGTGGCCCGCGAGGTCATCCAGTCGGCCGAACTGGACGCGGTCGACGTCGGCCCCTTCGGCAACACGGCGGAGGGCGGCGCCGACGAGGTGCTCACCGCGGTGGACTCCCTCCTGCGCCAGGCGCTGGCATCGGGTGCCACTCGGGTCTCGCTCCAGGTCAACGTCATCGGGGAGGACCCGAAGTGACCGAGCCCGCGGACCACCCCCTCGTCGCCGCCGTCAAGCCGCTGGCCGACGCCATGGGCGCCGAGCTGCTCGGGCCCGAGCAGGCACAGGCCGACGACGTCGTCCTGGCCTGGGAGGGCCAGGACGTGATAGCCGTCCGCCTGCCGCAGCTCTCCGACTCGCTGGACCACATCCTGGCCGCGATGGAGCGCCGGCACGGCAAGCCGCTCGCCGAACTGGACCGCAGGACCAAGCAGGAGGTCGTACGGACCCTGGAGGCACGCGGTGCCTTCTCGGTGCGGCACGGCGTCGAGACGGTGGCGGGGGCCCTGGGGGTCTCCCGCTTCACCGTCTACAACTACCTGAACAGGGAAAACGGCTCCAAAGGTGAGTAGTTGGGCCCTCGGCCAGATGTAAACGGCACATGAACGTGCGAGCCGTCGTCCGGATCACCGGGCGACGGTTTTTTACATGAACGGAATTTCAACAAAGTGTTGACGTGGTGTTGTGGAGGGCGTTAGCTATCCGCAGCCCGACCAACGCACAGCGAAAAACAGCCACGGAGGCTCCCGTGACTTCGAGCTCCACGCCGGGCCTCGCCCGGTTCAACACCCTGGCGGACGACGAGGCGGCCACCGTGCTGCACGAGGTCTGTGCCAGTGCGGCCTGGGGAAGAGCGATCCTCTCCCGCCGTCCGTACGCCACCGCAGAAGCCCTGCTCTGCGCGAGCGACACCGCCACGGCGGCACTCGGCGCGCAGGACCTGGCCGACGCGATGGCCGGTCATCCGCCGATCGGCCGCCCGAAGCCCGGGGACCCGACCTCCTCCCGCGAACAGCGGGGGATGGCCGGCGCCACCGAGGAGCTCAAGGCCGAGATGCTCGAACTCAACCTGGCCTACCAGGAGCGGTTCGGACATGTCTTCCTGATCTGCGCCACCGGGGCCACCGGTGAGCAGATGCGCGACGCGGTGAAGTCCCGGACCGGGAACACGCCCGAACAGGAGCGCACCATCGTGCGCACCGAACTGGGCAAGATCAACCGCATCCGCCTCACCCGTCTCGTCACGGACGACTCGTAAGAGCTCGTACCAGAAGGAGAGTGAAGGTCTTGAGCACCTTCGCCACCGCATCGGTGTCCACCCACATCCTGGACACCAGCATCGGCCGCCCCGCCGCGGCCGTCCCCGTCTCGCTCGCCGCCCGCACGGGCAGCGGCGCGCCGTGGGTGACGCTCGGCGGATCGGCGACCGATGCGGACGGGCGCTGCAAGGATCTGCCGGCCCTGCCGGAGGGCACCACCCACGTACGGCTCGACTTCGAGACCGAGCCGTACTTCACAGCCAAGAAGCAAGCCGAGGCGCAGCAGGACGCCCCCCGCGTAAGGGACAGCGGCGCGTTCTTCCCGGAGGTGGCGATCACGTTCGCCGTCACCCCGGGCGAGCACTATCACGTACCGCTGCTGCTCAACCCGTTCGGCTACTCCGTATACCGAGGGAGCTAGCAGACACATGCCCACGATTCTCGGCCAGAACCAGTACGGCAAAGCAGAGAACCGCGTCGTCAGGATCACGCGGGACGGCGACACCCACCACATCAAGGACCTGAACGTCTCGGTCGCCCTGTCCGGCGACATGGACGACGTCCACTACTCCGGCTCCAACGCGAACGTCCTGCCCACGGACACCACCAAGAACACGGTGTTCGCGTTCGCCAAGGAGCACGGCATCGAGTCCGCCGAGCAGTTCGGCATCCACCTCGCCCGTCACTTCGTGACCTCGCAGGAGCCGATCGAGGTCGCCCGCATCCGCATCCAGGAGTACTCCTGGGAGCGGATCGCGACCTCGGACAACAGCTCCAGGTTCATCGGATCGGACGAGGTCAACCACTCCTTCGCCCGCAAGGGCCAGGAACTGCGCACCACGCAGATCACCTACGACGGCGAGAAGTGGGAGATCATCTCCGGCCTGAAGGACCTCACGGTCATGAACTCCACCAACTCGGAGTTCTGGGGCTACGTCAAGGACAAGTACACGACGCTCAAGGAGGCGTACGACCGCATCCTGTGCACCGACGTCTCCGCCGCCTGGCGCTACAACTGGACCAGCGACGCCGACCGGATGCCCAACTGGGAGAAGTCGTACGAGCAGGCGAAGAAGCACATGCTCCAGGCCTTCGCCGAGACGTACTCCCTCTCGCTCCAGCAGACCCTGTACCAGATGGGTTCGCGGGTCATCAACAGCCGCAGCGAGATCGACGAGATCCGCTTCTCGCTGCCGAACAACCACCACTTCCTGGTGGACCTGGAGCCGTTCGGTCTCAAGAACGACAACGAGGTCTACTTCGCGGCCGACCGTCCGTACGGGCTCATCGAGGCCACCGTGCTGCGCGACGGCGTCGAGCCGCAGATCCCGGTCGACATGACCAACCTCTGACGAGGCACCGCGCCGGTTCCCGTCCGTCCACAGCGGACGGGGGCCGGCCGGGCCGGAGGGAACTTCCATGGCACAGCCTGCACCCGGGCCGGCAGAAGCAGAAGGCCCGTGTCCCACCCCGCCCAAGAGCGCGGTCCATCCGGTGGACGAGAAGCCCGCACCGTCGCGGCTCCTGCCCGCCGCGCTCCAGCACATCGCCGCCATGTACGCGGGCGTCGTCACCCCTCCGCTCATCATCGGCCAGGCCGTCGGCCTCGACCAGGCCGGCATGACCCGGCTGATCGCGGCGAGCCTCCTGATCGCGGGCTGCGCCACCCTTCTCCAGACACTCGGGATCGGCGGCTTCGCCGGCAACCGGCTGCCGTTCGTCAACGCGGCCTCGTCCGCGGGCATCGCACCGATGCTCGCCATCGCCGAGACCAGCGCCCCCGGCCACCAACTGCCCGCGATCTACGGGGCGGTGCTCGTCGCCGGCGTCTTCTGCCTGGCCGTCGGTCCGTTCTTCGGCAGGCTGCTGCGCTTCTTCCCGCCGCTCGTCACCGGCGTCGTCATCACCCTCATCGGCGTCACCCTGATGCCGGTCCCGGTCTCCTGGGCGCGGGGCGGTGACAAGTCGGCCGCCGACTTCGGAGCCATGAAGTACCTGGCCCTGGCCGCCTTCACGCTCGTCGTCATTCTGATCGTCCAGCGCTTCGGACGCGGATTCGTCAAGCAAGTGGCCCTGCTCGTAGGGCTGTTGACCGGCACGCTGGCCGCCGCACCCTTCGGCCTCGCGGACTTCTCCGCGATCGGGTCCGCACCGGTCGCCGCGCTGCCCGCCCCCTTCTCCTTCGGCGCACCGGAGTTCCAGCCCGCCGCGATCCTCTCCCTCTGCATCGTGATGCTCGTCCTGATGACCGAGTCCTCCGCCGGAATGCTCGCCCTCGGCGAGATCTGCGACCGCCCCACGGACGGGCGGACCATCACCCGCGGACTGCGCACCGACGGCATCGCCACCCTCGTAGGACCGGTCTTCGGCGGCTTCCCCACCAGCGCCTTCGCACAGAACGTCGGCGTGGTCTCGCTGACGAAGGTACGCAGCCGCTACGTCGTCGCGGCCGCGGGCGGCGCGCTGATCGTCCTGGGCGTCTTCCCGGTGCTCGGCGCGGTCGTCTCGCTCGTCCCGATGCCCGTGCTCGGCGGCGCCGGCATCGTCCTCTTCGGCTCGATCGCCGTGAGCGGCATCCGTACGCTCTCCGAGGCCGGGCTCGACGACAGCTCCAACATCATCCTGGTCGCCGTGGCGCTCGGCGCGGGCATCATCCCGCTCGCCGCGCCCGGCTTCTACGCGGGATTCCCGTCCTGGGCGCAGACCGTCCTGGGCTCCGGGATCAGTGCGGGGGCGCTCGTCGCGGTCCTGCTCAACCTGTTCTTCCACCATCTCGGCACCCACGGCCGCACGGCTGTGGCACTCAAATCCTCCTAGGGTCCTGCCGTGCCCACATCGCTGATGAGAGAAGGAAGCATCATGGCAGCACCGGCAGCGCCCGGCCGAGTGGAACGCATCGTCATCGAGAACTGCTCGATCGCGACCGTCGACGCCGACGACACCGAGTACGCCTCGGGCCATGTCGTCGTCGCGGGCAACCGCATCGAGTCCGTCGGCGCCGGCCGGGCACCGGAGGGCCTGGACAACGTCGTACGCCGGATCGACGGCACCGGGCACCTCGTCACACCCGGCCTGGTCAACACGCACCACCACTTCTACCAGTGGATCACCCGCGGCCTGGCCACGGACCACAACCTCTTCGAGTGGCTGGTCGCGCTCTACCCGACCTGGGCGCGCATCGACGAGTCCATGGCCCGCACCGCCGCGCAGGGCTCCCTCGCCATGATGGCCCGCGGCGGCGTCACCACCGCCATGGACCACCACTACGTCTACCCGAAGGGCTCCGGCGACCTGTCCGGCGCGATCATCGGCGCCGCCCGCGACATGGGCGTACGGTTCACCCTCGCCCGCGGCTCCATGGACCGCAGCCAGAAGGACGGCGGACTGCCGCCGGACTTCGCCGTGGAGAGCCTCGAAGGCGCGCTCGCCGCCACCGAGGCGACCATCGACGCGCACCACGACGCCTCCTTCGACGCGATGACCCAGATCGCCGTGGCGCCCTGCTCCCCGTTCTCCGTATCCACCGAACTGATGCGGCAGGGCGCCGAGTTGGCCCGCCGTCGCGGTGTGCGGCTGCACACCCACGGCTCGGAGACCGTGGAGGAGGAGAAGTTCTGCCACGAGCTGTTCGGCATGGGCCCCACGGACTACTTCGAGTCGACCGGCTGGCTCGGCGCCGATGTGTGGATGGCGCACTGCGTCCACATGAACGACTCCGACATCGCCGCCTTCGCCCGCACCGGCACCGGCGTCGCCCACTGTCCGTCCTCCAACGCCCGTCTCGCCGCCGGCATCGCCCGGGTCCCGGACATGCTCGCCGCGGGCGTCCCGGTCGGCCTCGGCGTCGACGGCACCGCCTCCAACGAGTCCGGCGAACTCCACACCGAACTGCGCAACGCCCTCCTCATCAACCGCCTCGGCCCGCACCGCGAACGAGCCCTGAACGCCCGTCAGGCGCTGCGCCTGGGTACGTACGGCGGCGCCCAGGTCCTCGGCCGCGCGGACCAGATCGGCTCCCTGGAGCCCGGCAAGCTCGCCGACCTCGTGCTCTGGAAGCTGGACACCCTCGCCCACGCCTCCATCGCCGACCCGGTGACCGCCCTGGTCTTCGGCGCCGCCGCCCCCGTCACCCTCTCGCTCGTCGACGGCAAGCCCGTCGTCGAGTCGAACCGCCTGCTCACCGTGGACGAGGACGCCATCGCGCGCGCCACCCGCGACGAGGCCCGCCGTCTCGCGCAGGCCGCCGCCGGGGCCTGACGGCCCGGCACCCCCCGATACCGGCCGGCCGAGGGGGACGGCCCTCGACCGGCCGCCGTGGACCCGAGCGGGGTCCACGGCAACCGGTACGGGAGGCGCGTACCCATGCGCACGCGCCTCCCGTACCGGTGAACCGAGCTGCCCGCACCAGCTGCACGACCTGCCCCACCTGCATCAACGCACCACACGGGGCCCGGTCCCGCGGACCGCCCCCGGCACCACCTCCCTGATAACCACGTCGCCGCAGACGTGTACCCGACCGGAGGAACCGCCGTGGCAGCTACGCCCAGGTTTCGCAAAGACGCAAGTGCAGCAACCGACCCCGACGGTGCGCCGGCAACGGCCCCGTCCGACCGGAAGCATCCGGTCGACGAGACGCTCCCCCCACTGAAGATGTTCACCAGCGGTCTGCAGCACGTGGCCGCGATGTACGCGGGCGTGGTGGCCCCGCCCATGATCGTGGGACCCGCCGTGGGCCTCACCCCCAAGGAGACCGCCTTCCTGATGGGGGCGAGTCTGTTCACCGCGGGCATAGCCACCCTGCTCCAGACGCTCGGCTTCTGGCGCATAGGCGCCCGGCTGCCGTTCGTCAACGGAGTGTCGTTCGCCGGTGTGACCCCGATGGTGGCGATAGGCAAGGACCGCGGACACGACGGGATCGCCGTGATCTTCGGCGCGATCATCGTCGCCAGCGTCCTCGGCTTCGTCCTCGCCCCGTATTTCTGCAAACTGGTCCGCTTCTTCCCGCCCGTCGTCACCGGCACGGTCATCACCCTGATCGGTATCTCCCTGCTGCCGGTCGCCTTCAACTGGTCCCAGGGCGGCAACGCCGGGGCCGACGACTACGGCTCCACCACCAACATCACGATGGCGGCGCTCACCCTGGTGATCGTCCTCGCCCTGCGGAAGCTGCTGCGCGGCTTCCTCCAGCAGATCGCGATCCTGCTCGGACTGGTCATCGGCACCCTTGTCGCGATCCCGGTCGGCATCACGGACTTCGGCGCCATCAAGGACGCCGACGCCATCGGCTTCCCCACCCCGTTCCACTTCGGGGCACCGCAGTTCGAGATCGCCGCGATCGTCTCCATGTGCATCGTGATGCTGGTCTGCATGACCGAGTCGACCGCGGACATGCTGGCCCTCGGCAAGATCGTCGGCCGGCCGGCCGACGAGCGGACCATCGAGGGAGGGCTGCGCGCCGACACCCTGGGCAGCGCCATCAGCCCGCTGTTCAACGGCTTCATGTGCAGCGCCTTCGCCCAGAACATCGGTCTGGTGGCGATGACGAAGGTACGCAGCCGCTTCGTCGTCGCCGCGGGCGGCGGCATCCTCATCCTGCTCGGCCTGTTCCCGGTGGCCGCCTCCGTCATCGCCCTGGTACCGCTGCCGGTGCTCGGCGGCGCGGGCATAGTGCTGTTCGGCTCGGTCGCCGCGAGCGGTATCCAGACGCTGGCCACCGCCGCGCTGGAGAAGGGTGAGAACGCGCTGATCGTCGCGGCCGCCGTGGGCGTCGGGCTGATCCCGATCGCCGCGCCGGAGTTCTACCACGCGTTCCCGAAGGACCTGCTGGTCGTCCTCGACTCGGGGATCTCGACCGGCTGCGTCGTGGCGATCGTCCTCAACCTGGCCTTCAACCACCTCGGCCGGAAGCCGGGCGACGGGGCGGAGACCGAGGCCCAGGACGTCGAATCGGTCAACCCGGCACCGGTGGCCGTGCACTGACGGTTCATCAAAGCGCTGTGGCGCGTACGGCAATGCCCGTGAGGGCCGCCGTACGCGCCACAGCCGTGTCCGTCCCCCGGTGGGGGCGGGGGTGCGTCAGCCGATGTGGAAGCTGTCGCCGTACACCTTCCAGTCGAGCGGCGGATCCAGGTTCAGATTGCCGTTCCTCAGGAAGACCCGCTGGGCGGTGTCCACCCGGCTGGTGTCGGAGTGGGCCTCCTCCTGCTGCATGGCCCAGACGCGCGCGTCCAGGAACGCGTTGAGGTAGGTGACCTCGTTGCCGCCCTGGGCCGGCGGCTTCGCCTTGGCGAGGGCCCGCTTGCGGATCGAGCCGAAGCTCGTGCTGTCGCCGCCGTTGCCGTGCATCACGATGGCGTCGTAGTACGCGAACTGGCCGAGCGTGCCCAGCCCGTCGCTCTTGCCCCGGCTGACCGCCGGGTCGAAGTACACCCGGTCGCGCTCGTCGTTCTGCGCCTGCTTGAACGCCGGATCGGCGGCCGCCTTCTCCCAGGCCGCGGTGAAGCCCGGGTCGAGGCCGTCGTGCGAGTCGGTGCCGTCCACGTCCCGCAGGGCCGGCAGGTACTTCGCGAGGGCGTTGCCCGGCTCCCGCGAGGTGTAGAGCTCCACCAGATCGAGCATGTCGCCGGTGCCGGAACAGAAGCCGATGATGCCCGCCGTGTAGCCGCGGCCGTCGCCGATGTCCTCGATGTACTTGTACTGCGCCTTCCAGTTGAGCGAGGAGTTCTCGGCGCTGGAGACCAGTTGCATGGCGATCTCCTTCTTCGCCGGATCGTCGAGGCCGGTCGCTGCGGCCACCTGCTGGTGGACCGCCGCCGGAGCGGGGGTGGTGCCGGCGAAGGCCGTGGCCGGAATCGCCGTGAGGGCCAGTCCGAGCGCGACGAGGGCGACGCGCGTGGAGCGGGTGCTGCGACGTGCGGTGCGCTTGTGGGGAGCGTGCACCAGTCCTCCAAGAGGGTTCGTCGTTCCGATGGATCTGTTAGGAAGCTTTCCTATCAGAGTCGAACGGCGGTCGTACACCCCTGCGACACGGGCGAGTTGAGTTCGACCCGGGAGGGTGCAAGCTCCGCACCGGGCGCCGGTATGCGTGGTGCGGAGCGGTGGAACGCGGGCTCATCAGCCCAGGCGCGGTTCCGGCCGCCCGCCGATCACGGCTTCACGACCCCGGGGGGCCCTCGATCAGATAGCTGTCGCCGTACACCTTCCACCGCAGGGGCGTCTCCAGGCCGAACCTGCCCTCGCGCAGGAACACCCGCTGCGCGGTGTCGACCCGGCTGGTGTCGCTGTGCGAGGGCTCCTTGCGGATCGCGGCGACCCGGGCGTCGAGGAAGGCGTCGAGATACGCCTCCTCGTCGCCGCCCTTCGAGGGCGCCGGGGCCTCGGCGAGCGCCTGGCGGCGCATCGTACGGAAGCCGACGTCGCCCTCCGTGTCACCGGACCCGTGCATCACCAGGGCGTCGTAGTAGATGAACTGGCCGAGCGCGCCCAGCCCGTCCTTCTTCGCCTGCCGGACGGCGGGGTCGAAGTAGGACCGGTCCCGCTCGGCGTCCTGGGCCGACCGGAACGCCGCGTCACCGGCGGCCGCTGCCCAGGCCTCGGTGAAAGGGCGGCCGAGCCCCGTGTGCGCGTCGGTGCCCCGCACCGCGCGCAGCGCCGGGACGAACCGCTCCAGCCGATTTCCGGGGCGCGCCCTCACGTACCGCTCGACCACGCTGAGCATGTCGCCGGTGCCCGAGCAGAAGCCGATGATGCCCGCCGTGTAGCCGCGGCCGTCGCCGATGTCCTCGATGTACTTGTACTGCGCCTTCCAGTCCAGGGTCGAGTTCTCCGCGCTGGCGATCAGCCGCATGGCGATGTCCTTCTTCGCCGGATCGTCGAGCCCGGCGCCGGCCGCGCCCTTGCCCGCGGAGGCGGCCGGCCCCGACCCCGCGCACCCGGACAGGACGGCGACGGCCATGACGAGAGCGGCGAGGACGGCGGCCCGGGAACGCGGGATGAGCTTCACCGCTCCAGCCTGCCAGGCCGTGGGAGTGATCTTCGCTCATTCGGCTGTAGCGTCAGGGGTATGGATGATCAGTCTGTTGTGGATGTCGGCGATGTACGGCTGGCGTACCGGACCTGGGGCGACCCGTTCGGCTCGCCCGTCGTACTGCTGCACGGCCTCGGCGATTCGGCCGCGAACTGGGAGGCGGCCGGGAGTCTGCTCGGTCAGGAATGGCGGGTGTACGCCCTCGACCTGCGAGGTCACGGGGAGAGCGACTGGCCGGACGAGTACGACTTCGAGCTGATGCGCGACGACGTCCTCGGCTTCCTGGACGAGTGCGAGCTCGACCGGGTCGGGCTGGTCGGCCACGACATGGGCGGCGTCGTCGCCCACCTCCTGGCCCAGGAGCACGCGGACCGGGTGGAGCGGCTGGTGCTGGTGGAGACCCCGCCGCCGTTCCCCGGCGCGGCCGGCCCCGCCGTCCGGCCCGACGGTCCGGTCGACTACGACGAGGCCGTGCTCGCGGCCGTGCGCACTCAGGTGAACGACCCCGACCCGGCCTGGGCGGACGGGCTCGGCGAGATCGTCGCCCCGACGATGCTGCTGGCCGGCGGCCCGGCCAGCACCATGCCGCAGGGGCGGCTCCAGGACATGGCCTCACTGATCCCGGACTGCCGGCTGATCACGCTCGGCGGCGGCCACCGGGTGCACGAGGTCCACGCCGACCAGGTCGCCCAGCAGATCACGGAGTTCTTCACCAGCTGACCGCCGGGGAGCTGGGGTCTTTCGTTTGGATCATGCCGGGCTCGCGGGGCCCGGCATGATCCAAACGAAAGACCCCAGGCGGCCTTCCGGCCGGTCCGCCGGCGGCCGAGGGGTCAGTCCCCCGGCTGCCAGTCGGGACGCCGGCCGCTCCGGGCGACCGCCCGGTCCACCAGGGGCGCGTCGTCCGGAACCGTGACCGGCGGGCCGAACGGGGACGTGGGCGGCGGGTTGTCACCGAGGTCGGCCAGGAGCGCCAGCGTGTTGCGCAGATGCGCCTCCTCGGCCTGGTACGGCTGCCCGGTCGACCGCGCCAGGTCCCAGCCGTGCAGCACCAGCTCGTTGAGCGCGACCATCCCCGCCACCTGGCCCGGCAGGTCCACGCTGCCCGCCTGGGTCATGCCCTGCCAGGCTTCGGGGGAGCGCCAGGCGGCGACCATCTCATCGAGCGCCGCGGGCAGCGTGCCGCGCCAGCCGTCCTCGAGCACCCCCGACTCCACCGAGGGCGCCGTGCCGGTGGCCGGCCCGAGCTTCTTGCGGGCGGCATCCCGGAAGGCCACGGCCAGCCCTCCGACGTGGGCGAGCATGGCGCCCACCGTGACATCGGGACAGGGCGTCGGAGCGGTCAGCCGGGTGTCGTCGATCGTGTCGAGCATCCCGGCGATCTGCCGGGCCGCGGGTTCCAGGTCGAGGAGGGGCGTGGAGTTCGTCTGCGTATCCATACCTGTGCAGACTGCCCGAGCACCCCGGATTCATCGCTCAGCGCACCACGCGTCCCCGCAGAATGATCCGGCTCGGGTGAGCGGGCACGGCAGGCCCGGCCGTCGGATCGCTGTCGTAGGCGACCAGGTCGGCCGGCGCCCCGTCCACCAGCCCCGGCAGGCCCAGCCAGGCCCGTGCCGTCCACGATGCCGCGCCCAGGGCGGCTTCGGCGGACAGGCCGGCCCGCACCAGCCAGGCGGCCTCGCCGGCGACCGTTCCACAGGGGAACGAGTCGGTGCCGGCCAGTACCGTGACGCCCGCCTCGTGGGCGGCCCGGACGCTGTCGAACATGCCGTCCCAGCCGGCCAGCCACAGATCTCGGCGCACGCCCGGCTCCCGGGCCCGCATCGCGTCCGCCTTCGCGCCGAAGACGCCCAGCGTCGGCACGAACGCCGTGCCCTGCGCGGCCATCCGGTCCAGCAGGGCCGGGTCCAGATGCATGCCGTGCTCCAGGCTGTCGGCGCCGGCCAGCACCGCGTTGCGGGTCCCCTCGGCGGTCTGGCAGTGGACCGCCACCCTGCCGCCCGCCGCGTGCACGGCGGTCACCACCTCGGTCAGCAGCGTGAGCGCTACCGCGGGTTCGTCGGCCCGCCAGTCGCCGATGACCTTGCACCACCCGGAGGAGGACGCCGCTTCCTCCAGTGCGGCCCGGACGAGGTCCTCCTCGCCGACGGCCCGGCCGTACCCGGGAAAGAACCTGCCGGGCGTGGCCAGCCACCGCCCCGCCGAGGTGACCCGCGGCAGTTCCGGATCGGCGTCCACCCAGGCGGGCATCCGCGCGGCCGTTCCCGGGGTGCGCACCGCCAGCACCCCGGCGTCCCGGTGCTCGCCCAGCTGCCGCCTCAGCAACTCCTCGTCGAAGGGGCTGCCCGGCTCCGTCGACCCCGGGTGCGTGTGCACGTCCACGAGGCCGGGCAGCAGCCAGCCGCCGTCCACGACGGTCTCGGCATCCCGGCCGGCGAAGCCGCCCGGCGGTATTCCGGCCCGGAGCACCTCCCCGTCGATCCAGAACGAGCGCTCCTCGCGTTCCGGCAGCACCACACCTCGTACACACAGCATCGGCCGACCGTACGCCAGGCAGTGCACGAGGCGGCAGCGCCGAGGTGCACACCGGCATATTGCGGAACGTTCCGCTCCGTCCTCTTGTCGGGGACCCCCGTACCGTGCGATACAGGTCTGGACCATTGCTGCCGGATGGAAGGCAAGACCGTGCAACGCCCCCACGCACCTGCCGCGTTGGCCTGCTCCGCCGCCCTGCTCCTCGCCACGCTCACCGCCTGCGGCTCCGAAGCCGAGGCGGACACCAGCAGACCGACCGCGCCGCACGGGGTGACCGCCCAGGCGAGCAGCGCCACCTCCGCGCATGTGATGTGGGAGCCGGCCACCGACGACAGGGCCGTCACCGGATACGACGTCTACCGGCGGGGCAAGAAGGTCAAGTCCGTCCCGGCGGCCAAGGTGATGATCGATGTCGACGGGCTGACCGCCTCGACCGCGTACACCTTCACCGTCCGTGCCCGGGACGCCGCCGGGAACCTCTCCGCGCCGAGCGCCGCCGCGTCCGTCACCACGCCCGCGCCGACCCCCGCCGACCACGAGGCCCCGACGCGGCCGGTGAAGCTGCGCGGCAAGGCCGACGGCAGCCGGGCGGCGACCCTGTCCTGGGGCGGCTCCACGGACGATGTCGGCGTCACCTCGTACGACATCTACCAGGAGGACTCCCGGATCCACAGTGTGCCCGGCACACAGACGACGGCGCACCTGACCGGGCTGCGCCCCGGCACGGTCTACACCTTCACCGTCCGCGCCCGCGACGCAGCCGACACCTCGTCGGCGGACAGCAACGCGCTCGACCTCACCACCGCCTCCGCCCCCGGCGCGGCAGCCAGTACCGCCCCCACCGACCTGCGGGTCACGAGTACGGCGCAGGGCAAGGAGTACGCCGTCGACCTGGACTGGAAGCAGCCCGAGACCGGCGGGAAGATACCCGCCTACCAGCTCTATCTGGACGGCCGGCTCACCACCACGATCGTCTGGGGCGGCGAGCCGCCCGCGGGCCGGGCGAGCTACCGGCTCACCGTCGGTGACCCGCGAGGCACCCGGTACTCGATGAAGATCCGCGCCAAGCTCCCCGACGGGAGATGGGGTGACTTCTCGGCGCAGCGCACGGTCGTGCTCGGCGACTGACGAGTTCGCGCCACGGCGTCCCCGTGTACCGGTCGGCACATGCTCTTTCGCTGCCCCGTGGACCTGCTGATTGATAGCCTCGTCGGCCAGGGACCACGGGGGAGGCGCGCATGATGCCGCGGCTGGTGTTCGTGCACGGCATAGGCGGACTTCGGGACACCGGACGTGAACTGGCCGAGTGGACGGACGCGTTGGCGCGGGGCATGCGGGACGCCGGTCATCCGGAACGTGCCGCGCGCCTGAACGCCGAGGGCGCGGGCGGCGTTTCGCTGGCGTACTACGCCGACCTGTTCGTGCAGCCCGAGGCCCAGGGCGCCGGCGAGGTGGCCGGCGAAGGGGCGGCGGAGCAGATCCTCGCGGATCTGCTCGTGGAACTGGTGGCCGCGCTCGGCTCCGAGCACTCCGGGAGCACGGCCCCCCGGGACGGTGCCTGGCAGCGCCGCGAGAGGATTCTGGCCCACGCGAGCGCCGAGGCCGAGACCGCCGGCCAGGCCCAGGGGGGCATGTCCGTGCTGCGCAGGGCGCTGAACGTGGCGACCACCCTCATGGCGCTCAAACCGTGGCGCGGCGTCGCCCACTGGGCGACGCCCAAGCTGATGGTCAGGGACCTCGCCCAGGTGTCCCGCTACCTGGCGCGCGGGGAGAGCGACGCCTCCGGGGTGACGCTGGACGCCCGGATCCGCCGTCGCCTGCACGAGGCGCTGGGGGACGAGCCCGCCGTCGTGGTCGCACACTCCCTCGGCACCGTCGTGGCCCTGGAGGCCCTGCACGGCCACCCGGAGCGCGTCCCGTTGCTCGTCACACTCGGCTCACCGCTGTCGATGCGCACGGTCGTCCGGCCCAGGCTGTTACCGCAGCCGCCGAGCACCCCGGGGACCGTCGAGCGCTGGCTGAACTTCTGGGACAAGGACGACATCATCGCCGTACGGCCGCACCTCGAGCGGGACATCGTTCCCAACGCGTCCGGCGTGGGCCCCCGCAGCCGCCGGACCGACGCGGACGGGGTCTGGGTCCACTCCGCGGGCAAGTATCTGGCCCAAGCGGCCGTCGCCGGGCCCGTCGCACAAGCACTGGCGTCGGCAGAGCGCCGGACCGCCTCATGAGTGAGGGGCCCCGCCGCCACCTTCTGGTCCTCGCGCCCCAGTGCGCGTCGATGCTGCACCTCACCCGTCTCACCGAAGCGGCCTCCGCGCTCCATGCCGCCCTGGGCCACGCGGAGCTGGGCGGCTGCGATCCGGCTCTTCCCGGCGGCCGTTCCCTGTTCGCCGGCGAACCGCTCACGAGCAACTGGATCCGGATGCTGATCCGCGAGGCGATCCAGCACGCCGCGGATTGCCGGGCGTCACTCGTACTGGCTCTGCTGGGGCACGGGTTCGTCCCCGGAAGCACGAACCGGATGTACCTGATGGGTGCCGACTCCACGGAGGACGCGACCGAGAGCGCGGTCGACGTCGGTGAACTCCTCGCGGCCGCCGCGAACAAGGCCGGCATCCCCAGCGTGCTCGGCATCATCGACACCTGCCACGCGGCCGGCGCACTGCCCCCGGCGCAGGAACTCGCGGCGGGAGCGGGCAACGGCAGCACCAGGCTCGCCGTCCTCATGGCCTCCTCGCTCGGACAGCCGGCGGTCGACCTCTCGTTCTCCAGGGCTCTCGCCGGCCTGATCCGGGAGGGCCTGCCGGGGGCCGGACCCGTGCTGAGGGTGGACGACGTCAAGCAGGAAGTGAGCCGCCTCTGCGTCGGGCAGAACGTGACGCTGGCCCAGCACGACGGTGATCCCTTCGCGACGGAGCACATCTGGGTCGCTCGCAACCGGCGTGATCAGGACACCGACCCCGGCGGTCTCCTCGGACCGCTGGCGCGCGAGGAACTCACCGAGGCGTTCGGCGCACTCGGCACCGGTACACCGCCCCTGGGTGCGGTGGGCGACATGGCCTCGGTACTCGACAGCCTCGCGTCGCTCAAGGGACTCCCGCAGTCCGCGGCCCGTGACCGGACGGTCGTCGCCGTGGACTGCCGGCTCATCGCGATGCGGACCGTGGTGTTCCTCCGCGACTGGCTCGGCGGCGAGCTGACGACGGCCCGGCTGCGCCACGCCCTGCGCGTCCTGCTCGCATCGGAACGGCGCACCCTCGCGGCCCCCGTACCCGAGTTCACCGACGTCGCCATCCTGGACCGGCTGGCCTTCGACTTCCCGATCGCCCGCAAGAGCTGCCGGCCCTCGGTCGCCGAGTTCGTGGTGCGCCTCGCCCTCGCGTCGGGCAAGGACCTCGACGCCCCGGAACTGCACGTGTGGGCGCGTTCGGTGCATGCGCAGCAGGAGCTCAACGACGCGGTGACCAAGGTGCTGGACGACCGGGAGGACCAGCAGCTGAGGCTGGCCGTCAGCCTCGACTCCTCACTCACCGGCGGCTGGCCGGAAGCCGTCAGCGCGTGGCTGCTCCAGGACGGGGAACTCCTCGACCGGCAGGACTTCGGCTGTCCCACGGTGGACAGGGAAGGGGCCGAGGCCGCCATCGAGGAGGCGGCGATCTGGGCGGAGGGCCATGCGGAGGCGCTGGGACGGCGACTGCGGTGGCTCGATGTCGCCGCGCCGAGCGGTGTACTGCTGGAATGGCGGCCGGAGGAGGCGGGGGAGAGCCTGCGCTTCGGGGTGCAGTACGACGTCGTGGTGCACTGGAGCCGCCGGCTCGCCCCGGATCCGCTGCTGCGGCGTATCCAGGGCGCGTTGAACGAGCGCTGGGAGGAGATCGCCGCCTGTACGGGCGTACCCGTCGACTGGCTGGACGACTCCGACACGGCCGACCGGCCGCCGTTGCGGGACCGGTTGCGCGACGGCCGCTACCGGCGGGGCATCGGCCTGATGCACCGGACGGGAATCGACGACCAGCTCATGGAGATCCTGCTGTCCTACACCCCGGTGCTGCTGTGGCCCCGGGGGGCCGAGGGATTCCCCGCCGACCGGCACGGCTGTCTGGAACCGCAGTGGCTGACCATGCCGGAAGGGCTCGGCCACGCCTACCAGCGGCGGTGGCGCGGCGAGTACGCGGGTCACTTCGCCGATCTCCGCGCCGTGTGGGACGACCGCGCGTGGCTGAATTTCTGCCGGCTCGTCAGGTCCACCGTTCCTCCCGTCCAGAACACGATCAAGGAAGCCTCATGACCTGGAATCCGTACTACCGAGGTGACGGCGTGGTGAGGGAGGACACCCGGCTGCCCGACCCGCCGCCGTGGCGCACGTTTCCCCGTACTTCCGGCGCCGACGTGTTCCAGCCCCCGGAAGGACTCGTCGACGCGGTCAACGCCGCCCTCGCCCTGCGCCGGCCCCTGCTGGTCACCGGAAGTCCGGGCACGGGCAAGTCCACCGTGATCGAACAGGTGGCGGTGGAGCTGGCGCTGGGTCCGGTGCTGCGCTGGCACGTGACCTCGCGCAGCACACTGGCGGACGCGCTCTACCACTACGACGCCCTGGGACGCATCCACGCCCACCGGCTGCAACAGGAGAAGGCGCGCGCCGGTGAGACGGATACCGGCACGGACGACATCGCGGCGTTCATGTCACTGGGCCCCCTGGGAACGGCGCTGCTGCCGTCGGACCGGCCGCGTGCGCTCCTGATCGACGAGATCGACAAGGCCGATCTGGACCTGCCCGGGGACCTGCTCGACGTCCTGGAGCGCGGTGTGTTCCGCATCGAGGAACTGCGGCGCGAAGGGCAGGAGGTCGCGCACCTGCGCATGTCCGGTGAGGACGCGAAGTATCCCGTACGCGGCGGGCTCGTCCAGTGCACCGAGTTCCCGTTCATCGTGATGACGAGCAACGGGGAGCAGGAGCTGCCCGCGCCGTTCCTGCGCCGCTGTCTGCGCTACACCATGCCGCGCCCCACGGCGGCGCTCGTCCGGGAGGTCGTGCGCGGGCATCTGCAGCTGGACGTGCCCGGTTCGGGCCCGCTCGCCGACCTCGTCGACGACTTCGTGCGCCGCGTCGGCGACGGCGAACACGTCGCGATCGACCAACTGCTCAGCACCCTTCATCTGCTGGACGGAGCGCAGAAGCCGGAGGCGGCGGAGCGCGGCGCACTCATCGGACTGCTGATGAAGAACCTGTCCGGTGCCTGACCGGACCGGTGGGCTGGACGCCGTCGTCGACACGCTCCTGGGTCTGGACCGCGGCCTCGACGCGGTGGCCATCGCCGAGATCCTCTGGCTCGCGGCCCGGGAGGACGGCCCCGCGTCCGGCCGCGGCACACCGGCCGACGGCGCCGGGCGGCAGGAGGACGCGCAGGCCGGTGAGCCCGCCGCCGGGCAGCCGGCGCAGCCGGCCGAGGCCGCACGGCGCAGCCCGCTGCACACTCCCTGGGCGGAGGGGTCGCGCACGCCGGGGGGAACCGAGGTGTCGCTTCCCCGGGCCGGCTCCCTGCCGCGCAGCAGGGAACTGGCCCGGGCACTGAAGCCGCTGAAACGCCCCTGGCGGCGCGGCCGCCGGCAGCGGCTGGACATCGCGGCGACGGTCGACGACTACGTACGCGCCGGTGAGCTCACCCCGGTGTTCTCCGACGAACCGGAGCGCTGGTTCGACGCGACCGTGGTCATCGACCGGTCACCCACCATGAGGGTGTGGAGCGATACGGCGGACGAACTGGTGCGGCTGCTGGCACGCACCGGTGTGTTCCGCACCCTGCGGGTCCGGGACCTCTACGTGGACGGGGCCGCCCCGGCCCTGCACGGCCCTCTGGGCCAGCGGGTCACGGAGGGCGGCGGAAGATCGGCCCAGCCGCGGCGGCTGATGCTCGTTCTCTCCGACTGGGCGTCGGCCGCGTGGCGCGACGGCGCGCAGTGGAAGCAGCTCCGCACCTGGGCGGTGTCCATGCCCACCGTCCTGCTCAACCCGCTGCCCCCCAAGATCTGGCGGCACGCGGGGATGAGCCTTCCCGCCGTCCGGGTGGTCTCGCCCGGGACGCCCGGTGTGCACAATGCCCGGTTACGGTTCACCACCACGCTCCTGATGGAGCAGGCGTTTCCCGGGACGGCCGGCCGCGACTGGCTTCCGGTCCCGGTGAACGCGCTGTCGCCCCACGCCGTCGGCAGCTGGGCGCGCACCCTGATGCTGTCCGATCCGGCGGGCTGCGAAGCCCTGTTGCTGCCGGCGCCGGATCTCGTCGACCAGCTGGTGGAGCCGGAGGAGGAGGTACCGCGTAGCGGCCATGCCCTGACGGAGGCCTATCTGCACCGCGCCTCTCCGGCCGCGGTGCGGCTGGCGGTCCTGTGCTCGCTGTATCCGCAGGTGAGCATCGACATGCTGCGGGCCGTCCGGCGCAGCCTCGTACCGGAGGCGTCGTCGGCCGACCTGGCAGAGTTCGTCGTCGGCGGTCTCGTCACCGTGACCGAGGCCGCCCGCGACGGCGGGCCCCTGGTCCTGCGGTTCCGGGAGGGGGCGCGCGAGCAGCTCAAGCCCAGGCTCGGCGCCCGGGACGCCCGGCGCCTGCACAGCGCCCTGGACCGTTTCATCGGGAGCGGCTCCGCTTCCTCGGCCGGCCGCGTCCCGGCCGCCGCAGCGGGCAGGCTGCCCGCCGCCGCGATCCCGGTGGACCCCGAGCCGTTCGGCGAGGTGTCGGCCAGTGCGCTGCGGGCGCTGGGGTTCGTGGACGGGACGGCCGTGCCGGTGGACACCGCGTCCGGCGCGCCCGCCCCGGGGCCCGGGGCGGGCGCATCCGTCGCACCCCCGGAGGAGGAGCCCACCGTCGTGGAGGAGGGGTCCGCCGTTGCGGGGGACGAGGCGTCGGAGCCGTCCGCTCCTGGCGCGCTCCCCGGGAGCCCGGCTCGGCCGGTGCGAGCGCAGGAGCGGCTCCCGTACTTCTTCATGAGCTATGCGCACACACCGGGGTACGGCGGGGGAACGGACCCGGACATGTGGGTCGAGCGGCTGTTCCAGGACCTGAGCGGTCATGTGATGGCGATGACCGATCTTCCGGCGGGTGCCCCGGCCGGGTTCCTTGACCGGGAGATACGGTCCGGCGAGGGCTGGTCGGAGCGGCTCGGCGAGGTGCTCGCCACCTGCAGGGTGTTCGTTCCGCTTTTCTCACCGCGTTACTTCGCCAGCGAGATGTGCGGCAAGGAATGGTACGCGTTCGAGCAGCGCGTCATCCACCACCGGGCCCGGACGAACCGGCCCGCCTCGGCCATCGTTCCCGCGCTCTGGGTGCCGGTCCCGCCCAGCCAACTGCCGGGACCGGCCGAGCGGTTGCAGTTCAACCACAGTGATTTCGGGGAACGGTACGTCACGGACGGGCTCTACGGTCTGATCAAGCTGCGGCTGTTCGCCGAGGAGTACGAGCGGGCGGTCTACGAACTGGCGAAGCGCATCGTCCGCGTGGCCGACACCGCGGCTATCACCCCCGGCCGGCCGGTCGATTACCGTACTGCTCCCAGTGCGTTCGGGCCCCCGGGCGGAGGTGGGGCCTCCCGGCCGATGAAGATCACCATCGCCGCCCCCGCCCGCCATGATCTGCCCCGGGAGCGCAGCGCCGACTACTACGGGGACACCCCTCAGGACTGGAACCCGTACCACCCGGCCTCCGCCCGTCCGCTGGCGCAGCTGGCCGCGGACATCGTCCGCGCGCTCAACTACCAGCCCGTCATCGCCCCGTTCGACTGGGAATCGGCAGGGGAGGAACGAGCGGCGCAGCCCAGTACGCCGGAGATCCTCGTCCTCGACCGCTGGGTGCTTCGGGACGAGGAACGAAGGATGCGGCTCGCCGCCTATGACACGCAGGACCGGCCCTGGGTGTCCGTGGTCGTGCCCTGGAACCGTGAGGACCCCGAGAGCCGGGGCGCCGAGGCCGAGTTGACCGAGACGCTTGAGATGACGATGCCGGCGAGGATGAGGCAGGGGCGCACCTTCAGCCGTGCCGCAGCCAAAGGGGTGCCCAGTCTGGAGGCGTTCGGGCGGATTCTGCCCCAGGTGGTCGAGGCGGCCGCTCAGCAGTACCTGAGACATGCGGCGACCTATCCGCCGACGTATCCGCCGACGAGCGTGCGTGCCGACCGCAGCTCGTTCACGGCGTCGGACGGTGGCGATGTGTGGGCGACCGAGGACGGCACGCCCTAAATGGTCTGTACCTATTGACGAGTTGGTCCAGACCAATTACTTTCCCCTGTGCTCCATGGCGTCATGTTCACCTGCTCCCCCCACGGACCGCCTCATCGGTCCCTGTCCCAAGGGAGAACCATGCCCGAGCACGTGCCCCTCGGACGGAGAACGGCGACCGCGCTGCTCGCCGTCGTCGCACTCCTCCTCGCCCTGCTGTCCCTGCAGGCGGCCCCCGCCCACGCGGCCGGCAAACTGACGGCGACCTTCACCTCGGCCGACAACGGCCCGTGGTGGAAGGGGACCTACATCCTGCACAACGACACCGACACGGCCGTCACCGGCTGGAGCCTCGAATTCGACCTGCCGGCCGGGGTCGCGATCAGCTCCTCGTACAACGGAACGGTCACCACCCAGGGCAGCCACATCACCGCGGTCAACGCCCACTACAACGGTACGGTCGCGGCGCACTCCACCACCGAGCCGTACAGCTTCTGGTTCGTCGCCACCGGCCCGATCGCCGCACCTGTGGGCTGCCGGATCAACGGTGACAAGTGCGACGGCTCCGCCGACGCGCCGCCGGGCGCACCCGGCGGGCTGAAGCGGACCGATGTCACCGCGCGCACCGCCTCGCTGTCCTGGACGGCCGCCGCGGCGGGCGACTTCCCGGTGGCGTCGTACGACATCCTGGCGGGCGGCAAAGTGGTCGGTTCGGCCACCGCGACGACCTCCACCACGGTCACCGGTCTGACCCCGGCCACCGCCTACTCCTTCACCGTCCGGGCCAAGGACACCCGGGGCAACACCTCGGCCGAGAGCGCCCCGCTGGCCGTCACGACCGTAGACCCGGCCACCGACACGTCCCCGCCGACGGCCCCCGGCGCCCTGCACTCCACCGCGGCCGACTCCTCGTCCGTCACGCTGGCCTGGACCGCCTCCACGGACAACCAGCGCGTCGCCGCGTACGACATCTACCGGGGCGCCACCCCGGCCACCACGGTCTCCGGCACCACGACCACCGCCACCATCGGCGGCCTGTCGCCGTCCACCTCCTACACCTTCACGGTCAGGGCCCGTGACGCGGCGGACAACGCCTCGCCCGCGAGCAGCACCCTCACGGTGAAGACCGACGACATCGTCGGCGCCGGCAACTACGCGAAGGTCGGCTACTTCGTCCAGTGGGGGATCTACGGCCGTCAGTACTTCGTGAAGAACCTCCAGGACTCCGGGGCCGCCGGCAAGCTCGACATCGTCAACTACGCCTTCGCCAACATCGATCCCAACAACCTCACCTGCCTGAACGGCGTCACCAAGGGCACCACCGCCGACCCCCAGGACCCCGAGCAGGGGACCGGCGCCGGTGACGCGGACGCCGACTACGCCCGCCCGTTCAGCGCCGCCCAGTCCGTGGACGGAGTCGCGGACGACGGCTGGGGCAAACTGCGGGGCAACTTCAACCAGTTGAAGAAGCTGAAGAAGCTCCACCCGGACCTGAAGATCGTGGTCTCGCTCGGCGGCTGGACCTACTCCAAGTACTTCTCCGACGTCGCCGCCACCGACGCTGCCCGCAAGAAGTTCGTCTCCTCCTGCATCGACATGTACATCAAGGGCAACCTGCCCGAGTACGGCGGCGCCGGCGGCCCCGGCACCGCGGCGGGCATCTTCGACGGCTTCGACATCGACTGGGAGTGGCCGGGCACCGGCACCGGACACCCCGGCAACCACTACTCGCCGAACGACAAGGGCAACCTCACGCTGCTGCTCGCCGAGTTCCGCAAGCAGCTGGACGCCCTCGGCGGCGGTCACCGTCTCCTCACCGCCTTCACCCCCGCCGACCCGCAGAAGATCGGTGAGGGCTGGGACCTGTCCAAGGTCTTCGACTCCCTCGACGTGGCCAACGTCCAGGGCTACGACTTCCACGGCTCGGGCAGCGACAACTCCTGGGAGCCCAACCGCACCGGCCACCAGGCCAATCTCTACGCGGACACGCAGGACCCGTACGACTTCCACTTCAGCGCGGACGCCGCGATCAAGGCGTACACGGACGCGGGCGTCGAACCCCGCAAGCTTACCCTCGGCATCCCGTTCTACGGCAGGGGGTGGCAGGGCGTCACCGACGGAGGCGCGGCCGGTGAGTGGCAGCCCGCGGGCGGCGCCGCACCCGGCCAGTTCGCCGAGGAGGCCGGAACGCGCGGCTACTCCAACCTCATCGGCGCGTACCCGACGATGACGGTGCATCACGACGAGCAGTCCGTGTCGACGTACGGCTACACCGGAAACCAGTGGTGGTCCTTCGACGACACCTGGTCCATCGGCAGGAAGACGGCCTATGTGAAGGACAAGGGCCTGCTGGGCGTCATGGTCTGGGAGATGTCGGGGGACACCCCACAGGGAACCCTGCTCAACGCCCTCGACACCGGCCTGAAGTAGCGCGGCCGGTAACGGACCGTCCGGCCCGCGGAGTTCCGGCGGACTCCGCGGGCCGGTCATGTGCGCAGGGTGCCGGTGCTCCGGCGGGCGCCCGCGTGAGCGGTCACAGAATGATGCGGTCCCGCACCCATCGCAGACAGTCCTCGTCCGCGACGGGCAGCTCCTCGCCCGCCTGCCAGGGGTGCACGGCCAGCACGAGGTGGGTCAGATACCCGTAGGGCCCGCCGTCCTCGCGCGGGGCGAGCACGACGCCGTGCTCGCCCATGCGCCATATCCGGCACCGCAGATGAGGTCCCAGGCTGAGCCATCCGTCGGAGCGCAGCGTGCGCAGGGGCGGCCCGAGCTCGGCGGCGACGACGTCCGCCGCCCGGTCGAGCACGGCCTCGCACTCCGTTTCGGCGGGCGCCTCGAGATGGACCCAGCCCGGCAGCGCGGCCCAGTCCCCGACGATCTCGACGAGCTCGTCGTGATCGTACTCATCGGGATCCGGGGGGTCGACGGGATACGCCTCGCCGAACGTCAGGACCAGGGTGCACTCAGGATCGCCCAGCGGGGCGCCCTCGTACCACAGGACGTGGTGGTGCCTGGTGCGGACCGCATCGCTGACGAGCTCGGTGTACTCCCAGCCGAGTTCCTTCTCGCTGTACTCGTAGAACTCCTCCTCGGGCACGGCCGGCATGGCGGGAATGGCCATCAACTCCCTTACCGCGGTGGCCGAGAGAGGTGAGTGGGCGAGCGAATGGACGGGCATGGGCGCGGTCTCTCCCGGTCGATGCGTCACGGAGCGGCCCCAGCGGCCGACGCCGGGATGATCGCACGACGGGAGGGTGCAGCGCGGGCCGGGCGGGTTCTTCGCGCACCGGGCCGTGTTCGCTCCGGACATGGTCACGCCGCGGTAGCCAGTTCATGCGGAGGCGGCAACAAAACCGCAGGGCAGGGTGACCCGGCTGTTCGGCCACGGTCAGAATCGGCGGTGTCGCTTGAACATATGCCGGTCCTTCGGGCCGGTCTCGGGGGAAGAGGAACACAATATGAACTCGAAGACAGCCAGAGCCGGTTCAGTACGTCAGGCCCTGCGCGGAACTCTCATGGGGGCGGCCGTGGTCGCGGCCCTGCTGGCGGTCACCGCCTGCCAGCCCACCGGGGACGACGGCCAGGCCGCCACCCCGTCGGGCTCCGCCTCGGCGGGTGCGGGCGCGTCGAAGAGCGCCGAGCCCTCGGGCGACTCCGGCACCGGCAGCAACGGCGGGGGTGGCGAGGAGACCGGGGACAGCGGTGAGACCGGTGGTGGCAACGGCACCAAACACCAGGACTGCAAGTCCACGGACCTCAACACGGCGGTCGAGCTTCAGGACTCCGCCGGGGAGACCCCCCGTCACTTCATGCTGACTGTCACCAACGGCGGCACGTCACCGTGTGTCCTCAACGACGCGCCGCAGGTGCGGCTCGGAGCCGGGAACGACGCTCCGATCGTCGAGTCGCTCGGAGAGCCGGACACCGAACCCCTCGTCGTCGAGGGAGGCGGCAAGGCGTACGCCGGCCTGTACGTCTTCGGTAACGACGAGGGAGGCGAGGCGGAGTACGACCAGGCCGACCGGTTCACCGCCACCCTGGTCGCCGGTGAGGGCACCGAGCTCAGCGGCACCCTCATCTTCGACCTGCCCGGCGGTCTCGACTCCGTCTCCTACGACGACGCGGCACGGGTGAACGGCTGGGCAGGCACCGAGGGCCTGGCCATGCGCCCGATCAACGAGCTCTGACCGTTCCGTACGACGGCTTCTGCATCGTCGCGATACGGCTCTGCCCCCGGTGCCTGCGTGGCGCCGGGGGCAGAGCCGTGTGAGCGGGTGGCGTCAGCGCAGCTGCTCGTACGCCGGAAGCGTCAGGAAGTCCGCGTAGTCCTGGTCCAGGGAGACCTGGAGCAGCAGGTCGTGGGCCTGCTGCCACTTGCCGGCGGCGAAGGCCTCGTCGCCGATCTCGGTGCGGATCGCGGCCAGTTCCTCGGCCGCGACCTTGCGGGCCAGCTCCGCCGTGGCGTGCTCGCCGTTCTCGAAGACCACATCCGCGTTGATCCACTGCCAGATCTGCGAGCGCGAGATCTCGGCGGTGGCCGCGTCCTCCATCAGGTTGAAGATGGCGACCGCGCCCATGCCGCGCAGCCACGCCTCGATGTAACGGATGCCGACCGCGACGGCGTTGCGCAGTCCGTCGTAGGTGGGCTTGGCGTGCAGGGTGTCGATGGCGATCAGATCGCCCGCCGCCACCGAGACGTCCTCACGCAGGCGTTCCTTCTGGTTCGGCTTCTCGCCGAGGACCGCGTCGAAGGAGGCCATGGCGATCGGGACCAGGTCGGGGTGGGCGACCCAGGAGCCGTCGAAGCCGTCGTTCGCCTCGCGGTCCTTGTCCGCCTTGACCTTCTCGAACGCGACCTTGTTGACCTCGGCGTCGCGCCGGGACGGGATGAAGGCGGCCATGCCGCCGATCGCGTGGGCGCCGCGCTTGTGGCAGGTGCGGACGAGGAGTTCGGTGTACGCCCGCATGAACGGGGCGGTCATCGTCACCGCGTTGCGGTCCGGGAGGACGAACTTGGCGCCGCCGTCACGGAAGTTCTTGACGATGGAGAAGAGATAGTCCCAGCGGCCCGCGTTCAGCCCGGAGGCGTGGTCGCGGAGCTCGTAAAGGATCTCCTCCATCTCGTACGCGGCGGTGATCGTCTCGATCAGGACCGTCGCGCGGACCGTGCCCTGCGGGATGCCCACGTAGTCCTGGGCGAAGACGAAGATGTCGTTCCAGAGGCGGGCCTCCAGATGCGACTCCGTCTTCGGCAGATAGAAGTACGGGCCCTTGCCGAGGTCGATGAGGCGCTGGGCGTTGTGGAAGAAGTAGAGGCCGAAGTCGACCAGCGCGCCGGGCACCGGGGTGCCGTCGAGCTGGAGGTGGCGCTCGTCCAGATGCCAGCCGCGGGGGCGGGTGACGACCGTGGCGAGCTCGGCGGCCGGCTTGAGGGCGTAGGACTTGCCGGACTTCGGGTCGGTGAAGTCGATGGCACGGTTGTAGGCGTCGATCAGGTTGAGCTGGCCGAGGACGACGTTCTCCCATGTGGGGGCGGACGCGTCCTCGAAGTCGGCGAGCCAGACCCTGGCGCCCGAGTTCAGGGCGTTGATGGTCATCTTGCGGTCGGTCGGACCGGTGATCTCCACCCGGCGGTCGTTCAGAGCGGCGGGGGCCGGTGCGACCTTCCAGGAGTCGTCCGCACGGATCGCGGCGGTCTCCGGCAGGAAGTCCAGCGTGGAGGTGCGGGCGATCTCCGCGCGGCGCTCTCCGCGCCGGGCGAGCAGCTCGCCCCGCCGGGGCGTGAACCGGCGGTGCAGCTCGGCCACGAACGCGAGGGCCGCGGGGGTGAGGACCTCGTCCTGCCGGGGCAGGGGCTCGGCATCGACGATGGCCAGCGAGGACGGCGCTGGTGCGGACATGAGCTGTCACTCCTTCAGCGGGCGGTGCGGGCGGCTCTCACGGCCGCCGGGTCGCCTGGAACGGCACGGCGTGCCATGGCTCCGGGATACGGCCGTGGTCGCCGTCTGAGGTACAGAGGGCTTCTGACCAGTGGATAGTAGTTTCCTCATGGTGGAAGTTCAATGGTTTGTTGATGTCGAGATTCTCCGGGTCGACAGAAGTGGCCGACTGCTGGCGCAGAGTGCCAGTGCGCTCACTCGAGGTGGGTGAGGTCCTCCGGTGTGTCGATGTCGTACGCCTGAGCCACATCGGAACACTCGACGAGCGTGATCGCATCGCGGTGCGCCCGCAGATACGCCCGGGCGCCCTGATCGCCCACCGCGCCGGCCGCGATGTCCGTCCACAGATCCGCCCCGAACAGCACCGGATGACCGCGTTCCCCGGCGTACGAGGCCGCGGCGAGGCTCGTCCTGGAGCGGTACGCCGAGCGCACCCGCGCCACCGCCCGCGCACCGATGCCGGGCTGGTCGACCAGCAGGACGACGACCGCGTCCGCGCCCGAACCCGCGAGGGCGGCGAGCCCCGACCGCAGCGAGGAGCCCATGCCCTCGGTCCACTCCGGGTTGACGCTGACCGAGCAGCCGGACAGGTCCGCCCGGGCCCGCACCTCGTCGGCCGCCGCGCCGAGCACCACCTGGACCGGGCCGCAGCCGCCCTCCCGCAGGGTGCGTACCGCATGCTCCACCAGGAGGCCGCCGCGATGCTCCAGCAGGGCCTTCGGGCGGCCACCGAGACGGCGCCCGCCGCCCGCCGCGAGCAGCAGGCCGGCGACGACGGGGGAGGTGGAGGAAGGGGAACGCGGTGTGCTTGTCATGCCGACTGGATACCTCAGACCGGTCCGTTCGCGCACGGCTCGGGGCGCGCCTGCACACTGTGTCGTCGGCGGGACACTCCGAGTTCGGTCGGCGGAGTGGCGCACGACACCTTTCATGGCGTTAACTTGCCCGCACCCCTGGACACTTGAATACGGTTCGGGACTCGGTCGGAACACCGGCACAGAGATGTGCGAGGGGGAGTGCTTTGTTGAAGAGCGTGGGGCAGGCGCGGGTGACCGGCAGTGGTGAGGACCCGAGAGTGGCGGAGTTGCGCACGGCCGTTTCCCGGCTCCGTCGGGAGCTGGCCGGACACCCCGCGGAATTCCCCGACCGTGCGATCGCCGAGGACGAGCTGGCGGCGCTGGACGCGATGGCGCTCAGCGGCGCGCCGGAGATCCCCCGGCTCCGCCGTTCGCTGCTGCTGATCGCGGGGGCGATCGGTTCGGTGAGCGCCCTGGCGTCGGCGCTCAGGGACGTACGGATCGCCGTCGATCTCTTCGGCGAGCCGCCACGCCGCTGAAAGGGGGAGGGGCGGGGGCGGTTCTCAGCGGCGGATGAGCCTGCGGGCCGTCGCCGCCGCGACCGCCGCGGTGCGCGAGTCCACGCCCAGCTTGGCGTAGATGTGCACCAGATGGGACTTGACCGTCGCCTGGCTGAGGAAGAGCCGCTTGCTGATCTGCAGGTTCGACAGGCCCTCGCCGACCAGTTGCAGCACCTCCAGCTCGCGCTTGGTGAGTGCTTCGGCCGGCGTCCGCATGCGGTCCATCAGCCGGTGCGCGACAGCCGGCGCGAGAGCGGAGCGGCCGGCCGCCGCGGTACGGACCGCTGCGGCGAGCTCCTCCGGCGGGGCGTCCTTGAGCAGATAGCCGGCGGCGCCCGCCTCCACCGCCGCCAGGATGTCGGCGTCGCTGTCGTACGTCGTGAGGATCAGGACCCGGGGCGCGTCCGGCGCCGCTGTGATCGCGGCGGTGGCCTCCGAGCCGTGCATACCCGCACCGAACTGCAGGTCCATCAGGACGACGTCGAACTCGCCGGTCGCGGCCAGCGCGACGGCCTGTTCGGCGGTGGCGGCCTCGGCGGCGACCCGGAAGTCCGGTTCGGTGTCGAGAACGGCCCGCAGTCCCGCCCGGACCACCGGGTGGTCGTCGGCGAGCAGCAGTCTGATCGGGGTGGTCATGCGGCGTCCTGTCCGGTCCGGCCGACGGTGAGGGGCAGCGGCAGGGTGAGGGCGACGGCCGTGCCCTGTCCGGGCGCCGACTCCACGCTCAGCGTGCCGCCCAGCGAACGGGCCCGGGACCGCATGGCCGGCAGCCCGAAGCCGCCGGCCCCGGTCCTGCCGGGCGTGGCGGCGGCCGTGAAACCGCGGCCGTCGTCGACGACGTCCAGCGACACCGAGGTGTCCATGAAGCTCAGTGTGATCTCCGCCCGCCGGGCTCCGGCGTGCTGCACCGTGTTGGCCAGCGCCGACTGCGCGGTGCGCAGCAGTGCCACCTCGTAGGGGGTGGGCAGCTCCACCGGGGTGCCGCTGACGGCGAACTGCACGGTGAGGGAGGGATCCGTGGTGCGGGCCGAGAGCCGTTCCAGCGCCGCCGCCAGGGAGCCGTTCTCCAGATCGGGCGGGGTCAGCGCGCGGACGAAGCGACGGGCTTCGGCGAGATTGTCCTGGGCGGCCTCGCGGGCCTGGCGGACGTGGGGCGTGGCGGGGGCGTCCGCCGGCAGGGTGCGTTCGGCGGCGCGCAGCAGCAGCTGGATGCTGGAGAGGCCCTGGGCGAGGGTGTCGTGGATCTCGCGGGCCAGCCGTTCGCGCTCGGCGAGGGTCCCGGCGGTGCGCTCCGCCTCGGCCAGCTCCGCACGGGTCGAGACGAGCTCGTCGATGAGCTCACGGCGCCGCTCGCTCTCCCGGGCCAGCGCGTCGTAACCGAGGACGGTGGCCACCGCGACCGCCGCGCCGAGCAGCGGGCCGATGAACGTGCCGGGGCTGACCGGCTGCCCGTGCAGCAGGAAGCTCGTGATGGCGGCGGCCGCGGTCACCACCACGGCGGGCAGGCTCCAGCGCATCGGCAGCAGATGCAGCTGAAGGAAGTAGAGCGGGAAGGCCACCCACAGCGCGTCCGGCGACAGCACCAGCAGCGCCAGCCAGATCGCCCAGAGCGCCGCGAGCCAGGCAGCGCCCGCCCGGGTCCGCGGCTGCACGACGGGGGCCAGCGCGCCCGCCGCGTACACCGCGGCCAGCGCGCCGGCGACCGCGACGACGGCACCCGGGTGCGGGACCCGGTCGCTGACCGCCTTGACGGCCGCGAGTGCCAGCAGTCCCAGCAGGAGGGCATGCAGACACAGCCGCAGCGTGGCGGCGACCGGGGGGTGGACGCGCGTTTCCATGATTCGTCCAGCGTAGACGGGGGGTACCGGGGGCCGGTCAATCGAAAGGTTGATGTCGGGACCGGCCTGCGGGCGATGTTTCCGCGGCCGCGGAAACGCAGGCTGGAGTCATGTTCGTCGCATGGAGAGATCTTCGGTTCGCCAAGGGCCGGTTCGCGCTCATGGGCACGGTCGTGGTCCTGATCACGCTGCTCGTGGGTCTGCTGTCCGGTCTGACGGCCGGACTGGCCCGGGAGAACACCTCGGCCGTCACCGGGCTGAACGCCGACCACCTGGCGTTCGCCGCCCCGCCCGACGGCCAGTCGGTGTCCTTCACCGATTCGACCGTCGAGGAGTCCGCCTGGCGGAGCTGGGCGAAGCAGCCCGGGGTCGAGGCGGCCCATCCGCTCGGCATCCGCACGCTGAACGCCGCCGCGGTGACGGGGCAGCGCACGGCGGCCGTCTCCGCCTTCGGCGTCGAGCCGGACAGCGGTCTGGCACCGCCGGGCACCCCGGTCGGCCCCGGAAAGGCCGTGCTCTCCCGGCAGGCCGCCGACGATCTGGCGGTGCGCGCCGGTGACCGGCTGCGGCTCGGGGGCGACGAGTTCACCGTCGCGGCGGTCTCCGGCGACGCCTCGTACAGCCATACGCCCGTGGTGTGGACCGCGCTCACCGACTGGCAGCGGTTCGCGGCCGACGGTGCGGCGGGCGGCACGGAGCACGCCACCGTGATCGCGCTCACCACCACCGACGGGGCCGCCCTCGCCGCCGGCGACCGGGCGGCGGGCACCAGCACGCTCACCCTCGACGGCTCCCTCACCGCCATCGGCTCCTACCAGGCCGAGAACGGCTCGCTCCAGCTGATGCGCGGCTTCCTCTTCGCCATCTCCGCCCTGGTCATCGGCGCCTTCTTCACCGTCTGGACGATCCAGCGCAGCGGCGACGTCGCCGTCCTGAAGGCACTGGGTGCCTCCACGCCGTATCTGCTGCGGGACGCACTCGGGCAGGCCGTGGTGATGCTCGCGATCGGTACGGGACTGGGCACCGCGCTCGCCTCCGGCATCGGTGCGCTGATCAGCGGCGGGGCCGTGCCCTTCGTCCTGGACGCGGCTACCGTCCTCGTCCCGGCGGCCGTGCTGATCACCCTCGGGGCGGTCGGGGCCGCCCTGTCCATCCGGCGGATCACCGCCGTCGACCCGCTCACCGCGCTCGGGAGTGCCCGATGACCCTCACGCTCACCGATGTCACGCTCACCTACCCCGACGGCGACGGGCGGCTCACCGCACTGGACCACGTGACACTGGACGTACCCGCGGGCACGCTCACCGCGGTCGTCGGCCCGTCCGGCTCCGGCAAGTCGAGCCTGCTCGCCGTGGCCGCCACCCTGGTCACCCCCGACGAGGGCGCCGTCGTCGTCGCCGGGACGGACACCGCGGGGCTCAGCCGGGCGGACAAGGCGGCGCTGCGCCGCGAGCGGATCGGCATCGTCTTCCAGCAGCCGAATCTGCTGCCCTCGCTGACCGCCGCCGAACAGCTCCAGGTCATGGCGCACCTGTCGGGAGGGTCCGTCCGGGCCGCCCGCGCCCGCGCGCTGGAACTCCTCGACGCGGTCGGTCTCGCCGACAAGGCCTCCCGCAGGCCCCACCAGCTCTCGGGCGGGCAGCGCCAGCGGATCAACATCGCGCGGGCCCTGATGAACGACCCGGCGGTCCTGCTCGTCGACGAACCGACCAGCGCCCTGGACCACGAACGGGGTGCGGCGGTGCTCGACCTGCTGGTCTCGCTGACCCGGCAGCGGTCCACGGCGACCGTCCTGGTCACCCACGACCGGACCCACCTGGACCGGATGGACCTGACGGTCACGATGCAGGACGGCGGGCTGACCGCCCCGGCACTGGCCTGAGGGACGGGGGAGCAGAAACGACAGAGGGGTGGCCGGGAGCTTCATCGAGCTCCCGGCCACCCCTCCTCGCGTCTCAGCCGGCCGACCCGCTGCTGGCCAGCACCTCGGACAGTTCCTTCGCGGCCTGCTGGAGGATCGGCACGATCCGCTCGGTGGCCGCCTCGGTCACCCGGCCCGCCGGGCCGGAGATCGAGATCGCCGCAGAGGTGGGGGAGTTGGGCACCGACACCGCCAGGCAGCGGACCCCTATCTCCTGCTCGTTGTCGTCCACCGCGTACCCCACCCGGCGCACCTGCTCCAGGGCGTCCAGGAACCCGTCCGGGGTGGTGATCGTCTTCTCGGTGGCGGCCGGCATCCCGGTGCGCGCGAGCAGCGCCCGCACCTCGTCCGGCGGGGTGTGGGCCAGCAGGGCCTTGCCGACGCCGGTGGAGTGCGGCAGCACCCGGCGGCCCACCTCGGTGAACATGCGCATCGAGTGCTTGGACGGCACCTGCGCCACGTACACGATCTCGTCGCCGTCGAGCAGCGCCATGTTGGCCGTCTCGCCGGTCTCCTCGACCAGCCGGGCCAGATACGGGCGGGCCCACGTGCCGAGCAGCCGCGAGGCGGACTCGCCGAGCCTGATCAGGCGCGGGCCGAGCGCGTAGCGGCGGTTGGGCTGCTGGCGTACGTATCCGCAGACCACCAGCGTGCGCATCAGCCGGTGAATGGTGGGCAGCGGAAGCCCGCTGCTCGCGGAGAGCTCGCTCAGGCCGACCTCGCCCCCCGCATCGGCCATCCGCTCCAGCAGATCGAAGGCGCGCTCAAGGGACTGCACACCACCGCTGGAAGCGGCGGGTTTGGAGTCGGAAGTGCTGGCGTGGGACGGCGGCACGTCAACGGTCCTTTCGAAGCGGAAGAGCAAGGCAGCAGCCTACCGGGCACTTCTCGATCGGCCCACTGCCGCAGGGGCCCGTCCTGGCCGGTCAGGGCTCGTATGTCCGGGTGTCCGCGGGTGTGCCGGCGGTCCGTACGGCGCCGCGTATGGCCCATTCTACGTTCCGCACTGCGAAATCAGTCTTTTACTTTGTGGAAATCTCCAGTCGGCATCACGAGTGGTCCGCTGGACGGCCGGAGCGGAGGATGGGGTCTTGACGGGCTGCGATCCCGAGTGAAGACTCCTTCAACAGTTCGTTGAATTCATGAAGTGGGGAGCACGGGTGTCCGGTACGGACGTGAAGCTGGTACTGCGCTCGACGCGCGTCGTCACACCCGGCGGGACCCGGCCCGCCGCGGTCGCCGTCGCCGGCGGGACGATCGACGCCGTCCTGCCGTACGACACCGAGGTGCCGGCGGGTGCGCGGCTCGAGGACTTCGGCGACGACGTCCTGCTGCCCGGCCTCGTCGACACCCATGTCCATGTGAACGACCCGGGCCGCACCGAGTGGGAGGGGTTCTACACCGCCACCCGCGCCGCGGCGGCCGGCGGGATCACCACGCTCCTCGACATGCCGCTCAACTCCCTCCCGCCGACCACCACCGTCGAGCACCTGCGAGTCAAACAGCAGGTGGCAGCCCCCAAGGCGCACATCGACACCGGTTTCTGGGGCGGCGCGATCCCCTCGAACATCAAGGATCTGCGCCCCCTGTACGAGGCCGGGGTCTTCGGCTTCAAATGCTTCCTCTCGCCCTCCGGCGTCGAGGAGTTCCCCGAACTGGACCAGGAGCAGCTGGCCCGCTCGATGGCGGAGATCGCGGGCTTCGGCGGCCTGCTGATCGTGCACGCGGAGGACCCGCACCACCTGGCGGCCGCGCCGCAGCGCAGCGGCCCCGCCTACGCCGACTTCCTCGCCTCCCGGCCGCGCGACGCCGAGAACACCGCGATCGAGGGGCTGATCGCCCACGCCAGGCGGCTGAACGCCCGTGTCCACGTACTGCACCTGTCCTCCAGCGACGCACTGCCGCTGATCGCCGCCGCCAAGCGCGAGGGTGTCCGGGTCACCGTCGAGTCCTGCCCGCACTTCCTCACCCTGACCGCCGAGGAAGTCCCCGACGGGGCGACCGAGTTCAAGTGCTGTCCGCCGATCCGTGAGGCCGCCAACCAGGACGCGCTGTGGGAGGGCCTCGCCGACGGCACCATCGACTGCATCGTCTCCGACCACTCGCCCTGCACCACCGACCTCAAGACACCGGACTTCGCCTCCGCCTGGGGCGGCATCTCCTCCCTCCAGCTCGGTCTGCCCGCCATCTGGACCGAGGCCCGCAGGCGCGGCCACTCGCTCGACGACGTCGCCCGCTGGATGTCGGCCGCACCCGCCGAGCTGGCCGGACTGACCGCCAAGGGTGCGATCGAGGCCGGTCGTGACGCCGACTTCGCGGTCCTGGCGCCCGACGCCACGTTCACCGTCGACCCGGCCGAGCTCTTCCACCGCAACCAGGTCACCGCGTACGCCGGCCGGACGCTGTACGGCGTCGTGCGGTCCACCTGGCTGCGCGGCGTACGGATCGCCGCCGAAGGCACCCTCGCCGAGCCCACCGGCCGGCTCCTCGAAAGGAACAACCGACGATGACGGCGACAGCGCACTTCACCGGCGACGCGAACCCCTACGGCGGCGGCGACCCGTACGCCGACTACCGCACCGCCGATCTCCCCTTCACCCACCTCGTCGACCTCGCCGACCGGCGGCTCGGCGCGGGTGTGATCGCCGCGAACGACGAGTTCTTCGCGGAGCGCGAGAACCTGCTGAGGCCGGAGCCCGCCCACTTCGACCCCGAGCACTTCGGCCACAAGGGCAAGATCATGGACGGCTGGGAGACCCGCCGCCGCCGTGGCGAGAGCGCCACGCAGCCCCACCCCACGGCCGAGGACCACGACTGGGCACTGGTCCGCCTGGGCGCACCCGGCGTCGTGCGCGGCATCGTCGTCGACACCGCCCACTTCCGCGGCAACTACCCGCAGGCGGTCTCCGTCGAAGCCGTCTCGCTGCCCGGCTCGCCCTCCCCCGAGGATCTCCTCGCGCCCGACGTGAAGTGGACAACCCTCGTCCCCCGTACGGAAGTCGGCGGCCACGCGGCCAACGGATTCGCCGTCGACGCCCCGCAGCGCTTCACCCACCTGCGCGTCAACCAGCACCCCGACGGCGGCATAGCCCGGCTCCGGGTCCACGGCGAAGTGGCCCCGGACCCCGCCTGGCTGACGGCGCTCGGCACCTTCGACCTCGTCGCGCTGGAGAACGGCGGCCGGGTCCAGGACGCGTCCGACCGCTTCTACTCCCCGGCGACCAACACCATCCAGCCCGGCCGGTCCCGCAAGATGGACGACGGCTGGGAGACCAGGCGCCGGCGCGACAAGGGCAACGACTGGATCCACTACCACCTCGTCGAGGAGGCGGAGATCCGTGCCGTCGAGATCGACACCGCCTACCTCAAGGGCAACTCGGCGGGCTGGGCGGCCCTTTCCGCCCGCGGCACGGACAGCGGCGACTGGACCGAGGTGCTGCCCAGGACCCTGCTCCAGCCCGACACCAACCACCGCTTCGTCCTGCCGGAGGCCGTGAAGGCCGGCCAGGTCCGGATCGACATCTTCCCGGACGGCGGCATCTCGCGGCTGCGCCTCTTCGGCTCGCTCACCGAACAGGGCGCCGTGCGGCTGGCCGCCCGCCAGGCTGACCTGGGCGGCTGAACCGGCCCCTGGGGAAGCCTGTCCGTATTCGGGGGATACGGTACCGATATGGGAACCTGCCCGGGTTGCCGTACGCCCCGAACAGGAGTCGCCATGATCTTCATCGCCGTCAAGTTCACCGTCCGCACCGCCGAGCGCGACAACTGGCTTCCGGCCGTCGAGGACTTCACCCTTGCCACCCGCCAGGAGCCCGGCAACGTGTTCTTCGAATGGTCCCGCAGCGTCGAGAACCCGGACCAGTTCGTACTGCTGGAGGCTTTCGCGTCCGCCGAGGCGGGCGCGGTCCACGTGCAGTCGGCGCACTTCGCCGCGGCGATGGACACCATGGCGGACCTGGTGGCCGAGGTGCCCGAGATCATCAACGTCGAGGTGCCGGGCGAGGGCTGGTCCCGGATGGCGGAAGTGCAGCCGCGCTCCAGCTGAGGCCGGAGGGCGGTCCGCCGCCCGCGCTCAGAACTCCTCGTACGGCTCGGGGACCCCGCCGAACCGCTGCTGCGGCCCGGCATGATCCGGACGAGAGGCCCTGGGGTGCGCGGGCCGGGTCAGCGTCCCGGGCCCGCCCCGCGCAGCCGGGTGATCACCTCGTCGACCCGGTCCCGCTCATAGCCGCGGCGTACCAGGTCGAAGGCCGGCGGGGCGGACGGCGGGGCGCCGGCGAGGAGCCGGGTGAGGTAGTCCTCGACCTGGTCGCGGTCGTATCCGCGCCGGGCGATGCGGAATGCGAACCGTTCGTACAGCGGACGGTCGTCCTTTTCACCCGGTGCGGACATGAAGGCCTCCTCAGGGCGGGATCGTTGCCCTCACCCTGCCACGCTCAGGCCGCGTGGCCGCCGTCAACGACCAACTCCGCGCCCGTGATGTACGCCGCCTCGTCACTGACCAAGTAGCCGATCAGGGAGGCCACTTCACCGGTGGTGCCGAACCGGTCCAGCGCGTTCGCCGCCCGCTGCCCGGCGGCGTACGGGCCGTCGGCGGGGTTGAGGTCGGTGTCGACCGCGCCCGCCTGGACCAGGTTGACCGTGATGCCGCGCGGACCGAGCTCACGGGCCAGCGGCTTGGTCAGTCCGGACAGCGCCGACTTGCTCATCGCGTACAGCGTGGAGCCGGGGCCGCCCGCGTACCGGCTCAGGGCGGTGCCGAGCGAGATGATGCGGCCACCGCGCTCCATCACCCCGGCCGCGGCCCGGCAGGCGAGGAACACGGCCCGCACGTTGACGGCGAGGACCCGGTCGACATCGGCGGTGGTGAGGCTGTCGATGGGGCCGAGGACGCCGATGCCCGCGTTGTTGACCAGGATGTCGAGCCGGCCGAAGGTCTCCGCGGTCCGGTGCACCGCGGCGGGGACCGCCTCGGGATCGGCCGAGTCCGCGCGCAGGGCGACGGCGCGGCGGCCGCACGCCTCGATCTTCCGGACGACGTCCTGTGCCGCCTCCTCGTCCTGGACGTAGGTCAGCGCCACATCGGCGCCGTCCCGGGCGAGCCGCAGAGCGGTCGCGGCGCCGATGCCACGGCTGCCGCCGGTGACGAGGGCGGTGCGGTTGGTGCTGACGGTGCTGTTCATCAGGGGGTTCCTGTCCGTTGCCGTTAGTGCTGACAGGAACAAGGAAATGCCTTCTGAGCACGGGATACCGGCGGGAAACGGACGCCCACTCCGGTACGCCCGGTGCGCCGGCCGATGAGTTTCGGACATGGGTGGGGTCGGAACAGACGGAAGCGAAAACGGCAGGTGTTCCGAAGGAGCAGAACCATGGCAGAACTGACGCTCACCACCTTTCTGACCCTCGACGGTGTCATGCAGGCCCCCGGCGGGCCCGAGGAGGACATCAGCGACGGGTTCGAGTACGGCGGCTGGGTCGCGCCGATCATGGACGAGAGCATGGGGCAGTTCATGACCGAGGTGTTCGACCGCTCGGCGGCCTTCCTGCTGGGCCGGCGTACGTACGACATCTTCGCCGGGTACTGGCCGGCGGTCACCGACCCCGGCAATCCGATCGCCTCCCGCCTCAACGCCCTTCCCAAGTACGTCGTCTCGACCACGCTGGAGAAGGCCGACTGGGAGAACACCACCGTGATCTCCACCGGCGTCGTCGAGGAGATCACCCGGATCAAGGAACGCACGGAGGGCGGCGAACTCCAGATCCACGGCAGCGGCGCACTCGCTCGGTTCCTGATGGCGCACGACCTGATCGACGAGTACAACCTCCTCGTCCACCCGGTCGTGCTCGGCCGCGGACGGCGGCTGTTCCCGGACGGCGGGCTGCCCACCGCCTTCGAGCTGACCGGCTCCCGGACGACGCCCAACGGCATCGCGATCCAGACCTACCGGCCCGCCGGACGGGCCACGTTCGGCTCGGTCCCGGACGGCACGTGAGCGCCGTGATGGCGAGCCCCTGGCCCCCGCCGGACGGCCCTCCGGCGGGGGCCAGGGGCTCGCCATCACGGCAGGGTGCCCGGTAGCGTGATCGTTCCGCGTGCGAGCCAGTGAGGTCTCCACATCAGTCCAGTGGAGAACCAGGAGATCCGGGTGTCCTCTGTCGCCGTGCCCGCCCTCGCCCCGCCGCGCCGGGCGTGGATCACCGATCTGCCCGTCCTGCTCGTCGCGGTGGTCTGGGGCTCCAGCTATCTGGCCGCCAAGGGCATCACCACGACGCAGACCGTCATCGCGGTCCTCGTGCTGCGCTTCGCCGTCGTGCTGCCCGTCCTGGTGATCGCCGGATGGACCCGGCTGCGGGCGCTGACCGCAGCCCAGTGGCGGGGCGCCGGACTGCTGGGCCTGGTGCTCAGCGGGATCTTCCTGGTGGAGACGTACGGCATCGTGCACACCTCGGCGACCAACGCCGGGCTCATCATCAGCCTCACGATGATCTTCACCCCGCTCGCCGAGGCCGCCGTGACGCGGACCCGGCCGACCGGGGCGTTCCTCGCGGCCGCCGCGCTCTCCGTCACCGGAGTGGTGCTGCTGACCCAGGGCGGCGGATTCACCAGCCCGTCGGCGGGGGATCTGCTGATGCTGGTCGCCGCCCTGGCCCGCACCCTCCACGTCCTGCTGATGGCACGCATCAAGTCGGTCCGGTCGGCGGACTCGCTGTCCCTGACGACGGTCCAGCTCGGCAGCGCGGTTGCCGTGTTCGCCCTGCTGGCCGCAGCCCCCGGCACCGGCGAGTCGCCTTGGTCGGTCGCCGCCGGGTTCGGCGTCCGGGAGTGGGGCGGGCTGCTCTTCCTGTCGGTCTTCTGCACGCTCTTCGCGTTCTTCGTGCAGATGTGGTCCGTACGCCGCACCTCGCCGTCCCGGGTCAGCCTGCTGCTCGGTACGGAACCGCTCTGGGCCGCCGCCGTCGGCATCGCGATCGGCGGCGAACGCCTGGGCGCCCTCGGAGTCGCGGGCGCGGTGCTGGTGCTCGCCGGAACGGCGTGGGGGCGCCGCAGCGCGGACCGGGTCACCGCATGACCGCGTCGCCCCTCGACAGCCTCACTCCTTGACCGTGTCACTGCCCGGCCGTCACTCCTTGACCGTGTCACTCCCCGGCCGTCACTCCTTGATCGCGTCCGACGCGACCATGACGGCGATCCCCGTCACCACCAGCACGATGCACGCGAACAGCGAGTGGTCGCCGATGAACGGCAGCCTCTGCACCAGGCTGAAGAAGCTGAACCAGTCGAGCCATTCGTGGAGCAGACCGGCGGCGCCCTGGGCGAAGACCAGGAAGCCGACCGTCTCGCAGAGTTTCTTCATGGGACCGAGCCTGGCGGGCCGCGCACGGTTGCCGCGTCGGCCGGTGGTCTGCGCGGCCGGTCCGAAAGTCTCGGCTTCCGCGACTTTGGTCGCTTCGCGGCCCGCAACGCCCCGAAGCCCCGCCCCGGCTGCGTAGCTTTGTCGATATGACGCGTACGGAGTATCCCTGGCTGCTGCCCTCGGCGATGGCCGACCCCGAGCTCCCCGGGGACCGGGGCACCCGGACCCGCCGTACCGTGCGGGACTGGGCCGTAGACATCACCGCGTTCCTCTGTGCGGCGCTCATCGGGATGCTCGCGATCGCCGCGATCGAGGCCGACGGGAGCACCCCCGAGGGCATCGTCCTCATCGACTCGCTGATCGGCGCCGCGTCCTGCTGCGCGCTGTGGGTCCGGCGGCGGTGGCCGGCCGGTCTCGCCATCACCCTGACCCTCCTGTCCACCGTGGAGCCCGCCGCCGCCGGGGCCATGCTGGTGGCGCTGTTCAGCCTGGCCGTGCACCGGCCGTTCCGCCCCGTGGCCCTCGTCGGCGCGGGCGCCCTGGCCGTCGCCCCCGTACAGCCGTATCTGCGCCCGGACCCCGAGACCTCCTTCGTCGCGTCGACCATCATCGGGGTGCTGCTGGTCCTGGTCGTGCTCAGCTGGGGCATGGTCGTGCGCTCCAGACGCCAGCTCGTCGTCACCCTGCGCGAGCGCGCCCGGCGGGCCGAGACCGAGGCCGCACTCCGGGCCGAGCAGGCACAGCGGCTGGCCCGCGAGGACATCGCCCGCGAGATGCACGACGTCCTGGCCCACCGGCTGACCCTGCTCAGCGTCCACGCCGGGGCCCTGGAGTTCCGCCCCGACGCGCCCCCGGCCGAGGTCGCCCGCGCCGCCGGAGTCATCCGGGACAGTGCGCACGAAGCGCTCCAGGACCTCCGCGAGATCATCGGCGTCCTGCGCAGCCCCCGGGACGGGGACGGTGAGGGCGACCGGCCGCAGCCCACCCTCGCCACCCTCGACGCCCTCGTCGCCGAATCCCGGCTGGCCGGCATGGCGGTGACCCTCGACAACCGCCTCGCCGACCCGGGCGCGGCCCCCGCGGCCACCGGCCGCACCGTCTACCGCATCGCACAGGAGGCCCTGACCAACGCCCGCAAGCACGCGCCCGGCGCCGAGGTCACCGTCACGGTCGACGGCGGTCCGGGGCAGGGGATCACCGTCGAGGTGCGCAACCCCGCCCCCGGCGAACCGTTCGAGCTGGTGCCGGGGTCCGGCCAGGGACTCATCGGCCTGACCGAGCGGGCCACCCTCGCCGGGGGCCGCCTGGACCACGGACCGGATACGGGCGGCGGGTTCGCGGTCCGGGCCTGGCTACCGTGGGCGTCATGACCACTGCGACCCCCATGCCTCCCGCCGGCCGGCCCGTCCGGCTGCTCATCGTCGACGACGACCCGCTCGTACGCGCCGGGCTCACCCTGATGCTCGGCGGCGCCGACGACATCGACATCGTGGGGGAGGGGGCCGACGGCAGCGAGGTCGCCGAACTCGTCGACCGGCTCAGGCCGGACGTGGTGCTGATGGACATCCGGATGCCGGTCATGGACGGACTGACGGCCACCGAGGCGCTGCGCGGCCGCCCGGACGCCCCCGAGGTCGTGGTCCTGACGACGTTCCACGCCGACGAACAGGTGCTCCGCGCGATCCGTGCCGGGGCCGCCGGGTTCGTCCTCAAGGACACCCCGCCCGCCCGGATCGTCGACTCCGTGCGGCGTGTGGCGGCCGGTGACCCGGTTCTCTCGCCCGCGGTCACCCGGCAGCTCATGGCCCGCGCCGCCGGCTCCGGACGGGAGGAGCGTGCGGGCCGCGCCGAACGGGCGCGGCAGCGGATCGCGTTGCTGGCGGACCGGGAGCGCGAGGTGGCGGTCGCCGTCGGGCACGGCCGTTCCAACGCGGAGATCGCCGCGGCGCTCTATCTGAGCGTGGCCACCGTGAAGACCCAGGTGTCACGGATTCTGGCCAAGTTCGGTTTCAACAACCGCGTTCAGATCGCCCTGTTGGTCCACGACGCCGGACTGCTCGACAACGAGGACGAGGACGGCGCGAGCCTGTCTTGAAGCGTTCGTCCGGACCGGGCCCCGCGGCTTACGCTGAATGTGCCGGTCCTGGTGGCCGGCCGATCAGACCGGGAGGGCGGACCCATGTCCGAAGTCGATGAAGATCTGCGCGGAGTTGCCGGCTTCACAGCCGATCCGTACCCGCACTACGCGAGAATGCGTGCCGCCGGCCCGGTGCACACCGTCCGCACCGACGAGTTCGACCGGGTCTGGCTCGTCGTCGGGTACGACGAGGGACGCGCCGTCCTGGCCGACCAGCGGTTCGGCAAGAACTGGCGGACGCTGCCCGGCCAGACGGCCGTGGGCGAGCCGATCTCGGCCCACATGCTGGAGATGGACGCCCCCGACCACACCCGGCTGCGCAAGCTGGTCGCCCGGGAGTTCACCTCACGCCGGATCGAGGCGCTGCGGCCCCGCGTGCAGCAGATCACCGACGAACTGCTCGACCTCATGCACCCCGCAGGGCAGGCGGACCTCGTCGACGCACTCGCCTTCCCGCTGCCGATGACCGTCATCTGCGAACTGATCGGGGTGCCCGATCTGGACCGGTCCGCCTTCCGCAAGCTGTCGAACGGTGTGGTCTCCCCGGCCGACGCACAGGAGGAGACCGAGGCGGTCCGTGCCCTGGGCGTCTATCTCGCCGAGCTGATCGAGGACAAGCGCTGCTCGCCCGGCGACGACCTGCTGAGTGCGCTGATCGCCGCCCGGCACGGGGACGATGACGCACTGTCACCCGCCGAGCTGGTCGGCATGGCCTTCCTGCTGCTCGTCGCGGGTCACGAGACGACGGTGAACCTGATCTCCAACGGCGTCCGGGCGCTGCTCGCCCACCCCCGCCAACTGGAAGACCTGCGCTCCGACTTCGGGCTTCTCGACGGCGCGGTGGAGGAGATGCTCCGTCATGACGGACCGGTGGAGAACGCCACCTTCCGCTTCGCCCGGGAACGGGTCGAGATCGGCTCCAGGGTCATCCAGGCCGGCGAACCGGTCCTGGTCTCCCTCGCGGGCGGCGACCGCGACCCCGGACGCTATCCCCGGCCCGACACCTTCGACATCCGCCGCGACGCCCAGGGACACCTTGCCTTCGGGCACGGGCTCCACTTCTGCCTGGGGGCGCCGCTGGCCCGGCTCGAGGGCCGCATCGCGATCCGTACACTGCTGGAGCGGTGCCCCGGCCTCGTACTCGATCCGGCCGCGGGGGAGCCCGACTGGGTGCCCGGGATGCTGATCCGCGGGGTGCGCCGGCTCCCCGTGCGCTGGTGAGACGGAAGGCCACGACATGACCGGACTCGACCTCGCGATGGCGCAGAAGGTGCTGGACAGCCAGCCGTTCAGCGGCCTCGTCGGCGCACGGATCACCGCCTTCGGCGGGGGCGGCGCCACGCTGGAGATCGACAGCCGCGAAGAGCTGCACCAGCAGAACGGCTTCCTGCACGGCGGCGTGCTCGCCTACGCCGCCGACAACGCCCTCACCTTCGCCGCCGGAACCACGCTCGGCCCGGCCGTGCTGACCGGCGGCTTCTCCATCCAGTACCTCCGCCCCGCCGTCGGCACCGGGCTCGTCGCCCGCGCCGAGGTCGTCCACACCGGCCGCCGGCAGGCCGTGGCGCGCTGCGATCTGTTCGTCGTGGGGGAGGACGGCGCCGAGACCCTCTGCGCCGTCGCCCAGGGCACCGTGCTGAGCGCCACCTCACCCTGAAGGGGCTCCACTTGACCACCGAAGCGTCAGTCGACCTCGGGGCACTGGGTGAGCGGTTCACCCGCGACCCGTTCCCCGTCTACGCCGAGCTGCGCGCCCGCGGTCCGGTCCACCGGGTACGCATCCCGGAGGGTGCTTCCGCCTGGCTCGTCGTCGGGTACGAGGAGGGCCGGGCGGCACTCGCGGACCAGCGGTTCTCCAAGCAGTGGCGCAACGCCTCGCCCGCGCTCGTGGCCCGCCAGGTCTCCGCGGGGACCTCCATGCTCAGCTCGGACGCCCCCGTGCACACCCGGCTGCGCAAACTGGTGGCCCGGGAGTTCACCGCCCGCCGGGTGCAGCAACTCGTCCCGCGCATCCAGCGGATGACCGGCGAACTGCTCGACGCGATGCTGGCCCTGCCGGGCCGCCGGACCGATCTCGTCGAGGCCCTGTCGTACCCGTTGCCGATGTCCGTCATCTGCGAACTGCTCGGGGTGCCCTTCCTGGACCGGCAGGCCTTCCGCGAGTGGTCCAACACCGCCGTGTCCTCCGTCGACGCCGCGGCACGCCGCGCGGCGACCGACGACATGTCCGGCTATCTGACCGGACTGCTCGCCGGTAAGCGGCAACAGCCGGGTGACGACCTGATGAGCGCGCTGATCCACACGGCGGGCGAGGAGGGCGACCGCCTCTGTGAAGAGGAACTGATCGGCATGGCCTGGCTGTTGCTCGTCGCCGGCCACGAGACCACGGTCAGCCTCATCACCAACGGGGTGCTCGCCCTGCTCACCCACCCGGAGCAGCTCGCGGCCCTGCGCGCCGACTTCGGTCTCATCGACAACGCCGTGGAGGAGATGCTGCGGTACGCGGGGCCGGTCGAGACCCCCACGTACCGGTTCACCACCGAGGAGGTCGAGATCGGCGGCACGGTGATCCCGGGCGGCGGTGAGCTGGTCCTGGTCGCGATGTCCGACGCCAACCGCGACCCGGGCCGCTACCCGGACGCGGACCGCTTCGACATCACCCGGGACGCCCGCGGGCACGTGGCCTTCGGTCACGGCATCCACTACTGCCTGGGCGCCCCGCTGGCCCGCGTCGAAGCGGCGGTCGCCATCCGGTCCCTGCTGGAACGCTGCCCGGACCTGGCCCTGGACACGGATCCGGCCGCACTGAACTGGCGTACGGGGGTGCTCATCCGGGGACCGGAGACCCTGCCCGTCAGATGGTGAACGGCCAGGGACCGGAGTCCCTGCCCGTCAGATGGTGAACCGCCGGCGGTGCCCGCGTTCAGGCGGACGCGATCTCCGCCAGATCCACCGGGCGCCGCTCCCGCCGCGAGACCTCGCACGCCTCGGCGATCCGCAGGGCGTGCAGGGCCTCCCTGCCGTCGCACGGATTGGCCGCCTCGCCGCGCACCAGCCGGACGAAGGCGTCCAGTTCGGCCTCGTACGCCGGGGCGAAGCGCTCCAGGAACCCCGGCCAGGGACGGGCCGGGGCGCAGGGGCCCTGCGGCTGTGCCGAGGTGAGCGGTGTCCGGTCGTCGAGGCCGACCGCGATCTGGTCCAGCTCGCCCGCGAGCTCCATCCGCACGTCGTACCCGGCGCCGTTGCAGCGCGTCGCCGTCGCGGTGACCAGGGTGCCGTCGTCGAGGGTCAGCAGGGCCGCGGCCGTGTCCACGTCACCGGCCGCGCGGAACATCGGGGGCCCGGCGTCCGATCCGGTGGCGTACACCCGTGTCACCTCACGGCCCGTCACCCAGCGCACCATGTCGAAGTCATGGATCAGACAGTCCCGGTACAGCCCGCCGGAGAGCGGCAGATACGCGGCGGGCGGCGGGGCCGGATCGGAAGTGACCGTGCGAACGGTGTGCAGCCGGCCGAGCACCCCGTCCCGCAGGGCGGTGCGCGCCGCCGTGTATCCCGCGTCGAAGCGGCGCATGAAGCCGAGCTGGAGCACGCTGCCCGCCCGCTCCACCTCACGCAGCGCGCCCAGGGTGCCCGCCAGGTCCAGCGCGACGGGCTTCTCGCAGAACGCGGGCAGTCCGGCCCGTGCGGCCCGGCCGATCAGCTCGGCGTGCGCCGCGGTGGCCGAGGCGATCACCACGGCGTCCACGCCCGCGCCGAACACCTCCTGCGCACCGGCGACGGCGCTCGCGCCGGTCCGGTCCGCGACCTCGGCCGCCCGGTCCGGGTCGGTGTCCGTCACCACCAGGGTCTCGACCGCGGGATGGCGGGTGAGTACGCCCGCGTGGAAGGAGCCGATCCGGCCGGTGCCGATGAGTCCGATGCGCATGGACCCAACGTGCCGTCCACCGGCAGCGCTGTCAACTAAATGTCAGGACAAAGCAGGATCTGCCTTGACGGGAGGGCCGGCCCGGCTGCTGTCCGGACATCAGGACGATCGCACTACCGGGGTCTCCGGCGTGCGGGATACGCTCCCGGCGTGCCCAAATCCCCCGTCGGCCCCGCCGCACTCGAACTGGGTGTGGACCGCTCCAGCCCGGTCCCGCTCTACTACCAGCTCGCTCAGCAGCTGGAGGCGGCCATCGAGGAGGGCAGACTCGCCCCCGGTGGACTCCTCGGCAACGAGATCGAGCTCGCGGCCCGGCTCGGACTGTCCCGGCCCACGGTCCGCCAGGCCATCCAGTCACTCGTCGACAAGGGACTGATGGTCCGCCGCCGCGGAGTCGGCACCCAGGTGGTGCACAGCACGGTCAGGCGCCCGGCCGGACTCAGCAGCCTGTACGACGACCTCGAGGCGGCCGGCCGGAACCCCTCGACCACCGTCCTGCACTGCGCGCCCCGGCCCGCCACGGCAGCGGTCGCCGACGCGCTGGGCGTCACGGAGGGCGCCGAGGTGCAGTACATCGAGCGGATCCGGTACGCCGACGGCGAGCCCCTGGCCCTCCTGCGCAACCATCTGCCCGCCGGACTCCTCGACCTCTCCGGCGAACGGCCGGCGGCCACCGGCCTCTACCGGATGATGCGCGGAGCGGGCATCACCCTGCACAGCGCCCGCCAGAGTGTCGGCGCCCGTCTCGCCACCGCCGAGGAGGCCGATCGGCTCGGCGAGAGCGAGGGCGCCGCCCTGCTCACGATGGAGCGCACCACCTTCGACGACACCGGCCGGGCCGTCGAACACGGCTCCCATCTCTACCGGGCCTCGCGCTACGCCCTCGATTTCCAGCTCCTCGTACGGTGACAGAGGCCGCCGGTTCTTCTACGGTGAAACAGGCTCCCCGGCCACTCGTACGGTGACGACGGCCGAACCCGGCCGCCCCGGCGCCGTACACGCTCCGCTCCGACACACGCGCCGCGCCCCTCCGGGCGGCGGCGGGACCGGCTCGGGGATACTTGCCCAGCCGGGCCGGGACCGTATGGCCCCGGCTCCACCAGCAGCACAGCGAGCAGCACAAGAAGGGCACGACGTCGTGGCAAGGGTGAGGACAGGGGTACGTGCGATGGGTGCCGTGCTTGCGGCGGTGCTCGGGGCTTCCCTCATGGGATGCAGCAGCACCGGCGGCAAGCGGGCCGAGGACCGCGCGGCACAGGCCGCCGCCGAGGGCCGGGCCGCGGTGAACACGCCCCGCTGGACCTTCGCCATGGTCACCCACTCGGGCGACGGCGACACCTTCTGGGACATCGTCCAGAAGGGCGCCGAGATGGCGGCCAAGAAGGACAACATCAAGTTCCTGTACTCGCACAACGACGAGGCGCAGCAGCAGGCCCAGCTCGTCCAGGCCGCCATCGACAAGAAGGTCGACGGGCTGATCGTCACGCTCGCCAAGCCCGACGCCATGAAGGACGTCGTCGCCAAGGCCACCAAGGCCGGCATCCCGGTGATCACGGTGAACTCCGGCTCCGCCGAGTCCAAGAGGTTCGGCGCGCTCACCCACATCGGCCAGGACGAGTCCATCGCCGGCGAGGCCGTCGGCGAGGAGCTCAACGCGCGCGGCCGCAAGAAGGCCCTGTGCATCCTGCACGAGCAGGGCAACGTCGGCCACGAGCAGCGCTGCGCCGGGGCGAAGAAGACCTTCGACGGCGAGATGCAGAACCTGTACGTCGAAGGCACCAACATGCCCGACGTCCAGGCGTCCATCGAGGCGAAGCTCCAGGCGGACCACGACATCGACGCGGTCGTCACCCTCGGCGCCCCGTTCGCGGACGCCGCCGTCAAGGCGAAGAAGACCGCCGGCAGCAAGGCCGAGATCGACACCTTCGACCTGAACCCCAAGGTCGCCACCGAGCTCCAGGACAGGACCCTCGGCTTCGCCGTCGACCAGCAGCCCTACCTCCAGGGCTACGAGGCCGTCGACCTGCTCTGGCTCTACCGCTACAACCGCAACGTGCTCGGCGGCGGCCGCCCGGTCCTGACCGGCCCGCAGATCATCACCTCCGAGGACGCCGCCCAGCTGGCCCAGTACGCGAAGCGGGGAACCCGATGACCGCGGCGTCCGGATCGTCCTCCCCCGCGGGGGAGGACGAGCGGCTGCTGCGCACCTCACCGCTGCGCAAGCTGCTCGGCCGCCCCGAGCTGGGCTCGGTCGTCGGCGCGCTGGCCGTCTTCCTGTTCTTCGCGATCGTCGCCGACAGCTTCCTGCGCGCCACCAGCTTCGGCACGGTGCTGTACGCGGCCTCCACCATCGGGATCATGGCGGCGCCGGTGGCGCTGCTGATGATCGGCGGCGAGTTCGACCTCTCCGCCGGTGTGATGGTCACCAGCTCCGCGCTGATCTCGTCGATGTTCAGCTACCAGATGACGGCCAACGTCTGGGTCGGCGTGTTCGTGTCGCTGCTGGTCACGTTGGCCATCGGCGCGTTCAACGGCTTCATGCTGACCCGTACCAAACTGCCGAGCTTCATCATCACGCTCGGCACGTTCCTGATGCTGACCGGTCTCAACCTGGGCTTCACCAAGCTGATCAGCGGCACCGTCTCGACGAAGACCATCGGGGACATGGAGGGCTTCCCCTCGGCCCGCAAGCTCTTCGCCTCGTACTGGACCGTCGGCGGCGTCGAGCTGAAGGTGACCATCCTGTGGTGGGCCGTCCTCGTCGCGGTCGCCACCTGGATCCTGCTCCGTACCCGCTTCGGCAACTGGATCTACGCCGTCGGCGGCGAGGCCGACGCGGCCCGCGCGGTCGGCGTCCCGGTGATCCGCACGAAGATCGGCCTCTACCTCGGTGTGGCCTTCGCCGCCTGGGTCTCCGGCCAGCACCTGCTCTTCAGCTACGACGTGGTGCAGTCGGGTGAGGGCGTCGGCAACGAGCTGATCTACATCATCGCGGCCGTCATCGGCGGCTGCCTGATCACCGGCGGCTACGGCTCCGCGATCGGCTCGGCGGTCGGTGCCTTCATCTTCGGCATGACGAGCAAGGGCATCGTCTACGCGGAGTGGAACCCGGACTGGTTCAAGTTCTTCCTCGGAGCCATGCTGCTCCTGGCCACCCTGCTCAACGCATGGGTACGCAAGCGCGCGGAGGCGACGAAATGACGGCCCCCAAGGCACCGAACGGGCCGACGGACACCGACCGGCGGGCGCTGGTCGAGCTGGACCACGTCAGTAAGTTCTACGGGAACATCAAGGCGCTCCAGGACGTCTCGCTGGAGGTGCACGCGGGCGAGATCTCCTGCGTCCTCGGTGACAACGGCGCCGGTAAGTCCACTCTGATCAAGATCATCGCCGGGCTGCACCGGCACGACGCGGGCACCTTTCTCGTCGACGGCGAGGAGACCGCGCTCGCCAATCCGCGCGACGCCCTGGACCGCGGCATCGCCACGGTCTACCAGGACCTCGCCGTCGTCCCCCTGATGCCGGTCTGGCGGAACTTCTTCCTCGGCTCCGAGCCGACGACCGGGGCGGGCCCCTTCAAACGCCTCGACGTCCGGCTGATGCGTGAGACGACCCGCTCCGCGCTGCTGCGCATGGGCATCGACCTGCGCGACGTCGACCAGCCCATCGGTACCCTGTCCGGCGGCGAGCGCCAGTGCGTCGCCATCGCGCGGGCCGTCCACTTCGGTGCCAAGGTGCTCGTCCTGGACGAACCGACGGCCGCGCTCGGGGTCAAGCAGTCGGGGGTCGTCCTCAAGTACGTCGCAGCGGCCAGGGACGCCGGACTCGGCGTGGTCCTCATCACGCACAACCCGCACCACGCGTACCTCGTGGGCGACCGTTTCGTGCTGCTCAAGCGGGGCGCGATGGCGGGCAGCCACACCAAGGACAGCATCACGCTGGACGAGCTCACCCGCCAGATGGCGGGCGGCAGCGACCTCGATGAGCTCAGCCACGAGCTCGAGCGGGCCCCCGGCCCGGACGGGGCGGGCGGCCGCCCCGTCACCGACGACATCCCGTAGCCGGGCCGCACCCGTCCGGCAGCCCCGCCGGTCCGGCAGTGGCAGAATCGGGACGGACGGGCGCTGTCCGCCACCGGGGTCAGCCCGACCCCGGTCACCCCAGACCCCCCAGGGACGATGAGCACGTACCGCGACTTCACGCACCGCGGCTCCGCCCGCGCCACCGTCCTTCGGACCGTGGGCACCCGGGAGCGGCGCTCGCACCTCACCGCGCCGCGGGTCCCCACCGTCGGCATCGACATCGGGGGGACGAAGGTGATGGCCGGCGTCGTGGACGCCGACGGCACCATCCTGGAGACCCTGCGCACCGAGACGCCCGACAAGTCCAAGAGCCCCAAGGTCGTCGAGGACACCATCGTCGAGCTGGTCCTGGACCTCTCCGACCGTCACGACGTGCACGCGGTCGGCATCGGCGCGGCCGGCTGGGTCGACGCGGACCGCTCCAAGGTGCTGTTCGCCCCGCACCTGGCCTGGCGCGACGAACCCCTGCGCGACGCCATCGCCTCCCGGCTCGTCGTCCCCGTCATGGTGGACAACGACGCCAACACCGCCGCCTGGGCCGAATGGCGCTTCGGAGCCGGGCGCGGCGAGGACCACCTCGTCATGATCACGCTCGGTACCGGCATCGGCGGCGCGATCCTGGAGGACGGTCAGGTCAAGCGCGGCAAGTACGGCGTCGCCGGTGAGTTCGGCCACATGCAGGTGGTGCCCGGCGGCCACCGCTGCCCCTGCGGAAACCGCGGCTGCTGGGAGCAGTACAGCTCCGGAAACGCCCTGGTCCGGGAGGCCCGGGAACTGGCCGCCGCCGACTCCCCGGTGGCCCACGGACTCATCGAGCGCGTCAAGGGCAACGTCCCCGACATCACCGGACCGCTCATCACCGAACTGGCCCGCGAGGGCGATGCGATGTGCATCGAGCTCCTCCAGGACATCGGTCAGTGGCTCGGTGTCGGCATCGCCAATCTGGCCGCCGCGCTCGACCCCTCCTGCTTCGTGATCGGAGGCGGCGTCAGCGCCGCCGACGACCTGCTGATCGGACCCGCCAGGGACGCGTTCAAACGCCACCTCACCGGTCGCGGCTACCGCCCCGAGGCCCGGATCGCGAAGGCGCAGCTCGGCCCGGAGGCGGGTATGGTCGGCGCGGCCGACCTCGCCCGGCTGGTGGCCCGCCGGTTCCGGCGGACCAACCGACGCCGTGTCGAGCGGTACGAGCGGTACGCCCAGATCTACGACCAGGCCGCGAGCACCATCCGTAACACCCGCAATACCCGCACTTCCTAGGGATCCACAGACCCATGACCGCAGCCGAGCACCCCGTCGTGCCGCGCCAGTCCCCGCCGCCCGACGAGGACGGCCCCCGGCCGCCCGAGGAGCGGCGCCGGACGATCCGGCGGCGCCTGATCACGGCGACCATCATCGTGCTGCTCATCGGCGTCCCCGCCGGGTATCTGCTGATCTCCGCGGGACAGAGCCGGCGCTCCGGCCAGGACAAGGAGGCCGAGGCCTCCGCGCAGGGGCTCCGCGAGGGCTGGCCGTCGCGGATGCAGCGCCGGATCTTCGAGGTGCCGATCCCCGGCGACGCGGTGCAGGTCGAGTACTACGAGACCAACAACTGGAAGGCCAGCCGGCTGTACGCGCAGTTCCGCACGACGTCCAACGGTCTCGACCGGTTCCTGACCGATGTGGGCACCGGCCGCGCCGCCCTGAAGGCGGGCAAGGTCACCGTCGGAGAGCGCGACACGAAGATCGCGGGCTGGTACTTCGGCGACGGCGTCGCCTGGGCGGGCACGAAGCACACCAACAAGGACCCGCGTCCCACTCAGGACATCACCGTCGACATGACCGATCCGATGTCCCCTGTCGTCTACGTGGTGTCCGCGGCGACCCCCTGAACCACCTACCGCTGAGCGGCCCGCTCGGCGGACACGGCCGGGGAACCCCGCAGGACCGCGGCACGCTTCTCGACGGCCGAGATCAGGGCCTCGACCGTGGCATCGAAGATCTGACTATCCGTCACCTCGGCGAGTTCGCCGCTGAGTCGGGTGATGTTGGGGAATTGCTCCGGGTCGACCAGCCGGTACTCGCGGCTCCACGCGGATTCGTCGGCCGCCCGAGCGTCCGCGTCGAACAGCAGGAACGCGGCCTGCTGGCCCACGAACGCGAGGAGCGTGTCCCCGATCATTCGGTAGTGGACGGCGGCCTCGGCGCCCTCCAGGCCGGCCTCCCGGATGGCGCCGAGGATGAGTTCGACGACCCGGAACTCATTGGACCGGCGCGTGGTCCGGCTCGCCATGGCCGAGCCCACCACGGGGTACTTCAGGGAGACCGCCAGGGAGGCGTCGGCGAGCGCCCGGATGCGGCCCTTCCAGTCGAGGCCTCCGGGGATGGCGTCGAGCGCCTCTCCCAGCGTGCGGTCCGCGACCGACAGCAGTAGTTCGTCCTTGTCGCGGAAGTGCCGGTAGATCGCCGTCGGATCCGCCCCGAGCTCCTCGCCCAGGCGCCGGACGGTGAACGCGTCCTCGCTCCCTCTGGCGGCGATGCGCAGGCTCGCGTCGATGATCGCGTCGGGCGTGAGCTGACTGCCTGAGCGTTTCTTCCGGGACGTGGCGGCGGGTGACTTCGGCATGGTGGGGCCAGTGTATCGGTTCGGGATCGAGTGGGCGCAACAGTGTTGACAGCAATGTTGCGCTGCCGTTCACTCCTCCTCAACGAACACGTCGGGCGGGTCAATCCGCCCTGCTGGAGGTTGAATCGATGGCGCACAGCAGCGAACGGGCCGACACTGTTTTCGTCGGGGGCCGGGTCTTCACCGGAGCGGGCCCCGGCCCGGTGGAAGCAGCCGTCGCCGTCGCGGGCGGCCGGATCATCGCAGTCGCCGACGCGGGTACGGTGCGTGCGCTGACCGGTGCCGGTACGGAGATCGTCGACCTGGAGGGCGGCCTGCTCGTCCCCGGATTCCAGGACGCGCACATCCACCCCGTCATGGGCGGCACCCAGATGCTCGGCTGCGACCAGAGCGAGCAGACCACCGCCGAGGGCTGCCTCGCCGTGGTGGCCCAGTACGCCGAGGACCACCCGGACGCGGCCTGGATCCGTGGCGGCGGCTGGTCGATGGACAGCTTCCCCGGCGGTACGCCGACGCGCTCCATGCTCGACGCGGTGGTGCCGGACCGGCCCGTGCTGCTCATGAACTGCGACGGTCACGGCGCCTGGGTCAACACCCGCGCGCTGGAGATCGCGGGTGTCGACCGCAACACCCCGGACCCGGCCGACGGCCGTATCGAGCGGGAGGCGGACGGCACCCCGGCCGGCACCCTGCACGAGGGCGCGGTGGAGCTGGTGGCCCGCCATGTTCCGGTCGCCACCGAGGACGAGACGTATGCCGGGCTGCTCGCCGCGCAGGAGTACCTGTTCTCGCTCGGGGTCACCGGCTGGCAGGACGCCATGATCGGCTCCTTCCACGGCTACCCGGACAACCTGCCCGTCTATCTGCGCGCGGCCCGGGAGGGCTCACTGCTCGCCCGCGTCGTCGGCGCCCTGTGGTGGGACCGCAACCGCGGGATGGAGCAGCTCGCCGAACTGGAGGAGCGCCGGGGCATCGGGCAGGCGGGCCGCTTCAGCGCCACCAGCATCAAGATCATGCAGGACGGCGTCGCGGAGAACTTCACCGCCGGGATGCTGGAGCCCTATCTGGACGGCTGCGGCTGCTCGACCGGCAACTCGGGCCTGAGTTTCGTCGAGCCCGGACTGCTGAACGAAGCGGTGTGCGCGCTCGACGAGTCCGGTTTCCAGGTCCACTTCCACGCGCTCGGCGACCGTGCGGTGCGCGAGGCACTCGACGCGCTCGCGGCGGCCCGTGCCGCCAACGGCGCCAATGACCACCGTCACCACCTGGCCCACCTCCAGGTCGTGCATCCCGATGACATAGCGCGCTTCGCCGAACTCGACGTCGCCGCGAACATCCAGCCCCTGTGGGCCGCCCACGAACCCCAGATGGACGAGCTGACCATCCCGTTCCTGGGCGCCGAACGGGCCGCCCAGCAGTACCCGTTCGGGGATCTGCGCAGCGCCGGGGCCCGCCTCGTCGCGGGCAGCGACTGGTCGGTGAGCAGCCCCAACCCGCTGTGGGGCATCCACGTGGCCGTCAACCGTGCGGCCCCTGCGAACGAGCTCCCCGAGGGCGTGACGTACCCCCCGTTCTACCCCGAGCAGGCACTGACCCTGGCCGAGGCGCTCACCGCGTACACCGCGGGCACCGCGTGGGTGAACCACCTCGACGACGTGACCGGCACGGTCGAGGAGGGCAAGTACGCGGACCTGGTCGTCCTGGACCGCGACCCGTTCACCCGCCCCGCCGACGAGATCGCCGACGTACGGGTGCGCAGGACCTACGTCGAGGGCCGCCTCGTCTTCGACGCGGACGCGACCGCCACCGACTGACGTACCTCCCCCTCATCGAACCCCCCCACTTCATCGAGCCCCCCGCACCTCACCGAGCTCCCCCCGCACCTCATCGAGCCCACCCCGGACGGAGACAGGCGATGCCCTCACAGAGCGCAGGATCGAAAAAGCCGATACAGATGCGGGCGGCGCGGCGGACCGCGGGGACCCTCCTCGCGGCGAGCGCCATGCTGATCACCAGCGCGTGCAGCGGCACGGCGGACCCGGACAAGGACGCCGGCGGCAGCGCCTCGTACGAGCTCACCAAGCAGACGCCCGCCGCCGCGGGTGACATCGACTCCTTCACCTGGTCGATCTACGCCGAGCCGTCCTCGCTCGACTACGTCTACGCCTACGACTACCCGCCGAACCAGGTCCTCGCCAACGTCTGTGAGAGCCTGCTGCGCTGGAACCCGGACCTGACGACGTCGCCGAACCTGGCGTCCTCGTTCAGCAATCCGACGCCCACCACCTGGGTCTACAAGATCCGCCCCGGTGTGCACTTCCACGACGGCACGGTGCTCACCGCCGACGACGTCGTCGCCTCGCTGCGCCGTCACATGGACCCCGCCGTGGGCAGCGCGTGGGAGAACACGTTCCGCAACGTGAAGTCGATCGACAAGACCGGGCCGCTGGAAGTCACCGTCAAGCTGACGAAGCCCGACGCGGTCTTCAACCAGGAGATGGCCACCAGCTCGGGAACCATCGAGTCGGCGGCGACCCTCGCCCAGGCGGGCAAGGACTACGGCAGCCCCAAGGGCGGGGTGAACTGCACGGGGCCGTTCTCCTTCGGGTCCTGGTCATCGGGCCAGTCGCTCACCCTGAAGAAGTTCGACGACTACTGGAACACCAAGCTCGAGCCCAAGGCGAGCAAGGTCAAGTTCGTGTTCCTGAGCGACGCGACGACCCGCGTCAACGCCTTCCAGAGCGGTGAGGTGGACGGTGGCTGGATGGTTCCGGCCGACGCCTACGACCAGCTCGGCACCTCCACCGCGGGCAAGCTCTACTACGGCGTCAACAGCACCGTCGCCGAAGAGATCGTCAGCAACCTCAAGGGCCCGCTCGGTGACACCGAGGTGCGCAAGGCCCTGCTCATGGCCATCGACCGCAAGGGCATCGTCAAGGCGGGCGCCGGCGGGGTCGGCGAGGTCGCCGACTCCCTCGTCACCGACAACATGTGGGGCCAGGCGCCCGCGGCGAGCCGCAAGTCCATCATCAAGGACGTGCCGCACTACCCGTACGACCCGGCGAAGGCCAAGGAGATCGCGGAGAAGGCCGGGGTGAAGGGGGAGCGGATCGTCATCGCGACCAGCCCGCTCGACTCGCAGACGACGATCGTCGCGCAGGCCATCGAGCAGGCCGCCAATGCCATCGGCCTCGACCCCAAGATCGAGACGCTCTCCCCGGAGAAGTACTCCACGCTCTTCACCGACGCCGCCGCACGCAAGGGCATCGACCTGTTCCTGACCTTCTGGTACACGTCGATCACCGATCCGCTGGATGTGTACGGCTCCCTGGAGACCGGCATGTTCACCAACTACGGCGGCTGGACGAACAAGGAGTTCGACAAGGCCGTCGAGGACGCCTCCGGCGAGTACGACCCGGCCGAGCGCGCCGTGGCCAGCGCCAAGGCGCAGAAGATCGCCCTGCGGGAACTGCCCTGGCTGCCCCTGTACACCCAGCCCACCAGCGTCTTCCTCGGCAACCGGATCACCGGCGTCCAGCCGTCGGTCGCCTACCTCTACTACCCGTGGGCTGCCGAGATCGGGGCCAAGAAGTGAGCCGTACGACCACACGGGCGCTCGGGATCGTGAGCCGCCTGGCCGGGATGGCGGCGACCTTGCTGGTCACCTCGTTCCTGGTGTTCTCCTCGCTGTACCTGGCGCCGGGCGACCCGGCGAGCTTCCTGGTACGCGGCCGCAGCGCCGGCCCCGACGAACTCGCCCAGATCCGCCACAGGTACGGCTTCGACGAACCGTTCTTCGTCCGCTACTGGGACTGGCTGGGCGGCGTACTGCACGGCGACTTCGGCCGCTCCTACGTCTTCCACCAGGACGTCAGCTCGGTCATCTGGTCGCGGCTGCCCGCCACGCTGCTGCTGATCGCCGCCTCGGCCCTGCTGATCGCGGTGGTCGGTGTCGCGGCCGGCATCGTCGGCGCGCTGCGCCGCGGCACCCGTACCGACTCCGCGCTGATGCTGCTGGTGACGGTGGGGGCCGCAGCCCCCGCCTTCGTCGCCGCGCTGCTGCTGAGGTCGCTGTTCGGCGTGAAGCTGGGCTGGTTCCCGACGATAGGCAACGGCACGGGCGTCCTCGACCGGCTGCACCACGTCGTGCTCCCGGCGATCGCCCTGTCCGTCACCTTCATGGCGATGGTCACACGGGTGACCCGCTCGTCGATGCTGGAGGAGATGGGCCGTGAGCACGTCGAGGTCGCGGTGAGCCGCGGCACCCCGCGCTGGACCGTGATCCGGCGCCATGTACTGCGCAACGCGCTCGGCCCGATCGTCACCGTCTCCGCGCTCCTCATCTCCGGAATGCTGGTGAGCACCTCGATCGTGGAGACCGCGTTCGGCATGTCGGGTGTGGGATCGCTCCTGGTGACATCGGTCAACCAGATGGACTTCCAGGTGGTGCAGGCGATCGTGCTGCTCGTGGTGGCCGCGTTCGTCGTGGTCAACTTCCTGGTGGACCTGGTGCATCCGCTGATCGACCCGCGGGTTGCGGCAGCGGGAGGTGCACGATGAGTGCACCGATGGCGGCAATAGTGCGCGGCCCGGTCGCCAGGCTGCGCTCCCTGGGCGGTGGCTGGCTGGGCAACCTGTGCCTGGGACTTCTTCTCCTGTTCGTCCTGGTCGCGGTGTTCGCGCCGTGGCTGTCACCGCAGGACCCGACGTACGGAGAGCTGGGCACGGGGCTCGTCGGCCCGAGCGCCGGCCACTGGCTCGGCACCGACCAGGGCGGGCACGACACGTTCTCGGCCCTGATCGAGGGAAGCCGTACGAGTCTGGTCGGGCCGCTGCTCGTGGTGCTGGTCTCGACCGCGGTCGGCATCGCCGTCGGCCTGTTCTCCGCATGGCGGGGCGGCTGGGCCGACACCGTGATCGGGCGACTGCTCGATGTCGTCTTCGCCTTCCCCGCACTGCTCGTCGCGATCCTCGCGGTGGCGGTCTTCGGCAAGGGGATGACGGCACCGGTGATCGCCATGTCCGTGGCCTACATGCCCTACACTGCGCGCCTGGTGCGCAGCCTCGCGATGCAGGAGCAGGCCAGGCCCTACATCGCGGCCTACCGCGTGCAGGGACACTCCGCGCTGTACGTCGCGGTACGCCGGCTACTGCCGAACATCGGCCCGACCGTGCTCGCCCAGTCCACCGTCAACTTCGGCTACGTACTGCTCGACCTCGCCGCCCTGTCCTTCCTGGGCCTGGGCGTACAGGCTCCGACACCCGACTGGGGCGCCATGATCAACCAGTCCCAGGCCGCCGTCCTGCGGGGGCAGCCGCTCTCCGCCATCGTGCCCGCGGTCGCCGTCGTGGTGGTCGTCGTCGCCTTCAACATCGTCGGGGAGAACTTCGGCGACCGGCTCGCGGGGAGGAAGTCCTGATGGCGCTGCTGGAGTACGAGAACCTGAGCATCGCCCTGCCCGGCATGGCCCGCCCCGTGCTCGACGGCATCGACCTGACCGTCTCCGCCGGTGAAGTCGTCGCACTGGTCGGCGAATCCGGCTCCGGGAAGTCGGTCACCGCACGGTCGGCCCTCGGGCTGTTCCCCGCCGGGGCCGGCATCGAAGGCCAGGTGCGCGTCGACGGTACGGAACTGGTGGGGGCCGACGCCGCGAAGCTGCGGGCGATCCGCACCGGCACGGCGTCGATGATCTTCCAGGACCCCCGGGCGGGCATCAATCCGGTGCGCCGCATCGGCGACTTCCTCACCGAGTCGCTGCGCGTCAGCAACGGCTGGAGCAAGAGCCGCGCCACCGGCCGGGCCGCCGAACTGCTCGGCTCGGTCGGCCTCCCGGACCCCGAACGGCACCTGCGCCAGTACCCGCACGAACTCTCCGGCGGCATGTTGCAACGCGTCATGATCGCCGGAGCACTCACCGCCGAACCCAGGCTGCTGCTCTGCGACGAACCCACCACCGCGCTCGACGTCTCCACCCAGGCCGAGATCATGGCCATCCTCGGGCGGCTGCAGCGCGAACGCGACCTGGGCATGCTCCTCATCACGCACGACATCGAACTCGCGGCAGCCGCCTGCGACCGGATCTATGTGATGTACGCGGGCCGGATCGTCGAGACGGCCCCTACCGGCCGGCTCTTCGCGACGCCCCGCCACCCCTACACCGCGGGCCTGCTCGGCTCGTCGCCGCCGCTCCGGGCCCCGGACGGACCGCCCGCCCGGCTCATCCCGATTCCCGGCTCCCCGATGGGGCTGCTCGACTCCGCGCCCGGCTGCGCCTTCGCGGCGCGCTGCCGCTTCGCCCGGCCCGGGGTCTGCGACCAGTCACCGCCGCCGCTGGAGCGGCACGGCGGGGCCCTGGTCGCGTGCCACCTCGCGGACGAATCACTCACATCGGCGGACAAGTCATTGACAAGGGAGGGAAGTTGACCCCCGAAACGGATGCCCGCACGCTGCTCCAGGTCAGCGGTCTGCGCAAGACCTACCGGACGGGAAAGACGGAGGTCGTCGCCGTCGACGATCTGTCGTTCTCGCTGCGGGCCGGCGGCGCCCTCGGCATCGTGGGGGAGTCGGGCTCCGGCAAGACGACCACGGCCCGGATGCTGATCGGCCTCGAATCACCCGACGCCGGACAGATCCTCGTCCAGGGCGAACCACTGGCCCCGGCGGTACGCGGCAAGGCGGCCCGCCTCGCCCGGGCCAAGGCGGTGCAGATCGTCTTCCAGGACCCGTACCTCTCACTGGACGCGCGGATCAGTATCGGCGCCACCATCGACGGGGCGCTGCGCCTGCACGGTCTCGCCGATCCCGCGGCACGGGCCGCCCGGGTGCGTGAACTCCTGGCCCAGGTCGGCCTCGGCGAACGCGAGGCGGCGGCGCTGCCGCGCAAGCTCTCCGGCGGTCAGCGCCAGCGCGCCGCCATCGCACGCGCGCTGGCGGTCGAACCCGCCGTCCTCGTACTCGACGAGGCGGTGTCGGCGCTCGACGTCTCCGTCCAGGCCCAGGTGCTCAACCTCCTGTCGGACATCCGCCGTGACACCGGCATCGGCCTGGTCTTCGTCAGCCACGACCTGGCCGTCGTGCGGTACGTGTGCGACGAGGCACTCGTCCTGTACCGGGGCCGCACCATGGAACACCGCCCCGTCGCGGAGCTCCTCAACGATCCCGGACACCCGTACACACAGCTGCTGCTGGCGTCCGTCCCCCGGCCGGGCTGGGACCCCGACTCCATCAGCCGGCGGCGCAGGGAGCTCGATCCGCTGGCGGCGGGAGGCACCGTCTGAGGGTCCGCCGTGCCCGGCCACCGGGCACGGCGCCCGCCTGCCGTGGCCGGACCCGCTTCCGGCGCGATCGATACGCCTCCACGGACGGCAGCCGTCACCGTACGAGGACCGCGGGTCCTCGAGGACCGGTCAGGGTGCGGGGGTGGGGCCGCCGGGCCGGAACCGCTCCACACCGACGATGTGCCGCACCTTGACCGGGCGGACGATCACCGCGACCCGCCGCTCCGCCGGCATGGTCCACTCGAACCGCTCCACGCCCAGATACTTCCGGGCCAGCCGGTCCATCCGGTCATCCGCCTCCGCGCCCTCGATGAAGCGGATCGCCTCGCCGCTGATCTGGACCCGGTCGAAGGGGTCGGCGGCGTCCGCGTGCGAGAGATAGACGCGCGGGTCGCGGCGGAGGTTCTCCTCCTTCACCCGGCCCACCGAGGTGTTGAACGACAGCTCACCCTCCCCCTCCAGATCCACCCACATCGGGCTGACCTGCGGCGCTCCGTCGGCGAACACGGTACCGACGTACCAGATATGGGCGGCCCGCAGTCGCGCGCGGACGGCTTCGTCGAAAGTCGCAGTCATCGTCGGAGGCTACCAACCATGCTCCCAGGCCCTGGGCCTGCCGGCGGTATCCGCTCAGCCGACGTTGATCTCGGCAGCCGTGGTGAACGGATTGCCGCTTACCTCGCTGAGCGCGCGCAGCCGGATGTAGTGCGCGCCCACCGGAGTGAAGCAGGCCCTCTGTTCCCCGGAGGTGCTGGACCAGGTTCCGGTGGCGACCGGGTTGCCCCAGGTGGTGCCGTCCTCGCTGGTGTACACCTCGTAGTCGGCGATGCGGCCGTTGGACCCGTCCTGGCGTGGCAGGTAGTAGAGGCAGGACACGGTGCTCTCGTCGCCGAGGTCGACCTGGATCTCGTGCGGCATCGGTGTGGCGGTGCCGGACCACTGGGTGTGCCAGAAGGTGTCCGGGTCACCGTCGAGGACGTTGGCTGCCGGGGCGTTCTCGCCGGAGGTCTCCTGGCTGTCCGCGTAGGTCACCGACAACTTCGACTGCGGGAGGCGGATCGCCCCGACGATCCGCTCGTCGGTGGCGGTGTGCGGCCGGCCGCCCTGGCGGAACCTCACGGTGGTGATGAGCGGGTTCACCTGGCCGGGGGCGGCCGGCGCGGTGACGTCCCAGGAGAAGGTGGCCGATGTCGCGCCCGGCACCCTCACGGGCGCCGCCGCCGGGGTGTGCGGGCTGACGGTCCATCCGTCGGGCGCCGCGAGCGCGGCGGTCACCCCGGTCGCCGGGGGCATGCCGGCAGGCACGCCGACCGTGGTTGTCGCGGTGAAGGACTGGCCGCCCGCGACCGATCCGGGCACCTTGAGGGCGACCGTCGGCCGGTGCGGGGAAGGCATGGCGTACCGCGCCCTGTCGTAGCGGGGGCTGTCGTTCCGCGCGACCTTCAGGGAGGAGGCGTAGCTGCCGTAGTTGGTGAGCTCGACCTTGCCGAGGCCGCCGGTGCTTGCGTCGAGGTTCCACACGGCGATGGCGACGGTGTTCCTGCCGTGCGGGTCGAGCACCCCGTTCGGGACCGGGAAGCTGTGCTGGGGACCGAGGTAGTTGACGTAGTTGCCCATGTGCCAGCCGTTGACGTAGATCTCGGCGCGGTACTTGCGGGAAGGGTCGTCGGTGAGGGTGAGGCCGAGTGAGGTGTCCTGTCCTTTCGGAAGGTCCAGGTCGACCTCGGTGGCGTACCAGGAGACCCCGGGGGTCTTGTCGGAGGCGGGCAGGGTGGTGGGGGTCCAGTCGTCGGTCGGGTAGCCGGGCAGCATCCAGCCCGCGCGCTCGCCGTACAGACCGCCGGTGGCCAGCGGGCCGCGTACGGTGTCGACCGGCTTCTCGCCCCCGCGTACGCCCTGCAACCGCCAGGTGATGGTGCCCGACGCGTTCCCGGCCAGGGTGGCGTGGGTCAGACCGCGGACGGTGCCGGCGTCGGACCGTCCCCAGTTCTCGTCATGTCCCATGTTCACGGTGAGAACGGAGACGACGTTGTCGTCGCCGGTCTTGAGGACGCCGGCCGGGAAGGCGTAGGTCTTCGGGCCGTCCTCGGTGGAACTCCCGAGGAAGGTGCCGTTGAGCCACACGGAGGAGGCCGCCGCCTTGCCGCTGCTGCGGGTGGACAGGGTGATGCCGGTCGTCTTGTCGTCGCCGGTGAACCGGCCGCGGTACCAGGTGGATCCCGTGTGGAAGCCGTAGTCGTCGGCGGACAGGACGGGGAGGGTGGCCGGAGTGGTGATCTCCGAGGTGGTCCTGTCGGCCACCTGCCAGGAGGAGTCGTTGAAGCCGGGCTGCGATTCCGGCGACTCCTGGGTGTGCTTCCAGCCGGTGAGCGGGGGCAGGGTGATGCCGGCGGCGGTGGGGAGCGTGGCGGTGAGGCCGCTGTCCTCCATCTGGCTGCTGCGGACCTTCTGGCCGTTCCAGGTGAGGGAGTCGGCCGTGGACCAGACCTCGACCGCGCCGTCGCTGCCGGTGTCGCCGGTGAGGGCGAGGGCCGTACCGTCGGACGAGGCGCCGCGCAGCAGGTAGGTGCCGCGGACCAGGACCGGGCCGGCGGCGGTGTCGTGGCGCCAGAAGGTCTTGGCGGTCGCGGTGTCGGCGAGCAGCAGCTGGAGCGGGTGTCCGCCGCCGCTGATCCGTACCCGGGTCAGGCCGGTGTGCCGGTAGTTGAGCCGCAGGTTGCCGGTGGACGCGTCCCAGGTGGAGGTGACGGCGCCGCCGGTGGAGGTGACGGTGGGCTCCGTGTCGTAGTGCAGGACTGTCTCGCCGTCGGCGTCGTGGCCGCCGTACAGGACCGCGACATCGCGCCCGCCGATGGTGGCGTTCGTCATGATCTGCGAGGTGGAGTAGCGCAGTTGGCTGCCGCCGAGGTCGTAGTTCGCGACGATGATCGAGGACTCACGGCCGTTCAGCGTCAGGGAAGTGCCGGGCTGCTGCGGGACGGTGTACCGTCCGCCCGCACCGAGGTCGATCTTCAGGTGTGTGCTGTCGGTGCTGGTCGCGGTCGAGTCGGTGTGCCGCAGCACATGGAACTGGGTACCGGTGTCGGGATTGGCCCGGGCGGTGTCGACGATCCCGGGGTTGCCGGTCGGGACGGCAGGCAGAGGGCCGGTCTTCGTGAGCGGGGCGACGGCCTGCGTGAAGTAGCCGATCAGCTTCTCCTGGTTGTACTTCGGGTCGAGCCGGCGCGATTCACGGATCGCGGCGCCGTAGTCGTAGGACGTGTAGTGGCTCATCATGCTCAGCCAGCCCCAGTTGGTGCCGCCGTAGGTCATGTAGATGTTCTGCATGGTCGCGCCGACCGCGATGTTCTGCTTGAAGAACACGTCGGCGAACTTGTCGTTGACCATGTCCGCACACTTGTCGTAGCCGGGGCCGGCCCACCAGTCGAACGCACCGCCCTGGAACTCCATGGTGGACACCGGCCTTCCGGCCGGGTGGTTGTAGCTGATGTCCGGTACGCCGCTCCACTGCGACGGGTTGTCGCACGCGAAGCCCTGCGGGTAGGAGTCGACCATGTCCACGTCCAAGGCGCCCGTACCGGAGTTGAACGTGCCGTTGTTGTTCCCGACCAGCGGCACGCCGATGCCGTCCGCCCGGGCCTTGTCCTCCAGGTGCTGCATATACGCCCGGTCGTCCGCGCTGCTGTCGTAGAACTCGTTCTCGACCTGGTACTGGATCACCGTGCCGGTGCCGTTGGTGAGCTGGTGGCGGGCGAGGATGCGGTCGATCCGTGTCATCCACTCGTCGCTGTACTTCAGGTACGCCGGATCGGTGGTGCGGGTCCGGGTGCCCTTGTTGTGCAGCCAGGCGGGGAATCCACCGCCGTCCACTTCGGCGTTGATGTAGGGGCCGGGACGGGCGATCACGTAGATGCCGAGCCGGTCGGCCATGTCCAGCAGCTTGTCCACATCACGCACGCCGGTGAAGTCGTAGACCCCGGCCGCGGGCGAGTGGTAGCCCCAGTCGAAGTACAGCGACACCGCGTTGAAGCCGGCCGCCTTCATCTTCTGCAGTACGTCCAGCCACAGGTCCTGGCTGGGCAGCCGGAAGTAGTGGAACTCACCGGACCACAGGTAGGTCCGCCTGCCGTCGATCTTGAACGAGTAGTCGTCGTACGTCACCGAATGCGCCGTACCCGCGGGGCGCGCGGACTGCCCCGTCCGCGCCGCCACCGGTTGCGACGCCGCCGCACCCGTGGCCACGCCCAGGCCGCCGAGCAGGGCGACGACCGTACCGGCCGCCAGACAACTGTGCAGGAGCCGGCGCACTACGCCTCTCACGCTCATGGAAACCTCCACTGGATGGATCACCGCACTGAAGCGCTCCCGCATCGATGAGCGGATGAGGGGTCCCCGATGCATGAGGTCGACTCGTTGCGCGCAAATTGAAGCGCGGATCTGCACTGATCTCAATGCTTTCCAACAGATTCGCTCATGAGGTAGGGCTCTTTTCGGCCGACACCGACTTCCTGGCCCGAGAAATGAGCCGAACCGCTCGAGATGTGGACCGAATCGCTGGAGGCGTGAGCTGAACTGCTCCATGCGTGAGTCAAGTTGATCGATATGGCGCCCCATCGGTCATCGCGACGCGCCGTGTTGCCTGTGCGAAGTCTTGACGTGCTGAAGGTGCCTGCCTAACCTCGAGCGGTCTGGGTGAATCTGTTCGATTTAGTTGGTTCAGTTGCGTTTCTGGCCGGCTTCTCGCGCCGCTCCGCCTGGCCGGTCGCCCCCGGGAGCGGTGACGGACATCGACTACTCCACGACCGGCAGCGCGGTGAATCAGTGGCAGTACAGCGGCACATGGCCGTCGGGCGGCGGAAACACCTGGGACGACACCGACGGCGCCACCGCGAAGCTGACGTTCCGGGGAGACGGCGTCGCCCTTCGGTCCATGACCAATTCCAGCAACGGCATCGTCAAGGTGTCGGTGGACGGCGGTCCGCCCACCGAGGTCGACCTCTACAGCGCCGGCGGCGGCCTGACACCGGTGTTCACCCGCACCGGTCTCGACCCGGCCGAGCAGCACACGATGGTGGTGACCGTCACCGGCACGAGGAACGCCGCGTCCCGCGGCACGTTCGCCGGAGCCCTGGTCACCGTGCCGGGCAAGCCGGCCCCGACACCGGTAATCATCGGGCCGGCGGACGGGTCGACGATCCACCCCGGCCGTGTACGGATCGAGGGCACCGCCACGGCGGGCGAGCTGATTCCGGCGAGCGGTGGGGCCGGAGGCCCATACGGCATCGTTCCGTTTGCGGAGGGCATGGGCGCGGGTTTGAGTGTGAAGACCCCCACGCGCGTTCTGGAGCTGACATGTCGATGGCGTTCGGTTCACCCCTCGGTCCGCCCGATCCGTTCAGTGACATGCTGAACCGGTTCTTCGGGATGTCACCGGCGTCGTCGCCCCCGGCCGTGCAGCGTGTACCCATCGGGCGCCTGCTGACCGAGTCCTCGCACGAACTCCTCAGCCTGGCCACCCGCAAGGCCGCCGAGGACGGCACGTCCGACCTCGACACGGAACACCTCCTGTGGGCCGCGACCCAGGTCGAACCCTCGCGCAGGCTGCTGTCCGAGGTCGGCGTCGACCCCGGGGCGCTCGCGGCCCAGCTGGACCAGGTGCTGCCCCGGGAGTCCGGCGAGCCCTCGTCCGAGCCCGGACTCACCCCGGCGGCCAAGCGCACCCTGGCCGCCGCGTACGGCCACTCGCAGGACGCGGGTGTGTCGTACATCGGTCCCGAGCACATCCTCGCCGCGCTCCTCGACGACGCCGACTCCGGAGCCGGCCGGCTCCTGGGCGCCGATGACCAGGACGTGAGGAAGCTGCGCGGGCTCACGGACCGGGCGGCACGCTCCGACGGCGGCGCCCCGGCCGCCGGGCAGCAGCCGGCCACGACCCTCGACGAGTTCGGCCGGGACCTGACGGACGAGGCGAAGGCGGGCAAGCTCGACCCGGTGGTCGGCCGGGCCGAGGAGATCGAGCAGACCGTCGAGATCCTCTCGCGCCGCTCCAAGAACAACCCCGTGCTCATCGGCGAGCCCGGCGTCGGCAAGACCGCCATCGTCGAGGGCCTCGCCCAGCGGATCGTCGCGGGCGAGGTACCCGACACCCTGAAGGACAAGCGGGTCGTCTCCCTCGACCTGTCCGCCATGGTGGCCGGTGCGCAGTACCGCGGGCAGTTCGAGGAACGCCTCAAGAAGGTCATCGAGGACGTCCAGCAGGCCGAAGGACAGGTCATCCTCTTCATCGACGAGCTCCACACCGTCGTCGGCGCGGGCGCGACCGGCGAGGGTTCGATGGACGCGGGCAACATGCTCAAGCCCGCCCTCGCACGCGGTGAGCTTCATGTCGTGGGAGCGACGACGATCGACGAGTACCGCAAGCACATCGAGAAGGACGCCGCCCTCGAACGCCGCTTCCAGCCCGTCCTCATCCCCGAGCCGACGGTCGAGGAGGCGGTGCAGATCCTCGAAGGGCTGCGGGACGCGTACGAGGCCCACCACCAGGTCCGCTTCGCCGACGGCGCCCTGACGGCGGCGGCGGAACTCTCCGACCGCTACATCAGCGACCGCTTCCTCCCGGACAAGGCCATCGACCTGATGGACCAGGCCGGCGCCCGCGTACGGCTGCGCAATTCCGGCCGCTCCACCGAGGTGATCGGCCGCGAGGACCGCCTCGCCAAGCTGCGCCGGGAGAAGGACCAGGCCGTCGCCGCCGAGGAGTTCGAGAGGGCCAAGGCGCTCAAGGAGGAGATCGCCGAGGTCGAGGGCGAGATCGCGGGGGTCGAGGAGCGCCGTGAGGGCGTCGTGTCGGTCACCGCGGCCGACATCGCCGACATCGTCTCGCGCCGCACCGGCATCCCCGTCTCCCAGCTCACCGCGAGCGAGAAGGACAGGCTCCTCAGGCTGGAGGAGGAGATGCACGCGCGGATCGTCGGCCAGGACGAGGCGGTCACCGCGGTCTCCGAGGCCGTACGCCGCAGCCGCGCCGGCATGGGCGACCCCAACCGCCCGGTCGGCTCGTTCCTCTTCCTGGGACCGACGGGTGTCGGCAAGACGGAGCTCGCCAAGACGCTCGCCGAGCTGTTGTTCGGCGAGGAGGACCGGATGATCCGGTTCGACATGAGCGAGTTCCAGGAGAAGCACACCGTCGCCCGGCTCGTCGGCGCGCCTCCCGGGTACGTCGGTTACGAGGAGGCCGGTCAGCTCACCGAGAAGGTCCGCCGCAACCCGTACAGCGTGGTCCTGTTCGACGAGGTGGAGAAGGCGCACCCGGACGTCTTCAACACGCTGCTGCAGATCCTCGACGACGGGCGTCTCACCGACGGGCAGGGCCGCACGGTCGACTTCCGGCACTGCGTCGTCATCATGACGTCCAACATCGGCGCCCATCGGATCCTCGCCCACGAGGGCGACGCCGCCGAGCTCAAGGACGAGCTGATGGAGGACCTGCGGGGGCGGTTCCTGCCGGAGTTCCTCAACCGCATCGACGACATCATCGTCTTCCACAGCCTCACCGAGAAGGACCTGTCGGAGATCGTCGACCACCTCCTGGACCGCAGCAAGCACCGCGTGCACGCCCAGGGCATCACCCTGGAGGTCACCGAAGCGGCCAAGAAGCTGCTCGTGGCCCACGGCTACCAGCCGGAGTTCGGCGCCCGCCCGCTGCGCCGCACCATCCAGACGGAACTCGACAACCGGATCGCGTCCCTGCTGCTGGGCGGCGAGGCCGACCCCGGGGACACCATCGTCGCCGACGTGGTCGACGACTCCCTCCACTGCACCGTGCGCAAGAGCGACGGCCCCGGAGCCGGGAGCACCCCCGAGACCCCCCGGGCGACCGCCACCACCGACGGCAAGGAGTGACCGATGGCCCACCACCACCACAAGTCCAACGAAGAGGTCGAGGGCGACCCCGACACCGGCCACAGCCGCGGACTGCCCCGCCGCCCGGACGAGGAGGAACTCGACGAGCGCCTGGAGGAGGACCGCGAGGAAGCGGGCCTTCCCCCGGAGGAGGAGAGTCCCCAGGCGTAGTGACCCGCATCGGTGAAGGCGCGCGACCTCCCCGAGGGCGCGCGCCCATCGCTGAGCCCGGCTCCCGGGCGACGCTCATGAGCCCGACCGGCACCGTGCCGGTCGGGCTCCGTCCTGGGCGCCGCCCGTATGCAGGACGCATACGGGAAGGGCGCGCGGTCAGCCGGCCGCCGGGGCGATAGCGGGGCGCTGGAGAACTCGGCGCGCCCGGACGGGGTGAGGAAGACCAGTTCGCGGGCGGGCTGCTTGATGCGGAAGCCGAGGGGCAGGCGCACCCGCCGGTTGAAGTCCTCGAAGCCGTCGAGGGCCTTGGCCATGGTGTCGCGGATGCGGTCGTAGTCCTCGACGTACCACTCCCAGGGCGTGGCGCTGCCGGGGAGCGCGGCGCGTGCCATGCCGGCGATGATCGCCGGTTCGGACAGCAGATGCGGCGAGGCCGGGCGCTTCATGCCGACGGAGAGATGGACGATGCTCATCGAGTCCTCGACGGACGTGCTCTGGACGCCCCTGCGCTGGTGGTCCTTCTCGGTTCGCCCCAGGCACGGAAGGATCAGTGCCAGCCGGCCGTGCACGATGTGGCTGCGGTTCAGCTTGGTGCTCACCTGGACGGTGAGTTCGCACTTCTCCAGGGCCGCGAAGGTGTACGGGGTGTCGGGCGCCGCCAGGGCGAAGTTGCCGCCCATGCCGACGAACACCTTCACGTCGCCGTCGTTCATCGCCTTGATGGTGCTCACGGTGTCCAGGCCGTGAGCGCGGGGAGGGGAGATCTCGCAGACCTCGGCGAGCCGGTCGAGGAACGCCCCGCTCGGATGGTGGTCGATGCCGCAGGTGCGGTTGCCCTGGACGTTGCTGTGCCCGCGTACCGGGGAGGGGCCCGCTCCCTCGCGTCCCAGATTGCCGCGGAGCAGCAGCAGGTTGACGACCTCCCGGACGGTGTCGACGCCGTGTTCGTGCTGGGTGAGGCCCAGGCACCAGCTGATGATGCTCCGGTCGGCCTCGCCGTACACCCGCGCCGCCCCGAGGATGTCCTCGCGGCTCAGCCCGGACTGCGTCTCCAGCTCCTCCCAGGACGTGGCCTCGCACACCGCGCGGTACGCGTCGATGCCGGTGGTGTGCCGCTCGATGAACTCCTGGTCCAGCGCCCTGGGATCGGTCGCGGACTGTTCGAGCACCGCCTTGGCCATGCCGCGGACCAGGGCCATGTCGCCGCCGATGCGGGGCTGGAGGTTCAGCGTGCTGGTAGGGGTCGGGCGGAAGGTGGCCATGTCCTTGAAGTCGTGCGGGATGATGGCGCGGGTGGCCGCTGCCTCGACGAGCGGGTTGACGTGCACGACCTGGGCGCCGCGGTGGCACGCCTCGGTGAGGGCGGTCAGCATCCGGGGAGCGTTGGAGGCCGCGTTCACCCGGCAGTCGAACCCGCCGTTCTCATGGTTCATCTTCAGGATCGCCCGGGGCCCGTCCACAGGAAGGACGCCCTCGCGTGCCATGAACCGGGTCACGCTCTTCGCCGCGCCCCAGCCGGCCGCGGGGTGGTGGTAGGGGCGGAATCCGGGCTCCTCCCGAGGCACGGGGCCCACACGGGACTCGCGGGATTCCTGCTCATCCTTGTCGACGCTCATGACGCTCACCCTTACCGGGAGGCCGTGGGACAGGGGGCGCGAGTGCGCCCCCGGGCAGGCTAAGTCCGCCGGAATACGCCTGCCATTCGAGCCGGCACGGCCCCGGTGGCCGACGGGCGGGAACACCGGCCTCCTGGAAGCCTGGGGACATGAGTCACTGGCTTGTGCTGTCCGCCGTCCCCAGGCTCGTGGCCTCGTCGGCAGCCGGCGCGGTGGCCGGCGCGGCCGTCGGTCTGCCCACGACGACGCCTCTGGGAGTGCTGGCCGGCATCGCGGCTGCGGAGATCCTCTTCGTCGTGACCGGCTGGCTCGTCCTGTGCCCCATGGACCCCGCCGAAACCCGGCGCAACGTCCGGCGCGAGGAGTTCCGGCCCGTTGCCGAGGAGTTGGCCGTCGTGGGCGCGGCCCTGTGCGGACTGGTCGCCATCGTGGCCCTGCTCCTCGTCGGCAGGGACCTGAGCCACGCCGCGGCCGCCACCGCTCTGTGCGGGGTGTTCATGGCGTGGGCGGCCCTGCACCTGATGTACGCCACCCGGTACGCGTCGCTCTACTACGCGCCGCCCGAGGGCGGGATCGACTTCAACTCCGATGAGCGGCCGCGGTACGTCGACTTCCTGTACTTCAGCTACAACCTCGGCATGACGTACCAGGTCTCCGACACCAACGTCTCCACGTCCGCGCTGCGGGCCGTCGTCCTGCGGCACTGCCTGCTGTCGTACGTGTTCGGCGCCAGCATCCTGGCGACCACCATCAACCTCGTCGCCGGCATCGTCACGGGGTGACGGCGAGGGAGCCGTACGGCTACGCCGTGCGGCCGAGCGACACCACGGAGGCCGTCGTGCGGCCCCCGGGCGTGACGTACTCGAACGTGTCGCCGGCGCGGCGGCCGAGCAGTGCGCGGCCGAGCGGGCTGTCGGCCGTCACCAGGGCCGGGTCGTGCTCCTCGGCGACCTCGCCGATCTGGAAGGTCGTCTCCGTGCCGTCCGCGAACCGCACGGTCACCGAGCTGCCCACCCCGACCGCGTCGCTGCTCGGGGGACCGGCGACGGCTCCCTCGCGCAGCCGCCCCTCGAGCTCGGCGATGCGGCGGTCGAGGCGGTCGAGTTCGGTGCTGCGTTCCAGCTCGTCGGCCTGGTCGGCCCGGTCGCCCGTCTGGTCTCCGCCGCCGCCCCGCAGCGTCACGGCGACGGCTTCGCGCTCCGTACGCAGATCGGAGAGGTCCCGCTCGATCGCCGCACGGGCGACAGCGCTGATGGGCTCGGGTCCACCGGTCATTCCACGTCCCGTAGTACAGGCGGCAGAGAAGAGTGCCGCAGACCGAAAAGCGACGTTTCGAACGTATCAGGCGAATCGCCGCGTCGCTGTGGGGTGGTCCGCTCGCCATGTCGCCGTGGGGCAATCCATGCGTCGGGGGTGCGGGCTGTCCGGTGAACCGGTCCATGAGGGATCGCCGGCCCGCTCCCTGTTACGGCGCCGGGGGCCGCTGCGGGGAGCGGAGTACGAGCAGGGTGATCTCGCTGGGGGCGAAGACGCGGAACGGCGGGCCCCAGAAGCCGGTGCCGCGGCTGGTGTAGAGGAGGGTGCGGGTGCCGTGGCGGCTGAGGCCTGCGAGGGCGGGCTGGTCGATGCGTACGAGGTGGTGGAAGGGCCAGATCTGGCCGCCGTGGGTGTGGCCCGAGAGCTGGAGGTCGATGCCGTCCGCTGCGGCCCGGTCGATGAACTTGGGCTGGTGGGCCAGGAGCAGGACCGGCAGGCCGGGGTCGGCGCCGTGCAGGGCGCCGGCGAGGTGGGCGCGGTGGCCGGCCAGGCCGGAGGACTCGGCGGTGACGTCATCCACGCCGGCCACCACAAGGGTGTCGCCGCCGCGTTCGAGCAGCAGATGACGGTTGCGCAGCGGCTCCCAGCCCAGCTCGTCCATCAGGTCGACCCAGCCCTGGGCCTCGCTGTAGTACTCGTGGTTTCCGGTGACGTAGACGCGGGCCCGGGTGGCGCGCACGGTGCCGAGCGGAGCGGCCTGGGCGCGGCGGCGTTCGGCCGTGCCGTCCGCGATGTCGCCGGTGTGGCAGACCAGGTCGGCCTCCAGGGCGTTGACCTTCGCGCAGACCCGCTCCGACCAGCGGGCGCGGTCGAGCGGGCCGTAGTGGGTATCGGTGATGAGGACGACCCGGGTGCCGTCCAATCCGGCTCCCAGGCGCGGGAGTTGCACGTCGAGCCGGCGCACCCGTGGTACCCGGCGGGCCTCGGCGTACCCCCAGGCGAGCAGCACGGCGGCCACGCCGAGGACCGCCCAGGTGACGATCCGGGCCCGGTTCTGCCCGTCGCCCACGCCGGCCACGGTCAGGGCGAGGCGCAGCAGGACACCGAGCAGGACGGACCAGGTGAACAGAACCCAGCTGGTCCCGAGAAGGGTGTCCCCGATGATCGCCGCCCAGTCCTGCTGCCGCCGGCCGTGGCCCCGCACCATCGTGAGCGGCATGGCGATCAGACCGAGGACGAACAGGGCGGTGCCGCCCAGCGCCACGGGGAGCGGCCAGTGCTGGCCGGCGTGCAGCAGCAGCCAGCAGGGCACGGACCACAGCAGGACGGGGGCGATCAGCGGGATGTAGCGCATCAGGCGGCGCAGCCGGCTCTGCTGGGCCGCATGCGCTTCACCGTCCGCGGATCGGGCTTCGCTGGTGTCGGTCACGCTTCCCCTCCTCAATCGGCCGGACTCCCGGCGCGCGCACTGTACCCGGTCGTCCCGGTGACCCGGGCCGGAGATCCGCCGGCAACGGGCGGCGACCCTGTCGAGCATCTTGTCGGCGGTCCCGGCCCTCTCACGCGAAGGGGCGGCACCTCTCGCACGCGGATCACCAACAGGGTCCACGCGCCTGGACCGGGCGAGGCCGGGCGGTCCCTTCTGGATGTGGCCGGTTCGACGAAGCGGAGGGCCCGAACTCATTGTCAGTGGGGACGCCTAGAGTCTCTCTCACTCGTCACGGTGCGTTGCCGTTGACGTGTTTCATCAGCGTGCCGCCGGTGCGGCGGCCGTCCGGAACAACGGGGAGAACAGCGCATGGGGTGGGTTCCGGCGGGCGACTACGAAGTCGCTCTGGAGGCGGGCAAGGTGGTCTGCCGCAACGGGAAGGGCAGGCGGCTGAAGTCCGTCCCGGCCAAATTGAAGGAAGACCCGGCGGTCGTCGGGCTCCGGCAGTTGACCGAGTGGCTCGAGCGGCACGAACAGCAGTGCCTGACCGACGTCGAGCAGTGGATGGTGCGCTCGCTGCCCGTCCCCACGGCCGTACTCGCCCGGGTCTGGCCCGACCCGTCGTGGCAGGCGGCCCTGCGGGACGTGGTGGTCACCGGCGCGGACGGTGGAGTCGCCGGGTTCCTGCGCGATGTCGACCCCGACCGCGGTCTCGGCCTCGTCGACCTGGACGGCGATACGGTCCGCATCACCCCGGACGTCGTCAGCGTCCCCCACCCCGTTCTTCTCGACGACCTCGAAGAACTGCGGGAGTTCGCGGTCGAACTGGAAGTGCGCCAGAACGTGGAGCAGTTGTTCCGCGAGGTGTGGCGCCGCCCGCCGGGACTCGCCCCGGACACCACCTCCGTGGACACCTACGCCGGCGGGGTGTTCAAGGAACTGCGCTTCCTGCACGGCCGCGTCACCCAGCTCGGATACCGGTCGCGCGGCGGGTACGCGGTCTGCCCGGTCGTCGAGGACGGCGCCACCGCCGAGGCACGCATCTGGATCGGCGAGCACGACGGATACGACGCGTACGGCACCGAGACGGGCCCCCTGGGCTGGACCGACCCTGCGGGGCGCGTGCTGACGGCCGCCGAGGTCGGCCCCGTCGCATGGTCAGAGGGCATGCGCATGGCGGCGGCGCTCTACGCCGGCCGCGACGTCGAGGACGAGGAGCGGGCGGCATGAGCACCACGACGACGAACACCAACGTGAACACGACGGCAGCGGGCCGGCCGGTCCTCCCCGCGCAGGCCCGGGGCGCGAGCGCATCCGCCCTGGCCGCCGAGGCCCGCGCGACAGCCCTGCTCGACGCGGGCGCGATCCTCCCGCCCGGCACCACCGACCGGGACGACGCCGACGCGCTGACCGCCCGCACCTACACGCACACCGCCCTCGGCGACCGCCCCGTGGTCCGGCTCGTGCCCGGCACCCTCGGCGAAGCCGAGGACCTGGCCCTGGAGTTCCTCGGGCTGGCCCGGACCGCCGAGGCCCCCGTCGTGGGCCAGGTGCGCCGCGAGACGCTGGGCTTCCCGGCCTGGGCGCTGGTCAACGACCCGGCCAACGGGCACCATGCCCTGGCCCTGGTCAAAGACATCGAGCGGCTGGGCCGGCAGGCCAAGACCCGCGCCGGAGCGGCCAAGGAGGGCTTCGACGCACTCGGCACCCGGCTCGGCCGGGCCGTCCCCCACTTCCTCCCCACCTACTACGAACAGGTGGCGCGCCTCTTCCTCCAGGCCGAGAACACCACCTACGCCGCCTCCTTCTTCGGCAAGGCCCGCGAGGCCGAGCGGGTGCACGGGCTGGTCGTGGACGAGGACCGGCAGCGGGCCGTCTTCCTGGAGTTCGCCTTCGCCGGCGCGCTGACCGTCAAGGCACTGCGGCAGTACGTGCGGGACCTGGTGGCCCGGCTCGCACCGGCGGACGCCTGGGCGCAGTTCCGCCGCCTGCTGGTCGAGCGCTGCGCGGCCGGCATGCCGCCGTACGCGGCGCTGCCGCAGGACGTGCGCGCGCTGGTCAAGGCCGCCGGGCTGGACCGCGAGGCCGCCGAAAGCGACCTCGTGGCCGATCTGATCGGCTCCCCGGGAGTCGTCCGCGCCCCCGCCTCGTTCTGGGCCGCCTACCGCACCGCGCTCATCGCCCTCGCTCAACGCGATGCGGCCGTGCGGGCCCGGCTCCTCGGCTTCTTCCCGGAGACCTTCAGCGAGAGCGGCCGGGAGATGGACGGCGAACGCGGCTGGCTCGCGTTGCTGGCCGAATCCGGCGCCGAGGACCTGCTGACCGCCCTCCCGGACCCCTCCGGAATCGCGCCCGCCGACTCCCCGGCTTCCGCCGACTCCCCGGCTTCCAACGCCCCTTCCGCCGCCCCTTCCGTCTCGCCGGCGGACTGGCTCGCCCGCTGGGAGGCACACCGCCGGCGTAACCGGGCCACCGCGGCCCGCAGCCCGCAGACCCTCGACCTGGCCGCCCGGATGGCGGACCGGCTGCGCGCGGACGGGCGCCCCGTCGAACTGTTCCAGGGCCGCTGGCAGCGCAACGCCGACCTGGACCTTCTCGACCTCTGCCTGGCCTCCGGCGTCCCCGTCGCCGAGCCGGACGACCAGGACACGCGCACCGCGCAGTCCCCGACTGTCGCGGTCGGCCTGTGGCTCACCGACACCGCGCCCGGTGTGCGGGATCTCACCGCCGTCGCCGGACAGCCGGTCTTCCGCGCCCTTCTGAGCCGGAACGTCGGCGGCCTCGGTGACGGACACCAGCGGCTGAGCGACGCCGGCATGGCGAAGCTCGCGGCGCACCCGGTGCTCTCCGCAGTCCTGCGGGAGTGGCTGACCGCCCGCGCCGAGGAGTACGCGGCCGCGCGAGGGCTCCCCGGACTGCAGTCCGCTCTCAACCGGCTCTCGGCGTTCCGCACCGTGGTCGCAGACGTCGCCCCGCAGGCCGTGCGACTCATCGAGGGCCGCGATGTCGTGCCGCTGCTCGCCTCCACCCTGCGTACCGGCGTCCTCGACGAACTGGGCTGGCCCGCGCTCGACGAGACCTACGCCGAACTGGCCGCCGAGGCCGATGCCGTGCGCCGGCAGCGCCACCGGTCGGAGGGCGTCGGTGTCACCGGGGCCTGGCCCGCGCTGATCCTGAACACGCTCGAACGGGCCGTCGTCGTCGGCCCGGAAGGCGTTCTGCTGCGCCACACCCTGCGGCTGCCCGGCACCGTCGACCACTGGCGGACGCTCGCCTTCCGTTACGTCGACGGCGAGTTGCTGGTCATCTGGTGGGAGGACGGCAAGCAGCGCGGCTACTGGTCGCACCGCCCCGCCGAGGTGTTCACCGTCGGCGGCGAGCAGATCCCCCGCTGGGGTGGCTCCGGCCCCTCGGACGAGGTCTGCCTGCCGCTGCCCGACGGTGGGCGCGCCACCGGCGGCAAGGCCCTGCACGCGGGCGACACCTCCCTCCCGCCCCAGCGCGCCGTCATCTCCGACGGCACCGGGCTCTGGCGGGAAGGCCACCAGGGCACGCAGCGGGTGTGGCTGGAGTACGACCCGGCCGGCGGCACGCACGGCCGCGCGTCCCTCCCCGCCTTCCTCCGCTCCGGGGTGCAGGACGGCACCCGGCTGCTCGCCGAGCACTGTCAGGTGCTGCCCCTCCAGCCCGGTCTGGAGACCACCCCGTTCGGCACCGACGGCACGGTCCTCGGCCGCTGGGTCCGCCACACGGTCACCGAGCCCGGCACGGCCGCCCCGGCCGACGGGCACCGGATCGTCGCCGGCACCCCCGACGGCCACACGGTCACCCTGCCGCACCCGCTGCCCGGCGGGGACGCCCCGGTGCCGCTCGGCGCCCTCACCCTGCCCGGCGGGTCACGGCCTCTCGCGGCCCTGCACCACCGCTCCGTCGAAGTACACCCGGCGGACACGGACGGCACCGGTGGCAGCCTGTGGTCCGTCACCCCCGACTCCTCCGGCGGGAACGACGCGGCGGGCACCCCCTACGTACCTCCCGTCACCTACTGGCACGCCCTGCGCCCGAGGGACGAGCGGGGCTCCACCGCCCTGCGGAACCTGACGGACTCCCGGGCGGAGGAATTGTTCGAGGAGGTCGCTGTCGTGGTCGCCCGGCATCTGGAGGCGTTCCGGGCGGTCAAGGAGTACACCGGTCCCTCTTCGCGGGAGCTGAGCCAGGAGGTCGTCGCCCGGCTGCTGCCCGAGGTGTCCGACGTACGGCTCCTCACGGGCGTCACCGCGCTCGTCCAGGACGCGGTGTACCGGGCTGTCGCAGCCGCCCAGTACCTGGCACCGCCCAAGCCCGTGGAGCCGGCCACCCCCCGGAACACCGCCCGCACCCAGGGCATGTTCTTCGATCACGAGCCCGAGCACGGCGACGACACGACCCTGCAGATCGCCTCTGCCTGGAACTCCGAGCGAATGAGTGGCGGTTGGTGGGGAGCCGGGCGCCGTTGGACCGTGATCCGGCAGATCCTCGCCGTCAACCATGTCTTCGGCGGCGAGCCGGCGTTCGGCCCACCCATCCTGTCCACGGTCCCGTTCACTCCCGTGGACGGCTGGCAGCGGGACGAGTACACCGTGCCCGTTGACTCCCTGACCTGGACCGATCTCCTCGGTGATCTGCCCGAACTGGCCTACCGGGCAGCCTCGGCGACCACCTCCTCCGAGCACCGCACCGGGCTCCTCGTGTTCCTGGAGACCCTCGCCGCGGGCCCGCTGGCCGACCCGGCGGGCACCGTCCGTCAGGTGGAACTCGTCGAGCCGATCTCCCGAGGGACGACCGGATCGGGACGCCCCGAGACCGTGCACCGCCTCGGCCAGGTGCTGCGCAGGGGCGCCCGCACCGTCGTGGTCCTCGCCGGCCGCGGATGGAACTCCCGTAACGACGCGGTACGTTGGCTCGCCCTGGACCACGACCCGACCGGATCCTTCGGACCCGTCCCCGGCTTCACCCTGGACCACGAGAGGGTTCACCGACAGGGCATCGACCGCCACCGGCTCACCCGGCTCATCGCCCAGGTACGGGAACAGGGCCCGGCACCCTGGCGTCCGGAGGCCGCCGAGGCGTTCCACACGGCCACCGGCATCGGCCCCCTCCAGTCCGCCGCCCTGCTGTCGGCAGCCGTCAAGGAGCCCGGCGCCGAGGCGCTCGCGCTCCTCGGGGTGAAGACACGTGTCTTTGAGGCCGCCCAGTCCAGGCTGGACGCCCTGCCCCGTGACGACCGGCACGCCGTGCTCCAGGCACTGCTGCCCGCCGACCCGGCCGAGCTGTGGTCCACGGGCCCCGACGTCCGGGCAGCCGCCGAGGTCTGGCAGAAGCGCCTGGCCTCCCTCGTCCGCGTACCCGAGGAACTGGACCTCGACCTGTCGGGCACCACCCCGGAGGCCGTCGATCAGATCCTCAACGCGGGCTCCCGGACCTGGCTCGCCCACGGCACCGATGTCCAGGACGGCACCGGCCGCCCGGGACTGCGCCGGGTGGGCGCACGCGGTGCGGTCCACTCGGCGCTGACCGCCCTGCGCACCCTCGCCTACACACTGCCGTTCGGGCACCCCTTGCGGGCGCACCTGCCCGTCGGGCTCGCGGCCCTGCGCGACCGCCTCGCCGACCCGGACCTGGTGCTGGACATCGGTCTTGACTGGACCGAGTCGGGGGGCTCGATCGGGCCCGTGGTCCGCGCCGCCCACGGGCTCCCCGAGTCCGGCGGCGCCGGCGCCGACGGGCTGGTCCGGGCCGGCACGGCGCTGCTCCTCGCCCCCGGCTACGGCGACAGCGAGAAGCTGCTGATTCGCCCGGCCGGCCTGGCAGGGCCCGACGACCCGGCGTTCGGCCTCATCGAAGGCACCGTCGGCCGTCACGGCATCGGGGATCTCCTCGCCCTGCGCACACTGCTGGGTGAGGAGACCGACGCGTTGGCCTCGGCGGGCGCTCCCGAAGGCTCCCCGCACCACCCGGCCCAGGACCCGACGCGTGCGGTGCCTGACCTGGTGGCCGAGATCGTCGACGCCCTCGGTCTGAGCGCGGACGCCGCCGCCCTGTACCTGATGCTGCTCGCCCTGCCCGACCCGACGGACCGCAACTGCGTCCGCTGGACCGCGTGGAAGCCGGCACGGATCACCAGGGCCCGGGCGGAACTCGCCGCCACCGGCCTCGTCGTGGAGGCGAAGCGCTCCCGGGCCGGCCGCACCCTGTTCCTCCCCTGCGGCTGGCTCGAACGCGGAGCCCCCGGGCTGCCGCTGGAGACCTGGAAGGAACGTCTGTACCCCGTGGCCGGGTCCACCAGGACCCTGCCCCATCTCCCCGTGCCCGCGCTGTTCGCAGCCGCCTGGGCACGGGTCCGCGACGGCGACGCCCCCGCCTTCGAGGAACTGGACACCCGCGCACCCCGGAAGGGCCGCCGCCGATGACGAACGACACCACGACCACCATGGACGGCACCACCACGGGCGCCGTTGCGGACCGGGCGACGGCGCCCGGCCGGGAGCACCGCCAGGTCACGCCGCCCGAGGACCGGTACGCCGCCGAGCTGGCCTTCCTCGCCGCCCATGACCCGGGGCCCCGCCCGCCCGGCTGGCTGCTCACCCCGCGCGCCGTCGTCACCTTCGTGATGGGCAGCGCGGGCGAGGCACTGGGCCTGCCGAAGGACGCCCGGCCCGGAGCCGGGGTGCCGAGCCGCCTGGTGATCGAGCAGAAGTTCGTCGGCGAGCGCGCGCTGGTCGAACGGTGCGTGGTCACCCTCGCCGGAGAGCGTGGACTCCTCCTCGTGGGCGAACCCGGCACCGCCAAGTCCATGCTCTCCGAGCTGCTGTCGGCGGCCGTCTGCGGGACCAGCGCGCTCACCGTGCAGGGCACCGCGGGCACCACCGAGGACCAGCTCAAGTACGGCTGGAACTACGCGCTGCTGCTCGCCCAGGGCCCCACCGAGCAGGCCCTGGTGCCCTCACCGGTACTCGCCGCCATGACCCGGGGGGCCGTCGCCCGCGTCGAGGAGGTCACCCGCTGCCTGCCGGAGGTCCAGGACGCCCTCGTGTCACTGCTCTCCGAGCGGCGGATCGCGGTCCCCGAACTCGCGGGCGGCGAGGGCGCCCAGGTGCACGCAGCCCCCGGATTCACCCTCATCGCCACCGCCAACCTGCGGGACAAGGGCGTCTCGGAGATGTCCGCCGCACTGAAGCGGCGCTTCAACTTCGAGACCGTGGGCCCCATCGGGGACGTGGACGCCGAGACCGCGCTCGTCCGGCGCCAGTCGCGGGCGGCCGTCGAACGCGTGGGCGCCCCCTACCAGGTGGACGACGCGGTCCTCGAAGCCCTCGTCACCGCCTTCCGGGACCTGCGCGAGGGCCGCTCCGTGGAGGGCTGGGAGGTCGAGCGCCCGTCCACGGTGATGAGCACGGCGGAGGCGGTATCCGTCGCGGGCGCCCTGGGCCTGGCAGCCGCCTACTTCCCTGGCGACCGGGACGTGCTCTCCCTCCTGCCCGGCCATCTGCTCGGTGTCGTCCGGAAGGACGACCCGGCCGACGCGGCACGGCTGCTGGGGTACTGGGACGGGCCGGTGCGCAGGCGCGCGGAGCAGGGGTCGGCCACCTGGCGCGCCCTGTGGGACCTGCGCGCGGTGCTGGAGAACTGACGGATGAGCGAGTCGACCACCCCCGAGACGCGGTCCATCGCCGAGATGCGGTCCTCCGCCGAGACGCCGCCCTTCGCCGAGTCGAGGTCCAGCGTTGAGACGCCGCCCTCCGCCGAGACGGGGTTCATCGCCGAGACGGGGTTCATCGCTGAGACCGGGTCCTCCGCCGAGACGCCGCCCTTCGCCGAGTCGAGGTCCAGCGTTGAGACGCCGCCCTCCGCCGAGGTGTTTCCCACCGCCGTCGCGTCGGCCGCTTTCCCGGTGCAGGGCCCGGCGGCCGGGCTCGCCGGCCCGGAAGCCGCGGTGGCGGCTCTCGCGGCGACCGGCTCCGGGTTGCCGTTCCTGATCGGAGTGCGCCACCACGCGCCCTCGCTGGCGGCCGCCCTCCCGGCACTGCTGGACGCGGCGGCCCCCGACGTCCTGCTCGTCGAACTGCCCGCCGAGTTCCAGCCCTGGCTGGGCTGGCTCGCCCACGAGGAGACCGAGGCCCCGGTGGCGCTGGCCGCCGTGCCCGCCGACGGGCACGGTCCCGGATCAGCAGGCGAACGGGGGCCGGCCTTCTACCCGTTCGCGGACTTCTCGCCCGAACTGGTCGCTCTGCGCTGGGCGGCAAGAAACGGGGTCCCGGCTGTGGCCTGCGATCTGCCGCTGGCCGACCGGGCGTGGGCGGGGGAAGTTCCGGACATCCCCGCCCCCGCCCCTGTCCCGGGCGCCGACTCCGTGCCCGTGCCGGGGGAGGGGCACGGACTGACCGCCGCGCTGAGGTCCCGGCTCACCGGCCGGGAGGGCGACGACCTGTGGGACCGGCTGGTGGAGGCCCTCGCGCCCGGTTCGACACCCGAGGCGCTCCGCCGTGCCGCCCTGCTCACCGGCTGGGCGCTGCGCCAGGAGGCCGAGGCGCGGGGCGGGGTGGACGGTACGGACCTGGTGCGCGAGGCATGGATGCGCGGGCATGTCGCCGAGGCCCTGGCGAGCGGGCGCCGGCCCGCCGTGGTGGTGGGAGCCTTCCACACCCCGGCGCTGCTGCCGTCCGACGCCGGGGCCGCAAGGGGTCCCGCGCCGGACGCGTCCACCTCCGCGCCCGAACCGGGCGCGGACGGCCCGGTGAAGGGCGCTGCCGGGACGACGGCGTGCACGGTCTCCCTGGTCCCGTACACGTACCCGTTGCTCGACTCACGGTCCGGCTACCCGGCCGGCATCCGGGACCCGGAGTGGCAGCACACCGTCCTGGACGCCGCCGGGGACCCGGCCGCGCTGCACGAGGCGCTGATCCGCACCGCGGTCCGCGTCTGCGCCGCCCTGCGCGAACAGGGCCACCCCTACGGCCCGGCGGACGGCCGGGAGGTCGTCCGGGTGGCCGGCGACCTGGCCCGCCTGCGCGACCTCCCCGCCCCCGGCCGCGGTGAACTCCTGGAAGCCGTGCAGACGGTACTGGGGCGAGGGGAGACCTACGGCACGGGCCGCGCCGTCGCCCGGGCCCTGGAACGCGTACTCGTCGGAGCCCGCACCGGCCGGCCCGCGCCCGCCGCCCCGCGCAGCGGACTGGGCCCCGCCGTCGAGGCCGAGACCGCGGTGCTCTCCCTCCCCGGGCCCGAGGACGCGCACGAGAAGACACCGCGCGACCTCCGGCTCGACCCGGCGCGCTCCACCCTGGACCGGCGCCGGGAACTGCTGCTGCGCAGGCTGACGGTGTGCGGTATCCCCTATGCGCAGGAACAGGGGGTGACCGGCGCGGCGGGCACGGAAGGACTCACGACGCGCTGGCAGGTCCGGTGGACCCCGGCGACGGCCGCGATGCTCACCGCGGCCGGGGCCCGCGGCGTCACCCCGGCGCAGGCGGCCGAGGGCGTGCTGCGGCAGCGGCACGCGGCCGAGCACGCGGAGGACGGCCCGACGGCCGCCCAGGTCGTCCGCGGCCTCACGGAGGCCGCCGAGTGCGGACTCCCCGCCCTGGCCGACGAACGGCTGACTGAACTGGCGGCCGTACTCCCCGCGAGCGGCACCCTTCCCGAACTCCTCGCCGGGCTCGACCTGTTGGACCGTATCGAGGCGGGCCACCTGCCGGGCATGGCCGCGCCCGACGGCCCGTCGGCCCCGGACGCCACCGCCTCCGATACTGCCACCGCCGCCGATACCGCCTCCGCCACCGCCTCCGATACCGATACGGTCACCGCCTCCGTCACGGCCCCCGCCTCCGCACGGGCCGCCCGCACCGCGCACGCGGCGGATCTCCTGACCTCGGCCGCGGTCCGCCAGGTCGACGGTCTGACCGGCTCCGAGGAGTCCGAGGACGCCCGAGCGCTGCTCGAACTGGCCCAGCGGGCCGACCGGTTGGGCGGCATCCGGCTCACCGCAGCCCTCGCCCGGCTGGCCGCCGACGGCACTCCGTTGATCGCCGCGGCCGCCGGAGCGGTCAGGGTGCTCACGGGCCACGAAGAGGCCGAAACCTTCGGGGGGCGAGTCGCCTCCTGGGTGGACGGAGCCGTGGACAGCACCTCCCGGGCCGCGCTCACCGCCCGTCTCACCGGCGTCCTGACGGTGGCGGGCCCGCTCCTGACGGTCGGTGTCGGCGCCCTGGATCCGTTGCTGCACCGGGTCGTCGAGCTGGACGACACCGCGTTCCTGGCCCGGCTGCCGGCGTTGCGCGGTGGCTTCGACGCCCTGAGCCCGGCTGCCCGGGACCGGCTGCTGGACACCGTCGAGGAACGGCTGGGCGAACGAGTGGGCACCCTCGACGCTGACGATCCGGCCGAGCTGGCCCGCCGAACGGCCGCCGACCTCGCGGCCCGCGAGCTCCTGACCGGCCTCGGCCTGCCCGTCCCGCCACCCGCGCAGGACGACCGGTTCCCACGGCCGCCAGGCCACACGGCCGCAACGAGCCCCAGCGCCACACCCGCCACTGTGGCCACACCCACCACCGCGGCTGCCCCCGCCACCGTGGCCACACCCGCCACCGAGGCCACCCCCACCACCGAGGCCACCCCCACCACCGAGGCTGCCCCCGCACCGCGCCCCACTGGCGCAGCCGCCACCGCACTCTCCACCGAGTCCACCCCCGCGCGGACCCTCGCGCCCGCCGACCGGTGGCGGCTCGTGCTCGGCCGGCGCCCCGACCGACTGCCGCCCGGCGCCGCCCGCCTGGCGACCGCTCTGGACGAGCTCTACGGCGCGGGACACGGAGAGGGATCCCGCAGCGGCCTCCCCGGCCCCGGTGGCGGCTCCGGACCGCGAGGCGGCCGGGAACCTTCGTTCCCCGGCGTCCGCGAGTGGTCCGAGGAACTGGCCGCGCTGTTCGGCCCCGGCATCCGCGAGGAGGTCCTCGCCGCCGCAGCCGTGACAGGCCGGCAGGACGTCCTGGCCGAACTCGACCCGGCGGCCGCCACCCCCTCCGTGGAACTGCTCCGGACGATCCTGCGGTACGCCGGAGGCCTCCCCGAAGCCCGCCTTGCGGCACTCCGGCCCCTGGTCCGCCACCTGGTCGACGAACTGACCCGGCAGCTCGCCACCCGACTGCGACCCGCGCTCACCGGCACCATGCTGGCCCGGCCCACCCGCCGCCCCGGCGGCCGGCTGGACCTGCCGCGCACGCTGCGCGCCAACCTGGCCACCGCCCGGCGGACGGCCGACGGAACGGTCCAGGTGATCCCCGAGAAGCCGGTGTTCCGCAGCCGCGGCCGCCGGTCGGCCGACTGGCGTCTGATCCTGGTCACCGACGTCTCCGGATCCATGGAGGCGTCCACGATCTGGTCCGCGCTGACCGCCTCCGTGCTCGCCGGGGTGCCGACCCTGAGTACTCACTTCCTGGCGTTCTCCACGGAGGTCGTCGACCTCAGCGGCCATGTGCACGACCCCCTCTCCCTGCTGCTCGAGGTGAGCGTGGGCGGGGGCACGCACATCGCCGCCGGGCTGCGGCACGCCCGCAGTCTGATCGAGGTGCCCAGCCGCACCCTTGTCGTCGTCATCAGCGACTTCGAGGAGGGCGCGCCGCTCGGCGGACTGCTGGCCGAGGTGCGGGCCCTGGTGAACACCGGCTGCCACGTCCTCGGGTGCGCGAGTCTCGACGACGCGGGCCGGCCCCGCTACTCGACGGGCGTCGCCGGGCAGCTCGTGGCCGCCGGAATGCCCGTGGCAGCCCTCAGCCCACTCGAACTGGCCCGCTGGATAGGGGAGAAGACCGCATGAACGCCGCCCAGTTGCCACCCGTCGCGCCGGAGGTCACGGCCACGCTGGTGGAGGACCTCTCGCCACGGCTGCGCAAGCGGCTGGACGCGGCGGTCACCAAACTCGGCGCCCGCCCCATGCACCGCGACGGGGACACGGTGACGATCGCGGTCGACGACGAGACCGAGTTGCGCCTGCACGCCCCGGGCGGCGTAGTGGCGACGGCGGACGCCGTCGCCTGCGGTTGCCTCCTCGCCCCGGCATGCGTCCACCGCGCGGCCGCCGCCTGCGCCGCCCCCGTGGCGGACCCGGCGCCGGAGCCGGCCGACCAGTCCACCCGGCCGCTCCCCGACCTCCCCTCCGCAACAGACCCCACCCCCACCCCCACACCCATCTCCGCCCTAGCCCCCACCCTCGCCCCCACCCCCGACTCCGACTCCTCGCCCGAGATGGCGAGCCCGGCCCAGCGCGCGGCGGCCGACGCCCTGTGGTCGGCGGGCGCCGCCGTGCTGGAGGCCGGCGTCGACGGGGCCGGCGCCGTCACCCAGTCGGCCCTCCTCCGCGCCGCACACACCGCTCGGCTCCGGCAACTGCCGCGCGCCGCGGGCGCCGCACTGTCCGTCGTGACACTGCTGCGCGCGGCCCGCGCCGGGGACCCGTCCTACCGCACCGCCGACCTCGTCACGGCCCTCGCCGAACTCCTGGGCACCGCACGCCGAGTGGGGACGGTGTCCGGGGCGGAGCTGGCCGCAGTCAGAGGCCGCGCGCGCCGTCCGTACAGCCCGGACGGCTCGCTGCGCCTGTACGGCCTGTTCACCGAACCCGTGGTCACCGACTCGGGGCACGGCGGCGTCCGCACCTGGGTCGCCGGATCCGACGGCCGCCTCTGTACGGTCGCCGACGTGGCACCCGGCGGCGTCGGGCGTGCCCTGGGCGTGGCCGACCGGGCCGTGCGCCTGGGGGACAGCGCGCTCACCCACCGGGAACTGGGCCGGGCCGGCCTGGCGGTCTCGGGGGCGACGGTCTCGCCGGACGGCAGACTGGGCGCCGGCAAGGGCGTCAAAGCCGTGACCGCCCGGGGCGTGGCGTGGACGGAGCAGCCGCTCGCCGCGCTGTGGGAGACACCCCCGTCCGAGCAGGCCGCCCGCGCCCTGCGGTCCACCTCCCGCTACGCGGACCCGGACGGCGGCGGCAGCGACCTGCTCTTCCTGGACGTCGAACTCCTCGGCGCCGTACGGGAGTCGGGTGGCACCTGTCTGCTCGCTCTGTGTGAGGGAGGCATTCCCGTCCGGCTCACCGCCGCCGACGACGACCCCGCGCTGGCCCACCGAGACAACCTGACGCTGCTGGCCACGGCGCCGGGGACACGGCTGAGGATCATCGGCCGCCTGGTGCCCGCCGCCCACCCCCGGCTCACTCTCCTCGCCTGCTCACACCCCACCGGCGAGGGCACGATCGACCTCGGCCTCGACCGCCTGCGCCGCGCAGACCTCCCGGACCCGGCTGCCCCCGTGCACCCCGCCCCGTCACAGCCGGCAGGGGCCGGCGCGCACTCGCCCCTGTACCTCCTGGAGCGCCGGGTCGAACAGGCGGTCCCGGCGGGCCGCGCAGCCCTCGGCATGCTCGGTGACGTCACCGCCGAGACCCGCCGCATCCGCCGCGCGGGCCTCCCCACAGCCGCCGGACTCCTCATCGCCCTGTGCTCCGCGGCGGCCCAACGCGATCGCGACCTCTTCGGCCGCCTCCTCCCTGCCGACACCGACGGCTTCGCCACGTACTGGCTGGCTGCCGCCCGTTATACGGCCGCCGTGGCCGAGTCCCTGTGCGCGGCAGCCTGGGAACCGACGCAGGCCGGGTGACCTGAGTCGGATCCGAGTCCCTGTGCCCGACAGCCTGGGAACCGACGCGGGCGGGGTGACCTGAGCCGGAGATCCGCCGGCAGAAGGTGCACAGGAGCCGGGAGGCGGTTTCGGCAGCTCGTCCCTACTGCGGCTGTGTTGCGATCTGGATGAGGTTGCCACAGGTGTCGTCGAACACGGCGGTGGTGACGGGGCCCATCTCCAACGGCTCCTGGGTGAAGCGGACGCCGAGGCCGCGCAGGCGCTCGTACTCCGCTTTCACGTCGTCGACGGCGAACTGGGCGAGCGGGATGCCGTCCTTGACGAGAGCGTCGCGGTAGGGCCGGACGGCCGGATGGCCGGAGGGCTCCAGGAGGAGTTCGGTGCCGCCGGGTTCGTCGCGCGAGACGACGGTGAGCCACCGGTCCGTCCCGCCGAGGGGGACGTCGTGCTTCTTCGCGAAGCCGAGGACCTCGGTGTAGAAGTGGAGGGCTTTGGCCTGATCGTCGACGAAGACGCTGGTCAGATGGATCTTCATGGGGTGCTCTCTTCCGGTGGGGACGGGGCGGGTGCGAGCCATCGCTCGGCGATCTGCCGCAGCGGGGCCGTGTTCAGGTCATGGAATTTGTAGCGGCCCTCCCGCCTCGTTTCGACGAGCCCGGCCGCCTCCAGCACGGCGAGGTGCTGGGAGACTCCCTGGCGTGAGATGCCGAGGTGGTGCTTCATGCTCAGCCGCGAGCAGATCTCGAACAGTGTCTGTCCGGACTTCGCTGTCAGCTCGTCGAGGATGGTGCGGCGGGTGGGGTCGGCGAGGGCTTTGAAGAGGTCGTCGGCCACGGCACCAGGATAGGCAAGTATGGACTTGCCTATCAAGTCGGGCCCGGTCGCGTCGTCTTCGGCGGCCGTGGCTCGATGGATGCTCAGGGTGTCGGCGAACTCGCCGATAGAGCGGAGAGAGCCGTCCTGACCTGCCGTTTTCTCTCGGTCAACTCCGTCCGGCATGGTTGCGAGGCGCCTCGGCAAGCTCCTGGAGCCGGATGTGCACGAGCACCCCCCGAAGACGCCCCAGAGCCACGGTGCAGCTGTGGACGGCGCTCTCTCCCCGGTTCCGGAAGGTGGAGTGGCGGACGAGAACTGTGATCCCGCCCTGGCCCCTCCCGGAGGCACGCGTCGTCGCGCGGGCGGTCAGGCACGACTGTCTGTGCGCCGTCTTCCGCCTGATCCTGAGGGAACAGGGTTCGTGGTCCAGGTGCCGGATGTCAGTCGGTCGGCACCAGGCGGGTGTTGGCCCAGTCGGCGTGGTCGAAGGAAATCCCGTCGCCGCCGTCGGTGGCGCGAAGCGTCAGATCCTGGACCGCGGTGACGTCGATGCCGATGGTGGCCGGCCGGTCGCCCACGGTCATGAGCGGGGTGGTCGCCATGACTTTGCCGTCGGCGATGACCTCGAAGGCGACTGTGCCCTTGCCGGTCACTTCGTCGTCCACGCCCACCTGGGTGGTGAAGCGCTTGTACCCTCCGTCGAGGCGGACGGAGACCGAGCTGGAGGCGTGCGTTCCGAGTCCTTTGTAAAACCGGGTGCCGGCGATCTGCAGAAGGTTGCCGTCTCCGCTGTCGCGTTCGCCGTTGGAGAGGTCACGCTCCACTGGGCCACAGCCGTTGGATTCTGCGGTGAAGGGCAGTTCGCTGACGTAGGCCACGCCGGGCTGCGGGACGAAGACCAGCAGTCTGTGCTCTTCGGAGACGGTCCTCTTCTTGCCCTTGAGGCCGGCGCTGTAGCGGGCCGTCACTGTCAGTTCGATTCCTGTGTTGACGGTGGCATCCGCGGGAACGGTGATTCTCCAGGTGGGAGTGAGGGCCTCGCCCTCGTTGAGCGTGGCCGCACCGGTGCCGGTGCCAGTTCGGCGGCCTCGGAGTCGGGGTGGCCGCCCACATGGAGGTCCATGGGGGTGAAGTCCATGGAACCGGCGACATTCCGGGCGAAGGGGTACGTGGTCATGTCGGTGATGGTCGCTCGCCCGTTGGGCCCGTCGTTCGCTCCGCCCCGTACTCCGCGCCGCGGACCGCCTCGAACGCCATGACGTGGGGCCAGGTCCGCTGCATGCCGTTGGGGACTGTCGCACCGTGGAAATTGACCATCAGCCTGTGCTCGGCCGTTGCCTTCAGTATGTCGTCGTACCACTGAAATCGGCTCTGGGATTCCGAGTCCATGAAGTCGATCTTCAGGCCGACGACGCCTCACTCATTCATCCGTGTCAGTGCGGTGTCGCGTTCGGCCTCGGTGTCGAGGTCGGTCCAGGGCATCCAGGCCATGACCCTGACGCCTCGCTGAGCCGCGTAGCGGACGAGCTCCGGCATCCATGTCTGACCCTTCCAGCCGTCGTCGACCAGGGCATACTCCCAGCCGTGCTCGGCGCTGTAGTCGACGAACGCCTTCTGCGCCGCCAGGCTGGCCTGCACGGGCTTGCCCCCGGCCAGCCAGGACCACGCCACCTTGCCCGGTCTGATCCACGAGGTGTCTGAGATCCGGGAAGCGGGGGCGACGTCGTCGGTGAACGTCGACTCGGTGACCGAGGCCAGGTCACCGATCGTGGCAGTGCGCCAAGGAGTGGTCAGCGGGCCGTTGATGTCGACGTCGGAGTCGGACAGTTTGAGGGTGTAGCGGCCGCTGCCCGAGGTATGGGCCAGCTGACTTCGGCGTAGCCGGTACCAACGCCGACTCGATCATCGCCGAGGACCTGGCCAAGGGTTTCACCGGCTTCGATCGCGACCTGGCCTACGAGGCCGTACGCAAGGACGCGATGACCCCGCCGGACAAGGACACCGAACTCGACTACCACGACCGCCAGCAGGGCACACCGGCGGAGGCCCGTGCGGGCCTGACCACGTACAAGCAGAACGGCTGGGTCGCCGCGGACCACACCGCGGAGGCCGGCTCGCGCACCCTGGACTACGCGTACGAGGACTGGGCCGTCGCCCAGGTCGCACAGAAGGCCGGCAAGCACGACGACGCAGACTTCTTCCTCAAGCGGAGCAAGAACTACAAGAACCTGTTCAACTCCTCCACCGGTCTCATGCAGGCCCACAACGCCGACGGCTCCTGGGCGAGCGGCGGCTGGACCGAGGGAAACGAGTGGGTCTACACACTCGACGTCCTGCATGACATCCCCGGACTGATCGACCTCAAGGGCGGCAAGGAGGAGTTCGCCTCCTGGCTGGACAGCTACTTCGCGGGCGGCCACAACAACCGCACCAATGAGCCCAGCCACCACGCCGCCTACCTCTACGATTACGCCGGCCAGCCGTGGAAGACGCAGGAGCGGGTGCGCCGCATCGCCAAGGAGAACTACACCAACAGCCCGGACGGCCTGAGCGGCAACGAGGACGCCGGTCAGATGTCCGCCTGGTACGTGCTCTCCTCGCTCGGCATCTACCCGGTCAATCCCGCATCCGACCAGTACGCCATCGGAACTCCCTTCTTCGACAAGGCGGTTCTGCACCTGGGCAAGGCATCCCGCCCGCTGGTCATCAGTGCACCCGGGGCAGCCACCAAGCCGTACGTACAGTCCCTGTCGCTGAACGGCCACAGCATCACCGAGCCCTCCCTCAGCCACGCCCAGCTCCTGCGCGGCGGGAACCTGAAGTTCACCATGAACTCCGCACCGCAGGCCTGGGCGGCCGCCTCCACCCCGCCCCCGGCCGACCCGAACCTGGCCCACGACAAGCCGGTCGCGATGCTCAACGGCACCCCGGCGAACGACTGGAACCACCCGGTCGAGGCCGCCGTCGACGGTGACACCTCGACGTTCGCCCAGTCCAAGGACGGCGCGCCCTGGAGCCTGAAGGTCGACCTGGGATCGGCCACGACCATGGACCGGATGGTGGTCGATCCCGACTGGGAGAACTATCCCAAGAAGTACGACCTCAAGGTCTCGACGGACGGTGAGAACTGGACGACGGTGGCCGCCGAGGCGGACTCCGGCGGCACCGCCGACTGCGCCGCCCACGGGCTGACGACCTGCGGCCAGAAGCACGCGTACGCCTTCCGCCAGGTGCGCGCCCGCTATGTGCTCCTGGACGTCGACAGCTGGGTGTCCGCGAGGACCGGCACCCCCGCCACAGGGTGGGGCTGGGCGCTGCGCGAGTTCGGAGTCTACGACGGCTGACGGCCGGCAGGCCCCGAGCACACCGCGCCGCTGATCGCATGCGGGCCGCCGAGCGGCGGCCCGCATGGCCCGTGCTCAAGGATGCGCGCTCAGCCGTCTACGGGGATCGGTCGGTCGGGTGGGCCGTCGGTCAGCAAGGACGCCAGCAGTTTCGGCAGCTCAGCCGGCCGCAGCAAGTCCGGCGTCGCGGCCAGTTCCGCCGCGGTCCACCAGCGGTGCCCGGTGATCGCGGCCTTCTCGATCTCCTCGAAAGCCGAGGTATCGACCTGGAACGCAGGCACCCGGGCCAGGTAGTAGCGCTGGCGAACCTCATAGGCGACGTCGCCCCGGACCGCTGTCCACGGACGCCCTCGCCAGATTTCCGGCCCCAGCGAGAGGTCTGTCAGCCCGGTCTCCTCCCGCAACTCCCGCAGGGCAGCCTGCTCGTGGCTCTCGCCCGGCTCGAGCCCGCCTCCAGGGGTGAACCACCGGACGGAACCGTCCTCCTTGTTCATGGCGGAGAACAGCAGTAGCCGATCGGCGTCGTCCAGCAACACCACGCGCGCGCTCGGGCGCGGCACCAGGATCCCCTCAGGTTTCATCACCGCGTCAGAGTATTCCGGGATTCAGGAGCCTGAGTTGCGGCCGGGTGAGCCGGGTGAGCCGGGTGAGCCGGGTGAGCCGGGTGTCCGGGTGCGTGGTCTGTCAGCGGCCGGTGAGCGCCTTGGCAGTCTCGTTGGTCCGGCGTGGGTTCCAGCGGTCATCGACCCGAGCTCCGGAGCAGTCCGGGTCGATGCGCCGCCACACCAGGACCGTTGTCGTGCTGGCGATGCTGTGCGCACGACGCCAGTCATCGCCTTTTCCGACTCCAGGTCGGGCCGACGAGAGAGCGCGAGGCGCGTGCAATGGCCCGTTGCTGAGATCAGCTTCTAGCTGACCTGCTGCAACGCCCAGTAGTGCGGCTCGATGGGGACCCGCCTCACAATGATGCGACCGGTTACGCCCGGATCATCCACCAGCTTGCCCCACGAGTTGGACTGGTCGCTGGGAGTGTGCTCGATGTCGGCCCACACCGCGCTGCCGGGTCCGGCGGACCCGTAGGAGACGGTCCACTCGGCGTACTTGCCGGCACAGTCGTTGGCCATCACTTTATAATCCGTAGCCAAGCTCAGGCAGGTGCGCGGGTTCGAGCCCGGCGTGGAGACTTCCATCGTTCCGTTGGGGCGTAGACGTACCTGCCAGTTCGCCGAGGTGTTCGTGTTCTCCGTGCAGTCGCCCAGCGACACCATGCCCCTGTTCCCGTTCGGTTTGGGCCAGATCAGGCATTTGCCGTCCTGGAGAGCCGCGAACCGGTAGACCCCGTCGACGAGCGGGGCGGCTTGGGCGGGTTGCGCTAGTGCCGCAGTGGCCGCAACCGCGGCGGCCATGACAGAGATGACGCGTGAACGCATGGGATCGGACTCCTCGAACAGCCTTGGTCGCGTCGCTCGTACGGCACGGACGCGGTCGATGCACATTCCGCCGAAGACGGCGGCGGCACCCGATCCTGGAGCACCGGCCGGCCCGGCGGCAGCGGTGGGTGGCCGGTGTCACTCACCTGGCTGAGCCGCATCACCCGATGGTGAGACGGCTGAGGACTGCGGCCTCGTGTCAGCAATCGCATACTCCTCACCCGTTGAAGATCAACAGGGCGAGACCACGGAAGTCGCGACAGCGTCAGATCGAACTGCCTCTTGGCATGTGCACACCTTGCGCATGGATGTGCTGACAAGTAAGCACTCTCCAGGTGAGAGCCAAGGGCAGAAAAGAGGCTATAACGTTCACCTCAACATCCGGCCCATAGGGCGTTTTTGGTGTCGAAGCGAATCAACAGTTCAATTGGCCAGCAAAAGTCGATGCCTCATGGCTGGGGGGATCGGAAGTCCTCGCGGCTTGTGCATTCGATGCGATACTCTCCGTGCGTCAGGATTAGCTGGCCAACACTTCAGGGGGAGTGGGGCTGTTGCAGGGTTCGTCGGTCTCTGCGCCGTCCTGTTCACTGTGACCGTGGCGGTGCCAGTCGGATCAGTGGCCGACGGGGTCGAGTCGACGGGCATCCCGCCGATTGAGACTCATGGATGTTAAGGGGGGCAAGGTGGACAGGCGGGCAAGCGGCATAGCCAAGAGGTTCGTTGCGCCCGATGCGAGGGTTGCCGAAGCCGCCGCCCATGCATGTGGAGCCGGCTACGCCATCTCGGCCGGTGCGGCTCGGTGCGGCACGTACGACACCGCTTGCACCGAGGTCGTCATCGACAACTACCTCGCCCTCGGCGCATGCAACTGATGCGATCCCGCCGGAACATGCTGCGCATCGCAACTTGGGGTGCAGTGCTGCTCGTCGGTGCGCTGGTCACCGGGTGCTCGAATTCGAGTACTCCTGCCGCCCCCTCGTCATCTTCTCCTGCCGCGTCGACGCGTATGCCGAGTGCTCCGGCTGCGACCGAGGCGAGTTCGGAACCGTCACCGGTGATCAGTCACCTGGGGCGCACGAAGATCGTCACGCTTGGCGATGTGGAGGTCCGGGTCACTCGCAGTGCGATTGGCTTCAACATTGCTTGCAATGCCACTAATAGCGGTGACCAGGCCGTCAATATCAGGGTCACTGTCAGTGTGGGTGACGGTAAAGAGTGGGTGCGGACCACTGAACTCGACTTCCCGCATGTGGCCGCAGGTCGGACGGGAAGAGAGACCACCACTGTCGCGGGCGATTCCTATGCGGGCGAATCGCCGGACGACCCGAAGATTTACATCGACTCGGTCATAAACTACTGAAAATTGACCGTTCTCAGCGCTGCATCGCGTGGACTTCGAAGCCGGTGAGTCAATTCGGATGTCACCTGATCGTGCATCAGACCAACTTCCCGGGCCCGGGCGCAGGGGAGCCGGTGTCCTCTCGTCGGTGTCGGCGAACAGTCGCCGGGCCGTCGGTGTCGAGGCTATTGCGCCGAACGACCCCGCCTGGTCCCGCAGTACGGCCGGATCCGCGATGGCCGCGCCGCCGTCGGCGAGCGTCACTGCCGGGGTCCTGACGGGTGCAGAACGTCCGTGACGCTCCGCGAGGGAGATCCATAAAGGATTCATATAAAACTGTTATGCTTCAGGTATGAGTCGCCGAGACGCCGCGCACGGCGCTTCCGATGCCATCGGGTCAGCCCTCTACGGTCTGGCCACCAGGGCTGTGAGACGCCTTCCACGCGACATGAGCCTGACGTCCGCCGCCACCTTGGCCACCCTGGACAAGACCGGCCCGCGACGGATCACCGATCTGGCGGTGGCCGGGGGCGTCACCCAGCCCGCCATGACCGTCCTGGTCCGGGTGATGGAGGAATCCGGGCTGGTCGAGCGGAAGGGCGACCCGTCCGACAAGCGGGTCACGCTGGTGTGCCTGACCGACGCCGGCGCGTCGTACGTCCGGACGCGACGCAAGGCGGGCATCGACGCGTACGCGCGGTTGATCGACGAACTCACCGGTGACGAGGCCGAGGCCTTGGCAGCAGCCCTCCCGGCGCTGCTGCATCTGGCGGAGCTCGAAAGCCACGTCCGCGAGGAGTCGGACCGGTGACCGGTGCCCGGCCTCATGACCAGCCCATGAGCACTGCCCCGATACGTTCCGGGACACGGCTGCTGGTCCCCGCCCTGGTGTTCATCGCCCTGGTCGTGGCGGCTGTCGCCAGCCTCGGGACGCCGCTCATCACCAGCGTGGCGACCACGTTCCACGTCTCCCTCGACAGCGCGCAGTGGACGCTGACCATCGCCCTGCTCAGCGGCGCCGTCGCCACACCCGTCCTCGGCCGGCTCGGAGCCGGACCGCACCGGCGGGCCACGATTCTCGCCACGCTGGCGATCGTCGTCGTCGGCAGCGCACTCACCGTGCTGCCGCTGCCGTTCGCCTGGCTGCTCGTGGGCAGAGCGGCCCAAGGCGTCGGACTCGGTCTCACAGCGCTGATGATGGGCGTGGCCCGCGACCATCTTCCCGAGGAGCGCAGCGCGGCCACGATCGCCCTGATCTCAGTGGTCTCCATCATCGGAGCCGGCGTCGGCTACCCGCTGGCCGCGCTGCTCGCCGAGTTCGGCGGACTGCGGGCCGCCTACGGCCTCGGCCTGCTCGTCACCGCCATCGCCTTCGTGACCGCGTGGCGCTCCATGCCCGCAGCTCCCGAAGGCCGCTCCGCTCACGTGAACGTGGCCGGTGCGCTCGTCCTGGCGGCTGGACTGCTCCTCGTCCTGTTCCTGGCCGGCGAGAGGAGCCTGTGGAGCCGACACCTCGCCGTGGCGGTGACCCTTGCCGTCGCCGCCGTACTCCTGCTCTTCGCCTGGACCGTTTCCGAACTGCGGACCAAGACGCCTCTGGTCGACGTCCGGGCGGTACGGCACCCGGCGGTCGCCGGGGCGAACATCGCCATGTTCGTCGGCGGGATCGGCATGTACCTCCTGCTCACGCTCATCACCCGCTACGCGCAGACGCCGCACAGCGCTGGCTACGGCTTCGGGCTGACCACCTTCGTGGCGGGGCTGGTCCTCATCCCGTTCTCCGTGCTGGGGTTCGTCGCCGGCAAGCTCACACCGCGGGTCCGGATGCGGATCGACGGCCCCCTGATCCTGGCCGGCAGCGCCGCCATCGTCGGCGGCGGGTTCGTCCTGTTCGCCACCGCGCGGTCCAGCCTGGCCGAACTGCTCGTGGCCATGGGCGTGCTGGGCTTCGGCGTCGGCAGCTTCTCGGCCGCCATGCCCGGCGTCATCCTGGCCGTCACCCCCAAGAGCGAGACGTCGAGCGCCATGAGCTTCAACTACGTCGTCCGCAGCGTCGGGTACTCCCTGGGCAGCGCCATCGGCGGTCTGGTCCTGGCCGCCGGCACCGCCACGGGCAGCCTCTTCCCGAACGACGACGCCTACACGACCGCGGCGCTGGTCGGCGTCGCCGCGATGGCGATCACGACGATGGCCGGCCTCGCCCTCGCCCGCCGACGCTCACCCGAGACCGACCCGGTCACGGTCCCAGGCGGTGTGCCGGGCCCGGGCCGGTCCAGTCGGACCGGAGGCTGAGGATCGAAGCCGTCCGACTTCGATGCCGTCTCCGCCGGCTCGCTGACCCATAGCGCGCCGGCCATGGGTCTGAGCATGCTTCTGAACATCCATTCCGAACACAGGAGGTAACCGTGGCCAAGGGCTACTGGGTCAGCGCCTACCGCTCCATTGCGGACCCCGAGAAGCTGGCTGCCTACAACAAGCTGGCCGGTCCAGCCGTCGCGGCTGCGGGCGGGCGGCTGCTCGCCCGCGACGGCCGGGTCGTCGCACACGACGCCGGAATCGCCGAGCGCACCATCCTGATCGAGTTCGACAGCTTCGAACAGGCGGTCGCCGCACATGCGAGTGCGGCCTACCAGGAGGCGCTGGCCGTACTTGCTGACGGTGTCGAGCGCGACTTCCGCATCGTCGAAGGCCTCGACTGACGATCGAGGCTGCGTCGGCGACGAACGCGAGCCGACGGCGGGGATCACCCCGGCCCGTCAGCGCGCCGCACCGTCGCGAACAGCGTCAGGCCAGTGGCATCGGCGGTGATGTCCAGTCCGGCGACGGTTCCCGGAGGCGCGGCGGCGCGGACGGCGGCCACGATGCCGGCGGGGTGCGTTCGACGAGGTTCCGGCGGCCGATGTGGGCCATCAGGGCGCCGTAGGGGTTCGGGGGCGCGATGTCGGCGAAGTGGAACGTGCCTTTGGGGCGGCACATGCGGGACAGAGTGGTGCGGATCAGGGTTCGAGCGAAGCGGTCTTCGAGGTAGCCGAAGAGGCTTCCGGCCAGGACCGGGTCGAAGGGGCCGTGTTCGGCGGCCAGGTGGGCGGCGGTGCGCAGGACGCTGCCCCGGTGGCATCAGCGAATCAGATGGAGCGTGTCTCCTTGGTTTTGCCCGCGGTGCGAAACTGTGCTCCATGGAGCCTTCGACAGTCCGTGGACTTGTACTGCCCGCCCTGCTGATGTCCCTCATCGATCGCGGCCTCTGGCGTCACCCGGGCGATGCGGCGCTTGCGAAGGTCATCCCGTGGTTCAAGGACCCACTTCACTTCGTATCGAACCCTCAGCAGATGGAGTACGCGTCCCGGTCGATGGACATGTTCGCCGACGATCCGCACACCGCCTTCTTTCGTCAGGCGCGCGGAAGCAAGGGCGCCGCCCCGCTCGAACTGCCTTGGCTCGACATCGAACAGGCAGTGCTGATCGTCACCACTCGCATCCCCGGTGATGACGGCGCCCTGGCCCTCGACTACCGGTCTGACCCCTCGGATCCCCGCGTCGTAGGCAGTGACTTCTGGGCGGACCCCCATCTGTGCCAGTGGCGGGTCGTAGCACCTACCTTCTCGGGCTTCGTCACGAGCTTGGGCCTATAGCCTGTCAGCAGGTTCATCGTCCCAGGTCAGGAAGGCGTTCTCGCGTCTCCGCCCCAACGGTCGCCGTGCCCGGGCGAATTGGTGAGGTCAGTGACGGGCGCGGGGGGCATCCCAGCGCATGAGGTTCTGGAACAGTTCGGCCTGCTCGATCGCGTCGTCCAGGGCGTTGTGCGTGTGGGGGCGTGAGGACAGCAGGTGTTGCGGCATCGACCGCTTCGTCGCCTCCCCGATCTGCACGTCGGCCTTGGCCGCGTACAGCGACTTCAGGTCCATGCAGCGGGAATGGCCGAACGGCGAACCGCCGTCGGCGAACTGTATGAAGTACCAGTACATCCACATCCAGTCGTACCCAAGCGGGTACGCGACGAACACCGGCTTGGCGTCCAGCTCGTCCGACACGGCGGCCAGCCACGCGGCCGCGCCATTCATTGCCTCGACGGGATCCAGCCCCTCCCGCGCCAGCCGCCCGCGGTCCAGGCCGCCGACCGCCAGGGCCTCCGGGTCGAAGGCGTCACTGATCGGCTTGAGTTCGGCGTAGAAGGTGTGCTCAGCGGGGTCGATCACCCGGAACACGTCCCCGGCCCGAACCCCTGCCACCGACAGGCCGAAGCTCGACATGGAGAACGGCCCGGGCACCGGCCCGTCGGCCTCCACATCGGCCGAAACGTAGAACTCTGCTTTTGCCATTGCCTCTTCTTCCGTGTTCCCAGTGGCCTACGAGGAAGTCTGAGCGTAAACGCTCAACCCGGCGTGGGTGGTTGCGTCAGGAATGGTTCGCCGCAGCTCCACCTCCTCGGTGGGCAGCGGATCGTGGCACCTGCTCTGTTTTTCACAACCGAAACTCCGGCATTTCCACAGCGGTTCAGGGAGCCCTCTCGGGGGCCGCTCCTTCGAGGTTGAGACGACGGCGTTCGGTGTTGGGGGCCGCGTCGCGGTCGGCGAGTCCGGCTCGGCCGGTGCCGGCGAGTCCGAGGGCCCGGATCTGGAAACGGCAATCGCGTACCTCGAGAAGACATGCACGGCGCACACGGCGGTCCCGGCCCCGTGTCGTTCCGTCGGAGCGTATGAGTGGATGGGGTTCTCGGGCCCGTTTCACCGAGGCCCCCGCGTTCGGGACTGGGGTCTGCACGACAAGGGGGTGTACACCTTCACGTCGCACGAGAACCCATTGCTGTGCCCCCAGTTCACAGGAGAATCCGAGTGCTCGGGTGTCGAGGTGCTGCTCTGCGGGTCCGCGCAGCATGTCATCGGGGAGGAAGACCAACCCCGCACTCGGAGGTCAGCAGGGAACGCGACGTCAGGTCCGTCTGATCAGCATGCGGCCGTACGACTGTCCGCGTATACGCGAGCTTCGGTGCGCGTGATGATGTCCGAGAACGTTGTGCCCGGGGCTGTTTCGACAAGGGCGAGGCCGCGGTCGGTGACGTCCAGGACGCCGAGGTCGGTGATGATGCGGTGCACGCACTGCTGACCGGTGAGGGGCAGAGTGCACTCCTCCACGATTTTGGGGCTGCCGTCCTTGGCGGTGTGCTCCATGAGGACGATGACACGCCGGGCGCCATGGACGAGGTCCATGGCGCCGCCCATGCCCTTGACCATCTTGCCGGGGATCATCCAGTTGGCGAGGTCGCCTCGGGCCGACACCTGCATGGCGCCGAGAACGGCGGTGTCGATGTGACCCCCGCGGATCATGCCGAAGGAGAGCGCGGAGTCGAAGAAGGAGGCACCGGGCAGGACCGTGACGGTTTCCTTGCCTGCGTTGATGAGGTCCGCGTCCACCTGGTCCTCGGTGGGATAAGGGCCGGTACCGAGGATGCCGTTCTCGGAGTGGAGCACGACGTGCACCCCGGGTGGGAGGTAGCCGGGGATGAGGGTGGGGAGGCCGATGCCCAGGTTGACGTAGGAGCCGTCAGCGAGTTCCTCGGCGGCGCGGGAGGCCATCTGTTCACGGGTCCAGGGCATCAGTTGCGCACCGTCCTCTTCTCGATGTGCTTGTCGGCGGCCTGCTCGGGGGTGAGCTCCACAACCCTCTGCACGTAGATGCCAGGCAGGTGGACCTCGTCGGGGGCCAGCTCGCCGGGTTCGACGAGTTCCTCGACTTCAGCAATGGTGACGCGGCCGGCCATGGCCGCGAGGGGGTTGAAGTTGGCCGCAGCCCGGCGGAATACGAGGTTGCCGTGCCGGTCGCCCCGCCATGCCCGGACGAGGGCGAAGTCGGTGGCGATGCCGTGCTCCAGAAGGTACGTGCGCCCGGAGAAGTCCCGGGTTTCCTTGGGCGGCGAGGCGACGGCAACCGTGCCGTCGTGCGCGTAGCGCCAGGGCAGGCCGCCCTCCGCCACCTGGGTACCGACGCCCGCAGGCGTGTAGAAGGCGGGTATCCCGGCGCCACCGGCCCGCAGGCGTTCGGCGAGCGTGCCCTGCGGGGTCAGCTCCACCTCCAGCTCTCCGCTGAGGTACTGCCGGGCGAACTCCTTGTTCTCGCCCACGTAGGAGCCGGTTACACGGGAGATGCGTCCTGCGGCGAGCAGGACGCCGAGGCCGCGGCCGTCCACTCCACAATTATTGGAAACGACATTCAGGCCGCTGGCCCCTTGCTTGTGCAGGGCGTCGATGAGCACATCAGGAATGCCGGAGAGCCCGAAACCGCCGACGGCCAGTGAGGCACCGGACGGGATGTCTGTGACCGCCTCGGCGGCGCTGCCGCTGACTTTGTTCACGTGTGTGATTCCTTCTCTGGGATGGCGCCGGGCAGGACGGTGGACCGGCGGCCGTCGACGACGAGATCGGCGCGGACGGCGCCGGCGTTGGCGTAGACGATGCCGATCTCGCCGAACACGTCCGGGGTCTCTTCGGCCCAGGCGCGGGCTGAGCCTCGTCGGTGAAGTCCAAAGGGCTGGGGACGAGAGCAGTGCCGCCCTTCCGGGCGGCGAGCCGCTGGGTCGCCGACGGCCTACTCGTGGATCAGGTCGCCTTCGACGGACTGCACGCCTTCAGCGGCGAACCGCAGAGCCGCTGACCGGCCCCGGCCTCGCGCGGTGCCGGAAATCGGAGTCACCTTGCCTTCGAGCCGTTTCGCACCGCGGCTTCGGGGCGAAGGGCGTCAGATATGGACTTGACTCCGCCGTGTGCGGTGAGGCCGCCGTCGACGGGTATCTCAGCTCCGCTGATGAACGACGACTGGTCGGACATCAGGAAGACCACCAGGGGAGCCACCTCGTCGACGCTTCCGGTGCGTCCCAGTGGAGTCTCGCGGATGTTGGCCTCGCGGAAGGCCGGGGCGGCGGAGGCGGTCATCTCGGTCTCGATATACCCGGGATGGATCATGTTGACCCGGATGCCGCGGGGGCCGAGCTCCAGCGCGGCGGCCTTCGAGAGGCCCCGCAGGGCCCACTTGCTGGTCGTGTACGCGACCGGGTAGTGGGCGGTGAGGGCCGCGGACGAGCCGACGTTCACGATGGAGGAGCCCGGGGGCATCAGGGGCGTGAGGTGCTGGATGCCGAGGAGAGGGCCGGTGACGTTGACCGCGTGGACGCGGGCCATGTCGTCGGGGCGTACGTCGCCGACGCGTGCGCGCCACGTGATGCCGGCGTTGTTGACCAGGCCGTGCACCTGCCCGTGGGTCTCCCGCAGTGCGGCGGCGAGGCCGGCCCAGTCCTTCTCGCTGGCAACGTCGAGACCACGGCATCCGTGCAGGGGTTCAATATCTGTGGCGATGACGTGGGCGCCCTCGCGGGTGAGGGCGGCGGCCTCGGCGGCGCCCTGGCCACGGGCAGCGCCGGTGACGACGATCACCTTGTCGAGAAGTCTCATGGAGGGCTGGCCGGTCACGGCCGCTCCCGGTTGCGGCGCCGGCCGGCGGGCAGGGGGAGGGGTTCCACACCCGAGACCACGGTGTTGGTGAGTGTGCCGATACCTTCGACGGTCAGGCTGACGGTGTCACCGGGCTGCAACGGGGGTGGGGTCTGCTTGCCGCTCAGGCCCCAGAGTTCGGCGAGGCAGCCGCCGTTGCCGCAGGTTCCCGACCCGAGGACGTCGCCCGGTACGACGCGGGTGCCGCGGGACGCGTAGGCGGTCATCTCCTCGAAGGTCCAGCTCATGTTGGACAGCAGGTCCGTACCGACGGTCTCCCCGTTGATCCTGGCGGTGAGGGCCAGCCGCAGGAAACCTTCGGCGTCACGGTGGGGCTCCAGCTCGTCGGCGGTCACGAGGTAGGGGCCGAGGGTGGTGGCGGTGTCCTTGCCCTTGCACGGGCCGAGGCCGACCTTCATTTCGGCTGACTGCAGGTCGCGTGCGGACCAGTCGTTGAAGACGGTGTAGCCCACGATGTGGTCGCGGGCGCGTTCCGGTGTGAGGTCGCGGCCTTCGCGGCCGATGACGGCTCCCACTTCGAGTTCGAAGTCGAGAACTGCGGAGCCGGGCGGCACCGGGATCCCGTCCCGGGGTCCGTAGATCGCGTGCGGATTGGTGAAGTAGAAGGTCGGTGCCGCATACCACTCGTCGGGCACCCCGGCGACGCCGTCGATCGATCGGCGCACGCCTTCGACGTGCTCCTCAAAGGTGACGAAGTCGCGTACCGAGGTGGGCTGGAGCGGGGGGAGCAGCCGCACCTGGGACACATGGGGCCCGGCCGGCACATCGAGTGCCGCCGCGCCTGCGGCGAGCAGGCCGGGGAGCCCGTCGGTCTCCGCGAGCAGCGCGGTCAGAGACGTGACGCCGGGCAGGGGAAAGAGTGTGCCGTCCTCTTCCACGACGGCCACCCGGCAGCCGTGCTGATGTTGGTATGCGGCGAAACGCATGGTGCGGCTCCAGCGGAGTGTGGGTCAGGTGAGCAGGATGCGCATCGGGTCGGGTCGTGGCCCCGCTCCGATAGCTGGCCGCCCGCGCGGAGGTGCTGGCTGCGGTGGTCCGCTGCCGTCCGACAGCTGAGCGAGCGACGGTACGGGGTGACTGGGTGTGCCGGGTTCCTGGGGTGCGGCGGGTGCGGCGGGTGCGTCGGGCAGGGGCTGTGCCGCCGCGCCCCAGGTTCGCCCGATCAGACGGGCGGGGCGACGAACACGCCGCGGTCGGGGTCGTTGAACGACTCCTTGGCGACGATCTCGTTCATGGCGTTGGCGGTGCCCCACTGGTCGGTGACTTCGGGCTTGGAGAAGTCGTAGACGTGCGGGTGCCAGGTGTCCTCGTCGAGGTTCTCCAGCTCGGTGGTGTATTCGACGGTGTTGCCGTGCGGGTCGAGGAAGTACGTGAAGGTGTTGTCGCCCGCCATGTGGCGGCCGGGGCCCCAGATCTTCTTGAAGCCGGCTCGCATGACCCGGCCCGAGCCGCGCATGTACTCGTCGATGCCGCGCATCTCGAACGAGACATGGTGCAGGGCGGTGTGCGGTCCCTGGGCGATGGCCATCGAGTGGTGCTGGTTGCTGATGCGCATGAAGTGCATGACCTCGCCCATGTGCGGGGAGCTGAGCGTGTCGGAGAGGGCGAAGCCGAGGTGGCGCTCGTACCACTCCCGCGTGCGGTTCAGGTCGGGGGAGTTGAGGACGACGTGGGAGAGCTTGACCGGGATGGCCTCCTTCTCCTCGATCTTCCTGTGCTGGCGGACCTCGACGTCCGCGGAGACCTCGATGGTGCGGCCGTCGACGTCGAAGAAGCGGAAGCCGTACCCACCGCCCGGGGTGTCCACCTTCCCGGGCCGGCTGATCAGCTCCACGCCGCCGGCCAGCAGCCGCTCGGCGAGGGTGTCCACGTCGGCCGGGTTCGCGGCACCGTACGAGACGAGGTCGAGGCGCTTCTCCTCGGCCCTGCGCAGCCGTACGACGTACTGCTCGGGGGAGCCCTCGGCGGCCAGGAACGAGATCCCGGAGTCCTCGGCGACCTTGGTCAGGCCCCACACCCCGGCGTAGAAGTCGAGCTGCTTGTCGTAGTCGGGCACCGCGAGGTCGACGTGCCGAAGGTGGGTGAGCAGGCGTGCGTTCATGGTGTTCCTCCTCGTGAGGTCAGGCGAGTCGCAGTAGGGCGGCGGCGTTGCCGCCGCGTACCGCGTCGAAATCGGTCTCGGGCAGTCGTGCGGCGCGCAGCGCGCCGACCGGATCCTCGGATCCCATGTCGAAGGGGAAGTCCGAGCCGAGCAGGACCCGGTCCGCACCCGCGACCTCGATCAGTGAGCCCAGCACCCGCGGGTCGTGGACGAGGGAGTCGAAGTAGATCCGCCTGAGGTAGCTGCTGGGCAGGTGCGCGCACCCCGCGCCGGCGTCGGAGCGTGCCGACCAGGCGTGGTCGGACCGCCCGATGTGGGTGGGCAGGTAACCACCGCCGTGGGCGGCGATCAGTCTCAGGCCGGGGTGTCTGTCCAGGACCCCGGAGAAGATCAGGTGCGAGAGGGCCACGGCGTTCTCGGCGGGCTGGCCGACGGTGTTGGACAGGTACCACCGGTCCAGACGCTCGTCGAGCGTGCACCCGAAGGGATGCAGGAAGAGAATCGCACCCGTCTCCTGGGCCCGTGACCAGAAGGGCTCGTACGCCGGGTCGGACAGCTCGCGCCCCGGTGCGTGGCTGGAGATCTCCACACCGGCCAGCCCCTGGCCGAGGGCATGGTCGAGGGCGCGCACCATGAGATCAGGGTGCTGGAGAGGTACGAGTCCCAGCCCGCGCAGCCGGTCCGGAGCTTGGGCGCAGTGTGCGGCGGTGGCCTCGTTGGCGAGCCGGTAGACCTTCTCGGCCGTGTCGCGGTCCGCCCAGTAGTGGTAGTGAGAGGGGGAGGGGCTGACCAGTTGGACGTCGACACCCTGGGCGTCCATCGCCGTGAGGCGTGCGGTGACATCGGTCATCTTCGGGATGCGTGCGCGGACCATGGGGCCGCTGACGGCAAGGGCGTCGGGGCCGTTGCGTCGGGCGTCCAGCTCCTTGGCCTCGGCGTGCGCGGGCATACCGGCGACGAGCGCCTCGATTTCGGGGACCAGGACGTGGGCGTGGACGTCCACGGTCGGGGATGTCACGGCAGCTCCCGGAGCATCGTCATGGTGCGGCCCATCAGACCGGGCACGTCGGCGTCGCGGACTCCGTCGAGCTGCCACTGTCCGATCTGGACGGACGCCTCCACGACCGGACGGACGCGGGTGATGCGGCGCTCGTAGTACGCCTGGAGCAGTGCGTCGTCCCAGGTGCCGGCCTCGGTCAGCATCTGGGCGAGGACCCAGGCGTCCTCCAGGGACAGGGCGGCGCCCTGGGCGAGGGTGGGCGGGCAGCAGTGCGCGGCGTCGCCGATGAGCACGATGCGGCCGCGGTGCCAGGAGCCCTCGACGAGCATCCGGTCGAACCAGGTGTAGTTGACCTGCCCGGGATCCGTGATGGTCGCGGTGATCGCCGGCCAGAATCCGCCGTACGCGGAGGTCAGTCGGCGCATCTCGTCGGCGTAGGTCTCCGGCGGGATGGATGCCCGGTCGCGGTTGGCCTCGACGACGTATGCGTAGAGCGTGGTGTCGCTGGTGGGGCAGTAGCCGGCGATGTAGGCCGGGCCGCCGTAGGCGAGGTCGGTGCGGGTGAGACCAGCTGGGCGGGGGGCGGCGATACGCCAGATGGCCATGCCGGTCGGCTCCGGCTTCGCGGTGATGCCGATCGCGGCGCGGGTGGCGGAACCGAGGCCGTCGGCGGCGACCACCAGGCCGTAGCGGCCCTCGGAGCCGTCGCTGAAGCGCACGGTGACGCCGTCGTCGTCCTGGTCGAAGTCGGTGGCCTTGGCGCCCAGGCGTACGTGGGCTCCGCTCGCGCGCACCGCGTCGATGAGGATCTGCTGCAGCTGTGGGCGCTGCATGCCGACGGTGGCCGGCAGGTCGTCGCCTCCGCTGCGGATGTCGTCCTGGGCGTGCAGGACGGTGCCGTCGGGGGCGGTGATGCCCACCGAGCCGAAACCGTAGCCCGATGCCTGCACCTGCTCCCACACGCCCAGTTCACGCAGTACGCGCAGGGCGTTGCCCTGGAGGGTGATGCCGGAACCCGCGGTGGCGTTCCAGTCGTCCTTCGCTTCGATCAGGTCCACGTCGAGGCCGGCGCGGCGCAGCAGGACGGTGAGGGCGTTGCCGGCCGCGCCGCCGCCGATCACCAGGACCGTACGGTCGTTTCTCATGGGGAACTCCCTTGTTCCGCTCATTACTTGACGGCGATCGGGTTCACCGGGCTGCCGACCGCGCCCGTGATCGGCAGGGGGGCGGCGGTGAGCCAGAAGTCGTACACGCCGTCCGCCGCGCAGTCCTCGGCGAGCGCGTCCGGGTCCCACATCTCCCCGATGAGCAGGCCCATGTTGGGGATGGCGACCTGGTGCAACGGCTGGAAGGCGTTCTCGAACTCGTTGGGCCGCACCTCGAAGCCCCAGGTGTCGGTCGCGATCGCGGCGATCTCCGTGCTGTGCAGCCAGCCGGCCGCGGTGAAGGACAGGCCGGGAGCCGGTCCGCCGGCGTACTCGCCCCAGCCGTCGCGGCGGACCCGGGCCAGCTGTCCGGTGCGCACCAGGACGATGTCGCCGCGGCCTACGCTCACGCCCTGGGCGTCTGCCGTGGCCGTCAGGTGCTCTGCGGTGATCGGGAACCCGTCGGGCAGTTCGCCGTTCCCGCCGATGACCCGGCCGACGTCGAGGAGCACTCCGCGGCCTGCGACGTGCGGCGCCATGTGCTCGATGCCGGTGACCAGGTCGCCTTCGGAGGTGACGACCTTCTCCGCCGGGCGCCCGTTCCACGCCTTGCCGTGATCGAAGATGTGACCGAGCCCGTCCCACTGGGTGGAGCACTGCAGCGGCATCGCGATGACGTCGTCGGCGCCGCCGATGCCGTGCGGGAAGCCCTGCCCGGTGAGGACGGCGTCGGTTCCGGTGTCGAGCATCGTGTGCACGGGGTTGGTGCGGCGGCGCCAGCCCTTCTGCGGGCCGTCCATGTCGAAGCGCTGGGAGAGGGAGAAGCTGACACCCCGCCGGATCAGGGCGGCCCCCTCGCGACGCTTGGCCTCGTCGAGGAAGTTCAGAGTGCCGAGCACATCGTCCTCGCCCCAGCGGCCCCAGTTGCTGTACGCCTTGGCGGCCACGGCGATCGAGCCCTCGGGGTCAGTGCGGTCGAGGCTCACGAGGTCCCCTCCGCGACGCAACGGGTGCGCTGGACGCCGAGCCCGGTGACCGTGCCCTCCATGACGTCACCGTCACGCAGCAGCCGGCCCCAGTGCATGCCGTTTCCGGCCGGACTGCCCGTCAGCACCACGTCACCGGGAAGGAGCCGTGCACTCTGCGAGACGTAGGCCACCACCCGCGCGACGTTGAAGATCATGTCCTTGGTGGACTCGTCCTGCATCGTCTCGCCGTTCAGCTTCAGCGTGACCTGCAGGTCGTCCGGGTCGGCGACCGACGCGGCAGGCACGATCCAGGGGCCGAGCGGAGTGAAACCGGGGGCGTTCTTGCTGCGCAGCCAGTCCGTGCCGATCTGCGGCATGTCCCGGCGGAAGACCGTGGTGCGATCGGTGAGGTCGTTGGCGATGGTGTAGCCGGCGACGTGGTCCAGTGCCTCCTCGGCGGACAGCCGGTAGGCGGGCCGGCCGATGACGGCGGCCAACTCCAGCTCCCAGTCCGGCTTCTCGGCCCACGAGGGGAGCACTACGTCGTCGTACGGACCGGTGATCGCGCTCGGCAGCCCGATGAACACATACGGCAGGTCCTCGGCCGCCCGGCGGTCCATGATCTCCGCCGCCTCCGCGCGCCGCTCCTCCTCGGAACGGGCGTCGTTCGGGGCGCGGTGCGCGACGTGCAGGTCGATGACGTGCTGCCGGTAGTTCGCACCCGACTGGAAGACCTGGCGGGGCTCGACGGGGGCGTGCACCTGGTAGTCCGCCAGCGGCTTTCGCTGCTGTCCGCCGTCCTCGGCCAGTGCTTCCAGCCGGGGGAGGACGGCCTCCCAGTCCTCAAGGAGGCTCCGGATGGCCAACCGATCGTCGTCGAATGCGGCTCGCAGTTCGACCACCTGGGCGTCGGGTGTGACGAGTGCGGGGAACGCGGGTCCGTTCGGGGCCGAGAGCGTGGCGAGGGCGAACGGTCCGGCGAAGAGCGCGGACGCGGGTGCAGGTTTCACAGAGATGTCCTCCTGATGGCGATGTGACTAATCTGAACCTGCCACCGGCAATCATGGAAATCGATTCTATGGATCACAGTCATCCATTGTGTTTATTCGCGCTGGTCGGCGCCTTTTCGCAAAGGGAACGCCCGTGAACCTGTCCCGTCTGGACCTCAACCTCGTCGTCGCGCTGCGTGCTCTGCTGGAGGAGCGCAACGTCACGCGCGCCGGACAGCGCGTCGGGCTCAGCCAACCGGCCATGAGTGCCGCCCTGGCCCGACTGCGCCGCCACTTCGACGACGACTTGCTCGCCCGGGTCGGCGGCCACTACGAACTCACAGCGCTCGGGCAGGTTCTCCTCGACCGCACCGCGACCGCCTATGACGTGCTGGAGCGCCTGTTCGCCAGCCAGGCCGACTTCGACCCGGCGAGTGAGAGCCGCGAATTCAAGCTGATCGCCTCCGACTACGCCGTCGCCGTGTTCGGTACCGAGCTCGCCCGGGTCGTGCATGAGGAGGCTCCCGGCATCCGCCTGCGCTTCACCCAGCCCCCGACCACCATCGTCGATGACACGGCCACGCTACTGAGCACTACCGACGGCCTGCTCATGCCGCACGGAGTGGTCAGCGACTTCCCCGCCACCGACCTCTACCAGGACAGGTGGGTCTTCCTCGTCGCCGACGATCACCCGAGCGTGGAGGACCGGCTCACCCGCCAGGACCTGGCCCGGCTGCCGTGGGTCACCTATCAGCGCACCTACGACGCCCCGGCCGTACGGCAACTCGGCATGCTCGGCGTCGAACCGCGCGTGGAGGTCTCCGTCGACAGCTTCCAACTGCTGCCGCTGCTGGTTGCCGGCACCCGGCGCATCGCCCTGATCCAGGCCCGCCTCGCCCACCTGATGACGCCCCTCGCTGCCGTGCGGGTACTGGAACCGCCCTACGAAGCGGTGCCGCTGCGAGAGGCAATGTGGTGGCACCCCGTCCACACGCACGACGCCGCACACATCTGGCTACGCGAAACGGCGGCCCGGGTCGGCCGACGCATGGCCGACGGGCACGACACGCCGCAGCCGTCCTGACAGGTGGCGGGAGCGGACGACCTGGATCGGTGGTATCCGCCCAGTGGATCCGAGGCATCCGAAAATCGGATCGCGGCAGGGCTGGGCAGGCCACCCAGGGGGCCGCATAGTCGTGGCACATCCCTATGCCGTGCGCCGACGTCGTCGACCGACGGATCCCTTGCCACGCGCATCTCCCTTCCCGCCTCCCGCTCTGGAGTGCCGCCATGCCCGCTCCCGTCACCCCGCCCTCCGACGCCCACGACTTCCCGGATCCGCAGGGGAAACTACCTGCAGCTCTCCTCATGGCCGGCAGTTGCCTGCCTGTTCTGGGCGCGGTGCTGCTCGCACCGGTTCTGCCTCGCATGCAGGAGCACTTCGAAGGTGTCGCCGGCAGCGAGGCCCTGGTGCCCCTGGTGCTGACCGTTCCCGCGCTGTCGCTGGCCCTGCTGGCTCCCTTTGCCGGTGTCGTCGTCGACCGTCTCGGCCGCAAGCGCCTGCTGATCGTGGCGACGGTCCTGTACGCGTTGTTCGGCACAGTTCCGTTGTGGGTGGACTCGCTGTACGGCATTCTCGCCAGCCGCGTGCTGGTGGGTGTGGCCGAGGCGGCGATCATGACCGCTTGCACGACGCTGATCGGTGACTACTACACGGGGCGCGTCCGTGACCGCTACCTCGCGCTGCAGACCATGTGCGCCTCGGCATCCGCCACCGTCTTCTTCGTGCTCGGAGGGGCCCTTGGAGGAGCCGGCTGGCAGGCGCCGTTCTGGATGTACGGAATCGGACTGCTGCTCGCTCCCGCCATGGCTCGCGTACTGCCGGCACCACTGGCTTCATCAGCGATGGAGATCGGGCCGAACGCCCCCACTGCGGACACGCGGCCCTTTCCGATACGCCGTATGGCCGGCCTTTGCCTACTGACCGCATTCGGTGCTGTCGTCTTCTACACCGTGCCTGTGGAGATGTCCTTTCTCCTCGATGGCCTGGGCGTCGACTCCACCGGCGGCATCGGTGCCGTCACCGCGGTCGCGAGTGCGGCCACCGTCCTCGGCTCGGTGCTCTTCACCCGCCTCACCGGCCGGCCACGGCACCATTTGCCCATTGTCTTCCTGCTGTGTGCCGCTGGGTTCCTCCTGATGGCGATGAGCGACAGCCTTCCCCTGCTGATCGTCGGTGCCGTGGTGAACTGCGTGGGCACCGGCCTGCTGCTGCCGTCCCTCCTGACGCTGGCCATGTCCCGTCTCGATTTCGCCGACCGGGGACGCGGCACCGGGTTGTGGACCTCGGCGTTCTTCCTGGGCGAGTTTGCCTGCCCACTGATCCTCCTCGGAGGCAAGGAAGCTCTCGGAGACCTGAGCTCGGCCGTCGGAGCACTCGGTCTGGCCACCCTGCTTCTCGCGGGTGCGCCCCTTCTCCTCGCCCACCGGACGCCGGCCGCTGCCCCGCTGCACCATGTTCCCGAACAGCCCTGACCACCGAGGTCACCGCGCCGGCGCTGCCAAGGTGGACCGGCGCACGACCAGTTCCGGCTGCAGTACGACGTGTACATGTCCGTGAACGGCGTTGTGCGCCGTGTCCTCGATGAGCAGGCGGCCGGCCTGCCGCCCCATGGCGACGACCGGCCGCCGCACCGTGGTCAGCGGCACGACGGCGGACGCTGCGAAGTCGAGGTCCCCGTAGCCGACCAATGCGATGTCGTCAGGCACCCTCAGTCCGGCCTCGTACAGGGACTGCATCACTCCGAGAGCGAGCAGATCGTCGGCGCAGAACACGGCGGTCGGCAGGTCCGCCAGGCCGAGGATGCGCTGACCGGCGTCCTTGCCCGCGCCCACCGTCAGGGCTGGGCACGAGAGCTCATGCAGGGAGTCCGAGGCGAGCCCGGCCCGGCTGATGGCACGGCGTGCACCTGTGCGCCGGTCCCGTATCGGCGCGAACTCGTAGGGACCGCCGACGTGCACAACGGACCGGTGCCCTTGCCCGAGCAGGTGACGGACTGCCGCGTAACCCCCGGCGACATCATCGATTCCCACGGAGCACGCAGCCGGTTCGAGCGCGTATTGGTCGGCCATGACGAAGGGCAGCGCATGCCGACGCAACGCAGCCGCGGTTCGGACTGCTCCATCGCCCGAAACCAGCACGGCTCCGCGGATCCGGTGGGCGGCGATCAGGGCGAGGTGCCGACCGTCCTCCGCCGCCTCGCGGGCGCCGGTGCACACCATGACGCCGAGGTCGGCCTCGCGTGCGGCCTGCTCGACGCCGGCGGCCAGCGCCGTGAAATACGGATCCGCCCCGTTCAGCCCCAGGACGGCGATGACACGGGAGGCCAGACCGTCCACCTGCTGAGCGCCTTGGGCCCGTACGTATCCGATCGAGCCGATCACGTCGAGGACGCGCTTGCGGGTGGCCTCGGCGACGACCTCCGGGTGGTTGAGGACGTTCGAGACGGTGCCGAGCGACACACCGGCCTCGCGCGCAACGTCCTTGACACCCACCTTGCGACGCGCCCTGCCGCCTCGAGCCGTCCTTGTATCCAGCCCGTGTGCCGTTGTCCTGTTCACGAAAGGAATGGTTGTGGGCAGCTGGTGGGCCATCGTTCAAGGGCTCACTGGGGCTGCGGTGGTGCTGCGTTGCACGAGGCGTGGGGTCATCGTCGTCTGCATGGACCGGTCCCGCCTGCCTTCCACGCGCTCGATGAGCATGCGGGCGGCGGTGGCGCCCATGGTGTGTCCCGCCTGATCGACGCTGCTGAGCTGGACGGTGGCCAGGGCGGCGAGAGCGGTGTTGTTGTAGCCGACGAGCGAGAGGTCCTCGGGGATGCGCAGGCCGAGGTGGTGTGCCGCCCGGTAGATGCCCAGGGCTGCGACGTCGGCGCCGGCCATGACGGCGGTCGGCGGTCGTTCCATGGTCAGCAGGGTCATGCCGGCCTTGAACCCGCCCTCGTCGGAGTACGCGGCGTGGTGAACCCTCACGTGCTCGGTGAGGCCGTGCCGTTCCATGGCCGAGCGGTAGCCGCCCGCGAGGACGACCTCCGGTGTGCGTTTCCACTGATTGGCTCTGGTGCCGGGGGCCGCGACGAGGGCGATGTCCCGGTGTCCGAGTGCCACCAGATGGTCGACCACCAGGCCCGCGCCGGTGTCATCCGCGTCAACCACCGAGTCGTGGGTGTCGGTTGCGTCGTGGTGACCGATGACGACGGTCGGCGTGGCCGCCGCGGTTGCCAGTACCTCGGCGCGCGAGGTCCCCGGAGCGATGAGGATCAAGCCGTCCATCTGGCGGTCGACCATGGAACGGATGGTTTTCGCCTGTTCGTCCGGGTCGAATCCGGCCGCGCCGATCAGCACGGTGTACTCGCTGGTGCGGAGCTCCGCCTGGATGCCGTCGAGGATGTCCGCGAAGAAGGCGTTACGGACGTTGTCCAGGAGCACGCCGATCGTGTACGTCCGCCCCCGCATCCCGCGTGCCGCCGCCTGCGGCCGGTAGTCCAGTTCGGCGATGGCCGCCCGCACCTTCTCCTGCATGCCGGGGCTCACGCCGTAGGCGTTGCGCAGCACCTTGGAGACCGCGGCGACGGACACACCGGCGTGCCGGGCGACGTCGGTGATGGTCACGCGTTTGTTCTGCTTGGGTTCGGCCCCGCCCATCGCCAGTACTCCAGATTCCGTAGGTGCGAGTGTAACGGTCTACATAATGACCTCTGGATGACCGTAAGGCTACTGGTTCGAGCCTTGGTGTTACGGCTCTGTGTCTTGACGGATACCTGCGAGCGGTGCAAGGTGTTGCCCACTTCGTTGTGGAGAACGTTATACACAGCCTTCCGCGCGGTTGGACTCGCTTCCTTCCTCAGCGCCGCTCGCCGTGCCTCGCCCCTCTCTCAAAGACCTCCGGGAGTCTCCGTGTCCCTTCGCATGCCCCACGCCCGTCGTGCGCGTCTGAGCCTGTTCACGGCCGCCACCGCCTCACTGGCGCTGGTCACCACCGCCTGCGGCGGTAGCGGCTCCGGGGCCTCGGCCGCCCCCAAAGAGTTCAGCTACCTGAGCGTCACCGAGAACACCACCGTGAAGACCGCCCTGACCACCATGTCCAAGGGCGCGTGCAAGGCGGCGAACGACGCTCTGCCGCTGAAGGTGGAGACCGTGCCGCAGACAAGCCTCGATCAGAAGCTGCAACTGCTGGCCGGTCAGGACGCGCTGCCGGTGCAGTTCGCCGCAGGCAACGCCCCCGCGCTCACCCAGCAGTTGGCGAAGTCGGGCAAGGTGGCCGACCTGGAGAAGGAGCTCAAGTCACTCGGCGTTCTCGATCAACTGGAGCCGGCCGCCGTCTCCACCATCAAGGCGCTGTACGGCAACAAGCTGCAGGTGCTGCCGTACGAGTACAACATCGAGGGCATCTTCTACAACAAGAAGCTCTTCCAGGAGAACGCCATAGCCATTCCGGGAACCTGGGACGAGCTGGTGGCTGCCGCGGCGAAGCTGGACGCCAAGAACGTTCAGCCCTTCTCCGCCTCCGGCCAGCAAGGGTGGCCCATCACCCGCCTGCTGAGCACCTACCTCTACCGCAGCCTGGGGCCCGACGCCCTTCAGAAGGTGGCCGACGGCAAGGCGAAGCTGACCGACCCGGAGTACGTGAAGGCCGCCGAGGAGATCGCCGGCCTCGGCAAGAAGGGCTACTTCGGCAAGGGCGTCGGTTCCATCGACTACGACACCGCGATGAACCAGTTCCTCAACGGCAAGGCCGCCATGTTCTACATGGGCAACTGGGCACTGGCGAACATCTCGGACGAGAAGCAGAACAAGGTCGGCGCGGAGAACGTCGGCTTCATGCCCTTCCCCGCCGTGTCCGGCGGCAAGGGATCCATCGACCAGTACCCCTCCAACGTCGGCCTCGGCATCACCCTCGGTGCGAAGTCCTTCGACAAGAAGACCGGTGACTGGGTCTCCTGCATCGCCAAGAACTACGGCAGCACCGCGCTGAAGGACCACGGTTCGATCTCCGGTTTCAAGGTCAACACCGGGGTGATGGACGCCAACGACGTCACCACCCAGGTCCGCAAGACGATCAGCGAGTCGAAGCAGAACGTCCTGTGGTTCGAGGCCCTGTTCAGCACCAAGGCCACCACCGTCAGCCAGACCAACGCGGCCGGCCTGGTCACCGGGAGCATGAAGCCCGAGGCGTTCATGCGGACCGTCCAGGACGCGCTGACCGCCAAGTGACCCACCGGGGGCGGCCCACGCCTCCCCGCGCGGACCGCCCCCGGTTCCGTCCCGACGGTCTCTTCAACGGAAACGAAGTGGACACCATCCATGCACCGCGTACTCGGTGACCGCAGGGCCATCGCGATCCTGCTCGGCCCCGCCCTCCTCGTCTACTCACTGATCATGCTGGTCCCCATCGTGTGGTCCCTCGGGTACTCCTTCACCCAGGGCAACACCATCGAGGGATTCACCGGAAACGGCGGCGCCAACTTCTCCCGGCTGTTCGAGGACCCGGCCGTCCGCGACGCACTGTGGTTCACCCTCAAATACGCGGCGCTCGTCACGGTCGGCCAGGTCGTCGCCGGCTACGTCCTGGCTCTGCTGTACGTCTTCTTCCTCAAGAAGTCCTCCGCCCTCATCCGTACGCTGGCCTTCTTCCCGGTCGTGCTGCCCACCGTCGCGGTCGGCCTGCTCTTCCAGAAGTTCTTCCAAGTCGCCCCGCAGACAGGCCCGGTCAACTCCCTGCTCAACGTGGTCGGACTCGACTCCATCGACTTCTTCGGCAGCGCGGGCAGTGCCTTCTGGGTCCTGATCCTCATGGACATCTGGCGCTCCATGGGCTTCTACGCCGTCCTGCTCTTCGCCGGCCTGGTCGACATCCCCGACGAAGTCCTCGAATCCGCGCGCCTGGACGGAGCCTCGGGGCTGCGGCTGATCCGCCACATCGTGCTGCCACTGTCCCTGCCCGTACTGATGTCATCGCTGATCTTCAGCATCAACGGGACGCTCAAGGTCTTCGACTCCGTCGTCGCCCTCACCAACGGCGGCCCGGGCAACGGAACCACCCCACTGACCCTGTACATGTTCCAGACCTCGTTCACCTACAGCGACTACGGCTACGGCAGCACCATCGCCCTGCTGCTCACCGTCGTGTGCCTGCTGGTGAGCCTGGCCGTCTACCGCGTCTCACGGCACGACATCACGGAGGGCTGAACACATGGCCATCGACACAGCTGTGAAGACCTCCGCAGGCCGCTGGAGCCGGAAGCCATCCGGACAGGCCGGCCCGAGCCGCAGACCCCGGGCGCCGCGCCGGCTGTGGGTGAAGCTCGTCGTCACCCTGCTGCTGGTCGTCGAGATCTACCCGCTGATCTGGATGCTCCTGACGTCCCTGAAGTCCAACGACGACTACCTCAACAACTCCACCTGGAGCCTGCCCACCACGTGGGAGTGGGGCAACTACACCGAGGCATGGACCACCGGCCACCTGGGGCTGTACGTCCAGAACAGCCTGCTCGCCGTGCTGCCCGCACTGGCGCTGATGCTGCTCCTGGGCACGGCCGCGGGATTCGCCCTCCAGATCATGGTGTGGAAGGGCCGCAGTCTCACCCTGCTGGTCTTCCTGGCAGGCATGATGGTCCCGCCGCAGATGATCCTCCTGCCCCTGTTCACCGTCTATTTCCAGACCGGCCTGTCCGGCACCCTGTGGCCGCTCGTCCTCACCTACACCGGTACCGGCCTCCCTCTGACCGTCTTCATGATGGCCACGTACTACCGGACCGTTCCCCGTGAACTGTTCGAAGCGGCCACCATCGACGGTGCGGGCATCCTGCGCGCCTTCTGGACCATCAGCGTGCCCATGGTCCGCAACGCCCTGCTCACCGTAGGCCTGGTGCAGTTCTTCTTCATCTGGAACGACCTGCTCATCGCGCTGACCTTCACCAACAACCAGGACCTGCGCACCATCCAGGTCGGCCTGCTCAACTTCACCGGCGACTTCGGTGCCACCCAGTACGGTCCGCTGTTCGCCGCGATCTGCATCAACGTCTTCGGCACCCTCCTGATCTATCTCTTCCTCAACCAGAAGGTCATGAAGGGCTTGACCTCGGGAGCGGTCAAGGGCTGAGGCGGGCTGGCCGAGGCCCGCTCGCCCCGCTCCCGCGCACGTGAAGAAAGGCTTTCCTTGTTCCCCCCTCAGCCCTGCCCGGTGTCTTTCGAGCACCTCCCGGACGGCCTTGGCATCGGCGTCCCCACCCCCCGTCTGACGTGGACCCTGCCGGCAGGCGGCGGGTCCCAGGAGGCGTACGAACTCGAAGTCGCCCGGGCCGGCCGCATCGACCGCACCGGTCGCGTCGCCGCGAGAGACCAGGTGTTGGTGGCCTGGCCCGGTGATCCGCTGGACTCCCGTGAACGTGCGACCGTCCGCGTCCGCGTCTGGACGGCAGAGGCGAGTGAGCCCTCGCGCTGGAGCACCCCGAGCACGGTAGAGGCGGGCCTGCTCGACGCCGCCGACTGGCAGGCAGTCCCGGTGGGCGCCGCCTGGCCCGAGGACCCCGAAGCCGCCCGCCGTCCGGCCCGCGTCCGCAAGGACTTCCGGATCGACCGGACGGTGGCACACGCCCGCCTCTACATCACCGCACACGGCCTGTACGAGGCCGAGATCAACGGACGCCGCGTCGGCGACGAAACGCTGGCTCCGGGCTGGACCGTCTACCCGCACCGTCTGCGCTACCGCACACACGACGTCACCAGCCACCTCACCGAAGGCGCCAACACCATCGGCGCATGGCTCGGCGACGGCTGGTACCGCGGTAAGTACGGCTTCGACGGCGGCACCCGCAACATCTACGGCACCGACCAGTCCCTCATCGCCCAACTGGAGGTGACGTACGAGGACGGCACCACGATCACGATCGCCACGGACCGGACCTGGAACGCCGCGCCCGGACCGATCCTGACCAGCGGACTGTACGAGGGCGAGACGTTCGACGCCCGACTGCACGACCCCGACTGGGCCACCCCTCCCGGCGCTGCCGCAGGGGAGTGGACGCCCGTCCGCACCGGCGGTCGTGACATGGGCACTCTCGTCGCCCCGCAGGGACCCCCGGTGCGCTGCACCGAGGAGATCACCCCGGTCACCATCACCCGCACCGGCGATGACCGTCATCTGCTCGACTTCGGCCAGAACCTGGTGGGCCGTCTCCGAGTCACCCTTGACGGCCCGGCCGGCACTGGCGTCATCCTCCGGCACGCCGAGGTCCTGGAGCAGGGTGAGCTGGCCACACGACCGTTGCGCGAGGCGTATGCCGAGGACACCGTGATCCTCTCCGGCCGGGGGCCCGTCACCTGGGAGCCGCGCTTCACCCTCCACGGCTTCCGCTACGCCGAAGTCAGCGGCTGGACGGCAGACCTGACCGCCGACATGGTGACCGCCCGCGTGTACCACACCGACATGCGCCGCACAGGCTGGTTCGAGTGCAGCGACCCGCTCGTCAACCGCCTGCACGAGAACGTCGTGTGGAGCATGCGCGGCAACTTCGTCGACATCCCCACCGACTGCCCTCAACGGGACGAACGCCTCGGCTGGACCGGCGACATCCAGGTCTTCGCCCCCACGGCGAGCTACCTGTACGACTGCGTGGGCATGCTGGACTCCTGGCTCACCGACGTCGCCCTGGAGCAACTCCCGGACGGAACGATTCCCTGGTACGTGCCCGTCATCCCGGGCGAGCCCATGTGGACGCCGATCCACCCCGGGGCCGCCTGGGGCGACGTTGCCACACTCACCCCCTGGACGCTCTACCAGCGCTTCGGAGACCTCGATCTCCTGCGCGGTCACTACCCCATGGCCAAGAAGTGGGTCGACCTCGTCGAAAGCCTCGCTGGGCCGACCCGACTGTGGGACACCGGCTTCCAACTGGGGGACTGGCTCGACCCTGCCGCACCACCCGAGGACCCGGCCGCCGGCCGCACCGACCGTTACCTCGTCGCCACCGCCTACTTCGCCCACTCCGCCCGCCATCTCGCGCTGGCGGCAGCCGCGTTGGGCGATGACACGGACGCCGGGCGGTACAGCACGCTGGCCGACGAGGCAGCCGACGCCTTCCGCCGCCGCTATGTCCTTGCATCGGGGCGCATGAGCAGTGACAGCCCCACTGCCTACGCCATCGCGCTCGCCTTCGACCTGCTGGCCCCGCCGCAAAGGCAGTCGGCCGGCGACCGTCTGGCTCAGCTGGTCATCGAGGACGACGCCCGCATTGCCACCGGCTTCGTCGGCACCCCACTGATCTGTGACGCCCTCACCGATACGGGACACCTCGATATCGCCTACCGGCTGCTCCTCCAGACCCAGTGCCCCTCCTGGCTGTACACCGTGGACATGGGCGCCACGACGATCTGGGAACGCTGGGACAGCCTTCGCTCCGACGGCACCCTCAACCCCGGAGGTATGACGTCGTTCAACCACTACGCCCTCGGGGCCGTCGCTGACTGGCTTCACCGCGTGGTGGGCGGCATTACCGCCACGGCCCCCGGATACCGGAGGATCGCCTTCCGTCCGCGTCCCGGTGGCGGCATCACTTCGGCCCGTACCCGGCACGAGACTCCCTACGGCTCGGTGTCTTTGTCGTGGGAGCAGACAGCCGCGGGGCTGACAGTCGACCTCGTCGTACCGGAGGGCTGTGAGGCAACCGCAGAACTGCCCGGCTGCACGCCGGTCGTCCTGGGGCCGGGCAAGCATGTCCTCAGCACGGGGGACCTCGCGACAAAGGCAGCCTGACCCCCGTTTCATCAGCTACGCAGGCCCGGTGCACGCTTCAATGCGCCGGGCTTTGCGGTTTCCGGGTTCGATGAACGCATATGTATTTGCCATGTGAATGACGTCCATTCGCTGCGTCGATAAAGCGCACGCGTAAGCTTTCAATTGAAATTTCAAATCGATTCAACTGGAAAGTCTTGGTCGTTCCGACCGCGAGTTTCTTGAAGTGAGTGTTGCTTGAGGGTTGACCCGAAGGGGTGATAGGTAATAGTTTCCCTTCGTTGGTCGAAACGCTTCGCGGGTGGTTGTCTCTGAACACCGAAATCGCATGCCACGGTACGCGGCGTTGATTGTCTCGAATGAAATGGCAGTGCATTTCTGTACGCACGTGTGTCCCACCGAGGTCCCGACCTCCTCGAACTGGGGCCGGCCGGGCACCTGACTGCTCGGCCGGCCCCGCCAATCGGTCCCGTAATCACGAAATATGCGTCAGGGGCGGCCCGATTGCCGGCCTGAAGGAAAGTGCCAGGCTGTGGCCATTCGCTCTGCGGAGAGCTGAAGATCCAGAAGATGTTCTCTGGCCGCACCGATATCAAGGGCGCCCCTGTCGCCCTGAATTAGGTATTCCGAGAGGGGTGGGCCGCGAGCGCCGACTCTGCCCGATGTATCCCCTGAGTTACTCCACCCCAGCAATGCGCGGCGACAGCTGCGAGCGTCGCACAGAGCTGTTCTGTCCTGCCCTGATTCCTCATGGAAGAGCCGCCATGAATCGTCGTACGTTCCTCTCCGCCGCCGTCCTGACCGCTCTGGCTTCCGGCATCGCGCCGGCCGCCGCCACTCCCCGTCGCACCGCGGATACAGCCCCCGACAGCAGGGCCGTCGCCCTGCTGGCGAGGATGACCGCCGCACAGAAGGAGGCCCTCGTCCGCTGCGACTTCGCGGCCCTGAGCTCGCTCGGAATCCCGGCCCTGACCATGGTGGACGCCTCGGCAGGACTGCGTGGGGAGACCGGCGTCACCGCCTTCCCCGTCCCCCTGGCCCAGGCCGCGACATTCGATGCCGACCTCGCCGGCCGGCTCGGCACGGCACTGGGCACCGAAGGACGGGCCAAGGGTTACAACAACCTTCTCGGCCCTACCGTCGACACCGCCCGCACCTGGCACTTCGGCCGACAGGCCGAGGGCATGGGCGAAGACCCTCTCCTGGCCGGGACCCTGGGCGCAGCGCTCACCCGACGCATACAGGAACAACATGTTGTCGCCACCGTCAAGCACTTCAGCGCGTACACCCAGGAAATCAACCGCTTCTTCGTCGACGCGCAGCTCCCCGACCGGGCCCTGCACGAGATCTACCACGCCGCTTTCGAGCGCATCATCGCCACCGTGCCCGTCACCTCGGTGATGATGGCCTATCCCAAGATCAACGGTACGTTCGCCACGCAGAGCCCCGCGCTGTTCAACGACCTCAAGAAGACCATCGGTCTGGAGGGCTACACCGTCCCCGACTTCTGGGCCGGCGATGATCCTGTGGGAGCCGTCAAGGCAGGCATGGACCTCGGCGGTCTCGGCCCCGGTGGCGTGAAGATACCTGTCGGCGGCCTGGTCGATGGCAGCGTCCCCACGGCCCGCCTGGACGACGCGGCCCTGCGCATCCTCAACACCATGTACGCCAACGGCCTGTTCGACCACCCCGTACCGGCGCCCGCCGCGGACGTCAGCACCCAGGCCCATAAGGACCTCGCTCATGCCCTCGCAGTCAACTCCGCGGTCCTGCTCACCAACCGCGGTCAAGCCCTCCCGCTGACCTCCACCATCAAGTCGCTCGCGGTCATCGGCCCCGCGGGCGACGCCGCCCTGACAGGAGTCTCCGGCTCCAGCTACGTCACCCCCGGTGCCTGGATCACCCCGCTGGCGGCCATCAAGGACCGCGCCGGCGCCGGGGTCACCGTCACCTACAGCGAGGGATCCGTCGGAGACATCCCCCTCACCGCCGTCCCGGCGACGGTGCTGCGCACGGCCTCTGGTGCGGCAGGCCTCACCGGTAGCTTCTACGCCGCAGCCGAACCGTCCGGTACTCCCGTCGCCACACAGGTCAGTGCCGGTGTCGATTTCACCAGTGCGCCCGTGGCCGGTCTGCCCGCCGTGTGGTCGGCCCGCTGGAGTGGCACCCTCACGCCGACCACCACCGGCCTGCACCGTTTCTCGCTGCTGCCCTCAGGTACCACCAAGCTCGTCATCAACGGCAAGACCGTCATCTCCGGCACCCGGCACAGCCGCCGGTTCTTCCTCGGGCCGTACGACTATCCGCTCCAGGGCGCCATCGATCTCACCGCCGGGAAGGCGGTGAGTGTCAGCATCGATTACAGCAACAGCACCGCCGATACCGGCACCTGCGGTCTCACCCTCGGCTGGCAGCCGAAGTCCCTCATACCCGGCGCGGTAGCCGCAGCACGGGCCTGCGACGCCGCGGTCGTCATCGTGAACCGGGTCGCGGGCGAGGACATGGACCACGGTTCCCTCGACCTGCCGGGCGACCAGAACAAGCTCATCGCCGACGTCGCAGCAGCCAACCCCCGCACCATCGTCGTCCTGAACACCGACGGCCCCGTCGCCATGCCGTGGATCAACGATGTCGAAGCGGTCGTCCAGCTCTGGTATGCGGGACGCGCCACCGGAACGGCCCTCGCCGCCATCCTCTTCGGTGACGCCGACCCTTCGGGCCGTCTTCCGGTCACGTTCCCCGTCACGGCGTCCCAGGGACCCGGGGCGACACTGGCCACCTACCCGGGCAATGGCCCGACTGTCTCCCACAGCGAGGGGCACCTGGTCGGCTACCGCTACTACGACGCGAAGAACCAGAGCCCGCTGTTCCCCTTCGGCCATGGCCTCTCCTACACCACCTTCAACCTCGGCTCCCTGGAAACGTCCTACAACACAGCGACCAAGACGCTCACTGCCGCCGTCACCCTCACCAACTCAGGGTCCCGCGCAGGTACCGAAGTCGTGCAGCTCTACGCGGGGCTGCCTGCCGGCGCCCAGGCCGAGCCACGGCGACTGATCGGCTTCCGCAAGGTCACGCTCGCTCCCGGTGCCAGCACTCGGATCACCTTCAGCGTTTCTGCCCGCGACCTGTCGGTGTGGACTGCCGGCGCGTGGAAACTCACCCCCGGCTCCTACACAGTCCACGCCGGCCGGTCCTCGCGAAGCCTGGCTGTACAGCGGGTTGTCACCATCAGCTGAGGCCCTTGAGCTCGTCGGATTCCGCGTGAGTCGCCTTTCGGCGGGCTTCGGTCTGCTGCCGGTTGTGGTCGACAGCAGACCGAAGCCCTGAGCGTGACGACCGGAAGGGCAGTGCGACGTCGGATATACCGGCAGCTGCCCGGAAGCTCGAAGCTTGTGATGGCCGAACCGTCGCCGATGCGCGGCTCGAGACGGCGCCCACGCTGCAGCGGGGGTGGGCCCGGCCGGGCGCGAGGAGGCGTGTCTCCCTACTGCGTCACCCGGCCGGGCCGCTCGGTCCTGCCTCTCAGTGACCGGTCGCCTCGGGGCTGCGCCGTACACCGGCCACGGCGAGCAGGGCACCCAGCAGGCACAGCAGGCCCGAGACGAGCACGGCGGTGTGTACTCCGTTCATGAAGGCCTGGTGGCTTCCCTCGACGACCGCGGACCTGAGTTGCGCCGGCATTCCGTCGGAGACCGGCGCGACGCCCATTGCCACGGCGTCCTTCGCCTCGCTCAGCCCGTGGGCCGCATCGGCGGGTACCCCGGACGAAGTGAGCTCGCCGGTCAGGGTCGAGCCGACGCGGCTGCTGATCAGGGAGATCAGGACGGACGTGCCCAGTGCGCCGCCGATCTGCAGCGCCGTTGCCTGAAGGCCGCCGGCGACTCCGCCGTCCTTGACGGGTGCGTTTCCGACGATCGCGTCGGAGGACGACGCCATCACCATGCCGACGCCCAGTCCGAGCGCGATGAACGGGGGCCACATCGCGGTGTAGGACGAGTCCGCACCCCACCCGAGCATTGCGAAGCAGGCGGCTGCCTGGAGCGCCATGCCCAGCGGCATCGTGAGCCGGGGGCCGAACTTCTGGGTGAGCGCGGCGCCCAGGGGTGATGCCACGACGGAAGCGAGGCTCAGCGGCAGGGTGCGGACACCGGCCTGGACAGGGGTGAAGCCTCGCACGTTCTGCAGGTACAGCATCACGAAGAAGATCATGCCGAGCAGGACGAAGAAGTTCAGAGCGGTGATGACGGTGCCTATGGTCAGCGCCGGGTTCCGGAACAGACGCATAGGCAGCAGGGGGTGCGCGATTCGTGTCTCGTACCGGCCGAACAGCAGCAGGATCAGCACGCCGGCGATGATGGTCCCCAGCGTGCCGGCCGAAGTCCAGCCCCACGTCTCGCCCTTGACAACGCCGAAGACAAGGGCGAGAAGGCCGAGCGCGAGCAGAACGACGCCCGGGATGTCGAACTTCTCCTCTGCGGCGGTGGTGTTCTTGCTCTGCGGCAGCACGACGATGCTGAAGACGAGCGCGATGACGCCGATGGGCGCGTTGATGTAGAAGACCGACTCCCAGTTGACGTGCTCGACGAGCAGGCCGCCCACGATCGGACCGAGCGCGGTGGAGACGGAGGACACCATGGCCCAGATGCCGACCGCCATGCCGAACTTCTTCGGCGGGAAGACGGCGCGCAGCATGCCCAGGGTGTTGGGCATCAGCAGTGCGCCGAAGAAGCCCTGGAGCGCGCGGAAGGCGATGACTCCTTCGATGGATCCCGAGAGGCCGATGGCCACGGAGGCGACAGTGAATCCCGCGACTCCTACGAGATAGAAGGTGCGGCGGCCGAAACGGTCGCCGAGCTTGCCGCCGAGGATCAGCGCGGCGGCGAGGGCGAGCAGGTAGCTGTTGGTGACCCATTGGAGGTCGGCCGTGGAGGCGTTGAGGTCCCGGCCGATCTCCGGGTTGGCGATCGAGACGACCGAGCCGTCGAGGCCGACCATGAAGAGGCCGAAGGCGACGGCGACGAGTGTCAGCCACGGGTTCGCCCGGCGGCCGCGCGGCTGGTCCTCATGGACCGGACGCGCAGGCGGAGCCGGGGAGTTCAGGACGTCGGAGGGCATGAAGGTGTCTGTCCTTCGTGAGGTTATGGGGTGTGTGTCGGGTGTCATGCGCGGACGGGGTCACGCGTCAGCGCATGACGAAGCGGCATCCGGGGCCTGAGGAAGGCCGGACGCGGTGGAGGAGAGGTGTCATCCCGTCGGCATGCGGAATAGGTCCGTGTGACTCGTACGACTACGGGTGCGACAGCCCGCGAAGAGTCCGGGACGGCCGCGTGCGCGTGTCAGTGACTGAGGGGATGCAGGCGGTCGTTGAGCGCGTGCAGCGCGCCCAGTGCCGAGCCGAGGGCGTCCAGTTCACCCTCGGTCATGGTCTGGAGCGCCCCGGCGACCAGGCCGCTCATCAGGTTCTGGACCTCGGTGAGCTGCTGCCGCGAGGCCGAGGTGAGGTGCAGGTGCGCGATGCGCTTGTCGGCAGGGTCCGGCCGGCGCTCCAGCAGGCCCTGCTCGGTCAGCTGGGTCACCAGCGCGCTCACGTTGTTCGGCTTCATCAGCAGCGCTTCGGCCGCCCTGCGCACCGTCGCGCCGTCGTTGGCCTCGACGTGACGGAGCAGGGCGATCTGCGCCTCGGACGGCTTGGGGTGCTCGACGTGCGGTCCGATCTGCCGTTCCACGGCCCGGGCCAGCGCGGGCAGGCACGACACGAGCTCGGCGGCTACGTGGTCGACGTCCTGTACGAACCTGCTGGGGCGGGGCATGACCACGACTCTAAGTATCCGGATATAGCTATGTCAAAATATCTAACTTTCGGTCACGGGAGACCTTCGCAGCAGGTGAGGCCGATGCCGGCTGCGCGAATGCGGACCGGTGGTGGCAGCGTCCACAGCAGTGCTGACGCGGCCGTGGAAAGGGTTCGAAGGCGACCTCGTAGCTGGCGACGCCCAGGCGGCCGGCCTTCTGACGGCTGACCGCCTGTACGACGTCGGCTGTTGTCGGTTGGCGGCATGCACGCAGTACATTGCCGCGCCCAGGTCTGGGGTAGGCGCCGACCGTCAACGGTCGATGCTGGCCATGTTGGCCTCGTCGTGGCGTTCGCCAGCGGCGGGTGTGAGGTTGTTGAGGCGGTCGAGCCGGGCGGCGGTCAGCCCGACGGCGTCGGCGGCGGTGTTCTCATCGACGCGGGTGACGCGGCGGGTTCCGGGGATGGAGGTGATGTCGTTGCCGCGGGTGAGGGTCCATGCCAGGGCGGTCTGCGCGGGGGTGGTTCCGGGCAGCTCCAGGCGCCGCACCCACTCCAGCTCGTTCACCTCCGCCAGCAAGCTCTCCAGGCCCGGAGCACCGCGGTCGGTCTTCAGCTCGGCGAAGCGCGACCGCCCACCCCCGGCTGCCCCGCCGTCGCCATCGATGCCCTGCTCGGTTCCGTCGCCCGCGATCAGGTCCTCCAGCCGTGAGCGGGTCGCGGGGCTGAGCCGGTCCGGCGTGCTGTGTCCGGCTCGGGTCAGCTCTCGTGGTGGGGGCCGTGCCAGTCGAGGCACAGTACGGTGGCGTCATCGGCCAGGCGGCCGTCGAAGGCGTCGGTGACCGCTGTTGCCAGGACGCGCACGACCTCGCGGGGATGTTCGGAGGCGGTGTCACGGATCAGGCGGGGCAGATCGACGGAGCCGGCCTGTCGCTCCTGCATGCCGTCGGTGTAGAGGAGGAGGCGGTCGCCGGGACGCAGGTCGAGGTCCTGCACGCGGTAGGTGGTGCCGCCGGGTGCGCCGAATAGCAGGTCGACCTCCATGGCCACCTCTTTCACTGCGCCGTCGCGCAGGAGCAGGGGCGCAGGGTGTCCGGCATTGACGAGCTGTGAGCCGGTTCCGTCCAGCGCGACGCGCAGGAGCTGGCCGGTGGCGAGGGTGTGGTTGCCGTGGTGGAGGAGGGCCTGGTCGATCCGGCGGGCCTGCTCTGCCAGGTCGGTGCCGTCTCGGCGGGCGCCGCGTGAGGCGTTGACCAGGAGGGTGGCCATGAGTGCTGCGTTGACGTCGTGGCCCATGGCGTCGGTGATCGACAGGTGCAGGGTGTCGTGGTCGAGGGTGTAGTCGTAGGTGTCCCCGGCGGCGGATTCGGCGGGCACAAGGGACGCGGCGAGCGCGAACTGTGCGGCTTCGCAGGATGGTGCGTCGGGCAGGAGCTGTCGCTGGATCTCGGCGGCCAGGCTGAGCGGGGTGGCGCGCTGGCCCAAGCGGTAGAGGTCGGTGAAGCGGCGGTCGGTGACGATGATGTACGCCAGCGCGTGAGCGGCCTCGCGTACCTCTTCCAGGATCTCCTCGCTGACGTGCGGCAGGGACAACTCCAGTACCCCGATGGTGTCGCCGCGATTGCTCACCGGGGCGAGCACCCGCATTCCGTGACCGGCGTCAGGGGCTTGCACCAGTTCCTGGGCATGCAGCACTCGGTCGTAGACGCTGCCGGCCAGTTGGATACGACCGGCGTGGCGGTCGAACTGCGAGGCGGTCTCGTCGCTGACCCGCACCACCTGCTGGCCGACGACATCGACGAACAGGAACGACACCGCCCGCGCGTAGAACCGGTCGCGCAGATTGCGTGCCACCACGGCGAGCGACGCCCCCGGCGCCGCGTCCTCCGCTGCGGCGAGCAGCTTGGTCAGCCCGAACGGGTCTCCCGGCATCGTCGCCTCCCAAGCCTTGCCCTACGCACGCTCCGCCCCTGACCGCGGGTACCGATCAGCGAATCTCTCACCACTTCCACCTTGCGCCTTCTCAGGACACCAGGCGCGCTCAGCCCCTCGCAAACGAGACCACCTGCCTGCCGGCGAGGCGGCGGGACACAACTATCGCCTTTCGAAGCAGCCGTGCCCGCGTGCGAGGCTGCAAGGCGTTGTTCGGCGTGTGATCGCGGTGGTGCGGGCGAGGCGGTTGACCATGGGCCAGCCGAAACCGCCGCCGGTGCCGGTCAGGTCGGGGGTGCGCATGCGCGGCAGCCGTGGGCTGTCGTCGACGGCGATCTCGATGGCGTCGGAGTGGACGTTCAGGCGGAGAGTGAAGGTGCCGCCGCCGTGGCGCAGAGCATTGGTGACGAGCTCGGAGACCACGAGGACGAGCGTGTCCGCCCTGTCTGGGTCGGATACCGGGTGAGGCGGGCGGTGAAGGCACGGGTGGCCTGGCGAGCCCGGCCGGTACAGGCCGCGCTGTCGCCCTGGACCACGGCCGGTACAGGGGGCGTCGAAGTGACGCTGATCGTCGTCGTACTGCTCATACGCGGTTTGTGACGTGACACCCCACCTGCCCGCTCCGCGAGCCCCTCACACCTCCCGGCGGATGTGCTCAGTGCAGTTTCCAGGTAATGCGCACCGCAGGACATCACTGTCAGTCCGTGCAGGAAATCTGCCATGGCGGAGGTAGACATGTGGGTCGCGCTGGGGTTAGTGTTTTGCCCGTAGCCAAGAGATCGAGCGGCCCGGCAGAGACGAACTGCCGGGAAGCAGTACACGTAAGTGCAGGTCGGTGCGGTGGTGGAGTTCCGAAGCCAAGTTCTTTGCAGAAGGGGCGACGGGACTGGCCCCGGACCGGGTGGCCCGCAGTGATCAGGGGCCACCGTGGGCAGTACCGCAGTACGCAAGTGCAGTCGCAGTACCAGTGGTCCCTCGGTAAAGGCGTCAGACTGCGGCGCGCGTACCGGGAAGTTCGGCAGTGGGGTTCCAAGCCAGAGCAGACGCAGGACGGGCGACGGGGCTGACTGCCGGAACGTGGCGCTCGATTGAGCCACGAGTAGTTCGCATCGCCAGCAGTACCGAATGAGCAGTACCCACAGTTCGCAGTTGATCACCCGAGGGAAGAACGGAGGAGCCAGGCGCCATCAGGATCGCCCGGGCGGAGTGCTGAGCCCGGGTACCGCAGGACATCGTGAGTGAGGTGGTCTCCGGTCAAGCAACCGCGATCCCCGCAACCCCCGGACCTCTTCCCGGCAGGTATGCGGAAACACAGAGCCGGCGTAGCCGATCAAGGCCGGCTGATGGTGTAGCAGTTCCTTCGGGGCCCTGGTGCCAATGGCACCAGGGCCCCTCCGACGTGTGTTCCACAGGAAGGTACAGATGACAGCAGACGACTCGTTCGGCCGTCTCGACGATGATGACTACCCGGCCTACACCATGGGCCGGGCCGCCGAGATGCTCAATACCACCCAGGGTTTCCTCCGCGCCGTCGGTGAAGCCCGCCTGATCACCCCGCTGCGTTCCGAGGGCGGCCACCGCCGCTACTCCCGCTACCAGTTGCGCATCGCCGCACGAGCCCGGGAACTCGTCGACCAGGGCACCCCCATCGAGGCCGCCTGCCGCATCGTCATCCTCGAAGACCAACTCGAAGAAGCCCAACGCATCAACGCCGAGTACCGCCGCACCGCACCCCAGCCCGCGCCCGGCAACTGACCCGCGGTCACGGCAACCTTCCAACATCCGCCGTCCACCGATTCCCCGCATCAGCACATGACTGCTGAAAATACCCATCCGGCGGCACGGAGCCGCGAACCCCAGCAACTTTCTGGCGCCCACCGCCTTCCGGCGCTCGATCCGCCTCCTCCCGTTCCGCCCGCCCGGCGTATGGGCGCCGCACCGGAGGACACTCTTCAGCGCGCGGTGGCTGCGCTGAAGCCGAGGATGCGGGGCTGGCTGCACGCCGGAGTGTTCCACCCTCGCGTTGGCCGGCGGCATCGTCCAGATCGCCCTTGCCCGCTCGGCGGCGGCAGTCGCCGCCTGCTCGGTGTACGCGCTGTCGGCCTGCGTGCTGTTCGGCACCAGCGCCCTCTACCACCGCGGGACATGGGATCCGCGCGGGGAAGCCGTCCTGCGGCGACTGGACCACGCGAACATCTTCCTGATCATCGCCGGCACGTACACACCCCTGGCAGTACTGCTGCTGCCCCCGGGCCAGCAGCGGATACTGCTGTCCCTGGTCTGGGGCGGAGCCACGGTCGGCATCGCATTCCGCGTCTCCTGGATCAACGCCCCGCGCCGGCTCTACACCTTGTGCTACATCGCCCTTGGCCGGGCCGCCGTCTTCTACCTTCCAGACTTCGCACACACCGGCGGCACCGCGGTGGTCGCCCTGGTCATCGCCGGCGGCCTGCTCTACACCGCGGGCGCCGCCGTGTACGGCCTCAAGCGCCCCGACCCCTGGCCGCGCTGGTTCGGCTTCCACGAGGTCTTCCACACACTCACCATCGCCGCCTTCGCCGCGCACTGCACAGCCATCTTCCTGGGAGCCACCTGACAGGCGACGGCCATGTGGCATAAAAGACGTTCACTCCTACTCGCTTATCTATTGCGGCCGGATGAGGATTAAGAATGCCGCGTTCAGAGTGTTTCTACCGACGCAGCAGAATTCCGTCAGTGACCGGACGGGCGCCGTTCCCGCGTGCTAGTGTCGACCTCAGTTGCAGTTATGGTTCCCAAAATCTTCAGCGCTTACTTCAGCATTTAGCTGCGAGAAGCACTTTGTATTTCCGGTTCTTCTTCGGGTGGGGCATCATCGCGGCGACCCGGTATCCGTGGATTGCGGGTGCCGGCGTACTGCCCCACAAGGAGATATGACATGGCGTCTGGCACTGTGAAGTGGTTCAACGCGGCCAAGGGTTTCGGCTTCATCGAGCAGGACGGTGGAGGCGCTGACGTGTTCGCCCACTTCTCGAACATCGCCGCCCAGGGCTTCCGTGAGTTGCTCGAAGGTCAGAAGGTCACCTTCGACATCGCACCGGGCCAGAAGGGCCCGACGGCCGAGAACATCGTTCCCGCCTGACGCTGACGCGCACTTCGTAGCTGGGGCCCGCATCCCTCGGGGTGCGGGCCCCAGCTACGGGCATTTCCCTCAGTGACACCTCCTGCGGGACAAAACCGCCCTCAGCTCCTCTCCAGGGGGCACGCCTTTCCTGGGGCCATACCCGTCGACGTCCCGGGGTCTCGCGCCCATATGACGTCACCCATTTCATCGCCTGCACCCCGCACCGGATTCCTGCATGGCGGCTTCACTTTCGGATTCCATTTAGGCCCGTTCTTGTGATTCCCCGCGCTGCTCTTCCGCTGCGGGAATTCCTTGATACGCGCCGTATCAAGGAAGGTTCCCAAAATGAACCCCACACGTACGAACGACCGCATCTCCCGAACCCGCCGAACCGGCGGCCCCGCTTTCGGTTCGGGCGCCGGTTCGGGCCGGGGCAGCCGCTTCGGCTCGCCCGCCCCGAGCCGTTCCGGGGGCCCGAACCGCTCGGGCGGCCACGGCCGGCGGTCCACCGCGGCCTCGGGCGAGTTCGCCCTGCCGAAGACGATCACTCCCGCACTGCCCGCAGTCGAGGCATTCGCCGACCTCGACATGCCCGCCCCCCTGCTCGTCGCGCTGACCGCGCAGGGCATGAGCGTCCCGTTCCCGATCCAGGGCGCGACCCTGCCCAACACCCTCGCGGGCCGCGACGCCCTGGGACGCGGACGCACCGGATCCGGCAAGACCCTCGCCTTCGGCCTGGCCCTGCTGGCCCGCACCGCCGGACAGCGCGCCGAGCCCCGCCAGCCGCTGGCCCTGGTCCTCGTCCCGACGCGTGAGCTGGCCCAGCAGGTGACCGACGCGCTCACCCCCTACGCTCGCTCGGTCAAGCTGCGCCTGGCCACCGTCGTCGGCGGCATGTCCATCGGCAGACAGGCCAACGCGTTGCGGGGCGGCGCCGAAGTCGTCGTGGCCACGCCGGGCCGGCTCAAGGATCTCATTGACCGCGGTGACTGCCGGCTGAACCAGGTCGCGATCACCGTCCTGGACGAGGCCGACCAGATGGCCGACATGGGCTTCATGCCCCAGGTCACCGCAGTTCTGGACCAGGTACGCCCCGAGGGCCAGCGGATGCTGTTCTCCGCCACCCTCGACCGCAACGTCGACCTTCTGGTCCGCCGTTACCTCACCGACCCGGTCGTCCACTCCGTCGACCCGTCCGCCGGCGCGGTCACCACGATGGAGCACCACGTGCTGCACGTGCACGGCGCGGACAAGAACCGTACGACCACCGAGATCGCGGCCCGCGACGGCCGTGTGATCATGTTCCTGGACACCAAGCGCGCCGCGGACAAGCTCACCGACCACCTCCTGGCCAGCGGGGTACGGGCCGCCGCACTGCACGGCGGGAAGGCCCAGTCGCAGCGCACCCGAACCCTTACTCAGTTCAAGACCGGGCACGTCACCGTGCTCGTCGCCACGAACGTCGCCGCCCGCGGCATCCACGTCGACAACCTGGACCTGGTCGTCAATATCGACCCGCCGACCGACCACAAGGACTACCTCCACCGCGGCGGCCGCACCGCGCGGGCCGGCGAGTCCGGCAGCGTCGTCACCCTGGTCACCCCCAACCAGCGCCGCGACATGAGCCGTCTCATGACCGCCGCCGGGATCGTGCCCCAGATCACCCAGATCCGCGCCGGAGAAGAGGCGCTGAGTCAGATCACCGGTGCCCAGGCGCCCTCCGGCATCCCCGTCACGATCACCGCGCCGGTGGCCGAGCGGCGTAAGCGCAGCGCGGCCTCACGCGGCCGACGCAGCCCCACCTCGGCTGCCCCGCGCAGGACCGTGCGGCAGACCTCCTTCGACGCGACGGCGGCCTAGAAACCTCATGATCAGGAAACTGACCCACCACTGCAGGAGGCACCTATTGACCCTGGTTCAGATGCAGCCCCACTCGACGAACGTCACCCCCGCACACAGGACTGCGGCCGACGCCAGGGACACAGACGCACTGCAGGTCTGCGACGACATGACCATCGAAGTCGCTCTGTCCGTCATGGCCGGCGCCCGCACCGGACACCTGGCCGTCTGCGACAACGACGGTCTGTGCACCCAACTGGTCACCCAGGGCCAGCTCACCGCAGTCCGTGACAGCCCCGCGTACACGGACCGGGTCCAACTGCGCGACATCCTCGGCAACAGTGAGCCGTTCACATCACCCGTACCCACGACCCCCGAAGCCGAGCACGCAGCCCTGGGCCGCCGGCTCGCTGCACTCCCGGTCGTCGAAGACCAGGACAGCGCTCGGGGCGTCCTCGCCCTTGCCCACTAGGCACTGTTTCTCGGATCATGTTCTGAGCCAGATGACGAGGGCTGCGAGGGTGACGGTGCCGAGGTAGATGTAGGCGCGTTTCTCGTAGCGGGTAGCGACGGCGCGGAAGCCCTTCAGGCGGTTGATTGCGCGTTCGACGGTGTTGCGTTTCTTGTAGCGCTCGCTGTCGAAACCGGTGGGACGACCGCCTCGGGAACCGCGATTCTTGCGGTGTCTCTGCTGGTCGCGGCGTTCGGGGATGGTGTGCCGGATGCCGCGTCGCCGCAGGTAACGACGGTTCTTCCGAGAGGTGTAGGCCTTGTCCGCCAGGACATGGTCGGGCCGGGTCCGAGGTCGGCCGACTCCGATGCGGGGCACGGAGACCTGCTCCAGCACTCGCTCGAACTGGGGGCCGTCACCGTAGTGTCCGGGCGTCAGGACGAGGGCGAGGGGCCGGCATCGCCCGTCGGCGGCAAGGTGGATCTTGGTGGTGAATCCGCCACGGGAACGTCCCAGACACTCGCCGATCTGACCACTTCCTCCAACCGGACCGTCAGTTTCCTCAACACCGGATCGACCTGGTTCGTCCCCCCAGCGATCCCCTTTTGAGGGGCCGCGACCGCCGTCGCCTTGCGCGCGCCGGCGGCGTGCTGGTGGGCCCGCACAGCTGTCGAGTCCACCGAGACGTCCCAGTCGATCTGGCCCGCGGCATCCTCGGCCGCCTGGATCCGCGACAGCAGCATCGCCCATGTTCCATCCGCTGACCAGCGGCGATGGCGTTTGTAGACGGTCTCCCACGGCCCGAACCGCTCCGGTAGATCCCTCCACTGCACGCCCGTCCGGACCCGGTAGAGCACCCCGTTGATCACCCGACGGTGGTCACTCCACCGGCCCCCGCGGGCCCCACCAGGAGGCAAGAACGACTCCAACCGGTCCCACTCCGCATTCGTCAGATCGCCACGGCCCATACAAACAGCCTGACCCCAACACCCCACGTACGTCAGGAGATCCGAGAAACAGTGCCTAGAGCCGCCTCACCGCGGTAGAGCCATCCCCTTCTTCTCCCCGTGAGGCATCATGCGCTGTGTCATCGCCCGCTTCCCGTTCGACCTCACCAAGAGCGGCGTCCTGGAATCCATGAAGGGCATCAAGCCCGAACAGGTCATCGGCGAATCCGTGATCATCGGCCGCCGCACCTACCCGGTCAAGCAGGTCGGGCAGGCCATCACGCACCAGGACCGCCGCGATTTCAGCGCCGGTGAAGTTCTCCGGGCCATGACTCAGCTCGGCTTCACCTGCCCCGGCCTCCGCCCAACCGCCGCGCCCAAACGTGTCCCCACCCCGTTCCAACAGGCTTCCGCGATGCTCGGCGCCCCTGCCGCCGTCTGACCGACGAGCGGGCGCGAGCCGCCCCCAGAACAAACGAGTGAGGGTCCGACCGGCTGGTGCCGGTCGGACCCTCACCGCGTTGCCACGCGCTCCATCAACGCGCGGCGTTGCATCTCTACTGGTCGGAGTAGCTGAAGTCGCCCACGGTCCAAGCGCTGACGTCACCGATCGCCACGCGGTACATCCCGCCTGTCTCCGGGATCCCCACCGTGCCCTGCAGAATCCGCGCCACATGGAAATGCAGATGCGTGGGCGCCGTCTCCTCACACGTCGTAGCGGTGAAGACGGCGGAGAATTCAGTGAGACGGGCCGAGTCCGCCAGGACCTCGGACACCCGCTGCCTCCAGACAGCTTCGGGAGCCAGCCGACCCGTGATGACAGCGCCACCGGCGACCACGGTCAGAGTCATCTGGTTGCTGTGCCCGGACTCCACCGAGGCAGCAACGTCAACAAGCAGTTCGTCAGGCTTCGACATGAGAAGCAATTCTAATCAACGCCGTTCGGTCCGCCTGAGTGGTGGCGCTGCTGCGACATGCAAGATCGAACTGCACAGACGAGCGCGGCGCGAACCACACTGTTCCTTCATCGCCCAGCTAACCGGCGCACACATGCAACGTTGAGGAAGAAGCGACATCCACTCGGCGTTGATGATCTCTGAATTGAGGAGGGGAAGGTGTCGGGCGTGAAGCTTGCCAGCGCCACTTTGCGGTGTACGCCGACAGACTTCTCGAGGTTGGGCCCATCATCTCACCCCCACCGGAGCACAGTCAGGAAGCGGACTCGTCCGGCCGACAGTCCCGGCGTCGCCTCTCTCGTTGTGTGGGTGTGGACGACGAACGCAGAGATCCGAACGCGTGGTCGTACGACGGAGGGCAGCAGCGCCTCGAGCTGAGGGCGTACGTCGAGGCCGTTCTCGCCCGCCGACTCGGGATGTTGACAGGGAAGCCCGCTTATCCCCGCCGCCCAAGGCGACCAGGCGTTCCTGGAAGGTCAGGTCCTGCGGGCCCAGCTGGAGCACCCCACCACGTACACCACCAGGCCGCTGCGCATCGTGCGCGTCATCCCCTACGAGACGCGCCCTGTCATCCGGTTCGCGGCCGACGCCGATCCCGAGGGCCTGGCCGACCTGATCGCATGGGGGCTGTTCTCCACCGGCGGCAAGGACGATCTGCGGGGCATTCGCGATCTGCGTATCCATGACGCCGGCCACGGAAGGATCGACGTCGGCCTCCTGGAGACCGCGTCGGACAGCGTCAACAGCACAGGCACCGCAACGGGTCCGGGCGCAGCATCGGCTGCAGCGAACGGGCGAGGTGCCGGGGCCGGCAGGTCGGCTGCATGGGCCGCCGGGGTGATTGCGAGGAGGGGAAGGGCAGTGAGGGCGGCAGCGAGGCCGCGCACCGTGTTGGTGATCATGCAGTCCTGGTACTGCCCTGGGCCCTCTCCGTGTGGGCGAACCCGCTCACGCATCACCCCAGAGGCGGGTAAGTCGTACCGGACCACCCGCCCCAGGGCCTCACCGTTCTCACGAGCCGATGACGCCTCCGCGCTCTCCCCGTAGCCGCCACTACCGCTGTCCTGGACGCGCGGTCGTGCTCCCCGCCGCACACGCGGCCCCTTCCGCGTGCACGCGTCACCCGTCAGGGCGGCAGATCGGCATCTCCACCTACGGCGGATGAAGATCAGCCCACCCCGGCCGCGCCACGGATGCTGGGCCGAGCACCTCGCGGACTACGGCGGAGACACGCAGGAGTTGCCGGAATGTGTCTCTCTCTGCCAAGACCGCGTGGTGGTGCTCGCTCAGGGCTATGTCGGCAGTCCGGTCTGCAGCTTGCTCGCCTGTACCGCCACCTGGGAGAGCCCGAGCTGGCTCAGGGCGCCCGATCGGCAGGTTTCGCTGCGGGGCCTTGCCAGTCGAGGCATAGGACGGTTGCGTCGTCCTTGGGTGGTCGGTCGCCGTAGGCGTCGGCAACTGCGGCTACCAGAGTGCGGACGACCTCGCGTGGGTGCTCAGCGGCGGTCTGGAGCAGGAGACCGGGCAGGTCGACTGTCTGCGCTTCGCGTTCCTGCATGCCGTCGGTGTACAGCACGAGACGGTCACCGGGGCGCAGGTCGATGTCCTGTACCTGGTAGGAACTCTGCGAGGTGAAGCCGAAGGGCATGTCGACGGCCAGGCCCAGCTCCTCGACCGTGCCGTCGCGCAGCCGGAGGGGCTCGGGGTGGCCGGCGTTGACAAGCCGGGCGAGGCTCCCGTCAAGGGAGATGCGCAGCAGCTGGCCGGTGGCGAAGGTGTGCCGCCCGTGGTCGAGGAGGGCCTGATGCATCTGGCGGGCCTGTTCGGCGAGATCCACTCCGGCGCGGCGTGCGCCGCGGGAGGCGTTCACGACGAGGGTAGCGATGAGTGAGGCATTGACGTCGTGGCCCATGGCGTCGGTGACGGACAGGTGCAGAGCGTTGCTGTCGAGGCTGTAGTCGTAGGTGTCTCCGGCGATGTCCGAGGCCGGAACCAGAGCTCCGGCGAGGGCGAACTCCCCCGCCTCGCACGAGGGGGCGGAGGGGAGGAGCTGGCGCTGGATCTCCGCCGCCAGGCTGACCGCCGTGGTGCGATTGCCCCAGTGGTAGAGGTCGGTGAATCGACGGTCGGTGACGATGATGTACGCCAGCGCGTGCGCGGCCTCCTCGACCTGCTCCAGCACGTCCTCGGTCACGACGTCGAGGAACAGCTCCAGCACGCCGATGGTGTCACCCCGGTTGGTCACCGGGGCAAGAATCCGCTGCCCCTGCCCGTCCTCCTCCACCCGCACAAGCCTCTGGGCGCGCAGGACCTTGTCGTAGATGCCACTGCCGGCGAGGGGGACTCTCTCAGCTCGGTGACCCTGCGGGGCGCCTGCTGTGTCGTTCACCCGCAACAGACGTCTGCCGACCACGTCGACGAACAGGAACGACACGTACCGCGCACCGAACCGGGCACGCAGATTGCGGGCCACGACATCAAGCGAGTCCACCGGCGCGGCATCCTCTGCTGCAGCCAGCACTTCAGCCAGTCCAAGCCGATCAAACACCACCACAGCCTCCAAAAGTTAAGAGGGCTTCTGCCCGCTCACCCGCCCCGCAGCGCCTCAGCCGAGGAATCAGTACTCGGGCACTGTCCGTCATCACCATCCCGGGTGATGAGAATGTGCTGCCTGACGGGGACGTGGCGGCGGCCGAGAGCCCGGGGCTTTTCCGGCCTTGGGACCGGTGGCCCGCATCAACGCCGCCAAGGACCGCACCGCAGTCCTGCACACCGCCTGGCAGGCCCTCGACCAGCTGCCCAAGCCCATCGCAGGACCGCGTGAGTCACCAGACGGATGAGGCGTAGCTCCGCTGGCCGTGCGCGTCGCCCTAGCCGCGGGCTTTCATGAGGTGGGTTGTCCGAGGCTTGATCAAATAAGCGGAGAGTGCTCCTGAACTGCAACGATGGGACTTGTCTAGGGTCCTGTTGGCTGCACGGAAGAAGCACTCTCCAGGTGAAGAAGCGTATCGGGTCGTACCCGCGTGTCCGCGTCGAGGGCGGTGGCCGGGCGGTGGTCTCGCAGGCCGGGGGTGTGCTGCTGGTCGAGACGGTCCGCAAGGCCGGCTTGGACACCGCGATATCGGCGGCGCTGGCGCCGTGGCGGAAGGCTCGGGCGGTGCATGATCCGGGCAAGGTCCTGCTGGACGTGGCCTTGGCGGTCGCGTTGGGTGGGGACTGCCTGGCCGACGTGGGGATGCTGCGGGCCGAGCCGGCTGCGGGCCCGGGCCGAGGACCGCATCCGCGCCGCCCGGGCCACCGGCCTGCGCAACCTGCCTCTGCACCGCACGGCCCAGAACCGGATCTGGCTGGAGATCGTGCAGATCGCTCTCGACCTGCTGGCCTGGATGCCGATGCTATCCCTGACCGGCAAGGCCAGACTCTGGGAACCCCGCCGCCTACGGCTGCGCCTGTTCACCGCGGCCGGACAACTCGTCACCACCGGCCGCCGCCGGATCCTCCGCCTGGCCCTGCACTGGCCCTGGACCGGTCACATCACCGCAGCCCTCGACCGGCTCGGGCGCCTGCCGAACCCTGGATGACCAGAGGCTTTCCCGTCCCTGCGACAGCACCTCAACAGCCGGAGCAGTGGACCCGGCGCCATCCCGAGGTGACACTCGGGTCTTCGTTTCGCCCAGCCTCAGCCCACGACACGAAACGGTCCACCGACTCCGTCGGCGGACCGTCACGAAACTTCGAGGTTATGCCCGGCGGTCGGTACTGACCGTACGGCCTGTCGCGTCCGAGGGGCGCTATAGCCTGCCCGCGTGAACTTGGACCAGATCGTCATGGCGTCCTTCATCCCTGTGTCGGCGGGGCTCTCGGGTTGGGCCTTCGTGAAGGCGTGGACCAACTTCCGCCTCCTTACCCGAGGGCAGTGGATCGAGGCGGAGATCGTCTACGTCCGGGAGGACACAAACGGCGACGGCGACCCCCGTTTCTATCCCGAGGTCGCCTACACCCCTCCGGACAGCGATGAGGTCAGGGTCGAATCCAAGGTCGGCCGGCTGTATCCGATCGACTACCCAACTCGGATACGCGTCCGGTACGACCCAGCCAAGCCCCGACGGGCCCGTCTGCAGGGCTACGGCGAACCTGGCCTGTTCGCATGCCTGGTGGGCGGGGTCGGAGGGGCCTTCCTCGCTGTGGGGCTGTTCATGGACCTCTTCACCTGACGATCTTCCGCACCACCTGGCCGCCGACACGGGCCTAACCTCGATCTTTCGTGACCGACGGAGCCGGCGGACCGTCACGAAAGATCGAGGCTAGAGCCTGTCTCTTTGACCGGTGAGTGCCTCGTGGGGCGGGCTGGTTGGTCTGCTGTGATGACGGATAGCGAGCTGGTCGTTGACCTGTGTGGTCGACTGATCGAGACACTCAACGACTTCTGGGACGCGGTGAGTGAGCCATGCGGGCTGCCGGAGTGGTTCGGCCGGAATCTGGACGCGTGGTCGCCACTGCTTGAGTCGGGCGATACATCGCTCGACGGCATTGCACTCCTTGTATGCCTCGACGTTGAAGCCGGGGGGCCAGCCTCCGGCGCGGCCTCGCCGCGGGCGGTGGCCGACCTGGTCGGCGGGCTGCGGGATGACCGCACGGATGCCGCGTCGACGGGGGTACCCACGGATCGCGCGGGAGGATTGGGCGCGATCCGGAAGGACGACCGCAGGGCGGGTTCGTGGCCTGCCGAGTCCGCTTCGCAGGATTCGGACTCCGGCCTACTGAACTTGATCGGGTGATGTCGGGCTGTATTCCGGACAGCGAGCGGGTGGCTTCGGTAGTCCTGGCGGGGTGAGATATCCGCAGGGTGGTGGCTTGACCGACGCCGAGAGGGCCGGGCGAGAGCAGGTCCGGCTCCAGGCCGTGGCGTGCTTCGGGGCCGGGGAGAAGAGCCGGGAGATCGCTGCCGCGTTACGTGTCTCGGAGCGGTCGGTTGAACGCTGGCGGCGCCAGTGGCGCGAGGAGGGCCTGGCCGGGCTGGCGTCGAAAGGCTCGCCCGGTCGGCCTCGACTGTCGGACACGCAGATAGCGAGGCTGGAGCGGGAGTTGGAGCGCGGCCCGCTGGCGCATGGGTGGGCTGATCAACGGTGGACGCTGGCCCGGGTGAAGACGATGATCGGCCGGCTGTTCCACGTCTCATACACCGTGGAGGGCACGTGGCGGCTGCTGCGGCGGCACGGCTGGTCGTGGCAGCAGCCCGCCCGGCGCGCGATCGAGCGCGACGACGATGCGGTGGAGCTGTGGCGGCGGGAGGTCTGGCCGCGGGTAAGAGCACCGCGGCGGTGAACAACGCCTGGGTGGTCTTCGAGGACGAGGCCGGCCAGTCGATGACACCGCCGCGTGCCAGAACCTGGGGGCGCCGGGGCTCCACCCCGGTCGTCCGGGTGCGCGGACGGGGATCGGGCCGCGTCTCCATGGCGGGCATGACCTGCTACAAGCCCGGCGAGCGGTCCCATCTGATCTACGCGATCCGCGAGTACCGGGGCCGCAAGGACGAACCGAAGGGCTTCGGGTGGAAGGACTACCGCGACCTGGTCATCCGCGCCCACACCCAGCTCGGCGGCCCGATCGTCCTGGTGTGGGACAACCTGCGCATGCACCTGGTCGCGCCGCTGCGGGAGTTCTTCGAGGCCAACACCGCATGGCTCACAGTCTTCCAGCTACCGACATATGCGCCGGACCTCAACCCTCAGGAGGGCATCTGGTCCCTGGTCAAACGCGACATCGGCAACCTGGCCGCCGCCGACCTCAGCCAGGTCACCCGCGCGGTGAAACGCAAGCTCAAGATGCTCCAGTACCGCCCCGTGGTGATCAACGGCTGCCTGGCGGGCACCGGACTGACCTTCGACAAGTGATCGACATCGCGGATGCGGCCATCTCGGCTGCCTGGATGCTGCCCTTGTCCGGCGGTGAGGCGCTTGAACGGGTGGGGCCGGGCGCAGGTCTGCTCGACGGTGTAGCGCGGTTTGCCCGGGGCGTGGACGGCCGGGTGCGCGGCGGCGGGAGGTGTCCAGCGGGATGCCGGGTCAGCCCTGCTCCCAGCGTTCGATCGTGTCGCGGCACGCGGTGGTGTGCTCGTCTGAGACAAGCAGGACGAGGTTGCCGGCGTGGTCGCTGTACTGGACGAGGACGTTGACGCCAGCGTCGCCGAGCATGCGGGCGAGCGCGCCGAGTTGTCCGGGCTTGTCCTGGTCCAGCCTGGTCATGGCGACATCGCGTACGACGGCGGTGCCCAGCTCTGCGGCGTTGACGGCGGCCAGGGCGGCGGGGCCGTCGTCGACGAGGTAGTGCGCGACGGCGTGCCCGTTGTGAGTGAAGACGCCGCCGCCTTCCAGGCTCACCCCGCAGCTGCCGAGCGCCTGGCCTAGGTCGGCCAGCGCTCCGGACCGGTTCGGCAAGTGGACCTCGATGTCCTGCAGGCGGGCGTTCACGGGGTCACCACGGTGGTGGTGACCTGGACGGGGACGGCCAGGCTGTTGGCGATGTAGCAGTCGTGGTGGGCTTGCACGGCGAGTTCTTGGACCCTGGTCTCGTCGGTCCCGGCGGCAACCCTGACGGTCGCATGCAGGTGGATCGCGGCCAGGCGGCCGGGTTCGGAGGTGAGGTCGAGGTGGCTGGTGGCCTCGTCGTCGTAGGCGAGGACGTCCACCCGGGCGCGGGCAGCGGCGCCCAGGAAGGACAGCATCTGGCAGGAGGAGGCGGCCATGACCACGAGTTGTTCGGGGTTGAACCGGTCGGGGTTGCCGCGGAAGGCCGGGTCGGCGCTCAGGCCCACCTGTGTGGTGGCGGGCGCGGCGACAGCGGTGTGGTCGCGCGAGTAGCCGCGGACCCCGGCGCCGGTGGAACCGTCCCAGTGCAGACGGGCATGGTAGGCGTGTGTGCTCATGACCAAACCGTAGGCATGGAACGCTTCGGCACCGGCCGAAGCGTCGTCGTATCCTCTCCTCCATGACCAGAGACCGTGACTTCACGAGCGTGGGCAGAGCGCTCGCCGCACCCGCGCGCTCGGCGTTCCTGAACCTGTTGATGGACGGCACCAGCCGACCGGCGGGGGAACTGGCCCAGGGGGCGGGGGTGAGCGCGTCCACGGCCTCCGAGCACCTGGCCGTCCTCGTCGGCGCCGGTCTGGTGACGTGCGAGTCGCGCGGGCGGCACCGCTACTACGCGCTCGCCGGCCCGCGCGTCGCCACCGCCCTGGAGGCCCTCGGCGTCCTCGCCGAGCCGACACCTGTCTCGGGGTACCGACGCAGCCGCGAGATGCAGAACTTGGCTGCAGCACGGTTCTGCTACGACCACCTCGCCGGGCAGCTCGGCATCGCGCTGACGGACGCCTGGACCCGCCAGGGATGGCTGGCCGACGGCGAGTCGCTCTCCCTCACCGGCGCCGGCGCTGACGGACTGCGCGGGGTCGGGGTGGACGTCGACGGCGCGATCCACGCCCGCCGCCCCACCACCCGCGGGTGCCTGGACTGGACAGAACGCCGCGCGCACCTGGCCGGGTCCCTGGGTGCCGCAGTCGGCAGACAGTTCCTTGAAGCCGGATGGGTGGTAAGGCACCGCTCCGGGCGAGGCCTGAACGTCACCCAAAGCGGTCACGACCTCGTGCAAGAAGCCTGGGGGATCGACCTGGCCGTCCCGGCCCGGTGAACCGACACAACCATGATCGTCGCGACACCGCGCTTTCGAAGCCGCGTTGAACAAGCCCAACACCTCGGACGGGACAGCGGAAGGCGGGTGCCAGCGCAACCAAATCCCACCGCGCGACTCTGACCTCTGCAAGGGCGACATCACAAGTTCAAGTTCAGTAGCGTGAGGTGGTCCCTTGCCCGACACGCATTCAACTGGATGCTCGTTGTGGATGCGATGCAGCAACGTCATTAGGTTGTAGTGCCGACACTCTGAGAGGTGGGGGTGATGTCCGAACCGAAAAAGATCGTCCTAGCGTCTGGCAAGGTTCGCTATCGCGCGGTTATCGGAATCGGAAGGCACGAGAGCGGTAAGCGTGGGCAACTCACCATCACCAAGGACACGGCGAAGGAGGTGACGGCGGAGATCTCCCGCATCGAGAACGAACAGAACACGAGAACCTTCGTTCCGCCTCACCTGCTTACGGTCAATCAGTGGATTGATCAGTGGCTGGACAAGAAGGCGGAGGACCTCGAAGAGACCGCCATCTGCAATTACCGAATCACTCTGGATAGGTGCCGAGGACAGCTCGGAAGCATCAAGCTCCAAGAGCTGACCGAGGAAGATGTAGAAGCATGGATGCTCTGGTCTCTCAAGGCTGGTCGCCTTCGTGGTCCAAAAGCCGGATCGGGTCTCGGAGTAACCAGTGTGGACATGAGCCTTGCTCGGCTCAAGGACGTTCAGAATCGCGCCGTGACTGAGCGGCTCGTGACAATGAATGTGGCATCGGAACTGGGCATCCCGCGTAAGGCTCGAAAGGCTGGGAGGAGGACTAAGGCTCAAATAGTCCCGTGGAACGTCACGGAAGCCCACGCATTGGTAGGTCACATGAAGAGCGACAGGCTTTACGCTCCACTCCTCTTGTCGCTCATGGGTCTCCGTCCGGCAGAAGTCGTTGGAATCCGTTGGTCTGATATCGACCTGACCACTGACACGCTCACCGTGGCCAACACCCGGACCATGATGGGAACGAAACACTGGTGGAGAAGGACACCAAGTCAATGGCAGGGGAACGCGCGCTCCCTGTGCCTCTCCCGGTAAAGGAAGTCTTGAAGAGGTTCAAAGCGCTCCAGGCGGCTGAGGGATTGGCTCTGGGGGAGGGCTACTGGGACTCCGTCTACATGTGCGTGAATGAGGCCGGAGAGGTCCACAAAATCAAGCAACTCCGCACCCGTGCGTACGAGCTCATGGAAGAGGCGGAATTGCGTCGTGTGCGCCTTTACGACGCTCGTGCGTCGTGCTTCACCTACCTGGCTGACCATGGGGTGCCGGATCACTTGCTGGCACGATGGGCGGGGCACACCAACGTCAAGACCACCAAGCGTTGGTACGTGAAGCCGGACGTAGAGGATCTTCGTGGAGCCGCTACGACATGGGGCGGTCTTCACAGGGCTCAGGAGGGGGGTGTGTGAGATGGCTGTGAGACGTGGGAGCGTAGGACTGTGAGCCAGACAGACAACAAGACGTTGAAGTACCAGGTAGACGGGCCAGAGGACGCACCCGTGCTGGTGCTCGGACCAAGCCTCGGCACCACCTGGCACATGTGGGACCGGCAGATATCCGAGCTCACCCAGCACTGGAGAGTCTTCCGCTACGACCTTCCGGGTCACGGCGGCGCGCCTGCTCACCCCGCCACCGCCGTCGGTGAACTCGCCGACCGGCTGCTGGCCACCCTCGACGGCCTCGGCGTCCAGCGGTTCGGCTATGCGGGCTGTTCCATCGGCGGTGCGATCGGCGCCGAGCTCGCGCTGCGCCACCCCCAGCGGGTCGCCTCGCTGGCGCTGGTGGCCTCCTCGGCGCGGTTCGGCAGCGCCGACGAGTTCCGCCAGCGCGGGGTGATCGTCCGCACGAACGGACTCGAGCCGATGGCGCGCACCGCCCCGGAGCGGTGGTTCACCACGGGATTCGCCGCCGCACAGCCCGCCATCGTCGAGTGGGCCGTCCAGATGGTCCGCACCACCGACCCCGGGTGCTACATAGCCGCCTGCGAGGCCCTGGCCGCCTTCGACATCCGTACGGAACTGGGCCGCATCGGGGTCCCCACGCTCGTCCTGGTCGGTGCCGAGGACCGGGTCACCGGTCCCGGGGACGCGCGCACCCTGGTCGCGGGCATACCGGACGCCCGGCTGGCCGTTGTTCCGGGCGCCTCCCATCTGGCCCCGGTCGAACAGCCCGGAGCCGTCACCGACCTGCTGCTCACCCACTTCTCCACGGCGTGGCAGGACACCCTGGCGGCCATCCCCGTGCCCGCCTTCGCCCCCCGGCCCGCCTCCGCCCCCGTGCTGCCCGTCGCGGAGATCACCGCGGCCGTCCCGCAGCCCGAGCCGGCATCCGGCGGCCGCGCCGACCCGTACGCGCAGGGCATGAGGATCCGCCGTGAGGTCCTCGGGAACGCCCACGTGGACGGTGTCATGGCCGCCTCCGACGACTTCACCGGCGACTTCCAGGAGCTCGTCACCCGGTACGCCTGGGGTGAGGTGTGGAGCCGGGACGGGCTGGACCGGCGTACCCGCAGCACGGTCACGCTCACCGCCCTGGTCGCCTCCGGGCATCTGGAGGGCCTGGCCGCACACGTCAGCGCCGCCCTGCGCAACGGCCTCACGCCGGCCGAGATCAGGGAGGTCCTGCTGCAGACGGCCGTGTACTGCGGGATTCCGGCCGCGGGCGCCGCCTTCACGATCGCCCAGTCGGTGATTCAGGCCGAAACGACTCCGCCCGCGTAGCAGGATGGAGCGCATGAACGCCGTGAACCCCGAGCCGATCGCGCTCACGCTGACCAAGAAGTCCCACTCCTGCATCCGTCTGGAGAAGGGCGGGCGCACGCTCGTCATCGACCCGGGCGGCTTCTCGGAGCGGGACGCCGCGATCGGCGCCGAGGCGATCCTGGTGACGCACGAGCACCCCGACCACTTCGACGAGGAGCGGCTGCGGGCGGGTCTGGAGGCCGACCCGGCCGCCGAGATCTGGACCCTGCGCAGTGTCGCCGACCAGCTCGCCGCGGCGTTCCCCGGGCGCGTGCACACCGTCGGTCACGGCGACACCTTCTCGGCCGCGGGCTTCGACATCCAGGTGCACGGCGAACTTCACGCGGTGATCCACCCGGACATTCCGAGGGTCACCAACATCGGCTTCCTGGTCGACGGCTCGGTCTTCCACCCGGGCGACGCCCTCACGGTGCCCGACCGGCCGGTCGACACCCTGATGCTCCCCGTGATGGCCCCCTGGAACAAGATCTCCGAGGTCATCGACTACGTCCGCGAGGTCGGGCCGCGGCGTGCCATCGACATCCACGACGCGCTGCTCACCGATCTCGCCCGGCCGATCTACGACCGGCAGATCGGCAGCCTCGGCGGCAGCGACCACGGACGGCTGGCACCGGGGGACTCGACGGAGGTGTGACGGGTGCCGCCAGGCCCGGCTGTCAGTGGGAGCGGCTAGGTTTGCGTACATGCGCATCGCCACCTGGAACGTCAATTCGATCACCGCCCGTCTGCCGAGGCTGCAGGCCTGGCTGGAGAGCACCGGCACGGACGTGCTGTGCATCCAGGAGACCAAGTGCACCGCCGAGCAGTTCCCGGCGGACGCGCTCCGCGAGCTCGGCTACGAGTCCGCGGTCAACGCCACGGGCCGGTGGAACGGGGTGGCGATCGTCTCGCGCGCCGGGCTTGCCGACGTCGTGACGGGGCTGCCGGGCGGTCCCGAGTACGACGGCGTTCAGGAGCCCCGGGCGATCAGCGCGACCTGCGGCCCGGTCCGCCTCTGGTCGGTGTACGTGCCCAACGGCCGCGAGGTCGAGCACGAGCACTACGCGTACAAGCTGCGCTGGTTCGAGGCGCTGCAGAAGGCCGTGGCCGGGGACGCGGCGGGGGCGCGGCCGTTCGCCGTCCTCGGCGACTTCAATGTCGCCCCGACCGACGAGGACGTCTGGGACCCGGCCCTCTTCGAGGGCGCCACGCATGTCACCCCCGCCGAGCGGGCGGCCCTCGCCGCACTGCGCGAGGAGGGCCTTTCCGACGTGATGCCGCGCCCCCTGAAGTACGACCGCCCGTACACCTTCTGGGACTACCGGGAGCTGCGCTTCCCGAAGAACAAGGGCATGCGCATCGACCTCACGTACGGAAACGCCTCCTTCACCGCCGCGGTCAAGGACAGCTACGTGGACCGCGAGGAGCGCAAGGGCAAGGGGGCCTCCGACCACGCCCCGGTGGTCGTCGACCTCGACCTCTGAGCGAGGGCCGGGCTCAGGCGCCCGCGTGCGGCGCCAGGGCCTGCACGGCCTCCAGCACCTGACGCCTCGACGGATTCACCATGGCCTTCCCGGCCACGGTGACCGTCGGCACGGTCTCGTTCCCGTCCGCCACGGAGCGGACGAACGCGGCGGCTTCGGGGTCCCGCCAGATGTTGACCTCGGTGCGGCGCACCTTCGTGAACCGCAGCTGCAGGCGGAGCTTCATGCAGTACGGGCAGCCGGGGCGCCAGTAGACGACCACCCCGCTACGGTCCTCAGCCATCCGAACTCCCCTGCTCGTACGCGTGTACGTCAGATCGTAGTGCCGGGGCGCTGCGCCGGGTCCAGGCAGCTCCTGCGGTGCCGAGCGCCACCACCATCAGCGCGGCGCTCACCCACAGCGGCGACCGGAATCCGGATCCCGCGCCGATCGCCAGCCCGCCGAGCCAGGGGCCGAGCGCGCCGCCCACATTGAACGCGGCCGTGGCGAACGAACCGGCCAGGGTCGGAGCGCCGTCCGCCAGCCGGAACACGTGCGAGATCAACGCGGTCCCGGTACCGAACGCCAGCATCCCCTGTACGAGGACGAGCGCGACCACGGCCACCGCGCTGCCTGCGGCCGATGCGAACAGAACCCAGCCGGCGGTGAGCGCCACCAGTCCGGCCGCGGTCACCGCGACCGGCCGGCGGTCGATGATCCGTCCGCAGACGGTGACCCCGATGAACGAGCCCGTACCGAACAGTGCCAGCAGCGCCGGAACCCAGGCTGACCCCAGTCCGGTGATGTGCCGGGCGATCGGTTCGAAGTAGGAGAACGCGCAGAACGTCGCACCCTGGACGAGCGCGCTCGTCAGAAGGGTCAGCAGCAGCCGGGGCCCGGCCAGGGTCCGCAGCTCGGCGCGGGCGCTCGGCAGCGCGGCCCCGGACCGCCCAGCCGGAATCGTCGCGGCGATCACGGCGATCGCCGGCAGGGACACGAGAGCCACGGCCCAGAACGCAGCCCGCCACCCCCACTGCCCGCCCAGCCACGCCCCGGCAGGCACCCCCGCCACACAGGCGACGGTGACACCCCCGACCACCACGGACGTGGCCCGCGCCCGCGCTTCGGGTCCGGCCAGGGCGACCGCGGTCACCAGGGCGACGGCCCAGAATCCGGCATTGGCCAGCGCACCGACGACGCGCGTCACGAGGAGCACGCCGTAGCTGGAGGTGAGCGCGCCGACGACATGGACGGCCGCGAAGACGCAGAGGAAGAACAACAGCGCGCGGCGCCGCGGCCAGTTCCGCCCCAGGAGCGCCATGAGCGGCGCCCCGATCACCATTCCCACGGCGAAGGCCGAGGTCAACAGGGCTGCGGCGGGAACGGAGACGTGCAGGTCGGCGGCGATGCCGGAGAGCAGACCGGACAGCATGAACTCGGAAGTGCCCTGGGCGAAGACCGCGAGCCCGAGCGCGTAGACAGAAAACGGCATGAAGAACCCCATGGACGGCTGATGGACAGAACCGGTCGGGGATGCGGGCCGCACCCGCTCGTGAGCACGAGCGGCAACGCGGCGGAACGGCAGCAGGAACGTGGCCGTGAGACGGCACGTCCGGCAGGGCCGTGAGGGAGTGCTGGGGAACTTCGCCCCTGCCCACAGGGTGAGGCGCGTCCCACAGTCCGCAGCCCGCATCGCATGAGTCCTGCGACGGCGGCGCGCGCAGCCGGGAGAGACGGAGTCCGGCTCAGGCGCGGGAAGCCACCGGGGACCGGTGGCTAGCTTCTGTCGGACTCGGGGCTGGGCATGGCCGCGAATCTACCAGCCCACGACCGGGTGCCTCCACCCCTTTCCGGCGGGCCGGCCGCGCCCGCCCTCCGAGCGGATCGAGCGCGTGTCCAAAGGTCGTGTGTTCGGTGGCCGGGAGTGTTTCCGGGTGAACGAGAGGCGTACCTGTGGTGTTCAGCACTCGAACGACAGGCCGCGCGCCCTGTGGTGCGGATCCGGACCGGGATGCGACCCTGAGCGGTATGAACATCCCTTTCTTGGACAACTGGCGTAAGCGTCACGGCGGGACGCCGGAGACGGGGCTCGCGGCCGCCGTCGACGTCGATCCGGAAGGCGTGGCCGAACTGCTCGCCGAATGTGAGCTGCTCCGCGTCCGGGTCGGGGAGCGCGGGATCGAACTGGACGACACCCCGGCCTCGTTGGCGGCACTGGACCAGTTGCCGCCGCGCTGGCGCGACGACCCGGAGGAGCTGCCCTGGCTGGGCAATGACGCGGGGCTCTATCTGGGCACGGTCCTGGTGCGCAACGTCCCCGGCGCGCACTGGCACATCTGGCCGAGCGGCCAGCCCGTCGTGCGGCTCGCCTCCGGACGCGAGATCGATGTGGTCGAGGCCGGTCTGGACTGGGCGATGTCGGGCAGTCCCGAGCTGTCCCAGGTGTACTCGGAGTCGGCCGAGGGCTGACCTCCGGGCTAGGGCAGCGGCTCCGTGAGCGGACCGGTGAGCGGACCGGTGAACTGCCCCGTGAGCGGTGCGGCGAGATAAAACGCCTTATGCCCCATTGGCGCGTGTCGAGTGAGAAGTCCCTTGCCGGGATGGATAGTTTGCGCTGACCTCGACAAAGCGATAAGTGGGTAGGGCAGCGTATGGCCGTCGATCCGTTGATCGAGCTGCGGGACGTCAACAAGTTCTACGGGAAGTTGCACGTACTGCAGGACATCAATCTCACCGTCGGCCGCGGGGAGGTGGTGGTGGTCATCGGCCCATCCGGCTCCGGCAAGTCAACGCTGTGCCGGACCATCAACCGCCTCGAGACGATCGAGTCGGGACACATCGCCATCGACGGCAGACCCCTGCCCGAGGAGGGCAAGGGCCTGGCCCAGCTGAGGGCCGAAGTCGGCATGGTCTTCCAGTCGTTCAACCTGTTCGCGCACAAGACCGTGCTGGCCAACGTCTCCCTCGCCCAGCTCAAGGTCCGCAAACGGAAGAAGGACGAAGCCGACCGGCGGTCCCGGGAACTCCTGGAGCGGGTGGGGCTCGCCTCGCAGGCCGACAAGTTCCCCGCCCAGCTCTCCGGCGGTCAGCAGCAGCGCGTGGCCATCGCCCGCGCCCTCGCCATGGATCCCAAGGCCCTTCTCTTCGACGAGCCCACTTCGGCCCTCGACCCGGAGATGATCAACGAGGTGCTGGAGGTGATGCAGCAGCTCGCCCAGGAGGGCATGACCATGGTCGTCGTCACCCACGAGATGGGCTTCGCCCGTTCCGCGGCCAACCGCGTCGTGTTCATGGCCGACGGCCGCATCGTCGAGGACCGGACCCCGGAGGCCTTCTTCACCGCCCCGGAGAGCGACCGGGCCAAGGACTTCCTGTCCAAGATCCTCAAGCACTGACGGGAGGCCCTGTGTTGCGTACGAGGAAAGTACTGGCCGCGTGTGCCGGCCTCCTGCTGGCCGTCCTCGCCGCGGGCTGCGGCAAGGACGGCAGCCCGCCGGTGAAGGGGCCGCAGCCCGAGGCGCTGCCGGTCTACAAGGTCGACACCTCCTTCCGGCTGCCGGACTCCAAGACCTGGACGAAGGCGAAGAAGCGCGGATATCTGCGGGTGGGTGCCAAGGAGGACCAGCCCTACCTGGGCGAGAAGGACCCCGCCACCGGGATCTACTCCGGCTTCGACATCGAGATCGCCCGGATGATGTCCGCCTCGCTGGGCTTCGACCCGAAGACGATCCGGTTCAAGACGATCGCCTCGGCCAACCGCGAGACGGCGTTGCAGAACGGGCAGATCGACTACTACGTCGGCACCTACACGATCAACGACATGCGCAAGAAGCTCGTCGGCTTCGCCGGCCCCTACTACATGGCCGGGCAGGGGCTGCTGGTCCGCACGGACGAGAACGACATCCACGGCCCGCAGGACCTGGCCGGCAAGACGGTCTGCTCGGCGGCCGGTTCGACCCCGTACCAGCGGATCGCAGCCGACTATCCCAAGGCCGACCTGGTCGCCTACGACACGTACTCGATCTGCGTCGACAACCTGCTGACGTACCAGGTCGACGTCGTCACCACCGACGACGCGATCCTGCTGGGCTTCGCCGCCAAGGCGCCCGACGAGATGAAGGTCGTCGGCAAGCCGTTCTCCGAGGAGCCGTACGGCATCGGCGTGCCGCGCTCCGACAACGCCCTGCGGTTCGCACTCGACGACGCGCTGGAGGCCAACGAGAAGAACGGCAACTGGAAGAAGGCGTTCGAGGCGACACTCGGCCTCTCCGGAGTGCCCGCGCCGAAGCCGCCGCCCATCGACCGCTACCCGGCGAACTGAGAGGACGGACCAGAACGATGGACGTACTCACCGACAACTTCTCGCTCTACGGCAAGGGCTTCCTCGGAACCGTCGAACTCACCGTCTACGCCTCGATCCTGGCGATGGTCCTCGGATTCGTGATGGCCTCCTGCCGGGTGGCGCCCGTCGGTTCGTTCCGGGTGCTCGGCACGGTCTGGGTGACGGTGCTGCGCAACACCCCGCTGACCCTGCTCTTCTTCGCCGTACTGCTCGGTCTGCCGCGCTTCGGCCTGGTGCTGCCGTTCAACGTCTTCGCGATCCTCGCGCTCGGCTGCTACACCTCCGCGTTCATCTGCGAGGTGCTGCGCTCCGGGATCAACACCGTGCCGACCGGTCAGGGCGAGGCCGCCCGCAGCCTGGGCATGACATTCGGCCAGACCCTCGGCAATGTGGTGCTGCCGCAGGCGTTCCGCTCGGTGATCCCGCCGATCGGCTCGACCCTCATCGCGCTCGCCAAGAACTCGGCGATCGCGGGGGCGTTCAGCGTCACCGAGCTGCTCGGTACCTACAAGACCCTCAACGAGCTGGGCTACAGCATCATCTGGACCTTCGTCTGGATCGCCGTCGGGTACCTCATCATCACCTTGAGCATCAGCGCGGTCTTCAACCTGATGGAGAAGCGCTGGGGAGTCGCCCGATGACCACCCACACCGCCCCGTCCGCGACCGCGCTCTACGACATTCCGGGGCCGCTGACCCGCAAACGGCACCTCATGTACGGGATCGTCTCCACGATCCTGATCCTCGCCCTGGTCGGCTGGGTCATCTACCTGCTGTTCGACACCGACCAGTTCACCAGCGCCAAGTGGTCGCCCTTCGAGTACAAGGGCATCCAGGAACTGCTGCTGCGCGGTCTCGGCAACACCCTCAAGGCGTTCGCGTACGCCGCGGTGCTCTCGCTGGCGCTCGGGGCCGTCCTCGCGGTGGGGCGGCTCTCCGACCACCGGCCGGTGCGCTGGATCGCGACGATCCTCGTCGAGTTCTTCCGCGCCATGCCCGTCCTGGTGATGATCTTCTTCATCTTCGTCGCGCTGAAGGTGCAGCCGCTGCCGGCCCTGGTCGCCGGACTGACGCTGTACAACGGCTCGGTGCTCGCCGAGGTGTTCCGCACCGGCATCAACTCGGTGGAACGGGGCCAGCACGAGGCAGCGTTCGCCCTGGGCATGCGCAAGACGCAGGTCACGACCTTCGTACTGGCCCCGCAGGCGGTCCGCGCGATGCTGCCCACCATCATCAGCCAGCTCGTGGTGGCGCTGAAGGACACCTCGCTCGGCTATCTGATCACCTACGAGGAATTCCTCCACGCGGGCAAGCTCATCGCCTCCAACCTCGACTACGACCTTCCCTTCATCCCTGTGGTGATGGTGATCTCGCCGATCTACATCGGGATGTGCATGCTGCTCTCCTGGTTCGCCACCTGGGTGGCGAAGCGGCAGCGGCGCAACCCGAAGACGGAGGCGGCGGGCGTCGCGCCGGCCGAACCGGGCACGCTGATGCCGGGGGCAGGGTAGCCGGAGTGATCTCCGTCCGGCAGCAGCCGGTGATCACTCCTCGTACGACTGCCCGGACACGTACGCCGGGTCCGGGCAGTGCGCGGGGAGAAGGTCAGCTGCGGGCCGGCCGGGACGTCAGCCGAGAGCGCTCCTGGACTTCCAGTCCGTCCAGGAGACGTTCCACGCCCCGTAGCCGTTGCCCTCCGCGACCGTGCCCTTGGCGTCCGCGCCGGTGATCTCGAACGGGTCGCCGACGTGGGCCTGCCGGTAGAGGGAAGCGGCGTCGGCGTCGCTCATGCCCACGCAGCCCGAACTGTGGTTGGCCACCCCGAAGTACGCGGCGTTCCAGGGCGCGGCGTGGGCGTACATGCCCGACCAGGTCAGCCGCATCGAGTAGTCGACCATCTTGTCGTAGGTGTGGCCGAGGCCCACCGTCTCGGAGCGCATGTTGATCGTGCCCTCCTTCGCCATCAGTACGGCGGTGCCCCGCCAGGACGCCTTGTCACCCCCGGGTGTACCGGCGGACATGGGCACGTCCATCACCGTCCTGCCGTCCCGCTTCAGCGCCAGCCGGTGGCGGTCCAGGTCGACCTTGACCACCTGGCTGCTGCCGATCGTGAACGTGGTCGCGTAGTCGCGTACGAACCAGCCGCCCGACGGGCCCGAGTCGATGCCGTTGAGATCGGCGTCCAGCGTGATGCGCGTACCGGACTTCCAGTACTCCCTGGGCCGCCAGTCGACGCGGTCGCGGCCCGAGTGGTCGCGCAGCCAGCCCCAGGAACCCTCGGTGTCGTTCGAGGTGGAGACCTTGAGCGCCTTCTCCACCGCGGCCCTGTCCTTCACCGGGTTGTCGAACACGATCGACAGTGGCTGGGCGATGCCGACCGTGGTGTTCTTGCCGGGTGCGAGCGTCAGCTTGTTCACCCTGTCCGCTGCTGCGGTGGTGAACCCGGCACTGTCACTGCCGCCCCTGGTGTCCTGCGCCTCGACGCGGTACGCCGTACCGGGCGCCGCGACCCGGGCCGATGTCCACGTCCTGCCGTCGGTGGATATCCGGCCGGTGAGGGCGTCGCCCCCGTCCGCCGAGACCGTGACCCTGCGCAGCTTCCCGGCAGCCAGGGTCACCGTCACCGGCTTGCCCGCGGTGGCCGCGGTGCCCCGCAGGTTCACCGAGATCCTGGTGTCCGGAGCCGGCGAGGAAGCGGCGGTGTGCCCCGCGCCGGCAGCCCGGCCCGAGGCGGCGGCCCCGCCGGAGCAGGCCGTGAGCGCGGCGCCGAGCACCGCGGTGCCGGCGATCAGAGTGAGCCGGGCCGGGCGGGCGGGCGGACCGGTACGGCGTATGCGCCGGCGGACGGAGACCGGGGTCGCGGGGATCAACGGAAAAACCTCCAGGCATTGCAGTTCATCGGTGGAGAGGAATTCACCCGAGCGTAAGTTCCGCAAATCCCCGGAAAAGCGGGAATTGACTGTGTGACAAGAAACGCAGCGCGACGGTCATCGTCCGGTCACATCCGGCGCGCGGACCGGTCATGGTCCGCTGTGAGCATCCTGTGCAGCCCCGCAGAACCGACCGCGGGGCCCACGAGGGAGGGCCACGGACATGTCAGCGCTGCTCGCGACCGGAGACCGCAGCCGTGACCAGGAACTACGGATACGCAGCCTCACGGCGGCCGAGCACGCGGCACAGCTGGCCGCACACCCGGACGCGAGCTTTCTGCAGTACCCGTCCTGGGCCGGAGTGAAGGATCAATGGGCCTCGGAAATGATCGGGTGGCACGGCGATCACGGTGAACCGGCCGGCAGCGCCCTGGTGCTCTACCGGCAATTCCCCGGCACCCGCAAATACTTCGCCTACCTTCCGGAAGGGCCGGTGGCCGACTGGGCCGATCCCCGAATCGACCGGTGGCTGAGGCCGCTCATGGCCCATCTGCGCGGGGCCGGGGCGTTCGCCGTACGCATCGGGCCGACCCCCGCCTACCGCCGCTGGGACAGCGCCCGCCTCAAGGCCGCCACCGGTCCCGGCCGCACGATGGGCGACGTACTGGCGAACGAGGTCGACCCGCTCGGCGCGGCCGTGGCCGACCGGCTGCGGGCCCGCGGCTGGCGGCGCTGCGGCGGGGACAGCGGGGACGCGGACGCCCAGCCCCGCTACGTCTTCCGGGTGCCGCTCGCCGGACGCACCCCCGACGACCTGTGGGCGGGACTCAACCAGGAATGGCGCCGCAACGTGCGCAGAGCCGGGAAGGCCGGGGTGCGCGTCATCACCGGCAGCGCCGCCGAACTGCCCGAGTTCCACCGGCTGCTGCGGATCACCGAGGAACGCGACGGCTTCCGGCTCGGCCGCTCCCTCGCCTACTACCAGCGCCAGTACGCCGTCCTCAACGCCGAGCACCCCGGCCGGATGAAGCTCTGCCTCGCCGTGCACGACGGCGAGATCCTGGCCGCCCACACCATGATCAGCACCGGCGACCGGGTCTGGTACCAGACCGGCGCCTCCGCCGACCACCGCCGCGAGGTCCGCCCCAGCAACGCCCTGCAGTGGCAGATGATGCTCGACGCCCGGGAGCAGGGCGCACAGGTGTACGACATGCGCGGGGTATCCTCCACCCTCGATCCCGACGACCGCCCGTTCGGGCTGCTGCGCTGGAAGTTCGGCACCGGCGGGCAGGTCGTGGAAACCCTCGGAGAGTGGGAGACATCGGTGGGCGGAGCCGCCAACAACACGCTGTACCGGGCGTTCCAGGCCTACCTGGCGCACCGGTGACGGCCGCGGACGCGACCACCGGCACGGTCGCCGCCCAGGAGCGCGAGCAGCGGGGCTCCGGCTCGGTGCTGCGCAGCGGCGCCGTCATGGCCGCAGGCTCCATCGTCTCGCGGGCGACGGGTTTCATACGCTCGGCGGTCGTCGTCGCCGCGCTCGGCACCGGACTGAGGGCGGACGGCTACACCGTCGCCAACACCCTCCCCAACATCCTCTACATGCTCCTGATCGGCGGCGCCCTCAACGCCGTCTTCGTCCCCGAACTCGTCCGGGCCGCCCGGGAACACGCCGACGGCGGCGCCGCCTACACCGACCGGCTCCTCACCCTCTGCACGGCCGGGCTGCTCGCCCTCACCGCACTCGCGGTCCTCGGCGCACCGCTGATCATCTCCGTGTACGCCCCCACCTACGAAGGCCACCAGGCCGAACTCACCATCGCCCTGGCCCGCTACTGCCTGCCCCAGATCCTCTTCTACGGGCTCTTCACCCTCCTGGGCCAAGTACTCAACGCCCGCAACCGGTTCGGGGCGATGATGTGGACCCCGGTTCTCAACAACCTCGTGATCATCGCGGTGTTCGGGCTCTACCTCTGGACCGCGGCGGGCTCGGAAGGCAGCCTGAGCGCCTCGCAGGCCCAGTGGCTCGGCTGGGGGACCACGGCGGGGATCGCCGTGCAGAGCCTCGCGCTCCTGCCCGCCCTGCGCGCCGCGAAGTTCCGCTGGCGGCCGCGGTTCGACTGGCGCGGCAGCGGACTCACCCGGCCGCTGCGCGCTGCCGGCTGGCTCGTCATGCTGGTGCTGACCAACCAGGCCGCCTACTGGGTGGTGACCCGGCTCGCCACCGCGACCGGCCAGCACGCGGCGGACCAGAACATCGCGGGAGGCGCGGGCTACACCGCGTACAGCTACGCCTATCAGCTGTGGGTGGTGCCGCAGGGCATCGTGACCGTCAGTCTGGTCACCGCGCTGATGCCGCGCATGAGCCGGGCCGCGGCCGAGGGCGATCTGACCGGGGTGCGGCGGGACATCTCGTACGCGCTGCGCACCTCGGCCGCCGTGGTGATCCCGGCCGCCGCAGCCCTGCTGGCACTCGCCCCATGGGTGATGGGCGCGGTCTTCGGGTACGGAAGCAGCGGCCAGGCGGACGTGACGGTGATGGCGGGCATGATGGCGGCCTTCGCACCGGGGCTCATCGCCTTCTCCGGCCAGTACGTGCTCTCCCGCGGCTTCTACGCGATGAGCGACACCCGTACGCCGTTCCTCCTGAACCTGGTGATCGCGGCGCTGAACGCCGGGCTCGCGGTCGCCGCCTATCTGCTGCTGCCCGCGCGCTGGGCGGTGACGGGGATGGCGGGGGCGTACTCCGTGTCCCTCTTCGCCGGCTTCGCCGTCACCGCGTACGTACTGCACCGCAAGGTCTCCGCGGGCGATGCGCGGCGGCCCTCGCCGGTCCGCTCGCCCGCGGTGCGGGGGCACGTGCGGCTGGTGGCCGCGTGCGTGCCGGCCGGACTGCTGGCGTACGGGGCGGCTCGCGCCGTCGACACGGACGGCACCGGGCTCGGGGACTTCGCCGCGGCGGGGGCCGGGACGGTGGTCCTCGCCCTGGTGGTGGCGCTGCTGGCCCGCCCGATGGGGCTGACCGAGGTCAGCACCGCGCTGAGCGCCGTCCGCGGCCGGCTGCGGCGCACCTGACACGGAACCGGTCCGCGCACCCTTTCGAATCCACTCCTTGACCGCTGGGATACTGACGCCATGCCTCGCGTGCTGCTGATCGAAGACGACCCCTCCGTACGGGAAGGAGTCGAACTGGGTCTGCGCAGGCGCGGGCACGAGCTGCGGGCGGTCGGGACGGGTGAGGCGGGGCTGGCCGCGCTGGCGGAGTTCCGGCCCGATCTGGTCCTCCTGGACCTGATGCTGCCCGGGATGAACGGTGTCCAGGTCTGCCGCCGCATCCGGGAGTCCAGCCAACTGCCGATCATCATGCTCACCGCACGCGGCGACGACTTCGACGTGGTCGTGGGCCTGGAGGCCGGTGCGGACGACTACATCGTCAAGCCCGCACGTACCGAAGTGATAGAGGCCAGGATCCGTGCGGTGCTGCGCCGGCTGGCCGAACCGGCCGGGCGCAGCGGCATCGAGTGCCACGGCGCGCTGACCGTCGACCGCGGCGGGCTCACCGTCGCCAAGGCGGGCGAACGCGTACTGCTCGCCCCGTCCGAACTCAAGCTGCTGCTGCACCTGTCGGCCTCACCCGAACAGGTCTTCAGCCGCCAGCAGCTCCTCGAGTACGTGTGGGAGCACAGCTACCACGGTGACGCCCGGCTGGTCGACGCGTGTGTGCGCAGGCTGCGGCAGAAGATCGAGGATGTGGCGGGCAGCCCCCGCTACATCCAGACCGTGCGCGGTTTCGGCTACCGCTTCGGACCGCTCGGATGAAACTCTTCGCCGCGCGGTTCGGCCTGCGCACCCGGCTCATCGCCGCGTTCCTGTTCGTCGCGGCCGTCAGCGCCGCCACCACCGCGACCCTGACCTACCGCGAGGCCCGTTCGGCGATACTCCAGCAGGCGCAGGACACCGCGGTCGACCAGTTCCGCGACCGGGTCAGCGCCAAGGGCATAAGCCTTCCGCTGGACCGCACCTGGCTGCGGGAAATGTGCCTCTCGCTGGCCCGCGAGGGAAAGTCGCACACCTGGACCGTCTTCGCCGAGTACGGGAACCTACGGGCCTCCTCCTCGGACCGGCCGTCCTCCACCGTGATCACGCCCGTGCTGCGGGCGGCCGCCCGGGGCAACAGCCACGGCTCGTTCCAGCGGGTCGTCAAGGACGGCAAGCCCTGGCTGACCGTCGGCATGCCGACCCTTTTCGACCGCGGTGACGGCCGCCAGCCCACCGGACTCGTCCTCTACGCCGTGATGCCGCTCACCACCGAGGAGGCGAACGTCGGTGCCATGGTGACCGCGGCCCGCGACGGCGCCCTGCCCGCCCTGCTCATCGCGCTGGTCCCCGCGCTGCTCGCCGCGCGCAGTGTCCTGCGCCCGGTACGCGATCTGCGCCGCGCCGCCGCCGGCATCGGCCGGGGAGAGCTCCACACCCGGATCGCGGTGCGCGGCTCCGACGAACTCGCCGAACTGGCCTGGACGTTCAACGAGTCGTCGACCAAGCTCCAGGAATCCGTCGAGGAGCTCCGCCGGGCGGAGGAACGTGCCAGGCGCTTCGCCTCGGACGTCTCGCACGAGCTGCGCACTCCGCTCGCCGGAATGCTCGCCGTCACCGAGGTGCTCGACGAGGACGCCGACGGGCTGCGTCCCGACACGGCGGCGGCCGTCCGGCTGATCAGTGCGGAGACCGGCAAACTCGCCACGCTCGTCGAGGACCTGATGGAGATATCGAGGTTCGACGCCCGGGCGGCGGACCTGCACAGCGACGAGGTCGACGTCGCCGAGACCATGCGCAAGACCCTCCAGGCACGGCACTGGGACGACCGGGTCCACACCGAACTCCCGGACGGGGTCAGGGCGGTGCTCGACCCGCGCCGCTTCGATGTGATCGTCGCCAACCTGGTCGGCAATGCCCTGCGGCACGGGGCCGAACCCGTCACGGTCAGGGTGCGGACCGGGCAACGGGAGGGGAGCTCCCTGCTGGTGACGGAGGTTCAGGACAGCGGCCCCGGCATCGAAGCCGCCGTGCTCCCGCACATCTTCGACCGGTTCTACAAGGCCGACGCGGCGCGCGCCCGGTCGACGGGCAGCGGGCTGGGGCTCGCGATCACCCAGGAGAACGTCCGGCTGCACGGCGGTACCGTCCGGGCGGCGAACGGGCCGGACGGCGGCGCGCTGTTCACCGTCGAGCTGCCGCTGGAGGGGCGGTGAGGGCCTGGCGCGCCCTCGGCGCGCTGCTGCCCGCGGTGGTGCTGGCGGCCGGATGCGGTATCCGGGCGACCGATGTCGTCGAGGCGGGCGAACCCGCGATCGTGCAGGTGGGGCCGGCCGGTCAGCAGGGCACGGTCCTCTACTTCGTGTCCTCGTCGTCGGCGGCCCGGGTGCTGCCGGTCGTACGGCTCGACCGGTCGCAGGAGGGCAGCGGTGTGTACGGCGGGGCGACGCCGGCCGGCGGGGCGGAGAGAGCCCTCGACATGCTCATGGCCGGCCCCTCGAAGGCGGAGCAGGACGCGGGCCTGCGCTCCGAACTGCCCACCAGACGCATCGCTCTGACGGTCGAACTGAGCGCCCAGGGAGTGCAGGTCACCCTGGACGCCGAGGTCACCGGACTCTCCGAACCCGCGCGCCAGCAGCTCTTCTGCACCGCCGCCCAGGCCCGTACCGCAGACCGGGGCGAGGCGGTGACCGTGACCGGCACCGACGGCGTCATCGGGCCGGCCCACTGCTCGGTCTGACGGCGCCCCGGCTCCGCCGGTCTCAGCCTCCGGCGCGGTGCGAGGTCCGCGGCGCGGGCGCGGGGGCCTGAGCGGCCCGGGTCACGTCCGACACCATCTCCACCACATCGGGGCCGTACGCCTGGGAGCTGACCACCTTCAGCGGCAGGCGGAAAGTGCTGTTCCCGTGCTTGCGCGCCAGCCGCCCGTAGTTGCGGGCCAGGTACCGGGACGCCGCCTGGCTGGTGATGGCCTGCTGGCCGCAGAACAGGGCGACCGGGCAGGCATCCTGACCCGCCGTCAGCCATGCCAGCAGCGCATACTCGGCGACGCCCTTCTCCACCCGGTAGCGCTCGGAGCCGATCTGGAAGGCGTTGCGGTCCGGACCCGGCTCGGCATCCGTGTTCACCCTCACGCCGGGCAGCAGCGAGTGCAGGTGGGCGGCCATCCGGCGGTTCAGACGCGTTCCGAGGGTCCATCCTTGAACTCAGTTTCGTGACAGCCTCCTGACCCGCGAAAACGCGAGGCTCCCGTGCTGGCGGGAGCCTCGCCATGAGCATGGAGGCGTGAAACCTCCGCATCATCTGCCTGCCGGCGTCGACCTCCCTTCGGCGCGTGCCTGATCCATTACGAGGCCGCCCGCCCCACCATCACCAACTGTGTCTCGGAGGCCGCCCCGCTGCCGCGAAACGCCGCACGATCGGGCAGGGGTCGCTCCGACCTCAACGCAACCATGTACGAGGTCGTCGACTATGAGCTGCCGGCGGATCTCGGGGGAGGTGCCTTCAGCCGGAGGAGTCCGAGCCGCGTCCGCTGCCGACGGCTCCTCCGAGTGCCCGTCTCAGCGCCCGCGCCTCGTCGGCGAGGCGCCGGGTTACGGGCTCGTCTCAGCGCGAAGAGCGGCTGGGCTCCAAGTGATACCGACTTCGTCGCTGCGGAATTTGTCCCCGTCGGCGAAGTTCAGTGCGTCGTAGATGTCGGCCATGGGTTTACTCCCGGGGGTAGACGAACGCGGTGGCGCCACTGATCTCCATGACGTCGACGGCTGTACCGGGTGGGATGGTCTGCGTCTCGTCGTGGGAACGGGCCGTCCACAGGGAGGGGCCAGCACGTGACGCACCACGAAAGGGCGCACGAACAGCAGGCTGGCGGTCGCGGTGGCGGTGAACACCACGAACTGCAGAGGGACCGGCAACCCGGGCGCCGCAGCCCCCCGCGGTGACCAGTGCAGCCACCCCCAGGATTCCCAGCGCAGCGGTCAGAGTATAGATCTCCACGACCCCAAGAACGCCCGCGGTGACCAGCCAGTACAGCCAAGGATCCGCGGGACCTCCTCCCGCCGGCGGCACCGATACTCGGAAGCGGCACGGTCTCCCGTCCGTTCGGGTGCATGCTTGTATGCAGCATCCCGTTTGATATTCATTCCCCCAATTGCTGCATAAAACGGATTCATCGTTCCGATGCGTCGGAGTGAGCCCGGCCCGTCGTGAGTGAAGACATCGCTCTCGGGTGTCGCCCTTCGGCGGCGAGCGGCCGCTCCCGGGATGACCGGGGCCGGAGGGGGTCCGCGGAATCGGTTGTGCAGGGGCGGCGCCGGGGTGCCGTTGGCCGCTCCGCTCATGGTCGGCGGGGGCGTTCTGCGCGTCTGGACACGGGCGCGGTCGTGACCGTCGGGGGACGCTCCAGGCTGCCGGCCTGCTGTTCCTCAACTTCGCCGGTTACGCCCGGATCGCGACGCCTGGTGAAGAGGTTCGTGATCCCGGGCCGCACCGTTCCCGGCCGATTCCTCTCGCGCTGTGCGTCACCTCGTCGTACACGTGGCTCTTGCCGTGGGCGTACTCGCTGTACTGCGGCCTGACGACCCTTCCGCCTCGCAATCACGCGACAGTCGCCAATACGTTCCGCGAGTTGCCATACGCGCTCGGTCACCCCCACCATGGAGGTCTCGTCCGGATGCCAGTGCGTCTGGCCGGCCGCGGACAGAAGGGTTCGGCATATGGCCAGGTACTTCGAGAACGAAACCGGCGAACTCGTCCCCGACGCGCTGTCCGGCTTCGCCCGTGCACACGCGGACCTTGTGGCGTACGACCCCCGCGACGGGTTCTTCACCGCCCGGCACTCCTCACCGGCCCGCAAGGTGGGGCTCTTGTCAGGTGGCGGCTCGGGGCACGAACCCCTGCACATCGGATACGTAGGCACGGGCATGCTTGACGGCGCCTGCCCCGGGAGGGTCTTCGCCTCTCCGCACAACCGGCAGATCTTCCGGGCGTCCCAGGCAGTGGCGGGGCCGGACGGGGTCCTGCACATCGTCAAGAACTACACCGGTGACCGGATCAACTTCGGTATCGCGGCCGAACGGCTCGCCGACGAGGGCATCCTCTGCGCACGGGTCCTCGTCGACGACGACCTGGCCTCCGACTCCGACGAGATCTCCGCAGGGCGCCGGGGCACGGGTGCCACGATGCTGCTCGAAAAGGTGCTGGGCGGCGCCGCGGACACCGGGATGGGGCTCGAAGGGCTGATGAAACTCGGCACCGCCGTCGCGAGCCGGTGTCGGACGCTCGCCGCCGCTTCCGCCGCCCACCACTCACCGATCACCGGCGAACCGGCGTTCGAGCTGCTGGCCGGGGAACTGGAGTACGGCGTCGGGATCCACGGCGAGCGCGCCGACCGCACCAGGAAACGGGGCAGTATGGGGGCGCTGGTGGAGGACATGGCCGACGCGCTGCTGGACGCTCTGTGCCCCGGGCCGGACGATCCGGTCGTGGCCCTGGTCAACGGTCTGGGGTCGGTCACCTCGCTCGAGTTGTACGGCATCTTCGGTGAACTGGGCCGGGTCCTCGACGCCCGGCATGTGCGGCTTGCCCGACACCTCGTCGGCGACTACGTGACAGCGCTCGACATGCGGGGCTTCTCCTTGACTCTCATGGTCGCCGACCGCGACACCCTGGGCTTCTACGATGCGCCGGTCCATACCCCGGCGTTGCGCTGGTAGGCGGCCCGCGGACCGCCGCTCAGGCTGCCGCCCATGACAGGAGCAGGAGGACAACCCCATGACGACTGCCGCTTTCGACGCGCCACGGACTCGCGCGTGGATGCGTCGCTTCGCCGACTCGGTGTACGCGACCGAGGCCGAGTTGACCGCGCTCGACCAGCGGGCGGGGGACGGCGACTTCGGGACCAACCTCGCGACCGGGGTCCGGACCGCCGGGCTACGGCTCGACCGTACGGATGAGTCGGCCGGCCCTGCGGGGATCTTCAGCGCCATGGGCACCGCCTTTCTCGATGAGATCGGCGGGACCAGCGGCCCCCTTTTCGGTCTGCTTTTCCAGGCACTGGGCAGGGCGGCCGCGGACTCCGGTCCGCATCTGACGACGGCCGCACTCGCCGAGGGCACCGCTCAGGGCCTCGCCGCCATCCGCCGTGTGGGCGATGCGTCTCCCGGCGACAAGACGCTGATCGACGCACTGGACCCGGCCGCGGCCGCACTGCGGGCGACAAGGACCGCGCCGCTCGCGACCGCCCTGGGCGCGGCGGCGGACGGCGCCTGGCGCGGGGTACGGGACACCGCGTCCCTGTCGGCGCGCATGGGCAGGGCCAGCTATCTCGGTGAACGGGCGACGGGCATACCCGATCCCGGCGCCGTGGGCATCGCCCTGCTCTTCGCCTCCGCGGCCGGCGTCGTACCCGCTCTTGGGCCTCATCTGCGCCCCACCGGTTGACCGCGCCCGCTCCGAGGGGCACGGCACCAGGGTGCTCTACTCCCCGATTCGGCTGCGGGCCCAGCCCACCAGCTCCCGGTCGGCGAGGCTCTCGACCCACAGGTCGGCCTGCTCGGCCTCGGGACCCGGCGGGCAGGGCCCGAGGCCGATGACGCGGAGGCCCGCCCGGCGGGCGGATTCCATGCCCGTGAGCGAGTCCTCCACGGCCAGAGCCTCCTCGGGCGGTACGCCGCACAGACGGACGGCCACGCTGTAGAGATCGGGCTCCGGCTTCGGCCGTACTCCCTCGCCGGCGACAACGACGTGGCTGAACGAGACAAGGAGTCCGGCCCGTTCGAGGCACGTTTCCACTGTCTCCCGAGGGCAGTTGCTCGCCACTGCGAGGGGGAGGTGCCGAGCGGCGAGCCGGACCAGTGCGGCAGCGCCCGGCATGGTGACGGGATCCTTGTCGACCAGCGCCGTGAAGGTGGTGAGGAGAGTGGCCGCCAGGTCCTCCGCGAGGTCCGGCTTCCCGGTCTCCTCGGCCATGAGCGCGCCGCACTCGGTGTAGTGCACGCCCTTGGCCCGGTCGGCGAATCCGGAAGGCGGCCTGAGACCGAAGAGCCCGAAGGTGACGTTCCTGGCCTCCTGCCAATGTCGTTCCGTGTCCATCAGCGTCCCGTCGCAATCGAAGACGATGGCTGACGGGGACCAGGCAAGGATGTTACGAGCTGTCATGTAACTGCCCTTCTCGAATTAGGAGACTGCGCTGACCGTTCCGGTGCACGGTGCGCAGTGCGCGGGTGGCAGAGAAGTGCCGGAGTGTGGATGGGAAATGTGCGGCAGCGAGAGAACCGCACAACCCGGCACGGACGCGGCGACCGCGGGCACGTTGCTGAACGCGTCATGGCGGACATGGATCGGCGCTTTCGGCGTGAGCCTAAAACATCGTAGTCGTTACGTTATTTAGCTCTCGCCGCGTTCCGCAATCACCAATTCGAGTGCATGGGAATGCCGTCGGCCCCCAACTGCCGGGGTGCGGGAACGGGCCGGAAGTAGATGCCACGGCGTCCGCGATGCGATCAATGAGCCTGGTGAGAGGCGCGTTTGGCGGCCCGCTATGTCGCGCGGAGCGTCGTCGGGACACCCGCGTGGAACGTTTCTTCTGGCGGGGCGGCGGATTGCGTGAAAATGCATCCGCTCAGGACCGAAGAATAATAGGATCTTCGCGCGATGCGACTGCGCCCCTATGGGGAGTTCCATTCCCTCGCGGCGCAGGAATAGAACATTCAAGCGAAGATGGAGCATACGTGCAGGACAGGGCCCGAGAAACCCGCAAAGCATTGCTGGAATCAGCCGCACATCTATTTTTCGAACGGGGATATGCGGGAACGAGTGTCAATGACATAAGTGATCACTCCGGAAAAACCAGCGGCGCGATCTACTTCCATTACTCGAGCAAGGAGAAGCTAGCGCTCGCGGTGGCCCGAGAGCAGTTCGCCACGTGGCCGAAGCTCGCCGCCCCCTATGCCGCGCCCGGAATCCCCCCGCTGGAGAAGCTGGTCGCCCTCAGCCTCAGTGTCGCGCGCTCTCTCACCGAGGACATTGTGGCGCGCGCCGGCGCCCGGCTCTGGGCGGAGCGGCGGGGCATCGAGGCGGCGGTGCCCGCACCGTTCGGTGCCTGGGCCCAGGCTGTCACCCGGCTTCTTGCCCAAGCCCGCACCCGGGGTGAGCTCGCGGCCGACGTGAAGCCGTCGGCCGCGGCTGTGACGCTCGTGTGCGCGTTCTTCGGGCTCTGCACGCTGACCGACGACCTGCCGGGCGGGCGGGCCAGGGGGGAGCAGATCGATCAGTGGTGGCTGCTGACGCTCAAGTCCCTGCAGGCGACACCAGACCCGGCCGGCCTGCTCGCCCGTGCCCGGGTACGGATCCCCGTACAGCCGTAGGACAGGATGCGGGAAAAGGCGGACCGGGCTCCTGACCGAGGCCGCTGAGCACGGGACGGCCCAGGTGCGCGACTTCAAGCTCTGCTGCTTCGGCCGGCGGGCTCGGTGGGCACGAGGGCCTTCCAGGTCGCCTTGGCCCTCGGTCGCCGATGCGGCAGACCTGTGCGACCACCGCGGCAGCGACGACGAACGGGAGTTGCACGACCCTGATCCCCAAGGGCGTACCGGGCTTTCCGTTTCCACCCGTCCGGCCATTCGCGCCCGCCCTGAAAGCGGCTGCCGCCAGTGGGCCCACCACAGCGTCGTGGCAACGACGGACGGCCCGCGGCCTATGGGAGGAGTGTGACTCCCTTCTCCCTGTGCCGTTCGAGGAGTGCGCCCTCCCTCCCGTGTTCGTCCAGTCGTACCCGCGTGGGCGGTGAGAGGCACGGCGACCTCGGACACCGGGGCGGGACCGGCAGGCCCACACCGCACCTGCGCATCATCGGATCCTCGGCGTGTTCATGCGGGAGCATCGGGTCGGTCACGGGTCAGGCCGCCCCCACCGCAACGCACGTGCGGTGAGCCGGGCGGTCCAGGAGGTCGAACGGGTTCGCGAATGGGGGCGGCGGTGCGACGCCGGGCACCGGCACCGGTACACGGCACGTCCCGGGCCCACGTGGGCATCACGGAGCGCACGAGGGAGGCCGAGACGCTTCTGCCACAGTTCGGGCCGGCGCACGAAGGGACCGTCGCGGCCCGTGCCGAATGTGCCGAGTTGACCGGTGAATCCGGCGATGGGCGGGGCGCGGTGGAGCTTCGTGAAGGGCTGGGCCGCGACTGCCGGAGGCGCTACGGCCCCACGACCCCAGGGCCCTGGACGTGTTCGAGAAGATGACCCGCTGGACCGAATTCAAGGTCACGGCGAATGAAACATCTTGACGCGGCACGATGTGGCGAACTCGGCACCTTGGAGACCGGGCCGCCGACGCAGAACTCGGTCCGCTCGCCGAATCCCTGCTGCGCGATGTCGTGGGACAGGATCTGGGCGTGCGCCGAGCAGTCCTTGATCAGCGCGGAGAGTTCCAGCAGGGCGAAGACGTCGTGCCGGTGGACGGCGCCGTCACCGCCCGCGTCGCGGTTGACGACGAGCAGGCACTCGGAGTTCCCCGGCAGGCCGAAGAACGCCTGCTTGCGGCGGAGCTTGCGGCGCCAGAGATAGGTGCGCGCGAGCCGGCCGAGGGCGGCGCTGATGCCTGCGGCTATCACGCCCAGCACGATGTTGCGTACGTCGTCAGTCATCGGCGGGCACGTTAGCGGGCATTCGGCCTCAAGTTCGAGGCGGTCCTGACGGGGCTGCCGGGGCGGCGCTACCCTGCGCGGACGATCCTTCACTGGAGGTGCGCATGCGACGTTCCGTTGGGCGGAATGTGTCGTTGTCGGTCGTTCTCGCCGCTGTGGTGTCGGTCGGGGCCGCCGCCCCGTCCTCGTCCGCCCCACCGACCGCGCCACCGCCCAAGTCACCCGTCGCGGTGGGATACGGGGGAGCGGTCTCCAGTGTCGACGCCGACGCGACGGCCGCCGGTATAGAGGTACTGCGCAAGGGGGGCAACGCGGTGGACGCCGCGGTGGCGACCGCTGCGGCCCTCGGGGTGACCGAGCCGTACTCGGCGGGGCTGGGCGGAGGCGGCTACTTCGTCCACTACGACGCCCGCAGCCGCACCGTGCAGACCATCGACGGGCGCGAGACCGCGCCGCGCAGCGCGGACTCCTCGCTCTTCCTGGAGAACGGCAAGCCGCTCGCCTTCGAGGACGCCGTCACCAGCGGCCTCGGCGTCGGCACGCCCGGCACCCCCGCCACCTGGCAGGCCGCGCTCGACGCCTGGGGCAGCACATCGCTCCGGCAGGTCCTGAAACCCGCCGAGCGGATCGCCAGGGAGGGGTTCGTCGTCGACGGCACCTTCCGTTCCCAGACGGAGGGCAACCGGGCCAGGTTCACTGACTTCCCGGCCACCCGGAACCTCTTCCTGCCGGGCGGCGAGCTCCCCGTGGTCGGCTCGGTCTTCAAGAACCCGGACCTGGCGCGCACGTACGAGGAGGTCGGCCGCAAGGGCGTCGACGAGCTCTACCGGGGTGAGCTGGCCGAGGACATCGTGCGGACCGTGCGCAATCCGCCCGTCGACCCCGCGTCGGCCCGGGTCGTGCGTCCCGGCGACCTCACGGCGAAGGACCTGCGCGGCTACCGTGCGCTGCGCCAGGCACCCACGAAGGTGGGCTACCGCGGCCTCGACGTGTACGGCATGGCACCGTCCTCGTCCGGCGGGACGACGGTGGGCGAGGCCCTCAACATCCTTGAGTCCACGGATCTTTCGAAGGCGAGCGAGGCGCAGTATCTGCACCGCTACATCGAGGCGAGCCGGATCGCGTTCGCGGACCGGGGCCGCTGGGTCGGCGACCCGGCGTTCGAGGACGTGCCGACGAAGGAACTGCTCGGGCAGCGGTTCGCCGACGCGCGCGAGTGCCTGATCAAGGACGACGCGGTGCTGACCAGCCCGCTGGCCCCGGGGGACCCGCGCCGCCCCGGTGACTGCTCCAGCCGCGGGACGGCCGCCCCGACCACGTACGAGGGTGAGAACACCACCCATCTGACGACCGCCGACAAGTGGGGCAACGTCGTCGCGTACACCCTGACGATCGAGCAGACCGGCGGCAGCGGGATCACCGTGCCTGGGCGCGGCTTCCTGCTCAACAACGAACTGACGGACTTCTCGTTCGCGCCGGCCAACCCCGCCGTCCACGACCCGAACCTGCCGGGTCCGGGCAAGCGGCCGCGGTCGTCGATCTCCCCGACCATCGTGCTGAAGCACGGGCAGCCCGTGCTGGCCCTGGGGTCGCCGGGCGGTGCCACGATCATCACGACCGTGCTCCAGTCGCTGATCGGTACGGTCGACCGCGGCCTTCCCCTGGTGGACGCCATCGCGGCGCCCCGTGCCAGCCAGCGCAACGCGGCGGCGACGGAGCTCGAACCGGGGCTGTGGAACAGCCCGGTGCGGGCACAACTCGAAGCCCTGGGCCACGTGTTCAAGGCGAATCCGGAGATCGGGGCGGCGACGGGTGTGCAGCGGCTGCCGGACGGGCGCTGGCTCGCGGCCGCCGAGAAGGAGCGGCGGGGCGGCGGTTCCGCGATGGTGGTGAGGCCGTCCAGGTGACACTGACGGACCATCAATAACCGTACGGGCGGGTTCGGTCGGCCGCGCAAGGGTGTGGCGGGCCGGACCCGCGGCCTCGACGGGGGCATGCGGGGGGCGTCTTGGCTGATGTCAGCAAGGGAAAGACTCCTCACAGAAGGGCACCCCACGGTGCGCATGCGAACGCTTGCCCTCGCCACGGTCTCCGGCGCCGCCCTGCTCGCGGCCGGATCCCTCACGCCCGCCGCCCACGGCGGCACCGCCCTCCGGCCGGACGCGTCGGCCCCGGTGCGGAAGGCGGACCGGGGCGCGGTCCGCCTCGCACCGGCCGCCTACGCCCACCCGGCGCCCGACGACGCCCCGGCGCCCGACAATGGCCCGGCCGGTACGCCGACCCCGACCCCGACCCCGACGCAGACCCCCACTCCGACCTCCACTCCGACCCCCGAACCCGCACCTGTCGAGGCCGGGGAGGGCGCCGTCACCGCGGCCGAACTGCTCGCCGTGGCCACCTCCTGCACGCGGATCTCGAACGGCACCTACCGCACGGACGAGGGGGCCACGCCCTCCGTCCCGGTGTGCGGGGCGAAGGGCGCCGTCTTCTGGCAGGCCGACCTGGACATCGACTGCGACGGCCAGTTGACCAAGGCCTGCAACACGGACACCGACCCGTGGTTCCAGGGCGACACCGCCTTCCACACCTCCGGCGACCGGCCGCTGAACGCGGAGGAACTCCCGTACGTCGTGGTGCCGAGCCGCAGCTCCGTGTGGGACTTCTCCGGTGCCGGGATCAAGGGCGGAAGTGTCGTCGCCGTCGTGTACGCGGGCAAGGTGGAGTACGCCGTCGTCGGTGACACCGGACCCGCCGGCATCATCGGTGAGGCCTCGTACGCCACGGCGCGGGCGCTCGGCATCGACCCGGACCCGAGGACCGGAGGAGCCGGCGCCGGTGTCACGTACATCCTGTTCAAGGACTCCGTGGTGTCACCGATCGAGAGCCACAGCGCGGCGGTGACCGCCGGGGAAGCCCTCGCCCGGCAGTTCGTCCGAGACAACTGACGCGGGTGGCAGGCCCGTTCAGAGGGCGGTCAGGATCCGGGGGCCGTCGTTCGTGATGGCCACCGTGTGTTCGGCGTGCGCGGCGCGGCTGCCGTCGGACGTGCGCAGCGTCCAGCCGTCCCGGTCCGGGTGGAACTCGTCCCGGCCGCCGGCGATCAGCATCGGTTCGATGGCCAGCACCATGCCGTGCCGCAACGGCATTCCGCGGCCCGGACGTCCCTCGTTGGGGACGCCCGGGTCCTCGTGCATGGCCCGGCCGATGCCGTGGCCGCCGAAACCCTCGGGGATGCCGTAGCCGGCCGTGCGGCAGACCGTGCCGATCGCGTGCGCGATGTCGCCGATCCGGTTCCCGACGACCGCCGCCGCGATGCCCGCGTCCAGGGCCTCGAAGGCCGTCGCGATCAGCCGGGTGTCCGCGGGACGGGCGCGGCCGACGGTGAAGCTGATCGCCGAGTCGCCGGCCCAGCCGTCGAGGAGAGCGCCCGCGTCGATGCTGACCAGGTCGCCGTCGCGCAGCCGGTAGTCCGTCGGGATGCCGTGCACGATCGCGTCGTTGACGGACGCGCAGATCACGGCGGGGAACGGGGTGGGGGCGAAGTGCGGCCGGTAGTTCAGGAACGGCGAACGGGCGCCCGCGCCGCGCAGGACCTCGCGCGCCACCTCGTCGAGTTCACGCAGGGAGACACCGACGGCCGCCGCGTCCCGTACGGCCGCCAGCAACTGCGCCACGACCCGGCCGGTCTCGCGCATGGCATCGATGGATGTGTCTGTCTTGATCTGCACCATGCCAATTACTATACCGGTCTATGCGGTATTAGAATGACTGCATGGTACGTACACCCCTGACCCCCGAAGAGCGCCTGCGCGGCGAACGGCTCGGCCGGCTGCTCCGCGAGGCGCGCGGCGGCCGCAGCATGCCCGACATCGCCAGGAGCGCCGGAATCTCGGCCGAGACGCTCCGCAAGATCGAGACCGGCCGCGCCCCGACACCCGCGTTCTTCACCGTCGCGGCTCTGGCTGGGGCGCTCGGCCTCTCCATGGACGAACTGCTCCTGCGCTGCGCCCCGGAGCCGGACGTCGTCGCCCTGGCCGGCTGAGGGCGGGGGGCGTGACGCCGCACGCGTAGGGTGACGCCATGAGCCTTCAGGACTTCGCCCGCAGCGAGTACGTCAGTCTCACGACGTACCGGAAGGACGGCACGCCCGTCGCCACCCCCGTCTGGGCGGCGGCCGACGGGGACGAGCTGTTCATCTGGACCAAGAGCGATTCGTGGAAGGTCAAGCGGCTGCGCAACGACAGCCGTGTCCGCGTCACCGTCTGTGATGTGCGCGGGCGGATCGCGGAGGGTGCCCCGACGGCCGAGGGGACCGGCAGGCTGCTCGACGAGCGGGGTACGGCGGCTGTGCGCCGCGTCATCGGCCGCAAGTACACCTGGAAGTACTGGCTGCTCGACTACCCGGCGATGATCGTCCGGCTCGGCAAGCGGCCGCACACCGGAATCGCCGTCACCTTCTGACACCACCGGCCGGAGTGCCCCGCGGGGGCGCTCGCGGCTGCGGCCGCGCGCCTGCCGCACCCGGACCGAAAAGTGCCCGTAGCCGTCCCGTAACACACCTGCGGTCAAATGCCTGCGACTGGAAGGCTCCAGTCGACGGCGGCCGAGGGCGACGATGACGGTGCATCAGCATGCTGTGTCCATAGGTGAGTTCGCGCGCCACCTGCGGAATCTGGCGGCACTGCTCGATCCCGCGCGGGGCTGGTACGGAGTCTTCTGCCGACGCGACCCGGCAGGGATGCGGGCCTGCCTGGACGGGGTCGAGCTGCCGCCGTGGGACGTGATGGAGTCCCTCTTCACCGACCTGGCCGCCGTGCGCGGTGCCGGGTACGCCGAGCGCGAGTCGGTGCGTGCGGCCGAGCTCTACGCCGCCTCCGCCATCGCCCACGACCGCCGCCCCGGCGGGCGTGAGCAGCTTGCGGAGCGGCTGGAACTGATGCTGCACGAGCAGGCGCACGCCGCCCAGCGGCTGCGGGCCGTCGGGGCGGGGGGCGAAGCGGGCGCGGTGGACCCCGAGGCGGTCGCCTGGGCCCGTGACGACCACGAGCGCGCCTCGGCCCGCTGCACGGAGCTGCGCAGACGCCTGGCGGCGGTGGCGGCGCCGCCGGGCTGGTACCGCACCGAGCCGCAGCCCGGTGCCGGAGCGGCGCCGGACCCCGCGCCCTTGGCCCGGCCTGCCGGACCGGACCCCGCGCCAGTGAGACGAGCTGCCGGACCGGATCCCGTGCCAGTGAAACGAGCTGCCGGACCGGATCCCGTGCCAGTGAGACGAGCTGCCGGACCGGACCCCGCGCCCGTGGAGCCTCCCGCCGGACCGGACCCCGCCCGCCCGTCCTCCGGGGCCAGGGCCCGCAAGAAGCCGCGAGGTGCGCGCTTCGCCGGGCTCGAGCTCGACGACGAGGGCCCCGTGGCCCCGGCGCCCGTCCTGCCCGTCCCACCGGTGGCGGCAGCCGTGCCCCGCGGGGCACGTTTCGGCGGCGCCCCGGGCACGGACGACGGCCCGGCCGGGCGCACCGAGGCCGCCGCGCCGGATCCCGCCGCGGTCCGTGCGGCCCGGGAGACCGTCGCGCTGCTGCTCCGGCTACGGGCCGCGGGCCGCAGCGGGGAGGCGCACGTGGTGCTCTGCGAGGCGGCCGCGCGCCCCGCCGACCGGCTGCCGCTGCTCGCCGTCGAACTCCACCGCGCGGGTCTCGGGGCCGACTGGGCGACCCTGCTGTGGGAGGTGTCGTCGCTGCCCCCGGCCGAGCTCGCGGCGGCGGCGGACGTGCTGGCCGCGGCGGGGCGCCCGGAGGACTGCGGGCTGCTGCTGCGCCAGGGAGTGGCGCGGCCGGCCGAGGAGATCGCCGACGCGGTGCTGGCTCTCGGCCGGGCAGGCCGGGGGCCCCAGGCGCAGGCGCTGCTCGGTGCCTTCGTCCGCGTCCGGACACCGCAGGACGCGGCCAGTATCGCGGTGAGCGATCCGCGCCACCTCGTACCGCACCTGCTGGCGGCGGCCCGCACGGTGTCCGAGGAACGGGAGCGGGACGTGGAGCACGCACTGCGGGTGGCGGGCATCGGTTAGGACCTCGCACCGGGACACGGCCGCCGGGACCCCGCGAGTCCGCATGTCCGGAACGGATGGCCTCGCACCGGGACACGGCCGCCGGGACCCCGCGAGTCCGCACGACCGGACGGATGGTCAGGGGGCCATCCGGCCGAGCCGCGGCAATGGACCGCACGGGTGTGAAACATGATCGACTCCGCTGGTTCACGGCGATGGTCTTGCCCCGCTGTGTGACGGGGCTTACGTTCTCCCCTACGCACGTATCTACGGGCGTAGAAACGCGAAGAGGCCCTCTGACGCCGCGTCGAAGGAGCAGCTCATGTCTCAAGTCGTACGCGCCGCACTCGTCCAGGCGACCTGGACCGGCGACACCGAATCCATGATCGCCAAGCACGAGGAACACGCGCGCGAGGCCGCCCGGCAGGGGGCGCAGATCATCGGCTTCCAGGAGGTGTTCAACGCCCCCTACTTCTGCCAGGTGCAGGAGCCCGAGCACTACCGCTGGGCCGAGGCCGTACCCGAAGGTCCGACCGTGCAGCGGATGCGGGAACTGGCCCGCGAGACCGGCATGGTGATCGTCGTCCCGGTCTTCGAGGTCGAGCAGTCCGGCTTCTACTACAACACCGCCGCCGTGATCGATGCCGACGGCTCGTATCTCGGCAAGTACCGCAAGCACCACATCCCGCAGGTCAAGGGGTTCTGGGAGAAGTACTACTTCAAGCCCGGAAACGCCGGCTGGCCGGTCTTCGACACGGCCGTCGGCAAGGTCGGCGTCTACATCTGCTACGACCGGCACTTCCCCGAGGGCTGGCGGCAGCTCGGCCTCAACGGAGCGCAGTTGGTCTACAACCCGTCGGCCACCTCGCGCGGACTCTCCAGCTACCTCTGGCAGCTGGAACAGCCGGCGTCCGCCGTCGCCAACGAGTACTTCATCGCCGCGATCAACCGCGTCGGCCAGGAGGAGTACGGCGACAACGACTTCTACGGCACCAGCTACTTCGTCGACCCCCGGGGCCAGTTCGTCGGCGAGGTCGCCAGCGACAAGGCCGAGGAACTCCTCGTCCGGGACCTGGACTTCGGGCTCATCGAGGAGGTCCGTCAGCAGTGGGCCTTCTACCGGGACCGCCGTCCCGACGCGTACGAGGGGCTGGTGGAGCCGTGAGCAGCCTGCACCACCGCCACCTCGCCGTCAGCCCGGACTGGCTGGCGCTCTACTACCGGCACCCGCTGGAGATCACCCATGGCGAGGGCCGCCATGTCTGGGACGCGGACGGCAACCGCTACCTCGACTTCTTCGGCGGCATCCTCACGACGATGACCGCCCACGCCCTGCCCGAGGTCACCAAGGCGGTCAGCGAGCAGGCCGGGAGGATCATCCACTCCTCCACGCTCTATCTGAACCGGCCGATGGTGGAACTGGCCGAGCGCGTCGCCACGCTCTCCGGCATCCCGGACGCCCGGGTCTTCTTCACGACCTCCGGCACCGAGGCCAACGACACGGCGCTGCTGCTCGCCACGACGTACCGCAGGTCGAACCAGATCCTCGCGATGCGCAACAGCTACCACGGCAGATCCTTCTCAGCGGTCTCCATCACCGGCAACAACGCCTGGTCGCCCACCAGTCTGTCGCCGCTCCAGACGCTGTACGTGCACGGCGGCGTCCGCACCCGGGGACCGTACGCGCACCTGGGCGACGGGGAGTTCATCGCCGCCTGTGTCGCGGACCTGGAGGATCTGCTCGGCCACACCCGCGCGCCCGCCGCGCTGATCGCCGAACCCATCCAGGGCGTGGGCGGGTTCACCTCGCCGCCCGACGGCCTGTACGCGGCGTTCCGCGAAGTCCTGAACCGGCACGGGATCCTGTGGATCTCCGACGAGGTCCAGACCGGCTGGGGACGCTCCGGCGAACACTTCTGGGGCTGGCAGGCGCATGGCCGCAGCGGCCCGCCGGACATCCTCACCTTCGCCAAGGGCATCGGCAACGGCATGTCGATCGGGGGCGTCGTCGCCCGCGCCGACGTCATGAACTGCCTGGACGCCAACTCCATTTCGACGTTCGGCGGCTCCCCGGTCACCATGGCGGCCGGCCTCGCCAACCTCACGTACCTCCTCGAACACGATCTCCAGGGCAACGCCCGCCGCGTCGGGGGCCTGCTCATCGAGCGGCTGCGCGCGATCGGCGCCGCCTCGGAGTGCGTACGGGAGGTGCGCGGGCGCGGCCTGATGATCGGCATCGAGCTGGTGAAGCCGGGCACGGACGAGGCGAACCCCGAAGCGGCCGCCGCCGTGCTGGAAGCGGCCCGGGAGGGTGGCCTGCTCCTCGGCAAGGGGGGCGGTCACAGCACCAGTGTGCTGCGCATCGCTCCGCCGCTCTCGCTCTCCATCCCGGAGGCCGAGGAGGGCGCGGCGATCCTCGCGGACGCGCTGCGGACCGTGGGGTGAGGACGGGGGTGCGGCGGCCCGCCGGCCACCGCATCCCCGCGCCCGGCCGCCGCCGCGGTGCACCGACGATCCGGCGGCTACCGGCCGACGCGCTCGAATCGCACGGATCCGCCGAAGTTCTCGTCGTCGGTGCCCCAGAGGCCCAGCCGTCCGGGGAGGAAGGCGATGGCCTCGATCTTCCGGTTGTCCTGCTTGGTGAAGCGGCTCAGCGGGCTGAGGGCGCGCTCGGGCTTGAGGCGCAGCACCGCGTCGTGGGCCCCGTTCACGGTGAGCCGGCCGGCGTCGTAGACCGCGGAGGAGAACGGACCGTCGTCCACGTTGGGATCCGAGGCCGCCGACACCATGACGGTGCCGTCGTCGAGGACCTTCAGATCGCTGATGTGGCGCACCTCGTCCTCGTCCGGGTACGGCACGGAGAACTCCTGCCGCGCCGAGACAGCGCCGAACTCCGGGCCGTGCGCGCCGATGCGTACCGAGGCGGCGCGCACGACGGCTTTCTCGTCGCCGCTGCCGCGCGTCGCCCACACGGCGAAGGTCCTCCCCGACCGGTCGCGGTGCAGCGCGAAGCTCTCGTAGTTGTCGCCGTCGCGCCTGCCCGGCAGAGCGGCGGGTTCCTGCTCGGCCGTCGCCCGGCCGTCCGCCACGACGACGTGGTACGCGTTGCCCCGGCTGGCCACGGCGACGTAGTGGCCGGGACGGCCCGGCACCGCGTCGAGTGCCTCCAGGTCGGCGGGGAGCATGCCGAGCCAGGGGAGTTCCCGGACGACGGGCGCCCGGCCGGGCCGCAGGCGCACGGTCGCCACCCTGTTCTCACCGTCACCCTTGTTGTCCCGTACGACGACGGCGTCGGCCAGACCGCGGCCCGTGGGCGCCCCTTCGACGAGCGCGATGCCGCTCACCCCGCCCAGGATGCCCGAGCCGGTCCGCTGCCAGCCGTCGGCGGGGGCGGCGGTGGCACCGGCGCTCAGGGGTGCGGCGGCGAGGGAGGCGCAGAGGGTGGCGGCGACGACGATTCCGTTCCTGATCATGGAACGAAGCTAGGGGGCGTCTTCCGCGTCCCGGCCGAACCGCCGCTGCCCGTCCGGCGGGTTCCCCCGCACGGACCCGCCGCACTCGCCCGTCCGGCGCCGGGCGGGGCGCGCGCCTTGTCCCCGGCCGGAACATGCGTATCCGGGCCGGGGCCCGCGCGCCCACCGCGTATACGACACACGCCGGCGCCCGCCCGAATGGCCGAACCGCGCCGCGCACTGGGCCGGTCGGGTGCCGGACGGCGGAAACAGAAACGTCTTCATCGGTTAGCGGCAGCGGTATTGCCACAGTGGGTAACCCACTTCTACGTTCTTCTTCACGCACCTTGTCTACGTGCGTAGACCCATTCCGCCACAGTGAGGAGGGGTACATGAGCCGCACCGTCATTCACGGCGGCCTCGTCGTCACCGCGTCCGACGAGATCCACGCCGACGTACTCATCGACGGCGGCCGCATCGCCGCACTCGCCGCGCACGGCACCGACGCCGCAGCGAGCTGGACCGCCGACCGGACCATCGACGCCACCGGGAAATACGTCATCCCGGGCGGTGTCGACGCGCACACCCACATGGAGATGCCGTTCGGCGGCACCTTCGCGGCGGACACCTTCGAGACCGGCACCCGGGCCGCCGCCTGGGGCGGCACCACCACCATCGTGGACTTCGCCATCCAGTCGGTGGGGCGCTCCCTGCGCGAGGGGCTCGACGCCTGGTACGCCAAGGCCGACGGCAACTGCGCCATCGACTACGCGTTCCACATGATCCTCGCCGACGTGAACGAGTCGTCGCTCAAGGAGATGGACCTGCTGGTCGCGGAGGGGGTCACGTCCTTCAAACTGTTCATGGCCTACCCCGGCGTCTTCTACAGCGACGACGGGCAGATCCTGCGCGCCATGCAGCGGGCCGAGTCCAACGGCGGCCTGATCATGATGCACGCGGAGAACGGCATCGCCATCGACGTTCTCGTCGAGCAGGCCCTCGCCGCCGGCCGCACCGATCCCCGCTACCACGGAGACGTACGGAAGGTGGCGCTGGAGGCCGAGGCCACCCACCGCGCCATCCAGCTCGCACGCGTCGCCGGCTCCCCGCTGTACGTCGTGCACGTCTCCGCCGACGAGGCCCTCGACGAGATCGCCGCCGCCCGTCACAAGGGGCTGCCGGTCTTCGGTGAGACCTGCCCGCAGTACCTCTTCCTGTCCACCGACAACCTCGCGGAGCCGGATTTCGAGGGGGCCAAGTACGTCTGCTCCACGCCGCTGCGGCCCAAGGAGCATCAGGAAGCCCTGTGGCGGGGCCTGCGGAACAACGAGCTCCAGGTCGTCTCCACCGACCACTGCCCGTTCTGCTTCTCCGGCCAGAAGGAGATGGGCCGCGGCGACTTCTCGAAGATCCCCAACGGCATGCCGGGGGTCGAGAACCGGATGGACCTCCTGCACCAGGCCGTCGTCGACGGCCACATCTCGCGCCGCCGCTGGATCGAGATCGCCTGCGCCTCCCCGGCCCGGATGTTCGGCCTCTACCCGAGGAAGGGCACCGTCGCCCCCGGGGCCGACGCCGACATCGTCATCTACGACCCGGCGGCCGAGCAGACCCTCTCCGCCGAGACCCACCACATGAACGTCGACTACTCCGCCTACGAGGGCAAGCGGCTCACCGGCCAGGTGGAGACCGTGCTCTCGCGCGGCGAGGTCGTCATCGACCGCCGCACCTTCACCGGCCGCGCCGGCCACGGCATGTACACCCCCCGCGCCACCTGTCAGTACCTCAACTAGGGGGTGTCTCGCCGGTCATGACCGGGTCCGCGACGCCTGGCACGGCACCTCGCCGCGTTGCCGAAACGCCCTAGTAGCTCCGCTATCAAGACGCTCCAGCGCCTTGCGATGCACCGCACCAGACGCCGCGGCCTATCCGGCCCTGACCGACGAGACACCCCCTAGGAGCACCTGGCATGGACTTCGGACTCGTCCTGCAGACCGACCCGCCCGCATCGGCCGTCGTCGGCCTGATGCGCCGCGCCGAACGCAACGGCTTCCGCTACGGCTGGACCTTCGACTCGGCGGTGCTCTGGCAGGAGCCCTTCGTCATCTACAGCCGCATCCTCGAACACACCGAACACCTCGTGGTCGGCCCCATGGTGACCAACCCGGGAACCCGCACCTGGGAGGTGACGGCCTCCACCTTCGCCACCCTCAACGACATGTACGGCAACCGGACGGTCTGCGGCATCGGCCGCGGCGACTCGGCGATGCGCGTCGCCGGACGCAAGCCCAACACCCTGGCCCGGCTCGGCGAGGCCATCGACGTCATCCGCGACCTCGCCGAGGGGCGCGAGGCGGTCGTCGACGGGCAGCCGGTCCAGATCCCCTGGGTCAAGGACGGCCGGCTGCCCGTCTGGATGGGCGCGTACGGACCCAAGGCCCTCGCGCTCGCCGGGCAGAAGGCCGACGGCTTCATCCTCCAGCTCGCCGACCCCTTCCTCACCGAATGGATGATCAAGGCGGTACGGGACGCGGCGGCCGAGGCCGGGCGCGACCCGGACTCCGTCACCATCTGCGTCGCCGCGCCCGCCTACGTGGGCGAGGACCTCGACCACGCGCGCGAGCAGTGCCGCTGGTTCGGCGGCATGGTCGGCAACCACGTCGCGGATCTGGTCTCCCGCTACGGCGAACACTCCGGGCTCGTCCCCGAGGCCCTCACCGCGTACATCGCCGGCCGTTCCGGATACGACTACAGCCACCACGGCCGCGCCGGGAACCCCGACACCACCTTCGTACCGGACGAGATCGTGGACCGGTTCTGCCTGCTGGGCCCGGCCGAGGCGCACATCGAGAAGCTCCGGGCCCTGCGCGATCTCGGCGTCGACCAGTTCGCCGTCTACAACATGCACGACGCCCGCGAGGCGACCATCGACGCCTACGGCGCCGAGATCATCCCCGCACTCAACGACTGACCACCCCGTAGGTCCTGTCGTACGCACCCCCCCCCCCCGCGCCCCGCCCCGCACGGCACCGTCCCCGAGCGAAGGGTCCAGCCGCCATGACATCGACCGTCCCACCGCCACCACCGCAGGACCGGATATCCACGGCTGCGGACCGTGTCGAACTCGCCGCCGGCGCCGCGCCCGACGACAGCCGGTTCGTCAACGAGGACCTGCTGCCCGTTCCCCTGGAGCGGCGCAACTGGACCACGTACAACTTCGCCGCCCTCTGGGTCGGCATGGCCCACAACATTCCGTCCTGGCTCCTCGCCTCCGGTCTCGTCGCCCTCGGCATGGACTGGAAACAGGCCGTCTTCACCATCGCGCTCGCCAACCTGATCGTGCTCGGGCCGATGCTGCTCACCGGGCACGCCGGACCCAAGTACGGAATCCCGTTCCCGGTGCTGGCCCGCGCCTCGTTCGGGCTGCGCGGGGCCAATCTGCCCGCCCTGATCCGGGCCGCGGTGGCGTGTGCCTGGTTCGGCATCCAGACCTGGATCGGCGGCGTCGGCATCTTCACCCTGCTGGGGAAGATCTTCGGCGGCTGGGCCAACGCGTCCGAGGTCGGCGGGCAGCCCTGGACGCTCTGGCTCTGCTTCGTCCTGTTCTGGGCGCTCGAACTCGCCATCATCTACCGGGGAATGGACACCCTGCGGCGGTTCGAGAACTGGGCCGCGCCGTTCGTCATCGTCGGCGCGCTGGTGCTGCTGATCTGGGTCGCGGTCAAGGCCGGCGGTTTCGGCCCGCTGCTCGACCAGCCCTCGAAGCTCGGCTGGGGCAAGGAGTTCTGGCCCGTCTTCTTCCCGTCCCTGATGGGCATGATCGCGTTCTGGGCCACGCTCTCCCTGAACATCCCCGACTTCACCCGCTTCGGGGCCGGCCAACGTGCCCAGATCCGGGGCCAGTCGCTCGGCCTGCCCACCACCATGACCCTCTTCGCGCTGCTCTCGGTCCTCGTCACCTCCGGCTCGCAGGCCGTGTACGGCGAGGCGATCTGGGACCCGGTGCAGCTGGTCGCCCGGACCGACAATGTCTTCGGGCTGCTGTACGCGCTGGTGACGGTGCTGGTCGCGACGATCTCCGTCAACATCGCGGCGAACGTGGTCTCACCCGCGTACGACCTGGCGAACCTCGCGCCGAAGCTCGTCAACTTCCGTACGGGCGCCCTGATCACGGGTGTCGTCGGAGTGCTGATCATGCCGTGGAAGCTCACCGAGACGCCCGAGCTGTACATCTTCACCTGGCTCGGTCTCGTCGGCGGACTGCTGGGTACGGTCGCCGGCATCCTGATCGCCGACTACTGGATCGTCCGGCGCACCGTGCTCGACCTCGCCGACCTCTACCGGCCCGGCGGCCGCTACTGGTACACCAACGGGTGGAACTGGCGGGCCGTCGCGGCCTTCGCCGTCGGCGGCGTCCTGGCGATCGGCGGCTCGCACTCGGCGCCCGGCAAGGGGCCGTTCCCGGCGGACGGCCTGATCCCGTTCCTGAAACCCCTGGCCGACTACGGCTGGGCGGTCGGGCTGGCCTCCTCGCTGGTCCTGTACGTCGTGCTGACCGGGCGCGCAAGCGTCACACCGGGCTCGACGTGCGGCCCAGCAGTGCGCTGACGTCGAAGGATTCGTCCGGCGAGGGCGTGGTCCTGGGCACCGGCGTGTCGAAGCCCGACAGGTTCACGACCGCGTTCGCGCCGTTCCCCTTCAGCGTGAGCCGCAGGGGGTACGGCTTGCCGGTGGCGGCCACGTCCAGTACCAGGGTCGTGTTGTCCCGCATCCGGGTCAGCGGTATCACGGGCGTCGCACCGAGCTTGGTCTTCGCACCCTTGTTGAGGGTGCCGGTGTCGTTGTTCGCGTTGTCGCTGACCAGCTTCTGGAACGTGTTGAGGTCACAGGTCTTCGTCAGGCCCTCCAACCGCGGGTCGTCGGCCGATCCCTTCAGATAGCGGCCGCCGAGGATCGCGGCGAAGGCGGAACCGCCGTTGGGAACCTGGTTCTTCCAGAAGTCCGCGTCCGGCTTGACCCAGACGTCGTTGCCGCGTTTGACGATCTGGACCGAGCCCTGGCTGCTGCCCAGATCCACCGAACCGGCGCAGTTGCCGTCCCGGTCCAGAGTGAGGTCCAGGGACATGGGCGTACTGCCCCTGCCGAGGTCCCCGCTGGTGTTCAGATGCACGGATTCGGCGCTGAGCAGCGCGTCGCGGGAGCGGTCGGCGATCTGCTGGGCGGTGAGGGCGTCGATGTTCTCCGCGTGCGCCACGCCGCCGACGACGCCGCTTGCGGTGACGCCGATGACGAGGGCCGCCGTCCATGCGGCCGGGCGTGTGCCGAGGTGTGGACCGGTCACGTCGCCTCCTCGAAAGGTCGTGGCGGGACTGTTCGGGTCTGCGATCGGTCATTCGAGCGTACGCCGCGCCCGGGGCGGTCGCCCGGCGGAGCGGCGCCTCCCGGGCGCGTACACAGCGTGACGTTCTGTGGTGTTTTTGGTTAAGGGTGCCGGGGGACGGCTGCCACGGCACCGAATCCGCCACGACCTGTCACGACCGAGTACGACCGAGAGGGAAACATGAAGAAGTCCATGGGGGCCAAGGGGAGTCTGTCCGGCGCTGTGCTGCGGGGCGCCGCCGTCGCGGGCCTGACCGCGGCGCTCGCCGTGTCCAGCGGCCTGGCCGCGGCGGCCTCGGCCGCCGCACCGACGGCCACGCCGCCCGGACTGTCCTGCGAGACGGGCAAGCACGCCATCGACGACTACACCGGCTATGCGCTGTGCCGGAACAACGGCGGCACGACGGAGACCTTCTGGGTGCACCTGGTCTGCGGCTGGTCCCCGGACGTCGACGGCGAACACGTCACCCTCAACCCGGGCCAGTCCGGCCAGTCGACCGCGCACTGCGCCGGCCTCGGTACCGGAATCGGTGAGATCACGGTCCAGCCGTAGGGCCGGGGCGCCCGCGCGGTGCCGCCCCGGGGCGGCACCGCGCGGGCGGTGTGCCGGTGCGGGCGCCGGCGGCAAGCGGCAGCGGCATCCCCCGCCGAACGGTTGAGGGAGTGTCCCCGACTCGTTACCCTCCAGTAAGTCCGTTTGGGCGGACAGGTGTACGCACCTGACGGTACGAGGAGGCGGGCAGCCCATGTCCTCAGCAGAATCCACCGGGACGGACGTCGCGGCCCCGGCCGGGCTGGCCGACAGCGTCCGGGCCCTCGCGGACGGCCGCACCACCGCCACCCGGCTGGTCTCCGACGCGCTCGCCCGGATCGAGGCCAGCCAGGGCACCCTCAACGCCTTCCGTCACCTGCGCGCCGAAGCCGCACTCGCCGAGGCCGCCGAGGCCGACCGCCGGCTCGCCGCGGGGGAGCGGCTGCCGTTGCTCGGAGTGCCCGTCGCGGTCAAGGACGACACCGATGTCGCCGGGATGCCCACCCACTTCGGCTGCGCCGGGGAGCTGCCCGACGCGACCGCCGACAGCGAGTCCGTACGCCGGCTGCGCGCGGCCGGGGCGGTGATCGTCGGGAAGACCAACTCCTGCGAACTGGGCCAGTGGCCGTTCACCGAAGGCCCCGCCTTCGGCGCCACCCGTAATCCGTGGAACACCGATCACACCCCGGGCGGCTCGTCCGGAGGTTCGGCGGCCGCCGTCGCCGCCGGTCTGGTGCCCGCCGCGCTCGGCTCCGACGGCGCCGGGTCCGTGCGCATCCCCGCCGCCTGGACCCATCTCGTCGGCATCAAACCGCAGCGGGGCCGGATCTCCGTCCACCCCCACAGCGACGCCTTCCAGGGCCTCACCGTCAACGGGCCGCTGGCAAGGACCGTCGCCGACGCCGCGCTGCTCCTGGACGCCGTCGCGGGCGCCCACCCCGACGACCGGCACCGCCCGCCACGCGTCGATGCCTCGGCCGCCGCCCGCCGCGACCCGGGCCGGCTGCGCATCGCCCTCGCCTGGCGTCCCCCGCTCACCCTCACCGGCGCGGCGCCCCACCCGGATGTCCGCAGGGCCGTCACCGAACTCGCCGAAGCACTGGCCCGGCTCGGCCATCACGTCGAGGAGGCCCGGCCCCGCTACGGGCTGATCGGCCTCGGCTTCGTGCCCCGCGCCACCGCCGGAATCGCCGAACTCGCCGCACTGCACCCCGAACCCGCGCTCCTGGACGCCCGCACCCGCAGCGCCCTGCGCACCGGGACCCGGCTCGGCGGCAGGGTGGTGCGGGCGGCGCGGGAGCGGGAGGTGCGCCAGCACCGGCGGATCGGCGCGCTCTTCCACCCGGCCCGCGGCCGGGCCGGATCGGGATTCGACGTGCTGCTCACCCCGACGACCGCCCTGCCGCCTCCCCGTATCGGCAGGTTCGACGGGCTGAGCTCCTGGCGCACCGATGTGGCGATCGCCGAGGCGTGCCCGTACGCCTGGCCGTGGAACGTCCTGGGCTGGCCCGGAATCAACGTTCCCGCGGGCTTCACCCCGGAGGGACTCCCCGTCGGGGCCCAGCTGCTGGGCCCCTCCCGCAGCGAGGAACGGCTCATCTCGCTGGCCGCCCAGCTGGAGGCCGACCGGCGGTGGTACGAGCACCGCCCGCCGGCCGCACCCTAAGGGCTGTCCCGTAATCCCTGACGGGCGCACGACGACAGCTACGGCGCCTCGCCGCGTTGTCGGAACGCCCGAATACGTCCAGTATGCGGACGTCCCTCCGCCTTGCGATGCACCGCATCTGACGCCGCGCGCTGATCCGCCAGGGATGACGGGACAGCCCTTAGGGATCCACCGTCCGGATCATGCCGGGCTCGATCCGGCCCGATCCGAACAGAGGACTGCCAGGAAGTGTGCGCGGTCACCACCCACACCCCCGCCCGCAGCAGCACCCCGCGCGGTGTCTCGTGCGGCAGCAGGGTGCTGGTCATCGCGGCCCGGGTGGTGTCGGAGACGGCGAGACCGGGGGTGCGGGAGACGAAGAACTCCACCGCGTCCGCCGCGTCCTCGCCCCAGCAGGTGTCGGCGCTCACGCCGGTCACCACGACCTCCGTGAAGCCCGCCGCGCCCAGGACCTCATGGACGCGCTCCGGCTCCGAGAGCGAGGCCATCGCCGTGGCCACCGCGTTCTCCGGGGTGTGGTCCCGTCCCAGCAACGAGGCCAGCAGGCCCAGCGCCTTGCGCTCCTCGCCGTCGGGCTGCGCGGGCTGCGGGCACAGGAACACCAGCCGGCCGCCCGGCCGCAGCGCTCCCGCGATGTTGGTGAAGGCGGCGACGGGGTCGGCGAAGAACATCACCCCGCCCCGGCTGATCGCCAGGTCGTACCCGCCGGGCTCGAACACGCAGGTCTGCGCATCGTCCAGCCGGTAGGTGACATGGGGGAACCGATCGGCGTCGGTGAGCTCGCGGGCCCGTCCGAGCAGCGGCTCCGAGATGTCGACACCGGTGACCCGGCCGCGCGGCGCCCGCTGCGCGGCCGTCCGGGTCGTGCGCCCGCTGCCGCAGCCGATGTCCACCACCCGGTCCCCGCCGCCGATCGCCGCCGCGTCGAACAGTGCGGCGTCGAAGCCGTCCAGCATCGCGTTGTAGCGGTCGGGATGGGCGGCCCAGTGCTGTCCGAGCGGTCCGTTCCAGGCTTCTGCGACTGTCATGCGCGCTCCTTCGTCTCCAGGGTGAGGGTGACCTCGACGCGCCCCACGGCGCAGATCGCACCGAACCCGATCAGATGGACGAGGCAGTGATCGGTGAACGGTGGCGCAAGCCAGGCGGCCACGTCCTCGTCCGTGATCCGGTACGGGGCGCGCGCCGCGAGCAGCGCCAGCCGGGCGCCCGGCCGCTCCGCCCGGTCGGGCAGATCCGCGCCGTGCAGCGGGAGCGGGGTGACACCGTCCCAGGCCGCCACCGACGCCCGTACGAGCGCCGCGTCCTGTTCGCTCAGCAGCCCGGCACCCAGCTCCGCCGCGGTGCGCAGCGCACCGAACGCGGTCCCGACGGCGGTCCCGGCCGCCCAGGCGGGCGCCTCACCCTCCGTTTCGAGCAGGGGCAGACTCAGACCCGGCACCAGCTCACGGCGCACGGTCCTGGCCATGGTGCGGCCCGCCGCGCTGCGTACGGCGCGCAGCTTCTGCAGGCCGCAGGGCAGCAGGTTCTCGGTCAGGAGGCAGGAGACGATCCGGTTGATGAAGTGGAAGGCGAGCGCGGTCCCGATGTGCTCGGGTGCGGTCGCCCGCGGGAACGGCTGCGCCGTACTCATGTCCTTTCCCCAGGCCAGCAGCCGGCGATGGGCGGGGTCCGCCGGCTGCCCGTCGCCGGCGATCGTCTCCGCCAGCCGGTGGTCACCGGTGGCGTGCAGCAGCATGGAGTGCGCGTCCACACAGAACGGGCAGCGGTTGGCGAGCGAGACCCCGGCCGCCACCACCTCCTTGTCCGTACGGGACACCTGCCCGGCCAGCAGGGACTCGCGCAGCAGCGCCCAGGCCGAGGTGAGAAGAGGAGGCGAGGCGGACAGGACGACGAAGGTCGGGGCACGCTCGATCCCGAAGTCGGTGGCCATCTGGGCGTACACATCGGCGACCACCCCGGTCGCCGACCTGACGGGTGCGGGTGAGGTGTAGCGGAAAGGTCCGGTCATGGCGACGATGCTCGCCCGCGGACCGGGGCCGGGTCGTCGTACCGCCGGAGACAGTCCGCGCTGATCCCGGCCGACCCGGACCGGCCGGGCAGTACTGCCCGGGGAGTAGTGCCCGGCCGGTCCCCACGGCTGATGCCCCGTCCGGCGTACGGGAGTTAGGGTGCGGCACATGACGGGGGACACGGGGGACATCGGCCGCCGCACCGGGCTGCTGGACGCGGTGCTCGCGGTCGCGATCGGTGCGGCGGTCACGGTCGCGGCCTGCGCGGCCTCGGCTCCCGGCGCGCTCGACCTGGTGCTCGTCGCGACCGGCTCACTGGCCCTCGCGGGGCACCGCCGGGCCCCGCGCACGGTGCTCGCCGTCACCACGCTCGCCATGTCCGGATACGTGCTCCACGCACACCCGGGCACCTGGGCGGCGTTCCCCGTGCTGGCCGCCGTGCACACCGCCGCCCGCAGCGGGCACCGCCTCTGGGGCGTCGCGGCGGGCGCCCTCTTCCTGGGCGGCTACTTCACCGTCCTGATCACCGCCTCACCGGCCGCCGAGGGAGTCGTGGAGCGGACCCTGCTGCTGCTCGGCTGGTTCCTGTGCGCCGGGGTCACCGGACTCATCGACAAGAACTGGCAGGCCTATCTGCGCCAGACCGAACAGCGGGCGCTCGACGCCGAACGCAACCGGGACGAGGCGGCGTTGCGCCGGGCGGGGGAGGAGCGGCTGCGGATAGCCCGCGAACTGCACGACTCGCTCACCCACTCCATCTCGATCGTCAAGCTCCAGGCGGGAGTCGCCGTCCACCTGGCCCGCAAGCGCGGCACCGAGGTGGAGCCCGCGCTGCTCGCCATCCAGGAGGCGAGCGGTGAGGCCATGCGCGAACTGCGCGCCACGCTCGAGGTGTTGCGCACGGACGTGGTCGAACCCGGCACCGGACTCGACCGGATCGGTGAACTCGCCGAACGGGCACGCAGCGCGGGCATCGAGCTCGCGGTCACCGTCAGCGGCACGGAGCGAACGCTTCCCCGGGCCGTGGACCACGCCGCCTACCGCATCGTGCAGGAGGCCCTCACCAATGTGGCCCGGCACGCCGACCGGGCCCCGACCGCTGTCCGGCTCGCCTACGGGCCGAGCGCGCTGACCGTGCACGTCGACGATCAGGGCCCGTGCGGACCGGGCGACACCGTGACCGCGGGAACCGGCCTCACCGGCATGCGGGAGCGCGTCACGGCGCTCGGCGGCACCCTGGAGGCCGCACCGCGCCGGGCCGGCGGCTTCTCCGTGCACGCCGAACTGCCCCTGCACTGTGCGGAGTCCACCGGATGAACGGCGAAGCGGACGCCCCGATCCGTGTCCTCATCGTCGACGACCAGGCCCTCATGCGGGCAGGCTTCCGGGCGCTGCTCGACGCGGAGGACGGCATCGAGGTCGTCGGGGAGGCCGCGAACGGCCGGGAGGCCCTGGAGCTGGCCCGGCTGCACACGCCCGACATCGCCCTCGTCGACGTACAGATGCCGGTGATGACGGGGATCGAGGCCACCCGGGCGATCGCCGCCGACCCGCAGCTGAGCGGCGTCCACGTCGTGATCCTGACCAACTACGGCCTGGACGAGTACGTGTTCGACGCGCTGCGTGCCGGGGCGGCGGGCTTCCTGCTCAAGGACACCGAACCCGCCGAACTGCTCCAGGCCGTCCGCGTCGCGGCCCGCGGCGACGCGCTGCTCTCACCCGCCATCACCCGCCGGCTGATCGGCGAGTTCGTCGCCCGGCCCCCCGACCGGACCACCGCACCCGGCTTCGAGACCCTCACCCGGCGCGAACGGGAGGTCAGCGCCCTCGCCGCCCGGGGCCTGACGAACGAGGAGATCGCCGCGCACATGGTCGTCAGCCCGTTCACGGCCAAGACCCACATCAGCCGCGCCATGACCAAGCTCGGCGCCCGCGACCGGGCCCAACTCGTCGTCTTCGCCTATGAGTCGGGGCTCGTCACCCCGCGGGAGCGGTGACCGGGCGGGGTGCCGGCGCCAGGGTCCTGCGTCTGGACCAGGCCGGGCCCGGCGAGCCCGGCATGATCCGAACGGGAGGCCCCATGCCCTACGGCACCCGGGCGGTCCACTCCGCTGTGCCGAACTTGGTGCGGACGAGCTCCTCGGCGCGGGCCAGCTCCTGCGGGGTCACTTCGCCCTCGCTGAGGCCGTGCCGGTTGCGGAACGACTCGATCATCCGCTCGATGACGGCCTGCCGGGGCAGACCGGTCTGACGACGCAAGGGGTCGACGCGCTTCTTGGCGCTCTTCGTGCCCTTGTCGGACATCTTCTCCTTGCCGATGCGCAGGACGTCGAGCATCTTGTCGGCATCGATGTCGTACGACATCGTCACGTGATGCAGCACCGCGCCGGGGCCTCCGTCCGGCCCCACCATGCGCTTCTGCGCGGCCCCCGCGATCTTCCCGACCTCCGTCGCGATGTCGTTGAGCGGCTGGTACCAGGCCTTGATCCCCATGTCGCCGAGCGCTTCCAGTACCCAGTCGTCGAGGTACGCGTAACTGTCGGCGAAGGAGAGGCCGGAGACGAGGGACTGGGGCACGGCGAGCGAGTAGGTGATGGTGCTGCTCGGTTCCGCGAACATCGCCCCGCCCCCGGAGATGCGCCGCACGACCGTGACACCGTGGCGGTCGGTGCCGGCCGGGTCGACCTCGTTGCGCAGGGACTGGAAGCTGCCGATGATCACCGCGGGGGAGTCCCACTCCCACACCCGGAGCGTCGGCGGGCGCCGGCCCGCGGCGACCTCGGCCGTGATGACCTCGTCGAGAGCCATATGGAGCGCGGGCGACTGCGGGGCGTCATGGATGAGCTGCCAGTCGTAGTCGCTCCACTCCGTGGCGTGCGCCAGGGCCCGGCGCACGGCGACGGCCACCCCTTCCGACGTCAGGCCGAACATGACCGTCGACGGCGGGAGCGCCGCATCGATCCGGGCGGCCAGGCCGGCGGTGTCGGTATGGGCCGGTGCGCCCTCCAGCGCCGCGTCGATCGCCAGGATCGCCTCGTCCGGCTCCAGGAAGAAGTCGCCCGCGACCCGTACGTCGCGCAGCGCCCCGCCCCGTACGTCCAGGTCCACCACCACCAGCTTGCCGCCGGGGACCTTGTACTCACCGTGCACAGCCATGCCTCCACTTCCGCCGGGTACTCATGCGTACGAATCGGCTCCGACCAGGCATAACGCCACCGCGACGGCGTTTAATCCACCGATCGCACAGCAATGGACCCGTGCCTCGGAGCGCGTGTCCGCGCACAAATCATGATCTGTCCGGGCCGTTTGCTACGGCGGTATTTCGAGGTCGTGGCGGGATGGGCCAGGACCTGGTGCGGCCGCCGAAGGGCGGAACAGACTGGCGCTCGCACGTCTGTGCTTACGTTCCGTCCCCCCAGAAGGCTCCACCGCTCATGCATACGTCCCTCAGACCCGGCGCCCCCGATGCGCACCTCCTGTGCGCGGTGAGGAGGTGCCGCCCGTGCTGCGCTATGTGACGCGCAAGGCGACGGGCTGGCTCCTGATGATCGTGGTCGCGACCAACGCCACGTACTTCCTCGCCAGTTGGTTCCTGGACCCGCGGTCGAACTTCAAGGAGCTGCGGCCCGTCCGCAGTGAGGACCAGATCGACCGGGCGCTCGCGCCCTACAACCTGGACCCGCGGGTGCCGGTCGTGCAGCGGTGGTGGGACTGGCTCACCTCGGTGGTCGTCCACTTCGACTGGGGGAAGTCACCCACCGGCGTCTCCGTCAACGGGGAGATCGGCTACCGGTCCCTCGTCAGCGCCGAGCTGGTCGTCGTCGCGACGGTCCTCTCCGTCGTCATCGGCGTCGCCCTGGGTGTGTACACGGCGTCGCGCCAGTACGGCTGGGCCGACCGGGTGTCGCAGGCCGTCTCCATCGCGGTGTTCAACGTCCCCACGTCCGTCGCCGCGCTCGCCGTGGTCTTCGTCGCCATCTGGCTGAACCAGCACGCCGGGCTGCACTTCCTCTACGTCGCCGGGGAGAACTCCCCGAACGTCGAGGGGCTGCTCCCGACCATCGGCGACCGTCTGCTGCACCTGATCCTGCCGACGCTGACCCTGACCCTGATGGGGTACGTCGGCTACCACCTGACGCAGCGGTCGCTCCTGCTCGACACCATCAACGCCGACTTCGTGCGTACCGCACAGGCCACCGGGCTCACCCGCGCCCAGGCGATCCGCAGGCACGCCCTGCGCACCGCGCTCATCCCGACCGCGGCCTCCGTGGCCTTCAGCGTCCCGGCCGTCTTCACCGGCGCCATCATCACCGAGACGATCTTCGGCTGGAACGGCATGGGCCGCTACTTCATCCAGACCATCAGCAAGAACGATGTGCACGGCACGGTCGCCACGGCCGCCTTCGCCGCCGCGCTGACCGCGATCGGAGCCGTCCTCGCCGACATCGCCACGGTCTTCCTCGACCCGCGCGTGAGGGTGAGCTGACATGGCCACGGACCTGACCTCCGGCGTGCCGGCCGGCCGGCTGCCGCAAGCACCCCCGGCCACGCGCAAGGACGGGCGCCACCTCGGCCTCGCCCGGCTCTATCTGAGGCGCTTCCTGCGCAACCGCCTCGCCGTCGTCGGTGTGGCGATCTTCGTGGCTCTGGTGCTGTTCAGCGCGTTCGGCTCCCTGTTCACCCCGTACACGTACTCCGACGCCGACTTCGCCGCACTCACCCAGCCGCCGGGCAGTGCCCACTGGTTCGGCACCAACCAGGGCGGCAACGACATCTACGCCAGTGCGGTGCACGGACTGAGGCGCTCCCTGGCGATCGCCGTGAGCGTCTCCGTCCTGACCGTCGTCGTTGCCGCGGTCATCGGCTCGGGCGCCGCGTACTTCGGCGGCCGGGTGGAGAAGGCGACGCTCGCCGTCATCCACTTCCTGCTGATCGTCCCCTCCTTCCTCATCCTCGCCCTGGTCTCCAACCGCCTCGCCGGCGACTGGCGGGTCCTCATCGTCGTACTGACGCTGTTCGGCTGGATGTCCACGGCGCGGGTGATCTGGTCCGTCTCGACCTCCTTGCGGGAACGGGACTACGTGACGGCGGCCGAGTTCATGGGAGTCGGCCCGCTGCGCATCATCGTGCGCCACATCATCCCCAACCTCGGCTCCCTGCTGATCGTCAACCTGACGCTCGGCGTCGTCGCGACCGTCCTCAGCGAAACCGCCCTGTCGTTCCTCGGGTTCGGCGTCCAGACCCCGGACGTCTCCCTCGGCACGATGCTCGCTGACGGCGCGAGCACCGTCACGAGCGCGCCCTGGCTCTTCGCCTTCCCCGCGGGCCTGGTCGTCCTGCTCACCGTGTCGATGACCTTCGTCGGCGACGGACTGCGCGACGCCCTGGACCCCACATCCGTGACCGGTGCGGCAGGAGGCCGACGATGACCCTCACGACGACCACGCCCACGTCCCCCCGGCCCGCCGGCACCCCCGCCCCCGTGCTCTCGGTGCGCGACCTGCGGGTCTCCTTCCCCTCCGAGGCCGGACCCGTCGAGGCGGTGCGCGGCGTCGGCTTCGACCTCCTGCCGGGCCGCACCCTCGGCATCGTCGGCGAGTCAGGCTCGGGCAAATCGGCCACCGCCATGGGCATCATGGGCCTGCTGCCGCCCTCCGCGGACCTGAGCGGCCAGGTACTGCTCGGCGGACGGGACCTGATCGGCCTCGGTGACAAGGCGCTCTCCGGGATACGCGGCAACGCCATCGGCATGGTCTTCCAGGACCCGCTGTCCGCCCTCACCCCCATCTTCACCGTGGGCCGGCTGCTCTCCGACGCCCTGCGCATCCACCAGGACCTGACGAAGCCGGCAGCCTGGGAACAGGCCGTCGAGCTGCTCGACCTCGTCGGCATCCCCGATCCGCGGGGCCGGGCCAGGTCCTTCCCCCACGAGTTCTCCGGCGGCATGCGCCAGCGCGTCGTCATCGCCCTGGCGATCGCCAACAGGCCGTCCGTCCTCGTCGCCGACGAACCCACCACCGCCCTCGACGTCACCGTGCAGGCCCAGATCCTCGACGTGCTGCGGCTGGCGCAGAAGGAGACCGGCGCCGGACTCGTCCTCATCACGCACGATCTCGGGGTCGTCGCCGGCCACGCGGACGACATCGCCGTCATGTACGCGGGCCGGATCGTCGAGCGGGCCGGCGCCGGGGAACTCTTCGCCCGGCCCGTCATGCCGTACACCGCGAGGCTCCTCGCGGCCGTGCCGACCGTGGACAGCGGGGTCCGCCGGCCCCTCCTGCCGATCGGCGGGGAGCCGCCCGCCCTCGTGGGCCTCCCGGCCGGCTGCCCGTTCGCGAGCCGCTGCGCCGTCGTCATCGACGCGTGCCGCACCGGTGAACCCGGGCTGCGCGAGATCACCGGGCACGGGGACGTCGCCTGCCTGCGCGCCGACGAGATCGCCGGCGGGGCGCTGGACCCCGCGGGGACCGCCGGGCCGGCCGAGGCCGTGCCGGAGGAGGACGCCCGCGCCGCCGGTGACGTGGTCCTGCGCGTCGAGGACCTGGTCAAGACCTTCCCCGTCACCAAGGGGGCCGTCCTCAAACGCCGGGTCGGCACGCTGCGGGCCGTCAACCGGGTCAGTTTCGAACTGCGGGCCGGGGAGACCCTCGGCCTGGTGGGCGAGTCGGGCAGCGGAAAGACCACGACGCTGCTGGAGATCCTCCGGCTCAGGCAGCCCGAGGGCGGGCGGATCGAGATCGCCGGCACCGATGTCGGAGCCCTGGGATCCGGTGCGCGCGTGCGGGAGCTGCGACGGGACGTGCAGATCGTGATGCAGGACCCGCTGGGAGCCCTGGACCCGCGGCTGCCGGTCTTCCAGCTGCTCGCCGAACCCCTGCGGGCCATCGGGCGGGACCGCGCGTCGATCCGTGCCCGCATCCATGAACTGCTCGGGCTGGTCGGCCTGGACGACGCGGTGAGCGACCGGTTCCCGGCCGCCCTGTCCGGCGGTCAGCGCCAGCGGATCGGTATCGCCCGCGCCCTGGCGACCGAGCCGAAACTGCTCGTGCTCGACGAGCCGCTCTCGGCCCTGGACGTATCGGTGCAGGCGGGCGTGATCAACCTGCTGGCCCGGCTCAAGCGCGAACTCGGCCTCGCCTACCTCGTGGTCGCCCACGACCTGGCCGTGGTCCGCTACATCTCCGACCGCATCGCGGTGATGTACCTGGGACACATCGTCGAGACCGGCGACACCGAGACGATCTTCTCCGATCCGAAGCACCCCTACACCCGGGCGCTGCTGTCGGCCATTCCGGTCCCCGACCCGCAGCGGGAACGCACCCGCGAACGCGTCGTGCTGGAGGGCGAGCAGCCGAGCGCCGCCCGGCTGCCGGCGGGCTGCGTCTTCGTCGACCGCTGCCCCCTGCACCGCGTCGCCGACGAGGCGGTGCGCGAGCGCTGTCGTACGGAACGCCCCTTTCCGGCCCCGGTGGCCGGGCAGCCCGGCCACCAGTACGCCTGCCACGCCGTCTGAGACCGTCCCGCCCCCGGGGCCGCACCCGCAGGTGTCCGTGCCCCGGAGGCCGGCCGGCCTTCCTTTTCTTCCCCCGCCCCACCGACCAGAAGGAACACTCCGCCATGCGCGCAAGACTGGCCCTGCCCGTCGCCCTGATCGCCGCCGTCTCCGTCGCCGCCACCGCGTGCCAGTCCTCCTCGGGGAAGGACGGGGCGGACACGGACAAGAAGGACGCCCCCAGGGCCGCGTCGGCCGCGGTCGACTACAACCCCCAGCCGTACGAGAACATCAAGGACGGGGGCACGTACACGACGGTCGGCACCTTCGACGACCAGGGAAACCCGTTCAACGTCAATGCCACGCTGACCGCGTCCCGGGTCTGGGGCTGGTACAACGCGGACGCGATCACCTACTCGCCCACCGGTGAGGTGCAGTACAACCCGGACTACTACAGCGATGTGAAGGTCGCGGTCGAGGGCGGCAACCAGAAGGTCACGCTGACGATCAACCCGAAGGCCGCCTTCAATGACGGCACCCCGGTCGACTGGACGGCGATCGACGCCACCTGGAAGGCCAACAACGGCTCGGACAAGGACTTCGCCGCGTCCTCCACGGACGGCTACGACCAGATCACCTCGGTCGAAAAGGGCAAGGACGCCAAGCAGGCCGTCATCACCTTCAAGGGCGCCAACGCCTCCTGGTCCACGCTGTTCACCACCTTCCTGCATCCCGAGGCCGCCACGGTCGAGAACTTCAACAAGGCGTACGTGAAGAAGGCCCACCCGGAGTGGGGCGCGGGGCCGTACACCGTCGGCAAGTGGGACACCCACTCGGGCAACATCACCTTCGTCCGCAACCCGAAGTGGTGGGGCAAGAAGGGCAAGCTCGACAAGCGCGTGTACGTCAACCTGGAGTCGACCGCGGGCGTCAACGCCTTCAAGAACGGCCAGCTCGACTACACCTCCGCCGTGGACGCGGAGAGCCTCAAGCAGGTCAAGGGGCTCAAGGGTACGGAGATCCGCAGCGGCGGCAGCCCCTTCGAGTACTCCCTCTACTTCAACACGAAGTCGGCGGTCCTCTCGGAGACGGCCGTGCGCAAGGCCGTTCAGGAGAGCGTCGACCGGGCACAGATCGCGAAGATCCAGTTCCAGGGGCTCGACTACAAGGAGCCGCTGCCCGGTTCCGCGGTGCTCTACAGCTTCCAGAAGGGCTACGAGGACAATCTGTCGGCGGTCCTGAAGTACGCGCCGGACGAGGCGAAGAAGACCCTCGAGGCGGCGGGCTGGAAGGCCGGGGACGACGGGATCCGCGTCAAGAACGGCAAGAAGCTCGAGGTCGGCTACACCCTCCTCGGTGACGACCCGCTCGGCAAGGCCACCGCGGGTGCCCTCGCCGCGATGCTGAAGCCGGCCGGCATCCACCTCGTCATCAAGAAGGGCGACGACGCGGACTTCTCCAAGGTTCTCAGCGACCGCAGCTTCGACATCTTCCTCTCGGGCAACCGCTCCATGGACCCGTTCGGCGCCCGCTACCTGTGCGACTTCTACTGCTCGGACCGCGATTCCAACATCACCGGTTCGGGTACGCCGGCGCTGGACAAGGAGATCCGCGCCACCACCGAGATCGCGGACCTGGACGAGCAGGTCGCGGCGGTCAACAAGGTCGAGAAGAAGGCGCTCCGGCAGTACGCCTTCCTGCCGCTGTTCAGCGGGCCCTCGACCTACGGCGTGAAGAAGGGCCTGGCCAACGTCGGCGCGACCATCTTCCACACCCCGCTCCCGGAGACGGTCGGCTGGCAGAAGTGAGGCGCGGCCCGGTGGCGCACCGGGGGGCGTAGCGGCGGCGTCGGCCCGCAGGCATTCAGTGAATGTCTGCGGGCCGGCGCCGCCGTTGTCGGCACTGTCGCTTCGACTCTTGGCCGGGATGCCTGCCGGGTGACGGACCGCCGGAGCGGGGCCGGGGGCGTTTTCGCACTCCGGAGGCGCATTCCGGGTGGGCCGGCCAGTGGTATGTACCAAGGTCTTGACACCCGCTTAGTTCACTTCTTAAATCACGTAGTGAACTAAGCGGCTTCACCGTCACACCCCGCACGGAACGCTCCACACGGCACCCCCACCCCGGTCGGCGCAGCTCTCGCACGTCCCCCGCGCCCTGTACCTGTCATGCGTATGTATGTCATATGCATGACAGGTTCCCCTTCCTCCCCTCATGTACCGGAAGGGAGAGTCATGGACTCCCCACGCCGTACGCGGCGCCTGCTGCACTCCGTACTCTCGGTTCTCACCCTCGCTCTGGTCACGACCGCCCTCGCGGGCGGCAGTGGTCCCGCGTCCGCCGCCCCGGCGCCGCAGACGGCGGCGGCCGCCGCCGTGACGACGTTCTCGGACGAGTTCGACGGCGCTGCCGGTTCTGCCGTGAACGGCGGCAAGTGGCAGATCGAGACCGGCGACAACGTCAACAACCACGAGCGGCAGTACTACACGGCCGGCAACAGCAACGCCGCGCTGGACGGCCAGGGTCACCTGGTCATCACCGCACGCAAGGAGAACCCGAACAACTACCAGTGCTGGTACGGCAGTTGCCAGTACACCTCGGCCCGTCTGAACACCTCGGGGAAGTTCACCCAGACCTACGGCCACGTCGAGGCCAGGATGAAGATCCCGCGTGGCCAGGGCATGTGGCCCGCCTTCTGGATGCTCGGCGACGACATCGGACAGGTCGGCTGGCCCAACTCCGGCGAGATCGACATCATGGAGAACGTCGGCTACGAACCCTCCACCGTCCACGGCACCCTCCACGGCCCCGGCTACTCCGGATCCGCCGGTATCGGCGCCGGATACTCCCTCCCCGGCGGGCAGGCCTTCGCCGACGCCTTCCACACCTTCGCCATCGACTGGGCCCCCGACTCCGTCACCTGGTCCGTCGACGGCAACGTCTACCAGCGCCGCACCCCCGCCGACACCGGCTCCAACACCTGGGCCTTCAACAAGCCCTTCTTCCTCATCCTCAACCTCGCCGTCGGCGGCTACTGGCCCGGCGACCCCGACGGCAACACCACCTTCCCCCAGCAACTCGTCGTCGACCACGTCCGCGTCACCACCAGTGACACCCAGCCCCCGGCGGCCGGCGGCAGTATCACCGGACTGGCCGGAAAATGCGTGGACGTCGCCGCCGCCGGCACCGCCAACGGCACCCCGGTGCAGCTCTACGACTGCAACGGCAGCAGTGCCCAGAAGTGGACCGTGGGTGCGGACGGGACGATCCGGGCCCGCGGCAAGTGCCTCGACGTGGCCTCGGGCGGCACGGCGGACGGCACCGTGGTCCAGCTGTGGGACTGCAACGGGTCGGCTGCCCAGCGCTGGGCGGTCAGCGGGGCGCGCGACATCGTCAATCCGCAGGCGGACAAGTGCCTGGACGTCACGGGGAGCAGCTCCGCCAACTCGGCCCGGCTGCAGATCTGGACCTGCACCGGGGCGGCCAACCAGAAGTGGACGGTGAACAGCTGATGGGCACTCACTCCGTACGCGCACACGCGCCCGGCATCCGCAGCGCACTCGGCGCCGGGGCGGCCGCGCTGCTGCTGGCCGGACTGACCGGCGCACCCGCCATGGGCGCGGCGGCCGCCACCGGACAGATCACGGGCCTGGCCGGCAAGTGCGTCGACGTCGCCGCGGCGGGCACCGCCAACGGCACCGCGGTCCAGCTCTACGACTGCAACGGCAGCAACGCCCAGCAGTGGGACGTCGGTTCGGACGGCACGCTCAAGGCCCTGGGCAAGTGTCTCGACGTGACGTCGGGCGGAACGGCGGACGGCACCACCGTCCAGCTGTGGGACTGCAACGGTTCCGCGGCCCAGCGCTGGACCGTCACGGCGGCGCACGACATCGTCAACCCGCAGGCGGACAAGTGCCTGGACGTCGCCGGGAACAGTTCGGCCAATTCGACCCGGCTGCAGATCTGGACCTGTACCGGGGCCGCCAACCAGAAGTGGACGGCGCCCGCGGGCGGCGGGGGAGACCCGACCACGCCGGCCGGAGCGATGGCCGTCGCCCCGTACCTCTACAACGGCTGGGGCAGCCCGCCCAGCCCGACGACCGTCATGAACGCCACCGGGGTCAAGTGGTTCACCCTCGCCTTCGTCCTCAGCAACGGCTACTGCAACCCGCAGTGGGACGGCGGCAGGCCGCTGACCGGGGGCATCGACCAGCAGACGGTGAACACCGTCCGGGCCGCGGGCGGCGACGTCATCCCGTCCTTCGGCGGCTGGAGCGGCAACAAGCTGGAGAGTTCCTGCTCCAGCGCGGGTGAACTGGCCGCCGCGTACCAGAAGGTCATCAACGCCTACGGGCTGAAGGCCATCGACATCGACATCGAGGCCGAGGCGTACAGCAGCGCCACGGTCCAGCAGCGCACGGTCGACGCGCTGAAGACCGTCAGGGCCAACAACCCCGGGATCAAGCTGTACGTCACCTTCGGCACCGGGCAGAGCGGCCCCGACGACAGCCTGATCCGCAAGGCCTCCGCATCCGGTCTGACCGTGGACAGCTGGACCATCATGCCGTTCGACTTCGGCGGGGCCGGCCAGAACATGGGCAGCCTCACCGTGAGCGCCGCCGAGGGGCTGAAGAACACCGTCAAGAGCGCCTACGGCTACTCGGACGACCAGGCGTACCGGCACACCGGTATCTCCTCGATGAACGGCGTCACGGACGACAACGAGACCGTCACGGTCGCCGACTTCCGCACCATCCTCGCGTACGCGCAGCAGCGCCACCTCGCCCGGCTGACGTTCTGGTCGGTCAACCGGGACCGCCCGTGCACCGGCGGGGGCGCCGACACCTGCTCGGGCGTCTCCCAGCAGCCCTGGGACTTCACGAAGGTGTTCGCCCAGTACGCCGGCTGACCGACCGCCCCCCACCGAGCCGTCTCACCCGCACAGGAGTAACCGTGCTCAGATCCCTTCCCGGACCCACCGAGGGCCGATCCGGTCCCTCGCCGACCCGCCGACGGCGGGCGCTGACCGCGGTGTTCGCGGCCGGCGCCCTGGCCGGTTCGGTCCTGGCCGCCACCCCGGCCCCGGCCGGAGCCGCCCCGCGCGCCGCCGCGGCCGCGCTCCCGGCCGGCTGGGCCACCGTCGTCAACAGCGGCAGCGGCAAGTGCCTGGACGCGCGCGCCGCCGCGACCGTCAACGGCACCGCCGTCCAGCAGTACACCTGCAACAGCTCCACCGCCCAGCAGTGGAGCCTGACCGCGACCGACGGCGGCTACGTACGCATCAACAACCGCAACGACGCGGGCCAGGTCGTGGACGTGAGCGATGTGTCCACCGCCGACAACGCCGCCGTGCACCTGTGGGCGTACGGCGGCGGCACCAACCAGCAGTGGCAGCCCGTCGACGAGGGCGGCGGCGCCTACCACTTCGTCAACCGCAACAGCGGCAAGTGCCTGGACGTGCCCGCCGCCTCCACGGCCGACAGCGTCCAGCTCGTCCAGTACACCTGCAACAACTCCGCCGCCCAGCGCTTCCAGGTCACCCCGGTGAGCACCGCGCCGGGCGATGTGGACCTCGGGCCGAACGTGGTGGTCTTCGACCCGTCGATGCCCTCGGCCACCATCCAGAGCCGGCTGGACTCGGTCTTCCGCCAGCAGGAGACGAACCAGTTCGGCAACCAGCGGTACGCGGTGATGTTCAAGCCGGGCACGTACAGCAACGACGTCAACGTGGGCTTCTACACCCAGGTCCTCGGGCTCGGCCAGTCCCCCGACTCGGTGACGATCAACGGCGCCGTCCACGCCGAGGCGGACTGGTTCCCGCCGCAGAACGCCACCCAGAACTTCTGGCGCGGAGCCGAGAACCTCTCGGTGAACCCGGCCGGCGGGACCGACCGCTGGGCCGTCTCCCAGGCGGCCCCGTACCGGCGCATGCACGTACGCGGCAATCTGGCCCTGGACGACGGGGGCTGGGCCAGCGGCGGATTCATGGCCGACACCAAGATCGACGGCCAGGTCCGCTCCGGCACGCAGCAGCAGTGGATCACCCGTAACTCCACGCTCGGCAGCTGGACCGGCTCCAACTGGAACATGGTCTTCGTCGGCAGCCAGGGCGTACCGGCCACCAGCTTCCCCAACCCGCCCTACACCACGGTGAACCAGGCCCCCGTGGTCCGCGAGAAGCCCTTCCTGTACGTGGACGGCAACGGCGCCTACCAGGTGTTCGTGCCCGCCCTGCGCAGCAACGCCTCGGGCACCACCTGGGCGGGCGGCAACGCGGCGGGCACCTCGATCGGCATGGACAAGTTCTTCGTCGTGAAGGCGGGAGCCACGGCCGCGCAGATCAACGCCGCACTGGCCGAGGGGAAGAACCTCCTGGTCACCCCGGGTGTCTACCACCTCGACCAGACCCTGAAGGTGACCAGGCCGGACACCGTCGTCCTCGGCCTCGGCCTCGCCACCTTCATCCCTGACAACGGGGTCACCGCGATGACGGTCGCGGACGTCGACGGGGTCAAGGTCGCGGGCATCCTCTTCGACGCCGGTACGACGAACTCGCCGACCCTGATGGAGGTCGGCCCGGCAGGCTCCTCGGCCTCGCACGCGACCAACCCGACCTCGCTGCACGACGTCTTCTTCCGGGTCGGCGGCGCCGCCGTGGGACGGGCGACCACCAGTCTGGTGGTCAACAGCGACCACGTCATCGGCGACCACATGTGGATCTGGCGCGGCGACCACGGCAGCGGCATCGGCTGGAACAGCAACCGGGCCGATACCGGGCTCGTCGTGAACGGCGACGACGTCACCATGTACGGACTGTTCGTCGAGCACTACCAGAAGCATCAGACGGTCTGGAACGGCAACGGCGGGCGCACGTACTTCTACCAGAACGAGATGCCGTACGACGTACCCGACCAGGCGTCCTGGATGAACGGCTCCACCCAGGGCTACGCCGCCTACAAGGTCGCGGACTCGGTCACCAGTCATCAGGCGTACGGGCTCGGCAGCTACTGCTTCTTCAGTTCCGACCCGGGCGTGAGTGCCGAGCACGCCTTCGAGGTCCCGGACAACCCGAACGTGCGGTTCCAGAGCATGGTGACCGTCTCGCTCGGCGGCACCGGAACCATCCGCCACGTCATCAACGGGCGGGGCGGCCCCTCCAACTCCTCCTCGAACGTGGCCAACCTCGTCAGTTACCCCTGAGCACCGCGGCATCCCCAGGACACCCCGGGCCGGATCCGGCTTCCACCGGATCCGGCCCGGCCCCCACCCGGTCCGGAAAGGACGGATGCGCATGAACACCCGCAGGGTCACCGCCGGAGTCCGAGGAGGCGTCGGCCGGCTGTGCCGATGGCTGCTCCTGCTGCCGGCGTTGTTGCTGGGGCTCACCACGGCCCCCGCACACGCCGCGCCGAGCGCCGAGCAGGCACCCGCGTTCAAGGTGATCGCCTTCTACAACGGGACATGGGACGCGGCGCACATCAGCTTCGTCCAGGAGGCCAACCGGTGGTTCCCCGCCACCGCCGCCGCCAACAACTTCTCCTACACCTCCACCAACGACTGGGAGCGGCTGAGCAGCATCACCCCGGACCAGTACCAGGTGGTGCTGTTCCTCGACGACGCCCCGCAGACCGCCTCCCAGCGCACCGGATTCGAGCGGTACATGCGCTCCGGCGGCGCCTGGATGGGATTCCACGTCTCGGCGTTCACCACCGGGGCGCAGGAATGGCCCTGGTACTACGACCAGTTCCTCGGCAGCGGCAACTTCAGGTCGAACACCTGGGGCCCGACCACCGCGGTGCTGCGTACCGAGGACCGGACGCACCCCTCGACCGCGGGTCTGCCCGCCACGTTCACCTCGTCGGTCAGTGAGTGGTACGCCTGGGAGAACAACCTCCGCGACCGTCCCGACATCAAGGTCCTGGCCTCCGTGGACCCGGTGAGCTTCCCGCTGGGGACGGATCCGAACCAGTCCTGGTACAGCGGCGACTACCCCGTCCTGTGGACGAACACCGGCTACCGGATGCTGTACGCGAACTTCGGCCACAACGCCATGGACTACGGCTCGGGGACGACCCTGTCCTCGACCTTCGCCAGTGAGACCCAGAACCGGTTCGTGGTGGACGGGCTGAAGTGGCTGGGCGGCGGGGGAGACCCGGCCCCCGGGGACCCGATCTCCGAGACGTCGGCGTACACCCTGATCGCCGAGGCCAACGGGAACTGCGTGGACGCGCGGGCCGCGGCCACCGCCAACGGCACGGTGATCCAGCAGTACACCTGCAACGGCACAGCCGCCCAGCGGTTCACGTTCCCGGCCACGGACGGCGGCCATGTGCGGATCACCGCGGACGGGGACGGCCGGCAGGTCGTCGATGTGGCGAACGTGTCCGTGGCCGATCAGGCCCCACTCCAGCTGTGGACCTACGGCGGCGGCGCGAACCAGCAGTGGAAACCGGTACGGGAGGCCTCCGGCCGGTACCACTTCATCGCCCGGCACAGCGGCAAGTGCCTCAGCGTGCCGGCGTCCGCGTCGGCGGGCGTCCAACTGGTCCAGCGCTCCTGCGACGGATCGGCGGCGCAGAGTTTCCGGCTCGTCATCCAGAGCTGATCGCGGCGGGTGCGGAGAGGCGTCATCACGGCGCGTCAGGGAACCGCTCGCCGGCCGCCGGCGCGGCCGCGGCTTCGGCTGCCTGTTCAACACCCACGACCTGGCAGCCGTCGAGTCCCTCGCCGACCGGATCGCCGTGATGTACCTCGGCCGGAGCCGGGCCCCGTTCCGGGGGCCCGGCTCCTGTACGTACGATCCGCAACGAACCACAGAACGTCGTAGCAAGGAGCCGCATCCGTGTTCACCACCCGGCCCACCCTCCAGGGCACCTACGGCATGGTGTCCTCCACCCACTGGCTCGCCTCGCAGTCCGCGATGGCGGTCCTGGAGGACGGCGGCAACGCCTACGACGCCGCCGTCGCCGCCGGATTCGTCCTGCACGTCGTCGAACCGCACCTCAACGGCCCGGCCGGCGAGGTGCCGATGATCCTGGCGCCCAGCGACGGGGACGTCCAGGTCCTCTGCGGCCAGGGACCCGCCCCGGCCGGCGCCACCATCGCCCACTACCGCGCTCTCGGCCTCGACCTGGTCCCCGGCACCGGCCCGCTCGCCGCCGCCGTACCGGGCGCCTTCGACGCCTGGATGCTGCTCCTGCGCGACCACGGCACCAAGACGGTCGCCCAGGTGCTGCGGTACGCCATCGGCTACGCCGAGGACGGCCACGCACCCGTCGAACGCATCGGCCGGACCGTCGAAACCGTCCGCGGGCTCTTCGAGACCGAGTGGCAGTCCTCCGCCGACGTCTACCTCCCCGGCGGCAAGTCCCCGAAGTCCGGCGAGCTGTTCCGCAACCCCGCCCTCGCCGCGACCTGGCGCCGGCTGATCACCGAGGCCGAGGAGACCGGCGGCGACGACCGCACCGCGCAGATCGAGGCCGCCCGCGCGATCTGGCGAGAAGGCTTCATCGCCGAGGCCCTGGTCCGCCAGGCGGCCGTGCCCACCATGGACACCAGCGGCACCCGTCACACCGGCACCCTCATCGCCGCCGACCTGGCCGGCTGGTCCGCGTCGTACGAGGCCCCCGCCACGTACGACTGGAACGGCTGGACGCTCGCCAAGGCCGGCGCCTGGAGCCAGGGCCCCGCCTTCCTCCAGCAGCTCGCGCTGCTCCCCGCCGAGCTGCCGCAGTACGGCTCGGCCGACTACGTGCACCTGCTCATCGAGGGCTGCAAGCTCGCCATGGCCGACCGCGAGGCCTGGTACGGAGACGCCGCAGAGGTCCCGCTCGCCGCGCTGCTCTCCGAGCCGTACAACGCCGCCCGCCGCGCCCTGATCACCGACGAGGCCTCGCACGAACTGCGTCCGGGCAGCCCCGACGGCCGCACCCCGGTCCTCAGCGAGCACGCCCACGCCGCCGCCTCCGGAGAATCCGGCTTCGACGCCATGGGCATACCGGTCGCCGGCGTCGGCGAGCCGACGGTCGCCAAGGACGTCGTCACCTCCGCCGCGGGGGAGGCGACGGTCGCCGCGGACGGTGCCACCCGTGGCGACACCTGCCATGTGGATGTCGTCGACCGCTGGGGCAACATGGTCTCCGCGACCCCCAGCGGCGGCTGGCTCCAGTCCAACCCGGTCGTTCCCGAGCTCGGCTTCCCGCTCGGCACCCGCCTCCAGATGGCCTGGCTGGACGAGGGCCTGCCGAACTCCCTCACCCCCGGACGGCGCCCCCGCACCACCCTCACCCCGTCCCTCGCCCTGCGCGACGGCGTCCCGGTGATGGCGTTCGGCACCCCGGGCGGCGACCAGCAGGACCAGTGGCAGCTGCACTTCTTCCTCGCGGTCGCGCTGCGCGCCGAGGTCCGCGGCGGCCTCGACCTCCAGGGCGCCATCGACGCCCCGAACTGGCACAACGACAGCTTCCCGGGCTCCTTCTTCCCGCGCGGGATGCGCCCCGGCATCGTCACCGTCGAGGAGGGCATGGACCCGGAGGTGATCGCGGAGCTGCGCCGCCGGGGCCATGACGTCACTGTCGGCGACCCCTGGTCCGAGGGCCGGATGTGCGCGGTGGCCCGCGACCCGGAGACAGGGGTGCTGTCCGCCGCGGCCAACCCGCGCGGAATGCAGGGCTACGCGGTCGGCCGCTGACCGGCCACCGGCCGGCCACGCTCCCGTCATGACCAGGTCGTCGGCGTCCGGACAGCCCGTGCTTAGCTGGGGACATGATCGATGACTTCCTTGCCGGGGACCTGACCGAGGTCGAGGCGGCGGTCCGCGCAGCGGCCGCCGCCGAGATCATGCCGCGCTACCGGCAGCTCGCCGCACACGAGATCCTCGAGAAGAACGGTCCGCACGACCTCGTGACCACCGCGGACCGGCTCGCGGAGGAACACCTCACCGCCTCCCTGAGCCGCCTGCTGCCCGGCTCCGTGGTCGTCGGCGAGGAGGCGGTCCACGCGGATGCGAAGGTGTACGAGGCGCTGGGCGGCGAGGCACCGGTGTGGATCGTCGACCCGGTCGACGGCACCCGCCAGTTCGTCCGCGGCGAACCGGCGTTCTGCACCCTGGTCGCCCTGGCCCACCACGGCGAGCTGTTGGCCTCATGGACGTACGCCGCCGCCCTGGACGAGATGGCCGTCGCCGTCCGCGGGCGGGGCGCCACGCTCAACGGCGACCCGATACGCTCCGGCTCGCCGGCGCCCGGAGCCGTGCTGCACGTGGCGATGTCGCACCCCGACTACACCACGGACGAGCAGAAGCGGGCCCTGCTCGGCCTGAAGACCGAAGGAATCGACGCCCGTCCCTGCGGCTCGGCCGGCCTCGAGTACCTCGCTGTCGCCCGCGGCGACGTGGACGCGCTCGCCTTCAACTGGGAGTACGCCTGGGACCACGCGGCGGGTCTCCTCCTGGTCACCGAGGCGGGCGGCGTCCAGTCCACGCTGTCCGGTGCTCCGTTCCGTATCGCCGGGGGCAACGACCTGCCGTTCACCGCCGCCCGCGACCGCGCGACGGCCGACCGCGTCCTGGCAGCCCTGCGCGCGGGCGCCTGACGGGGCGCCCGCTCAGCCGCCCAGCAGCGCACGGGTCAGCGCGGCGAGGCGCTCGCGGGCCCGCGGATCGTATGCCTGCTGATGGGCGGCCGTGTCCGTGAACCGGTCGAAGTAGCGGCCGCTGACCTCCGCGAGCGCCGGGTCGGTGATCAGCCGGACCGTGGGACGCACCCCCTCCTCGACGGAGGTCGCCGGAGTCAGCCCGTACGCCCGCACCCCCTCGGTGTCCATCAGATGGGCCGGGTGCAGAGCGTTGAACGTGACCCCGCTGCCGGGCGTCTCCGAGGCGGCCAGGTCGAACGTCGACATGATCATCGCGAGCTTGCTCCGGCAGTAGGCCTCGAGCCCCTCGTAGCCGCGCTCCATCATGACGTCGTCGAAGTCGACGGGCGACTGCCCCACCGACGCCACCTGGACCACCCGCGCCGGGGCGGAAGCGGTCAGTAGCGGAAGCAGCTCCCTGATCAGCAGATATGGCGTCAGATAGTTGACGGCGAAGCGGAGTTCATGACCCTGGGCGCTCAGCTCGCGCAGCCGCGGCTGCGCGCCCCCGCCGGCCACCGCGTTGTTGACCAGGACGTCGAGCCGGGGCTCGGCCGCCCGGACGGCCGCGGCGAGCGACCGGACCTGGTCCAGGTCGGACAGATCGGCGAGGTAGGTGCGCACCCCGGCGCGGCCGTCCGAGATCTCCCGCGCCTCGGCCGCGGTCCGTTCGAGCCGATCCCGGTTCCGCCCGTGCAGGAGCAGTGTCGCGCCGCGCCCGGCCAGATCGCGGGCGACATGGAGGCCGAGCCCCTGGGTGGCACCGGTGATGAGGACGGTCCGGTCGAAGGTGGCGGGTGCGGGGCTGTGCGCGGCTCGGGTATCCATGTATTGAGTTATATCAAGACCTTGATTCGTGTTCCATGCCTGTTAGGTGTCTGTCCTTTGTTGCGTACCCGTGGCTGTACGCTCGCGAGCATGGGAATGACCGCCGGAGACCGCCTCGGCGCGGACATCAAACGTGCAGAGCAGGCCCTCATGGCAGCCAAGAGCGCCGCGCTGAAGGGCGCCGATCTGACCGTCGCGCAGTACGCGGCGCTGTTCGCCCTCGCCGACCACCCGGGCATGTCGGGCGCGGCGCTGGCCCGCGTCTGTCTCGTGACACCGCAGGCGATGGCGGCGGTGCTCAAGCATCTGGAGGAGCGTGGGCTGATCGTCAGGTCCGTGCATCCGTGGCACCAGAAGATGCTGGAGACGCGGCTGACGGAAGCCGGCGCCGAGGCGTTGCGGCTGGCGGACGAGCAGGCGGTACGGATCGAACGCCGCATCGCGGACGAGTTCACCCCGCAGGAACGCGACACCCTGCGCGAGCTGCTCGCCCGCTGCGTCACGGCCATCCAGCGGGACTGAGCCCGCTCAGGACGGGCCGGCTCCGTGCTTGACCAGACAGAACGGATGCCCGGCCGGGTCGGCGTAGATGCGCCACGGGCGGTCGCTCCCCGCCCCGTCGTCGAGTACGGTCGCGCCGGCCGCGATCACTTCCGGCTCGGCGGCGTCCAGGTCGGGGACCCCGAAGTCGAGGTGGAACTGCTGGGGGCGCTCCGGATCGGGCCACTGCGGCGGCCGGTGTCCGGCCACGCGCTGGAACGCGAGCACGAGTCCGGCGTCGGTGTGCAGCGTCGCCCAGTCGTCATCGAGCGCCCACCGGCGGTCCACCCGGTTCACCCGCCCGCCGAGCAGCGAGTGGTAGAACTCGGCGAGGCGCAGGGGATCGGGGCAGTCCAGCACCACGCACTGCAGTTCGGCGATCATGACCGAATCCTAGGGGCTTTCGTTTGGACCAGGCCGGATCCCGCGAGCCCGGCGTGATCCGAACGAGAGGCCCTAGACGTGGCCACGGCCCAGCACCGCCCGCACGTCCCGGACGAGGTCCGCGGCCCTCTCCACCGCTCCGGCGTCCAGCCCCGCCAGCGCCTCACCGGCCCGCTCGGCGAACTCCGCGGGAGTCTCCGGCAGAGCGGCCGCGGCGGCCAGCGCGCCCTTCTCGTTGAGACACCAGGTGCGGTGGTGGGCGTGCAGCGACTGGGCGAGGATGCCGAACGCCCGGGAGAGGCAGAGCGAGACATGGAGCCGGTCACCGGCCGGAGCCGACTTGCGGGCCGCCTCGACCGAGAACTCCGCCTCCCAGGCCGCATCTGCCAGCGCCTTGCGCAGCGGCTCGGGGTAGTCGAGCGTCTCGTTGCGAAGGGCCGTCAACTCTCCGTAGGGATCGGCGAGTACGCGCGAGAGGGCGACCTCCCCCGGATAGGCGGGGGACCAGAAGCCGAGTGGATGCCCCGGCTGGACCCCCACTTCGTAGCGGCCCTGCCGGCAGTCGGACCAGACCGTCTCGACCCGGTCCAGGTCACGCAGGATCCAGTCGACCGGAGCGCCGTCCACCCGCAGCCAGGCCCCGCCGTTGACCCACGGCCCCCAGCCGCCCGGCCCGGCCACCTCGACCGGGGACCCCTGGAACTCGCCGGCCAGGGCGGTCAGCGCGGCGAGGTCCGGTGTCCCTCGGTAGTAGAGGCCCAGATCCCAGTCGGAGTCCGGCCGGTGGGTGCCCCGTGCCCGGCTGCCGCCGAGGACGACGGCCCGGATGCCGGGAAGAGCGGTCAGCTGTTCGGCCATTTCGCCGATCCGGCGGCGCAGCCCGGAATCCTCCGGTTGCGGGGGAGCGGCGGGAAGCGGGACGGGGTGGGGAAGCGGTGCGGGGTTCGGTGTAGTCATCGTCGGCGACCCTACCCGCGCCCGGACTGTCGGTGCCTGTGAATATCCTGGAGCTCCGCCCGTCGGCTGACGAAGGAGTCCGAAGGTGCCGTCGATGCTCGATGCCGTCGTCGTTGGGGCAGGCCCCAACGGACTGACCGCCGCAGTCGAACTGGCCCGTCGCGGCTTCGCCGTGGAGGTCTTCGAAGCCGGGCCGGCCGTCGGTGGCGGAGCCCGTACCGAGGAGCTCACGCTCCCCGGCTTCCGCCACGACCCCTGCTCGGCGGTCCACCCGCTGGGCATCGGCTCACCCGCCTTCGACGCGATGCCGCTCGCCCGGCACGGCCTGGAGTGGCTGCAGCCGCCGCTCGCCCTGGCCCACCCCTTCCCGGACGGCTCCGCCGCCGTGCTGGCCGCTTCGGTGGCGGAGACGGCCATGTCGTTCGGACCGCAGGACGCGGGCGCGTACCGCAGGCTCGTCGCGCCGTTCACCGGCCACTGGGACACCCTTGCCCAGGATTTCCTGCGCACCCCTTGGGACGGGCTGCCCCGCGACCCGTACCGCTGGGTGCGGTTCGGCCTGGACGCGATCCAGCCCGCCACGCTCCTGTCCCGCCGCTTCCGCGGCGAGAAGGCGCGCGGCCTGTTCGCCGGACTGGCCGCCCACGCCATAGCCCCAGGCAGCGGTCTCGCGACGGGCGGTGTCGCCCTGCTCTTCGCGCTGGCCGCGCACGAGAAGGGCTGGCCGGTGCCGCGCGGCGGCTCCCAGGCGATCTCCGATGCCCTCGCCTCGTACCTGCGGGAGCAGGGCGGCGTCATCCGTACCGGCACGGAGGTCAAGCGCCTGGACGAACTGCCGCCCGCCCGCGCCTACATCTTCGACACCTCGCCGACCGCGCTGGCCAGGATCGCCGGACTGGGCCACGCCTACCGGGGCTACCGCTACGGCGCCTCCTGCTTCAAGATCGACTATGCGCTGTCGGGCCCCGTCCCCTGGACCGCGCCGGAGGCCCGCCGGGCCGGTACCGTCCACATCGGTCCCACGGCGGGCGAGATCAACGCCGCGCTGCAGTCCGCCGTGAACGGCCGCGACCCGAGCGTGCCGTTCCTGATCACCGCCCAGCCCAGCATCAGCGATCCGTCCCGGGCGCCCGAGGGCAAGCAGGTCTTCTGGGTGTACGGACACGTCCCGGCAGGCTGGGAGGGCGACGCCACCGAGGTCATCGAACGCCAACTGGAGCGCTTCGCCCCCGGCTTCCGCGACATCGTGCTCGCCCGCGCGCTGACGGGCCCGCCCCAGCTCGCCGCGCGCAACGCGAACTACGTCGACGGCGACATCGCCTGCGGGGCCTTCGCCGGGCTTCAGACCGTCATCCGTCCCAAGCTGGCCCGGGTGCCGTACGCCACCGCACACCCCTCGGTGTACATCTGCTCGTCGGCGACCCCGCCGGGCCCCGGCGTGCACGGCATGTCCGGACACCACGCGGCGAAGGCCGTATGGCGGCGCCTGCGGGAATCGGGGCCTTCCGGCGGCCGTTGACCCGGCACCTGCGCAGGAGCCCTGCGCACACCCGCCCGAACCGGCATGATGGCGGCATGCGCACCCCTTCCGCCGTCACCGTCACCCTCGTCCGGGGCGACATCACCCGGCAGTCCGTCGACGCCGTCGTCAACGCCGCGAACTCCTCCCTGCTCGGCGGCGGCGGGGTCGACGGCGCGATCCACCGGCGCGGCGGCCCGGAGATCCTGGCCGCCTGCCGGGAGTTGCGCGCGTCGAAGTACGGCAAGGGGCTGCGCACGGGCCAGGCCGTCGCCACCACCGCGGGGAAACTGGACGCCCGCTGGGTCGTGCACACCGTCGGCCCGGTCTGGAGCAGCGCGCAGGACCGCTCGGCCCTGCTGGAGTCCTGCTACCGCGAAGCCCTGCGGGTGGCCATGGAGTTGGGCGCCCGTACCGTCGCCTTCCCCGCGATCTCCACGGGCATCTTCGGCTGGCCGATGGACGACGGAGCCCGCATCGCCGTCCGCACCGTGCTGGCGGAGGCCGCCGCACCCGTCGAGGAGGTGCGGTTCGTGCTGTTCGACGCGCACGCGTACGTGGAGTTCGAGGAGGCCCTGGCGGCGCAGACCTGACAGGCTCCGCCAACCGCACTGCGGCGTGCCCGCGTTCAGGCCGGCCGGGCCGGGCCGACACCGTCCACGTCGAAGGTCACCTGGTCCTCGTAACACCACCACCACGTCTCGCCCGGCTCGTAGGAGCGGATGAGGGGATGTCCCGTGGCGGAGCGATGGGCGGTGGCGTGCTTGTTGCGGGAGGAGTCGCAGCAGCCGATGTGACCGCAGCTCTGGCACTCGCGCAGATGCACCCAGGTGTCACCCTGCGCCACGCACTGCGTACAGGAATCGGGACTGTCCGGAGTGACGCGCCGCACCTGGTCCAGATGCGAACAGATCGGCGCGGACGACGCGTCCGTCATGGCGGGCTCTCCCTTGCGTTCTTCGTACCTGTGCGGGATGTGCGGCCACCTGTCCGTACCGGCGCGGGGCGCGCGGCCATGTGTCCGTACCGGCGCGGGTGCGCGGCCGGGGCACCGCTCGGCGGCAACGGGCCTCGGGCCCGCCCGGGGGCACCGGGGCTCCCTCAAGCGTCTCACCGCGCCCTCCCCTGTCAACTCATGACCGGAGAGCGCACAGGCCCTGGCAGCTCGACGCTGATGTCGGATTTCCGCCAGCCCCGGGGTCGGGGAGTGCCCCATGCTTGAACCATGCACACCGACACCGAGCGCTGCGTGCGGGCCGTCCAGTCCAAGGACTCCCGGTTCGACGGCTGGTTCTTCACGGCGGTCCTGACCACCCGGATCTACTGCCGGCCGAGCTGCCCCGTCGTGCCGCCCAAGGTCGAGAACATGACCTTCTACCCGAGTGCCGCCGCCTGCCAGCAGGCCGGGTTCCGGGCCTGCAAGCGGTGCCGGCCCGACACCAGCCCCGGATCGCCCGAGTGGAACGCCCGCGCCGACTCCGTGGCCCGCGCGATGCGCCTCATCCGGGACGGGGTCGTCGACCGGGAAGGCGTACCGGGGCTGGCCGGCCGGCTCGGGTACTCGGCGCGGCAGATCGAGCGGCAGCTGCTCGCGGAGCTGGGCGCCGGGCCCCTGGCGCTGGCCCGTGCGCAGCGGGCGCAGACCGCGCGGGTGCTCATCGAGACGACCGGGCTGCCCATGGCCGAGGTCGCCTTCGCGGCGGGGTTCTCCTCGATCCGCACCTTCAACGACACCGTCCGCGAGGTCTTCGCCCTCGCGCCGGGGGAGCTGCGCAGCCGTGCGTCCCGGTCGGCGAACCCGCCGGCCACACCCGGCGTGATAGCGCTGCGGCTCCCGTACCGTGCCCCGCTCAACCCCAGCAACCTCTTCGGGCACCTCGCGGCGACAGCCGTCCCGGGGGTCGAGGAGTGGCGCGACGGCGCCTACCGCCGCACGCTCGACCTGCCGAACGGACACGGCATCGTCGCCCTCACCCCGCACCCCGACCACATCGCGTGCCGGCTCTCGCTCACCGACCCGCGCGACCTCACCCTCGCCATCAGCCGGTGCCGCTGGCTGCTGGACCTGGACGCCGACCCGGTCGCCGTCGACGAGCAGCTGCGCTCCGATCCGCTGCTCGCCCCGCTGGTCGACAAGGCGCCGGGACGCCGGGTGCCGCGGACCGTCGACGGGCCGGAGTTCGCCGTACGGGCCGTGCTCGGCCAGCAGGTGTCCACCGCCGCCGCCCGCACCCATGCGGCCCGGCTGGTCACCGCGCACGGCACGCCCGTCGACGACCAGGAGGGCGGCCTCACCCATCTCTTTCCGGCACCCGCGGCCCTGGCCGGACTCGACCCCGAGCAGCTGGCCCTGCCCCGCAGCCGTCGCAGGACGCTCACCACGCTCGTCGGGGCGCTGGCCGACGGGTCGCTGCGGCTGGGCACGGACAGCGACTGGGAGCGGGCACGGACCGAACTGACCGCACTGCCCGGGTTCGGGCCCTGGACGGTCGAGGTCATCGCCATGCGGGCCCTGGGCGACCCGGACGCCTTCCTGCCGACGGACCTCGGCATCAGGCGGGCCGCGCAACAGCTCGGCCTGCCCTCGACACCCGCCGCGCTCACCGCGCGTGCGGCGGGCTGGCGGCCCTGGCGGGCCTACGCCGTCCAGTATCTGTGGACCGTCGACGACCACCCCATCAACCACCTTCCCGCACAAGGAAGTTCCTCGTGACCGCAGTACGCACCACCCCCGCGCCCCGGCAGCACACCGTGACCGACAGCCCCTACGGCCCGCTGACCCTCGTCGCCACCGACGGGGTCCTGTCCGGCCTCTATATGACAGGTCAGCGACACAGGCCGCCCGAGGAGACGTTCGGGGTGCCCGATCCGGGTCCCTTCGACGAGGTCATCGAGCAATTGGACGCCTACTTCGCCGGTGAACTGAGGGAGTTCGACCTCCCGCTGCACCTCGACGGCACCCCGTTCCAGCGCAGCGTCTGGGCCGGGCTCCGGCGGATCCCGTACGGCGAGACCCGTTCGTACGGGGAACTGGCCGAGAACCTCGGCAAGCCCGGTGCCTCACGCGCGGTCGGGCTGGCCAACGGCAAGAACCCCATCGGCATCATCGTGCCCTGTCACCGGGTGATCGGGGCCTCGGGAGGCCTCACCGGATACGGCGGCGGCCTCGACCGCAAGCAGCGGCTGCTGGCCTTCGAGAACGGCACGCAGGACAGCGCCCCTGCGCTGTTCTAGGGCGGTACGGGGCTGTACGCAGAAGGGCTCCGCGCAGACACGCGGAGCCCTTCGCCGTTCAGGTCCGGTCAGCCGGTGAAGATCTCGGTGACCGTCCAGATCGCCAGGCCCAGCATGCACAGCCCGCCGATGCGCTGAACCGTCTTGAGCGGTACGCGCTTGGCGATGAACCGGCCCGCGAGCAGCGCCAGCGCCGATACGGACATCAGGGCGGCGGCGGACCCGATGGCGGTGGACCAGGCGCCGTTGCTCGCGGCCAGGTTGGCCGTGGTGATCTGGGTGAGGTCACCCCACTCGCTGATGAACACCGCCATGAAGGCGGTCGAGTACACCGGCCAGAAGCCGGTCACCGTCTTCGGGCCGTCCTCGTCCTCGTCGTCGCCCGCGTCGGCCCGGAGCAGCATGAAGGCGCCGAAGGCGAAGAGGGAGGCGGAGACGAGCTTGACGATCCAGCCGGGCAGCAGGCCGAGCAGGCCGCCCGCCCCGACCGCGATGGCGACATGGACGATGAACGCGGACGACGTGCCGAACCAGACGTAGAGCGGGCGCATGCGCGTGCCCATGGCCAGCGACGCGAACATCGTCTTGTCGGGGAGCTCCGCGAGGAAGATCAGCCCGAAAGCGGTGAGGATCGCCAGGGGGTCGAGATGCATTCCGGGTGGCTTTCTTTTGGAGCCGGGCCCCGGATCTTCCGCGAAGCGCCACTCGGGCTGTCTCGGAGGACCACTCGGCCCGGCATGACGGCACCGCCCACAGGGCGTGGGCGTGTCATACCTGACCGAAGGTCTCGCCCGCCCGCAATGATCCACGAGCCCGGCCACCGGGAACCCGGAGGTTCCAGTGTGTCGACGACCGGTTTGCAGGGCTACTCCCCTTCGCAGCCGTCAACATTACCGCACAGGGCCCTGTGCCGCCCACGTGCGGTCCAGGAAGTCCGCGAGCAGCGGCGCGATCTGCGGCAGGTGGTCCTCCAGGGCGAAGTGCCCGGTGTCGAAGAGGTGCAGCTCGGCGTCCGGGAGGTCGCGCAGATACGCGCGGGCGCCGGGCTCGGGAAAGAACATGTCGCCCGTTCCCCAGACGATGAGCGCCGGCGGGGTGTGCTTGCGCAGCCACTCCTGCCACTGCGGGTAGAGCGCCACATTGGAGTGGTAGTCGAAGGCCAGGTCCAGCTGCGGCTGGGTGCGGCCCGGCAGGTCGAGGAAGTGCTGGTCCAGGGTCCAGCCGTCCGGTGCGACCAGTTCCGGGTCGGCGGTGCCGCCCTCGTACTGGCCCCGGGTCGCCGGCAGCGTGAGCAGCGACCGCACGATCCCGGCCGCATCGGGGTTCTCCGGGCGGAGGGCGATGAAGTCGCGGGCCTGCTGCGACAGCCCCTCGGCATAGGCGTTGCCGTTCTGGACGACGAGACCGGCGATCCACTCCGGGTGGCGGGCGGCGATCCGGAAGCCGACGGGGGCGCCGAAGTCGAACACGTACATCACGAAACGGGACAGGCCCAGCCGCTGGACGAAGCCCTCGGTGATGTCGGCGAGCCGGTCGAAGGTGTACGTGAACGGGCCGCCGGCGGTCGAGGAGGCGGGGGCGTCGCTGTGCCCGAAGCCCGGGTAGTCCGGGGCGATGATCCGGTAGTGGGCGCCGAGGGCGTCCATCAGCCGGCGGAACTGGTGCGAGGCGGACGGGAAGCCGTGCAGCAGGAGAAGCACGGGGGCGTCGTCGCCCGGACCGGCGGGGAGCGACTCGCGGTAGAAGACACGCACGCCGTCGACCTCGATGTGCCGGTGACGGATCTGAGGAACAGCCTGAATCGCCATGTTCACATGCCTCCTTGATGGCCTGATGCATTAGTTCTACGCGAGCGCGACCTAATGCGTCAAGCGAGTGAGTTAGCATTAGCGTCATGAATGGTCTTGAGCCCCTGACCGGCGAGCCGCTCGCCCTGGACCTGCTCAACACGCTTCCGTACGCGGCGCAGGGCCCCCCGGTCGATCATCTGGCCGACGCGGCCGGGCTGCGGGCCTGGCTGGACCTGGAGGCGGAACGGCTGCCCGCGGACACGGCAGCCCGGGAGGTGAGCCCGGACGATGCGGCGGCGGTGCGCGCCGTCCGTACGCATGCGGCCCTGGCCGTTGCGGCGGCCCGCCGTGGCGAGCGCCCGCCGGCATCCGCCCTGCGCGGCCTCAACGAGGCGCAGCTCGCCGCCCCCGCCGTCCGGTACGCGCAGTGGCAGGGGGACGCCGTCGTGGCGACGGTCCGCCGCACCGGTCCGCTCGGGGTGCGGGTGGCGGCGGCGCTGGCCGAGGAGGTCGTCGGCCTGCTGGTGGATCCGGAGCTGGGAAAGGTCCGCGAGTGCGAGGCGGACGACTGCACGCTCCTGTTTCTGCCGGCCCACCCGCGCCGCCGCTGGTGTTCGGCCGCCCGCTGCGGCAACCGCGCCCGGGTGGCCCGTTACTACCGGCGGCACAAGGACGACGGGCCGCAGGGGCATCGGCCGGACGGACCCGGGCAGGACGCCTGAGGGCCGTCCCGTAATCCCAGACGGGCGCACGACGACAGCTACGGCGCCTCGCCGCGTTGTCGGAACGCCCGAATACGTCCAGTATGCGGACGTCCCTCCGCCTTGCGATGCACCGCATCTGACGCCGCGCGCTGATCCGCCGGGGATGGGACAGCCCTTGGTCAGTGCTCCCCGGCCTCGTTTCCGGCCCCCTCCCCGGTCTGCTCCCCGGTCTTCCGGCGGGTGTCCTGCCCGGCCTCCTGCCCCGGCTTCCGATCGGCCTTCCGCCCGGCCTTCCGCGCGAGCAGAAAGGCCTGGGGGGTGGCCTCCCACGGGTCCGCCGCCCGGATCAGCCGGGCCTGCACCTCGAATCCGGTCCGCACGAGCAGCCCGGCCACCCGCTCAGGGGAGAACCGGTACACGTCGAGGTCCACGGGATGTCCGTACGCGTGCTCCAGGCGGACCCGCTCGTCGCCCACCTTGAAGGCCAGCAGCAGATGGCCGCCCGGGGCCAGCACCCGGTGGAACTCGGCCGCGTACGGCTCCAGTTCCTCCGGCGGGGTGTGGACGAGCGAGTACCAGGCGAGTGCTCCCCGCAGCGATCCGTCCGCCAGATCCAGGGCGCTCATCGTCCCCTCGTCGAACCGCAGGTCCGGATGGCGCCGACGGGCCTCCGCCACCATGCCGGGCGACAGATCGATGCCGAACGCGGGCAGCCCGATGTCCCGCAGATAAGCCGTCACCCGGCCCGGTCCGCAGCCGAGATCGGCGACCGGACCGCCGCCGTCGGCCCTCACGCACTCGGCGAAGGCACCGAGCATCGCGCGGTCCAGCGGCTTGGCCGCGAGCTCGTCGGCGAGCAGGGACGCGTAGTCGACGGCGACGGTGTCGTACGAGGCCCGGGTGGTGTGGAGCGGCGATGTGGCAGTCATGCCCGGGACCGTACCGGTGCCTCAGGCGACGGGGCTGCCGTCCTCCAACTCGGCGGCGCCCGCCCCGGATTCCAGCACCCCCAGGGCCGCACCCACCCGCCGGCCGAGCCCGCCGGGCAGATAGGTCCCGAGCTCCGGGGGCGCGACGAGCTTCCACGACAGCAGCTCCTCCTCCTGGAGCCGGACCGCCTTCAACTGCTCCTCGTCGAGGACTCCGCCGTCGTACACGTAGGCCACGATCGGCGGCCGGGCACTGCCACGCGTCCAGTCGACCGCGAGCAGCCGGCCCGGCTCCAGATCGAGACCGATCTCCTCCGCCGACTCGCGCCGCGCCGCCTGCCGCGGGGTCTCGCCGTCCGACGACTCGATCGTGCCGCCGGGCAGCGTCCAGCCCTCCCGGTAGTTCGGCTCGACGATCAGCACCCGGCCCTGCGCGTCACGGAAGATACAGGCCGCGCCGGCCAGGACCTTGGGGAGTCCGGCGATGTATGTGGCGTAGTCATTGGTAGTCACAGGAGCAGCGTAGTTGCGGGGCGTCGCAGGTCCAGGGCACGGACACCCATGGGCAGGGAGGGGGTGCTGCGGATAGGGTCGGGGCGGCGCGACTGCCTGTTCGAAAGCAAAGGGATACAAGGTGACGGACGGAGCAGTGATGGAGACCGCACGCGTGCTCGTCGCGGCGGACAAGTTCAAGGGCTCGCTCACGGCCGTACAGGTCGCGGAGCGGGTGACGGCCGGGCTGCGGCGCGTCGCCCCCGAGGTGCAGGTCGAGACCCTGCCCGTGGCGGACGGCGGCGACGGCACGGTGGCGGCCGCGGTGGCCGCCGGATTCGAGCGCCGCGAGGCGCGGGTGACCGGGCCGCTGGGCGACCCCGTGACCGCGGCGTACGCGGTGCGCGACACCACGGCCGTGGTCGAGATGGCCGAGGCCTCCGGCCTCCAGCACCTGCCCGCCGGCGTGTTCGCCCCGCTCACGGCCACCACGTACGGCTCCGGCGAGCTGCTGCTCGCCGCACTCGAAGCGGGTGCGCGGACCATCGTGTTCGGCGTCGGCGGCAGTGCGACCACGGACGGCGGCGCGGGCATGCTGGCCGCGCTCGGCGCACGGTTCCTGGACGCCGACGGCAAGCCCGTCGGCCCAGGCGGCGGCGGACTCGCCGACCTCGCCACGGCCGACCTGTCGGGGCTCGACGCACGGCTCGGCGGGGTCGACCTGATCCTCGCGAGCGACGTCGACAACCCGCTGACCGGGCCCAAGGGCGCACCCGAGGTGTACGGACGCCAGAAGGGCGCGACCGAGGAGGACATCGCGGTGCTCGACGCGGCGCTCGCCCGCTACGCCTCGGTGCTGGGACCGGACCACGCGCAGCTGCCGGGCGCGGGTGCGGCGGGCGGGATCGGGTACGGGGCCCTGGTCGCTCTCGGTGCGCGGTTCCGGCCCGGGATCGAGGTGATGCTCGACGTGCTCGGGTTCGCGCCCGCGCTGGCCCGCGCGACGCTGGTCATCACCGGTGAGGGCTCCCTCGACGAACAGACCCTGCACGGCAAGGCGCCGGCCGGGGTCGCCGCGGCGGCCCGCGCCAAGGGCATCGAGGTCGTCGCGGTCTGCGGCCGCCTGGCGCTGGCACCGGAGGCGCTGGGGCGCGCGGGCATCCGCCGCGCCTACGCGCTCACGGAGCTGGAGCCGGATCCGGCGGTCTGCATGGCCGAGGCGGGACCGCTGCTCGAGCGGGCCGCGGAGTCCATCGCGCGGGACTTCCTGCGCTGAGGCGACGGGGGCGCGGGCCCTTCGGGGGCTCCGCCCCCGTTCCCCGCCCTCCTCAATCGCCGGAGGGGCTCGAAACACCCCGCGGCAGCAGCCGTACCGCGTCCAGCGCCAGCACCAGCTCCACCAGCTCGCGCGGACGCGACAGCGACCGTGACGTCAGCTCCTCCAGCCGCCGCAACCGGTTCAGCACCGTGTTGCGGTGGCAGCACAGCCGCAGCGCCGTCCGCCCCGGCGACCCCTCGCACTCCAGCCACGCGTCCAGCGTCGACACCAGCAGCGCCCGGTCCGCCGGGTCGCGGGCCAGCAGCGGGCCGAACACGTCCGTGGCCAGGTAGGCCGCGAGGGCCGGCTGGCCAGCCACCAGGGCCGCGGGGACCCGGCCGGCCAGGCAGACGACCTCCTCCCCGCCGGGCCCGCACGTCAGCAGCGCCGCATCGGCCAGCCGCCGGGCCGTGCCCAGGGCCGCCAGACGGTCCACCACCGGGCTGACACCTCCGGGGCCGAGCCCCCCGGCCGACAGGAGCGCGGCGACCGCCGCCGGATCGGCCTCGCCCAGCGCCACCACCGCGATCTCCCGCTCCGGCCGCGGCCGCCAGAGGAACCGCATCCCTTGCGCATCCGGTGTCCGAGACCCGGGACGCCCGTGCGGCGGCAGCACCGCCACCGCGTACCGGCCCCGCTCCGGCAGCCCCAGCACCGCGCCCGCCGACGTGACGAGATCCGGCCGCCCCCGCTCGTCCAGCAGCGCGTCGAGCAGCGCCCACTCCCGCTCGTCCCCGCGCTGCCGCATGCCCGCTCCGTTCTCCGCACACCCCTGGGGGCCGCTTCCGTGCCCCGGGCCACGGCCCGGTCCGCCGGACCGCCGTCGTGAGGATGGCACCGGTCGCGGCACGGAGCGACCGGGCACGTCCCGCCTCTGTGCACGTGCACAACCGGCGGGCTGCCGCACTGGTCACCCGCAGCGTTTCGGCCGGTGACCGTGGACGCACGGCGCGCCCGCTGCTGGTCTGTGGCCCCCACACCGCACAGGGCAGGCACAGGCGGGCACAGCAGGACACCGCCGGCCACGGCCGTACCTGGACCCCTGTGCACCACGAATCGGCGCGTCGATTCCACGACGACGCCGGTTTCCACGACAAGGCGGAAGGAGGAGGACGCATGGCAACGCTCGAGATCCGCGCACTGTCCGTGGGCTACGGCCCCGTACGGTCCCTGCGCGACGTCTCCCTCGAAGTGCCGGCCGGCGCGATCACCGCCGTACTCGGCGGCAACGGGGCCGGGAAGACCACGCTGCTGCGGGCCGTCTCGCGGACCCTCGGCTTCCACCGCGGGACGGGCACCGGCACCATCCGCTTCGACGGACGCCCCCTGGACGGGCTGCGCCCCGCACAGGTGGTGGCCGCCGGAGTGGTCCAGGTACCCGAAGGGCGACAGGTGTTCGCCCGGATGACGGTGGCCGACAACCTGCGGGCGGGCGCCCTCGGGGCCCGCGGCGGCCGCAAGGCGTCGGCCGCCGCCCTGGCCCGCGTACACGAACTGTTCCCCGTACTGGCCCAGCGCGCCCACCAGCGCGCCGGGCTGCTGTCGGGCGGCGAGCAGCAGATGCTGGCCATGGGGCGCGCCCTGATGGCCCGGCCCCGGCTGCTGCTGCTCGACGAACCCTCGCTCGGACTCGCCCCGCTGATGGCGCAGCGCATCGCCGAGACGGTGCAGGAGATCAACGCGTCGGGCACCTCCGTCCTGCTCGTCGAGCAGAACGCGGCGATCGCCCTGCGGCTCGCCTCCACGGCGTACGTGCTGGAGGTCGGCGAGGTCACCTTGGAGGGGCCGGCCGGTGAACTCGCCGCCTCCGACGAGGTGCGCCGCCGCTACCTGGGCGTCGTCGACGAGACGGCCGCCGCGGACGCGGACCGGGCCTCCGCATCCGTACGCACCCTGAGCAGGTGGTCCGCATGACGACCGTCCGGGAAGCCGCCCCGGTCATCACCGCCCCGGCCGCACTCGCCGTCCGTGACGTCACCGTCCGCTTCGCCGGGCTCACCGCACTCGACTCCGTCTCCTTCACCGTGGAGCCGGGCAGCGTGCACGCGGTCATCGGCCCCAACGGGGCGGGGAAGTCCACCTGTTTCAACGTGCTGTCCGGGGTCTACCGGGCAGCGTCCGGCACCGTCCACCTCGGCACGGCGGAGCTCACCGGACTGGCCCCGCACCGGATCGCCGCACTCGGTGTCGCCCGCACCTTCCAGAACCTCGCGCTGCCCCCGCACGCCACCGTCGCCGAGACCCTGCTGCTCGGCCGGCACCGGCTGACCCGCGCCGGCTTCCTCGCCAGCGGGCTGCGGCTGCCGTCCGCCGCCCGCGAGGCCCGCCGCCATCTGGACCGGGTCCGTGAGATCGCCGAATTCATCGGGCTGGAACAGGAGTTGGACCGGCCCGCCGCAGCGCTCCCGTACGGACAGCAGAAGCTCGTCGAACTCGGCCGCGCGCTCTGCATGGAGCCGCAGGTCCTCCTCCTGGACGAACCCGTCGCCGGCATGACCGCCGACGAACGGCGGCGCACCGCAGCGGTCGTGGCCGGGGTCCGCGACAGCCTCGGCATCTCGATCGTGCTCGTCGAACACGACATGGGCGTCGTGATGAAGCTCGCGGACGCCGTGACCGTACTCGACTTCGGACGCAGGATCTCCGGCGGCACCCCCTCCGAGGTCCAGAACGATCCGGCCGTCGTCCAGGCCTACTTGGGGGCACAGGAATGACCACCTTCATAGAACTCCTCCTCGGTGGCCTGTCCATCGGATCGGTCTACGCACTGATCGCGCTCGGCTTCGTCGTCATCTTCAAGGCGACCGAGGTCGTCAACTTCGCCCACGCCTCCCTGCTGCTCGCCGGCGGTTACGTCACCGCCGTGCTCCACGACGACATCGGCTTCTGGCCCGCGCTCGCCGTCGGCATCGCGGGCGCCGCCGTCGTCGGAGCGGCCATCGAGTTCCTGGTGATGCGCCGCTACCGGGGCAGCGACCACAGCGTCCTGGCCATCGTCACCATCGGCGTCGACATCCTCCTCACCACCGAACTCACCCGGCGCATGGGCACGGAGGTCCTCTCGCTCGGCGACCCCTGGGGCGACCGCGTCATCACCATCGGCGACGTCACCCTCGCCCAGACCCGCGTCGCGGCGTTCGTCGCCGCCGCCCTGCTCATCACCGTGTTCCTGCTCGCCTTCCGCTTCACCTCCTGGGGCGTTTCGATGCGGGCCGCCGCCGAGAACCCGCAGACCGCCGCCCTGATGGGGATCAAACTCGGCCGGGTCTCGCTCGCCGCCTGGGCGGTGGCCGGAGCGCTCGCCGCCGTCGCCGCGCTCTTCCTCACCGTCTTCCCCACACCCGGCCTGGAACGGGCCACCTCACTGGCCGCGCTCAAGGCCTTCCCCGCCGCCATCCTCGGCGGACTCGACTCGACGACCGGAGCCCTGGCCGGGGGACTCATCGTCGGCGTCACCGAATCGCTCGCCACCGGCTACCAGAGCGACCTCACCTTCCTGGGCCGCGGCATCGGCGACCTCGCCCCCTACCTGGTGATGGTGATCGTGCTGCTCCTGCGGCCCGCGGGACTCTTCGGTACGAAGGAGCTCGCCCGTGTCTGAGACCACGACCACCGAGACCGCCGCGGCGCCCCGGCCCACCACCCAGGGCGGCTCCGCGATCACCGCCCGGCTGCGCCGTCCCCGTACCCACCTCTGGGCCATCGGCTCGGTTCTCCTGCTCGCGTTCCCGTTCTACCTGGACCGCTTCTGGCTCCAGGCCGGACTCTTCGCGATGGCCGCCGCCATCGGGGCCATCGGCCTCAACCTCCTCACCGGCGCCACCGGCCAGCTCTCCATGGGGCACGCCTTCTTCCTCGCGGTGGGCGCGTACGGCTACTGCGTCCTGGCGGGGGAGAGCAGTACGGAGAACGGGCACGAGCTCTCCGGACTCGGCCTGCCCAGCTGGCTCGCCGCCGTCCTCGCCGTGCTGCTCGCCGGAGCTGCCGGCGGACTGTTCAGCCCCATCGCGAGCCGGCTGCGCGGCGCCTACCTCGGCATCGCCACCCTGGCGCTGATCTTCATCGGCCAGCATGTGCTGTTCAACGCGGGCTCGCTCACCGGCGGCTTCAACGGCCGCTCCGTGCCGCCCCTTTCGCTGTTCGGCATCGACTTCGACGACACCGAGGTCATGGTGGCCGCGGTGCCGTTCCAGTCCTCCGAGAAGCTCTGGTACGCGGCCCTGCTCGCGCTGCTCCTGAGCGGTCTGTTCGCCCGCGGGGTACTGCGCGGCCGGCCGGGCAGGGCGCTGAACGCCATCCGGGACCACCGGATCGCGGCCGGTGTGATGGGCGTGCCGGTGGCGCGCTACCGGGCGGGTGTCTTCGTCCTGTCCTCGATGTACGCCGGACTGGCGGGCGTCCTGCTCGCGCTGGTCTTCCAGCGGACCGTGCCCGAGTACTTCGGCATGGTCCTGTCCCTCGAATACCTCGCCATGATCGTCATCGGCGGGCTCGGCACCGTGGCGGGAGCGGTCGTCGGGGCCGCGTTCGTCTCGCTGCTGCCGCAGCTGCTCACCCACTACAGCGATTCCCTGCCCCTGGTCTCCGCCCCCGGTACGGGCGGTCTGGCACCGGGCGAGGCGTCGCGCTACCTGTACGGCGCCGCGGTGGTCGCGGCTGTTCTGTTCCTGCCCGGCGGCCTGACACGTCTGATGAAGAACTCAGGGGAGAAGAAATGAAACTGCGTGTGCTCGGGGCCGTGTGCGCGGCCCTCGCCCTCACCCTCGTGGGCTGCAGCGAGAAGGCCAAGTCCTCCGACGGGGGCGCCCAGGACAAGGGCGGTGTGAAGACCGGCGAGGGAGTCACCGACTCCACGATCTCGCTCGGCGCGCTCACCGACATGACCGGGGTCTACGCCTCGCTCGGCAAGAGCGTCACCCAGGCCCAGCAGCTCTGGGTCAAGCAGACCAATGCCGCCGGCGGCATCTGCAAGCGCAAGGTCGAACTGACCGTGCGCGACCACGGCTACGACCCGCAGAAGGCCATCGCCGGGTACACCGAGCTGGAGCCGAAGGTGCTGGGCTTCGTCCAGTTCATCGGGTCCCCGTTCGTCGCGGCGGTCGAGCAGCGGATCGACGGCCAGGACAAGGGACTCGTCCTGCCGCAGGCCTGGTCGGCGAATCTGCTCGGCAGCAAGTACGTGCGGGTCATCGGCGCCACGTACGACGTCGAGACGATCAACGCGATCGACTACCTGCTCGACGGGAAGCGCATCGCCAAGGGCGACAAGATCGGTCATGTGTACTTCGAGGGCGACTACGGCGAGAACGCCCTGGCCGGCTCCAAGTACGCGGCGAAGGAGGCCGGTCTGACCGTCGTCGAGCAGAAGATCAAGCCCACCGACAACGACATGACCGCTCAGGTCGCCGCGCTCAAGCAGGCGGGCGTCAAGGCCGTCGTCATCAGCGCGGGTCCGCGCCAGGCGGCCTCGCTGGTCGGCGTCGCCGCCGCCACCGGCTTCGACGTCCCGGTCGTCGGCAACAACTCGGCGTTCGCGCCCCAGCTGCTGAAGACCCAGGCAGGACCGGCCCTGACCAAGGACTACTACGTCGCCGCGTCCACCCTGCCGATCGGCGACCCGGGCGCCGGCCCGGCGAAGCTCGCCAAGGAGTACGGCGCCGAGTACCCGAAGGACGGCCTCGACAACGGCGTCGTCGCGGGCTACAACGCGGCGAGCCTGTTCGGCGAGGCGCTGAAGAAGGCGTGTGCCGCCAAGGACCTCACCCGTGAGGGCATCGACAAGGCCCTGCTGACCATCACGGACTTCGGCAGCGACTTCGGGATGGCGCACAACTTCTCCGACCCGGCGGCGCCCTCCACCCGGGAGAGCGTGATCATGAAGCCGGACGCCAAGACCCCTGGCGGGCTCAAGGTCGTCAGGCCCGCGCAGGCGGCGCCGGCGGCGAAGTCCTACACGCTGAAGTAGCCGGGCACCGGCACAGGGGCCGCGGGGCGGCACGCATCACGCGTGCCGCCCCGCGGTCGTATCCGTCCTCGGTCAGCTGGTGTAGGCCTCCAGTTCGGAGAGCTGGGCCGCCGGCCATCCGGTGTTGCCGGTGAACGTCAGCCGCAGATAGCGGGCCGGAGTACCGGGCAGGGTGACGGTCGCCTGGTTTCCGCTCGACGGATCGAAGGTGTAACCCGCCGACGCCTTAAGGGAGTTGAATGTGTTGTTGTCGGTGCTCCCCGAAACGCTCAGGGTCTGTGTACGGGTGGACCAGGCAGCCGCCGGCGGCAGCTTCAGGACCAGCCGCTTGACCGCCTTCGACCCACCGAGATCCACGGTGATGGTCTGCGGGAAGGCGTTGTTGGTGCTCTCCCAGTAGCTGTTCGCGTCACCGTCCACGGCCCTGGACGCGCTGTACACGTCCGCGTGACCGGATTCGGTGACCGTACGGCCCTTGGCGAGGTTGCCCGTCTCGGCGGGCGGATCCGTCGGGTCGGTCGGCGGGTCCGTGGGCGGGTCCGTCGGACCGCTGCCGCCGCCGGGCACCCCGCCGTTGGTCCACACCGGGTCCGGCCAGTTGCCGGTGCAGGCCGGCGGATCGGCGTACCAGCCGGAGTTGCCGCTGCCCCGGGTGATCTGGAAACCGCTGCCGACGCAGTTGTGGATCGGGTTGGACTGCGCGATGTGAGTGGCCACGACATTGTTGAAGGTGGCCGTGCCCGGTGACTGGATCTGGAGCGCGTAGGTGCCGGCGCCGTCGATCCTGATGTTGTCGAAGTGCAGCCCGTTGCTCGCACCCTCGATGAGGTGGATCGCGGCGTAGGAGCTGTCCAGGATCTCGCTGTCGGAGATGTTGACCGTGGCGTTGATCGGTTCGTTGAGCCCGCTGAACCAGATCGCCCCGACGCCGAACCGCCAGTTGTAGTCGTTGTTCCCGGTCCGGATCAGGGTGTTGCGCGCCGCCGTGATGACACCGGAGACGGCCGTGCCCTGCCCGGAGTTGACCCCCGGGTAGCGGTTGGCGATGTGCAGCCCGCCGCCGTTGGAGATGGTGTCCGACATGACGTTGTCGGAGATCGTGATGTCCTTGCCGCCGTACGTGACGATGTTGTTGGCCAGGATCGGCAGGATCACGGTGTTGAACGTGAACCTGTTCTTCACGTTCGGGACGTTCTCCGCCCACATCGCGAGCCCGTCGTCACCGGTGTTGCGGACGAAGGTGTTGGTGACCGTGGAGTTCGTCACGCCGTAGTGGAAGTTCACGCCGTCCGCGGTCTGGTCCAGGATGCGGCTGTTCCTGATGGTGAAGTTGTCCATCGGGCCGTCCATCCAGGCGCCGCACTTGGTGTGCTGCATCCAGACGTTGTCGACGGTCGAGTTCGACAGGGCGCCGCCGATGGCGTTGACCTGGTCGTTGTCCTCGCGCTCCCGGATGTCGCCGATGATGGCGAAGTCCTTGAGCGTGACGTTGCTGCTGCCGCCCTGCGCGGCGTACTTGCCGTACACGCCGACGGCCTTGCTCCGGTTGGAGGGGTCGCGCCCGGTCAGTACGGAGTACCACGGTCCGGCGCCGCGCAGCGTCACCTTGTCGACGACGATGTGGTCGCGGACCTGGAAGGTGCCCTGCGGGATGTACACCTCCTTGCCCTGCGCCTTGCCCGCGTCGACGGCCGCCTGGATCCTGGCGGTCGAGTCGGCGGTCCCGGTCGGGTCGGCACCGAAGTCGGCGACGACGTCGAGCGCGCCCGAGGGCTTGGCGACCGGTGCGGCCACCTGCTCGAAGTCCGCCAGGTCGATGGTGAACGACGGTGAGGAGGCGGTGGACGAGACCTGCAGCCGGACCTTCGTACCGGCCGCGAGGGTCGAGCCGAACATGGTCCGGGCCTCGTCGTAGAAGTGGTGGGGGTTGGTGTCGCCCGGGTTGTTGTTGAACGGGTACCCGCCGTAGTACCAGCCGTACTTCGAGGTGACCGGCACCGCCTTGGGGGAAGCGCCGTCGACCGTCACGTCGATCGAGGCGTCCCGGCCCGATCCCGCGGCGTTGTCCGGCAGCGAGTACCGGAAGGACATGGCGTTCGCGGGTGCGGTGAGCGTGAACTCCACGTACTCGCCGACCGCGTCCAGCGTCACGGCCTGCCGGCCCGATGCCTCGGAGGGCAGCGTGCCGTAGAGCCGGTCCGGGCCGATGAGCGTGCCGTTGGTGGCCGCGTACTCGGCTTCCTGTTCCTTGAACGGAACGGTCGCACCGCGACCGGGAACCGCCATGGGGGAGGGGGCGGGGACCCCCGCCGCGCCGGCGGACGGGGCACTGGAGAGGACCACGGCGGCAGCGGTGCCGAAGGCGGCGAGCGCCATGGAGAGGGAGGCGGACATGGACCGTCTGAGCAAGGGGCGTCTGGATGGTGGGGTCACGTAGAAGTAGTCCTTGCGGCTCGTGGGGGCTCTTCGGACGCCCCACAGGCTAGGAGCAGTACCGCAAGGAAGTCCACGCTGCTGCGCAATTTTCTGCTCTGACTGCTCAAATTAATGACTTGATCGTGTGAGAAATGAGTGGTGTGGGGTGGTTGATGAGGTCGGGCGGGCGGGATCGGCTGCGCACTCCCGGCCGGTGTCGGCCGGGCAGCTCGGGAGTGGGGTGCGGTGTCGCGCGAACCCCCGCGTATCGCTGTGCAAAAGTCTGGCACGTGCCCGGAAAAAAGGGGTGCCGTGCTCCCGGGGGCGCCGCGCGGCGGAGTGAGGTATTCCGTAACCATGGCCTTCCGGCAATGGGCACTGTCACTCCGGGACAGGACGCGGCAGAACGGAGCACTTGTCGCCTTGCCGTGTGCCCTGATCGCCGCCGTCACCGTGGGGGACATCGTGGCCCCGCCGGACGTCCATCTCGGTCCCTTTCTCGTGGCCGCGCCGGCGATCACCGCCTCGTTCGCGGGTCCGTGGCTCACCTCGGTCGTCGGCGTCGCCGCGGTAGTGGCCCAGGTCGCCGTGGCCGCGGCACGCACCACCGTCACCGATCTCAACCACATGTCCCAGATCATCGCGCTGTGCCTGATCTCCGCGATCGCCACACTCTTCGCCCACCGGCGCAAGCGCCACACGGCAGAGATGGTGCAGCTGCGGTCCGTGGCCGAGGCGGCTCAGCTCGGCGTGCTGCGGCCCCTGCCGGCGCGCAGCGGTCCACTGCGCCTGGCAACGGTCTACATGGCCGCGCAGGAGGGGGCCCAGCTCGGCGGTGACCTCTACGCGGCCGCCCGCACCGCCGACGGCACCCGCCTGATCATCGGGGATGTCCGGGGCAAGGGGCTCGACGCCATCAGCAGCGCCGCAGGTGTGCTGGGGGCCTTCCGTGCCCTGGCCCGCCAGGAGGAAGGCCTGCCCGCTCTGGTGGCCCGCCTGGAGACCAGCGTGGCGGCGCACCAGATCGACTCCCTCCAGGAGGAGGCCGACGAGAACATCGCGGAGGGCTTCGTCACGGCGGCCGTGCTCGACATCCCCGATGCCGCGCCGGTGCTCCGTCTCGTCAGCTGCGGGCACCCGCCGCCCCTGATCCTGCGCGGGGGACAGGTGTACTCGCTGGACGTCACGGAGCCGGTTCCTCCGCTGGGGATCGGGCAGCTGGCGGTTGGCCATGTGGCGCAGGACGAGTTCCGTTTCGACGCGGGGGACCTGCTGCTCCTGTACACGGACGGTGTCACCGAGGCCCGTGACGGGGCGGGTGCCTTCTATCCACTGGCCGACCGGGTCGCCGCGCTGAGCGGGGAGAACCCCGAGGCGCTGCTGAGGCATCTGCGCGCCGACCTGCTGCGCCACGCGGGCGGGCATCTCGGGGACGACGCGGCCCTGGTCGCCATCGAAAGGCTGCCCGCGACCGGGTGACCGGGAGAGTGCCGTACGGCCGGGTGAAACGGCCCGGCACGCACGAGGGCCCGGATGCCGGGGAGCATCCGGGCCCTCGTGTCCGTCGTACGGCCGGGCTACGGCAGCTGTGCCGCCCGTGCCTCGCGCCGGTTGTCGCGGAAGGTGTTCACCCGGCGGGCTGTCGCGAAGAGCGGGATGACCGCTCCCAGCACCACCTGGAGCGCGCAGCCGGTCTGGAGCAGCAGCTGACCGCCGGGGGCGTCGAACGCCCACGCGGCCAGCAGCCCCATCGCGGCCACGATCCAGCCGAGCATCGCCACCGCGAGGACACCTCGCGGCTTCGGGTACTCGACCCGGCTGACCATCAGCCACGCCACTCCGACGATCGCGAGCAGCGTCGGTACGAAGGGCAGCTCCAGGAGCACGATCGAGATGACCGTGAGCGCTCCGAAGGGGCTCGGCATGCCCTGGAACATGCCGTCCTTCAAGGTCACGCAGGAGAATCTCGCAAGCCTGAGCACCACCGCCAGCAGCACCACGATCGCCGCGAGCGCCGAGACCCGCTGGTGGGCGTCGTCCGCGACCATGCCGTACACGAGGACGAAGTACGCAGGCGCGAGCCCGAAGCTGACCAGGTCCGAGAGGTTGTCCAGCTCGGCGCCCATAGGCGAGGAACGCAGCTTGCGGGCCACGAGCCCGTCGAACAGGTCGAAGATGGCGGCCATGAGCATGAGGATCACGGCGGTGGCCGCGGAGTGCCGGGCCATTCCGCTCTCGTCGCTGCCCGTGAGGTGCGGGATGAGGATCCCCGTGGTGGTGAAGTACACCGCCATGAATCCGCACGTGGCGTTACCGAGCGTGAGGGTGTCCGCTATCGACAGCCGCATGGAGAGCGGCATGTCCTCGGCGTCGTCCTCCTCGTCGGCCTCGGGCACCCAGCCGGTCTGTGTGTCGGGATCAATCACGGTCAATTCGAGTCACCCCCGCGGTGGTGGCCTGGCCGACCTCGACCGCGACGTCCACACCTTCCGGAAGGTAGATGTCGACGCGCGACCCGAAGCGGATCAGACCGATGCGCTCGCCCTGCTCGACCTTCGTGCCCTGCGGGACGTACGGGACGATGCGGCGGGCGACAGCACCCGCGATCTGCACCATCTCGATGTCACCGAGCTCGGTGTCGAAGTGCCAGACAACGCGCTCGTTGTTCTCGCTCTCCTTGTTGAACGCCGGGACGAAGCCACCGGGGATGTGCTCGACCGATGTCACCGTGCCGGCCAGGGGCGCGCGGTTGACGTGGACGTTCAGCGGGCTCATGAAGATCGCGACGCGGGTGCGCCCGTCCTTCCACGGCATGATGCTCTGCACCACGCCGTCGGCCGGTGAGATGACGCGCCCCTGGGTGATCTCGCGCTCGGGGTCACGGAAGAACCACAGCATGCCCGCCGCGAGCGCGGTGGTGGGCACGGCGACCGCCGCCCAGCGCCCGGACCTGCGGGCCCGGGTCAGGCTGAGTGCGGCGGTGGCGACGGTCGGCAGGAGCCACGGCGAAGCTCCGCGTGCGAGGCGGACTCCGCCGCGTGGTGCAGAGGTATGGCTGTCGGGCATGGATGACCTTCGTAGCGGATGAGGCCGCGCTGGCAACGGGGGACGGCGGCTTTTCCGGCGATGTTATCGGTTGCGGGCCGCAACTGGGCAAGCCAGCAGCCGAGTCGGACGTCTGGAAGGCACCGGATGAGGATGACTGGGTGTGATCTTCTTCGCGGTTAAATCACCGCGAATGGGACAATCAACCCTGGAAACGGTACTCCTCGAGGAGTCGGCGCCCGATGATCATTTTCTGGATCTCGGCGGTACCTTCACCGATCAGCAGCATCGGGGCCTCACGGTAGAGGCGCTCGATCTCGTACTCCTTGGAGAAGCCGTAACCGCCGTGGATACGGAAGGCGTCCTCGACGACTTCCTTGCAGTACTCGGAGGCGAGGTACTTCGCCATCCCTGCCTCCAGGTCGTTTCGTTCCCCGGAGTCCTTTTTGCGCGCTGCATTTACCATCATCGCATGGGCGGCCTCGACCTTGGTGGCCATTTCGGCCAGCTTGAACTGGATCGCCTGGTGCTCGGCGATCGGCTTTCCGAAGGTGTGGCGCTGCTGTGCGTAGGAAACGCCCAGTTCGAATGCACGCTGTGCGACACCGCAGCCACGCGCTGCGACATTTACCCGGCCGACCTCCACGCCGTCCATCATTTGGTAAAACCCTCGGCCGGTGGTGCCGCCCAGGACACGATTGGCCGGAATTCGTAGTCCGTCCATGATGAGCTCGGTGGTGTCGACACCCTTGTAGCCCATCTTGTCGATCTTCCCGGGGATCGTGAGGCCGGGCCGGACCTCGCCGAAACCGGGCTCCTTCTCCACCAGGAAGGTCGTCATCGACTTGTGCGGGGGCGTCCCCTCGGGGTGGCCTTCGTCACTCCGGCACAGGACGGCGACGAGCGAGGACGTGCCGCCGTTCGTCAGCCACATCTTCTGGCCGTTCAGGACGTACTCGTCGCCGTCCCTGACGCCCTTGGAGCTGATCGCCGCGACATCGGACCCCAGGGCCGGCTCGGACATCGAGAACGCGCCCCGGACCTCGCCCAGCGCCATCCGCGGCAGGAAGGTGTCCTTCTGCTCCTGCGTGCCGTGCTGCTTGAGCATGTACGCCACGATGAAATGCGTGTTGATGATCCCCGACACGCTCATCCAGCCGCGGGCGATTTCCTCCACACACAGCGCGTAGGTGAGAAGCGACTCGCCCAGACCCCCGTACTCCTCGGGAATCATCAGGCCGAACAGGCCGAGTTCCTTGAGCCCCTCGACGATCTCGGCCGGATACTCGTCGCGGTGCTCCAGCTGGGTCGCGACTGGAATGATCTCCTTGTCGACGAAATCCCGGACCGTGGAGAGGATTTCCTGCTGGACGTCATTGAGACCGGCCGTCTGGGCGAGTCGCGTCATGGCTGCTTCTCCACGTTCTTCTGCGAAGACTGCTTCGGCTCCGGGCGGCCGGGCTGCTCGCCGCCGCGCTCCTTGATGTACGTCTCGGTGGGGACCATCACCTTGCGGCGGAACACACAGACGAGCGTGCCGTCCTGCTTGTGCCCCCTGGTTTCCACGTAGACGATTCCGCGGTCGCTCCTGGACTTTGACGGAGTCTTGCCGAGAACCGTCGTCTCGCCGTAGATCGTGTCGCCGTGGAAGGTCGGCGCGACATGCTTCAGCGACTCGACCTCCAGGTTGGCGATCGCCTTTCCGGAGACGTCCGGGACCGACATGCCGAGCAGCAGGGAGTAGATGTAGTTGCCGACGACAACGTTCTTTCCGAAGTCGGTCGTACTCTCCGCATAGTTGCTGTCCATGTGCAGCGGGTGATGATTCATGGTCAGCAGACAGAAGAGGTGGTCGTCGTATTCGGTGACCGTCTTTCCGGGCCAGTGCTTGTAGACCGCACCGACCTCGAATTCCTCGTATGTGCGTCCGAACTGCATGATCAGGCCTCCGGAGCTTCGAACTTGGAGGTGCGCTCCATGCCGGCCGCGCGGCCCTTGCCGGCGATGACCAGGGCCATCTTGCGGCTGGCCTCGTCGATCATCTCGTCACCGAGCATCGCGGAGCCCTTCTTGCCGCCCTCCTCGGAGGTGCACCAGTCGTAGGCGTCGAGGATCAGCTCGGCGTGGTCGTAGTCCTCCTGCGAGGGCGAGAACACCTCGTTGGCCGCGTCGACCTGACCGGGGTGCAGCACCCACTTGCCGTCGAAACCGAGCGCCGCGGCACGGCCGGCGACCTCGCGGTAGGCGTCCACGTCGCGGATCTGGAGGAACGGGCCGTCGATCGCCTGGAGGTCGTGCGTACGGGCCGCCATCAGGATGCGCATCAGGATGTAGTGGTACGCGTCCGCGCCGTAGCCGGGCGGCTGCTGGCCGACGACCAGGGTCTTCATGTTGATCGACGCCATGAAGTCGGCCGGGCCGAAGATCAGCGTCTCCAGCCGGGGCGAGGCGCCGGCGATGTCGTCGATGTTGACGAGGCCCTTGGCGTTCTCGATCTGCGCCTCGATGCCGATCTTGCCGACCTCGAAGCCCATCGTCTTCTCGATCTGGGTGAGCAGCAGGTCCAGTGCGACGACCTGCTGGGCGTCCTGGACCTTCGGCAGCATGATGCAGTCGAGGTTCGGGCCCGCGCCCTCGACGACCGTGATGACGTCGCGGTACGTCCAGTGCGTCGTCCAGTCGTTGACCCGCACGACCCGGGTCTTGCCCGTCCAGTCACCGTTGTTCAGCGCGTCGACGATGTGGTGACGGGCGCCCTCCTTGGCGAGCGGCGCGCAGGCGTCCTCCAGGTCCAGGAAGACCTGGTCCGCGGGGAGGCCCTGGGCCTTCTCCAGGAAGCGGGGGTTCGAGCCCGGGACTGCCAGGCAGGAGCGACGGGGGCGCAGCCGGTTCACGGGCGTGGGCGTGGTCATGCGGGGACCTCCAGAGGGTCGAGCTTGTTCGCTTTCCGGATCTCGTCGACGATACGGCCGATGATCTCCGTGATACCGAAGTCCTTAGGGGTGAATACGGCGGCGACACCGGCCTCGATCAGGGCCTCGGCGTCGGCGGGAGGAATGATCCCGCCCGCGATCACCGGGATGTCACCGGCGCCGGCCCGGCGCAGCCGGGTCAGTACGTCCGGCACCAGCTCGGCGTGCGAGCCGGACAGGATCGACAGACCGACGCAGTGCACGTCCTCGGCGACGGCTGCCGACACGATCTGTTCGGGCGTGAGGCGGATGCCCTGGTACACGACCTCGAAACCGGCGTCACGGGCGCGCACGGCGATCTGCTCGGCGCCGTTGGAGTGCCCGTCCAGGCCGGGCTTGCCGACCAGCAGCCGCAGCCGGCCGGCGCCCAGGTCCTCGGCGGTCCTGGCGACCTTCTCGCGTACGAGCGCCAGCGGGGTGCCCGCCTCCGCCGTCACCGCGACCGGGGCCGACGACACACCGGTCGGTGCGCGGAACTCGCCGAAGACATCGCGCAGCGCCCAGGACCACTCGCCGGTGGTGACGCCCGCGCGGGCGCACTCGACGGTCGCCGCCATCATGTTCTCGGTGCCCGCGGCGGCCTTCTTCAGGGCCGCGAGCGCCTCGGTCGCGCGGGCCTCGTCGCGGTTGTCGCGCCACTCGTGGAGGGCGGCGACGACCTTGGCCTCGTTCGCCGGGTCGACCGTCATGATCGCGCCGTCGAGGTCGGCGGTGAGCGGGCTGGGCTCGGTCGTCCCGTAGATGTTGACGCCGACGATCTTCTCCTCGCCGGCCTCGATCCGGGCCCGCCGGGCGGCGTGCGAGGAGACCAGCTCGGACTTCAGATAGCCGGACTCGACGGCCGCCATGGCGCCGCCCATCTGCTCGATCCGGTCCATCTCGGCGAGCGAGTCGGCGACCAGCTCCTCCACCTTGGCCTCGATGACGTGGGAGCCGGCGAAGATGTCCTCGTACTCCAGCAGATCGCTCTCATGGGCGAGCACCTGCTGGATACGGAGCGACCACTGCTGGTCCCAGGGGCGCGGCAGCCCCAGCGCCTCGTTCCAGGCCGGCAGCTGCACGGCGCGGGCGCGGGCGTCCTTGGAGAGGGTGACGGCCAGCATCTCCAGCACGATGCGCTGGACGTTGTTCTCCGGCTGCGCCTCGGTCAGCCCGAGCGAGTTGACCTGTACGCCGTAGCGGAACCGGCGCTGCTTGGCGTCGGTGATGCCGTAGCGCTCCCGGGTGACCCGGTCCCAGATGCGTCCGAAGGCGCGCATCTTGCACATCTCCTCGATGAAGCGGACTCCCGCGTTCACGAAGAAGGAGATCCGCGCGACCACGTCGCCGAACTTCTCCTCGGGCACCTGCCCCGAGTCGCGCACCGCGTCGAGCACGGCGATCGCCGTGGACATGGCGTACGCGATCTCCTGGACCGGGGTGGCCCCCGCCTCCTGGAGGTGGTAGCTGCAGATGTTGATCGGGTTCCACTTCGGGATGCGGTTGACCGTGTACGTGATCATGTCGGTGGTCAGCCGCAGCGAGGGGCCGGGCGGGAACACGTGCGTCCCGCGCGAGAGGTACTCCTTGACGATGTCGTTCTGCGTCGTGCCCTGGAGCTTGTCCGCGTCCGCGCCCTGCTCCTCGGCGACCACCTGGTAGAGCGCAAGCAGCCACATCGCGGTGGCGTTGATCGTCATCGAGGTGTTCATCTGCTCCAGGGGGATGTCCTGGAACAGCCGGCGCATGTCGCCGATGTGCGAGACGGGCACGCCGACCCGGCCGACCTCGCCGCGGGCGAGGATGTGGTCGGGGTCGTAGCCGGTCTGGGTCGGCAGGTCGAAGGCGACGGACAGACCTGTCTGGCCCTTGGCGAGGTTGCGCCGGTACAGCTCGTTGGACGCCTCGGCGGTCGAATGCCCGGCGTACGTCCGCATGAGCCAGGGGCGGTCCTTGTGACGGCCGGTCATGTCAGACGTCCCGGAATCGGTTGATGGCGTCGATGTGCTGCTCGCGCAGTTCCTCGTTGCGCACGCCCAGGCCCTCGCGCGGGGCCAGCGCCAGGACGCCGACCTTGCCCTGGTGGAGGTTGCGGTGCACGTCGTGCGCGGCCTGGCCGGTCTCCTCCAGGGAGTAGACCTTCGACAGCGTCGGGTGGATCTTGCCCTTGGCGACCAGCCGGTTGGCCTCCCACGCCTCGCGGTAGTTGGCGAAGTGCGAGCCCACGATCTTCTTCAGCGACATCCACAGGTAGCGGTTGTCGTACTCGTGGTTGTAGCCCGAGGTCGAGGCGCAGGTGACGATCGTGCCGCCCTTGCGGGTCACGTACACGCTCGCGCCGAAGGTCTCACGGCCCGGGTGCTCGAAGACGATGTCCACGTCCTCGCCGCCGGTCAGTTCACGGATGCGCTTGCCGAACCGCTTCCACTCGCGCGGGTCCTGGTTGTGCTCGTCCTTCCAGAACTTGTAGCCCTCGGCGTTGCGGTCGATGATCGCCTCGGCGCCCATCTTCCGGCAGATCTCCGCCTTCTGGTCGCTGGAGACGACACAGATCGGGTTGGCGCCGCCGGCCAGGGCGAACTGCGTGGCGTAGGAACCGAGTCCGCCGCTCGCGCCCCAGATCAGGACGTTGTCGCCCTGCTTCATGCCGGCGCCGTTGCGGGAGACGAGCTGGCGGTACGCGGTGGAGTTGACCAGCCCGGGTGCCGCGGCCTCCTCCCAGCTGAGGTGGTCCGGCTTGGGCATCAGCTGGTTGGACTTGACGAGTGCGATCTCCGCGAGCCCGCCGAAGTTGGTCTCGAAGCCCCAGATGCGCTGCTCGGGGTCGAGCATCGTGTCGTTGTGGCCGTCCGAGGACTCCAGTTCGACCGAGAGGCAGTGCGCGACGACCTCGTCGCCGGGGTGCCAGGCGTTGACGCCGGGGCCGGTGCGCAGGACGACGCCCGCCAGGTCGGAGCCGATGACGTGGTACGGCAGGTCGTGGCGCTTGCTGAGGTCGCTGAGCTTTCCGTAGCGCTCCAGGAAGCCGAAGGTCGAGACGGGCTCGAAGATCGACGTCCACACGGAGTTGTAGTTGACGGAGCTGGCCATGACCGCCACCAGGGCCTCGCCCGGCCCGAGCTCGGGCACCGGCACGTCCTCGACGTGGAGGGACTTGCGGGGGTCCTTGTCGCGGCTGGCGACGCCGGCGAACATCTCGGCCTCGTCCTTGTGCACGGTCACCGCGCGGTACGACTCGGGAATGGACAGGGCCGCGAAGTCTGCGGCCGTACTGTCCTGCGACTGGATCGCGTCCAGGATTTCCTTCACGGTGTGCCTCCGGCGGTGCGGGCGTTTGAGGGAACGCTCAAGGGGTCCCTGAGAACAGGGGTGACGGGATGTGGAGGTGTGCCGTCGGTTCGGCGGTGGTGCTTCGGCTGCTTGCTCTGTGGAGCAGAAGGGGTTGCCTGTGACGCAGGCGTCCGGGCGCGCAGGCACCTGGCTTGCGGGGACAGCCGGCGTACGTGAGGTCTCTGCACGCCGGCCGCCCGGACGACTTCAACGTATGGCACGCTGTGACAGCTGACAAGGCACTCGGTGCCAGCAATTTCCCTCAATTGTCAGTCGAGTGCCACGCATGAGCAACACGGCGGTCGTTTTGGTGCTGTGTGTCCTGTCCTGTCTTGTGTCCTGTCCTCGGTGTCTGCCGGGGTCAGGAAGTCGTGGGGCGGTAGACGTACGGGGTCGTCGTGCCCAGAGCCGTGAACCCCAGCCGCTGGAGGATCGGGCGGCTGTCCTCGGTGGCGTCGACGTGGAGATACCGGTAGCCGCGCTCGGCGGCGATCCCCGCCCGGAAGGCGATCAGCGCCCGGTAGACGCCCCTGCCCCGCCAGGCCTCCACCGTGCCACCGCCCCACAGCCCGGCGAAGCCCGTACCGGGGTACAGCTCCATCCGGGCCGAGCTCACCGGCTCGTCGCCCGCCATGGCCAGCACGCCCACGAAGTGGTCCGGATCCTCGTTCAGCCGGGCCAGCACCTGATGCCGCAGCCGGGACCAGTCCGAGCCGAACGCCTGCTCATGGGCCCGCGCCATCAGCTCCACATCGGCCTCGTCACGCACGGTGCGCAGCCGGACGCCCGCGGGGAGCTCGACCGCCGTGGGCAGCTCCGCGACCGGCGCGACCAGCAGGGTCTCCGGGTCCTGCGCCTCGAACCCGGCCGCCAGCAGCCTCGCCCCGAGGTCGGCGGGCCGGTCGTGCGCGTACAGCTTCCACTCGAACTCGTGGTACCCGGACGCCGCGCAGTGGGCCACCTGCGCGGCGATCGCCGCGTCCGCCCGAACGGCGTCGAGGTCCGGGGACGACCAGACGACCGCGTTCCAGTCATGGGCCGCGCCCACCTGACGTACGACGTCCCCGGTGCGTTCGACGCGGACCCCGGGGCCGTCGGGGCGGGCATGCTCGCGCATCTCCCGGTCGAAGACGGCCAGGAGCGATGCGCGCTGCGAACTCGATCGGTCATTCATCCGCACACCACAGCACCGGGGCGCGGCCCCGGCAACCAGGTTTCCGTGCGGCCCCGCTCAGCGCTCCTTGAGCGCCTGCTGGATCGTTCGCATCACTTCGTCCAGCGGGGCGTCCGTACGCGCCACGGCCACCAGCACCTCGCCCTCGGCGCTCACCGAGGCGGCCGGTGGCTTCGCCGGCTCGGTCCCGGCGGTGCGGCCGGCGCCGATCCCCGTCCCGAAGGTGTCGCGGACGATGGCGAACGCGTGGTCGAGCTGCGCCTCCACATCGCCCTGGCCGTCCGCCCGCAGCCAGCGGCGCAGCACATGGTTGTGCGCGGTGACGACGGCGGACGCCGCCACCTCCGCCAGTAGCGGGTCGTCATTGCCGACATGGTGGTCGCGCTCGTCGAAGTGGCCCAGCAGATAGCGCGTGAACAGCCGCTCGTAGCGGGCCACCGAGGCGATCTCGGCCTCCCGCAGGGTGGGCACCTCACGGGTCAGCTTGTAGCGGGCCACGGAGACCGCGGGCTTCGCCGCGTACATCCGCATGACTTCCTTGATGCCCCGGCAGACGGTGTCGAGCGGGTGCTCGTGCGCGGGGGCGGCGTTGAGGACCGCCTCGGCCCGTACGAGCGTGTCGTCGTGGTCCGGGAAGATGGCCTCTTCCTTGGACCGGAAGTGCCGGAAGAAGGTCCGCCGGGCGACGCCCGCGGCGCCCGCGATCTCGTCGACCGTCGTGGCCTCGTACCCCTTCGTGGCGAAGAGCTCCATCGCCGCGGCCGCCAGTTCGCGGCGCATTTTCAGCCGCTGGGCGGCGGCACGCGTGCCTGCGGCTGTTTCCGGGACGTCGGGCGCGGCGGACACACGGGGGGACCTGGCGGGCTGGGACATGGTGTGAACGTACTGCATCGGTGCAGGAGAGCGCGCCTGTGGGGGCGGGCCGCCCGGAGGACCGAGCAGCCCGCCCCACCCGGCTCCCGGCTCAGCGGCGGGCATATTCGCGGAAGCCGCGCCCCGTCTTGCGGCCGAGGCAGCCGGCGGCCACCAGGTGCTCGAGGAGCGGCGCGGGGGCGAGACCCGGGTCACGGAACTCGCTGTGCAGCACCTTCTCGATGGCGAGCGAGACATCGAGGCCGACGACGTCCAGGAGCTCGAAGGGGCCCATCGGGTAGCCGCCGCCCAGCTTCATCGCGGCGTCGATGTCGTCGAGCGTCGCGTAGTGCTCCTCGACCATCTTGATCGCGTTGTTCAGGTACGGGAACAGCAGCGCGTTCACGATGAAGCCGGCCCGGTCCCCGCAGTCCACCGGGTGCTTGCGCACCTTCGCGCAGACCTCGCGGACGGTGGCGTGCACATCGTCGGCGGTGAGCACGGTGCGGACGACCTCGACCAGCTTCATCGCCGGCGCCGGATTGAAGAAGTGCATCCCGATGACGTCCTCGGGCCGCGCGGTGGCGCGGGCGATCGACACGACGGGCAGCGAGGAGGTGGTGGTGGCGAGCACCGCGCCCGGCCTGCACACCTTGTCCAGGGTCGCGAACAGCTGCTGCTTGACCGCCAGGTCCTCGGCGACCGCCTCCACGGCCAGGTCCACCTCGGCGAACGCGTCCAGCGACCCAGCGGCGGTGATCCGGCCCAGGGTCTCGTCCCGCGCCTCGGCCGTCAGCCGCCCCTTGGTGACCGACCGCTCCAGCGACTTCGCGATCCGGCCCTTGGCGGTGTCCGCCTTCTCCTGGCCGCGCCCGGCCAGCACCACGTCGTAGCCGGCCTTCGCGAAGACCTCGGCGATCCCCGAAGCCATCGTCCCGGAGCCCGCGACCCCGACCGACCGCACGGTGCGCCCGGCACCGGACCCGGAGTCCTGCGCCGGCGTCAGCGCGTCCGGCACCACGGTCTGGCTGCCCGGCTCCGCGTACGTGTAGAAGCCGCGGCCCGTCTTGCGGCCGGTCAGCCCGGCCGCGCTCAGCTGGCCGAGAACGGGCGCCGGGGCGTGCAGCCGGTCGTGCGAGGCGGAGTACATCGCTTCCAGGACGGTGCGGGCGGTGTCGATGCCGATCAGGTCCAGCAGGGCGAGCGGGCCCATCGGCAGCCCGCAGCCCAGCTTCATCGCCGCGTCGATGTCCTCGCGGGAGGCGTAGTTCGCCTCGTACATGGCGGCGGCCTGGTTGAGGTAGCCGAACAGCAGGCCGTCGGCGACGAAGCCCGGCCGGTCGCCGACCGCGACCGGCTCCTTGCCCAGCTGCCGGGCGAGCGCGGTGACGGCCTCGACGGCCGGCGGCGCGGTCAGCACCGAGGAGACCACCTCGACCAGCTTCATCGCCGGTGCCGGGTTGAAGAAGTGCAGGCCGAGGACGCGCTCCGGGTGCCGCGACTCCGCGGCGAGCCGGGTCACCGACAGGGCGTTGGTGCCCGTCGCGAGGACCGTGGTGGGGGAGACGACGGCGTCGAGCTCGCGGAAGACCTGCTGCTTGATCTCGTACGTCTCGGGCACGACCTCGATGACCAGTTCCGCGTCGGCCGCGGCCTGGAGGTCGGAGAAGGTACGGAAACGGGCGAGGACGTCACGCCGCTCCTCCTCGGTGATCCGCTCGCGCTCCACGGCGCGGGCGGTGGAGGCCTCGAGGGAGGCGACGGCCTGGCGTGCGGCGGCCTCGCTGACATCGATTCCTATGACCTCGCGGCCGGCACGGGTCAGGACCTCGGCGATGCCGGTGCCCATCGTGCCGAGGCCGACGACGGCAATGGTGCTGAAATGGGTGTCCATCACGGGACTCCAGGGATGAGTGACGACTGAGGGACGCAACCTGGCGCGCGGCCGATGAGAGGGGCGAAGGGCCCGGCCGGCGCACGGCGTGCGGGAATTGCCTGTCGTGGTGCTCGGGCCCCGGGAGCGAAGCGCACGCCGGGACCGGGAAAGGGCGACGGACTCTGTCCCGGAGTCACGTCTCGCAAAGCTGCCGAACCGACAAACACTCCGGGTGGCTGCGTCACCAGGCCACCGGAGCCGGCGGGGGGAGTGTCCCGCTCACATGAGGTTAACCGACGGGTAATGAGCGCGCCAGCCCCCGATTGTTGTGGCCCCCCTCACATCCGGCACCCCCGCCGGCACGCTGTGTGGCCACCGATACGCTGACGGTCATGGATGAGGAGTACCGGTCGCTGACGCACCGGCTGGCGGACGAGGCGGGGGAGTCGGCGGCGTACCGCAGACTGATCGCCACCGATGACGACGAGGAACTGGCCCAGGTGCTCATCGAGCGCGAACGCCCGCTGTGGGCGCGCGAGATCGCCGCGTTCCGGCTGGGCTGCGGCGGCGACCGCCGCGCCTTCGAACCCCTGGTGCTGCTGCTCAACCACCGCGACCCCGAACGCTGCGTCGGCGCCGCCCACGCCCTGGCCCGCCTCGGCGACCCGCGCACACCCCGCGCGGCGGCGGCACTCGCCACCAACTCCCTGCGCACCGCCTACGCCCTGCACCCGGTCCGCCTGCTCACCGAACTGCGGGCCCCGGAGTCCGTACCCGCCCTCGTGAGCACCCTGTCCCGGCTGCTGGGACCGGAGGAACCGCACTGGCGGGTCGCGCTGGCCTGCGTCGAGGGCCTGGGGCAGCTCGGCGACGCGCAGGCCCGCCCGGTCCTGGAGGCCGCACTGCCGCACCCGAGACTGGGCGACGCGGCACAGACCGCGCTCAGCCGGCTGCCGGCGGGCTGAGCGCGGTCCGTACGTGGGATTCGTACGTGGGGTTCGTACGTGGGGTTCGTACGTGGGGTTCGTACGTAGGGTCTGTACGTGCTGTTTGTGCGTACGGGAACGCCGCCCCGTCAGCCCCGGAAGCCGAGCAGGCCGTGCAGCGTGCCGCCCTGGCCGTTCGTCTCCTCCGTGCGGGACATGGGCCGTGCGGACTTGGCCGCGACCGGCTTCGGGTCGGGGGTCTTCGCGCAGACCGCGTCCACGTCGCCGCCCTTCGCGCGCGGCACCGTGCCCTTGGCCAGGTAGTCCGCCAGATACCGGTCCAGGCAGGCGTTGCCGCTCAGGGTGACGCCGTGGTTGCCGCCGCCCTCCTCGACGACCAGGCTCGAGTCGTCGAGCGCGCGGTGCAGGGCGAGCCCGCCCTCGTACGGCGTGGCCGCGTCGTCGGTGGCCTGGAAGAGCAGCACCGGCGGCAGGTCGTGGTTGGAGACCCGTACCGGGTTCAACGGCTCCACCGGCCAGTCGGCGCACGGCGCGTTGTACCAGGTGTTGCCCCAGGTCAGGAAGGGTGCCTTGTCGTAGACCCGCCAGCTGTCATTGCGCCAGACGTTCCAGTCGCGCGGCCACTGGGCGTCGCGGCACTGCACGGCCGAGTAGACCGAGTACCCGTTGTCGCCCTCCGCGTCGACCGCGCCGAAGCGCTCGTACGCCTTGACCAGGGCGGCGTCGTTCTTGTCGTTCACATAGGCGGAGAACGCCCCGGCCAGCGTGGGCCAGTAGCCGTTGTAGTAGCCGCCGGGCAGGAACGTGTCGTCGAGCTCGCCCGCGCCGACCTTCATGCCCGCGGGATGCTTCTTGACCGCGTCCCGCATCCGGTACCAGGCCGCCTCGACCTTCGCCGGGTCGCTGCCCAGCTTGTACGTGCTGTCGTACTTCGCCACCCAGGCGGCGAACGCCTTCTGACGCGCGTCGAAGGCGTAGTCCTGGTCGAGGTTGTCGTCGTACCAGACGCCGTTCGGGTCGACGTTCGAGTCGAGGACCAGGCGCCGGACGCGGTCCGGGAAGAGCTTCGCGTACACCGCGCCCAGGTAGGTGCCGTAGGAGTACCCGAAGTAGTTGAGCTGCCGTGAGCCGGTCGCGTTCCGGATCACGTCGAGGTCCTCGGCCGCGCTGACCGTGTCCATGAACGGGAGCAGGTCGGGGTACTTGTTGCCGCAGGCGGCCGCGAAGTCGCGGGCGCGGTTGCGGTTGGCCTGTTCGTCCTGGACGGAGTGCGGCACCGGGTCCGGCCGTACCGGATCGAAGTACTTCGGTACGCAGTCCAGCGCGGGCCGGCTCCTTCCGACGCCCCGCGGGTCGAACCCGATCACGTCGTACTGGGCGGCCACCGCCTTCGGCAGTGAGGCGGCGACGAAACCGGCCATCGACAGACCGCTGCCGCCGGGGCCGCCCGGATTGACCAGCAGCGGCCCCTGAAAGGTCTTCGCCGTGTGCGGGACCCGGGTCAGGGCGAGGGTGATCTTGCGGCCCGACGGGTCGTCGTGGTCGAGGGGGGAGCGCACTGTCGCGCACTGGAGCGTCGGGGACGACTGGGTGCCGCAGTCGGTCCACTTGAGCGACGCGGCGCGCGGTGCTCCGCTGTCTGCGCTCGCCGGGGACGGCGCGGCGGTCACCAGACCGGCGACCGTCGCCCCGACGGCGAACAGGATTCCTGAACGGTTCGTCATATGGCCTCCCGTGGTGGGGGAACACGGCCGCGCGTGAGGCGGCCCCCGCCGCATGCTCCCCGCATTCGGAGCCGGAAGGACCTGTTCTGGTGAGAGATGACCCGTTTGCCCCCGGGGTGGCGCTGCCTGGGTCAGAGCAGGGTCAGCTGAGTGGGACCGGAACCGGGCGGCGGGGTCCGCTCCTTGCCGCGCTCGGGGAATCCGCGGGGTGCTCCGTGGTGCGAGGGGCCGATGCCGTACTCGGCCGCCAGTTCGTGCACGTACCGGGTGATGCGGCGCTGGTACCAGGTGGGGGCGTACGCGCCGTCCGCGTACAGCCGCTCGTAACGCCGCACCAGATGCGGGTGGTGCCGGCCGAGCCACTCCATGAACCACTCGCGGGCGCCGGGGCGCAGATGGAGGACGAGCGGGGTCACCGAGGTCGCGCCGGCGGCGGCGACCGCGCGGACCGTGTCCCGCAGTTGCTCCGGCCGGTCGCCGAGGTACGGGATGACGGGCGCCATCAGCACCCCGCAGCCGATGCCGTGCTCGCCGAGGGTGCGCACGACGTCGAGGCGCCGCTCGGGGGAGGGGGTGCCGGGCTCCACGGTCCGCCACAGTTCGGGGTCGGTGAAGCCCACGGAGACCGAGACGCCGACCTCGGTGACCTCGGCGGCCTGCCGCAGCAGCTCCAGGTCGCGCAGGATCAGGGTGCCCTTGGTGAGGATCGAGAAGGGGTTCGCGTGATCTCGCAGGGCCGCGAGGATGCCGGGCATCAGGCGGTAGCGGCCCTCCGCCCTCTGGTAGCAGTCGACGTTGGTGCCCATCGCGATGTGCGCGCCGTGCCAGCGCGGCGAGGAGATCTCGCGGCGCACCAGTTCCGGGGCGTTGACCTTGACGACGATCTGCGAGTCGAAGCCGAGACCGGTGTCGAGGTCCAGATAGCTGTGGGTCTTGCGGGCGAAGCAGTAGACGCAGGCATGCGAACAGCCGCGGTACGGATTGACGGTCCATTCGAACGGCATCCGGGACGCCCCGGGCACCCGGTTCACGATCGAGCGGGCCCGGATCTCGTGGAAGGTGATGCCCCGGAATTCGGGAGTGTCGAAGGTGCGAATCGTCACCGCCTCCGCGGCGAAGAGCGCGCTCGGCCCTGGTTCGGTGGTCTTGGTGGGGTTGTCGGCCAGATTGTCCCAGCGCATGGACGCCTCCTCGGTAGCACTGCACCGAGAATAGAACACTTGTTCCCTTGATCGTTTTCTCCCCTTCGTCCCCGACCGGATTTTGAGCCGGGCTGCCGAGGTGATTGGCTCAGCACACCCCGAACAACCGAGTGCTGGAGGAACAGCCATGGCGCAGGTCGAGGCCACGACAGAGCGGATCATCGCGGCGGACGCGGAGGCGGTGTTCGACGCGCTGGCCGACTACAAGGACGTCCGGGGCAAGGTGCTGCCCGGTCAGTTCAGCGAGTACGAGGTGCGGGAGGGCGGCGACGGCGAGGGCACCCTCGTCCACTGGAAGCTGCAGGCCACCAGCAAGCGCGTACGCGACTGCCTGCTGGAGGTCGCCGAGCCGACCGACGGGCAGCTCGTGGAGAAGGACCGCAACTCCACGATGGTCACGACCTGGACCGTCACCCCGGCCGGTGAGGGGAAGTCCAAGGCCGTCGTCTCGACCGTGTGGAACGGCGCCGGCGGCATCGGCGGATTCTTCGAGAGGACCTTCGCCCCCAAGGGACTTGGGCGCATCTACGACGAACTGCTGCAGAACCTCGCCACCGAGGTGGAGAAGTAGCTCCCGGACCCCCTTCCCGGCCTCACCGGTTCGGGTGGTCTTTCCGGTCGGTCGGTTGTGCGCCGTAGTGGCTCCCACCGGGGGATAAGCCCCCTGAGTGCGCCGTCAGCGCCCCCCGTCGCGTTTGCCCTCACTTATCGCGCAATGCGAGAAATGGGCGGCGGCAGTGCGACGAGGGGAGCGGCACGTGGTGGGTGGGATCACTCTGGTGGAGGACGAGCCGGGCGGTGCGGGGAGCGCCGAAGCGGTGACCGCGGCCGCCGCGCCCCCGTCGCCGCCGGCCGCGACGGAATCCGCCGCCGGGGCCCCGCCCGCCGACGGGGCGACGGATCCCCACCGGATCCGGCTGGTCTTCGTCGGGCTGATGCTCACGCTCCTGCTCGCGGCGCTCGATCAGATGATCGTCGCCACCGCGCTCCCGAAGATCGTCGGTGAGCTGCACGGCCTGGAGAAGATGTCCTGGGCGGTCACCGCCTATCTGCTCGCCTCGACCATCGGACTGCCCGTCTACGGCAAGCTCGGTGACCTCTTCGGGCGCAAGGGCGTCTTCCAGTTCGCGATCGTCGTCTTCGTCATCGGATCCGCCCTGGCCGGCTGGTCGCGCACGATGGACCAGCTGATCGCCTTCCGGGCCATCCAGGGCGTCGGCGGCGGCGGGCTGATGATCGGTGTCCAGGCGATCATCGCGGACGTCGTACCGCCCCGGGAGCGCGGCCGGTACATGGGGCTCATCGGAGCGGCCTTCGGACTCGCCTCCGTCGCGGGCCCGCTGCTCGGCGGATTCTTCACCGATCACGCCTCGTGGCGGTGGTGCTTCTACATCAACATTCCGTTCGGCCTGGTCACCCTCGCCGTCATCACCGTCGTGCTGAAGCTCCCCAAGCCCACGGTCCGGCCCAGGCTCGACATCCTGGGCGCCGTGCTGCTGGCCGCCGCCTCCACCTGTCTGGTGCTGCTGACCAGTTGGGGCGGCACGGAGTACGCCTGGGGCTCGCGCACGATTCTGGGGCTGGCCGCCGGAGCTGCCGGAACGACTCTGCTGTTCGTCGCCGTCGAGCACCGCGCGCCCGAACCGATCATTCCGCTGCGGCTGTTCCGCGACTCGATCTTCAACGTCACCGCGCTCGTCGGCGCCGTCGTCGGCGTCGCGCTGTTCGGCGCCGCCAGCTATCTGCCGACCTTTCTGCAGATGGTCGACGGGGCCACCGCGACCGAGTCCGGGCTGCTGATGCTTCCCATGATGGGCGGCATCGTCGGCGCGTCCGTCGTCTCCGGGCAGCTGATCTCCCGCACCGGGCGCTACCGCGTCTACCCGATCGCCGGCAGCGCGGTCTCGGCGGTGGGCATGTGGCTGCTGTCCCGGCTGGAGACCGACACACCGCGCATCGAGTACAGCATCGCGCAGGCGGTTCTCGGCCTCGGGATCGGGCTGATCATGCCGGTGCTGGTGCTCGCCGTGCAGAACTCCGTGCGCCCCGCCGACCTGGGCACCGCGACCAGTGCCAACAACTACTTCCGGCAGATCGGCGGCAGCGTCGGCGCCGCCGTGTTCGGCACGCTCTTCGCCGGACGGCTGGCCGACGCGCTCGCCGTACGGCTGCCGTCCGGAGCCGGTCTGCCCGACCCCGAATCGATCACACCGCAGCTGGTCCATGCGATGGAGCCCGCGCTGCGCGACGCCTACATCCAGGCGTACGCCGACGCGATGCCCCGGATCTTCCTCTACCTCGTGCCGGTCCTCGTGCTCGGCCTGTTCCTCGCCTTCTTCCTCAAGGAGAAACCACTGGTGTCCCACAACAGCCCCGAGACCGCGGCCGATCCCGCGTCGATCCCCTCCGCCCGTACCGTTGCGGGCGGCCATTCCGCCGGGTACCTCTCCGGCGTGCCGGTCAGCGGCAGCGTCCAGCACCCCGACGGCACGAAGGTCCCGCGTGCCGCCCTCACCCTCATCGACGTCCAGGGGCAGCAGGTGGGCCGGGGTGCCAGTGGGGACGAGGGGCGGTACGCGCTCAGCGTGCCCGGCGCCGGCTCGTACGTCCTCATCGCCGCCGCCGGGGGCCATCAGCCGCAGGCCGTCAGCGTCACCGTGGGCGAACGGCCCGTGGAACTCGACGTGGTGCTCGGCGGCGCGGGCCGGCTGGCCGGGACCGTCGTGACGGCGGACGGGCTACCCGTGCGGGACGCGGCCGTCACCCTGACCGACGTACGCGGAGAGGTCGTCGCCTCCACCCGCAGCGGCCGCGAGGGCGGGTACGTGATCGCGGAACTGGTCGCGGGGGAGTACACCCTCGCCGCCTCCGCCCCCGCTTTCCGGCCCGCCGCCCTGCCGGTCAGCGTGCAGGCGGCCAGGGAGACCCGGCAGGACATCGAACTGGCCGGCGGCGCCGTGCTGCGCGGCATCGTCCGGGCGAGCGGCGGCCGGCCCGTCGAGGACGCCCGGGTCACGCTCCTGGACGCGGCAGGCAATGTGGTCGACACGCTGACCACCGGCCCCGACGGGGCCTTCCGGTTCGTCGACCTGTCCACCGGCGAGTACACCGTGATCGCCGCCGGATACCCGCCGGTGGCCACCGTCTTGCAGGTCGCGGGCGGTGGCCGCACAGAACGGGACCTCCAGCTGGGCCACGAGGACTGAGCGGCCCGGCAGGCCCCTTCCGGCCCGGTGGTGCGCCCCGGAGTGCGCGGGGCGCACCACCCACGGGGGTGATTGGGCCGATGACCGGCGGGCGACGGACGCGGAGCCGTACCGTGAAGTCACGCACCGCTGAACCTTGCGGTGGGGAAGGAGCCTTCCACCCATGGATCTCGGTGTGCCGCCGCACAGGACACCACAGCCACGTGACACCGGGGCGGGCCGCGTGCCGCTCGCCGTGGTCGTCGTCGACGCGGACGGACTCGTCTCGCACTGGTCGTCCGGGGCGAGAAAGCTCTTCGGTGTCTCGCGGCAGGACGCTGTCGGCTGCCCCGCCGGTGAACTCCTGCCCGTCGCCGGGGCGTTACGGGAATCCGGTGACCAAATGCCGGACGGGGCGTACGCCGAGTCCGGCCCCGGGCTCGACAGCTCCCTCAGCGGGGCCGTCGCCTATCCGGCGGCGGGCCGGGCCCGGATGGACGAACCCGGCCGCGGCCGGATCGATGTGCTGTGGTGGGCCTACCCGCTGGTGGGTCCCGGCCCGGAGCGGCTGCTCGTGCTCGCCGCGGACTGCGCGCAACTGCGGGGCGGCGGGCCGGGCGAGTCCCCGGACACCGAGACGATCGCACCCGGATTCGCCCTGCACACCGACTTCCCCGGCTACCGCGAACTGGCCGGGCGGCTGCCCGAGATCCTGCCCAGCATGAGCGTCCGGGAAGCCACCGGGATCGTCTCCCAGGTCCTTGAACTCGGCTATCCCGTACTGGAGTTCAGCCACCACGACCGGATCCCGGTGACCCCGGACTGGGGCGTGCCCAGGTGCACCGGGCACCGTACGTCCAAGGGTCCGCGGCACACCGTGCAGGGCGTACCGGCCCCGCGCACCGTGCCCCGCCCCGAACTCGACCTCGAGTACGCGGCCGTCCGCGAACGGCTGGAGTTCCTCAACGAGGTCAGCGGCCGTATCGGCACCTCCCTCGACCTGGAACGCACCATCCGCGAGGTCACCAGCGCCGCAGTACCCCGGTTCAGCGACTTCGCGGGAACGCATCTGCGCGCCGCGGTCCTGGCCGGTGAGGGATTCCCGGACGGACCGCCCGACGTCACCACGATCTGGCACCGCGTCTGGGTCGAGCACAACGACGAACCCGGCCGCTGGGACGACACCGTGCCCGTCGGCGAGTCCATCGCCTTCCCCGAGCACACCCCGTTCTTCCAGTGCATGGTCACCGGCGAACCCGTCATCGTCCCTTACGTCACTGAGGAGTTGAGCAACCGGATCTCGGGCGAGTTCGAGAAGCGCGACCTGCGCCCCCTGATCACCCACCGCTCGCTGCTCATCGTGCCGCTCAAGGCCCGCGACGTGGTGCTCGGCTTCATGGTCCTGATGCGCCGCCCCGGCCGCGAGCCCTTCGACGACATGGACCGCACCACCGGCGCCGAACTCGCCGCCCGTGCCGGGCTCGTCCTGGACAACGCCCGCATGTACACGTACCAGGAGAACGTCGCCGAGACGCTCCAGGACAGCATGCTGCCCCAGATCGAACCCCGCATGGCGGGCTGCGACATCGCCACCCGCTATCTGCCCGGCGCCCGGCTCGGCAGGGTCGGCGGCGACTGGTTCGACTCGGTGAAGCTCCCCGGCTCCCGGACCGCTCTCGTCGTCGGCGACGTGATGGGCCACGGGCTCAACTCGGCGGCGATGATGGGCCAGTTACGTACCGCCGTGCTGACGATGGCCACCATGGAGATGCCGCCCGCCCAGTTGCTGCGCAACCTCGACGACCTCGCCCAGCGCCTGGGCGAGCAGTACCTGGCGACCTGCCTGTACGCGGTCTACGACCCGATCCGCTCCGAGCTCCAGATCGCCAACGCCGGGCACATCCCACCGGTGCTGGTCCGGGCCGAGGACGGCCGGGCCGAGCTGCTCGAACTGCCGACCGGTGCGCCGATCGGTGTCGGCGGGGTCGCCTTCGAGACCGCGACCGTGCGGGTGCGCACCGGTGACCGCCTGGTGCTGTGCACCGACGGTCTGGTCGAGGTGCGCGGCCAGGACATCGGGGCGGGTCTCGCCGCGCTCTGCGCCTCCGCGGCCCATCCCGCCGCGTCGATGGACGACGCCTGCGACACGATCATCCGCGCACTGAACCCCAGCGACGGCCGCAAGGACGACGTCGCCCTGCTGATGGCCAGGCTCAACGGGATTCCGGACGGTGACGTCGCCGAGTGGCAGCTCGCCCTGGATCCGCGCGAGGTCTCCCGGGCCCGTCGGCTGGTCCGGGGAAGGCTGCTCGACTGGGACCTTCCGCACGCGGTGGAGGCGGCCGAGCTGATGGTCAGCGAGCTCGTCACCAACGCGGTGAAGCACGGACGCACCCATCACATCGGGTTCCGGCTGGTCCGCACCGACGCCCTGCTCTGCGAGGTCAGCGACGACGAGCCCGCCCCCGCCGCGCTCCTGGGTGTCACCGCCCACGACGAGTTCGGCCGCGGGCTCGTGGTGGTGAGCAGCCTGGCCCGGGAGTGGGGCACGAGCACCACGGCACGCGGCAAGACCGTGTGGTTCGAGCTCGCGCTCTCCCGCACCCCGCGCTCCCGGCCGAACGGCTGGTGACCCGGCCGCCCCCCACAGCGGCCCACGTCGTGCGCCCCCTTGCCCCGGACCACCGGAGGCAGTAGCCCTTGCTGTGAACAGGCAGCCTGCACAACGGGACTTGGGAGTACACATGGCGGTGTCACAGCAGTACCGTGAGGCGTGGGAAGGGTTCTGGTCGGCCACCTCGGACGCGCCCGGCGAGGCGATCTGGGACGCCGAGCCGTCGCTGAGCGCCGTACCGCACAGCGAGCTGCTCCTGCCGTACGCCGACGCCTCGCTGCCCGTCGTCGACCTCGGCTGCGGGAACGGCACGCAGACCCGCTACCTCGCCACCCGGTTCGCCCGCGCGATCGGCGTGGACCTCTCGCCCTCCGCGATCGGCCACGCCCGGCGGGCGGACCCCGAGGGTATCGCCGAGTACGCCCAGCTCGACCTGGTGGATGGGGACGCGGTGCGCGCCCTGCACGAACGGGTCGGCGACGCCAACGTCTATATGCGGGCGGTGATCCACCAGAGCGAGCCCGAGGCCAGGCCGGCGGTGGCCGAGGCCGTGGCGACGCTGCTGGGGGAGCGGGGACGGGGATTCGTCGCCGAACTGACCCCTGCCTCCAAGGCCGTGCTGCAACAGGCGTCGCAGGGGCCGGACGGGCCGCCGGTGAAGCTGCGCCGGGTCTACGACCACGGGCTGAAACCGGCGGGCGCCACCGACGAGGAGGTGCCCGATCTGCTCCGGGCGGCCGGGCTGGCCATCCTGGACAGCGGTGACACGGCGCTCCCGCAGACCGAGACGCTGCCCGACGGAACGCGGATCGATCTGCCGGCCAGGTGGTTCGTGCTGGCCGCCCGCTGACCCCGGCGCACCCCGGCCCCGGACGGGGAGACCCGTCCGGGGCCGGGGGAGGGGCAAGAGCAGCGGCCGCGACGAGGCGCCCTAGTGCCCTGTCCCCTCCCGTACCAGGGCCATGAGCGCCCGCGCTCCCGGACTCATGGCCCGGGCGTCCGGCAGCACCATGACGCTCTCGTAGTACGGCTGGTCCGCTCCTTCGAGCCGTACGGCCACCAGACCGCGGGCCTCGGGCTTGCGGGAGAAGTGGTGCGGTACGACCGCGATGCCGAGCCCCTCGTGCACCAGCTCCAGCAGGCTGTGTACGTCATTGACCTCCAGAGCCACCGTGCGGCGCACCCGAGCGGCCGTGAACGCCTCGTCAGCCGCGCGGCGCGGACCGAAGTCCGGATGGAAGTCGATGAACGGCTCGCCGCGCAGCTCGTCCCAGCCGGCCCGCTCCGCGGCGGCCAGCCGGTGGCCCGGGGCGCACAGCAGGACCATCGGTTCACGGGCCAGCGGGACCAGCTCGCCGCGCCACTCCACCGGGCTGACCGTGGCGGCGAAGGCGATGTCGAGCCGTCCCCCGGCCACTCCGTCCAGCAGGTTCGTCGTGCCCTCCTGGCGGAGCCGGATCTCCATCTGCGGGTGCGCGCGGTGGAAGGCGGCGAGCAGCCGCGGCGGGCTCACCCCGGCCACGCACTGCTCGACGCCCACCGACAGGGTGCCGCGCAGCAGCCCCCGTACGGCATCGACGGCGTCCTTCGCCGCCCGGGCGCCGGCCAGGGTGCGTTCGGCCTCCACCAGCAGGGCGCGCCCGGCCTCGGTCAGCCGCACACTGCGGGTGGTCCGGCTGAACAGGGGGGTCCGCAGTTCCTGCTCCAGCGCCCGGACGGAGGCCGAGAGACCGGACTGCGACACGGCGACGCGCTCGGCGGCCCGGGTGAAATGCTGCTCGTGGGCGACCGCGACGAAATGTTCCAGCTGGCGCAACTCCATGATTGAGAAATATAGGTGCTGAATCCCAGCGGAATCTCCTGTTGGACTGCTGGATCGTTGTGAGCGAGCCTGGACCCGCACCTCGCCCGGGCGACAGCGCACACACCGCCCGCCCCCGTGAACCGGAACGATCTCTCCCGTGGAGCCCCGCATGTACATCCCGTCCGCCGACCGCTACCAGGACATGCCCTACCGGCGCACCGGACGCAGCGGCCTGAAGCTTCCGGCCCTCTCGCTCGGTCTGTGGCACAACTTCGGCGGTGACCGGACACCGGAGGCCCAGGGACAGATCCTCCGCCGGGCGTTCGACCTCGGCATCACCCACTTCGACCTGGCCAACAACTATGGCCCGCCGCCCGGGTCCGCCGAGACGGCGATGGGCCGCGCGCTGGGGACGGACTTCGCCCGGCACCGCGACGAGATCATCGTCTCCACCAAGGCCGGATATCTGATGTGGGACGGCCCGTACGGGGAGTGGGGATCGCGCAAGAACCTGCTCTCCTCGCTGGACCGGAGCCTGACCCGCCTCGGCCTCGACTACGTCGACATCTTCTACTCCCACCGCCCGGACCCGGAGACCCCGCTCGAGGAGACGATGGGCGCGCTCCACTCAGCGGTGCAGCAGGGCAAGGCGCTCTACGTCGGCATCTCCAACTACTCGGCCGAGCAGACCCGGGAGGCCGCCCGGATCCTGAAGGACCTCGGCACCCCGCTGCTCATCCACCAGCCGCGGTATTCGATGCTGGACCGCTGGGTCGAGGACGGCCTGCTCACGGCCCTGGACGAGCTGGGTGCCGGCTCCATCGCCTACTCACCGCTGGAGCAGGGCATCCTCTCGGACCGCTACCTGCACGGCATCCCGGAGGGCTCCCGCGCCGCCGGAAGCAGCCCCTTCCTGTCGGCCGAGGCGGTCACCCCCGAGCTGGTCGCGAGCCTGCGGGAACTGGACAAGCTGGCCTCCGGGCGCGGCCAGTCACTGGCCCAGCTGGCGCTGGCCTGGGTGCTGCGAGGCGGCCGGGTCACCTCCGCCGTGGTCGGCGCGAGCAGCGTCGCCCAGCTGGAGAACAGCGTCGAGGCGGTCCGCAACCTGGAGTTCAGCGACAAGGAACTCGCCAGGATCGAGAAGCTGTTGAAGGGCGCCAGGCGCCGCTGAACGATGAACGGCCGGCGCCCCCGCGAACGACGGGGGCGCCGGCCTTTCCGTGGGCGCGAATCCCCCATTCCCAGAGGGCCGGGGCCCATGGCTCGCTGATGCGGAGCAAGTGGCTCCTGTGAGGATGGCCTCCATGACATGGACAGCGCCTGCCCTCACCCGTACGACCGCCGGAGACCTGCAACTCGCACTCGGCACCGCGGACGAGCGGACCATGCTGGCGGGCTGGTTGCAGTGGCACCGCGAGACGCTCCTGATCAAGTGCGCCGGACTCGGCCAGGAGCAGCTGGCCCGCACCGCTGCCGAACCCTCCGGGCTCAGCCTGCTCGGCCTGGTCCGCCACATGGCGGAAATCGAGCGCTGGTGGTTCCGGCGGAGCTTCGCGGGCGAGCCCCTCGGCGACGTGTTCACGGGGCCGAACGACGGGGACGAGGGGCTCGAGGGCGCCGACCCGGCCCGTGCCGCACACGACTTCGCCGCCTACCGGGCCGAGGTCGCGGCGGCGGACGCGGCCGTCGTGGGACGCACCCTCGACGAGACCTTCACGACGGCGCGAGGGGGCAGGGTCTGCAGCCTGCGCTGGGTCTACCTGGCCATGATCCAGGAGTACGCCCGGCACAACGGACACGCGGACCTGCTGCGCGAGCGCACCGACGGCGAGACGGGCGACCACATCGGTGGCTGACCCGTACGGGGGCCTTCATTGGATTGGACCTCTGGAGGTCCCGGCAGCTCTGGCCTGCGCGTTCTGCGACGCGTACCGTGTGGCCGCATGAAGATCCTCGTCAGCGCCGACATGGAAGGCGCCACCGGTGTGACCTGGCCGGCCGATGTGCTGCCCGGTACACCGCAATGGGAGCGGTGCCGCTCCCTGTTCACCTCCGACGTCAACGCCGCCGCCCTCGGCTTCTACGACGGGGGCGCCGACGAGGTGCTCATCAACGAGGCCCACTGGACCATGCGCAACCTGCTCCTCGAGCAGCTGGACGACCGCGTCCAGATGCTCACCGGCAAGCACAAGTCGCTCAGCATGGTCGAGGGCATCCAGCACGGAGACGTCGACGCCATCGCCTTCGTCGGTTACCACACGGGCGCCGGTACAGAGGGTGTACTCGCCCATACGTATCTGGCCAACTCCATCACCGGGGTCTGGCTGAACGGGGTACGGGCCAGTGAGGGACTGCTCAACGCCCATGTGGCCGCGGAGTACGGCGTGCCCGTCGTCCTCGTCACCGGGGACGATCTCACCTGTGTGGACGCCCAGGGGTACGCCCCCGAGGCCCGGAAGGTCGCCGTCAAGGACTACGTGTCGCGCTACGCCGCGGTCTGCCGCACTCCGGCCCGTACCGCCGCCGACATCCGTGCGGCGGCCAAGGACGCGGCCGGCCTGGCCGGCCGGTACACGCCCGTCGACGGCGGCCCGTTCACCGTGGAGCTGGAGTTCGACGCCGAGCACCTGGCCGCCGCGGCCACCGTCGTGCCCGGGGTGGCGCCCAGCGGCGAGAGGCGTGTCTCCTACACCAGCGCGACGATGTACGAAGGTATCCGCACGTTCAAGGCGGTGACGACCATCGTGTCGTCCGCCGTGGAGGAACAGTATGGCTGAGGCGACCACCCCGAAGGACAGCGTCGACCGCCTCGCGCTCGACGAATCGGTGACGTTCACCTCCGAACTGATCCGCATCGACACCACCAACCGCGGTGGCGGCGACTGCCGCGAACGCCCCGCCGCCGAGTACGTCGCCGAACGGCTGGCCGCCGCCGGGCTCGAACCCACGCTGCTGGAGCGCACCCCCGGGCGTACCAATGTGGTGGCCAGGATCGCGGGCACCGACCCGTCCGCCGACGCGCTCCTGGTCCACGGCCACCTGGACGTGGTGCCGGCCGAGGCCGACGACTGGACCGTGCACCCCTTCTCCGGCGAGGTGCGCGACGGAGTCGTCTGGGGCCGCGGCGCCATCGACATGAAGAACATGGACGCGATGGTCCTCGCCGTCGTCCGGTTCTGGGCCAGGGCCGGCATCCGGCCCCGCCGCGACATCGTGATCGCGTACACCGCCGACGAGGAGGCCAGCGCCGACGACGGCTCAGGATTCCTCGCCGACCGGCACGCCGCACTCTTCGAAGGGTGCACGGAAGGCATCAGCGAGTCGGGCGCCTTCACCTTCCACGCCGGACCGAACCTGCCGCTCTACCCCATCGCGGCGGGCGAGCGCGGCACCGGATGGCTCAAGCTCACCGCCCACGGCAAGGCGGGGCACGGCTCCAAGGTCAACCACGCGAACGCGGTCAGTGCGCTGGCCGCGGCCGTCGCCCGGATCGGCGAGCACGAATGGCCGGTACGCCTCACCCCGACGGTCCGCGCCGCGCTCACCGAGATCGCCGCACTGCACGGCATCCACCCCGACCTCGACGCCCCGGGCTTCGACGTGGACGAACTCCTCGGCAAGATCGGACCGGCCGCCGACCTCGTCGCACCGACCGTCCGCAACAGCTCCAACCCGACGATGCTGGAAGCCGGTTACAAGGTCAACGTGATCCCGGGCCACGCCATCGCGTACATCGACGGCCGCATGGTGCCCGGCGGCGAGGACGAATTCCGGGCGACCATGGACCGGCTGACCGGCCCGTCGGTCGACTGGGAGTTCCACCACCGCGAGGTGCCCCTCCAGGCACCGGTCGACTCACCCACGTTCGCCAAGCTCCGCGCCGCCGTCGAGCACTTCGACCCGGACGGCCACGCCGTGCCGTACAGCATGTCGGGGGGCACCGATGCCAAGCAGTTCTCCCGGCTCGGCATCACCGGCTACGGCTTCTCGCCGCTGAAACTGCCCGTCGGCTTCGACTACCAGGCCCTCTTCCACGGCGTGGACGAGCGCGTCCCCGTCGAGGCACTGCACTTCGGTGTCCGGGTCCTGGACCACTATCTGCGCACCGCCTGAACCGTTCGGGGGAAATTGATCATGGTATCGACAGGGGCCTACGGAAGCTGGCCGTCACCGATCGACGCCGCGCTGGCCGCCTCCCGCGACGGCCGCCCGGAGTACGTCGGAGCGGTCGGCGACGAGCTGTGGTGGACGGAGCCGCGCCCGGCCCAGGCCGGCCGGCGCGCCCTGGTCCGGCGGTCGGCGGACGGCACCACCGCGGAACTGCCCGCCCCGTGGAACGCCCGCAGCCGCGTCATCGAGTACGGCGGACGGCCCTGGGACGGCACCGAACGCGCCGAGGGCGGCCCGCTGATCGTCTTCGTCCACTTCGACGACCAGCGGCTGTACGCCTACGCGCCGGACGGGCCCCGCGAACCATGGCCGCTCACCCCCGTCTCCGCCGTCGGCGGCGGACTGCGCTGGGTGGACCCCCGGCTGCACCCGGACCGGGGCGCGGCGGGCGAGGTCTGGTGCGTTCTGGAGGAGTTCACCGGCGCGGGCCCCACCGACCTGCGCCGGGTGATCGCCGCCGTGCCGCTGGACGGTTCGGCGGCCGGTGACCGCCGCGCGGTACGCGAACTCTCCGACGACCGGCACCGGTTCGTCACCGGCCCGGAGGTCTCGCCGGACGGGCGCCAGGCGGCCTGGATCGCCTGGGACCATCCCCGCATGCCGTGGGACGGCACCGAGGTGATGCTCGCGGACATCGGCGCGGACGGCACGTTCCACGACGCCCGGAGCGTGGCGGGCGGCCCGGAGGAGTCCGTACCGCAGGTCCGGTGGAGCGCCGACGGGCGGCTGCTGTTCGCCAGTGACCGCAGCGGATGGTGGAACCTGTACCGCGCCGATGCGCACGGGGACGCCGTCGGCCTGCGCCCCGGTGAGGAGGAGTTCGCCGGACCGCTGTGGAAGATCGGCCTCAACTGGTTCCGCCCGCTGGAGAACGGGCTGATCGCCACCCTGCACGGCAAGGGCTCCACCACGCTCGGCATCCTCGACCCGGAGACGGGTGACCTCGTCGACATCGCCGGACCCTGGACCGAATGGGCCGAGACGCTCGCCGTGCAGGGCAGCCGGGTCATCGGCATCGCCGCGAGCCCGCACAGCGCGTACGAGATCGTGGAGCTGGACACGGCGACCGGGCACACCCGTGTCATCGGCGCACCGCACAAGGACGCGGTCGACCCCGCGTACTACCCCGAGCCCGCCGTCCGCACCTTCACCGGGCCCGGCGGCCGCGAGATCCATGCCCAGGTCTACCCGCCGCGCAGCCCCGACCGGACCGGCCCGGACGGCGAACTGCCGCCCTTCGTGGTGTGGGCCCACGGCGGCCCCACCGGCCACGCCTCGCTCGTGCTCGACCTGGAGATCGCCTACTTCACCTCGCGCGGCATCGGCGTCGCCGAGGTCAACTACGGCGGCTCCACCGGATACGGCCGCGCCTACCGCAACCGGCTGCGCGAACAGTGGGGCGTCGTCGACGTGGAGGACTGCGAGGCCGTCGCCCGGGCGCTCGCCGACGAAGGCACGGCCGACGGCAGGCGGCTCGCCATCCGCGGCGGCAGCGCCGGGGGCTGGACCACGGCCGCCTCGCTCACCGGCACCGACCTCTACGCCTGCGGCACGATCATCTACCCCATCCTCGACCTGACCGGCTGGGGCACCGACGAGACCCACGACTTCGAGTCGCGGTACCTGGAGTCACTGGTCGGCCCGCTCGCCGAGGTCCCCGAGCGCTACCGCGAACGTTCGCCGGTCAGCCGCACCGGCCGGCTCGCCACCCCCTTCCTGCTGCTCCAGGGGGAGGACGACCCGATCTGCCCGCCCGTGCAGTGCGAGCGGTTCCTGGCCGCTGTCGAGGGACGCGGTATCCCGCACGCGTACCTCACCTACCCGGGCGAAGGGCACGGGTTCCGGCGCGCCGACACCATGATCAGTGCGCTGGAGGCCGAACTCTCCCTGTACGCCCAGACGTTCGGGATCGACCGCACCGACGTGCCGCGGCTGGAGCTCAAGAAGTGACCCTTGCCCCGCTGAACCGTCCCGCCCGGCTGCGCCCGGGTGCCAGGATCGCCGTCGTGTCCCCGAGCGGACCCGTGCCCGCCGAACGCCTGGAGCCCGGCCTGGACATCCTGCGCGGCTGGGGCCTCGACCCCGTGACGATGCCGCATGTCCTGGACGTGCATCAGCGACTGGACTACCTGGCCGGCGCGGACGGGATGCGGGCCCGCGATCTCCAGGACGCCTGGTGCGATCCGTCCGTCGACGCGGTGATCTGCGCCCGCGGCGGATACGGTGCGCACCGCATGGTCGATCTGGTCGACTGGGCGGCGATGCGGGCCGCCGGGCCCAAGGTCTTCGTCGGCTACAGCGACATCACCGTGCTCCACGAGGCGTTCGCGCTGCGGACCGGGACCGCCACCCTGCACGGCCCCATGGCCGGCACAGAGGCGTTCCTGAAGGACGCGGCGACCCAGGAGTCCCTGCGGTCCACCCTGTTCGAGCCGGAGACCGTGATGACGCTGGGGCTCGACACGGCGCGGGCGATGGTGCCGGGGAGGGCGCGGGGTGTCACGTACGGCGGCTGTGTGAGTCTGCTGGCCGCCGACCTCGCCACGCCGCATGCCCGTACGCACGCCCGCGGCGGGCTGCTGGTCATCGAGGACACCGCCGAGGATCCGTACCGGCTCGACCGCATCCTCACCCAGTTGCTGCGGGCCGGGGCGCTGGACGGCGTCGCCGGTGTGGCGTGCGGGTCCTGGGCCGGCTGCGAGCCGTACGAGGAGGTGCGGGCCGTGCTCGCCGACCGGCTCGGGCCGCTGGGCGTCCCCGTCGTCGAGGAGCTCGGGTTCGGGCACTGCTCCACTTCGCTGACGATTCCCCTCGGCGTGCCGGCCGTGCTGGACGCGCCCGCCGACGGCGGCCCCGCCACGCTCACGGTCGAGGTGCCGGCGCTGGTCTGACCGGGGGGCGAGGGGCGGGAATGAGGAGCGGGGCGGCCGAACACGGCCTCGATGTGGGGAAAGTGAGCATCCTTCAGGAAACGCGGTCTTGAACGTTGACACCGTGATGACCTGTGTCACAGCATGAGCGCGGCCCAGTACTTACCGGTCGGTAAGGTGTTCCTCGGCGTGGAGGTCCTCGTGTCGCGTGCTGTTTCCGGTTCCCGTTCCCGGTCGAAGTCGCTGTCCCGCAAACCGCTCGCCCTCGCCGCCGGGGCCGCGCTCGCCGTGCCCCTCGCGCTCGCCGGCACCGCACACGCGGGGACGGCGGCCGCAGGCTCCGCCTACACCGTCACCCCGCTGAAGTTCACCGTGTCCGCGGGCGGCCGCACCTGCACCGTGGATGCCGACCTCTACCGCCCCGACGGGGCCGACGCACAGCATCCGGTGCCGGCCGTGCTCGCCACCAACGGCTTCGGCGGCAGCAAGTCGGACGGCTCGACCGACGGCATCGGGAAGGCCTTCGCCGCACGCGGCTACGCCGGACTCGTCTACTCCGGCCTCGGCTTCGGCAAGTCGGGCTGCCTCATCACCCTCGACGCCCCGGATGCCGACGGTGCGGCGGCCGCCGCACTCATCGACTTCCTCGGCGGCAGGCGCGCGGCGGACGACGGCACCGAGGCCGGCTTCGTCACCCAGGACGGTCCGGGCGACCCCCGGGTCGGCATGATCGGCGGATCGTACGGCGGAGCCATCCAGCTGGCTGCCGCGGCCGTCGACCGCCGCGTCGACGCCCTGGTCCCGCTCATCACCTGGAACGACCTCGCGTACTCCCTCGCCCCCAACAACACCGGTGCGGCCAAGGGCGTTTCGTCCGACACCCCCGGGGTCTTCAAATGGCAGTGGACCAACGGCTTCTACCTGATCGGGGAGGGGCAGACGATTCTCAACGCCAGTCTCGACCCGTCCCGCTTCGGCAGCCTCGACTGCCTCCACTTCGCGGCCCGGGCCTGCGACACCATCCGGCTGCTCAACTCCGGCCGCTACCCGGCCGACCGGTCGGCCGCCATGCTCGACTACGCGCGCAGCGTCTCACCGGTCTCCTACCTGAACCGCGTCAAGGCGCCCACACTCCTGATCCAGGGTCAGAAGGACAGCCTGTTCAACCTCAACGAGGCCACCGCCACGTACAAGGCGCTCAAGGCGCAGGGCACCACGGCCAAGATGATCTGGCAGGCCTGGGGACACAGCGGCGGCCAGACGGCCGGCGAACTCGACCTCGGCCAGGGCAATCTGGAGACCAGTTACGTCGGCGGACGCATCCTCGCCTGGTTCGACCGCTACCTCCGGCACGAGGCGCAGACCGGCACCGGACCCGAGTTCGCCTACTACCGCGACTGGCAGAGCGGTTACGGCACCGCGGCCGCCGTCCCGGGCGCGACCCGGAAGATGTACCTCTCCGGCGACGGCAAGCTCGTCGACAACCGCACGAAGGTCGCGCGCGGAAGCCGCCAGTACAGCAACTGGCTGATTCCCACCAGCCATTCGGAGAGCTCTCTCGCCGGCGTCATCGGTCTGCCGGACCCGGCCCCGTACGACACCAAGGGCACCTACCTCGGCTGGACCAGCGCCCCGCTGAGCTCCGCCGTCGATGTGGTCGGCGCCCCGAAGGCGACGCTGAAGGTCGTCTCGCCGAAGACGGAGCGCGTGCAGAACAGCGGTGACGCCGCCGACAAACTCGTCCTGTTCGCCAAGGTGTACGACGTGGCGCCCGACGGCTCCAAGACCCTGGTCAACCGGCTCGTCTCACCGGTGCGGGTGCCGGACGTGACCCGTTCCTTCACCGTGCGGCTGCCCGGCATCGTCCACCGGTACGAGGCCGGGCACCGGCTGGAATTCGTGATCGCGGCCAGCGACTCCGCGTACTTCGGCAACCGCGGCATCAAGCCGGTCACGGTCGTCAGCGCGCCGGGGGACACCGGGGTGCTGGAGCTGCCGGTGGTCGGCGGCACCGTGAACTGAAGCGCCGAGCCTGCGGCCGTCACCCGAATGGCCGTACAGCGCCGCCCCCCGGCATCCGGACGGAGTCATGCTGGGTTTCCGGGGGCGGTGGCACACCACAGGCAGGGAAGGGGCCGCATCATGAGCCCGAAGGATGTGTCGAGCGGCAGTAAGGGCAAGTCGGCTGCGTTCACACCGGCGCGCATCGTGGTCCTCGTCATCGCGGTCCTGTCGATCGTGTTCATCGCGGAGAACACCAAGGACGTCGAGGTCCGCCTCATCATCCCGCTGGTGACCATGCCGCTCTACGTGTGGCTGATCGTGATGTTCGCCGCCGGGATGGCGTGCGGTGCGTACTTCTTCCGCAGGCGGCCCAGGTAGACGCCTGGGGTCTCTCGTTCGGATCAGGCCGGACCCCGCGAGCCCGGCATGATCCAAACGGAAGACCCCTGGCGCCGCCCGGCCCCCGTGGACCGGGCGGCGACGATCTACGCTGGTCCGATGTCCGACACCACCTACCTGGCCGAGGGCCCGCGCGCGGCGATCCGCCCTTTTACGTACGCGGACGGCGAGGAGTTCACCACCAGGGCCCGGGAGAGCCGGGAACTGCACCGGCCCTGGCTGTTCCCGCCCGCCGACCTCGACGCCTACGCCGCATACGCGGGTGTGCTCATCAAGGATCCCGCCAGGGCGGGCTTCCTCGTGTGCGAGCGGCACGGCGACGGTCGGCAGGCCGACGGAGCGATCGCCGGCTTCATCAACATCAACAACATCGTGCTCGGCGGATTCTGCAGCGGCGCGCTCGGATACGGGGCCTTCGCCCACGCGGCGGGGCGCGGACTGATGAGCGAGGGGCTCGGCCTCGTCCTGGCGCACGCCTTCGGACCGCTCGGCCTGCACCGGCTCGAGGCCAACATCCAGCCGGCCAACGAGGGCTCGGTCGGCCTGGTACGCCGGGCTGGATTCCGGCTGGAGGGCTTCTCGCCGGACTTCCTCCTCGTCGACGGGGCCTGGCGGGATCACGAGCGGTGGGCGATCACGGCGGACATGTACTGACTCCCGGCACGCGTCGAGGTCGGAGGGCCTGCGTCAGGCCGCGGCGCCCGTCTGCGCGTCCAGGTCCGAGGACGTGCCTCAGGCCGCCTCAGCGGCCGTCTGCGCGTCCAGGGCCGCGAACAGCCAGTCGTGGGCGGACCCGGGGGTCGGCTCCGGCGCGGCGCCGGGCGGGGTGATCACCTCGGCCACCAGCTCCCAGTACCGGTCGATCCGCGGGTCGGTGGCGAGATGACCGGCGAGCACGCGGCGGAAGGCCGGGGTGTCCCGGCTGCCGTACACGCTCGCGTACGCGTCCACGAAACTGTCCAGCTCCTCGCCCGCGTACGGGTCCCGGCCCCGGCGCAACTGGGTGCCTGCCAGGTCGTACGCCCGGGCGAGGCCCGCGTACAGCACATCGGGGCCGTGCGCCCCCGAGGCCTTGTGCGCCTCGGGCCGGCCCTGCTCGGCGTCCGTGCACGGGCGGGTCACCATGGCGTACAGCCGGGCGAAGGCGAGGACCTGTTCCGGCTCCGGGTCGGCGGGCGGCTGAGGCACCGCCGCCTCCAGGAACGCGGCCGTCGCCCGGGCCGGCATCCGCGGCGGCAGCCAGGCACGCCAGAACCGGGCCAGCGGGGCGGTGCTCGGCGGGGCGGTCACCGCCCCGATCAGGCGCAGCCGGTCGGCCCGTTCCCCGGGCGGGCACTCCAGCACCAGTCGCAGCCCCGCCTCCCGCCAGCGCAGGGCCGTGAGCTGCGAGCCGAGTTCGCTCAAGTGCCCCGCGACGGCGTCCTCCAGCACACTGTCCGCCGCGTCCTCCTCGTCGAGGACGCGGCGCACCTCGCGCACCGGCAGGCCCAGGGCGCGCAGGGAGCGGAGCAGGCGCAGCCGGCCGAGCGCGTCGGGGCCGTACCGGCGGTGCCCGCCCGCGCTGCGTGCGGCCTCCGGCAGCAAGCCGTTGTCGGAGTAGAAGCGGACGGCCTTCACCGTGACGCCGGCGCTCTCGGCGAGCTCGCCGATGCTGCACAGACCGTCGTGCGACATGAACACTTGAACCTCCCCCAGAGGGAGCTTCTACCGTACCGGCGAGGGCGGCCGGAGACCGTGGCCGGTCCGCCGGCAACGGATCGCGGAGGAGACGACCATGACCGAATTCATCCTGGTGCCAGGCATGTTCACCGGCGCACACGTCTGGGAGGACACCGCCGCGCACCTGGCGTCGGCGGGCGCCGGCGTGCACACGGCGGCCCTCACCGGTCTCGACGGGGCCCCCGGCGCGGCGACGGACACCATCGACCTTGAGACGCACATCGCGGATGTGCTCGCACTGATCGACTCGGCCGGAACCGGCCGGGATCGCGAGATCGTCCTGGTCGGCCACGGCTACGGCACCTACCCCGTGCTGGGCGCGGCCGGCCGGCGCGCGGAGCGCATCGCCCGGATCATCAGCCTGGACACAGCGCCCGGCCAGGACGGAATGCCGGCCCTGGCCACCGTTACGGACCCGGCGCTGCGCGAGGAACTGGCCACACGCGCCGCAGCGGAAGGCAACGGCCCAGACCTCGCCGCCCCGGCCCGCGACGCGTGGCAGCGCTGGGGCAGCACCGCGGGCATCCCCGAAGCCGCGCTCGACCGGCTCACCGCCCTTGCCTCTCCGCAGCCGCTGCGCACCCTGCTCCAGCCCTTGCGGCTGACCGGCGAGGCGGGCTCGCTGCCCGTCACCGGGGTGCTGTGCAACGCGAACGGCTCCAGCATCGAGCTGGTCCAGCAGCAGGTGGACTTCGGCAACCCCGCCCTCCTGCCCCTGGCCGATCCCCGTATCTCGTTCTTCGAACTCCCCACCGGGCACTGGCCGATGCTGTCCCTCCCGGACGGGCTGGCCGAGGTCCTGCTGCGGGCCGCGGCAGGCGAAGGACACCGTCTGTCCGCACCCGGCTCCGCGGAGCCGCCCACGCATCTGCGGCCGTTTCCGCTGGACGTGCCGGAGCTCCGGGGCGAGCGGACCGGCAACGTCGATCTGTACCTTCCGGACGCCGAGGGTCCCCGGCCGGCGGTCCTGTTCGTGCACGGCGGCCCGGTGCCCGCCGGAGTCCTGCCGACCCCGCGGGACTGGCCGGTCCTCCAGGGGTACGCGCGGTACGCGGCCGCGGAAGGGGCGGTCGGTGTGACCTTCGATCACCGGCTGCACGACACGGCCGGCTACCCGCGTGCGGCGGCGGACGTGGCGGCCGCGGTGGAGCAGGTCAGGGCCGACCCCCGGGTGGACGCGGACCGGATCGCGCTGTGGTTCTTCTCGGGTGGCGGCCTGATGGCGGCGGACTGGCTCGGCCGGCCGCCGGCCTGGCTGCGCTGCCTCGCGGGCTCCTATCCGGTCATGGCGCCGATTCCCGCCTGGGGGCCGGTCGACAGCCGGTTCCGCCCGGTGGACGCGGTGGCCGGCGCGGGCACCCTGCCCGTGGTGCTCACGCGGGTGGGACGCGAGACGCCCGGGATCGCCGCCACCGTCGAGGAGTTCCTGGACGCGTCCACGAAGCACGGGGTGGACGTCGAGGTGGTCGACGTACCGAACGGTCACCACTCCTTCGAGACCGTCGACCCGACGGAGGAGTCCCGCGAGGCCGTGCGCCGCGCGATGCGCTCGGTGCTGGGGCACCTGTCGGTCTGAGCCGGGATCCGAGGGGCCGGGGTGGCGCCTCTGGGGCGGTTCCCCGGGGCGCCACGGGTCGCTGAGTACCGCCAAAAGGTGCGTGCCCGCCGTGAGCGGGATAGGAAAGGTGGACTGCCGTCGCGGAGTCCGATGCCCTCGAGCACGGAGTCCGATCCCCTCGACGGACGGCGGGAAGGACGCGCGATGTTCCAGGAGCGCAAGGACCGACGTCACGCCAATCGCGCGTTCGACCACGGCGAGGGCGTGACGCGCTTTCGGATGCGGCAGAAGGCGCTCTCCATCGGCGACGACTACTGGATCGACGACGAGTCCGGCGACCACCGGTACAAGGTCAACGGCAAGGTGCTCCGGGCACGCCGGACCTACCACATCGAGGACCGCGACGGCCGCTGTGTCGCGACGGTGCAGAGCAGGCCGCTGCGGATCAAGGACTCGATGGCGATCGAGGACGCCGACGGACAGCGCGTGGCCATCGTCAAGAAGGCCGTCATCGGACCGCTGCGCGACCGGTGGCGGATCAAGCAGGAGAACGGCGACGACCTGACGGTGCAAGGCAACATCGTCGACCACGAGTACACGATCGAGCGGGACGGGTACAAAGTGGCCGAGGTGTCGAAGAAGTGGTTCCGTCTCCGGGACACCTACGGACTCGACGTCGGGCCGGGCGCCGACCCCGCCACCGTTCTTGCCGCGGCCGTTGCCATCGACGCGATGGCCCACCCCGGGGACTGAGGGCGGCGGGGCGGGGCGGGGCAGGGCAGGTACCGCCCGGGGGTGTGAGCCGGCCAGGCACATGAGCAGGGCCGGGGGTGTGAGCAGGCCAGGCACATGAGCCGGCCGGGGGAGTGAGCGGACCGGGGGAGTGAGCGGACCGGCGGATCTGGAGCCATCCCCTCACGCCCGGTGGCCTGACCGCGTGGCAGGCCACCTTTTGGCGTACGCGCGATCAGGCGGAGCCGCGCAGCGCCCTTGAAGGTGTGGGCGGCCGGACGCGAGCGGTGCGCACACGGCTGCGTCGCCAAAGGGGCGTCTCTCGTGCCCGGGCCGGCGAACCTCCTGCCGCTCTCCTGCCGCCCGCCCGCCCGCCGTCCCGCCTGACGCCCGAACGCGGCTTGCCGGCTCGTCGGAAGACAGTTGCGCCCAACCTCTTGCCGGGCCGAGTCGAGCTCCCTAATATGAACCTTCAAATTCCGGAAACGCACACGCAGCACGCTCTTGTTAGGCAATTTTTTGAACGATCAAATTAATCGAGAGATCACGGCCGCTACCTCTGAGGACCCTGAGGTCGCCATCTCTGCGAACCCGGAAGCCGTCACCTCCACGCACCCGGGTCCGGTTCCCGCCCGCGGCCCGATGCCGGGCTACCTCGACTACGCCAGGATCGGCCCGCTCTCCCGCCCGGCCGCCGCAGCGCTCGCCGAAGTGAGCGCGCTCGCGGGGCGCCTGGACCCCGCCGACCTGGCCCGGCTGTTCGCCCTCAGCGACGCCGCCCTGAACTCGGCGGCGGCGCTGCTCGACGCCCGTCCGCACGAAATCACCCTCGCCCCGTCCACCAGCAACGGCCTGTTCACCGTGGCCGCCGCGCTCCCCGGCTCCGGGACCGTCCTGGTGCCCCGCGGCGAGTTCCCCGCCAACCTCTACCCCTGGCTCCGCTTCGCCGGGCGCGGCGGCCCCGCCGTCCGGCTCGTCGATCCGGCAGGGGAGCGGCACATCACGCCCGATCTGCTGCGCCGCCACCTCACTCCCGACGTCACCGCCCTCGCTGTCAGCGCCGTCGACTCGCTCACCGGACACCTGGCACCGCTCGCCGCCCTCAAGGAGGTTCTCGGGCCCGGGCGGCTCCTGATCGTCGACGCCATCCAGGGCCTGGGCTCGGTCCCGCTCGAAGCGGATGCCGCCGATGTCCTCGTCAGCGGCGGCCAGAAGTGGCTGCGGGCCGGCTGGGGAGCCGCGCTGCTGCTGATCCGCGACCGGTGCGCCGAGCGCCTGGTTCCCGGGCTCGGCGGCTGGGCCGGTGTCACGGACCCCTTCGCACCGCGCCATCCGGCGCCGTCGCTGGCCGGGGCGGCCGCCCACCTCGCCACCAACCCGGACTTCTCCGCCGCCGCGGCCCTCGGCGCGGCGATCGACGACCTGGCCGGCCAGGGCGGACCGGCCGTCGTCGGCGGTCGGATCCGCGCCGTCCTCGGCGAACTGCTCGACCGTGCACGCCGGGCCGGTGCCGAGGTCCTGCTGGACGGGCTCGGGGCCCAGGAGCGTGGCGGTATCGGCGCCTTCCGGCTGCCCGGTCATGATCCCGCCGCCGTCCACCGCGCCCTTGAGACAGGGGGAGTCATCACCACCCGCCGTGACGAGTGGATCCGTCTGTCTCCCCACGCTTCGACCCCCGACGACGCGGCGGACCTGCTCGCCGAAGCGCTGCGTCCCTTCGCCCACCCCACGTCCCACCCAGCAACCCACTCCACATCCCACTCCCAGGAGCCCGCATGTCCCACCAACTGAGCCGCCGCCGCCTGCTTCAGCTCGCCACCGCATCCGCCGTCGGGCTCGGCCTCACGGCCTGCGGCGACAACGGATCGGGCAGCGCCGGAGGTGACGGCGACAGCGGCACGATCACCGTCTGGAGCTGGACCACCGCGGCCAAGGGCCTGCGCAGCGTCGTTCCTTCCTTCGAGCGGGACAACCCCGGAATCAAGGTCGACGTCCAGGACGTCGGCAACCCGGCCATCTGGGACAAGATCACCGTCGGCCTCGCCTCGGGCGGAAAGGGCCTCGCGGACGTCCTGCACATCGGCGTCGACTACCTGCCCGGCTACCTGGACAAGTTCCCCGACGGTCTCGCCGACCTGTCCAGGCTCGGCGCCGACCAGCACAAGGACGCCTTCGCCAAGGGTCTGTGGCCGACCGTCATAGGCAAGGACAAGGCCGCCCACGCCCTCCCGTGGGAGGTCAATCCGCTCGGTCTCTTCTACCGCCACGACCACTTCGAGAAGGCCGGTGTCGACCCCGCCGGCATCAGCGACTGGAACGACATGACCGCCGCCGGGTCGAAGATCCTCGACGCCACCGGTGTCCGGCTGCTCGGGATCGACAAGACCGGCGCCACCCAGGACATGGACTTCTTCCAGAACCTGCTGCTGCTCCAGGACGCCTTCTACTTCGACCAGGACGGGAAGATCACGCTGGCGTCCCCGGCCGCCGTCGAGGCCCTCACCATCATCAAGCGGCTCGACGACGCCGGGCTGCTCGCCGACACCGCGGGCCAGGGCACCGAGAAGCGCCTGCTCAGCCAGGGGAAGCTCGCCACCTACGCGGAGGCCGCCTGGGCCGTGGAGTACCTGGCCTCGACGTACCCCGAGCAAAAGGGGATGTGGCGGACCATGCAGCCGCCCGCGGCCGTGGCCGGGGGCAAGCGCAACGCCATCGTCAACTCCACCTACCTGGCCGTCTCCGGCTCCAGCACGCGTCGCAAGGCCGCCTGGCGGTTCATCGAGTACGCGCTCACCAAGCCCGCACAGGTCAACCGGATGTTCAGCACCGGCGGCGTCTTCCCCGCCCTCACGGCGGCGTACGACGACCCGAAGTTCAGCGCGCCGGCCCCCTTCTACGGCGGCCAGAAGGTGCTGAAGCCCTTCGTCGAATCGCTCGCCGCCGACGCCCGGGCCACGAACTTCACCGGTGACTACGCCCGCGCCCTCAAGTTCGCCAGCGACGCCCAGACCAAGGTGCTGATCAAGGGCGCCGACCCGGCCGAAGCCCTCAAGGACGCCGCCGAACAGCTGGCCCAGCAGACCGGTCGGCAGCAGGCGGCCTGACCACCATGTCCCTCGCCTCGCCCGAACGGGCTCCCGACACCGCCGCCGCGGCCGTCCGCGGCCCCCTCAAGCGACCAGGACGCGCCCGCACGGGGCGCCGCCGGCTGCTGACCCCCGCCACCTTCCCGTACCTGCTGATCATGCCCGCCGTCCTGGGCTTCGCGATCTTCAAGGCGTACCCCATCGTCGCCTCGCTCTGGATCAGCCTCACCACCGGCAACGGCACCGGACGGCACTTCACCGGGCTCGACAACTACCGGCGCCTGCTGCACGACCCGCTGTTCTGGACCGCGTTGAAGAACACCGCGCTGATCCTGGTCGTCCAGGTGCCGCTGATGCTCGGCCTCGCCCTGCTCGTCGCCCTCGGCCTCAACTCCACGAAGGTCTGGCTGCGCCCGCTCTGGCGGCTCGGCGTCTTCGTGCCCTCGCTGACCGGTCTGGTCGCCGCGGGCGTGATGTTCTCCGTGATCCTCAACCGCGACGCCGGACTGCTGAACTGGGTCCTCTCCTGGTTCGGAGTCGACCGGGTGAACTGGCTCGGCAGCCCCTTCTGGGCCCGCGTCGGCGTCGTCCTCGTCATCACCTGGCACTACACCGGCTACAACGCGGTGATCTACCTCGCCGGCCTGCAAGGCATTCCCCAGGAGCTGTACGAGGCCGCGAAGGTCGACGGCGCGGGACCGATCCGCCGCTTCGTCTCCATCACCCTTCCCCAGCTGCGCCCGATCCTGCTCCTCACCGTGGTGCTCTCCACCATCGGCACCCTCCAGCTCTTCGACGAGCCGTACGTCCTCACCGGCGGCGGCCCCGACAACTCCACCCTGACGGTCACCATGTACCTCTACAACAACGGCTTCAAATACTTCGACTTCGGGTACGCCTCGGCCCTCGCCTACGCGCTCGCGCTGATCGTGGCGGTGCTCGGACTCCTGCAGTTCCGCCTGATGGGGGAGCGCAAGTGAAGCGCCGCAGCCTCGTCCTCACCCTGCTCCTCGCGGGCGCCTTCGGGCTCTGCGTCGGTCCCTTCTACTGGCTCGCCATGGCCGCCACGCAGGAGAACAGCGATGTGTTCTCCTGGCCGCCGAAGCTGCTGCCCGGCGGCCACCTCATGGAGAACCTCCAGGGCCTCCAGGATTCCATCGGGCTCACCCGCGTCCTGTTCAACACCGTGGTGGTGGCGGGCGTTCAGACGGCCGGCGCGGTCGTCGTCTCGGTCCTCGCGGGCTACGCCTTCGCCAAGTTCGAGTTCCGCGGGCGCAATCTGTTCTTCGTCCTGCTGCTCAGCACGCTCGTGCTGCCCGACACGGTGATGCTCATCCCGATCTTCGAGATGATGATGAAGCTGGGCCTGATCGACTCCTACCAGTCCGTCATCCTGCCCGGCCTGGTCACCCCGTTCGGCATCTTCCTCATGCGCCAGGCGCTGCGGTCCATGCCCGACGAACTCCTGGACGCGGCCCGGGTCGACGGCGCGGGCGAACTGCGGGTGCTGTGGCGGATCGTCATCCCGGTCAACCGTCCGGTCATCGCGGCGCTCGCACTGTTCGTCTTCCTCGGCGGCTGGAACCAGTTCGTCTGGCCGCTCATCGCGCTCCGCAGCCCCGACATGTACACACTGCCCGTGGCCACCGCCACCCTGCAGGGCCTCGCGACCACCAACTACGCGCAGATCCTGCTCGCCGCCGCCATCGCCGCCATCCCCGTCATGGCCCTCTTCCTCGTCCTGCAACGCCAGTTCATCTCCGGCCTGCTGGCCGGCGCCACCAAGGAGTGACCACCGTGACCACCGAAGCGCAAGAGGTTCCGCAGGCGCCCGTTGCCGTCTGGCGCCCCAACACGCCGGCCGACGCGATTCCCGACACCGTCGTCCACCAGCAGATCGCCACCGGGCTGCGCCACGGCGCCGACGCCCCGCTGACCGTCCATCTCACCGGCCTCGGCTGCGACCGCCTCCAGGCCGCCGTCACCCCGGACGGCGACGGCGTGGCCCTGATCGAGGTCACGGCGCCGATCGCGGCCACCGTCCGCGCCGAATGGCGGATCCCCTGCGTCGGGGCCACCGCCTACTGGACCCCGGACACCAACGCCTCCCGCTGGCTTCCGCCGTCCTGGGTCGCCCCCCGGACCGTCTCGCTCGCCCTGGGCGCACCCGTCGCCAGCCTGGTCGGCGCCGGTGACCGCGCCCTGTGCACCGCCGCCGTCGGCGAGACCTCCGCCCCCGTGCGCTTCGGCGCCGGTGTGGTGGAGGAGAGCGGCGAGTTCGCCTTCACCGTGGAGCAGGACCTCACCCCGGACGGGCCGCCGCTGCGGCTGCGGATCGACATCGGCGGCCGCCACTTCGCCGCCACCCTGAAGGCCGTCACCGACTGGTGGGCCGAGGGCCTGGACCACCCCGGCATCGCGCCCGCCGCCCGGATGCCCGCCTACTCGACCTGGTACAGCCTCCACCAGAACGTCGACGCCGCCGTCGTCGAGCGCCAGGCCGCCCTCGCCGCGGCCATCGGCTGCGAGAGCATCATCGTCGACGACGGCTGGCAGACCACCGACCGCGCCCGTGGCTACGGCCACTGCGGCGACTGGGAGCCCAACGCGGCGGCCTTCCCCGACCCGGCGGCCCATGTCGCCGAGGTCCACCGGCTCGGCGTCGCCTACCTCCTCTGGTACGCGGTGCCGTTCATCGGCCGGCACAACGACGCCTGGGACCGCTTCAAGGGCATGATCCTGCGTGAGGAGCCCCACCTGGACGCGGCCGTGCTCGACCCCCGCCACCCCGACGTACGCGCGTACCTGACCGAGAAGATCTCCCGCGCCGTCGAGGAGTGGGGCATGGACGGGGTGAAGCTCGACTTCATCGACCGCTTCGCCGTCGCCGACCCGCCGCCGGCCCCGGCCGGCGCGGACCACACCACCGTCCACGAGGGCGTGCACCACCTGCTCGCCGACCTCGACGCGCGGCTGCGCCGAACCCGCCCCGACGTCATCGTCGAGCACCGCCAGCCCTACGTCAGCCCGGGGCTGTGGCCGTACGCCACCATGGTCCGCGCCACGGACTGCCCGCTCAGCCCCGCCGAGAACCGACAGCGCACCGTCGACTGCCGGCTCACCGCGGGCCCGCTCGCCGTCCACGCCGACATGATCACCTGGCACTCCGCCGAGGGGCCCGAGTCCGTCGCGGTCCATCTCATCAACGCCCTGTTCTCCGTGCCGCAGGTCTCCGTCGACCTGGGCGCCCAGAGCCCCGACCAGCTCGCCACCCTGCGCTTCTGGCTCGGCGTCTTCCGCGACCACGCCGATGTCCTGCAACTCGGCGTCCTGCGACCCGCGCGACCGGAGCTCGGCTACCCCTTGGTCCGCGCCCACGACCAGCACACCACCGTGGTCGCACGCTACGCGCCGCTGCCTGTCGCCCTCCCGGACCGGAACGCCGCGGACGGCCCGCGGACGCTGCTCGTCGCCAACGCGGACGGCGACCCCGTGGTGCTCCTGACCGCCACCCGGCCGGAACAGGCCCTGGCCCGCGTCCAGGACTGCCGGGGTGAGATCCTGTCCGAGACCGTGCTCGACCTCGTCGCCGGCGTGAACGCGGTGACCGTGCCGACAGGTGGCCTGCTCACCCTGACCCTCGAGCACTGACGTCCGGGGGCCGGGGGCGGCCGCCTGCCGCTCCCAGCCCGCCGACCACAGAGGAACGATGACCGCTCGACAGGTGACCATCGAGGACGTCGCGCAGGCGGCAGGAGTCTCCCGCCAGACCGTCTCGAACGCCCTCAACGCGCCCCACCGGCTGCGCGCCACCACCCTGGCCCGGGTCACCGCCGCCATCGACGAACTCGGATACCAGCCCGACCAGTCCGCCCGCAGCCTGCGCACCGGCACCCGCAAGGTCATCGGCTATCCCGCCCCCGCCGACAATCCCGCCGACCCCAACCCCCTCATGGGCGGCTTCCTCCAGGCCCTGGTGACCGCGGCCGACGCCGTGGGCCACCGAATCCTGGTGTTCCGCTCCGATCCCCAGCAGGGCGCCGAGGCGGTCGCCAGGGCCTTCAGCGGCCTGATCGCGGCACGCCAGGTCGATGGATTCATCCTCTCCGACGTCGTCCACGACGACCCCCGCGTCGATGTGCTCGCCGAGGCCGGCTTCCCGTTCGCCGCCTTCGGCCGCACCGCCCCCGGCCGCCCGCAGAACTGGGTGGACATCGACTCCACCGCCGCCACCGCCGCCCTGGCCGGCCTCCTGCTCGAGCAGGGCCACCGCCGCATCTGCTACCTCAACTCCGCAGCGTCCATGCCCTGGCTCGTGGACCGAAGGGCCGGCTTCCTGCAAGCCGCGGCCGCCGCCCCCGACGGTGCCTTCGAGGTCAGCGTCCCCGACGACGACCCGGCCGCACTGTCCCACGCCGTGCAGCGCCTGCTCACCGGACCCGACCGCCCGACCGCGCTGGTCTGCGCGAACGACTGGCTCGCCCTGACCGCCTACGAGGCCGTCCGCGCCGCAGGCCTCGCCGTCGGCGACGACGTCGCCGTCACCGGCTTCAACGACATCCCGCTCTGCACACTGCTCCAGCCCGCCCTCACCAGCGCGCGCCTGCCTCTGGCCGCCATCGCCCACGTCCTCGTCGGCCGGCTGATCAGCGCAGTCGAGGACCCCGCCGCCGTCCCGGCGAGCGGACTGCTTCTTCCCGCGGAACCGGTCGTGCGCGGCAGCACGCCGGGACGGTAGCGGGGTCCGTCAGCCCGCCCCGGGCCCCCGCCGTCCCTTGTAATTGATCTTCATCGTGTCCATGTCCGTCGCGGTGGACCGCAGCGCGCCGTGTCCGTAACCCGACTTCCGCAGTTCCGTCTCCGCCCGGTCCTCGGCGATCGCGGACGCCATCTCGGGGCCGTCCTCGGCGTCCGACACGACCACGTACCTGAAACTGAAGTGCTTGAGCACACGGTCGTAGGTCAGCGAGCCCTCCTCGCTGAACTGCATCGCGGCCAGACCGTGCTGCTCCACCCCGGCCAGCAGCCGTTCGCGCGCCTCGTCCGTCAGCCCCTCCCACGTGCCGCGCACGATCACTCGGTACGTGTGCTGCGTGCTCATCGTGTTCCGCCGTTCTCTGTCGCGTCCTGCACACCGCGTGCGCAGGGAGCCTACGGCGCCCGGAGCGGGGCGCAAACGGAATATCGGGTACGTCAGGGCGATTGCGGCTTTTGCCGAAGTCTGACGGCTGGGCCCCTGGTCCGGGCGGCGTCCAGCGTGTTCCATGGTCATCGGGGGGCGCCCGGACCTGCGGCGGCCCGCGTGAGGGAGCGAGGTTGCCTTGGCCACCACCGTACGACGTGCCGTACTGACCCTGCCCGCTGCGGCGACGGGGCCGGAGAATCCGCTGCCCGCGCTGCGGCCCCTGGACGAGATGCATGTCGTCGACGACCGGGACCGGGCCGGCCTGCCCCGCGACATGGCCCGTCAGATCGGCCACGAGCCGCTCGCCACCGTCCTGCCCGTGCGCATCCTCGACGGTTACGGACGCGAGCGCACCCCCACGGACCTCGACGCCGTCATCATCGAGAACGACCGGCTGCGGGCCACGGTGCTGCCCGGACTCGGCGGCCGCATCCACTCCCTCTTCCACAAGCCGACCGGTCGCGATCTCGTCTACACCAACCCCGTGCTGCAACCCGCCGACTTCGCGCTCAACGGGGCCTGGTTCTCCGGCGGGATCGAATGGAACATCGGCGCGACCGGCCACACCACCCTGTCCTGCGCCCCCGTGCACGCCGCCCTCGTCCCGGCGCCCGACGGCGGCGAGATGGTCCGGCTCTGGGAGTGGGAGCGGCTGCGCGACCTGCCCTTCCAGGTGGATCTCTGGCTGCCCGAGGACTCCGACTTCCTCCACGTCGGCGTACGGATCCGCAATCCGCACGAACACCCCGCACCCGTCTACTGGTGGTCCAACATCGCCGTGCCGGAGGGCGAGCGCACCCGGGTGCTGGCCCCCGCCGAGGAGGCCTGGCACTTCGGCTACGAGCGGACGCTGACCCGGGTCCCGGTCCCCGAGACGGGCGGGGCCGACCGTACGTACCCGCTGCGCAGCGACTTCCCCGCCGACTACTTCTACGACGTGCCCGACGGCGCCCGCCGCTGGATCGCCTCCCTCGACGGGGACGGCCGCGGACTCGTCCAGACCTCCACCGACCAGCTGCGCGGCCGCAAGCTCTTCCTCTGGGGCAGCGGGCCCGGTGGCCGGCGCTGGCAGGAGTGGCTCACCGAGCCCGGCACGGTGGGATATGCCGAGATCCAGGCCGGTCTCGCCCGCACCCAGCTGGAACACGTACCGCTGGAGCCCGGCGGCGAGTTCAGCTGGCTGGAGTCGTACGGACCCCTGGCCGCGGACCCGGCCGCCGTGCACGGCGACGACTGGGCGGCGGCCCGCGCCGAGACCGAGCAGCGGCTCGCCGAGGCGCTGCCGCGCGCCGATGTGGACGCCGCGTACGAGGCATGGCGCGGCTGCGCCGACACCGAGCCGGGCGAGGTGCTGGCCACCGGCTCGGGCTGGGGCGCCCTGGAGGTACGGCGCGCGGGGTACAAGTTGCCCGGCACCCCGTTCGCCGCGTCCACTCTGGGCGAACAGCAGGCCCCCTGGCTGGAGTTGCTGGAGCAGGGCGCCTTCCCGGAACCGGGCGGGGTGGCCCCGCCCGGTCCTTCGCTGGTCTCCCCGCACTGGCGCGACATGCTGGAGACGGCGTCCGCCGAACCGCTCACCGAGTACCACCTGGGCATCGCACAGTGGCACGCGGACGACCGCGCCCAGGCCGTCCGCAGCTGGGAGCGCGGACTGGCCCTTGCCCCGTCACGCTGGCCACTGCTGCGCTGCCTGGCCGTCGCAGCCCAGGAGAGCGGGCAGCCCGGCCGGGCGGCCGACCACTACACGGAGGCGTTCGGCGACCTGTGCGCGGAGCGCCGCGACGAGGGCGAGAGCTGGGCGGCAGCCACCGCGGCACTCGGCCGGGAGGCGATCGAGGCCCTGCTGACGGCGGGCCGGGCCGCTGCGGCGCGCACGGTCTGGACCGGTCTGCTCCCGGAGATCCGCCACCGCGGCCGCTTCCGCCTCCTGGAGGCCCGCCTGCTGATCGCGGAGGGCGACCGCGCCGCGGCCCGCGCCCTGTTCGACGAGGGCTTCGAGGTCTCCGACCTGCGTGAGGGGGCGGAGGTCCTGGACGAGGTGTGGGCCGAGCTCACGGACGAACCGCTGCCCGATGCGTACAACTACCGGATGCGTCCGAGGAATTGACGGTGCGGGAAGTTGTGGCGCCGCCGGTTCCGGTGGGCGGCCCTACGACTTCCCGCAGCGCCGCCCGGACGGACGGGGCGGCCCGGGCTCAGGCTGCGGGGTTGCGGTCGACGTACTCGAAGACCGATCCGTCCGGGTGTACGGCGATCAGGTTGCGGCCGACCGGAGTCGGCACCGGGCCCACGAGGACGCGCGCGCCGGCCCGGGTCAGGGAGGCGTGCGCCTCTTCGACGTCCTTGACCGCGACCGTCGCCGTCACCCTGCGCAGGATCTCCAGTTCGGACTCGGGTCCGCTCATCAGCAGGAAGCAGCTGATCGCGGCGACCGAGACCCCGCCGCGCTCGAAGCGCTGTGCCGGGCTGCCCGTGAGGTCCTCGTAGAAGGCCGCCGCGGCCTCCAGGTCGTCGACGCAGATGCGCAGCGTGGTTCCCAGGATTTCCATGCGGAACAGCGTAGTTGGCCGGTCATCGGCGTGTGATCGATTCGGGTGAGGGCGAGCGGGGTCGTAACGCCCCGGGCCTCCGGGTTTCGCCGGGCCCGGGGCGGCGCGCTCAGGCGCGGCAGAGCACCTCGCCGTGCGGGACCATGAACCAGCCGTCACCCTGCTCGCCCCAGGTGCGCCAGGCCTCCGAGATCGCCGTCAGCTCTTCGGGCGTCGCGTGGCCGCCCTCGACCGCCAGCTTCGCGTAGACCGAGCCGGTCGTCCGGTCCGCCCACAGGCCGCTCCACCAGTCCCGGCTCTCGGGGGTGGCGAAACACCAGGAGGCGGCCGTCGGTGTGATGTCGGTGAAGCCCGCCTGCCGGGCCCAGGAGAGCAGCCGGCGGCCCGCGTCCGGCTCACCGCCGTTGGCGCGTGCCACCCGGCCGTACAACTGCTGCCAGTCGTTCATGACCGGCGACTCGGGGAACCAGGTCATCGCCGCGTAGTCGCTGTCGCGGGCGGCGACGATGCCGCCGGGGCGGCAGACCCGTCGCATCTCGCGCAGCGCCTGTACCGGGTCGCCGACGTGCTGGAGTACCTGGTGCGCGTGGACCACGTCGAAGGAGTCGTCGGGGAAGTCCAGGGCGTGCACGTCGGCGATGGCGAACCCGACGTTTCCCAGGCCGTGTTCGGCGGCCGCTCCGGCTGCCTGGTCCAGGATCTCCTGCGTGGTGTCGACGGCGGTCACCCGGCCGGGTGCGACCAGTCGGGCCAGGTCCGCGGTGATGGTGCCGGGACCGCAGCCGACGTCCAGCACGCTCATGCCGGAACGGAGTTCGCCGATGAGGTAGGCCGCGGAATTTGCGGCGGTGCGCCAGCGGTGCGAGCGCAGTACCGACTCGTGATGGCCGTGGGTGTAGACGGCGGTCTCCTTGGACATGACCGTGCTTCCTCTCTCGAAACGCGAACCGCGAAGCGCTGATCGGTACGGCCACCGTATGCCCTCATGCCGAATGATGAGATGGGTATCTTGCGATGTGGACATCCGTGAGAGGGGGCGGGCGCATGCGAAGGGGCGGCCGGCTTGGCGTCGGCCGCCCCTTCGCATGCGCCCGCCCGGGGCGGTCTCACACCGGCATCGGGCAGTAGACCGTCAGCGCCTCCGGCAGCTTGTCGATCATCAACTCGCTTTCGCTGTGTGCCACTTCACCGTCGTACGCGTACGGAGTCCCGGGCTTCAGCCCGGCGACGCGCACCCGCTGCCTGCGGACGGCGGCGTGCATGGGGGAGCGGGTCAGAGGGCCCGCCACGGCGGTCGCCAGCAGCCTCAGTCCGGGCGTCCGGCCGCCGTGCACGACCCGTACGTCCAGCAGGCCGTCCGCGAGATTGTGCCGCCGGCCCGGCGCGGGACCGACCCGCTGGAACAGGCCGTTGCCGACGAACAGCAGCCACAGCGGCCGCCGCCGGCCCTGCAGTTCGGCCTCCAGCGGACGCTGGCCGCGCAGCACCTGGAAGGCCGCGAGGACGCCGGCCGGCCAGCCGCCGATGCGCGGGGACCATCGCTCGCGTGTCCGTACCAGTTCCGGGTAGGCGCCCAGGCTGAAGGCGTTGAGGAAGTAGCCGGGGGCGCCGCCGGGCCCGTCCGGTCCGGGCCGGAAGCGGCCCAGGTCCACCCGGACCGCGTTTCCCCCGGTGAGCGCGGCGCAGGCGTCGGCCACGGTCTCGATCCCCAGGTCGTACGCGAAGTGGTTCAGCGTCCCGCCGGGGAACACGGCGAGCGGCAGGCCGTGCACGGCGGCCACCGCCGCCGCGCGGTTGACGGTGCCGTCGCCGCCGCAGACGCCCAGCGCCCGGCCGCGGCCCGCCGCCTTCTCCAGCTCGGCGGACAGCTCCTCGGGCGGACACTCGACCACTTCGGCGTCGGGGAGTGCCTCGCGCACCAGGGCGGCGGTGGCGGTCGCGGTTCCCGACTCCCGGTTGACGACGACGACCAGCTCCCGGCCGCCCGGCAGGGCCGGGGCGTGGGCGGGCGGTCTGCCCGGTGCGGGCAGCTGCCCCCTGGTCGGTACGACCCCGCGCAGGGCGAACGCCGCCCCTATGCCCAGTGCCGCCCCGGCCAGCACATCGCTCGGGTAGTGCACCCCGGTGTAGATGCGGGACGCGGCCACGGACAGGGCGACGGGCGCGACGACCGCTCCCCAGCCCTTCGACTCGAGCGCCACCCCGGTGGCGAAGGCGGCAGCCGACGCGGCGTGCCCGGATGGGAACGACGTCGTCACCGGCTGGCGCTTCAGCCGCCGGATCACCGGTACGGCCTCCAGGAGCGGCCGCTCCCGGCGGACCGCGCCCTTGCCGACCGTGTTGATCGCGGCCGAGGCCACCGCCAGGGAGGCGATCCCGCGCAGCGCCGCCCGCCGGGCCCTGGCGCTGCCGCCGAAGGCGGCCATACCCGCCGCGGCGCCGAGCCAGAGCAGCCCGTGGTTGGCGCTGCGGCTGAGCCGCGGCAGTACGGGACCGGCCGCCGGCCAGTGCCGCTGGGCCAGGTGGTGGAACACGGCCAGATCGCCGCGGTGCAGCAGGCTCGGCAGTCCGGTGGACCGCGGCAGAGGTGAAGAGGTGCTCGGTGACGACATGGAACAGCGAATACCCTGCCCGGCCGCCCCGAACCGGCAGGCGCGCCCCGACGGCGCGGCCGGGACCGCCGACCGGAGCCATCGGGCTGCCCCACTCACTGGATATTCAGTCGCATACTCGCCGAAACACGATCATTCGGTACGGGTGTCGAGTGCCCGACGTCACTTCGTCATTGCACCGGCATGTGCCCCACGCTTAGCCTGCGTTCGTGATGCCGGTCACTGACCGGAATGTCGAACACGCCGGAATGTCGAACACGAGAGGGTGGTGCACGACCATGGGGCGACTCGTCCCCGCGGTGACCCGGGCGCTGGACGTACTCGAACTCTTCCTCCAGGGCGACGGGACGCTCTCCGCGCCCGAGGTCACCCGCAGGCTTCAGCTCCCGCGCACCACCGTGCACGAGCTGCTCACCACGCTCGCCGCCCGCTCGTACCTGGTCACGCTCCCGGACCAGCCCGGCCGGTACCGCCTCGGTGTCCGCACCTACCAGCTGGGCAGCCGGTACGCCGAGCAGCTCGACCTCGCCGCCGAGGGCCGGCAGGTGGCCCGGCAGGTGGCCGAGACCTGCGGGGAGACCGTTCACGTGGCGATCCTGGAGGAGGCCGACGTCATCTACATCGCCAAGGTGGACTCCACCCACGCGGTCCGGATGGTGTCGGCGGCCGGCCGGAAGCTGCCCGCCCACTGCACCTCCGTCGGCAAGATGCTGCTCGCCTCGCTGCCCGCCCGGGAGCTCGATGCCCGCCTCGAAGGGCTCGAACTGACCGGCATGACCCCTCACAGCATCACCGGCGAAGGGGAGCTGCGCGCCGTGCTCGCCTCGGCGCGGGAGCGGGGCGTCGCGGTGGAGCACCGGGAGTCCAACCCCGATGTGAGCTGTGTCGCCGCGCCTGTGCGCGACCGCTCCGGACATGTCGTCGCCGCGCTCTCCATCTCCGTGCCCATGATCCGCTGGAGCGAGGAGCGCGAGGAGGAGCTGGCCTCCCTCGCGGTCGAGGGCGCCGACGCGCTCTCCGGCCGGCTCGGACACCACGGGGGTCGGAAGTGAGCCGCCGGCACGTCGACATCGCCGTACGCGAGCACGCCGAGCTCGGCGAGGGGCCGACCTGGGACCCCGCCACCGGGCGGCTGATCTGGGTCGACATCCTCTCCGCACGCATCCACACCTACGACCCGGCGACCGGCCGGCGGACCGTCATGGCCACCGAACAGCACGTCGGAGCGGCCAAGCCGCGGGCGGGCGGCGGGCTGGTCGTCAATCTGCGCGACGGCATCGGCCTGTACGACGCCGACGGAGCCTTCCGCTGGCTGGTCCACGACCCCGAGCCGGGCCGGCGCGGCAACGACGCGGCGGTGGCACCGGACGGCGCGCTGTGGGCCGGGACCATGCGCTACGACGATTCGGAGACCGGCGGCAGCCTCACCCGGATCGCGCCCGACGGCACGGCCTCCCGGGTGCTGCCGCTGGTCGCGTGCAGCAACGGCACCGGGTGGAGCCCGGACGGCAGGCTCATGTACTACATCGACACACCGACCCGCCGGATCGATGTCTTCGACGTCGACGGCGAACAGGTCGTGGGACGGCGCCCGTTCGCCTTCGTTCCGGAGGGTGCCGGCTACCCCGACGGGCTGACCGTCGACGCGGAGGGGGCCGTCTGGGTCGCCCTCTGGGACGGGGCCGCCCTGCACCGCTACACCCCCGACGGGACGCTGGAGCGCACGGTCGAACTGCCCGTACGGCGTCCGACGGCGTGCGCCTTCGGCGGCCCGGACCTGCGCGACCTGTACATCTCCACGGCCCGCACCGGCCTCGGGGCCCCGCACCCGCTCTCCGGGTCGCTGCTGGTCCTGCCGGACGCAGGCCGGGGAATGCCCGGCACGCCCTTCGCGGGCTGAAGGGCCCGGGGTGCCGGGCGGGTCCGCGTGAACGGACCCGCCCGGCGGCGGTCACTGGGCCGGGAAGCGGCGCAGCGTGCCCGGCAGCCGGGAGCCAAGGGGTGACATGTTCCCGGCTGCGCCGTGCCGGGCCAGCAGGTCCAGGACGAGCCGGCCGCGCCGCACCCGCTCGCGCGCCGTCTCCAGGGCGACGTCGCGCAGATGGGCGCCGTACGGGTAGATGCCCGGGGCCCTGGACAGGCCGAACTTGAGATAGAGCGGGGCGCCGCGCCGGATCAGCTCGGCTGCCTCGTACATCCGCACATATCCGCCGAGGTCGTCCGGAGCCTCGATGTAGAGGTCCATCGGAGCGGCCGACACCCTTCGGATCTCGGTGAGGTGAGTGAGCGTCAGATCGGACGGAACGTTCACCGAGTCCGCGCCGAGCTGTTCGAAGACGGAGTAGGAAGCGGGGTTCACCGGGCCGATCAGCGCCGACACCTTGAACGTCGTGCCGGCGGGCAGCACGCCCCGGGCGCGCAGCCGGTGCAGCGTCCAGAGCACCCCCTCGTCCGCCACGAGCAGGCATCCGACACCCAGTTCCGATGCGCGCAGGGCGTCCTCGACGCAGCCGGCCAGGGCGTCATGGCCCCGGGCGCGCAGTCCGGCCCCGCCGGAGCCGCTGCGGAACGAGGCCCCGGTGTCCCAGCTGCCGCGCGGACCGGTGAACAGGCAGAGCTCGACGCCGCGTTCGGCGCAGCCCTCGGCCATGTCGGTGATCTCGGAGTCGCTGAGCATCCAGATGCCGCTGCCCTGGCTGATCCGGTGGACGGGTACGTCCAGCCGGGCACTCTCCTCCAGTACGACACGGAGCGCCTCCGGCCCCTCGACGGACGGGATCTCGGTCCGCCAGGTGCCGCCGTCGGGGAAGGTGTGCGGGGAGGCGTCGGCCGGATCGGCCGCGGGTGCGCCGAGCCCGAGCACGCCGAGCGCGGGCTCACCGGGGCGCCGGACGGTGGAGGGGGAGCCGGACGGGGCCGGGGAGGTGGCGGTCATGAGCGGCCTTTCTTGTTCGGTGGGTCGGACGGGGTTCGGGCAAATGGGGGCGCGGGCGCCGGGTCGGCTGCCCGCCCGCGGGCTGCCCTCAGGGACGGATGGGCGCCGGGCCTTCGGCCCGCCCACGGGCTGCCCTCAGGGACGCATCAGCACCTTGCCCGTCCCCGCGCCGCCGCCCCCGACCAGGGCCACCGCGTCCGCGAACCTCTCCAGCGGGAACTCGTGCGTGATCAGCGCCGCCGGATCGAGCAGCCCGGCGCCGAACGCCCGTACCGCGTACGACCAGGACGCCGAGGACGCCCCGAACACGCTGCGCACGGTGAGCTGGCTCAGTGACAGATGCACGGGATCGATGCCGGTGGCCCCGGGGGCGAACATCCCCGTGAGCACCACCCGGCCGCCGCGCCGCGCCAGCAGGCAGGCATCGGCGGCGGTGCTCGGCGCCCCCGCGGTCTCCACGACCAGGTCGTACCGGCCGCGCACCTCCGCGGCCTCCTGAGGTGTCAGCGCCTCGCCGGCCCCGAACGAAAGGGCCTGGAACGCCCGTTGGTCCCGCGGGTCGATCACCGTCAGCTCCCCGGGCGACACCGCGGCCAGCAGCTGGACCGCGAGGAGTCCGAGCGTTCCCGCGCCCACGACCGCGATCCGCTCGCCCGGTTCCGGCATCCCGGCGCGCACCGCCCCCGCGACCACGGAGGCGGGCTCCAGCAGCGCGGCGGCGCGCAGGTCCGCGTCGTCGGCCAGCGGGTGCAACAGCCGTGCGGGCACCACGACATGGTCGGCGAAGGCGCCCGGCCGGGTGAACCCCGTCTCGTCGTACCCCGTGGTGCAGAGCGAGGTCTCACCACTGCGGCAGCGCTCGCAGCTGCCGCAGGAGCGGAACCCCTCGGCGACCGTGCGCCGGCCGGTCAGGGCCGGATCGACGCCCGTGCCGACGGCCTCGACCGTGCCGGACCACTCGTGACCGGGCACCACCGGGTAGCGCACATAGGCCGGATCGCGATGGCCGTCGTACACCTCCCGGTCGCTCATGCAGATCCCGGCGGCCGCCACCCGTACCCGGACCTCGCCCGGGCCCGGCTCCGGAACCGGTCCGTCCGTCAGCCGGTGCCCGCCCGGCCGGTCGATCGTGATCGCCCGCGAGCGGGCGGGTGCGGCGCTCACTCGGGCTGCCTCTTCTCCCAGCCCTCGGCCCACAGATCGAACCGGGCCTGCTGCTGCGGGAATTCGGCCGCGGCGTCCACATCGAGCTCCACGCCCAGACCGGGGGCGTCCGAGAGCTCGAAGCAGCCGGTCGCGGGGTCGACCTCGGGGGCGCCCCGTACGACCTTCTTGATTCCGGCGTCCGCGAAGTCGTTGAAGTGCTCCAGGATCTTGAAGTTGGGTGTGCAGCCTGCCACCTGGAGGCTTGCCGCGGTCAGCACCGAGCCGCCCACGTTGTGCGGAGCGATCAGCGTGTAGTGGGTCTCGGCGGTCGCGGCCAGCTTGCGCGTCTCCAGGATGCCGCCGATGTGTCCGACGTCCGGCTGGATGATGTCGGCGGCCTGCGACTCGAACAGCTCGCGGAACTCGATCCGGTCGTGGATGCGCTCACCGGTGGCGATCGGCACATCGACCCTGCCCGCCACCTTGGCGAGCGCCTTGAGGTTCTCCGGCGGCACCGGCTCCTCCAGCCAGGCGGGCCGGAAGGGCGCCATCTCGTGCGCGATCCGCACCGCGGCCGAGGGACTGAACCTGCCGTGCATCTCCAGCATCAACTCGGTGTCAGGGCCGATCGCGTCCCGGACCGCCTCGATCAGCGACACCGCGTACCGGGTCTCCTCCTGGCCCAGCTCGAAGTGGCCCGTCCCGAACGGGTCGATCTTCAGTGCCCGGTAGCCGCGCGCGACGACCGCGGAGGCGGCCTTGTGGTACGCCTCCGGGGTGCGCTCGGTGGTGTACCAGCCATTGGCGTACGCCTTGACGCGGTCGGTGACCTTCCCGCCGAGCAGCTGCCAGACCGGCACGCCCAGCGCCTTGCCCTTGATGTCCCAGCAGGCCGTCTCGACGACCGCGATGCCGGACATCACGATCTCACCGGCCCGCCCGTAGTCGCCGTACTTCATCCGGCGTACCAGGTCCTCGACGGCGAACGGGTCCGAACCGGCGATGTGGTTGGCCTCCGCCTCGCGCAGATAGCCGATCAGGGCGTCGGTGCGGCCGAGCATCCGGGTCTCGCCCACACCGGTGAGCCCCTCGTCGGTGTGGACCTGCACATAGGTGAGGTTGCGCCAGGGTGTTCCGACCACATGGGTGCTGATTCCGGTGATGCGCACGGGAGTTGCCCCTCGGTTTGTTCGATATTTCGTCACTCGTTCGAAATCTTGGCGTGACCGTAGTGACGCGGCGGGGCGAGTGTCAATGGGGCGCACCGCGGGCGGGATCGCGGACGCCGCGCACACCTGGCCGGGCCGTGCTAAGGCCCCCGGGCGGCTTCGCGGTAGAGCAGGCGCCCGGGCCCGTTCCCTCGTATAAAGGGCCCCAGGGCGAGACGGCGGGGTCAGGTGACCGAGCGGCGGCGAAGGAGGCCCGGATGGGCCGGGAGCGGACCGGGCGTCAGGAGCACGGCGCGGACAGGATCCGGGAGGACCGCGGGCCCGTACGGTACGGACCCCCCGCGCCCGGACCCGGGCTGCCGGTTCTGCCCGAACTGGCCGAAGTGCTCGCGGCCGCCGCCGGCGACGGCGCACCCGAACCGGCCGGCGGGTCGGCGGCCCTGCGCGAGGCCGCCTGCGCCTACTGGGAGCGGCGCGGACTGCGCGGCGGCCCCGAGCACGTCGCCGCCGCGCCCGGCACCTCCGCGCTCCTGCTCGCCCTGATCGCCGCGCACGGCGGCGACGTACTGATGCCGCGCCCCTGCCCCGCCTCCTGGATCCCGCAGGCCCGGCTGCTCGGCAGACCCGCCTACCACGTGCCCACGCCCGCCGAGTGCGGCGGCGTGCCCGACCCGTACGCCCTGCTGGAGACCGTACGCAGGGTGCGCGCCGAGGGCGGCAGACCGCGCCTGCTGCTGATCTCGGTGGTCGACGACCCCACCGCCACCGTCGCCCCGCCCGAGCTCGTGCGCGAGGCCTGCGAGGCCGCCGTCGCCGAGGGGCTGCACATCGTCAGCGACGATACCTGGCGCGACACCCTGCACCGGCCGCACGACACCGTGCTGCTCAGCCCGGCGGAGATGTGCCCCGACGACGTCACGGTCGTCTCCGATCTGTCCGGTGCGCTGACCCCGTCGGCCTGGCCGGTCGCGGTCGCCCGGTTCCCGGACACCGCGCGGGCGGCGGTGCGTCACGCCCGTACGCTCGACATCCTCACCGCGCTCGGCGCCTTCGTCGCCGGCCCGGTGGCGGCCGCCGCCGCCCACGCCCTGCGCGAACCGGCCGCCGTCACCGAACGCGTCCGCCGGGCGGCCGCGATGCAGGCACAGGTCGCCGCCGCGGCCCACCGGGCGGTGCTCGCCTCCGGTGCGCTGGCCCGGCCCCCGCAGGCGGGCCGCCACCTCTACGCGGACCTCGGCCCCCTCCGCTCCCGGCTCGGTGCCCGGGGGGTCACGGACTCGCTGGAGCTGGAGGAGTACCTCACACAGCGACTCGGGGCGCCGGTCCCCGGCGGCCACCGGTTCGGCGACGAACTCGGGGCGCTGCGGGTGCGGCTGGGCACCGGATCGCTGCTCGGGTCGACCCCGGAGCAGCAGACGGAGTCCCTCACCGCCGCGGAGCCCCTCGAATTGCCGCACGTCGCGGCAGCCCTGAGCATTCTCCGAGCAGCCCTCGACGAACTCCGCTGACGCGCCGCGCCGGCACACCCGGGACGGGAGCCCCTCGATGACGGACCAGACCGAGCGCTCCCTCGCCCAGGACACACACCGGGTGTCCTGCGGTGAGGTCGTCGAACAGCGCCCCCTGGGAGAGGTGCGGTCGTGGCCCAGCAGCTTCGCCGACCGGCTCACCGCGCCGCTGCCCGGAGTCATGGGCGTGTCCCGGCTGGCCCGCGAGCACGCCATCCGGCCCAACGCGGAGGGGCTGCGTGGCATCCACCGGCTGCCGTACGCCCCCGAACCGCTGCCCGCCACCCCGGCCGGCACCACCTCCGTCACCTGGGTGGGGCACGCCAGCTGGATCATCCGCACGGGGGGACTGACCGTGCTCGCCGACCCCGTCTGGTCCCGCCGCATCCTCGGCACCCCGGCCAGGATCACCCCCGTCGGCGTCCGCTGGGAGGACCTGCCGGTCGTCGACGCCGTCGTCATCAGCCACAACCACTACGACCACCTCGACGCCCCCACCCTGCGCAGACTGCCCCGGCACACCCCGCTGTTCGTCCCCGCCGGGATGGGCCACTGGTGCCGCCGCCGGGGCTTCGGCTGCGTCACGGAACTCGACTGGTGGGAGTCGGCGCAGCTGAACGGCGTCCGCTTCGACTTCGTGCCCTCGCACCACTGGTCCAGGCGCACCCTCACCGACACCTGCCGCTCGCTGTGGGGCGGCTGGGTGATCCGGGACACCGCCGGCTCCGGCCCCGGACAGCGGATCTACTTCGCAGGGGACACCGGATACGGCCACTGGTTCACCGAGATCGGCCGCCGCCACCCCGGCATCGATCTCGCCCTGCTGCCGATCGGCGCGTACGAACCACGCTGGTGGCTCGCCGACGTGCACACCGACCCGGAGGAGGCCGTGCAGGCGTACGAGGATCTCGGCGCCCGCGCGATGGCCCCGATGCACTGGGCGACGTTCCTGCTCTCCGCGGAGCCCGTACTCGAGCCGCTCACCCGGCTGCGCACCGCCTGGCAACGCGCGGGTCACCCGCGCGAGCGGCTCTGGGACCTTCCGATCGGCGGCTCGCGGATGCTCGGCACCGTGAGCGAACCGCGTACCGTCACCGGCCGGGCCGGGCCGTGCCGGAGTCCTGAGCCGCCGCGCGCCGATACCGGCACCGGCCGAACCGCACCGGAGCCCTGAGCCGTCACCCGCCGAACGCCCTCCGCAGCCGGCGCCACACCGCCGGGGCCGCGCTGATCAGCAGCGTCAGGCCCACCGCCGCCACCACACCCTGCCACGGCTCCGGGAACAGCGAACCGCCGAGGATCCCGATCAGCTGATACGTGGCGGCCCACGCCAGGCAGGCCGGCACATCGCCCCGGGCGAAGCGCCGCAGCTCCATCCTGCCCAGCAGACACGCCAGCATCACCGGGATCCGTCCCGCCGGCACCAGCCGGGACAGCACCAGAACCATCGCCCCGTGCTCGTCCAGCTTCCGCTGCGCCTGCGCCAGCCGCTCCGGCGCGGCCCGGTCGGTGATCGCCCGCAGCCACTTGGAACCGTTCTTCGACCGCATCCCGCGCTGCCCCAGCCAGTACAGGCAGATGTCGCCGAGGAACGCCGCGGACGACGCCACCGCGAAGACCACCAGCAGCGCGAACGGCGCCGACTGGTGGAACGCCACCACGGCCGCCGAGCTCACCAGCGCACCCGTCGGCACCACCGGTACCAGGGCGCCCAGCGCCACCAGCAGGAACAGGGACGGATAGCCGACCGCCTGCTGCGTCGACTCCGGGGGCAGCTGCGTGGACTGCCGCAGGAACTCCTGGATCACCCGTCGGCCTCCGGCCGCACGTGCTCGCCGTGCTCCAGCCGGTGCACGCTCACCCGGGGTGCCAGCAGCGCCGCCCGGCGGACGAACTCGTCGCCCGGCGAATGGAACTCGTGGGGCCGGATCGCGTCCATCCCGACCGGCCAGTACGTGCCGTAGTGCACCGGCACGGCCGAGCGCGGTGCCAGCCGGACCAGCGCCTGTGCGGCGCGCTCCGCGTCGAGGTGGCTGTGGCCGAGGAACGGCCCCCAGCCGCCGACCGGCAGCAGGGCCACATCCACCGGGCCGACCGCCTGCGCCATGCCGTCGAAGAGCCCGGTGTCCCCGGCGAAGTAGGTGCGCGCCCCGCCCTCCACCACGTACCCCAGGGCGGGGGAGCGGTGCGGGCCCATCGGAAGCCGCCGGCCGTCGTGCAGCGCCGGCACGGCCCGGATGCGGACCCCGCCCACGCGTACCTCGTCGCCCGCCGCCACCTCGGTGATCCGCAGCCCGCGCACCTTGCGCAGCAGCCGCAGCGCCGGCACGGCCCGGACCGCGCCCAGCGGAACGACCAGCCGTGCGCCCGGGGCGACCCGGGCAAGCGACGGCAGATGCAGATGGTCGGAGTGCAGATGCGAGATGAGGACCACATCGGCGAGTGCGGCCGCCGGACCGGGCAGTGCCCCGCGGCGCCGCCGCAGATGCGCGAAGCGCCGTACGAAAAGGGGGTCGGTCAGGACCCGGACCCCGGAGTCCTCGATCGTGCAGGTGGCATGTCCCCACCAGGTGATCTCCACCGGCACGCGCCGCCTCCTGTTCACCGGGCCTGCCGACGAGCCTACGGGCAGCCGGTCCTCCAGTCCTACGGGCGGGCGGTCCTTCCGGTCCTGGGGGCAGCCGGTCCCTTCAGTCGGTGAGCCCCAGCGTGCCCGCCGCCTGAATGGCCAGCCAGACCTCCGCCAGGGCGCCCGTCGCCCCCAGGTCCCGGCCGGTCAGCGCACCGAAGCGCCGCAGCCGGTAGGCGAGGGTGTTGGGATGGATGTGCAGGGCGGCCGCGGCCGTCTCCGTACGGCGGTCGCGCTCCATCCAGGTGCGGACCGAGACCAGCAGCTGCGAGTCATGGGCCGCGTCGTAGCGCAGCACCTCACCGAGCACATGCTCGACCAGCGCCGTCAGCACCGCCGGGTCCTCGGGCAGCCAGCGGCCCGTCGAGTCGTCGCCGTAGCGGACCACCGGCCGGCCCGACTCGACGGCCTTCGACACCGCCCAGAGCGCCTCCCGCTGCGCCACCCGCAGCGCGTCGCCCGGCAGGAACGGGCGGCTCATCCCCGCAGCCACGTCGGGCAGGCCGCCGATCTCCCCGGCCAGCTCGGGGGAGCCCAGCACATAGCGGTCCTCACCCCACGTCAGCAGCAGATGCGGGTGGTCCTGGAGGCAGCGCAGCAGCGCCTCCTCCGTCGCACGGCGGATCACGATCAGCACGGTGTCGCCCTCGATCGCGTGCCGCGCGAGCCTGCGCCGCGCCGTCTCCGGGTCGAGGACCTCCTGGAGCAGTTCGGCCAGGGTCTCCGCACCCTCGCGGCGCAGCGTCTCGCGCTCGTTGCGCACCATCGCGACGCGCAGCGCCGCCACCGTGGCGATGTGCTGGACGACGGCGAGCCCCGCGGGCTGGGCGCCCTCGCGCTCGTACGCCACCAGGAATCCCGCCGGACCGCCCGGCGCCGGTACCGGCAGCACGAAACCGCCCGGAATGGTCGGCGGCGCGTCCGCGGAGGCGGGCAGCACCCCCGGTTCGGGTACCGGCACCCCGGGCAGCAGCGGGCGCCCCTGCGGGGTGCAGAGATACACGTCGTACCCCGACAGGCGCTCCAGGCGGCGCAGCAGCGTCGGCGTGTCCAGATCCTCGGCCACCAGCCACCGAAGCGAACCGAAGACCTGGAGCTGGGCGCCCAGCCGGTACCGGGCGTCCTCCTGAACCGAGGCGGCCACCTCCTGGGACACCGCGATGAAGGGCACGGCGAGCGGCACCTCCAGCACCGGGAAGCCCCGCTCCTCGGCCGCCCGGAAGAACGCGTCGTGCAGCGGCGGCATGTGCAGCTGCGCCGAGAGCGCCAGGGCGGAGACCCCGGCGTCGTCCAGCCGCTCCAGATACGCGCGCTGCCCGGCGGCCGTGCGCGGCACCGCCAGGCCCGCCGTCATGATCACCTCGGCGCCGAGCAGCCACGGCGTCGGATCGGCCAGCTCGCTCGCGTGCGCCCAGGAGACGGACCGCCCCAGGCCGCCGCTGCCCGCCCGCACGGTGAGCTGGAGCGCGGGGAAGGAGAGCAGGTCCTCGACAGTGAGTTTGTTGGTGGCCACATATATGAGGGTATCCGTCTGTGACTTTCACAATTGCCCACGGTGTCCGCGCCGCACACACTGAGGGGCCAGCCCCTGGATGAACTGCACGAACAGTAGGTGGAACGCCCGTGACGACCTCGATCACCGAAGTCGAGACCAACGGTGTGGAGCGGATCCCCGACGCGGACCGCACCGCCCGTCCCGTCGACCTCTTCCGGCTCGCATTCGGCGGCGCCAACACCTTCGCGACCTGTGTGCTGGGCGCCTTCCCGATCCTGTTCGGCCTCTCCTTCTGGCAGGGCCTCGCCGCGACCGTCCTCGGCCTCGTCGCCGGGGCGCTGCTGCTCGCGCCCATGTCGCTGTTCGGCCCGCGCAACGGCACCAACAACGCCGTCTCCTCCTCCGCCCACCTCGGTGTGCACGGCCGGGTCGTCGGCTCGTTCCTCTCGCTGCTCACCGCGGTCGCGTTCTTCTCGATCTCGGTGTGGTCCTCCGGCGACGCCCTGGTCGGCGGCGCCCACCGGCTCGTGGACGTTCCCGAGTCCGATCTCTCGTACGCCATCGCCTACGCGATCTTCGCCGGGCTCGTCCTCGTGGTCTGCGTCTACGGCTTCCGCTTCATGCTGCTCGTCAACAAGATCGCGGTGGTGGCGGCCTCGGCCCTGTTCGTCCTCGGCGCCTTCGCCTTCGCCGGAGACTTCGACGCCGGATACGCGGGCTCCTTCGCCTCGACCTCCGACCCGCTGTTCTGGCCGTCCTTCGTCGGCGCCGCGCTGATCGTGCTGTCCAACCCGGTCTCGTTCGGAGCCTTCCTCGGCGACTGGTCCCGCTACATCCCGGCCGACACCCCGCGCCGCCGGGTCATGGGCGCCGCCTTCCTCGCCCAGATCGCCACGCTGCTGCCCTTCGTCTTCGGCCTCGCCACCGCGTCGATCATCGCCACCAAGGCCGCGAAGTACGTCGATCCGGCCGCCCCCAACTACGTCGGCGGACTGCTCGCCATCTCGCCCGGCTGGTACTTCCTGCCGCTCTGCCTGATCGCCCTCATCGGCGGACTCTCCACCGGCACGACCGCGCTGTACGGCACCGGGCTCGACGTCTCCAGCGTCTTCACCCGCTTCAGCCGCGTGCAGTCGACGTTCTTCATCGGCGCCCTGTCGATCGCCTTCATCTTCGTCGGCCGCTTCGCGCTCAACCTCGCGCAGTCCATCTCCACCTTCGCCACCCTGATCATCACCTGCACCGCGCCGTGGATGATCGTCATGGCGCTGGGCTACGTGACCCGGCGCGGCTGGTACGACGCCGAGGCGCTCCAGGTCTTCAACCGCCGGCAGACCGGTGGCCGCTACTGGTTCAACCACGGCTGGAACTGGCGCGGCCTGGCTACCTGGCTGGTCTCCGCCGGGGTGGCGCTCCTGTTCACCAACCTGCCCGGCCAGTTCGTCGGCCCGCTCGGCGACCTCGCCAACGGCACGGACATCTCGCTGCCGGTCGGTCTCGGCCTCGCCGCCGTCCTCTACCTCGTCCTGCTGACGCTCTTCCCCGAGCCCCGCGGCGTGTACGGGCCGGACGGGCCGCGCTTCGTCCGGGCCTCGGACACCCCCGTCCCGCCGATCACCGGCGCCGACGACGAGCCCGCCGCCCAGCCGGCCGCGGCCCTCTGACCCCCCCTTCCCCGCCTCCACCCCCGTTCATCCAGGAGCCGTCCATGAGCACGCCCGACCGGGACACCGAAGCGATCCGGGCCGCTGCCGCGGCGCTCGTCGCCGCCTTCGCCGAGGGTCGCCTCGACGACTACTTCGGCGCCTTCGCCCCCGACGCGACCTTCGTCTTCCACTCCACCCCGCAGCGGCTCGGCTCCACCGCCGAGTACCGCGCCCTGTGGCAGGAGTGGGTGGACCAGGACGGCTTCCGCGTCCTCGGCTGCACCTCGACCGGGCAGCTGATCCAGCACTTCGGTTCCACCGCCGTCTTCAGCCACGACGTGGAGACGACCGTCTCCACCCGGGCCGGGCAGGAGACGGTCCACGAGCGCGAGACGATCGTCTTCGCACGCGCCGAGGACGGCAGCTGGCCCGCCGTCCACGAGCACCTGTCCGCCCGCACGGCCGCCTGACCCGCGCGGGCGGCCGCCTCCGCCGCACCGCCCGCCCGGCCCGTACCGCCGACCGATCACGAGAGAAACCGGTTCTCCCCGTATGCCCCTCACGTTCCGCAACTTCATCGACGGTGTCCCCGCGGACGCCTCGGACGGCCGCACCCTCGACGTCGTGGACCCGGCCACCGGCGAGGTCTACGCGACCTCCCCGCTCTCCGGCGAGGCCGACGTCGACGCGGCCATGGCGGCCGCCGCTGCCGCGTTCCCCGTCTGGCGCGACAGCACGCCGTCCGTCCGCCAGCTGGCCCTGCTGCGGATCGCGGACGCGATGGAGGCCCGGGCCGACGAGCTGGTGGCGGCCGAGAGCCGCGACACCGGCAAGCCGCTGCACCTGACCCGCAGCGAGGAGCTGGCCCCCGCCATCGACCAGGTCCGCTTCTTCGCGGGCGCCGCCCGGCTGCTGGAGGGCCGCTCGGCCGGCGAGTACATGGACGGCATGACCTCGATCATCCGCCGTGAGCCGGTCGGTGTCTGCGCGCAGGTCGCGCCGTGGAACTACCCGCTGATGATGGCCGTCTGGAAGTTCGCCCCGGCACTCGCCGCGGGCAACGCCGTGGTCCTCAAGCCCTCGGACACCACCCCCGCGTCCACCGTCCTGCTCGCCGAGATCATCGGCGGGGTGCTGGAGTCGCTGGAGCTGCCCCGCGGAATCTTCAACGTCGTCTGCGGCGACCGGGAGACCGGCCGGCTGATGGTCGAGCACCGGACCCCGGCGATGGCCTCCATCACCGGTTCGGTCCGGGCCGGCATCCAGGTCGCCCAGAGCGCGGCCATCGACGTCAAGCGCGTCCACCTGGAGCTCGGCGGCAAGGCGCCCGCGGTGATCTTCGAGGACGCGGACCTGTCGAAGGCGGTCGACGACCTGATCGTCGGCGGCTTCTTCAACGCCGGACAGGACTGCACGGCCGCGACCCGCGTCCTGGTCCACGAGTCCGTCCACGACGAGTTCGTCACCGCGCTCGCCGAGGCCGCCGCCGACACGAAGACCGGCCCGGCGGACGACGAGGACGTGCTCTACGGCCCGCTCAACAACGCCGGACAGCTCGCCCAGGTCAGCGGCTTCATCGCGAGGCTCCCCGAGCACGCCAGGGTCGAGGCCGGCGGCCACCGGGTCGGCGACCAGGGCTACTTCTACGCCCCGACCGTCGTCTCCGGGCTCAAGCAGGACGACGAGATCATCCAGAACGAGGTCTTCGGCCCGGTCATCACCGTCCAGTCGTTCACCGACGAGGCCCAGGCCGTCGCCTACGCCAACGGCGTCGACTACGCGCTGGCCTCCTCGGTGTGGACCAAGGACCACGCCCGCGCCATGCGGATGTCCAGGAACCTCGACTTCGGCTGTGTGTGGATCAACACCCACATGGCGCTCGTCGCGGAGATGCCGCACGGCGGATTCAAGAAGTCCGGCTACGGCAAGGACCTCTCCGCCTACGGCTTCGAGGACTACACCCGCATCAAGCACGTCATGACCTCGCTCGACGGCTGACCCGTGTGCGGGAGCGGGCGCCGGTCCCCGTGACCCGCGCCCGCTCCCCGTACGCCCCCGTCCCGCCCCGCCGCGCGCCTTCTTGCGCGGGAATCAGGCGGGTAGGGTCGGGGCACGCCTAGCACGGGGGGACGGCCATGGGGGACGTACGGGTGGCGGCCATCGCCAGTCTCACGCCGCTCGAGGAACTCGACAGCGATCCGTTCCTCGTGGACACCCGGAGCCAGCACGCCATGTGCGCCCGCTGGGCCGCCGACCGGGGCTACGTGGTCACCCGGCAGCTGCGCCTCTACGGACTGCGCGCCGACCACCACGCGCTCTGGGCCGATGTCGAGGGGGGCGAGGTCGAGGTCTTCGTCGCGGCCCACGACCGGGTGCTCGCACGGGCCGTCGCCTCGGTGCCGCAGTTCGCGGCGGAGTGCGAGCGGCGCGGCGTACGCCTGGAGATCGCCGGTCTCGACGAACCGCAGTACAGCGCCCGTACGAAGGCCAGCGTGCACCGCAGGCTCTCCATGCCGACCGCCGGCTACGACGGCTGCTGACCACTGCGGCCGCCCGGCTCCCGGTTCCGCGGCGCGACGCCCCTGTTGTGAAAGGCTTGGGCAGGGCCCGGAACGGCGGGGCCCGGACGTGAGGTGGCAGCGGCGTGGGTGACGGGCGATGGCGAGCAGCCGGCAGCGCCCTGATGCGAGTGATCGCGGTGTGGGCGGTCTCGACGCTCACCATGCTGGTGCTCGCCGGGATTCTGCCGGACTTCCAGCTCCAGTCGGACGACGGCGACAGCGTCACCAAGACCGCGTTCACCGCGGCGTGGGGCGCGGGCGCGTTCGGTCTGCTCTCGGCGCTGGTCTGGCCGGTGCTCGTACGGGCGCTGCTCATCGTGCCGGCCCTGGTCCTCGGCATGCTCGTCTTCTTCCTCAACGGCTCGCTGCTGCTGATCGCGCTGCGCCTCATCCCGGACGGGCGCGGCGCCGCCGCCCCGGAGACGGCTGTCGTCGTCGCGGCCGTGATGTCCGCCGTCGCCTCCGCGACCTCCACCGCTCTGGCCGTCCGGGACGACAACGCCTACCGCCGAAGACTCTCGCGCCTGGCCGAACTGCGCCGCCGCCGCAGCGGTACGGCCGGCGCGGGCGATGAGGGAGCGCCCGGCACCGTCTTCATCCAGCTCGACGGCGTCGGCCACGACGTCCTCGCACAGGCGGCGGCCGACGGACTCATGCCGACCGTCGCGCACTGGCTGGCCGACGCGGAGGGCCACCGCCTCACCCCGTGGCGCACCGACTGGTCCAGCCAGACCGGCGCCAGCCAGCTCGGCATCCTGCACGGCAGCAACCACGACGTCCCGGCCTTCCGCTGGTACGAGAAGGAGACCGGCGACATCATGGTCTCCAGCAGACCGGCGAGCGCTCTCGAACTGCAGCGCCGCGCCATCGTGCGCACCAAGGACGGCGGACTGCTCACCCTCGACGGAGCCAGCCGCGGCAACCTCTTCAGCGGCGGCGCCGACCAGCTCGCACTCGTACTGTCGATGGCCGCCCGGCGGGGCAAGGGACGGCGCTCCCGGGCCGGGTACTTCGCCTACTTCTCCGATCCGGCCAACGCGGTCCGTACCGCCCTCTCGTTCGTCGCCGAGGTCGGCCGTGAGATCGGACAGTCGACCAGGGCCCGGATCCGCAAGGAGACGCCCCGGATCAAACGCGGCGGGCTCTACCCCTTCATCCGGGCCTTCGCGACCGTCGTGGAACGCGATGTGGTGGTCGCCGCCGTCATGGGCGACATGTTCGCCGGACGGACCGCCGTCTACGCCGACCTGGTGGCCTACGACGAGGTGGCCCACCACTCGGGGCCGCACAGCCGGGACGCCGAGAAGGTCCTCGCCCGGCTGGACCGCTCGCTCGCCCTGATCGTCAAGGTCGCCGAGCACACCCCGCGCACCTACCGCATCGTGCTCCTGTCCGACCACGGCCAGAGCCCGGGGGAGACCTTCGCCGGGGTGTACGGGCTGACGCTCAAGGACCTGGTGCGGGCGGGCAGCGGACTGCCGGTGCCCCGCCGGGCCCAGCGCACCCGCAGCGGCTCCGAGGCGCGTGACGCGGTCCGGATCGCCCTCCACCGGCCGGTGGCCGAGGGACAGGAGGAACGCGTCGCCAAGCCCTCCGACCCGGTCGTCCTCGCCTCCGGCAACCTCGGGCTGATCTCCTTCCCCGACATCGCGGGACGCGCCTCGCTGGAGCAGATCGGGCGCCGCCACCCCGCCCTGCTCGGCACGCTCGCCAGCCACCCCGGCATCGGCTTCCTGCTCGTCCGCAGCGAGCGCCACGGCTCGGTGGTGCTGGGACGCGACGGCACGCAGATTCCCGTTGCGGAACTGGCGGACGGACAGGGGCCGCTGGCCCCCTTCGGTCCGGGCGCGGCCGACGCGGTCCGGCGCACGGACACCTTCCCGCACGTCGCCGACGTGATGGTCAACTCGATGCACGACCCCGGGACCGGCACCGTGCACGCCTTCGAGGAGCAGATCGGCTCGCACGGCGGTCTGGGCGGCGAGCAGTCGCGCCCGTTCCTGCTGTGGCCGCGCGGGATGACGGACCCACTGGAAGCGGCCACCGGCGAGGGCGGGGAGCGGGTCGGCGAACTCGTCGGAGCGGAGGCGGTGCACCGGGTCCTGAGACGCTGGCTGGGCGAGGTCTCGGGACCGCAGGTGCCGATGGGGGGAACCGTGCGTCCCGCTGCCGAAGGCCTCCCCGGCGGGGAGAAGGACGCCGGCACCGGCGCACTGGGCTGAGGGCTGCCCCGGGAGCTCCGGTCAGGCCGACTGCCGCCGTACCAGGGTCGGATGGAAGATCACAGAGGGCGCCCGCACGCCGGGCTCACCGATCTGCCTCAGCAGCAGCCGGGCCATCTCCGCGGACATCTCCTCGACCGGCTGCCGGACCGTCGTCAGCGGCGGATCACAGGCCAGGGCCGCACTGCTGTCGTCGAACCCGACGAGGGCCACGTCCCCGGGGACGTCCCTGCCGGCCCGCAGCAGCACCGGAATGGCGCCCAGAGCCATCAGGTCCGACGCGATGAACACCGCGTCCAGGTCCGGACGCTCGGCGAGCAGCCGCCTCATGGCCGTCGCGCCGCCCGCATGGGTGAAGTCGCCCTCGGCGGCCGCCACATCCACGATGCCGTGCAGGGCGAGCGCGTCCACGAAGCCCGTGAGCCGCGCCTGACCGGCCGGCATGTCCTGCGGGCCCGTCACGGTGCCGATCCGGCGGCGGCCCAGTGAGACCAGATGGTCGGCGGCCAGCTGGGCACCGGCCATCTGGTCCGCCTCGACGTACGTGATCGGGGCCGGCCTGCGGGGCTGTCCCGCGAGCACGGCGGGCAGCCGGGTGTCGTGCAGCTGCCCCGGGAGCGGATCGTCCGCGTGCGACGAGATCAGCACCACGCCGTCGACATGCCCGTGGCGCAGATAGGACAGCAACTGGTCGCGGGACTCCTGGTCGTCGGCCAGCATCAGCACCAGTTGGATGCCCGCCGGACGCAGGACCTCGAGCAGTCCGCTGACCACCCGTCCGAAGTACGGATCGGAGAACATCCGGCCGACGAAGGGCTCGGACACGGTGCGCCGCTCCCGCTCCGAGACGACGAGCGCGATCGAGTCGGTGCGCCGGGTCACCAGCGAGCGGGCCGCCCGGTTGGGCACGTAGCCGGTGGCGTCCACGGCCTCCTCGACCATCCGCCGCAGCGCCGGGTCCACGGTGGTCGCCCCGTTGATCACCCGGGACACCGTCGCCCGTGACACCCCGGCCACCCCGGCGACGTCCTCCAGGGTGGCGGGACGGGCGGGCAGCGGCACATCGGCAGTCATGCAGTCTTTATACCGGGTGGTACGACCGGCGCGGAAACGGTTGATCAGGCCCGGGGAACACGTGGAACGGGGCATCAGCCGGTGTTCCCGGACAAGCCGGGAAGCCGGTCCAGTCCGGCCCGGCGGGCCGGCACCGGTGCGGCGGACTCCGCCGCTCGCGTCCGGGGCGTTGTCAGTGGTGGGCGGCAGGATGGGGGCATGACGAACTCAGCTGTTGTGCTCGCCGATGCCGCCGCCTACGCCGCCGCGGTCGAAGAGGCGTCGCAGGCCGCCGCCGCGTACTACGCCACGGGCGAGAGCACGCTCGACGACGATGCCTACGACCGGCTGGCGCGCGGGATCGCCGCATACGAACAGGACCACCCGCAGGACGTGCTGGCCGGATCGCCGACCGGCAAGGTGGCCGGCGGTGCGGCGGTCGGGGACGTGCCGCACACCGTGCCGATGCTCTCCCTGGACAATGTGTTCTCGGCCGAGCAGTTCGTCACCTGGACCGCCTCGCTGGAGCGCCGGATCGGCCGGCCGGTCACCGCCTGGAGCGTCGAGCCGAAGCTCGACGGCCTCGCCGTCGCCGCCCGCTACCGCGCGGGCCGGCTGGAACAGCTGATCACCCGCGGCGACGGCACCGCGGGCGAGGACGTCTCGCATGCGATCGGCACCGTGGTGGGCCTGCCCGGGCAGCTCGCCGAACCGGTCACGATCGAGATGCGCGGCGAGATCCTCATGACGGCCGAGCAGTTCGAGCAGGCCAACACGGTCCGCACCGAACACGGCGGCGCACCCTTCGCCAACGCGCGCAACGGCGCGGCGGGCACCCTGCGTGCCAAGGACCGCCCGTACACGGTGGAGATGACGTTCTTCGCGTACGGCGTCCTCGCGCTGCCCGACTCGGGGGAGCTCACCGACACGCTGGCCGGGCTGCCCCACAGCGAGACCCTCGCGTACGCGGCGGGGCTCGGTGTGCACACCGCGGCGGACACGGCGGTGGCGCCGCGCACCGTCACCACTGTCGAGGACGTCCAGTCACGGGTGGAGGAAGTCGCCTCGCTGCGCGCCTCGTTGCCCTTCGGTATCGACGGCATCGTCATCAAGGCGGACCTCGCCGCCGACCAGCGCGACGCCGGCTCCGGCACCCGGGCGCCGCGCTGGGCCATCGCGTACAAGCTGCCGGCCGTCGAGAAGGTCACCCGGCTCCTCGGCGTCGAGTGGAATGTGGGGCGGACCGGCATCATCGCGCCGCGCGCCGTGCTGGAGCCGGTGGAGATCGACGGATCGACCGTCAGCTACGCCACCCTGCACAACCCCGCCGACATCACCCGCCGCGACCTGCGGATCGGCGACCACGTGATGGTCTACAAGGCCGGCGACATCATTCCCCGCATCGAGGCCCCCGTCGCCCACCTGCGGACCGGTGACGAGCAGCCGGTCGTCTTCCCCGAGTCCTGCCCCCAGTGCGGTTCCGAGATCGACACCAGCGAGCAGCGCTGGCGCTGTGTCCGCGGCCGCGACTGCCGCCTCGTGGCCTCCATCTCGTACGCGGCGGGGCGCGACCAGCTCGACATCGAGGGCCTCGGCGCGACGCGGGTCGTCCAGCTCGTCGACGCCGGCCTGGTCGCTGACTTCGCCGACCTGTTCACCCTGGAGCGCGAGCAGCTGCTCGGGCTGGAACGGATGGGCGAGACGAGCACCGACAATCTGCTCGCCGCGATCGACGCGGCACGCGCCCAGCCGCTCTCCCGGGTCTTCTGCGCCCTGGGTGTGCGGGGCACCGGGCGCTCGATGTCGCGGCGGATCGCCCGGTACTTCGCGGACATGGACCGGATCAGAGCCGCCGACGTGGAGACGCTCCAGCTCGTCGACGGCATCGGCAAGGAGAAGGCGGCGGGGGTCGTCGCGGAGCTGGTGGAGCTCGCCCCGCTGATCGAGAAGCTGGTCGCCGCCGGGCTCACGATGACGGAACCGGGTGCGACCCCGCCGCCGGAGCCGGGCGAGGAGGGCGCCGCGGCGGCGGACACCGAGGGGGCTGCGGACGGCCGGCCGCTCGACGGGATGACCGTGGTGGTGACCGGGGCCATGACGGGCGCGCTGGAGAAGCTCTCGCGCAACCAGATGAACGAGCTGATCGAGCGGGCCGGCGGAAAGTCCTCCTCCAGCGTCTCCAAGCGCACCACGTTGCTGGTGGCCGGTGAGAAGGCCGGGTCCAAGCGGACGAAGGCGGAGGACCTGGGGGTCCGGATCGCCGCCCCCGAGGAGTTCGCGGAACTGATCGCGGAGTTCCTGCCGTCCGGGGTGTGACCGGCGGCCGCCGGACGTACGGGCGCAACGGCCCCGGGCGTCCGGCGGCGCGGAGCCCGTTCGGCGCGAAGCGTCGCACCCCTTTGATTTTGCACGGGAGTGGCTTTCTTTGCCTCCCTATTGCATAGTGATGGTTCGGTCTTGCCTCGCTATCAGCGGGTCAACGGGTGTGTGAACGGCGGCGGAAGCAGGCCGGGGGTGAGGGGCGATGCGTTCTCTGCGCGACGGACAGCGATCCGGGCGGCCGGCCCACCGGCAGCACCGGGGCGCCACCCGCGGGCTCGCGCTCGACCTCGGCAGCTCCCGGACCCGCGCCTGGATCCCCGGGCAGGGCGTCGTCGCCGACACCGGAACCGAGACGGGCGGTGCGGACGGGCACGGCCGTCCGGTGCGGCGCGGACGCATCGTCGACACCGAGTCGTGCGGCCGGATGCTGGCCCGTATCGCCGATACGGCCCTGGGCGCCGACCGCAGCGACACGGTGATCGTGCTCAGCCACCCCGTCCTGGCCGGGGCCGAACACCGTACGGCCGCACGGGACATCCTCCGCGCACTCGGCCCGTCGAGCGTCATCGTCCTGGACAGTGCCAGGGCCGCGGCCGCCTGCGCCGGACCGCAGGACGGCGGCCCGCTGATCGTCGTCGACATCGGTGCCGAACTGACCGAGGTCACCCTCCTCGTCGACGGCATGGTCCGTGACGCCCGTCTGGCCGAGACCGGCCTCAGCGACCTGGCCCCCGGTGAACCGCCCACGGCCGTCGTCCGTACCGTCCTGGACATGATCATGGCGATGTGGCAGCAGGACCGGCACGGTGCGCTCCTCGGAGCCCTGCGCAGGGGCCCGTTGCTCGCCGGAGGCGGCGCGCTGCGCCCGGACGTCACCAACCGCATCGCGGTCCGCCTCGGCGTCCCGGTCCGGCTGTCGGACGACCCCGCGACCACGGTGGTGCGCGGTGCCGGGCTGCTCCTCAGCTCGGTGCTCCGCCACGCCACGGTCGCACCGGACCTGCCCGGCCGGTCCGGGTGACCCCCCTCCCGGGGGCGCCCCGGGGGAACGCGCCTTCCCGCCGGCCGGACGGCCCGGCGCTCCACGGGCGCCGGGCGGCCGCCCGGCAGTTCCTGGCCGCGCTGATCCTTGCCGTCCTCGCCGTCGCCGGCGGTGCACCCGCAGCCGCGGGGGCCGGACTCCCCGCCGCGGCCGCCCCGGCACCCTTCGCAGCCGCCCCGGCCGGAACCCGGCCGGCCGCCCAGCACACCGACCGTTCCCCGGACGCGGGCCGTTCCCTGCGCACGGACCGCTCCGCCCAGCAGACAGTCCGGTCCCAGCACACCGACCGTTGCCTCCGCTCCCCGCGCACGGACCGGTCCGTGCGGACCCACCGGGCCGAGCGCACCCCGGCGGTCCGCGACAGCCGGACCCCCCGAAGTACCGGCTCCGTCACCGCCGTCGGAACCCACCGCTCGGGACCGGCGGCCGCACCCCAGCCATGGGCGGCGGCCGAGCATCCCCGTACCCCTCAGCACCTGCCGCCGCCCGGCCCCGGCACCCTGCCGCCGCGCGCGCCCGGCATCCCGCTCCCGCCCCCCGTCCCCGGGTCCGCACCCGCCGCACCATCGGCCGCCGCCGACCGCTTCCGTGCCGCGCTTCCCGGCGTGCGCGGGCCTCCGAGGGCCGCCGCACACCGGCCGGGGGACCTGTCACCGGTCCCGACCCACACCACTGCCGGACCGCTCCCGCCGTCCTGAGCCGAGCCGTCGAACCGCCGCCCGCCGCGCGGTCCGACGGCACGGCGCCGTGCCCTTCGGGCAACCGGGGCGAGGGCCGTCCGGCGCCCCCTCGGAGGAAACACCCATGACCCGTGCCACCACGGTGCGGGCGGTTCTGGCTGCGGCCGTACTGCTCGTCTCCGTGTTCATCACGCTGACCATGTCCCCCAGACTCGGCCTCGACCTCAAGGGCGGCACCAGAATGGTGCTGCAGGCCAAGGATTCCGAGACCGCGAAGGCCGACCGGGAGAGCACCGACCGCACGCTGGAGGTACTGCGCCTGCGCATCGACTCGCTCGGTGTCACGGAGCCGACCCTGACCCGTTCCGGTGAGGACCGGATCATCGTCGAACTGCCGGACGTCCAGGACCCCCGCAAGGCCGCCGATGTCATCGGCAGAACCGCACAGCTCACCTTCCACGCCGTACAGGGTCCCGGCACACCGGACGCCGGGAACGAAGGTGACGGGCTGACGCTGCCCGACGAACAGGGCGCCGCCCTCGCACTCGGCCCCGCCGCACTCTCCGGCGCGGGCGTCAAGGAGGCCTCCGCCGCGTTCGACGCCCAGCAGGGCGCCGGCTGGACCGTCTCACTCGACTTCCACAAGGACGCCGGCCGGGACTGGACCCGGCTGACCGGGGAAGCGGCCTGCCACCCGGTCCAGGACGAGCGGCGCCGGGTCGCCATCGTCCTCGACAAGCAGGTGATCTCCTCGCCGCAGGTCTCCCCGGGTGTCGCCTGCGGCACCGGCCTGCCCTCCGGCTCCACCCAGATCACCGGATCGTTCAGCGCGGACGAGGCACGCGAACTCGCCCTGCTGATCCAGGGCGGCGCGCTGCCCGTGCCCGTCGAGATCGTCGAGCAGCGGACGGTCGGCCCGACGCTCGGCGCCGACGCCATCGACGCCAGCGCCCGCGCCGCCCTCATCGGCGCGGCGGCCACGGCCCTGTTCATCACCGTCGTCTACCGCCTCTTCGGCGCCCTCGCCGCCGTGGCCCTCGCCGCCTACGGAGTGATCTCGTACGCGGCACTCGTCGCGCTCGGTGTCACCCTCACCCTGCCGGGACTCGCCGGGTTCGTCCTGGCCATCGGAATGGCCGTCGACGCGAACGTGCTCGTCTTCGAACGGGCCAGGGAGGAACACGCCCTGCGCCCGGGCCAGCCCCTGCGCACCTCGCTCACCGCCGGGTTCCGGCACGCCTGGAGCGCCGTCGCCGACTCCAACGTGACGACGCTCATCGCGGCGGGACTGCTCTTCTTCCTCGGCTCCGGGCCGGTCAAGGGCTTCGGTGTCACGCTCGGCATCGGTGTTCTGGCGTCGATGTTCTCCGCGCTCGTCATCGCCCGCGCGCTCACCGAGACGGCCGCCCGCTCCCGGTTCGTCAGCGACTACCGGGGCGTCAACGGCATCGCGAGCCCCGGCCGGGTCCGGACCTGGATCGCCCGCCGCGACCCGCAGCTGATGCGCTCGCCCCGCCGCTGGCTGCTGATCTCCACGGCCCTGATCGCGGTGGCGGTGGCGGGCATCGTGGTGCGCGGCGTCAACCTGGGCGTCGAGTTCACCGGCGGCCGGCTCGTGGAGTACGCGACCAGCCGGCCCGTCGACGTGGAGACCGCGCGCACCGCGCTGGCCGGTGCGGGCTTCGCCGACGCCGAGGTCACCACGGCGGGTGCCGGTGACATCTCGGTGCGGACCGGCAACCTCGACAACGACGGCGAACACGCGCTGCGCACCGCCCTCGCCGAGGAGGGCGGCGAGACCACCAAGGTCCGCGACGAACTCATCGGCCCCAGCCTGGGTGACGAACTGCGGCGCAACGCCCTGATCGCCCTGGCCATCGCCGTCCTCGTCCAGCTGGCCTATCTGGCGATCCGGTTCCGCTGGACCTTCGCCGTGGCCTCGGTCGGGGCGCTCGTCCATGACGTGATCATTCTCGTCGGGGCCTTCGCCTGGCTGGGACGCACCGTCGACGGCATCTTCCTGGCGGCGCTCCTCACCGTCATCGGATACTCCGTCAACGACTCCGTCGTGGTCTTCGACCGGGTCAGGGAACTCTGGGCGAAGGCCCGCAGGCAGCCACTGGCGGACGTGGCGAACCGGGCCGTCCTGCAGACCGTCCCCAGAACGGTCAACACCGGGATGGGCGCCCTGTTCATCCTCACCGCACTGGCCGTGCTGGGCGGCGACTCCCTCGCGGACTTCGCCCTCGCCCTGCTGATCGGCATCGTCGTCGGTACGTACTCCTCGGTCATGACGGCCGTACCGGCCGCGGTCCTGCTGGAACGCAGCAGCAAGGCCCCGCCGCCCGCCCGCACCCGCGTCCCGCGCGGCAGGTCCGGGGCCGGGCACCGCGACCCGGCCGACAACGGGGCGCGCGTGTAGCGAGGACGCGCTCGCCCCTGCGCCGTTCGGGCGGCACAGGGGCGACGCGCGTCGGTCTGTCATTCGGCCCGGGCACAGCGGCACAATCCGGAGCACCCCACCCCGTGATCGGAGCGTGCCCGTGCCCGTCGTCCTGCGTGAGGCATGGAGCACCCTCGTACCGGACATGAACGACCGGCACGGGCCGCTGCCGCCGCTCATGCTCGCCCTGACCGTCGTCACCGGACTGGTCGACGCCGTCAGCTATCTGGAACTGGGCCGGGTCTTCGTCGCCAACATGACGGGCAATGTGGTCTTCGCCGGCTTCGCGTTCGCCGGAGCCCCCGGATTCTCCCTGGCCGCCTCCCTGGTCGCGCTCGGCGCGTTCGCGGCCGGGGCGCTGTCCGGCGGGCTGATCATCCATCACTCCCACGCCCACCGGGGCCGCATGCTGCTGCACGCCGTAGGGGTGGAGACGCTGTGCGTCCTGGCCGCCCTCGTCGTCACCCTCGTCTCGGGCAGCCCGTACGACGGCGGCGTCCGCTTCGCCCTCATCGTGCTGCTCGCCCTGGGGCTCGGCGTACAGAACGCCGTCTCGCGCGCGCTCGCCGTCCCCGACCTCACCACCACCGTCCTGACCCTGACCATCACCGGCATCGCCTCCGACGGCAGGCTCGCCGGGGGAGGCGGCAGCAGGGCGGGCCGCCGGATCCTCTCGGCCGCCGCCATGCTGGCCGGCGCCCTCGTGGGCGCCGTGGCCGTGCTGCACGGGCATGCGACCCTGCCGCTGCTCCTGGCCGTGGTGATCCTCGGGGCGGTGTGTCTGGCCGCCCATGTCCTGGCCCGCGCGGACGCCCCGTGGGCCCGGCCGGTCGTCAAGAACTGAGCGACCGCAGATATGCGGCGGTGGCCTGATCGGCCGGCAACAGCGTCTCGATGGCCAGCTCAGCCACCGTCACATCCATCGGGGTGTTGAACGTCGCGATGGACGCCACGAAGGAGAGCAGCCGCCCGTCGTGCTCGACCAGCAGGGGCAGGGCGAACGGTACGGAGGCCGAGGGCCCGGCCCACTCCTGGTCCCCGCCGTGCTCCGACGCCACCGGATAGCCGGCGACCTCCTCGTACAGCTCACGCAGCTCCGCCGAGCGGACCAGAGCGATCTGACGCTCCATCTGCGCCAGCAGATCGGCCCGCCACTCCCGCAGATTGCGGATCCGCGGGGCCATTCCCTCCGGGTGCAGGGTGAGCCGCATCGCGTTCAGCGGCGGGACGAGCAGGTGCTCCGACACTCCGTCCAGCAGCCGGGCCATCCCCTGATTGGCGGCCACCACCGTGTAGAGGCCGTCGACGACGAACGCCGGATACGGGTCGTATCCCCGGAGCAGCCGGTCCATGCCCTCGCGCAGCGCACCCATCGCGGGGTCGTCGAGCGCGGTCTCCGTGTAGCGCGGTGCGTAACCGGCCACCACCAGAAGGGCGTTGCGCTCCCGTACGGGTACGTCCAGCCGCTCGGCGAGCCGCAGGACCATCTCCTCGCTGGGGCGGGAGCGGCCCGTCTCGATGAAGGAGATGTGCCGGGCCGAGGAGTCGGCCCGCAGCGCCAGTTCCAGCTGACTGATCCGGCGCCGCTCCCGCCAGCTGCGCAGCAGCGGCCCTACCCCCGTGTCATGCGCGACAGTTGTCATACCGAGACCGTAACGTCACGGGAACCGCCGACCAGCAGTCCCTACCGAGGGAGTCACCGCATGCCCGCCGCACCGCTGCCGCAGAACGAGATCGAGGACCGGCTGCGCGATCTGCCCGGCTGGACGCTGGAGGGGGACCGGATCACCCGCACCTACCGGCTCCCGACACATTTCGCCGCCGCCGGTCTCACCGTGCACATCGCCCGGATCCAGGACGAGCTCAACCACCACTCCGACCTGACGCTCGGCTACAACACCGTCGCGATCTCCGTGAACTCCCACGACGCGGGCGGAAAGGTCACCGAGAAGGACCTGGGCCTGGCCGCCAGGATCGCGGCCGTGGCCCCCGGACACGGAGCGGAGTAGCCGAGGGGCGGCCCAGGCGGTCCGCCGGGGTCGCGACCATGCCCCCGGACGCGGAGCGGGGTGGCCGAGGGACGGCCCCGACGGTCCGTCAGGGCGCGGCGCCGAAGCGGGGATGCGCGGCGAGCCAGCGCGTGTAGCTGTCGCTGCGCTCCACCGCCTGGGTGTACGCGGCCCGGGTGTGCCCGCTCACCGCTTTGGCCGCCGCCGAAGCGGCCGCCGACCGGGGGTTGCGGCCCAGCAGATGGCGCCAGCTGAGCGGCGAACCGGTGACCGGCCGCGTCACGATGCCCGGCGTCGGCGGGAAGGTCGCCCGGCACAGCCCGACCGCACGCCCCACCTGCACCAGATGGACGACGGAAGCGGTGTCGGTCTCGTACACCGACACCGGACTGAAGCCGGCCCGTGCGCAGGCGGCCACGAAGCAGTCCGCGAAACAGCCGTCGCCGGGCACATCGGCCCAGCATTCGTCCGCCAGCGCGGAGAGCTCCAGCTCGGTCTCCCCGGCCAGCGCATGGCTCTCCGGCAGCATCACGAAGACCGGATCGATCCCGACGACCTCCCACTCCAGCCGGTCCGCAGCCGGCGGCGGGCTCTCGCCGCAGGCCCCGATCAGCGCGAAGTCAAGCCGTCCGTCCACCAGTTGGGCGGCGATCTCCGTCACCGACCAGGAGGTGTACGTGGACACCGGTGCGGTCGGGTGCGCCGCTGCCAGCCGGTCGACGAGGCCGCCCAGCAACGGGCCGTGCGTACCGCCCAGCCGGAACCGCTCCATCGTCCCCCACGCGTTGGCGAACCGCACCGCCTCCTCCTGGAGCTCGCTGACGGCCGGCAGCACCACTCGCGCCCGCTCCAGCACCAGCTCGCCCAGGAGCGTCGGCCGGGCACCCGTGTGGTCCCGTTCGAACAAGGGGCCGCCCAGCGCCTTCTCGATCCGTCGCAGCTGCGCGCTCAGAGCGGGCTGGGCAAGCCCGAGAGCGGCGGCCGCCTTGGTGAGGCTTCCGGTGTCGGCGATGGCACGTACGGTTCGCAGATGGCGCAACTCCAGCTCCATAACGGCAAGTTATGGCCCCCGTGGCCCAGCGGCAATACGGGCGTTGCCGTTGCGTCGTCCGATGCCGCAACCGTGTCCTACAGTCGGCCGGATGCTGGACTACAACGAAGAAGCGGCCGCCTACGACGCCACGCGCGGCGGCGTGCCCCGCGCCGAGGCGGCTGCGGCCGCGGTGCTCGGCCTGATTCCGCCCACCGCCCGCACGCTGCTGGACATCGGCTGCGGCACGGGACTCGTCACTGAGCGGATCGCCGGCGGCCGACCCGGTATGCGGGTGTTCGGCTCCGACGCCGCCGACGGCATGGCCCGTGTGGCCCGCCGGCGCATCGCAGCCGTTGCGCTCGCCGACGCACGCCGGCTGCCCCTGCGCGAGGCGGCGGTCGATGCGGTGACCGCGGTCTGGCTGCTGCACCTGCTGCGCGAGGAGGGGGCCGTGCGCGCGGTGGTGGCACAGGCGGCGCGGGTGCTGAGGCCGGGCGGCGTGTTCGTGACCACCGTCGACAAGGACGCGGCGCACGACGTGGGCAGCGACATCGACGAGGCCTTCGCACCGTATCTGGCGCCCAGTCCGTCCGACGCGACGGAGCGGATCATCGAGTACGGCGCCGCGTGCGGCCTCGACGCGGTGGGCAGCGCCGTCTTTCGCGGGCACGGGCAGGGGCGGACCCCGCTGAGCGCGGCACACGCGGTGCGGCGCGGCTATTTCGCCTCCCGCCTGGCCCTGCCCGGGACGGCCGCCGACCAGCTCGCCCAGGTCCTGGCCGCGCTGCCCGGGCCCGACCGCCGGCGCCCCGATCCGGAGTACCGGCTGCTGGCGTTCCGCCGCCGGCCGGAGGCGTGAGGCGCGGCGGCCCCCAGCCCGCAGCACCGCGGTCCCGGTTCCCCTGCCCAGCCCGGCCGGGCTGCCGTACCCGGCCACCGGCGACTTGCCGATCCGGCAAGAATGTTTGCCTGTCCGCCGGACGCACATCGACGCTGTTCCCATGAGCAACCACACCGGACACGGGCACGGTCATCACGAGGGCAGCCACGGACACCGGCACGAGAGCACGCACGGCAACCACCACGATGCCGGGGACTTCGACTGGGACGTCATGGGACCGCTGCTGGAGCAGAACGCCGAACTCAGCAGCGAGCAGTACACCGAGGCCGCCCGCTGGATCGGCGGCCTGCCCACCGCACCGAAGGTCCGGCGCGTCCTGGACATCGGCAGCGGACCGGGCGTGATCTCCTGCCTGCTCGCCGAGACGTTCCCGGAGGCTGAGGTCGTCGCGGTGGACGGCACCCCCGCCCTGCTGGAGCGCACCCGCGACCGCGCCGCGCGCCTGGGGCTCGGCGACCGGGTCACGACCCTGCACGCCGACATCCCCGGCGACCTCGCGGCCCTGGGACAGGCGGACCTGATCTGGGCCGGCAACGCCCTGCACCACATGGGCGACCAGCGCGCCGTCCTGGCCGGATTCGCCGGGCTGCTGCACCCCGGCGGCACCGTCGCGCTGGTCGAGGGCGGACTCCAGCCGCGTCAGCTCCCGCGCGACCTCGGCTTCGGCCGGCCCGGCCTGGAGGCCAGGATGGAGGCGGTGCAGGCCGAGCTCTTCGAGGAGATGCGCGCGGACCTGCCCGACGCCCGGCGCGAGAACGAGGACTGGGCCGCCCTGTTCACCGCCGTGGGCCTCGCCCCGCAGGGCACCCGCAGCTTCCTGCTCGACCTGCCCGCGCCGCTCACCGACGTGGCGCGCGACCACGTCATCGCCGAGTTCACCCGCCGCCGCGACGGGCTGGGAGACCGCCTGGACGCCGAGGACACCGCGGTGCTCGACCGGCTGCTCGACCCCGAGGACCCGGCCGGACTGCACCGGCGCCCCGACACGTATCTGCTGATGGCCCGCACGGTCCATCTGGGCCGCCGCGCCTGAACCTCAGTCGCGCCGGGGCGTGCCGGACACCGGCTCCAGCCGCCACCACTGGCCGGGGGAGTCGGTGTCCTCCCACTGCTGGACGCCGGCGCCCTTCTCCTTGCTGCCGTCGGCGACCTCCAGGACCAGTCCGCTGACGAAGCTGACCAGTGTCACCGTGCCCGGCGCCTCCAGATGCCGTTCGATCAGCCACTCCTGGGCACCGAAGTTGTTGGCCCGCCACTGCTGGATCAGGGCGCCGTTCTCCGTGGACGCGCCGCGCACGTCCAGACGCTTGCCGCTGTGCGCGTTGACCACGTGGTGGAGGGCCGCACCCTCGTGGACGGGGACGAACTCCCAGTGCTGGGTCGCCGTCCCGTCCTGCTCGTTCTGCTGCACCGGTGCGCCGCCGCCCTTCGCGGCGTCCCGCACCTCGAGCACCAGGCCGCTGCCCACATTGCGCAGCCGGTAAAGACCCGCCCCGACGACGGGCGCGGTGTCCCCGGTCATGTCCGGTCCCTTCGTACGGCGAAACCGCCGCCCGGCTCTCGGCCGGGCGGCGGTCACGGGTGGAGCTGCGGCGTTACGGCAGGCCTCAGGCGCCGAGGTTGAACTCGCCCGGGTTCGGGCCGAGCCGCTTGCCCTCGTCCAGCGCCGCGAACGCGGCGAGGTCGTCGGCGTCCAGCTCGAAGCCGAACACATCGATGTTCTCCGCGATCCGCGACGGCGTCACGGACTTGGGGATCACCACGTTGCCCGTCTGAAGGTGCCAGCGGAGCACCGCCTGGGCCGGGGTGCGGCCGTGCTTCTGGGCGACCGCGACGACCGTCGGGACCTCCAGGAGGCCCTTGCCCGAGCCCAGCGGCGACCACGCCTCGGTCGCGATGCCGTGCTCGGCGTGCAGGGCACGCAACTCGGCCTGCTGGAGCTGCGGGTGCAGCTCGATCTGGTTGAGCGCCGGCACCACGGAGGTCTCGCCCAGGAGGCGCTCCAGGTGCTCGGGGAGGAAGTTCGACACCCCGATGGCCTTCGCACGGCCGTCGGCGTAGATCTTCTCGAACGCCCGGTAGGTGTCGACGTACGCGTCCTTCGCCGGCACCGGCCAGTGGATCAGGTACAGGTCGACGTAGTCGAGACCCAGCTTGTCGAGCGAGGCGTCGAAGGCGCGCAGCGTCGCGTCGTAACCCTGCTCGGTGTTCCACAGCTTCGTGGTCACGAAGAGCTCGTCGCGGGCGACGTCCGAGGCGGCGATGGCCTTTCCGGTGCCCACCTCGTTCTGGTAGATCGCGGCGGTGTCGATGCTCCGGTAACCGGACTCGATGGCTGTGGTGACCGCCTGCGCGGCCTCGTCGTCCGGCACCTGCCAGACTCCGAAACCGAGCTGGGGCATCTCGACGCCGTTGTTGAGGGTGAGGGAGGGGACCTGGCTCACGAGCGGTCGATCCTAACGTTGTGGGGTGGGACTCCCAGGGTGAACGAACGGAACGGCCCGCACATTCCCGTCCGCGCGCCGGATTCCGAAGGAACGCTACCTCCGGCGCGTCCCGCCGGAGCGGTACTCCGGCCGGGGCGCGCACCGGGCGGCTCCGATCAGCGGTACAGCGCGTCCACCTCGGCCGCGTACGCCGTCTCGATCGCCTTGCGCTTGAGCTTCAGCGACGGCGTCAGCAGACCGTGCTCCTCGCTGAACTGGTGCGCCAGGATCCTGAACGTACGGATGGACTCGGCCTGCGAGACCGCCGTGTTCGCGGCCACCACGGCCCGGCGGACCTCCATCTCCAGGTCCGGGTCCCGCACCAGCTCGCCGGGGGAGAGCGGCCGGCGGCCCTGCATGGCCAGCCAGTGCTCGACGGACTCCTGGTCCACGGTGACCAGGGCCGCGATGTACGGCCGGTCGTTGCCCACCACGATGCACTGGGCCACCAGCGGATGCGCCCGCACCCGTTCCTCCAGGCCGGTGGGCGCGACGCTCTTGCCGCCGGACGTCACCAGGATCTCCTTCTTCCGCCCGGTGATCGTGAGATAGCCGTCCTCGTCCAGCGCACCGAGGTCGCCGGTGGCCAGCCAGCCGTCGTTGAGCACCGCGTCGGTGGACTTCGGGTCGCCGAGGTATCCGCCGAACACATTGGCGCCGTACACCCACACCTCGCCGTCGTCGGCGATGTGCACGGTGGTGCCGGGGATCGGCTGCCCGACCGTGCCGTAGCGGGTGCGCTCCGGGGGGTTGGCGGTGGCCGCGGCCGTCGACTCGGTCAGTCCGTACCCCTCGTACACCGTGACACCCGCGCCCGCGAAGAACAGCCCGAGCTGGCGCTCCATCCCGGAGCCGCCCGACATGGCGTGCCGGATCCGGCCGCCCATCGCCTCGCGCACCTTCCTGTACACGACCTTCTCGAAGAACTGGTGCTGCATCCGCAGCCCGGCGGACGGACCGGGGCCCGTGCCGAAGGCCCGTGCCTCCATCGCCTCCGCGTACTTCACCGCGATGTCGACGGCCTTGTCGAACGGCCCGGCCCGGCCCTCCGCCTCGGCCTTGCGGCGGGCACCGTTGAAGACCTTCTCGAAGATGTACGGCACCGCCAGGATGAACGTGGGACGGAACGAGACCAGATCGGGCATCAGCGCCCTCGCCGACAGCTCCGGCTGATGGCCCAGCTTCACCCGGCCGCGGATCGCGGCGATCTCCACCATCCGCCCGAAGACATGCGCCAGCGGCAGGAAGAGCAGCGTCGCCGCCTCGTCGCCCGGCTTGGAGTGGAACACCGACTCCCAGCGCGAGACCATGGTGTCCGTCTCGAACATGAAGTTGGCGTGCGTGATCACACAGCCCTTGGGGCGTCCCGTCGTGCCCGAGGTGTAGATGATGGTCGCCACGGACTCGGGCGTCACCGCACGCCGGTGCCGGTGCACCACCTCGTCCTCGACGTGCGCGCCGGCCTCGACCAGTTCCGCCACCGCGTCGGCGTCCAGCTGCCAGAGCCGCTTCAGCTGCGGCAGCCGGTCGATCACCGAGGCGATCGTCATCGCGTGGTCCTCGTGCTCGACCAGCACCGCCGACACCTCCGCGTCGTGCAGCATCCACAGGACCTGCTCGGCGGAGGACGTCGGATAGACCGGTACGGACTGCGCGCCGACCGCCCACAGGGCGAAGTCGAAGAGCGTCCACTCGTAGCGGGTGCGGGACATGAGGGCGACCCGGTCGCCGAACCGCACCCCGTGCGCGATCAGCCCCTTGGCCAGCGCCAGCACCTCGTCGCGGAACGTCGCCGAGGTGACGTCCCGCCAGCGGCCGCCCGCATCTTTTCGGCCGAGCGCGATCCGGTGCGGATCCTCCTCGGCGTAGTCGAACACGACATCCGCGAGCCCGCCTGCGCAGGGCGCGGCCGCCATGGGTGGGACAGTGAACTCGCGCAATGACCTGCTCCTTGTGGCGCTCCGCACAGCGCCGTGACGCTACCCCACCGGGCGCTGCGGCGGGAGAGCAGGGAACTGTCCGTACAACGTGGCATCTGCACTGGTCAGGGGCCGAAATCCGGCCAGATGGGCAAGGCTCGGGCGCTCATCCGACCAAGGAGTAAGTGGCTCGCGCGGGAATCTCCACCGAATCTGTACGTCGCGATCACTGCCGTTGTGGGCGGGTACGGGTGGATGATCCCCATCCGCCGGGCCGTCGAGGGTTGTCCGCCCGGCACCGGACCGTCGCGTACCGGCCATTCTCCCCCTCCGCGTCCCAGGTCATGCATCGCCCTGCCCGCGGACCGTACCGACCCCGCCGGGCGGCCGGATCAGCCGGTCCCCGCCCGCCAGGATCGCCGCCGCCAGCGCGTCCGCCGCCTGCTGCGCGCCGTCCCGGCGGCGGCCGTGCAGCAGGACGAAGTCCACGTCACCGAGGTCCGGCAGCCCCGCCCTGGCCGCGACCGGGGCCAGCCCGGGCGGGATCAGGCCGCGGCTGTGCGCCATCACGCCGAGCCCCGCACGGGCGGCCGCGATCAGCCCGCTGAGGCTGCCGCTCGTACACGCCACCCGCCAGGACCGGCCCTGTTCCTCCAGGACCTCCAGCGCGCGGGCCCGGGTGATGCCCGGCGGCGGGAAGAGGATCAGCGGCACCGGGCGGTCCGGGTCGATCCGCAGCCCCGGCGCACCGATCCAGGTCAGCGCGTCCTGCCGGACCAGCTCCCCGTGGGTGTCCCCGGCGCGCCGCTTGGCGAGCACCAGATCGAGCCGGCCCGCGGCCAGCCGCTGGTGCAGCGTCCCCGACAGCTCCACGGTCAGCTCCAGTTCGACCTCCGGATGGTCGCGGCGGAAGGACTGGAGGATCTCGGGCAGCCGGGTCAGCACGAAGTCCTCCGACGCCCCGAACCGCAGCCGCCCGCGCAGCCGGGTCCCGGTGAAGAACGCCGACGCCCGTTCGTGGGCCTCCAGGATCGTCCGGGCGAAACCGAGCATCGCCTCGCCGTCCACGGTGAGACCGACCCGGTGCGTGTCCCGGACGAACAGCCGGCGCCCGGTCGCGTCCTCCAGCCGGCGCACGTGCTGGCTCACCGTGGACTGCCGCACGCCGAGCCGGCGGGCGGCCGCGGTGAAGCTCAGCGTCTGGGCGACGGCCAGGAAGGTGCGCAGCTGCACGGGGTCGTACATGGCGACACGTTATCGCGAACCGTGATCACAGTCAGAGCGGTATACCGGATTCCCGATGTAGCTGATCAGGAGCAGGATGAACAGGGCGCGACCCCGAACGAGAGACACGTGGAGCACATGAACCGCCGCACCCCGCAGTTGCCGTCCTGGCTGCCGATCGACGCGTACATACTGGCCCTGATTGGCACCGTCGTACTGGCGGCGCTGCTGCCTGCCTCCGGGGCGGCCGCCGATGTGGCGGGCGGAGCCTCGACGGGGGCGGTCGCGTTCCTCTTCTTCCTCTACGGCGCACGGCTCTCCACCGCCGAAGCCCTCGGCGGACTCAAGCACTGGCGGCTCCACCTCACCGTCCTGGCCTGCACGTTCATCGCCTTCCCGCTGCTGGGCCTGGCGAGCAGGGGGCTGGTGCCGTACGTCCTGACGCCCGAGCTGCAGAGCGGCTTCCTCTTCCTCTGCCTCGTCCCCTCGACCATCCAGTCGTCGATCGCCTTCACCTCGATCGCCCGCGGCAACGTGCCCGCCGCGATCTGCGCGGGCTCCTTCTCCTCGATCGCCGGCATCTTCATCACCCCGCTCCTCGCTGCGGCGCTCCTCGGCAACAGCGGCGGCGGCTTCTCCGCCGGTGCACTGCTCAGGATCGGCGTACAACTGCTGCTGCCGTTCATCGCGGGACAGCTCCTGCGCCGCTGGATCGGCGGCTTCATCGCCCGGCACAGGAAGGTACTGGGCCATGTCGACCGTGGCTCGATCCTGCTCGTCGTCTACACCGCGTTCAGTGAGGGCATGGTCAACGGCATCTGGCACCGGATCACCCCGGGCCGGCTCGGGGCGCTGCTCGGCGCCGAGGCGGTCCTGCTCGCCCTCATGCTCGCGCTGAGCTGGTACGGGGCGAAGCGGCTCGGGTTCGGCCGCGAGGACCGCATCGCCATCCAGTTCGCGGGCTCCAAGAAGAGCCTGGCCTCGGGGCTGCCGATGGCGACGGTGCTCTTCGGCGCGCAGGCGAGCCTCGCGGTGCTCCCGCTGATGCTGTTCCACCAGATGCAGCTCATGGTGTGCGCGGTGATCGCGAAGCGACGCGCCCGCGACCCGCAGGACACCGGCACGGACGGCGCCGGCGCGGCGCGGGAGCCCGTCACGGTGGGCTGAGGCCGGCTGCCCTCAGGGGGCGCCTCAGTTCTGGACGGCCGGCGCCTCCAGGGCGATGCGGTGCTCGCCCGCGTACACGTTCATGGAAGGTCCGCGCAGGAAGCCGACCAGGGTCAGGCCGGTCTCCGCCGCCAGGTCGACCGCGAGGGACGACGGCGCCGAGACGGCGGCCAGCATCGGGATTCCGGCCATCACCGCCTTCTGCGCCAGCTCGAACGAGGCCCGCCCCGAGACCAGCAGGATCGACCGGGACAGCGGCAGCCGGTTGTCGGTCAGGGCCCGTCCGACGAGCTTGTCGACCGCGTTGTGCCGGCCGACGTCCTCCCGGATGTCGATCAGCTCGCCCGTCTCGGAGAACAGGGCCGCCGCGTGCAGACCCCCCGTCCGGTCGAAGACCTGCTGCGAGGCGCGCAGCCGGTCGGGGAGGGCGGCCAGCAGTCCGGGCCCGACCCGGACCGGGGGAGCGTCGGCGATGGGGTGCCGGGTCGTGGTGCGCACCGCGTCCAGGCTCGCCTTGCCGCACAGGCCGCACGAGGACGTCGTGTAGACGTTGCGTTCCAGCGTGATGTCCGGGACCACGACACCGGGTGCGAGCCTCACGTCCACCACGTTGTACGTGTTGACGCCGTCGGCGCCCGCCCCGGCGCAGTACACGATCGACTGCACCTCGCAGCCCTCGCCGAGGACGCCCTCGCTCACCAGGAAGCCGGCCGCCAGCGCGAAGTCGTCGCCCGGGGTGCGCATCGTGATGGCGAGCGGCTTCCCGTTCAGCCGGATCTCCAGGGGCTCCTCGGCCACGAGGGTGTCGGGGCGGGTGGAGACGACCCCGTCGCGGATGCGGATGGTGCGGCGGCGCTCGGTGACCCGTCCCATGCCAGTCAGACCCGATTCTGTACGTGTTGGAAGCCGAAACGGCCCTTGGTGCGGAGGTTGCCGTGGGTCACCGGGGCTGTCGTGCGTCGAGGTGACCTGGACGGTCTCATTGTCCTGCACATGGGGCGTGATGGTGCAGCCGGCTCCGCCGTGAGGTGGGTGCGGGGGAGCGGCCCGGGACGTGCGGGAGGAGCGACGGGCACCGTCAGGTCGACTGAAAATTGTCCGTAATGTCGGGTTCAGGTGATCAAGGCTGTTGTCAAGCCTCCAAGCCTCGGGCGGTAATCCTGTGGGATCACGTGCCCCTGTACCGGTCGGTAGCGACCAAGACTGGATGGTTCCTGCCATATGTAGCGAGGGGAACCTGAATATGACCGGCTCACGTGTCGTGGCGCTCGGCCACTATCAGCCCGCCAAGGTGCTCACCAACCATGATCTGGCGGCCATGGTCGACACCAGCGACGAGTGGATCACCAGCCGTGTCGGCATCAAGACCCGCCACCTCGGCGGCCCCGACGAGCCGGTGGACGAGCTGGCCGCGCATGCGGCGGCCAAGGCGCTCGCCGCCGCCGGACTGCAGCCGGCCGACATCGACCTGGTGCTGGTCGCCACCTCCACCGCGATCGACCGGTCGCCGAGCATGTCGGCCCGCGTGGCCGCCCGCCTCGGCATGACCTCGCCCGCGGTGATGGACATCAACGTGGTCTGTTCCGGTTTCACCCACGCCCTCGCCACCGCCGACCACGCCGTCCGTGCGGGAGCCGCCACCCGCGCCCTCGTGATCGGCGCCGACAAGATGGGCGACATCGTCGACTGGACCGACCGCTCGAACTGTGTGCTGATGGGGGACGGCGCCGGTGCGGCGGTCGTGGTCGCCGACTCGGGCGTGAGCGAGGCGCCCGGAATCGGGCCGGTGCTGTGGGGTTCCGTGCCGGGGATGGGTGACGCGGTCCGGATCGAGGGAACACCGCCGCGCTTCGCCCAGGAGGGGCAGTCCGTCTACCGCTGGGCCACCACCCAGCTGCCGCCCATCGCGCGCAAGGTGTGCGAGAAGGCGGGCATCGCCCCCGAGGATCTCGCCGCGGTGGTGCTGCATCAGGCCAACCTGAGGATCATCGAACCGGTCGCCAGGAAGATCGGCGCGGTCAACGCGGTCATCGCCAGGGATGTGGTGGATTCCGGCAATACGTCCGCGGCCTCGATCCCGATGGCCCTGTCCAAGCTGGTGGAGCGCGGCGAGGTCGCCACCGGTGCTCCGGCGCTGCTGTTCGGCTTCGGCGGGAATCTCAGTTACGCGGGTCAGGTGATCCGCTGTCCCTGAGGCCGCGTTCCCTGGGGCCGCCGTGCCTGAGGGGGGTGTGCTCGCAGGCGACGGCGATCATGCAGACCCACACGGGGCACGCCCGGCAGACCTGCCTCCGGCGCGAAGGGGCATAACCCTTCGCCGCCCACGCCCTCGGCCACCGGCCGGCGCAGCAGCGCCGGCGACCGGGGGCGTTTCCGCGTTCCGGCCCGGCCGGGAGGCTCTCGGTAACCCCTCCGCGCTCGCGACGGAGAGGCCCTTTGTCCTCAGGGTGGAGAAAGTTGCGGCGGATTCCTGCTCAACTTCTTCCCACTCCCGGCAAGCGCTGCTACGTTCCCCTCCAAAGCCCGACGGACAGGCCGATGTGGCGGGGAGGGGCGCGTGAGACGAATGACGGCACGACCCGCGAATGCGCATCAGGCGCGACTGCTTCGGCTGTTGCGCGACGGCGGGCCCAACTCACGGGCACAGCTGGGGGATCAGGTCGATCTCTCCCGCTCCAAGCTCGCCGTCGAGGTGGACAGACTGCTGGAGACCGGCCTTGTCGTGGCCGACGGACTCGCCGCATCCCGCGGCGGGCGTCGCTCGCACAACATCCGGCTCGCCCCGGCACTGCGCTTCCTCGGCGTCGACATCGGCGCCACCTCGGTCGATGTGGCGGTCATCAACGCGGAGCTGGAGGTCCTGGGCCACCTCAACCACCCCATGGACGTACGCGAAGGCCCCGTCGCCATCTTCGAGCAGGTGCTGTCCATGGCGGCCAAGCTCCGGGCCTCCGGGCTCGCCGAAGGGTTCGACGGCGCGGGTATCGGTGTACCGGGACCCGTCCGCTTCCCCGAGGGCATCCCCGTCGCGCCGCCGATCATGCCCGGCTGGGACGGCTTCCCGGTCCGCGAGGCACTCAGCCAGGAACTGGGCTGCCCCGTCATGGTCGACAACGACGTGAACCTGATGGCGATGGGGGAGCAGCACGCGGGCGTGGCCCGTTCCGTGGGCGACTTCCTGTGCGTCAAGATCGGTACGGGTATCGGCTGCGGCATCGTCGTCGGCGGAGAGGTCCACCGCGGTACGACGGGCAGCGCCGGCGACATCGGCCACATCCAGGTCGAACCCGACGGCCGCCCCTGCGCCTGTGGCAACCGGGGCTGCCTGGAAGCACACTTCAGCGGCGCCGCACTGGCCCGCGACGCCGAGGACGCGGCACGCGCCGGCCGGTCCCCGGAGCTCGCGGCCCGGCTGGAGGCGTCCGGGAAACTCACCGCCGTCGACGTGGCCGCCGCCGCGGCCGCCGGCGACCCCGTCTCGCTCGACCTGATCCGCGAAGGCGGCAACCGGGTCGGACAGGTCATCGCGGGACTCGTCAGCTTCTTCAACCCCGGTCTGGTGGTGATCGGCGGCGGGGTGACCGGACTGGGCCACACGCTGCTGGCCAGCATCCGGACCCAGGTCTACCGGCAGTCCCTGCCGCTGGCCACCGGCAACCTCCCGATCGTGCTGGGCGAGCTCGGACCCGCCGCCGGAGTCATCGGCGCGGCCAGGCTCATCAGCGACCACCTCTTCTCACCCGCCTGAGCTCGTCCCACCCGCCTGAGCCGAACCGATCACGCCTGAGCTCGTCCCACCCGCCTGAGCCGAACCGATCACGCCTGAGCCGACCCGATCACGCCCGGCGGACAGCGCACCGGGCCGCACGCGCACCGAAGGTCACCCGCACCCTCGCCCACCCACCGGCCCGCACCGAAGGCCTCCCACCGGCCCGCACCACAGGCACCGCCCCCGCGCCCCGGGCCGGGGTCCGGGGCACCGCCCCGGGACCGTACTCCGCCCTGCCCGCTCACCGGCCCTTCCCGCGCTCCCGGCACCGTCCGGGCAGGGAAGACCCCATCCGCCGAGGGGATTTGTCATGGCTCCAGAACCACCGCTGCTCACCATGTCCGGCATCACCAAGTCCTTCCCCGGTGTGCGCGCCCTCGACGGCGTGGACCTGGAGGTCCAGGCCGGAGAGGTCCACTGCCTCCTCGGTCAGAACGGCGCCGGCAAGTCCACCCTCATCAAGGTGCTCGCCGGGGCCCACCAGCCCGACGACGGCGAGATCACCTGGCGCGGCGCACCGGCCGTGCTCAAGTCGCCGATCACCGCGATGCGGCTCGGGATCGCCACCATCTACCAGGAACTCGACCTGGTGGAGGGCCTGTCGGTCGCCGAGAACGTGTTCCTGGGTCATGAACCCACCAGTGCCGGCTTCGTGGTCCGCATCCGCGAGGGCCGCAGTGCGGCCGCCGCGCTGCTGAAGCGGCTCGGCCACCCTGAGATCGATCCCGCCCGCGCGGTCGGTGAACTCTCCGCGGCCCAGCAGCAGATCGTCTCGATGGCGCGGGCGCTCTCCCACGACGTGCGCCTGATCGTGATGGACGAGCCGTCCGCCGCCCTCGACCCCGACGAGGTCGACAACCTCTTCCGGATCGTCGCCTCCCTGACCGCCGACGGCGTAGCCGTCGTCTACATCTCGCACCGCCTGGAGGAGATCCGCCGGATCGGCGACCGGGTGACCGTGCTCAAGGACGGACGGGCCGTCGCGGTCGGGCTTCCCGCCGAGTCCACGCCGACGCGCGACATCGTTGCCATGATGACCGGCCGCAACGTCGAGTACGTCTTCCCGCCCCGGCCCGAAGCAGCTCCCGAGGACGCCCGGCCCGCCACTGCTCCGGTCCTCACGGTCCAAGGCCTCACCAGGAAGGGCGAGTTCGACCCGGTCGACCTGGAGCTCAGGCCCGGCGAGATCGTCGGTCTCGCCGGACTCGTCGGCTCCGGGCGATCCGAGATCCTGGAGACGATCTACGGTGCCCGCAAGGCCACCGCCGGCCGGGTCACGGTCGCGGGCAGCCCGCTGCGGCCCGGCAGCGTGCGCGCCGCCGTCGCCGCCGGTATCGGCCTCGCTCCCGAGGAACGCAAGGCGCAGGCCCTGCTGATGCTCGAATCCGTCACCCGCAACGTCTCCGTCTCCTCCATGTCCCGCTTCTCCAGGGCCGGTTGGCTCGACCGGGGCGCCGAGCGGAAGGCGGCCCGCGGCGCCACCCGCGAACTCTCCCTGCGGCCCGACAACCCGGACACCCCCGTCCGCACCCTCTCCGGCGGCAACCAGCAGAAGGCGGTCCTCGCCCGCTGGCTGCTGCGCGGCTGCCGGGTGCTGCTGCTCGACGAACCGACCCGCGGGGTGGACGTCGGCGCCCGCGCCGAGCTCTATGCCGTGATCCGCCGGCTGGCCGACGAAGGCCTCGCCGTTCTGCTCGTCTCCAGCGAAGTGCCCGAAGTCCTGGGCCTCGCCGACCGGGTGCTGGTCCTCCGCGAAGGGCGCGTCGTCCATACGGCGGACGCCAGGGAGCTCGACGAGCACCGCGTACTCGACCTCGTGATGGAAGGGAGCCCGACGTCATGACACAGCCCGTCTCATCGGCGCAGCAGAGCGGGCCGGACAAGGGCGCCGCGCCCGTGTCCGTCCCCGTGTCCCCGAAGAAGGACGGATCCCCGCGCGCCTTCGGGCTGCGCGCGGATGTCCGCAACCTGTCTCTGCTCGGCGTTCTGGCCGCGCTCATAGTCGTCGGCGGGATCACCGAGCCCGACGCCTTCCTGGACACCGGGAACCTCCAGCTGGTCCTGACGCAGTCGTCCGTCATCGGTGTCGTCACCGTCGGCATGACCTTCGTCATCATCAGCGGCGGCATCGATCTCTCCGTCGGCGCGATGGTCGCCCTGGCCTCCGTCTGGGCGACGACGCTCGCCACCCAGGACTTCGGCTTCGCGGGCATCCTCTTCACCGCCGTCCTGGTCGGGCTCGGCGCCGGGCTCGTCAACGGTGTGCTCATCGCGTACGGCCGGCTGGTGCCGTTCATCGCGACGCTGGCGATGCTCGCCTCCGCCCGCGGGCTGGCGCTCCATCTCACCGACGGCAAGACCCAGATGGTCACCGTGAAGTCGGTCCTGGACCTGGGCCTGCCGGACGCCTACGTCCTCGGCGTCCCGCCGCTGGTGATGATGTTCGCCGCGGTCACCGTCGTCGGCTGGCTGGTGCTGAACCGTACGACCTTCGGCCGCCGCACGGTCGCCGTCGGCGGCAACGCCGAAGCGGCCCGGCTGGCCGGCATCGACGTACGCCGCCAGCGGCTCTACCTCTACCTGCTGTCCGGACTGTGCTGCGGCATCGCCGCCTTCATGCTGATCATCCTGTCCGGCTCGGGCCAGAACACCAACGGCAACCTGTACGAGCTCGACGCCATCGCCGCCGCGATCATCGGCGGCACCCTGCTCACCGGCGGCCGCGGCACCATCGTCGGCTCCGTCCTGGGCGTCCTCGTCTTCACCACGATCACCAACATCTTCGCGCTCAACAACCTGCAGAGCGATGTCCAGCAGATCGCCAAGGGAGCGATCATCGTCGTCGCCGTCCTCGTCCAGCGCCGGACGTCGGCCCACGGAGAGACCTGACACTCCGTCTTCTCCCCCTGAACACCCGTCTGTTCCGCCTCCTCACGCCGCACCGGATGAAGGGTTTGACAGCCATGCCAGAAACCAGCCGCAGAGGACTGCTCCTCGGTACCGCAGCAGTCTCCGCAGGTGCCTTCCTGACCGCCTGCACCAGTAACGAGCCCAAGGAGAAGGACACCGCCGCGCAGAGCAACGCCCCCGCGGCCGACGACAAGCCGGGCAAGCCCGTCACCATCGGCTTCGCGGGCCCGCAGGCCGACCACGGCTGGCTCAACGCCATCAACGAGAACGCCAGGTCGCGGGCGAAGAAGTACTCGGAGGTGACCCTGGAGACCACCGAGGGCTCCAACGACACCGCCGCCCAGATCGGCCAGGTCAAGACCCTCATCAACAAGAAGGTCGACGTCCTCGTCATCCTCCCGGCCGACGGCAAGGCGCTCACCCAGGTCGGCCTGGAGGCCATGCGGGCGGGCATCCCCGTCATCAACCTGGACCGCATCTTCGCCTCCCCGCAGGCCTACCGCTGCTGGGTCGGCGGCGACAACTACGGCATGGGCCTCAACGCCGGCACTTACATCGGCGAACAGCTCAAGGACAAGCCGAACGCCAAGGTCGTCGAGCTCGCCGGCATCGACAACCTGGAGCTCACCAAGCAGCGCAGCCAGGGCTTCGCCGACGCGCTGAAGAACTACTCCAACATCAAGCTGGTGGCCCGTCAGGCAGCCGACTTCACCGTGGAGTCCGGCCAGGCGAAGATGGCCCAGCTGCTCCAGGCCCAGAAGCAGTTCGACGCCCTGTGGAACCACGACGACGACCAGGGTGTGGGCGCGCTCCGCGCGATCCAGCAGGCCGGCCGGGACGAGTTCCTGATGGTCGGCGGCGCCGGGGCCAAGTCCGCGATGGACGCCATCAAGGCCGGCAACAGCGTGCTCAAGGCCACCGTTCTCTACCCGCCGACCATGGCGGCGACGGCCATCGACCTGGCCCGCGCGCTCGGCCAGGCCAAGGGGGTGTCCGGGCTCGCCGAACTGGAGATCCCGACCAACCTCACCCTGTACTCGGCCGTGGTCACCAAGGAGAACATCGACCAGTACCTGCCGACGGGCTTCAACTGAGCCGCCCCGCGGGAGGGTGCTGACCCTCCCGCCGCACCCACCGAACCACCGATGAGGAGGAAGCCCGGATGGCCCGTAGGGAAGAGACGGAGCAGGAGGCGGCCGCGCCGCCGACGTACCGGCCGATGGCGAGCGCACCGACGCTCGGGGTCGGCATGGTCGGATACGCGTTCATGGGCGCCGCCCACTCGCAGGGGTGGCGCACCGCGGGCCACGTCTTCGAGCTGCCGATGAGGCCGGCTCTCGCCGCGATCTGCGGACGCGATCGAGCGGCGGTCGACGCCGCCGCCGGCCGGCTCGGCTGGGCGGCGGCCGAGACCGACTGGCGCGCCCTGATCGCCCGGGACGACGTCCAGCTCGTCGACATCTGTACCCCCGGCGACAGCCATGCGGAGATCGCCATCGCGGCGCTGGAGGCGGGCAAGCACGTGCTGTGCGAGAAGCCGCTCGCCAACACGGTCGCGGAGGCGGAGGCCATGACCGAGGCGGCGGCGCGCGCCGCCGCCCGCGGTCAGATCGCGATGGTCGGGTTCAACTACCGCAAGGTGCCCGCCATCACCTACGCCCGCAAGCTCATCGCCGAGGGCCGGCTCGGCACCCTGCGGCACGTCCGGGCCACCTATCTCCAGGACTGGCTGGTCGACCCCGTCTCGCCGCTCACCTGGCGGCTGAAGAAGGAGCACGCGGGCTCCGGCGCGCTCGGCGACCTCGGGGCGCACATCGTGGACCTCGCCCAGTACCTGGCGGGGGAGCTGCTGGTGGGGGTCTCGGCGGTGAGCGAGACCTTCGTGCGCGAACGCCCGCTGCTCGCCGGCCCTTCGGGGGGCCTCGGCGGCGTCGCGGCCGCCGGGGAGTACGGCGCGGTGACGGTGGACGACGCGGCGCTGTTCACCGGCCGGCTCGCCTCCGGGGCCCTGGCCTCCTTCGAGGCGACCCGGATGGCGGCCGGACGCAAGAACGCGCTGCGGCTGGAGATCAACGGTGAGCGCGGCTCGCTCGCCTTCGACCTCGAGCGGCTCAACGAACTGTCCTTCCACGACCACACCGAGCCCGCCACCACGGCCGGCTTCCGGCGCATCCTGGTCACCGAGCCCGAGCATCCGTACCTGGAGGCCTGGTGGCCGCCGGGGCACGCGCTCGGCTACGAGCACACGTTCATCCACCAGGCCCGGGACGTGGTGCGGACGATCGCCGAAGGGGCGCCGCCCGTACCGTCGTTCGCCGACGGGCTCCAGGTGCAGCGGGTGCTGGCGGCGGTGGAGGAGAGCGCCGAGATGAACTCCGTACTCACGCCCGTACAGTCCTAGGAGGTCCTGCGCATGCCCCGTCCCTTCACCCTCTTCACCGGCCAGTGGGCCGATCTGCCGCTGGAGGAGGTCTGCCGGTACGCCCGTGACTTCGGCTACGACGGCCTCGAACTGGCCTGCTGGGGCGACCACTTCGAGGTGGACAAGGCCCTGGCCGACCCCGGCTACCTGGAGGGCCGTCACCAGCTGCTCGACAAGTACGGGCTCAAATGCTGGGCGGTCTCCAACCACCTGGTCGGCCAGGCCGTCTGCGACAACCCGATCGACGAGCGCCACCAGGGCATCCTGCCCGCCCGGATCTGGGGCGACGGGGAGCCCGAGGGGGTACGCCGGCGGGCCGCCGAAGAGATCAAGGACACCGCACGGGCCGCGGCGGCCTTCGGCGTGGACACGGTCATCGGCTTCACCGGCTCGTCGATCTGGCACCTGGTCGCGATGTTCCCGCCCGTCCCGCCGCACATGATCGAGCGGGGGTACGAGGACTTCGCGGAGCGCTGGAACCCGATCCTGGACGTCTTCGACGCGCAGGGGGTGCGGTTCGCCCACGAAGTCCATCCCAGTGAGATCGCGTACGACTACTGGACCACGCACCGCGCGCTGGAGGCGGTGGACCACCGGCCGGCGTTCGGGCTGAACTTCGACCCGAGCCACTTCGTCTGGCAGGACCTCGACCCGGTCGGCTTCCTGTACGACTTCCGGGACCGGATCTACCACGTGGACTGCAAGGAGGCCCGCAAGCGCCTGGACGGCCGCAACGGCCGGCTCGGCTCCCACCTGCCCTGGGGCGATCCGCGCCGCGGCTGGGACTTCGTCTCGGCGGGGCACGGGGACGTGCCCTGGGAGGACGTGTTCCGGATGCTGCGGTCCATCGGGTACGACGGGCCGGTCTCCGTGGAGTGGGAGGACGCCGGCATGGACCGGCTGGAGGGCGCGCCGGAGGCGCTGACGTCGCTGAAGCGGTTCGATTTCGACCCGCCGAGCGCGTCGTTCGACGCGGCGTTCGGCGGCAAGGACTGAGGCACCGGGGGCTCCGCCCCCGGACCCCCGCTCCTCAAGCGCCGGAGGGGCATGGACGTGCCCGGCGGCACCCGCAGACGCCGCCGGGCCGGTCCCCCCTGCCCAGAACCCCCTTTGTCCTGGCCGGGGAAAAAGTTCAACACCACCGCCGCACAAGGGCTTTCCGTCCAGGACGAACAGGTCTACCGTCCAAATCGTGTACATGACATGACCCCCGTCACCGGAGCCGCACAGGCCCCGGCTGACCTGCGCGGCAGTCCCCGCGCTTCACGGCTCGGCAGCACCCGCCCGTACCACCGGCACTCTCCGGAGGACACTCGTGCACAGAACCCGCAGCAGGAGCAGAACCAGGCTCCGCGTCCGTAAATCCCTCGCCCTGTTCACCGGCGGCCTCCTCGCCGCCGCCACCCTCAGCCTGAGTGCCACCTCGGGCACGGCCGCCGCCCACACGGAACCCGCGCCGCCATCCGCGGCCGAGGACTTCCAGCAGGTCACCCTCGCCAAGGGCGCCGCCGAGACCGGCGAACCCATGTCGCTGGCCGTGCTCCCCGACCGCAGCGTCCTGCACACCTCGCGCAGCGGCGAGCTGCGCATCACCGACAGCGCGGGCAACACCCGCATCTCCGGTGTCATCCCCGTCTACTCGCACGACGAGGAAGGCCTCCAGGGGATCGGGGTCGACCCGGAGTTCAGCGAGAACCGGGCGATCTACCTCTACTACGCACCCCCGCTGGACACCCCCGCCGGCGACGCCCCCGAGACCGGCACCGCCGCCGACTTCGCCAAGTTCGACGGAGTCAACCGGCTCTCCCGCTTCGTCCTCAACGAAGACGGCACCCTCGACCTCGGCAGCGAGAAGAAGGTCCTCGACGTCCAGACGTCCCGGGGCATGTGCTGCCACGTCGGCGGCGACATCGACTTCGACGCCGAGGGCAATCTGTACCTGTCGACCGGCGACGACTCCAACCCCTTCGCCTCCGACGGCTTCACCCCCATCGACGAGCGCCCCGACCGCAACCCGGCGTTCGACGCCCGCCGCTCCGCGGGCAGCACCAACGACCTGCGCGGCAAGATCCTGCGGATCAAGGTCGCCGACGACGGCACGTACACCGTCCCGGACGGCAACCTCTTCGCGCCGGGGACGGACAAGACCCGCCCCGAGATCTACGCGATGGGCTTCCGCAACCCGTTCCGCTTCACCGTCGACAAGCCCACCGGCATCGTCTACGTCGGTGACTACGGGCCGGACGCCGGCGCGGCCGACCCCAAGCGCGGACCGGCCGGACAGGTCGAGTTCGCCCGGGTCACCAAGGCCGGGAACTTCGGCTGGCCGTACTGCACCGGCAACAACGACCCGTTCGTCGACTACGACTTCGCCACCAAGACCTCCGGCGCCGCCTTCGACTGCGCGGCCCCGAAGAACACCTCGCCCCACAACACCGGTCTCGTCGACCTGCCGCCTGCCCAGCCCGCCTGGATCCCGTACGACGGCGCGTCCGTACCGGAGTTCGGCACCGGCTCCGAGTCCCCGATGGGCGGTCCGGTCTACCACTACGACGCGGACCTCGACTCGCCCGTGAAGTTCCCCGAGGCCTACGACGGCGACTTCTTCGCCGGTGAGTTCGGCCGGCAGTGGATCAAGCGGATCGAGCAGGACGCCGACGGCAAGGTGCAGTCCATCAACGACATCCCGTGGTCGGGCACCCAGATCATGGACATGGCGTTCGGCCCCGACGGTGCCCTGTACGTCCTGGACTACGGCCTCTCCTGGTTCGGCGGCGACGAGAACTCCGCCCTCTACCGCATCGAGAACGCCACCGGGGGGCGCTCACCGATCGCGGTGGCCGCGGTCAACAAGACCTCGGGCACGGCGCCGCTGAAGGCGCAGTTCTCCTCGGCAGGAACGGCCGACGGTGACGGCGACGCCCTCACCTACGCCTGGGACTTCGGCGACGGAGGAACCTCCACGGCCGCGAACCCCTCGTACACGTACAAGAAGAACGGCACCTACACCGCGACCGTGACCGCGAAGGACCCCTCCGGGCGCACCGGTTCGGCCAGCGTCCATGTGACCGTCGGCAACACGGCGCCCAAGGTGAACCTGGAACTCCCCGGTGACGGGCAGCTGTTCACCTTCGGCGACGAGATCCCGTTCAAGGTGACCGTCACCGATCCCGAGGACGGCACGATCGACTGCTCCAGGATCGAGGTCAGCTTCGTCCTCGGCCACGACAGCCACGGCCACCCGATCACCACGGAGCACGGCTGCACCGGCACCATCACGACCAAGATGGACGGCGGGCACGACCCCAACGCCAACATCTTCGGGGTCATCAACGCCTCGTACACCGACGGCGGGGGCGGCGGCCAGGCCGCACTGACCGGCCATGACCAGTCGCAGCTCCAGCCGCGCCACCGGCAGGCCGAGCACTTCAACGCCTCGTCCGGCATCAAGACGTACGACAAGGCGAACGCCGAGGGCGGCAAGACCGTCGGTGACATCAACAACGACGACTGGATCTCCTTCAAGCCGTACATCCTGGGGGACTCCACCAAGCTCACCGCCCGGGTCTCCTCCGGCGGAGCGGGCGGCTTCCTCGAAGTACGGTCCGGCTCCGCGACCGGGACGATCCTCGGCTCCGCACCCGTACCGGTGACCGGCGGCTGGGAGACCTTCCAGGACATCGACGTCCCCCTGCGCGGCGTCCCGAAGAAGGCCACCGAACTCTTCCTGGTGTTCAAGGGCGGCGAAGGCGCGCTCTACGACATCGACGACTTCGAGCTCTCCAACACCCCGCCCGACAAGACCGCCAAGCGCGTCCTGGTCTTCTCCAAGACCGCCGGCTTCCGCCACGACGCGATCCCCGAGGGCATCGCCGCACTGAAGGAACTCGGCAAGGACAGCAACATCACGGTCGACGCCACCGAGGAGGCCGGCCAGTTCACCACCGCCAACCTGGCCCGCTACGACGCCGTCGTCTTCATGTCGACGACCGGTGACGTACTGGGCGCCGACCAGCAGAAGGCCTTCGAGAACTACATCGCCTCCGGTGGCGGCTACATGGGCATCCACGCCGCCGCCGACACCGAGTACGACTGGTCCTTCTACGGCGGACTCGTCGGCGCGTACTTCTCCGGCCACCCCGCCATCCAGCCCGTCACGGTCCGCGTCGAGGACCACAAGCACCCGGCCACCGCCCACCTGGGCGACGCCTGGGAGCGGACCGACGAGCTGTACAACTACCGCACCAACCCGCGCGACAAGGTGAAGGTCCTCGCCACGCTCGACGAGACGACCTACACCGGCGGCACCATGAAGGGTGACCACCCCATCACCTGGTGCCAGACCTACCAGGGCGGCCGCTCCTTCTACACCGGCCTCGGCCACACCAAGGAGTCGTACGCCGACGCGGACTTCCGCAAGCTCCTGCTCGGCGGGGTACGGTACGCGGCCGGCCAGGTCAAGGGCGACTGCAAGCCCGGCACCGGCTACCGGTCGATCTTCAACGGCAAGACCCTCGAAGGCTGGAAGCAGGCAGGCCCCGGGAAGTTCGACGTCGTCGACGGCGAACTGCGCTCCCAGGGCGGCATGGGCCTGCTGACCTACCAGGCCAAGGAGCTGAAGTCGTACTCCCTGAAGCTCGACTGGAAGCTGTCGGGCGACGACAACTCCGGCGTCTTCGTCGGCTTCCCCGAGTCCGACGACCCCTGGTCCGCGGTGAACAACGGCTACGAGGTCCAGATCGACGCCTCCGACGCCGTCGACCGCACCACCGGCTCCGTCTACACCTTCAAGGCGGCCGACATCAAGGCCCGCGACCAGGTGCTGCGCCCGCCGGGGCAGTGGAACAGCTACGAGATCAAGGTGCAGGGTGAACGGCTCCAGATCTTCCTCAACGGAGTGAAGATCAACGACTTCACCAACACCGACCCGGTCCGCAGCCTCAAGGACGGCTACATCGGCCTCCAGAACCACGGGGCCGACGACCAGGTGTCCTTCCGCAACATCCAGCTCAAGGAACTGCCCTCGGCGTAGGGCAGCCCACCCGGCCGGCGGCGGGCGGGGCGTCACGCCCCGCCCGCCACCCCCCGGCCCCTCCAGCACAGCGCCACCCGCTCTGCCCAGCCAGGACCCCCAGCCAGGGAGGCAGCCCGTGTCAGCACACGCCGTTCGTACCGGAGTCTGGTTCATCGGAGCACGCGGCTCCGTCGCCACCACCGCCACGGCGGGGTGCGCAGCGGTCGCGGCAGGCCTCCACCCGGCCGCCGGCATGGTCACCGAGACCGCCCCGTTCACCGACAGCGGCCTGCCACCCGTGGCCTCCCTCGTCTTCGGCGGCCACGACATCCTGGACTGTCCGCTTCCCAAACGGGCCGAGGCGCTGGCCGCCGGGGGAGTGCTGCCGCACGGACTCCCGTCGGCCGTACGCGCCGAACTCGCCGCCGCCGACGCGGAGATACGCCCCGGCGGCCCCCTGCCGGGCGACACCCGTACGGACGGGGAACTCATCACCGCGTTCGCCGCCGACCTCACCGACTTCGGCCGCCGCAACGCTCTGGCCAGGACCGTCGTCGTCAACGTCTCCTCCACCGAACCGGCACCCGCCGACGGCGCCGAACGGCTTCCCACCAGCTCGCTCTACGCCGCCGCCGCGCTCCGGGCCGGCTGTCCGTACGTCAACTTCACCCCCTCCACCGGGCTGCGCGCCCCCGCCCTCCAGGACGCCGTCGCGGCCTGCGGACTTCCTCACGCCGGCCGCGACGGCAAGACGGGCCAGACCCTGCTCCGCTCGGTCCTCGCCCCGATGTTCGTGCAGCGCGCCCTGCCCGTACGGGCCTGGTCCGGCACCAATCTGCTGGGCGGCGGGGACGGGGCGGCCCTCGCCGACCCGGCCGCCGCCGCCGCGAAGAACGCCGGCAAGGAACGCGTCCTCGCCGACACCCTCGGCGCCGCACCCGAGGGCGAGGTCCACATCGACGACGTCCCGGCGCTCGGCGACTGGAAGACCGCCTGGGACCACATCGCCTTCGACGGGTTCCTCGGGGCGCGCATGGTCCTCCAGACGACCTGGCAGGGCTGCGACTCCGCCCTCGCCGCACCCCTGGTGCTCGACCTGGCCCGGCTGCTGGCCCGCGCCCACGAGGCGGGCCTGACCGGCCCGAGGCCCGAACTCGGCTTCTACTTCAAGGACCCGGACGGCGGACCGGCCGCACTGTCCGAGCAGTACCTGGCGCTGCTCGCCTTCGCCGAGCGGCTGCGGGGGGAGAAGTGACGGTACGCGCCTGGGCGGAACTGCTCAGGGTCTCCGCGCTCTTCACCGTCCCGGGCGACGCCCTCGCGGGCGCGGCGGCCGTGGGCAGGCGCCCCGACCGCTCCACCGCGCTGGCGGTGGGCGCCTCACTCTGTCTGTACGAGGCGGGCATGGCCCTCAACGACTGGGCCGACCGCGAGGAGGACGCCGTCGACCGGCCGCACCGCCCGATCCCCTCGGGCCGGATCACGCCCCGCGCCGCGCTCACTGCGGCCGGCGGCCTGACCGCGGCGGGCCTGGCCCTCGCCGCGCGTGCGGGCCGCCCGGCGCTGGGCGTCGCCACCGGCCTCGCCGCCACGGTCTGGGCGTACGACCTCCGTCTGAAGCACACCCCGGCGGGCCCGGCCGCGATGGCGGCGGCGCGGGGCCTGGACCTGCTGCTGGGAGCGGTGGCCACGGGGGCGGGGGCGCGGACCGCTCCGACGCCGGGAAGGGCCCTGACGGCCGCCGCCCTGCTGAGCGCCCACACCTACGCGGTCACCACCGTCTCGCGCCACGAAACCCAGGGCGGGTCCACCACCGCACCCCTCACCGCTCTCGCGGCCGTCGCCGGGATCGGCGGCGCCGTGGTGCGCGGGCGGCAGACCTCCCGGGGCGCGGCCCGGCCCGCCTCCGCCCGGCTCCTCCTCGCCGCGTTCAGCGGCGCCTACCTGCACACCGCCGCCCGCCCCCTCGCGCACGCCGCGCTCAACCCCTCACCGCCCCTCACCCAGCGCGCCGTCGGCAGTGGCATCCGGGCGATGATCCCGCTCCAGGCGGCCCTCGCCTCGCGCGCGGGAGCCACCGGTACGGGGCTCGCGGTCATGGGCCTCGTCCCGCTCGCCCGCGCCCTCTCCCGGAAGGTGAGCCCCACATGACACTCCGCCTCGGCTACGGCACCAACGGGCTCACCGACCTGCGCCTGGACGACGCCCTCGCTCTCCTCGCCGACCTCGGCTACGACGGCGTCGGCCTGACCCTCGACCACATGCACCTCGACCCGATGGCCCCGGACCTCGCCGCCCGCACCCGGCGGGTCGCGGCCCGGCTCCAGGAACTGGGACTCGGCGTCACCGTGGAGACCGGGGCCCGCTACGTCCTGGACCCGCGCCGCAAACACGGCCCCTCGCTCCTCGACCCGGACCCCGGGGCCCGCGCGGCCAGGACCGCGCTGCTCGTCCGGGCGGTCGACGTCGCCGCCGAACTGGGCGCCCACGCCGTGCACTGCTTCAGCGGCATCAGGCCCCCCGACACCGACCCCGACACCGCGTGGCAGCGGCTCACCGAAGCCCTCGCCCCGGTCCTCGACGCGGCGGACCGGGCCGGGGTGCCCCTCGCGATCGAGCCCGAGCCCGGACACCTCCTCGCCAACCTCTCCGACTTCCACCACCTGCGCGTCCTGTCCGGGGACCCGGCACCGCTCGGACTCACCCTCGACATCGGGCACTGCCAGTGCCTGGAGCCCGCCCTGCCCGTCGACTGCGTACGCGACGCCGCCCCCTGGCTGCGCCACGTCCAGATCGAGGACATGCGCCGCGGCGTCCACGAACACCTCCCCTTCGGCGACGGCGAGATCGACTTCCCGCCCGTCCTGGCCGCACTCGACGCGCTCGGGAACAACGGATACGCCGGGCTCACCGTCGTCGAGCTGCCCCGCCACTCCCACGCGGGCCCCGAACTCGCCCGCACCTCCCTCGACTTCCTCACCAGGAACCGCCCGTCGACCGAGACCGCCGAAGGGAGCACACCATGCCGCCCACCCCACTCCTGACCCGCAAGGAACTCGACACCCTGCTCGGCGGAGCCGCGCGTGCCTGGCTCGACGAAGCCCTCGCCGAGGCCGCCCACGCCGCCGCCCACCCGGACACCACACCCGCGGACAGCTACGCCGTACCACCGTGGGAGCTGCGCTACGCCGCAGCCGGCCGGCACTGCGGACTCGAGCACGCCGACTCCGTACGCGCCCTGCTGCTCGTCGAGGCCCGCGCCGCACTGCCCGCCCTGACCCGGCTCTACGAACAGGGCACCGCCGCCGAACGCCGCGCCGTCCTGCTCACCCTGCCCGCACTGGACCTCGGTGCCACCGCCCTGCCGCTCGTCGAGGACGCCCTGCGCACCAACGACACCACGCTGGTCGCCGCCGCCGTCGGCCCGTACGCCGGCGTCCACCTCGACGCGCACAACTGGCGCCACGCCGTCCTCAAGTGCCTGTTCACCGGCGTTCCCGTCGCGGCCGTCGACCAGCTGGCCCGGCGTGCGCGCGGCGACGCGGAACTCGCCCGGATGCTCGGCGACCACGCGGCCGAGCGGATCGCCGCAGGCAGACCCCTCTCGGCGGACCTGCACCACGTACTCGCCCTCACCGCACCCGGCACGAACGCCCCCGGCCCCGCAGCACCCGCCACCGGTCCCGCCGCCCCCACGGTCCCCACGGAGGAGTCCTGATGCGCATCTTCGACCCCCACATCCACATGACCTCCCGCACCACGGACGACTATCAGGCGATGTACGACGCCGGGGTCCGCGCGCTCGTCGAACCCTCCTTCTGGCTCGGCCAGCCCCGCACCTCGCCGGCCAGCTTCTTCGACTACTTCGACGCCCTGCTCGGCTGGGAGCCCTTCCGCGCCGCCCAGTACGGCATCGCCCACCACTGCACGCTCGCCCTCAACCCCAAGGAGGCGAACGACCCCCGCTGCACCCCCGTCCTGGACGCCCTGCCCCGTTACCTCGTCAAGGACTCCGTCGTCGCCGTCGGCGAGATCGGCTACGACTCGATGACCCCTGCCGAGGACCACGCGCTGGCCGTCCAGCTCCAGCTCGCCGCCGACCACGGACTGCCCGCGCTCGTCCACACCCCGCACCGCGACAAACTCGCGGGTCTGCGCCGCACGATCGACGTCGTACGCGAGTCCGACCTCGCACCGGAACTGGTGCTGCTCGACCACCTCAACGAGACGACCGTGAAGGACGCCCTGGAGAGCGGCTGCTGGGCCGGCTTCTCCATCTACCCCGACACCAAGATGGACGAGGACCGCATGGTCGCCGTCCTCAAGCTCCACGGCACCGGGAAGATCCTCGTCAACTCAGCCGCCGACTGGGGCAGGAGCGACCCGCTGAAGACCCGACACGTCGGCGACGCCATGCTCGCCGCCGGATTCACCGAGGACGACGTCGACCAGGTGCTCTGGCGCAACCCCGTCGCCTTCTACGGACAGAGCGGCCGCCTCCACCTCGACACCACCGCCCCCGAACCACTGCACGAGGGCAACTCCATCCTGCGCGGCGGGGAGTGAGGCCATGCGCTTCCGCCACCCCGACGGCACCGTCGTCCACCTCGCCTACTGCACCAACGTCCACCCCGCCGAAACCCTCGAAGGCGTCCGCACCCAGCTGCGTGACCACTGCGAACCCGTACGCAAACGGCTCGGCCGCGACCGCCTCGGCATCGGCCTCTGGCTCGCCAGGGACGCCGCCCGCACCCTCATCAACGACCCCGCACAGCTGCGCGCCCTGCGCACCGAACTCGACCACCGCGGCCTCGAGGTCGTCACCCTCAACGGCTTCCCGTACGAGGGCTTCGGCGCCGAGGAGGTCAAGTACCGGGTCTACAAGCCGGACTGGACGGACCCCGAACGCCTCGCCCACACCACCGACCTCGCCCGGCTCCTCGCCACCCTCCTGCCCGACGATGTCACCGACGGCACCATCTCCACCCTCCCCCTCGCCTGGCGCACCCCGTACGCGGGCGACCCCGAAGCGGCCCGCACCGCACTCGCCGCGCTCACCACCCTCGGCGAGCGCCTCGACGCGCTCGCCGAACTGACGGGGAAGTCCATCCGGATCGGCCTCGAACCCGAGCCGGGATGCACCGTCGAAACCACCGCCGACGCCATCGCCCCCCTCACCGCCGTCGGCCACGAACGCATCGGCATCTGCATCGACACCTGCCACCTCGCCACCTCCTTCGAGGACCCGGACACCGCGCTCGACGCCCTCACCGCAGCCGGTATCCCCGCCGTCAAGGCACAGCTCTCCGCCGCCCTGCACGCCGAGCACCCCCACCTCCCCGAAGTGCGCACCGCGCTGGCCGCCTTCGCCGAACCCCGATTCCTCCACCAGACCCGCATCGCGACCGCCGCGGGACTGCGCGGAACGGACGACCTCGGTGCAGCCGTCACCGGCCGGGCACTGCCCGACAGCGCCCCGTGGCGCGCCCACTTCCACGTACCGCTGCACGCACCACCCGCGCCCCCGCTGACCTCCACCCTCCCCGTGCTCCGCGCCACGCTGACCCGGCTGGTCGGCGGAGCCCGGCCGCTCACCCGGCACCTGGAGGTCGAGACGTACACCTGGCAGGCGCTCCCGGCCGAGCTGCGCCCCCGTACCCGCGCCCAGCTCGCCGACGGCATCGCCGCCGAACTCACCCTCGCCCGCGACCTCCTGGTCGACCTCGGCCTCAAGGAGCTGCCATGACCACCGCCGGGACGACGCCCGCCCCCACCCCCCTGCTCGTCCTCGACGTCGTCGGGCTCACCCCCCGCCTCCTGGACCACATGCCCCACCTCAAGGCCCTCGGACAGTCCGGCACCCATGCCCCGCTCGGCACCGTGCTGCCCGCCGTCACCTGCGCCGCCCAGTCCACCTTCCTCACCGGAACCACCCCCGCCGAGCACGGCATCGTCGCCAACGGCTGGTACTTCCGCGAACTCGGCGACGTCCTCCTGTGGCGCCAGCACAACGGACTCGTCGAGGGCGACAAGCTCTGGGACGCCGCCCGCCGCACCCACCCCGGCTACACCGTCGCCAACATCTGCTGGTGGTACGCCATGGGGGCCGACACCGACTTCACCGTCACCCCGCGCCCCGTCTACTACGCCGACGGCCGCAAGGAACCCGACTGCTACACCCGCCCGCCCGCCCTGCACGACGAACTCACCGACAAGCTCGGCACCTTCCCCCTCTTCCACTTCTGGGGACCGGGCGCCGACCTCGTCTCCTCGCAGTGGATCATCGACGCGACCCGCCACATCCTCGACACCCGCCACCCCGACCTCGCCCTGTGCTACCTCCCGCACCTCGACTACGACCTCCAGCGCTACGGCCCCGACGACCCGCGCGCCTTCAAGGCCGCGGCCGACCTCGACCGGGCCGTGGCCCCGCTCCTGGACGACGCCCGCCGTGAGGGACGTACCGTCGTCGCCCTCTCCGAGTACGGCATCACCCGCGTCGAGAGGCCCGTCGACATCAACCGCGCCCTGCGCCGCGCCGGACTCCTGGAGGTCCACACCCAGGACGGCATGGAGTACCTGGACCCGATGGCCTCCCGGGCCTTCGCCGTCGCCGACCACCAGATCGCCCACATCTACGTACGCCGCCCCGAGGACCTCGAAGCGGCCCGCGAGGCCCTGGCGGACCTGCCGGGCATCGAGCAGCTCCTCGACGACGAGGGCAAGAAGGCCCACGGCCTGGACCACCCCCGCTCCGGCGAACTGGTCGCCGTCGCCGAACCGGACGCCTGGTTCACGTACTACTACTGGCTCGACGACGACCGGGCGCCGGACTTCGCGCAACTCGTCGAGATCCACCGCAAACCCGGCTACGACCCCGTCGAACTCTTCATGGACCCGGAGGACCCGTACGTACGGGTCAAGGCGGTCACGGCCGTCGCCCGCAAGAAACTCGGCATGCGCTACCGCATGGCGGTCGTGCCACTGGATCCGTCACCCATCCGCGGCAGCCATGGCCGCCTCCCCCTGAGCGACGAAGAAGGTCCGCTCATCCTCTGCTCCACCCCCCACGCGTTCACCGGCCCCGTCCGGGCCACCGAAGTGAAGTCCCTGCTCCTCACGCTCGCCGGCCTCGCATGAGACCGGTCCGTGTGCAGCGTTGCGAACATCTTCGAGAAAGAGAGAGACCGTGACCGTGTACAACGACGCATCCGGAACGGACGGCGCCCTGCGCCGCAGCCTCGGCGTCAGCCGCCGCAGCTTCCTCAGCACCTGCACCGCCGCGGCGGCAGGGGCGATCGCCGCGCCCGTCCTCGCCGCACCGCCGGCCTTCGCCCAGCCCGCCCCCCACGAGGGGCACGGCCAAGGCCACGGCCATGGCAACGGTCAGGCGCTGGTCCCGGCGGCGAAGCGGGGAATCATCCTGTACACCGTGCGCGACGCCACGGGCCGGGACCCGCTCAGCACCGGCCTTCCCTCGGGCTTCCGCGAGGTCTTCAAGGAGCTGGCCCGCTACGGCTACAAGCAGGTCGAGTTCGCCGGGTACGGCCAGCACGCCAACGCACCCGGCGGCGGCAACCTCGAAACGGTGGAGGGTGCGAAGCTGCTGCGCTCGTGGCTCGACGAGTACGGTCTGCGCGCCCAGGGCAACCACGGCTTCATCCCGGGGTCCTGGCCGCTGAGCCAGAGCGACCTGGACCAGTTCAAGCGGCACCTCGAAATAGCGAACATCCTCGGCATGGACCACATGGGCACCGGCGGCGACCCCACCGGCAGCGCCTACCGCGCCGACTGGGACGTGGCCGCCGACAAGTGGAACGCGCTGGGACAGATCGCCCGCCGTGAGGGCATCAAGCTGTACACCCACAACCACGACGCGGCCTACGGCTTCCTGCTCGACGGCGGTCCGCTGGACGCCCAGGGCCGGCCCACCCGCAGCTCCGGCATCCGCAAGCTGGAGTACTTCCTCGGGGTCACCGACCCGAAGACCGTCTGGCTGGAGATGGACATCTTCTGGGCGCACGTCGCCCAGTACAAGTTCCACACCTACACCGCGCACGACGGATCGCAGCAGGAGAACACCTTCGACCCCGCGGCACTGGTGCGCTGCCACAACAAGCGCTACCCGCTGTTCCACGCCAAGGACGGTGTCCTCAACACGACCAGCGGAGACGGATACGACATGGTCCCCTTCGGCACCGGGGCCATCGACTACCGGACGTTCTTCCGTCGCGTCGGGGCGGCGAACTACCGCAACCCGATGGTCGAGCAGGACAACGCCCCGAGCTCGACCGACCTCGCGCAGTCCCTGAAGCACGCGCGAACCGGCTACGACAACCTGGCGGCCCTGCGCAAGTAGAACCCTCGGAGGCCCCGGCCCCCGGTGTGCCTCGTACGACGGGCCGCCCCGCAATTGCGCGGGGCGGCCCGTCGTCGTGGTTCGGCCGCACTGAGAGACCTGTACGACCTCCCGGCTGCCCTGCCGTTCCAGCCTCGCTGCAGCGAATCCCAGTCCCGCCGCGGCAATATTCAGCCCCTCCGGCGTTTGAGGAGCGGGGTCCGGGGCGGAGCCCCGGTTACGGGAAGGGGCGGGGAGGGGACAAGGCCCGCCGCAGGCGCACCACCCGCACACCCGCACCACCCGCGCCGCCGCCACACCGCCGCACCGGAGTCCGCCCCACCCCCGGCACCACCCAGACCCCACCCCCACCCCACCCCAACCCCCGCCCCGACCGTGCACCGAGAGCGGAGACCCTCATGGCCCCCAACGCAACCCTCACCCCGGACACCACACGCCGCCTCACCCTCAAACCGGGCACCGCGTGGTCCGACGCATGGCGCCGCTGCCTGACCGTCGCCCCCGAGGCATTCCAGGACGACCGCGTCCTGAATCTCTGGGACTCCACCTGGCAGCGCGACGGCCGCGCACTCCCCGCGACGACCCCCGTCGACGGCACTCCCATCGCGGGCCCGCCCCGCCTCGACGCCCGGACCGCCACCCGCGCGGTGCGCGCCTCCCTCGACCAGCACCGCGCCTGGCGCCACATCCCTCTCCCCGAGCGCAGCGCCCGCGTGGCCGCCACCCTCGACTCCCTGACCGAACACCGGGAACTGCTCGCCCTCCTCCTGGTGTGGGAGATCGGCAAGCCGTGGCGTCTGGCGCTGGCGGACGTCGACCGGGCGATCGACGGCGTGCGGTGGTACGTCGACAACATCGACCGGATGCTCACGGACCGCAGCCCGCTCCCCGGCCCGGTCTCCAACATCGCCAGCTGGAACTACCCCATGTCCGTGCTGGTCCACGCGATGCTCGTGCAGGCGTTGGCCGGCAACGCGGTGATCGCGAAGACCCCCACCGACGGCGGCGTGGCGTGCCTGACGCTGGCCTGCGCGCTGGCGGTACGCGAGGGCGTCCCGCTCACGCTCGTGAGCGGCAGCGGGGGCGAGCTCTCCGAGGCCCTGGTCCGCTCGCCGGAGATCGGCTGTGTCTCGTTCGTCGGCGGCCGCGACACCGGTGCCCGCATCGCCACGGCGGTGGCGGACCTCGGCAAGCGGCACATCCTGGAGCAGGAGGGGCTCAACACCTGGGGCATCTGGAACCACACGGACTGGGACGCGCTCACCGCCGTGATCCCGAAGCTCTTCGACTACGGCAAGCAGCGCTGCACCGCCTACCCCCGCTTCGTCGTGCAGCGCAGCGCGTTCGACGCGTTCCTGTCGGCCTACCTTCCGGCGGTCCGCTCCCTGCGGGTGGGCCACCCGCTGGCCGTGGCGGACCCGTCCGATCCGCTCCCCACCCTGGACTTCGGCCCGCTGATCAACGCGGCCAAGGCCAAGGAGCTGGCGGATCACGTGGCCGAGGCGATCGACCGCGGCGCAGTCCCGCTGCACCGCGCCGACGCATCCGCGTCGGAGGGCCACTTCCTCCCGGGCCAGGACACCTCCGCGTACCTCCAGCCGGTCACGCTCCTCAACCCGCCCCCGTCCTCGCCGCTGCACCACGCGGAACCCTTCGGCCCGGTCGACACGATCGTCCTCGTCGACACGGAGGCGGAGCTCCTGGCGGCGATGAACGCGTCGAACGGGGCCCTGGTCGCCACCCTCTCCACCGACGACCCCGCGACGTACGAGCGGCTGGCCCCCCAGATCCGCGCGTTCAAGGTCGGCCACGGCAAGCCCAGGTCCCGGGGCGACCGCGAGGAGCTGTTCGGCGGCTTCGGGGCCTCCTGGCGCGGGGCGTTCGTGGGCGGTGAACTGCTCGTCCGGGCGGTGACCGAAGGCCCGGCGGGGGAGCGCCTGCCGGGCAACTTCCCGGACCACCACCTGATGCCGTAACCGGCCGGGGCCGGTTTACCGGTTCACCCGATCCCCTGGCGGTCGGGAAGCAGCGCGAACTCCCGCTCGGCCGCGTCCGGCACCGTGCGCTCCACCGCCTGCACCAGCAGCGCACGGTGCCGGAGCAGCGGCTTCTGCCGCTCCGGCCCTGCGAGCAGCACCAGGTCGTCGATCCCGGCCAGCAGCCTCCGGGTGACCTGCGGGCTGTCCGTCGCGCACCGCCGGATCTCCTCGAATCCGAGATCCACCAGGTCCGCCCACCCCGGCACGTCCTGAACGAGCCGCACCACACCCTTGCGGTCCCGGTGGTGCACCGCGCCGAGGGGCAGGTCCGCGACGGCCGCGAGGAACTGCACGATCCGGTCCAGGCACTGGACGGCGGTGGTCGGATCGTTCACCGCCGGGGAGAGCGCCCGCAGCGCGATGTCCGACAGCTGGCGCAGCCCGAACGCCAGGTCCTGGTGGAGCGTGCGCTCGACCCCGACGGACACGGTGTACCGCAACGCGCGCCGGGGCGGTGCGGCCCCGCCGTGCACCGCCAGCACGGCCGTCCCCGGCACCACGAAGTCCCCGAGCCGGGGGATCAGCCGCAGCACGACACCCTGGTGCCGCGCGGCCCGCACGAGCCGGGACACATTCACGTCCCGCAGCACCCCGGCCCGCCCCTCGTGGACGATCTCCGCGCTCTCGGCCGCGAGTGGTTCCTCCTGGGGCCGGCCTGCGGGCATCCGGCCCAGCACGTGGAAGGAGTCCCGGGTGATGCGGTCGACGACGGGCCCGACCTGCATGAGGCGGAGGGTGGAGCTCACATAGGCGATGAAGAGCAGCAGGCTGAGTCCGACGAGTGCGCCGGTCAGCATGCCTTGCAGAAACGGCACGGTCGTGACCCGGCGCGGATTCAGCTCGCTCTCGTACGAGGTCAGGACCAGCAGCGAGAACACGAACGTCGCGAGGAAGACCGACAGCGTGAGCTTGCTGATCCGGCTCCGTACGAAGATCCGCACCACCCGGGGCGTGAGCTGGCCGCTCGCCATCTGCACGGCCACCAGCGAGATGCTGAAGACGACACCGATGAAGGTCATCATCGCCGAGCTGATCGTGACGACGATCGTCTTGGTGTCCTCGGCGATCGACACCAGGTCCTGGATCTCGTCGTACGCCTGCTCGTCGTGGAGGTAGGAGACGAGCTGCTCGTCGAGCGCCGAGGCGATGAACCAGAGCACGACGGCGCACACCAGCGTCACGGTCGGGGCGAACCAGAAGGTCTCGCGCAGATGCTCACGCAACGGCGACAGCGCGCGGGGCGGGCGGGAGCCGCGATCACTCATGCCGGCGAACGTAACCCGCCCCGCCCGTCCACCGTCGGAAGCCGCCGCCGACCCTCCGGAGGCACTGTCTGTACGCGGGTCGCGACGGAACGTACATGAATGCCGGACGCGGTGCCCAGGACGTCTCGCGGATACCCCCGCACCGCACCGGCCAGGGCGATGACCACCGGAAATGCAGGTGAGAGGCACCCCAAACCCCTGGTATTGTTTTCTTTGTCGCCACGGGAAACCGCGGCCGACCACCTGGTCCGGGTGGCGGAATGGCAGACGCGCTAGCTTGAGGTGCTAGTGCCCTTTATCGGGCGTGGGGGTTCAAGTCCCCCCTCGGACACTCATCCAGTCCCCATGGCTCTTATGAGCCGTGGGGATTTTTGGTTGTCGGCAGGGCGGGTCACCGCGCCAGGCCCTCCCGGTGAACCGCCGGTGTGCCCGGCACCGCTCCTCGGCTGGGACAATGGTCTCTCAACGACGATCTTCACGTGGGGGACCACCGGTGGCTGTGCAGCGGATCTCGACTCGGAATGCCCGCTTTCAGCAGTTCCAGACGCTGCTCACCAACCGGACCAAGCGCGGCCGTGCGAAGGAGTTCCTCGTACAGGGCGTGCGGCCGATCACCATGGCCGTGGAGCACGGCTGGACCGTCCGCTCCCTGCTGTACGACGCGAGCCGTCCGCTGTCACGGTGGGCCGAGGAGCTGATGCGCGGCGTGACGGCAGAGCGCATCGCGATGGAGCCGGAGCTCCTCGCGGAGCTCAGCGAGAGGACCGAGGGCGCCCCGGAGGTTCTGGCCGTGGTCGCGATGGCACCGGACGATCTGTCGCGGATCGCGGTCCGCGACGACTTCCTCGGGCTCGTCTTCGACCGGCCCACCCAGCCCGGGAACATCGGGAGCATCGTGCGCTCGGCCGACGCCTTCGGCGCCGACGGGCTCATCGTCACGGGGCACGCGGCGGACGCGTACGACCCCAAGGCCGTACGCGCCACGACGGGCTCGTTCTTCGCGCTGCCGGTGGTCCGCAGCCAGTCGCACCACGAGGTCCTGGAATGGCTGGAGAAGGAGCGCGCCCAGGGGCGGCCGGTGGCAGTGGTGGGCACGGATGAGCAAGGGGACTCCGAGGCATCGGAGTTCGACCTGACCCAGCCGGTCCTGCTGCTCATCGGGAACGAGACGGCGGGGCTCAGCGCGGCCTGGCGTGAGAGCTGCGACCACGTGATCAGTATTCCGATGACGGGGGCGGCGAGCTCCCTCAACGCGTCCAACGCCGCCTCGATCGTGCTCTACGAGGCGCGTCGCCAGCGTCTGGCCAAGCAGCGCGCCGCGTAGAACCGTCGTCATCGCCCGGCTGACAGTGCCGCGAGGTAGTCCGACACGGCCTCGGCGGTGCCGGAGAGCGGGAAGCGGGCGCCTAGTTGTCCGTCCGGGCGTATGACGAAGCCGGTCGGACCCTCCGGGCGGTAGAGCCGGGCGAACTCCCCGGCCCCGTCGCGGTAGCCGGGGGTGTCCGCCGGGGCCTCGGCGGACACCAAGGTGACCGTGTGCAGGCCGCCCACGGTGAATGCGCCGTCGGCGGTCGCGTCCGCCGGGCCGGTGCTCTTCTCCGCGTACCGGAGCAGCACGTGTCCCGTATGGCCGCGCAGGACGTCGAGCAGGCGCAGCGGATAGACGGCGACCGGGGTCGTCAGGCCCTCGCAGTCGGGGGCCCGGTCGCCGGGCTGGGGTGCGTCGGCCGGGCCGTACGGGGTGCCGGAGAGCGGGCCGTCCCGGTATCCGACGAGCAACTGTGCCTCGCGGAGCATCACGGTCCGCATGTCGTCGGCGTCGCTCCCCATGCCCTGCGTGGCGTGCCGGACGGTCCGGCCGACGACCTCCTCGCCGACCGGGCGGCGTTCCGCGTCGTAGCTGGTGAGCAGGGCCGGACCGGCCTTCCCGTGAATGACCAGGGCGAGTTTCCAGGCCAGGTTGCAGGCGTCCTGGATGCCGGTGTTCATGCCCTGGGCCCCGGTGGGCGGGTGGATGTGGGCGGCGTCGCCCGCGACGAACACCCGGCCGTCGCCGTAGCGGTCGACGATCCGGTGGCTGATCCGGAAGACGGAGGACCAGCGCATCCGGGACAGTGCGGCCGGTACAGGAGCCAGGCGGTCGACGACGGCCTGGATGTCGGAGAGCTGTGGTGTACGTCCGCCCTCCAGACCGTGCACCACCTGGTCCCGCCGCGCCGGAACCTCGCCGGCCGGAGTGCCGTCCGCCGGGCGGGTGGAGAGGGCGGGCGGGACGAGCATGGACATCCGGTAGCGGCCCGTGCCGGGAAGCGGAATGCAGACCAGCAGGTCGTCGGTCGCGCCGTCGTCCGCGGTGTGGGTGGAGCGCACCCCGTATCCGTACGGCAGGTCCCAGTCGGCCTCGACATCGGCCAGCATGTACTCCTCGGCGAACGCCCCGCCCTCGAACGCCAGCCCCAGCCCCTTGCGTACGACGCTGTGCGCACCGTCGCAGCCGATCAGGAAGCGGGCACGGACCTCTTCGGCGGCGCCGGACGCGGTGGTGAGCAGGGCCGTGACCCCGTTCGCGTCCTGGGTGAACGACAGCAGTTCGGTGCCGCGCTCGATGGCTGTGCCGAGGCCCGCCACGTACTCCTCGAGGATGCGCTCGGTCTCGTACTGCGGAAGCGCGGCGAAGCCGTACGGAACCTCGGGCGGCAGCACGAGGTCGATCCGCGCCACCTCGCTCCCGTTGACGTGGATCAGCTGGCCGCGCATCGGGGCTGCGGCCTCCAGCACGGTGGGAGCCAGGCCCATCCGGTCCCAGAGCTCCAGTGTGCGTGGCTGGATGCCGACGGCCTTGGCATAGGGGAGACGGGCCGGCAGCCGGTCGACGAGCCGGCATGCCACGTTGCGGCGGCGCAGTTCGGCGGCCGCGGTCAGCCCCACCGGACCGGCGCCCGCGATCAGAACGTCGGTGATGGTCTGGGCGTGCGTCACGGCCGCCTCCCGGTGCCTGGCCCCCGGCCGGTCCCTCACACCATGGTCGCCCGCCGGGACGCGGGAGGCGAGCCGGGGACCGGGCCGGGGAAACAGGGCGGGGAAACAGGGCGGGGAACCGGGCGGCGCCGGGGCGGGCCGGAGCGACTGCCCGGCGGCCTGCCCAGGCGGCCTGCCCAGGCGGCCTGCCCGGCTACCTTCCCGAGGCGACGACCGGGTAGTGATCGGAGAGATTCGTGTACGTGTAGTCCGTGCCCCAACTCGACACGGTCCAGGGCGTGCTCTCCTCCTTGACCACCTCGTTCGTCCACCCCGCCGGCCGCGTGTGGCCGGTGCGGTGCAGCACGTGATCGAGGTCCTCGCGGGGGTCGTCGGGGTAGCGGTCGGAGGCGATCGAGTTGGCCTGTGTGTCGAACGAGTAGGGGTACCCGGTGCGGGCGTCCGCCCCGCTCAGTCCGCCGTCCGCGAGCATCGACGCGTACTCGGGGGAGCGGGAGTCGACGTTGAGGTCACCGGCCACGATGACCTGCTCCGACGCGGGGATGTTCTTGGCGTCGAGGAACGCGTCGATCTGCCGGAACTGCCTGCCGCGTATCGAGGCCGCCTCACCCGCGCCACACCCCGGATCCGTCGACTGGGTGTGCGTGCCCACGATGTGGACCCGTGCGCCGTTCACGTTCAACTCGGCATAGGCGAAGCCCTTGTTGGACCACCAGTCGCTACCGCAGGCGTCCTTGTAGATGTGCTGCTCCTGCCGGACGATCGGCCACTTGCTCAGCACGGTGACCCCGCCGTCCTCCGGAGTGGTGGCGGAGTACGCCCCGCCGGTGGCGTCCCAGCCGTCCTTGCTCCGGCCGACCACCGGTGTGTGGTACGGGTACTGGCCGGACGCGTTGCTCGTCAGGGCGTCCGACGCGGAGTTGTCGAATGCCTCCTGCAGTACGACGACGTCATTGCCCCGGAAGAAGGCGGCCTTCGGGATCTCCGCCGCCCGATGTGCCTGACCCCAGTTCGGATACAGGCTCGTGCTCATCAGGAACGTGTTGTACGTGAGCACCCGCAGCGCCGGTGTCGTGGCGGCCGGTGCGGCCGAGGCGTACGGTGCGCCGGCGGTCAGGGTGACGGCGGCGAGCGCGGCGGACAGGGTCACACCGGAGGTACGGCGTAGTACGGAGTGCGGCACGGGGGCTCCTGGTTCTGCTGCTGCAGTTGGGGGGTGGACAAGTCCTGAAGCCCATGAAAGCAGGGGGAGTTACCCGTGGGTAGACGTGAGGTGCCGGGAGTCCTGCCCGCTGCCGTCCATCCGGTGTCGTCACGTGCGCCGGTCCTGCCGCGCTCGCGCCGGTTCTGTCACTTCCTCGTCGCGTAGACGATGAGGTTGTCGACCGGATGCCCGGCCGCGTCGAACGCGCCGTCGCAGGTGATCAGGCGCAGGGCGCGTGCGTCGGTGCGGCCGTAGACCCGCGCGGTCGGGAAGGCCTTCTTGCTCGCCGTCTCGCGGCCGGTGACCTCGAAGTGGACCTCCGTGCCGCGGTCGTCGCGCACGACGATGTCCGCACCCTTGGCGATCTTCTTCAGGTCGTGGAAGACGGCCCGGCCGTAACGGGTGTCGTTGTGGCCGATCAGTACGGCGGCGCCAGGATCGCCGGGTACGGAGCCGCCGGTGTACCAGCCGACGGTCATGCCCTTGTCGGCCGGCGGTACCTCGACCGTGCGGTCGGCGTTGAGGCCGAGGCGCATGACCGCGCTGTCCACCCCGAGGGAGGGGATGGAGACATGGACGGGCGGCCGGGCACCGTCTTTCGCCGGGGCTGTGGCACCGGCCGGGGCGCCGGCGTCGGGGGTGTCGGCCGTGGCGGGCGCGTGCGCGCCGGCGGCCGGGGACTTCGACGGTGCGGGGCCGGAGCAGCCCGTCAGCGCCATGAGTGCGGCCAGGGCGAGGCAGGCGTACACCGGCGGTGCGGTGCGCCGAAGGGGCTGGGGTGTACGGGGCATGGGGAGAATGGCTCCAGAAGGGATCGAAAGACGGCGGTGGCACCGCCCGTTGAAGGGCGGTGCCACCTCCGTCCCGTCGGCTGCGGGGTGGGTCAGCCGTTGCGGCGGCGGCGCAGTACGAACGTGCCGGCGCCGGCGACCAGGAGAGCCGCCAGGGCGGAGCCCGCCACGGTGGCCGTGTTGTCGTCCGACGTGCCGGCCGGGTGCTCACCCGCCGCGACTCCGCCGCGCGGAACGACCGACGGCGCCGCCGACGGGGTGGCCGTCGGGGTGCCCGAGGAGGAAGGCGCAGGGGTGGCGGTGGGGCTGTCGCCCGCGGCCACACCGCCCCGCGGTGCCCCGGACGGCACGACGCTGGGGGCGGCGGACGCCGCGGAGGAGGCGGATACGGAGGGCTGGGCGGTGCGCGGTGACGTCGGCGCGGATGTCGGGGTGGGGGAGGCGTCGGCGAAGGCCGAGGCCGCCGGTACGCATACCGCGCCGGCCGCGACAGCGGCGAGGACAGCGGTACGCAGAGACGTACGCAGGGGCATGGGGATGGCTCCGTTCCAGGTCGGCCTCGACGGCGCCGCGGTGCTGGTGCGCACCGCGGCGCGAGGCGTGCCGACAGGCTGGCGCGAAGTTGTGAAGAAGCTGTCAGATCGCTGTGGTCATCGCATCAGGCTCATCCGAACTGTCAGCCGGACCCACCGCGGAGCCTGCCCCGGGTTCCTTTGCGGAGCCGGACCCGGCGCCCGGGAGGGAGCCTCCCTCGGGCCCCGGCACCGCGCCCGGCCCCGAGATGTCCGGGCCGTCGGCCGGGAGGCGGAGTGTGAAGACCGAACCCTGCCCCGGCACGCTCACCGCCGTGGCCGTGCCGCCGTGCGCCTCCGTGAGCTTCCGTACGATCGCGAGGCCGAGCCCGCTGCCTCCCGTGCGACGGCTGCGGGACTTCTCGCCGCGCCAGAAGCGGTCGAAGACATGGCCGAGGTCCTCGGGCGGGATGCCGTTGCCGGTGTCGGTGACGTCCACCAGCACCGCGTCCCCGTGCTCGGAGCCGTACGGCCGCAGCGTGACCCTTCCGCCCGGCGGAGTGTGGCGTACCGCGTTCGACACCAGGTTGCCGATGGCCTGGCGCAGCCGGACCGGGTCGGCCGTCAGCTCCGGGACGGGGCGGTCCGGCGGCGACGGGAGCACGGTCAGCGCGACGCCGGCCGTGTCCGCGCGGGCCTGGTGCGCCGCGGCGACCTGACCCAGCAGCTCGGCGACGCGTACCGGTCCGGTGTGCAGCCGCAGCGCGCCCGCATCGGCCTGGGCCAGGTCCTGGAGGTCGTCGATGATGTGCTGCAACTGCACCGCCTCCTCGTGCAGGGAGGCGATGAACGCGGGGTCCGGTTCGGCGACCCCGTCCTGCGCCGCCTCGAGCCAGCCGCGGATGTTGCTGAGCGGTGTGCGCAGCTCATGGGCGACATCGCTGACCAGGGCCTTGCGCTGGGCCTCCAGCCGGGCGCGGTGGGCGGACATGTCGTTGAACGTGGCGGCGAGGCGCCCGATCTCGTTGTCCGCCGTCACCAGCACGGGCACGTTGTCCTCACCGTCCCGCATCCGCTGTGCGGCACCCGTCAGGGCGCGCAGCGGGCGTACCAGCCGGGCGCCGACGAGCACCGACGCGCCGACGGTGAGAGCCAGGACGAGAGCCGCCGCGCCCGCGATCCTCGCGGTGTTCGCCGGGGAGAGGTCGAAGCCCGGCACCGTGGCGCCGCCGGTGTCGCTGATGAACAGCAGTGCGGGCGAGGCGACGTACGAGCCGAGCTGTTCACGCCGTGCCGTTCCCACGCACGAGGCGACGGCCCGGTCGTCCTCGCTGGTGCCGGCCGCCGACGAGGCGCCGTCACCCGGAACGACACTCGGCGTGGCCGTCGGTGTCGCCGTGGGCGCCGCGCGGGGAACGACGGCGGGCATGGAAGTCGGTGTGGGGCCGGGCGAGGTGCTGGGTGCGGTGCTCGGCGCCGTCGTGGGGCTTTCCCCAGCGGGCCCGGGCTCCTGCGCCGCCTGTCCCCAGGACAGGTCGAGCTTCAGATGTACGCCGGAACGGTCCTGGCGCTTCAGACAGGCGTCTGCCAGCTGGTTGAGGGACTTCAGGGCCTTCTTCTCGGTCCGCGTCGGACTGTCCAGCGCATCGATGGCGCAGCGGGTGCCCTGAACCCGTTCCGGGTCGTTGCCCACCACCTGGATCAGGGGGCGCCCGCTCGCGCTGCGGAGCACGTCCGCGGCGATCCCGGACCGGCTGAGGCAGGCCACGCCCCGGTCGGCGACCTGTTGCAACTCGGTACGCTCCGATGCCGGCAGCCGGAACGGCCCGACCGCACGCGGATCGACCCGGTCGGCAGGGGCACCGGACGCCCCCGCGCTCTCGGCGGCCAGCGCGGTGTCCACGGACAGCGGGTCGACGATCGCCGACGCCTGGGCCGGCAACGCCGCCGACGACTCCGGCGGTGCCGAATCGGCGAGAGGAGCGCGCTGCTGCGTCGTCAGCGTGATCCGCCGGCCGGAGTGCTCGGCCAGGTCGCGCACCGTCTTCTCGACGCCGTCCCAGGTGGGATGAGCCGCCGCGTAACCGAGCAGGCTCTGGTAGATCCGGGCATCGGCGGTGAGATTCTGACCCTGCTCCTGCAGAATCGCGCCGGATGTCGTCTGCACGGCGAGCCAGGCCGTGGCAGCCACGGAACACGCCGCCACAAGTGCCGAGACGGCCAGCAGCCGGGCGAACAGGCTTCTGCGCAACGGCAGTCGTACCCGCCGCCCGGCTTCCAGGGGCGTGCGGCGTGTCCGGCCGCGCGGACGCCGCTCCCTACGAAGAGGCACGTTCTGCCGCCTTCGCAGGGTCCGTCAGCTTGTATCCGATACCGAACACGGTGAGCAGCCGGGCCGGCCGGCGCGGGGCGGGCTCGATCTTCTTGCGCAGGTTCATGACGTGCACGTCCACGGTGCGGTCGCTGATGTAGCGGTCGAAACCGTGGAGTTCGGCGAGGAGCTGCTGCCGGGAGAAGACCCGGTCGGGCTCTGCCGCGAGCGCGGAGAGGATCCTGAACTCACCCGGCGTGCACTCCACGGCCTCGCCCGCGACCGACACCACGTGCCGGGTGGGATCGACCACCAGCGCCCCCACCGTCAGCACGGCGGGATCGGACGGGCCGGCGTCCGAGGCGCGCCGGTTGCGGCGCAGCAGCGTACGTACCCGGGCCATCAGCTCACGCGGGCTGTACGGCTTGGTCACGTAGTCGTCGGCACCGAGATCGAGGCCGAGCAGCAGATCGTCCTCGGTGGTGCGGGCCGTCAGCATCAGCACCGGAAGTTCCCGGTGCTCGGCGCGCAGGACCCGTACGACGTCGAGGCCGTCGGCCCGGGGCATCATCACATCGAGGACCAGCAGGTCGGGCTCCCGGTGCCGGACCGCGTCGAGGGCCGCGAGACCGTCGACGGTGACGGTCACACGGTGACCTTCCCGTTCGAGGTAGCGGCGGAGGAGTTCGGCCTGTTTCTCGTCGTCTTCGGCGATGATCACGTTTGCGCACACGTGCTCGATCGTAGAGGGGTTCGAACGGTGGGTGCCGACCTCTTGCCGGGAGGCGGGGCGACCTGCTCTTGTGTACCCGCAGGTAACAGGGATGTCGGCAAGCAGGACGGGCAGCCGCGACACCGGGCACGGGCAACAGGCCCGGGCACCGGGACGCGGCGTTCACGAGGGTGGTAGCGCAGTGGAGCCAGTGACGGGGCAGGACACGCGGGGCACGCTGCCCGAAGGCCTGCCCGAGGGGCTGGCGGAAGCCATACGTACGACGGCCGAGGAGATCGCCGGACTCCTGCGCCACGCTCCCGGCACCGGCGCCCGCGTGCCGGGTCTGGAATGGACCGTGGGCGAGGTGGCCGCGCACCTGGCGCAGGCCAACGTGCTGATGGCCGAGGTGGCGGCGGGGCGGACCCACAGCTACGGCGACGGCACCCCGCAGGGCATCGCCGCCGCCAACGAACAGGCCCTCGCGGCTTTCGGCGAGCGCGCCGCGGAACCCCTGGCCGAGATGATCGTGACGCAGGCCGCCGCGTACCTGGACGCGGTGGCCGGGCGCCCGGCGGACGAGACGCTGATGACGCCGATGGGCCCGATGAACCGCGCGGTGCTCGGCTCCTACCTCCTGACGCACATGCTGGGCCACGGCGTCGACCTGGCCCGCGCACTGAAGCGCCCGCACATGGTCGACCGGGCCAGGGTCGCGCTGGCGCTCCCGTTCATGATCGAGGCCATGCCACGGGTGACCGACGCCGCCACCACGGCAGGGCTGAACGCCCGCTACGCGGTCCGGCTCTGGGGCGGCGGTCACTTCGGAGTGACGTTCACGGACGGCGCGGCGAGCGTGGGGCACGAACTGCCGGACCGCCCCGACTGCACGATCTCCATCGAGCCCGTCACGTTCCTGCTGATGGCACTCGGCCGCTGCGCCCCGGTGGGCGCCATGGCCAGGGGGCGGGTCCTCGCGTGGGGCCGCAAGCCGTGGATCGGTCCGCGCTTCCCGGCGTACTTCAAGGCGCCGTGACAGCTGGGGCGGGCCGGGCGTTCGGAACCGGTCGCACGGCCTCGCCCCTGCTTCCCGTCCTAGCCGCCGTTCCGGTCGCCGTTGTTGTGGGACTCCATGAGTTCGTCGTGCGCGGCCACCAGGTCCTCTGCGAGCACCGTCACCATCTCCTCCCGGGTGGGGGTACTGGTGGCGTGCAGCGCGTACAGCCGCAGATCCCGCTGGGCGGCGGCCTTCTGGCAGAGCTCGCGCGCGAACCGGGCATTGCCCACGGTGTCGGCCATTCCGCCGTCCACGATCGCCGTACAGAACGAGCCGAGGACCTCGACGGCCCCGGCATCCGGCTCGTCACCCTGGGAGGCGAGGACCGAGCGGGCGATCAGGACCAGCTCCTGCGCGGAGTACGACGGGAAGTCGACACGTGTGGTGAAACGGGAGACCAGGCCGGGGTTGGCCGCGAGCAGACCGGCCATCTCGTCGCGATACCCGGCGAGTACGACGACGAGCCGGTCCCGGTCGTCCTCGGCCCGCTTCAGCAGCACTTGCAGGGCCTCGTCCCCGAACGCGTCGCCGCCGCTGTACCCGCTGTTGGACAGGGCGTACGCCTCGTCGATGAACAGCACCCCGTTCAGCGCCGAGTCGATGACCCCGCTCGTCTTGATGGCCGTGGACCCGAGGTGCTGTCCGACGAGGTCGACCCGCTGGGCCTCGATGACATGCCCCGAGCTCAGCAGCCCGAGCCCGGCGAAGACCTTGCCGATGATGCGGGCCACGGTCGTCTTCCCGGTGCCGGGCGGCCCCGCGAAGACGAAGTGGCGCGGCCGCGCCCCACCGGGAAGGCCCTGCTCCTCGCGGAGCGCGGACATGCGCAACTGGGCTATGAGGGTGAGCACTTGGCGCTTCACCGGCTCGAGGCCGATCATCTCGTCGAGCGACTTCTGCGCCTCGGCGAGCAGCTGGGCCCGCTCCTCGGCGGACGGTCCGCCGGCATCGGGTGCCGGGCCCCCGGTTCCGCCCTGGGGCGGGCCCCCGGCCGGTGCCGCGACGGTGGGCTTCGGTGCGTCGGGCCGCCTCGGCGGAGCAGCTTTCGGAGCCGGCGCAGGGGCGGGCGGGGCAGCCGGAGCGGCCGGTGCGGATGTCGGGCGGGCCTGGGCGCGGACGTCCACGTCGAAGAGCCCCGGCGCGCACCGGAAGGCGTACTGGTAGCGCTTCAACGCCTCCTGCTGCTGCCCCAGTTCCTCCAGCGACCGGCCCATGAAGTACTTGGCCTCGGCGTCGAACCGGCTGCCGGCCCCCAGCTTCCGCGGCAGGGGCGACAGCACGTTCACGGCCTCGTGGTAGACGCCCTGCGCGAAGAGCGCCGCACCGACGTACAACTGGGACTCGTCATACAGGAAGGCGTCGCCGATTCCGGTGGCGAACCTCAGCACGAGGGCCCAGTCCTCCTTGACGAACGCATACCGCGTACAGACGAACCGGGTCTCGTCGCAGTCCAGTTGAGCGGTCGAGAGCCCCGCCCACGCCTCGTCCGGCTGCCCCTTGTCCAGCAGCGAGGACATGGCCGCCAGCCACAGATCGCGGGCGTTCTCCAGGCGGAAGGTGACGTAGTGGCCGATCTGGAACGTGGACCGGAGCGGCATCCCGAACTTCGTGCGCAGCGCACCGAAGCTCCCGGAGTTCCGGAGCATGGCGTCCAGAGCCTCCTGCTGATTCGCCCCGGTCGCGTGAAGCCCCAGCCAGGCGTCGGCGGCGGAGGGGTCGTGGTGCGCGGCGAGCGCGAACTGTGCGGCAGCACCCGCGGTGTCCCCCTGCTGCCTGAGCAGCATCGCCTGGCTCCACGCCTGCTCGGCCTTCCTGACCGACCCACGGCTCGCGGCTGCACCCTGCACGTGACTCTCCCCTCGACGGGCGCGCAGCCCGCGCCGGCGGCCGACGGGCCACCGGATTCACCTGGAACGGTGCTCAGGATATCCAACGTGGTCCGGCGCCTGCGGGGCGCACGGGACGGCGTGGGCCCGTGCCCCCGCTCGTACCGGGTGGCCGGGGCGGCCGGCTGTCGCCGGGCGGCGGACGCAATACGGGATGAGCCGGCCCCGGGGTCACGCGGCCATGGCGACGGACGCCTTGCCGAGCACCGCCCCGCGAGCCCCGCCCGCCGTGCGCTCGCGGAAGACCACCATGCGCAGCAGGGCGAACCGCCCGATGCCGGCGAGTGCCGATGCCGACAGGTAGACGCTCTGCTGAACGAGCGCCGACGGCTCTGACCGAACCGCGTACAGACAGAGCAGCGCCCCTGTCGTGAAGGCGTAGCTCACGGCGACGGTCAGTCCCGACTGAAGGTGAACACCCCACCCCCGGCGCTCACTCCGGAACGAGACCCGGCTGTGCAGCTCGGTCGCGATCACCGTCGAGACCACGGTCACCAGCGCGTTGGCCACGGCCAGCGGCATCCGGTCGTGGAGCAGGACCAGCACTCCGCTGGAGGCGACCCCGACCCCGCCACCGCACACCACAAAGCGCACGAAGGCCGCGACCATCGGGTGAAGTGTGCGCGTCGGCCGGGGTGCAGGGGCGGTCACGGGATGCCTCCGTAGGGGAGTGAGGAGCGGGTGGATCGATTCCACCCCAGAACCTACGGACCCGGCGTCCTCCGGACGACCCGGTATTCCCCCTACCTTCCTGGGGGTTGTCCCCCAGGGGATGGCCACAGCCCCTCGGCCGCACCCTCCCGACCTGCCGGAACTCCGCGCTCAGTCCGGAACCTAGCGGAAATGTCCTGGGCTGGAGGAGGTTCTACTCTCTCAGTCGATGAGCCAGTGAAGACGGGAGGCGATCTCGTGCCCAGCTCCGCAGAACTCGCACCGTACCTGCCCATGCACACGAACCCGCTGCAGTCGGTGACCGGGGAGCCGGTACGCCTCAGGTATCACACGGTGCACGGATACCGCCGCGCCTACCGGATCGCCGGCGAGGGTCCGGCGATCCTCCTGATCCACGGCATCGGCGGCTCCTCGGCCACCTGGAAGAACCTGATCCCCGAACTGGCCCGCAACCACACTGTCATCGCCCCCGACCTGCTCGGCCACGGGGCCTCCGACAAACCGCGCGCCGACTACTCGGTCGCCGGGTACGCGAACGGGATCCGTGACCTCCTCGGCGTCCTCGGCATCGAACGAGCCACGCTGATCGGCCACTCCCTGGGCGGCGGCGTCGCCATGCAGTTCGCCTACCAGTTCCCCGAGCGGACGGACCGGCTCATCCTCGTCAGCGCGGGCGGCGTGGGGAGAGAGGTCACCCCGGTCCTGCGCGCGGTGTCCCTGCCCGGCGCGGACCTCCTGCTCTCGACCCTGAGCCTCCCCGGAATGCGTACCCAGGTCGGCCTCCTGACCCGCCTGATGAAGCTCCTGGACACCGACCTGGGCCAGGACGCCGCGGAACTCCTGAACGTCGTGGACGCCCTGCCCGACGCCACGTCCCGCGCCGCCTTCATCAGCACCCTGCGCTCGGTGGTCGACTGGCGGGGCCAGTTGATCACCATGCTGGACCGCTGTTACCTGGCCGCCGGCATGCCCACGATGCTGCTCTGGGGGACCCGCGACAGCGTCCTGCCGGTACGCCACGCCTACCGCGCCCACGCGGCGATGCCGGGCAGCCGCCTGGAGATCTTCGACGGCGCCGGCCACTTCCCCTTCCACGCCGACCCGGTCCGCTTCTGCGCCCTGATCGACGACTTCATCAGCACCACGACCCCGGCGGACTGGAGCCCCGAACGCTGGCGCGTGGTCCTGCGCAAGGGCCGCCCCGGCAGAACCCCCGGCGTGATCGGCGCCGCCCTCCACCGCGCGGTGGAGCGCAACCTGCGCGAGAGGAGCGAGCGCAGCGCCACGTGAGGCGGGAGCGGGGGAGGCGGATCATCCGGGCCGGGGGACCCATGGTGCCCTCGGGATTCAGGGGCTCGCGCCACGCCGCGGCCGAACTGGCAGACTGGATAGGCATCTTGTGGACGCACGCCGATCCAGTGCCAGGAGGCCCGCCGCATGACCGGAGCCCGCAGCGATTTCGCCGTCGAGCGAATCGATACCGGCAGGCCGCATCCCGCCCGGGTGTACGACTGGTTTCTCGGCAGACACTTCCTCTATTCATAGAGTACTCGAGCCATCACACAGAGGTGTCTTCCCGGGTGGGATCTCGGTGGTGATCAGACGGCACTCTGCGGTTGGCTGCACCGCTGAGTGCGCCAGATGAAGTGGTCAACTACTGTTCTGCCGCTTTAGCCCGAGCTAGGTTGTTGTGACTGGCCAGGGTGATGGGGTGGGTGTCGCCGAGGATCTCTTCGCTCTGGGCGAGGGTGGCCTCGTAGAGCGGGATCGCCCGTGTAAGATCCCCGGCACTCTCGTAGGCGTAGGCGAGGTTGTTGCGACTGTTCAGGGTGTCGTGGTGGGTGTCGCCGAGAACCTCCTCGCACTGGGCGAGGGTGGCCTCGAAGAGCGGGATCGCCTGCGCTGTCTGCCCGGCACTCTCGTAGGCGACGGCGAGGTTGTTGCGACTGTTCATGGTGTTGGGGTGGGTGTCGCCGAGGATCTCTTCGCTCTGGGCGAGGGTGGCCTCGTAGAGCGGGATCGCCCGCGCGAGATCCCCGGCACTCTCGTAGGCGCCCGCGAGGTTGTTGCGACTGGTCAGGGTGTTGGGGTGGGTGTCGCCGAGGACCTCCTCACGCTGGGCGAGGGTGGCCTCGAAGAGCGGGATCGCCCGCGTGAGATCCCCGGCGCTCCGGTAGGCGTAGGCGAGGTCGTTGCGACTGGTCAGGGTGTCGGGGTGGGTGTCGCCGAGAACCTCCTCGCACTGGGCGAGGGTGGCCTCGAAGAGCGGGATCGCCTGCGCTGTCTGCCCGGCACTCTCGTAGGCGCCCGCGAGGTTGTTGCGACTGGTCAGGGTGTTGGGGTGGGTGTCGCCGAGAACCTCTTCACGCTGGGCGAGGGTGGCCTCGAAGAGCGGGATCGCCCGTGTGAGATCCCCGGCGCTCCGGTAGGCGTAGGCGAGGTTGCTGCGACTGGTCAGGGTGTCGGGGTGGGTGTCGCCGAGAACCTCTTCACGCTGGGCGAGGGTGGCCTCGAAGAGCGGGATCGCCCGCGTGAGATCCCTGGCACTCTCGTAGGCGTAGGCGAGGTTGCTGCGACTGGTCAGAGTGTTGGGGTGGGTGTCGCCGAGAACCTCCTCGCACTGGGCGAGAGTGGCCTCGAAGAGCGGGATCGCCTGCGCTGTCTGCCCGGCACTCTCGTAGGCGCCCGCGAGGTTGATGCGACTGGTCAGGGTGTTGGGGTGGGTGTCGCCGAGAACCTCCTCACGCTGGGCGAGGGTGGCCTCGAAGAGCGGGATCGCCCGCGTGAGATCCCCGGCACTCCGGTAGGCGTAGGCGAGGTTGCTGCGACTGGTCAGGGTGTCGGGGTGGGTGTCGCCGAGAACCTCCTCACGCTGGGCGAGAGTGGCCTCGAAGAGCGGGATCGCCCGCGTGAGATCCCCGGCACTCTCGTAGGCGTAGGCGAGGTTGCTGCGACTGGTCAGAGTGTTGGGGTGGGTGTCGCCGAGAACCTCCTCACGCTGGGCGAGAGTGGCCTCGAAGAGCGGGATCGCCTGCGCTGTCTGCCCGGCACTCTCGTAGGCGCCCGCGAGGTTGATGCGACTGGTCAGGGTGTTGGGGTGGGTGTCGCCGAGAACCTCCTCACGCTGGGCGAGGGTGGCCTCGAAGAGCGGGATCGCCCGCGTGAGATCCCCGGCACTCCGGTAGGCGTAGGCGAGGTTGCTGCGACTGGTCAGGGTGTCGGGGTGGGTGTCGCCGAGAACCTCCTCGCACTGGGCGAGAGTGGCCTCGAAGAGCGGGATCGCCCGCGCTGTCTGCCCGGCACTCTCGTAGGCGACGGCGAGGTCGTTGCGACTGGTCAGGGTGTCGGGGTGGGTGTCGCCGAGAACCTCCTCACGCTGGGCGACAGTGGCCTCGTAGAGCGGGATCGCCCGCGCTGTCTGCCCTGCCTGTTGGGCATTCTCGGTAGCCCTGTCGAAGATATCGAAGGTGCTTACGGTAGCGCTGGCAGGTGGGAGGTTGATGGCGAGGGCGGTGATGTGGGGTACCAGTGCCCCCAACTGCCATGCAGTAGCGGTTGGCAAGGCGTCGTCGCCATCGAACACGGCTGCGTGAAGGGCTAGTTCGGCGTTGCCCCTCCCTGCTGAGAGGTGGTCACTGTCTGCTGCGGGGGGTGTTCGCAGTACGGCTTGGACGAGTCGGTGCATGCTGAAGTTCGGACCGGAGAGCGTGATCATGTTGTAGGCGCGCAGGACACCGAGAGCGTCGTCAATCTCGTCGTCAGCTTCATCCACGGTGGGCGCGAGGGGGGCCAGGAGAGCGCGGGGGATGTCGTCTGGGGCGAGCCAGGCTGCGGCGTTGAGGAGTGTCACGGCGAGGGGACCACGTTCGCGGATGGCCTGGATGGACTGGTTCCAGACGCGAGCCACTGTGCGTTCGGGGTCGATGCCCTCGGAGTGCTTGGGGAGCATCCGTGGCAGCGCTCGCCGGTAGGCGCCGATTCCCTTTCCCGTCTGGTGAAGGTAGGCGCCGGCTTGTTCCAGCGCCAGCGGAAGGTATCCGAGTTCCGCAGCAAGATGTTCGGCTTCCTTGCGCTGCTCCGGAGTAGGCGCCTGGCGGTCGTAGGCAAGCGAGCACAACAGATCAGCAGAAGCCTCGGCGTCGAGGAGATCCAGAGCCAGAGTGTGGCGGATCGCGTGCCAGCCAGTGGCCTTACGGCTGGTCGCCAGATGATGCCCGTCCGGCAGGGAACCGAGATAGGGGAGCAGATGTTTGGGGTGTTCGACGTTGTCGAAGATCAGCAGCCAGCCCGGATGCCACTGCAACCAGGCCATCGCCCACGCTGCGCGCTCCTCGAGTGTGACGCTGTGGGACCAGTTCGGACATAGTCGGAAGGTCAGCGCAGCAAGGCTCGCCTCGATCGATACCGGAGACTCGGCGTTGATCCACCACGTCAGCCTGTAGGCGTCCCGGTATCGGATCGCGTAGTGCAGGGCCAAGGCGCTCTTGCCGATGCCTCCCAGGCCGTGAACCGCGCCTGCCTGCGTCACCGCCGCGTCGCCGTTGCTGGTCAGCATGCTGCGCAACTGATCCAACGCTTCATCCCGGCCGACGAAAACCCCGGAAGGCGAGCCAGGAAGATTGGCCGTACCAGGCGCTGCCTCTACCTCCTTTGCCCACCTCACCGCTTCAGGTGGAAGGATGACGACGCGAGCATGGTCACCCGTAAGCGCAGCCCCGATCGACTGGGCGGCCACCGACCGATCACCTGACGCTTCTAAACTGGGCATGGTCACGGCCTCAGGGTGGCGTTGTCGCCGGTAATCGCGGTGGTGATGCGCTGTGCCGCGATGGCCCGCTCACCCGATGCCGTCACCGAAACTGCTGATCCGGCGGGCAGCAGGGCTACCAACTCCGCCAGGAGTTCCCTGTCTTCGCGCAACGCACGCTTGATCTGCTGACGCAAGGCCGCCGCGGCATCCGCATCGGCCGGTGCTTCCGCTGCTTCACCTACGGCCGCCTCCAGCTCTGCGCGCCCCGGGCCGCCCCTCCGACGCCAGACCGAGTCCAGGAGCCTTCGCCCCACGTTCGCCGTGGCATCAACGGCGGCGTCCTCTGCCCGGCCTAACACACCAACCCCGTAGGCAGTCAAAGCCGCCGTCAGATACGGACCGGCTTGATCCACCAAGGCAACGATTTCAGCATCCACGCCCGCGTCCCCGTTCTTCTTCTGGCCTTGTGCGAACTCAGTGTGGCCCACTGCCCTGCCGCCCGAACATGGAATGAGGGACAGCAGTCAAGTTGCTCTACCGAGAACGCCCGATGAACCGCAGCGCCTGCGATGCCGTCGTACGGTCCCATCTCTCCGCGCAACCACGGACCGAACCACGGACGAGTCAACGGGTCCGTAGCGCCCGACACCTCCCAGTCATCGGCCCAACCGACGATGTGGCCACCAAAGGCCGCCACAGCCTGAGCCACCTGGACGGCCTGCTTCGCCGGGCTGTTGGTCTTCTCCGTCTTCCTCGACAGACGACGCACGGCGACCATGCACTTGCCGCACCCGTCATACGGCTTCGTGATCACGTCTTCGACCTGCTCAGGGGTACCCACGCTCTTGATCATTCCCATCCGCTCCGCATCCGTGTATTGCTGAAGTACCTGGGGGAAGAACAACTACCCCGTCGACGAGGAGCTCGGCCGGCGGATCGCCGGGCTTTCGCCCGACACGAAGCGCATCGCCCGGCACAGCCGGTGGTTCATGCACCGTGCCGTGCGGTGGCTCGCCGGGGAGGCGGGGGTCCGGCAGTTCCTCGATATCGGGTCCGGGATTCCCACCGAGCCGAACCTGCACCAGATCGTTCAGGGCGTCGTCCCCGATACGCGGGTGGTGTACGTGGACAACGATCCCATCGTGCGGGCCCACGCCGAAGTCCTGTTGCAGGGCACGGCGGAAGGGGTGACGGCCTACCTCGATGCCGATGTGCGGGAGCCGGAGCGGATTCTGGAGCCGGCGGGCGAGATCCTCGACTTCGAGCGCCCCGTCGCGCTGTCGTTGATCGCGTTGATGCACTTCGTCGCCGATGGTGAGGACGGCGCCGACGGTGCGCACGAGCTGGTGGAGCGGCTCGTCGCGCGGCTCGCTCCCGGCAGCTACCTCGTGCTGTCCCAGCTCACCAGTGACTTCGACCCGGAGAACGTCGAGCAGGGCGTGGCCTCCTACGCCGCGGGCGGGGTGACACTCGTGCCCCGGTCGCGCGCGCGTGTGCGCAGGTTCTTCGAAGGGCTGGAATGGGTCGAACCGGGCGTCGTCCAGGTGGTCGACTGGCACCCGGAGCTCAACCTCCGCGAGCTCCCGGTGGAGACTCAGCCCGTTTCGGTCTACGGGGCTGTGGCCCGGAAACCGTAGGGGCAGGGGAACATTGGCCGGCTGTTCCGATTGGATCCGTTCCGTTCCGGTCCGTTGCCGTCTGTTCGGCCGAAAGCCACCGCGTGCACACTGCACGGGCCTTCCGTAGGCGTGCCGATTCTGGAAAACTCCAGTCGCTTTCGCCCCACGTCCCCTCACCCCGCAGAGGCCCCCACCCATGGCTGAACTGAACCGTCGCCGGCTCCTGCAACTCGCCGGAGGCACCGCAGCCTTCACCGCGTTGTCGTCCAGCATCGCCCGCGCCGCCTCCCTTCCCGCGCGGGGGCGTACCGGAACGCTCCAGGACGTCGAGCACATCGTCGTACTCATGCAGGAGAACCGTTCCTTCGACCACTACTTCGGCACGATGAAGGGTGTACGCGGATACGGTGACCCGCGGCCGGTCACGCTTCCCAGCGGAAAGCCGGTCTGGCACCAGAAGGATCTTCTCGGCAGGGAGGTGCTGCCCTTCCGGCCGCCGGCCGACGATCTCGGGATGCAGTTCCTCCAGGACCTGAACCACGACTGGGCGGGCGGTCACTGGGCGTTCAACAAGGGCGCGTACGACAAGTGGGTGCCTGCCAAGACGGCGACCACGATGGCCCACCTCACCCGTGAGGACATCCCGTTCCACTACGCCCTCGCCGACGCGTTCACCGTCTGCGATGCCTACCACTGCTCGTTCATCGGGTCGACCGACCCGAACCGCTACTACCTGTGGAGCGGATACACCGGGAACGACCGCACCGGTGGCGGTCCCGTGCTCGGCAACGACGAGTCCGGGTACGGCTGGACCACCTACCCCGAGCGCCTGGAGCAGGCCGGGGTGTCGTGGAAGGTCTACCAGGACATCGGCGACGGGCTCGACGCCGACGGGTCCTGGGGGTGGATCGATGATGCCTACCGAGGGACGTACGGCGACAACTCGCTCCTCTACTTCAACAATTATCGCAATGCCGCACCCGGGGATCCGCTCCACGACAAGGCGCGCACGGGAACGGACATCAAGAACGGCGGCGGGCTCCTCGACGACCTGAAGGCCGACATCCAGGCCGGGACGCTTCCGAAGGTGTCGTGGATCGTCGCCCCCGAGGCCTTCAGTGAGCACCCCAACTGGCCCGCGAATTACGGCGCCTGGTACATCGCGCAGGTGCTGGACGCACTGACCGCCGATCCCGAGGTCTGGGGCAGGACGGCTCTCTTCATCACCTACGACGAGAACGACGGCTTCTTCGATCACGTGGTGCCGCCGTTCGTGCCGTCCGGCGCCTCCCAGGGCCTGTCCACCGTGGACACCTCCGCCGACTACTTCCCCGGCGACATCCGGTACGTGGCAGGGCCGTACGGGCTCGGCCAGCGCGTACCCATGATGGTCGTGTCCCCGTGGAGCACCGGCGGGTACGCGTGCTCGGAGGTCTTCGACCACACCTCCGTCATCCGGTTCATGGAGGAGCGCTTCGGTGTGCGCGAGCCCAACATCTCGCCCTGGCGGCGCGCCATCTGCGGCGACCTCACCTCCGCCTTCGACTTCCGCCGTACCGACACCTCGTCGCCCTCGTTGCCGTCGACCGCCGCCTACGAGCCCCCGGACGGCGACCGGCACCCCGACTACAAACCCGCGCCGCCCGCCACCGGCAGTGTGCCCAAGCAGGAGAAGGGGTCCCGTCCCACCCGGCCGCTGCGCTACGCGCCCTTCGTCGACGGCGCCGCCGACCCGGCCACCGGGAAGTTCCGTCTCACCTTCAGCGGCGGTGCGGACGCCGGTGCGCAGTTCCTGGTGACGTCCGCCAACCGGATCGACGGGCCCTGGACGTACACCACCGAGGCGGGGAAGTCGCTGTCGGACGCCTGGAACACCGCCTACTCGCAGGGGGTGACCGACCTCACCGTCCACGGCCCGAACGGCTTCCTGCGTGCCTTCCGGGCCCCCGGCAAGACAGCCGGCCCCGAGGTGACGGCACGTCATACAGCCGTCGGTGGAAAGCTTGAGCTCACCCTGTCCAACGCAGGCTCCGGCGCCGTCCACCTCACCGTCCGCAGCGCGGTCGGATACGGGGGAGCGGCGCAGACCTTCACCGTCGGTGCCGGGGCGACCGTGAAGCACACCCTTGACCTGCGAAGCAGCAAGCGCTGGTACGACGTCACCGTCACCTCCGACGCGGACGCGGGCTTCCTGCGCCGTTTCGCCGGGCACGTCGAGACGGGCGAATCCGGTTCGAGCGACCCGGGTCTCATCACCGGCTGAGTGCGGCGGACCCGGCGGACCGGACGGGACACGTGGGGGTGGCGCCCGGGTACGGGCGCTCCCGTACGTTCCTGACCACCCGTCGGGTCGTGCTGTTCGTGTGGGTTAGAGTTTCCTCGGGTCATGAGTTCCAGCGCACAGCCCCGGCTTGCTGGACGGCACCCCGCTCCGCTGCGGGTGCTCCGGGTGACGACCTGCCCCGTGCGCAGGGCACGGGGAACAGCGGACCGCGGTGCAGGGCACTCGGGGTCCCACAACCCGGAAGGCGAGCCCGTCATGCTGCGTCATCTCCCCCAGAACGACTCCGTCCTGAACGACGGCTGCGCACGGTACGCCGCGGGCCACCATGTGCACTGGATCCACGCCAAGAAGTGCCGGCAGGAGCCCGGGCAGGCCGTCGAGATCCTGCTCACCGCGGGCGACGTCCGTGACGACGGATGGGTCGAACTGCGGCCCGCCTTCGACTACGCGGGACACCTCCCCGAGGTGTGGACCCATGCGCCGGACGTGCTGCGGACGAGGCTCGCCGGTCACCGCGGACGCGTGTACTGGCTGGAGCTGTGGCATGCGCTGAAGCTCGTCGACGCCGGCGGCAAGGTGGAGGGACTGGTCAACGTCGGGTTCGAGGGCGGGGTCCTGTGCGACGCCGCGCGCGGCGGCGGACAGGCGTAGATCCACGGCTGGACCGGGCCGCAGAGCGAGGGGTCGCAATCGGGTCACCGCACACCGAGCGGGGGAGCGGGTTCTCCTGGAAGGACGACCGGTTCGCGGAGTACCGCAACGACGGACCGGGCTCCGGTGCGGGCAGCGGCGACCGGCCGCAGCTCACCGATGCCGGTGCGGCCGGTCAGGAGATCGCCGACTGACTGGGCGACTGGACACCGCCGGCGGCCCGAGGCGCGCAGTCACCCGGTCCCGCTGATGTTCCGAACCGGGTGTCCGGCATATCGTGGCGGTAGCCCCATGGCTGCTGCCATGGCCGGAACGAGCGGGAGGCGATGAGTCGAAGCGCTTCGACGCTGCTATGGACACGCTGTGTGTGCGGGTCTAGTCTCGCATCATCTGCGCATGTCGCAGGCGGAGGGTGGCCAGTCGAAGCGCTTCGCCTCATCTGGCCGAACTGTCGCAGCAGGCCGGTATGCGTGCCGGTGTCCGACGTCGTCACGTGATGGAGAGCTGAATGGTCACCCTGGCCGAGGTCGCGCAGCATGCCGGAGTCTCGGCGAGCACGGTGAGCTACGTCCTCAGTGGGAAACGCTCCATCTCGGTGCCCACCAGGCAGCGCGTGGAGCAGAGCATCCAGCAGCTCGGCTACCACCCCAACGCCGGTGCGCGGGCGCTGGCGAGCAGCCGGTCGAACATCATCGCGCTGATGGTCCCCCTGCGTACCGACATGTACGTCCCCGTGATGATGGAGATCGCCATCGCGGTTGCCACCACGGCCCGTACCCACGGCTACGACGTCCTGCTCCTCACCGGGGAGGAGGGCCCCGCGGCGGTGCGGCGCATCGCGGGCAGCTCGCTCGCCGACGCGATGATCCTGATGGACGTCGAACTGCACGACGAGCGGCTGCCGTTGCTGCGCGAGACCGACCGCGCGGCCGTGCTCATCGGACTGCCCGCCGACACCGACGGGCTGACCTGTGTGGATCTCGACTTCGAGGCGACCGGAGCGCTCTGCGTGGAGCACCTCGCCGGCCTCGGTCATCGCGAGGTCGCCGTGATCGGCGAGGCGGCCGCCGTATACGAGCGGCACACCGGCTTCGCCGAGCGGACCGTCGACGGAGTGCGTGCCAAGGCGCAGGAGACCGGCGTGCGGGTGCTGCACCGGCCCTGCGAGGGCGGCTACCCGGCGATGGCCCAGACCCTGTCGCGGATATTCGACGAGCGTCCCGGCACCACCGGGTTCATCGTGCAGAACGAGTCGGCGGTGGAGCCGCTGCTCAACCTGCTGAGGCAGCAGGGCCGGGCCGTCCCCGAGGACGTGTCGGTGGTCGCGATCTGTCCCGAGCAGGTGGCCTCGCAGGCCTCGGTACGGCTCACCTCGGTGGCCATCCCCGCGCAGGAGATGGGGCGCCGCTCGGTCGAGCAGGTCGTCGCCAAGCTCTCCGGCCGCGGCACGGACGAAGTCGAGCTGCTGGCGCCGGAACTGACGGTGCGGGAGAGTACCGGCCCCGCCCCGAAGTAGTCCTGGCGCCCCACCCGAGCGCGCGAGCCGGCCCCCGTGCGGGGGCCGGCTCCTTGTGCGTACGGATCAGCTCGAGGAGACACCGAATCCGTTCGTGGTGAAGTCCAGTCCGCCCGGCGACGAGGTGATCTCGTAGCCGAACTGGACGTCACCGATGGTCTCGTTGCCCCACCAGCCCTTGGTGTCCTTGATCCACTTCAGGATCGGCAGGATGTCCACCGATCCCGACGTGGAGTCCGAGGTGCGCAGGAACGAGAAGACCTGGTTGGCCCCGTTGTCGCCCTTGTAGACGGTCCAGGTGTGACCGCCGAGCGTCAGCGTTCCCTGCGAGGTGCCGAGCGGGCCCACGGCGCCGTTGTAGTTGACCCAGAGCATGACCTCGTAGTCGTAGTCGCTGTCCCAGATGTCGTACGAGGTGTTGTACGCGCCGGACGACGGGACGGTGACGTTGTAGTTGCTGGTGAGCGACGACAGCGAGGTGATGGACTTGCCGACCACCTTCTTCGCGTTGGGGTACGACTTGATGCCGCCCGTGTTCGGGTGGTCGGCCCGAACACCCCAGTTGCTGGAGGAGTTGGCCCAGATGGACTGCGAACCTGCGCCGGAACCCCAGATGTTGTTGTAGAGGGTGTATCCGTCGGACGTGGTGTAGTTGCCCCACTGGTCCGAGGAGGACCAGATCGCGGCCTGAGCGGGGGCGGCGGCGAAGCCGATGAGGGCCGCCACTGCCGTCGCCGAGGCCGTCGCGAACCTGCTGAGCGTGCGGGTACGTCGTGCCATGGTTGTCCCTTCCATGGTGGGGGGGGGATGGGGTGGGGGGAGTGCTACCGCGGTCTCAGGTCGAGAACGCGGTCCACGCCGGCCGTCAGCTCCAGCAGGGCCGAGGGGGTTCCGGCGGAGGATTCGGTGAGGGTGCTCCCGTCGCCCGTACGGACATCGATCCGGGCGTCACGGGTGGGGCGCAGCACCGCGGTCGCGGTGCCGTCGGCGCGCCAGCGCAGATCCAGTCCGGCGCCGAACCTGGTCCGCACGCCGCGCAGTTCACCGCTCGGGCAGCCGGCCAGCGGTGCGGGAATCAGGACCAGTCGGCCGGGTGTCGACTGGACGAGCGACTCGATGACCGCCGCGGGCAGCGCATGGGCGGCGTCCGCGTTGTAGACGTTGCGGGACGGATAGTGCGCACTCATCAGCGAGTCGTGGAAGAAGTCGCCCGCCAGCACGGCGTTCAGCGCGGCCGAGGCGCGGGGAGCGTCCCGCAGCCGTGCGGCGACCAGCGCGTGGTGCAGATGGCCGTGGGCGGAGTCGTTCTCCGATCCGCGCAGTTCCAGTGCGCGGTGCGCGGCGGCCGACAGATCAGGAGCGTCGTACGGATTGATCGCGTCCAGCGGCCACACCGGGTAGAGGTGGCTGAGATGGCGGTGGTCGTAGTTCTCCTCCAGGCCCGGCCACGCCCACTCGGCCAGCGCTCCGTCCTCGTTGACCCGGTAGTCCGGGAGCCTGTCCGCGAGCGCCCGCCGCCGGGCCGAGGCCGGATCGGCGGGGGAGAGGCCGGCCGATGCGGTGAGCGCGTGGCGGGCCGCCGCGAGGTCCATCGTCGCGTTCACCGTTCCCCAGCCGGCGTTGGCAGGACGGTTCTCCGGCGAGTACGAGGGCACGACGGCCACGGTCCCGTCGGGGGCGGTCCGCGTCAGGAAGTCCTCGTAGAACAGGGCGGCCTCGTGCAGCGCGCCGATCAGCCGCGGGTCCGTCACCCCGTTCGTCTCGGCATGCTCGATCAGCGGCTCCAGGAGCCAGTCCGCGCCCGCCGTCCACAGGTGCAGCGGATACGCGCGCTGGAAATGGCGGGTGTGGCCGGACTCGCCGTCGGTGTGGGACGGGGCCACGATGCCGCGCGCCCCGAAGATCGCCCGGGCGTTGTCCCGCCAGTCGGCCAGCTGCCCGTACACCAGGGCGGCATGCGCCTCGGACACCTCGGGCAGCGCCGCGGCTGCCGCCGAGGCGACCTGGAGGTTGAGGTTGGCGTTGGTCGTGAACGCCCCCGACCAGGCGGTGTCCCAGTCGCCCGTCCACAGGCCGGTCAGCCGGGGCGGCAGGATGCCGGAGGAGGAGAACAGGTGGTACCGCCCCGCCGCGAACAGCCGCTCCAGCAGGGCAGGGCTGCCTGGCCGCCGCACCAGTTCGCTGCCGGGCAGGGCGCGTTCGGCCGGATCCGCGTCCAGGGTCAGAGAGGCCCGCTCGAAGGCCGGGCGGTGCAGCGGGCGGTGCCGGGCGAGGAGGGCAGGGTAGTCGTCGTGCGGCAGCGCGGCACACTCCGCCGCGAGGTCGAGGCTCCCCGCATGGCGCCGCACCCGGGTGAGCAGCAGCAGGCTCCGCGCGCCCTCGATCCGGATGCCCTCGCCCGCGACCGACACCTTGCCGCCGTCCGCCCGGACCACGGCCACCCCGGTGTACGCGAGCTCGCTGTCCGGGTAGCCCACCCGCAGCGCCAGCCGTCCGCCACCCGGCGTCAGTACGGTGCTGCGCCCGATGGCCAGGTGCGGCGGAGCCCCCGGCAGGGCATGGTCCAGCGTCAGGTCCACCGCGAGCCCGGGGCCGGTGACGCACTGGACGATCACGTCGTCCGCGCGCGAGACGAAGACCTGGCTGCGGCGGCCCTCGCACACCGCCGAGATCTCACCCGTGGCGAAGTCGACTGTGCGGCGGTAGCCCGCGGGGAGGTCCGCCGTCGGCGTACCGCCATCGGGGGTGGGGCGGATACGGGTCTGGAACGCGGGATGGAAGGGCTGCACCCACACCAGCGGCCGGCCCGCGCCGAACCGCTCGGCGGCCGTGGTGTCCCCGGCGAGCAAGGCGTTTCGCAGCCCGTCCAGCCGGTCCGCGAGCTCGGGCGGGCGGACGTGCTCGCTGCCGTTGGGGCGGACCAGTGTGTGGTGGTTGACGATGACCCGGTCGTCGGCCGGATCCCCGTACACCATGGCGCCGTGCCGGCCGTTGCCGCCGAGGAAGGCGTCCTCCCAGCGGGTGGCGGGACGCGGCTCCCACGTCCCGTCGATGTGCGTGCGGCCGGTCATGGCGCGGCTCTGCGCAGCACGGCCACACCGTAGCGGCCCAGCTCCACCCGGCCGTCGGCCGTCCGGCCGGTCAGCAGGTCCTCGTACACACCCGGCACGGTCACGGTGACCGTCTCCCGCCCGTGGTGGAGCAGGAAGAGCAGCTCGCCGCGGCGGACCGCCTCCACGCCGTCGGGCAGCCCGGCCAGGACGGGCTCCACGCCGGCCTCCCGCACCACGTCCCCGAGCAGGGTGCGCAGCGCCGCCGGTTCCGGCAGCGTCGACACGTACACGGCGCGGCCCCGGCGCAACACCGCGGGCAGCCCGGACAGTTCGCCTTCTCGGTAGGAGGCCACCACCTCGGTGCCGGCCTCCGCCTCCAGCTCCTCCGACCACAGACCGCCCCGGAAGCCGTCGCACTCCACGGTCGTGCCCGCGTCGAGCGGCCACCATTCGTGGAGCGTCCGGATCCCGAACAGCTCGCGCAGCCGCGCGTCAATCCCGCCCGGCCTGATCCGGTCGTCGACATCGGCGATCCCGCTGAAGAAGCCGCAGACCAGCCTGCCGCCCCCGTGCACATAGGCCACGAGATTGTCGATCGCCGCGTCGGTGAGGAGATAGAGATGCGGTACGGCGACGGCCTTGAACCCGCTCAGATCCGCCTCGGGGCGCGCGAACTCCGTGACGACGCCGTTCTCCCACAGCGCCCGGTGCCAGCGCTGCACGACCTCGGTGTAGTCCAGCAGCGAGGACGGCCTGCCCTCCTGCGCACCCGCCCACCATGAGTCCCAGTCGTGCAGGATCGCGACGTCGGCCGGTACGTCGCTGCCGCCGACGGCCGGGCCGATCGTGGCGAGTTCCGCGCCGAGCCGCTTCACCTCGCGGAAGGTGCGGCCCTGTTCGCCGGCATGGGTGAGCATCCCGGAGTGGAACTTCTCCGATCCCTGCCGGGACTGGCGCCACTGGAAGTAGCAGACGGCGTCCGCGCCGCGTGCCACCGACTGGAGCGACCAGAGCCTGTTGAGGCCGGCCGGCTTGGGGTGGTTGACGCCCCGCCAGTTGACCGGTCCCGCGGCCTGCTCCATCAGCATCCACGGACCGGCGGCCTGCGAGCGCGTCATGTCGGCGAGCATCGCGTTGTACTGGCCGCCCTGCGGATCCCGGGGGTCGGGGTAGATGTCGACGGAGACGATGTCCTCCTGCGCCGACCAGGCCCAGGCGTCCTGCCCCGACCACAGCGGCATGAAGTTCGTCGTCACAGGGATGTGCGGGGTGTGCCGGGCCACGATGTCACGCTCGGCGACGTAGCACTCCATCAGCGCGTCCGAGGTGAACCGCTTGAAGTCCAGCACCTGCGCCGGGTTCTTCATGTACTGCGCCTTGCGCGGCGGCAGGATCTCGGTCCAGGAGTCGTAGCGCTGGCTCCAGAACGCCGTGCCCCACGCCTCGTTGAGCGCGTCGAGCGTGCCGTACCGGCTGCGCAGCCACCGGCGGAAGTGGGCTGCGGTCTCGTCGCACCAGCAGTGGGTGCAGTACTCGTTGTTGATGTGCCACACCGTGAGCGCGGGGTGGTCCGCGTACCGCGCCGCGAGGTCCTCGGTGAGGGCGGCGGCGTAGCGCCGGTAGACGGGAGAACTGGCACAGAACTGCTGGCGAGAGCCGTACCAGACGACCGAGCCGTCCTCGGTGCGCGGCAGGGTCTCCGGGTGCCGCGCCCCCATCCACGGCGGCGGTGATGCCGTCGGGGTGGCGAGCACGACGCCGATCCCGTGCGCGTGCATCAGGTCCATCAGCCGGTCCAGCCAGCCGAACTCCCGGGCTCCTGGGCGTGGTTCGAGTCTCGCCCAGGAGAAGACGCCGAGGGTGACGGAGTTGACCCCGGCCTCCCACATCAGCCGGGCGTCGTCCTCCCACACCTCCTCGGGCCACTGCTCGGGGTTGTAGTCGCCTCCGAAGAGGATGCGGCCACGGGCTGCGTCGCGCAGGGACGGCATGGCGGATCTCGTTCCTTACTGGGGTTGTGCGTACTGGATGCCGCGGCCATTGGTGCCCAGATAGGCGAGGCCGTGGACGCGGGGGTCGCCGGTGATCACTTCGCCGGTCCAGCCCCACTGGTGCGAGTCGTCGTTGATCCGGACCCAGGTGGCGCCCGCGTCGTCGGAACGCAGCACCGCCACGCCGGGAGACGTGGCGGAGACCCTGCCGGTCTGGAAGACGGCCGGGTAGCCGGCGCCGGGCCGCCCGCGGTCCTTCACGGGGGCCGCCCGGCCGAATCCCAGTGCGTGCGAGGCCTGGCAGCCGGCCACCGCGGTGAACGTCGTCCCGCCGTCCGTCGAACGGAACAGTCCGTTGTCCTTCGCGGAGAGCCACAGGTCGCCGCTGCGTCCGGGTGCCGCCGCCACCTTGAACTGCACGTCACCGGAGGGGAGTCCGGTCGCACCACGGGTGAAGGTCGCACCGTCGTCCGTCGAGCAGAAGACCGCCCCGGTGTCGGTGTCGTAGACGTAGAAGCGCCGGGGGTCGAGCGGATCGGCGACCGGGGTACCGCCCTTGGGGAACGTGGCGACCTCGGTCCAGCTCGCACCGCCGTCGGTGGAACGGTGCGCGGGGTACTTGGTGCCGTCCCAGTGGATGAACGACCAGAGCAGGACCGACCCGTCCGCCGAGACCGCGACAGGTCCGGGTGCCGAGGGCGCGATCTCCGGCTGGGCGGCGAACGGCTGCCAGCTCCGGCCGCCGTCGTCCGAGAACGCTCCGGCGGAGTCCGATCCGGAGGGCCAGCCCGTGCGCACGACGTACGAGGGATTGAGCGCGGCCAGGGCGAGACCGGTGGCCGTGCCGAAGACGGGGTTCGACGCCATGCCGCGGGACGGGGACGTGGTCAGCGAGTCGTGATACATCACCCCGATGTCGCCCAGGCCGCTGAGGAGGCGGGCGCCCTTCCCGGGCGGGGCGAGCAGGAACCGTACCGCCGACTCCTCCAGTCCCCTGATCTCCGGGGCCCAGTGGACGAGGTCGCGGGTACCGAAGACCGTGGCGCCGGTCCCGAACACGATGTGCCGCGAGTCGAACGGATCGACGGCCACGGCCTGGATCCACCAGCCGAACTTGGCCGCCTCCCCGCCCCAGCGCAGATAGGGGGTCTCGGCGACATCGAGGATGGCGGTGTCCTTCAGTGAGGTCCAGCTCGCACCGCCGTCGGTGGTACGGAACACCGTGTCGATCTGCGACCAGCGGTTGTTGGTGGTGACGACGAGCGTGCCGGCGCGGCGCGCGTCGACGGCGACACCGCCGTAGCCGAAGCCGTCACCGGCCGCGGCGTCGGGCCTCACCGGGGTGACCTCGCTCCAGGTGTCCGTGGTCGTGTCCAGCCGGTGGACCGATCCGTCGGACTGTCCGTTGGGGCCCGGGGCGTCCGCATAGGTGACGTACAGGGCACGGTCGCGGGCGTCGTACGCGGCACGGATCGGCACCTTCGTCGACGTGCCGCCGGACGGCTGACCGGGCACGGCCTCCCAGCCGCCGGAACCGTTGCTGCGGTAGAGCGCGCTGCCGCCGTCACCCCAGCCCGCGTACACCGCCCGGCCCGCGGCGGCGAGGAACACGACACCCTGGCCGCCCGCCGAAGCGGTGGCCGGGAAATCGACGGGCGCCCAGGTCGCACCACGGTCGGTGGAGCGCAGCAGCCCGTCGTGCCGGGTGCCGAGCCACAGCGTGTCGCTGTCCAGCGGGTCCACGAGCAGCCGCTCGCCGGCGCCGCGCCCGTCCTCGTTGGCGCCGAGGCGCACCGTCAGGTCGGCGCGCTGCCAGGTCGTGCCCCGGTCCTCGGAGCGGAGCACCGCGCCGGGGCCCGCCCACGACTGGGCGTACGTACCGCAGGCCAGATAGAGGCGGTCCGGGTGTGCCGGGTCGACGGCCAGGGCCTCGATGCCGAGCAGATTCCAGTCGTCCCAGCCGATGTGGTCGGTGAGCGCGGTCCAGCGGGCCGTCGCGTCGTCCCAGCGGTAGGCGCCGCCGATATCGGTACGGGCGTAAGCCAGTCCCTTCACGGAAGGGTGGAACAGCACCCCGGTGACGAATCCCGTGCCGCCGATCGCGGAGGTCCGCCAGCGATGGGGCTCGGTGGTGAGGTCGTGACGGTGCTTCGAGGCGGCTGCGGCGGGGCCGGCGACCGGCAGGGCCGCGGCAGCCGCGGCAACGGCCGTCGCGGCGAGCACGGTTCTGCGGCTGGGCGTGGGCGCGGAGGAAGCGCGCATGGCGAACACCTTCCGGACAGGGGGAGAGGAGGAAGAAGCGGGGGCCGGTACCGGGAACGGCACGGACCGGCCCCTGCGGCGCGGCAGGGATCAGCCCTTGACGGCGCCGGTGAGCATGCCCTTCTGGAAGTGCTTCTGGACGAACGGCGACAGGATCGCGACCGGGATCAGCGCGAGGATCATGACCGCCATCTGCACGGCGAGGCTGTTGATCGACCCGTTGCTCACCGCCGCGCCCATGGCGCCGGGCGGCACCTGGTGCTGGAGGACCAGCTGGCGCAGGATCATCTGGAGCGGGTACTTCTCGCTGTCCTGGATGTAGAGCATCGCGTTGAACCACTGGCTCCAGTAGCCCACCGCGTAGAAGAGCGAGATCACCGCGATGACCGCGCGGGAGAGCGGCATGATGATCTGGAGCAGGATGCGCCACTCGCCGGCGCCGTCGATGCGGGCCGCGTCGATGAGTTCGGGCGCGGTGTCCATGAAGAAGCCGCGCAGGACCAGCACGTTGAAGACACTGATCGCACTGGGCAGGATCATCGACCAGTAGCTGTCGCTCAGCCCGATGCCCGTCACCAGCAGATAGGTGGGGATGAGCCCGGCGCCGAAGAACATCGTCGCCATCAGGGTCATCAGCAGCGGACGGTGGGCGTACGAGTCGCGGCGGCTGAGCCCGTAGGCGCACAGGATCGAGACCCCCATGCTGACCACGGTCCCGACGACGGTCAGGCCCACGCTCACGGCCGCCGCGCGGGTCACCGCGCCGCCGCTCAGGAGTTCCCTGTACGCGACGAAGGTGATGTGCCGGGGCCACACGACCAGGCCGCCCGCGTCGTTGATGGTCCTGGTGTCGGAGACACTGGTGACCAGCACCACCCAGATCGGGATGATCACGATCGCGCAGATCGCGACGAGACCGAAGCCCTTGAAGGCGAGCCCCGCCTTGGTGGGCTCCTCCTCCCACACGGGGCGGGGTTCCATGCGCAGGGCGCGCTGGAACGGTGTCTGCCCCCGGGGCGAGGCGTCTGCCGGGTCCTTCTCGAGTTCCAGGAGAGTTGTCATTTCTTGGAGTACACCCCCTGTTCGCCCAGCATGTGGGCGACCTTGTTGGCACCCAGCACCATGGCGACGCTGAACAAGCCCTTGAAGATGCCGGCGGCGGCCGCGTAACCGAAGTCGCCGGTCTTGATGCCCGTCCACCAGATGTAGGTGTCGAGGATTTCCGAAGCGCCGGCGCCGACCTGGTCACGCTGGAGCAGGATCTGCTCGAAGTCGAGGTTGAGCGCGCTGCCGACCCGCAGGACGAGAAGGAGCGCGATCACCGGACGCAGGGCGGGCAGCGTGACGTGCCACATACGGCGCCAGCGGCCCGCGCCGTCCACGGCAGCGGCCTCGTACAGGTCGGTGTTGACGGCGGCCAGCGCGGCCAGGAAGACGATCACGCCCCAGCCGGCGTCCTTCCACACGGCCTGGGCGCTGACCAGGAACTTGAAGAAGCCCGGATTGGTCATCAGGTCGAAGCCCTCATGACCGTGTTCACGCAGCCACTGGGCGACCAGCCCCGCGCCGCCGAACATCTGCTGGAAGACGGTGACGACGAGCACCCAGGAGAAGAAGTGCGGCAGATAGACGACCGCCTGGACCCAGGCCCGGACCCGCGCGCTCATGATCGTATTGAGCAGCAGCGCGATGGCGATCGGGATGGGGAAGAAGAGGACGAGCTGGGTGACGAAGATGACCAGGGTGTTGGTGAGGACCTCCCAGAAGCGGTAGTCCTCGAAGATCCGGGTGAAGTTGTCGAAGCCGACGAACGGGCTGCCGGTGATGCCCAGGTCGTACACGTCGTAGTCCTGGAAGGCCACGATGTTCCCGAGCAACGGGATGTAGTTGAAGATCAGCAGCAGCGCGATGGCCGGCAGCGTCATCAGCACCAGGGTGCGGTCGCGCCGCAGCCGTTGGCGCCAGGTGATGCCGCCCGCCTGCGGGACGGTCCAGGCCGGTCTCCTCCTCGTCGTACGGGTACGGCCGGTGCCGGCCGCCCTGGACCCGTCCGCCCGTCCGCCGCTCTCGTCCCTGCCGTCACCGTCGCCGTCACCGCTGCCGCCCGCCGGGGCGCCGGCCCCGTCGGCGGTGCGGTCCGGGTCGGTCGCGACCGTGGCCCGTGGCTTCACCGTGTGCTCCCCATGTCGTGCTCTCCGCCCCGGCCGCCGGGGATCGTGCGCCCGGCGGCCCTCGTGCTGTCCTGCGTACGGTCGATGCGCGTCGTACGCGTCAGTTGCCGGAGCCGTTCTTGTCGAGAATGTCCTGGTACCAGGCGCGCAGCTTGTCGCCGCCGCTCTTCTTCCAGGTGTTCACCGCTTCGTCGACGTCGCTGACCTTCTTGCGGCCGCGGCGGATGTCCTTCTGGAGGTCGTCGAAGGGCGTGTACAGGGAGGCGTACCGCTGCGGTTCGACGACCTGCATGCCGAAGAAGAGGGGCTTCTTGATGTTCGGGGCCTGGCGCGCCATCCAGCCCGCGTAGTCCTTGGCCAGCTGCGGCTGGTCCGGGTAGGCGATGGCGGTCGGCGGTGAGGCGAGGAACAGGAAGGTGGAGGGCTGGGCCTCCTGGACACCCTGCGGGGTGTAGGTCGGCGCCCCGTCCTTGAGGGTGTAGTGGGTGCCCTTCACGCCGTAGTTGGTGAGCATGAACTCCTCGGTGCCGTACGGCGCCGCCGCGTAGTCGGCGATCGCGAGGAACTCCTCGATCCGCGCCTTGGGCAGCTTCTTGCTGAGGAAGGTGAAGATGCCCGCCGGGTCGTCCTGCCACAGGACCGGCCTGCCGCCGTCCTGGTTGAAGAAGTCCAGCGCCTGCATGTCGAACTTCGGGTTGGCGGCCGCCTGTTCGGTGACCATCCCCTTCCAGCCGCCGGTGCCGTCGTTGTACATCATCACGTGTCCGCTGGTGAAGCGGATCTTGGAGTCGGCGTCCTTGTTGGCCTCGGCGTCCGGGTGGACGTACCCGCCGTCGTGGAGCTTGCGGGCGAAGGCGAGGGCCTCGCGGTACTCCTTCGTCTCGACCTTGTGGACCAGCTTGCCGTTCTCCAGCTGCCAGTAGTGCGGGGCGTCGGGCAGCAGGCCGTAGATCTTCTGGATGCAGGTCCAGAGGTCGTCGAAGGCCCACACCTTCTTCTTGGCGTCGGTGTACTCCTTGCCGAAGGCCAGCAGGTCGTCCGCGCTCGCCGGGACGGCGCCGGAGCCGATCAGGTCCTTGCGGTAGAAGATCGCGTTGCCGATGACCGGCGTCGGCATGGGCAGGCCGCGCAGCTTGCCGCCGAAGACCGAGTACTGCCAGGCGCCCGTCGGGATGTTCGCCAGGTTCGGGTACTTCTTGACGGCGTCGCCCGCCAGGTAGGGCGACAGGTCCGCGAACTTGGCGCTGATCGCGTTGCGGATCTGCCCCTGCATGTTCCAGCCCGGGATGGTCATGACGTCCGGGATGTCCGAACCGGCGAGGACCGCGCCGATCTTGTCCTGGTAGGTGTTGCCGTCCTGCGGGTCGAAGTCGAGCGTGGCGCCGACGGCCTTGTTCACGGCCGCGTAGTACGGGTTGTTCTTCTTCGGGACGGTGCCCCACAGCGGCGTCATGACCCGGAACTCCGAGCCCTTGCCCGGGACCGACTTCACCGAGACGGCCAGCGGGTCGGGCAGCTTGGTGAAGCCGGGGCTCGAACCGTTGACGCTCGCGACATCGGGCTGGACCAGGTTCAGCGGGGCGTAGGACGGCACAACCTTCTTGAGTGCCTTGCCCGTTGTCGTGCCCTCCTTGGCCCCGGAACCTGAACCGGAGCCACCGCACGCGGCGAGCAGCGGCACCCCGCCGGCCACGGCGACAGCGGCGACCGCGCTCGTGGCGAGGAAGCTTCTCCGGCTCGGAGCCGCGGAGGAGGGGGAGGAATTCGGCGTCATTGCGTCAACCCTTCGAGGCGCACCAGGACGACACGTGGCGGGCGACCGCCGTTCGGTTCCTGTGTCTGAGGTGGAGCGTTACTGGCTGAGCCGGTGAGACCGGCCGCAGGTGAAGCGGTTCAACAGGGAGGCGGCAGAGCTTGTCGCCGTCCCGGAAACTCAAGGGCGCCGGGCGCCCCGTCGAAGCTCTGTCGAAGCGCTTCGATGTTGCAGCGAGGTTAAGTGAAGGGCTCCGGCCGCACAAGAGTCCGTTTCCAGATTCCTCCGACCTGTTTCCGAACCGTTTCCTGAGGTGCGGGGAGCGTGCCACGCCCGGAGGTCAAGGGTGGGGCCTTGACACGCACGGGGTCGGACGCAGAGCATCGAAGCGCTTCGAAGGATCTTCTGATGCCCCTCGGGGGCTCGTACGAGGCACTGGCACCGGAATACCTCCCACCTCTCCAAGGGGACCCGCACGTGACGGAACAACCGCAGCCCTTCCGCGACCCGCAGCTGCCCTTCGCCAAGCGCATCGACGATCTGCTTCAGCGGCTCACCCTCGACGAGCGCATCGCGATGCTGCACCAGTTCGCACCGGCGGTCGACCGGCTCGGTATCGGCGCCTTCCGCACCGGGCAGGAGGCCCTGCACGGCGTCGCCTGGATGGGCCCGGCGACCGTCTTCCCGCAGGCCGTCGCGCTGGGCGCCACCTGGAACGGTGAACTGGTGCGACGCGTCGGCGAGGCCGTCGGCAACGAGGTGCGCGCCAAGCGGGCCGAGGACGACCGGGTCGGGCTCAACGTCTGGGCCCCGACCGTGAATCTGCTGCGCAACCCGCTGTGGGGGCGTGGCGAGGAGGGGTACTCCGAGGACGCCGGCCTGACCTCCGCCATCGCGGTCGCTTACACCCGGGGACTGCGCGGCGACCACCCGCTCTACTGGCGGACCGCCCCCGTCCTCAAGCACTGGCTCGCCCACAACAACGAGACCGACCGCGACACCGCCTCCTCCTCGGTCCGCCCCCGGGTCCTGCACGAGTACGACCTCAAGGCCTTCCGCGACGCCGTGCGGGCGGGCGCCGTGGCCGGTGTCATGCCCGCGTACAACTTGGTCAACGGGCGCCCCAACCACGTCTCCCCGCTGCTGTCCCAGCAACTGCGCGCCTGGACCGACCGGTCCCTGGTGGTCTGCTCCGACGCCGGGGCGCCGTCCAACCTCGTCGACTCCGAGCACTACTTCGACACCCACGAGGAGGCGACGGCCGCCGCCCTGCGGGCCGGCGTCGACAGCTTCACCGACCACGGCCAGGACCCCACCGTCATGACCGGCCGCATCCGAGGCGCCCTGGAACGCGGCCTGCTCGACGAGCACGACATCGACACAGCCGTCCGGCGCCTGCTCGGACTGCGCTTCTCGCTGGGCGAGTTCGACCCCGGACTCGACCCGTACGCGGACACCGCCGACTTCGACACCGAGGGCCACCGGGCCCTCGCCCTCGAAGCCGCCGAGCAGGCCGTCGTCCTGCTCAAGAACGACGGGCTGCTGCCGCTCGACCCGGGCGCGGGCAAGACCGTCGCCGTCGTCGGACTGCTCGCGGACGCCTGCAAACTCGACTGGTACAGCGGCACGCTCATCCACCGCTCCACCCCGCTCGACGGGCTCCGCGCACGCTTCGGCGCGGAGCACATCGTCTTCGCGGAGGGCGCCGACCTGGTCCGGCTGAAGTGCGCGGACGGCTGGCTGCAGATCCCCGCGGCGGACGAGAGCCGGGAACCGGTGCGCGGCGCGGAAGGCGCCCTCGACCCGGCGCTGCTCGCCGGCCGCACCGACCTGCCCCCGCTGACCTGCGGCAGTGCTCCGTCGGAGCTGGCGCTCGTGGACTGGGGCAACGGCGTCATCACCCTGCGGGAACCGGCCGGCCGCTACCTCTCGGTCGCCGAGGACGGCTATGTACGCGCCTCCGCGGACGAGCCGGGCGGCTGGATCGTCCAGGAGACGTTCCGGTGGGAGGCGGTGGAAGGACACGACGGCGGGCACCGCCTTCTGCATGTGGGAACGGGTGGGTATGTCTCTGTTGCCGCCGACGGCGTAAAGGTTGCCGCCGCGGGCGAGGAATCCTCGCTGCCCGCCGCGGTCTTCGAGATCGAGCTGACCGAGCGCGGCGAGGACGCCGTGGCCCGCGCCGCCGCGGCGGCCGACACCGTGATCGTGGTGGCCGGCAACGACGCCCACATCAACGGCCGCGAGACCGAGGACCGCACCACCCTCGACCTGCCCGCCCAGCAGGAACGCCTCTGGCGCGCCGCCCACGCCGCCAACCCGCGCACCGTGCTGGCGGTCACCTCCGCCTACCCGTACGCCCTCACCGACGCGGCGGCCACGCTCCCCGCACTGCTGTGGACCGCACACGGCGGACAGGCCGCCGGAACCGCCCTCGCCCGCGTCCTGGCCGGCGACGTCTCCCCGGCCGGCCGGCTGCCGCAGACCTGGTACACCAGCGACGCGGAGCTGCCCGGCCTGCTGGACTACGACATCATCGGCTCCCGCCAGACCTACCTCTACTACGAGGGCAACCCGCTCTACCCGTTCGGCCACGGCCTCTCGTACAGCGACTTCACCTACAGCGCGCTGACCGCCGAGCGCGAGGGCGACCTGCTGCACGTGTCGCTGACCGTCACCAACACCGGCTGCGCCGCCGCCGACGAGGTCGCCCAGCTGTACGTACGGGCGGTGGCGCCGTCCGTCGTCCGGCCGCTGCGCCAGCTCGCCGGCCACCGCCGGCTGCACCTGGCGCCCGGCGCCGCGGAGCGCGTCGGCTTCACCGTCGCCCTCTCCGAACTCGGTCACTGGGATGTGGCCCACGGCCGCTGGACCGTCGAACCCGGCGCGTACGAGATCCAGGCCGGGGCCTCCAGCGCGGACATCCGGCTCACCGCCGTCGTCACCGTGGACGGCGAACCCTCCGGACCGCGACCCGTCCTGGCCCGTGGTCTGGAGGCCGCCGACTACGACGAGCAGCTGGCCACCGAGATCGTCGACCGGGCGAGGACGGACGGCGACGCGGTCACCGCCGTCGCCGGGCGCAACGAACTCCTCTACCGGGACTGCGACTTCGGAGCCGGTGTGCAGGAGGTCGAGGTGTCCGCCGCGGGGGAGGGGGACGTGCTGATCACCGTCGACGGCACCACGGTCACGGTGCCGGTCCCCGCCACCGGCGGACCGTACGACTACCGCACCGTGCGGGCCGGACTGAGCGCCTCCGGCACCGGCGACCTGCGCATCACCCTGCGCGGCACGGTACGCCTGGCCCGGGTCGCCTTCACCGGGGCCGCCTTCACGGGGGCCGGCGAATGAACCGGACGACCGTCCCGCGCACCTCTGTCCCTGTCCCTCCCCCTCCGGTTGCCCCCGGCAAGGAGTCCGCATGAAGTTCACCGACGGCTTCTGGCTCATGCGCGAGGGCGTAGAAGCCTCCTACGCGACCGAGATCCGTGACCTGCGGGTCGGCGCCGACCGGTTCACCGCATACGCGGCGGTCAAGCACGTCGCCGGACGCGGCGACACCCTCAACACCCCGCTCATCACGGTCGACTGTTTCTCCCCGGCCGAGGGCGTCATCGGTGTGCGCGCCACGCACCACGCCGGAAGGGTCCACCGCGGGCCCGACTTCAGCCTCCCCGGACTCGACCCGGCAGCCGCCGGCGCCCGCACCGTGCAGGACGGCCCGGTCACCGAACTGACCAGCGGACCGCTGACGTTGCGCATGGACGGCGACGGCCCCTGGGGACTGACCTTCCTCGACGCGGACGGCCGCCGCCTCACCGGCGTCGACGCCAAGGGCACCGCCTTCGCCACCACCCCCGACGGCGCCCACCACATGGTCGCCCAGCTCGCCCTGGACATCGGGGAGAACGTCTACGGACTCGGCGAGCGCTTCACCCCGTTCGTCAAGAACGGCCAGAACGTCGACATCTGGCAGGCGGACGGCGGCACCAGCAGTGAACTGGCCTACAAGAACATCCCGTTCTACCTCTCCTCGCGCGGCTACGGCGTCTTCGTCAACCACCCCGGCAAGGTCTCCTTCGAGGTCGGCTCGGAGTCGGTCGGCCAGGTGCAGTTCAGCGTCGAGGACCAGTCGCTGGAGTACTACATCGTCGCCGGGCCGACGCCCAAGGAGGTGCTGGCCCGCTACACCGCGCTGACCGGCCGCCCCGCGCTGCCGCCGGCCTGGTCCTTCGGGCTCTGGCTCACCACGTCCTTCTGCACCTCCTACGACGAGGAGACCGTCACCTCGTTCGTCGACGGCATGGCGGAGCGCGGCATCCCGCTGTCCGTCTTCCACTTCGACTGCTTCTGGATGCGCGAGTACCAGTGGTCGGACTTCCTGTGGGACCCGGAGGTCTTCCCCGACCCGGAGGGCATGCTGGCCCGGCTCAAGGAACGCGGGCTGCGGATCAGCATGTGGATCAACCCGTACATCGCCCAGAAGTCCGCCCTGTTCGCGGAAGGTGCCGAGCTCGGCCACCTGGTGCGCCGGGCCGACGGCGACATCTGGCAGTGGGACCTGTGGCAGCCCGGCATGGCCCTGGTCGACTTCACCAGCCCCGCGGCGCGCGAGTGGTACAACAGCAAGCTCCGGGTCCTGCTCGACCAGGGGGTCGACTGCTTCAAGACGGACTTCGGCGAGCGCATCCCCACCGACGTCGTCTGGCACGACGGCTCCGACCCGGAGCGGATGCACAACTACTACGCGCAGATCTACAACCGCACGGTCTTCGAGCTCCTGGAGAAGGAGCGCGGCCACGGCGAGGCGGTGCTCTTCGCCCGCTCGGCGACGGCCGGCGGCCAGCAGTTCCCGGTGCACTGGGGCGGCGACTGCTTCGCCTCGTTCACCGCGATGGCGGAGTCGCTGCGCGGCGGGCTCTCCCTCTCGCTGTCCGGGTTCGGCTTCTGGAGCCATGACATCGGCGGCTTCGAGGGCACCCCCGACCCGGCCGTCTTCAAGCGCTGGCTCGCCTTCGGCCTGCTGTCCTCGCACAGCCGGCTGCACGGCAACGTGTCCTACCGGGTGCCGTGGGCGTTCGGCGAGGAGGCGGTGGACGTCGCCCGGAAGTTCACCCTGCTCAAGCACCGGCTGATGCCGTACCTGTACGGGGCGGCCGCCACCGCCCACCGCACGGGCATCCCGATGATGCGTCCCATGCTGCTGGAGTTCCCGGACGATCCGACGACCCGGATGCTGGACCGCCAGTACATGCTGGGACCGGACCTGCTGGTCGCGCCGGTCTTCACGCAGGACGGGCAGGTCGAGTACTACGTCCCCGAGGGCACCTGGACCGTCCTGCTGACCGGCGAGACCGTCACCGGGCCTCTCTGGCGCCACGAGACCCACGGCTTCGACAGCCTGCCGGTCCTGGTGCGCCCCGGCGCGGTGCTTCCCTGGGGCGCGGACGACCGGCGCCCCGACGGCGAGTGGCTGGAAGGACTCACCCTGCGGGCCTTCGCGGGAGCTGCGGAAGGCGCCGTCACGACGGTCACGGTCCCGGACCTGACGGGCGCGACCGCCGCCGCCTTCCGGGTGACCCGGGACGGGGACACCCTCACCGTCACGTCCGAGGGCACGGACCGCCCGTACCGCGTGGTCGCGGAGGCGACAGGAGCCACGGGGGAGGGGACGGGCACGGTCACGGCGGACGGCGCCTGAGGAGCCCGGGGCGGGGTGCCGGAGCCGTTCCTCACGGCTCCGGCACCCCGCCCTCCGCCCTCGGCGGGGTCAGTGCGTCGCGCGGGCCAGGGCCCGGTCCGCCGCGCCCCGGGACGTGTGCCACAGCGTGGTCACCGGCTCCCACACCCGGATCCCGCGGTCCATGCCCACGGCCGCCGCGCCGAAGGTGACCCCGTAGTGCGCGGGGTCCGCCGCCACGGACAGGCTGCGGACGACATGCCCCCGGGTAGTACCCCGTGCCGCCGTACGGACGGCCGCGTACCCGCGCTCACCGGGTGAGAGCACATAGGAGCCGCTGGTCGCCGGCGGTACGGGCTCGGCCGAGCCGTCGAGGCCCCGGAACGTGATCGTCGGGATGCGGTCCACGACGCACGCGCGGCCGCCCCGGTTGGTGACGGTGATCCGGGCCGCATCGCGCTGTCCGCCGGGCGAGGCGGAGATCCTGAGGGCCTTCTCCTGGCAGTGGGCGGGGCGCTTCGACGCCGCGGTGGTGGCGGCCGTGCCGGTGGTGGCCGAGGCCCCGGTGGCCGTCAGGGCCAGGGCGGCCGTCGCGGTGAGCGCGGCGGTGAGAGCGGAGCACAGACGCATGATGTTTCTCCCCTTGGATCGACAGCCTGCGGTCGTGGCCGGAACACCCCCGGTGGCCCACGTGGTCCCGGTGGCCGGTACGGCCGACACGGACATTCTGTGCTTTATGTGCGATTCATGGCGATAGATCCGACATATCGGTTCGGCATCTGTCGTGCGATGCGATGCGGTGCGGCGGAATCCGGCGCGGCCCGGCGCGGCGAGATGCCGTGTCGAGCCGCGCCGCAGGCCCGCAGTCGCCCGTGTGCCTCCTGGGCGGCCTGCGGGCCCGGGCTTCCGTCAGCCGCCGATCGAGGCGAACGTGACCGTGACCGGAGTCTGCTGGATGCCGGTGTTACCCACGTGGAACGCGTGCCCCAGGAACGCGGAGTCCGAGATCGAGTTGCCGCTGATGGTCTGGGTCGCGGTCGTGCCGTCACCGTTGCCGTTACCGGCGTCGCCGTCCGCCGCGGCCGTGCCGGCCAGGCCGATGATCGCGACGACGGCGAGCGCGGGGAGTGCGAGAGCAGTGCGCATGCGCATGGTTGCTGTCCTTGGCTAGGGGGGTGGGGTGCTGCTCGGTCAGCAAAGCGACCGGGCCGCGGAATCGCCCCCATTCACCCGTACCTTGGCGCGCCGCCCCCACGGCTCCCGCGCCCGTTACCGCGCCCGGACCGTGGCCATCACCTCGCGGTCCGGCTGCAACGTCAGAGTCGGCACGGGATTGACGGTGCCCGGATCGACCTCCAGATCGAACCGGCGCGCGAGCACCGCCAGGATCAGCACCGCCTCGACCATGGCGAACCGGGTCCCCAGGCAGACCCGGGGTCCGCCGCCGAACGGGAACCAGGCGTACTCCGGGATCTCGTCGCCCGCGTCCGCGTCCCAGCGCTCGGGCCGGAACTCCTCCGGCTCGGGGAACCACCGCTCGTCGCGGTGCGTGGCCCACTGGCTGGTCCACACCCTGGTGCCCTCCGGTACGGGTACGCCACCGATTCGCGCCCCGTCCTTCGCGACCCCGGTGATCAGCCAGATGGTCGGGTAGAGCCGCAGCGTCTCCTTGATCACCGCCTGGGCGTACGTGAGGTGCGCGTAGTCGTCGAACCCCGGCTCGCGGTCGCCGAGCACCCGGTCCAGCTCCTCGGCCAGTGCGGCCCGTGCTCCGGGGTTGCCGGACAGGAGGTACCAGGCCCACACCAGCGTCGAACTCGTCGTCTCGTGGCCGCCGATGTACAGGGTGACCGTCTCGTCGCGGATCTCCTGGTCGGTGAGGTGCGCGCCCGTCTCGTCGACGGCGGTGAGCAGCCGGCTGAGCAGGTCCGGGCGTTCGTCCCCGCCGTCGCGGTGCCGGGCGACGACCCGTCCGACCTCGGCGTCGATGACCGCGGCCGCCTTCTTGATCCTGGCCCGCCCCGGGGTCGGGACCCAGTCCGGCAGCAGCGCGCCGATGCCCGCGAACTCCTTGCCGATCTCCGCCTGCGCCACATCCATGGCCCGGCCCATCGCCTCGGCGTCGGCGGGGGTGTCGACGCCGAAGATCGTGCGGACGGCGATCTTCTGCGTCAGGGCCGCCATCTCCCGCTTGATGTCGATGCGTTCGCCGCCCGACCAGGTGTCCGCGAGCTCCACCGTGCTGCCCGCCATCGTCGCCGCGTACGACCGCACCTGCTTGGGCCGCACGGACGGCTGCACGAGCGAACGCTTGCGCCGCCAGTCGGTCCCGCGCGCCACCACGACGCCGTTGCCCATCACGGTGCGGAACGCGATGCCGAGGGCCGGCTGGTCGAAGCTGCGTTCCGTCTCGGTGAGCAGTTCGCCTATGCACTCCGGATCGGCGATGAACATGCAGGAGTTGGGGCCGAAACGCCACTGGACCATGTCCCCGTGGCCGCGCAGCCGCTCGAAGAACGCGAGGGGGTTCTTGCCGAACTGCGGCATGTTCCCGAGGAACGGCAGGCCCTTCGGGCCCGGCACGATCCGGTGGCTGCGCGGCTCGGCATCGAGGGCCGGGCCGGTCTCCGTGGACATGGAAGGTCTCCGCTCTGACGGTCCGGCCGGCCGTTGACTCGCCACCGGCCTTGTGGAGTAGGTGAGTTGTCGAGAGTAGCCGGGACATGTCATGGGTGGCGGGGTGGCCCGGTGACGCGTCGTACGGATCCGGCCACGGCCCGCACTGCCGCTTGGGGTGTTCAGTATTTGCCTAAATGCTTTAGGCAAATGCATGATGGGTGTTGTCGAACAAGGAGAAGGCAATGGTGCGTGCGGGACTGACCCCGAAGCGGCTGACCCGGGCCGGGGCGGAGCTGGCCGACGAGGTCGGCTTCGACCAGGTGACCGTTTCGGAGCTCGCCCGGCGGTTCGACGTCAAGGTCGCGAGCCTGTACTCGCACCTGAAGAACTCCCACGAACTCAAGACCGGAATCGCCCTGCTGGCCCTGGAGGAGCTTGCCGACAGGGGTGCGGCCGCACTCGCGGGGCGAGCCGGCAAGGACGCCCTGTGCGCTTTCGCGGACGTCTACCGCGACTACGCCAGGGAGCACCCGGGGCGTTACGCCGCAGCCCAGTTCAGGCTCGACCCGGAGGCGGCCGCCGCCAGTGCGGGCGGCAGGCACGCCCAGATGACCCGGGCGATCCTGCGGGGCTACGACCTGACGGAACCGGACCAGACACATGCGGTCCGGCTTCTGGGCAGCGTCTTCCACGGCTACGTCAGCCTGGAGATACAGGGCGGATTCAGCCACAGTGCGCCCGACTCGCAGGAATCCTGGACGCGGGTCCTGGACGCCATGGACGCGCTGCTGCGGAACTGGCCCGCACCCTGACCGCATTTGCCTACCGGCCGGCGGCTGCCGCCCCGGTGAGACCGAAGACCTCAGACGTACCGAGCAACAGGCAGAGACATGCGCAACGAGCCCGACCTGATCACCACCCCGATCACCGCTGACCTCCTGCGCGGTGCCCTCGACCTCGAAAGCACCGCACACGGATTGCGCCCGCACCGGCTGCCCGCATGGGCCCGCGCTCAGTACTCCGACGGCCAACTGGCGATGGCGGAGGCCCAGCCCTCGGGCGTACGGCTGGTGTTCCGCACCCGTGCCACCGTTGTCGAACTGGACGCCCTGCGCACCAGGACGGCCTACCTGGGCGCACCGCCCCGGCCGGACGGCGTGTACGACCTGCTCGTCGACGGCCGCCTCGCCGGAGCGGCGGGCGTCACCGGCGGGAACGTCCTCATGGTGGACATGACCACCGGGTCCGCGGAGACCCGGCCCGGCCCCGTCGGCACCGTCCGGTTCCCCGGACTGCCCGAGGGCGTCAAGGACATCGAGATCTGGCTGCCGTACAACGAGACCACCGAGCTCGTCGCCCTGCGCACCGACGCCCCCGTCGAGCCCGCACCGGACCGGGGCCGCAAGGTGTGGCTGCACCACGGCAGTTCGATCAGCCACGGCTCCGACGCCGCGAGCCCCACGACCACCTGGCCGGCACTGGCCGCCTCCCTCGGCGGCGTGGAACTCATCAACCTGGGCCTGGGCGGCAGCGCCCTGCTCGACCCGTTCACGGCCCGCGCGCTGCGCGACACCCCCGCGGACCTGATCAGCGTCAAGATCGGCATCAACCTCGTCAACACCGACCTGATGCGGCTGCGCGCCTTCACCCCGGCGGTGCACGGCTTCCTCGACACCATCCGCGAGGGGCACCCCACCACGCCGCTCCTGGTCGTGTCGCCCATCCTGTGCCCCATCCACGAGGACACCCCCGGCCCGAGCGCCCCGGACTTCAGCAGCATGGGCGAGGGACGGCTCCGGTTCCGGGCCGCGGGCGACCCGGCGGAACGGGCCGCCGGGAAGCTGACCCTCAACGTCATCCGGGACGAACTGAGCCGACTCGTGACGCAGCGCTCGGCCGGCGACCCCAACCTCCACCACCTCGACGGCCGCAGCCTCTACGGAGAGCAGGACTTCGCCGAACTCCCCCTGCCGGACGGGCTCCACCCGGATGCCGCCACCCACCACCGCATCGGCGAGCGCTTCGCCACCCTTGCGTTCACCGCCGACGGCCCGTTCGCCGCGGGTCGCACCGCCTGAACCGACGGCCGGCCGTTCCCGGTGGCGCGGCAGCCGGCGCGCGGGCGGGCCGGAGTATCCGGAGCGGACCGCCCCCGCCCGATGGGAGGATCCGGCCATGGACACCGACCCCCTCATGGCACGGGCCCGCCTCCTGTGGGAGTCGCTGGCCGGTGTGCCCGTGTCGTTCGCCGCGGCCGGCGGTCCGGCCGTGGTCACGGCTCCCGCATCGGCGCTGTGCCCGCCGGGCTGGGTGGGCATCGTGCTGCTCGGGGACGCGGCGGTCGTCACCGCGCCCACGGACGGCGTGGCGGGCGCAATTCGCCGTGCCCTGGCCGGTGTCCCGGCCCCGTCGCTCACCGACCCCGGTGCGATGGCCCGGGCGTGGCCGGTCGCCGAGGTGCTCGGGCCCGCCACCCTCGCCTATCTGTCCGCCGACGACTTCCACCCGTCGCGACCGGGAGGCGCCGAGGCCGACCGCCTGCCCGCGGGCCATGGAGATCTCCTGCGGCTGCTCGCTTCGGTGAGCGAGGAGGACGCGGGGGAGTGCGGCCTCGACGAGATCACCTCGCCTGCGTTCGTCGTACGGGACGGAGCCGCGGTGGTCGCGGCGGCGGGATACCGGGACTGGCCGGGGGACACCGCCCACCTGTGCGTTCTGACGGCACCTCATGTGCGGGGCAGGGGGCTGGCCCGGCAGGTGGCCTCCGCCGCGACCGCGCACGCCCTGGCAGCCGGATGCCTGCCGCAGTGGCGGGCGAGGCCGGCGGCGTCGCGCGGCGTGGCCAGGGCTTTGGGCTTCCGGGAGCTGGGCACCCAGTTGAGCGTCCGCGGGACTCAGAGCCCGACGATCAGCTGAATGCAGACGATCTTCACGAGAATGGCAAGGGCGAAGAGCGTCGAGTACCCGTTGTTGACGCGGCTGTCGCTGACCCGGCTGTTGGCGTACGCGGTGATCGCGGGATTGCCCACGTAGCCCGAAAGCAGCCCCATCGTCCGTTCCCTGCTCTGCCCGAGCAGCTTGGCGACGATCACCATCAGCGTGTAACTGACCACCGCGCCGATCACCAGGACGGCCACCAGCTTCAGACCGAACACGGAGAACGCGTTCTGGCGGAAGGAGTAGCCCGAGGTGAGGCCGACGACCGCGAGGAAGAGCAGCAGACCGATCTGGCGCAGCGTGAGGTTGGCCCGGGTCGGCAGGGTCCACACCAGCGGACCGGTGCGCCGGCGCCAGCCCAGGATCATGCCCATCACCAGCGGCCCGGCGCCCGTGCCGAGCGCCAGGGTGGTGGAGCCGACGGTGAGCGAGGGGATGGCGATGAGGAAACCGAGGGTCAGGCCGAGCCCCAGGCTGACCGCGCTCACCTCGCTGACCTTCGCCTCCGTGTCGCCGAGGTACGTGGAGACCTCGGTGATCCGTTCGCGCGGCATCACCACGCGTACCCGGTCGTCCAGCTGGAGCACCAGGTCGTCATGGGCGAGCATGTCGAGGTCTCCGCGGCGGACCCGGCTGACGGCGGCCCCGTAACGCTCGCGCAGACCGAGCTCGGCGATCGTGTGGCCGGCGAGCTCCGGATTTGTGAGCAGGACACGGCGGTAGTCGACCGTCCTGCGGTTGTCCAGCAGATGCACCGGGGCGGGTGAGCCCAGGTGCTCGGTCGCGGCGCGCACGTCGTCCTCGCCGCCGACCAGCACGACCAGGTCACCGGGGTCCAGCCGCTCCAGCCCGTGCGCCACCCGTACGTCGCCGCCCGACGGGCGGTACTCGCTGGCCAGCACCCGGTGGTCCGCGACGCCCGGCACGCCCGCCCAGTCCGTCCCGCGATCCACCTGGACCGTACGGGTGACGAGCACCGGCGGCAGCCCGGGGTCGGGGTCGCGGCGCGCCACCCAGCTGCGGCGGGCCGCGATCGCGGAGACGAACATGATGGTGATGACCACCGCGAGCGGATAGCCGATCGCGTACCCGACGGCGGGCTGGGACGGATCCGTCGAGGCCTCCTGGGCGGCGGCCAGCCCCGGCGTGGTCGTGCCGATCCCCGCGTACCCGCCGGCCAGGAACGGTCCGCTGATTCCGAACCCGCGGTGTCCCACGTAGCCGACCACGACCGCGGTGAGCGCGAGCGCGACCACGGCGCCCGCCATCACGGGCAGCTGGCTGCGCAGTTCACGGAAGAAGGCGGGCCCGGACTCCAGGCCGACCGTGTACACGTACAGGGCCAGACCCAGTGCCGAGACCCCGGTGGGGACGGCGGGCGCGATGTCCTTGTCGAGCGCGCCGACCAGCAGGCCGACGAAGAGGACACCGGCGGCGCCGAGTCTGACCGGGCCGAATCTGACCATCCCGAGCAGGGCGCCCACGGTGATCACGGAGAACACCGCCACCCAGGGATTGTCCGCGAAGAACTGCCACACGGTGCGGGCCTCCCGTGGCGAAGAGCGGGCTTTGCCTGACCGGGCCATGATCTTCGAGCCGGCGGGAGGCTGCCACTCGGGAACATCTGACCGTGCGTCGGTGCACCGCCGGGCGGGCGGGGACGAGCCCGCCCGACGGTGGCCCGCCGTCAGACGCCCGGCGGGACCCGGGACGGGCGGCCGTGGCCGCGCGTCAGGGAGTAGCCGAAGACGGCCGCGAACGCTGCCAGCACTCCGCCGCCGACGGTCCACAGCCAGCGGTCGGTCCACCAGCCCGACGCCCAGCCGTCCTCGGGCTCGCTGCCGAGCGCGACCGGGGCGGCCGACGCTCCGTCGGCGGCCTGTTCGGCCGAGGACACACCGGGAACCAACGGCTTGGACAGGCTGCCGTCGACGTCCGCCGAACCGCCCTGGCCGGCCGCCGTGACCTCGACCTCGGTCTGCACCGGCAGGCCGAGGTCCGCCGAGGGCAGGTCGACGACCGTGAGGCGGACGTAGTAGCTGCCGGGCAGCGGGTCGTTGGCCCACGGCTCGGACAGGGCCCGGACGGTCCGCAGCACACAGGTGAGCTCGACCGAGGCGGCGTCGGCCGTGGCCTTGCCGGTCTGCTTGCCGTACATGCAGGCCTGACGGCGGCGCAGCCCGTCGTACACGTCGACCTGCCAGGTCGAGGCACCGTGCCGGGTGGCGCTCTCCGGCAGGGTGACCTTCGCCCTGACCGTGGCCCGCTGGCCGGCGTCGGCCGGGAAGACCCAGTACAGGTAGTCGCCGGTGGCGGCTCCGGCGGTGGCGGTCTGGTCCTGCTGGATCGCCGTGGCGGTGCGGAAGGTGGTGCCCGCCTCGGTGGGGCCGGACCCGTCGCCGGAGGCGCTCGGGCTCGGCGACGGGTCGTCCGCGACGGCGGCCTCGGCCCCGCTCAGCAGGGCGAGACCGGTCAGCAGCGCACCCGCGAGTACGCGTCTTGTACGGGACATCAGTTGGTCCTCCAGACAGCGACGCGCCAGCGCGAGATCCAGCCGGTCAGCAGGCCCGCGATCAGTCCGGTGAGGACGAGCACGCCCAGCAGCCACCAGCCGTGGCCGAGGCCGAACGCCGCGGCGTCGGCCGACGTGTCGGGGGCGTCCACGAGATCGACGGTCAGTTCGAGCGGCATACCCGTGGCGCTCTTCACCGAGGCGGCGGCCGAGAAGGAGTTGCTGACCTGGAGGCAGACGGTCTCGGCGGCCGGCTTGACATCGCCGTCCGTGTCCTCTTCGGCCTTCGGGTAGCGCAGCCCGGACGAGATCGCGTCGGTGCGTCCGGTACCGGACTCCGAACCTCTGACGATCTCCCGGCCGCTCAGCGTCACCGCACGCAGCAGCATGCCGTAGTCGTTGTTGACGGCGCGGTCGGCGAACACGCTCACCGAGGCGCGCAGTTCCTGGCCGGGCAGCACGTCGACCCGGTACCAGCGGTGCTCGGCGATCTTCTCGCGGTCGGTGTAGAGACCGGGCTCCAGCTTCGGGGCACCGGTGCAGCTGCCCGCACCCTCGGTCGCGACCGGGGTGACGACGGGCTCGGCCGCCCGGTCCACCAACTGCTTGACGCGGCCGGAGAGTTCATCTGTGTGCTGGACAGCCGTGTAGGTGCCGCCGGTGGCTTCCGCGATACAGGTCAGCTGCTGGCGGATCTTCGCGTTCGGCACCAGGCCGAGGGTGTCGATGACCAGGTGGATGCCGCGCGCCGCGATGTCACGGGCGACCTCGCACGGGTCGAGCGGGCCGCAGGTGTCCTCGCCGTCGCTGATCAGCACGATCCGGCGGGTGGAGTCGCCGCCCTCCAGATCGTCTGCGGCGCCCAGCAGGGCCGGCCCGATCGGGGTCCAGCCGGTGGGGGCGAGCGTGGCGACCGCGGTCTTGGCCTCGGTACGGTCCAGCGGGCCGACCGGGTAGAGCTGCTTGGTGTCCTTGCAGCCCACCTTCCGGTCGTCGCCCGGGTAGTCGGCGCCGAGGGTGCGGATGCCCAGCTGCACCTGCTCGGGCACCGCGTCCAGGACCTCGTTGAACGCCTGCTTGGCCGCGGTCATACGGGACTGGCCGTCGATGTCACGGGTCCGCATGGAGCCACTGACGTCGAGCACCAGCTCGACCTTGGGGGAGGCTTTGGTGGGGGTTTCATCGGCCGAGGCGGGGAGCGCCGAGCCGAGCCCGGCGGTCAGGGTGGCGAGCAGGATGCCCACCCCGACCGTCAGCCTTCTTCTTATGATCATCGCCGGATAGTAGTGAACATCAGTTCGCTATCCAAAACGGCCGAGGACCGCCGCGCGCACCGGTGCGGTGCGTGCGGCGGGACATGACAGACGGTCAGTTCCGTTGGCCGGCCACGCCGGTCGCCCCCAGCAGCGGTTCCGCCGCGCTCTCCAGCACCGAACCGACCCGCTCCCAGGTCGTCAGGTCCTTTTCCACCGCCTCCAGTCGAAGGTCCTCGCCGGTGTCCCACCCCGCGGCGATCGCGACCGGGTCGACGCCCGAGGCCGCTGCCGCGGCGAGCGCCGCCGCGCCCAGGGCGACCAGTTCCCCGCCGCCCGGAACGGTCACCGGGCGCCCCGAGAGGCGCCGTACCGTCTCCACCCACATCTGCCCCCGGGCGCCGCCGCCGATCAGGCGCAACGGCCGGGCCGCCACCTCGGGGTCGTCCGGGTCGAGCCCGCAGGCGCGCAACAGGGTGTCGAGCGCGCGCAGCACGGTCACCACCGCGCCCTCGTAGGCGGCTCCCAGGAGCTGCTGCGCCGTGGTGTCGTGCCGCAGGCCGGTGAGGAGGCCGGAGGCGGTGGGCAGGTCGGGGGTGCGTTCGCCGTCCAGATAGGGGAGGAGTACGGCTTCGCCGCCGGGTTCCGCGTCGTCGCGGTCCAGGCCCAGCAGGGCGGCGACCTTGTCCACGGCGAGCGTGCAGTTGAGGGTGCAGGCCAGTGGGAGGTACGTACCGTCCGCCGCCGCGAAGCCGGACAGTCCGGGCGAGGCGGGCCTGGCCCGGGAGGCGGCGAAGACCGTGCCCGAGGTGCCCAGGCTCAGGACCGGGTGGTCGAGGAGTCCGGCGCCACCGAGCCCGAGGCCGACGGCGGCGCTCATGTTGTCGCCGGTGCCCGCCGCGACGGCGATCCCGGCGGGCAGCCCGAGTGCCTCGGCGGCCGCCTCCGTCAGCGAGCCGATCCGGGCCGCGCCGCTGGGCGCCACCTCCGGCAGCAACGACGGGTCGATGGCGAGGAGCTCGAGCAGCTCCGGGTCGTAGGCGCCGGTCGCGGTGGAGTACCAGCAGGTGCCCGACGCGTCGCCGGGGTCGGTGAAGGCGCGGCCGGAGAGCCGCTCGGTCAGGAAGTCGTGGGGGAGCCGGATCGCCGCGGCCGCGGCGGCGGTCTCCGGTTCGTTCTCCCGCAGCCACTGCCACTTCGACGCGGTCATCGAGGCCACCGGGACCGACCCTGTGCGTGCCGTCCAGGCCTCGGCCCCGCCCAGCGCGGCGGTGAGGGCGGCGGCCTGCGGTGCGGAGCGGGTGTCGTTCCAGAGGAGGGCCGGGCGCAGCGGGCGGCCCGCACCGTCGAGGACGACCAGTCCGTGCTGCTGTCCGGCGACGGCGATCCCGGCGATGTCCTCGGCGGCGGCGCCGGACTCCTTCAGCCCGGCGGCGACCGCGTCTCGCAGTGCCTGCCACCACACCTCGGGGTCCGTCTCGCGGGCGCCGTCCTCGCCGGTGACGACGTGCGGGGCGCGGCCGACGGCGAGCAGCCGGCCGGTGGCGCTGTCGACGAACGCAGCCTTGGTGGACTGGGTGGAGCTGTCCACACCGATGACGACCGTGTGCGGCGGCATGGCTGACCTCATTCTCTGCTTCAGGAATCTCTGCTTCAGGGGGTTCCCGGGCCCGCGGACTCCCGTCCGGCGTCCCGCCCGGCGGTTCCTCGCGGTGCCGGGATTTGATCGTACAGAAAACAAATTACGCGCTCGAACCCGTCCGGAACAGGGGTCGCTCCGGAATTCCGGTGGCGGGGGGTTTCGTGACCGGGGTGGCCCGTGCATGATTAGTCATGACAGTGAACAAATTGAGGTTCGGCTGCCCGACCGGCTGCTGGCCCATGGCACCGAAGGCGGCTGGACCATGACGGAACGCTTCGCACCCACCCCGCAGGACAGGTTCACCTTCGGCCTGTGGACCGTGGGCTGGCAGGGGCGCGACCCGTTCGGCGACGCGACCCGGGAGCCGATCGACCCGGTCGAATCCGTACAGCGGCTCGCGGAGCTGGGTGCGTACGGTGTGACCTTCCACGACGACGACCTGATCCCGTTCGGCTCGACGGACTCCGAGCGCGAAGGCATCGTGAAGCGGTTCCGGCAGTCCCTGGACGCCGCAGGGCTCGTCGTGCCCATGGCGACGACGAACCTCTTCACCCACCCCGTCTTCAAGGACGGCGGCTTCACCTCCAACGACCGCGACGTCCGCCGCTTCGCGCTGCGCAAGGTCATCCGCAACATCGACCTCGCCGTCGAGCTGGGCGCCGGGACGTATGTCGCCTGGGGCGGGCGTGAGGGTGCGGAGTCCGGCGGCGCCAAGGACGTACGGGTCGCACTGGACCGGATGAAGGAGGCCTTCGACCTGCTCGGCGAGTACGTCGTCGACCAGGGCTACGACCTCAGGTTCGCCATCGAGCCCAAGCCCAACGAGCCGCGCGGCGACATCCTGCTCCCGACCGTCGGCCACGCCCTGGCCTTCATCGAGCGCCTGGAGCGCCCGGAGATGTACGGCGTGAACCCCGAGGTAGGCCACGAGCAGATGGCCGGACTGAACTTCGCCCACGGTATCGCGCAGGCCCTGTGGGCCGGCAAGCTCTTCCACATCGACCTGAACGGCCAGTCCGGCATCAAGTACGACCAGGACCTGCGCTTCGGCGCCGGCGACCTGCGCCAGGCCTTCTGGCTCGTCGACCTGCTGGAGAACTCGGACTACACGGGTCCGCGCCACTTCGACTTCAAGCCGCCGCGCACCGAGGACTACGACGGTGTCTGGGCCTCCGCCGCGGGCTGCATGCGCAACTACCTGATCCTCAAGGAGCGGGCCGCCGCCTTCCGGGCCGACCCGGCCGTGCAGGAGGCGCTGCGCGCGTCCCGTCTTGACGAGCTGGCCCAGCGCACCGCAGAGGACGGCGTGGCGGGACTGCTGGCCGACCGCTCGGCGTTCGAGGACTTCGACGTGACCGCCGCGGCGGAGCGCGGCATGGCGTTCGAGGCCCTGGACCAGCTGGCGATGGACCACCTGCTCGGGGTCCGCTGACGCCGCGCTGCTTCAAGCGGCGGCAGGGACACGCCCCGGCGTGTCCCTGCCGTCCGCTCTGCCCCCGGGCCTGCGCGTCCGGGCCCGCCGGCCGCGTCCCCGGCCTTCACAGGGCGCTGCACCCGGGCGCGCTCAGGCCGTGGCCCGCCCCGCGTACGCCACCGGGTCGGCCAGTACGTCCGTCATCACCAGCGCCGCCGCGCCCCGGGCCGCGTCACCCGCGCCGGACGAGGCCCGCAGCCGGCCGCTGCCCGGGGACCAGAGCCCGGACACGACCCGGTCCGTCAGTTCCTGGTCGGCGGGCGGCGAGAGCCACGGCATCAGGTTGCGGTAGATCCCGCCGAGCACCACGGCGTCGGGGTCCAGCAGGTTCACCGCGCCCGACAGGACCCGCCCCAGCATCCGGCCGGCCTCCGCGACCGCGTTCACCGCCCGCGCGTCCCCCGACCGGACACGCCGCTCGAGTTCGGACACCCCGATCCCGCTGCCGGTCTCCTCGATCCCGGCCGCCCGCAGGAGCGCCGCCTGGCCCGCGTACTGCTCCAGGCAGCCGCGCGCCCCGCACCGGCACTGCGGTCCGTCCGAGTCCACGACCACATGGCCGATCTCCCCGGCGAAGCCGTGCGCCCCGCGCAGCAGTTCACCGTTGATGACCACGGCCCCGCCGACGCCGATCTCACCGGTCAGATAGAGGAAGTTCCGGATCCGCTCCAGCCCGCCGAACCACAGCTCGGCCAGGGCCGCGAGATTGGCCTCGTTCTCCGAATTCACGCTCAGTGCTTCGTGACCGGGGCGCTCGGCGGCGAGCGACGCCGCGAACAGGTCCTCGGCCGGGACCTGGTTCCAGCCCAGGTTCGGCGCCTGGCGCACCGCGCCGCCCGAGACCAGCCCGGGCAGTGCGAGGGCCACACCGACGGGGAACAGCTCCTGCTCGCGCGCCGACTCCAGGGTGCGCGCGGCGATCCTGGCCGCCCGCGCCAGCACCTCGGCGGGCGGCGCGCCCCGGTTGTCGAGATGCTCGGTGAGCCGGACCCGGCCGGTACCGGCCAGATCGACGACACACACCGACACGTAGTCGATGTTGACCTCGACCCCGAGCCCGGCCGGCCCGGTGCGGGCCGTCTTGAGGGCGGTTCCGGGGCGGCCCGCCTGGCCGCTGAACGTCTTGCCCGACTCCGTGAGGAATCCGCTGTCGATCAGCTGCTCGACGAGCGAGGACACGGCGGCCCGGGTCAGTCCCACCCGCGCGGCGACCCCGGCCCGGGTCGCCTCGCCCTCGCCCTCGTCACGGACGGCGCGCAGCACGAGGCTGAGGTTGCTGCGCCGGACGGTGTCCTTGTCGGCCTTGGGCCCCAGCGGCGTGAGGTTGCTCTTCATATCGCTCCCGAGCCTATGCGATCCCGTACTCCAGTACGGTCGCGATGCCGATGGACCGGGCCCCGGTCCCGCCCTGCGCGCAGGAGCGTGACCGGGGCCGGGCCGGGGGTACTCAGGAGGCGGCTCCGCGCTCCTTGAGCATGTCCGCCATGAGTGCGATCTCCGACTGCTGGCCCAGCACCATGCCCGAGGCCAGGTTCCTGATCTCGGCGGTGCCCGCCGCGTCGGCGGCGGCCTGCGCCATCTCCGCACCGGCCCGGTGGTGCTCGGTCATCAGCCTGAGGAACCGCACCTCGGCGTCCTTCCCCTTCGCCGCCCGCAGCGCATCGAGTTCGGCGTCCGTCGCCATGCCGGGCATCAGCGCGCCGTCGCCGCGCGGGGTGACGGCATGGCCCATCCACCCCATGGGCGGCCCGGAGGAACTCTTCGCACGGCCCCACATCTCCAGCCAGCCCAGCATCATGCCGCGCTGGTTGGCCTGGGTGTTGATGATGTCGAACGCCAGCCGGCGCACCGCAACGTCGGAGGTGCGGTCCCGGACGATGAACGACATCTCGACCGCCTGCTGGTGGTGGACCGCCATATCGCGCGCGAACCCGACATCGGCCGAGGCCTCGGCGGGAGCGGCCGTGGACGACGCGGCGGCGGGGGCCGACGAGGAGGGGCGTACGAGCATCAGCACGACCAGGCCGAGCGCCAGCAGCAGGACCGCCCCGCCGGCCAGGACCATCGGCCGTGACGCGCGCGCCGAGGACGTCACTTGGCGATCCCGCCGGAGCAGGCAGCACCCGGCTCAGGAGTCTGCGGGCCCTGGACGTACTTCGTGAAGAACTGCGCCACCCGGGCGTCGGCCGCACTCTTCACGGTCAGCTGCTTTCCCCAGGCGCTGAGCATCAGCGGGGCGCCCTGGTCCTCCACCGGGCTCATCAGGGAGTACGGGGTGGCCGACACCCGTTCCGTGAGCTTCTTCAGGTCGGCGGGCTTCGCCTTGCTCGTGTACGTCACCCAGACGGCGCCGTGCTCCAGGGAGTGGACGGCGTTCTCCTTCGGTATCTCCTGCGTGTAGACATCGGCGTCGCAGTTCATCCACACCGGGTTGTGGTCTCCGCCGACCGGCGGGTTCATGGGGTAGTCGACCTTCTTCTGGACGTGGTTCTGCGCGAGCTTGTCCCAGCTCTTCTCGCCCTGGACGGGCGAGGACTTGGCGGCCGTCTCGGCCTTGTCCTGTTCGTCGGCGGCGTTCATCAGGTAGCCGCCGCCCACGACGAGACCGGCCACGACGGCGACGGCCGCGCTGATCGTGATGATGCGGCTGCGGCGCTCGCGGGCCCGCTCCTTGCGGCGGGCCTCCTCCAGCTTGGCCCGGCGGGCTGCGGAAGGGGTGTTCTGCTTCTTGACGGAGGCCATGGCTGGTCCTTCGGTTCGGTCACACGGATGGGTTGCGGGCACACGGAACCGCCCTCGGACATCCGAGGACGGCGGCGGTGTCTAGATCCGTTGAACCTGAAGGCGTAGCCGGTCGACGTCGCCCACCGCGTCGTTCGACGGGCCGCGGATCGCGGCCGCCCCGGTGAGCGGGCCGGGCGGGAGAGCCGCGGTGGCGCAGGGGAGCGCGGCCGGTGCCGGCTGGCCGGGCAGCACGACCGGTGCCGAGTGCTCCGAAGCCCCGTGGCAGGAGCTCCCGATGCCGCGGTCGCCCGGGGCATCGGCCACCACGATCCGCGCCGCTGCCGCGGGCGTGGGGGTGGCGGCCCGGCCGGCGGCCGGCGAGGCGGTGGCGTGATGCGGGGACGAGGGCCGCGCGGACATGGGCTGCGCGGATGTCAGCGAACAGCACGACACCATGGCGAGCAGGACGAGCACCCAGCCGAGCAGCACCGACGCGCGGGTGCTCCGCAGCCGGTCCGTCCGTGCGCTCAGCCAGTTCATCCCGGACATCGTACGGGGTCTGTGAAGTTTCAATGAGTGCGGGACTGACTCCGGTCGATCCCGGTTCATCCGGCGAACCCGGTGAACCTGTGGATCGCGCGCGAAGGGGTTCCGCTGTCGGCGCGCCGGGATAGTGTGCCCCGGTGACAACGCAATCGAACGTATCTGCGGGCTGGTATCCGGATCCGCACGGCGCACCCCAGCTGCTGCGCTACTGGGACGGCTCCCAGTGGACCGAGCACACCAATCCGGCCGACGGCCGGCAGCAGGCGCCCGCGCAGGTCCAGCAGCAGGCCCCCGCGCAGGTCCAGGTCCCGCAGCAGCAGTTCCAGCAGCAGGCGGCCCCGCAACAGCAGGCGGTCCCGCAGCAGCAGTTCCAGCAGCAGGCGGCCGCCCAGCAGCAGCCTGCCGCCGTTCCGCAGCAGGGTGGCGCCCCCGGCGGGGTCTCGCTCTTCAACCAGCAGGTTCTGGTGGTGAACCAGAAGGCCAAGCTGATCGAGCTGACCAACGAGTACAGCGTCTTCGACCAGCACGGCAACACCATCGGCTCCGTCGTCCAGGTCGGGCAGGGCGCGTTCCGTAAGGTGCTGCGGTTCCTCACCAGCATCGACCAGTACCTGACCCACCGTCTCGAGATCCGCGACGGCTACGGTCAGCCGCAGCTCCTGCTCACGCGCCCGGCGAAGTTCATCAAGTCCCGGGTCATCGTGCAGCGTCCGGACGGTCAGTCCGTCGGCGAGATCGTCCAGCAGAACGCCATCGGCAAGATCAACTTCGCGATCATGGTCGACGGTCAGCAGATCGGTGCGATCAAGGCCGAGAACTGGCGCGCCTGGAACTTCGCGATCGTCGACCACAACGACGCCGAGATAGCCCGGATCACCAAGACCTGGGAAGGCCTCGCGAAGACGCTGTTCACCACGGCGGACAACTACGTGCTCCAGATCCACTACCAGCTGCCCGAGCCGCTGCTGAGCCTCGTCGTCGCGACGGCGCTGACTGTGGACACCGCCCTCAAGCAGGACGCCCGCGGCCTCGGCTGAGCCGGGGACCGTGCGAGCAACAGCCGGTGCCCCCACGCGATCGCGTGGGGGCACCGGCTGTTCCGCGGTGCCTGCTGTTCAGCCGGCCTCTGGATCCTGCCGTTCGTCGGGCGGTCCCAGCCTGGCGAAGACCGCGGCGAGGATCACCGCGGCCAGCGCACCGGCGGCGACACCGCTGCCGAAGACGGTCCGGGCCCACACCGGCAGTCCCGCGTACATCTCGGGTGCGAAGACCGGCAGCAGGCCGACACAGAGAGCCAGCGCGACGACGATGCCGTTCGTTCCGTGACTGAGGTTCTCGCGGCTGAGCATGCCGAAGCCCATCGTGGCGATCACCGCGTAGATGATCAGCCCCGCGGCGCCGACCACCGGCTCCGGGATCGCGGCGAGCAGCCGGGTGAGCGGCGTGATCAGACCGCACAGGATCAGCAGCACCCCCGCACCCGCCGTGACGAAGCGGCTGCGCACCCGGGTGAGCTGGACTATCCCGATGTTCTCGGCACTCGTCACCATCAGCGACGTACCGAAGATGCCCGCGCCCAGCGAGGTCACGGCGTCCGCGCGGGAGATCCGCGGCACGTCCCGCGCCGCGTCGGGCGTACGGCCCACCGCCTCACTGTTCAGGACGGTCTGCCCCGTCGCCTCCGCCAGCGAGGCCAGCGCGAAGACCAGCAGCGGCACGGCGGCCAGCAGATCGAAGTGCGGTGTGCCGTACGGGAACGGGTCGGGCAGCGCGAACGTGCTGCCCTGCGCCATGTGGAAGGCCGTGCCGGTCAACGCGGCGACCAGTGTGCCGCCCACGAGGCCGAAGAGCACCGACATCTGCCGCCAGACACCGCGCATGAACAGGAAGAACAGGGCCGTGATGCCGAGCGTGGCGAAGCCGAGCCCCGGCCCCGAGGCGATCATCGGTGCGGTGATCTTGATCATGTTGATCCCGATCAGGACCACCGTGGTGCCCATCACCAGCGGCGGGAAGAACCGCACGAGGCGCCCGTACAGCGGCAGTACGGCGATCAGGAAGACCGCTGCGATCAGCACCGAACCGGAGGCGGTGGCCGGCCCGTGCTCCTTGGCGACCTGGAGGAAGATCGCCACCGCCGCGCCGCCCGGCAGCATCAGGAACGGCAGCCGGGCGCCGATGCGCAACGCCCGCACGCCCAGCGACTGAAGCAGCGCGCCGACACCGCACAGTACGAGTGTCGCGCTGAGCAGCGACGCCGTCTGCGACGCCGTCAGGGACAGCGTGGTGCCGATCAGGATCACCGAGGAGACGGGGGCGGCGACTCCGGCGAGCAGATGCTGGAAAGCCAGCGGGACCAGCCGGTGGAGCGGGAGCCGCTCGTCGACCGGCGCGACGGAGGGAGCCGGAACTGCCCCAACGGCCGGGGCGGCCGTGTCGGGGACGGAGGAGGCCATGGTCCGGCTCAGCCCTTCGGGACGTCGAGCCAGGGGAGCTCCCCGGCCGAGTAGCGGTAGGAGCGGAACACGGCGTTGGGCTCGGACGGGAACAGCTTGCGCACTTCTTCTTCCTGGTAGCCGCCGAAGAACGGCACGATGTACTCCCAGCACAGATAGCCGTCCGCGGTCACCTCGAAGAGACGTCCCGCGGGTGAGTCCGTCACGAGCGTGTTCCCGTTCGGCAGGCGCTGGGCGCTGCCCATGAACGGGGCGAAGAACGACTCGCGTGCCGGGTCGTGGTACTCCCAGACAATGGTGCCACCCGCCCGCTCGATCTCGATGACCCGGCTGAACGGTACGTCCCAGTGCGGGCGGAAGACGCCGTTGTCGAAGACGAGGAAGTTGCCGTTCTCCAGCTCGGTCGGGCAGTGCTGCTGCGATACGGTGCCGGGCTCGCTGCGCCAGATGATCTCGCCGGTCTCCCGGCTGATGACGACCACGGCGGAGACGGAGCGGAAGCTCGCCAGGATGTTGCCGTCGCTGGTCGGCAGCACGCTGTTGATCAGCGGATAGTGCTCGCGCGAGTAGTCGGGGTGCAGCGGGAAGGCCTCGCGGTCGAGGTGCTCGGAGACCTTCCACTCCCACACGGTGTTCCCGTCGGCGTCCACCTCGACGATGGTGTCCGCCCACACGGTGCCGTCGGCCTCGGAGCCGGGCACCCCGCCCCGGACCGCGTCGGCGGCCTCGCCCGTCAGCGGCTCCAGCGCGGAGTACAGGAGCCGGCCGTCGCCGTAGTGGTAGGCGTCGTGGTGCTGGTAGCGGTCACGGTGCTCGCGCACGACCGTGCCGTCCGGGGTGATCTCCTGCATGATCCCGCCGCGGTACTTGTGCCACATGGGGAAGAGCGCCGGCTCGTCCGGGAGCACGCCGCTGTACGCGAGATTGCCGTTGGGCAGGATCCGGGCGTGCCGCCCCGGGCGGTGCGGGAGATTCCACTGGTGGACCACGTCACCGCGCATGTCGATGAGATAGACCTCGCCACCACCGGTCAGCGGGGCGAAGAGCGTGTAGCCGCCACAGCTGGCCTCCTCGTCCAGGGCCATGAGCCCGGTGCCGCGGCGTCGTCGCTGGTTCTGGTCCACGAGGGGCATGGATCGGTCCTCCCGGTTAACTTTATTAGGTGGGACTTAAAAGATTAACCGGCCCGGTAGGCTGCTCACCGCCCCGCCGGCTGTGGTGTGCGGCACGCAGGACACGGAGTGAGCGATATGAGCGAGGCGGACACCCCGCTGGTCGGCCCTGGTATTCGCCGACGGCGCCGCGCCCTGGAACTGACCCTCGCGGAGGTCGCGCGGCGGGCCGGCCTCTCCACCCCGTTCCTCAGCCAGATCGAGAACGGCCGCTCCCGGCCGAGCATGGGGTCGCTGCAACGCATCGCGGACGCGCTCGACACGACCGCGGTCCAGCTGCTGTCCACGGCGGAGGCGCCCCGCCCCGTCGACGTGGTGCGCGGCACGTCCGCCTCCGTCCGGGAGACCGGAGAGGCGGGCGGCGGTGACGGCCGGATGCGCCCGCTGGTCCGCGGACATCAGCGTCTGCACGCCCTGGAGTTCACCGGGGACCACGACTGGGGCCGTGAGTTCAGGCACCGCAACGACGAGATCCTGTACGTCGCCGACGGTTCGGCCGAGGTCGAGGCGGACGGCAGCTTCTACCGCCTGGAGCGGGGCGACACCCTCTACTGCGCAGGCGGCCTCGTCCACCGCTGGCGCCCGATCGAACCGGGTACCCGCGTCCTGGTGGTCGGCATCGCGGACCACGTCCAGGCGACGGACGAACAGGGCGGCTGACGGGACGTAAGGGGCGGACCCGTGTCCGCCGCCGCTCGCCACCCGGATCCGGCCGGTGTCGAACTGCCGTGAAATGATGCGCACATGCCGTACCTGGTGCCTCCGCTCATTCCGCCGGGCCGCCTCGCGAGCTCCGCGCAACCCCTCCTGCCGGTGGCCGACGGCCTGCTGTTGCGGCCCTGGCAGCACGCGGACGCTCCGGCGGTCGTCGCCGCCTTCGCCGATCCGGCCATCCAGCGCTGGCACGTGCGGCGGGCCGACTCCGAGGACGAGGCCCGCGACTGGATCGGGCAGTGGCGGGACGCCTGGCACAACGAGACCGCCGCGCACTGGGCCGTCGTGCGGCCCGGGGCCGGTGAGGACACCGCAGCGGACCAGGTGCTCGGCCGTATTTCGCTCCGTTCGATGATCCTCGGCATCGGACACGCCGAATGCGCCTACTGGACGGTGCCCGCCGCGCGCGGTCAGGGCGTGGCACCGCGGGCGACCGGCGCCGTGGCGCGCTGGGCGTTCGACGCGATGGGCTTCGAGCGGCTGGAACTCGTCCACTCGGTCACGAACGAGGCATCGTGCCGAGTCGCCCTCAAGTCCGGCTTCGCGCCGGAAGGAACCAGACGGCACGGGCATCTGCACGCCGACGGCTGGCACGACATGCACGTTCACGCGCGCCTGCGCGACGACAGCTTTCCGGGATGATGCGCACAGGCGGGCGCATCACCCGGTGCGCGGTGCCGTCCGGCCGTAGCGGAGGAGAAGGCTGACGCCCATGGCCGCCACGAGCCTTCAGGGGGCGGATGACACCCGGCCGGTGAACCGGCCGGGCGCGGCCGGCAGATGAAGGCGGCCGCAGGTCCCTGGGGCAATCGCGACTTCCGGCTGCTGTGGGCCGGCAACGGCATCTCCCAGCTCGGCACCAACGGCGCCCGGATCGCCTACCCCCTGCTCGCGCTGGCCGTCACCGGTTCGCCCGTCGTGGCCGGGTGGGCCGGCTTCGCGGGATCCCTGCCGAACATCCTGCTCCAGCTTCCCGCAGGTGTGGTGGCCGACCGGCGCAACCGGCGTACGACCATGCTCATCTGCCAGGCCGGAGGCGCACTCACCGCCCTGGCGCTGCTCCTTCTCGGCATGCTCGGAGCGCCCGGATTTCTGGCGGCGCTGATCGTGCTGGCGTTCGCCGAGGGGTGCTTCTACGTCTTCTTCGATCTGGCCGAGCTGGGGGCGGTCCGCGATGTCGTCACCGTGGAGCAGCGCCCGGCGGCGATCTCGCTCCACGAGGCGCAGACGCATGCGACCGTGCTCGTCTCACGGGCCCTGGGCGTGCTCATGTTCGGCCTCATGCAGTGGCTGCCGTTCCTGGTCAACCTGGGTTCGTACCTCGTCTCCGTCATGACCGTCGCCGGCGTGAACGGCAGGGCCACGGAGCCGCTCGCGCGGGATTCCGGGAGCGAGGGCGGGGCGCGGGGCGGTATGCGCTACGGCCTCGTGTGGCTGTGGCGGAACCCCTTCCTGCGTACCGTCAACATGCTGTTCGGGGCAACGAACGTGATCTGGCAGTGCGTGATCCTGCTGTTCATCGTGACGGCGCATCAACAGCACCAGCCGCCATGGCTGCTGGGCGCGGTCCTGGCCGGCTCCGGCATCGGGGGCCTGGCCGGGTCCGCCGCCGCACCCCGGCTGGCCCGTGGCCGCTGCGTGCGGACGGTCTTCATCGCCGCGCTGTGGTCCTGGACCGCACTCATCACGGTGATCGCCGCCGCGGGCGACCCGTTCGTCCAGGCGGGTGCCTGGTTCGGTGTGGGGGCGACGGGAGCCGCGGCCGCCATCTCGGTCTCGGTCTACGAGGTGAACGCCGTCCCCGCCGCCGCGCTGGGCAGGGTGGCCGGAGCGACTCAGATCCTGCCCAGGGGCGCGATCCCGGTCGGCGCGGTCCTCGGCGGCTATCTGCTGGCGGCGCTCGGGGTCCGGGCCACGGCCTGGACCCTGGTCGCCTCGATGCTGATCCTCGCCCTGTGCGGGACCGCCCTGCTTCCGGGCGCGGCCTCGCCCGGACCCGTACGGCCGCCCGGAGACCGGCAGGAGCGCGATCCTCAGCGGCTCGGCAGCTGACCGGACCGCACCGGGTGCTCCTGGCGGGCCGTCTACTCCTTGTAGCCCGAGCGGTGGACGCCGAACACGGCGCCCTGGGGGTCGCGGACCACGGCGATCCTGGGGCCCTGCGGAATGGTCGTCGGGGGCATCAGCAGCTCCCCGCCGGCCCCCAGCGCCGTGGCTGCGGCCGCGTCGACGTCCGCGACGGCGAAGTACGGAAGCCAGTGCGGCGGCACATCCGGCGGGAACTTGTCGTCCATCGTCAGCAGACCGCCGAAGTCCGCCCCTTCGATGCCCCACTGCGGGTAGGTGTCCGAGGCGGTGACCGTCCAGCCGAAGACGGCCGGATAGAAGGCGAGCGCCGGTTCGCTCTCCCGGGTGACGAGTTCGGCCCAGCCCAGCGCGCCCGGATCGTTGAACAGATCGGCTCCCGCGAAGGCGCGGCCCTGCCACAGGGAGAACACCGCACCCGACGGGTCCGCGACCACGGCGAACCTGCCCTCCTCGAAGACGTCCATCGGGCCGACCAGCAGCGAGCCGCCCGCCGCCTTCACCTTCTCGACCGCCCCGTCCGTGTCCCGGACGGCGAACGAGACCGTCCAGGCCGGCGGCTGTCCGGGCTGGTACACCGGGCTGAGTGCGGCGACGCGGGCGTCCCCCAGGTGCGCCGTGGTGTAGCCGCCGGCCTCCTCGCGCGGGTCGGTCTCGCTCCGCCAGCCGAAGAGTGCGCCGTAGAACGCCTTGGCCGCCGGTACGTCGGAGGTGCTCAGCTCGGTCCAGCAGGGACCGCCGGGCACCGGTGCGGTGAGCTTCATTCGGACTCCTGGGTGCGTGGGTGGCGTGCGCGACTTTCCGGCACAGCTGAACGCTATGACCGGGCGCGTCGGCGGGCCATCGGTGCGGAGACGCAGGCCGAAGTGTTTTACAGGTGTAATACCTGTTAAAGTATATGGGTGAGCGATACAACCATCCGGTCCCGGCGCCCCTCCTTCCGCAGACTCCCGCTGACGGGCCCGCTGCGGCTGGCCCGGCCCTCGGACATGTGGTTCAAGCCGGCGGCCAGCGTGGTCGTGGCCACGGCGATACCCAACCTGGTGCTGTTCTCCCTGGACCGCCTCGACCTCGTGATGTACACGATGGCGGGCTCGCTGTGCGCGCTGTACGGCCACAACCTGCCGTACGCGCGACGCGCCAGGACCATCGCCGCCGTGGTCCTCGGCATGGTGGCCGGACTGGCGGTCTCCCTCGTCACCGCGTCGCTCACCGGATCGACCGCCGTCCTGATCGCCGTCGGCGCACTCCTGGCCGCCGGGCAGAAGCTGCTCTGCGACGCCACCCGGATCGGACCCCCCGGCCCGGTGATCTTCACGTTCGTGAGCTCCGCCGCCCTGTTCGCCCCGCAGAGTCCCGGCCAGGTGCCCGGCCATCTCGCCCTGACCCTCGGGGCGGGCGCGGTGTCCTGGCTCGTCACCGTCGCCCCCGCGCTGATCCGCCGCGAGGGACCCGAGCGCCGTGCGACCGCCCGCGCGCTGAACACCGCCGCCGCGTACGTCGCCGAGCCGGACCACCACACCCGGCGCGCCGCGGTCGCCGCCGTGCACGCGGCCTGGCAGACACTCCTCGCGGCCGGGCGCTCCACCCCCGTACGCCGCGCCCTCGAGCGCCTCGTCGTGCACGCCGAATCCGCAATCACCGGGAGCGAGCCGGGCGCGGTCCCGGATACGGCCAGCTCGGGCTCCCACGCCGACCGGCTCCGCGACTGGGCCCGGCAGACCCGCGCGCGCGGGCCCGTCCCCACTCCGCCGTCCGCCCCCGCAACCGCGGCCGAACTCCTCGGCGCCGAGGCCGAACGCGCCGCCGTGCGTCCCACCGCCCGCGCCGGGGCCGTCCGCGCACTGCTCCACCGCATCGGACCCGGCTCCCCGCTGCTGCCCATCGCGGCGCGCACCCTCATCGGCTGCGCCCTGGCCGGATACATCTGCTCGGCCGTCGGCGTCGGCCGCCCCTACTGGGCCATCGTCACAGCCGCCTCGCTCTACCAGGCCAACGTCACGCTCTCCTGGAACCGGACACTCCAGCGCACCCTCGGCAACCTCCTCGGCGTCCTGGTCTTCGCCGCCGTGCTCCCGGCCGCCCGGACCGGCCCCCTGGCCCTGATCGGCTTCTGCCTCCTCTTCGCGTTCGCCGCCGAGGCCCTGATGACCCGCAACTACTGGCTCGGTTCCGTGGCCGTCACCCCGATGGCCCTGCTGGTCCTGGAGTACGCGGGCAGCCACCCGGTCGGCGAGCTCATCGGCGACCGGGTCCTGGACACCGTCATCGGCGCCGCCGTCGGGATCCTCGTCGCCGTGCTCGTCACCAACCGCCGCGCCGCAGGCCGCGTCGAGCAGGCCCTCGCCGCATCCGAGCAGGCCCGCGCCCACGCCGTACACACCCTGGCGGCCCCCGCTCCCGCTCCCGCCACCCTCGACGCGGCCCGCCGCCGGCTCACCGGAACCCTGGTCGAACTGCGCGAGGCGGACGACGCCGCGGCCGGCGAATGGTGGCAGCGCGCCCTGCCGCGCGAGGCGGTACTCGCGGCCGAGCAGGCCGGACACCGTACGCTCGCGGCTACAGCGACACGGCAGGGGACGACCGCCCCGGCCCAGGAGAACGGAGCGGTGTGACCGACGACATCGTGGCCTCGGTGGTACGGCAGTGGCAGGCCGTGAACCCGGAGCTCGACACCGGGCCGATGGAACTCATCGGCCGCATCAACCGCTGCTCCGCGCTGCTGCAGCAGGCCGAGGACGCCCCGCTGCGGGCCGCCGGCCTGACCCGGCCCGAGTTCGATCTGCTGGGTGCGCTGCGCCGCACCGACCGTGAACTCACCCCCGGCGAACTGGCCAGGGAGACGTTCTCCTCCGGCGCCGCCGTCACCAAACGCCTCCGGGTCCTCCAGGAGCGTGACCTGATCGGCCGCCGCAGCGACGACCGGGACCGCCGGGTCGTCTACGTCCGCCTCACCGAAGAGGGGCTGGCCCTGGTCGACGGGCTGCTGCCCCGGCAACTGGCGTACGAACGCGCCGTGCTCTCCGGCCTCGACCCCGAATCCCGCGACCGGCTCAGTGCGCAGCTGAGCGAACTGCTGGTCCAGCTCGAGGGCCGCATCGGCGGTGCCCGTCGCTGACCCTCCCCGCAAGGGGGCCACGGCCCGGTCGTCAGGTGCGCCGGCCCCCCGGCAGCCCGGCGGACCGGCGCAGTTCCCCGGCGCGACGCGCCAGTGCGGCATCGTCGCCGCGGTCGGCCGGTGCGCAGGCGATCAGCGCGAGCCGGTCGCGCCAGGTCGAACCGGTCAGCGGTACGGCGACCGCGTACAGGCCGGGCACCGACTCGCCGCGGCTGAGCGCGTATCCGCGCTCCCGGGTCTCCGCGAGCTCCGCCAGGAGCGCCGGCATCGAGGCGGGCGCGTGCGGAGCGCCGTCCAGCCCCTCCCGCGGATACAGGGCGCAGACCTGTTCATCGGTCAGCCCGGAGAGCAGCATCCTGCCGCCCGCCGTCGCGTGTGCGGGACGGGTGCGGCCCGGTGCCGGCGCCACCCGGACGGGGTGGGGGGACTCCCGGCAGTCGGTGACGATGATCCGGTCCCCGATCAGTGCGGCGCTCTGCACGGTCTCGCCGGTGCGCCGCACGGCATCGTCCAGTACCGAGCCGACCCGTTCACGGACCTCGGCGCCGAATCCGGCCGGGGCGCCCAGCCGGACCAGTTCGGGACCGGCCGAGTAGCCGCGGCCCGTGACGTCCCGGACCGCGAAGCCGCGCCCCTCCAGGGTGCTGAGCACCCGATGGGCGGTGGAGCGGCCGATGGACAGCAGTTCCGCCGCCCCGGACACGGTCAACGCGTCATGGGTGAGGAACAGTCGCATCAGCCGGAGCCCGGTGTCGAGTGACTCGATGGTGTAGTCGCGCGCCGGCCCCGTGGGGTGGGCGTGGCCCTTCGTCTCCCGCATCTCCGCTTCTCGCAACTTTGTTCCCCGTGCTCGTCCGGTGGTCCTGAATCTGCTCCTTTCGATCCGCTTCGATCACATGTGCTGTTGTCCTTCTCTGCGGGACGAAGTGGAGTGGGGAGCGGTTGAGTTCCTGGGTGAACTCCTTTGCAGCGTAGCTCCTTTGGGCATGGCCAGCTCTTCGTGGAGGGCCGGGTGGTGCTGATGCTGTCCCTCCGAGTGGGACGAACGAGTGCGATAGCTCCGGATCCCTCCCCCTCGTAACTCCCCGCACACGCTTGAAGGCGCTGCGTGCAAAAACTCGTGAGTGTATTACCGCTGGAGTGCTCGCGCAGGGGGTTGGGTGAATATGCCGAACCACTGTTTCGATCTGACTAAGCTCACGCGCAGTGAAGTCGAGTTGAGATGAATTCGAGCGCTTGTTCCCCTTTGTTCTGCAAGCGCTGTATCTCCGGAATACCGCCCGAATCAACCGCCAGAGGTTTTAGATGGCTCGTGTTGAATCACCGCCGATCGACCGGGAAACACCCGTCGCCCGCGCCCTGTTGCTGCCCGTTGTCGTGATGACCGGAGCGACTGCCGCCGCCGTGGCGATGGTTGCCGAGGCCGCGCGGATACCAGTCGCCTGGTGCGGCGTGTTCGCCACAGCCGTGGTCGCCGTTCTCGCCGTCGAAATCGCCCGCCGCGGACGTACGCTCCGCCGTCAGCGTGCCGCCTACGAGAGGCGCGTCACCGCGCTGGAGAGGCGCATCGCCGACCACGACGAAGAATCCGTACGGATCAGCAAGGAACTCCTGCCGGCCGCGATCCACCGGCTGCGGGTGGGCAATTCGCCCGATGAGGTGCTCCGGGACGTGGTGGACGGCGACGAGGTCTACCGCCATCTCCCCGACGCCCAGCGCGCCCTCGTCTACACGGTCCTGGACATCATCGACAACGAGGAGGCGACGCGTGACTCCGCGCAGCGCGCCTTCGTCAACGTCGCCCGCCGCGTCCAGGCGATCGTCCACCGGCAGGCCAGTGAACTGCGGGAGATGGAGGAGCACCACGGGCGCAACCCCGACGTCTTCGACGACCTGCTCCGCATCGACCACGGCACCGCACTGATCGGCCGGCTCGCCGACTCCATCGCGGTGCTCGGCGGCGCCCGCCCCAGCCGCCAGTGGCCCAAGCCCGTACCGCTGTTCAGCGTCCTGCGCGGTGCCATGTCGCGCATCCTGGAGTACCCGCGCGTCGATCTGCACTCGATCGCCAAGGTCGCCATCATCGGCACCGCCGTCGAACCGCTCATCCACGCCTGCGCCGAACTCCTCGACAACGCCACCCGGTACTCACCGCCGCAGACCCGCGTGCACGTCACCGCCGTCGAGGTGCAGACCGGCATCGCCATCGAGATCGAGGACGGCGGCGTCAGCCTCAGCGAGGAGGCCCGCGCCCGGGCCGAGAACATGCTCGCCAGGGCCCAGGCCGGCTCCAGCATGAACGACCTCGGCGAGTCCCCGCGCCTCGGCATGGCGGTCGTCGGCCGGCTGTCGCGGATGTACGACCTCCAGGTCTCCCTGCGGCAGTCCGCGTACGGCGGTGTCCGCGCCGTGCTCATCGTGCCCCGCGCCATGATCACCACCGGTCCCGCCCCCGGCATCGCCCACGGCATCGGCGCCACGTCGCGGCCCACCAGCGACATCGACCTCGCGGACATGAAGCACGTCGTCCCGACCCGCAGCAGCCACCGCAAGCCGCGCCATGTGGCCACCGGACCGGTCGCACCCGCCACCCGGCCGGCCGCCCCGGCCGCCCCCGCCGTCGCCATGGAGGACGACGTCCCCGTGGTGACCGAGTGGACCGCGGGCGGACTCCCGCAGCGCCGCAGCCGCGGCCGTGCGCCGCTGGGTTCGCACAACCTTCCCGCGCAGTCCCACGACCCTGCCGCAGGCCGCGCCAACGGCCACGGCAACGGTCACGACAGCGGAAAGGAACCGCCCCCCGGGATCTGGCTGGAGGCGTTCACCAAGGGCGCCAACGGTGTCCCCCAGGACCCCCGGGCGGACGAAGACTCTGACGACGCGTGGGACAAGGGAGATCTGAAGTGATCCAGCAACGGGGCAACATGGACTGGATGCTCAAAGAGCTCGCCGACGACGTTCCCGACATCCACCAGATCGTGGTGCTCTCCGCGGACGGCCTGCGTATCGCCCGGCACGGCGGGGACCCCGATGTCGCCGACCGGCTCGCGGCCGCGTGCGCCGGGCTGCAGAGCCTGGCGGCCGCCGTCGCCTCCGAGATCCCGTACAGCGACGGCCGGATGCGGCTCGTCGTCATCGAGGTCACCGGCGGGTTCTTCTACCTGATGGCGGCAGGGGCGGGCGCGTATCTCGCGGTACTCGCGGGCGAGACGGTGGACGCCGGACTCGTCGGCTCACGGATGCGCGACATGGTCGTACGGATCGGCGCCCACCTCACGAGCCCGCCCCGACACGACGGGCAGGCCGGATGAGTTCTTCCCGTCGAGAACGCCGCAAGGCCGATCCGGCACTGAGCGATCCGGAACGGCTCTATGTCATCACCGGCGATCCGGACGGCAGCGAGCGGGCAGCGCTCGACCTGGTCACGATGGTGGTCTCGAAGTCGGAGCCATCGCCGACGGTCCAGCCGGAGCAGGCCGTGATCCTGCGGCTCTGCCAGGCCCCGTTATCCGTTGCCGAGCTCTCCGCCTACCTCAGCCTTCCGTTCAGCGTGGTGACATCGCTCCTCACCGAACTCCTGGCGACCGAACTGATCGAATCGCGCGCGCCCATCGTCCGCGCAACCCTCCCGGACAGGTCTCTCCTCGAAGCGGTGATGCATGGACTTCAGAAACTCTGACACGATCACGGGCCCCCGGAGCGAGGACGTCCTTCCCACCACGGCCACCGCCGCGGTGAAGGTCGTGATCGTCGGAGGGTTCGGCGTCGGCAAGACGACCATGGTCGGCTCGGTCAGCGAGATCCGGCCGCTGACCACCGAAGAGACCATGACGCAGGCAGGCGTCGGTGTGGACGACAACTTCGGGGTGGAGAGCAAGACCGCCACCACGGTCGCCATGGACTTCGGCCGGATCAGCATCACCGAGGAGCTGATCCTCTACCTGTTCGGCACCCCGGGCCAGGAGCGCTTCTGGTTCCTGTGGAACGGGCTGTTCGAGGGTGCGCTCGGCGCCGTCGTCCTCATCGACACCCGCCGGCTCGAGGTCAGCTTCGACGTCATCGGCCGGCTCGAGGAGCGCGGCGTGCCGTTCGTCGTCGCCGTCAACACCTTCCCGGACGCGCCGAAACACCCCGTCGAGGCGCTGCGCAGCGCCCTGGACCTGCCGGACGAGGTCCCGATGATCGACTGCGACGCACGGCTGCGCGCCTCCAGCCGCGATGTGCTGCTGACACTCATGCGCTACCTGCACACGCTGGCCGTCCCGCTCGGCTGACGTCCGCGCACCCGTTGCCCGCACCCGTTCCGCGCGCCCCCACCGCGTACCCCATTCGTCCGGCCCTTGGCAGCCTGATCCCTGGAGCGATCGTGACAACCCCATTCCACTACGAGCCCGGAGCGGCCACCGGGCCGGTACCGCCCCCCGAGTGCCCGGCCCACGGCCTCGGTATCGGTATCGGTCCCGGCGGCCTGCGGCGGCTGTACGGTCCCGAGGCCGAACAGGACCCGCACGGTCTGTACGAGAAACTGCGCGCCGAACACGGCACGGTGGCACCCGTGCTGCTGCACGGTGACGTACCGGCCTGGCTGGTCCTCGGGCACAGCGAGAACCTGCACATGACCCGTACCCCCTCGCAGTTCTCCCGCGACTCGCGCCGCTGGCGGGCGCTGCAGGACGGCAGCGTCGCCCCGGACCACCCACTGGCACCGATCTTCACCTGGCAGCCGATCTGCGTCTTCGCCGACGGTGCCACCCACGAACGTCAGCGCGGCGCCGTCACCGACTCCATGGGCCGGATCGACACCCGCGGCGTCCGGCGCCACGTCAACCGCTACAGCAACAGGCTCGTCAACGACTTCTGCCGGGAGGGCCGCACCGACCTGGTCACCGGCTTCGCCGAGCGGCTGCCCATGATGGTGATGTGCGCGATCCTCGGCATGCCCGAGGAGTACAACGACCGGATGGTGCAGGCCGCCCGGGACATGACCCGGGGCACCGCGACCGCGGTCCAGAGCAACGCCTACGTCCTCGGCGCGCTGAGCCGTCTCGTCGAGCGGCGCCGCCACGAACCCGCGGACGACTTCGCCACCTGGCTCGTCGAGCACCCCGCGGACATGACCGACCAGGAGGTGGCCGAGCATCTGCGGCTCATCCTGATCGCCTCCTACGAGGCCACCACCAACCTGATCGCCAATGTGCTCCGCATGGTGCTCACCGATCCGCGCTTCCGGGCCAGGCTCAGCGGCGGTCACATGACCGTGCCCGAGGCGGTGGAGCAGACCCTGTGGGACGAGCCGCCGTTCACCGCCGTCTTCGGCCGCTGGGCGGTCGGCGACACGGAACTGGGCGGACAGCGCATCAAGGCGGGTGACGCGCTGATCGTCGGCATCGCCCCGGCCAACACCGACCCGGTGGTACGGCCCGACCTCAACGCCAACATGGAGGGCAACCGGGCCCACCTCGCGTTCAGCGGCGGACCCCACGAATGCCCGGGGCAGGACATCGGGCGCGCCATCGCGGACGTCGGCGTCGACGCCCTGCTGATGCGCCTGCCCGACCTCGAACTCGCCGTCGACGAGAGCGAACTCCAGTGGGTCGGCAACATCATGGGCCGCCACCTGGTGGAACTCCCGGCCGAGTTCGCGCCGCGCTCCCCGCAGGACGACCGGGAGCCGCCGTCCATGGGCAAGCCGAACCCGGCGCGCCAGGACTGGGAGGTGCAGTCCGCGGTACGCCACACGGCGCCGACCCCCGTACGCGCCTCCGTGCCCGCACCCTCGGAACCGGCCCGCGCGGCGGCCGGCGCCGGCCCGGCGGGAGCGACCGCCACCACGGACGGGTCCGTGGACGCGCTGGCCGGCGGGGGCTCCGCGGCCGGAACGATCCCGCAGCAGCGCAGGTCCGCGGCCCCGGCCCGGCTGTGGCGGGTCGTGACGCGCTGGTGGAACGGCCACTGACCGGCAGCGCCTGACGGCGACGGCCCGGTGGAGCGGACGTGGGTGTCCGTTCCACCGGGCCGCCGTCGTCGCGGGGGAGCACCGGCCGGTCGCGCGGAGCCCTCCGCGCACCCCACGTACCATGCGGAAGCGTGAAGCTGACAATTCTGGGTGGCGGCGGGTTCCGGGTTCCTCTGGTGTACGGGGCGCTGCTCGCCGACCACGCCGAGGGCCGCGTCTCGGCCGTCACCCTCTACGACACGGACCCCGACCGGCTCACCGCCGTCGCCCGGGTGCTCGATGAACAGGCCGAGGGCATCCCGGACGCACCCACCGTCGTCGCCACCACCGAACTGGACGAGGCGCTGCGCGGCGCCGACTTCGTCTTCTCGGCGATCCGGGTCGGCGGACTCGCGGGCCGGGCGGCCGACGAACGTGTCGCGCTCGACGAAGGCGTCCTCGGCCAGGAGACCGTCGGCGCGGGCGGAATCGCCTACGGGCTGCGCACCGTTCCCGTCGCCGTCGATCTGGCGCAGCGCATCGCCCGGCTCGCCCCGCACGCCTGGGTCATCAACTTCACCAACCCCGCGGGCCTGGTGACCGAGGCCATGTCCCGGCACCTCGGCGACCGCGTCATCGGCATCTGCGACTCGCCGGTCGGCCTCGGCCGCCGTATCGCCCGGGTGCTCGGCGCGGACCCCGACCGGGCGCGGGCCGACTACGTCGGCCTCAACCACCTCGGCTGGGTACGCGCGCTGTACGTCGACGGCCGGGACGAACTGCCGCGGCTGCTCGCCGATCCGGAGCTGCTCGGCTCCTTCGAGGAGGGCCGGCTCTTCGGCGCGGACTGGCTGCGGTCGCTGGGCGCGATCCCCAACGAGTACCTGCACTACTACTACTTCAACCGGGAAGCGGTCCGCGCCTACCAGGAGGCGGAGCAGACCCGGGGGGCCTTCCTCCGCGAACAGCAGGAGGGCTTCTACGGCCGGATGAAGGACCCGGCGACGCCCGCGCTGGCCACCTGGGACCGCACCCGTGCCGAACGCGAGGCCACGTACATGTCGGAGAACCGGGATGTCGCGGGCGCCGGTGAGCGCGACGAGAGCGATCTGGACTCCGGCGGATACGAGCAGGTGGCGCTCGCCCTCATGAGGGCCGTCGCCCGCGACGAGCAGACCTCACTGATCCTCAACGTCCGCAACCGCACCACCCTTTCGGTGCTCGACGCGGACGCCGTCATCGAGGTTCCGTGTCTCGTCGACGCGAACGGTGCCCATCCGGTCGCCGTCGATCCGCTCCCGTACCACGCCACCGGCCTGGTCACCTCGGTCAAGGCCGTCGAACGCGCGGTGCTCGACGCGGCAGCGAGCGGTTCGCGCGCCGACGCGGTCCGGGCCTTCGCGCTGCATCCGCTGGTCGACTCGGTCTCGGTCGCCCGCCGGCTGGTCGACGGCTACAGGCAGGTCCACCCCGGGCTCGCCTACCTTACTTAGCCGCGTGTGCACGGCAGTTGGGCCCGGCCGGCGTCGGGGCACTGCCGGCACCGTGTGAGATGCTCGGGCCATGAGCGGCGAAGCGGCTACGGAGTCACCCGAGGACCTGGAGTACGAGGAGGAGCGGTCGGTGCCGATCGAGGCGCCGGCCACGCCCGGTGAGTGGGACACGCTGGCGGGTGACTGGGAGGGCGTGTACCAGGGCTACTACCTGGGCAGCGCCCGGCACGCGGTGCTCGAATGCGCCCGGCACCTTGAGTCGAGTGCCGCAGCCGGCGCCCCGGAGACGGCGCAGTGGACCCTCGGGCTGTACTACATCGGGGGATACGTCATCCACTCCTCGCCCCACAGCGATTCCGAGGACCGGGTCAGGGCGGTGATGGCCGGGGCCGGGCGCGCCATGGAGGCCATTTCGTGCGGCCACGCGGCGCACCCCTGCGACGACGTCCCCGGGGACGGGGACCTGGAAGGCCTTCCCGCGGTCCTGGAGCTGCTGGCCCATCCGGAACAGGACGCGGAGCACGCGGCGGCCCTGGCCGAGGAACTCGCCAAGGGGGAAGCGTCCGCCGATGACGAATGGCTCCGGTCCTGGTACGGGGGCCGGCTCACGCGGGACGTATGGGCCTGTCCGCAGAACCTGGCCGGCCTGGCCAGGGCCTTCCCCGCCTGAGGAGCTGTGCCCGGCACGGCCGCCGGAGGCCGTGGCACGGCGCGGCCCGTCCGGCGGGCGCCTCCTCCCGTACGGTCATGACGTGCCGTTCTCGGTGAGTCCGGCCAGATCGGCGAGCAGCTCGGACACGGTCACCGCGTCCAGGTCGCCGAAGCGCAGCTCATAGCTGTCGCGTTGCCAGTAGTCGGCGGGCTGGGTGCCGAGCCAGACGGTTTCCAGGGTCTGGTCGGGGAACATGTCGACGACGCCGACCGCGATGCCTGTGTTCAGAGCGATCACCAGATAGCAGTCGTCGCCGAGCCGCTTGGAGATCCAGCGCTCCACGCCCGCGTCCTGGGGCACCCCGCGCTGCCAGCCACGGCGCTCCAGGCCGAGGACCTTGCCCGTCGGCACCTTCGTCCCCTCGAAGCGGTTCAGACGGTGGCCGGCGGCCTCCTCCTCGGTCGGTACGAACACGGCACGCCCCAGCTGGGGGAACGGCTGCACGGTCTCCCGGTCCGCGAACACCGCCGACCAGAGGGCCAACTCCTCGCCCAGGTGCAGCGGATGGGCCAGACGCACGGCCGCCCCGGCGGGGAGGACGAAGGTCTCGCCCCCGGCATCCGCGAACGTACGGTTCCGCGTCACCCGGAACGCGGTCCTTTCCCCGTCCGTCTCGCTCAGCCACACCAGCCGTCGCACCAGGTGGCACAGCAGCGGATGGCCGACGAACAGCTCGCCGAACTCCCGCACGGTCCAGGACCGGCCCGCCACCATCGCCGCCTCCAGCCGGCGCACCTGGTCGGACGCGACCGTCCGCACGCCCTTCTTCAGGGCCATGAAGCGCTTGCGCTCGTCCGGGGCCAGCTCCGCGTCGTCCCGCGTGCCCGGCTTCGGCAGGTCCTTGAGGTGCTTTCCGCCGCTGTCCCGGACATACGGCCGCAGCTGTTCGTCGAAGCCCAGCGTGAACGTCCGGGTTCCGTAGTCGATGACCGTCGAACCGTTCGCGTCCAGGCCGAAGTCGGGCACCAGCCGGTCGGAGAGCTGCTCGCCGGTGAGTCCGAGAGCCGCGGCCACCTCGGCGATCTTCTCGGTGGCCCGGACCTTCAGCGCCTTGAACTTCACCCGCTGGGAGATGCCGTGCAGATGCAGGAGCGCGACATCGCTGCCGATCGCCGCCAGCACGTCGAGGCCCTCGACGGCACGATGGTGGGCGCCCTCACCCGGCCACGCACGGATCACCGGTGTCAGCCGGCGCACCGTCCCGTCGTCGCCCAGCACACCCAGGGCGTGCACCGCCCAGGACTCCTCGGCGGGAAGGGAGGCGAGCCGCCACTGCTCGAAGAGCGCCCAGGCGAACTCCGCCGACGAAGCGGAATCCACCGTCCGCGTGACATCACCGAGACCCGGATACGGCTCACCCGGCCTGGACATCGCGAGCATGGTCAGGACATGACGTACCGACTCCTCGGGCAGGGCGCCGCCCGATGTGAGAGTGATCTGTGGCAGCAGAGCCGGATCCGCCCACCCCGGCAACACCGGGATGACGGCGGGCAGCGCCCGCTCCAGCGGATCGGCGGCCAACAGCCCGGCCACCGCATCGGCTGCCTGCGCGCCGTACACCCCGGCCGCCCGGAGCACGACGTCATCGCCGTGCAGGGCGGCGATCCGGACCAGGGCCTGCTCGGCGGCGCGCCGTGCGGTGCCGGCCCTGCCGACGGCATCGGGCACCAGCAACGGGGCGGCCCGGACGCCGTGCCGTTCGAACCAGGTACGGGCCGTGGCCTTCGTGGACTTGAGCCGCACCGCCCAGTCGGCCATGTGCCGGGCGACGGAGGCGTCGACGAACGGAAGCAGCAGATGAGCGAGGGCGCTCGGCTGCCGGGGCACGGCGCGCAGGAGCAGCGGCAGTGCGGCGAGTCCGAAGCGGGCCGCGACCGGCTTCAGGGTGTCCGCACCGCCCCACAGTTCGGTCGGGTCCCAGACGGCGAGCAGCGGCGCGACCAGCTTCTCGGGCCCGTGGATGTACACCCACGCGGGCTGCAGGCCGGACTCGTCGAGGCTGTGGCGCAGCTCGGCGACCTCCCTCTCCCAGTCCTCCACGCCCTGCCGCCGGGTGTACCAGCTGGTGGTGGCGGCCCACTGTTCCCGCTCGCCGGGCAGCCACTCCACCGCGGGCGCGCAGACCGGCGTCAGGCCGGTCACGACGATGGCCTTCGCGGTGCTCCGCTGCCGGGTCCAGGGAGGTGACGTCAGCACGTCCGCAAGCGCGCCACCGGGCGCGTCGGCGATCCGGCCCGCCGGGTTGAGGAGCGGCTCGATGACGTCCGCCAGCTCGCCGGGGAGCGCCGGCAGCGCGGCCTCCACGAGCGTGCGGTGGGTGGCGATGTGTCCCCGGAGCAACTGCTGCGTGGTGCTCGATGCCGAATCGGCACCGCCGATGACCTCGGCGGTGAGCAGGCGCAGTGCCCGGACCGGATAGCGGCTCATGGCCTCGAGGAGAGCGGTACGCACATGCTTGGTGTCCGCCCGGCCGAGCAGGTGGAGGAATGCCTCGTCCGTGGGGAACTCCACGAGTGCACCGGCGATCTGCTTCACGGTGTCCGCGTAGGAGAAGGTGCGGGTGAGCTCCTCGCCGAGCATCGGCACGATGGCCGAGCCGATGCCCTCGGCCGCCGTCGCGGTCAGGATGACGCTCTGGCAGAAGGAGGGGCAGTGCGCGAAGGCCGCCGCCTGGCCGGGGGAGTTGAGTGTGCAGTACACCAGGGAGAGAAGACCGGGGTCCTGCTCCGCCGTCACTTCGGGATCCGCACACAGGGCGGTCACCCAGTCGGTCTCGCTCGGCACCAGATAGGCCGCGATGATCTTCCGGTGGGCATCGGTGCGGTATCGGGAGAGTGCCTCGACCGCGGCCCGGTAGGTCTCGTCGTCCGCGGCGGCGAGCAGTGCGCGGACGCGGTCGGCGGCCGGCCGGCGGGTGACCTGCGCGTAGCCGTACCGCGCCCGGGGGAGCGCCTCCAGCCAGGGCTCCGAGCGCCTTCGGCCGCTCTGCGTCCAGTGTGTCCGGGTCATGAACAGCTCCACGGCCGCACAGGCCGCGAACGGCAGTCCGTGGAGCTGCACCCATCTGTCGGCCCAGGAGCCGGCCTGGGGCGAGGAGTGTCCGACGATCGAGGCCAGCGCGGCAGCCCCGGCCGGTGAGGGGCCGCCCGCGAGGTAGTGGCGCACCTGCTCGACGAGTCCCGGGTCGCTGCGCGGCGCGTTCAGGAACTCCTGGATCCACGGCTCTTCCTCGGCCGTCCGGGCCGCCAGAGCGTCCAGGGTCTTCTTCTGGGCGCGTGCGGGTGTCCGTGCGATGCCACCGCGTCGGGGATGGAGCGAGCGCTGCCAGCTGACCGGCAGGACGAAGGTGTCCTCGTCGGGCAGGGCGCCGGGGCCCTCGCCGGTCTCGCCCGGCTCCACTCCGGACGGTGTGCCCGAGCGGTCCGGAGGCGCCGGCGCCGCGACCTCCTCGTACCCCTTGCGTTCCTTCTCCGCGATCGTCCTGGACACGTGCGCGTCCGCCGCCCCGGCCGAGGCGAACTCCTTCGTCTGCGTGCGCCCGCCGCTTCCGCAGCGCCCGTACCGCACCGTCACCACGGCGCCGTCGGCCCGGGTCTCCCAGAACTTCGACGCACTGCCCTCGACGTACTCCCAGCGACGCACAGGCCCGCCCCCTTCACACCCGTCACGACCCGCACTGCCACGGGCTTTTCGATCAGTGGTTCCACACTAGAACCGACCACTGACAACGCAGCGTGACCGTTCCAGAGGCAGAGGCAGAGGCAGAGGCAGAGGCAGAGGCAGAGGCAGAGGCAGAGGCAGAGGCAGAGACAGGGGCAGAGGGGAACGGGTCAGGGAGCGGGGACGACGTGCTGTCCGCCCGTGCGCGTCCAGGACGGCGTCACGCCGGTCACCTGGCAGACCATCAGGAACAGCGGGATGGGAGGGGTGTACGGCGTACGGCTGTCGGGCTGGTGGATCAGCCTGGGCCGCACCGCGGGGACGTACGCCCCTCGCGCGTAGAAGGCCTGCTCGGGCCAGTCCAGCTCGAGGTCGGAGCCCGAGGGGACGATCCACCACCAGCGCTCGGCGTCCGCGAAGACACATCCGGTGCGCGGCAGATGAGACATCAGGCGGAAGCCGTACCGTGCCGGGACCCCCACCGCGTCGCAGCCCAGGGACGCCGAAAGGGTCGTCGGCAGCGGCAGTTGGATCCGTCCGGCGCGGGCGGGGGCGCCCGGCTCCCGGAGGCGGCGGGTGCCGAGGAGGTGGGACATGGCGTTCTTCAACATGAGTGCTCCGAGCCGTGCGGCAGGTCTGCCCAGACGATGCGGCCCGAGCCGTCCCCCGTGTCGCGGGACCCCCAGGCACTGCACATCGCGTCGACGAGCAGCAGGCCGCGTCCGTGCTCGTCGTCGGCGCTGCGGCACAACTGCGGGCCGCCGGGCTGGTGTCCTTGGTCCTGTACGGCTATGCGCAGCCGGTTCTCGAGGCAGTGCAGCTCGCACACGACACGGGCGCTGGCCGTGTGCACGACCGCGTTGGTGACCAGTTCGGACACGATGAGGACCGCCGCGTCGCGTGTCTCCTCGCCCATCCGCCACTCGCCCAGCCGGGCCTGCGCCAGCCGCCGGGCGCCCGCCACCGACTCCGGGTGCGCGGGCAGCGCGAAGCAGTACCGGAGCGCTTCCGTCCCGGGGCTGAGGTCCATGAGCCGGGGGATGAGCGCACTGCCAGGTGCCACGACCGAATCCTCACAGTGGGGGCTGCGTCACGCTTCGCGATCTTCACGGAAGAGGGCGGGCATGACTGGTCAACTGATTCGCTCCCCCAACTCTCCCCCTGTCGCGAACACTTGGCAAGAGGCACTCTGAAATTTCCAGAGTGGCTGTGTCTTTGGCGGCACGCGCATGGCACACTGCTCGAAAACAGCGCATCGGGAGGTCTGAAGTGAGCGAACCGCGGTCCGCCCCGACCGTGGGTCAGGTCGTTCTCGGCAAGCGCCTGCAGGATCTGCGGGAGCGCGTCGGCCTGAGCCGGGACCAGGCTGCCAAGGTGCTGCGGGTCGCCCCGGCGACGATACGCAGGATGGAAACGGCCGAGGTCGCTCTCAAGATCCCCTATGTGCAACTGCTCCTGAAGGCCTACGGGATCACCGAGGAGGAGGCCGAGTCCTTCGTCGTCCTCGCCGAGGAGGCCAACAAGCCCGGCTGGTGGCAGCGCTTCCACGACGTGCTGCCCGACTGGTTCAGCATGTACGTCAGCCTGGAGGGCGCCGCGAGCCTGCTGCGCATGTACGAGCCGCACTTCGTCCCCGGACTCCTCCAGACCGAGGACTACGCACGCTCGGTCATGCGCACCGGAGCGGTGGGTCAGACCAGGCCCGAGGACATCGAGCGCCATGTGGCGCTGCGGCTGGAGCGGCAGTCGCTGCTCACCCGGCCGGACGCCCCGAAACTGTGGGTGGTGATGGACGAGACGGTGCTGCGCCGCCCGGTGGGCAGTCCTGACGCCATGCGCGCCCAGGTCGACCGGCTGCTGGAGGCGACCACGCTGCCCAATGTGACCCTGCAGATCGCCGAGTTCTCCACCGGCCATCACCCGGGCACCTACGGGCCGTTCGTCCTCTTCCGGTTCGCCGTCCCCGAACTCCCCGACATGGTCTACAGCGAGTACCTGACCGGGGCCGTCTACTTCGACGCCCGCCCGGAGGTGGCCTCCTACCTCGAGGTCATGGACCGCATGGCGGCCCAGGCCGCGACTGCACAACGCACGAAGGAAATCCTCCGGGACTTCCGCAAGGAGCTGTGATGACACCCATATACAACGGCATGCCGGCCGCTGAACTCGGCTCCGAGGGCTGGTACAAGCCGTGGAGCGGTGGGAACGGCGGCAACTGCGTCGAGGCCATGAAGCTGGCCGACGGGAGAATCGCCATGCGCCAGTCCGCGGACCCCGACGGTCCGGCCCTGATCTACACCCACCACGAGATTGCGGCTTTCATCCAGGGAGCCAAGGCCGGTAAGGCAGACTTCCTCCTGACCTGACCGACCCTGACTGACCTGACTCGCACCGAGCCGACGTTCCCGGTCGTCGCGCACTCTCTTCGTTGTTCTGTTCGCCGGCCCACGGACCCAAGGAGCGCGCTATGACCGGGCACGAGCCCCCCGCCGTCGAGATCGACACCAGCAAGCCGCATCCCGCGCGGATGTACGACTGGTTCCTCGGCGGCAAGGACAACTACCCGATCGACGAGCAGATGGCCCGGCAGCTGCTGGCCGTGGACTCGCGGGGGCGCGACATGGCCCGGGTCAACCGCGCGTTCATGCACCGCGCCACGCGCTGGCTCGCCGAGAACGGCATCCGCCAGTTCCTCGACATCGGCACCGGCATCCCGACCGAGCCCAACCTCCATCAGATCGCACAGGGGACCGCGCCGGACGCGCGCATCGTCTACTGCGACAACGACCCGATCGTTCTCGCCCACGCGGCGGCGCTGCTGCGCTCCACCCCACAGGGCGCCACCGAGTACATCCAGGCCGATGCCCGCAGGCCGGAGGTCATCCTGGAATCGGCCGGCAAGATCCTCGACTTCAGCGAGCCGGTCGCCCTGTCGCTCCTGGCCCTGCTGCACTTCCTGGACGACGAGGACGGTGCCGCCGAACTGGTGGACCGTCTGGTCGACCAGCTCGCGCCCGGCAGCTACCTGGTCCTCTCGCAGACCACCGGCGACTTCAACCCGGAGGGCGCGGCACAGGCGGCCGCCATGTACAGGGCCCGCGGGATGACCCTGCGCCCCCGCACCCACGCCGAGTTCAGCGCCTTCTTCCACGGCCTCGAACTCGTCGCTCCCGGAGTCTCGCTCTCCGCGGACTGGCACCCGGAACTCGGCGAGGTCATCGACGTCCCGGGCGACGAGCCGATCCCGGGCTACGCGGGCGTGGCCCGAAAGCTCTGAGCGGCGGACCGGGCACCGTCACTGTCTGCTGACCGAGCGGGTGATGCCCGCGGAGGTCCCGGCGCAGGCCACAATGGACGCATGTCCCGACGCACCTCACGCCCCCGGCGCCCCTCCGCCGCGAGCGCCCGCACCGCTGCTGCCCCCGACGTCACCGCCGCCTCGCCCTGCCCGTGCGGGCTGCCCGCCACATACGGGGAGTGCTGCGGACGGCTGCACGCCGGAGCGCCGGCGCCGACGTGCGAGGCGCTGATGCGCTCCCGGTACACCGCCTTCGTCGTCCGGGATGCCGGGTACCTGCTGCGCACCTGGCACCCGGATCACCGGCCGGACGTACTCGATCTCGATCCCGGGCAGCGCTGGCAGGGGCTGGAGATCCTGGGGGCGACGGAGGGCAGCGCCTTCCACACCACCGGCACGGTCACCTTCCGGGCGCACTACACGGCCGGCGGGCACAGCGACTCGCTCCACGAGAAGAGCCGCTTCGTCCGGCACGAGGGTGCCTGGGTCTACGAGTCGGCCGTCTTCGCCGACTGAGGCCCGTACCGGAGCGGTGTCAGACCGCCGCACCGGCCGGGGCCGCCGGGGACAGCTCGTGGGCGAGGTCCTCCGCCAGCAGCCGCTTGGCGATCACGTCGACCGCGGCCCGCAGCCGGACATCGTCCGGGCGGCCCCCGTCGTCGCCCAGCTGTTCGTTGAGCCAGGTCGCCCACGCGTCGTTGATGGTCGCGGCCTCGCGGCTGCCCGCCTCGGTGTGGGTGAACAGGTGGCCGTCCCCGGTGAGATAACCCTCCTCGATCATCCGGTCGAAGACGGGCACCAGGACCTCGGGCGGAATCCGGTGCCGGGCGGCGATCAGCCGGAGCCCCGCATGGCCGACCATCCGGGTGAACAGCTCGACCTGCATCACCGCCCAGGCCCCCGCCATGTCGAGCCGGGTGTCGGACGCGGCCACGATCTGCCGGGCCGTGTCCGGGTCCACCCGGCGCAGCACCTTGGCCACCGAGAACTCCAGCAGCCGGGCGGAGTCCCCGGAGCTCGGCGAGGCGAACCCCTCACCCATGTCGGTCGAGCCGGCCCGCACCGTGTCCCGCAGCTTCACCTGCTTCAGGAACAGTGCCACGACGAAGCCGAGCAGGGCGACCGGCACCGTCCAGAGGAACACCGTGTGCAGGGTGTCGGCGTACGCCTGGGCCAGTGGCGCCGACTGGGCGCCGGGCAGCGCGTGCAGTCCCTCCGGGCTCTGGGAGGCCTTCACCAGCACCGCCGGATCGCCGCCCGCCCGCGCCGCCTCCACGATCCCGTCCTTGAGGTTGGGGCCGAGCGCGTTGGAGTAGATCGTCCCGAACACCGCCGTGCCGAAGGCGCTGCCGAGGGTACGGAAGAACGTCACGCCCGAGGTCGCCGTGCCCAGGTCCGCGTAGTCGACGGTGTTCTGCACCGCGATCGTCAGCACCTGCATGGACAGCCCGATGCCGACCCCGAGCACCAGCATGTAAAGCGACTCCCGCCACACTCCGCTGTCCGGACCCATCCGGGAGAGCAGGAACAGCCCGACCGCCATGATCAGTGTGCCCACGATGGGGAAGACCCGGTACTGGCCGCTCTTGCTGACCACATTGCCGCTGAAGATCGAGGCGACGAGCAGACCGATGACCATCGGCAGCGTCCGGACGCCCGAGAGCGTCGCCGAGTCCCCGTCCACGTACTGCAGATACGTCGGCAGGAAGATCATCGCGCCGAGCATCGCGAACCCCACGATGAAGCTGAGGATCGAGCAGACCGTGAAGACCGGATTCCCGAACAGCCGCATCGGCAGCATCGGTTCCTTCGCCCGGAACTCGACGAAGCAGAAGGCGGCCAGGGCGACCAGGCCGAGTACGAACAGGCCGATGATGACCGAGGAACCCCAGGCGTACTGGTTGCCGCCCCAGCTCGTCGCGAGGATCAGGGCGCTCGCCCCGACCGTGACCAGCGCGATGCCCAGGTAGTCGATGACCGGACGCCCCACCGCCTTCACGGACGGAATGGTGCGGGCCGCCGCGATGACCACCCCGATCGCGATCGGCACATTGACGTAGAACGCCCAGCGCCAGGTCAGATGGTCCGTGAAGAGGCCGCCGAGCAACGGCCCGATCACCGTCGAGACGCCGAAGACCGCGCCGATGGCGCCCTGGTACTTGCCCCGGTCGCGCAGCGGGATCACATCGGCGATCAGTGCCATCGACGTGACCATCAGACCGCCCGCGCCGATGCCCTGGAGACCGCGCCACACGATCAGGAGGGTCATGTTGGTCGCGAGACCGCAGAGGAACGAACCGGTGATGAAGATGATCGCCGAGAGCTGGAAGATGATCTTCCGGCCGAACAGGTCACCGAACTTGCCGACCAGCACCGTCGCCACGGTCTCCGCGAGGAGATACGCGGTCACCACCCACGACATGTGGGCGGCGCCCCCGAGGTCCGAGACGATCGTGGGCAGCGCGGTGCCCACGATCGTCTGGTCCAGGGCGGCCAGCAGAATGCCCAGCACGATCGTGGCGAAGACGATGTTGCGGCGGCGCGGATCGAGCAGGGGCGGCGCGGCGGCACTCTGCGCGGCGGGGGCGGTCTCGCTGGCAGTGGTCACCCTTGCACCCTCACACCGCCCCATGTCACCCGCATGCGGAGGACGGCCGGACGTGTCAGGCCAGCAGATCCTTCAAGGAAGCCGTCATCCGCGCGACGAACGCCTCCCGCACCGGCCGGGCCACCCGGTCCAGCGAGAGATACGGATTGAGGTCCTCCAGTTCGACGAGCAGCAGCTCGCCCGTCGCGGTCCGGCACGCGTCGACCCGCTGGATGCCGTGGTCGAGGGTGTTCCAGTCGATGAACGACCGGGCGAAGTCCAGATCCGCCGCACTCGCCTCGTAGGGCTCCAGCACCCACCGCTGATCCGGGTGCGGCGCGTTCAGCGCGTACTGGAAGTCGTGGTCGACGAAGTAGAAGGACACCTCGTAGCGGAAGTCGATCCGAGGCTGGATCAGCTGCGTGCCGTCCGCGTCCGGCTCCGCCTCGGGGGTCCGTACGAAGCGCAGCCCGACCGAGTCCGCTCCCAGCTTCGGCTTGATGACGTAACTCGCGGCCTCGGGCAGCAGCCCCAGATCCGCCGCCCGGTCCACGGTGGGTATCACCGGATATCCGGCCCGGCTCAGATCGACCAGGTACTGCTTGCCGGCCATGTCGCCCCGCCCGGTCAGCGGGTTGTAGACCCGCGTGCCCAGCTCACGTGCGCGTGCGCAGAAGGCGTCGTACGCGTCCTGGTAGTGCAGCACCGGACCGCTGTTGCGCACGACGACGGCGTCGAAGCCGTCCAGCAGCGCGGCGGCGTCGCGGGGGTGACAGAGGGCGATATCGAAGTCCTCCCGCAGCCGGGAGGTCAGATGGATGTCCTCGTCGCAGTAGCGGCGTCCGCGGGCCTCGTAGGCGAGGTCGGTGACGAAGAGGACGGACGGGCGCGGGCCGGCGGGCATGGTGTTCCCCAGGATGTGACAGCGATCGGACGGTCGGCCGGGGCCCGTGCGGCATGCTGCGGGCAGCGAGCCCGCCGACCGGGCGGACACCCCATCCTCGCCAGTGCGCATTCCCGCCGGACACCGGCCCCGTCCTGCCGCTCCCGGTGCGCCCGGCCGTCTCCTCGCCCGGACGGCCGACGCGTGCGGTGGCACGCCCTGTCCCGGGCCGGCACGGACGGCGTTCGCGCGGGCGTCCGGCGGGCTCAGCGGATGTGGCGTCCCGAGATCGCCCGTGCGATGACCAGGCGCTGGATCTCGCTGGTCCCCTCGAAGATCGTGTAGATCTTGGCGTCGCGGTACATCCGTTCCACCGGGTGCTCCCGGCTGTACCCGGCGCCGCCGAGGATCTGGATGGCCTTCTCCGTCGCGGACACGGCGAGTTCGCCCGCGCGCAGCTTGGACATGGAGCCCTGGCCGGCGTCGAAGGTCCGGTCGTTGCGGGCCATCCACGCGGCCTGCCAGATCAGCAGCCGTACGGACTCGATCTCGGTACGGATGTCGGCCAGCGCGAACGCGATCGACTGGTTCTCGATGATGGGCCGGCCGAACGCCTCGCGCTGTCCGGCGTACTCCAGCGCGTACTCGTACGCCGCGCGCGCGATGCCCAGCGCCTGGGCGCCGACGGTGGGGCGGCTGACCTCGAAGGTCGCCATCGCCGCCTGGCCCTTGGCGTTGGAGCCCTCACGGGCGCGGGCGAGCCGGGCGTCCAGCTTCTCCTTGCCGCCGAGCAGGCAGTGCCCGGGAACCCGTACGTCGTCGAGGAACACGTCCGCCGTGTGCGAGGCGCGCAGGCCCAGTTTCTTGATGGTGCGGCTCGCCTCCAGGCCCTTCGTAGCGGGCGGCACGATGAAAGCGGCCTGTCCGCGGGCGCCGAGTGACGGATCGACCGAGGCGACGACGACATGGATCTCGGCGATCCCGCCGTTGGTGATCCACGCCTTCTGGCCGGAGAGCACCCATTCGTCCCCGGCCTCGTCGTAACGGGCCTTGGTGGTCATCGCGGAGACGTCGGACCCGGCCTGCGGCTCGGAGACGCAGAACGCCGCCACCTTCGGGTCGTCCTCGTCGCCGTAACACTGCGGCACCCACTCGGCGAGCTGGTCGGGTGTCCCGGAGGCGAAGATCCCGGCGACGGCGAGGGAGGTGCCGAAGAGCGCCATGCCGATTCCGGCGTCGCCCCAGAACAGCTCCTCGTTGGCTATCTGGAGCGAGAGCCCAGACGGGTCGCCGTACATGTCGGCCAGCGACTCGAATCCGTACAGACCGATCCGGGCCGCTTCCTGGATGACGGGCCAGGGCGTCTCCTCGCGGGCGTCCCATTCGGCGGCCGCAGGGCGCACCACCTGGGCGGCGAAGCCGTGCACCCAGTTGCGCAGGTCCTGCTGTTCCTCGGTGAGCGCGAGGGAGAAGTAGCTCATCGGCTCAGGCCTTCGGGATGTCGAAGTAACGGGTGAGGCCGGAGGCCAGGCCGATATCGCCGGCCACCTTGAGTTTGCGCATCATGAACATCGTGACGGGATTGCCGTTGCCGGACACCAGCTTGAGGAACTCCGCGTCGCCCATCACCAGCGTCGTGCGCGGTTCGGCGTCGGAGCGGCCCTGGCTGACGGTGCAGGCACCGTTCGCGATCGAGGTCTCGTATACCTCGTCGGTGTCGCCGGTGATCTTCCAGCGGATCAGCGCCTCGAGCTGTCCCGCCGCATCCTGGCGGAACTGCTGCCTCATCCGTCCGAAGACCTCGCCGAGGACCCGGGTGCGCAGTTCGCCGTGCATGACCTCGCCGAGCTGCCTGGCGGACAGGCCCTTCACGATCCGCGCGAACTCCGGCGGGGAGACGGCCGCGAAGTCGAGTGCGGCCAGTTCATCGGTGAGGTCGTCGCTGCTGTTGTCGGCCACGCCAGCTCCTTACTCTGGAGTAAACTTACTTTTGAGTAAGGTAAGGGCAGGGTGACGCCTCCGCAAGGCGGGCGCGGTGCGGGGGAGTCACCAGGAGCTGCCGGGGCGCACCGCCAGCCGGGGGTGGTGGGCGGCGAGCACCTTGTTGGCGCGGGCCAGCTCCGACAGGGCCTGCTCGCGGTCGGCCTGGTCCTCGATGCCGAGCCGGGGGCCGCGGAACCTGCGGACCTCGCGCGCGGCGCACTCGGCGTCGAACTCCGCCTCCAGGATGTGTGTCGGGATGCAGGAGCCGATCAGCGCGGCGACGCTGTCGGGAATGGGGACGGGGACGAGCAGGTGCGGGGCGGTCATGGGGGTTCCCTCTCGAATGGTGGCCAGGAGGTGGGGCGTTGCGGCCGCCGGGTGGGCGGCCGACTCCTCCATATGTACGGGACGCAGTTCCGGGTTTCTCGTTGAGAACGTCTCCGTGTGGCAACCGTTTGGGAGTGACCGGATATTTCCCCTTACCCATAAGTAAGTTGACGCGCAGTGAAGGCCGTGATCCGGCCGGAAACCGTTCTGCGGACGGGTGGACTACCGGGCGGTGCCCTCGCTGCGGGCCTGCAGCTGCAGCGCCCGCAGTACCGCCTCGGTGGAGAACCTGCTCTCCGGGTCGATCAGTTGCTCACCGAAGATGGACTCGAGGTTGCGCATGCGGTAGCGGACGGTCTGGGGGTGCACGTCCAGCAGTTCGCCCATGTGGGCGGCGGTGCCCCGGGTGTCGAGCCAGATGCGCAGGGTCTCGACCAGCCGCTCGCGGCGGGTGGCGCTGATGCCGGCGATGGGCGCGAGCTCCCGCTGGGCGAGCTGATCCAGGAGGGCCGGATCGGAGAGCAGCCACAGGGTGATGAGGTGGTCCTTGCAGAGGATGAACGGCGCGTCGTCGATGACGCCCGCGTCGACGAGTTCGAGGATCCTCCTGGCCCAGCGGATCGAGTCCGAGGCCAGGGCGGTGGGAACGGTCAGCCCGATCGCCGCGCGGGTGCCGAGAAGCGCCTGGTCGAGCATGGTTCTTCGGGCGTCGTCGAGGGGCCCCGGGATGAGTAAGTGAGGCTGGGGGTCGCTGAGATCGACCAGGATGTCGCGGTCGGCGCTGAGCCGGTCGAGCCCGGCGGGAGCACGCGCCGCGACCAGGGTCACCTCCTCGGGAAGCGTCCATCCGGTCTGCTCGCACAGTTCGGCGATGGCGCTGCGGGGCACGGGGCGCCCGGCCAGGATCAGGTGGAGCAGGCGCCGGCGCATGGCCTCGCTCTGTTCGCCGGTCTGCGACTGCACCTCCAGGAATCCCTCCCGGGAGAGCGATTCCAGCTCGTCGACGTAGGCGAAGAGCGCGTCGGCGAAACTGAGCATCAGGGTCGGCGAGAAGTTGTAGCTGCGGCCGACCTTCTTGGCCCGGCGCAGCGCCACGCGCGCGCCGAGCCGATAGGCGCCCTGGAGCGTCTCCATGGTGCGGCCCTCGTAGGCCTCGAAGCGTCCGAACCTGCGGCACATGTCGTCACGCAGTGATGTCGATGACGACGGTTCGGCGACCAGGTCCACGAACGAGGAGAGGCTCTGCTCGACGCCGACCCGGATGGACTGGCCGTTGGGGCCGCTGAGCAGGCGCGCGTACTCCGGATAGGCCCGGGTGACCTCGACGCCGATCTCCTTGATCAGGCTGGGCAGTTCGGGCCGCATGATTGTGGCGAATTCCTGGGGGAGCGGTCCCAGCGGATCCCCCGTGTCCAACGGTGAAATGACTTTCGGCATGGCGTGTCCCCTAGCTTTCCGGCGCCCGGTGGGGGGTGAGGCGGTGGGGGAAAGCGCTCCCACGAACCGACAGGTGCGTACCGAGTTCGCGATGAAGATAGACCAAGTCAGCGGTGGTGCCCACCACTTGAACAAGATCGAAGTGCAAGGGGCACACATCTCGGCCCCGTTGTGGTGCTCCGGTGCAGGTGGGACGCGAGTGCTCACTTCCGGACAATGTTTTTTGGACATTTACTCCTGCGGGGACAAGAAAGTAACCCTGGGTAACGGCAAGTAGGGGTCGAGCGGGGTGCGAGGGGCCGGATGAGGAGTGGCCCGGGTGGTTTCAGGGGTGGCGGGCCGGCCGGTGCTGGATAACCGGGCCGGATTTCCAGGGATCCTCTAATTCAATTCGACCCGCGGGGGAGTGCTATCGCATTCGGGGAAATCACGGATTCCTGCCGTGGCGGAAATCGGCTCGTGATCGCTCCGTGGTGGCGGGCTCCTCGGCCGTGCGGTTGGCCGGTTGCCGGCGTGCGGGGTGGCGCGGTGCGGGCGACGAGCTGCACCGTACGGCATTGCGCCACTGTATGGACGATCTTACCGGCCGGTACGGGGGTGCCGGGCGGTCCGTCCGCGGGGCGCCCACCCCGGTCCGGGGTGAGCAACCCGAGGTTGTACGAGGCACGTACTCGCGCGTAAGTGCTCACTTTCGTATAGAAAATCGTGGCGATCTGCTGAGTTCTCGCTAAGTCGGAATGAGTTTATCGGGAGCGTCAGGGAATTTCTGTGCCGGGTATTGCAGCGTTGGGCTACTGGCTCGTAACGTTCGATCCGCACGGAGTTCGATCACGCAGTCGAGTCCTTGGACTTCTGCGTTCCACGAAGTGAGCCGCCCTCGTGCCGAGCCCAATACCGGGCATGGTGCGAGGCATTCGGGCACGTCCAACTCCACCCCACCGGAGGGTAGTTCCGTGAGAACGATCATCAGCCGCTCCCTGTTCGCCACCGCCGTCGCAGCCGCCGCGCTCGGCCTCGCCGTCACCTCGGCCTCCGCCACCGCGCAGGCCAACTTCACCATCGTCAATCCGAACGCGGACGGATCGTTCACGGCCTCGCTCAAGGCCGGTACGACAGCCGACCTGCTGGACACGGCCACCAACCAGTCCGTGACCTGCTACTCCGCCACCGCGAGCGGCCTGGCCACCAACGGGACGCACACGGGCCCGCCGCTGGCCACGATCACCTCGGCCACGTTCGGCGACCCGGTCAGTGACCCCTGTGACGGGCCGCTCGGATCCTCGTTCAGCGCCGTGTCGACCTCCACGATCAATCTGAACGCCGCCAGCTACAGCGGTGGGATCACCTCGGGCTCGCTCTCGAACGTGAACGTGACCATCACCGGAGACACCCTCTTCGGGGTGTGCACCGCCAAGATCTCCGGAACCGCGAGCAACGCCGCGTACAACAACGCCACAGGTGAGCTGTCCATCACCAACGGCGCCGGCCTCACCATCTCCAACGTGAGCAACTGCGCCTCGCTGATGAACAACGGCGACGCCGCCACGTTCTCGGCCGTGTACAAGCTGGCCAAGCCCATCACCGTCACCTCACCGTGATCCGGTAGCGACCGCGATGGCCGGGGCTGCGCACCGGAGGGCTTCCTTCCGGCGCGCAGCCCCCATCCGGTCGCTCCGGGTCCGCACCATTTCACTCGCACCCCTCCATCCCGTGGAGCACCTACATGCTGACGGTGGGCTGTGTGGCGGACGTACTGTCCCCGCATGGTCCACGGGTGCTGGATCACGTTGTTCCCCTGTGCACCGACTGGTTGGCTCCGAGAAGATGATGGGTTGGCGAGATGAGATTCAGGACGAGCCGAAGGCGGCGGGCGGCGCATGTCGGTACCGTCGGCGTGCTGGCTCTGGCGGCAGGTCTCGTGCCGGGAACGGGTTCCGCGAGCGACACGCAAGTGGCGTCGGCCGAGCTCACCTACACCTGCGGCTTCCCGGGGGGACCCCAGCCGGTTGCCGTACAGGTGTCGGCCGGGCTGCCGGTGACGTCCAGTACCGGCTCGGTGATCCAGCCCGAGGACGTGACCGTCTCGCTGACCCTGCCCCGCACGTTCCTCGCTGATTTCCTCGGCACCGGCGCGAAGCAGGTGTCCGGCGTCACGCAACTCCTCACCGAGGTGACGCAGCGCGGCGAAACGACCGAAGTGCCCTGGCAGAACCTGGCTATCGCCGAAACGACCGTCGCCGCGGATGACGATGTGCGGGTACGGGCCACGGGGGCCGTGCCCACCATCACCCCGCGGTCGAGCGGCGACATCGCGTTCACCCTGGGGCAACTCGATCTGGAACTGGTCACGGATCCGGCCGACGGGACAGCCGCGGCACAGCCGTCGTTCCCTGTCTCCTGCAAGCCGGCCGAAGGCGGGCCGGTGGAGCTGGGGACCGTCCGTGTGCCGGCCGGAGCCGTGGAGACGCCATCGGGCTCGACAGCGGTGGAGCCGCCAGGTCCGGAGATATCCCCTCCGGGGCGCCGGTCGCAGAAGGCCACCGCAGGGGAGGGCGAGGTCCCGCTGGGCAAAGCGCTGCCGCCGGAAGGCTGCTACTTCCCTCCGGGCATGGAGCCCAAGCCGGTGCCGCCGCCCACCGGCGGTATCAGCGGCAGCGGGTACATGGGGGGCTACTCGAACGCCGAGAAGCTCAACGGCGCAATGCTGTTCAAGGACCCGGGATTCCTCAACCTGCGCATGAACTACGCGCTGAGCGCCAACCTCGTCTGTTCCGACGACACGGCCACCTGGCTCATGACGGACGCGACACTCGACTACCACGGCAAGCCGCAGATGCCGCCGACCGAGGCGACGTTCCTCACCTTCGGATTCATGCCGACCACCGCGAAGGTCGAGATGACTCTCGACGGAAAGATCGACATCGCCACCATGGCGTGGCGGAAGCGGGACCCCGACATGCGGTTCCGCGAGACGACCATCGCGGCCGCCGACATGTCGGTCCGGCTCTATGACGTGAAGGTCAACGGAGTGCCGCTCGACGTCGGCTCGCAGTGCCGTACCGCCCGGCCGATGCGCCTGAACCTCAGGGGCGACGGGGCGACGGGAGGCCGGCCGCCGAAGCCGCCGTCGGGGTACACCGTGGTCGGCGGCGGACCCCTCACGGGGTATGCCGAAGTACCTCCCTTCAGCGGATGCGGCGTCACGGAGGATCTGGACAGCGTGTTCACCGCCTCGGTGTCCGGCAAGGGGAACTACGTCAAGATGACGCAGGCTCCGCTCTGCGTGGAGAGCAACCCCAAGTCGGTCTGCCCGCCCACCAAGCCCACTCCCGAACGCTGAAGCAGGCGCACTCGCGCCGCAACACTGACCCACTCTCCTCCAGAAAGGCTGGACCCCTTCATGAGTGCTGCCCCGAGCCGTGTCAGACCCGCTCTTCTCGGTGCGCTGGTGGCGGTGGCCGTCGGCATTCCGCTGAGCACCTCGCCGGCGAGCGCCGCCTCCGCCCAGGCAATGAACGGCAACTGGGCGCCCTTCAGCCGGTGCCCGGTCGACGACCCGGCCATGCTCGCGGCGGACGGGTCGACGGACATCGCGATATGCGTGGCCTCGCACTCCGACAGCGGCTCCATCAAGCTCGGCAACACCGCGGCGACGACCGGGGCGAACGACCTTCAGTTCGGCGTCGTCCGCAACGCGTCGACCGGGGTTGCCCGGGTCGTGGCGCCCCAGGGTGGCTCGATCATCGGCGCGCCGACGGAGATTCCCGGCGGCCTGCTGGGAATCATGTGCCCCAACGGCGTACCGGTGATCTCCGGAATCTGTAACCAGTTGGCAGACGTCAACCTCAACCGGGTCGTCGCCACGGTGGAGTCCGCGGGTACGCCCAGCAACTTCGATCTGAGCGCGGGGATGCAGAGCGGCAAGGTGATCGTGGACATCCCGGTCCGGATCCACCTGGAGAACACCTTCCTCGGATCCAAGTGCTACATCGGGACCAGCTCCAGCCCGGTCGTGCTGCGTCCGCAGAACCTCACGGCGCCGGCCCTGGCCAGCCAGCGCTTCGATGCCAGTGGCACCCCCAACACCAGGGGCCTGCTGAACCGCGTCGCCCTGACCGGCAACAACCAGGGGGACAGCGGCTTCGCCGTACCGGCCGTGAGCGGCTGCGGGCCGCTGACCCTCGGCGAGCTCAACTGGGCGGTCAACCTCAAGACGGGTCTTCCGTCGGCGGCGGGCAACAACAACCTTGTGCTGAACAACGCCTCCACCTACACGGCGGGCCTGACCGCCCCGGGCAGCTCCGCGCCCAGTGCCGGACAGGCGCTCTCGGACAGCTGGCACGCCGGAGTGGTGCAGTAGGCCCTCACCGGCCGGAAAGTCCATGCGTGCGCCCCGCCCCCCGTATCGGTTCGGGGCGGGGCCACCGTGTGAGGGCGCCCGGTGAAGATCCGGATCTCGCGGACTCACAGGCTCGCGATGACTATCGTCTGTCCCGTGCCGGGCTTCGCCGACGATCTCCCGATGATCGCGGGCAGGGCCCGGGTACCTGGGTGGCGCTCCATGAGCACCGCGTATCCCGCCGCGACGCACGAGGAGCAACATGACCCGGCCGCTCCGTGTCGACCTCCTGGTCGCGGAGGATCCGCCGCAGCACGGCGTGACCCTGCTGGCCGACGCGCATGTCGGCCTCGGTCACCACGTACGCGTGCGGCATCTGCGGAACGTCCTGCCGGTTGCCGGGGGCCGGGTGCTGCTGCCGGCGCCGGCGGCCGACGTCGCGCACTCGCGTGCCTCCGCCCTGTGGAGCCTGGACGTCCAGGAGGAACTGGCCCGCAGGGGACACCTCATCGTGAACGCACCGTCCGCCCAGCGTGCCGGGCGCGACAAATGGCTCTGCACCCAGCGCCTGCTGGAGCACGGGGTTCCCGTCCTCCCCACCCTGCTCGTACCTCCCGGAGCCGACGCGGGCGCGGTCATGGAGCAGTTGGGGGAGGACCTGGTGCTCAAGCCCCGTGCCGGTCACAGCGGCCAAGGTGTCATCCGTCGCACCGGCACCGAAGCGATCTCGGTAGAACTGGCAGTGGATCCAGGGGCGTTGGATGCACGCATCGTCCAGCCCTTCGCCGAAGCCGCGGACCGTACGGACCAACGGCTGATCGTGGTGGGCGGCCAGGTGATAGCCGCCTACCGGCGGCATGCGCCCGAGGGTGATTTCCGCACCAACAGCGGTCTCGGTGGCGCGCTGGTCGCGATCCGGCCCGACCGGGCAGCCGTCGAACTCGCCGTGCGCGCAGCGCAGGCGTGCGGACTGGGCATCGCCGGCGTGGACATCCTGGAGAGCCCCGGGCATGGCCCGGTGATCCTGGAATGCAACACGAACTGCGGAGTCGTCGTCGGCCTGCCGACGCTCACCGGCCGAACCGTCGCCCATGAAATGGCCCGCTACGTCGCCGAACAGGCCCGGCCGGTCGGGTGAGCGGCAGGAGACATGTGGCTGCGGACCGCCGTGTGAGCGGCAGGAGACATGTGGCTGCGGACCGTCGTGTGAGCGACAGGAGACATGTGGCTGCGGACCGCCGTGTGAGCGACAGGCAGACGTGCGGGTGCGGAACGGCGCCGGTCAACTATTGGCTTCGGACCAGCCGTTGAAGGCGACGGCCCAGGCCATGACGTCCTGTGCCCTCTTGGCCGAGACCTTCACCGTTGTGCTGTCTCCGTCCCTTCCGCAGATCACGACCGACAGCGCACCCGTCTTCTTCTTGAGGGCGAAGGCGAACAGGCCGGTGGCGAATAATCGGGTCACGGTGATCCGCTTGCCCGTGCCGTCGATGGTCTGAATGCTTGCGCCCTTCGCGGGAGTGTGCCACTGGCCGACTGTCAGGGTTGTGTTGCTGTCGAGGTATATCTGTGCCCCGCGAGGCGGCTGAGGTGGATTCGGAGACGGCATTGGGGGCCCCATTCGCTGGTCGGTCAATCCAATGTGCCAGCGTTACGGAAAGCGGGTGCTGACATTGCCGATCCGTGACCCGGCGTGGGCCGGCCGGCCCCGCACGCGACGACCGGGACCCTGTCGACCGGGGCGAAGGGCTGGGTGACGACTCGGTCGGTGCCGACCACGCATCGCCCGCGGTCCACGGTCGACCGTCCGCTGTCCGCGCCCTCGCGAACGGCCGAATCGTTACGCCGGTCGCGCTCCGCCGGTGCGCTCCAGCTGGATCCTGTGGTGAGCTCCTATGCGCAGCGAATGCTGAACCGGTCCGTAGCGCGGCTCGAAAGGACTCACTTTTCAATAAGTGTCCGGCGCCCATTACTCAATGCCGGACAAGAACAGTGCGCCCCGCAATCACCGTGCAAAAAGTTCAGGAACCGCTATTGCGAAGGCTGGTTACTGAGCCGTAGCGTCCCAGGTGGGCATCGCGGAAACGCGTCCGTAACTGCCCGTTCGACGCACATGGAGTCCAGGTCGCGCCCCCCTTGACCCGGACTCCGCAACGGGACGCCTCAGCCCCTGACCCTCTGTCCAGGGGGGGGCGATCCCGCTGTCGGGGTCCCTGGATCCGGCCCCATGGACCGTGGGGTCCCCGACTCGCACGCCGGAGATCTTGCGCAGATTCCGACAAAGCCCGTGAGCGGCTTTGTCACTCGGTGACAAGTGATCCACACCGAGCACCTGGTTCGTCGATTTCCGCTGTTCAACGGCTTGTCCTGGCGGTTTCGACGGACATAACGTGCGCCTCCTGGTGCATGTGTGACGAGCCGCCATTGGATTTCTCAGAGCCGGAGCGCTGACAGATGACTTCGTTCACCGATACGTCGAGGGAGGGCCGATGGGAATCGAAGTAGTCGTTGAAGGCCTCACGAAATCCTTCGGCAAGCAGAACATCTGGCAGGACGTCAGCCTCACCCTGCCCGCCGGCGAAGTGAGCGTGATGCTCGGGCCTTCCGGTACCGGCAAGACCGTCTTCCTGAAATCCATCATCGGCCTGCTCAAGCCCGAGCAGGGGCGCGTGCTCATCAACGGCGTCGACATGGTGAACAGCCCCGAGCGGAAGATCATGGAGACCCGGAAGCTGTTCGGGCTCATGTTCCAGGACGGTGCGCTCTTCGGGTCGATGTCCCTCTTCGACAACATCGCCTTTCCCTTGCGTGAACACACCCGCAAAAGGGAATCGGAAATCCGCCGGATCGTCATGGAACGGATCGATATCGTCGGCCTCCTCGGTGCCGAGGACAAACTTCCCGGCGAGATATCCGGCGGAATGCGCAAACGGGCGGGTCTGGCCCGCGCACTCGTCCTGGACCCGCAGATCATTCTCTGCGACGAGCCGGACTCCGGACTCGACCCGGTCCGCACCGCGTTCATCTCGCAGCTGCTGATCGACCTCAACGCCCAGATCGACGCGACGATGCTGATCGTCACCCACAACCTCGACATCGCCTCGACCGTCCCGGACAACATGGGGATGCTGTTCTGCCGCAACCTCGTCACCTTCGGGCCGCGCGAGGTGCTGCTGACCAGCGATCTGCCCGTCGTCTCCCAGTTCCTCGCCGGGCGGCGCGAAGGGCCCATCGGAATGTCCGAGGAGAAGGACGCCGCCACCCTCGCCGCCGAGGAGCTCAACGGCTACGGGCGGGGCATCAGTTCGGCCAACGCCCCGCGCACCGTCGTCCCGCAGCTGGAGCCCTCGCCGGGCCTTCCCGTACGGCAGGGCGCCCTGCGCCGCCGGGAGCGGGTCATGGCGATGATGGGGCAGCTGCCGGAGGCCGCCCGTACCGCCATCCTGAACAGCTACAGCCCGGCGGCGGGCGGTGGGCGCCCGTGACCGCCCCCATGCCGGTGCGGCCCCCCGAGCCGCCGGCGGACCGGGTGCCGCCGAAGGTCCCCGAGGAGAGACGCCCGACCCGGCTGCTCGCCCCGCTGCGCGAGACCGGGAGGCTGTTCACGCTCGCCGGGACCGTGTGCCGTGAGACCTTCCGCCGGCCCTTCCAGGTACGGGAGTTCATCGAGCAGTTCTGGTTCGTCGCCAGCGTCACCATCCTGCCCGCCGCCCTCGTCTCCATCCCGTTCGGCGCGGTCATCGCCCTCCAGGTCGGATCGCTCACCCAGCAGCTCGGCGCCCAGTCGTTCACCGGCGGCGCCAGCGTCCTGGCAGTCATCCAGCAGGCCAGCCCGATCATCGTGGCGCTGCTGGTGTCCGGGGCCGCCGGATCGGCCATCTGCGCCGACCTCGGCTCGCGCAAGATCCGCGAGGAGCTCGACGCGATGGAGGTCATGGGCGTCTCGCCCGTGCAGCGCCTCGTCGTCCCGCGGGTGCTGGCCACCATGCTGGTCGCCGTCCTGCTCAACGGCCTCGTCTCCGTCGTCGGCACGCTCGGCGGCTACTTCTTCAACGTGATCATGCAGCACGGCACCCCCGGGGCCTATCTGTCGAGCTTCTCGGCGCTGGCGCAGCTGCCCGACCTGTACATCAGCGAGATCAAGGCCCTGATCTTCGGATTCATCGCCGGCATCGTCGCCGCCTACCGCGGCCTCAACCCGCGCGGCGGTCCGAAGGGCGTCGGCGACGCGGTCAACCAGTCCGTCGTCATCACCTTCATGCTGCTGTTCTTCGTGAACATGGTCCTCACGGCGATCTATCTCCAGATCGTCCCCGCGAAGGGGAGCTGACCGATGTCGATGCTCAGCTGGCTCGACCGATCCGGTGACCAACTCACCTTCTACGTACGGGCCCTGGTCTGGATCCCCAGAACCCTGCGCCGCTACCTCAAGGAGGTGCAGCGCCTGCTCGCCGAGGTCGCCTTCGGCAGCGGCGGCCTCGGTGTCGTCGGCGGCACCATCGGCGTGATGATCGCGATGACCCTGGCCACCGGCACCGTCGTCGGCCTCCAGGGGTACGCGGCCCTCAACCAGATCGGCACCGCCGCCTTCACCGGCTTCATCTCGGCCTACTTCAACACCCGTGAGATCGCCCCGCTCGTCGCCGGGCTCGCCCTCTCCGCGACCGTCGGCGCGGGCTTCACCGCCCAGCTCGGCGCCATGCGGATCAACGAGGAGATCGACGGCCTGGAGTCGATGGGCGTGCGCTCCATGCCCTACCTCGTCACCACCCGCATCATCGCCGGCGTCGTCGCCATCATCCCGCTGTACGCGATCGGGCTGCTCTCCTCGTACCTCGCCTCGCGCTACGTCACGGTCCTGTTCAACGGACAGTCGGCGGGCACGTACGACCACTACTTCAATCTCTTCCTCTCCCCGCAGGACGTACTGCTGTCGGTGCTCAAGGTGCTGATCTTCAGCGTGATGGTGATCCTCGCGCACTGCTACTACGGCTACCACGCCTCCGGCGGACCCGCCGGAGTGGGTGTGGCGGTCGGCCGGTCGGTGCGCAACGCGATCGTGCTGATCAGCGTCACCGACTTCTTCCTCTCGCTCGCCATCTGGGGCGCCACGACGACCGTGAAGGTGGCCGGCTGATGAGTAACCGGACCACGCAGTCGGCCCGCCGCCGAACTGCCGGAGTCGCCTTCCTGCTGGTGCCCGCCCTGCTCATCTGGGTGTCGGTAGCCGTGTACGACAAGCAGTTCACGGACGACGCCATCGTGACCGTACGCACCGGAAGCGTCGGCAACGAGATGCACGACAACGCCGACGTGAAGCTGCGCGGCGTCGTCATCGGACAGGTCCGCGACATCGCGACCGACGGCGAGGGCGCCCGGCTCACCCTGGCGATCCAGCCCGCCCAGCTCGACCGGATCCCGGCCGACGTCACCGCCCAGATGCTGCCCACCACCCTGTTCGGCGAACGGTTCGTGGCCCTCGTGCCGCCGGCCGTGCCCTCCGCACAGACCCTGCGGGCCGGGGCCGTCATCCCGCAGGACCGCTCCAGCAACGCCATCGAGCTGGAAGAGGTCCTCGACAACGTCCTGCCGCTGCTGACCGCGGTGAAGCCGGAGAAGCTCTCCGCCACCCTCAACGCGGTCTCCCAGGCACTCCAGGGCCGCGGCGAGAAGCTCGGCGACACCCTCGTCACGCTCGATGCCCACCTCCAGAAGTTCAACCCCCAGCTCCCCACGCTCAACGCCGACATCAAGGAGCTCGTCAAGGTGACCAGGGTGTACGGGGACGCCGCCCCCGACGTCCTGGACGCGCTCACGGACTTCACCACCACCAGCGGCACCATCGCCGATCAGCAGGCGGAACTCGCCGACCTCTACGGCTCCACGACGGCCACCGCGCAGGACGTCACCTCGTTCCTCCAGGAGAACAAGGACAACCTGATCCGGCTCTCCGCCACGAGCAGGCCGACGCTGGAACTCCTGGCGAAGTACTCCGACGAATTCCCCTGCACGCTGCGGACCGTGGCCGGATTCGTCCCGGCCATGGACAAGGCCCTCGGCAAGGGAACCGACCAGCCGGGCCTGCACGTCAGCGTCAAGTCCGTGAAGTCCCGGGGGAAGTACGTGCCCGGCAAGGACACCCCGGTGTACGACGCCACCGGCGGACCGCACTGCTACTCCGTGCCGTACGTCGGGACGACCGCGCCGACCGCCGCAGGGCGGGCCGCCGCCTCGCTCGCCCCCGGCGACAAGGCGGACACCGGCGAACAGACCGCCGCCGCGCCCACCGGCCGGGACACCGCACTCGGCATGCCCAACTCGCCTCAGGAGAGCCGGCTCGTCAACGAGCTGGTCGCTCCCTCACTGAAAGTCCAGCCGCAGACCCTGCCCGACTGGAGCAGCGTGCTCATCGGTCCGGCCTTCCGCGGTGCGGAGGTGAAGCTCAAGTGAAGCGCCGCTCCCTCGCGGGACCGCTCGCGAAATCGATCGTCTTCATTGTGGTGACCGTTCTGGCCACCACCGTACTGGGGCTGTCCATCGCCAACACCGGGGTCGGGGACACCACCACGTACCGGGCCAGGTTCACCGACGCCACCGGACTGATCGTCGGTGACAGCGTCCGGATCGCCGGGGTCAAGGTCGGACAGGTCGAGTCCATCAAGGTCGCCGACAAGCGGCTCGCCGAGGTCGGCTTCGCCGTCCGCAAGGGACGCAAGCTGCCCGCCTCGGTGACCGCGTCGGTCAAGTACCTCAACATGGTCGGCCAGCGCTACATCGACCTCGACCAGGGCGCGGGACCGGTCGGCAGGAGCTTCGCCGCCGGAGCGACCATTCCGCTCTCCCGCACCACCCCGGCGCTCGACCTGACCCAGCTCTTCAACGGCTTCCAGCCGCTCTTCGAAGGGCTGTCCCCGCCGGACGTCAACCAGCTCGCGGGCTCCATCGTCCAGGTACTCCAGGGCGAGGGCGGCACCGTCGACAGCATCCTCCAGCACGTCGGCTCCCTGACCAGCACGGTCGCGGCCAAGGACAAGGTGATCGGCGAGGTGATCAAGAACCTCAACACGGTGCTGAAGACCGTGAACGACCGGGAAGCCGGCTTCAACGACCTGGTCGACACGCTCCAGAAGCTCGTCACGGGATTCTCGGGAGACCGCAAACCGCTCGGAGAGGCGGTCACCGCGATGGGCGCGCTCACCACGGTCACCGCCGATCTGCTCCAGGACGGCCGCAAGCCGCTCAAGGACGACATCAGGCAACTCGGCCGGCTGTCGGACCAGTTGGACAAGGGCAGCCCGCAGATCGAGAACATGCTGAAGAAGACCCCGGCCAAGATGGAGGCGATCAGCCGCCTCGCCTCGTACGGCTCCTGGCTCAACCTCTACCTCTGCGAGGCCAGGATCAGCGGTGTGACGACCGAGGACGGCAGCGCGCCGCCCACCGGCATCGCGATCACCCAGCCGAGGTGCCTGGCATGAGAATCAGACCCCTGCGCGAACGCAGTCCCGTCGCCGTCGGCATCGTCGGACTCCTCGTCCTCGCCCTCGTCGGCTTCGGCGCCTACCGCGCCGACTCACTGCCCTTCATCAGCGGCGGCACCACCTACACCGCCGACTTCACCGAGTCCGCCGGCCTCGGCGAGGGCGACGAGGTACGGATCGCCGGCGTCAAGGTCGGCGAGGTCACCGGAGTCTCCCTCGACGGCGCCAAGGTCAAGGTCAGCTTCCGGGTCAAGGACGCGTGGATCGGCAACTCCTCCACCGTGGGCATCGCCATCAAGACGCTGCTGGGCGACAAGTACCTCGCCGTCGACCCGCTGGGCACCGGACCCCAGGACCCGGACGAACGCATCACGGCGAGCCGCACCACCTCCCCGTACGACGTCACCCAGGCCTTCAACGGACTGGGCGAGACCATCGGGGAGATCGACACCCAGCAGCTCGCCAAGAGCTTCGAGACGATCTCCGCCACCTTCAAGGACTCGCCCCCCGACGTGAAGAGCGCCGCCGACGGGCTCTCCGCACTGTCCAGGACGGTCTCCGAACGGGACGCCCAGCTGGCCACCCTCCTCAAGGGCAGCAAGCAGCTGACCAAGACCCTCGCCCACAAGAAGAGCAGCTTCGAGACCCTGCTGGAGGACGGCAACCTGCTCCTCGGCGAGATCCAGGCCCGCCGCGACTCCATCCATCTGCTGCTCACCGGCACCAGGGACCTGGGCAGCCAGCTCACCGGTCTGGTCGCGGACAACAACAAGCAGCTGAAGCCGACCCTGGACTCGCTCGGCCGGGTCACCGCCGTCCTGGTGAAGAACCGCAAGAGCCTCGACAAGGTGCTGTCACTGGCCGGCTCGTACAACCGGCTCGTCGGCAACACACTCGGCAGCGGCCGCTGGTTCGACAACTACGTCTGCGGGGTCGTCCCCAGGAACTACCTGCCCGCAGGCACACCTCCGGCGACCGGATGCATGCCACCCAAGCAGCAAGGCGGCCGCTGACATGAGACTCACGCGCATCGTCGGCATCGGCGCCGGACTCGCCGTCGTGGCCGTGGCGGCCACCACCGGGGTGATGGCCATGGACGAGGAGGGCACGACGACCGTCACCGCCTACTTCGACCAGGCCACCGGGGTGTACGCCGGATCGGACCTGCGGATCCTCGGAGTGAAGGTCGGCAGGGTCGAATCGGTGCAGCCGAAGGGCAAGGAGGTCAAGGTCACACTCCGCGTGGACAAGGGCGTCAAGGTGCCCAAGGAAGCGCACGCCGTGGTCGTCGCCCCCAGCCTGGTCGCCGACCGGTACATCCAGCTCGCCCCCGCCTACACCGGGGGACCGGTCCTTGCGGACGAGGCCGAACTGCCGGCCACGAACAACGCGACGCCGGTCGAGGTCGACCAGCTCTACGCCTCCATCACGGAACTCTCCACCGCGCTCGGCCCCGACGGAGCCAATGCGAACGGCGCGCTGGCCGAGCTCCTGGACACCGGCGCGAAGAACCTCGACGGCAACGGAAAGGCCATCGGGGACTCCATCGAGCAGTTCGGCAAGGCGACGAAGACCCTCGACAAGAGCAGCGGCAACCTCTTCGACACCCTCTCCTACCTGCAGACCTTCACCACCATGCTGAAGGACAACGACGGCAACGTCCGCGACGCCGAACAGCAGCTCAACTCGGTCACCGGATTCCTCGCCGACGACAAGGCGAACCTCAGCGCCGCACTGAAGGAGCTGGGCACGGCGCTCGGCCAGGTCAAGACCTTCATCAAGAAGAACCGCGGCGCCCTGAAGGCGAACGTGGACGCCCTGGTCCCGATCACCCAGACCCTGGTGGACCAGCGCGCCTCGCTCGCCGAGTCCATGGACACGCTGCCGCTCGCCGCGGACAACGTGCTCAACGCGTACGACCCGTTGAACCGCACGCTCAACGGCCGTACCAACCTCAATGAACTCTCGATGGGCGGACCGCTCACCGACGAGTCCGCCGGCCTGACCGGCCTCGCACCCGCGGACGCCGCCCGGCAGAAGGCACTGCCCTCGCTGCCGCTGCCCGCGGTGGGCACCGTCTACGGCACCCCCGAGAAGACCGCCACGCAGAAGAAGGGGGCGAAGCGATGAGCCGCGCGCTGCGCAGACCCGGCGCCCGCACGACCGGCGTCGCCGCCGTGCTCGCGGTGGGCGTCGGCCTCGCACTGGTCGCCACCACGGTCGACCTGCCCGCATTCACCGGCATCGACCAGGTGCCCCTGCCCGGCGGCGCGGACCTCGGCGACCACCCGTACGAGATCACCGCCGAGTTCGCGGACGTACTGAGCCTCGCCCCGCAGTCCTCGGTCAAGGTCAATGACGTGGCCGTCGGCCGCGTCACCAAGATCTCCCTGGCCGCGGGCAGCTGGAACGCCAAGGTCACCATGCGGGTCAACGGAAAGATCAAACTGCCCGCGAACGCCTACGCGCACCTGGAGCAGTCCAGCCTCCTCGGTGAGAAGTACATCCAGCTCTCCCCGCCCGCCGCAGGCACCGCCCAGGGGGCCCTCGCCGACGGCGACCGCATCCCGCTCAACCGCACCAACCGGAACCCGGAGGTCGAGGAGGTGTTCGGCGCCCTGTCGATGCTCCTCAACGGCGGTGGCATCAACCAGCTCAAGACCATCACCACCGAGCTCAACAAGGCGCTCACCGGGCAGGAACCCCAGGTCCGCTCCATGCTCAAGCGGGTCAACACCCTCGTGACCGACCTGGACGGGCACAAGGAGGACATCACCGACGCCCTCGACGGCGTCAACCGGCTCTCCGCCACCCTCGCCACCCGCAAGCAGGACGTCGGCACGGTCCTCACCGGGCTCACCCCCGGCATGAAGGTCCTGGAGAAGCAGCGCGGATCACTCATGACCATGCTCCGCTCGCTCGACACGCTCTCCACCGTCGCCGTCGACACGGTCAACAAGAGCAAGGCCGACATGATCGCCGACCTCCAGGCCCTCGCGCCCACCCTCCAGGCCCTCGCCGACTCGGGACAGGACCTGCCCGACTCCCTTCAGGTGCTGCTCACCTATCCGTTCACCGACGAGGTGCTGCGCGGGGTGAAGGGCGACTACCTCAACGTCTACCTGGATGTGACGGCCATGCCCGGCACACAGATCATTCCGCCGATCGTACCGGCCGGGACCACACCCCCGGCTGTCTCCGGCGGCACCGCGCAGAGGTCCGGCGCGGCCCTGCCGCTGCCCCTTCCCTCGGTCACCTCGAGCACGAAGGGGAGCAGCTGATGATCACCCCGGCCATCCGGCTCAAGAACATCGCCTTCCTCGTCATAGCGGTCCTCGTCCTCGGCTACCTGGGCGTGCGCTACGCCGACCTCGGCCACTACATCGGCATGCGCAGCTACTACACCGTCAAGGTCCAGCTCCCGCGGACCGGCGGCCTGTTCACCCACTCCAACGTCACCTACCGGGGCGTGTCCGTGGGCCGGGTCGGACCGATCGAACTCACCGACGACGGGGTGGAGGCCGAACTGCGCATCGACAAGGACGCCCCGTCCATCCCGGACGGACTGAAGGCCGTCGTCGCCAACCTCTCCTCGGTCGGCGAGCAGTACGTCGACCTGCGGCCCACCCGTACCGAGGGCCCGTACCTGGCCAACGGTTCCGTCATCGACCAGGCCGACACCACCGTTCCGGCACCCGTCACCGACGTCCTCACCAGCGTCGACGATCTCGCCGGCTCCGTCGACCTGGAGTCGCTGCGCACGGTCGTCGACGAGTTCGGCACCGCCTTCGAGGGGCGCGGCGACGACCTCCAGGTGCTGCTGGACACCAGCAGTGACTTCGTCGATGCCGCCGACGACGCACTGCCCGTCAACACCCGGCTGATGGTCGACGGCGAGACCGTGCTGCGCACCCAGGCCGAACAGGGCGACGCGCTCAAGGGCTTCGCCTCCGGCGCCAAGGAACTCGCCGCAACGCTCAAGGGATCCGACACCGATCTGCGCAAGCTGATCACGGTCGCCCCCGACGCGACCGCTCAGATCAGCGGACTGCTGCGGGACCTCGACCCGAGCTTCGGTGTCGTCGTCGCCAACCTCCTCACCACCTCTGACGTCGCCGTCACCCGGCAGCGCGGGCTGGAGGAACTGCTCGTGAAGCTCCCCGCCGTCGTGGCGGCGGGCTCCAGCGCGGTCGACGAGAACGGTGCCAGGTTCGGGATGTCGGTCACCTTCTTCGAGCCGCTGCCCTGCACTTCGGGCTACGGCGCCACGACCTACCGCAACGGCCTCGATGTCACGGCCGGCCCCGCGCTCAACACCAGGGCCCGCTGCACCTCGTCACCGGGAACCGGCATCAACGTCCGCGGCAGCGCGAACGCCCCGAAGGGCGGGGCACTGCCCGCACCGGCCATACCCGGCTCGATGCTCCTCTCCGACGACGCGGATCACCGGCTCCCCGGCGCGCTCGGTGTCCCCGCCGCCACCGCCCCGGCCGTCGACGGCATGGCCGGGCTGCTGGGTCTCGGCCAGGGAGGCGGCGCATGACACCCCGTACGAGGACTCTGAGCGGCTGGGCCGTGCTGCTCGCCGCCGTACTGATCTGCGCACTGGGAGGCTGGTCGTACGCACAGGCGCGCGGCGACGAGGACCTGGCGTACGCCAAGAGCCGGGACGCCGCCCTGGCCGACGGGAAGCGGCACCTCGCCCGGCTCAACAGCCTGGACGGCAAGGACGCCAGGAGTGTGAACGCCGGACTCGGCGGCTGGCTCGACTCCTCGACCGGTCCGCTGCACGAACAGCTCAAGCGCACCCGGAGCAAGGACGCGGGCGAGCTGACGAAGTCCGGCTCCACGGCGCGCGGGAAGGTCACCGACGCGGCCCTCACCGCCCTCGACGAGCGGACCGGCACCGCCGAGATGATCGCGACCGTCGATGTCGAGGTCACCCCGCGCACCGGCAAGGGCGGCACCGAACGCAAACGCTTCGAGGCCACCCTCGCCCGGACCGCGGCGGGCTGGAAGGTCAAGGCGCTCACGGCGATCGCGGTCGGGAGCGGCACATGAAGCGGCAGGGAGGGGCGGCGGTCGTGACCACCGGCACGGATGTGGAGGACACCGGGGAACTCGACGCCACGGCAGGCGAGGCGTCGGCGGATGAGGCCGCGGCGGATGAGGCCGCGGCGGACGAGGCCGCGACGGGCGAGACCGCGGTGGATGAGACCGCGGCGGACATCCCGGCGGACGGTGACTCCGGGTCCGGCGAGGGCGATCCGGCACCGGGTGCGGGGCGCCGCCGGCTGCGGGTGGTGGCGGGGGTGCTGGTGGTCGCGCTGCTCGCGGCCGGCGGCGGACTCTTCGCCGCGGGACGCCAGTTGCGCGACACCCCTGCCACCTCCAACCGGGCGCTGACCGACAGTCAGGCCACCACCCGGGTCGCGGGGGACGTCACCAACGCGATCGGCAAGGTGTTCTCCTACAGCCCCGAGGCCACCGCCGTCACCAAGGAGTCCGCGAAGCAGCTCCTCGCCGGCAAGGCACTCCAGCAGTACGCGGCGCTGTTCGGCCAGGTGGAGAAGCAGGCCGCCGACCAGAAACTCACGCTCACCACCCATGTCGTACGCGCCGGAGTCACCAGGCTGACCCACGACAGCGCCCACCTGCTCGTCTTCCTGGACCAGGTCTACGAACGCAAGGGCAAGGCCGCCAGCAGGGCGGCCGCGCAGCTCTCCGTCACCGCCCGACTCCGCGACGACCACTGGACGATCGTCGAGATCGCCTCCAGATAGCGCGGCAGCGGCCGCAGGCGGCACCGAGCGCACGCAGCACAGCACCGCACAGGCAGCACAGCACAGCACAGACCGGCCGGCAGGGAGAGGCAGCAATGGCACGGGTACGGATGACGAGGAATCCGCTGGTGGCGGCAGCGATCGTGCTGACGGTCGCGGCGGCCGGCGCCGCGGGCTGGGGCGGGGTGTCCCGGTACCAGGCGGCGCACGACGGCTCGGCGGCGTACGCCCAGGCCCGCGACGACGTACTGGCCGCAGGCGAGCAGGCCGTGCAGAACATGAACACGCTCGATCACGAGCGGCTGGCCGATGGACTCGACAGCTGGGAGGACTCCACCACCGGGGACCTGCACCAGCAACTCATCGACGGACGCGACGGGTTCGTGAAACAGATCCAGGCGGCGAAGACCGTCAGCACGGCCAAGGTGCTGTCCGGTGCGGTCACCGAGCTCGACGACCGGGCCGGCAAGGCGGGCGTGATGGTGGCGCTGCGGGTCACCGTGACCGCGCCCAAGGGGAAGCCCGCGGTGAAGGAGAGCCGGATGCTGGGGCAGCTCACCCGTACCTCCGAGGGGTGGAAACTCAGCGCCCTCGGCCAGGCGCCCGTAGGCAACACCGCCGGCTGACCCGACCGACTCGCCCCGCACCGAGAGGAACCCCGGACATGTCGACGACCCGTCACCTCGTCAACCGGCAGCGCCGCCTGGCCACCGTCGCCGCCGAACGCACAGCCGCACCCGCCCCCGTACCCAACCCTGTTGAGCCCGGGAAGCTGCCCGACGACAACACCGGCAAGGACGCAGCCGGCGTGGAGGCCGCCGATGGCGAGGCGGAACCGCAGGAGAAGCCGGAGAAGCCGGAGAGCAAGGAGCCGCGGCCGGGCCGGCCACCTCGCCTCCGGATCCGGCTGCCCGCCGTGCTGTGTGCCGCGACCGTGCTGCTCGGCGCCTTCGCCGTCTGGTCGTTCACCTCCGCCGGCAGTCTGCGTGACGACCCGAGCCGGCAGAACACCGCGCTCACCGACATCAGCCGCACCAGCGAGGTGAAGGGGCAGATCACCGAGGCCGTCGGCGCGGTGTTCTCGTACAACTACGCCTCGCCCGCCAAGGCCGACGCCGCGGTGAAGACCTATCTCACGGGCAGGGCGGTCCAGCAGCACCGGGACATGCTCGCCGAGGTACGGGCGCAGGCGCCCAAGCAGAAGCTCGTCCTCACCACGACCGTCACCGAGAGCGGCGTGGAGCTGCTCGACGGCGACCGGGCCCGGCTGCTGATCTTCGCCGACCAGAGCAACACCCGTACGGGCAAGTCCGAGGAGACCACGTACGCCGCGGCCATGTTCGCCGTGGACGCCGTCCGCCGGGGTGGTACCTGGCGGATATCCGCCATCGACACGTTCACCCGGTGACCCGGGGGAGAGGAGAGCACGCATGAGGTTCAACGGCACCATGCGCCGCGGACTCGGCGGCACCGCGGCCGCCGTCGCCGCGATGGCAGCGCTCACCGCGTCCCAGGCACCGGGACTCGTCGCACAGGACAAGCCGCAGAAGCAGACCAGGGAGACGGACGAGGTCAAGTGGTCGGAGGTACCCAACGACGACTCGTACCACACCGAACTCCCGCCCCTGAAGAGCCCTGAGCCGCCGAGGGCCGGGGTCGAACGGAGCCCGGCCGCCGTCCAGTCGTGGGCCGAGGCCGGCATTCCGGCCACCGTCCTCGCCGCCTACCGCAAGGCGCAGAGCGCGCTCGGGCGCAGTGACCCGGGCTGCCGCCTCCCGTGGCAGTTACTGGCGGCGATCGGCAAGGTCGAGTCCGGGCACGCGGGCGGCGGCCGGGTCGACGTCCACGGCACGACGCTCTCCCCGATCCTGGGACCGGTGCTCAACGGCGCCGGCTTCGCGAACATCCCGGACACCGACGGCGGGGCGTACGACGGCGACAAGACCTACGACCGGGCGGTCGGCCCGATGCAGTTCATCCCCTCGACCTGGGCGCACTGGGGGAGGGACGGCAACGGCGACGGACGCAGCGACCCGAGCAACGTCTACGACGCGGCCCTGGCCGCCGGAGCGTATCTCTGCGCCGGGTCGCGCGATCTGACGGTGGGCGGCGATCTCGACCGGGCGATCCTGAGCTACAACCACTCGGACACCTATCTGCGCACCGTGCTGTCCTGGCTGGAGTTCTACCGCAAGGGCACCCACGCGGTGGCCGACGGCAAGGGCACCGTCCCCAAGAGCCCCGGCGCCGGCAGCCCGAACGAGCCCAAGCGCCCCGTGGGCGGCCCCGGCACCGGCGACGGTGACGGCGGCGGCATCGAGGTCGGTCCGCAGCCCAGCCACTCGCTGGACCCGACGACTCCCGGATCCCCCGGCCCCACGCCCGGCGAGTCGGGTTCCCCGGACCCCGGCGGCTCCACCGACCCGGGCCCGTCGCCCGACCCCACCGACACCGGCTCCAGCACCCCGGATCCCTCCACGACTCCCGACCCGGGCACCACCCCCGACCCGAGCACCTCGCCGTCCGGTCCGGGCTGCCCGACGGACACCGCGTCGCCGGACCCGACGGACACCACGGGCTCCACCGAGTCGCCGTCGCCGGACCCGACGGAGACCGGGGAACCCTGCTCCACGGCCTCGGTGCCGCCGGCCGCCGGCTGATCCCGGCGGACCGGTTCAGCCGTCCCCCTGCTGATCCCGGGGGACCGGTTGAGCCGTCCGCCGTCCGATCCCGGCGGAATCGTTCAGCCGTCCGCCGACAGCACGGAGGCCAGGTCGTACCGCACCACCTCTTCCAGCTGCGCGTAGGTGCAGCCGGCGGGGGTGCGGTCCGGCCGCCACCTGCGGAACTGGGTGGTGTGGCGGAACCGGTTGCCCTCCATGTGGTCGTACGCCACCTCGCAGACCCGCTCCGGACGCACCGGAACCCAGGACATGTCCTTCTTCCCCGACCAGCGGCTCGGGGCGCCGGGCATCCGGGCGTGCTCGTGCGCCTCGGCGTCCGCCCAGGACCCCCAGGGATGGCCGGCGACATCGGTCACCAGGGGTTCGAGTTCGGTGACCAGCTCGGCCCGGCGTTTCATGGGGAAGGCCGCGCAGACGCCCACGTGCTGCAGAACACCCGCCTCGTCGTGCAGACCGAGCAGCAGCGAGCCGACGACCGGGCCGCTCTTGTGGAAGCGGTAGCCCGCCACCACACAGTCGGCGGTCCGCTCGTGCTTGATCTTGTACATCACCCGGGTGTCCGGCCGGTACGGCAGATCGAGCGGCTTGGCCACGACCCCGTCGAGCCCCGCCCCCTCGTACCGTTCGAACCACTCCTGGGCCACGGCCGGGTCGGTGGTCGAGGGGGCGAGATGGACCGGGGCGCAGGCCTCGGCGAGCGCGGCCTCCAGCACCGCACGGCGGTCGGACTGGCGGGTCTCCAGGAGCGAGTCGTCGCCCAGCGCGAGCAGGTCGAAGGCGACCAGGCTCGCCGGGGTCTGTTCGGCCAGCAGCCGCACCCGGGAGTCGGCGGGGTGGATGCGCTCACTGAGCCGGTCGAAGTCCAGCCGCCCGTCGTACGCGATCACGATCTCGCCGTCGACGACACAGCGCGGCGGGAGGTTGTCCCGGACCGCGCCGACCAGCTCGGGAAAGTAGCGGGTCAGGGGCTTGCCGGTGCGGCTGCCGATCACCACCTCGTCGCCGTCCCGGTGCACGATCGCCCGGAAGCCGTCCCACTTCGCCTCGTACTGCATGCCCGGCGGGATCCGTTTCACGGGCTTGGCGAGCATCGGCTTCACGGGCGGCATCACCGGCAGGTCCATGCCCCGATTGTGGACCGTACGGCGAGCGGAGTCCTCCGATATGCGGCATATGTGCGCCCGGCCTACCGTGGCCGACATGGCATCAGCGGGTAAAGCGGTGGAACTGGACGCGGCCGGGCGGGCCGTCCGGCTGTCCAGTCCGGACAAGATCTACTTCCCGGAGAAGGGCTACACCAAGAGGGACGTGGCCGAGTACTTCCTGGCCGTCGGCCCCGGGATCATCCGCGCCCTGCGTAACCGGCCCACCACCCTCCAGCGGTTCGTCGACGGGGTCGAGGGCGAGTTCTTCTACCAGAAACGGGCCCCGAAGAACCTCCCCGAATGGATCCCCACCGCCGAGATCGCCTTCCCCAGCGGACGCCCCGCCCACGAGATCTGCCCCACCGAGGTGGCCGCCGTCATCTGGGCCGCCAACCTCGGCACGCTCACCTTCCACCCCTGGCCCGTCCGGGGCGGTGACACCGACCACCCCGACGAACTGCGCATCGACCTCGACCCGCAGCCCGGCACCGACTACGCCGACGCGGTCCGGGCCGCCCACGAACTGCGCTCCGTCCTGGACGACCACGGGCTGCGCGGCTGGCCCAAGACCTCCGGCGGCCGCGGCATCCACGTCTTCGTCCCCATCGAGGCCCGCTGGACGTTCACCGAGGTCCGGCGGGCGACCATCGCGGCCGGGCGCGAGCTGGAGCGCCGGATGCCCGACCGGGTCACCACCGCCTGGTGGAAGGAGGAGCGAGGCGAACGGATCTTCGTCGACTTCAACCAGACCGCCCGGGACCGCACGATCGCCTCCGCCTACTCCGTACGCCCCCGCCCGCACGCCCCGGTCTCGGCGCCCCTGCGCTGGGAGGAGATCGACGACGCACGGCCGCGCGACTTCGACATCCGGACCATGCCGGTGCGCTTCGCGGAACTGGGTGATGTGCACGCGGACATGGACCAGGAGGCCTTCCGGATCGACGCACTGCTGGAGCTCGCCGACCGCGACGAGAAGGAGCGCGGCCTCGGCGACATGCCCTATCCGCCGGAGTACCCGAAGATGCCGGGCGAACCGAAGCGGGTGCAGCCCAGCCGCGCCCGCCACGACGGGGACGACGAGGCATGAGCGAGTCCGGCCCGGAGACCGAGCATCCGCACGGGGCGCACGGCCGGCCACTGACCCGGGGCCAGAAATGGGCGGAGTTCAAGAAGTCGCCCTACTACCCGGCGACCGTCCTGGTGTTCATCCTCGCCGCCGCGGCCGGACTCTTCGCCGGCTCCTACACGTACGCGATGGCCAATCCGACCCCGCACCGGATTCCGACCGCGGTGGTCAGCCAGCCGGACACGGCCCGGGGCAAGGAGTTCGTCGCCGCGATGGACAAGGCCCTGGACGCCTCCCTCGTCATCCATGTCTTCGCGACTCCCGCCGCGGCCCGCGAGGCACTGGAGGAACAGCAGGTCTTCGCGATCATCCGGTCCGGCAGCCGCGGGGTGGCACTCGATGTGGCCAGTGCCTCCGGCGCCGCCGTCGCCCAGGTGCTCACGGAGTCCGCGGTGAAGGTGGGGCACGCGCTCGACATCCCCATCGCCGTCGTCGACGTCAAGCCACTTCACAAGGGCGACCCGCGCGGACTCGCGCTCTTCTACATCACGCTCGCCGCAGTCGTCATCGGCTTCGTCGGCTCCACCCAGATGAAAGTGCACGCCAAGGGCCTGCTGCCGCCGGAACGGATCGCGTTCACGATCGCCTACGCGCTGCTCGGCGGGTTCTGCATCGCCGCCGTGGTGGACTGGCTGCTGGGCGCCGTCCAACTGCCGTTCTTCGAGTCCTGGATGATCCTGTCGTTCACCATGTTCACCACGGGCATGGTCTTCCTCATGTTCCAGACCCTGATCGGGCAATGGGCCATGATCCCGACCTGGGGCCTGATGGTGCTCCTGGGGAACCCGTCCTCCGGCGGAGCCGTGTCCTGGCCGCTGCTGCCGTCCGTGCTCGGGCACATCGGACGCTGGCTGCCGCCCGGAGCTTCCGTCAACGCCCAGCACACCGCCGTCTACTACCAGGGTCACCAGCGGATCTTCCCGTTCCTGGTGCTCGCGGGCTGGGCCCTGGTCTCCTGCACGGTCTTCTGGGTGGGCACCCGCCGCAAGCAGGGAGGCCGCGACCACATGCCTGAGCACGAGGCCACGGCCACCTGATCCCACGAGCGTGGTTACAGCTCCTGGATGCGGATGTCCCGGTAGGAGATCACGTCCGAGGTGCTGTGGACCTGGAGCCCGATGTACCCGGAGGCGTACCGCCGGCCGTCGGTGCCCGGGTCGTCGCCCCGCGGCGGCTCGAAGACCTGGCCGCCGGTGTTGTCGAACTCGTTGAGCAGGACACCGTTGCGGTAGACCGAGTAGTGCTGGTCCACCACCCGGATCTCGTAGTCGTTCCAGGTCCCCTTGGGGGTGACCCCGGCGCCCGCGAGACCCACCCGGTCGAACCCGTAGACGGACCCGGTCTTGTACATGTCGCCGTCCGGCCGGTCGTTGACCTGGATCTCATGGCCGTACTTGATGGCGACCCACTCCGGACGCGACTCCTCCGGGTTGTCGTGGACATTGGGGAACCGTACGAACACCCCGCCGTTGGCGTTGCCCGTGCCGGGGGCGTCGTCCCGCCACTGGAGCTTCAGCGAGAAGTTCTCGTACCGGCGTTCCGGGAACCAGAGCATGCCCATGCCGTCCACCGTGGTGGAGCTGGTGATCGCGCTGTCCGCCTCGTTGAGCGCGAACTGCCCGCCGCCGACCTGCTGCCACTTGGCCAGCGAGGCGGCCGTGCCGTCGAAGAGCTTGCGGTAGCCCTCGTCCTGGCCCGGCCTGCCGATGCCGGACTGCTTGGCCGCCCGGTAGATCTTCGTGTGCTCGCGGGCATCGATCACCCCGGCGGTGAGCAGCTTGTCGAGGACCTTGTCGACGTGCTTGAGGAACAGCGCGTGCGACGACCAGTCCTTCTCGTCCTCGATCAGCTCGTTGATCGTGCAGCGGTTGCCTGTGATGCGGTTGGGGACCCCGGTGTCGACGGTGCCCACGATGACGGTGAGGCGTTCATCGAACTCCGGGCAGTTCGGCGCCGGTACGCCGCCGCTCTGCGCGACGGTGAACGACACCTTCCTCGCCGCAGAGGTGTTGCCCGCCTTGTCCGTGGCCCGGTGGGCGACGGTGTGGTAGCCGACGCGGTCGACGATGACCGTGGCCGTGTAGGCGAGGTACGGGCCGTCGTCCAGGGAGTACTCGACCTTGTCGACCCCGGTGCCGGCGTCGGTGGCGGTGACCGTCACCTTGGCGCTGGTGAGGTAGGCGCCGTCCGAGTTCTTGTCGCCCTCGACCTTCGCGGACGTCTCCGGCGGCGTCGTGTCCTGGGTGGGGGGCTCGACGACGGTGAACTCCACCGCCTTCTCGGCGGCCGCGTTGCCCGCCTTGTCGGTGGCGCGGTAGCGGATCTTCTGCGCCCCCAACTCGTGCACCATCACGGGACCGGCGTACGGCTGCCAGGCGCCGTCCGCCCCGAGCGCGTACTCGATGGTGTTGACGCCCGACCCGGTGTCGGACGCGGTGACGGTGACCGTCGCCATGCCCAGGTACTGCCCCTGGTCGTCCTTCTCCCCGGACACGGTCGCCGATGTCTCGGGAGCCGTCGTGTCGTCCGTCGGCGGAGCGGCGACTGTGAACTCGGCCGTCTTCTCGGCGGCCGCGTTGCCCGCCTTGTCGGTGGCCCGGTAGCGCACGGTGTGCGCGCCGACCTCGTTGACGACGACCGGCACGGTGTACGGCTGCCAGGCACCGTCCGCCCCGAGGGCGAACTCGACGGTGCCGACGCCCGAACCCTCGTCGGTGGCGGCGACGGTGACCGTCGCCTGGCCGATGTAGGCGCCGTCGGCGTTCTTGTCGCCGTCGACCTTCGCCGAGGTCTCGGGCGCGGTGGTGTCCTCACCGCCGCCCCCTTCGGTGACGGTCAGGATGCCCTGCATCGCCTCGTGCCCCGGCATCGTGCAGTGGTAGAAGTACCGGCCGGGGGAGAGCGTGACCTCCGCCGTCTGCTTGCCGCCCCGGTCGTCGCCCGGGTTGGCCAGCAGGTTCAGCGGGACGTCGTTGTTGAACTCCGGGTCCGAGATGCTGAAGGTCAGCGTGTGCGGCATGCCCGTGGTGTTCCCGGTCGCCGCACTGTTCTCGAAGACGATGGTCGCCTTGCCGGCCACCGCCGTCTTCGGCGCTGACAGGTAGTGGTCGATGGAGTCGCCCGCCGTCCAGGTCAGCACCTGGTCGGCCGCCGCGTCCGCCGGGGCCGCCGTACGGCCGTACGCCGCCGTCGAGGTCAGTCCCAGCACCATCAGGAACGACCCCAGCAGCGCGAGCCACAGCCGCGCGGGCCGGAACCGCCTGCGGAAGAAGATCGAACGGTGTCTCACTGCACTGCCGCCTTCCTGGCCAGATCCTTGACGGCCGGGGTCGCTGCGCCGCCCTTGTACGTCACACGCCACAGCGCGGACTTGGAGTCGGAGGTGAAGAAGCCGCGCCCGTAGTCCAGGACGTACAGCGAACCGTCCGGGGCGAACTTCCAGTCCATCAGGTTGCGGATGCCGTCCGCGCCCACCGGGATGATCTTCTTGAGCGACTCGGCGTGGGTGGGCAGACCGCCCTTGCCGGCCGTCCTCGGATCGGTGAGCACGGCGTGCCGCGGCTGCGTGTCGTCGTAGAAGTCACCGACGAACCACTTGCCGTCCCAGTACGAGGGCCACTTGCCGGCGCCGGTGCTCGCCGCGTCGTACCGGTAGACCGGGCCGTTCATCGTGGCCTGGCCACCGCCCTTGAGCCAGGGCAGGAGCTGCTTCTGGTCCTCCACCTTGTAGCTCGGGATGCCGTTGGCGTCGCGTGGGTAGTCCACGCCACCGCCCTGCGGCGAGTACCAGATGGTGTTGGACGTGATCGGCGGCAGATTCACCAGACCGTCGTTGTTCGGCGACTCGTTCTTGGGGTGGTCGCAGTCGTACCAGCCGAGCGGCTTGCTCGGGTCGGGCAGATTGCGGTCCCGGTAGGGCTGCTTGTTGCCCATGCAGTACGGCCAGCCGTGGTTGCCCGCCTGCGTGATCGCGGAGAACGTGTCGTACTTGGCAGGACCCCAGGTGGTGCTCGGGGAGCCCGCGTCGGGGCCGACCCAGCCCGCGTACAGGGTGTCGGTCGACTTGTCGATGGAGATGCGGGCCGGGTTGCGCACGCCCATCACATAGATCTCGCCGCGGGTCTTGCCGCCGCCCTCGTCCGGTTCCTTGCCGGTGAAGAGGTTGCCCGCGGGCAGGGTGTAGGTGCCGTCGTCCTCGGGGTGGATCCGCAGGATCTTCCCGTTGAGGTTGTTCGTGTTGCCCGCGGTGCGCCGGGCGTCGGCGAACGAGACGCCCTTGTAGTTCGGCTGCGGGTTGTTGCCCGAGTAACCGTCGCTGAAACCGGAGGAGTTGTTGTCACCGGTCGCGATGTACAGGTTGCCCTTCGAGTCCCATGCCATGCCGCCGCCGGCGTGGCAGCAGCTGTGGATCTGGACCGGCCAGTGCAGCAGCACCTTCTCCGAGGACAGATCCAGCTTGTTGGTCGCCAGGTCCAGGGTGAATCGGGAGACCTGACGGACCGCCATCTGCTTGTCGCGGTCGATCTTGTCGTGGGGTGTGTAGTGCAGGTACACCCAGCCGTTCTTCTCGAAGTCCGGGTCGAGCTCGATGCCGAGCAGGCCCTCCTCGACCTTGATCAGCTCGTCGCCGCCGCCCTTGTTCCCGAAGATGGTCAGTTCACCCGCGAGGGTGACCTTCTTGGTCGTCGGGTCGTAGACGTGGATCTGTCCCAGACCCTTGCCGATGTTCGGGTCGTTCCAGTCGGTGACGACCGGCTTGCTGCTGTCGGCGCCGCCGCGGCCGATGTACAGCACCCGTCCGTCGGGGGCGGTCACCAGGCCGTGCGGCTCGCCGATCTGGTCGTTCCGGCCGGGCTGATTGGGCTGAGTGACCTTCTCCGCCGTGTAGTTGGAGGTGATCGTCGCCTTGCAGTCGGCCTGGGAGATCCGGGTCGTCCAGTCCAGCGCGCCGCGCAGATGGTCACGGAAGTCGGCCTCGGCGAAGCTGTCGGCCGTACCGCCCATGGCGGTGTAGAAGGACCGGCCGCCGTCGTAGTCACGGCACCAGGAGACCGGGTGGTCCCAGCCGTTGGCACTCGCGCCCGGCTTGTAGGTGATCTCGCGGACCCGTGCCACGGTGTGCACGCTGCCGGACGGGTTGTCCTTCCAGTTCAGCCACTTGTCCGGGCGCTTCCACTCCAGCGGCAGGTTCTTGGTCGCCGGGTGCTGCCGGTCGCCGATCTCCACCGTCGCACGCTGTACGGAGGTGGGGCTGCCGGCCGCCGGACGCGCACCGACCAGTCCGGTGAACCAGTCCGAGTACGGCTCGGTGCGCGCCGCGTCATGGATGCCGAGGAAGCCGCCGCCGGCCTCCATGTACGCCTCCAGGCCGGCCTCCTGCTCCGGGTCGAGGACATCCCCGCCACCTGTCAGGAAGACGACGGCGTTGAACTTGCCGAGCTTCCTGCCGTTGGTGAAGACGGCCGGGTCGTCGGAAGCCACGGTGGTGAACCTGCCCGCCTCCGGTCCGGTGAGCCCGATCTTCTCGATCGCCGCGATACCGGCGTCGACCGTCGGGGACTCCTCGGTGGCCGAGGCGTGGAAGACGAGCACCTTGACGTCGGCGCCGCCGGGTGGCGACGGCAGGGACAACGTTGTCGCCATGGCCCCGGGCATCCCGGGGTCCGGCCTGGCACTGGCGGCATTGCCGCCGAGCAGGGATGCGGTCATTACGCCGGCCGCCAGGGCCGCCGCAACACCGCGTCGCGATCTGGACCTGTGATGTGGTGTGCGCTGCATGTGGTCACCCACCCCTCTTTGGTCACTGCAACAGCGCATGAAGCTAGACCTCTTTTCGCGACTCGCCAATAGCTATGGCAGCAATGAAACGAACTTTGTCCTTAGTGTGGATAAACGAAGATCCCCGGGCTACGGTATGGCCCGTCCCGGAGGCGGCCGCGCCCATGGCCCGCCGGCCGCCCGGCCCGCGTACCTCCGTGCCTCGCGCCGTAGTTGATCCGGTTTTCTCCGCAAGACCCGTCTAGCAGTGGGGAGTTCGACATGGACCGCAGGAGCTTCAACCGGCGGATGCTGATGGGCGGCGGGGTGGTGGCGGCGACCGGCGTGACATCGTTGTCCCTCGGCGCGATCGAGGCGACCTCCGCGGAGAACCCGCCCCGCACGGCGCCCGCGGGAGGGGTGGTCCGCCATCTCAAGATGTACGCGGAGAAGCTGGCGGACGGCTCGATGGGGTACGGGTTCGAGAAGGGCAAGGCGTCCGTTCCCGGTCCGCTCATCGAGATCAACGAGGGCGACACCCTGCACATCGAGTTCGAGAACACGATGGATGTGGCGGCCAGTCTCCACGCGCACGGCGTCGACTACGACATCGCGAGCGACGGCACCCGGATGAACAAGAGCATCGTCGAACCGGGCGAGACCCGGACGTACACCTGGCGCACCCACGCCCCGGGCCGGCGCAAGGACGGCACCTGGCAGCCGGGCAGTGCGGGCTACTGGCACTACCACGACCACGTCGTCGGTACGGACCACGGCACGGGCGGCATCCGCAAGGGCCTGTACGGGCCGGTGATCGTCCGGCGCCAGGGCGACATCCTGCCCGACAAGACGATCACGATCGTCTTCAACGACATGACGATCAACAACAAGCCCGCCGGCAAGAGCCCGGACTTCGAGGCCACGGTGGGGGACCGGCTCGAAGTCGTCATGATCACGCACGGCGAGTACTACCACACGTTCCATGTCCACGGTCATCGCTGGGCCGACAACCGCACGGGCCTGCTCACCGGACCCGATGACCCGAGCCGGGTCATCGACACGAAGATCGTCGGGCCCGCCGACTCCTTCGGCTTCCAGATCATCGCGGGTGAACGCGTGGGCGCGGGCGCCTGGATGTACCACTGCCATGTGCAGAGCCACTCCGACATGGGCATGGCCGGAATGCTGCTGGTGGCCAAGGCCGACGGGACCGTGCCGGGGCACGAGGGGCACACGATGGCCTCATCACCGGAGACGAAGCCCGCGGGGGAGGCGTCGGCGCACCGGGGTCACTGACCAGCCGCGTCGGTCACCGCGGCCAGGCGCTTCTGTTCCTCCTCGACGATGCGGCGGGCCAGCGAGCCGTCCGACACGTCCACGGCGTCCGGCGTCGTCTCGGCGACGTCGCTGCGCCGTGCGTACGCGTCGAACAGCCGCTCCTTGCGGGCCAGAATGTCCAGCATCCGCTGGTCGACGCTGTCCGTCGCGAGGAGCCGGTGCACCTGGACCGTGCGTATCTGGCCCATCCGGTGCGCGCGGGCCACGGCCTGGTGCTCCATCGTCGGCTTGATCTGCGGCTCACAGAGGATGACCACCGATGCGGCCTGCATGTTGAGCCCGATCCCGCCCGCCTGGATCTGGCTCAGCAGCACCGCGTGGCCGTCCGCCGCGGCGAAGCCGTCGATCAGCTCCTGCCGCCGGGTGGCCGGCACGCTGCCGGACAGCGGGCCGAACACGCCGTCCCCCAGGGCCTGGTGGACCGTCTCCAGCACTTCGCGGAAGTAGGAGAACACGACGACCTTCAGGCCGTTGCCCGCCGCTTCGGCGACCAGCTCGCGCAGCCGGTTCAGCTTGGCGGACGTGGCCGGATGGGCGTACGCCGCCCGGCGCATCCGCATGAAGTGCCCGGCGCCCACCGCCTCGCGGTAGGCCCGCTGGTCGGCCTCGCTGAACTCCTCCCACTCGTCGACCTGCACCAGCGCGGGGAGTTCGGTGAGCACGTCCTGCTGGTTGCGGCGCAGATAGGCGGGGGCGACGGCACGGCGGAACGCCTGCGAACCGGCAGCGCCGTGTGTGGTGCTGATCGCCGGCGCCAGTTCGGGCTGGAGATGGCGGACGAGGCTGCGGAACTCCTCCACCCGGTTCTCCATCGGCGTGCCGGTCAGGAAGAGCACGCGCTCGGCCCCCTGCGACCAGCCGGACACCGCACGCGAGCGTCGGGTGGCCGGATTCTTGACGTAGTGGGCCTCGTCGACGACGAGCATGCCCGGCCGTATGCCGCTGTCGCCCGCGAGGGGCAGGGTGTGCAGGGCGTCGAAGGTGGTCAGCGCGACCCCGCCGCTCTCGCGCCACTCGGCGAACGCCTCCAGCCGCTCCGGTCCGTGGACGGGCAGGGCGTGCAGCGTGGAGCGGGCCCGGACTTCCCGTGTCCAGTTGATCAGCACGCTCGCCGGGCACACCACCAGGAAGTGCGTCTCCCCGCGCGCCGCGAGATGGGCCAGCGCGGCGATGGCCTGCACGGTCTTGCCGAGCCCCATCTCGTCGCCGAGGATCACCCGCTTCTGGGCGAGCGCGAAGCGCGCGCCGAACGACTGGTAGCCGCGCAGCGAGACCCGCAGCCGGGCGTCGTCCAGCCGCAGTCCGCGCACCCGGTCGGCGATCCCGGACGGCAGGAACCCCTCGGCCGCGTCCCGGTCAGGTCCGGTGCCGGACATCTCGGCCAGCAGGCTGTAGTACTCCGCGGACCGCAGCTCGAAGTCGACCCAGGCCGCGACGTCGGAGTCCGGGTCCCGCAGCAGATCGACCGACACCTGCCCGAACAGCAACGGGAGTTCGCGCTCCGCCGCGTCGGCCACGGCCGCCCGCACGGAGACGACCGCCTCCAGCGCCTGCGACCGGACCCGCCGCCGGACGAAGACCATCCGCAGCCGCCCCCGGGCCGGACCGGCCGCGGCCAGCAGCGGTTCGAGACGGTCGGCCAGCCGCCGGGCCCCGTCCACGGCCCGCCGCACGTCCGGCCCGGCCTCGACCAGCCGGTACAACGCGCCGACCAGCGCTGTCGTGGCGTCGTCAGGGGTGTCCACGTCTATCCGCAGCGCGACGGTGTCCCGCACCGCGTGCGCGATCTGGCCCGCCGCCGCCAGCGTCTGGTCGGCCGTCTGCGCACCGACGCCGGGGATCTGGCGGAGCTCGTAGCGGCTGGAACCGTACACCTGCCCGACCGTCGTGAACCCGGCCTGCTCGACCGCGCCGAGGCGCAGCCTGCCCTCGGTGACGTCCTTGAGCCGGGACACGGGGATGACCGACAGCTCGTCGCGGACGAGGGAGTCGAGGAGCGGGTCCAGGGCGGTACGCACCGCCGTCACGGCGCGGGCATGGTCCGACAGGACCCCGCGAGCCGCTTCCAGCAGCTTGTCGGCCCGCACGAGCAGCTCCCGGGCCGCTCGCCCGGTCGGTGCGCCGGCCTCGGTGGACCCGCCCTCAGTCATGTACGTCCCTCTGTCCCCGCTGCCGTGCCGCCGCTCCGCCCGGTATCCGTCCGCAACGACTCGTATCGTCCCATGCGCGACTGACAACCGGGTCCCGGCGCAGGGCTCAGGGCGCGGGCGGGCGGCGCTCCGCCGGTGACAGCAGAAGGACCTCCAGGGCGCGTGCGCACGAGCGCGCCTGCGCCAGGAACCAGTCCGTGCGCGCATCGGTGATCACGGACGGGGTGGCGCGCACCGCCAGCGCGAAGCGCGCGCACCCGGCGCCGTCCAGCACCGGGACCGCCAGCGTCCGTACCCCGTGGGCCGACTCGCCGTCGTTGACGGCGTAGGCGTCGGACCGCACCCGTGCCAGCTCCGCCTCCAGCGCCGCCGGTTCGACGATCGTCCGGTCGGTGAAGGCGGGCAGCGGCGGCAGCGAGGATGGCCCGCCCTCGCCGGGCCTCGCCCACGCCAGCAGCACCTTGCCCAGCGCGGTGGAGTGCAGCGGCCGGCGCAGCCCCACCTTGGGGGTCACCGAACCGCCCGCGACGATCACCGCGTGGGGTCCGCTGCGCAGCGCCAGGTCGGCGGTGGCGCCCGTGCGCTCGGCGAGATCGGCCAGCTCGGGTGCGGCCAGATGCAGACCGCGCTGATGGTAGGAGAGCCTGCCCAGCTCGGTCACGGCCGGGCCGAGCCGGTAGCGGGACGTCCGGGCGTCCTGCTCCAGGAATCCGGCGCCGAGCAGGGTGCGGGCCAGCCGGTGGGCCGTGGAGACCGACAGGGTGAGCCGGCGGGCGAGATCCGAGGCGCTGAGATCGGGACCGTTGTCGTGGAAACAGTGCAGGACGTCCAGGGCGCGCTGTACCGCCTGCGCCCCGCCGGGAGCGCGTACCGCGGCGGCCTCGGTCATGGGGGGTCACTCTCCGCTCGTGGGGATGCGGGGCCCGACATTGCCACATTACGGGAGTCCCAGCGGGTCATATCCGACTGGTGAAACACTGCGTTCATATCCAATCCCACATCATGGGAAGCGAGTTGTGGGCGGGCGCCGCCCCGTGGCAGGCTGCAGCCGTCACCACCGACGAGCTGAAGGGAGCAGTGCCATGGCCGGCCGCCGAACCGCGACCCCCGCCCACGCCGCTCCGGTCCCGCTCGCCCTCACGCTGCGCCGTCACATCGACCTGGCCCGCGTGTCCAGCGCCGCCTGTCGCTGACCCTCCGCTCCCGCCCCCTTCATTTCGCCTGACGCGTCGCTCCGACGCGCCGCGGGCCCCTGCCGTACGTGCTGCCCGGATCCGGGACCTCATGTGCCGCGCCCGCCGGCTCCCTCCGCTTCGCCGATCCTCGGGAAGACTCCATGACGCCTGCCGTCCTGCCCCGGACCCTCTGGTTCACCCGCTGTCCCGTACCCACCGCCACCGGCATCGCCGCCGACCGGCAGTGGCTCACCGACGAGTTCGCCCCCGACGGCATCTCCGTACGCTCCCTCCAGGACGCCTCCCCGGACGCCGACCGCGCCGCGCACTACACCCACGCCCTGCCCGGCCTCTTCCGGGAGGGCGGCAACGTCCCCGCCCTGTGGGCCCGTTCACAGGGCGAGCGCACCCGGCTGATCGGCCTCACCTGGATCGAGGAACGGCAGACCGTCCTGGTCGCACCCGGCTCCGGAATCCGGGGCGCCGGTGCTCTGCGCGGGCTGCGGCTCGCCGTGCCGAAGCACGACATCGCCATCGACTTCTGGCGTGCCATGGCCCTGCGCGGCTTCGAAGGGGTGCTCGCCTCCGCCGGACTCGCGCTCGACGACGCCTCCCTCGTCGACGTACCCGCCGACGGGCACGAAGGCCAGTGGGCGGCCGAACTGGCCGCGCTGCGGCGCGGCGACGTCGACGCCGTGTACGTGAAGGGCGCACTGGCCGTCGAGGCGGCCCGCCGTGCCGGTGCCGAAGTGGCCGTCGAACTCGACGACCTGCCCGATCGCCGCTTCCGCGTCAACAACGGCACCCCGCGCCCCATCACCGTCCACCAGCAGCTCCTCGACGACCATCCCGGCCTGGTCGACCGCTTCCTCGCCGTGCTGCTGCGGGCGGCCGACTGGGCCGCCGGGCAGCCCGACGAGGTCGCCCGCATCCTCGGCGCCGAGACCGGGGCGGGCGCCGACGGAGTCGCCGGCGCCTACCGGCCCGGCACCCATCTCACCCTCCACCCCGACCTGTCCGCACAACGCCTCGGCCTGCTCGCGGCGCAGGAGGCCGGGCTGCGCGCCCACGGCTTCCTGCCCGAGCCCGTCGACGTCGCGGCCTGGGCCGACCCCGGGCCGCTGCGCCGGGCAGCCGCACTGGCCCGCCGAACCTCCGCCCCCCTGAGCCCAGAGGAACCCTCATCATGAATCTCCCCCGACCACTGCGCACGACAGCCGTTCCGGCGCTCCTCACGGTCTCCGCACTCGTCGCCCTCACCGCCTGCGGCACGTCCGAGGCCGACAGCGCCGCAGGGGGCTCCGGCAGCGGGGCCACCGTGACCGTCCGCATCCCCGACCCGGGCAACTCCGGGGTGCTCGCCCTCGGGAAGAAGGACGGCAGCCTCGACAAGGCGCTGTCCAAGGCCGGTGCCAAGGTGCGGTGGACCGGCAGCGCCGGGCCGTTCGCCCCGGCCGCCCAGGCGATGAACGCGGATCAGCTGGACATCGCCACGGGCTCCATCACCTCGGGCATCACCTCGCTCGCCCAGCGGCCGGGCTTCAAGTTCTTCACCGCCGTCGACCCGGACGCGGCGGGGGAGGGCATCCTCGTCAGGAACGGCTCGGGCATCGGCTCGGTGGCCGATCTCGTCGGGAAGAAGGTCGCCGTCAACCAGGGCGGCACCGGTGAGTACCTGCTGCTGAAGGCCCTCGCCAAGGCCGGCATTCCGGCGGACAAGGTCACCCGGGTCTATCTGCGGCCCGACCAGACCGCGGCGGTCTTCAGCGCCGGCAAGGTCGACGCCTGGGCCGTCTGGGCCACCTACGCCGTCGCCGAGATCGGCAGCGGCAAGGCGCACTTCGTCGCCGACGGCGCGGCGATCGGCTCCGACAACTACAGCCTCAACGCCGTACGGACGGACTTCGCCGAGCAGCACCCGAAGGTCGTGAAGGCCCTCTACCAGTACCTCCACGAGGCCAGCGCCAAGGAGAAGCAGAACCCGGCCGCGTACCTCAACGTCTTCACGGACGCCGGCCCGACCGCCGTGACCGGAAAGGCCGAGAAGGTCCAGGCGGAGTTCACCGCGAAGGGCGGCACCGTCGACCCCATCGGGCCCGAGGACATCGAGCGCTTCAAGGACGTCGCCGCCTTCTACGCCGAGCAGAAGGTCACCGAGGCCGAGGTCGACATCGCCGCCCACCTGCTCGACGTCGGGAAGCTGACATGAGCGACACCGCCACCGCGGCGCCCGGCCTCGTCCGGCCGGGCCCCGGCCCGAGCGGCACCGGCACCGCGCCCCAGGGACTCGTCCGGCCGCGCCCTCAGCTCCGCAAGGCCCGCAGCCGGGGCTACGCGCTCACCGTCCGCACCATCGGCCCGGTCCTGCTGCTGGTCCTGTGGTGGGTGGCATCCGCCACCGGGCTCCTCACTCCCGACGTCCTGGCGTCGCCAGCCGAAGTAGTAAGAGCCGTAGGCGAGTTGTGGATCAACGGCCAGCTTCCCGACGCCCTCACGACCTCCCTCACCCGCTCCGGACTCGGCCTCCTGATCGGACTCGCCGCCGGACTGACCCTCGGCATCACCACCGGATTCACCCGCCTCGGCGACGAACTCCTCGACTCCTCGCTCCAGACCCTGCGCACCATCCCCTTCCTCTCCCTGGTACCGCTGTTCATGGTCTGGTTCGGGATCAACGAGACGGCGAAGATCCTCCTCATCGCCGTCGCCACCACCTTCCCGATGTACGTGTCGACATCGAGCGGCGTCCGCAACACCGACCCGAAACTCATCGAGGCCATGCGGAGCTTCGGCATGGGACGCCTCGCCCTCGTACGCGAAGTCGTCCTGCCCGGCGCCCTGCCGTCGCTGCTCGCCGGACTGCGCCTGTCGATGACACTCAGCGTCATCGCGCTCATCGCCGCCGAGGAGATCAACGCCACCGCGGGGATCGGCTATCTGATGTCCCAGGCGCAGAGCTACGCCCGGACCGACATCCTCGCCGTCTGCATCCTCGTGTACGGGCTCCTCGGACTGGCCGCCGACATTCTCGTGCGGCTGCTGGAACGCCTGCTGATGCCGTGGCGCACTCCCCGGGGAGCCACCCGATGACCATCGATCCGGCACCCGCGCCCGCCGTACGCGTACGGGGACTGCGCCGCGTCTTCGGCGACCGTGCCGTCCTCGACGACCTTGAACTGGACATCGCAAGGGGCGAGTTCGTCGCACTGCTCGGGGCCAGCGGCAGCGGCAAGACCACGCTGCTGCGCATCCTCGGAGCCCTCGACGGCGCCGACGGGGGAGAGGTGCTCGTCCCCGAGGCGCGCACCATCGTCTTCCAGGAGCCCCGGCTGGTCCCGTCGAAGAAGGTCCTCGCCAACGTCACGGTCGCGCTGCCGCGCAGCCGCTCCGCGCACGGCCTGCGGGCCCTGGCCGAAGTCGGTCTGGAGCGCCACGCCGATGCCTGGCCGGCCACCCTCTCCGGCGGTGAGGCCCAGCGCGTCGCACTCGCCCGCGCCCTGGTCCGCGAACCCGAACTCCTGCTGCTCGACGAGCCGTTCGCCGCACTGGACGCGCTGACCCGGCTGAAGATGCAGGACCTGGTCGGCGAGCTGTGCCGCAGGCACCGGCCCGCCGTCCTGCTGGTCACCCACGATGTCGACGAGGCCGTACGGCTCGCCGACCGGGTCGCGGTCCTGCGCGACGGCCGCCTGGTGACGGACGAGACCGTCACCGTCGACCGGCCGCGCGACCCCGGCGATCCCGCCTTCGCGGCCCTGCGCCGGCGCCTCCTCGCCGACCTCGGCGTAGCGGCCCCCGCGTCTCCCGAGCCTCCCCTTCCGTCCCCCGCGCCTTCCCTTCCTTCCCCCGCCCGTTCCGAAGCCGGAGTGATCTGAATGACCCTCACCATCGGTGTCCACAGCAGCAATCCGTCCCTCTACCACCTGTACCACCTCTCCCGCCTGGGCTTCGCCCAGGAGGAGCTGGCCCCGCTCGGCGAGAGCGTCGTCTTCCACCCGTACACCAACGGCGTGCGCACCGGTGAGCTCCTGACCCGGGGCGTCATCGACTTCGGCGGCACCGGATCCACCCCGCCCGTCACCGCGCAGGCCGCCGGGCACGACATCGTCTACACGGCGGTCTCCGCCCCGCGCCCCGAACACGGCGCGGTCCTCGTCCCCGAGGACAGCCCCGTGCGTACGGTCGCCGGACTCAAGGGCTCGACCGTGCACCTCGCGATCGGTTCCTGGCAGACCCATCTCATCGCCAAGGCGCTCGACGACGCCGGACTGTCCTACGCCGAGGACATCACCGCCGTCCGCTCCACCGCCGACAGCGAGCAGCTGCTGCGCACCGGGGAGATCGCCGCCTGGGTCGCCCAGGGCGCCGAACTGGCGGCCGCCCGGCGCACCGGCGGGCTGCGGACCCTGGTCCGTACCGGCGACGTCATCAGCGACCGTTCCGTCTTCTTCACCCGCCGCGACCTGGCCGAATCCCGGCCCGAGGTCGTCGAGGCACTGACCCGGGCGTTGAAGCGCGCCGACGAGTGGGCCGCGGCCCACCCCCGGAAGGTGGCCGAGATCGCCGCCGCCGACCTCGGCGGATCGGCCGACGACTGGGAGACCGCGCTCGCATCGCTGCCCTGGACGATCGAGCCCGTCTCCGACGCGTTCATCGCCGAGCAGCAGGAGGCCGCCGACATCTTCCACCGCACGGGCTTCATCGACCGTCCGGTCACCGTCGCCCACGCCCGTGCCCACGCCGGTACCCGTACCGCAGCCGGCAAGGCGGTATGACGACATGGCGACCGAAGTCCTCTGGTACATCATTCCGCGTGAGGGCGCCTACCCCTGGGAGCCCGCGGGCCGGCGCCCGGTCGATCTGGGCTACCTCGCGCAGCTGGCCGGGACGGTCGAGCGGCTCGGCTACAGCGGCGCGCTCCTCGCCACCGACCTGTACGACGTCTGGCCGCTCGGCAGCGCGCTGGCGGCCTCGACCAGCACGCGGTTCAAGCCCCTGCTCGCCGTCCACCCCGGTCTCATCTCGCCGACGCTGCTGGCCAAGATGGCGCTCAGTTTCGACACGCTCTTCGGGGGCCGGCTGCGCTTCAACGTGGTCAACGGTTCGACGAAGTCGCTCCAGGAGTACGGACTCCATGTGGAACACGACGAGCGGTACGAGCTGAGCGCGGAGTACTGGTCGATCGTGAAGCGGCTGACGGCCGGCGAGGTCTTCGATCACAAGGGCCGCTTCTACGACCTGAAGAACGCCGGAGCCTCGTTCCGGGAGCTGAAGCCGGTCCAGGACGGGCACATCCCGCTGTGGTTCGGCGGCTCGTCCGATCCCGGCATCGAGATGGCGGCCGAGCACGTCGACGTGTTCCTGACGTGGGGCGAGCCGCCGCACCTGCTGAAGGAGAAGCTGGAGAAGGTCCGGGCCAGGGCCGCCGCGTACGGCCGCACCCTCAGGATCGGACTGCGGCTGCACCTCATCGTCCGGGACACGGAGGACGAGGCCTGGGCGGCGGCCGACCGGCTCCTCGACGTCACCAGTGACGCGACGTACGCCCGTCAGCTCGGCGACCGGGCGGGCGAGGACGGCGTGGGCTGGCAGCGGCAGTTCCGCCAGCACGGCGGAAAGGTCCCCGCGCACGCCCGTGAGCTGGAGGTCCACCCCAATATGTGGCCGGGCATGAGCCTGTTCCGGCCGGGACCCGGCACCGCGGTGGTCGGATCGGCCGCGCAGGTCGTCGAACGGCTCAAGGAGTTCGAGGACCTGGGCGTGGACACCTTCATCCTCTCCGGGAACCCGCTGCTGGAGGAGGCGTACCGGGTCGCGGAGACGGTGCTGCCGGCCCTGGGGGTCACGCCCTGACGGGAGGGGGCGGGAGCGAACGGGCGGGGCGGGAGCGGACCGGCGGGGCGGGAACGGACGGCGGGGGAGGGCGTGGACGGTACCCCCGCCGGGCCGGCACCCCAGCACAGCGGCCGATGACGGGGACCTTGCCGTGGCGCTCTCCTCCGGACGGCGCCCGGCGACAGTTCGGAGCGCTGCCCGGGGCGGGCGTCAGGACTGCGGTTGTCAGTGCCCGGTGCCAGACTCGGAGAGTCAGGAAATCCCTGCTGTCCGAGAACGGGACCACCGAAGGAGCGCACGATGCTCACCACCCGTTTTGTTGACGGAGCACCCAACTGGATGGATCTCGGCACCCCGGACCTCCAGGGCGCCACGGCCTTCTACACCTCGCTCTTCGGCTGGGACTACGAGGCCGGCGGCCCCGAGACCGGTGGCTACGGGATGTTCATGCTCAACGGGAAGACGGTCGGGGGCGCCATGACCGTCACCGAGGAGCAGGGGAAGCCGTCCTGGTCGGTGTACTTCTGTTCGGCGGACGTGGACGCCACCGCGCAGGCCGTGGAGAAGTCCGGCGGGTCGGTGCCGTTCTCGCCGATGGACGTGCTGGAGTACGGCCGGATGGGCGGATTCACCGACCGGGCCGGGGCGTACTTCGGCGTCTGGCAGCCCAAGCAGAACCCGGGACTCGGCGTCGTCACCGACCCCGGCAGTCTCTGCTGGACCGAGCTGTACACCCCGGACGTACCGGCCGCGGCGGCGTTCTACTCCGCCGTCTTCGGCTGGGAGAGCGCCCAGATGCCCTATCCCGGCGGTGGCGGTGCGTACACGCTGATCAGGACCGCCGGCGGTGGCGAGGAAGCGAGCTTCGGCGGGCTCGTCCCGCTCGACGCCGTGCCCGTACGGGCAGCCGCCGGACCGCACTGGCTGCCGTACATCGAAGTCGGCGACTGCGACGCCGCGGTGACGCAGGTCGAGCGGCTGGGCGGCAAGCTGACCCTGGAGCCGCTGGAGATGGAGGGCGTCGGCAAATTCGCCAACGTCACCGATCCGTACGGCGCCGCGTTCGCCGTGATCACAAGCGCCACGGCATCCGGGAGCTGACCCGGTGCCCCGCTCCGGCCTGCGGATTGACGAGGCGTTGATCAGTCGTTTATCGCGGGCGGGCAGTGTGTGCCGCATGCTGATCAACACCGCGACCGACCCGGCACTCGCATGGCAGGAGACAGCCCTGTGCGCGCAAGCGGGACCCGAGTTCTTCTTCCCCGCCCCCGGCAGCTCCACACGTGAGGCCAAGCAACTCTGCAACGCCTGCGAAGGACGTCAGGCCTGCCTGGAGTACGCCCTCGACAACGACGAGCGCTTCGGCGTCTGGGGCGGCCTGTCCGAGAAGGAGCGGGACAGGCTGCGCAGAGTCGGCCGGGACCAGGGCTGACCCTCCCGCCCCTGGGGAGGGCGTACCCCCGCACGGCACAATCGCCCCATGACCGAAGCCCTGCTGATGGCCCTCGACTCGCTCCCGTACCCGCGGCGCATGCGCGAACTCGCCGTACGGGCAAAAGATTTGTCCAGTTCGGGGCGTCTGCCTGCCGTTCTGGACGAGTTGGACCGCGGCGATGCGTACGAGCGGGGGACAGCCGTCGTCGCGGCCGCCGTCGGCGGGGAGCGCGACTGGATCGGCGCACACCTCGCCGACCGTGACCCCTTCGTGCAGGGGCACGCCCTGCGGGTCGCGAACAGCCTCGGGGTGCCCGACGAGGCATACGAGCGGGCACTGCACGACGCGCCCCGCACCGCACGCCTGCGACTGCTCCGGGCCGTCGTCACCGACCGCCGGACCGCGCTCGCCGACCGCCTCATCGACCAGGTGCGCACCACCTGGGGCGACGCCGATGCCACCGTGCTGCTGCCGGGGTGCTCGGCCGAGGCCGCGGGCCGGCTGCTGCCCGAGCTCTTGTACGCCGTACGCGGCTGGAGCGCCCTGGGCCGCAGGCATCCCGGTCTTCTCCTCGACGTGGCCGAACGGCAGCTGGCGGATCTCCCCGAGCCGCACCGTGCCGGCTGGTGGCAGCGGTACGCCCCCGGCGTCGGCGCCACCGTCACCCACCTCCCCGACCGCGTCCTCGGCCTGCTCGACCGCTACGGCCCGGCCACCCTGCCGTGGCCACTGACCAGCCGGCTGGGCGCCCTCGCCGCAGCCGGCCCCGCCCGGCTGCTCCGCCTGCTGCTGCGCCCGGAGACCCGGCCGGTGACGCTGGGCGCCGCACTGGGGCCCGGCGTCCTGTACCGGCTGGCCCGTACCGCACCCGAAGAGCTCCTCGTGGAGCTCGGCCGGTTCATGGCCCAGGACTCCCGGGCGCTCGCCCGGCTCCTCGCCGCCCTGCCGCCGGGCCGGCGCACCTCCTTCCACGCCTCGGTCGCGGCCGGACGGGGGCAGGGGCGACTCGCCGACGTGGACGCCGTTCTCCTCGACGCACTGCCGCGCAACGGCGTCGCCGACGAGGCGCGGCGCATGGCCGTGCGGGCGGCCGGACGCGGTGCGGACCGGAGCACCGTGCTGCTCGCCGAGTCGTATCTGCCGGCCGCCGAGGTACGCGAGCGGCTGCTGGCCGCCACCCGCAGATCCGTGGCCGAGGACCGCGCACAGGCGTGGTCGCTGCTGATCCGCAACGCCGGCCGCTCCGGCGCCCCGGACACCGTCGTGGACGTACTCGCCGCCATGGAGCGGCTGCGCAACGAGCAGGACCCGGTGCGCTCGGCCGCGCTCGCCGCCCTGGCGGCCGTCCCGGCCGCACTCCTCACCGACGACGTGGTGCCCGCACTCGACCGGATCGCCGCCGACGCGGTCGAGGCCAGGGACTCCTCGCCCGCCACCCGGCACGCACTGAGCGCATTCGCCCTGCGGCTGCTGCGCGGGCACGCCGCGACGGGACAGCGCGCCCTGGTCAACTGGGCCCTGCGCACCCTCGTACGGATCTCCGGGAACACCGGGGGAGCCGACCTCGGACGCCTCGACCGCACCCTGCGGCGCGGCCAGGAGACCGCGGTGTTTGAAGCGCTCCGCCCCTGGCTCGAAGCGGGTGCGGAGAAGGCCGACTACGGGCTCGTGTTCGCCCTGGCCAGGGCGCTCGGCCGCCGCGCGGCCGGACTGCCCGAGCTGCAGGACCTCCTGTGGCAGGCGGTCCGCTTCGGCGAGAACAGCACCGCGCGGACCGCGGCGGGGCTGTGGCTGGAGCCGGTCACCCACCGCAGCGAGCGCGTGGAGCGGCTCCTGGCCGTCGACCCCTCAGCCGCCGCCCTGCCCGAGGTGCTGCGGGTTCTGACCGGCTGCCGCACCGACCTCCTCGACCCGTACCTGGGCGATTCCCCGCCCTACGGCCGCTTCCTGCCGCACGGCACACCGTGGACCGTGGTGCCCGGACCCGAGGTCCGCCGCTGGGTGCCGCGCCAGTGGCGCGCCGCCGCGCGTGCCCTGGAGCGGACGGCACGGGACGAAAAGCTGCCCCTGTACACCCGCGCCGCGGCGATCGGCGGACTCGCCCGGATCCCCTCGACCGGCGTCGAAGCGGTGCTCGGCTGGACCGGCGCGGACGAGGTCGTGCTCGCGGAGGCGGCCCTCACGGCGCTCGGCGGGACGGACAGGGCGCCGGACGTGCTGGCGGGGCTGCTCGCCCACAGCGGGGGCGAGCGGGCTCGAGTCGCCGTCTTCGCGGCCGGCCGCGCCGCGCAGGACGTCCGCCCCTCCGTGCTGGGGCCCCTCCTCAGGGAGCGGCTCGCACCGGGCACCGGCAAGGTGACCGCCCGCAAGGAAGCGGTCCGCCTCGCCGCGACCCGGCTCCCCCTGCCGCAGGCCGCCGGGCTGGTCGCCGAGGCGTACGCGGTGCCGGACCAGCACGTCGATGTGCGGGCGGCCTGTGCGGCCCGGGGCATCGCACTGCTCGGCGACGAGCGGATGTGGGAGATGCTCGACGACGCGGCAGCGGGCTCCACGGCGCTGCGCACCGCCGTGCTGCGTGTCCGGCCCATGGACCTGCCCGCACCGCACCGCACCCGCTACGCCCGGCTGGTGCGGGAGGTGTGCCGGACGGACGACGAGGAGCTCGCCGCGTCGGCCCACGCCGTGGTGGCCCGCTGGGTGCCGTGGGAGCCGGGCGCCTGCGACGTGCTGGTGGCCGCGACGACGGATCTCGCCCGCCGCCGCTCCTGGCGGTCGGCCGCCGATGCGCTGGTCACGGCCGCGCCCGCCACGGCTGAGGCGGCTCAGGCGCTCATACGGGCGCTGCGCACGCTCACCGACACCGTGGCCATGGACGACGCGGGCAGCGAGCGCGACCGGCCGGGCAGGCAGCGGGTCGTCCACCTCGTGAACCGGCTCGCCTCATCGGCCGGGGCGCACACCGGCGACACGCTGAGGCCCCTGCTCGGCACCGCCGGAGAACTGCTCGCCCGCCACCGGGACCACGTACCGCAGGCCGCGGAGCTGCTGGTCAGGTCGGTCGATCCGGATGCGGGGCCCGACGCCCTGTACACCGCCCTCGACCGGCTCGCCCGGCTGCACGAGGGCAGGCCCGTGCTGGCCGCCCGGACGGCGCGCGTACTCGGCACGCGGATCCGGACCTCACCCGGCGAGGACGGCTCGGGGAGGCTGCTCGGGGTCGTGGCCCACCTCGCCGAGGACGGCGCTCCCGCCCACGGCCTGATGGCGGTGGAGCTGGCGGCGGTGGCCGGCCGGAACACGGGCTGGAGCGGTGAGTGGCGCACCCAGCTGAGACTGCTGCGGCGCCATCCGGACCCGGACGTCCGCGACGCGGCGTACGCGGAAGTCACCGTGCGGGAATGAGTGAACGCCCGGAAGTCACCGTGCGGGAATGAGCGAACCGTACGGAAGCCACCGTGCGGGAATGAGCGAACCGCCCCCGTCGGGGAACGGGGGCGGTCCGTGGCGGCCGGCCCGAGGGCGGCCGGGGTGCGGTCGTCAGGCCTGGGCGGCGCGGGCCGCCATGCGGGCCTTGCGCGCGGCGAGCTTCTCGTCGAACTTCGACGCCTCGCTGTCCAGCCCGTTCATGTACAGACCGAGCTCCTCCTGCGCCTTGAGGCCCTCCGGACCCAGACCGTCGATGTCCAGCACCTTCAGGTAGCGCAGCACCGGCTGGATGACGTCGTCGTGGTGGATCCGCATGTTGTAGATCTCGCCGATCGCCATCTGCGCGGCGGCCCGCTCGAAGCCGGGCATGCCGTGGCCGGGCATCCGGAAGTTCACGACGACGTCGCGCACGGACTGCATCGTCAGGTCCGGGGCGAGCTCGAAGGCCGCGCCGAGGAGGTTGCGGTAGAACACCATGTGCAGGTTCTCGTCGGTCGCGATCCGCGCCAGCATCCGGTCGCAGACCGGGTCACCCGACTGGTGCCCGGTGTTGCGGTGCGAGACCCGCGTCGCCAGCTCCTGGAACGCCACGTACGCCACGGAGTGCAGCATCGAGTGCCGGTTGTCGGACTCGAAGCCCTCGGCCATGTGCGCCATCCGGAACTGCTCCAGCTTGTCCGGGTCCACGGCACGCGAGGTGAGCAGGTAGTCGCGCATCACGATGCCGTGGCGGCCCTCCTCGGCCGTCCAGCGGTGCACCCAGGTGCCCCAGGCGCCGTCGCGGCCGAAGAGCGAGGCGATCTCGTGGTGGTAGCTGGGGAGGTTGTCCTCGGTCAGCAGGTTCACGACCAGCGCGATCTTGCCGATGTCGGTGACCTTGGACTGCTCGGCCTCCCAGGCCTGGCCGTCCTCGAAGATGCCGGGGAAGTTCCGGCCGTCGGAGAACGGGACGTACTCGTGCGGCATCCAGTCCTTGGCGACCTTGAGATGGCGGTTGAGTTCCTTCTCCACCACCTCTTCCAGCGCGTACAGCAGTTGGGCGTCGGTCCACGCCTGCGCACTGCCGAGGTGGGGAGAGGTGATCGTCACGGGGGGCTCCTGGGGACGGGAGAATTACCTACGGCTTCGTAGGTTACGAGACCGTAGGTTAAAGCGACGGTAAGGCCGCCGCCAAGCCCGTCCCGGCGACAGTTCGTCACGTTACGTTATCTATGCAGGTCAGACGCGTTTACGGAGAGTCAGGCGTATGCGGTGAAGGTCATCGGAAAACGGAAAAGACCGGGCCGGGCCCCGCGTGATGAGCTCTGAACAGTCGGCGTACTCGGAGCGCAGGCACGGGGGGCGCGGTCGGTGGTCGGTGGTGCGGGGTCAGAGCAGATGATCCGCCGCGCCGGACTTCACCGCGAAGATCAGCGCCCGCAGTGCCTCCATGGAGTCGCTGACGTAGGTGGCGGTGTCGGTGGTGGAGCCGATGTAGGCGCGGCCCTGGTCGTCGAGTCCGAAACGGAAGCAGTTCGCGCCCTCGCTGCAGAAGGCTTCGTCCCAGCAGATGTCGTTCATGCTCTCTCTCCTCAGAGGTCCTGGGCTATGCATCGGATGAAATCGCGCGATTCCTCGACGGGCAGCGCGATCGTACGCAGGCGCTCCAACAGCCCCCGGTAGCGGCGCAGTTGCATGTCGGAATCCAGCAACATCGAGCCGTGCGAGGAATCGAGCTGCACCGTATCGAGCTGGGGGACCGCGGCGCCGACATAGGTGAACGACTGTCCGGCGCCGGGGAAACCGCCGGCCGTGAACGGGATGGCCCGGACCGTGATCCTGCCCCGCTCGGACTGGTCGAGAATGTGTTCCAGCTGGGCCCGCGCCACCTTGGGGCCGCCGAACTGCATCCGCAGCGCTGCCTCGTGGATCACCGCCTCGTACAGTGGCGGCCGGTCGCGCTCGAGCACTTCCTGGCGGCGCAGCCGCAGGGAGAGCCGGGCGATCAGGTCGGGGCCCGGGAGCTGGGGGTCGGCCGTGCCGAAGACCGCCCGCGCGTGCTCCTCGGTCTGTAGCAGACCGGGGATGTGCGTGGTGGTCGCGGTGATCAACTCGACGGCGTGGAACTCGAGTTCGGCGATGTCCAGCAGGCTCGGCAGCAGCAGTCCGCGATGCTCCTCCCACCACCCCCTGGCCCGCTCCTGCGCCATGTCCGCCAGCAGGTCGACGAGGCCCGTGTCCGGGCAGCCGTAGTTGAAGGCGAGGGTGCGGACCCGCTCGGCGCTTATGCCGAACCTGCCGGACTCGACGTTGGGGATGCGGGTGCGGTCGACTCCCAGAAGTGCGGCTGCCTGCTGCGCCGTCATCCCCGACTGTTCGCGCAGCTTGCGCAGTTCGTACCCGAGGCGTTGCTGCCGTGCGGTCGGGGTGCTTCTGGGTGGCACGGGGTGTGTCCTTCCGAGGGGGGAGGGGGTGCGAAATGACCGGAACCACACAAGTAGTAGCACTGTGCTCCACTCGTGCGCTACGGTCGGTAGCGCAAGTCTCACACGGGGCGACCGCGCCTCTCAGTGTGATCGTCACCACATATATCGGAAATGTGAGCATCTTGATGAAGGGCGCACTGCGTTGCCTCCCGGCCCTGGCACCTGCCGGAACCCATCCGCCCGTGGCGGACAATCTCAGCTATTCCTTCGCACTGCCGGGCGTCGCCTTCTGCGCCGGCCTCGCCCGCCGCGCCGTGGGTGAGCTGCTCACCCGGCACGGCCTCGTGGAACTCCGTGAGACGGCGGTTCTCGCCGCTTCGGAACTGGTCTCCGCCGCTTACCGGTTCACGCCGGACCAGGAGATGCTCCTGCGGGTCCACTGGCAGTTCGACGCCCTGCGGATCATTCTCTACGACCAGCACCAGTCCCACGGGCAGCCACAGAGGTCCGAGGAGTGCCGGGAGGCCCGCAGCGAGAGCATGTGGCTGCTGGCAGCCGCCGTGGAAGCACACGGAGGGGACTGGGGGCTCGCCCCCTCGCTGACACCGTCCGGCGGCTGCAAGGCCTGGGCTTTACTCCACCGATAGCAGCCGGACGCTCACCCCCAGCCCCTTTCCCCGCCCGTGCGCACCCCTACAGTGCGGCGCGCACCTCCTCGGCCGTGGTGTCCCGGAGTTCGCCGTCGAGCATCAGCCAGCGCGTGATCCCGAGAGATTCCAGGAACGGGATGTCGTGGCTCGCCACGATCAGCGCCCCCTCGTACGAATCCAGTGCCGCAGTCAGCCTGCGCACGCTCGCCATGTCCAGACTGTTGGTCGGCTCGTCGAGCATCAGCAGCTGAGGCGCCGGCTCGGCCAGCAACAGCGCGGCCAGAGCCGCACGGAACCGCTCCCCGCCCGACAGGGTCCCGGCAGGCCGGTCCGCCCGTGGCCCCTTGAACAGAAAATGTGCCAGCCTCGCCCTGATCCGGTTGTCCGTGGCATCCGGTGCGAACCGCGCCACGTTCTCCACCACGCTCAGATCGTCGTCCAGTACATCCAGCCGCTGCGGCAGAAAACGCAGCGGGAGCTGTGCCGTCGCCTCGCCGGACACCGGTGCCAGCTCGCCGGCGAGCGTCCGCAACAGCGTGGTCTTGCCCGCTCCGTTGCGTCCCACCAGCGCGATGCGTTCCGGACCGCGCACCTCGTACGACCCCCGCACCCGTGCCCCGTAGGCGAGTTCCAGGTCACGCAGCACCAGCACGCCGCGGCCCGGATGGACCTTGGTGTGCGGCAGCTCGACCCGGATCTCGTCGTCGTCCCGCACCGCCTCGACAGCGTCGTCGAGGCGCTCCTTCGCCTCGGCCAGCTTCCCCGCGTGCATGATCCGGTGCTTGCCCGCGGACTCCTGGGCGGCGCGCTTGCGGGCGCCCATGACGATCTTCGGTTCGCGCTTCTGGTCGTGCATCTTCTGTCCGTAGCGCTTGCGCCGGGCCAGTTTCACCTGGGCCTCGGCCAGCTCGCGCTTCTGCCGGTGCACATCGGCCTCGGCGACCCGCACCATGCGCTCCGCGGCCTCCTGCTCCACGGCCAGGGCCTCCTCGTACGCCGAGAGGTTTCCGCCGTACCAGGTGACCTCGGAATCCCGCAGATCCGCGATCTGGTCGACCCGTTCCAGGAGTTCGCGGTCGTGGCTGACGACGACGAGGACCCCGTTCCACGCGTCGACCGCGGCGTAGAGCCGCTCGCGTGCGTACAGATCCAGATTGTTCGTCGGCTCGTCCAGCAGCAGTACCTCGGGCCGGGCCAGCAGCAGTGCCGCCAGCCGCAGCAGGACGCACTCGCCGCCCGACATCTCACCGATCGTGCGGTCCAGCCCGATGTGGCCGAGACCGAGCTGGTCAAGGGTGGCGCGGGCCCTCTCCTCGACGTCCCAGTCGTCGCCGACGGCGGTGAACCGCTCCTCGCCGACGTCGCCCGCCTCGATGGCGTGCAGCGCCTCACGGGTCGCGGCGATGCCCAGGGCGGCATCGACGCGCAGCCCGGTGTCCAGGACCAGGTTCTGCGGCAGATAGCCGACCTCGCCCGCGGTCCTGATATGGCCCGCGGCCGGGGTGAGTTCGCCGGCGATCAGCCGCAGCAGGGTCGACTTGCCCGCGCCGTTGAGGCCGATGAGCCCCGTGCGGCCGGGCCCCACGGTGAGATGGAAGCCGTCGAGGACCTCGCTGCCGTCGGGCCAGGCGAAGGTGAGCGACGAACAGGTGATGTGACTGAGAGGGGTAGACATACAGGAATCTCCCGGTTGCGAGGAAGGACAGGGGCAACGGGGCGAGACACCGGTCACTGGCGTTCCACGGAAGAATTCCGGAAGTGGGAGGAAGGCCCTGGTCGCGGAGGACGGCTCGAAGAGCTGAGGTCACACTCGGGCGCGCGGACATGGCAAGACATGACACGACGCACAACACGGTGTCTCGAGACCTCAGACGAGCAACGTCCTACTCCGTTCGGCGACAACAAGGACAGGAGAAACCCTAGGCCGGTCCACGGCAGGGGGCAAACGAATTAACGGGCCCGCGCGCCGGCCCGGATGCGCGCTCCCGCGAGCCGCCCGGACGCTTGCTCCCGCGGGCCCGCCCCGAGGCGCGCCCCCGCGGCCTGCGCGCCCGTCAGGAGCCGCCGAGCAGCTCCGTCAGACTTCCGTCCAGGTCCAGGAACCGGAACTCGTCACCCGCGGGCACGAGCCCCTGCGCCCTGCGCAGGAACCGCCGCACCTCCGCCGTGCGGACATGCACCATCGCGATCCCCTCGGCGGCGTGGAACTCCAGCACCGTACGGTCGTAACCGAACGGTCTGACCCGCACGTCACCCACCCCCGCCGGGGTGTCCAGCCCCGCGGCGAGCAGTTCCCGGGCGAACTCCCAGGACACCTCGGTCCCCTCGAGCGTCGCCGGCGCGGGGAACACCATGCGCACCGCGAACGGATCCCTGCGGTCGTAGCTCAGGACGGCGGGAAGCGTCTCCATCTGCGGGGCGGACGCAACCATGCGGGCCTGTACGGACTGCTCGATAACGGTGGACAAGACCTGCTCCCTCTCACGACCGGACGAACGGTTCCCGGCACTCCTACAGACGGCAGAACTCGCCGATCCGTGCATCGGGACGCGGCGTGAGCTGCATCACCGCACACCGCCGCCCTTTCGCGTGCCCGCTTTCGGGCGGCGCACCCTGGACGGGGCGCGGCCCGTGGGTTAGCTTCCAGCGCCATGAGGGCGATGGGGAAGACGCGACGACTGATGTCACCGGTACTGTGCGGGGCGGCGCTCGTCGCCGCACTGGCCGCACCGGCGGCCCATGCGGCATCCGGCGGACAGCACGGGCCCGGCCGTGTTCCGGCCTGGACGTCCACCGACACCGCGACCGATGCCCGCTTCCGCGGCCTCGCCGCCGTCAGCAGCCGGACCGCCTGGCTCGCGGGCTCCAAGGGCACGGTGCTGCGCACCACCGACGCAGGCCGGCACTGGCACGACGTCTCCCCGCCCGGCGCGGCGGGGGAGGCGCTGGAGTTCCGCGACATCGAGGCATTCGACGCCCGGCGGGCGGTGGCCCTGGCCATCGGTGAGGGCGAGGCGTCCCGGGTCCTGCGCACGGACGACGGCGGGGCCACCTGGACCGAGTCCTTCCGCAACACCGACGCCCGGGCCTTCTACGACTGCCTCACCTTCTTCGACAGCCGGCACGGTCTGGCCATGAGCGACCCGGTGGACGGCCGGTTCCGCATCCTGTCCACCGACGACGGCGGCGGCAGCTGGAAGGTGCTGCCCGACGCCGGCATGCCGCAGGCCCAGCCCGGTGAGGCGGGATTCGCGGCCAGTGGGCAGTGCCTGGTCAGCTCCGGCCCGAAGGACGTCTGGCTGGCGACGGGCGGCGCGGTCACCGCCAGGGTCCTGCACTCCGCCGACCGCGGCCTGACCTGGACCGCGTCCGCATCGACGATCCCGGCCGGGGACCCGGCCCGGGGCGTCTTCGGCCTCGCCTTCCGTGACCGTACCCACGGCATCGCGGTCGGCGGCGACTACCGCCCCGACCAGCAGTCGCCCCTCGCCTCGGCCCGCACGGCCGACGGCGGCCGCGGCTGGCAGCAGTCGGCCACCGCCCCCGCCGCCTACCGCTCGGGAGTCGCGTGGCTCCCGCACAGCCGGTCGGCCGCGCTGGCCGTCGGCCCCACGGGCACGGACCTCACCACGGACGGCGGGCGCACCTGGCGCACCGTCTCCACGGGTTCGTACGACACGGTGGACTGCACACCGGACGGCAGCTGCTGGGCGGCGGGCGAGCAGGGGCGGGCCGGGCGCGCTGTACTTCGGTGAGCCGCCCCCGACTGCCGGTCCCCCTAAGCTGGCCGGCACCATGACAGCTCTTCAGATGCCTTCCGACGCGGCCGAGGCCCGCGCGATCCAGGACACCCTGCGTGCCCGGGTGGTGCTCGACGAGCCCGGCCCGCCGCCGGGTACCGGCCGGGTGACCGGTGTCGACGTCGCCTACGACGACGAGCGCGATGTCGTGGCCGCGGCGGCCGTCGTGCTCGACGCGGCCACGCTGGAGGTGGTGGCCGAGACCACCGCTGTCGGCCGGATCACCTTCCCGTACGTGCCGGGCCTCCTGGCCTTCCGTGAGATCCCCACCGTGCTCGCGGCCCTGGAGTCCCTGCCGGTCGATCCCGGGCTCGTCGTCTGTGACGGCTACGGCAGGGCCCACCCGCGCCGCTTCGGGCTCGCCAGCCACCTGGGCGTGCTCACCGGACTTCCGGTCATCGGCGTCGCCAAGAACCCGTTCACCTTCACGTACGAACAGCCGGGCCCCCGGCGCGGTGACCGGTCGCCGCTCCTGGACGGGGGCGAGGAGGTGGGCCGGGCGCTGCGCACCCAGGACGGCACCAAGCCGGTGTACGTCTCGGTCGGGCACCGCACCGGCCTGGACAACGCCTGTGCGCACACGCTCCTGCTGGCCCGTGACTTCCGCCAGCCGGAGACGACCCGCAGGGCCGACGCGCTGTGCAGGCGGGCGCTCCGGGAGGCGACGGCCTGACGGGGGGCGGGGGAACCCGCGCCCGGGTGCCTGAGTATCCGTACGGATAGCGCCCGGCGATCATGGTCGGCAGTCTGGACACATGAACGCATCTCGCACGTCCGTCCGCCCCGCACCCCTTCACCCCGCGCAGCGCCATGTGGCGGTCGGCATGCTGATCGGGGGTGCGGTGGCCTTCGTCTGGGCCGGGGCGATGCTGTACACCCTGGCCTCCTGGATCCTGTAGCGGCGCGTCAGCGCGAGGCCGCCACCCGGAAGCGCAGCCCCGCCCCGCGCAGCCGCTCCAGCAGCGCGTCACCCATCGCCACGGCCGTGGTGACCTGCCCCGACGTCGGCGGAAGCTCGTCCAGGGCCAGGCACAGCGCCGAGTGGGCCAGCATCTTCGCCGTCTCGTCGTAGCCCGGATCGCCGCCCGACACCTCGGTGAACACCCGGCGGCCGCCGCCCTCGCCGACGAACCGGACCGTGAACCAGCTGCGCCGCCTGCGCTCCGCGTCCGGGCCCGCGCCGGGCTCGTAGCGCTCCATCAGCCAGCTCCGTGCGGCCGGCAGCTGCGCCGCGCCGAGCAGGGTGCCCAGCGCCGCCGTGCCCCCGAGGGCCACCGGCAGATGCTTGACCGAGGCGTAGTGCCGGTAGCGGAAGTCGGGGCCGTACCGGGGCAGCGCGCGGGCGGACCGTTCGACGATCTGCGCGTCGAGCGTCGGCAGCGGAAGCGCCCAGGTGCCGGTCTCCGCACTGAAGCGCGGAGACCCGAGCGGGGCGTGGACGCGGCGGCCGACCAGACGGGGCTCGTGCAGCCGGCGCTCCTTCGCGGCGCGCAGCATCTGCGGCCCGCGGCCCATCGCGGTGAGTGCCGAGGCGAACGTGCCGCCCGAGAAGACGGCGTTGCTGCGGACGAATCCGTCGATGCGCAGGGGTACGTCCTCGGGCAGCTGCCCGACCGTGAAGTACACGCCGAGATCATGCGGCACGGAGTCGAACCCGCAGGCGTGCACGATGCGGGCCCCGGTCTCGCGTGCCCGGGCGTCGTGCTCCAGATACATCCGGTCGGCGAACTCCGGCTCGCCCGAGAGATCCGCGTAGTCCGTGCCGGCCTCGGCGCAGGCGGCCACCAGCTTCTCCCCGTACCAGACGTACGGGCCGACGGTGGAGGCCACCACATGGGTGGATTCGGCCAGTTCGCGCAGCGCGTCCGCGTCGTCGGAGTCCGCGTGCAGCAGGGGGAGGTCCGCGCACCGCGGATCGAGGGCGGTGAGCCGGGTGCGCAGCTGCTCCAGCTTTGCGCGGTTGCGTCCGGCGAGCGCCCAGCGGCAGCTGTCCGGGGCGTGGGCCGCCAGATACTCCGCGGTGAGCGCGCCCACGAATCCGGTGGCACCGAAGAGGACTACGTCGTAGGGGCGTTGTGCCCCGTTCTGCCTGTTCACGAGTGCCTCCGCGAGGGCCGGTGCCGATATAGCAGCCAGAGGTTAGCGCGGCCCGACGTGGCGGTGTACGGCTGGGAGGGCATCTTGGGGGAGGATCCAGCAGGAGAAGGAACTAAGCGCTTGCTCGGCCCAGGGGGTTGTGCGGAGCGCGGTGCGTTCTTAGCATCATCGATGTTACATCGGTTGTGTCACACCGCTGGGGGCTCGATGGAAACGACAGGGAACGGCCCGCACGGCCCGCTCGACGGCGTGCGGGTGGTCGAGCTGGCGGGCATCGGACCCGGTCCGTTCGCCGCGATGCTGCTCGCCGATCTGGGTGCCGATGTGGTGCGGGTCGACCGGCCCGGCGGTGCCGGGCTCGGCATCGACCCCGCCCGCGACCTCACCAACCGCAACAAGCGCTCCGTCCTCGTCGACCTCAAGGCCGCGTCCGGTCCGGACACGGTCCTGGACCTGGTCGAACGCGCCGACATCCTGATCGAGGGCTACCGGCCGGGCGTCGCCGAGCGCCTGGGAGTCGGCCCCGGCGCCTGTCTGGCCCGCAATCCGCAGCTCGTCTACGGACGGATGACCGGCTGGGGCCAGGACGGGCCGCTCGCCGAACGCGCCGGGCACGACATCGCCTACATCGCCCTCACCGGCACCCTCTCCATGATCGGCAAGCCGGGGGAGCCGCCCACCGTGCCGGCCAACCTGGTCGGCGACTACGCGGGCGGCTCGCTCTATCTCGTCGTCGGCGTCCTCGCCGCCCTCCAGCACGCCCGTACCCCCGGCGGCACCGGACAGGTCGTCGACGCGGCGATCGTCGACGGCGCCGCACACCTGTCCACGATGATCCACGGCATGCTGGCGGCCGGTGGCTGGCAGGACCGGCGCGGTTCCAACCTCCTGGACGGCGGCTGCCCGTTCTACGGCTCGTACGAGACCGCCGACGGCGAGTACATGGCCGTCGGCCCGCTCGAGAAGCGCTTCTACGACGAGTTCACCGACCTCCTCGGCATCGGGGAAACCGCCCCCGACCGGGGCGACATCTCCCGCTGGGACGAGCTGCGCACCATGGTCGCCGACCGCTTCCGCACCCGCACCCGTGCCGAGTGGACCGAGGTCTTCGACGGCTCCGATGCCTGCGTGGCACCCGTTCTCTCGCTCCGCGAGGCACCGCACCACCCGCACCTCGCCGCCCGCTCCACCTTCGTCGAGCACAGCGGACTCACCCAGCCCGCGCCCGCGCCCCGGTTCTCGGCCACGCCCTCCTCGGTGTACAGCGGCCCGGCGCAGCCGGGCGCGGACACCGAGGCCGTGGCCGCCGACTGGGACGTGCCGGCCCTGCGGACCACCCGGAAGGACACCACCGACTGATGCAGCGGCAGATCTTCACCGAAGAGCACGACGCGTTCCGCGAAGCCGTCCGCACCTTCCTGGCCAAGGAAGTCCTCCCGTACTACGAGCAGTGGGAGAAGGACGGCATCGTCGCGCGCGAGGCCTGGCTCGCGGCAGGCCGGCAGGGGCTGCTCGGCCTCGCCGTTCCCGAGGAGTACGGAGGCGGCGGCAACGCCGACTTCCGCTACAGCGCCGTGCTGGCCGAGGAGTTCACCCGGGCAGGCGCCCCGGGCCTCGCGCTCGGACTGCACAACGACATCATCGGCCCCTACCTCACCGGTCTCGGCACCGAGGAGCAGAAGCGGCGCTGGCTGCCCGGATTCTGCAGCGGTGAGATCATCACCGCCATCGCGATGACCGAGCCCGGCGCGGGCTCGGACCTCCAGGGCATCCGCACCACCGCCGAGGACAAGGGCGACCACTGGCTGCTGAACGGCTCCAAGACGTTCATCTCCAACGGCATCCTCGCCGACCTGGTCGTCGTGGTCGCGAAGACCACCCCCGAGGGCGGCGCCAAGGGGCTCTCGCTGATCGTCGTCGAGCGCGGCAGCGAGGGCTTCGAGCGGGGCCGCAACCTCGACAAGATCGGTCAGAAGTCGCAGGACACCGCCGAACTGTTCTTCAACGACGTGCGCGTCCCCAAGGAGAACCTCCTCGGCGAGCTGGACGGCGCCTTCATCCACCTGATGACCAACCTGGCCCAGGAGCGGATGGGCATAGCCGTCGCCGGGATCGCCGCCGCCGAACATCTGCTGGAGATCACCACCGCGTACGTCAAGGAGCGCGAGGCCTTCGGGCGGCCGCTCTCCAAGCTCCAGCACATCCGCTTCGAGATCGCGGAGATGGCCACCGAGTGCGCCGTCACCCGGACCTTCCTCGACCGGTGCATCGTCGACCACTCGGACGGGACGCTCGATGCCGTACACGCCTCCATGGCGAAGTGGTGGGCGACCGAACTGCAAAAGCGCGTCGCCGACCGCTGCCTGCAACTGCACGGCGGATACGGGTACATGGCCGAGTTCCCGGTGGCCAGGGCGTTCACCGACGGCCGTATCCAGACCATCTACGGCGGCACGACCGAGATCATGAAGGAGATCATCGGCCGCTCGCTGCTCGCCTGAACCCGGCCGGGCCGGCCGGCCCGGCCGGGCCGGCCGGCCCGGCCGGCCCGACCTGTCCGGCCTGACCTCTGCCCGCCCGGCGTCTGCCGGGCCACCGCTCCTCCGGGGCACCTCCTCCTGTGCGCCACCACCCTCGAAAGGCAGCTGTCTTGAGTACCGAAGCGTTCGTCTACGACGCGATCCGCACCCCGCGCGGCCGCGGCAAGTCCAACGGCGCCCTGCACGGCACCAAGCCGATCGACCTCGTCGTCGGCCTGATCCACGAGATCCGCAGCCGCTTCCCCGGCCTGGACCCGGCAGCCATCGACGACATCGTGCTCGGTGTGGTCAGCCCGCTCGGTGACCAGGGCTCCGACATCGCCCGCATCGCCGCCATCGCGGCCGGCCTCCCGGACACCGTCGCGGGCGTTCAGGAGAACCGCTTCTGTGCCTCGGGCCTGGAGGCCGTCAACCTGGCCGCCGCCAAGGTCCGTTCGGGCTGGGAGGACCTCATCCTCGCCGGCGGCGTCGAGTCGATGTCGCGGGTGCCGATGGGCTCGGACGGCGGTGCCTGGGCGATGGACCCGATGACGAACTACGAGACCGGCTTCGCACCGCAGGGCGTCGGCGCCGACCTCATCGCGACCATCGAGGGGTTCTCGCGCCGCGATGTCGACGAGTTCGCCGCCCTGTCGCAGGAGCGGGCCGCCGAGGCGTGGAAGGACAACCGCTTCGCGCGCTCCGTCGTCCCCGTGAAGGACCGCAACGGTCTTGTCGTCCTCGACCACGACGAGCACATGCGGCCCGGCACCACCGCAGACTCCCTCGCGGCGCTCAAGCCGTCGTTCGCGGCGATCGGGGAGATGGGCGGCTTCGACGCGGTCGCGCTCCAGAAGTACCACTGGGTGGAGAAGATCGACCACGTCCACCACGCGGGCAACTCATCCGGCATCGTCGACGGGGCCGCGCTGGTCGCGATCGGCTCCAAGGAGATCGGGGAGCGCTACGGCCTCACCCCGCGTGCCCGGATCGTCTCCGCCGCCGTCTCCGGCTCCGAGCCCACCATCATGCTCACCGGTCCGGCGCCCGCCACCCGCAAGGCGCTCGCCAAGGCCGGGCTGACCATCGACGACATCGACCTCGTCGAGATCAACGAGGCCTTCGCCGGCGTCGTCCTGCGCTTCGCCCGGGACATGGGGCTCTCCCTCGACAAGATCAACGTCAACGGCGGCGCCATCGCGCTCGGCCACCCGCTCGGCGCGACCGGCGCGATGATCCTCGGCACGCTCATCGACGAGCTGGAGCGCCGGGACAAGCGCTACGGCCTCGCCACCCTCTGCGTCGGCGGCGGCATGGGCGTCGCCACCGTCATCGAGCGTCTCTGACCGTCCCCGGCCATCCCTGTTTACGGAGAAGAAGAGTCATGACCGAGAGCACGACCATCCGCTGGGAACAGGACGGCACCGGCGTCGTCACCCTCGTCCTCGACGACCCGAACCAGTCCGCCAACACGATGAACCAGGCCTTCAAGGACTCCATCGCGGCCGTCGCGGAGCGCGCCGAGGCCGAGAAGGACTCCATCCGCGGCATCATCTACACCTCCGCCAAGAAGACGTTCTTCGCCGGCGGCGACCTCAAGGACATGATCAAGGTCGGCCCGGAGAACGCCCAGGCCGTCTTCGACACCGGCACCGCGATCAAGAGCTCGCTGCGCCGCATCGAGACCCTCGGCAAGCCCGTCGTCGCCGCCATCAACGGCGCGGCCCTCGGGGGCGGTTACGAGATCGCGCTCGCCTCCCACCACCGTGTCGCCCTCGACGCACCCGGCTCCCGGATCGGCCTGCCCGAGGTCACCCTCGGCCTGCTGCCCGCGGGGGGCGGTGTCACGCGCACCGTACGGCTCATGGGCATCGCCGACGCGCTGCTGAAGGTCCTCCTCCAGGGCACCCAGTACACGCCGCAGCGCGCACTGGAGAACGGCCTGGTCCACGAAGTCGCGGCCACCCCGCAGGAGATGCTGGAGAAGGCCCGCGCCTTCATCGACGCCCACCCCGAGTCGCAGCAGCCCTGGGACGTCAAGGGCTACCGGATCCCCGGCGGCACCCCGTCGAACCCGAAGTTCGCCGCCAACCTGCCGGCCTTCCCCTCGAACCTGAAGAAGCAGCTCGCGGGCGCCCCTATGCCGGCGCCGCGCAACATCCTGGCCGCGGCCGTCGAGGGCTCGCAGGTCGACTTCGAGACCGCCCTGACCATCGAGGCCCGGTACTTCACCGAGCTGGTCACCGGCCAGGTCTCGAAGAACATGATCCAGGCGTTCTTCTTCGACCTCCAGGCCGTCAACTCCGGCGCCAGCCGCCCCCAGGGCATCGAGGAGCGCCAGGTCCGCAAGGTCGCCGTCCTCGGCGCCGGGATGATGGGTGCGGGCATCGCCTACTCCTGCGCGCGGGCCGGCATCGAGGTCGTCCTCAAGGACGTCTCCACGGAGGCTGCCGCGAAGGGCAAGGCGTACAGCGAGAAGCTGCTCGACAAAGCGCTCTCCCGGGGCCGCACGACCGAGGCGAAGCGGGACGAGCTGCTGGCCCGCATCACCCCGACCGGTGACCCGGCCGACCTCGCGGGCTGCGACGCCGTCATCGAGGCCGTCTTCGAGGACACCGCGCTCAAGCACAAGGTGTTCCAGGAGATCCAGGACATCATCGAGCCCGACGCCCTGCTGTGCTCCAACACCTCCACGCTGCCCATCACGGCACTGGCCGAAGGGGTCGAGCGTCCCGCCGACTTCATCGGGCTGCACTTCTTCTCGCCCGTCGACAAGATGCCGCTCGTCGAGATCATCAAGGGCGAGAAGACCGGCGACGAGGCCCTGGCCCGCGCCTTCGACCTGGTCCGCCGGATCAAGAAGACGCCGATCGTCGTCAACGACTCACGCGGCTTCTTCACCTCGCGCGTCATCGGTCAGTTCATCAACGAGGGTGTCGCGATGGTCGGTGAGGGCGTCGAGCCGGCCTCCGTCGAGCAGGCCGCCGCGCAGGCGGGCTACCCGGCCAAGGTGCTCTCCCTGATGGACGAGCTGACGCTCACCCTGCCCCGCAAGATCCGCAACGAGACCCGCAAGGCCGTCGAGGAGGCGGGCGGCAGCTGGGCCGCCCACCCCGCGGACGTGGTCATCGACCGGATGGTCGACGAGTTCGGGCGCCCCGGACGCAGCGGCGGCGCGGGCTTCTACGAGTACGACGAGAACGGGAAGCGCACCCGCCTCTGGCCCGGCCTGCGGGAGCACTTCGGCAAGCCGGACACGGAGATCTCCTTCACCGACATGCAGGAGCGCATGCTCTTCTCGGAGGCCCTGGACAGCGTCCGCTGCCTGGAGGAGAACGTCCTGATCACCGTCGCCGACGCCAACATCGGCTCCATCATGGGCATCGGCTTCCCGGCGTGGACCGGTGGCGTGCTCCAGTACATCAACGGGTACGAGGGCGGCCTGCCCGGCTTCGTGGCCCGCGCCCAAGAGCTCGCCGAACGGTACGGCGACCGGTTCCTGCCGCCCGCCCTGCTCGTGGCGAAGGCGGAGAAGGGCGAGACCTTCCACGACTGACTTTCCACGACTGACGACGCCGCGACGGGCCGCACCCATCGGTGTGGCCCGTCCGGCTGCTACTCGGCCGCGAAGGCGGCCCGCAGCTCCTCCTTGAGCGAGCGCTGGAACGCCGTCACCAGGGCCTGAAGCACGATCGGCTGCATATGCGCGGACAGCGACTTCATGGTCTTGAGATGCTCGGGATCCGACTCCCGCTCCCGGTACGGATTCCACACCTCGTCCCGGAACAGCCGGGTCAGCTCGTGCGCGGCCGAGCGGGTGTGCTCCAGCAGGACCGTACGGGCGGCGAGGATCGTCTCGTGCGCGATCGGTACGTCGAGCAGCTCCACCCCGAGCCGCAGCAGCCCCGGATCCACCCGGTACACACCCTCACCCGTACCGGAGCGCTCCAGCACGCCCATCGCCGCCAGCCGGTCGATGTCCTGCTCGGCCAGCTGCCGTCCCGCACGTCGCTCCAGTTCCGTCCGGGTCGTCTCCTGTGCCGAATCGGGCGCCCAGGAGGCCACCAGCGCACGGTGGATCGCCAGATCGTGGGCGCTCAGATCGGGCGGCAGCTGCTCCAGATAGCGTTCGATCGCGGCCAGCGTCATGCCCTGGTGCTGGAGCTCCTCGATGAGCGCCAGCCGGGAGAGGTGGTCGTGCCCGTAGTGCCCGACCCGGCGCGGCCCGATGACCGGGGGCGGCAGCAGCCCCCGGGTGCTGTAGAAACGCACCGTGCGCACGGTCACCCCGGCGCGTGCCGCCAGCTCGTCGACGGTGAGCGTCGGCTCCTCGGCCCCGGTCGCCATATCTGCTCCTCGTGTCCGGCCCTGCGGATGAGACGCTGTGCGGGTGCGTCACCCCGGTGGAACAGTATTGCTGTCTCACCAGTGATGTGAAAATGCCTCGCTGCCGGCCGGTGGCGGCGCGTAGCCTGCTGCCGTGTCCGGGATCAGATACGTACAGGGGGACGCGACCTCGCCTCACGGCAAGGGCGTCAAGGTGATCGTCCACGTCTGCAACGATCTCGGCGGCTGGGGCAAGGGGTTCGTCCTGGCCCTCTCGCGCCGGTGGCCGGAGCCGGAAGCGGCGTACCGCCGGTGGCACCGCGAGCGCGCGGGCAACGACTTCGGCCTCGGGGCGGCCCAGTTCGTCCAGGTGAGCCCGTACATATGGGTGGCGAACGCGGTGGGACAACGCGGTATGCGTACGGGCAGCAACGGGGTTCCGGTGCGCTACGAGGCGATCGGCACGGCGCTGGGAGCCGTGGCCGAGCGCGCCGCCGAGCTGGGGGCCTCGGTCCACATGCCGCGGATCGGCTGCGGTCTCGCGGGCGGGAAGTGGTCCCGGATCGAGCCGCTGATCGAGCAGCGGCTGGTGGCCCGGGATATCGCGGTGACGGTGTACGACTTCGGCCCGTAGGGTCCGTGGGGCCGCGTGCGGAGCCGGACATGTCCAACGGGAGGGGACCCTGCTGTGGGCGGGAACGAGGGGAGCGGGCCCAAGGCCGGGCAGCCGCCGCGCGGCTATGCCTTCCGGGCCTGCCGGGGCCACGAGGACCACGCTGCGATGGCCGCTGTGCGGCTGGGCCCGGCGCCCGAACGAGTTCGTGCGCTACCGGAAGCCGGTCGCCGCCTGAACGGCCGCCGCAGGGGCGCCCTCCGGTCAGCAGGTTCCTCCGCCCCGCCGGGCTCCGGAGGACCCCCGCCCCGCTGTTACAGGATGACGGAACGGGTCACTCTGTAGCGCACCCGCCTTCTATGGTGGGGTGGAGCCGACACAACGGGGAGGGCCCATGACGGCACGGAGCGCCGACGAGTCACTGCTGGCCCTGGTGCTCCGCGGCAGCCCGCCCTCCGACGCGCTGAGCGAGCAGATCCTGGACGCCGCACGCGAGCAGTTCATGACCTTCGGGCTGCGCCGCTCCACCGTCGATGACGTCGCCAAGCGCGCCGGGGTCTCGCGGGTGACCGTGTACCGGCGGATCGGCAACAAGGACAGCCTCGTCTCCGCCTGCCTGCTGCGTGAGTACCGCCGGTTCGTCGTCGAGGTGGACGACGCGGTGGCCGCGCTGCCCACGACGGAGGACCGGCTCGTCGAGGGCTTCACCGCCGTGCTCCGGCACATCCGCGAGCATCCGCTCATCGGCGGTCTGCTGCGGCTGGAGCCCGAGACCATGCTGCCGTTCCTGACCGTGGAGAGCGGACCGGCCTTCCTCGCCATCCGTGAGTACCTGGCCGGCCGCCTGAGCGAGGCGCGGCGTGCGGAGGGCCGGCCGGTGAGCGATCCGACCCCCGTGGCCGAACTGATGGTGCGGATCACCGTCTCCTTCCTCCTCAATCCCGTCAGCTGTTTCGAGCTGGACGACGACACCCAGGTGCGGGAGTTCGCCCGCCGCTGTCTGGTTCCGCTGCTCGCGGCGGGATAGGGGAGACCTCCGGCTCTGCTCGCCGTGGGCCGGCGGACGGCTCCGCCTCGCCGGGCAGCGGCTCCAGGGGGCGGCTGCGCGCCCAGTGCGGCCCGAGGTCGTCCAGCCGCCAGCCGAAGGGGTACGAACGGGGCTGCGGGCGCGAGGGGAACCGGCGCGGCCGGGCCGGCAGCCGGCGTACACAGCGCGCACGCAGCCGCAGCGCCGCCGATGCCGAGGCCTGTGCCCACCGCGGCTGCGGCCGGAAACCCAGCGCCGTCAGCAGCGGCTCGTCCAGCAGCGCGAGCGAGAACCTCGCCACGAGAGGGCGCAGCGGACGCGGGTACCAGCTCGCCATGACCCGGAAGGTGGCGTTCGCGACCCGCCGGTTCGCCGGGTCGTAGGCGAACATCCGCTCCTCGTAGGAGTCGAGCAGCCGCTCGAACCCCTCGTAGGTCTCGGGTGCGCCTTCGATGCCCATCATCGCGGCCGTCTTCCGGCCGGCTTCCACCAGTGCCTGGATCTCCTGCTCGCACAGGGGGCGCCAGCCGAACCGGTCGATCCAGCGCTTCGGCCCCACGACCGTGGTCGCCAGGACATAGCGGAAGTCGTCGTTCGGGATGCGGTACTTGCCGTGGATCCGGTTGAGATGACGCGCCGCGGCCCGGGCCCGCTCCGAGTCGAAGCCGTCGGCGGCCATCTCGTACCCGATCAGCACCGTGTCGTCGTAACGCTTCTGCCCGGCCCGTTCGAACTCCTGGGTCCGGTCCAGGAGCACGGATATCCGGGGGACCCCGTAATCCCGGAGGAAGGCGACACTCACCCCCTGCCGGTAGTCCCAGGGGAACTCGTACTGCGAGATCAGCCGGAGGATCTCGGCGTAGTCGCGCGCCGGATCCATCCGGCGGATCTCGCGCAGGCGGCTGTATCGGCCCATGGTGCGCACTCCCTGTCCGTATGCCGACTCCCGACGGGACCGCTCCTGTGCGTTGTCGTGCTGTGTCGGACCAACTCCCTTGATCCGCAAGGGATGTGATGGGCCGTCTGGTCGAGGAGTCAAAGTTACAAATACTATTGACTTGTTTCATGGGTCCCGTCAACACCATCGGCGAAGGGGTGCCCGGCAAGGCGGCCGGGGGCCGGTGCGCATCCCTCCCGGAGGGCTCGCATACTGGATCACGCAGGGGCCGGGCGCGTGAGCCGTGCGGCCGCCGACCGCAGGGAGCACCTGATGAGCAGCGCCGCAGCCAGAGAGGCCGATCCCGTACCGCCCCCGCCCGGTGGTGTGCTGTGGAGCATGTCGGGCGACATCCGGGCCCTGCTGATGCTGCCCGCCGCTCTCACCCTCCAGGTCGCGCACCCTGCCGTCGGTGCGGGCGTCGACGAGCACTCCGTCTTCCGCACCGACCCGTGGGGGCGCGGCGAGCGCTCGCTGAGCTCGCTCCAGCTCTGGGTGTACGGAGGTGAGGAGGCCGCCGAGGAGGGGCGCAGGCTCCGCCGGCTGCACCGCACCATCCGGGGGACCGACACCCGGGGCCGCCCCTACCACGCACTGTCACCGGCGAACTACTCCTGGGTGCACGCCACCGGCTTCCCCGTCTTCCGGCATGGCGCGCGCTATCTGATCCGGCCGCTCACCCCGGCGCAGGAACGCGCGCTGTACCGGGAGTGGCTCCAGGTGGGCCGCGTGCTGGGCATCCACGACCGGGACATGCCGCAGACGGTCGAGGAGTTCTGGCCGTACTACCGCAAGATGCTCGCCACCGAGGTCGAACGGACCGTCGTCGTGGACGAGCTCGTCGCCGCCGGCAGCCCCGTGCCGCCGCCCGACCGGGGCCCGCTGCCGCTGCGGCTCCTGCTCGGCGTCCTGTGGCCGGTGCTGCTGCCGCCGCTCGCCCGGTTCCGCGGCTTCCTGACCGTGGGGCTGATGCCGCCGGATGCACGTGAGGCGATCGGTCTGGAGTGGACGCAGGCGCAGGAGCGCAGACTGCGGCGGTTCTGCGCCGTGCTGCGGGTGGTGGTCCCGGTGCTGCCGGAGCGGGTCCGCTATCTGCCACGGGCGCGCCGGGCCCGGGCGGCGCACCGCGCAGCGGGACGGCGGACCGCGACGGCCCGTACCCCGCAGGCCTGACCGGCACCGTGCCCGGCTGCCGCACGGCCCGGAACCGTTGTGCGCACGAGTCTGTTGCGCGGGCTGCGCGCGGGGGTACCTTCCGCCCATGCCGACGCCTGCGCGGGGGGCCCGCCCGACATACCGGCCGCTCGCACTGGCGGCCGTGGCCGCCGTACTGGCCGTCCCGGTTGCCACCGCGCCCTCCGAAGCGGTGCACGCCCCGCCGCGTACCGGCTTCGAGTCCGCCGCGGGGGCGCACTGGACCGGTGCGGCGGAGGAACGCTCCCTGCTGGCGGCGGTCGACCGTCACAGCGACCGGGTGTCCGTGGAGCGGATCGGTACGACGAAGCAGGGGCGCCCCCTGCGCCTCGTGCGGATCGGCGGCCGTGCTCCCGCCACCCTCACCGTGCTGCTGGTCTGCGGCCAGCACGGCGACGAACCCGGCGGCCGCGAGGCCTGCCTGACGACGATCCGCGACCTCGGCCACTCCACCGGCCCCAGGACGCGCGCCTTCCTCTCCCGGACCGAGATCCTCGTCCTTCCCACCGCCAACCCCGACGGGCTGGCCGCTGGAACCCGGGGCAACTCTGACGGCATGGACATCAACCGTGACCACATCGCCCTGCGGACCGCCGAGGCCCGCGCCCTCGCGGCAGTCGTCCGGGACCACGAACCCGATGTGATCGTGGACTTGCACGAGTACGCGGCGACCCCGCCGTACTACGAGAAGGACCTCTACGTCCTGTGGCCGCGCAATCCCAACACCGACGGCCGGCTGCACGAGGAGTCCCGTCTCCTGTCCGAACAGTGGGTACGGCCCGCCGAGCGGGACGCCGGATTCAGCAGTGGCCACTACGGCATCTGGACCGATCCGGTCACCGGCGAACCGGTCAGTCAGGAGGCGGGAGACGGCCAGGAGCGCATCCTGCGCAACACCGCGGGCATCAAGCACGCGGTCGCGCTGCTGGCCGAATCCCGTACGGACCCGCTCTCCGACGCCGAACGGGCCGACCCCGCACTCGGCCGCCGCCGCCGGGTGAGCACCCAACTCGCCGCACTCGAAGGGCTGTTCCGGTACGCGGACGAGAGGCGCGACCGCATCCGGGCCGCCACCGCCGGCTCCCGGGCCGCAGGGTTCACCGGCCGGGGGCCCGTGTATCTCGGGGGAGCGGACAACGAGCCGGCGGCGCCGGACCGGATCCTCGCCGACCCGCCCTGCGGATACCGGCTCACGGCGGACGGCTTCGCTGCCGTGGGGGACGAACTCGCCCTCCACGGCGTCGTTTCCCGGCCCGACGGTGACGGTGTGTATGTGTCCATGCGGCAGTCCGCGCGGAAGCTGATCCCGCTCCTCCTGGACGAGCGGGCGACATTTCACCTCGTAAACGGTCAACCCGATACCGCTTGTTGATCCCGGGAGATGCACGTTACGTGTGGTACTGCCTACGGAGAGTGAATTCTCAGCTTCCGTGAAAGGTGCCATTCGTGTCGCAGGACGATCAGAGAGCGGGCGGCAGGGGGGATCTGTCGGTGACGGCGGATCTGCCCGATGACCCGACCCAGAGCCGGCGCCCCACGACCGACCGGGTGGTGTTCGGTGTCACCGCCGTCCTCACCCTCGCCTTCGTCGTCTGGGGGGCCACCGCCACCGACTCGCTGGAGGACATCTCCAGCAAGATGCTCAACGGCCTCATCCACAACGGTGGTTGGGGCTTCATGCTGGCCGCCTCCGGGTTCGTGGTCTTCGCCCTCTGGCTCGCGATCAGCCGGTACGGAAAGATCTCCCTCGGCCAGGAGGGCGAGGAGCCGGAGTTCAGGACGGTCTCCTGGGTCGCGATGATGTTCAGCGCCGGCATGGGCATCGGCCTGATGTTCTACGGGGTCAGCGAGCCCCTGGCGCACTTCATCCACCCGCCGCCCGGCACCCACCCCGCCGACGCCGCCGAGGCGATGCAGACGGCGATGGCCACCACCCTCTTCCACTGGACGCTCCACCCCTGGGCGATCTACGCCGTGGTCGGGCTGGCCATCGCGTACAGCACCTTCCGGCGCCGCAGGCGGCAGACGATCAGCGCCGTCTTCGAGCCGCTCATCGGCGCCCGCCACGCCCACGGCGGCGTCGGCCGGCTGATCGACATCCTCGCCATCTTCGCCACCCTCTTCGGCTCGGCCGCCTCGCTGGGCCTGGGCGCCCTCCAGATCGGCAGCGGATTCCATGAACTGAACTGGAAGGAGAAGACCGGCACCGGACTGCTCGTCCTGATCATCGCCGTCCTGACCGTGGCCTTCGTCGCCTCGGCGATCTCCGGTGTGGAGAAGGGCATCCAGTGGCTGTCCAACATCAACATGGTGCTGGCCCTGATCCTCGCCGTCTTCGTGTTCATCGCGGGCCCCACCATCATCGTGCTCGACCTGCTCCCCACCTCGATCGCCTCCTACCTCGGTGACCTTCCGCAGCTCGCCGGCCGCACCGAGGCGACCGGCGAGGGCGAGGTGGCCACCTGGCTCGGCAGCTGGACCGTCTTCTACTGGGCCTGGTGGATCTCCTGGACGCCCTTCGTCGGCATGTTCATCGCAAGGATCAGCCGCGGCCGGACGATCCGTCAGTTCATCGGCGGAGTCATCCTGGTGCCCAGCACCGTCAGCCTCGTCTGGTTCGCGATCTTCGGCGGCACCGCGATCAAGCTCCAGGAAGCCGGCCGGCTGAGCGGCGCGGACACCCCGGAGGCCCAGCTCTTCGGCGTGCTGCAGGAGTTCCCGATCCCCACCGTGATGAGCCTGCTGGTGATGATCCTGGTCGGCATCTTCTTCGTCTCCGGCGCGGACGCCGCCTCCATCGTGATGGGCACCCTCTCCCAGAAGGGCATCCTCGAACCGGCCAAGTGGGTCGTCATCTTCTGGGGCGTCGTCACCGGCGCCGTGGCGGCCATCATGCTGCTCATCGGCAACGGAAAGGGCGACGCGCTGGCAGGACTTCAGAACCTGACCATCCTGGTCGCGGCGCCGTTCACCCTCGTGATGATCGGCATGTGCGTCGCCCTGATGCGGGACCTGCGCGAGGACCCGCTGATCGTGCGCCGCGAGTTCGGCGTGGAGGCCGTCGAGTCCGCGGTCATCGAGGGCCACGCCAAGTACGACGGCGACTTCGAGATCCGGATCGGCCCCGGCGGCAGCCAGATCACCACCGAACGCGGGCCCAGGGGCGGCGGTTCGAGCCCCGCGGGCGACTGAGACCCCGGGGCGGCGACACACGGCCGCGGGCTCTCGCGCACGGCGGCTCAGCCCACCAGCCGGGCCGCCGCCTCGGCGCAGCCCAGGGCCACGGTCACGCCCGCGCCCCCGTGCCCGTAGTTGTGCACCAGACGCCCGCCGCCCGGCAGCGCCTCGGCCTCGATCCGCACCCCGGCGTCCCGGGCGGGCCGCAGCCCCACCCGGTGCCCGATGACCCGCGCCGCGGCGATCTCCGGCCGGACCCGCGCGCACCGGGCCACGATCTCCCCGGCCGTACGGGGATCGGGCACCGTGCTCCAGTCGTCGGCCAGGGCCGTGCCGCCGAGCACCAGACGGCCCGGCTGCGGGAAGAAGTACGTGGTCTCGCTCGACGCCGGGTCCGCCTCGGTGAACCACTCCTGGATCCCCGGGTTCTCCACCAGGACCAACTGGCCGCGCACCGGCCGCATCCCCGGGTCCGGGACCAGGTTCCGGGCACCGAGCCCCGTGCAGTTGACCACCGCCGAGGCCTCCGCCGCCGCCTCGTCGAACGAGGCGACCGTGCGCCGCTCGACCGCACCCCCGGCCGACCTGACCTGCCCCTCCAGCCAGTCCAGATGGACCGGCATATCGATCAGCGGCAGCCGGCACCGCAGTCCCTCGCCCGCCTCCACGACGCCCTTCAGCTGCCCGGCCCACGCCCCCAGAGCGGCCAGACGCTCCCCCCGGTGCACCCCGTCGACCAGCCGGACGCCGGTCTCCCGCGGGCGGCCGGCCAGCTCCTCGTACCACCGCAGCGACTTCAGCGACCAGTCCCCGACCCGGTCCCGCGGTTCGATCCGGTAGGGCCACCACAGGGCGCCCGCGACCGCCGAGGTCGTGGCCGCGGCCGGTTTCCCGGACCAGACCCGCACCCGGTGTCCCCGCCCGGCCAGGACCAGTGCCGTGGTGAGACCGATGACCCCGCCCCCCAGCACGATCACGTCCGCCGCCGCCCCGCCGCTCTTCCCCGCCCGGATTCCGTTCATGGCGGGACTCTAAGCCGTAGCAACAGGGCAGGAGCAGGGAGCTCAGGGCGACGATTAGGATCGACACCCTGATGACTGCCACCCTCGTCGCCAAGGACCTCGCCGCCGGACACGGCGACCGCACTCTCTTCGCCGAACTCGACCTCGTGGTCGCCCCCGGCGATGTGATCGGTCTCGTCGGAGTCAACGGGGCCGGAAAATCGTCGCTGCTCCGGCTGCTCGCCGGGCTCGACCAGCCGGAGGAGGGCGAGCTGCGGCTCTCCCCGCCCACCGCCACCGTCGGACACCTGCCGCAGGAACCGGAGCGGCGTCCCGGCGAGACGGTGCGGGAGTTCCTCGCCCGCCGTACGGGCGTCGCCGACGCCCAGAGCACGATGGACACCGCCACACAGGCCCTCGTCGACGGCGCCCCCGGCTCCGACGACGCGTACTCCGAGTCCCTGGAGCGCTGGCTCGCCCTCGGCGGCGCCGACCTGGACGAGCGGGCCGAGGAGGTCGCGGCCGAGCTCGGCCTGACGGTCGGACTCGACCTGCCGATGACCGCACTCTCCGGCGGCCAGGCGGCCCGCGCCGGGCTCGCCTCGCTCCTGCTGTCGCGGTACGACATCTTCCTGCTCGACGAGCCCACCAACGACCTCGACCTGGACGGCCTGGAGCGGCTGGAGCGGTACGTCTCCGCACTGCGCGCCGGCACGGTCGTCATCAGCCACGACCGCGAATTCCTGATGCGCACGGTCACCAAGGTGCTCGAGCTCGACCTGGCCCAGCAGCAGATCAACCTGTACGGCGGTGGCTACGCGGCGTACCTGGAGGAGCGCGAGCGCGCTCGCAGGCACGCCCGTGAGGAGTTCGAGGAGTACTCCGACAAGCGCTCGGCGCTCGAGGGCCGCGCCCTGATGCAGCGTTCCTGGATGGACAAGGGCGTCAGGAACGCCCGCCGCAAGGCCTCCGACTCCGACAAGATGGCCCGCAAGTTCCGCAGCGAGTCGAGCGAGAAGCAGGCCGCGAAGGCCCGGCAGACCCAGCGCATGATCGAACGCCTCGATGTCGTGGAGGAGCCGCGCAAGGAGTGGGAGCTGCGGATGGAGATCGCCTCCGCGCCCCGCTCCGGATCGGTCGTGGCGACCCTGCGCGAGGCACAGGTCGTCCTCGGCGACTTCGCGTTCGGCCCGGCCTCGCTCCAGATCGACTGGGCGGACCGGATCGCCATCACCGGCGCCAACGGTGCCGGCAAGTCGACCCTGCTCGCCGCGCTCCTGGGCCGTCTCCCGCTGGACTCGGGGCATGCGAGCCTGGGTTCGGGCGTGGTCGTCGGCGAGGTGGACCAGGCGCGGCAGCTGTTCCACGGTACGGAGTCCATCCTGGAGGCGTTCTGCGCGGCGGTGCCCGACACGGAACCGGCCGACGTCCGCACCCTGCTCGCCAAGTTCGGTCTGCGCGCCGACCATGTGATGCGCCCCGCGACCACCCTCTCCCCGGGAGAGCGCACCCGGGCGGCGCTCGCACTGCTCCAGGGGCGTGGCGTCAACCTCCTGGTTCTTGACGAGCCCACGAACCACCTCGACCTGCCGGCGATCGAGCAGCTCGAGTCGGCGCTCGACTCGTACACCGGGACGCTGCTGCTGGTCACGCACGACCGCCGGATGCTGGAGGCGGTGCGTACGACGCGCCGCGTCGAGGTGGCGGCGGGGAAGCTGACGGAGATCTGAGACCGCAGGCCCTTCCCCGGCGGTCCCGGCCGAGGCGGCAGCGGCCCGGTGCCCTGCCCCGGCCGGTTCCGTCCACCGATGGCAACCATCCGAGGAGTAGCACCACATGCTGATCACAAACGTCCGTCCCTGGGGCGGCGAGCCCTGTGACATCGAGATCAAGGACGGCGTGACGGTCGGGGTCATGCCGCACGACCCCGCCCGAGCGGCCACGGGCGACACCGTGGCCGGACGGGGACGGCTCGCGCTGCCCTCCCTCGCGGACGTCCACTGCCATCTGGACTCCACCCGCATGGGGCTGCCCTTCCGCCCCCACACGGGTGCCCCCGGTGTCTGGGGCATGATGATGAACGACCGCGATCACTGGCGCGAGGACGAGTGGAGCGTCGCCCAGCGGGCCACGTACACCCTGGGCCGCATGATCGAGCGCGGTACGACGCGGGTGCGCAGCTACGCGCAGATCGACGCGGACTGCGGTCTGGAGCGCTTCGAGGGCGTCCTCGCCGCCAAGGAGGCCCACGCCGGCCGGTGCGAGGTCGAGATCATGGCCTTCCCGCAGGCCGGTCTGCTCCGGGAGAAGGGCGTGCCCGCGCTGATGGACCGGGCGCTGTCCTCGGGCGCCGCCGTGGTCGGCGGTATCGACCCGTGCACCCTGGACCGCGACCCCGTACGCCACCTCGACATCGTCTTCGACCTCGCCGAGCGTCACCAGGCACCGGTCGACATCCACCTCCACGAGCCCGGCGCACTCGGTGTGTTCAGCGTCGACCTCATCCTGGAACGGGTGCGCGCCCTGGACATGGCCGGCCGGGTGACGCTCTCGCACGCCTACGACCTCGGCTCCGTCTCCGAGGCGACCACGCGCCGGCTCATCGAGGAGTTCGCCGAGCTGGACATCGCGATGGCCACCGTCGCACCCGCCCAGCAGCGCGGTCTGCCCCTGGCCGCGCTGACCGCCGCCGGTGTGCGGGTCGGTCTCGGTGAGGACGGCCAGCGCGACTTCTGGTCGCCGTACGGCAACGCGGACATGCTGGACCGCACCTGGCAGCTCGCCTTCACCAACGGCTACCGCGCTGACGAACTGATCGAGCACTGCGTGGCCGTCGCGAGCCGTGGCGGCGCGTCGATCCTCCAGGACGGCCCGCCCCGCCTGAACTCCGTCGCCGACCGGCCCGGCCTCGCCGCGGGCGACAGCGCCGACCTGCTGCTGGTCGAGGGCGAGACGGTGGCGTCCGCCGTGATGGACCGCAGCGCGGACCGTACGGTCCTGCACAGGGGCCGAGTCGTAGCCGACGGCCTGAACCTCGTCGACTGAACAGCCGCCGCTCTCAGCCCCTCCGGCGTTTGAGGAGCTGGGTCCGGGGCGGAGCCCCGGATACGGGAGGGGGCGGGGCGGGGAGAAGGCCCGTCGCAGGCGAACCACCCCACTCCGCGCCCGCCCCGCCCCCTCCGGCTACCGCTTCCTGCCGCCCTGCTTCGGATCCAGCAGCCCGGCCCGCCGCAATGCGTCGGCCATCGCCCCGCTCGCCGGAGCGGCCGGAGCCGGACGAGCCCCGCCGCCCGCGCCACCGCCACCACCGCGCCGGTCACGCCCCTGGCCCTGACCGCCCTGGCCACCGCCCTGCCCGCCCCGCGCCCCCGCGCCGCCCTGGCCCTGCCGCTGCCGGGGCGGACGCCCGCCGCGCTCGCCTGCCGGGGCACCGGCGTCACCGGAGCCCGCCGAGGCCTCGTCGTCCAGCCGCAGCGTCAACGAGATCCGCTTCCGCGGAATGTCGACCTCCATCACCTTGACCCTGACGACGTCACCCGGCTTCACGACATCGCGGGGATCCTTCACGAAGGTCCTGGACATCGCCGACACATGCACCAGTCCGTCCTGGTGCACACCGACGTCCACGAACGCGCCGAACGCCGCGACGTTCGTGACGACGCCTTCCAGCACCATCCCGGACACCAGGTCGCCGATCTTCTCGACGCCCTCCTTGAAGGTGGCCGTCTTGAAGGCCGGACGCGGGTCGCGGCCCGGCTTCTCCAGCTCCTTGATGATGTCGGTGACGGTCGGCAGACCGAACTTCTCGTCCACGAAGTCGTCGGCCCGCAGCGACCGCAGCACCCCTGTGTTGCCGATCAGCGAGGCCACGTCGCCGCCCGTCCGCTTCACCATCGCCCGGACCACCGGGTACGCCTCCGGGTGCACACTCGACGCGTCCAGCGGGTCCTCGCCCCGGATCCGCAGGAAGCCCGCGCACTGCTCGTACGCCTTCGGGCCCAGCCGGGCCACGTCCTTCAGCCCCTTGCGGGAGCGGAACGGCCCGTTGGCGTCACGGTGCGCGACGATGTTCTCCGCGAGCCCGGAACCGATGCCGGAGACACGCGAGAGAAGGGGCGCCGACGCGGTGTTGACGTCGACCCCGACCCCGTTCACACAGTCCTCGACGACCGTGTCCAGCGACCGCGACAGCTTCACCTCGGACAGGTCGTGCTGGTACTGGCCGACCCCGATCGACTTCGGGTCGATCTTCACCAGCTCCGCGAGCGGGTCCTGGAGACGGCGCGCGATCGACACGGCTCCGCGCAACGACACGTCCATGTCCGGGAGTTCCTGCGAGGCGAAGGCGGACGCCGAGTACACGGACGCGCCGGCCTCCGACACCATCACCTTGGTGAGCTTCAGCTCCGGGTGCTTGTCGCACAGTTCACCGGCGAGCTTGTCCGTCTCGCGGGACGCCGTGCCGTTGCCGATCGCGATCAGGTCGACATCGTGGGCCTTCGCCAGCTGCTCCAGCTTCGCCAGCGACTGGTCCCACTTGTTGGCCGGCACGTGCGGGTAGATCACATCGGTCGCGACGACCTTGCCCGTCGCGTCGACCACGGCGACCTTCACCCCGGTACGGAACCCGGGGTCGAGCCCCAGCGTGGCCCGTGTGCCGGCCGGTGCGGCGAGCAGCAGATCGCGCAGGTTCGACGCGAAGACGCGCACCGCCTCGTCCTCCGCCGCCGTGCGCAGCCGCAGCCGCAGGTCGATGCCGAGGTGCACCAGGATCCGGGTCCGCCAGGCCCAGCGCACCGTGTCGCCGAGCCACTTGTCGCCGGGACGCCCGCGGTCGTTCACCCCGAAGCGGCGGGCCACCATGTTCTCGTACGACGACGGGCCGGGCGCCTCGGACGGTTCCTCCGGCTCCAGGACCAGATCGAGGACGTCCTCCTTCTCGCCCCGGAGCATCGCGAGCACCCGGTGCGAGGGCAGCGCGGTGAACGGCTCGGTGAAGTCGAAGTAGTCCGCGAACTTGGCGCCCGCCTCCTCCTTGCCGTCCCGCACCCTGGCCACGAGCCGCCCGCGCGACCACATGCGCTCGCGGAGTTCGCCGGTCAGGTCCGCGTCCTCGGAGAACCGCTCGGTGAGGATGGCGCGGGCCCCCTCCAGGGCCGCCGCCGGGTCCGCGACTCCCTTGTCCGCGTCGACGAAGGCCGAGGCCGCCGCGAGCGGGTCCCTCGACGGGTCGTCGAGCAGCCCGGAGGCGAGCGGTTCCAGCCCGGCCTCCCGGGCGATCTGCGCCTTCGTCCGCCGCTTGGGCTTGAACGGCAGATAGATGTCCTCGAGGCGCGCCTTCGTGTCGGCGGCCCGGATCTGCGCCTCCAGCGCCTCGTCGAGCTTGCCCTGCTCCTGTACGGACTGGAGGATCGCCGCACGGCGCTCCTCCAGCTCCCGCAGATACCGCAACCGCTCCTCGAGCGTGCGCAGCTGCGCATCGTCGAGCATCTCGGTCGCTTCCTTGCGGTAGCGCGCGATGAACGGCACGGTCGATCCGCCGTCGAGCAGCTCGACGGCCGCCTTCACCTGTCGCTCGCGTACGCCGAGCTCCTCGGCGATCCTGCCTTCGATGGACGTCGTCACGGTTCTACCGACTCGCCTTCTCGTACTGGCTGTGCTGGTCAGGCCCGGGGCCGGCGGTTCGGACCGGCCCGGGGCCACTCGCCTGCATTGTGCCGGGTGGCCGGGCGCCGTGTCGCCCGACCACCCCACATACCGGCCGTCGGTTCCCCGGCCGGTCAGCTGGTCGCATCCGTCGGAAACGCGCCGGCGGCCAGCGCCGTGCCGAGGAATCCGCGCCCCAGTTCGGTCAGGCGGGCCACGCCGGCACCGCCCAGGTGCTCGTACGGGGCCAGGTCCATCCGGTCCGTGCTCTCCTCGATGCCGGCCCGCAGCGCGATGCCGGCTTCTGTCAACCCGCCCTCGGCGGTGAGCAGTCCACGCTCGCGCAGCCGCGCGGAGGCGTCGTCCCAGTCGGTGCGCCGCCAGCCGCGGGTGGCCAGGATCCAGCGCGGAGCCATGCCCTTGCCGGTTGCGGTGTGGCTGACCAGGGCCTCGACCGGGTCGAGACCCGCCTCGAGAAGGACGGCGAGGTGGGCGTCACCGCGGTGTTCACGCAGCAGCGTGGCCGCGTGCCAGTACGCCAGGTGCGGCTGCTCCGGTACCGCGAGATCGGCGTGCGCCGCGTACAGCGGCCGGGCGTGTCGCGCACAGGCCTCGGTGGCGCGCAGGGCCAGCCGGGCCGCCTCGGCCATCTCCCCGGAGGCGATGATCTCCTCGCCGAGCAGCCGGCGCAGCGTCGCGTCGGCGGCGCGCAGCCGCGCCGCCAGGACCGTCTCGGGGGAGGCGATGTCCCAGACGGCGGGCACGTGCCTGGCCACGAGCTCGTGGTTGAAGTTGTAGAAGGTCGCGGTGACCGTACCGGGGCCGACCGCGCCCAGGGCGGCCGCGCGCGTGGCGAAGTACGCGGCGGAGGGATCGTCGATCCCGATCCCGCCGAGCTCCTTGCCGAGGTCGGGGGAGAAGTAGAGCGTGGAGTGGATCGGGTTGAGGGCGTTGTGGCAGCGGCGTCCGGCACGGGGCGGAAGAGTACTCATACCCGCACGTTACCGACTGGTCGGTACGTGCCGGAACCCCGGTGCCCGGGTGAGATGCGCCGCGGCCGGACATGGCAGGAAAGGTGGGCATCTCGTCATTGCGGCCGTCCCCGGGGCCGCCCACGATGGCAGACATGAAGCAGCAATCCGTACTCGTCGTCCTCTTCGACGGCATCCAGAGCCTCGATGTGACGGGGCCCCTGGAGGTCTTCGCCGGCGCCTCACGCTTCCCCGGCGCCTCGTACGAGCTGCGCACCGCCTCGCTGGACGGCGCCCCGGTCCGCTCGTCCTGCGGCCTCACCCTGGTTCCCGACGGCGCCCTCGCCGACGCCGCACCGCCCCACACCCTGCTGGTCCCCGGCGGCGTGGGCACCCGTGATCCCGACCCCGCGCTCGTCGAGTGGCTCCGCGCGCACGGCCCGCGGCCCGAACGGCTCGTCTCCGTCTGCAGCGGCGCGCTGCTGCTCGCGGCGGCCGGGCAGCTCGACGGGCACCGGGCGACCACCCACTGGAACCTCTGCGAGCACCTGGCCCGCAGCTACCCGGCCGTCGAGGTCGACCCCGAGCCGGTCTTCGTACGCGACGGCAGGCTCGCCACCTCCGCCGGAGTCACCGCCGGCATCGACCTCGCGCTGGCACTCGTCGAGGAGGACCACGGCCGGGACGTGGCGCTCACGGTCGCCCGCCACCTGGTGGTCTTTCTGCGCAGGCCCGGGAACCAGGCGCAGTTCAGCGTCCAGCTCACCGCCCAGACCGCCCGCCGCGAACCGCTGCGCGAGGTCCAGCACTGGATCACCGAACACCCCGGCGAGGACCTCTCCGTCGACGCTCTCGCCGCCCGCGCCCGGCTCTCGCCGCGCCATTTCGCGCGCGCGTTCCAGGCGGAGACCGGCGTGACGCCCGGCCGGTATGTCGACCGCGTCCGCCTCGAACAGGCCCGCCGGCTCCTGGAGGACACCACCGACGGCGTCGCCGGGATCTCGAGGGCCTGCGGCTACGGGACCCCGGAGGCCATGCGCCGGGCGTTCGTCAAGGCACTGGACACGGCGCCCGCCGAATACCGGCGGCGCTTCAGTTCTCACCCGGCGGCCGGGCCCCTCGACCGCTCCGGCACCACCGAGTACCTCAGTCACTGACCGAAAGGCAGGCAGTCACCCATGCGGATCGCCATCCTCCTGTTCGACCGCTTCACCGCTCTGGACGCCGTGGGCCCCTACGAGATCCTGTCCCGCACGCCCGGCGCCGAGACCGTCTTCGTCGCCGAGTCCGCCGGCGAGGTGCGCAACGAGAGCGGAAGCCTCGCGCTGGTCGCCGACCGGACGCTCGACGACGTCCCCGCGCCCGATCTGGTGATCGTCCCCGGCGGCCCCGGGCAGAGCGCCCAGATGGACAACGACGCGTTGCTCGACTGGCTGCGCCGGGCCGATGCCCACACCACCTGGACGACGTCGGTCTGTACGGGTTCGCTGCTGCTCGCGGCGGCCGGACTCCTGACGGGGCGGCGCGCCACCTCGCACTGGCTCGCCCTGGACACACTGAAGGAGTACGGCGCCGAGCCGACCGGCGAACGCGTGGTCACCGACGGCAAGTACGTCACGGCCGCCGGTGTCTCGTCGGGCATCGACATGGGTCTCACCCTGCTCGGCCGGATCGCCGGTGACCGCCACGCCCAGTCCGTACAGCTGCTGACGGAGTACGACCCGCAGCCGCCCTACGACGCGGGGTCCCCCGCGAAGGCCCCGGCCGTGATCGTCGAGGAGTGGCGCGCCAGGAGCCGCTTCCTCCTTCAGTAGCAGCGGGGAGCGCTCACGCGCCGGACGGCCAGGTGAAGCGCGGGGTGCGGCGCTCCAGGAACGCGGCGACACCCTCCGCGGTGTCGCCGCTGCGGCGTGCCTGTTCCGCCCAGTGGGTGTCCCTGTCCTCGCGGCCCGTGGCGAACTCCTTGGCCGCCGCCTGAGTCAGCTGCGAACGCGACACCAGGGTCCGTACGTAGGCGTCGACCCGCTTGTCCAGCTCGCCGGCCGGCAGCACCTCGTCCACGAGGCCGGTCCGCAGCGCCCGGTCCGTCCCGATCAGCTCGCCGGAGAAGAGCAGGTGCTTCGCCGTCGCCGGGCCCGTCAGCGCGACCAGCCGCCGGGTCGACGACGCCGCGTAGACGATCCCGAGCTTGGCCGGGGTGACCCCGAAGGACGCGCCCTCCTCCGCGAACCGGAGATCGCAGGCGGCCGCCAACTGGCTGCCCCCGCCCACGCAGTAGCCGCGCACCGCGGCGAGCGTCGGCCGGGGAAAGGCGGCCAGCGCCTCCTCGGCCGCCACGGCGAGCCCCTGCGGCGCGCCCGAGGGGTCACGGAGCGAGCCGATGTCCGCACCGGCGCAGAAGGTGTCCCCGGCGCCGGTCAGCACCAGCGCGCGCACCGACGGGTCGGCGGTCAGCGCGTGGAGCAGCACGGGCAGGGCCTGCCACATGGCGGCCGTCATCGCGTTGCGCTTGGCGGGGTTGCTGATGACTACGGTGGCGACGCCGTCCACGACGGTGTGCTCCAGCCGGGGTTCCGTACGGTCCATACGCCGGATGCTATCCATGCTGTTCGAACCTATGATCAAGAAGGGGTCGCGAAGCAAGGACGCACCCTGAGGAGCCTGTGGTGGCCGATCCCGTAGAAGAGGGCAGGAAGCTCAGCCGCAGTTTCGGCGGTCTGGCACTGCTCGGCATCCTGCTCGTCGTCGCCGGCCTGGTCGGCCTTGTCTACACCGGCGTCGCGACGCTGACCTCGATGATCCTCTTCGGCTGGCTGCTGCTGATCGGTGGCGTGGTCGGGCTGCTGCACGCGATCCAGTCGCGCGGCACCAGTTACTTCTGGCTGGGCGTCGTGGTGGCAGCCCTGAACATCGCCGCCGGAGTCGTCGTCATCCGCCACCCGCACGGTACGGCCGAGGCCCTGACGATGTTCGCCGCGCTGCTCTTCTTGACGGGAGGGGTCTTCCGCCTCGTCGGCAGCGTCGTGGTACGCGGCCCGCAGTTCGGCTGGACGCTGCTGCAGGGGGCCTTCGGCCTGCTGCTGGGCCTGCTCGTCCTCTTCGACTGGCCGCACAGCAGCCTCTATGTGCTCGGCTGCTTCTTCTCGCTGGCCCTGCTCTTCGACGGGCTCGGGCTCATCGCGGTGGGTGTCGGGGGCCGCAGTATCGTCTCGATGGTCTCGGACCAGATGGTGCCTGCGGAAGGACCCGACCCGTCCGCAGAAGACGAGCAAAAGCAGTCCGATAGCTGATACATCCGCAGCTATTCAGTCAAATTCTGTCGATAGAAGTCGACTTCTGTTCAGTAGTACGGGCCGGACCAACTACGCACCGCACTCTGTATTCGACGTGCAGTCACATCGAGTCGAGAGCGGGTACCGGTCTATGGAGAGCCGCGGGAGTGTCCCTGCCCGGCCCGTGCCGTACGAAGGGGTCTGGCGGTTCACCGCCCCGGCCACGGATGTCTCCGTCCCCCAGGCCCGGCACGCCGTACGCGACCTGCTGGTCCGCCAGGGGGTGCCGCTGGACGACGACATCGCCCAGGGGCTGCTGCTCATCGTCTCCGAACTGGTCACCAACGCCGTGAAGCACGCCGCGCTGCTCTCCCCGGAGCTCGCCGTGGAGGTGGCCGTGGGCGCCGAGTGGGTCAGGGTGTCCGTCGAGGACAATCACCCGTACCGGCCGACGGCGCTGGAGACCGACTATGCGCAGACCGGCGGGCGGGGGCTCCTGCTCGTCCGCGAGATCACCCGCGAAGCGGGCGGGACCTGCGACGTGGAGCACACCGCGGGCGGCGGAAAGGTCATCTGGGCGGCGCTGCCGCTCCGCGCCGGCCTGTGACCCTTCCGCCGCCGGCAGCCGGCGTTACCAGCCGGCGGCCGGGCCCGTCAGCTCGCGGACAGCGGGCCGGGCGGCGTCCAGCACCGTCAGGAACCAGGCGGAGAACGGTGCCCGCGCATGCTGTTCGGCCAGCTCGTCGGCCGTGACGAAAGCCGTCTCGCCCACTTCCTCCGGATCCGGCCGCAGCTGTTTTTGCACCATGCCCACGAAGAGGTGGTTGAACTCCTGCTCCACCAGGCCCGATGCGGGGTCCGGGTGGTTGTAGCGGACGGTGCCCGCCTCGGCCAGCAACGAGGGCGAGATGCCCAGCTCCTCGTACGTACGCCGGGCGGCGGCGGCGAAGGGTGCCTCGCCCGGGTAGGGGTGGCCGCAGCAGGTGTTGGACCAGACGCCGGGGGAGTGGTACTTGCCCAGGGCGCGGCGCTGGAGCAGCAATCGGCCCTGCTCATCGAAGAGGAACACGGAGAACGCCCGGTGCAGTTGGCCCGGTGCCTGGTGGGCGGCGAGCTTCTCCGCCGTGCCGATGGTGTTGCCGTCCTCGTCGACCAGTTCGAGCATGATCGCTTCTGCGGTGCCGTTCGACGAGCTGTTCGCCGCGGTGGCTGGTGTGGTCGGCATACCCATCCTTCGCTGTGGTCCCGGCCCCGTGCGCCGGTCCCGTCGAGTCCGGTCAAGTCTGCCGTACAAAAGCGGCTTGTCCGCACTTCGGGTCCTGGCATGTCCGCCCCGCCGCACCGCAGGGGTGCGGCGGGGCGGACGGCACGTCAGATCCCGAATGCCTCCGGATACTCGATCGTGCCCCGTGGAACAGGCGCGGAATCATCGAGGACCAGCGCCATCATCGCCTCGTCCGGCACCTCGAAGGGCGCCAGGATTCCGTAGCGCGACGCGGGGACGAAGCCGAACCTCGGGTAGTACTCGGGATGGCCGAGCACCAGGACCAGGGACTCCCCGTGGAGCCGGGCCGCGTCGAGCGCGGCCCGTACGACGGCCTGTCCCGCGCCGCGGCGCTGATGCTCCGGCGCCGTGGCCACCGGGGCGAGGGCCAGTGCGGGAACGCCCTCGACCAGACAGCGGGTCAGCAGGGCGTAGGCGGCGACGGAGCCGTCGGCGGTCTCGGCGACGTACGAGAGGCCCGGCAGCCAGGCCGTCGGGTCGGCACGCAGGGTGTCGACCAGGACGGCCTCGGCCTCCGTCGGGAACGTGGCGGCGTTGACCGCGTGCACGGCTGTGGTGTCGTCGGCCGTCTCGGGACGGGTGGTCCAGTGAGCGGCGGCCGGCGGCTGCTCCGGCCCGCGCGCGGAGGAAGCTGTCATGCCGTTCGTGTCGTCGAGGTGGTGGTGTTTGTCGGTCAACGTGGAAACCCTTGGGTGAGCGGGCTCCGGCCGACGTGCGGACTCGGTGCGAGCCGCAGTGCTAGCCGAGAACCCTGGAGTGGAAGTGGGACCGGTTGGTGCGCCGGGCGGGCGCCTTCGCGACCGTCATCAGTCCCAGCTCCTCTTCTCGTACATGGATCTCACACGGGTGGAGGTTCGTACACCTCTGCGAAAACACTACACCTCGGCTGCGGTCGCTCCCGGGTCAGTGGCAGAGCCTCACCTCGTGCTCGGCGTGCCCGCTCGGCTCCAGCTGGAAGGTGCAGTGCTCCAGGTCGAAGTGGTCACCGAGGCAGCCCTGCAGTTCGTGGAGCAGCTTCTCGTGCCCCATCGAGTCGAGCAGTTCCTGGCGCACGACCACATGGGCCGAGAGCACCGGCATGCCCGAGGTGATCGTCCAGGCGTGGAGGTCATGGACGTCCAGCACCCCGGGAAGCGCGGTGATGTGGTCGCGCACCTCGTCCATGTCGACACCCTGCGGGGCCGACTCCAGCAGTACGTTCAGTGTCTCCCGGAGCAGCTTCACCGTCCGCGGGACGATCATGAGGCCGATGACCAGCGAGGCGATCGGGTCCGCGGCCTGCCAGCCGGTCGCCATGATGATGCCCGCCGAGATCAGCACGGTGACCGAGCCGAGTGTGTCCGCGAGCACCTCCAGATAGGCGCCGCGCACATTGAGGCTGTCCTTCTGCCCGCGCACCAGCAGGGACAGCGAGATCATGTTCGCGACCAGACCGACCAGGGCGAAGGCGACCGTGAGCCCGCCCCGGGTCTCGGCCGGGCTGATGAAGCGCTCCACCGCCTCGAAGAGCAGATAGCCGCCCACCCCGAGCAGCAGTACACAGTTGGCCAGGGCGGCGAGGATCTCGGCGCGGGCGTAGCCGAAGGTGCGGTTCGGGCCGGCCGGTTTGTTGGCGAAGTGGATCGCCAGCAGCGCCATGCCCAGCCCCAGGGCGTCGGTCGCCATATGGGCCGCGTCGGCGATCAGCGCGAGGGAGCCGGACAGCAGCCCTCCGACGATCTCCATGACCGTCACGGCGAGCGTGATGCCCAGCGCGATCCGCAGCCGTCCCTTGTACGCGGCGGCCGCGGTACCGGTGGGCGCGGGCCCGCCGTGCGTATGTCCGTGATCGTGCCCTGCCCCCATGGGGACGCCTCCCGGTCGTCTCGCGGACCCGGGCGCGATCGGCCCGGGCACTGCCAGTGAACTACGGGTGGGGGGTATGGGGCAACACGGCACTGAACACCGTTGTCAACTGCCCTGACCTGCGGAAATGGGTGCAGGTAGCAGGGGGTGCGGCCGGTCTCGGTGCCCGTCCCGGCACCGGTGGTGACCCGATGAGGGTGTGCCCCGGTATATCCGGCTCCGTCGGTGATCTGCCGTGTCGTGCCGGTCGCGCCAGGTCCATCCCACCGCGTTTTGTCAGGTGAGGCGGCCATCGACGATGATGATCGCGGACGGGGCGCATGATGCCGGTCCGCCCGGAACGGAGCACGAACGGGCAGTGAATTCCCGCTTCCGTTCATCCGATAGCCTCTGCCGACATGCCGCCGGCCGCATCGGGCCGCACTGTCGCGTGCCGATCCGTGTCAGCACCCAAGGAGTGAGTTCGTCTGTCGACCGCCATTCTCACAGGTGCCCCGGTGCCCGGATCATCGCTCGTGGACGATCTGAGGTCGCTGGGCTTTGACGTACAGGAAGCCGCCGACGTCACCGAGGCGGCGCGGCTGCTGTCCGCCGTCCCGGCGCAGAGCCGGGTCGCGCTCGTCGACCCCCGGTTCGTCGGCCATGTCCATGCCCTGCGGCTCGGGCTGACCGACCCCCGCTACCCCGCCGCCGCCGTGCCCGGCGCCCTCACCGCGCAGCCCGAAGCGCGCCCCGCGCTGGTCCGCGCCCTGCGGACCACCACCGAGGCAGTCGGCGCGGGCGTCCCCACCGGTCCGGCCGCAGGCGCCGTCGCGGTGACCGACCGCACGGTGCCGGGGCGGCTCGCCGCCACCATGGACGCCGAGGGCACCGATGTGCAGCGCCCGGAACTCGGCTCGCTCGTCGCCGCCGTACCGACGGACGAGGCCGCCCGTGCCACCGCACGCTCCGGTGTCGCCGCCGTCGACGACGAGGCGGTCCGGCTGCGCAGCGCCGTGAAGGCACGCGACGGCTTCTTCACCACGTACTGCATCAGCCCGTACTCGCGCTACATCGCCCGCTGGTGCGCGCGCCGCGGCTTCACCCCGAACCAGGTCACCACCGCGTCCCTGCTGACCGCACTGATCGCGGCGGGCTGCGCGGCCACCGGTACCCGTGGCGGATACGTCGCCGCGGGACTGCTGCTGCTCTTCTCCTTCGTCCTGGACTGCACCGACGGGCAGCTCGCCCGCTACTCGCTGCAGTACTCCACGATGGGCGCCTGGCTGGACGCCACCTTCGACCGCGCCAAGGAGTACGCCTACTACGCGGGGCTCGCACTCGGCGCCGCACGCGGCGGTGACGACGTCTGGGCCCTGGCGCTCGGCGCGATGGTGCTCCAGTCCTGCCGGCACGTCATCGACTTCTCGTTCAACGAGGCGAACCACGACGCGGTGGCGAACTCGAGCCCCACGGCCGCCCTCTCCGACAAGCTCGACAGCGTCGGCTGGACGGTCTGGCTGCGCCGGATGATCGTGCTCCCCATCGGCGAGCGCTGGGCGATGATCGCCGTGCTGACCGCGGTGACCACCCCCCGGATCGTCTTCTACGCCCTGCTCATCGGCTGTTCGTTCGCGGCCTGCTACACCACCGCCGGCCGGCTGCTGCGCTCCCTGACCCGCAAGGCCCGCCGCACCGACCGCGCCGCGCAGGCGCTGGCGGACCTCGCCGACTCCGGCCCGCTCGCCCAGCTCGTGGCGGCCCGCGGCCCCCGGATACCCGGCGCGTGGACCGCTCCGGTCCTGGCCGTCGTCGGCGCGGGCGCGCTGATCGCGGCGGCGCTTCAGCAGCCGTTCGGCAGCCGCCAGATGATCGTCGCCGCCCTCTTCTACGCGATCTGCTCCGGTCTGGCCGTGGCCCGCCCCCTCAAGGGCGCACTCGACTGGCTCGTCCCCCCGGTCTTCCGGGCCGCCGAGTACTGCACGATCCTCGCCCTGGCCGCCCGGAGCGACATCGACGGGGCGCTCCCCGCGGCCTTCGGGCTCGTTTCGGCCGTCGCCTACCATCACTACGACACGGTGTACCGCATTCGAGGCGGCACCGGCGCGCCGCCCCAGTGGCTGGTGCGCACGATCGGCGGGCACGAGGGCCGGACCCTGGTGGTGGCCGTACTCGCCGCCGTACTCACCGGAGCCTCGGGCTTCACCGTGGCACTCACCGCTCTCGCAGTGGCCGTGGCACTGGTCGTGCTGGTGGAGTCCATCCGCTTCTGGGTGTCCTCCGGGGCGCCCGCCGTTCACGACGAAGGAGAACCCGCATGATCGGCCTCGTACTGGCAGCCGGCGCAGGACGGCGCCTGCGCCCCTACACCGACACGCTCCCCAAGGCGCTCGTGCCGGTGGACGGGGACAGGACCGTCCTCGACCTCACGCTGGCCAACTTCGCCGAGATCGGGCTCACCGAAGTCGCGATCGTCGTCGGCTACCGCAAGGAAGCCGTCTACGACCGCAAGGAGGAGCTGGAGGCGAAGTACGGCCTGAAGCTCACCCTCGTCGACAACGACAAGGCCGAGGAGTGGAACAACGCCTACTCCCTGTGGTGCGCCCGTGAGGTCCTCAAGCGCGGCGTGATCCTCGCCAACGGCGACACCGTCCACCCGGTGTCCGTCGAGCGGACCCTGCTGGACGCGCGCGGCAAGGGCCAGAAGATCATCCTCGCCCTCGACACGGTGAAGAACCTCGCCGACGAGGAGATGAAGGTCATCACCGACGGCGACAAGGGCGTGCGGCGCATCACGAAGCTGATGGACCCCGCCACCGCCACCGGCGAGTACATCGGCGTCACCCTCATCGAGGCCGAGGCCGCCGAGGAGCTGGCCGACGCCCTGAAGGCGACGTTCGAGCGTGACCCGGACCTCTACTACGAGGACGGCTACCAGGAGCTCGTCAACCGCGGCTTCACCGTCGACGTGGCCCCCATCGGCGAGGTGACCTGGGTCGAGATCGACAACCACGACGACCTCGCGAAGGGCAGGGAGATCGCGTGCCAGTACTGACCCGGCTCATCCCCTCCCCGGTCTTCGTCGACATCAGCCGGGGCGCCATGGACGACCTGGCCGGTCTCCTCGCCGACCAGCGGATCTCCGCATCCGGCAAGCTCGCGATCGCGATCAGCGGCGGCTCCGGGCAGGCCCTGCGCGAGAAGCTCGCCCCGGCCCTGCCGGGCGCCGACTGGTACGGCGTCGCCGGCGGCCACATCGACGCCGCCGTGAAGCTCGCCGACGACATCAAGGGCAAGCGGTACGACGCCGTGGTCGGCCTCGGCGGGGGCAAGATCATCGACGTGGCGAAGTACGCCGCGGCCCGGGTCGGCCTGCCGCTGGTCTCGGTCGCCACGAACCTCGCGCACGACGGCCTCTGCTCACCCGTCGCGACCCTGGACAACGACAACGGGCGCGGCTCCTACGGAGTCCCGATGCCGATCGCCATGGTCATCGACCTCTCGGTGATCCGCGAGGCCCCGGACCGCTTCGTGCGCTCCGGCATCGGCGACGCGATCTCCAACATCTCCGCGATCGCCGACTGGGAACTCTCGCACCAGGTCAACAACGAGCAGATCGACGGACTGGCCGCGGCCATGGCCCGTACCGCGGGCGAAGCCGTACTGCGCCACCCCGGCACCGTCGCCGACGACGAGTTCCTCACCGTCCTCGCCGAGTCGCTGGTGCTCTCCGGCATCGCCATCTCGATCAGCGGGGACACCCGGCCCTCGTCCGGTGCCTGCCACGAGATCAGCCACGCCTTCGACCTGCTCTTCCCCAAGCGCGCCGCCAGCCACGGCGAGCAGGTCGGCCTCGGCGCCGCCTTCGCCATGCACCTGCGCGGAGCCCGCGAGGAGTCCGGCCTCTTCGCCGACGTGCTGCGCCGGCACGGGCTGCCGGTCCTGCCCGAGGAGATCGGCTTCACCGCCGACGAATTCGTCCAGGCCGTCGAGTACGCCCCGCAGACCCGTCCGGGACGCTTCACGGTCCTGGAGCACCTCAACCTGTCCACCGACCAGATCAGGGACGCGTACGCCGACTATGCCAAGACCATCTGTAGCTGAACTCCGCCCGGTCGTTCACCCCCCGGGCGTCAAGGACCGGCGCAGCGGCGAACACTGGGCGGGCCGGATCTACATGCGCGAGGTCTCGCTGCGCGTGGACCGGTACCTGGTGAACACCAAGGTCACGCCCAACCAGCTGACCTACCTGATGACCGTCGCCGGTGTGCTCGCCGCTCCGGCCCTGCTCGTGCCCGGCATCCCCGGCGCGCTGCTCGGCGTGCTCATGGTGCAGCTCTACCTGCTGCTCGACTGTGTCGACGGCGAGCTGGCCCGCTGGAAGAAGCAGTTCTCGCTGAGCGGGGTCTACCTGGACCGGGTCGGCGCCTATCTCTGCGACGCCGCCGTGCTGGTCGGCTTCGGCCTGCGCGCCGCCGACCTGTGGGGCAGCGGACGGATCGACTGGCTGTGGGCCTTCCTGGGCACGCTCGCCGCCCTGGGCGCCATCCTGATCAAGGCCGAGACCGACCTGGTCGGGGTCGCACGCCATCAGGGCGGGCTGCCGCCGGTCAAGGAAGCCGCGTCCGAGCCGCGCTCGTCCGGCATGGCGTTCGCGCGTCGCGCCGCGGGTGCGTTCAAGTTCCACCGGCTGATCCTGTGCGTCGAGGCGTCGCTGGTGATCCTGGTCGCGGCCGTTCTGGACTCGGTCCGGGACGACTTCTTCTTCAGCCGCCTCGCGGTCGCGGTCCTGGCCGGCATCGCCCTGCTGCAGACGCTCCTGCACCTCGTGTCGGTCCTGGCATCGAGCAGGCTGAAGTGAGCACCCCCATGAAACTCGGCGCGGTCATCATCACGATGGGCAACCGCCCGGCCGAGCTGCGCGCCCTGCTCGATTCGGTCGCCGAGCAGGACGGCGACCGGATCGAGGTGGTCGTGGTCGGCAACGGCTCGCCCGTACCGGATGTCCCCGCCGGTGTGCGGACCGTCGAGCTGCCCGAGAACCTGGGCATCCCCGGCGGCCGCAACGTGGGCATCGAGGCGTTCGGGCCCTCCGGCGCCGACGTCGACGCCCTGCTCTTCCTCGACGACGACGGTCATCTGCCGCTCACCGACACCGCGGAGCTGTGCCGGCAGGCGTTCGCGGCCGATCCGAAGCTCGGCATCATCAGCTTCCGGATCGCCGACCCGGACACCGGTGTCACCCAGCGCCGCCACGTGCCGCGGCTGCGTGCCGCCGACCCGATGCGCTCGTCACGTGTGACGACGTTCCTCGGCGGCGCCAACGCCGTACGCACCCGCGTCATCGCCGAGGTCGGCCCGCTGCCGGGCGACTTCTTCTACGCCCACGAGGAGACCGACCTCGCCTGGCGTGCCCTGGACGCCGGGTGGCTGATCGACTACCGCGCGGACATGGTCCTCAACCACCCCGCCACCGCCCCGTCGCGGCATGCCATGTACCACCGCATGGTGGCCCGGAACCGGGTCTGGCTGGCCCGGCGGAACCTGCCCGCGCCGCTGGTCCCCGTGTACCTCGGGGTCTGGATGCTGCTGACCCTGCTGCGCAGGCCCTCGGGCGAGGCGCTGAAGGCATGGTTCGGCGGCTTCCGGGAAGGCTGGTCGACGCCCTGCGGACCCCGCCGTCCGATGAAGTGGCGTACGGTGTGGCGGCTGACCAGACTCGGCCGCCCTCCGGTGATCTGAGAGCCCGCCTCTGGGAGCATGAGGCGTATTTTTCTTGTCGGGACCTGTCCGCCCTGAGCCGCGCCCGCGACTGGCTGCGCATTTTGAATACGAGAGTTTCATCTGGTGAGTGACACAACCCATGATGGTGCGGTTGCGCTGAGCACCCCGCCCTCGGCCGACGACGGCCTGAGCGCGGCCGAGCTGGCCGCCAAGTACGGTCTGACGGTCAGCGGTGCCCGGCCCGGACTCCTCGAGTACGTCCGCCAGCTCCGCGGGCGGCGCCATTTCATCATGGCGTTCTCCCGGGCGAAGCTGACGGCGCAGTACAGCCAGGCGAAGCTGGGCCAGCTGTGGCAGGTGGCCACCCCGCTCCTGAACGCCGCGGTGTACTTCCTCATCTTCGGCCTGATCCTCGGTACGAAGAAGGGGATGCCGCAGGAGGTCTTCATCCCGTTCCTGGTGACCGGGGTCTTCGTCTTCACCTTCACCCAGAGCTCGGTGATGGCAGGTGTCCGCGCCATCGCCGGCAACCTCGGGCTGGTGCGGGCGCTGCACTTCCCGCGTGCCTCGCTGCCCATCTCCTTCTCGCTCCAGCAGCTCCAGCAGCTGCTGTACTCGATGATCGTGCTGATCATCGTGACCATGGCGTTCGGCAGCTATCCGCGGCTGTCCTGGCTGCTGGTGATTCCCGCCCTGGCGATGCAGTTCTTCTTCAACACCGGACTGGCGCTGGTGATGGCCAGGCTCGGGGCCAAGACCCCCGACCTGGCCCAGCTGATGCCCTTCATCATGCGGACCTGGATGTACGCGTCCGGCGTCATGTTCTCCATCCCGGTGATGCTCGCGGACAAGCCGGCCTGGATCGGCGACGTACTGCAGTACAACCCGGCCGCCATCTACATGGACCTGGTCCGGTTCGCGATGATCGACGGATACGGCTCGGAGAACCTGCCGTCGCACGTCTGGGTGGTCGGACTCGCCTGGTCGCTGCTGGTGGGCGTCGTGGGCTTCGTGTACTTCTGGAAGGCAGAGGAACGGTACGGCCGTGGCTGAGGACAACACCGCGGGGCGCGTCCCCACCGTGATCGCCGACGACGTGCACATCGTGTACCGCGTCAACGGCGGCGGCGGTGGCAAGGGCGGCGCCACCGCGGCACTGAGCCGGATACTGCGCCGCGGCAACGGCGAGGAGCGCGGGGTCCGCAAGGTGCACGCCGTGCGCGGCGTCACCTTCACCTCCTACCGGGGCGAGGCGATCGGCCTCATCGGGACCAACGGCTCCGGCAAGTCCACCCTGCTGCGGGCCATCGCCGGTCTCCTGCCGACCGAGAAGGGCAAGGTGTACACCGACGGCCAGCCCTCGCTGCTCGGGGTGAACGCGGCGCTGATGAGCGACCTGACGGGCGAGCGCAACGTCGTCCTCGGCGGGCTGGCGATGGGCATGAGCCGCGAGGAGATCCGCGAGCGCTACCAGGACATCGTCGACTTCTCCGGCATCAACGAGAAGGGCGACTTCATCACCCTGCCGATGCGGACGTACTCCTCGGGCATGGCCGCCAGGCTCCGGTTCTCCATCGCCGCCGCCAAGAACCACGACGTCCTCATGATCGACGAGGCGCTGGCGACCGGTGACCGCAAGTTCCAGATCCGCTCCGAGGCGCGCATCAGGGAGCTCCGCAAGGAGGCCGGCACCGTCTTCCTGGTGAGCCACAGCAACAAGTCGATCAGGGACACCTGCGACCGGGTGCTGTGGCTGGAGAAGGGCGAGCTGCTCATGGACGGCCCGACCGACGAGGTCCTGAAGGCCTACGAGCGGGAGACCGGCAAGTAGAACGGCGCCGGATCCACGCTCCGCAGCGGCCCCTGCCGGATCATCCCGGCAGGGGCCGCGTCGCGTCCGCGACGGGGCGGCGACCGGATGTTCTCGGCCGCTCCGTGCCGTACCCGGATCTCCTCCCGCCGGATGACGTCAATTTCCTTGCGCAAGGGGAAAGTTGACGGGCAGGAGCACGCCGCTGTGACGTGCCCCGCACCCCGGCGTATGGATGAGCGTTGTACAACGTAAGCTGTAGCGGTGCTGATTCGTTGCAAGTAGGGCGATACCGCCTGGACGGACGGCCCGCAGTCGCCCTCCGCACTCGGGAGGACGGGCGGCGTGTCCGGAATGGGATGTTTTGGGTCGGCAGTGTAGAACGGGAGATGTGACGGCAATGACGGAAGATCTCCAGCTCCGAGGTGCTCACGCCGTCCCCGCGCAGGGCGGTCCGCAGTGACCCGTACCCGGCAGACGCGGCTTGATTCCGCCGTACCCGGAACCCTTGACAAGGCCGCCGACGAGAACTTCCCGGTGGCCCCCTTCTTCCTGCCGCGCGCCTGGCGCGACGATCTGATGGCCGTCTACGGCTTCGCCCGGCTCGTCGACGACATCGGGGACGGCGATCTCGCCCCCGGCGGCGCCGACGCCCGCCACCTCGGTCTCGACCCCGCACAGGGCGAGGACCGGCTCGCCATGCTCGACGCGCTCGAAACCGACCTGCGCCGGGTCTTCGCCACCACCGGCGAGACCCCGCACCACCCCCTCCTGCAAGCACTGCGCCCCACCGTGCGGCGCTGCTCGCTCACCCCCGAACCCTTCCTCGGCCTCATCGAGGCCAACCGGCAGGACCAGAAGATCCGCCGCTACGGGACGTACGAGGAGCTCCTCGGGTACTGCGAGCTCTCGGCCAATCCCGTCGGCCGCCTGGTCCTTCAGCTCACCGGAACCGCGAGCCCCGAACGCATCCGCCGTTCCGACGCCGTCTGCACCGCGCTGCAGATCGTCGAGCACCTGCAGGACGTCACCGAGGACCTCGGCCGCGACCGGATCTATCTGCCGGCCGATGACATGGCACGTTTCCATGTCACCGAATCCGGCCTGGCAGCACCCTCCGGGAGTGCGTCGGTGCGGGCACTGATTGCCTACGAGGCGGAACGCGCCGGGCATCTGCTGAATGAAGGCACCCCTCTGGTGGGTAGCGTCCACGGCAGGCTCAAGCTGCTTCTCGCCGGATTCGTGGGAGGGGGGCGTGCCGCCCTCACCGCGATCGCGGCCGCCGGGTTCGACGTACTGCCCGGACCGCCCAAGCCCACCAAGCCCAGCCTGCTGCGCGAGGTGGGAGTTGTCTTGCGAAAAGCGCGTAGAGAGGGGTGAGCCGGACCGTGGAGGGACAGACGACGTACATGTCGGCACCGGTACAGGCCGCATACAGTTACTGCGAGGCGGTCACCGGACAGCAGGCGCGTAACTTCGCGTACGGCATCAGGCTGCTGCCGGCGGAGAAGCGACAGGCCATGTCGGCGTTGTACGCCTTCTCCCGCCGTGTCGACGACATCGGCGACGGCGAGCTGGAGCCGGAGACCAAGCGGGTCCGGCTGGAGAGCACCCGCACCCTGCTGGACCGGATCCGGGACGGCGCGGTCGACGAGGACGACACCGACCCGGTGGCCGTCGCGCTCGCCGACGCCGCCCGCAGGTTCCCGCTGCCGCTCGAAGGGCTCGACGAGCTCATCGACGGCGTGCTGATGGACGTGCGGGGCGCGACCTACGAGACGTGGGACGACCTCAAGATCTACTGCCGGTGCGTCGCCGGCGCCATCGGCCGGCTCAGCCTGGGCGTCTTCGGTACGGAGCCGGGCGCCCCCGGCGCCGAGCGCGCCGCGGAGTACGCCGACACGCTCGGTCTCGCGCTCCAGCTGACGAACATCCTGCGCGACGTGCGGGAGGACGCGGGCAATGGGCGCACCTATCTGCCCGCCGACGACCTCGCCAAGTTCGGCTGCTCCGCGGGCTTCCACCGGGCCACCCCGCCGCCCGGCTCCGACTTCGCCGGACTGGTCCACTTCGAGGTGCGGCGCGCCCGGGCCCTGTTCGCCGAGGGATACCGGCTGCTGCCCATGCTCGACCGGCGCAGCGGTGCCTGTGTGGCGGCCATGGCCGGGATCTACCGCAGGCTCCTGGACCGGATCGAGCGCGATCCCGAGGCGGTGCTGCGCGGCCGGGTCTCGCTGCCGGGCCATGAGAAGGCGTACGTGGCGGTGCGGGGGCTTTCCGGTCTCGACGCGCGCCACATCTCACGGCGTACGGCCCGAGGGCGTGTCTGAATGCGTCTGACGGACATCTCGCGCACCATGTGCATGATGGATGATCAGTCCGGCCGGGGGGCAACCTCCTGCCGCACGGATGCGTCCCTGACGGAAATGACCTGGCGAGAGGGGGACGCATGACGGACGACGCCCTGCGTTCCTCCCGTGCGGTCGTGATCGGCGGCGGGCTGGCCGGTATGACGGCGGCCCTGCGGCTGGCCGACGCCGGGCTTGACGTGACCCTGCTCGAAGGACGGCCCCGGCTCGGCGGCCTCGCCTTCTCCTTCCGGCGCGGCGAGCTGACGGTCGACAACGGCCAGCATGTCTATCTGCGCTGCTGCACCGCCTACCGCTGGTTCCTCGACCGGGTCGAAGGCGCCGCGCTGGCACCGCTGCAGAACCGTTTGGACGTTCCCGTTCTCGACGTCGGGCGGCCTTCGGGACCCCGGCTCGGACGGCTGCGGCGCAACGCGCTGCCGGTCCCGTTCCACCTCGCCGCGGGACTCGCCGGATACCCGCACCTCTCGCTCGCCGAGCGGGCGGGCGTCGGCCGCGCCGCACTGGCTCTCGGCCGGCTCGACCCGGACGACCCCGCGCTAGACGACATCGACTTCGGCTCCTGGCTCGCCCGGCACGGCCAGTCGCCCCGCACCGTCGAGGCGCTCTGGGACCTGGTCGGCGTCGCCACCCTCAACGCCACCGCACCGAACTCCTCGCTCGCGCTCGCCGCGAAGGTCTTCAAGACCGGACTCCTCTCCGAACCCGGCGCCGCCGATATCGGCTGGGCCTCGGTACCGCTCGGCGACGTCCACGACACGCTCGGCCGCAAGGCCCTGGACTCCGCCGGCGTCCGCACCGAACTGCGGACGAAGGCCGGATCGCTCACCCGCACCGACGACGGACGTTGGGTGGTCGACACCGGGGCCGAGCGGCTCGAGGCGGACACCGTCGTGCTGGCGGTTCCGCAGCGCGAGGCCCACGACCTGCTGCCCGAGGGCGCTCTCGACGCACCGGAGCGGCTCCTGGAAATCGGCAACTCGCCGATCCTCAACGTGCACGTGGTCTACGACCGCAAGGTGCTGCGGCAGCCCTTCTTCGCCGCGCTCGGCTCACCGGTCCAGTGGGTGTTCGACCGTACCGAGGCATCGGGGCTCACCGGCCCCGGGCAGTACCTCGCGGTCTCCCAGTCCGCGGCCGGTGAGGAGATCGACCTGCCCGTCGCCGAGCTGCGCGCACGCTACCTGCCCGAGCTGGAGCGGCTCCTGCCCGCCGCCCGCGGGGCCGGGATCAGGGACTTCTTCGTCACCCGGGAGCGTACGGCGACCTTCGCGCCCGCGCCCGGCGTCGGCCGGCTGAGGCCCGGGACGCGTACCCACGCCCCCGGCCTCCTCCTGGCAGGCGCATGGACCGCCACCGGCTGGCCCGCCACGATGGAGGGCGCCGTGCGCAGCGGTGCCGGCGCAGCGGACGCCGCACTCCTGGCGCTGGGCCGCCCCCACGAACATCCGCTGCAGGAGGCGGCATGAGCAGTACCACCGGAACAAGAGGAGAGTCAGTGACCCCGGCGAATCCGGCTTCCGACACCGTGGCGGAGACCACGGACGTCACCGCGCTTCTGGAGCGCGGACGGGCCCTTTCCACGCCGGTGCTCCGGGCCGCCGTTGACCGGCTCGCACCGCCCATGGACACCGTGGCCGCCTATCACTTCGGCTGGATCGATGCCCAGGGCAGGCCCTCCGACGGCGACGGCGGCAAGGCCGTCCGCCCGGCGCTGGCCCTGCTGTCCGCGGAAGCGGCCGGCGCCCCGGCCGGGGCCGGCATCCCCGGCGCCGTGGCCGTCGAACTCGTGCACAACTTCTCGCTGCTGCACGACGACCTGATGGACGGCGACGAGCAGCGGCGCCACCGGGACACGGTGTGGAAGGTGCACGGCCCCGCCCAGGCGATCCTGGTCGGCGACGCACTCTTCGCACTGGCCAACGAGATCCTGCTGGAGCTCGGCACGGTCGAGGCCGGACGCGCGGCGCGGCGGCTGACCTCGGCCACCCGCAAGCTCATCGACGGGCAGGCCCAGGACATCTCCTACGAGCACCGCGAGCGGGTCACCGTCGAGGAGTGCCTGGAGATGGAGGGCAACAAGACGGGCGCCCTGCTCGCCTGCGCCTGCTCCATCGGCGCGGTGCTCGGCGGCGCCGACGACCGCACCGCCGACGTCCTCGAGGCGTACGGCTACCACCTGGGCCTCGCCTTCCAGGCGGTCGACGACCTGCTCGGGATCTGGGGCGACCCGGAGTCCACCGGCAAGCAGACCTGGAGCGATCTGCGCCAGCGCAAGAAGTCCCTGCCGGTCGTCGCCGCGCTCGCCGCGGGCGGACCGGCCTCGGAGCGCCTGGGCGAACTGCTCGCCGCGGACGCGAAGAGCAGCGACTTCGACAGCTTCTCCGAAGAGGAGTTCGCCGCCCGTGCGGCGCTCATCGAGGAGGCGGGCGGCCGCGAGTGGACCGCCCAGGAGGCGCGTCGTCAGCATGCGGTCGCCATCGAGGCGCTGCACGGTGTCGACATGCCCGAAACCGTGCGGGCGCAGCTCACGGCGCTCGCGGACTTCGTCGTCGTACGAAAGAGATGATCACTATCTGGTCCATATGACTCGCAGTCGCCGGCCGGTGCCCCGCACGGGCGCCGGCCGACGGAGACCCCAGCACAGCAGAGGACCAACTGCACGAAGGGGAAGCCATGACAGCGACGACCGACGGAAGCACCGGGGCTGTGGACCCCCGCGCAGCCTCGGCCAGTAGACCGACAACCGAATCAACCATCGCCGCGGACGACGTACTGGCCGCCGCGCGGCAGGCCGCGGAACGCTCGGTGGAGCACCTCCTCGGGAGGCAGGACGAGCAGGGCTGGTGGAAGGGCGACCTCGCCACCAACGTGACCATGGACGCCGAGGACCTCCTGCTCCGCCAGTTCCTCGGCATTCAGGATCCCGCCACGGTCCAGGCGGCCGGCCGCTTCATCCGCGGCGAGCAGCTGGGCGACGGAACCTGGGCCACCTTCCACGGCGGTCCCGGCGACCTCTCCGCCACCATCGAGGCGTACGTGGCGCTGCGCCTGGCCGGCGACCTGCCGGAGGACCTCCACATGGCCCGCGCCGCGGGGTGGGTCAGGGAGCAGGGCGGGATCGCCGCGAGCCGGGTGTTCACCCGGATCTGGCTGGCCCTCTTCGGCTGGTGGAAGTGGGACGACCTGCCGGAGCTCCCGCCCGAGCTCATGTTCTTCCCCAAGTGGGTCCCGCTCAACATCTACGACTTCGGCTGCTGGGCCCGCCAGACCATCGTGCCGCTCACGGTGGTCTCGGCGAAGCGGCCGGTCCGGCCCGCTCCGTTCGCCCTGGACGAGCTGCACACCGACCCGGACATCCCCAATCCTCCCAGGCGCCCTGCTCCGGCGGCCAGTTGGGACGGTGTCTTCCAGCGCCTCGACAAGGCGCTGCACGTCTATCACCGGTTCGCGCCCCGCAGACTGCGCCGGGTCGCGATGAACGCCGCAGCCCGCTGGATCATCGAACGCCAGGAGAACGACGGCTGCTGGGGCGGGATCCAGCCGCCCGCCGTCTACTCCGTCATCGCCCTGCATCTGCTCGGATACGACCTGGACCACCCGGTGATGCGGGCCGGACTCGATTCGCTGGACCGGTTCGCGGTCTGGCGCGAGGACGGGGCCCGCATGATCGAGGCCTGTCAGTCCCCGGTCTGGGACACCTGCCTCGCCACCATCGCACTCGCCGACGCGGGGGTGAGTCCGGACCACCCGGCGCTGGTGAGGGCGGCCGACTGGATGCTCGGCGAGGAGATCGTCCGGCCGGGTGACTGGTCGGTTCGCAGGCCCCAACTGGCCCCCGGCGGCTGGGCGTTCGAGTTCCACAACGACAACTACCCCGATATCGACGACACGGCCGAGGTGGTCCTCGCACTGCGCCGGATCCGGCACCCGGATCCGGCCCGGATCGAGGCGGCCATCGAGCGCGGTGTGCGCTGGAACGTCGGTATGCAGTCCCGCAACGGGGCCTGGGGCGCGTTCGACGCGGACAACACCAGCGCGTTCCCCAACCGGCTGCCCTTCTGCGACTTCGGCGAGGTGATCGACCCGCCGTCCGCCGACGTCACCGGGCACGTGGTGGAGATGCTCGCCTTCGAGGGCCATTCCGCCCACCCGGCCACCCGGCGCGGCATCGAGTGGCTGCTCGCCGAACAGGACGCGGCCGGCGGCTGGTTCGGACGCTGGGGCGTCAACTACGTTTACGGAACCGGGTCGGTGGTGCCCGCGCTGGTCGCCGCCGGACTGCCCGCATCGCATCCGGCGATCCGCCGCGCGGTCGCCTGGCTGGAGTCCGTCCAGAACGACGACGGCGGCTGGGGCGAGGACCTGCGCTCCTACAGTGAGGACAAGTGGATCGGCCACGGAGCCTCGACCGCGTCCCAGACCGCCTGGGCGCTGCTCGCCCTGCTGTCCGCGGGCCGGCGGGACACCGTGGCCGTATCGCGCGGCATCGCCTGGCTCGCCGAGACCCAGCTGGCCGACGGTTCCTGGGACGAGCCGTACTTCACCGGGACCGGATTCCCGTGGGACTTCTCCATCAACTACCACCTCTACCGGCAGGTCTTCCCGCTGACCGCACTCGGGCGGTACGTGTACGGCGACCCGTTCGCGGGCCGCACGGCTGTGCACGAGGGTGCCTGATGGGGCCCACCCCGGGGCCGGACACCCCGGAGACCCCGCTGCTGATCGCCTGCGCGCTCGGCATCGAACAGCTCGCCCTGCGCACCGGCCGGGGCGGGACCGGCGACGCCCCGGGCCGGGTGACCGTGCTGCGTACCGGCATGGGGCCCAAGGCCGCCGAAGCGGCCGTGGCGCGTGCGCTCGGCGACGGCCGGGCGTCCGGCGCCGCGGTCATCGCCTCCGGGTTCTGCGCCGGGCTGGCCCCCGGAATGCACCCCGGGGACCTGGTGGTGGCCGACGAGACCCGGATGGCGGGGGAGCCGGTCCCCTGTACCGGTACGGACCTGCTGGCCGAGGCGCTGGCCAGGGCCGTACCCGGCCGCACCGTCCACAGGGGTCCGCTGACCGGCTCGGGCCATGTCGTGCGCGGGCACGAGCGGGCCGAGCTGCGGGCCACCGGAGCGATCGCGGTGGACATGGAGTCCGCCGCGACACTGCGCACCGCTCTGCGGTCCGGACCGCGCCCGGTTGCGGCCGTACGGGTGGTCGTGGACGCTCCGGAGCATGAGCTCGTCCGTATCAGCACGGTCCGCGGTGGAATATCGGCTTTCCGCGTTCTCCGTGCCGTCCTTCCGGCTTTCTATGAATGGCACCGATCTCTGCTGCTCCCCAGGAGGTGAGCTAGATGGCCATGCCACTCCGTCAGACCATCAAGGTTGCGACGTACCTCATTGAACAGAAGCTCCGAAAGCGGGATAAATTCCCGCTGATTGTCGAGCTGGAGCCCCTGTTCGCCTGCAATCTCGCCTGCGAGGGCTGCGGGAAGATCCAGCACCCGGCCGGAGTCCTCAAGCAGCGCATGCCGGTGGCCCAGGCCGTCGGCGCGGTACTCGAATCCGGTGCCCCGATGGTTTCCATCGCGGGCGGCGAGCCGTTGATGCATCCGCAGATCGACGAGATCGTCCGCCAGCTCGTGGCGAAGAGGAAGTACGTCTTCCTCTGCACCAACGCGATGCTGCTGCGCAAGAAGATCGAGAAGTTCACGCCGTCGCCGTACTTCGCGTTCGCCGTGCACATCGACGGGCTGCGTGAGCGGCACGACGAATCGGTGGCCAAGGAAGGGGTGTTCGACGAAGCGGTGGCCGCCATCAAGGAGGCCAAGCGGCGCGGCTTCCGGGTCACCACCAACTCCACCTTCTTCAACACCGACACCCCGCAGACCATCATCGAGGTCCTCAACTACCTCAACGACGACCTGAAGGTCGACGAGATGATGATCTCGCCCGCCTACGCGTACGAGAAGGCGCCCGACCAGGAGCACTTCCTGGGCGTCGAGCAGACGCGCGAGCTGTTCAAGAAGTCCTTCGCGGGCGGCAACCGGGCCAAGTGGCGCCTGAACCACTCGCCGCTCTTCCTGGACTTCCTGGAGGGCAAGGCCGACTTCCCGTGCACGGCGTGGGCCATTCCCAACTACTCGCTGTTCGGCTGGCAGCGGCCCTGCTACCTGATGAGCGACGGGTACGTGCCGACGTACCGCGAGCTCATCGAGGAGACCGACTGGGACAAGTACGGCCGCGGCAAGGACCCGCGCTGTGCCAACTGCATGGCGCACTGCGGCTACGAACCCACTGCCGTACTCGCCACCATGGGGTCGCTGAAGGAGTCCCTGCGTGCCGCACGGGAGACCATCGGCGGGAACCGGTGAGGTGAGGGCCGCCGGAGAGCCGGTCGCACCGGCTCTCCGGCGGTCTGCCGGGGGCGGTGGCCGTCACTGTGAGCTGGAACAGGACCAGGAGAGGGGGCCCGGACATGACGCTGCTGCAGAGCATCCGGGGGCCGCAGGATCTCAAGGCGCTGAGTGCACCACAGCTCGGCGAACTCGCCGATGACATAAGGAAGTTCCTGGTCCAGGCCGTGGCCAGGACCGGCGGCCATCTGGGCCCCAACCTAGGGGTGGTGGAGCTCTCCATCGCCCTGCACCGGGTCTTCGACTCGCCCGTGGACCGCATCCTGTGGGACACCGGCCACCAGAGCTACGTACACAAGCTCCTCACCGGGCGGCAGGACTTCTCCAAGCTGCGCGGCAAGGGCGGCCTCTCCGGCTACCCCTCCCGCGAGGAGTCAGAGCACGACGTCATCGAGAACTCGCACGCCTCCACCGTGCTGGGCTGGGCCGACGGCCTGGCCAAGGCCAACGAGGTCCTCGGCCGCCGCGACCACGTCGTCGCGGTCATTGGTGACGGTGCCCTCACCGGCGGGATGGCCTGGGAGGCGCTGAACAACATCGCCGCCGCCGGCGACCGCCCGCTGATCATCGTCGTCAATGACAACGAGCGCTCGTACGCCCCGACGATCGGCGGACTGGCCGACCACCTGGCGACCCTGCGCACCACCGACGGCTACGAGCGCTTCCTGTCCTGGGGCAAGGGCGTCCTGCAGCAGACACCGGTGATCGGGCAGCCGCTGTACGAGTCGCTGCACGGCGCCAAGAAGGGGTTCAAGGACACCTTCGCCCCGCAGGGCATGTTCGAGGACCTGGGCCTGAAGTACGTCGGACCGATCGACGGCCACGACACCGCCGCGGTCGAGTCCGCACTCCACCGGGCGAAACGCTTCCACGGGCCCGTGCTCGTGCACTGCCTCACCGAGAAGGGCCGCGGCTATCTTCCGGCGCTCCGGGACGAGGCCGACCGGTTCCACACCGTCGGCGCCATGGACCCGCTGACCTGCGTCCCGCTCACACCCGCGGCCGGTCCCTCCTGGACCTCCGTGTTCGGGGACGAGATCGCCGCGATCGGCGCGGAGCGGCCGGACGTCGTCGCGATCACCGCGGCGATGCTGCACCCCGTGGGACTCACCAAGTTCGCCGAGGCGTTCCCCGACCGGGTCTGGGACGTCGGGATCGCCGAGCAGCACGCGACGGTCTCGGCGGCCGGGCTGGCGACCGGCGGGCTGCACCCGGTGGTCGCCGTCTACGCCACCTTCCTCAACCGGGCCTTCGACCAGCTGCTGATGGACGTCGCCCTGCACCGCTGCGGTGTCACGTTCGTCCTCGACCGCGCCGGGGTCACCGGGCCGGACGGCGCCTCCCACAACGGCATGTGGGACCTGTCCGTGTTCCAGGTCGTGCCGGGGCTCCGGATCGCGGCACCGCGCGACGCCGAGCAGCTGCGGGCCGAACTGCGCGAGGCCGTCGACGTCGACGACGCGCCGACCCTGATCCGGTTCCCGAAGGAGTCGGTGGGGGAGCCGGTCCCCGCGATCGGCCGGATCGGCGGGATGGACGTCCTGCACCGCGCCGAGGACGCCGATGTGCTGCTGGTCGCGGTCGGCGTGATGGCCCCCGTCTGTCTGCGGGCCGCCGATCTTCTCACGGGAGCCGGAATCCGCTGCACCGTGGTCGACCCGCGCTGGGTCAAACCGGTCGACGAGCACCTCGCGCCGCTCGCCGCACGGCACCGGCTCGTCGCCGTCGTCGAGGACAACAGCCGGACCGCGGGAGTCGGCTCGGCGGTCGGGCAGGCGCTGCGCGACGCCGGGGTCGACGTGCCGCTGCGGACCTTCGGCATTCCCGAGCAGTTCCTCGCACACGGCAAGCGCTCCGAGGTGCTGGCCGACATCGGGCTCACACCCGTCGAGATCGCGGGCCGGATCGGCGCCGTACTGGCCGCCCGGGACGCGGCCACGGGCAGCGGGCCGGGCACCCCGGGCAACGGGCACAAGGAGAGCGGGGCATGAAGGACGACGGGCCCAAGGGCTTCGATCTGGCGCGGCTCCTCGCGGAGCGCGGCGCCGAACGCTACGAGCTGCACACGAAGTACCTCAACCATCAGCTCCCGCGCATGCTGCACACCATCGGCTTCGACAAGGTCTACGAACGGGCCGAGGGTGCGCACTTCTGGGACGCGCAGGGCAACGACTACCTGGACATGCTCGCCGGATTCGGTGTGATGGGGCTCGGCCGGCACCACCCCGTCGTACGCAAGGCGCTGCACGACGTGCTGGACGCCTCCCTCGCCGACCTCACCCGCTTCGACTGCCAGCCGCTGCCGGGACTGCTGGCGGAGAAGCTGCTCACCCACAGCCCGCACCTGGACCGGGTGTTCTTCGGGAACAGCGGTACGGAGGCCGTGGAGACGGCCCTCAAATTCGCCCGGTACGCCACCGGGAAGCCCCGGATCCTGTACTGCACGCACGCCTTCCACGGGCTGACCACCGGCTCGCTGTCGGTCAACGGCGAGGCGGGCTTCCGGGACGGATTCGCCCCGCTGCTGCCCGACACCGCCATCGCGCTCGGCGACCTCGACGCCCTGCGGCGCGAGCTGAAGCGCGGGGACGTGGCCGGACTCGTCGTCGAACCGATCCAGGGCAAGGGCGTGCACGCCTCACCGCCCGGATTTCTGCGCGCCGCCCAGGAGCTGCTGCACAAGCACAAGGCCCTGCTCGTCGCCGACGAGGTGCAGACCGGTCTGGGCCGGACCGGGGACTTCTACGCCTACCAGCACGAGGAGGGCGTCGAACCCGATCTGGTCTGCGTCGCCAAGGCCCTGTCCGGTGGATACGTGCCGGTCGGGGCGACCCTCGGCAAGGACTGGATCTTCAAGCGCGTCTACTCCTCGATGGACCGGGTCCTGGTCCACTCGGCGAGCTTCGGCTCCAACGCCCAGGCGATGGCGGCCGGACTCGCGGTCCTCTCGGTGATGGAGGACGAGGAGACGGTGGCGCACGCCCGCCGCACCGGTGATCTGCTGCGCGAACGGCTGGCCGCGCTGGTCGGCCGGTACGAGCTGCTGCACGAGGTGCGGGGGCGCGGACTGATGATCGGCATCGAGTTCGGCCGGCCGAGCTCGCTGAAACTGCGCAGCCGCTGGACCATGCTGCAGGCGGCCCGCAAGGGGCTCTTCGCGCAGATGGTGGTCGTGCCGCTCCTCCAGAAGCACCGGATCCTCACGCAGGTCTCCGGTGACCATCTCGAAGTGATCAAGCTGATTCCGCCGCTGGTGATCGACGAGGCGGACGTGGAGCGCTTTGTAGCCGCGTTCACGGCCGTCATGGACGACGCGCACAGCGGCGGCGGGCTGATGTGGGACTTCGGGCGGACCCTGGTGAAGCAGGCCGTCGCCAACCGCTGACCAGTACTTTCAGGGTTTGCCTCGGAGGCAAGAAATTTGCCTCCGAGGAAAGTTCCTGGCCCAATGGAGACATGAATCCTCCAGACGCAGGGGCGGCCGACGAGCTGCCCGGTGTCGCGCCCCGCCTGCGCGATCAGCGCCGCAGCCGTGGTCTGACCCTGGAGGCCGCCGCTCAGCGGGCCGGTCTCTCACCCGCCCATCTGTCCCGGCTCGAAACGGGCCGTCGCCAGCCCTCGCTGCCGATGCTGCTCGGACTCGCCAGGATCTACGGTACGACGGTTTCCGAGCTGCTCGGCGAGATGCCGCCGGAACGTGACGCGATCGTCCGCGGCCGCAGGTTCGAGGGGGCCGAGGCCGACGGCTGGACGTATCAGCAGGCCGGCGGTTCCGGCCGTGCGATGCAGGCGCTGCGCGTCCGGGTTCCGTACGGAGTACAGGGCGACCTGGTGCGCGTCCATCCCGGCGAGGAGTGGCTGTATGTCCTGGCCGGGCATCTCCGGGTGACTCTCGGGGACACGGTGCACGACCTCGCCCCCGGTGACAGCGCGCACTTCGACTCGCTCACCCCGCACCGGATCGCGGCCCCCGAAGCCGACGGCGCCGAGCTGCTCTTCGTTCACACCCTGCTGCAGAGCCCCGCCGCCGAGCTGTGTCTCGGCAGCGGGATCCACCACCGCTGAGGCGTCGTTCCCGCCACCGGCACGCCCGGCGGCCAGAGAGGACCTGTCATGTCCGATTCCGAGAACTACGACCCGCTCGGCCCGGGCCGGCCCAAGAACTACGACCCGCAGGAGAAGAAGATGCCTCGCGGGCTCGTCATCAGGCTCTTCGCCTACCTGGTGGCCGGCCACATCATCGCCGGCTTCCTCTATCTGCTGTTTGCCGTGGGGATGCACAACCAGTAGCCGAGGGGGCGCCGCCCGGGTGGATCAGGCCTCGTCGAGAAGGCGCTCGCGCAGCCGCTCCCGTGTCTCGGGGGCGATCTTCAGCCCCTCGGCGAGGTAGCGGTCGGTGCCGCCCCAGGTCTCGTCGATGGCGGCGAAGGCGGCGGCGAGATAGTCGGAGTGGGCGCCGAAGAGCGGATTGAGCAGCTCCATCACCTCGGGCGACATTCCGGCCGCCGAGGTGTCGCTGCGCCGGACCCGGTAGCGGCGGTGGGCGTCGTTGGACTTGAGGTAGTCCGCCTCGATGGCCTCCCGCTCGACGCCGACCGCGAGGAGCGACACCGCGATGGAGAGACCCGCCCGGTCCTTGCCGGCCGCGCAGTGCATCAGGGCGGGAACGCTGTCCTCGGCCAGCGCGTGCAGTACGCGGCTGTGCTCGGCGGTGCGCTCCAGGATGATCGTCCGGTAGGAGGCGGTCATGCGCTGCGTTCCCTTGCCGTCGGCCAGGATGGAGCGCAGCTCGTCCATGTTCCCGTCGCGCACCATCCGCCAGAACTCGGCGCCGTCCGCGGGGTCGCTGAGCGGGATGCTCACATTGCGCACGCCGGGCAGTTCCACGTCCAAGCCGTCCAGCCGGTGGTCCGCGGCGTTGCGGAAGTCGAAGACGGTGTGCAGCCCGAGCCCGGTGAGGAACGCGGCGTCCCGGGCCGTGGCGTGTGCCAGGTGACCGCTGCGGAAGAGCCGTCCGTACCGAACCCTGCGGCCGTCAGAGGCGGGCAGCCCGCCCACGTCACGGAAGTTGCGGACCCCGTCCAGTTCGGGCTCCGTCGACGGGGTCTGCGGCAGCTGCTGCGTCACGGTCACTCCTGGAGGCTCTGCCCCGGCGCGTGTCGCCGACGGGTCCACTCTTGTGACGATACGACATCGATTCCCGGGGCAACCATCTCTGTCGATGCCCTCTGTGGCCGCGCGGCGGGCTATGAGCGAGACGTGTCCGTATTGGGGTATTTAGTCGAACATGCCCTACTTCTAAGGGAGATGATCACCCTCTCGTGAGCGGGATCATATCCGTGACGGTGTGTGGTGACGCGGCGGTTGGGTACTCCGTACGCCGCGCGGAAAGGCAAGATCCGTAATCCACGGAGTGTGACCGGAATTCCGGGCCGAATTTCCGGTGCGGAATCCGGTGTGGAACCCATGGCTTGTTTCCGTCGTCCCGGCTCGCTTACGTTCGCTGTCAATCCGGACGGAACGCCTAATCCTGCCGCCGCCCGGAATTCGCACCCACTCACCGTGTGGCAGGAGCGGGGGAACCAGGTAAGCCGCCGACCGGGAAATCCGGCCGGCTCGGGGTGAAGCCGCGCCAGACGCGGCCGGGCATCTCCAGCCCGAACCCGACAGCTCACCTCGCAGGCGACGGAGAGGAAAACCTTCATGCCCATATCGGGTAAGCACCGTCGTCCCAAGTCCAGCACCATCGCCCGCGGCATCGTCGTCGCGAGTGCCGGCGGAGCCGTCATCGCGCTTCCGCTGCTCGGTGCCACCGGCGCCAGCGCCGCGGAGCAGTCCGCTCCCGCCGCCTCGAACTCGGTCGCCGCCCACGCCACCCCGGCCAAGCCGGTCGCGAAGAAGCAGGCCGGTTCCAAGACGTACTCCGTGGTCTCCGGCGACTACCTGTCGAAGATCGCCGCCGAGCACAAGCTCAAGGGCGGCTGGGAGAAGCTGTACCAGGACAACCGCAAGGTCGTCGGCGACGACCCGAGCCTGATCTTCCCGGGCATGAAGCTGACCCTCGGCGGCAAGGCCTGGGGCACCGCGGCCACCTCCACGGGTGCCACCACCCCGTCGAAGGCCCCGGCCGAGGCCCCGGTCAAGACCGAGTCGAAGGCCCCCGAGGCCCCGGCCGAGACCGAGTCGCAGGCCCCGGCCGAGACCGAGTCGAAGGCCCCCGCGGCCCCGGCCACCGAGAGCAACAGCTCCGGTTACGTCCACCCGGTCCCGGGCAACCACACCACCGCCTACCGCGCCTCCGGTGCCAACTGGTCCAGCGGCAGCCACACCGGCATCGACTTCCCCGTGTCCACCGGCACGAGCGTGAAGGCCATCACCTCCGGCACCGTCGTCACCGCGGGCTGGGGCGGCGCGTACGGCAACGAGGTCGTCATCAAGCACGCCGACGGCCACTACTCGCAGTACGGCCACATGTCCTCGCTCTCCGTCTCGGCGGGCCAGACCGTGACCGCGGGCCAGCAGGTCGGCCTGTCCGGCGCCACCGGCAACGCCACCGGCCCGCACCTGCACTTCGAGGTCCGCACGGGCCCGGCGTACGGCTCGGACATCGACCCGATCGCCTACCTGGCGTCGCACGGGATCAACGTCTGATCCAGGCAACAACGGTCCGGTGATCCGGACCTGAGCAATGCATAGAGGGACGGTGTGCGGCGGCGCACCGTCCCTCTGCTTATTCCCCCTTTACCAAAAACTGACCAGGTGGTCTATCTCACCACCCGTCAACCCCTTATTACGGTCGCGTAGGTCACATTCGGCGGTGCAGGATATGCCGTTGTGGCAGACGATTCGAACAACATCCAGCAGGGCGTCATCAACCGACAGGGCGTCATCGAGTCGTACGCGGCGATTGGCGACAGCTTCACCGAGGGAGTCGGTGACCCCGGCCCGGACGGAACGTTCGTCGGCTGGGCCGACCGGTTCGCGGTACTCCTCGCGGACCAGCTCCCGGACCCCGACGCGGCAACGGGCACCGCAGGAACCGCGCACGGGAACTTCGGATACGCCAATCTCGCGGTACGAGGACGCCTCCTCGACCAGATAGTCGCGGAGCAGGTGCCGCGCGCCAGGGAACTCGCCCCCGATCTGGTGAGCTTCTGCGCCGGCGGCAACGACATCATCCGGCCGGGCACCGACCCCGACGACGTGGCCGAGCGCTTCGAGCGCGCGGTCGCCGAGCTGACGCAGTCGGTCGGCACCGTCATGGTCACCACCGGCTTCGACACCCGCAACGTTCCCGTGCTGCGCCATCTGCGCGGCAAGATCGCCACCTACACCGCCCATGTGCGGTCCATCGCCGACCGCTACGACTGCCCGGTGCTCGACCTCTGGTCCCTGCGCTCGGTCCAGGACCGGCGGGCCTGGGACAACGACCGGCTGCACCTGTCGCCCGAGGGGCACACCCGGGTCGCGCTGCGCGCCGCCCAGGTCCTCGGTATCGACGTGCCCGCCGACCCGGACCAGGCGTGGCCGCCGCAGGCACAGCGCGGAACGCTCGAAGTACGGCGCGACGACATCCACTGGGCGCGCGAGTACCTGGTCCCGTGGATCGGCCGGCGGCTGCGCGGCGAGTCCTCGGGAGACCACGTCGAGGCCAAGCGGCCGGACCTGCTGCCGCTCTGACGCATCCGCTGTCCTCAGCCGCCCGGGGAGCTCGTCGCGGCGGCGGGGGACAGCGGATGCGCCGGTATGCGCTCCAGCACACCGCCGGCGAAGACGTCGTACAGCGGCAGCGTCTCCAGATGCACGTAACCGATATGGCAGTCGCAGACGGCGAGCGGGCAGGCCCGCGGCCCCAGCGCCGCGCGGTAGCTCCCGTCGTACAGATTGCCGAGCTCGGCCCGGACGAAGTGGCAGCGGCGCACCGTTCCCTCACCGTCCACCGAGATCACCGACTCACCGGTCCGGCAGGGCAGCCCGGCCGAACGGTGCGGATGGCGGCTGTACGGGAACAGCGGGTCGATCGCCGTCCACCGGTCCGCCTCCTCGTCCGTATAGGTGTGGCCCTCCGCGGCATTGACCCAGAGGTACACCTCCTCGGGAAGGGCTTCCCGCAGCCGCCGGGCCTCGCCGAGATGGCCGGCGAGGCCGACCACGCCGACGCTGTGGCGGATTCCCAGCGACGTCAGCTCCTCGCACCGGGCGAGGAAGCGCTCGTACGGAGTCTGTCCCGGGTGGTACGTGCACCAGAGCGCGATCTTGTCGCGGCCCGCGGTGCCCGCCTGGGCCAGCCACTGCGTACGGCCGCCGAGGTTCGTCTGGATCGCCACCCGCCGGATGTGCGGCAGCCCGGCCAGCTCGACCAGCGCCCGGCGGTACCAGGAGCGGACCAGTCCTTCGCCCCACGGGGTGAACAGCACCGATATCCGGTCCCCGGTCTGCGCCGCCGTCCACGCCGTGAAGCGCTCCAGCGCCGCCCGGTCGGCCCGCAGCTGCTCCCGGCTGTCGCGCCGCTTGGCGAACGGGCAGTACGGGCAGTCGTAGTCGCACGAGGCGAGCGGACCGCGGTAGAGAATCGTCAGGTCCATGAGGGCTCACTTCAGCTCGTACGCGGCCATCGCGGCCCGTACGGCGGGGGAGAAGAGGTCGGGTCCCAGGGCGTCGGAGTGGGCGAGCCCCTCGGGCGTCAGGCGCAGCAGCCCGCTCGACGCGGCATCTGCGTCGAGCCAGCCCCGGGCCCCGAACCGGGCCAGCTCCCCGGCGAAGTCCTCGCCCGGATCCGTACCGAAGCGCTCGCGGTACTCGGACACGTGCAGGCCCTCGGCCTGCAGGACGGACTGCAGAAGGTGACGGCGGCGCGCCTCGTCGCCGTCGGTGAACCGTCCCACCTCGGCGTGCGAGAAGTCCTCGGTTGCCGTGTAGCCGTCGATGATCGCCCGCACCTCGCGCATCTCCACCGCGTAGTCGAAGGAGTAGTGCAGCCGCGAGGTGTACGAGCGGGCGCCGCAGCCCAGCCCGATCATGCCGTCTGTCTGGCAGGCGTAGTCGTCGGGGCCGTCGGTCCGTGGGGCGTCGGCGTGGCGGAACATCCGCATCGACACCTGCTCGTAGCCGTGGGCCAGGAGATGGTCGCGGCCGGCCCGGTACAGCCGCAGCCGCTGTTCGTCCCACGCCGCGTCCGCCGAGGCCTCGTCACCGGCCCCGAGCCGGCCCAGGCCGGTCAGCGGACGGACGTACAGCGGGTAGAGGTACAGCTCCTCGGGCCGCCAGTGCAGCGCGGCGTCCAGGGAGGTGCGCCAGCTCTGCTCGGTCTGCCCGTCGATGCCGTAGATCAGGTCGATGTTGAGGACCGGGATACGGGTCTCCCGGATCAGGCCGAGGGCCGCCTCCACATCCGCGCGGCGCTGCGGGCGGACGGCCGCACGGGCCTCGCCCTCGACGAAGCTCTGCACACCGATGCTGATCCTGGTCGTCCCCCGGTCGGCGAGGACGGCCAGCCGGTCGGCCGTCGCCGTCGACGGAGACGTCTCGACGGACAGCGGCACCGACCGCAGATCCGCGCCCATGCGCTTCTCCGCGATGTCGCACAGCCGCTCCAGCTCGCCCGCGGTCAGGAAGGTGGGCGTCCCGCCGCCGAACGCGGCGGCGGCGAAGCGCACCGGTTCCCCGTCACCGAGCGCGTCCCGCACGGCCGTCGCCTGCCGGTCCAGCGCGTCGAGATACCGGGAGGTGAGCTCGTCGGGCGCACCGATCCGGGTGAAGAGGTTGCAGAAGCCGCAGCGGACCTCGCAGAAGGGTATGTGGAGATACAGCGAGAGCGCGTCCTTGTTCTCACCGGCCCACAGATCCTTCAGCGCGGGCCGCCCGCCGGGATGTTCGGAGAGCCTGCCGTACGCCGTCTTGTGCGGGTAGGCGTACACGTAGCTCTGGTACGGACGAATGGTGTGCCGACTGGTCATCGTGCGGTGGCCCCCGGTTCCAGGAAGAAATGCGCGTACGGAACGGTCCAGACCGACTCGTGGCCGAGCCGGTGACCGGTGTAGCCGTCGTCGCCGTACGCCGTGCCGTGGTCGGAGCAGACCACGGCGAAGGCGCGGCGGCGGCTGCTCACGGCGGCGAAGAGGCGCCCGATGTGGGCGTCCACGTACTCCAGGGCGGCGGCGTGGGTGGCACGGCTGTCACCTGCGTCGCGGGTCGCACCCGGGCGGTGGAACCAGTTGGGCTGGTGCAGGGCGGAGACGTTGACGAAGAGGAACAGCCGCTGCCCGGCCGGGAGTTCCTCGACGATCTGCTCGGCGCGGGCCACCTGGGCCTCGAAGGAGGTGGGCGAGGCGACACCGAACTCCGGCTCCCAGTGCGCCTCGTGGAACATACCGGGCAGCACCGAGCCGAGCGGTGCCTGCCGGTTGAAGAACCCGACGCCGCCGATGCACACCGTGCGGTATCCGGCCGCGCCGAGCCCCGAGACCAGGTCGGGGGAGTCGAAGACGAAGGTGTGCTCCGCCGTGGTCTCACTGCCGGCGAACCGTGCGGCGAACAGCCGGGGATGCGGTCCGGGGGAGGCGGGTGTGGGCAGGAACCCCGCGAAGATCGCCTGGTGCGACGCATAGGTGAAGCTCCCCGGGGCATGCCGCTTCTCCCAGACGCCGCCCGGCAGATGCCGGGCCAGATTGGGGATGCGCCCGGCGGCGGCGAGCTCGGCCGCGACGTCGTACCGCAGGGTGTCCAGGGTGACGAGCAGCAGATCGTGGCTGCCCACCACCTCGCTCATATCGGGGTCGACGGCTTCCATGACGCCGGAGGGTGGTTCAGGGTGCTGCGCTGCCACGGTGGTTCCTTGCTCGGTTCAGTACGGCGGCGACCTGCGCCGCGTAGGTGTCCAGGCCCTCGGCGCCGCTGCCCGGCAGACCCGTCAGCCGGGGCAGCAGGTCACCGAAGGCGTTGACCTCGCCGACGGCGAAGCGCCGCCAGCCGGTCGCGGGCAGCAGATCGACGCCCACGCACAGCGTGTCCGGGAAGGCGGCGGCCGCCCGCTCGCACACGGCCAGCGCCCGGCTCCAGCTGCCGCCCGCCGCCTCGACGGCGGCCCGCACCTCGTCCAGATCGCCGCGCGCGCCGCCGAGATGCAGATTGGTCATGGGGGAGCGGCTGGTGCGGACGACGGCGTGGGTGGCCCGGCCGTCGACCACCACGACCCGCAGATCCGCGGCCCGGCCGCGCTGCGAGGCCTTCGGCAGCCATCGTTCGATGTGCAGACCGTCCGGTGCGAGCGCGTCGACGATCGCCGCCACCTCGCGTTCCGTTGTGCACTGCCGCACCCTCAGCGAGTTGTGGAGGTGGCCGGCCGGGTCGCGTTCGACCGAGGTGCTCGCCCGCACCCGGCCGGGACCCGCCGTCTCCACGGCCATCACCCCGGAGGCGGAGGACCCGTGGGCCGGCTTCACGAACACACGGGGCATGCGATGGCCGGCCATCAGCTCCCGCACATCGGCCCAGCCCCGCACGGGACCCGCGAGCGGACCCGACGTCGGCGAGTAGGGCACGGGCACGCCCGCGGTGTCCAGGACGCCGTGGCACAGGCGCTTGTCGAAGAGCGACGCGATGTCGCCGGGACTGTCCAGCAGCACCGCACCCGCGGTCTCCGCCGCCCGTGCCACGTCCCGTACGGCCGAGGTGAACCGCGCGTACCAGAGGGCCGAACCCTCCACCCTGGTCGGGTCGTCGACGCCGCGCAGCAGCCGCTCGACGTCGGCGTCCTCGCCGGGCGAGTCGATACGCACGGTCTCCCCGGGCCGGAAGTCCGCTTTCCCGTGCAACACCTCGAGCCAGGACACCACACGGGCCCCCGGCAGCCCGGCGGCCCGCACGGCGTCCTGGAAGAGAGCGACCCGGCGGCTGCCGGGATTGCCGACCACCGCCAGGCGCGGCGGCCCGCTACGCGCCGACCGCGACATGGCGGGGCTCGTCACCCTCGGCGAGCGGCACGGTCAGGACGGGCCGGCCGTGGACGGTGCCGGGGCGCTCGATGGCGGTCACGGGGCACTCACTCCGACACCGTGACGTACCGGCCCGCGGCCCCGCGGTCGCCCCACGGCTCGCAGCGGTCCGACAGATCCACCCGCACCCCGTGCGGCTCGAGGGCCTCGGTGACCCGGCGCTCCATCGGTTCGGTGAGGAAGTGGTGGTGCAGATCCAGGACTTCGAGATGGGTCAGCGGCTGGCCCTCCAGCAGGGCCGCCGCACCCTCGTCGCCCAGCGTGCCGCACGACAGATCGAGCGTGCGCAGCCGGGCCACGACCGGGGCGGAGGCGACGGCGGCCGCGATCTCGTTCTCCACCTCGCTGTTGCGCAGGCCGAGATGGTGCAGGGCCGGGAAGCGCGTCCCCGACAGCAGCGGCGCGAGATCCGAGACATCGGCGTCGCCCCCGTAGGCGGAGACCCCCAGCCAGAGGTCGAGCCGCTCCAGCGCGGGCAGCTCACTGTCCAGCACCCCGCGCACCACCTGCACCGGCAGCCCGCCCGTCTCGATGGTGAGCGAACGCAGCCGCTCGTGCTTCGTGGCGGGGAAGACGAGGTGGGAACCGCCCCGTACCCCGAGTTCCACCAGTGCGGGGAAGGCGGTGAGCAGTTCGGTGACATCGCTCTGCTCGATCCAGGAGATCTCGGCCTCCTCCATGGTCAGATCGCCGACGAACACCGCTTCCAGCGACGTCAGCCGCTCGGCGGCGGCGATCACGAGCCCGATCGGGTAGGACGACCTCTCCTCGTACGACTCGCCCCACTGCCCGATGATCAGCGCGCGGACACCGGCCGGGTCCACCTCGTCGAGGAACGCGGCGAACTCCTGCTCCCAGGTGCGGTCCTCGTCCTCGTACGGCTCGACGAACACGCGCCAGGCCGCGGCATCCGCGGCCGGCCGGGGGCTGTCGTTCGTGCCGGACTGGAAATCGACGGCCGGAAGGCCGAGCAACTCGTGCAGGTGGTCCACATCGGACATGGCCCTGAGCTCCTGATGACGGCGACGGATTGATGTGCGCAAGGTCTATCAAGTCCCACTGACAACGGGACGACCGGGCCCCGCCGACGGCGCTCACCGGCCGATTGTCAGACCCCCGCCGTAGCGTTTTCGATGTGGCCGGCACAGCGGGTGCCGGTGCGGAGGGGAGACATCTGTGTACCGGCAGGGCGACGTACTGATCATGGCTCTGGAGGAGTCCGCGGTCCCGGCGAACCTCCTGGAGGCACCGGGTGAACTGCGGGACGGGCGCGGCCGGCTGGTGCTCGCGCTCGGCGAGGTCACCGGACACGCGCACGCGGTGCCGGGACCGGGACGGCTGATCCGGGAGGGCGGGGTGTTCGGCCCGATGCTGCTCCACCTCCCCGACGGCGGACGCGTGGTGCACGAGGAGCATGCGGTGATCTCGCTGCCGAAGGGCTGGTTCCGGGTCGTGCGCCAGCGGGAGTACGCGCCGGGGGCGGTCCGCATCGTCGCGGACTGAGCGGGACGCCCCGGCCGGTGGGCCGGGGACGCGTGGCAGCGCAGCACGATCCGGGAATTCAGGAACAGGGAACAGGGGACGGGGAAACCGATGCAGTACGTGGACTCATGGCGGGCCGTGGCGGCGGCGACCGGCGCGGCGGACCGGGCGGCGGCCGAGGACGGGGTGCGGCTCGCCTACCGCCGCGCGGGTCTGGCCGAGCCGCAGGAGTTCGTCTGGGCCGATTCGCCCAGGGCGGCCGTCGAGGCCGTGGAGAAGCTGGCCGACGCGGGGCGCTCCGTCCGGGAGGAGGTGCGGACCCGCCCCTGGGCGGAGGAACGGCGCCGGATGTACGACGAGTTGGGCCCGGCGGGCTGGGCCGCGCTGTGGTCGGCCACCGGCGCCCAGCTCTGGGAGACCACGGCGGCCCTCGCCGAACGGATACGGGCGGGCGTCGTGGACGGCCTCGCCGCGAAGCCCGAGGACGAATCGGATGTCCGCCTCGTGCTGCTCGACGCCGTTCTGGGCCAGCACGACGCGGCCTGGCTCGCCGCCTTCGACGGCCGGGGCGAGCGGCTCGACGGACTCGCGGCCGTCGCGAGGAACGCGGGCTGGTGGTGGCCCTACGAGCGCGCCGTGGTGATCAGCGAACGACCCGAGGCACTCCACCGCGACGAGGCGGGAAGGCTGGACCGGGGCGACGGCCCGGCACTCTCCTACCGTGACGGCTTCGCCCTGTACGCCTGGCGCGGCATGCCCGTACCCGCCGCCTTCCTCGCGGAGCTGGCAGCGCTGACCCCCGAGCGGATCCGGGCCGAGGGGAACGCGGAGCTGCGCCGCGTGATGCTGGAGTTCTACGGATACGACCGCTATCTCACCGAGTCGGGCGCCGAGCCGGTCCACCGTGACGAGACGGGCATCCTCTGGCGGATCGCGCTCGACGGTGACGAGGATGTGGTCATGGTCGAGGTGGTCAACTCCACCCCGGAGCCGGACGGGACGCATCGCACGTACTGGCTGCGGGTGCCGCCGAGGACCAGGACCGCCAAGGAGGGGGTCGCGTGGACGTTCGGGCTCCAGGGCGAGGCCTACGCACCGTTGCGCCAGACCTGAGCGCGGTCCGGCAGGCGGGGGGAGAGGGCGCGGGCGGGCGGCGGACGCGGTGGCGGCCGGGCAGCGGGACAGCGCACGGGGGGCTGTCCCGGAGGGACGGGGGCGGCGTCCCGGCCGCCGGGACCGGATGGCGGGGGACGGGCGGCGTCCCGGCTGCCGGGACCGGGGGAGGCGGAGCGGTCAGGCCGTCAGGGTCTCGTGGTCGATGCCCAGTTCGCGGGCGAGGGCCTGCTCGGTCCACTCCAGCATCGTGGGCCTGGACAGCGGCCCGGCGTACGACGTCATCTGCACCGCCAGACCGTCCAGCAGTGCGGTCAGCCGCCAGGCCACGGACATCGGGTCGTCGCAGTGGAACTCGCCCGCCGCCGCACCCTCCTCGATGACCTCGGCCAGTTCCGCCTTCCACTGCTGGTCGAGATCGCCCGCCACATTGCGCAGCGCAGGGTCGCGGAGGGACGCGGCCCAGCCCTCGATCCACAGCCGCCAGCCCTTGGCCTGACCCGTCGGCGCATACCAGCGGACGGCGGCGCGCAGCCTGCGTACAGCAGTGGTGCGACGGCCCAACAGCTTGCGCAATTGGGCGAGATCGGCTTCGGCGGCGTGTGCGAACGCGGCCGCGACCAGCTTCTCCTTGGTGGAGAAGTGGTAGAGCACGAGTGCGTTGCTCACACCGAGCACGGACGCGACATCGGCGATCCGTACGGCTGCGACACCGCGCACCTCGATCTGTTCGATGGCAGCGCGCAGCAACTCCTCGCGCCGCTCCGCCACACCCAACCGCACTCTTGCCACGCCGTCACCCTAACCAATGCCCGCCACGGAGCAGGCCGGGGGCGGGTCCGGAGCGGCGTGGCCGGCACCGGATGCCATGGCGGCCGGAGTCGGGGGCGCGGCTCAGCGGTACCAGCCGAAACGCTCGGCCATCACCGGCAGCCGGTCGGCGACGACGGCGTGCGCCGCCGCCCGCGGCGTGCTGCCGTCCGCCGCCGCGCGGGTCAGCACGAGATCGATGAGGGCGCGCATCGAGTGCCGGACGTGCGCGAACGCCTCGTCCGCGTCGGCGCCGATGTCGCCGAACAGGGTCCACCACCACCAGGCGTTGGTACCGGAGTTGACGACCACGTCGGGAAGCACCGTGATCCCGCGCCGGGCGAGCAGCGCCTCTGCCTCCGGCAGCACGGGCATATTGGCCGCCTCGACCACCCAACGGGCCCTGATCCTTGCCTGGTTCGTCGCGTCCACGGCATAGGAGACGGCCGCCGGTACGAGTACTTCGGCGTCCTGGGCCAGCCAGTCGGCGGCGGGCAGCTCCCGGTCGGCGGCGCGCAGGGCGCCGCGGTCCACCGCGCCATGGGCGTCCCTGGCGGCCAGCAGCGCCTCGACGTCGAGACCGGCCGGATTGGCGATCGTGCCCTTGATGTCGGCGACGGCGACCACCCGGAGCCCGGCCCGGGACAGAAACCTGGCCGTCGCCCCGCCCATGGTGCCCAGACCCTGCACGGCGACCCGCGCGTCGCCGTGGGCGACCCCGGCCCGGTCCAGCGCGGCGAGCGCGGACTCCGCGACCCCGCAGCCGCCGACCAGCTCGTCCAGGCCGATGCCGTCCACATCGAGGGCGAAGGCGTCGGCCAGCCGCCGGCGGGCCCCGCTCTCGTCGTCGAGCAGCGGGTAGACGGCCTGGACCGTGGAGACGAGACCGGCCTCGGCGGCGGCGCGGTCGACGAGATCCTGGGTGAGCCCCAGGTCCTCGCCGGTGGTCCAGATGCTCTCGATGTACGGACGCATGGCCCGCAGGTAGCGCACCAGGACGCCGTACGCCGCCGGATCGCGGGGGTCGCAGTCGATGCCTCCCTTGGCGCCGCCGAGAGGTATGTAGCGGGCACCGGTCCGGTCCGCGTCGAAGTGGAGGGCTTCCTTCATCGTCATGCCGCGGGCCAGCCCGGCCACCTCGTCCAGGGTGCAGCCCGGCCGCATCCGCAGCCCGCCGCTGGACACCCCGCGCACCAGCCGGTCGACGACGAGATGTCCCTGATGGCCGGTGGTGTGATCCGTCCACGTCAACGAGATCAGTGGGGCGGGCGGGGACACCGGAGGCGTCGTCATGGGGTTACTCCTCGGTCGCTGCGGGGGCGGGCCCGGCGGCGGCTCCGCGTCACCGGGGCCTCTCGCGAGGGCCGGTCCGGGCTCGATTACTGAACCGTCGGTCAGTATCGGGAGGCGGAGGAGTCCCTGTCAACGCGGCCTTCGCCGCGACACCGCCCGATGGCCGGTTCCGGCCGGTGCACAGGCCCCGGCCGGAACGGAGGGCGGGCCGGCGGACGCGGATCCGGATGCGGAATCCTGCGCACGTCCGCAACGTTGGATTCGTCATGACGGGATTCGATGTACGCCAGGACGCGCTGCTTCGCCTGTTCGCCGAGGAGAACAGCGGCGTACTGGTCACACTCAAGCAGGACGGCCGTCCCCAGCTGTCCAACGTCAACCACTTCTACTACCCCGACGAGCGCATCGTCCGTGTCTCGGTCACCGAGGGCCGCGCGAAGACCCGGAACCTCCGCCGGGACCCGCGGGCGAGCTACCACGTCACCAGCCAGGACCGCTGGGCCTGGACGGTCGCGGACGGCACCGCCGAGCTCACTCCGGTGGCCGCCGATCCCGATGACGCCACCGTGGCGGAGTTGATCAAGCTCTACCGGGATGTGCAGGGCGAGCACCCCGACTGGGACGACTACCGCAGGGCCATGGTCAGGGACCGGCGCGTGGTCCTGAGGCTCCATGTCGAGCACGTGTACGGGCAGCAGCGTGGCTGAAGCCGTCCTTCCGGAGCGCCATCCCGTTGGGTGCTCTGCTCTCGCACTGTCGTACCCCCTGTCCATAATGGGACGACACCGACTCCCTCAGGAGATCTTGTGACCGGCGCTGACTCCAAGCTTTCGCTCCGCACCCGGCTGCGCGCGCTGCGACCCGCGGCCTTCGGCGCCGACCCGGCCGGTGCCCGGATGGAGCGCATCCGCCGTTCCCCCAACTTCGCCGACGGGGTCTTCCAGAACCCGGTGGGGGCGCGGACCAGACCGTCCGGGTCCGCCCTGGAGTTCGCGAAGGTCTACTTCCGCAAGGAGGAGCGGGTGCTCAGGGCGCCGGCCGGCACGGTGCCCGTGCACGCCACGACCCTGGCCGACCTCGCCGAGCCTCCCGCGTCCGGGCTGCGGCTCACCTGGATGGGGCATTCCAGCGTGCTCGCCGAGATCGACGGCCGGCGGGTGCTCTTCGACCCGGTCTGGGGCGAGCGCTGTTCGCCCTTCGCCTTCGCCGGCCCCAGGCGTGTGCACCCCGCCCCGCTGCCGCTCGGCGTGCTCGGCCCGGTTGATGTGGTCGTGATCTCGCACGACCACTACGACCACCTAGACCTTCCGACGATCCGAGCTCTGGCGCGTACGGACACCGTTTTCGCGGTGCCGCTGGGAGTCGGTGCGCATCTGGAGGGCTGGGGCGTCCCGCCGGACCGGATCCGGGAGCTCGACTGGAACGAGACCACGACCGTGGCGGGGATCAGCCTCACCGCCACCCCGGCCCGCCATTTCTGCGGCCGCGGTCTGCGCAACCAGCAGCACACCCTCTGGGCGTCCTGGGCCGTCGCAGGTCCCGTGCACCGGATCTACCACAGCGGTGACACCGGCTATTTCCCCGGCTTCAAGGCCATCGGCGCCGAGCACGGTCCGTTCGACGCCACGATGATCCAGATCGGCGCGTACAGCCAGTACTGGCCCAAGGACCGGACGGAGGGCAGGCCGGAGCCCGGCGCGTGGCCGGACATCCACATGAGTCCCGACGAGGGTGTCCAGGCCCACCTCGACCTCCAGGGCAATGACCCGGCGGCGGGCGTCATGCTGCCGATCCACTGGGGGACGTTCAATCTCGCGCTGCATCCCTGGGCCGAACCCGCCGAATGGTCCATGCGCGCCACCCGGGCCGCCGGGGTGAGGATGGCCTCCCCCCGGCCCGGCCAGCCGTTCGAGCCCGCCGATCCGCCGGCGGTCGAGCCGTGGTGGCGGGCCGTGGCCGCCGAGCCGTCGCAGGGATGGGGCAACTGGCCCCCGGTCCACGTACAGCTCCCCGGTGCGGCCGCGACTCCCGCACCCGACCGTGACCGGGACCGCGCGCCCCAGGTGTGACGGGTGGGCGGTCGGGCGTTCCCGCGGTCCTGTCCGCCCACCTCGCGGAGCCGGCCACCCGGCCGGGTGAGCCGAGCCGCTCCGAACCAGGGGCCGGCCGCCGGCCGGACCCGGTCACCCGACCCGCGCGATCCTCGTGCCGGAAGGGCGGCGCCCCTTCACCGGCGACCCACCCGCCCCCCTGCCCGTCCGCACTCCGCAACGGGGCCTCGGGAGCCCCGGATCCATGCCCCGTGATTGCCTCGGGTGACAGCCGTGCGGGGGCCGGGCGGCGGTACGCTGCCCGGAGGGAGCCGGTGCGGCACGGCGGCTCCCGGTGCGACTCCCCTCCACCGCTCGCTGATCCGATGGGCACGGCCGTGGTCGGTATCGGTACACCTCCACTTCCCGAGGGAGCGACCATGCTGCGGGTGTACTTCACGTCGGAGGACCTGGCGCGGGTCCGGGTGGCTCCGGGGCCGGACTTCCTCTGGGAGATCAGCAACAGCGTGCAGACCCTGCAACGACGTGACGGCGAGAGGGTGTTCGGCGCGTGGCGCCGCTGGGTGCGGCCACGGCTCTCCGGCAGTCCCCGTCTGCTCTCCTGCCTGCTGCCCCCGCGCGGGTACTCGCCGGACTTCCTCACCCCCACGGCCGGCGACCGGGCCACACTGCAGGCCTCCGTCGACACCTTGATGAGCACTCCGCGCCCCCGTCTGCGCTCGGATCTGAACCAGCTCGCGTCCTCGCTGCAACTGCCCGGCTGGGTGCGGTCATTGGCCGGAGGCGACACCGAAACCCTGCACCTGCTGGGCGGAGCCCTGCGTACGTACCAGCTGGAGGCGCTCGCGCCGTACTGGCGGCGCGTCCACGCCGACATCGACGCCGACCGCGCCCTGCGGCTGCACAGCCTCCTCGACGGCGGCACCGAGGGGCTGCTGGCGGGACTCGGCCCGCAGTTCCGCTGGCGCGCGCCGGTGCTGGAGGTGACGTACCCCGTCGAGCAGGAACTGCGGCTGCGCGGCCGGGGCCTCGTACTGCAGCCTTCGTTCTTCTGCTGGCCCACCCCCATCACGCTGGCGGACGGGGACCTGCCGCCCGTTCTGGTCTATCCCATCCACCACACCGCGGACTGGGCCGGTCCCGCCGACGCCCGCCCCGGAACGGGGTCCGGGCCGCTGGGACCGCTGCTCGGGCACACCCGTGCGGGCATCCTGCGCGCCACCCGCACCGGCTGCTCCACCGTCGAGGCCGCCCGCCTCCTGGACGTGACCCACCCCGCCGTCAGCCAGCACCTGAACGTGCTGCGGGCGGCGGGCCTGGTCACCACCGTGCGCAGGGCCGGGCGGTCCTTCCACGTCGCGACCGCGGAAGGCCGCGCGCTGCTGGCCGCCGAGGAACGGGCGCGGGGGTAGCGCGGGACCTCAGGAATGACGGTCCGTCAAGTTCACTCGTAAGCCTGAACTTTCGCCGCTTGCGCCGGCAGTCGGGCAGGCGCGACGCTGATCCCGGCCCGTCGCAGACGACTGAGCGCTTCCACGAAGCCGCTGCTTCCCACGAGGCCGCCCCCCCCACCCTCAGGAGCCTTCATGCGCAGGAGACTTGTGTCCACCGCGATTGCCGCGGCCGCCGTCGGAGCCCTGCTCCATCCCGGCACCGCACTGGCCTCGTCCACACCGCACACGCCGTCGGTGTCCGTGCTCGCGAACGGCTCGAAGGCCGGAACGGCCGTCGTCAGCGGACACAACCGGCCGGGCACCCGGCTGACGGTCGATGCCGGACGCACTCAGAGCGCGCACTGGCTGCAGATCGACTACCAGGTCCAGGAGACCGGCTACTGGTGCGGTCCGGCCGCCACCCGTATCGCGCTCTCCGCCCGGATGGCCCCGCCCAGCCAGGGGGATCTGGCCTGGCAGCTCGGCACCACCGAAGCGGGCACCGACCACATCGGTCAGGTCACCAACGTGCTCAACTCGAACCTCGGCGGGGGCTGGTACGAGACCAAGGAGATGCCGAACGACCCGCCCACCCAGGCCCAGCGCGACCTGCTCTGGTACGACATCGTCTTCGACATCGACCGCAACTACCCGCTGGTGGCCAACATCGTGGCCCCGCCCGGCAATCAGCCGCCCGGCTACCCGTCGAACCAGACGATCTACCACTACTTCACCGTCTTCGGCTACGACGAGGTGGACCGCACCGTTCTCATAGCCGACCCCGCCTCCTTCAGCGGCAACCAGATCTACTGGATCTCCTTCGATCAGCTCGCCACGCTGATCCCGCCGAAGGGCTACTCCGCATGAGCGCGAACGGGCCCCGCCCCACCCGCAGAAGCGTCATCAGGGCCGCCGGCGGGATCTCCGCGGCGATGGCTCTGGGAGCCGGGGGAATCCTCGCGTCGGCGTCGCCGGCCAGTGCGGCCGGCGACGGATTCGGACTGCGCATCGTGGACCGCAACGAGGGCGACCCCCGGATGTGGTACTACCGGTTCGCGACCGACGCCATCGGCTGGAACCCGGGGGTGAACGTCCTGCTCCCCGACGGCTACCACACCGGCGGACGCTCCTATCCGGTGCTCTACCTGCTCCACGGCGGCGGCACGGACCAGGACTTCATCACCTTCGACCGCATGGGCATCCGCGACTGGACGGCCGGCAAGCCGGTCATCGTCGTGATGCCCGACGGAGGTCACGCGGGCTGGTACTCCAACCCCGTCAGCTCCAACGCCGGTCCCCGCAACTGGGAGACCTTCCACATCGCCCAGCTGCTGCCCTGGATCGACGCCAACTTCCGTACGTACGCCGAGTACGACGGCCGTGCCGTCGCCGGGTTCTCGATGGGCGGCTTCGGCGCGCTGAAGTACGCGGCCAAGTACTACGGCCACTTCGCCTCGGTCAGCGCGCACTCGGGCCCGGCGAGCCTGCGCCGTGACTCGGGCCTGGTCGGACACTGGGCCAACGCGTCGTCGGCCGCCGTGGAACTGGCCGGCGGCACCGTCTACGGCGTACCGCTGTGGGACGAGGCCAGGGTCAGCGCCGACAACCCGGTCCAGCGGATCGAGAGCTACCGGAACAAGCGCGTCTTCCTGGTCGCGGGCACCAGTCCCGATCCGGTCAACTGGTTCGACCAGGCCAACGAGGGCCAGGTGCTGGCCGGGCAGCGGGAGTTCCGGTCCCTCCTCGGCGCGGCCGGCATCCCGCACGAGTGGTACGAGGAGCCCGGCGGACACGTCTTCCGCGACTACATGTTCCGGCGCGACCTCGACGGCATCATCGCCCGGCTCCGCAAGGCCTGAGCGAACCCGCACCGCCAAGCCCCCTCGACGACCGTCGAGGGGGCTTGCCGTGTGAGTAGGCCGGCACGGTGCTCCGGCTTTCGGGGACACCGCCGTTCGGGTGTGGGTGTCCCTGGTGACCCGCCCTGGAAATCGGGCGCCCGTGCGAGAGGTCATACCAGAGCGGGACGGATGGCGGGCAAGTTCCACAACTGCCCGTCGCACCCTCGCCACAGGCGACTACCGTGTGTGCCCGGTGATCAACGGTGGGCTCATATTCTCCGAGCCTGCCCGGCCGATGACCCGAGAACGACCGACCACCGTAGGTGCCACCACATGAACGCCGATGCCTGGGGCCCCACGTACCGAGGACGCTGATGTCTCAACTTCGCGCACCCGACGCGCGACCGGAACGACGAGAGGGCGGGCGGCACGGCCGACCGGGAGCCCGATCCCACTCGGCCGCGGCCAGACCACGTGCTGCCCGGCCGTCCCCAGAGGCGCGTATACGCCCCCAACTCCTGCGTACCGCAGTGCTGCCGGCCGTCGCCGTCGCGCTCGCCGGTGCCGCGGCCGTCATCTTCACCGCCCGCTCCGGCTCCACCCCGCCCTCCAGGGAGCTCTGGACGGCGCTCGGCGCCGCCGGCGCACTGGCGCTCGCCGCGATGGTGGCCGCCTTCCTGGCCGCCAACCGGGTGGCCACCACGGTCCTCGGCCGCTGCCTGGCCCTGCGCCGGGCCAGCGCCCAGGGCCAGGCCGACCTGCAACGGGTGGTGGAACAGCTCCGCAACGGCGAACCCGTGCCCGCGCGCCGCTCCCCGCAGCCCGTCGCACCCGGCAGCGACGCCTTCGAGCTGCTGGGCCAGGAGCTCGGACGCCAGCAGGAAGCCGCCGTGGCCGCCGTCGTACAGGCGTCCCGGCTGTCCGAGCACACCGGCGAGGACCAGAAGGTGGAGGTCTTCGTCAACCTCGCCCGCCGGCTCCAGTCGCTCGTGCACCGCGAGATCCAGCTGCTCGACGAGCTGGAGCACGAGGTCGAGGACCCCGATCTGCTCAAGGGCCTCTTCCACGTCGACCACCTGGCCACCCGGATCCGCCGCCACGCGGAGAACCTGGCCGTCCTCGGCGGCGCCGTCTCCCGGCGGCAGTGGAGCAACCCGGTCACCATGACCGAGGTGCTGCGTTCGGCGATCGCCGAGGTCGAGCAGTATCCGCGGGTCAAACTCGTACCCCCGATCGGCGGCACGCTCCGCGGGCACGCAGTGGCCGACGTGATCCATCTCCTGGCCGAACTGGTGGAGAACGCCACCGTGTTCTCCGCCCCGCACACCCAGGTACTGCTCCGCGCCCAGCACGTCACCGCCGGTCTCGCCCTGGAGGTGGAGGACCGGGGACTCGGCATGCCGGGGGACGAGCAGAAGCGGATGAACGCCCTGCTGGCCGACCCCGACCAGGTCAATGTCGCCCGCCTGCTCCAGGACGGCCGCATCGGACTGTTCGTCGTCGCCTCGCTGGCCCGCAGGCACGGCATCGCCGTACGTCTGCAGAGCAACATCTACGGGGGCACGCAAGCCGTACTCGTCCTCCCGCAGACCCTGCTCGGTGCCGATGACGGCGCAACCGGCGACTCCGCGGACGCGCCGGTTCCGCCCCCCGGCCCCGTGCACCGCCCGCCGCCCCAGGACGACACCGCGGCCCTCCGGATCCCCGCACCGGCGCCCGCCCCCGAGCCGGAGCGCCGGCCCTTCGTCCCCAACCAGCAGCTGCGGCTGCACCAGACGCCGCAGCAGACCCGGCGCCAGGGCGAGGGCCCGCCGCTCCCGCTGCGCGCCGAACGCCTCGACCGGCCCGCCCCCGCCGAGGCCTTCCCCGGCATCCGGCCCGCGGACGACGCCGTCCCGGCACTCCCTCAGGAGACCGGGGCCGTACGCGGCACCATGGGCCGGCCCCAGCTCCCCAGGCGCGCCAACCAGGAGCACCTGGTCCCGCAGCTCCGGGAGGCTCCCGCCCCGCGGACGGTAGACGAGCCGGTCCTGCACGACCCCGGGCTCGTGGCGGCGTTCCGGCGCGGCATCGATCTCGCCGAGGCGCGGGCCGAGTCCGAGGCGGAGCCGGAAACGGACAACGGCTTCGGGACGGACCCGGGCGTCGGCACGCCGGAGGGCGGTCCGGGCCTCGTGGCAGCGGCCGCACCGGTCAGGGCGCCGCTGGATCCGCTCCCGGTCCGCGGCGCCGCCGCACCCGTGGAACTGCTCCAGGCCGGCTCGTACCACAACGATCAAGACCCACTCGACGCGAACACCACCAAGGAGTAGATGCACCATGGCGACCGAAATGCCGTCCGGTCAGGTCTCGGACCTCGACTGGCTGCTGAGCGGACTGGTACAGCGCGTGCCGTACACGCGCAGTGCGGTACTGCTCTCCGCCGACGGGCTGGTGAAATCCCTCCATGGCATGGACGCGGACAGCGCCGACCACATGGCGGCGCTGGCCGCCGGCCTGTACTCGCTCGGCCGCAGTGCCGGGGCCCGCTTCGGGGACAACGGGGAGGTCCGGCAGGTGGTGGTGGAGCTCGACTCGACGCTGCTCTTCGTCGCCACCGCCGGCTCCGGCACCTGTCTGGCCGTGCTGGCCGGGCGGAACGCCGACGCCGCCGTGCTCGGATACGAGATGACCATGCTGGTCAAGAGCGTCCGGCCCTATCTGATGACGCCGACGAGACAAGCGGCCGGGGTGCCGGGCGCCTCGGGGCTGTGAACATGCCGGCCACGCACGACGGGCCGTTGCTCGACGACGCGGCAGGCCGCCTCATCCGTCCGTACACCGTGAGCAACGGCCGTACCCGTCCTACGACCGTGCTCGATCTGCTGTCCCTGGTGATGGCCACCGGGACCGTTCCGCAGACGCACCTGGGCCCCGAGCACTCGGTGGCGCTGGGCCTGTGTGGCGGTCCCACCTCGGTGGCCGAGATCGCCGCGCATCTGCGGCTGCCCGCAGTCGTGACCAAGGTGCTGCTCTCGGACCTGGTCGACTGCGGTGCGGTCACCGCGCACCCGCCCGCCTTCTACGACATGCCCACTGACCGATCCCTGCTGGAGGCAGTGCTCGATGGCTTACGACGACAGCTCTGACGGCTTCGACAGCCCCGCCCCGTACGCGGGCACCGGAAGCCCCGGACACGTCGGCTACGCGGACGGCTCCGGGTTCGGTGGGTACGCGGACGGACCCGGCACCTCCGGGTACCCGGACGGATCCGGCACCTCCGGGTACCCGGACGGATCCGGCACCTCCGGGTATGCGGACGGCACCGGTAGCTCTGCCTCCGGGTACGCGCAGGCCCCCGGCGGCTCCGAGGGATTTCCCGTCGCCCTCAAGGTGCTGGTGGCGGGCGGGTTCGGTGTCGGCAAGACGACCTTCGTCGGCGCGGTCAGCGAGATCGCGCCCTTGAGCACGGAGGAGCTGCTGACCCAGGTCAGTGCGGCGACCGACAGTCTCGAGGGCATCGAGTCCAAGACCTCCACCACGGTGGCGATGGACTTCGGCCGCATCACGCTGGACGAACAGCATGTCCTCTACCTGTTCGGCACACCGGGCCAGGAACGGTTCTGGTTCATGTGGGACGAACTCTCCCAGGGCGCGCTGGGCGCGGTGGTGGTCGCCGACACCCGCAGACTGGAGGAGTGCTTCGCGGCCGTCGACTTCTTCGAGCGGCGCGGGATCGGATTCATCGTCGCCGTCAACGAGTTCGACGGGGCCTTCCGCTACGGCCCGGAGGAGGTACGGGCCGCTCTCGACCTCGCACCGGAGGTGCCGGTCGTCCTCTGCGACGCCCGCATCGCCAGTTCGGGCACCGGCGCGCTCGTCACCCTGGTCCAGCACCTCATCAACGCCACAGCCGAACCGGCCCCGTTCTCCGGTCACGGAAGCTTCGGAGCCCGTCAGTGACCCCGCATGCCCTGGGACGGCTGCTGCTGACACCCGTCGACCAGGAGGCGGTCGTCCGGACCCAGCGGCTGCGCAGCCTCGGTTTGGGGGAGCGGGCCGACTTCTCGTTCGACAACTTCGACGCCTTCGCCGACCGGGTGGCCGAAGTGACCGACGTGCCCTTCTCGATGGTCAACTTCATCGATGGCAACCGGCAGTTCTTCGCCGGGATGCACACCCCAGCCGGCACCCGCAAGGGCTCGTACCTGGGGGCCACGGCGGCGGGCAGTGGGCGCAACGGCCGGTACGTGGCGCTCGACCACGGCTACTGTCCGCACGTCGTCGTACGGCGCAAGGCGCTGGTCCTGGAGGACGTCTGCGACTACCCGCGCTTCGCCGGCAATCCGGTCGTCGACGACATAGGCATCCGTTCGTACCTCGGGGCGCCGCTCATCGACCGTACGGGTGTCGCCCTGGGCGCCGTCTGCGCCGTGGACACCGTGCCCCGCCCATGGGGACGGGCGGGGCTCGACACGATCAAGTCACTGGCGCAGGAGCTCCTCGGGCACCTCCACCGCAGGGAGGACAACGCCTTCGGACTCTGAGTTCCGCCCGCCGTGCCCGGTGCCGGTCACCGCCGTCAGACCTCGACCGTGCTGCCGTCCAGGAACGTCAGCGCCACCGCGTCGCCGTCCACCCGCACCCGCACGGCCGTACGCAGCGCCTCCGGATGGACACGGTCGCGGGAGAGCACGACGAGCGAGACATGGATGCTCCGGCCGCCCGGATGCGGGCCGCTGCGCAGATACGGGACCGCTGAGTGGGGCCCGTACGCGTTGGACTCGACATCGCGCGCCACGGCGGCCCCTTCGACGCCCCCGTCCCAACCGTGCAGGGCGACCACCGCACTGCTCAGCCCCTCGGCCGTGCGGGCGAGCGCCCAGTCCGGCCCCGACGAGGCGAACGGACTCTGCGCGTGCGCGACAGCGTGGCCGCCCTCCCTGACCACCGCACCCTCGGGCGCGTCGACACGGTGCACCCGGATCTCCCACGGGCCGTGCAGCACACTCGCCGACTCGATCCGGTAGACGCGCTCGTCACCCGGCAGCCGGGCCGCTGACCAGGAAGCGGCGACGCGGCCCTCGCAGCGCAGCGGATGGATGCGGCGGCGCCGGGACGGAGTGCCGTCGGGGGCGATCAGGGCCAGCTGCCCGTCGATGTTGCGCGCCAGGGCGTGCGGTGCGGACTCCGGTGCCGTCGCCGTCGAGTACGTCAGTTTCGCGTAATGGGGATCGTCCTCACCGGCGCCCTCGTCCGGATCGGCACCGGCCTCGATGGCCGTGGCGTCCGGGGCGGGCGGCTGGTGGTCGCTGCCGTGGTTGACCAGCCGGACGATGCCGTCGTGCCGGGTGCCGTGCAGCAGCCAGCCGGGGGCGGGCAGCGCGGTGTACGTGTCGGATTCCTCGACGGGCAGCGGGAGTTCCCGCGCCGTCCACACCTCGTGGTCGGCGGGAAGCAGCAGGCCGAGGAAGCCCTTGCTCGCCCAGTACGGCGACGCCGGTCCGGAGTACGGCTGGGTCGACGGCAGGAAGGTGTCGTACCAGCCGAGGCTCAGCAGCCCCCGCTCGTCCGGCACCCCGCGCTCCGCGAAGTGCCGCAGCGTACCCGAGGCGAGCCGACGGGTCAGCCCGGGCGCCAGCGGGGTGCAGTCGGCCAGCGCGCCCATCCAGACCGGGGCGAGCGCGGCGAACCGGTAGGTGAGTGACCGGCCCTGGTGGACGGGGGCGCCATCGGCGCCGAAGAAGTGCTGGTAGTCCTCCAGGAACCGGCCGAGGCGCTGCCGGTAGGCCGCTGCCCGGCCGCCGTCGCCGTCCGGGCCCGCGATCCGGGCCCACAGCAGCGGGTACAGATGCATGGCCCAGCCGACGTAGTAGTCGTAGTTGCGGCCGTCCCCGTCCGTGTACCAGCCGTCACCGACGTACCAGTCCTCGATCCTGTCCAGCCCCTCCTCGATGTCCGAGGAGCTGTACGGAGCACCCACCGAGGCGAGGAACTGCTCGGACACCACCTGGAAGAGCCGCCAGTTGTTGTCCCAGGTGCGTCCGCCGACGAACCCCGAGAACCAGTCGACCACCCGTTCCTGTACCCGTGCGTCCAGCCGGTCCCAGATCCACGGCCGGGTCTCGTGCAGCGCTACCGCGACCGACGCGGCCTCCACCATCTGCTGCGAACAGTCCGTCAGACGCGGCCACGCCTCCCCGCTGCCCGGGTCCGTACCGGCCGCGAGCCCGGCCGCGTACCGCTCGGTCAGCGCGGGATCGACCGCTCCGCGCGCACCCGCGATCCGGCAGGCGGCGAGCAGGAACGACCGGGCGAAACCCTCCAGCCCGTCGGAGACGACCCCGGACCAGCTGCCCCGGCCGGGCAGCCGGTACTGAGCGAATCCGGGGGTCGCGTACGGCGTCAGCGCGTCCAGCATCCGGTCGGCCGTCGCCTCCCAGTGCGCCCGGGTCCAGCCGGTACGTGAAGACAGGATCCGGTCGGTCGGCGGCAGCTGCAGATACGGCGGGACGGACATGGTGGTGCTGCTCCTCGGGGTCGGTGCGGGGTGGTTACTGGATGAGTTCGGCGCGGTGGGTGTGACCTCGCGAGCCGCCGACGGCGACGGTGAGGACGGGCCTGCGCCCCGGGGCGAGGGTCACGGATTCATCGGCGTCAGCCAAGGTCCTTACCCGGAACGGGAGTTCGACCGTGAGAGCGGTCTGGGCCCGGCCCGGATCGGCCACCGCGACGGACACCTGTGCGCCCCGCCGCCGTACGAGGACCGTCGCCGGACCGGACACGGTGATCCCGGCCGCCGTGCCGGCGCCCCAGAAGTGAACGGCCGTCAATCCGGTCCTGCGGTCCTCCAGGGCCTGCGCGGTGGAGTCGTTGGCGATGACCCGGACCGGCCTGGAGTGCGACCACGCCGCGGTGGCCGCCGCCGAGGCGCCGGGCAGCAGCACGTAGGCGTATCCCGCGTCGGTGGGGGAGATGCCGTGGTCCGTCCAGAGGGTGAGGTAGCGGCGGGTGACGGGATCGGCGCTGCCGCCGGTGTCCGCCCCGGTGTTGATCGCCCGCCAGGTACCGGTGCGCTCCTCGCGCAGGGCGTGCAGAGCCGTGCCCTCCGGCAGGACGTACCCGCCGACGCCGTCGATGTGCGCCCACCGGGCCCCGCCGAACGTATGGGCACTGCCCTGCTGAACGGGCAGTGGCACACCGTCGACCAGCAGGCGGTTGCGGCCTTCCGCACCTAGGTTGCGGTTCTCGATCACCGTCTCGACCGTCCGGCCGTCGCCCGCCGTGATGCCCGCGCCGAGCGCGACCACCGCGTTGTCGAGCAGGAACCATGACTTCCTGGCCCGAAGGGTGCTGCCCGGGGCGCCCATGACCTCCATCGCGGCGGCCCCGTACCGGCCGTCCAGTACCGCACCGCCCGCGACGGCGTTCGCCGGCCGGTAGGTGGAGGTGCCCGCGCCCGTGCCGAGATCGTCACGGGCCCGGGTGTCGACCGTGGTGCCCGGGAGGCGGTACGGGTCGACGGTCGGCCAGAAGCCGTCGTTGTACTGCCCGAGGTCGTCGCCGTCGTACAGGTACGTCATGCCGTCGCCGGTGTACCAGCCGTGCAGATTCTCGCCGTTGCCCGCCTCGTAGGCGGAGATCCGCTTGGACGAGAGCGACAGTGTGCAGGCCCAGCCGGGGCGGCGGTGCACGACGCGGTCCATGTCGGCGAAGACGAAGCTGCCCGTGGTCCGGGCTCCGGCACGGATGGCCGGGTCGTTCAGTACGGCTTTGGCCAGGGCGAGTTGGGGGAGGGTGGCCAGAGCGGCGAAGGGAGCGGTGCGGTTGCGGGTCAGCCAGCCCTTGGCCAGCGCCCGCCAGCGGTCCGCCCGGTCGGCCGGTGCGCCGGAGGCGAGGAGGAGGATCGCCGCCACGGCCGTCGCGCCGTCCCGGTGGTCGCCCGCGCGCTCCCGGGACACGGCGCGCCCGCGGACCGCGTCCATCATCAGCCCGTCGAAGACCACCGGTGCGAAGCTGCGCTCCACGGCCTCGTACATCACCGAGACCTTCGGATCGGCGACCGCCCAGGGGGATCCGGCGAGGAGCGAGAGCAGATACGCGGCGCCGCCGAGCAGCACGGTGCCGTACGAACCGGTGTACGCGACCACGTCGTGCTGGACGAACGAACCGTCCTCGTAGAAGCCGTCACCCGAACTCGTATACCGGAACAGGCTGTTGCGTCCGGCGTCGCGCACATCGGAGAGTGCGTCGCGGGCGGACGCCACCTTGTCCGCGTCCTTGCCGAGCAGTCCGCGCAGCGCGACGATCACGGCCTTGTCGGTGCGGTTGGCGCCGGTCTCGGACAGGGCGGGGGAGTTGGTACGGCGGTCCGCGTCCGGGCAGAAGCGGTCGACGACCGCCAGGTAGTCCGCGAGATCCCCGGCCGGCAGCGATCCGCGCAACAGGACACAGCAGTCCATCAGGGCGCGTGGCGCACCGATCTCCCAGAACCACCAGTTGCCGCTCTCGCGGGCGTCCGGGCGGTAGGCGGTGTCGTACGTGAACCGCAGCGCGGACAGCAGCGCGACGGCCGTCTCCGCACTGCCCGACATGGAGGTCCCCGGGGTGGCCCAGGCGGTCGCGAGCGTGCGCAGCCGCGTATAGCTCTGGCCGAAGTTCCCGGGGTCGGTGACGGGGGCCAGATCGGGCCACAGCGCGGTGCGTCCGGCGCCGCGGTCCAGAGTGTCCCAGAGGCCCTTCGCCGTACGGTCCAGCGCGGCGAGGCCGGCGGCGAAGTCGGGGTCCGACGGGTCGAACGCGCCCCCGGTCAGCAGGGTTTCGGCCCGGGACAGCAGTACGTCGAAGTCCTCGCCGGTACTCTGCGCCGCACTCCGTGCCGGTTCCGCGGCCCGTGCCGCACCCGTGCTCAGGACTCCGGACACGGTCGCGCCGCCCGCGGCGATCAGCGTCCTTCTGCTCAGCTGCATGGTGACTCCCTTTCCCGCGTGGTCAGTCGGTGAGTGTGCTGGGGTCGACGGGCGGCTGCGGCAGGTTCAGGGCCGCGAGCTCAGCCCGGCCGACGGCGTCGACCGGGAACGCCCAGGTGTTCACGAAGAAGTCCGTGAGGTCGTAGCCCGCGATCCGGCTGGAGCAGGTGGCCAGCGCCCGGTAGCGCTTGTCGTTCTCCGTGTAGTCCGACTGCGGGTTCTCCTCACGCACCAGCTTGTGCAGCCGGGGCCAGAAGTCGTCCCCGAAGGCGAGCTCCAACTGCCGCAGCGGCACGAGCTTCTCGTACGCGCCGAAGGACTTCTCGTACGTGAGGCCGGCGGTGCCGAACTTCGCCCGTGAGGTCTGGAAGGCGGTGAGCCCGGTCGCCGGGTCGACGGTGAGCAGATTGGACGGCTGGTGCAGGGTGCGCTGCGCGGCCAGCGAGTAGATGTTCACCGTGACCTCGGTCAGGCCGCCCGGCTTGTACGCCATCTGCTGGTGCAGGTGGCCGAGCTCGTGGTAGAGCCCCCAGCCGCGGGTGCGCAGTCCCTCCACGGTGGTGGCCCGGTCGAGGTACGCCCTCGGGAAGCCGTTGTAGCCGTGCGTGGCGTAGGCGCCGACACCGGTGGGCACCTTGCTGACCTCGGTGAAGTGGTACGGCCCCGCCTTGCGCCGGTGCACCGGCTTCGAGCCGTCGAGTCCGCTGATGCGGGCGTGCGAGTCGATGACCGTCTCGACCAGCGAGAGCAGCGCGGCATGGTCCTCGCCGCGGTACAGCAGTGCGCCCTCACGGGTCAGGGTCATGATCGTGTTCGGTCCGTGGAGCTCCACCCAGGGCGAGGCGGTCAGCGTGTCGAGCCGGCGTTGGTACTCGGCCTCGGTGGTGCGTCCCAGGGTGAAGACCGGCATGGGGACGGCGCCGGAGCGGAACACCACGCCCGCCCGCTCGCCATGGCCGGTGAGGGTCAGATAGACCGGGCCGCCGTGCGGGTCGGTCACGGTGTTGGCCCCCGCGGTGAGCGGGTAGCCGCGCGGCTCGGTGATCTCGCCGTAGTAGTCCCAGGCACCGATCCAGAGGGTGGGCACCAGGCCGTCGTACGGCTGGACCGTGAGCGAGAGCGGGGCGGCTGCGGGAGCGTACAGACCGGTCGGCTGGAACTCCGAGCCGCGCAGGGCCTGCGCCAGCCGCAGCCGTTCGGCCTCGGCGGCGGGGCGGGCGGTGACGGTCAGTGAGAGAGGGCGGACGCCGGGGCGGCCGGGGGCGGCCTGTGCGGCGGTGGCGGTGGCGCCGAGCGCGACCACCGCTCCCGCACCTGCGGCGAGGACGGCGCGACGGCCGACCGAGGGGGAATGCGGGGTGGAGGAACTGGGCTTACGCATGCGGAACTCTCCCTGCAGAAACGAATGAGGGGCGGAAGCGTGCGGAACGGGGTGAGGCGTTCCGTCAGCATGTAAGCGGTTGCTATCGAGCCGCAAGGGGAGTCGGGAAGTTACTGTTATTTACTATGGCCAACTGCGGACAGGCGGACAGTAACCGGTCACATGCGGCTGGACCTGTCGGCCCGGGGCGCAACGGAATCGCGTACCACGATGTGGGTGCCGAGCCGCAGCGCACCCGTGGTCGGCTCGCGCCAGTCGTCCTCGTCGCCGCCCGAGACGGCGAGCCGCACCGCCTGGCGTCCCATCTCCTCCAGCGGGACATGGACGGTGGTCAGCCGGGGACGCAGCTCCTGGGCGACCGGGATGTCGTCGTACCCCACCAGCGAGACGTCCCTGGGCACCCGCACACCGGCCTCCTCCAGAGCCTGCGCCGCCCCGGCCGCGACCATGTCGTTGGCCGCGAAGACAGCGGTGAACTCCGGCCCGTCCCGCAGGAGTTCGGTCATACGCCGGTAGCCGAAGTTACGGCTGAAGGCGCCGGGCTGAGCCAGTTCGGGATCGATGGCGACCCCGCGCAGCTCCAGGGCGCGCCGGTGGCCGGCCAGCCGGTCGCGGGTGGTGGAGAGCTTGGGCGGGCCGCCGAGGTAGAGGATCCGCTCGTGGCCCTGCATCAGCAGGTGGTCGGTGATGGCGAAGGCGCCGCCCTCGTTGTCGTACTCGACCGCCGCGGTCGGTGCGGCCTCGCCCAGGGGCGGCCTGCCGCACAGCACCAGTTTCGACCCGCCCGCGTCCAGCTCGCGGGCCCGACGGGCCAGTTCGGAGGTGTAGCCGCGGTCGGCGATGGATCCGCCGACCACCACGACCGCGTCCGCCCTGCGCTCGTGCATCAGGTCGATGAAGGCCAGCTCGCGCTGGGGGTCGCCCTGGGTGCAGCAGACCAGGCAGAGCCGCCCGCCGAGCGCCGCCTCGCGTTCCACGCCGCGTGCGATGTAGGCGTAGAACGGGTCGATGACCTCGTTGACGATGATGCCGACGGTGCGGTTGGAGACACCGGCCAGTGCGCGGGCGTGCGCGTTGACCACGTAACCGAGCTCGCGCATGGCGGACTCGACCCGCTCCCGGGTCGCCTCGGCGACGGGGTAGTTGCGGTTGAGGACGCGGGAGACGGTGGCCGTCGAGACGCCTGCGCGCCGTGCGACGTCGGTGACCGTCGCCCGCCGCTGTCCGTCCGCGGCCGTGCTCTGCCGGCGCATCCGGCTCACCCCCTGGTGGCTGTTGTGTGCCGCCGAGCCTAGAGCCTGCCCCGGCACGCTGTTCATGCGATCCTCCCCAGGTCGGCCCGGTGCACCGGATGGGCGAAGGGCTCGCCCCGTGCGTACCGCGCCAGCTCGTCGACGGCGAGCGCCCCGAGCCGGCCCACCTCGTTGCCCTGGGCGCCCGCCAGGTGCGGGGTGAGGAAGACGTTGGGCAGGTCCCACAGCGGGTGATCCGCGGGCAACGGCTCGGGTGAGGTGACGTCCAGGACCGCGTCGAGCCGCCCGCTGACCAGGTGTCCGGTCAGCGCCTCGGTGTCCACCAGGGGCCCGCGCGCCGTATTGACGAGCAGGGTGCCGGGGCGCATCAGGCCGATCCTGCGGGCGTCGATGATCCCGCGGGTCTCGGGGGTGTCCGGGGCGTGGACGCTCACCACGTCGCTGGTCGCCACGAGGGTGTCCAGGTCGGCCGGGGTCACTCCGAGGAGTTCGGCCTCGGCCGCGCTCACGTACGGGTCGTACAGGAGCACCTGGGCGTCCAGGACCCGCAGCAGTTCGATCACCCGGCGGCCGATCCGGGACGCGCCGACGATGCCGATGGTCAGCCCGTGGGTGCCGAGCCAGTGCTGCCGGTCGAGGTCGGCCCCGGTGCGGTGGGTGCGGCGGGTACGGAAGAGCCCCGCCAGGGGGAACACCCGTTTCGCGCCCATGATGATCGCGGCCAGGGTGAACTCCGCCACCGGCACGGCATTGGCCGCGGCGGCCGAGGAGACCTGGATCCCGCGGTCGAAGGCGTCCGGGGACAGAAACGTCTTCACCGTCCCCGCCGCATGGATCACCGCCCGCAGCTCCGGAGCCCTCTCCAGCAGTGCGGCGTCCACGGGCGGGCACCCCCAGCCGGTGAGCAGCACCTCCGCGCCGGCCAGTGCCCGCGTGGCGGCGGGGGAGTCGAACTCGCTGATCACGGACGGCTCGAGGAGTTCGGCGGTCTCCTCGAGGCGGGCCCGGACAGCGGGTGGGAAGACGTCGTCCAGCAGCCCGGGGCTCATGACCAGGACCGTGCGCGGGCGCCTCCCGGGCGGGGCCGCAGCATCGGCACCGCAATGAGCCGGCGCCTCTTCGGTGGTTCGCACCCTGCCTCCGGACAGTAATCGTTTTCTATGGAATGACCGGCACGCTAGGGAGCGTGACGGCCGACCGTCAAGCTTCGTGCTCCGTGAATTGCCCTGATTCTGACGTTATTTAGTCATCTGGGCGCACGAAATTCCTTCCTGGAACATCCCGGAACAAAGACGTTCGCCCAGATCTCTTGACGCTTGGGTTAACCGCTTACTAACTTGCGGCCGCATAAGGCTCACCACGCGCCACCCAGCCGAACAGGACGCACCATGGCTGACACAGCACCCCCGCTGCCGCGGGAAAAGCGGCGGAAGCGGGTCGAAGAACCCGCCCCGCCGGCCGGCCGGGCTCACGCGGCCCCACGCCGGCTGACACTCGGGCAGCGGATCAAGCGCGACCGGGTGATGCTGCTGCTCACCCTGCCCGGCCTGCTCTACTTCGTCGTCTTCCACTACGTGCCGCTGCTCGGGTACGTGGTGGCGTTCCAGGACTACCAGCCGTACCTCGGATACATGCACAGCGTCTGGGTGGGCTTCGCCAACTTCTCCGCGGCGTTCGCCGAACCGGCCTTCTGGAGTGCGACGTTCAACACCCTGGAGATCGCCCTCGTCCAGCTGGTGTTCTTCTTCCCGGTCCCCATCGCCCTGGCCCTGCTGCTCAACAGCATCGCCAGCGACCGGATCAGGCGCTTCGTGCAGAGCGTCGTCTATCTGCCGCACTTCATCGGCTGGGTCATCATCGTCTCGATCTTCCAGCAGATCCTGGGCGGCGCCGGGGTGCTGCCCGACGTCCTGGGCGGACTGGGGCTGCCGCGCTACGACATGATGAGCGACCCCGACGCCTTCCCCTGGCTGCTGACCCTCCAGGTGGCCTGGAAGGACGCGGGCTGGGGCACGATCATCATCCTCGCCGCGCTCCTCAACATCGACCGGCAGCAGTACGAGGCAGCCGCGATCGACGGCGCCGGGCCCCGGCGCCGCCTGTGGCACGTGACGCTGCCGGGCATCGCCCCCGTACTCATCCTGCTGCTGATCCTCAACCTCGGGCAGATCCTCTCCGTCGGCTTCGAGCAGATCCTGCTCCAGCGCGACGCGGTCGGCCCGGACGCGGGCGAGGTCCTGGACACCTACGTCTACTACCACGGCATCAAGGACAACGACTGGGGCGTCGCCGCCGCCGTCGGACTCGTCAAGGCGGTCATCGGCACCGCACTCGTGCTGGGCGCGAACAAGTTCGCCCACCGACTCGGCCACGAAGGGGTGTACCGCAGTGCTGACCGCTGAGAAGACGCGCGCCACGACCGGGAGTGCCCGGCCGGCGCCCCGTCCCGCTCCTCCCCGCAAGTCCGACGGCAGGCCCCCGTGGATGGAGCGCCCGACCCGCATCGGACAGGCCGCCAAGGCGGTCGCCGTCGTGGTGGTCGTCCTCGCCGTCGCCTACCCACTGGCCGGCGTCATCGGCACGAGCTTCGCCTCGCAGACCGACATCATCAAGAGCTCCGGCCTCGTCCTGTGGCCCGGCCACCCCACCCTCGACGCGTACCGCACGATCTTCACCGGCGGCGTCGTCACCCGGGCGCTGATCGTCTCGCTCGGCATCACCGTGTTCGGCACCCTCGCCAGCCTGCTCGTCACCGTCGGCATGGCGTACGGACTCTCCCGCCGCGAGGTCACCGGCTCCCGCTTCATCCTGATGACGGCCCTGTTCACGATGCTGTTCAACGCCGGCATCATCCCGAACTTCCTGCTGGTCAAGGGACTCGGCCTGTACGACACCTATGCGGCGCTCGTCATGCCCACCCTGGTCAGCGCCTTCAACCTCGTCGTCCTGCGCTCGTTCTTCATGAACCTGCCGGAGGAGCTGTACGACGCGGCGAAGGTCGACGGCGCCGGCGACCTGCGCATCCTGGTGCGGATCGTCCTGCCGCTGTCCAAGGCCGTACTCGCCGTGATCAGCCTCTTTTACGCGGTGACGTACTGGAACGCCTTCTTCAACTCGCTCCTGTACCTCAACGACTCCGAGAAGTGGCCGCTGCCCATGGTGCTGCGGACCTATGTGCTCCAGGGCCAGAGCCTGAACGCCGCGTCGGCCGGTGAGGTGCTCGCCCCGCAGCAGGCCGTCCAGATGGCGGTCCTCGTGATCGCCGTCGTCCCGATCCTCTGCGTCTACCCGTTCCTCCAGCGCTACTTCACCAAGGGCGTGCTCACGGGCGCCGTCAAGGGCTGAGCGCAGCCCCCGCCCCCCACTCCTTCCTTCCCCTCTCCCAAGGAGATCCAGGTGTCGAGCTCCACCCCCATCAACCGCAGATCACTGTTCCGCATGGGTGCGGGCATCGGTCTGGGACTGGCCGCCGCCCCGCTGCTCGCCGCCTGCGGCGACGGCGGCACGACCGCCAAGGCGGAGGCCAAGAGCGCCTCGCTGCTCCCGGACACCGCCGTCCGCAACATCGGCCTCAAGCCCGATCTGGCCGGCACCGCCGCCGGTGTCCCGCAGGGCTTCTTCAGCTACCCGGCCAAGCCGCTGAGGGCCACCGGGAAGACCCCGCTCAAGGGCGCGAAGCCGATCAGCGCGACGATGGAGACGTTCTCCCCGCCGCCGCCCTCGCGGGGCAGGAACGCCGCCTGGCAGGAGATCGAGAAGCTCCTCGGCGGCCAGGTGAACATCACCGCAGTGCCCGCCGACGACTACGGCACCAAGTTCTCCACCATGGTCGCCAGTGACAGCCTGCCCGACCTCTTCATGTACCCGGAGGTCGGCGGCGTCGACAACAAGTCCGGGTTCCTCCAGGCCACGTGCGCCGACCTGACTCCGTACCTCGCCGGCGACAAGGTCAAGGACTACCCGAATCTGGCCGCGATCCCGAAGGGTGCCTGGCAGGCCGCCATCTTCGGCGGAAAGCTCTTCGGCATCCCGATCGCGCGTACGGGGACCGGCGGCGCCGGCTTCTACCGGCACGACCTGTTCGAGGAGATCGGCATCACGAGCCTCGACCAGATCACCGGCCTCGACCGGTTCGTCGAGGCGTGCAAGGAGCTGACGCGGCCCAAGAAGGACCAGTACGCGATCATCGCGGGGGTCACCAACGTCCTCGCCATGTCGGCCGGCGCACCGTACTCCTGGCGGATGGACGCCAAGACCGGAAAGTTCACCACCGACCTGGAGACCCCGGAGTTCCGCAAGGCGGTGGAGACCGCGCGGTCGCTCTACAAAGCCGGCTGCTTCTACCCGGGCACCCTCCAGATGTCCGGGGCGCAGAAGGCCCAGTACACGGACATGTTCAAGAACGGCAAGGGCGCGTACGTCTACGACGGCATGCCCACCTACCTGGCACCCGGTGTCGGCTACATCGCCGCCATGAAGGCGATCGACAAGAAGTACGACCCGAGGCCCTTCGTGCCGTTCGGCTCCGCGCCCGTCGCCTGGATGGACAACGTCAAGCTGGAGAACACCCACGTCAAGAAGGCGTCCGAGGAGCGGGTGCGGCAGGTCCTCGCGCTGGCCGACTTCGCCGCCTCGCCGTTCGGGAGCCAGGAGTACACCCTCATCAACTACGGAGTCGAGGGCAAGGACTTCACCCGCGACGCCCAGGGCAACCCCGCGCTCACCAAACAGGGCACACAGGACGTCACCGTGCCCTGGAAGTTCATGGCCTCCGCGGTTCCCGCGATCTTCAGCGCCGACTCGGAGCAGGGCGTCCGCCACGTGCACGACGCCTTCACCAGGATGATCCCGATCATGGAGCCGGACCCGACGCTCCAGTACTCCTCGCCCACCTGGGACTCCAAGGGCTACGGCAGCCTCTACACGCTCAAGCAGGACGCGCTCAAGGACATCATCGCCGGCCGCAAGCCCATGTCCGCCTACGACCAGCTGGTCAAGGACTACCTGGCCAAGGGCGGCGAGCAGGCCCGCGGCGAGTTCGAGGACGCCTTCCAGAAGGGCGAGAAGTGACCACACGACGCTCGGTACTCGCACTCGGCGGGGCCGCGGTCGCCGCGGCCGTCGCCGTCCCGGTCCTCGGCTCTCCGGCCTCGGCGCGGCCGCACGGATTCGACCCGCAGCCCGGTTCCAACGGCGTCGGCGACCCGCTCTTCCCGACCCTCGGCAACGGCGGCTACCAGGTCGTCCACTACGACCTGACCTTCGACTTCACCCCGGTGACGTACGACTTCACCGCGACCGTGAAGATCAACGCCAGGGCCACCCAGGACCTCTCGGCCTTCAACCTGGACACCGACGGCCACACCATCGACTCCGTCACCGTCGCCGGGCGCCCCGCCGCCTGGGAGCTGACACCCGGACAGAGCGGCCAGGAGTTCACCATCACCCCGGCCCGCCCGCTCCACGACGGACAGGCGTTCACCACCGAGATCCGCTACCGGGGCAACGGCAAGGCACCCCGGCTCGGCCTCACCGGCTGGAAGTTCGGCACCGACGGCGGCTTCGCCTCGGCCGCCCAGTCCTCGCGCGCCGACACTTTCCTGCCGTGCAACGACACCCCGTCCGACAAGGCGACGTGGACCTTCCACATCAGCGCCCCCGAGGGCTTCGTCGCCACCGCCAACGGCGAGCTGACGCACCGGACCCCGCGCGCCGACGGCTCGGCCGTCTGGCACTTCGCCCTCCGCGAGCGCATGGCCACCGAACTCATCGGGATCGCCGTCGTCAAGGGCACCTACCTGTACGGCAGCAGCCATCGCGGACTGCCGCTGCGGCACATCGTCCCGCAGGGCCAGGAGGACAGGTACGGCCCGATCGTGGCCCGGACCGCCGACCATCTCGCGTGGCTGGAGGCGAAGTTCGGCCGCTACCCCTTCTCCGTCTACGGGCTCCACATCTACGACGGCTACACCGACGCCCTGGAGAACCAGACCCTCTCGCTGTTCTCCACCAATTGGTTCAAGCTCAATGCAGCGGGTCAGCCGGGCTACGAGACCACCATGGTCCACGAGCTCGTCCACCAGTGGTTCGGCGACTCCGTCACCCCGGACGACTGGCAGCAGGCCTGGCTCAACGAGGGACCCGCGGTGTACTACGCGGGCCTCTACGGCGAGGAGCGCGGCTGGTCGGTCCTCGCCGACAAGATGAAGTCGACGTACGAGAAGCTCGACGCGGTCCGCGCCGCCGACGGCCCGCCCGGACTGCCCAAGGCGCTCGGCGGAACGAACATCTACGACGGCGGCGCGCTCGTCCTGTACGCCCTGAACCAGCAGATCGGCGGGCGCGCGTTCGACAAGGTCATGCGTGAGTGGGTGACGCGCTTCAAGGACTCCACCTACACCAGCGAGGCCTTCATCCGGCACACCGCCGACGTCACCGGCGACAGCTCCGTGGACCCGTTCCTGCGCGACTGGCTCTTCGGGGCCGTCAACCCGCCCATGCCCGGCCACCCCGACTGGAAGGCCACCGCGTGAACCGCACCGTGAACGTCGTACGAACAGCCGCCGCTGCCGCCACCGCCGCTGTCCTGGCCGCCCTCCTCACGGCCCCGGCCGCCCAGGCCGCCCCCGGCGCCCGCACCCTGTACGCGGCCCCGGACGGCCGCGGCGCCTCCTGCACCCAGGCCCGGCCCTGTACCCCCGAAGGGGCCCGTGACCTGGCCCGCACGGTGACCGGACGCGACGTCCGCGTCGTCCTCGAGGACGGTACGTACCGGCTCGACGCACCCCTGAAGCTCGGCGCCGCGGACTCCGGCGTCTCCTGGACCGCGGCCCCCGGCGCCCGCCCCGTCCTCTCCGGCGGACAGGACATCACGGGCTGGCGGCAGAACACCGACGGCACCTGGAGCGCCCGCGTCCCCGCCGGCCTCACCCCGCGCCAGCTCTTCGTCGACGGCAGGCGCGCGACCCGCGCCCGCGGCGAGGCGTGCGCGGCCGCCACGTGCGACGCGACGAAGACCGGCATGACGGGCGCCACCGCCACCGGGATCGACCGCTGGCAGCGCCCCACCGACGCCGAGGCCGTCATCCGGGTCCGCTGGCGCGACTACCACTGCCGGATCACGGGCGTCAGCGGCGACACCATGACCTTCGCCCAGCCCTGCTGGACCAACTCGGCGAGCGGCACGGACCGCACCGGCCCCGCCTGGGACTCCACCACGGTCGACTCCACCCGCTACAGCGGCGTCGCGTTCTTCGAGAACGCCCCCGAACTCCTCGACCGTCCGGGCGAGTTCGTCTGGAACTCGCAGGACCGCACCGTCACCTACCTGCCGCGCAAGGGCGAGGACATGCGCCGGGCGCAGGCCATCACTCCGCACACCGAACAGCTGCTCGTCGTCGACGGCGCCCACGACGTCACCGTCGGCGGGATCGGCTTCGCGTATGCGGCGTACCGACAGCCCGGCACCGACGAGGGCTATGCGGGCATGCAGGCCGGTCTCACCCTGACCGGAGCCACCGGCCCCGTCGACCACGCGGGCCGCTACTACACCAAGCCCGCCGCCGCGGTCACCGTCCGCGGCGGCCGGCGGGTGAGCATCGACAACAGCCGCTTCACCCATCTCGGCGGGGCCGGCGCGATCCTGGAAGCCGGCACGAAGGACAGCTCCCTGACCCGTTCGTCCTTCACCGATCTGTCCTCGGGAGCGGTGTACGTCGGCGACACCGAGCCGTTGCCCGGGGCCGAACTCGCCGGGGAGCGGAACACCGTCGCGTACAACACGATCAGCCGCTCCGGTGTCGAGTACACCGACTCGGTGGGCATCTGGGCCGGCTACGAGGCGGAGCTGACCGTCGACCACAACAGCCTGGACCACCTCCCGTACTCCGGGATCTCCGTCGGCTGGGGCTGGAACCAGCCCGAGGCCCAGAAGTCCGTACTGCGTGACAACAAGGTGACCGCCAACCGCATCACCGACGTCATGGAGGTCGCACAGCAGCAGCACGACGGCGGCGCGATCTACACCCAGGGCGCACAGCCCGGCACCGTCCTGAGCGGGAACTACATCAACCGTTCCGCCTACGGGAACACCGAACGCGACGGCAACGGCATCTACCTCGACGAGCAGTCCTCGCACATCACCGTCGAGCACAACGTCATCACCCGCATCGGCTACAAGTGGGTCTCCAACTGGGCGGACTACGGGATCGCCAACGCCGCGCGCGGCAACTGGACCGACACCGCCGCGCCCGCGCTCGCCGGCACCGGCTCCGTCATGACGGACAACCTCACCGGACTGGACCGGCTGCCCGCCGAAGCACTCGCCGTCGCCGCTCGCGCGGGTTCCCGCGGCGGACCGGTCGAGCAGCTGCGCACCGACCTCGCGCGCACCGGCACGGCCACCCAGTCCTCCACCGAGGGCACGGCCACGGCGGCGCTCGCCCTGGACGCCGACACCAACACGGACACCCGCACGCTCGCCGAAGCGGGTGCCTGGTGGCAGGCGGACCTCGGCACCGTCCGGCACATCCGGCAGGTGGAGGTCTGGAACAACTCCTCCTCCACCACGGCCGACTTCGACATCGTGACGGACGACGCCACCGTCCATGTCAGCGGGAAGGCGCTGCGCCCCACCGTGATCGACCTGGACAGCCGGACCCGCACCGTGAGGATCGTGACCTCGGGAACGGGCCGGGTCGCCCTCTCCCAGGTACTGATCCACCCCTGACACCCGCCCCGCACCCGGACGCCGGGCCGGCCGTCGAGGCCGGTCCGGCGTCCGCCCGCTCGTCCGCCCGCTCGTCCGCCCGCTCGTCCGCCCGCTCGTCCGCCCGCTCACGCGGCCAGGAATCCGCCGATCCGCTGCCGCAGTCCGTGCGGGTCCAGTCCGTGCGCCGCGAGGTGTTCATCCATCTGTCCGTAGCGCCGGAGCTCCTCGCGGGCCACACCGAGTCCCAGGATCCGGTGGGGGAGGGCGGCGAGCGCGTCGTTGGCCGCGCCCGTCGATGTGCCCGCCAGGTACGGCTCGACGACGACCACATCGGCGGTGGCCCGGTCGCCGGCCGCGCGGCGGAGCCCCTCGGCGTCGAACGGCCGCACGGTCGTGGCGTACAGCACGGTCGCATCGAGCCCCTCCGTCGCGGCGAGCACGTTGTCGAGCATCGGTCCGACGGCGACGACCACTCCGCGCCCGCCCTCCCGCACGGTGGTGAACCCGGCCGCCCCGCCCACCGGGCGCGCCCGGTCGTTGGACTGCAGCGACAGGCGCACGTACACCCGCCCGTCCCCGGCGGCCGCCGCCCGCAGCAGCGTCTCGGCCTCGTCGGGATGGCCCGGGACGTGCACGGTCCAGCCGTCCAGGGTGTCCATCAGCGCGACGTCCCCGGGCGACATGTGGGTGAATCCGCCGGCCGGCCAGTCGTACGAGGCCCCGGCACTCACCAGCACCCCGCCGACCCCCTGGTGGCCGAAGTCCAGCTTCACCTGTTCGAACGGCCGCTCCACCAGAAAGCTCGCGAAGGTGTGGACGATCGGCCGCATCCCGGTGAGCGCCATCCCGGCCCCGGCCCCGATGAGCAGCTGCTCGCGGATGCCGACGTTGACGACCCGGTCGGGGTGGTCCCGCTCGGCCCGGCCGAAGCCGTCGCGGCTGATCTCGGCCAGCACGAGCGCCAGACGGGGGTCCTCGTCGAGCAGCCGTGTGGTGGTGGCGATGAAGCGGTCACGCATCGTGTCCATGGGGGGGCCTCTTCTTCCGTTCCTGGTTTCCGTCGGGCTTGCGGGCGGTGCGGCTCAGCGCTTGGGGGCGACCCCGGCGACCACGGCCCGCGGCTGCCCGGGGTGCGGTGCGGTGAAGGCCGCGTACAGCGCCTCGTGGTCCCGCCCGTCCACGGAGCCGACCGACCAGCCCGCGGTCGCGAACCGGTCGGCGATTCCGCCGGGGCGGCCGTACGTCGCCGAGGCGTTGTCGATCACCACGGTGTGCAGCTGCTCCAGGCCGGCCGGACCGGCGTAGGCGATCGCCTCGTGGTTGCTGCCCTCGTCCAGCTCGGCGTCCCCGGTCAGCACCCACACCCGCGGGCCGGTCAGGCCCTGGGCCCGCAGCCCCAGCACGCTCCCCACGGCCAGGGGCAGCCCGTGCCCGAGCGATCCGCTGCCGATCTCGGCGCCGGGTACCAGCAGTCGGTCGGGGTGGTGGCCGAGCGGCGAGTCGTACGCGCCGAAGCCCGCCAGCAGCTCCTCGTCGAAGAAGCCGTGTGCGGCGAGGACCGCGTAGTACGCCATCGGCCCGTGCCCCTTCGACAGCAGGAAGCGGTCCCGGCCGGGCGCGTCGGCGGTCTCCGGTGTCACCCGCAGCACCCGGTCGTACAGCACCCACAGGGCGTCCAGGGTCGAGGTGGCGGCGGGGCCGTGCTTCTCGTCCCCGGTCATCAGGCTCATCAGCCGGGCCAGCTCGGTGTACTCGGGCGCCGGCGCGGCAGTCGTGTTCGTCATGCCGCTCAGCGTTCAACGTCAACCATGGTTGAGGTCAAGCGGTGAAAGGGGTTCGTGACCACCCGTTGAAGTGCGGTATTGTTCTCATGCGCGTTCGGCCAGGGGGAAAGCCCAGGTCAGGCGGGCAACGGGACGTGGCGCAGCTTGGTAGCGCACTTGACTGGGGGTCAAGGGGTCGCAGGTTCAAATCCTGTCGTCCCGACTGGAGACAGTCGAGGTCAAGGGCCGGTTTCGGAGCAATCCGAAACCGGCCCTTGACCATTTTTGGGGACCAGTTGGGGACCAGCTGGAGGTCCGGCGTCCTTGACCGGGGCAGCGGGTCAGCGGGTCATGACGATGGGGCTCGGGAGTGAGCGTGGTGCGCGCAGCACGCTGAGGTGTGCGGAGAGCGCCGCCCCGGCGGCCGTGATTTTGTGTACGTCGGGGTGCAGGTAGTGCTGGGTGGTGGTCAGGGAGCCGCGGCCGGTGATGCGTCGCAGGACGTGGACCTGCCGCCTGCGTCGGCGAACCAGGTCAGCCCGGTGTGTCGGAGGTCGTGGCGGCGCAGATGCTCGCGCTCGAAGAGCACCGGCGTGGCGGAGCGCCTGGCGGCCCGCCGTCATCCGAACCGCCCCGTCCTCCCGTCCGGCGAAGCCCCCGCCCCCGGCTTCTCGGAGCGGCCAGGCTACGTCACCCTGCTCTCCGCTTCCCCCGCCGCTCCTCGCATCACCGACGACGGCACCCGCGCCCGCAGCCGGTCCGGCGGGTAGAACTGCCGGGCCCAGTGGCGGAACGGGCCGATCGGGCCGTCGCCGCGGGCCAGCCGGGGCGGAGACACGTACCGCTTCGTCGCCCAGACCGGGAAGTCCTGGGACACGAAAGCGCAGTTGCCCCGGAACATCAGACCCGCCAGCAGCCGGTGTACCGAGCCGCTCACCCAGCGGGCCAGCGGGGCCGGGAGGGCGGCCGGCTCGGCCACCTCGAAGCGGCTCGTCTGGCGCAGCTGGAAGGCCGCGGGCGCGATCATCGTGGTCGTGTATACGGCACAGGTGCGCACCCCGAACCGAGGGAGCGCCGTGCACACGTGCACCCGGCTGATCCCGTTGCCCTCCAGCGTCACCTCCAGCGGACTAGCTCCCAGCAGCGGCACCCGCTCCTCGGAGCGGACAGAGACCCGGAAGGACCGCCCCTCGAAGACCGCCGGCTCGGCTACCTCCGACGCGCCCCAGCCGTGCAGCGGCGTGAAGTGCCCGATGTCCACCGTGTTCTCGACCACGTCCTGGCTGTGCCCCGCCATCTCCCACGCGGCCCACCGCGGCGCCCGCGTCCCGAGCGTGTGCCAGGGCGTGAGCTCCCAGTCCGGCGCCCGCCCGTCGTGGTGCCGCCACACGAAGACGGCGCCGTCGACCTCGCGCACCGGCAGCAGGGTCAGGTCCGAGGACGGCGGCGGGGGCGTGCCGTACCCCGTCCGCGTGCAGGCGCCGTCCGGGCCGAAGGCGAAGCGGTGGAAGGGGCACAGCAGTTCGTCGCCCTCCAGCGCGCCGAGCCCGAGGTGCGCCCCCAGGTGCGGGCAGTACGGGCGGACCGCCCGCACCTCGCCGTCGCGGAGCCGGTAGAGCACCACGTCCTCGCCCTGGAGCGGCCGGGTCAGCAGCGCCCCCCGCACCACCTCCGAGGAGAACGCCACCGAGAACCAGCCGTCGGGGTACGGCAGGACTGGCTCGTGCGCGTCGGCCGGGCTCGGGCCCTCCGTGAGCGCCCGGGTGTGTCCGCGCCTCACAGCTCGACCAGCACCTTGCCGAAGGACGCCGCGCGGTCGGTGTACAGGCTGCGGTAGGCGGCGGGAATGGAGTCGAAGCCGTGGTGCACGGTCTGCTGGTAGCGGATCTCACCTGCGCGCACCAGCGGCCCCAGCTCGGCGTGCAGCGCCGCCCAGTTGTCCTCGGTGAACCACTCCAGCGCGAAGATCCCGCGGATCGTCGTGCGCGGGAACATGATGTACGGCAGCAGCCGGGGCCCGGTCCACTCGCCGCCGACCTGGCTCGCCCACTGCCAGCACACCGCGACCCGGCTGTCCACGGTGAGCATCGTGAAGACGGTGTCGGTCATGACCCCGCCGAGGTTGTCGAAGTACCGGTCGACGCCGCCAGGAGCCGCCTTCGCCAGGTCCTCGCGGAGCTGCGCCGGGTCCCCGCCGTGCCGGAAGACGACGACGGCGTCGAAGCCGAGCGCCGTCAGCCGCGCCGCCTTCTCCGGCGAACCGGTCGTGCCCACCACCCGCGCGCCCGCCCGCTTCGCCAGCTGCCCGACCAGCGTGCCGATCGCGCCGGACGCGCCGCTGATCAGGACCGTGTCGCCGGGCCGTACGGCCAGGAAGGTGGTGAGGGCGCCCCACGCGGTCATCCCGGCGCCGCCGAGGATGCCGAGCGCGGTGCTCAGCGGCAACCCCTCGTCGTAGTGGGCCGGGTCCAGCTTCCGGTACGCGGGGAAGACCATCGGGAACGTGCCGGTCTGCCACAGCGCCCCCGCGCCGTTGCTGACCAGGTGGGTGCGCCAGCCGCCGAAGCCCTGCACGAGGTCCCCGACGCCGAACATCGCCCGCGGTCCGGCCGCCAGCACCTCCATGATCGAGTCGGCGCCCATGTGGTCGCCCACCGGGGTGTCCAGGGCGATCCCGTGGAGGTACGGGTCGACGGAGACGTACCGCGTGCGCAGCAGCATCTCGTCCTCGGCCAGGTCGGTGTCGAGCTCCTCCACCACCTTCACGTACATCCGGTCCACGTCCGGCACGCCGTCGTTGTGCTCGCTGACGATCCACTTCTCGGTCTTCACGGGGTCGCTCCTGCGGGTTCGATGAGTTGTACGGGGAGAGGGGCGCTGCCGTCGACGGAGGCGGTGAACGGCCGCCCGTCGTCGCGGCAGACGAAGTGCATGACGTGCCGTCCCGAGGCCGCGGCCCGGATCAGGCCGCCGGTGGTGGCCCAGACGCCGGACAGATAGAAGTCCGCGAGCCCCGGCAGTCCCGGACCGTGTCGCTTGACCTCCTGCTCCACGGTCTCGCCGCTGTCCACGAACGGCTGCCAGCCGAGCACCGTGCCGTCGTAGTTGCCGGTGTAGCGGACCTGGGTGAGCGGGGTGGACACGTCCCGCACCACGATCGCGTCCCGCAGCCCGGGGTGCCGCTCGTCGAGGAAGTCCACGATCGTGTCCCGCACCTGCCGCTTGGCCCGCTGGTAGTCGCGCCCGCGCCCGACCGGCAGTGTGTGCAGCTCCTCGCCGCGGCGGATCCGGGTGAACTGCTCGGGACCGGTGCTCAGCTCCCGCCACGGCGCGATGTCGCAGAAGTACGTGGCGTACACCACGGAGGTGCCCGGCGGCGACAGCTCCGGGTAGTGGCGGCTGCGGAACTGCACGTTGACGCTGGGGTGCCGGATGCCGGTGAGCCGTTCCGCGACCGCGTCCTCCAGGAGGTACGTGGTGCAGGGCTCGCCGTCCGGGAAGTGCCGGCGCAGCCCCAGGAAGACCGTGAGGTAGCCGGGGAAGACCATGTCGGGTTCCGTGATGGTCCGGGTGTACAGCTCCCGGTACGTGTCGGTGAGGTAGCGGCCCTTCAACAGGTCGAGGAGCGTGGTGCGCCCGTCGCAGGCGGAGACCACGATGTCCGCCCGCAGCTCCGTGCCGTCGCTCAGCCGGACCCCGGCCGCCCGGTCGTTCTCCACCAGGATCTCCACGACCCTGGCGTTGTACATGACCTCGCCGCCGAGCCCCCGGTAGCGCTCCTCGACCGAGCGGGCCAGGCCCAGCGAGCCGCCCTCGGGGACACCGGCCGAGGCGTCGGCGTGCGCCGCGAGCTGGAAGTAGAACGGCAGCACGGGGAAGTTGGGATGCTTCTCGTACAGGATGAAGTTGAACGCCTCGCGCAGCAGCGGGTCCCGGAAGCGCTGCGAGTAGTCCCGCATCAGCGTGCCGATGGAGCGCCGGATCACGTTGAAGTAGGGGACCAGGGACGCCAGCATCCGCCAGCGCTCCAGGCGGCCCATGAGCCCGACCGGGGTGAGGAACGGGTAGCGGGCCAGTGCCTTGCGGAAGGTCCGCAGCCCGGCGCAGAAGTCGCGGATCACCCGGGCGTCGCCGGGGGAGAGGGCGAGCAGGTGCGCTTCGAGGCGGTCCGGATCGGAGTAGAAGTGGACCGCCCGCCCGTCCCGGCCGCGCACCGTGTTGAACACGTCGAAGTTGCGCATCCGCTTGCCCTGGAGCGCGCCGAGCTCCAGCCAGATCTGGTGCATCTCGTTGCCCGGCCCGCTGCCGAGCAGCCAGCTCACACAGCAGTCGAGGGTGAAGTCGCCCCGGTCCCAGGCCGTGCAGGAGCCGCCCGGGATCTCGTGCATCTCCAGCACCCTGCTGCGATAGCCGTTCATCTGGGCGTAGCAGCCGGTGGAGAGCCCGCCGAGCCCTCCGCCGATGATCAGCATGGTCCTTCTGGTCATTCGGCCACCGCCGCCTTCCCGGCGTCGCCCCGCTGTTCGAGTCGTGGCAGCCGGCCCAGCTTCCCGGGATGCCACGGCCCGGCACCCTCGCTCGGCCAGGCCCGGAACTCCCGGCCCAGCTCGTCGCAGAGGAACTGGACCGCGTACCGGCCGCTGGTCGCGGCCCGGATCAGGCCGCCCATCCCGGTCCACTGCCCGGCCATCGAGAAGCCGCTCAGCCCCGGCAGCCGCATCCGGTCCCGGTCCACCAGCGCGGTCGACACGTCGTCGGCCTCGGAGAACGCCTTCCAGGCCAGGATGCTGCCGTAGGTGTTGCCGGTGTACCGCTCCGTCGTCGCCGGCGTCGCCACGTCCACCAGCTCGATCCGCTCCTCGAGGCCCGGATGACGCTCGGCCAGGAAGCCCCGCAGGAAGTCGACGACCTCCTGCTTGCGCTCCCGGTACGCCCGCCGGTCCGCCTTCCGCAGATCCTGCCAGGACCGGTGGTCGGTGAAGTACGTGCAGTGCAGCACCGACTTCCCGGCCGGCGCGAAGCCGTCGGCGTAGTCGGACCGCCGCTGCACCACCAGACTGTGCTGGAGGCTCCCCGGCAGCGCCGCGCCCCGCTCCGGACCGAGGAGGTACGTGGTGCTGTGTGGCTCACCGGCGGGCAGCGGGCCGTCGATCCCGACGAACGCGGAGACCACCGCCGGGTACAGGTTGTCCGGCCGGTCCAGCAGCTCCGTGTACAGCCGCTCGGTGCGCGGGCTGCTCCACCGCCCCTCCAGCAGCCGGTCCAGCACCGTCGGCCCGTCGCAGGCGGCGATCACATGGTCGGCGAAGTGCTCCTGCCCGTCCCGCAGCCGTACGCCGACCGCCCGCCCGTCCTCGACGAGGATCCGCTCCACCCTGGCGCGGTAGCCGATGTGCCCGCCGAGCCCCGTGTACCGCTCCTCCACCGACCGGGCCAGACCCAGCGAACCGCCCTCCGGGAAGCCCGCGTTGCCGTTGAAGGCGCAGGACATCGTGAAGAGGAAGGGGAGCAGCGGGAAGCCGGTCAGCTCCTGGAGGAACATGTTCGGGAACGCCTGGCGCAGCAGCGGGTCCTCGAAGCGGTCCGCGAACCGGCGCATCGGCGTGGCCGCGGTGCGCCAGTACAGCCGGAACGCCGGCAGGATCGCGAGCAGCGTTCGCGCCTTCTCCGTCAGGGACTTCAGCGGCGGCGGCTTCAGCTCCCAGTGCGGGGCGAGCCCCGCGAAGCGCCTGAGGTCCCGGCAGAACGCCCGGATCAGGCGCTCGTCGCAGGGCGAGAGCTCCAGCAGGTGCTTCTGGAGCCGGTCCGGGTCGTTGTAGAACGTGACGGACCGGCCGTCCTCCGTCACCACCCGGTTGAACTGGTCGAAATGGGTGATCCGCTTCCCGTCCAGCGCCCCGAGCTCGCGCCACACGTCGTTCGCTCCGGTCCCGGGTGCCGTGCCGATCAGCCAGTCGATGCAGTAGTCGAAGAGGTAGCCCTGCCGGGCCCAGGCGGTGCAGCAGCCCCCTGGCAGCACGTGCTTCTCGAAGATCCGGCTCTCCAGCCCACTCATCTGCGCGTAGCAGCCGGCGGCCAGACCCGACATGCCCGCGCCGATGATGATCACCCGGGGCCGCCCGCCGGGAGGCCGGGCCCCCCAACGGGGCCCGCCGTCACGCACGCCCATCCGCGGCACCTCCCGCCAGCAGCGCCTGGACCAGCTCCGCGTTCCCGTCGAGGAACGAGCCGTCGAGCATCTCGGCGTGCCGCCCGTGCCCCTGGCGTACGGTGCACCCGGCGGCGGTGACTCCGTGCCAGCCGCCGAGCTCGTCCGCCGCGAAGCGGAGCAGCTTGTCCTGGTCGGAGATCACCGCGATCGGCGCGCCGAGCACACCGAGCGACGGGTGAGCACCGCAGTGCGCCAGGTACTCGCGGGCCTGCTCCACGGTCTCCCGGGCGACGATCTCGGAACCGGTGTGCCGCCGCAGGTGCTCCGCGAGTTCCGCCTCGAACTCGGCCAGGTGCTCCTCGCCGAGGGCGACGGCCTCGGCGATCCGGTACGAGTCCATGATCAGCACGAGGTCCACCGCGAGGCCCCGCCGCTCCAGCTCCCCGGCGATCTCGAACGCGAGGTTGCCGCCGAGGGAGTAACCGAACAGCGTGTACGGCCCGCCCGGGTGCAGCTCCTCGGCCAGATCCGCGTACCGGGCCGCCTTGTCCGGACCGGACAGGTAGTTGAACGCGGCGAAGCGGTGCTCGGGCAGCCGTGCCGCGAGCTGCCGGTACACCAGCCCGTGCCCGCCTGCGGGCGGCAGGCAGAACACCGTCGCCGCAGGGTCCGCGCCCGGGTTGAACCACAGATACGGCTCGGCGCCGGGCACCCGCCCGGTGACGACGTCCTCCAGGGTGCGGGCCATGCCGTGCAGGGTGCTGGTCCGGAACAGCGGCCCGACCGGCACGGACGCGTTGAACTCGGTCCGCAGGTGGTGGATCAGTTCGATCAGCTTGATCGAACTGCCGCCCGCCTCGAAGAAGTCGTCCCGCAGCCCCGGCCGCTCCAGCCCGAGCAGCGACCGCCAGTGCCCCGCCATCCGCGTCTCGTACAGTGTCACCGGCGGTTCGTACCTCTCCGGTCCCGCCTCCGCGCGCGGCTCCGGCAGCGCGCCGAGATCGACCTTGCCGTTCGCGGTCAGCGGCAGCGTGGACAGCTCCGTGAAGTGCGTCGGGATCAGATACGTCGGCAGCTGCTCCGCGAGGTGGCGGCGCAGCTCCCGGGCGTCGGCCACCGCGCCCGGCGCGGGCACGCAGTAGGCGCACAGCACGTTCTCGCCCGTCTCGTCCGGCCGTACCGTCACGCACACCTGCGCCAGCTCGGGCCGGGCGGCCAGCCGCGTCTCGATCTCCCCGGTCTCCGCCCGGTGGCCGCGCACCTTCACCTGCCCGTCGGCCCGCCCGAGGAGGTGCAGCACCCCCTCCGCGTCCCAGTGCCCGAGGTCCCCCGTCCGGTACAGCCGTACGGGTTCGCCGCCCGGTTCGAGGGTCACGAACCGCTCGGCCGTCCGCTCCGGATCGCCCAGGTAGCGGTCGGCGACGCCGGCGCCGCCGATCCACAGCTCACCGGCCACCCCCGGCGGCACCGGCTCGCCGTTCCGGTCGAGGACGTACAGCTCGCTGTTGGGCAGCGGCCGGCCGACCGGCACCATCCGGCCCGGCTCCAGCCCCTCCGCCGGCCCCTCGTAGTAGGCGCTGTCGATGGTGGCCTCGGTCAGCCCGTACGAGTTGACCACCCGGGTCCCCGGCCCGCACAGCGCGACGAGCCTCCGGTGCTCGCCCGCCCGCCAGGCGTCCGAGCCGACGATCACCAGGCGCATGAACTCCAGGCCCAGCCCCTCCCGCTCGCAGTGCGCCAGCAGCCCGCGCGCCACCGACGGCACGAACTCGCCGCAGTCCACGCCCTCCGCGCGCATGGTCCGGTAGAGCCGCGCGGTGTCGAAGAGGAGGTCCCGGTCGACGAGGACCAGCGTCCCGCCCGAACACAGCGCCCGGACCAGGTCCCCGGTGAACACGTCGAAGGAGACGCCCGCCATCTGCAGGTGCACCCGGACGTCGGTGTCCAGCCGGTACTCCTGCTGCCAGGCGACGAACACCGAGGCCAGGTTGCGGTGGCTGACCCGCACCGCCTTGGGGCGGCCGGTGGAACCCGAGGTGTGGATCACGTATGCCGTCTGGTCGAGGCCCACGGCCGGCTCCGGCCGCTCCTCGGTCCCCGGCCGGTCCAGCTCGTCGAGGGTGACCGGCCGTCCCGGCAGCCGGGCCGCCCGGCCCCGCCGCCCGTCGGTCAGAACCAGCGTGGCCCCGGCGTTCTCCATCAGCTCGGCCAGCCGCTCCGCCGGGTGGTCCGGGTCCAGCGGCAGATACGCGCCCCCGGCCCGCCACACCGCGAGCAGCGCGATCACCAGCTCCGGCGACTTCGCAAGACGCACCGCCACCACCGTCCCGGCACCGACGCCGCGTTCGCGCAGCGAGGCCGCCACGCGCCGCGAGCGCTGGTCCAGCTCCCGGTAGCCGAGCCGCCGCCCGCCCGGCACGGACACCGCGACCGCCTCCGGGAACTGCGCGGCGATCTTCCCGACCAGCTCGTGCACCGGCACGTCGTGGTCGATCCGTCGGCCGACGCCGCCGAACCCGGTGACGATCCGCTCCCGTTCCCCGGCCCCCAGCATCGGCAGCCGTCCCGCCGGGCGCTCGCCCTCCGCGCGGGTCAGGCCGTCGAGGAGGTTCCGGTAGTGCGCGGCCATCCGGCGCACCGTCGCCGCGTCGAACAGGTCGGTGTTGTACTTCAGCACGCAGTGGAAGCGCCCGTCGGACCGGTCCTCGTACGCGGACAGCGTGACATCGAACTGCCCCTCTTCCTCGGGGAGTTCGATGTACTCCAGTGTGTATCCGAAGCGCTCCACGGCCACCTTGTGGGTGAGCAGGATGAACATCGCCTGGAAGACCGCCGAGCGGCTCGGGTCGTGCTGGAGGCCCAACTGCTCCACGAGCAGCACGAACGGGTACTCCTGATTGTCGAGGCCCCCGAGGACCGTGTCCCGCACCCGGCCCAGCAGCTCGGCCACCGACGGCTCCCCGGCCAGGCTCACGTGCAGCGGCAGCGGATTGACGAAGTAGCCGTAGACGGAGGCGAACTCCTCCTCGGTGCGCCCGGTGACGGGGCTGCCGACCACGATCTCGTCCTGCCCCGACCAGCGGTGCAGCAGCAGGTAGTACGCGGTGAGCAGCACCGTGAACACGGTGACGTTGTGCTCCCGGGCCAGCGTCTGCACCCGGGCGCTGAGCTCGTCGTCGAGCTGGAAGAACTCGGAGGCGCCGTTGTCGGTCTGCACCGGCGGGCGCGGCCGGTCGGTGGGCAGTTCGAGCGCCGGGACCTCCCGCGGCAGGTGCTCCCGCCAGTACTCCAGCATCCGCCGCGCCTCGGGCCCGGCCAGGAAGCGGTTCCGCCGGTTGAGGAAGTCCAGGTAGCGGGCCCGGACCGGGGCCAGCTCCGCCGGCCGGCCGGTGCGCAGCCCGTGGTAGACCTCGAACAGCTCCTCGATGAAGGTGAAGGTGGAGATCGCGTCCGAGACGATGTGGTGGACCGCCTTCATCAGCACCCAGCGGTCCGGTGCCCGTCGCAACAGCCGCAGCCGCACCAGAGGATCCCGCTCCAGGTCGTACGGCCTGCGGTACTCCGCTACCAGCCGGGCGCGGACCTCGTCCCAGGGCAGCCCGGACACATCGAGAAGACCGGTGTCGGCGATGGCCTCGGGCCGCACCCGCTGGACCGGACGCCCGTCCTCGGTGGTGATGTTGACGCGCAGGCTCGGATGCCGGGCGATCAGCGTCCGGAAGGCATCGAACAGCAGCTCCGGGTCGAGCTCCGCGCGCACCTCCACCGCGCCGCCGATGTTGTACGCGAAGCCGTCCGGGTTGAGCTGCCGGAGGAACCACAGGGCCTGCTGGTTGTGGGTGAGTGGGTAGCACGCCTCGTCGGTGAACAACTCCACCGCCGTCTCCGCCACCGGACCCCCGGCCGCCGCGAGCTCGGTCAGCCCCGCGTGCAGCCGCTCGGTCAGCTCGCTCACCGGCCCATTGCTGAGCAGCGCCACCACCGGCAGCGAGACCCCCAGCTCGGTGTGGGTCCGGGCCCGCAGCTCCATGGCGAGCAGCGAGTCCAGACCGAGCGAGCCGAGCCGGGCGTCCGCGTCGACCAGCTCCGGCCGCACCCGCAGCACACCCGCCGCGAGGGCCGAGAACCGCTCGGCCACCAACGCCGTACGCGCTGCCTCGTCGGCGGCGCGGAACGCGTCGAGCAGACTGCCGCCCTGCCCCGCCGGGACCTCCCGCGCCGCCGCGGCGGCGAGCGCCGACACCAGCGGCGGCGGGGTGGGATACCAGGACAGGAACACCGGCCAGTCCAGCACCGCGGCCACCAGCAACTGGGCCCGGTCCTGCCCGATCACCCGCTCCAGGACCGCCATGCCCGCCTCCGGCGCCAGCGAGCTCATCCCGCGCGCGTCCCGGTAGTGGGCGACCAGCCCGAGCTCCTCGATCATGCCGGTGGCCCACGGCCCCCAGTCCAGGCTGAGCGCGGGCAGACCGAGCGCCCGGCGGTGATGGGCGAGCGCGTCCAGGAACGCGTTCCCGGCCGCGTAGTTGACCTGACCGGCCGTGGTCAGCAGCGAGGCGACCGACGCGAACAGTACGAAGTGCTCGACCGGCTCGTCGCGCAGCAGCCGGTGCAGCAGGTACCCGCCGTGCACCTTCGGCCCGTAGCCCGCGTCGAACGCTTCGCGGTCCAACGACGGCAGCAGGACGTCCCGCACCTGTCCCGCGAGGTGGAACACGCCCCGCACCGGCGGCAGACCGGCGGCCCGACGCCCGGCCAGCCAGCCCTCCATGGCCGCTGCGTCGGTCACGTCTACCGCGGCGACCAGCACCTCTGCGCCGAGCGCTTCGAGCTCGCGCAGGAACGCGACCCGCCGCCCCTCGGGGCCGCCCGGATCGAGCCCCCGCCACGCGCCGCGCTCCGGCACGCCGGTGCGGCCGAGCAGGACCAGGCGCCGGGCCCCGCGCCGTACCAGGGTGCGGCAGAGCAGCCGCCCCAGCGCCCCGAACGCGCCCGTGACCAGATAGGCGCCGTCCGCGCGCAGCCGCAGCGGCAGCGGACGGGTCAGCCCCGCGGGCGGACGCAGCCGGCTGAGGTGCCGCCGCCCGGACCGCAGCGCGATCTCGCCCTCGCCGTCGTCCGCCGTGAGCGCGCGCAGCAGCACCTCGGCCTCGCCGGGACCCCCGGCCGGGTCGAGATCGATCAGTTTGCCGCTGTGACCGGTGAGCTCCTGCTGCCACAGCACCCGGCCGATGCCCCAGGCGGGCGCGCCGAACGGCTCCACCGGCTCGCCCGGCACCACCGCCTGGGCGCCCCGGGTGACGATGTGCAGACGCCCCTCCGGGCACGCCTCGGGCAGCACCTGGGCGAGCAGGACGAGCGAGTAGCCGCCGACCGTGCCGATCCCGTCGAGGTCCGCCGCGCCGACCGTGTCCAGCGGGGGCAGATCGAGGTTCCACAGATGCACCACGGCTCCGAACCCCGGCCCGAGTTCGTCGAACAGCCTGCGCAGATCGGCCGCCGAATCGGGTCGCACGGTCATGTGCCGGGCCCCGCTTCGGTATCGGCTGCCCGGGCGGACCAGCCGGCACCGCCCGCCGCGCGCCACGACCGCCTCGGCCATCCGCGCGCCGAGTCCGCCCTCGTCGGCGAAGACCACCAGGTCGGGCGCGGGGGAGCCGTCGGGACCGTCCCCGGTCCCCTCGGCGGTCCCGCCGTCCTCCGGCGCCTCGGTGGGCGTCTCCTCCCAGACCACCTCGGCCAGCCAGCCGTCGATGGTGCCGAGCTTCACCGAGGAGGCCACCCGGTCCACCGCCGCCGCGCGGAAGCCGCTGATCCGGCCGAGCGGCGTCCCGTCCTCGGCGTACAGGGCGAGGTCGCCGACCAGTTCCTCGTCGCTCTCCGCGGTCACCGTCGCGTGCGCCCACAGGGCCCGGTCGCCGACCGCGTCCAGCCGCAGCTCCGCGATGCCGACGGGCAGCCGGATCCCGGCGGACCGGCCGTCGTCCGGCGTCATCGCGGTGAGCATGGTCTGGAAGCAGGCGTCCAGGAGCACGGGGTGCACATGGCAGTCCGCGGCCCCGTCGCCCATGCCCGGGGTGGGCCGGATCAGCGACAGCGCCTCGCCAGGCGCCGTCCACACCTCGTCGATCGCCCGGAACGCCGGGCCGTAGTGGTAGCCGAGCGCCGCCAGCTCGCCGTAGCATGCCTCCCGGTCGAGCCGACGCCCCGCCCGCGCCCGTACCGCGTCCGTGTCCAGCGGTTCCGCGAGCCGGCGTGGCTGCCCGGTGCGGACGACCCCGCTCGCGTGGACCGTACGGTCCGGAGCCCCGGTCCCGGAACCGGCGAGGGAGGCGATGGTGAACCCGGCCTCCTCCGGTGCGAAGGCGAGCTGGACGGTCGTCGCCTCGCCGTCGGGCAGGAACAGGGCCCGGGAGAACTCGACGTCGGCCAGGGTCGCCGTGTCGCCGCCGGTCAGCGCCCGGACCGCCTGCGCGGCCATCTCCAGGTACCCGGCGGCCGGGAAGACCGTGCTGTCCTCGATCCGGTGGTCGGCCAGGTACGGCAGCCGCTCGGTGTCCAGGCGGCTCTCCCAGGTCGGCTGCAGCGCGGAGGTCCGCCGGCCGAGCAGCGGGTGGTCCAGCCGGCCGAGCCGGATCTGCTCCACCGGCGCGGGCTCCACCCAGTACCGCTCCCGCTGCCACGGATAGCCCGGCAGCGGCACCGGCCGCCCCACGGGCTGGAGCACCGACCAGTCCACGTCGACGCCCAGCGTGTACAGCTCCGCGAGGGAGCGGGCGAACCGCTCGGGCTCGTCCTCCCGGCGCCGGATCGACGGCAGCGTCACCCCCTCGACGGCCCGGCCCTCCAGGCACTCCCGGATCGAGTGGCCGAGCACCGGGTGCGGACCGATCTCCAGGAACAGCGTGTACCCGTCGTCGACCAGCCGGTCGACCGCGGCACGGAACCGGACGGGCCGCCGGACGTTCTCCCACCAGTACGCGGCGTCCAGCTCCGGCCCCCGCGCACGCCCCTCGCGGGCGGTCAGATACAGCGGGAGACCGGCGGCGCGCGGTGCGATCCCGGCCAGGGCCTCGTGCAGCTCGGCCTCGATCGGGTCCATCCGCACGCTGTGGTACGGCACTTCGACGTCGAGGAACCGGGCGAAGACCTGCTCCCGCTCCAGCCGCCCGGCGAGCTCCCCGAGGGTGTCCCGGTCCCCGGACAGCGTCACCGACGCCGGGCTGTTCACGGCGGCGACCGACACGTGGTCCCGGTACGGGCGGACCAGCCGCTCGGCCTCCTCCTCGGACAGGTTCGCCGCCAGCATCACGCCGGTGCCCGCGAGCCGGTGCTGGAGGGCGCTGCGCGCCAGCGCGATCCGGACGGCGTCCTCCAGGCCGTACACCCCGGCCTGGTGGAAGGCCGCGATCTCGCCGGTGCTGTGCCCGACGACGGCGTCCGGCCGCACCCCGTGATGTTCCCACAGCGCCGCGAGCCCCGCCTGGACGGCGAAGTTGGCGGGCTGGGCGAGCCAGGTCTCAGCCATCCGGGACTCAGCCTCGGGCCGGGTCAGCTCGTCGAGCAGCGACCAGCCCGCCTGGCGCCGGACCTCCCGATCGCAGCGCTCGACCGCCTCCCGGAACACGGGCTCGGCGTCCAGGAGCTCGCGCCCCATGCCCCACCACTGCGGCCCCATGCCGGTGAACACCCACACCAGCCGCTGCGCGCCGGGCTCCCGGATGCGGCCCCGCACGGCCCGGGGGTGCTGCTCCCCGTGCTCGCAGGCGGCCAGTACCTCGTCGAGGGAGCCGGGCGGGCCGAGGGGGGAGTGGACGACGGCGAGGCGCTCCTCGAAGTGCTGGCGGCGGTGGGCCAGGGTGTGCCCGAGGTCCGCGAGGGGCACTCCGGCGGCAAGTTCGCGGCGGACGCCCGCGGCCAGTTCGGCCGGGCCCGACGCGTGCCGGGCGCTCAGCGGGAGGACCGAGCGGGCGGGCGTCCGGGCCGTCGCGCGCGGCTCCTCCGGCGGGCTGGGCGGCGCCTCCTCCAGCAGGACGTGGGCGTTGGTGCCGCCGAAGCCGAAGGAGTTGACGCCTGCCCGCGCGGGTCCCTCGTGCTCCGGCCAGTCGACCGGTGCGGTCGGGATCTCGAAGGGCAGCGCGGCGAAGTCGATGGCGGGGTTGGGCTGTTCGAGGTTCAGGTGCGGTGGGATGCGGCGGTGCCGGAGGGCCAGCGCCGTCTTGATCAGGCCCGCGACGCCGGCGGCGGCCTCCGTGTGCCCGATGTTGGTCTTGACCGAGCCGACGTAGCACCGCGCCCCGGGCGCCCGGCCCTGCGCCAGCACCCGGCCCAGCGCCCGCGCTTCGATCGGGTCGCCGACGGGGGTGGAGGTGCCGTGCGCCTCGACGTACTGGAGGCTGCCCGGTGTCACTCCCGCCTCGGCGCAGACCCGCTCGATGAGCCTGGCCTGGGCGTCGGCGCTGGGCACGGTGATGCCGTTGGTGCGTCCGTCCTGGTTCACCCCGCTGCCGATCACCACGGCGTGCACCGGGTCGCCGTCGCGCAGCGCGTCCGAGAGGCGCTTGAGCGCCACGACGCCGACGCCCTCGGCCCGTACGTAACCGTCGGCGGAGGCGTCGAAGGCGCGGGAGCGTCCGTCGGGGGAGAGGAAGCCGCCCTTGGTCTCGGCGATGGTGTACTGCGGCGCGAGGTGCAGCAGGGTGCCTCCGGCCAGGGCGAGTTCGCTCTCGCCGCGCTGCAGGCTCTGGCAGGCCAGGTGGACCGCGACCAGGGAGGAGCTGCACGCGGTGTCGATCGAGACGCTGGGGCCGCGGAAGTCGAGGCAGTGCGAGATGCGGTTCGAGACCATCGTCATCATCGTGCCGGTCGCGGTGTGCGCGGCCAGCGTCTCGAAGCCGAGGTCGGCGAACTGCAGGATCTTGTAGTCCAGGGTGAAGGCGCCGATGAAGACGCCGACGTCCCGCCCGGCCAGTTCGGCGGGCCGCTGCCCGCCGTCCTCCAGCGCCTCCCAGGACACCTCCAGGAGCTTGCGCTGCTGCGGGTCCATGTGCTCGGCCTCGCGCGGGCTGATCCCGAAGAAGTGGGGGTCGAACTCGTCGAAGCCGTCGATGTAGCCGCCCCGGCCGCCGGTCAGCCGGCCCGGCTTGGCCCGGTCGCGGCTGCCGAGGGTCGTGGTGTCGTACCGGTCGGCCGGGGTGGGGACGAGACAGTCCCGGCCTTCGATCAGATTGCGCCAGAAGGACCGGTGGTCACCCGCGTGTCCGGGGAGCCGGCAGCCGATGCCGATGATGGCGACCTTGTCGCGGTGGGCGGCGCTGGGTGAGTCCGTCATGGTCCAATCCGGTGGAGACGACGCCTCGGTACGGGCCGGGCGGGGGTGTATGGGGGCACGACGCCGGTACGGCGCGGTACGGCGCGGTACGGCGCGGTACGGCGCGGGGAGGTCGCGGTACGGAGCGGGTGTGCGCGGTACGGGGGACTACGCGGTGTGGGGCGGGCGGCGCACGGGGTGGAGCAGGCTGGCGACGATCGAGCCGGTCTCCGGGAACGTGGCGCGGTCCTTGACACCGACGATCGCCGGGCGGCGGTCCGGTCGCCAGGTGAAACTGCCGAAGAGGCGGTCCCAGACCGAGAGGTCCACGCCGAAGTGACCGGCCTCGGCCAGGTCGGCGCTGTGGTGCAGCCGGTGTTGCTCGGGGCTGGCCAGAACGTGGTGGAGCGGACCGAGTCGGACGTCCACGTTCGCGTGCACGAAATAGCCTTGGACAAGGGTGAAGAGCGCCACCGCGAAAAGGCAGTCGGCGGAGAATCCGAGAAATCCCAGTGTCAATTGGACCGCGCCCTGTTTGAAGGCGACATCCAGTAGGTGGTTGACGCCGTTATTGGCGACGTTCACCTTTCCCGGGACGTGATGAATTCCGTGTACCTTCCACAGCCACCGATTGGAATGCGCCCAGCGGTGGGCGAGGTAGCCGGTCAGTGAGGAGGCCAGCAGCGCGAGGGGCACCTCGGCCCCGAGCGCGAGCCCCGGTCCCGTGACGGGGGTCGCGGCCAGAACGGCCGCGACGACCGACTGGCCGAGCACGGCGCCGGCCATGGTGAACCCGAAATAGGCTGCGTACCAGCACAGTTCCCGGCCGCTTGGGTGCCAGTCGGTCCGGTGCGGGATCAGCCGCTCCAGCGCCGCGAGATAGACGATGGTGCCGATCAGGAAGAGCTGGACGGCCCGGCCCCGGTCCCAGTCGAAGCGCAGAACCGAGGTGAAGAGCCAGACTGCGGACAGGAGCAGAATCGGGTAAGCGGCATAGCGGAGACACTCGCGGGCGGACGCGCCGGTGGTCCGCGCATTCGCCGGCAGCGACCCCGTATCGGGTCGATCTTCCATGCGGAGAATCTCCATCACATCCGAATAGGGAGTTCGCAGAGTAGCAGCGGACGTGAGGGGACGTGAATGAGTGAACGGCGTTTTTTGGCCAGCACGGTAAGGGGGCGCACGAGGGTAATTTATAAGAAGAAGTTCTTTTTATTGTTCGCTGCCCGTAGGGGCGGGGTGGAGGGCACGGGGTGCCGGTGACCGGAAGTAACGATTCCGCACTCGCGTGGGCGGCGCCGGCCATGCCGGTCGCCACCCGCGTAAAGAGCGGATACCGCGGGGTCCGGGCCCGGCGGATATGCCCGAAACCATCGCCCCGTGGGGGTGCGTGTGGGGCCACGGGCGGAACGCGAGCTGTACAACTCGGGCGGCCGGACCGCACAGGAGCCCGCAAGGAGAGAATTGCCCGGGTATACAGGCCCACCCAACCTGGCGGCACCGTCCTGGCGGTGAATCCCGATGGCGAGGTTGCGCAGGGAGGCCATGGTGCGGGGCAGATGACCGGTGCGGAGCTTGGAGTCGTCCTCGCGGAAGGTCCGGTCGCGGACGTGGTGCAGAGGGTTCTCGATGCCCCAGTGGCCTCTGATCCAGGAAGCGAGTTCGGGGCCGGTCGCGGCGCCGGGGGCGAGGCTGGTGATCAGGTGGATCCGCTCGATCGTGAGTTCTCCGGTGGCCCGGTCCAGGCGCCACCGGGCGATCTGGAGGGCCTGTTTCGCGTCGGGGTGGTCGAGGTGATCAAAGGCGGCGGCCTTCAGCCTGCGGATCTCGATGCGGTGGTGGGCGCGGGTGCGGTCGTAGTGCTCCAACGGCATGTCCCGCCAGGGCGGATGACGCACCCGGTCGTGGAGCTTGGCGTGGTTCTTCTTCACGATCGCCAGGTAGTGGGCCCCGCGGGAGCGGAGGTAGGCGCCGTGGGCGTGCTGGGTGTGCAGCGCGTCAGCGGTGATCGCGACGCCGTCCAGATTCTCGATCGCATCCAGCGGGGGTGCGAAGGCGGGGATCTCGTTGCTCTTGTCGGCGATCTGCCGCTGGGCCAGGACGGTGCCGGTGCTCCATCGCGACGAACAGGACCACCGCGGTCTTCTCGGTCGTGCGTGAGCCGCGCACCGCCTTGCCGTCCACCGCGACAGCCCGACGGCCCGCATGCGGGGCCCGCTCACCGTCCGGGGAGGTCTGGTTGAGGCGGGTGTCGAGGAAGGCGCCGATGGCCCGGTCCAGGACATCGCCGTCGAGACGTTCCAGAAGGCGACGGACGGTCGCAATATGCGGGATGGGGATCTGCCCGGTGAGCGGGCCGGGGGCAAAGCACTGACAGTCCGCCGGTCAATCTGCCCTCTCCACCCTGCAGTGACCAGAGATGCTGGAGCGATCCTCACCGCCAGGACGGCGATCCTGGGGACCAGTTGGGGACCACACGGTACGTGCGGTGGTGCACGATGCATGCCTACACGCACAACTCGCACCCGGATTAAGTCCGCTCTATCCAGAAAATACCCTTGACCCTCACTCCTGGGGGTCAAGGGGTCGCAGGTTCAAATCCTGTCGTCCCGACTCGAATGAGTCGCAGGTCGGAGGTCGCTTTCGGAGAAATCCGGAGCGGCCTCTCGGTCGTTTCGGGGACCGATCGGGTCGGCGGTCAGTGCGCGGGAGCGCGTGCATGGTCGAGCCGCCCGGCTCCGGCGCGGCACGAAGCGAGCGACAGCGGATCGGCCGACGCCTGCGCCGATGCTTCCGCCGATCCCGAGCGCGCCGCAGGGGATCGAGCGCCGTGTACGCACCGGCGGCTCCCTCTGGACGAGCCAACGCTCACCCGAACGGACTACCCGTCTGGCCGACCGGAAACCGCCGCACGAGGCTCGAAGCCAGGGCGTGCCGGAATCCCCCGCCTCGCCCGTGACGGAGAGGAAGACCATGGCCGACTCGTCCAAGCCCGCCAGCGCCGCAACCGCGGCCGTCAACCGGGAGGCGCTCGCCCGGTACGCGATGGAGGACCGGCAGGACTTCGCCGACCGCGACCGGGGCTTCATCGCCCCGCTGCCCGACAAGCTGTACGGCGGGGACGGCCGGGTGATCTTCGACGCGGCGCGGTTCGACTACATCGGCGACGACGTTCCCGCCCCCGACACGGTGAATCCGAGTCTGTGGCGGCAGTCGCAGCTGATCCGGAAGGGCGGCCTCTACAAGGTGGTCGACGGGGTCTACCAGGTCCGCAACAACGACATCGCGAACCTCACCGTCATCGAGGGCGAGACCGGTCTGGTCGTCGTCGACTGCATGGCCTCCGTCGAAGCGGCCAGCCAGGGCATGAGCATGATCCGGGAGCACGTCAGCGACAAACCCGTCGCCGCCGTCATCTACACCCACACCCACATCGACCACTACGGAGGCGTCAAGGGTGTGGTGAGCGCCGAAGACGTCGCCTCGGGGAAGGTGCCGATCATCGCACCGGGCACCATCGCCTCCTTCGACAAGCACGCCATCGGCGAAAACGTGATCGCGGGCAACGCCATGTCACGCCGTGCGGGGTACGCCTTCAACAGCCTGCTCGACAACGGCCCGACGGGCTGCGTCACCTGCGGCATCGGCATCTCCACCGTGCCGGGCGTCACGGTCTCGTACATCTCGCCGACCGACCCCGTCACGAAGACCGGTGAGAAGCGCGAACTGGGCGGCCTGGAGTTCGAGTTCCTGTACGCCCCGGACACCGAGGCGCCTGAGGAGATGCACATCTGGATTCCTCAGCTCGGGGCTCTCACCTGCGCGGAGAACGCCAATCACTCCCTGCACAACATCCAGACCCTGCGCGGTGCGCGGACCCGGGACGCCCGCAACTTCGCCCGCTACCTCGACGAGACCCTGGAGCGCTGGGGTGACGAGGCCGCGGTCCACTACGGGCCGCACACCTGGCCCGTCTGGGGAAACGAGCAGATCACCTCGTTCCTGGAGTCGCAGCGCGACACGTACAAGTACATCCACGACCAGGCGCTCCGGCTCGCGAACAAGGGGTACACGCCGCTGGAGGCGGCCGAGGTCGTCGAGCTGCCGGAGGAACTGGGCCGCAAGTGGTTCAACCGCGGGTACCACGGCACGCTCCACCATGATGTCCGGGCCGTGTTCACCAAGGAACTCGGCATGTGGGACGGCGATCCCGTCTCCCTCCACCCGCACCCCCCGACCGAGACGGCCCGCCGCCTCACCGACCTGATCGGTCCCGAGCGGATCCTCGCCGAGGGGCGCCGCTCGTTCGACGCCGGCGACTACCGGTGGGCCGCCCAGATCCTGCACGCCCTGGTGTTCGCCGATCCGGAGAACACCGAGGCGAGGAACCTCCAGGCCGACGCCTACGAGCAGATGGGCTACCAGGCCGAAGGGCCCCAGTGGCGGGGCATCTTCCTCACCGCCGCCAAGGAACTCCGCGAGGGTGTGCTGCCGGCGGCGTTCGCCACGGCCAGCCCGGACTCGATCCTGGCCATGCCGGTCGACATCCTCTTCGACTACGTCGCCGTCCATCTCATCGGCGACAAGGCCGCCACCGCCGACCTACGCGTCGACTTCCACTTCACGGACGCCGGGGCCGAGGAGACATGGACGATGTGGGTGCGCCGAGGGGTGCTCAACGCCCGCCGCGGAGCATCGCCCGAGGCGCAGCTCACGGTCGCCGGTCCCAAGGCCGCACTCGTCGGCACTCTTCTCAAGCCGGCGAGCGCCCCTCAGCTGGCCCGGGCGGGACAGATCACCCTGAACGGTGACGAGACCGTTCTTCAGACGCTGGCCGGGCTGCTCGACGACTTCGACCCCGACTTCCCCATCGTCACTCCCTGACCGCCGAAGTCGCGGGGCCGGTGCGCGTGACCGGGCACCGGCCCCGCACGGTCCGCTGCCCTGGCGCGGGGCTGCGGCGGCGAGCAGTCAGGGCGATCACGTCGTGCGGTGGCGGCGGAGTGCGCAGCCCAATAGCGTCCGAGTTGTTGCATATATAGCATTTTGCGGTTTCGTTCAAGGGATGGAGATCATGGTGGCTGGTTCACAGCAGGCGTCGTCCTTCACGGCAGCGGTCAACAAGTCGGCGTCGGCGTCCTACGCGATGGATGACCGTGAGGACTTCGCCGACGTCGACCGCGGGTTCGTCGCCGCCTTCCCGGAGAAGCTCTACAGCGACGAGGGCGAACTACTGCGGGACGGGCGGATGCTCGACTACGTCACGGACGACGCACCGGCCCCGGACTCGGTGAACCCGAGCCTGTGGCGGCAGTCCCAGCTGATCAGGAGGGAGGGCCTGTACAAGGTCGTCGACGGCCTCTACCAGGTGCGGCTGAGCGCGAACATCACGATCGTCGACGCCCCGGACGGTCTTGTCGTGATCGACTTCGGTACCGACATCGGACTGGCGAAGGCCGGCCTGGAGCTGTTCCGGCGCGAGACCGGGAACGACAAGCCGGTGGTGGCCGCGATCTACACCCACACGCACTTCGACCACTACGGCGGGATCAAGGGGATCGTCGACGAGGCCGACGTCACCTCGGGGAAGATCCCGATCGTCGCACCGGGCACGATCGAGTCGTTCAACAAGCACGCGATCGGCGAGAACGTCATCACGGGCAACGCGATGTCCCGGCGGATGGCGTACACCTTCGGCCTGTTGCTGCCGCACTGCGACTGCGGGGTGGTCACCGGTGGCATCGGGTCCGAGGACGACGGGTTCCGTACGAAGTTCAGCTACATCCCGCCCACCGACCCCATCACGCGGACGGGTGAGACGCGTACGCTCGGAGGCTGGACGTTCGAGTTCCTCTACGCCCCGGACACCGAGGCGCCGGAGGAGATGCACATCTGGATCCCCGCGATCAAGGCCCTCACCTGCGCCGAGAACGCCAACCACACCATGCACAACATCCAGACCATCCGCGGTGCCCGCACCCGCGACGCCCGGAACTTCGCCCGCTATCTGGACGAGACCCTGGTCCGTTGGGGCGAGGAGGCCGTGGTCCACTACGGACCCCACACCTGGCCGGTGTGGGGAAACGAGAACGTCGTCGCGTTCCTGGAGTCCCAGCGCGACATGTACAAGTACATCCACGACCAGGCGCTGCGCCTCGCCAACCAGGGGCTGACGCCCCTGGAGGCCGCCGAGATCGTCGAACTGCCCGACGCGCTGGGCAAGAAATGGTTCAACCGCTACTACCACGGCGGGCTGCACCACAACGTCCGCGCCGTCTTCCACAAGGAACTCGGCTTCTGGGACGGGGATCCGGCCACCATCATGCCGCTGCTTCCCCAGGACCACGCCAGGCGGCACGTCGGCCTGATCGGCCGCGACAGGATCCTGAAGGAGGGCCGCGACGCGATCGAGGGCGGCGACTACCGGTGGGCCGTCCAGGTCCTGCACCATCTCGTCTTCGCCGACCCCGACGACACCGAAGGCAAGAACCTCCAGGCCGACGCGTACGAACAGCTCGGCTACCAGGCCGAAGTCCCGCAGTACCGGGCCATCTTCCTCACGGCGGCGCAGGAACTCCGCGAGGGCGTACGGGCGGAGGGCGGGGTCCACACCGACAGCATCGACACGATCCTGGCGATGCCCGTCGATCTGCTCTTCGACTTCGTCGGCGTCCACATCGACGGCACCAAGGCCGCCGACGCCGACATCCGGATCGACTTCACTTTTGCCGACTCCGGCGGTGACTGGACCATGTGGGTGCGCAACGGGGTACTCAACGCGCGCCCCGGCCACGCCGGCGACGCGCAGCTGACGGTGAAGGGCCCCAAAGCCGCGCTCGCCGCGCTCCTGCTGGCACCCGGCTCCGCAGCCGATGCCATCGAGCGGCACGGGCTGATCGCCGAGGGTGACCTGGCGGCGCTCACCGCACTCGGGGCCGTGGTCGAGACGTTCGACCCCCACTTCGCCATCGCCACCCCGTAACAGCGAGGCGCCGGATCCTGCCGGGGCGCCGCACGGCCCCGGCAGGATCCGGACGCGGGACCCTACGCCGGGTCGGCCGCGCTCTGTGCGAGCAGTACGGCGCTGCCGATCTCGGTCAGACGGTCGGCGAGGTCGGGGCGATCGCCGGAGGCGCCGGTCCGGGCGGCGTTGTCGATGACGGTGAGAACGGCGGAGACGGTGATCCTCGCCTCTGCCGGGTCGAGACCCGGGCGTACCTCGTCCAGCAGCCTCACCCAGAGCCCGAGATACTCGCGCTGGGTCTGCCGCGCCCCCTTGCGCTCCTTCTCCGGCAGCTGGTCGAGCTCGCCGATCAGCAGACCGATCAGATGGCTCTGGTCCACGGCGAACTCGACGTACGAGCGCAGCAGCCGATCCAGCGTCTCGCGCGGGGTGCCCGGAGCGGACAGGGCCCGTGCCGTGCCTGCCCTGCGCTGCTCACCGCCCCGCACCACGGCGGCGACCAGCAGGTCGGTCTTGGTGGGGAAGTGCTTGTAGATGCTCGGGCCCGTCGCCCCGGCGGCCTCGCCGATGTCGTCGGTGCTCACCGACTGGAAGCCCCGCTCGTCGAAGAGCCGGATGGCCTCGACGAGGATCTCCTCGCGCCGGGACACCGCGAGACCGGCGTAGCCGCCCGGAGGCGGTGCGGCCCCGTGGGACGGACCGGTTCCCAGGGGGCAGTGCGCCGCGGCGTACGCGAGCCGGTAGAGCAGAGCCTCGAAGCGGCGGCGGGGGAGCGACGTACGGTGCCAGGAGACGGAGCCGTACACGGCAAGGACGGCCCAGGCCAGCAACTGCCGGTCGGCGTGGCCGAGTTCGGGCCGCGCCTCGTGGATCAGACCGCCGATTGCCTCGGCGACACCGTTGAGCGCGTGACGCTGTTCCTTGCGCCGGTCCTCCGGCAGATGGCGCGCCTCGCGCTGCCACAGGACGGCCGACCCGCGACGGTCCGGTGTCTCGGACGCCGATGCGCGCAGATAGGTGTCGAGGTCCGGCGCTGCCGCGACGGAGGCGGCGACAGCTGCGACGGTGGAGTCCACGACGTGGAGCAGTAGGTCGGGTTTGCCGCGGAAATGGCGGTAGAGCGCCGGGGCGGTGATCCCGACATCGGTCGCGACATCGGCCAGCGAGACGTTGTGGTAGCCACGGCTACGGAAGAGCTCGGCCGCGGCGGCGATGATCCGGGCCTTGCGGTCGGGAGGCCTGCGCGCGGGTCTCCGCCTCGTCCCGTCGGTCTGCATCCCCGCGCGTCCCTCACTGTCGGTCATCTGGGAAAAGTACAACATCGCCGTCGCCCGGTGATCACATGCTCACCCTGCCTGTCTCACTCGGACGCGCTACAGGACTGCCGAGGTACGCGGAAAGCGAATGCCTGCTCACCCGCGGGACGGCCTGCCGGTGAGCCGGGGCGATTCCAGCGCGAACGCGAGGTCGACCACGTCGCGCGGCCGGGCCAGCAGCCGTCCGGTCAGCCGCTCCAGGCGTCGCAGCCGGTTGAGGGCGGTGTTGCGGTGGCAGTACAGCCTCTTTCCCGCCTCCTCCGTCGAGCCCTGACAGTCGAGCCAGGCCGCCAGGGTGGCCAGCAGCTGATCGCGTTCCACCGGATCCCCTTCGAGTACGGGGCCGAGTACCTGGACGGCGAACTCCTGGGCCAGGTCGGGGCGGGCGAGGATGAACGCGCCTGGCAGCCGGTCGGCGAGGCGGACCACCTCGCCGTCCGCCGAGCCGCTGCTGAGGGCGAGTTCGGCTAGCTCCCGGGCGTGCCCCAGCTCCATGAGGCCGGAGACGACGGTACTGATCCCGCCACGCCGCCCCGGTGACGCGGGGATCGCCGAGGCGAGGTCGTCGACGGAACGGTCGCCGAGCAGCGCCACCACGGCCAGGCCGTCCTCCTGGGGGCACCAGTGGAGTGCCATTCCGTCGCGCACCTCCCGGGAGGGCTCCGTGACGGGGCGCTCCGCGGCTCCGCCGCGGAGCAGCGCCACCGCGTAGCGTGCGTGCAGCGGCAGGCCGAACGCGACCGCGATGGCCGACACACGGGTGGCCTCGGTATATCCCCGCAACAGGATCTTCAGCAGGGGGAGCTGTTTGCGGCCGTCGTCCTCCGGGAGGCGGCCGGCGGCGCGCCGGTGCGCCTCGATAACCAGGGCGGTGTCCCGGTCGACCCGGCCCCACACGTCATTGGCGGCGAACGCCATGAGATGCCCCTGCTCGGGGCAGTCGCGCATGACGAGGCCGACCAGGGTGTCCCAGATCTCGGCGCCGCCGACCCGGTAGGCGTGCAGCACGGCCTGGAGCGGGACACCCTCCTCGGCCCGCTTGCCGCCGAGGTGCCAGGCGTACTCGCCGGACTCCGACGTGCGACTGGGCTCGACCATCCCGCCGGCGAAGCACTCCAGCGCGGTGTGGGCGGATTCCCGGAGGCCGGGCGGTTCGAGCAGGGGGTTCCCGTAGTAGGAGCTGGCGCCGCGCAGCTCCGTCAGGGCCGACTCGGCGAAGGCCGGGATACGGGGATGAAGCAGCTCCGCCGCATGGCGCAGCACGCGGGCGGCGCCCTCCTTGGCGGGTTCCCCGGGGAGCCCGGGCGGCCGATGAGCCGGGCGTGCGGGCCGTACGGGCTCCCCGGTGTGCCGCTGGTTCATCGTCACCTCCGCGTGAGTCGAACACTGTCAAGTTAGAGACGAGTCACTCCTGCGTCCAGTGTCCTGCAATATCAACTTGAGTGCTTGTCCATATGGGTTAGGGATGGTTCACTTCCTGCCACATTCGCCCCGCTGGACAAGGGAGGGCCGTCGTGGCCGTCGAACAGCAGGAAGTGTCCGCATCCGAGCCGGGGGGTGCGGCCCCGGAGTGCGTGGCCCCGGTGCGGCGCAAGGCGTGGATCGTCCTCGCGCTGCTCGTGTGTCTGATGCTGGTCAACTACGCCGACAAGGTCGTGGTGGGGCTGGCCGGGGTCGGCATGAAGGAGGATCTCGGCCTGGACGACGCCGGGTTCGGCGTCATCCAGAGCAGCTTCTTCTGGCTCTTCGCCGTCGGGAGCGTCCTCGGCGGCCTGCTCGGGGGCAAGGTCGGGGCGCGCCGGCTCCTCACCGGCATCGGGGCCCTGTGGGCCCTGAGCCTTGCACCGATGGCCGCCCAGGTCGGCTTCACGACCATCGTCGTGTGCAGGGTGCTGCTCGGCTTCGCTGAGGGGCCGACCACGGCGATCGCGATGCAGGTGGCGCACTCGTGGTTCCCGGCGCACCGGCGGGCGGTCCCGAGCTCGATCGTCGTCGCCGGCGCGGGCATCGGCCCGCTGATCGCGGCGCCCGTTCTTACCTGGGTGATCCTCACCTACTCCTGGCACGCCGCTTTCGCGGTGCTCGCGGTCTGCGGCGCCGTGGTCACCCTGCTCTGGCTGGTCGGGGGCGATTCCGGACCGGAGGGTGCGCAAGGCGGCCATGGTGCGGCGGCGACCGCGCCCGTGCTGCCCGAGCGGGTGCCGCTGCGGCGCCTCTTCTCGACCGGGACGCTCATCGGCATGTCGCTGCTGTTCTTCGTCGCCTACGCCAACACCTCGGTCAAGGTCAGCTGGCTGCCGCTCTACCTGCGCGAAGGGCTCGGCTACGACGCCACCACGGCGGGGAAGCTGGTAGCGCTGCCGTACCTGGGCTCGGCGATCGCGGTGATCGCCGTCGGCGTGCTCTCCGCCGCGCTGACCCGGAGGGGTGTGGGGAGCCGGATGACCCGGGGCGTCCTGCCCGGTGCGATGGTCCTTGCTTCCGGCGTGTGCACCATCGCGTTCTCCTCGCTGGACCGGGGTGTGCCGCAGATGGTGCTGCTCGTGCTCAGTTCCTGTCTGAACTCCGCGGGGTACGGGGTCGCCTTCGCCGGGCTCGCCGACGTCGTGCCGGCGAAGCAGCGCGGCACCGTCTTCGGGATCGTGACCGGGATCTACAGCCTCGGCGGCGTCGTGGCCCCGCTGGTCGTCGGGAGGCTGGTGGACGCCGGGGACTCCGTCGCGCTCGGCTACGGGGACGGCTTTCTGGTCCTCGGCGTGACGATGATCGTCGGAGCGTTGGCCGCGCTCCTGCTGGTCAACCCTGCGCGCGATGCTGCGAAGTTCACTTCGGAGTGAATCATTGAAATCGCCTGTACTTCTTAGCGGAGCCCTTGACACCAGCCATGATGCGAAAGAAAGTGAATATGGAATAACCTGATGATAGGAGAGTTGTATGGGTTGCAGAGTGCCGGCGGCCGGGGTCGCGATGGTTCCGTTCGCCACGCCCGGCGCCGCCGGGAAGTGCCACCTCGGATCCGGCGGCGTCACCCTCTTCGAGGAGGTGTCCTGACCCATGGCTATCGATCCAGCCGTCATCGGCAGCCGCACCCCCGCCTTCTCGACCGTGGCCGAACGCGGCCGGCTCCGCCTCTTCGCCCACGCCACCGGCCAGGCGGAGGCGGTCCACTGCGACGTGGAGGCCGCCAGGGCCGCCGGTCACCGCGACCTCCCCGTTCCGCCGACGTTCCTGTTCTGCCTGGAGATGGACAACCCGGACCGGGGCAGCATCCTGGCCGGCCTCGGCATCGATGTCCGCGCGGTCCTGCACGGCGGCCAGGAGTTCACCTACCACGCACAGGCGTACGCCGGGGACGTGCTCACGTTCGTCACCGAGGTCAGGGACGTGTACGAGAAGAAGGGCGGCGCACTGCGGTTCATCGTGCGTGACACCGAGGTGACCCGGGACGGTGCACCGGTCGCCACGCTCACCAGCACAGTCGTGGTGCGCGACCCGAAGGCGGACCGGCGATGACCACCCTGATCACGGGCGACACGCTCACCATCCAGGCCCCGAAGGTCACCCGCACCACGCTCGCCCTCTATGCGGGTGCCTCCGGCGACCACAACCCGGTCCACATCGACACCGACGCCTGCAAGGCGGTCGGCATCCCGGACGTCTTCGCCCACGGCATGCTCTCCATGGCTTACCTCGGCCGGCTGCTCACCGACTGGGTGGAGCAGGGCCGCATCCGCTCCTTCGGTGTGCGGTTCTCCGCGATCACACCCGTCAACGCCACGCCCGTCTGCACCGGCACCGTCACCGGAATCGAGGACGGGCTCGCCCACGTCGACCTGACCGTCACCCTGCCCGACGGCACCGTGACCCTCCGGGGCTCCGCCGTCGTCACCGCCGACTGACCCTCGGCACGAGGACGCACCTCACCATGGGGCGGCGCGCAGGTCCGACCGTCGACGCGGCTCCCGCCGGCCACCCCCTCATCCACGCACCGCGCCACGACAGGACCGACACATGAAGCGCACCCTCTACACCCAGGAGCACGAGGACTTCCGGGCGATGATCCGGGACTTCATCGCCAAGGAGGTGAAACCCCACTTCGAGCAGTGGGAGCACGACAACCTCGTGGACCGGGACCTCTTCCGCAAGCTCGGCGCGCTGGGCGTGATGGGCTTCGACATCCCCGAGGAGCTCGGCGGCGCCGGCGAGACGAGCTACAAGTACCAGGTCGTCATCAACGAGGAGTGCGCCCGCGCCGCCGTCTCCTTCGGCCACTACGGCGTGTCCACCGGCATCGTGCTGCCCTACCTGCTGGACCTCGCGAACGACGAGCAGAAGCAGCGCTGGCTCCCGGGCGTCGCCTCCGGGGACCTCATGCTCTGCATCGCGATGACCGAGCCCGGCACCGGCTCCGACCTCGCGGGGATCCGCACCACCGCCAGGCTCTCCGAGGACGGCACGCACTACCTTCTCAACGGCTCCAAGACCTTCATCACCGGCGCCCGCAACTCCGAACTGTGTGTCGTCGCGGCCCGCACCGCCCCGGCCACCGCGGACGACCGCCGCCACGGCCTCAGCCTGCTGGTCGTCCCGACCGGCAGCGAGGGCTTCGAGTACGGCCGTAAGCTGGACAAGATCGGACTGCGCTCCTCCGACACCTCCGAACTCTCCTTCACCGACGTCCGGGTGCCTGTCGAAAACCTCCTCGGCGAGCAGGACAAGGGCTTCTCCTACCTCGGCCGGAACCTGCCCCGCGAGCGGCTCTCCATCGGCGTGGGCGCCGTCGCCACGGCCACGGCCGCGGTCGAGTTCGCACGCGAGTACGTTCTGGAGCGCCAGGTCTTCGGCAAGCCGGTGGCCGCGTTCCAGAACACCAAGTTCGTCCTCGCCGAGTGCGCCACCGAGGTGGAGGCCCTCCAGGCGCTCGTCGACAAGGGCATCGAACTCGACGACGCGGGAGAACTGACCGGCGCCGACGCCGCGAAGATCAAGCTGTTCGGCACCGAGACCGCGGGGCGCGTCATCGACAAGTGCCTTCAGCTGCACGGCGGTTACGGCTACATGCTGGAGTACCCGATCGCCCGCCTGTACGCGGACACCCGCGTCTCGCGCATCTACGGCGGGACCAGCGAGGTCATGAAGACGATCATCGCCAAGGACCTGGGCCTGTAGGCCCGTACCCACGTGCCCCGGGCCGTCCGGCCGCCCCCGGGCGGGCTGCCCGCCGGCACCCCGGCCGCCCCGTCCCACCCCCTGGCGGGGCGGCCGTTCCCCCTCCCCGTCGCCCGGAAAGAGCCGACCCCCTGTGAGTACCGAACCCACTCCCGCCGGCCCGCTGGCCGGCATCCGCGTCGTCGAACTCGGCGGCATCGGCCCCGGCCCCTTCGCCGGCATGCTCCTGGCCGACCAGGGCGCCGAGGTCATCCGCGTCGACCGGCCCGCCGAGGCCGGCACCGCGTCCAGGCATCCGATCCTGCACCGGGGCCGCCGCTCCGTCGTGCTCGATCTGAAGGACCCGGCGGACGTCGAGGCCGTACTCGCCGTCATCGACACCGCCGATGCCCTCATCGAAGGGTTCCGCCCCGGTGTCGCCGAGCGGCTGGGCCTCGGGCCGGACGTCTGCCTGGCCCGCAATCCGGGGCTCGTCTACGGCCGGATGACCGGCTGGGGCCAGGACGGGCCGCTCGCCCAGGCGCCCGGCCACGACATCAACTACATCGCCGTCGCGGGCGCTCTCGGGGCGATGGGCGGCGCGGACGAGAACCCGCCCGTCCCGCTGAACCTCGTGGGCGACATGGGGGGCGGCGGCATGCTGCTCGCCCTGGGCATCACCACCGCACTGGTCAGCGCGGGGCGCACGGGCAAGGGGCAGGTCGTCGACGCCGCCATGACCGATGGCACGGCCGTCCAGCTCGCCCTCATCCAGGGCCTGCTGGCGGTGGGCCGGTGGGAGGACACGCGCGGCGTCAACCTCTTCGACGGAGGTGCCCCCTTCTACCGCACCTACCGCACCTCTGACGGCGGTCACATGGCCGTCGGGAGCGTCGAACCGCTCTTCTACGCCGTGCTCCTGGAGGTACTCGGCCTCACCGGCGACCCGCTGTTCGCCCAGCAGCACGACCGGGACGGCTGGCCCGCCATGCGCACACGTCTGGAGGAGGTCTTCGCCGGGCGGACCCGCGAGGAGTGGACCGCTGCCTTCGAGGGCACCGAGTCCTGCGTCACGCCGGTGTACGGACTGACGGAGGCCGCCACTCACCCGCACAACCTGGCGCGTGGCACCTACTACACCGAGGGCGGTGTGCTCCAGCCCGCCCCCGCCCCGCGCTTTCGTGGCACCCCGCCGGGCACACCGCGGCCGGCGCCGGTGGTCGGCGCGCACACCCGGGAGGTCCTGGCGGAGGCCGGCGTCGTGCGGTGACACGGTGTGCGCGCGGAGGGGGTGCTGCCCGGTGGGGCAGCACCCCCTCTCCGCGTTCTCGGAGGGTACGTCAGCAGAGTTCGAGGATCGTCGCGTTGGCCATGCCGCCGGCCTCGCACATGGCCTGGAGGCCGTAACGGATGCCGTTGTCCCGCATGTGGTGGACGAGCGTCGTCATCAGGCGCGCACCGGACCCGCCGAGCGGGTGGCCGATCGCCATCGCGCCGCCGAGCGGGTTCATCAGCGCGTAGTCCGCACCGGTCTCCTTCAGCCATGCCAGCGTGACCGGTGCGAACGCCTCATTGATCTCGAACGCCCCGATGTCGCCGATCGACAGGCCGGAGCGCTTCAGGGCCTTCGCGGTGGCCGGGGCCGGGCCGAGGGCCATGGTGACCGGATCGGCGCCGGCGAGGACCGCGGTGTGGACACGGGCGATCGGGGTCCAGCCGTTGTGGCGGGCGATCTCGCTGGTGGTGATGAGCAGCGCGGCGGCGCCGTCGGAGATCTGCGAGGAGTTGCCGGCGCTGACCACGCCGCCCTCCTTGAACGGGGTGCTGAGGGTGGCGAGCTTCTCCGGGGTCGACCCGCGGCGCACGCCCTCATCGGTGGCGAAGACCCGTGTGGTGCCCTCCGCGCCGGTGACGGTGACCGGGGCGGTCTGGGCGGTGAAGCGGCCCTCGTCGATGGCCCGGGCGGCGCGGGCGTGCGAGTCAAGGGCGTGCTGGTCGAGCTGCGCGCGGCTGAAGCCGTACCGCTCGGCGATCAGCTCGGCGCCGACTCCCTGGTCGAAGGTGCCCCGTCCGCCGGGGAAGTAGCGGTTGAGGAGCAGTGGGCCGTACGCCCTTCCGGCGCCCGGGACGTCTCGGGCCGATCCCATCGGCACCCGGCTCATCGACTCCACACCGCCGGCGACGGCGATGTCGTACTGACCGGCGACGACGAGCCCCGCCGCGAAGTGCACCGACTGCTGCGAGGAACCGCAGGCGCGCGAGACGGAGACCCCGGGCACGGACTCCGGCCAGCCGGCCGCCAGCGCGGCGAACCTGCCGACGACCCCTGACTGCTCGCCGACCTGCGAGACCGTGCCCCAGATGACGTCGTCGACGGTCGCGGGGTCGAGTCCGGTGCGCTCGACGAGGGCGGTCAGGACATGGGCGGAGAGATCGACGGCGTGGATGCCGGAGAGGGAGCCCCCGCGCTTCCCGACGGGGGTTCGCACGGCGTCCACGATCACTGCGTCACGCATGGGCTGCTCCTGGATGAGGGATGGAAGGCGCGGTCGCGACTGGGCGCGAGCCACTTCAAGTTATTTCAAGCTAACCTTGCTGTCCAGAAGACGGTTCGCGTCGATTAGCCCTTGACAGGCGAGTGAGAGGGCGTAAAAGTGAAAATGGGCTAACCCAAGAGTGAGAGAGATGCAGTCATGTCACGCACGCCGTTCAACGAGGAGCACGAGGCCTTCCGGCAGATGGTCCGGGAGTTCCTCGCCAAGGAAGCCGTCCCGCACCTCCAGGGCTGGATCGAGGCGAAGGCCGTTTCCCGCGACTTCTACCGCAAGCTCGGCGAGCTGGGCCTGCTCGGTATGGAGGTGCCGGAGGAGTACGGCGGCGGCGCCCAGACCGGCCACCACTTCGGTGCGGTGCTCGCCGAGGAGGTCGCCCGGGCCGGAGCGACCATCGGCACCGCGATGACGCACTCCAACATCATCCTGCCGTACCTCCTGCACTTCGGGACCGAGGAGCAGAAGCAGCGCTGGGTCCCCGGCTGCGTCTCCGGCGACCTCATGCTGTCGATCGCGATGACCGAGCCGGGTACCGGCTCCGACCTGGCCGGCATCCGGACGAAGGCCGTCCTTTCCGAGGACGCCACCCACTACGTCCTCAACGGCGCCAAGACCTTCATCACCGGCGGCACGCAGTGCGACCTGGTCCTGGTGGTGTGCCGTACGTCCCCCGCCCCGGCGGACAACCGTCGCAAGGGCCTGTCCATCCTGGTCGTCGACACCGGGAGCGAGGGCTTCGAGGTCGGCCGCAGCCTGGACAAGATCGGCCTGCACGCCTCCGACACCGCCGAACTCTCCTTCACCGACGTGAAGGTGCCGGTGGAGAACCTGCTCGGTGAGCAGGACGAGGGCTTCTTCTACCTAGGCCGCAACCTCGCACGCGAACGCCTCGTGATCGCCGTCCAGGCTGCCGCCGCCGCCGAGGCCGCCGTGACCTTCGCCAAGGAGTACACCCGGGACCGTGAGGTCTTCGGCAAGCCCGTGGCCTCCTTCCAGAACACCAAGTTCGTCCTCGCCGAGTGCGCGACCGAGGTCGAGGCCGCCAGGCTCATGGCACACGAGGCCCTGGAGCGCGACGCGCAGGGCGAGCTGTCCGCGGACTACGCGGCCATGGCGAAGCTGCTCTGCACCGAGACCGCGAGCCGCGTCATCGACAAGTGCCTCCAGCTGCACGGCGGTTACGGCTACATGCTCGAGTACCCCATCGCCCGCCTCTACGCCGACACCCGCGTCATGCGGATCTACGGCGGTACCAGCGAGGTCATGAAGACCATCATCGCCAAATCCATCGGCCTCTGAACGGGCCTCCGGCCCCGAGAACGGAACCTCACCATGCAGATCAACGGAGTCTCCGCCGTCATCACCGGTGGCGCGTCGGGCCTCGGCCTCGCCACCGCCACACGTCTGACCGAGCAGGGCGCGCACGTCGTCCTGCTCGACCTGCCCACCTCGCAGGGCGAGCAGCGGGCCAAGGAGCTGGGTGACCGGGCACACTTCGTCCCCGGTGACGTCCGCAGCGCCGACGACGCAGCCCGCGCCGTCGCCACCGCAGCGGCCCAGGCGCCGCTGCGCATCACGGTCAACTGCGCCGGCCTCGGCAAGGGCGGCCGTACCGTCGGCCGCGACGGTACGCCCTACGCGCTCGAGGACTTCGAATTCGTCGTCGGCGTCAACCTGATCGGCACCTTCAACGTACTGCGCCTCGCCGCCGCAGAGATGGCGAGGACCGAGGAGGCCGACGGCGAGCGCGGCGTCATCATCAACACCGCCTCCGCCGCCGCCTTCGAGGGCCAGATCGGCCAGTGCGCCTACTCCGCCTCCAAGGGCGGCATCGTCGGCATGACCCTTCCGATCGCCCGCGACCTCGCCGCGGCGAAGATCCGCGTGGTCACCATCGCCCCCGGTCTCTTCTCCACCCCGCTGCTCAACAAGAAGCCGCAGGAGTTCCTCGACGCGCTCGGCGCCCAGGTCCCGCACCCCTCCCGCCTCGGCGACCCTGCCGAGTACGCCCACCTGGCGACCTCGATCATCGAGAACCCGATGCTCAACGGCGAGACGATCCGCCTCGACGGCGCCATCCGCATGGCCCCCAAGTAGGACTTTCCCCCCGAGCAACAGGGAGCAACCTTGTCCACCACCCCCTCCGCCGACCCGAAGGTCGCCATCGTCACCGGCGCCGCCCGGGGCATCGGTGCGGCGATCGCCGCCCGCCTCGCCCGTGACGGCTTCGCCGTCGCGATACTCGACCTAGACGAGGCAGCCTGCGCCAAGACCGTCGAGACCGTCGAGAAGGAGGGCAGCCGCGCCCTCGCCGTCGGCTGCGACGTCTCGGACTCCGAGCAGGCCGAGGCGGGCGTCGCCCGCGTCACGGCCGAACTCGGCGCCCCCACCGTCCTGGTGAACAACGCCGGCATCATCCGGGACAACCTCGTCTTCAGGATGACCGACCAGGACTTCGACTCGGTCATCGGCGTCCACCTGCGCGGCGCCTTCCTGATGGCACGCGCCGTGCAGCGCCACCAGACCGCCGCCGGCTGGGGCCGTACCGTCAACCTCTCCTCGTCCGCCGCCCTCGGCAACCGCGGCCAGTCGAACTACTCGTCCGCCAAGGCCGGCCTGATGGGCCTCACCAAGACCCTGGCGATCGAGCTCGGACCGTTCGGTGTGACGGTCAACTGTGTGGCCCCCGGCTTCATCGCCACCGAGATGACCGAGGCCTCGGCAGAGCGCATGGGCATCACCTTCGAGGAGTTCACCGAGCGCTACGCCAAGGCCATCCCGGTCCGCCGGGGCGGCCGCCCCGAGGACATCGCCCAGGCGGTCTCCTTCTTCGTCCGGGAAGAGGCCGGCTTTGTCAACGGCCAGATCCTCTATGTCGCGGGCGGCCCCAAGGGCTGACACCGCGCCGGGGCCGGCCGGGCCCGCCTGTCATCCCCGTACCGCCGCATCCTCTGCCAACGACGATGGAGGGACTCCTTCATGGGCCTGCACCTGCCCGACGCCATCCGCCTGCATGCGACGGAGCGCGGCGACTCCACCGCGCTCACCTGCGAGGACCGAACCGTCGGCTACGCCGAACTGGACTCCCGCAGCAACCGCATCGCCCGCGCGCTGCTCGCCGAGACCCCCGCCGGCTCCCGGATCGGCTTCCTCGCCCGCACCCGTAACGAGCCGGCCGAGATCCTGGTCGGCGCGGCCAAGGCCGCACTGGTGACCGTCCCGCTCAACTGGCGCCTGGCCGTGCCCGAGCTGACGGCCGTCGCCCGGGACGCCGGACTGACCGTCCTGCTGACCGAGCCCCGGTTCAGGGCAGCGGCCGACGCCGTGTGTGCGGCCCTTCCCGGGCTGCGGCTGATCGTCATCGGCCCGTCGGACGACCCGGACGTACCCGCGTACGAGACATGGCTCGCCGCACACCCGGACGACGACCCGGGCCGGGGCGGCGGGACCGACGCCGACGAGGTGTTCCTGCAGATCTACACCTCCGGCACCACCGGCGTGCCCAAGGGCGTCCTGCTCACCCACGGCAACTTCTACGCGGACGGCACGGAGCTGGAGGAGTACCTCTGGGAGTCCGGATCGGTCGCGCTCAACGCTCTGCCGATGTTCCACATCGGAGGGCTCGGCTGGCTCCGTGTGGCACTGACCGCGGGCGCCAACAGCCTGATGCTCCCGGACTTCACTCCCGAGGCGGCGGCCGGGACCATCGAGCGGGAGGGCATCACCCACGCCTTCCTCGTTCCCTCGGTCCTGCACATGCTCACCGAGCTGCCCGGGATCGAGAAGCGCGACTTCTCCCGCCTCACCCTCATCACATACGGCTCCGCGCCCATCACACCCGTGCTGCTGCGCCGCTCGATGGCCCTGTTCGCCTGCCACTTCATGGGCAAGTACGGACTGACCGAGGGCGGCGGCACGGTCACCCAGCTGCCGCCCGAGGACCACGAGCCCGACGGACCCATGCGCCACCTGCTCACCTCGGTCGGCAGGCCCCGGCGCGGGGTCGACGTCGTGATCGCCGACCCCGGGACCGGCCGGCCGGTCGGGGCCGGGACCGTCGGCGAGATCCGGATCCGCTCCCGCCACAACACGCCCGGCTACTGGAACCGGCCCGAGGAGACCGAGGCGCTGTACGACGCCGAGGGCCTGCTGTGCACCGGGGACGGCGGCTACCTCGACGCGAACGGCTACCTCTTCCTCACCGACCGCATCAAGGACATGATCGTCAGCGGCGGCGAGAACGTGTACCCCACCGAGGTCGAGTCCGCGCTCGCCGAGCACCCGGCGGTGTCCGAGGCCGCGGTCGTCGGCCTCCCCGACGAGATGTGGGGCGAGGCCGTCACCGCCTTCGTGGTCCTGCGCGCGGGAGCCGGCCGGCCCACCGAGCGGGAGCTCGTCGACTTCACCCGGGACCGGATCGCCTCGTACAAGAAACCCCGCCGGGTCCACTTCCTCGACGCACTGCCACGCAACCCCAACGGCAAGGTCCTCAAGCGCGAGCTCCGGGCCGCACTCCACTAGATCCTTCGGGATCCACCGACGAAAGGGACGGCGATGGCCGATCTCGAGTACACGGTCCGCGACGGGATCGCGACCATTCTCCTCAACCGCCCCGAGCGCAAGAACGCCTTCACCATCGACATGGTGCACGCGTGGGCCGACGCCCTGACGGACGCACAGAGGGACCCCGAGGTGCGGGTCATCGTCGTCACCGGCGCCGGCGGCTCCTTCTGCTCCGGTGTCGACCTCTCCGCCTTCAAGGGGGAGAAGCGGGCGCCGCTGGGCGAGAAGGAGCTGCTGACCCAGAACGTGCACCGTGTCGCGCTCGCCCTCGAAGACATCGACAAGCCCGTCATCGCCGCCGTCGCAGGCCCCGCCGTCGGCGCCGGAATGGACATGGCGCTCCTGTGCGACCTGCGCTTCGCCGGACGCGGAGCCCGCTTCTGCGAGGGCTACATCAAGGTCGGTCTGGTCCCCGGCGACGGTGGCTGCTGGCTGCTGCCGCGCGCCGTCGGCACCTCCACCGCGCTGCGGATGCTGTGGACCGGCGACTTCGTCGGCGCCGAGGAGGCGCTGCGCATCGGCCTGGTCGACGAGGTGCACGAGGACGAGGACCTGATGGACGCGGTGTACGCGTACGCCGCCCGGCTCGCCGAACGGCCGCCGGTCGCCATCCGCACCATCAAGCGTGCCGTCCGCCAGGGCGCCCGCCACGACCTGCGGACCGCACTCGACCTCATCTCCTCCCACATGGCCGTCATCACCTCCACCGAGGACTCGCAAGAGGCGTTCGAGGCCTTCCAGGAGAAGCGTCCCGGCGTTTTCAACGGCCGCTGACCCCGCCTCGTACGCCCGAAAGGCCACCATGGACCACACCCCAGGCGCGGACTCCTGCGCCGAACTGCGCACCCAGGTCCGCGAGCTGACCGCCGCATGGCGCGACGCCGGACGCTACACCCCCCGCAGCGACTCCTGGCTGCGCTCCTTCGACCTGGAGTTCAGCAAGGAGCTCGCCGCCCGGGGGCTCATCGCCATGACGTACCCGCGGGAGTTCGGCGGCGCCGGGCGCACCAACGTCGAACGGCTCGCCGTCACCGAGGAACTGCTCCGCGCGGGCGCCCCGGTCGCCGCGCACTGGATCGGCGACCGCCAGATCGGCCCGGCCGTCCTGCGCCACGGCACCCGCGCGCTCCAGGAGGAGATCGTCCCCAGGATCGCTTCCGGCGAGGCGGTGTTCTGCCTGGGCATGAGCGAGCCCGAAGCCGGCTCCGACCTCGCCTCCGTACGGACCACCGCGCAACCGGCCGACGGAGGCTGGCGCGTCGACGGTCACAAGATCTGGACCACCCAGGCCCACCACGCCACCCACGCCTATGTGCTCGCGCGCACGTCCCGGGGCGAGCGCAAGCACGAGGGACTCACCGAGTTCATCCTCGACATGGACGCCGAGGGGGTGTCCGTCACACCGATCGTCGACCTGGCCGGAGAACACCACTTCAACGAGGTCCGCTTCGAGAACGTCTTCGTCCCCGCGCACCGCGTCCTCGGCGAGGCCGGCCAAGGCTGGAAGCAGGTGGTCGAACAGCTCTCCTTCGAGCGAGGCGGCGCCGAGCGCTCCCTGTCCAGCTACCCCGTCCTCGTCGAGCTGATCACCGAGACGGCGCGGCAGCAGAACGACCGTGAACTGCACGCACTGCTCGGCTCGTTGGTGGCCCGGCTCGCCGTGCTGCGCCGGCTGTGCTTCGACGTCGCCCGGGCCATGGACGCGGGCCGGGCACCCGTCCAGCAGGCCGCGGCGCTCAAATACCTCGGCAACGCCTTCGAGCACGACGTCATCGAAGCGCTGCGCCGCACCGACCTCTGCCGGGAACCGTCCTTCGACGGTGCGTTCGGCCAGGCGCTGCTCGCCTCGCCCGCCTTCAGCCTGCGCGGTGGCGCGGCCGAGGTCCTGCTCTCCCTCATCGCCCGACAGGAGGCCCGATCATGAGCCGGAGCCAGTTCGCCGACGAGCTGCGGAACCTGGTCGACGACCTGGCCGGGTCCGACGGACCCGGCCTGTGGGCCGGCCTGGTCGAACTCGGCCTGCACCGCATCGGCATCGAGGAGGACAGCGGCGGCTCGGGCGGCTCCTTCGACGACCTGCTCGTGGTGGTCGGGTCGCTGGCCGGGCACGGCATCGGCGTCCCCGTCATCGAGGCGTCCACGGCCGACTGGGTGCTCGGCCACGCCGGTCCCCTCACCGACGGCCTCACCACCGTCGTGCTGCTCGACGAGGCACCCGATGCTGCATCAGGCACCGTCAGTGCCGTGCTCACCTCCGTGCCGTGGGCCCGCGACGCCGCCCGCCTGGTGCTCTGCGCACCCGGTGCGACGGCGCTCCTGCTCGACCTGGGAGACGCCTCGGTGACGGTACGGAACGTCGACAACATCGCAGGCGAGCCCCGCGACACCGTGGTCGTCGCCGACACCCCGGTCACCGCCGTCGCGGGCGCACCCACGTACGAGGAGGTGCGCGAGCGCCTCGCCCTCCTCTGGTCGGCGGCCGTTCTCGGAGCCGCACACGGCGCCTACCGGCTCACCAGGACGTACGTCTCCGAGCGCGAGCAGTTCGGCGCCCCTCTCCTGAAGATCCCGGCCGTCGCCGGCAACCTCGCCCGGATGCGGGTCCAGCTCGTCCAGGCCGATGCCGCTCTCGCGCTGGCCCGCGACGGTGAACCGCTCGGCGGCTGCGCCGACATCGCCCGCGTCACCACGGCGGCCGCCGCCACCGAGATCGCCCGGATCGCCCACCAACTGCACGGCGCCATGGGCATCACCGAGGAGTACCCGCTGCACCGGCTCACCCGCCGCCTCTGGTCCTGGCGCGACGCCGTCGCCTCCGAGCGCCACTGGGCCGAGAGCATCGGCCGCCGCGCGGCCGCCGCGGGCGAGAGCGGCGTATGGACCCGGACCACCGCCACCGACCGAGAGGGCTGACCGACGATGACCGCCACGTCCGGACCCGACTGGGACGACACCACCGACCGGGCCAACGCCACCCGCGGCCTGATCGACAGGCTGGAGCCCTGCGTCGTACGCAACGAAGCGGGCCGGGTCGTCTGGGACAACGACCGCTGGGACTTCCTGAACAAGGACGCGTGCCCCGACACCGTGCACCCGAGCCTGTGGCGGCAGAGCGGGCTCAACACCGCCCAGGGCCTCTTCGAGGTCGAGCCAGGGATCTACCAGGTGCGCGGCCTCGACGTCTCCAACATGACGATCATCGAGGGCGAGACCGGTGTGGTCGTCGTCGACCCGCTGACCTCCCGGGAGGTCGCCGCCGCAGGCCTCGGGCTCTACACCCGCAACCGCGGCGAGCGCCCGGTCAGGGCCGTGATCTACACGCACAGCCACGGCGACCACTTCGGCGGAGTCCTCGGCGTCACCACGAACGAGGCGGTCAGGGCCGGCGACTGCGTGGTCATCGCACCCGACGGGTTCATGGACCACGCCGTCAGCGAGAACGTCTTCGCGGGCCCCGCGATGCTGCGCCGCGCCGTCTACATGTACGGCCGCTCACTGCCGGTCGGCCCCGAGGCATCGGTCGGCTTCGGCCTCGGGCAGGCCTTGTCCACCGGCACCGTCGGCCTGATCGCACCGACGCTGAGCATCACGGAGACGGGGCAGGAGCTCGTCCTGGACGGGGTGCGGCTGGTCTTCCAGCTGACCCCGGACACCGAGGCCCCCTCGGAGATGAACTTCTCCCTGCCCGACCGACGCGTCCTGCTCATCGCCGAGAACGTCAACCACTCGCTGCACAACGTCCTCACGCTGCGCGGCGCCCAGGTCCGCGACGCCCACGCCTGGGCGTCGTACATCACCGAGTCGATCCAGCTCTTCGACGTGACCGAAACCCTCATCGGCTCCCACAACTGGCCGACCTGGGGTCACGACGAGGTGATGCGCATGCTCACCCAGCAGCGCGACGCCTACGCGTACCTCCACGACCAGACCGTCCGGCTGATGAACCAGGGCCTGACGGGTCCCGAGATCGCCGAGGAGATCCAGTCCTTCCCCGGCGAGCTGGGCCGGGCCTGGAGCGTACGCGGCTACTACGGTTCCCTCAGCCACAACGTCAAGGCCGTGTACCAGCGGTACATGGGCTGGTACGACGGCAACCCGGCCCACCTGTGGCAGCACCCGCCGGTCGAGCAGGCCAAGAGGTACGTCGCCGCCATGGGCGGAGCGGACGCCACCGTCGCCACGGCCCTGGAGGCGTTCGGGGGCGGCGACCTGCGCTGGGCCGCCGAACTCCTCAACCACGTCCTGTTCGCCCAGCCGGAGCACACGGCGGCCCGCGAGCTGCAGACAGCCACGTACGAGAAGCTGGGCTTCGGCCAGGAGAACGGCACCTGGCGCAACATCTACCTCACCGGAGCCAAGGAGCTGCGGGAGGCCGGTCAGGACAGGCGCCGGACCGGAGCCCCCGGCAAGGAGAGCGCCGACATGCTGGCGGCCCTTTCCACCGGCCAGCTCTTCGAGTCGATGGCCGTCCGACTCGACGGCCCGCGGGCGGCCGCCCACCGGCTGCTGCTGCGCTGGGAGTTCACCGACACCGACGAGGTGTGGACGCTCCTCCTGGGCAACGGCGTGCTGACCCCCATGCGGGGCGACGCACCGGGCGGGGGAGCGCCACAGCTGACCCTGCGTCTGGAACGCGCCACCCTCGACCTGATCCTCGCGCAGCGCACCTCCTTCCCGGAGGCGATCGGATCAGGGACCGTCACGGCGGAGGGCGATGTCAGCGTGCTCGCCACCTTCCACGGGCTGCTGGAGACCCCGGCGCGAAACTTCCCGATCGTCCTGCCGTAACGGCACTCCTCGCAGCACCGGGGCCCGCGTCACGGGCCCCGGTGCTTTCCGTTGTCCGGCCGGCGGAAGGGCGGCGGCGCTGTGCCGCCCGGCATGATCGAAGGGCCGCCGATGTGCCGCTTCACACGAATCCGGCGGGGCGTACCGGGGACGCGCGGGAAGCCTTGTCCGGTACCGGCGGCCCGGTCATGGTGAATCACCAACCCCGGCATCCTTCCCGGCACGGCGGGTTGTTCCTTCCCGGTTCCCCGGCATGGAGGAGACCTGCGCGTGCGCGGAAACCGTTCCGACAGAGGAGTCGTCCGTGAACAGATGGTGGAGCACCCTGAACCGGCACCGAAGGGCCCGTACGTTCGCCGCCACGCTCGTGGCCACGTCCGTGGCCGTACTGCTCGGACCGCTCCCGGCTGCCTCGGCCGCCGCCGAGCCGCCGCTGAACACCCCCGTCGCCACACTCGACGCGGCCCTGCGCTGCCCCGGCTCCTTCACCCATCCCGACCGTGAGCCGGTCCTCCTGGTCCACGGCACCACCTCCACCTACGACGAGACCTGGGGGTGGAACTACGCTCCGGCCCTGCGCGACGCGGGCTACGACGTGTGCGGCGTCGAGCTGCCCAACAGGTCGATGGGCGACATCCAGGACGCGGCCGAGTACGTCGTCCACGCCATCGACACGATCTACGCCGCCACCGGCCGCAAGGCCGACGTGATCGGTCACAGCCAGGGCAACATGGAGATGCGCTGGGCCGTGAAGTGGTGGCCGCACCTGCAGAGCCGGGTCGACGACCTGGTTCTTCTGGCCGACCCCGGCCATGGGGTCACCGGCGGCAACCTCTTCTGTGTCGGCCAGTGCGCACCGGCGCTGCACCAGTTCACCATCGGTTCCGACTTCGTCGCCGCCCTCGACCGGGACGACGAGACCCCCGGCGACCTCTCCTACACCAATATCTACAGCTTCACCGACGAGGCGATCACGCCGTTCACGACCGCCCCCCTGAACGGGGCGAAGAACATCCTGCTCCAGGACGTCTGTGCCGGCCGCGTCGTCGCCCACTTCGGCATGCTCTACGACGCCGTCACGTACAGGCTGGTCGTGGACGCCCTGTCGCACTCCGGAGCGGCGGTCCCCAGCCGGCTGCCGTTCGGCAAGTGCCTGGAGGTCGATCTCCCGGGAGTGCTGCCGCACGAGGCCGTGGCGGCAACGGCGGTCACGGGCGCGAACTTCACCGCGGAGATCCTCAACGCCACGAAGGTTCCGGCGGAGCCCCCGCTGCGCGCCTACGCCCAGTAGCGCCGGGGCACGCGGATGTGGCCGGACAGAGTACCCACTCTGCCCGGCCACGCCGGACATAGCGCCCGGGAGAACGGCTGTGACCAGCCCTCAGGAGCTGCCCGCCCGCCTGCGCAGCTCCGTCTTGAGGATCTTTCCCGTGGCCGAGAGCGGCAGCTCGTCCACGATGACCACGTCCCGGACCCGTTGGTACGGGGCCACGCGCGCGGCGACGTACGCGATCAGCTCCTCGGCCGTGGCCTCCACGCCCCCCTCGGCCTTCAGCGAGACGAAGGCCACCGGGAGCTCGCCGTGCTCGGGATGCGGCCGGCCCACCACGGACGCCTGGGCCACCGCGGGGTGCTCGCGCAGGATGTTCTCCAGCGGGCCGGGGTACACGTTGTACCCCTTGTAGATGAGCATGTCCTTCGCCCGGCCCACGAGCGACAGCCATCCGTCCGCGTCGAGCGTGCCCAGATCGCCGGTGCGCAGCCAGCCGTCGGCAAACTGCTCGGCGGTGAGTTCGGGGTGGCCGAGGTAGCCGTCGGTGACCTGCGGGCCCCGGACCCAGACCTCGCCCCGCCCGCCGGGCGGTACGGGCGTGACCCCGTCCGGCTCCCGGATCCCGACCTCGGTGTCGAACAGGACCAGGCCGGTGCTGCCCTCGGGGCGCGGCATCGAGCGGTCCAGCGGGCTGATCGCGACGCCCATGGTCGCCTCCGTCAGTCCGTAGCCGTCACTGACCACGGCGTTGGGGAAGACCTCGGCGAGCTCGGCGGCCGCGGCCGGGTTGATCGGCGCGGAGCCGCTGCTGACCAGCCGTACACAGGAAAGGTCGCGCTCCCGCACGTCCGGCACGGCGAGGATCGCGTGGCACAGGGCGGGGGAGCCGGTCACGGCATGGACGCCGAGGCGCTCGATGGTGTCCAGGTAACGGACCGCGTCGAACCGGCCGAACACGACGACGGTGAGCCCGGCGACGACGAAGATGCTCTGGCTGACCATGCCCATGCCGTGGAAGAGCGGCGCAATGGAGATACCGGTCGCGCCGCCGACCGGGATGTGGTGCGTGGTCGGGGCCCCGGGTACCTGGCGCAGCGTGATGCGGCCCTGCTCGTCCGTGTGCGGGACGGCGGCGCTGCGCCAGCACGCCACCTGGAGCACGTTCTTGATGAGGTTGCGGTGCAGGACGCGGACTGCCTTGGGCACACCCGTCGTACCGCCGGTGAAGGCGAGGTGCGCGACCGCGTCCCCGTCCACCGCGGTCGCCGGAGCCGCCTCGGCCTTCATGAGATCGTTCAGGGCGACCTCGGTGACCGGGAACGAGACCGCCCCCCGGTCACCGGCCGGGGCCGCCGTCGTGGCCGGTGCGGGAAAGACGCGGCGGACCGTCCCGGAGCCCTCCAGCGCCTGGGACAGCTGCGCCGCGACGGAAGGATGGGTGAACGCGGCGACCGCGCCCGAATCGTCGAGCTGACGGCGCAGGGCGAGGGGCGGCTGCGTCGGATTGACCGGCACCACTGCGGCGCCCGCGAGCAGGATGCCGTAGTACGCGACCGTGAACCAGAGCGAATTGGGCATGTGTACGGCGACTGCTTCGCCCGGGGCGATGCCCTGCTCGCGCAGCCCCTGGGCCACCCGCAGGGACCGCTCGTGCAGTTCGGCGAAGGTGAGCCGCACCTCGCCGTCGACCAGCGCCGCACGGTCGGGAAAGGCGTGGGCGGACCCGGCGAGCAGATCCGAGATCATGCCGTCGGGGTAGTCGAGGGTGCGGGAAAGCCCTCGCGGCCAGATGGTGGTCATGGCGGAACTCCTTTGTCCAGACATGCCCGGGCGGTGCCTCGGACGATAGCGGTGATGCACTCCGGTACCGGGGAAGCCGGCGATCCGGCGCCCCGGGGCGGGGAACGCCGTCCCGGCCCTCAGCGGCCGCCCCAGACCGGGGCGCGCTTCTCCCCGAACGCCAGCGCGCCCTCCTTGGCGTCGGCCGACGCGAAGACCGGGTCGCAGGCGCTCCGGTTGCGGTCCCAGACCTCGTCGGCCGGCCAGTCGGCCGAATCCACGACGATCCCCTTACTGGCGCGCACGGCCAGCGGGCCGTTCGCGGCGATCTCCTTCGCGAGGGCCAGAGCACCTTCCAACGCATCGCCCTGCATGGTGAGTTCGTTGACCAGGCCCAGCTCGTGGCCGCGCTCCGCGTCGAGGAGGGCACCTGTCAGCGCGTACTGCATGGCGATGTTGTACGGGATCTTCCTGGGCAGGCGCACCAGACCGCCACCCGCCGCGATGAGACCTCGTCTGGTCTCCGGGAGGCCGAACTTCGCGGTCCTGGCGGCGACGATCAGGTCGCAGGCGAGGGCGAGTTCGGTGCCTCCGCCGAGCGCGTACCCCTCGACCGCGGCGATGAGCGGTTTGGCGGGCGGTGTCTGGGTGATCCCGCAGAAGCCCCGGCCGGGAACGCCGGAGCGTTCGCCCGCGGCCAGTGCCTTGAGGTCCGCGCCGGCGCAGAAGGTACCGCCGGCGCCCGTGATGACACCGACGACGAGGTCGTCGCGGGCATCGAGTTCGTCGATGGCCTCGGCGACGGCGTCCGCCACCGCCCGGTTGACGGCGTTGCGGGCCTCGGGGCGGTTGATCGTCACGACGGCGATGCCGTCCTCGAACGAGGTGAGGACCAGGTCGGACATGTGGAGTTCCTCCGATGGGACGTGGATGAGGGGAGTGGGCGATCAGCGGCGGCGAGCCCGCGACGGGCGCACCACGGTCTCCTGCACCACATGGGCGATCAGGCTGCCGTCGATGCTCCAGACGTCCGCGAAGGCGAGGCCGCGGCCGTCCGCCGAGGTCGGGCTGCGCTGGGCGAACAGCATCCACTCGTCGGCGCGGAACGGCCGGTGGTACCAGACGGAGTGGTCCAGCGAGGTGAGGAAGACCGACGAGGGCTCGTCGCGCAGCATCCGGGGCGGTTGGCGGGTCAGTGCCGCGGCCGGGGCGAGGAAGAGATCGGAGGCGTACGCGAGGGCGCAGGCGTGCAGTCCCGGGTCGTCGGGCAGCCGTTCGCTCGCGCGTATCCAGAGCTTCTGCTCCGTCAGGCCGGGCGTCGTCGGTTCGGGCGGACCGGGGACGTAACACATGTCGAGGACACGGCAGAACTCGGCCCGCGCGAAGTCCTCCGGGGCGTTCCTCGCCCAGGTCTCGTACATGCCGGGCAGTGCGTCCGGCCCGGGGGTGCGCGGCATCACCGGCTGGCGGTCGTCGGACGGCTCCGGCCGCTTGAACGACGCGGTGAGGGTGAAGACGCTCTCACCCCCCTGGACGGCGGTGACCCGGCGGGACAGATAGGAGGAGCCGTCCCGCAGCCGCTCCACCGTGTGGAGGAGAGGACGGGCCGTGTCGCCCGGACGCAGGAAGTGGCCGTGCAGGGAATGAACGTTGCGGTCCTCGGGGACGGTCCGGCCGGCGGCCGCGAGTGCCTGGGCCGCCACCTGGCCGCCGAAGGCGCGCGACGGCATTCCGTCGTGACACCAGCCGCGGAACAGGTCGCGGTCCAGTTGCTCCACGTCAAGGAATCCGACGAGGTCCTTGCCGTCGGCCGTGCTCAGGGGCCCGGCCGGACCCGGGCCCCGTGTCCTGGTGGTTCTGGACGGTACGGGCATCGGGGTTCGCCCTCACAGGAGTTCGAGGACGGTGGCGTTGGCCATGCCGCCGCCCTCGCACATGGACTGGAGGCCGTAGCGGATGCCGTTGTCGCGCATGTGGTGGACGAGGGTGGTCATCAGGCGCGCGCCGGAGCCGCCGATGGGGTGGCCGAGCGCCATGGCACCGCCGAGCGGATTCATCCGCGCGTAGTCCGCGCCGGTCTCGCGGAGCCAGGCGAGACTCACGGAGGCGAACGCCTCGTTGATCTCGAAGGCGCCTATGTCGTCGATCGACAGGCCTGCTCTCTTGAGCGCCTTGGCGGTGGCCGGAATGGGGCCCTTGAGCATGGTGACGGGGTCCGTTCCGGTGACCACGGCCGTATGGATCCGGGCCATCGGTGTCCACCCCTGGGAGGCGGCGAACTCGCTGGTGGTGACGAGCAGCGCGGCGGTGCCGTCGGAGACCTGCGAGGCGTTGCCCGCGGTGATCGTCCCTTCCTCGGTGAAGGCGGGCTTGAGGCCGGCCAGCCTCTCCGGGGTGGAGTCGCGGCGTACGCCCTCGTCGGTGTCGAAGACGCGCGTGCCGCCCGACCCGGAGGGGGCGGTCGCGTCCCCGGGGACGGGGACGGTGATGGGGGTGATCTGGTCCTTGAACCGGCCCTCGTCGATGGCCCTGGCGGCGCGGGCGTGGGAGTCCAGGCCGTGCTGGTCCATCTCGGTGCGGGTGATGCCGTACTCGTCGGCGATCAGCTGGGCGCCCGTGCCCTGGTTGAAGCGGATGCCGCCGTAGCGTGCGAAGACGTCGGGGCCGAAGGGCTCGCCGAAGCTGCCGTCGCCCCGGGTGGTGCCCAGCGGCAGCCGGCTCATGATCTCCACGCCACCGGCGACGGCGACGTCGTACTGGCCGGAGATCACCCCGGCCGCCGCCTGGTGCACGGCCTGCTGCGACGAGCCGCACTGGCGGTCGACGGTGACGCCGGGCACGGACTCCGGCCAGCCCGCCGCCAGGACGGCGGCGCGGGCGATGCATCCGGCCTGCATGCCGACCCCGGAGGCGCAGCCCCAGATGACGTCGTCGACGAGGGCCGGGTCGAGACCGGTGCGCGCGGTCAGGGACTTGAGGACATGGGCGGAGAGCGAGGCGGAGTGCAGCTGCGAGAGCGAGCCGCCGCGCTTGCCGACGGCGGTACGGACGGCGTCGACGATGACTGCGTCGCGCATGGGTCCTCCTGGGGGAAGTGGGGTGGGGGAACGGGCGGGTTCAGAGCCCGAGGTCCTTGGCGATGATCGTCTTCATGACCTCGCTGGTCCCGGCGTAGATCCGGTTCACCCGGGTGTCCGCGTAGAGGCGGGCGATGGGGTACTCCAGCATGTAGCCGTAACCACCGTGCAGCTGGAGGCACTTGTCGATGACGCGCCCCGCGACCTCGGTGCAGAAGAGCTTGGCGCGGGCGGCGTCGGCGGCCGTCAGTTCGCCTGCCGCGTGCTCCACGAGGGCGCGGTCGACGAGGGCCTGCGCGGCGGTGACCTCGGTGGCGCACTCGGCGAGGACGAACTTGGTGTTCTGGAACGAGGCGACCGGCCTGCCGAAGACCTCGCGCTCGCGCACGTAGTCCGTGGCGAAGCCGATCGCCCCGGCCGCGTTGGCATAGGCGTTGACCGCGGCGCCGAGGCGCTCCACCGCGAGGTTGTGGGTGAGATACCTGAAGGCCGCACCCTCCTCGCCGAGCAGGTTCCCGACCGGGACCCGGACTCCTGTGAAGGACAGCTCGGCGGTGTCCTGGGCGCGCAGTCCGATCTTGTCGAGCTTGCGTCCGACGGAGAAGCCCTCACAGGCCGTGTCCACGCACAGGATCGAGAGCCCGCCCCGGCGGTCGGCGGGGTCGTGGGCCGCGGTCCGGCAGACGACCAGGACGAGATCGGCCTGCGCGCCGCCGGTGATGAAGGTCTTCGCGCCGTCGAGGACGAAGTGGGTGCCGTCCTCGGAGAGCCGGGCCCGGGTGGCGATGCCCGCGAGGTCGGAGCCGGTGCCGGGCTCGGTCATCGCGATGGCGGTCATGATCTCGCCGGAGAGGAAGCCGGGCAGCCAGCGCCGCTTCTGTTCCGCACTGCCGAATTCCAGCAGGTAGGGAAGGACGAGGCAGGTGTGCACCGATTCGGCGCCGAACCCGACGCCCGCCCGGCCGCACTCCTCCCGGATCACGGCCTGGTAGGTGAAGTCGGTGACGCCCACCCCGCCGTACTCCTCGGGGACGTTGATGCCCAGGACGCCCAGGGCTCCGAGCTTGCGGTAGAGCTCGCGGGGCACATGGCCCTGCTTCTCCCAGTCCGCGTAGTGGGGGGTGACCTCGTCGGCGATGAACGCCCGGACGGTCGCCCGGAAAGCTTCGTGGTCTTCGGTGAACACGCTGCGACGCATGGTCGGCGGATCCTTCCTGGCACGCCCGGCAGACTCGCCGGACACTCACAAGTTAATCTGCAATAACCTCGGAGTCTAGGTCCGGGCGTGCTAACTTCCCAGAAAATCCCGTATCTCTCGGCTCTTCCGGTGATGTTTCGCTTGCCTGATCATGCGGTGGCTTGAGGTGAGCTCGTCCGGGCAGGGGCCGGGGCGTGCGAGGCGGGAGGGTGCCGGGCGGCGGCGCCTGACGCAGGTGTCGGACGTCGGCGGCATACCCGGCCGGCGGACCGCCTCCGTCGCCCTTGCGGGGTTCGGGAAACGTGAGAGAGGACATTCGCCCGATGCGTGAATTCAGCCGAGTCGGGGTCGTGGGCTGCGGCCTCATGGGCTCCGGGATAGCCCAGGTCTGCGCGCGCGCCGGCCTCGACGTGCTGGTCGCCGAACGCGACGCGCAGGCGCTGACCGCCGGCCGCTCCCGGCTGACCGGCTCGCTCGACCGAGGGGTGCGCGCCGGCAAGCTGACCGAGGAGGAGCGTGAGTCGACGCTCAGGAGGATCGTCTTCACCTCCGATCTCGCCGACTTCGCCGACCGCGATCTGGTCGTCGAGGCGGTCGCCGAACGGCGGGACGCCAAGATGTCCGTGTTCGAGCGGCTCGACCGCGTCCTCGCCGACGGCGGGGCGGTCATCGCCTCCAACACCTCGTCGATCCCGATCATCGATCTGGCCGCCGTCACCGCGCGGCCGCAGAACGTCGTCGGTGTCCACTTCTTCAACCCGGTGCCGGTGCAGCGGCTGGTCGAAGTCATCCCGACCCAGCTCACCGCGCCCGAGGTCGTGGACGCGCTGACGGTCTTCGCCGGGCAGCGCCTGGGCAAGACCGTCATACGCGCCAAGGACCGTGCCGGATTCGTGGTCAACGCGCTGCTGGTGCCCTACCTCGTCTCCGCCGTGCGGATGCTCGAGTCCGGGGTGGCATCGGTCGAGGACATCGACGCCGGCATGGTGCTCGGCTGCGCCCATCCGATGGGGCCGCTCCGGCTGCTCGACCTCATCGGCCTGGACACGGCGCTGTCGATCGCCGAGTCGATGTACGACGAGTTCAAGGAGCCGCTGTACGCCCCGCCGCCGCTGCTGCGGCGCATGGTGGCGGCCGGCGCGGTGGGTCGCAAGGCGGGGCGCGGCTTCTATGGCTACGCGGGCTGACCCAATCTGGACAGATGCGTTAGCGTGAATTAACTTATTGCACTATGGGGCCAGAAAACACTAGCTCCATGCCTGCGCGCGGAGTAGTCGGAGTTCACTTCAGCGGCTCCTTCCGATCATGTGGCCGTCCGTTGTCCGGTACCGCCCTGCCCGCGCCATGACAGCGAGGAACAGCACATGAGCGACATCCTGGAACACCGCACCCTCTTCATCGGCGGCCGGTGGGCCGAGCCCGCGGGCCCGGACACCATCGAGGTGATCTCTCCGGTGACCGAGCAGGTCGTCGGGCGCGTGCCCCACGCGGCCCCCGAGGATGTGGACCGCGCGGTCGCCGCGGCCCGCGAGGCCTTCGACCGCGGCCCCTGGCCCCGGATGACGCCCGCCGAGCGCATCGAGATCGTCACCCGGATCAAGGACGGCCTCCTTGCTCGCCACCAGGAGCTCGCCGAACTGATCACCCTGCAGAACGGCTGCCCCATCACCGTCTCCGTCCGGGCCCAGGCGCTCAGCGCCGTCGCCACCTTCGGCGCGACCCTCGCCGTCGCCGCCGGCCTCGCGACGGAGGAGCAGCGGCCCGGTCTGACCGGCCCCCTGCTGATCCGCCGCGAGCCGGTCGGTGTGGTCGCCGCGATCACTCCGTGGAACGTTCCGCAGCTGACCATCGCCGGCAAGCTCGCGCCCGCCCTTCTCGCCGGCTGCGCCGTCGTTCTCAAGCCCTCCCCGGAAACGCCCCTGGACGCCTACCTCCTGGCGGAGGTGTGCGAGGCCGCGGGTCTGCCGGAAGGCGTGCTCAGTGTGCTGCCGGCCGACCGGGAGACCAGTGCCTACCTGGCCGCCCACCCGGGCGTCGACAAGGTCGCCTTCACGGGGTCGGTCGCCGCCGGCAAGCAGATCATGGCCGCCGCCGCCCAGAACCTCACCCGCGTGACCCTGGAGCTCGGCGGCAAGTCCGCGGCGATCCTCCTGGAGGACGCGGACCTCGGCGCCGCCCTGCCGAACCTCGTCATGGGCGCCTTCGCCAACAGCGGCCAGGCGTGCGTGGCGCTGACCCGCATCCTCGCCCCGGCGAGCCGCTACGACGAGATCGCCGCCGCGCTCACGGCGGCCGTCGCCTCGCTCAAGGTCGGCGACCCGTCCGACCCGGCCACCGTGATCGGCCCGATGGTCACCGAGGCGCAGCGGCGGCGGAACCTCGACTACGTACGCATCGGCCGGGAGGAGGGCGCCACGGTCCTCACCGGCGGCGGCGTCCCCGAGGGTCTGGACACCGGCTGGTACATCGAGCCCACCCTCTTCGGCGACGTCGACAACGGGATGCGGATCGCCCAGGAGGAGATCTTCGGCCCGGTGATCTGCCTGATCCGCTACGAGGACGAGGCGGACGCCGTCCGGATCGCCAACGACTCGCCCTACGGCCTGGCCGGCACCGTCTGGGCGGGCACCGACGAGCACGGCACCGAGATCGCCCGGCGGATCCGCACCGGCACCTACTCCGTCAACTGCCAGCGCTTCGATGTCGCCGGCCCGTTCGGCGGCTACAAGAACTCCGGTATCGGCCGCGAGTTCGGCCCCGAGGGCTTCTCCGCGTATCAGGAGACCAAGACCATCCACCTGCCCGCCCCGGCCCGAGCCTGAGCAGCGCCCACATCCACGAGGAGCACATGATGCACGCAGCAGTAATGCACAAGACCGGTGACGACACCCTGGACGTCGTCGACGTCGAGACGGTGTCCTTCGGCCCCGGCCGGGTCCGGGTCAGGATGCACAAGGCCGGCCTGTGCCACTCCGACCTCTCGGCCATGAGCGGTGTGCTCGCCCACCCCGCGCCGTTCGTCCCAGGCCATGAGGGAGCGGGCGAGGTGGTCGAGGTCGGCGAGGGCGTCACCCACGTCAAGCCCGGCGACCGGGTCATCGTCTGCTGGATGCCGCCGTGCGACGCGTGCCCCTCCTGCAAGGCGGGCGACGGACACCTGTGCCGCAGCGGCTACCGCAATCTCGCCAACCCCAACTTCCGCAGCGGGGAGACGATCGTCCCCGGCATGCTGGGCGCCGGCACCTTCGCCGAGGAGACGGTGATCGCGGCCTATGCGGCGATCCCGATCCCCGACGACGTGCCGTACGACATCGCCGCGCTCATCGGCTGCGGTGTCACCACCGGCATCGGCGCGGCCCTCAACACCGCCAAGGTGAAGCCCGGTTCGTCGGTCGTCGTGATCGGTCTCGGCGGCGTCGGGATCAGCATCCTCCAGGGCGCCAAGGTGGCGGGCGCGGCACGGATCATCGCCGTGGACCCGACACCCAACCGCCGCGAGTGGGCCCTCAGGTTCGGCGCCACCGAGGCCATCGCCCCCGAGGAGCTTCCGGAGACCGTCAAGCGGCTCACCGGGGGCTTCGGCTTCGACTACGCCTTCGAGGCTGTCGGCAAGGCCGTCACCCTGCGCGCCGCGTACGACGCCACCCGTCTCGGCGGCACGGTCTGCCTCGTGGGCGCCGGTTCGCGCACCGACATGAGCGACATCAGCATGGCCGAACTCGTCCTCAACGAGAAGGCGATCCTGCCTTCGTTCTACGGCGGCGACGACATTCGCCGCACCTACGCCACGATCATCGACCTGTGGCGCGCGGGCCGCATCGACCTGGAGTCGATGATCACGCACCACGTCCCGCTGACGGACATCAACGAGGCGATCCGCCAGATGCACACCGGCGAGGCCCTGCGCACGATCATCGACATCGCCTGACCCGCCCGCGGCGCCCCGTGCCCGCAGCGGCACGGGGGACGGCCGGTCCCGGCTGCCGGACGCGATCAAACCGGTGGTGTGCGGCCGGGGGTCCTTGTACCTTGGCGTCGCGACCATGCCTCCGATGCGCTCGGCTGCGGCTACTTCCTCTGACAACCAAGTGACGCCGCCGCCCCTTTTGATCTCGGCAGGTGTGGTCGTCCTCGCCCCGACGGGCCTTGCGGCCGGGGCCGTCCCATCCTTGAATCCGGGGGGATTCGCTGCCTCGTCACACCCCGCACGTCTCCAAGATCTGGTCCGGGATGCTTGTCGCCCCGCACGTCTCGGCGGCCGCCCGTACTCCTTCACCGCCACGGCTCCACCACCGGCCCGCCGGAACGGATCCCAGCACCTACGAGGGCGGCGCGGCCTTCGTCCGAGAGCCTCGCGAGGAGCTCTTCCTCCTCGCCGTCGGCAACTTCGTGTCCCAGCGGACCTTTTACGAGAGCGGTGAGGAGCGGGACGCCCGGTACGCCCGTCTCGTCGGCGAACTCGCCGTCCAGGAACCCGTGTGGACGGCCGGCCTGCTGCGCTGGCTTCGCGGCGAGGGCAACATGCGCACCGCGTCCCTGGTGGGCGCCGCCGCGTTCGTGCGGGCCCGGCTCGAGGCCGGGGTGTCCGCAGGCCCGTCCAACCGGTCCGTGATCGACTCGGTGCTCCACCGCGCCGACGAGCCCGGTGAGCTGCTCGCCCACTGGATCTCGGCCTACGGGCGGAACGTCCCGCAGCCCGTGAAGCGGGGCGTCGCGGACGCCGTACGCCGTCTGTACACGTCCCGCTCCCTGCTCAAGTACGACACCGCGTCCAAAGGTTTCCGCTTCGGCGACGTGCTCAACCTGGTGCACGCTTCCCCCGATCCGGAGAAGCCCTGGCAGGGCGCCCTCTTCCGGTACGCGCTGGACCGCCGCCACCACCCGGAGCAGGCCCTCCCGCCGCCCTCCGACCGCGTACTGACCGCGCACCGGGCGCTGATGGAGCCGGCCGCGGACGAGCGGCGGGCGATGGTGACCGGGCCGGGCGGCTCCGAGCTGCTGGCCGCGGCGGGGATGACGTGGGAGGCCCTGGCGGGCCTGCTCCACGGACCGATGGACGCCTCCGTCTGGGAGGCCGTGATCCCCGCGATGGCTCCGATGGCGCTCCTGCGCAACCTGCGCAACTTCGACGAGGCGGGTGTCTCGGACGAAGTCGCGGCCACGATCGCCGCACGCCTCGCCGACCCCCGAGAGGTCGCCCGCTCCCGTCAGTTCCCCTTCCGCTACCTGGCCGCCCACCGGCACGCGTCGCAGCGCTGGGCGGCCGCCCTGGAAGAAGCACTGGGACACGCCCTCGCCAACGTGCCGCCCCTGCCCGGCCGGACCCTCATCCTGGTGGACCGCTCCGACTCGATGTTCTGGGGCCCTGTCTCCGAGCGGTCCACGCTGACCCGGGCGGACGCGGCGGCCGTGTTCGGCGCCGCCCTGGCCCTGCGTGCCGAGCAGGCGGATCTGGTGGAGTTCGGCTGGAAGAGCGCTGCGCTGCCGTTCGAGCCGGGCGAGCCCGTGCTCGAGGTGCTGAAACGCTTCCACCGTCTCGGAGGCACCCACACCACGAAGGCGGTGCGCACCCACTACCAGGAGCACGACCGGGTCCTGATCGTCACCGACGAACAGGCCGCACCCTCCGGCCCCGGCGGGCCCGCCGAACCCGTCCCGGCCGACATTCCGGTCTACACCTGGAACCTCGCGGGGTACTGGCCCGCCCATGGCCCGGCGGGCCCCCGCCGGTACACCTTCGGCGGCCTCACGGACGCCGCGTTCCGGATGGTGGGCCACCTCGATGCCGGCCGCGAGGCCGGCTGGCCATGGACGGCGGGTCCGGTGTGACCCGTCGGCCGTCCGCTCAGCCCGCCAGTTCCCCGAGCAGTGCCCACGTGCGGCGCCGGTCGGCCTCCCCGGCCAGGTCCGTCCCCGAGAACACCACCTCGGTGGCCCCGGCGTCCCGGTAGCGCCGCACCTCGGCGGCGACCGCCTTCTCGTCGCCGATCACGGCCACGTCGCCCGCCCGTGCGGCGCCGGAGAGTTCCACGACCCGCGCGTACGAGGGGAACTGTTCGTAGAACGCGAGCTGCTCGGTGGCCGTCCTGCGCGCCGATTCGGGGTCGCCGGTCACCACGCCGTGCACCATCGCCACGATCCGGGGCGCGGGGCGCCCCGCGGCCTCGGCGGCGGCGGTGACCGCAGGGACGATGTGCTCGGCCAGGGCCCGGGGTCCCGCGAGGTAGGGCAGGATCCCGTCCGCCAGTTCGCCGCTGACCCGGAGCGCCTGCGGGCCCATCGCGGCCACGAGCAGGGGGACGCCGCCCTCCGCCCCGGGCACCCGGGCGGGGAGCGGGGTCGTCGCGGTGAGCAGCTCGCCGTGGAAGTCGGCGCTGCCGGTCTCGGTGAGCTGCCGCAGTGCGGTGAGGAACTCGCGCAGGCGGGCGATGGGCCGCTCGTAGGGGATGCCGAAGCCCGCCTCGGTCAGCGTCTTCGTGCCGAGTGCGAGCCCGAGGTGGTAGCGGCCGTGGGTGGCCGCCTGCGCGGTCTGGGCCTGGCTGGAGACGATCAGCGGGTGGCGTCCGAAGACCGGGATCGCGGACGTGCCCACGTGCAGGTCCGCTACCTCGCGCCCGACGATCGCCGCGAGGCCGGGGGAGTCGGCCCCGAAGGTCTGCCCGAACCAGGCGGACCGCAGCCCCGCCGCGGCGGCCTCCCTGGCGAGCTGCACGGTGGCGTCGATCTGGTTGGCGGATCCGGTCGCGCTGAGCGTTACTCCGACTGTCATGTCAGCTAAAACCGCGGGGAGTTGGCCGCGCATTCCGGTTCCCGTATGACAGCTTCGTGTCCGCTGTTCGAACGCGGCCGAGTCCCTCGCGGACCGGCGCGGACCGGGCCCCTCCGTGACCTCGGGCGACACCGTTTGGATGATCAAAAGAGCGACGGGTTACCATATGAGCGCCGCCTAGCTCGAAAGATAAACCTGTGACTGTCAATGACGACTCGTTCACCAACTGGATGCACCGCGAGGAGATCGCGGAGTCGATGATCCCGATCATCGGGAAGCTGCACCGCGAGAGGGACGTCACCGTCCTCCTGCACAGCCGCTCCCTGGTGAACAAGTCGGTGGTGAGCATCCTCAAGACCCACCGATTCGCCCGGCAGATCGACGGCGAGGAGCTCTCGGTCACCGAGACCCTGCCGTTCCTCCAGGCCCTCACCACGCTTGATCTCGGTCCCTCTCAGATCGACATCGGCATGCTGGCCGCGACATACAAGGCCGACGACCGCGGTCTTTCCGAGGCGGAGTTCACCGCCGGTGCCGTCGCCGGTGCCACGGGTGCGAACAAGATCGAGCGCCGTGAGTCGCGCGATGTCGTTCTGTACGGCTTCGGCCGCATCGGCCGCCTGCTGGCCCGCCTCCTCATCGAGAAGGCCGGCTCCGGCAACGGTCTGCGGCTGCGCGCCATCGTCGTCCGCAAGGGTGCGGGCCAGGACATCGTCAAGCGCGCCTCGCTGCTGCGCCGCGACTCGATCCACGGCCAGTTCCAGGGCACGATCACCGTCGACGAGGCGAACAACAAGATCATCGCCAATGGCAACGAGATCCAGGTCATCTACTCCGACGACCCGACGTCGGTGGACTACACGGCCTACGGCATCAACGACGCCATCCTGATCGACAACACCGGCAAGTGGCGCGACCGCGAGGGCCTCTCGAACCACCTGCGTCCGGGCATCGCCAAGGTCGTCCTGACCGCGCCGGGCAAGGGCGACGTGCTCAACGTCGTGCACGGCGTGAACCACGACATGATCAAGCCGGACGAGCAGATCATCTCCTGCGCCTCCTGCACCACCAATGCGATCGTCCCGCCGCTCAAGGCGATGGCGGACGAGTACGGCGTCCTGCGCGGGCACGTGGAGACCATCCACTCGTTCACCAACGACCAGAACCTGCTGGACAACTACCACAGCTCCGACCGCCGTGGCCGCTCCGCGCCGCTGAACATGGTCATCACCGAGACCGGTGCCGCCTCGGCCGTCGCCAAGGCCCTGCCCGACCTCGAGGCGACGATCACCGGCAGCTCCATCCGCGTACCGGTGCCGGACGTCTCGATCGCCATCCTCAGCCTGAAGCTCGGCCGCGAGACCACCCGCGAGGAGGTCCTGGACCACCTGCGCGACGTGTCGCTGACCTCGCCGCTCAAGCGGCAGATCGACTTCACGACCGCCCCCGACGCGGTCTCGAGCGACTTCATCGGATCGCGTCACGCCTCCATCGTCGACGCGGGACCGACCCAGGTCGACGGCGACAACGCGATCCTCTACCTCTGGTACGACAACGAGTTCGGCTACTCCTGCCAGGTCATCCGGGTCGTCCAGCACGTCTCCGGGGTGGAGTACCCGACGTACCCCGAGCCGGTCCACTGACCCCGGCCCGATCCTGATGTCACCAGGGCCGGTCCCGCCCGCTGACGGGTGGGACCGGCCCTGCGCGCCGGGGCCTCTCGTCCGGACGAAAGACCCTAACGCGCCGGCTCCGTGCCGGACACCGAGGCCGGTGCCGGGGCGTAGCCGGTGGCCCGGGTGGTGAACGTTCCACGGCCCTGCGTCCGGCTGCGCAGCCGCGTCGCGTAGCCGAACAGCTCGGCCAGCGGCACGGTCGCGGTGATCACCGCCGCACCGGCCCGCGCGGTGGAGCCCGACACCCGGCCACGCCGGGCGGCCAGGTCACCGAGCACCCCGCCGACGGCGTCGTCGGGCACGGTGGCCGTGACCTCGGCCACCGGTTCCAGCAGCACCATCGCACTGGAGCGCAGCGCCTCGCGCAGCGCGAACCGTCCGGCCGTACGGAACGCCATCTCCGAGGAGTCCTTGGGATGAGTGGCGCCATCGGTCAGCGTCACCCGCACCCCGGTCACCGGATGCCCGCCGAGGGGACCCTCCACCAGGGCGTCCCGGCAGCCGGCCTCGACGGCCCGGACGTACTCCTGCGGAACCCGGCCGCCGGTGACGGCCGAGCGGAACTCGAACTCCGCCGAACCCGTACCGTCGTCGCGGGCCCCCTCCCACGGCTCGACGTCGATCACGACGTGCGCGAACTGACCGGCCCCGCCGTCCTGTTTGATGTGCCGGTGGACCAGACCGGACACGCCGCGGACGACCGTCTCCCGGTAGGCGACCTGTGGCCGGCCGACCCGGACATCCAGCCCGTGGGCGCGGCGGATCTTCTCCACCGCGACCTCCAGATGCAGTTCTCCCATGCCCGAGAGCACCGTCTGACCCGTCTCGGAGTCCGTCCGTACCGCAAGCGACGGATCCTCCTCGACCAGCCGGACCAGCGCGGTCACCAGCCGCTCCGTGTCGGTGCTCCGCCGGGCCTCGACCGCCACCGAGACGACCGGATCGGCCACCGTCGGCGGTTCGAGGACCAGCGGGGCGTCCGGCGCGCACAGGGTGGCACCGGCACGGGCGGCCTTGGGCCCGATGACCGCGACGATGTCCCCGGCGACCGCCGAGTCGACGTCGACATGCCGGTCCGCCTGGACCCGCAGGATCCGGGCGATGCGTTCGCTGCGCCGCGCGCCGGTGTCCAGCACCGTATCCCCCTTCCTGACCGTTCCCGAGTACACCCGCAGATAGGTCAGCCGGCCCGTCGCGGTCGCGTTGACCTTGAACGCGAGCGCGGCGAACGGCGCCTCCGGATCGGCGGCCCGCTCCTGCACCGCGTCGCCGAGCGTGCCGCGTACGGGCGGCACGTCCAGCGGCGAGGGCAGATAGTCCACGACGGCCTCCAGCAGCGGCTCGACCCCGCGGTTGCGGTAGGCGGAACCGCACAGCACCACGACACCCTCACCGCTTCGGGTGAGATCGCGCAGCGCCCCGGCCAGCGTCCGTTCGGAGAGCTCCGAGTGAGCGCAGAACTCCTCCAGCGCGGCCGGGTGGAGCTCGGCCACCGTCTCCTCCAACAGCCGCCGGCGCCGCCGTGCCTCGTCCCGCAGACCGTCGGGCACCTCCTGTTCCTCGTACGTGTCATGGCCGTCGGCCCAGACGAGTGCCCGCATACGCAGCAGATCCACCACTCCGGCGAACCGTTCCTCCGATCCGATCGGCAACTGGACCACGAGAGGGACCGTGTGCAGCCGTTCCCGGATCGACGCGACCGCCGAGTCGAGGTCGGCGCCGGTCCGGTCCAGCTTGTTCACGAACGCGATACGCGGCACGGCGTGCCGGTCGGCCTGCCGCCACACGGACTCGCTCTGCGGCTCCACACCGGCGACCGCGTCGAACACGGCGATCGCACCGTCCAGCACCCGCAGCGAACGCTCGACCTCGTCCGCGAAGTCGACGTGCCCCGGGGTGTCGATCAGGTTGATCCGGTGGCCGGCCCAGGTGCAGCTGACGGCGGCGGCGAAGATCGTGATCCCGCGGTCGCGTTCCTGGGAGTCGAAGTCGGTGATGGTCGTCCCGTCGTGGACCTCGCCGCGCTTGTGGGTGGTGCCGGTGGCGTAGAGGATCCGTTCGGTGACGGTGGTCTTCCCGGCGTCGACGTGGGCGAGAATGCCCAGATTGCGAACGCCGGTCAGTGTGCCGGTGAGTTGACGGTGCAGTTCGGTACGCACGGTCCGTGGCCTTTCGGGATGATCCGGAAGAAGACGGCGCGATGCCCGGACGACGCGGGCCTTTCGAACGGCCGCGGAAACCCTTCGCCCTTGCCGCGGCGCACAGGGGCGCCGTCGCACGGACGGTCCGTCAGGAAGCGGACAAGGCTCAGGTGTTCGTCTCGGGTGTCCGGGGCCGGCCGCGCAGCCGGCGCCGGGCGGAGGTAGACACCAGGATCACCTCGTACCGCGACAGGGGGACGACGACAGCGGTGCGGTAGCGCACGGCAGGTCTCCCCTCAAGGGTCACGGTGCGCGCGCCGATTCGGAGTGCCGACGCGCGATTTCATGGCGAGTCTAGGGAAGGGAGCACGTTCGGGGAACCGGTTTTCCGGGCCGTGGCGCTGCCGTGGCCGGCCGGGGACGGATCCGTGCCGCTCCGCGCGCAACCATGCGGCGTCCCCGGCCGTCACCCCTACAACTGCCGAGTGTTCAGGGGGAGCGCATGAGACCTGCCCGGACCCTGTTGCCGGTGCTGCGGCGGGCCGCCGGGACGGGCGCGGCCGGGCCGGGACGCCGCTCGCCCGCGCGCTGCTCCGGTGCTCGTCGCCCCACTGGGTGATCGTGCGCCCGCAGCCGCTGGAGCGCCGCCTCGCCTGGGGCGCGGAGGCCATCGCCCTGTGCCGGGGCGCGGAGCTCAGCGGGCGGCCCGCCGCCCCGGACCTGCTGTCCCGTTCGCTCGTGCTCCAGGCCCAACTGCTGCTCCATGCCGAGAGATACGAGGAGGCAAACGCGGCGGCCGAGGAGTCCCTGAACGTCCCGGACGCGCATCCCTCCTCGAAGCAGACCGCGTACTGCCACCTGATGCGCGCCCTGGCGCTGGCCGGGCTCGACCTACCGGACGATGCGCTCGTATCCGCCCGCGACAGCGTGGCCGCCTACCGGACCGCGACACCCCGGCACGCCGACCGGTCCCTGGGCGGCCCGGCCACCGCGCTGCGCGCGCACGCCTGGATCCTCGGCCGGGCCGGGCGCACGGCCGAGTCCGTCGAGGTCTGTCTCCAGTGCGTCGGGCTGCTGCGGGAACTGTCCGGGTGGCAGCAGCTCCGGCTGGCCGTGCTCCACACCAGAACGCCGGCCGAACTGGCCGGCGGGCTGCGGGTGCTCGGCCGGTTCGCGGAGGCGGTCGAGGCGGGCGATGACGCGAGGGAGCGCGTCGGCTCCCTCACCCCCGGGCTCTACCCGGAGACCCAGGTGCTGTGCGCCCAGTTGCTCATCGATCTGGCATGGTGCCTCGGCGCCACCGGTGACCTTTCCGCGGCACGTGCCACGGCCGAGGAGGCCGTGTCGCGCTGCCGGATCCTGGCCGCCGGTGCCCAGGCCGCCGGTGAACTCCTGCTCGTCCTCGCCCTGGAATGTCTGGCCCACCACCTCGGCCTGCTGGACGCGCGCACCGAGGAGCGGGCGGTGCGCGGGGAACTCGTGAGTCCCTGCGCGCAGTTGGCCCTCGCCGGCCCGGATGCCCACGAGCCCCGGCTCGCCGACGCCCTCGACGACCTCGCCCGCTGTCGCACGCGCGACGGCGAGCACCCCGAGGCCGTGGCCGCCACCGAACGCTCCGTGGAGCTCTACCGCCGCGCCGTCGGGCGCGATCCTGGCCCGTACGAGCCGGAGCCGGCCCGGACACTCGCCAACCTCGGCGTCCGGCTGCGCCTGAGGGGTGAGTTCGACGGCGCGGTGGCCGCAGGAGAGGAGGCGCTGGCGATCACCCGACGCCTCGCCGGGGCCGGCGGGGGAGCGGACCGGTCAACGGTCGCCGACCGGCTGATGGTCCTGGGCCGGGCCCGCTACCGGGCCCAGGACGACGAAGGGGCCGCGGCCTGCTTCGAGGAGGCCGAGACCCTGCGGCGGGAACTCATGGAAGCGGGGGACCCGGGACCGTACGGGGCCGGGATCGCCGCCGCGCAGTCGGCGCTCGCCCGGGCTCTCGGTGCGGCCGTCGACGGCCATCTCGATGCCGGCCGTCCGGACGAAGCGACCGCTGCCCTCCGCCGCCTCAAGGAGCTCACCGGGCGCGGCCCGCTGAGCGATGTCCACGCAACCTGTCTCTCCACCTTTGCCCGCGCGCGCGACCGGGACGCGGAAGGAACAGCCGGGCGACGGGTGAGCCGTGGCCCTCCTTCGTCTACCGGGCCGGCTGAGCGAGGCCGCTACCGGGCGGACTGAGCGAGGCCGCCGCCTCGGCGGCCGGGCTCAGCCATCTCCGCGCGGCGGGCGCCGCGCCGGGCCACGGGCTTCCACGTCCGGCACCGCCGCAGCGCGCTCCGGCCGCAGCCGCGCCACTCGGCGGGGGAGACGCCCGTGCCGTGCCCGGTCCGGGTGATCAGCGCGTTCACGGGGGTCAGCGGGTCCAGGGCCATGGTGCGCGCGAACAGGACACCGATCACCAGGGGCGCCAGGGTGACGGCGAGCGTGGTGCCGGTGCTGGTGACGTGCTGCATGCGGGGGCGCGGTGCGTCGGGAGCCATGGCTCCATTCCAGCAAGGGCGCACCGGTGCGGGATCGGGCGGCGTACTCAGTCCGGGCGGCCCGGGTACTCACCCGGGCCGCCGCAATGCCCCACGCAGAAGGGGCTACGCCGTGGTTCCCGGGCCGGAACCCGTACCGGAGGCGGCCTTGATGCCCTTGGTGATGTCGTCCAGGACGGACAGGGCGGGTGCCTTGGAGTTGATGTCGAATCCGGAGCGGACGACGATCAGCATGTCCTTGGACTTCGGTGAGGGGAAGGCCAGCGACTCGACGTACCCGTCGTCGCCGTTCTTCGTGACCACCTTCCAGCGCACCCGGTAGCCCTGCTGGCCGGCCACCGTGACCGCCTCGGACTTCAGCTGCTGGTGCGAGGTGATGCCGCCGTAGATCTTCTCGCCGTACGACTCCTCGGCATTGGTCGCGATGTCCTTCTCGGCCGTGTCCTTCGCGGTCGTGGTGCTCAGCTTCAGTGCCATGGCCGGGACGGAGAACACTCCGCCGCGCACGCACTTCTCCCCGCTGTCCCCGGGGCAGGCGTACGAACCGGTGGTCACGCCGGCACCCATGCCCGACTCGCCCTTCCAGCCGTCCGGGACCGGGATGCTGATGCCGCTGGCCATGTCCGTCGCGTAGCCGTCCTCGGTCTGCGGCTGCTGCGGTGCGGGGTTCTCGCTCCCGCCGCCGTTACCCCCGTTGCCCCCGCCGCCACCCGGTGCGCCGGGCTGCCGGCTGGGCGCGTGGGAGGGCGGGGTGGACGGGCCGGCGGCGGTGGGATCCGACGTGCCGGAGTCGTCCGACAGCAGGAACACACCGCCCCCGATGGCGGCGAGGACCACCACGGCCGCGGTGATGCCGGCGCCGATGCGTATCCGCCGGCTGCGGAGCGCGGCCGGCGGGACCCGCAGCTGATCGGTCCACTGAGTGCCGTCCCACCAGCGTTCCTGGATGGGGCCAAATCCTGTGTACCCGGGGTCTGGATGCCAGCCGGGCGGGCTCGTCTGCGTCACGCGGGCCACCGTAACCGGGCTGCGTGAGAATCCTATGAACTGGGTGGACGCCGGCCGTCCGAAGTGTGCGATATGGGCGAACATGTGGCGCTTTGCCGGGTCCGATTCCGGTGCGGGCTCTGCCCGGCTCCCGTACGGTTCGCGGGAGCGGGGCGCGGCGGGCGCAGCACCCACCGCCGGCCCGACCGTATCCGTGGGAAGGCGAACGATGAGTGAGAGTCCCGCCGTACGCATCGAGCGCGACGGTCCCGTGTTCACGGTGGTTCTGGCCCGCCCCGAGGTCCGCAACGCGGTGGACGGGCCGACCGCCCGCCAACTGGCCGACGCCTTCCGGGCGTTCGAAGCCGACCCGGACGCCTCGGTCGCCGTCCTGTGGGGTGAGGGCGGCACGTTCTGTGCCGGGGCCGACCTCAAGGGCATCGGCACCGAGCGCGGCAACAGTGTCACGGCCGACGGGGACGGGCCGATGGGGCCCACCCGGATGCGGCTCGCCAAACCCGTCATCGCCGCGGTCGCCGGGCACGCGGTGGCCGGAGGCCTGGAGCTGGCCGCCTGGTGCGATCTGCGGGTCGCCGAACAGGACGCGGTCTTCGGGGTGTTCTGCCGCCGCTGGGGAGTGCCGCTGGTGGACGGCGGAACGGTGCGGCTGCCCCGCCTCATCGGCGAGAGCCGGGCCATGGACATGATCCTCACCGGCCGGCCCGTCCCGGCCCCGGAGGCGTACGGCATGGGGCTGGTCAACCGGCTCGTCCCCACCGGCGAGTCCCGGAGCGAGGCGGAGCGGCTCGCCCGGGAGATCGCCGGGTTCCCCCAGCTCTGCCTGCGCCATGACCGGCTCTCCGTGCGCGAACAGCACGGCCTCGGTGAGGCGGAGGCGCTCGCCGTGGAGTACCGCCACGGCCTGGTGCCGCTGACGGCGGGGGAGACGCAGGCGGGTGCGGACCGGTTCGGCGGCGGTGCGGGCCGGCATGGCGCCTTCACCGGCTGAGGCGCGCTCGCGGCACTTGGTCTAGACAACTGAATGGGAGGTCGCTAGCATCCGCCGAAGTGGCACGGCGGACCGGATTGCCGGTCGCCCCGCCGGCCGGCCACACCAGGAGTGAGGGCCCATGGAAGCGACCGCTGCCGACCGTCGTTTCGCCGAGGAATACCGGCTCGCCCGGGAGATACCGCGCGACGGACTCACCGCATGGCATGCGGCGGTCGCGGCCGAGGTGGCGCTGGCGCCGGGGGCGACGGTACTGGACATCGGCGCCGGCACGGGAGCCTTCTCCACCGCGTTCCGCGACTGGTTCGGCGTACGGGTGCTGGCGGTGGAGCCCGCCGTTGCCCTGCGGGAGCTGATCCCGCGGACCGCGGGGATCGAGGTGCTGGACGGGCGGGCGGAGGCGCTGCCGGTGCCGGACGGCTGCGCCGACGCGGCCTGGCTTGCTTCGGTCGTGCACCACATCGAGGATCTGCCCGCCGCGGCACGGGAGTTGCGCAGGGCACTGAAGCCCGGCGCCCCGGTGCTCATCCGTAACTCGTTCCCCGGCCGGTGCGCCCGTGATCTGCGGGTGCGGTTCTTCCCCGGGGCCGAGCGCATCGTCGACGGCTACCCGACCGTGGAGGAGACGTGCGCCGCGTTCGCAGCCGCCGGCTTCGCGCGGGTCGCGCTGCACGCGGTGCCGCAGGAGAGCGCACCGAGTCTCGGTGAGTTCGCCGACCGGATACGGCGGGACGCCGACGCCAAACTCCGTGGCCTCACGGACGACGAGTTCGCGCGCGGTATGCGCCGGCTGCGGAGCGCCGCTGCCCAGGAGCCCGGGCGGCCGGCCGTCAGCTGGATGGACCTGCTGGTTCTGGCCTGACGCACGGAAATGGCCGTGCACATGCGGTGACCGCGCCTTAGGGTCTGCGCATGAATGGACGCGACGAGGACGAACGGGCCGTGCGGGCCGCCATCGACGGTGAGCTGAAGCTGCTCGATCCGGACGTACGGGCGTCACCCGAGGCGGTGACCGAACTCCTCGACCCGGAGTTCACCGAGTTCGGCGCTTCCGGGCGGCGCTACGACAGGACGTCGATCCTGGCCGTCACTTCCGCCGTCGACGAGGGCGCCCCCGACCCGAGTGCGGTCACCGAGATGTCCGGCGTCCGGCTGGCCCCGGACCTCGTCCACCTGACATTCGTCTCGGAGATCAACGGGCGTCGTGTCAGGCGCAGTTCGCTCTGGCGGCGGACGGATTCGCGCTGGCGGATGTACTTCCACCAGGGCACGCCCACCGGCACGTCGTAGCCCGTCGGCGGATATCCGGCGGACAGTGCGGCAGTGTGCTGATTAGGCTCACCGGATGACGGCACCCCGCTATCCCTCCAAGCCCCGGCCCGGCGACCGCGTCGCCGTGCTCTCCCCCTCGTCCGGGCTCCCCGGCATCCTGCCCCTGCCGTACGAACTGGGCCTGCGCAGAATCCGCGAGGACTTCGGACTGGAGCCCGTGGAGTACCCGGCGACCCGGAAGATGGGTTCCACCCCGCAGGAGCGCGCCGCTGACATCCACGCGGCCTTCGCCGACCCGACGGTCAAGGCGGTCTTCGCCAGCATCGGCGGGGACGACCAGATCACCGTCCTGCCCCATCTGGACGGCGAACTGCTGCGCGCCCACCCCAAACCGTTCTTCGGCTACAGCGACAACACCAACCTGCTGGTGTTCCTCGACAACCTCGGCATCGTCGGCTACCACGGCGGATCGGTGATGGTCGAACTCGGACGCCCCGGCGCCCTGCACGCGCTGACGGCCGAGTCGTTGCGGGCGGCGCTGTTCACGCACGGAGAGCACGAACTGTCCCCGGCGAAGGAGACCGGCGGCGTCAACGGCCGTTGGGAGGACCCACGCACCTTCGACGCCGAACCCGGCATGCTGCCCGCCGGTGGATGGACCTGGCACAACGCCGGACGGGTCGTCCAGGGGGCGAGCTGGGGCGGCAATCTGGAGATCCTGTCCTGGATGCTCATGGCCGACCGGGAGATCCGTCCGGCCGCCGGGTACGAGGGCCGGGTGCTGTTCCTCGAAACCTCCGAGGACATGCCGAGCGCCGATGAGGTGTACCGGATCCTGCGGAACATGGGGGAGCGCGGACTCCTGCGCCGGTTCCCCGCCCTGCTGATGGGCCGCGCCAAGAACTGGTCCTTCGAGCAGCCCCTCGACCCCGAAGCCGGGGAGCGCTACCGAGAGCGGCAGCGCGAGGCGGTGCTGCGCGCCCTGAGCGAGTACGCCCCCGGGATGATGGCCGTCTTCGACGTCGACCTCGGCCACACGGACCCGCAGCAGGTCGTCCCGTACGGCGGACAGGTGCGCGTGGACGGCGTGGCCCGCCGCATCGTGGTGACGTACTAGGGTCGCGGGCCCTCGCTCCGGGCGTTCTTTCTGGTCCGACCACATGCCGTGTGTGACATAGTGGGAGATTCGGACAAGAGCGGTCGGCAAGGGAACGGCTGCGGCCGGGACAAGGGGTGGCGGATGCCCGTCGAATGGCAGCCCGTACGGCAGTCGCGCACGCATGAGCTGGTGCTCCAGAGCATCGAGCAGCGGGTGTTCGCCGGCGACCTCAAGGCCGGCGACCGGCTGCCGCCCGAGCGGGAGCTCGCCCCGGTCCTCGGGGTGAGCCGGTCCGCGCTGCGTGAGGCGCTGCGGGTGCTGGAGACCATCGGCGTGCTGGTGGCACAGCCGGGCCGGGGCCCGGACGCCGGGGCGCGCATCGTCCGTAACCCCGACGACGCCCTCGGGCGGCTGCTCCGGCTCCACTTCGCCCTCGACAGCTACAGCCTGGAGGACGTCCTGGAGGCACGCGTCACCCTGGAGCGGGCCGGCTTCGAGGCTGCCGCGCGGCACGCGTCCGCGGCGGATCTGGACGAGGCCGAGGCGCTGCTCGTACGGATGGGGGCGCCGGACGTCGACGTGCCCGAGTTCAACGACCTGGACACCCGGTTCCACGTCCAGATCGCCCGGAGCTCCGGCAACGCGCTGACCTCCACGCTGACTTCCGCCGTCCGCGAGTCCGTCCGGCCGCTGATCCTGCGTGCCCTGGAGGCCGCCGAGGACTGGCCGGCCACCGCCGCCGCGCTCAACGCGGACCACACCGAACTGCTGCGCCTGGTGCGGGCGGGTGAGGGTGCGAAGGCGGCCGATCTGGTCGAGGCGCACATCCGAGGGCTGCACGGAAAGCTGGTCGACGAGAAGGCCGCCGGCTGATCATGACCTGAGCCGTCGTGGTGCCCTTCGGGGGCGCCGCGGCGGCTTTCGTGTGTTCGGGCACGGGTCCGCCGGTGCTGCCCTCTTCCTCGTTCCGGCTTGAGGATAGTATGGTCGGACCATAAAACGCACTGATCATCACGCCGAGAACTGATCGGGGAGACCCATGCGCATCGGACTCTTCGCCACCTGTCTGGGAGACACGCTCTTCCCGGAGGCGGTGAAATCCACCGCGGTGCTGCTCGCCCGCCTGGGCCACGAAGTGGTGTTCCCGCCGGGGCAGACCTGCTGCGGCCAGATGCACATCAACACCGGCTACCAGCGCGAACCCGTCCCGCTGGTACGCAACTTCGCCGAGCAGTTCGGCGACTCCTCCATCGACGCCGTCGTCATGCCGTCGGGATCGTGTGCCGGTTCGGTCCGGCACCAGCACGGACTCGTCGCCGAACGCTACGGGGACGCGGCCCTGCGCGCGGGCGTCGCCACCGTGAAGGCGAAGACGTACGAGCTGTCGGAGTTCCTCGTCGACGTGCTGGACGCCACCGACGTCGGCGCGTACTTCCCGCACCGGGTCACGTACCACCCCACCTGTCACTCCCTGCGCATGCTCAAGGTCGGTGACAAACCACTGAGACTGCTGCGGGCCGTCGACTCGATCGACCTGGTCGAACTGCCGGAGGCCGACGCCTGCTGCGGATTCGGCGGCACCTTCGCCCTGAAGAACGCCGACACCTCGACCGCGATGCTCCAGGACAAGATGAGCAACATCGCCACCACCGGCGCCGCCGTGTGCACCGCCGGCGACTCGTCCTGCCTGATGCACATCGGCGGCGGGCTCTCCCGGACCGAGTCCGGCACCCGCACCCTGCACCTGGCCCAGATCCTCTCCGCCACCCGCACCTCGCCGCACGTCCTGACGGAGGCCGCCCGATGAGCAGCACCTTTCTCGGCATGCCCGCGACCCCGCCCCGCTCCCCGTACGGCACGGGCAATCTGCGCGGCGACCGGAAGTTCCCCGCAGCCGCCCATGACGAACTGGGCAACGAACAGCTGCGCCGCAACCTCGGCAGGGCCACCCACACCATCCGCGCCAAACGCCTCAACGTCACCGGCGAGCTGCCCGACTGGGAGGAGCTGCGCGACGCGGGATCGGCCATCAAGACCGACACCATGAACCGGCTCCCCGAACTCCTGGAAGAGCTCGAGCGCAAGGTCACCGAGCGCGGCGGCACCGTCCACTGGGCGCGGGACGGCGGCGAGGCCAACGAGATCGTCGCGCGGCTGATCAAGGAGACCGGCAGCAAGGAGGTCATCAAGGTCAAGTCGATGGCCACCCAGGAGATCGGTCTCAACGAGCACCTCGAATCGATCGGCATCACCCCCTACGAGACGGACCTCGCCGAGCTCATCGTGCAGCTCGCCCACGACAAGCCCTCGCACATCCTGGTGCCCGCGATCCACCGCAACCGGGACGAGATCCGGGAGATCTTCCTCAAGGAGATCCCGGGCGTCGACCCGTCCCTGGACAACGTCCCCGCCCATCTCGCCGCCGCGGCCCGCGCCTATCTGCGCGAGAAGTTCATGACGACGAAGGTGGCCGTCTCCGGAGCCAACTTCGGGATCGCCGAGACCGGCACCCTGTCCGTCGTCGAGTCGGAGGGCAACGGCCGGATGTGCCTCACCCTGCCCGACACCCTGATCACCGTCATGGGCATCGAGAAGGTGCTGCCGCGCTACCAGGACCTGGAAGTCTTCCTGCAACTGCTGCCGCGCTCCTCCACCGGCGAGCGGATGAACCCTTACACGTCGATGTGGACCGGAGTCACCCCGGGCGACGGGCCGCAGACCTTCCACCTGGTGCTGCTCGACAACGGACGCACCGCGGCCCTCGCGGACCGGATCGGCCGCGAGGCGCTCAACTGCATCCGCTGTTCGGCCTGTCTCAATGTCTGCCCGGTGTACGAACGCGCCGGCGGCCACGCCTACGGCTCGACCTACCCCGGACCGATCGGCGCCGTCCTCACCCCGCAGCTCGCCGGAATGCACGCGGCCAAGGACGACCCCAACAGCTCGCTCCCGTACGCCTCCAGCCTCTGCGGAGCCTGCTTCGACGCCTGCCCCGTCAAGATCGACATCCCGTCGCTGCTGGTCGAACTGCGCCACCAGCACACCGAGCAGTCCGGCACCACGGCCGAGCAGCTCGCCATGAAGGCGGCAGCCGGCGTGATGAAGAGGCCGAAGCTCTTCACAGCCGCCCAGAAGGCGTCCGGGCTCGGTCGCGTCCTCGCCGGACGGGACGGGAGGATCTCGCATCTGCCGCCGCCCTTCAACGGCTGGAGCGACAGCCGGGACACCCCGGCCCCGCCCAGGGAGACCTTCCGTTCCTGGCTGGCCTCGGACGAGGGCGCGGCGGCGATGCGGAGCGCCGCCGATGAGTACACGCGCAACCAGCAGCAGGAGGAGGAGAAGTGACGACCGCTCGCGAAACGGTGCTCGGACGCGTCCGGGACGCCCTGGCCCTCGCCCCCGTCACCGCCACCCCCGTGCCGCGCGCCTACCGCACCGGCCGCACCCTCCCCGACGACGAGCGACTGGCCCTGTTCACCGACCGGCTCGTCGACTACAAGGCCCACGTCCACCCCTGCACCGCCGACCGCACGGCCGAGGTCGTCGCCGAGGTGCTGCGCGAGCGGGGCGCGCGCCTGATCGGAGTGCCCGCCGGACTCGACCCGCAGTGGCTCGCCGCCTACGACGGCGAGGTCCAGCAGGACTCCGCAGGCATTCCGGCGCCGCGACTGGACGCCCTTGACGGGGTCGTCACCGCCTCGGCCGTCGGCTGCGCCGAGACCGGCACGATCTTCCTGGACGGTTCGTCCGGCCAGGGGCGGCGGGCCCTTTCCCTGGTGCCCGACCTCCATGTCTGCGTCATCGACCTGTCGGCCGTGGAGGTGGGGGTACCGGAGGCGGTGGCCCGGCTCGTGCCCGAGCGGCCGACGACGCTGATCAGCGGGCCGTCGGCCACCTCCGACATCGAACTCGAACGCGTCGAGGGCGTGCACGGCCCGCGCACGCTCGCGGTCGTGATCCGCACGGACGCGTAGGGCGACGGGCGGGGGTGCGCCGACGCGCACCCCCGCCGGCATTGTCATCCGTGGGTGACGGTGACCGGTCCGAAGCCGATACGGGTCGTCGCCGCGTCCTCGGACCAGCACACCTCGACCGTGTCCCCGTCGACGTTCACCCCGCTCACCACCGCGTCGAGCGCGTCCGCGTCCGGCTCCGTGCTCAGCGACGCGAGCGACACCAGCACCACCGTGCCCTCCGCGTCCGCCGCCAGCCGGGGCAGCACCGCCCAGCGCGTGTACGCCGTGCCCTGCGGGGCCCGAACCTCGTCCCGGGACTCCCAGCCGTGCAGCCCGTGCAGCGCGGACGTCACCGCGGAGCCGGGACCGGTCGCCCAGCCCGTCTGTTCCACCCGGGCGCCGTACGGGGCGCCGAGCACCCGGTGCACCCGCAGTTCGTACCGGCCGCGGGCCACGGTCACGCTCTCCACCCGCAGCCCCGGCACCATCGGCGCACCGCCCTCGAACACCGGGCGGTGCCAGGACGCCGCCCACCCCCAGCCGTCGCCCCCGCCCGTACCCAGCGGACGGACGGCACGGCGGCCGCTGCGGTTCCCGGCGACGACCACGGCGAGGTGGTTGTCCGCCGTGTTCGCCCGCGCGGTGGGACCGGTGACCGTCGAGTACGCCTGACGGCTGTACAGCGGGTCGTCCTGAACCGCCGACTCACCCTCGTGCGGCCGGACATGGTCGCTGCCGTGGTTGTGCAGCCGTACGATCCCGTCTGCCCGCGTCGACTGGACGAGCAGCCCCGGCGCGGGCAGGGCGAGCACCCGGTCGGGCCCCTCGCTCGGCGCGGGCTCCTCGGTGGCCGTCCACAGCGGGTGGTCCGCCGGGGCCAGCAGGGAGACGAAGGCCTTGGACGCCCAGTAGGGGGAGGCCGGACCGGAGTAGGGCTGGAGTGTCGCCTCGTGCGGTCCGTGCCAGCCCAGACTCAGCAGCCCGTCGGTACCGGTCGCGCCGCGGTCCAGGAAGTAGCGCAGCGCCCCGCTGATCACCCGGCGGGACGCGCCCGGCGTGAGCGGGGTGTGCCCCGTGAGGGCGCCGAGCCCGACCGCCGAACCGGCCGCGAACCGGTAGGACAGCGAACGGCCGAAGTGGATCGGCGCACCGTCCCCGCCGAACAGCAGCGAGAAGCTCTCCAGATGCTCGCGCAGCCGTGCCCCGTAGTGCGCGGACAGCTCCGCGTCACCGGACAGATGGGCGTCCAGCACGGGGTACAGGTGCAGCGCCCAGCCGTTGTAGTGGTCGAACGCGCGGCCGTCGCCGTCCGCGTACCAGCCCTGACCGCGGTACCAGCTCTCCATCAGGTCCTGTGCCCGCTCCCGGGCACGAGCCGTCTCCGCGTCCCCGCGGCCCACGGACTCCAGGAATCCGGCCACCGAATAGGGGAACAGATACCAGTTGTTCGGCGCGGGAGTGTGCCGCAGGGAGCCGCGCAGCCACTCCTCGGCGCGGTCCTGGACCGCCGGGTCCAGCCGGTCCCAGAGCCACGGCCGGGTGAGACGCAGCCCGATCGCGACCGAGGCCGACTCGACCATGGGCTGGCCGAACACGCTGTGGTCGAGGATCAGCGGCCAGGACTCGGCGTCGTCCCGGCCCGGGGTTCGGGTACCGGCCGTGAGCCCGTCCGCGTAGCGGTCGAGCCAGCCGTGCGGGTCCTTGCCGTCCGCGCCGGCGACCCGGAAGGCGGCGGCGAGGAACGTGCGGGCGTAGCCCTCGAGGCCGTCGGAGCGGACCCCGGAGCCGGAGGGCCGTCCCGGCAGATCGAGCAGTGCGCTGCCGGGGGTGGCCCACTGCCAGGCGGCCTTCAGGAGCCCGTCCGCGGCCGCTTCCCAGTGCGCACGGGTGTAGCCGGTGACCGGGCTCGCGCTCCGGTCGTCGGCGGGGAGCTCCAGCGGGGAGTCGGGGTGCGGTGCGCTCATGCGAGGAACGCCAGCCTTTCGCGTCGTACGGGATGGGCGAAGCCGTCGCCCGCGGTCCAGCGTTCGGTCTCGCCCACCGCCAGGTCGACGAGCCGCTGCCACTCATTGCCCTGGGAGCCCGCGAGATGCGGGGTGATCAGGGCGTTCTCGCACTCCCACAGGGGGTGCCCGGCCGGCAGTGTGTCGGGGTCGGTGACGTCCAGGACCGCTCGGATGCGGTCCGTTCTCAGGACATCGACGAGCGCGTCCTGGTCGACGACGGCGCCCCGTGAGGTGTTGAGGAGGACGCCGTCCGGACGCATCGACATCAGCAGGTCCCGGCTGACGAGCCCGCGCGTCGCGGGCAGCAGCGGTGTGTGGACGCTCACCACGTCGCTCTGCGCGAACAGTTCACCGAGCCCGGCCGGCCGGACGCCGAGTTCGGCGGCCTCCGCATCGGAGACGTACGGGTCGTGCAGCAGTACCCGCACGTCGTAGGGGCGCAGCAGTTCGATGACCCGGCGGCCGATGAGCGAGGCGGACAGGATGCCCACGGTCCGGCCGTAGTTGCCCAGGGTGGGCGAGGTGGTCAGCGAGTCGTCGCGGCGGCGCTCCGAGCGGTAGGCATGTGCCCGCTCCAGGACTCGTTTGCCGGAGAGCAGGATCATCGCGACGGTGTACTCCGCGACCGGCAGGGCGTTGGCGGCCGCGGCCGACGACACCTCGATGCCGCGCTCCCAGCAGGCGTCGGTGATGTGCCCGCGGACGGAGCCCGCGGTGTGGACGACCGCCCGCAGCCGGGGCGCCGAGGCGAGCGCCGCCGCGTCCAGGGGCGGACAGCCCCAGCCGGTGACCAGGAGTTCGGTCCGGGCGAGTACCGCACGGGCGCGGTCGGTGGTGAAGTCGTCGAGTACGGGCAGCGGTGCCAGGTCGCACACCTGAGAGAGCGCGGCCAGTGACCGGGCGTCGAGCAGGGCGTCGGCGGTGTCCGGTCGCATGGCGACGGCGGCGCGCGGCCGTCGTCCTCCGGTGGGCGCGAGGGGGATGGTGCCGGTCATTCTTCTCCTGATTCCGGAGGGGAGTGCGGGGTACGGCTACTTGACGGCGCCCGCCGTGAGGCCCGACTTCCAGAAGCGCTGGAGCAGCGCGAAGGCGAGGATCAGCGGCAGGACCGCGAGCAGCGAACCCATGATCACCACGGGGTAGTACTCGGGCGATACGGTGGCGGCGCTGTTCCACGTGTACAGACCGAGGCTGACGGGATACAGGTCCTGGTCGGAGAGCATCACCATGGGCAGGAAGAAATTGTTCCAGATCGCGGTGAGCTGGAAGAGGAACACCGTGACCAGACCGGGGCCGAGCATCCGCAGCGCGACCCGGAAGTACGTGGTCAGTTCGCCGGCCCCGTCCACCCGGGCCGCTTCGAGGACCTCGTCGGGTACGTAGCCCTGGCTGAAGATCCGGCCGAGGTACACGCCGAACGGGTTGAAGAGCACCGGGATGAAGACCGACCAGAAGGTGTTCACCAGACCGGTGCCGGACGCCATCAGATAGAGCGGCAGGGCCAGTACGGTCTGCGGCACCATGACAGCGGCGAGGACCAGGCCGAACAGCTTCTCCTTGTGCGCGAAACGGTACTTGTCGAACGCGTAACCGCAGGCGATGCTCACCAGCGCCCCGAGCCCGGCGCCGAGCACCGCGTACAGCAGGCTGTTGCCGTACCACCGTGTGTACAGACCGCCGTCCATCGCGAACAGGTCCTTGATGTTCCGCGCGAAGGAGAAGTGGTCGAGCGACAGGACGTCGCTGCCGAACAGCGCGTCCCGGTCCTTCGACGCGGCGAGCACCAGCCACAGCACCGGCAGCAGTGTGTACAGCACGGATATGCCGACGACCAGGTTGACGACGGAGCGGCCGAGCAGCCGGGGCCGCAGGACGGAGGCGGTGCGGGTGGGAGCGGTCGCGCTCATCGGGCGTCCTCCTCGGCGGCGTTGGAGCGGTTGGTCCAGCGGGTGACGCCGTAGGAGAGCGCGATCGTGCAGACCAGCAGGACGACGGAGGCCGCGGCGGCCAGGCCGTAGTTGTTACGGGTGAACGCGGCGTCGTAGATGTACATGCTGGGCGAGAAGCGCGAGCTGATCATCGGCGTCGCCTGGCTCATCAGCATCGGTTCGGTGAACAGCTGCAAGGCGAAGATGAGGGTGAACATCGCGACCATCACGACCGAGGAACGCACCAGGGGCGTCTTGATCCGGAGTGCGGTGCGCACCGGTCCGGCGCCGTCGACGACCGATGCCTCGATGACCTCGCGCGGCACGGCTTGCAGAGCGGCGTAGAAGACCACCATGTTGTAGCCGAGGTTGCTCCACAGGGCGATGTTCACGATCGAGGGCACCACTGTGTGCACCCCGAGGAAGTTGACCGTGATGTCCGCCTTGCCGAGCAGGTCGATCACCGGGCTCAGCCCCGGTGTGTAGAGGTAGAGCCAGATGACGGCGGCGATGATGCCGGGCACGGCGTGCGGCAGGAAGAGCCCGAGCTGGGCCCAGGAGCGCAGCCGGACCACGCCGGAGTCCAGCAGCAGGGCCAGCGCGAGCGCGCCGGTCACCATCAGCGGTATGTAGATCAGGCAGTACAGGACGACGGTGCCCAGGCCGCTGAGGAAGGTCGGGTCGGTCAGTACGGCGGTGTAGCTGCGCAGTCCGACGAAGACCGTGCGTTCCGGGCCGAAGCCGAGCCCCGGCTGGTCGTCGCTGAAGAAGCTGAGCCAGACGGCGGTGGCGACCGGGATCAGGAAGACCGTCACCAGAAGGATGAAGAAGGGGGTCATCAGGGCGCCGGCCGCGCCGAGTTCACGGCGGCGGGCCGTCTTTCGGGCGGTGCGCGGGGACGTGGTGGGTGCCGGCGCCGTCGCGGAGACGTTCACGGGGGCGGAAGCCGGTGTGGTGACTGGGCTGGTCATCGGGTGTCACCTGCCTCTCTGCTGCTGGGAAGGGGGACGGACGGCGGTTCAGCTGCTGGGAAGGGGACGGACGGCGGTTCAGCTGCTGTGCTCGGTGGTGGACAGGCCCAGCGCCCTGAGGTCGGGCATGGTGCCCCGCTGGGCCGCGCGCACGGACTCGAGCAATGAGCCCTGGCCACCGCTCACCCGGGCGAAACCGTCCTGCATGACCTTCAGCGTGGCGGTCATCCGGGGTCCCCAGGTCCAGCCGTCCCGGATCTTGTGCGCCTCCTGCTCGTACAGGGTGTAGATGTCCTGGCCGCTGTAATAGCTGCGGTCGAAGGCCTCGCGGTAGACGTCGACGAGTCCGGGGACGGCCGGGTACTGGCTGCTGGCCCCGCTGGAGAGCCGGGCCCGCAGCGCGTCCGGGTGCGAGACCTGCCACTCGATGAACTCCAGCGCGGCCTCCGGGTGCTTGCTGCTCCTGGTGACCGCGAAGGTGGATCCGCCGTGGGTGCCGAGCACGGCATCGGCCGGGTCCCACTGGGGGAGCGGCGCGATGGCCCACTTGCCCTTCTGCCCCGGCCGGGCGTTCATCTGAGCCCCGGCGTCCCAGGCGCCGCTGAGCCGGACCAGCACCTGGCCGTTGCCGACCTGGGCGTCGTACTGCCTGCTGTCCACGGGTGTCATGAAGACCAGGTCCTGGTCGATCAGCCGCTGCCAGTACGCCGCCACTCGGCGGCTCGGCCCGTCGGTGAGCGAGACGTTCCAGGCACCGTGGCGGGTGTCGAACCACTGGGCACCGGCCTGCCAGGAGAGCCCGGCGAACTGCGGCCCGCCGTCGGTGGCGAAGGCCGCCAGCCGCCGGCCGGGCGCCTTGCCGCGCACGGTACGGGCCGTTTCCTCGAACTCGTCCCAGGTGCGCGGGACTTCGATGCCGTAGGTGTCGAAGAGGTCGGTGCGGTAGTGCATCACCATCGGTTCGACGTCGAGCGGGATGCTGAAGACGCGCTTGTCGAAGGTGGTCAGCCCCAGGGCCTGCGGCAGCAGTTTGGCCCGTAGCCCGTCGCTCATCAGGTCCGTGAGTTCCAGGGGGACTCCGTCGATGGCGAAGCCCGGGATCTGGGGGTACTCGATCGTCGCGACGTCGGGGGCGTTGCCGGCCCGGGAGGCGTTGCTGAGTTTCGCGTATCCGCCCTGCCCCCCTGAGGGGATCTGCTGGAAGTCGACCTGGATCGTGTCGTGCGTCCGGTTGAACGCGTCCACCACTTGCTGGCTCCCGCGCAGGGCGGACCAGAAGGTGATGTGCGTGGCGTTGCGGCCGGCCTTGCTGCTGACGGTGCTGGTCCTGCTCGTGCTGTCCGGTCCCGATGCCCCACCGCTGCAGGCGCTCAGTGCGCCTGTCAGCGGCAGTGCGGAGATCGTGGCGAGCACGGATCGACGACTGTGTCGACCGGGCATGGGTGCCTCCCGCGGCTCCTGAATGAAGACACGGGGAATCCTGATCGGCTGATCGGTAGCGGTCAATACAACGCTCAGAAGAAAATTGAAGCGGTCAAACGATCAGTCTGTGGTGAGGGTGAGTTCCTGGGCCGATCCACGGATCTTCAGCTCGGGCAGCAGCTCCGTCCTGCGCACCGGGCCGGTCGCCCCCGAGGCTCCTGACAGCCGGTGCAGCAGCAGCTCGGCGGCCGCCCTGCCGACGTCCGCCTTGGGCGGCGCCACCGCCGTCAGCGGTGTGCTGCCCAGGGCCGCGACCACATCGTCGTACGCCACCACCGAACAGTCCCGGGGCACCTGCACCCCGCTCTCCGCCAGGCGTTGCACGAGCATGAGCGCGTCCACGTCGCCGTGCAGCACGGCGGCCGTGGCGCGGCGCTCGCGCAGCAGCGCGGCGAGGTCCGGCGCCGGCCCGGCGTGCTGGGCCTCGTCCGGTTCGTGGTCCGGCGCCGTCCCCGCGCGTTCCGTCCCCGCGTGCTCCGTCGCCTGCGGGCGGGGGCCGGGCAATGCGTCCGGGGAGCTCAGCACCACCGTCCAGTCCTCCACCTCGGGCCGGGCCGCCGCGATCTCGGCGAAGGCGGCCCGCAGACTGCGGGCCGTCGGGCTGTCGTCGCGGGCGGCGAGCACGATGCGGCGGTGCCCCAGGGACACCAGGTGCTCCACGGCGAGATGCGCCCCGTACCAGTGATCGGAACAGACGGAGTCCAGTGCGTGCAGAGCGCCGCCCGGCCGGGGCCGCCGCTCCATCAGCACGGTCGGCACCCCCACCTCGGCCAGCCAGCCGTAGTCCAGCTCCTCGGAGAGCCTGTTGCGCCACCGCGGGGCGATCAGGAGCCCGCGTGCCCCGTCCGCCAGCGCGCGCTCCACCAGCGGACGTTCGCTGCCGGGCGTCTGCGCCGAGATGTGCAGGGCGATCCGGATCCCGGCCTCCTCCAGCACGGTCCGGGCGCCGTGCAACGTCTCGTACAGGTACGAATGCCGCTCCGGTACGACCAGGGCGACCGCTCCGCCGTCCCCGGCCGGCTCACCGCCCCTCGGCGCCGGAACGCCCGCGGGCCGTACCGGGTCCTGCAGCGGCCTGGCCACGCCGTGCCCCCGCCGCAGCCGCCCCGCCCGGGTCAGGTCCTCTACATCCCGGCGCACCGTGACCACGGAGACGTCCAGTTCGGCCGCGAGCGCGCTGACCTTGACCGCCCCGCGCGACTCCACCACCGCCAGAATTCGCTGACGCCTGAGTTCAACCGGCTCCCGCATGCTGCTGGCCCCCTCGCCGTACCGCTGTGCGTTGTGCGTTTGAACGCTTCGTGTGAGCGCTTGGAGCGCAGCATAACCATGCCGCCGCCCGGGGCCTCGGCAGGCCGAAAATCATAGGGATTACGATCTGTCCCTGGTATGGACACCCTCACACTCTGGCAACTGGCGGCGCTGGCCGCGGCATCCGCACTCGTCGGCTTCTCCAAGACGGCCGTCAGCGGCGCCAATACGATCAGTCTCGCGGTCTTCGCGGCGGTGCTCCCCGCCCGTGAGTCCACCGGCGTGCTGCTCCCGATCCTGATCGCCGGAGATGTGCTCGCGGTACTCGTCTACCGGCGCCACGCGCACTGGCCGACCCTGCTGCGGCTCTTCCCGGCCGTCGCCGTCGGCGTGGTGGCGGGCACGCTGTTCATGATGTGGGCCGGCGACGCCGCCGTACGGACATCGATCGGCGCGATCCTGGTCCTCATGGCGGGCGTCACGCTCTGGCGGCGCCGCACCGCGGAGGCGGGCGGGGAGCCGGCGGACGGGGCGGGCCCGCCGACCGCGGCCGAGCGGCTCAAGGCCCGCTCGTACGGGGTGCTCGGCGGTTTCACCACCATGGTCGCCAACGCGGGCGGCCCCGTCATGTCGCTCTATCTGCTGTCCGCCGGGTTCCGCAAGCTCGGCTTCCTCGGCACGTCGGCGTGGTTCTTCCTCATCGTCAACACGTCCAAGGTGCCGTTCAGCGTGGGACTGGGGCTGATCGACGCACAGTCGCTGCTGCTGGACGCCTGCATGCTGCTGTTCGTGCTGCCGGGAGCCTGGATCGGCCGCACCTGCGTGGACCGGATCGACCAGCGGCTCTTCGAGCGCCTCGTCATCGGCGCGACCGTGCTCGGCGGGCTCCAGCTGCTGCTGAACCCGTGACGGCCCCTCCGGATCGCGGGGATCCGGAAGGGCCGTATCGGGGCGGGGCGCCGGTCAGACGATGCCCTCCTCGATCTCCGCCTGCTCGCGGGCGTTGCCGTACGCCGACGGCGTACCGTACGAGCGACGCGCCACGAACCACCACACGGTGGCCAGGACCAGCACGGCGACCAGCGCGATCGACGCGTAGTTCATCGAGTCGATCGTCACGGGTGACCTCTGCGGCAGCAGGAACAGCACGGTCACGAGCGCGACCCACACCACGGCGATCCAGCCGACCGGCTTCGACCAGCGGCCCAGGTGCCACGGCCCGCGCTCGAACCGGTCGCCCGCGCGCAGCTTCAGGAAGATCGGGATCGCGTACGCCGGCGTGATGCCGATGACGTTGATCGCGGTCACCGCGCCATAGGCGGTGGCCGAGTACAGCGACGGCAGGGCGAGCACCCCGGCGACGACGACCGACAGCCACACCGCGTTGACGGGCGTCTGGGTGCGGCCGCTCACCTTGCGCCACAGCGAGGACCCCGGCAGCGCGTTGTCCCGGCTGAAGGCGAACACCATCCGGCTGGTGGCCGCGACCTCGGCGTTGCCGCAGAACAGCTGCGCGGCGATCACGATCAGCAGCATCGCGGTGGCGCCCGAGGTCCCCAGCGCGTCGATCAGGATCTGGGCCGGCGGCACATCGGTGGCGCTCTCCTGGGCGCCCTTGTAGTCCTGGATCGCGAACGTCAGCCCGGCCAGCAGCACGAAACCGGCCAGCCACGAGACCCAGATCGACCGGACGATGCCGCGGGGCGCGGAGACCGAGGCGTCCGAGGTCTCCTCCGACAGGTGGGCGGAGGCGTCGTAACCGCAGAAGGTGTACTGCGCCAGGAGCAGACCGATCGCCGCCACGTAGAGCGGGTTCTCCCACCCTGTGTCATTGACGAATTCGGTGAAGACGAACGACGGCGACTGGTGGTGCGCGGGCACGATCGCCAGCACGGAGACGATCACCCCGACACCGGCCAGGTGCCACCACACACTGATCGAGTTGAGCACGCTGACGAGCCGCACACCGAACAGGTTCAGCACGGCGTGCAGCAGCAGGATGCAGACAAAGATGATCATCGTCTTGCCCGGTGTGGGAGTGAAGCCCCACTGCAGATTCATCAGCGCGCCGGTGAACAGCGCGGCACCGTAATCGATGCCCGCGATGGCGCCCAGCAGCCCCAGCAGATTCAGCCAGCCCGTGTACCAGCCCCACTTACGGCCGCCGAGCCGGTCCGCCATGTAGTACAGGGCCCCGGACGTCGGGTACGCGCTGGTGACCTCGGCGAGCGCCATGCCGACGCACAGGACGAACAGACCGACCCCGGCCCAGCCCCAGAGCATCACCGCCGGCCCGCCCGTGGACATGCCGAAGCCGTACAGGGTCATACAGCCGGACAGGATCGAGATGACCGAGAAACTGATGGCGAAGTTGCCGAAGCCGCCCATGCGCCGGGCCAGCACCGGCTGGTAGCCGAGTTCGCGCAGCCGCTGCTCCTCGTCCTTGGGCGGGGCGGCCTCGGCGTCCTTCTGGGTCGAGGTGGACAGGGACATGGGAAATCCTCCGTAATGACGAGCGGTGAGGGGTAAACGGGAAACGGAACCGGCGGGGGAGCAGAACGCACTCAGCCGTGCGGCCCCCGGCCGGGATCACGGGCGGCGGCGAGGGCGCGGCTGCGGGCGCGCAGGAACACTTCCTCGGCGCCGCCGGGGTCGTTGGGCGTGCGGGTACGGTGCGCCCAGGGCAGCGAGGTGAAGTAAGGGCCGAGTTCCTGGAACACGGGAGCGGCGTCGGCGAACTGGAGCGCCCCCCACAGGGCGTGCGCCAGATGGTTGAGATCGAGCAGGGTGTGGCCGGCCGGGGGCGTGCGGCGGAACCAGATCTCGAGCGCGCGCAGGGCCTCGCGCTCCGCGTCCTCGGTGACCCAGTGCAGGTCGAGCGCCTTCTCATGGCCGCGCTCGCGGCGGTAGCGCTCGGCCCGCACATACAGCGGAAGCACATGGAGCGCCGATCCGTCGGGCGCCGAGGACGCCGCCCACTGAACGAAGTTGACCGCCTCGGAGAGAGAACCGCGGGCCTTGCGCGCGTACACGAACTGGAGCATCCGGTGGTAGGCCTCGCGGTTGTACGGATCGCGTTTGTCGGCCTCCGCCAGCAGCCCCCACGGCCCGGGGAAGAGCATGGGACCGGGCGGATGGAGCCGGTGCTCCTCCAGCCGCTGGAATTCGTCCAGCTGGGACAGGGCCAGCAGACACACCCATGGCACCGGGTCCGCGGGCGAGGCGTTGGCAGCCGTACGACAGGCCTCCCAGGCCTCCTGCCACAGTTGCTGCCCGCTGCGATGCCCCGAGCGGTGGGCCCGGACGGCCTGCTCCACGGTGACCCGGGCGCGCATCACGAGGGCGGGGACGCTGCGGGGCTCCTCGGTCAGCCAGGCCTGGACCGCATCCGATCCCGCGGCGACCGCGCCGAGTACCTGGGTGCGCTGGGTCCACAGAGTCCAGTCCGGGGTGCTCTCCAGCAAATTGCGCATGGAGAGCCAGCGGCCGGTGCGTAAGTCCTGTAACGCCGCGCGGAGTTCGTTGTCGTGGCCGGCCGGATGATAGACCGGCCGGAAATCACTGTTGGCCATGTATGGGCTCGGTACGGGGTATTGATCTCATCGGTCCTCGTGGGCGTGGGGGGCGAAGCAGCTGTTGAAATATGAACTGCCTTAAAGCGTCCGCTTGTTGCTCGGCGGTGAGTGTAGAGCCCCTGGCGCCGAACTCCGGAACGAATCGTGGATCTTATTCAAGTCATGTGTGTAAAGCGGATGTTGAGTATGGATGTGTGGTTCCGGGCGCTGGCCCTGAGGGTGCTTGACGTAGCCACTGGGCTGCACCACGCTGGGGTCCCGCGTAGAAAGATCACGATTCCGTTCAAGCCCCGGGCTTGCGTATGGCTGGAGATCCGATGACAGGCCCGGTGCTCGCCGTGGATCAGGGCACCTCGGGGACGAAGGCCTTGGTGATCTGTCCCGAGCGGGGCGTGATCGGTTCCGGTTCGGCTCCGGTCCGGCCCCGGTACGGCTCCGGCGGAGTGGTCGAGGCGGACCCCGCCGAGCTGCTCGGATCGGTCGTCGAAGCCGGCGGACGGGCCCTGGCCGAAGCGGGCGAAGCCGTTGTCGCCGTCGGTCTCGCCAATCAGGGCGAGACCGTACTCGCCTGGGACCCGGAGACCGGACGCCCGCTCACCGACGCGATCGTCTGGCAGGACCGGCGGGCCGAGCGTATCTGTACCGAACTCGCCGGACACGAGGACGAACTGAAGCAGCTGACCGGGCTGCCGCTCGACCCGTACTTCGCCGCCCCGAAGATGGCCTGGATCCGCCGCGAACTGACCCGGGAAGGCGTCGTCACCACCAGCGACTCCTGGCTCGTCCACCGGCTCACCGGTGCCTTCGTGACGGATGCGGCAACCGCCGGACGCACCCAGCTGCTCGACCTCGACCGTGTCGGCTGGTCACCCGCCGCCCTGGACATCTTCGGCCTGGGCGACGAACGTCTGCCGGCCGTGGTCGACGCGGCCGGATCCTTCGGCACGACGACCGCGTTCGGCGGGGAGCTCCCGCTCACGGGCCTGCTGGTCGACCAGCAGGCGGCCCTGCTGGCGCAGGGCGCCCTGGAGCCGGGCGCCGCCAAGTGCACGTACGGCACCGGCGCGTTCCTCCTCGCCCAGACGGGGCACGTGCCGCGCCGCGGTTCCACCGGACTGGCCGGCTGTGTGGCCTGGCGGTTCGGCGGACGCACCAGCTACTGCCTGGACGGACAGGTCTACACGGCCGCCTCCGCCGTCCGCTGGCTGACCGACCTCAAAGTGATCTCCGGCGCCGCCGACCTCGACCCGGTCGGCGGCGGCGTCCCCGATTCCGGCGGCGTCACCTTCGTACCGGCACTCGCCGGTCTCGCCGCCCCCTGGTGGCGGGGCGACCTGCGCGGCTCGATGACCGGCCTGGGCCTGGACACCTCCGCGGGGCACCTGGTGCGGGCCCTGTGCGAGGGCATCGCCGCACAGGTCGTCGAGCTCGCCGACGCGATGGCCGCCGACCTCGGCTCACCGCTGTCCGCCCTGCGCGTCGACGGCGGGCTGACCCGCTCCGCACTGCTCATGCAGACCCAGGCCGATCTGCTGCAACGGCCCGTCGAGGTGTCCGCGCTGCCCGACGTCACCGCGCTCGGCGTCGGCGCCGCGGCCAGGATCGGCCTCGATCCGGGACTCACCCTCAGCGAGGCCGTCCCCGGCCGGCCGCCGGCCGCGGTGTACGAACCGATGATCGGGCCCGACGAGGCCGCCGAACGCCGCGGCCGGTTCCGCACCGCCGTGGACACCCTCCTGGCACAGTCATGACGTACGTCCGGACCGTCCGATGACACAGACCGTCACGAGGGCCGGGGAGCCCCTGCCCGACGGCCCGCCCTACGACGTCACGGTCATCGGCGCGGGCGTGGTCGGCACCGCGATCGCCCGCGAACTGGCCCGGTACCCCGTCCGCACCGCCCTCGTCGAGGCGTCCGACGACATCGGCAACGCCACGTCCAAGGCCAACACCGCGATCCTGCACACCGGTTTCGACGCCGTGCCCGGTTCGCTGGAGGCCCGCCTCGTACGCGAAGGACGGCAGCGCCTCGCCGCGTACGCCGCGGCGACGGGCATCCCCGTCGAACGCGTCGGCGCCCTCCTCGTCGCCTGGGACGACGAACAGCTCGCCGCGCTCCCCGCACTGCTGGCCAAGGCCGAACGCAACGGCTACCACGCGGCCCGGCTGCTCGACGCCGACGAGGTCGCCGAACGGGAACCCCACCTCGGCCCCGGCGCGCTCGGCGCTCTGGAGATCCCCGACGAGTCCGTGATCTGCCCCTGGACCACCCCGCTCGCCTTCGCCACCCAGGCGGTCCGGGCAGGCGTTCACCTCCACCTGGACTGCCCCGTCCAGGACATCGAGAACGGCGCCGGCGTCCACACCCTGACCACCGGCCGCGGCCCGCTGCGCACCCGGCACCTGATCAACGCCGCCGGACTGCACGCCGACGAGATCGACCGCCTGCTCGGCCACGACGCCTTCACCGTCGTACCCCGCCGCGGCCAGCTGATCGTGTTCGACAAACTCGCCCGCGACCTGGTCCGTCACATCCTGCTCCCCGTACCCACCGCCGCCGGCAAGGGCGTCCTGGTGGCACCGACGGTCTTCGGGAACGTCCTGCTCGGCCCCACCGCCGAGGATCTCGACGACAAGACCGCCACGGAGTCCACCGGGCAAGGGATCGCCGGGCTGCGGGAGAAGGGCCGAAGGATCCTGCCCCGGCTGCTCGACGAGGAAGTCACGGCCGTGTACGCGGGACTGCGGGCGGCCACCGGCCACGAGGACTACCGGATCAAGGAGTACCCGGACCAGCGCTACATCGCCGTCGGCGGCATCCGTTCCACCGGGCTGACCGCCTCCATGGCCATCGCGGCACACGTCACCGCACTCCTCGCCCGCACCGGCCCCGGCCTCGGCGAACCGGGCGAACTGGCGGCCCTCACCATGCCCGGCCTCGGCGAGAGGGCCGACCGCCCCTACCGGAGCGCCGGACTCATCGCCCGGGATCCCGCGTACGGCACCCTCGTCTGCCACTGCGAACGCGTCTCCGCCGGCGAGATCCGCGACGCGCTGGCCGCCACGCTGCCGGCGCGCTCGGCCGGGCAGCTGGCCCGCAGGACCAGGGCCGGGAACGGCCGTTGCCAGGGCTTCTACTGCGGGGCCGCGATCCGCGCACTGATCGAGGGGGCCCGGCCATGACCCGCCACGAGCGGACCGTCGACGTGCTGATCGTCGGAGCCGGCCCGGCCGGACTGGGCGCCGCTGCCGCACTCGCAGCGTCCGGCGTACGGCGCGTGGAGGTCCTGGAACGAGAACAGACCGCAGGCGGCATTCCGCGCCACTGCCACCACGGCGGATTCGGCAGCCGCCGCACGACCGGTGACCTGAGCGGCCCCGCGTACGCCCTGCGATGCGTGGCCGCGGCGACGCGGGCCGGAGCCACCGTGCGCACCGGCATCACCGTCACCGGCTGGGCCGGCCCCCGCACCCTCGACGCCACAGGACCGGGCGGGCTCGAACGGATCACCGCCCGCGCCGTCGTCCTCGCCACCGGCGCCCGTGAACGCCCCCGCAGCGCCCGGCTCGTCCCCGGCACCCGTCCGGAGGGCGTCTACACCACGGGGGAACTCCAGCAGGCCGTCCACCTCCACCACCAGCACATCGGCACCCGCGCGGTGATCGTCGGCGACGAACCCGTCAGCATCGCGGCGGCGGACACCCTGCGCGCGGCCGGGACCGAGGTGGTCGCCCGGGTCACTTCGCATCCGCCGGAACCCCTCTCCGCGGTCCGGCCGCGCCACGGAGCCCCGCTGCTCACCCGGACCACCGTCACGGGCCTCACCGGCCGCGGACGGCTCTCCGGCGTCGAGGTGCGCCACCAGGACGGCCGCACCACGACCCTGCCGTGCGACACCGTGGTGTTCACGGGCGACTGGATCCCCGACCACGAACTGGCGCGGCGCGGCGGGGTGCTCCTGGACCCCGGCACCCGCGGCCCCGCCCACGACGCGGCCTTCCGCACCGGTGAGCCGGGAGTCTTCGCCGTGGGGAACCTGCTGCACGCCGTGGAGAGCGCGGGCACCGCGGCCGCCGAGGGCCGGGCCCTGGCCGCCCCCGTACTGCGCCATCTGGCCACCGGCGCCTGGCCCGAGGGCCGTCCGGCGCTCGCCGTCGCCGCGCCGCTGGAGTGGATCGCACCGAACCTGATCGGACCCGGCGCCGGGCCGCCCCCGGACAACCGCTTCACCCTGCGCACCGGACGGCGGCTGACCGCCCCCCTGCTCGTCGTCCGTCAGGACGGCCGGCTGCTGCACCGCCGGCGCCTGCTGCTTCCCGCCCGCCCCGGCCGGCCCTTCCACCTGTCCGCCGACTGGCTGGACCGGGCCGATCCGGGAGGCAGCACGGTACGTATCACCGTCGAATGACGGTGGCACGGTACGTATCACCGTCGAATGACGGGGCGCACTGGAGGACGGGACGGGGACGTCGGCTGTATCGCCGTCGAGTGCCCGGGAGTTCAGGGGATCGCTGTACGGACGGTGCGTATCTCCGTCGAACGGCCGGGCGTTCAGGGAATCAGGAGCCAGTCCGAGCCGATCGCCGCGACCAGGCCGATCCCCAGGAGCCAGCTGCCGAGACGGGTCCGGCCGTTCCTGCTCAGCTCGATCACGATCCCGCAGAGGATCAGTGCCAGCCCGTACACCCCGACCACCAGGACGGAGGACCGGCTCGCGATCCGCAGCCCGAGGACGACCGCCATCGCCGCCATACCGACCGAGGACAGGACGATGCGCAGCCGTCTCGCCTGGCGCGGTGTCAGTCTGCGGTCGTCGGTGTGTTCGGGGGCGGATATCGCGGCGTCCACGGCCTGGTCCTGGTCAGAAGTGCTCATGACGCCGGATCGTAATGGCTTCGCGTGGCCCTGTTCACCGCTCTCGGTCAAGGGGAGGGAAAGTAAGGCGAGTTCACTGCGGCCCGGTCCCGCCGGGTCACGGCCGGCGGGCGCCCGGCCGCAACAGCGGCGCCTCGGCGGCCGCGTTCACGGGCGGCCCGTCCGCCCGCTCCACCCGCGCGGCCAGCTCCCGTGCCCAGCCGGTCAGGGCTCCGACGCCGATTCCGTACGCCGGGGCGGTCGCGCCGGCACCGGCCCCGCCGTCCGCCGTGTCCGCGGCGCCACCGGCCCCCGCGAACTCCGCCAGCGCCGCCGCGCCCCGCCGCAGCAGCCGCGCCCCGCCCGTCGCGTTGCCCCGGGCGGCATGGGTCAGCCCGACGGCCAGCTGGGCCAGCCCGCGCCACAGCTCCCGGTCCGCCTCGGGGCCCGACTTCCAGGCGTCCTCGAAGACCTCATGGGCATGGAACGGCATCCCGGCGTCCAGCAGCCGCTGCGCCTCCCGCACGGTCTGGTCGGGAGTACGGAGCACGCCCTCGGGCTGCCGCTCCACCCCCGGCGTTCCGTACGGAAGGGGGCGGCCCAGCCCGTCGCGGGGGCGCGCATTGTGCGCCCGGCCCTCGGTATCGCGGTCCCTGCGTGTCTCGTCCACCCCCTGATTGTGCCGCGCACCTGCGGAGAACTGCCCGAACCACTGTCCGTGGCCACCCGCGCACGACTAGTCTCGACAGTCATGGTCACCACATTGGGGGAGGGTAGGCATGAAGCCGTCCCGGCCGCTGTACGAGCGCGAACCGGAACTTGCCGCTGCCGCACAGGCCGTTGACGCGCTCTGTGGCGCGCGGGCAACAGGCGGGCTGCTGATCTACAGCGGCGAGGCGGGCATCGGCAAGACAGCACTCCTGGCCGAGATCCAGGCCATGGCACAGGACCGGTGCACCGTCTGGTCCGGACGCGGGGGCGAAACGGTCACCTCGGTGCCGTTCCACGTCGTACGCCAACTGCTCCAGCCCGCACTTGACCAGTTCCCCGCCGACGAGGTCCGCGCCCTGTTCGGGTCCTGGTACGAGATCGCCGCACCGGCCCTGGGACTTGCCGAGCCGACCGGTCCGCAGCCCGATCCGCAGGGTGTGCGCGACGGCCTCGACCATGTCGTCTCCCGGCTGGCCGGCCGGCTGAGCCACCGGCCGCTGCTCCTGATCATCGACGACGCCCACTGGGCGGACGGCGAATCCCTCGCCTGGCTCGCCTCGTTCACCGCCCGGCTCGGCGAGCTGAAGGTCCTGGTGGTCCAGGCGCACCGTCCGGAGGAGCTCGCGACCCGCGAGGCCGCGCGCAACGCGGCGGGCGGTCATCCGTCCCAGGTCCGCGTCGCGCTGCGGGCGCTCACCCCGGACGCCACCGCCGAGTTGGTCCGTGCCGGCCTCGGCGAGCACGCCGACGACCCGTTCTGCCGCGAGGTGTGGGCGGTCACCGGCGGCAATCCGTACGAGGCGGTCGAGCTCGTCGCGAAGGTCCAGGACCGCGAACTGGCCCCGCTGGAGGAGTCCGCGGGGCTGCTGCGCGAGCTCGGCGCGTCGGCCCGGGGCAGCGGGCTCGTCGCCCGGCTCGAACGGCTCGGAACCAACGCCAACCGGTTCGCCTGGGCCGCCGCCGTCCTCGGCACCGACATCTCCCAGGACCTCGCCGCGACCCTGGCCGGGATGAGCCCCGCCGAGGCGGCGGACTGCACCGCCCGGCTGCGCGAGGCCCGCATCGTCAGTGGCTTCGACCCGCTGGAGTTCGTACACCCGCTGATCGCCACGGCCGTGTACCGCTCCATTCCGCCGGCCACCCGCACCGCCATGCACGGAAGGGCCGCCTGGGCGATCACCCGGGCCGGCCGCGGCCCCGCCGCAGCCTCCCGCCATCTGCTGGAGGTCCACCCCGACGACGACCAGGAGCTCGTCGAACAGCTCCGGGCGGCCGCCGGCCAGCATCTGGCGGTCGGCGCCCCCGAGGCCGCCCGCCGCTGTCTGGAACGCGCACTGCAGGAACCCCCGCGTCACCTCGTGCGCGCCACCCTCCTCTACGAACTGGGCTGCGCCACGCTGCTCAGCTCCCCGGCCACCACCGTGCAGCACCTGCGGGCCGCCCTCGACATGCCGGGTCTCGCCGACGACCTGCGGGTCGACGCCACCTACCGGCTCGCGGCCGCCCTGTCCCACAACAACCAGCTGAAGGAGGCGGCCCTGGCCCTCGCGGCCGAGGCCGAACGCACGGCGCCCGGACCAGGCCTGATGCGGCTGCAGGCCGCCCACTTCCTCTGGGAAGGCATGCAGGCCACCGAGGAGGACGGCCCGGGCCGCTCCCGCCGGCTCGCCGCCAACGCCGGCCACCTTCGAGGCCGGGACAACGCCGAGCGCGCACTGCTCACCCTGCGCGCTTTCGACGCCATGCTGCGCGGCGAGAACGCCCAGCTCGTCGTGGACCTCTGCGAACGTGCCCTGGTCGACGGCCATCCGGCGCGCGGCCTCGGCTGGACCGACACCGAGTGGGGCTTCGAACTCCCGACCCTGCTCGGCATCACCTACGCCTTCACCGACCAACTCGACCGCGCCGAGGAGCTCTTCGGCGAGGCGGTGCGCGCCTTCGAGATCTCCGGCTGGAGCGGCGCCCACCTGGCGTTCGCCCATACGCTGCTCGGACTGGTCCACCGCCGTCGCGGCCGCCTCGCCGAGGCGGAGGGCTTCCTGCGCGAGGGGCTGCGCCTCGCCGACCGGGTCGGCAGCGGACTGCCCGTCCACTGGGACGCCGCCTGTCTGCTGATCGACACCCTGCTGGCCCGCGGCCGCGTCACCGAGGCCCGCAAGATCGCGGACCAGTACGACTTCGGCCTGCCCTACCCCAGCGCCATGGTGCTGCCCGACGCCCCGTGCGTCCGCGGCCGCCTGCTGCTGGCCGAAGGCCGTACGAAAGAGGCCGTCACCGAGCTGGAGGCGGCCGGCCAGGCCCTCGAACCGCGCGGCAGGTTCAACGGGATCTGGGGTCCGTGGGCCGGTGACCTGGCCCGCGCCCTGGTGGACGAGGACCCGGCCCGCGCCGCTCAGCTGGCCAACTCCGCCCGGGTGCACGCCGAGCGTTTCGGTACGGACACGGCGATCGGCGAGGCGCTGCGCTGTGTCTCCCTCTTCGCCCGCCCGGAGGAGGCCGTCCACCTGCTGGGCGAGGCCGTCCGGCATCTGGAGGCGTCGCCGTCCGGCTACGAGTTCGCACTCGCCCTGGTCGACCACGGCATCGCCACCCGGTCGCCGCGAGAACTCGCCCGCGCACAGAAACTGGCCACGGCCTGCGGCGCCGAGTCCCTCGCCACCCGCGCCCAGCAGGCACGGGCGTCGATCCGGTCCACGGAGTGAGGTAATGTTTGTCCTGCGCAGCCGCCCGGCAGGACTGGGGGACTGATCGCGGGACGTGGCGCAGCTTGGTAGCGCACTTGACTGGGGGTCAAGGGGTCGCAGGTTCAAATCCTGTCGTCCCGACTGGAGACAGTCGTAGGTCAGGGCCGGTTTCGGAGAAATCCGAAACCGGCCCTCGGCGTTTCGGCCGGCGCTTCCGCGCGCGGACCCACGGCCTCGGCGCCATCCCGGCAGTCAGGATGTGTTCAGGTTCCGCCCGGCAGGATCCCTCCCATGACTGAGATCTCCGAGACGTCCGGGTCCCGCCGGCGCGCCCAGGCCGCCTCCTCCAGCCTGAGCTGGAACAAGGTTCCAGAAGTCACCGCCTACTTCTGGATCATCAAGATCCTCTGCACCACCGTCGGCGAGACCGCGGCGGACCTCCTCAACGAGAACCTGGGGCTGGGCCTGACCGGTGTCTCGCTGCTGATGAGCGGCCTGCTCGCGGTGGTTCTGGTGGTCCAATTCCGCACGAAGGCCTACCGGCCCGGTGTCTACTGGCTCGCCGTGGCCTTGATCAGCGTCGTCGGCACCCTGATCAGCGACAACCTCACCGACAATGTGGGCGTGCCGCTGGAGACCAGCACGGCCGTGTTCGCCGTGGCCCTCGCTGTGGTCTTCGCCATCTGGTACGGCCGCGAGGGAACCCTGTCCATCCACAGCGTCGACACGGCCTCCCGCGAGACCTACTACTGGCTCGCCGTGCTGTTCACCTTCGCCCTCGGCACAGCGGCCGGCGACCTCGTCGCGGAGAGAATGGCCCTCGGATACTGGGTCTCCGCCGTCCTGTTCGCGTTGGCCATCGCAGCGGTCGCTGTCGTACGGCAGGCACTGGGCCTGAACGCCGTTCTCAGCTTCTGGATCGCGTACGTCCTCACCCGGCCGCTCGGCGCCTCGATGGGGGACTACCTCTCCCAGCCGGCCGGGGACGGCGGCCTGGGGATGGGCACCGTGGTCACGAGTGTGCTGTTCCTCGCGGTCATCCTGGGCCTGGTTCTCCACCTGTCGCTGACCCGTCGCGACGCCGCCCGGGACGAGCAGCCCGGCCCGCAGGTGGGCTGACCCAAGACGGCAAAGAGCTCCGGACACAGGCCCGCCCAAGGAGGGAATTCTGTACCGGAATTCCCCGCGGCCCTGTTGTTCATTAATTTCTCCAAGGTGCGGGCATAGGCTTCGGGGCGGTCACGTCCGCACCTGATAGGGATACGAATGAAAAGCTGCCAGGTTTCGATTGTCGTGCCCTGTTACAACGAGGACCAGGCCGTCAAGGCCTTCCACCGCGCACTGGTCGACGCCCTGGAACCGACCCGTCAGGAATTCGAGGTCTGCTATGTCGATGACGGAAGTGACGACCTCACCAGGTCCCAGCTGATCTATCTGGCATCCGTCGACGAACGGGTCCGCTACACCGCCTTCAGCCGGAACTTCGGCAAAGAGGCCGCTATGCTCGCCGGGCTCCGTATGTCCCGCGGGGATTCCGTGGTCCTGATGGACGCCGATCTCCAGCATCCGCCCGAACTCGTACCCCGCATGCTGGAGTTGCGCCGGCACGGGTACGACCAGGTGATCGCCCGCCGCGACCGCGACGGGGAAGGGGCGCTGCGTTCGTTCCTCAGCCGCTCCTATTACCGTGCCATGGGTCATTTCATGGAAGTCTCCGTGGTCGACGGTGAAGGGGATTTCCGACTGCTTTCGCGGCGAGCGGTGGACAGCGTGCTCACGCTCCCCGAGTCCAACCGCTTCTCCAAGGGCATCTTCTCCTGGATCGGCTTCGACACCGTCAGCTTCACCTACCCCAACGCGCAACGAGTGGCGGGACGCTCGAAGTGGGGCAGCAGGAGGCTCCTCAACTACGGCATCGACGGCGTTCTCTCCTTCAACAACCGCCCCCTGCGCCTCGCCATCTACGCCGGGTTGCTGCTCGCCCTCGCTGCGATGGCATACGCGCTGTGGACCATCGTGGGCGTCCTGCGCAACGGGGTCGGTGTTCCCGGGTACACCACCTTGCTCACGGCGGTCGTCGCACTCGGGGGAATCCAGCTGGCCACACTCGGAATCGTCGGTGAATACGTCGGGCGCATCTACTGCGAGACGAAGAACCGGCCGCACTACCTCGTCCGCGAATCCAGCGACCACCCGGGCTCGCCCGCCCCCGAACCGCCGATACGTGCCACGGGTGGTGGTGCGAGCGCCACAGGATCCGGAAGATCTCACACGGTGCGCCAATTCCTCACCTTCGCCGCGATCGGCGTCGTCAACACGGCGGTCTATCTGGCGGTGTACGCGACGCTCAACACCTGGATCCCTTATCTGGCCGCCCATGTCATCGGCTACTGCGTCAGCATCATCGGGTCCTTCTTCCTCAACTCCCGCATCACTTTGCGGACCAGGCCGACCTGGCGTGCCTTCCTGCGCTATCCGTTGTCGAGTCTCGTCAATCTCGTGCTTTCCGGAGCGCTGCTCTACGTCGGAGTGAGCCACCTCGGCATGGGAAAGAACGTGGCCGCGCTCGCCGCCGGAATTCTCGCCACCCCGTTCTCGTTTCTGGTCGCCCGGTGGGCGATCACCTCCGGCGCGGACGCCACCCGGGAACCCGAACCCGGGCCGCTGGCCGACAGCAGGACCGGCCGGACCGGCGACTGAACCCCGACCCCACCACCTCACCCGCTCGAAGCGGCCATGCACGAAGGGCACCGGCACACCCATGACCGCGGAAGCATCGGGAACCGCAGACACCCCGCGACCCATGGGGGAGGCGCCCCGCCCCGACGGCCGCGCGACGGGCCCGAGGCCCCGCATTCCGCTCTGGGCGGCAGCCCTAACCGTGTTCCCGCTGGCCCTGCTGGCCGCGTCCTTCTGGATCGGCCGGCTGGTGCGGCCCGGCGGGGATGACTGGTGCTTCCTGCCCGTGCTGCGGGACGACGGCGTCTCCGGAATGATCGGGAAGTTCTACCTCCATGACAACGGCCGCATCGCCAACGCCCTGATGGTCGCGCTCTACGGTTCCTTCGGCGTCGCGGGCCACCGGTGGTACGCCGCCGTCAGCGGGGTGCTGATCCTGGGCGCGGTCTGGGCGCTGGCCTCCGCCACCCTGCGCGCCGCCGGGCGGATCGCGCCGCGCGGCGTGCCGCTGCTCGCCGCGTCGATGATCACGGTGGTGTTCCTCTTCGCCACCCCGGACACGTACAAGACGTTCTACTGGCCGGCCTCCTCCGTCTCGCACACGGTCGCGCCCGCGCTGGCCGCCGCGGCCGTGATCCCGCTGCTGCGGGCCCGGACCCGGCGCGGATACGTTCTCGCGCTCTGCGTCGCCGCCGTGGCCGGACTGTTCATCGGGACCCTCTCCGAGGGCACCTCGATCACCGCGGGTGTGCTGCTCTGCACCGCCCTTCTGCTCAGCCTCCGCTCCCTGCCGGGTCCCGGGCGCACCCGCACCCGCCTCTGGTGCGCCACCTCGCTGGCCGCGCTGCTGGTGGGGGTGATCATTCTCTACACCTCGCCCGGCTCCCGCAGCCGCCGCGACAGGTTCGGCACGGGTGCCACCTCCATCGCCGACCTCCGGTCGCTGAGCGACGCGCTGAGTACGTTCGGCGACATCCTCGGGACCGTGTTCACCACCTGGACCTACCTCGGCGCGCCGGCCGTCGGTGTCCTGGTGGGCCTGCTGCTGAAGGGCGGGGACGCCGCCGCCGGGCCGCTGAGCCGCAGGCCCCTCGTCCCGGCACTGGCCGCAGTGGCCGCGTTCCTGGTGGCCGGGTACCTCTGCACGCTCGTCACCCTGCCTGCCTTCGCGACGAACATGATGACGTACGGGACCCGTACCTGGAACGACTACCTCTTCGTGTACGTTCTGCTGCTCACCGCAATCGGCGCGCTGCTGGGCAGCGGCCTGCGCACCGTCGCCGGGCCGGGCGGCGCCGCCGTCCTGACCGGGGCCGCCGCACTGCTCTGCGGGGTCGCCTGCGTGGGGCTGGCCGTGCCCCTGGCCGGTCTGGAGCACGACATGGCCGCCCGGGCCACCCACTGGGACCGGCAGGACCGGCTGTTGCGGGAAGAGGTGCGGCAGGGGGCCGATGTACTGCCGTACGTCCCGGCGACGGTCGGCCGGATGCGTGACCCCTTCGGGAACCACGGCCGCTCCTACTGGCCTGCCGGCTGCGTGGCCGACTACTACCACCTCAAGCGCATCACCTATGCGACGCGGCTGCCCTGACCTGATCCGGGTCCGGGTCCGGAGCGCCCGCTTCGTCAGCGTCCGTCCTCGGCCGCCGGCGGCGGGAACTTTCCACACTTCGCTGTCGTCTACAGTTCAGCGAAGCGTCTACAAGCGTGTAGTCGAAATGGGCGGGGCGCGCCAGGAGGCCGGACGGGTCCGGCGCGAGAACAGGGGGAGGGCCATGAGCCGGACGATCCTGGTCGTCGAGGACGATCACGGGCTGCGTGACGTGCTGGTGCGGGGGCTGCGCGACGAGGGCTTCGACACCGTGTCCGCGTCGGACGGCGCCACCGCCTTGCGGCTGGCCGACTCCGGCGTCTGTGCGGTCGTGCTCGACATCGGGCTGCCCGACGCCGACGGACGTGACGTGTGCCAGGCGATGCGTGCGAATGGATTCCTCTCGCCCGTCATCTTCCTGACCGCCCGTCACCGGCTGACCGACCGGCTGTCCGGGTTCTCGGCCGGAGGTGACGACTACCTGCCCAAGCCCTTCCATCTCGCCGAACTCGCGGCCCGCCTGCGGGCGGCGCTCAAGTGGGCCGCGCCCCCGCCTGCCGCCGCAGTGGGAGACCTCGTACTCGACGCCGTCCGGCACGTGGTCGGCGTCCGAGGTGTGCGGGTCGATCTGACACCGACGGAGTTCCGTCTCCTGGCCGCTCTCATGGCCGCCGGCGGCGGCATCGTGCGCCGCCGCGAGCTGGTGCGGGCGGGCTGGCCCGAAGGAGCCCGAGTGCACGACAACACCCTCGATCAGTACGTGACCCGGCTGCGCCGCAAGCTGCGTGAGGCGGGCAGCGGCCGGACGATCGGCACGGCCCGCGGCGTCGGCCACCGTCTGTCATGAGCGCGATCCGTGCCCGGCCGCTGCCCGCGGCGGCGGCCTTCCTCCACCGTCTGACCCCCCGGACGCTGCGCGGACGGCTCTCCCTTGTCGCCCTCACCGCGGCCGCGCTGCTCATGGTGATCCTCACCGTCGCCTTCAACGCCATGGCCCGGCAGCGCCTCCGGCATCAGGCGGACGACGAATTGCGCACCCGCGCCGCCGCCGTCGCGACGACCGTCGACACCAGCGGCAGGACGGTACGCATCCTGGAGACGTCCAACGACGAACTCCTCGATGCCAACGTGTGGATCTACGCCGGAGGACGCCTGCTGGAAGAACCGCCGACCGCCGGTCCGCTGACCCGCGAGGCAGACGCACTCGCCCGGGGTGGCGGACGGCGATGCATCACCGCCGGCGTTCACGGTTCGCTCCGGCTGTGCTCCCAGCCGGTAGCCGGGGAGAAGAGCGACGCCACGGTGGTCACCGCTCTGGACCTATCCCCCTACCGGAGTTCCGCCGACACCCTGCTCCGCGGATCGCTCGCCCTGGACGCCGTGATGCTCGCCTGCACCTACGCCCTGACGCGGCTGGCGGTCGGTCGCGCACTGCGCCCTGTCCGCACCATGACCGACCAGGCGGCCCAGTGGAGCGCAGTCGCCTCAGCGGAGCGATTCGCCGCCGTACGGCAGCCGGCGGAACTCGCCCGCCTGGGCACCTCACTGGACGCCATACTGGACCGCATCCGCACCCTGCTGCGCCACGAGCGGCAGCTCACCGGGGAACTCTCGCACGAGCTGCGTACACCTCTGAGCCGGATCATCGCCGAACTCGACTGGTGGCGGACCCGCCCCCGTACGGCCGACCAGACACACGCCACCCACAAGGTCATCGCGGATGCCGCCGAGTCCATGCGCACCATCTGCGACACCCTCCTGGACGACGCCCGGGGCGGCACACTCACCGCTCGTGGTGCGACCCAGGTCCTGCCGGCGCTGCGCGACCTCGCCGAAGCCATGGACGTTCCGGGCGACTTGACGGTCACCGCCGACCGTCCGCAGCTGGTGGCCGGAGTCCCACCCGCCCTCCTCGAACGCATCGTCAGCCCGCTCCTCACCAACGCCTGCCGCTACGCCCGCACCGGCGTCGTCGTCCACGCGCACCACATACCCGACGGCGTACGTGTGGAGATCACCGACGACGGGCCCGGCGTTCCGCCGCTGTTCGCGGGGCAGCTCTTCGAACCCGGCCGGCGCGCGGATCCCGGCGACGGACACGGCGGAGCGGGTCTGGGGCTGCCGCTGGCCCGCCGTCTGGCCCGCTCCGCCGGCGGCGAGGTGACGTACGACCCCGGGCACACGCCCGGGGCACGCTTCGTGATCAGCCTGCCTGCCGGGTGAACGTTCCCGCTGACCGCCACAGGGCCGTCCCGGATTCCCACCGGGGCCCCTCGGCGTCAGGCCGCTACCACCCGGTCCAGAGCAGATGGTTGACCGCCAGGGCAACGACCGCCTGAGCGGCCAGCCAGCCGCGCCGGCCCGGTGCGGGCAGCAGCGCGGCGGCGGGCAGCAGCCAGAGGATGAAGGGCTGCCAGATGCGTTCCGTCTCCGCCTTGCTCATCCCGGACAGGTCGGCGGCCAGCAGGGCGAGGAGCGCCGCCGACACCAGCACGATCAGGCGCTGCGGCGACGTCGCAGTCCCGGTGCGCAGGGTGCGTACGGCTCCGGGGACGCCCGCCGCGGTCCGGCGCAGACCCGCGAGCGTCGCCGGTCCGACGGCGATCGCGGTGCAGGCGAGGTTGGCCCAGACCCAGTAGGAGTACGGCCGGAATCCGCCCGCCCCTTGGTAGTAGCGCTCGACGAGCAGGTGGTACGCCTCCCACCAGTCGAAGCCCGCCAGGGTGAAGGCGACCGGCACCACCAGAGCTCCCAGGACGAAGGGGGTGAGCGGCCGGGCGGTGCGGGTGAGTACGAGAACGGCGAGAAGCGGAAGCGCGATGAGCGTCAGACCGTAACTCAGGTAGCAGGCCAGCCCGTAGAGGAGCCCGGCGCCCAGTGCGGCGGCCGCGGGCCTGCGGACCTTGCGAGTGGCGGCCAGTGCCAGCAGGGCGACGGACCAGGCGGCCACCGCCGTGAAGTAGCCGTCCGCCGAGGTGCCGGCCCAGACCGCGACCGGGGCGAGCACCAGGAACGGCGCGGCGCGACGGGCGAAGTACTCGCCGGCCAGGGCGCGCACGGTGATCAGCGCGGCCAGCACCGCGCCCGCGCCGGTCACGATGCACCAGACTCCGGCCCAGGCCCCGCCGCCGAGCCCGATGCGGTCCAGCAGGACGAAGGTGAGGGTGGCGCCCGGGGGGTGTCCGGCCACATGGGCGGGCCAGTTTCCCGGCGGGCCGATCAGGATGTGGTCGTTGAAGCCGCGCAGAGCGGCGCCGATGTCGTCGAAGCGGCCGATGACCCTCAGGTACTCGTGCTTGGTGGTGAGCCGTTCGGCGATTCCGCGGCCCCAGCCGTCGATCAGCGCGAGCGAGAGGATCCAGGCGAGCGCCGTGGCGTAGCAGCTGAGGAGCAGGGTGCGCCAGCGCAGCGTCTCGGCGAGCACGGGCCCGTGAACGATGACGGCGGCCGCGACGACGGGCGCGGCCCAGGTGCCGGGCCCGATGTGCGGGTACCAGGACGCGAGCAGCGGCGGCCAGTGGACATAGAGGGTGTGATCGGTGCTCTCGATGGCACGGCCGACGAGTGCGGCCGCGACGACCAGGGCCGCGCCGGCTCCGGCGGCGGCCAGGTCGCGGCGGTGCCCGGAGCGTTGCGCGGGGAGTGGTTCGGCGGTGTGTTCGGTGCGGTCCACGGTCTTCACGCAGGCACCGTACGCACGTCGGCGCGCCGTGGGCGGGTTGCGGCGGGGCGCGTCACCGAACCGTCAGATTCCGGACCCGCCCCGCCCCAGCCCCAGCCCCCGCCCCAGCCCCCGCCCCCGGACGCGGGGGCCGGGGTCGGGGCCGGGGGACCGGGCTCGTGCGCTCCGAGGGGTGATGTCACTCTTTCGTCAGGAGTCGCAGCCGTCTCGCCCGGGTACCCGGGGCATAGCGTCGGGACATGGGCGATCGCTGTCGGAGGATTCCGACCCCACCCGTGTTCCTTTCCCGTCCCTTCTCCGGACTTCCCGCGCCGGTCCTCGAACGCCTTCCCTCGTCGCCGGGGTTCTGGCGCAGCCCGGTGCGCGGTGTGCGGTTCACCGGTGCTCGGTCTCGTCCTGCTCGGCGGCATCACCGTGCTGTTCGTGACCGGTCTGCTGTCGTACGCCGCGTACAACCCCGACCTGAATCCGGTCAACGACAAGACGCCGGACAAGGGGCTGCTCGGGTTCTACCTCTTCGCCTGGCCGACAGGGCCGCACTGGCTGTACCGGCTGACACAGGGCGTCCACGTCACGCTCGGCATCGTGCTCGTCCCCGTACTGCTGGCCAAGCTCTGGTCTGTGGTGCCCAGACTCTTCGCGCTGCCGCCCGCCCGCTCCCTCGGGCATGCGCTGGAGCGGCTGTCCCTGCTGCTTCTTGTGGGCGGGGCGCTGTTCGAGTTCATCACCGGGCTGCTGAACATCCAGTTGGAGTACCTGTTCCCGGGCTCCTTCTACCCGTTGCACTTCTACGGTGCCTGACCTGGCCGCGCTCGCCGGGTACCCCAACGGTGCGCCGGGGCTGCTCGTGGAGTCCGTGCGGCGCAGCGGGCCGTTTCGCCGGGCCGCGCTCCGTGACAACCAGGTGGACGACCCGCGCTCCCTGCCGGCCCTCCAGGTCAACGGCGTGGACCTGTCGCCCGATCACGGATCTCCGGCACGGGTCATCGTTCCGGCCGCCCCCGGCGTACTCAACACCAAATGGGTGTCCCGGCTGACCTTTGGAGAGTTGTGAGCAGGACGGACCCGCGCACCCTCGTACGCCGCTGGTACGGGGAGGGGCCGCTGCACCTCCTGCTGATGGCCGCCTCCTTCGCCCTGGCGGGTTACGCGGGCGTGCGGCTGCTGGCGGGCGACACCTTCGGCGTGATCGTGTGGTTCGTCGGCGCCGCCCTCGTGCACGACCTGGTGCTGGTTCCGGTGTACGCCTCGGCGGACCGGCTGCTGTGCCGCTGCGCCGGCCGGCGCAGCGGACTGGTGAACTTCGTCCGGGTGCCGGCCTTCCTCTCCGGACTGCTGCTCCTCGTGTGTTTCCGCTCATCACCCGGCAGACGGAGCGCTACGAACCGGATAGCGGGCTCTCCCCCGATGTGTTCCTCGGGAACTGGCTGCTGATCACGGCCGCGCTGTTTCTGACGTCCGGGCTCTGGCCGGTGGCCCGGACGGTCCCGGTCGCGCCGCCGCACCGCGAGGACGTGAAGGGGGTGGCCGTACAGCTCGTACGAAGGTGCGTGAACAATGGGTCACGCGTACCGAGTTCTGGACGTACGCAGGTGTGCGGCCGGAGGGCCCCGAAAGGATCAGGACATGGAGAGGGCCGCGGACTGGGACGCCCTGGGGCTGGGGGACCGTGAGGTGCGGGTGTACGAGGCGCTTCTCGGAGCTCCGGAGCACCGGACGCGTTCCGCGCTCGCCGGCTCGCTGTCGATGACCGTCCGTCAGGTGGCCTCGGCCCTCGACCGCCTCGCGTCCCTCGGCTTCGTCCAGGTGCCCGCCCCGGGCGGCCGGCTGCCCAGGGCCGTCAGCCCGGCGATCGCCATCCGCAATGTGATCCACCTGCGCCGCGCCGAACTGCTGGAGCGGTCCTCGGAGCTGGAGACCCTGACCGCGTCCGTGGACCGCCTCGCCGCCCAGGTGCTGGTCGGCTCGGGTGGCGACCCCGGCGCGGGGATCGAGACGATCAGGGGCCGGGTGGCCGTGGCGGAACGCGTCACCTCACTGCTGCTCGCCGCAACCACCGAGGTCAACCTGCTCGACCGCCCTCCGTACGCGGCGAGCGAACCGGACGGCATGCCCGCGCCGCTCTCCGTGGGCGATCTGGTCCGCCGAGGGGTCCGGGTGCGGGTCGTCGTGGACCGGGAGGGGCTGGACTATCCCGGCCGGGCCCGGGGCCTGAGTGAACTGGCGGAGCAGGGCGTCCAGATACGCCTGGCCACGGATCTCCCCACCAAACTGATCACCGTCGACCGGCAGGTCACCCTGTTGCCGCCGACCGACGTGGCCGACCCCACGGCATCGGCTCTCGTGGTCAACGACGCTCTGCTGGGGAACGCGCTCGTGCCGTTGTTCGAGGAGGTCTGGCGGCGGGCCATGCCCATCGGGCCCGGTGCGAACGATGAACTCGGCCATGAGGACAGCGAGTTGCTGACGCTGCTCGCCTCGGGACTGAAGGACGAGGCGATAGCCCGCCGCCTGGGGGTTCATGTGCACACGGTGCGACGCAGGATCACCCGGCTGCTGCTCGAACTGAACGCGGAGACCCGCTTCCAGGCCGGTGTCCAGGCGCTGCGCAAGGGCTGGCTGATGCCCTGAGCGTCCTGGGCCCTTGTACACACACGGCGGCGGCCGGCCCGTCCAGCCTCGGGCCGACCGCCGCCGGCCGTCACACCGGGAGGCGGTCGAGCAGCGCCCCGAAGTCCGTTCCGGCGGACAGAGTTCCGAAGGCGAGCCCGCGGTCCCCGGCAAGACGGGACGCACAGAACGCGTCGGCGACGGCGGCCGGTGCGTGACGCACGAGCAGGGACCCCTGGAGAACGAGTGCCGTGCGCTCGATGACGCGACGGGCGCGGACCGGGGCGTCCTCGGTGAGGATCAGCTCGCCCTGGAGCTCCCGCCAGGCCGAGTCCAGGCGGCGGTCACCGCCGGCCGCGGCCTCGATCTCCGTACGCAGAGCCTGGAGCGACTCCGGCTCACGGGCCAGGGCGCGCAGCATGTCCAGGGCGTTGACGTTGCCGGAGCCCTCCCAGATGCCGTTGAGCGGAGCCTCGCGGTAGAGGCGGGGCATGCCCGACTCCTCGTCGTAGCCGTTGCCGCCCAGGCATTCGAGCGCCTCGGCGACCGCGGCGGGCTGGCGCTTGCACACCCAGTACTTGCCGGCCGCGGTGGCGAGCCGGAGGAAGGCGCGCTCCTGCGTGTCACCGTGCTGCGCGCGGTCCGCCGCTCCGGCCAGGCGCAGGGCCAGCGTGGTCGCCGCCTCGGACTCCAGTGCCAGATCGGCGATGACGTTGCGCATCAGCGGCTGGTCGATGAGCTTGGCCCCGAACACGCTTCGGTGGCGTACGTGGTGCGTCGCCTGCGCGAGCGCCGCACGGGTGCCGGCTGCGGAACCCAGGACGCAGTCCAGGCGCGTCATGGTGACCATGTCGATGATGGTGCGCACGCCCCGGCCCTCGTCCCCGACGAGCCAGGCCACGGTGTCGTCGAACTCGGGCTCGCTGCTGGCGTTGGACCGGTTGCCGAGCTTGTCCTTGAGACGCTGGATGCGGAACGTGTTGCGGCTGCCGTCCGGCAGGACCCGCGGGACCAGGAAGCACGACAGGCCGGCCGGCGCCTGGGCGAGCACCAGGAAGAGGTCGTTCATCGGGGCGCTCGTGAACCACTTGTGCCCGCGCAACCGCCAGGTTCCATCGGCCTGTTGGGCGGCGGCTGTCGTGTTGGCGCGCACATCGGTGCCGCCCTGCTTCTCCGTCATGCCCATCCCCGCGAGCAGTCCGGCCTTCTCGGCCGGGGCGCGCAGCCCGGGCTCGTACACCCGGCTGGTCAGCAGGGGTTCGTACGTCTTGGCGAGATCGGGGGCGTGGCGCAGGGCCGGAACCGCCGCATACGTCATGGAGACCGGACAGCCGTGGCCCGCTTCCGCGGTGCTCCACACCATGAACCCCGCCGCGCGCGCCACATGGGCACCGAGGCGCTCGTCCGCCCAGGCGGCGCCGCCGAGCCCCTCGCTGATCGCCACGTCCAGCAGTGCGTGGTACGAGGGGTGGAACTCGACCTCGTCGACGCGGTGGCCGTAGCGGTCATGGGTGCGCAGCCTCGGCTCGTGGCGGTTGGCCTCGTCCGCCCAGCGCTGCACCTCCTCGCTGCCGGCGCGGCGGCCCAGCCGGTGCAGGTCGTCCAGATGCCATGCGGCGCCCTCGCGGCGCACGCCCTCGATCAGCACCGGGTCATCGGCGACGTCGTGGCCGGTCAGCGGCGGCGGCTGGTTCGTCACCTCGTGGGTGGTCGCTGTGGGCCGGCTGTGGGGTGCGGGGGTCGCAGGCATGAGGAGCCTTTCTCGGCGAGGAGGGGTCAGGGGCGGGCGGATGCGGGGGCCGCGCCCGCGCAGCGCAGCGCCATGGCGGTCAGTTCGGCGAGGAGCCCGTCCGTGTCGTCCTCCTCCGTGGCGCCGAGCGGCGCCACGAGGACCTCACCGATCGCGCCGGTGAGCGCCGCGGCGGTGACCTCCCCGTTCTGGGGCGGCAGCAGCTCCTGGGCCATGCCCTCGCGGATCACTTCGGCGAACAGCGCGCGGTAGCGGCGACGGAAGACGAGCCGCTCCGCACCGACGGCCGTATCGGCCGGCGCGGCCAGCAGCGCATAGGCCAGGCCGCGGTTCTCGAGGGCGCGGCGGGCGAAGACCCCGACACCGGCGGTGAGCCGCTCGACCGGGGTTCCCGGACCGGTCAGTACGGATTCGAGCACGTCCACCTCGCGCCCCGCCGCCCGTCGGAAGACCTCGACGGCGAGCGCGGCCTTGGACGCGAAGTGCTGGTACACCGAACCCGCCGCGATGCCGGCGGCGTCCGCGACCGCGCTCACGGACGCCCCTGACCAGCCCACTTCGGCGACGACGTCGGTCGCGCGGGTGACGAGGTGCTCACGGGCCGATTCGAGACGTTGAATTTCGGCTGGGGTCTTGCGGTAGGCCATGAAAGAAGTGAACCATCATTCATAGTTTCCCGACAAGGGCCGGACGCCCCGGCCCGCGATCCCAGGAGAAGGCGTGCACCTCAGTGCCATGCTGGACAGCGTTGTCCGATCGGCCGGCCGCAAGGAAGCCCTGGTCTACCGCGACCAGCGGTGGAGCTACGAGGAGTTCGGTGCCGCCGCCCGCCGCGCCGCGACCGTGTTGCGGGAAGCGGGGCTCGGGCTCGGTGACCGCCTGGCCGTGATGACGTACAACACCCCGGCGTTCCTCATCGCGGCCTTCGGAGCCTGGCTGGCCGGGGCCACGCTGGTCCCCGTCAACCACAAGCTCCAGACCGCCGAGGTGGAACACCAGCTCCGGCACTGCGGCGCCCGGCTGGCGGTCGTCGACCAGGAGATCGGCGAGCGGGCCACCGGGGCGGCCGTGGAGGCCGACTGGCTGGTGAGCCACCCGGACGCGCCGGTGGGCGGACCGCCCGCCGGCTCCTTCGAGGCGTTGATCGCCGGGGCGGCGGAGTGGGAGGGCGAGCCCGGGTCCGACAGCGACATCGCCCAGATCCTCTATACCTCGGGCACGTCCGGGCGTCCGAAGGGCTGCGTGCACACCCACCGCGGCGTCGCCCTGACCGCCACGTACACCGCGGCCACCGTCCCGCTCCGCCGGGACGAGCGGTTCCTGGTCTGCATGCCGATCTGGCACGCGTCCCCCCTCAACAACTGGGCGATGGGCACCCTTCTGCTGGGCGGCACGGTCGTGCTCCAGCGCGAGTACGAGCCCCGCGCCATGCTGGAGACCGTGCAGCGGGAGCAGGTGACGGCGGTGTTCGGTGCGCCGATCGCGTTCATCGCACCGGTGCAGGCGGTGCCCGGCTTTGACGCGTACGACCTCTCCTCGGTCCGCTCCTGGATCTATGGCGCGGGGCCGATGGACGCGGACACGGTCAGCCGCCTGAGGAAGGCGTACGGCTCGGAGAACTTCCACCAGGTCTACGGCATGAGCGAGATGGGGCCCGTCGGGGCGTCGCTCTCCCCGGGAGAGCAGGTGGAGAAGGCCGGTTCCATCGGGCGGGGCGGCATGGTGGGGGTCGACATACGGATCGTGACGCAGGACGGCACGGACGCCACCGCGGGCGGGACCGGGGAGATCTGGCTGCGCTCGGACACCCGCATGGCCGGCTATCTCGATGACGCGAAGGCCACCGAGGAGGCGTTCGTGGGCGACTGGTACCGGAGCGGGGACCTGGGCCGGGTGGACGAGGACGGGTTCGTCACCCTTGTCGACCGGCTCAAGGACTTGATCATCACTGGTGGGGAGAACGTGGCCTCGCAGGAGGTGGAGGGTGTGCTACGCGGTCACCCCGATGTTCTGGACGTCGCCGTCGTCGGCCGCCCGCACGAGCAGTGGGGCGAGACCGTGGTCGCGGTGGTGGTTCCGAGGCAGGGTGCCCTGTTGAGCCTCGAGGGCGTACGGGAATGGCTGGAGCCGCGCCTGGCGCGGTACAAGATCCCTCGCGAGCTGGTCCTGCGCCAGGACCTGCCCCGGACGCCGTCCGGAAAGATCACCAAGCATGTGCTGCGCAGCGGCCTGGCCGGCTGACGGGCTGACCGTGCGGCCTGGCGGGCTGCGTGGCCTGTGGGGCGGAGCCGCTTCGCAGGGGCGGGCGGAGCCGCCCGGGCGCGGTCATGGCATGCATCACGCGTCCGGACGACCCGATTCCCACCATCTCAGGGGTGGACAAGCGGTGCCGGGCCACCCATGCCCTGGGAGTCGGGATGCGAGGAGACCTCACGCAGGAAGGGGTCGGGCAGTGCCGCGCCGGCGAGCCGCTCGAGAGCCTGCCGGCGTGCCACCACGACGGCGGCTCGTTCCGCCGGCACGGTGTCCGCGAGCCGGTCGAGCAGGGCGCGGAGCCGGCGTACCGTCTGGAGGCCGGACGAGCCGTAGACGAGCGTCTCGTCCAGCGCGACGGTGACGAAGTCCTCCCACAGGGGTGCCGGGCAGAAGACCCGGGCCGCCCCGCGCTCGTCCAGGAACCACACCGGACCGACCGGGCGGTCGGCGAGGCTCAGCAGGGCGTCCTCCACCTGGTCCAGTGCCTGCACCGCCGTGGTGGGGTCGTTCACGGCCGGTGACAGTGCCCGGATGGCGATGTCGGCCAGCAGCCGCAGTCCGTACACGGGGTCGCTCTCCACGGTCCGGCTCGGACCGCGATGGATACGGGACGCGAGCAGCCGGGGCAGCCGTGACGGAACCGGGCCTGCCGACTCCACATAGGCGGCCGTCTGTCCGGCCCGGACGAAGTCGCCCACGGCGCACACCAGGTGGACGCGGACGTCGTGGCGGTGGGCCAGGGCGACCAGGCCCTTCTCGTCGAGAGCGGAGACCATGCTCGGCGGCCCCGTGTGCACCACCGGCGTGAGCCCGGCATACGTGGCGGGATCGGGAGCCGGGCGCAGGGACAGGTGTTCCTGAGGCGGATACATGCGGTCGATGACGGTGCGCAGCTCATTGCCGACCGACCGGGAGAGGCCTCCGCCGGTGACCGCGTCCCGGATCGAGGCGAGCAGGTAGAGGACGGCCACCGAGTCGAAGACCACGAGCGCGATGGCGAACGTGACACTCAGACGCGGCACGTCGTCGCCCCTGATGGTGCTGAGGCCCACCAGCGAGAACACCGCCGTTCCCACGAGCAGACCGAACACGATCAGATAGCGCGAGAAGTGCCCGAGCGCCCCGACCAGCCGGGGAGACATGCCGAGAACGGTCTGGACGACCAGGGTGATCGCCGTGACGACGAAGCCGGACAGGGTGATCATGCCCCCGGCGATGGCCGCCATCGTGGCCTGCGCCGTCGAGGCGTCGAACCCGAGGCCCTCCGCCGGGAGATGGTTCTCCCAGCGCGGCAGGCCCCAGCCGAGGACGGCCCCTCCCGCGACCAGCAGCAACGCCGCAAGACGGCTGCGTGCGCGCCGGTCGCGGACCGTGCTCCAGCCGCGGTGAGGGGCTCGCGCCCGTACCTGGTGGGCGGTCATGGCCGGGCCCCCTGCGCGCGTCCTCGCCCTGCGGCGGGCGACGTCCCGCCCGGCGGGGGACGCCGGACGGGGCCACTGCCGTGTTCGGCCCCGGCACCCGCCATGGGCGTCCTCCCTCCACCGTGAACGATGCTTCGCGTGATCGGGCGCTCCGCCCGATCAGGGCGTGACAATGGCGAAGTCCGGGTCCGGATCGCTGAGGTGGCTGAGCAGTTCGGTGATCTTTCCGGCGTCACCGGTGACGATGGCCAGCCCCGCGAGCTCGGCAGGGGAGAGCTGCCCCAGCAGGACGGCACGCAGATCGGCCTCGTCCAGGGTCACCTCGACGTCCGGGGTGGCGACGGCCCGTCCGCGGCCGGCGGTGTGGGTGAGGACACCGTTGTGCAGCCGCAGCGTGACGGGTTCCCCTCCGTTCACGTTCCAGAGCACGGTGATGTCCGCGTCCCAGCTGCGCGGACCGTCGACCCGGATGGACAGGGCGTCGAAGAGCTGGTCCAGGGTGAGTACCCGGAGGAAGTCGGGGGACATCGTGACCGTCGGCGATCCCACCGGCCCCTGGCGCAGCTCCAGAGCGCCCGTGAGGTAGAAGTTGCGCCACGTGCCGTTCTCGCTGCCGTAGCCCAACTGCTCCAGAGCGTCCGCCTGCAGGTCACGGGCCCCTGCGTGGGAGGGATCCGCGAACAGTACGTGGTTGACGACCTGTACCACCCAGCGGAAGTCGCCGTCGGTGAACGCCTCGTGCGCACGGCGCACGACCTCCTGGGCACCGCCCATGAAGTCCACGTACCGCTTCGACGCCTCGACCGGCGGGTGTTCCCACAAGTGCGCCGGGTTGCCGTCGAACCAGCCCATGTACCGCTGGTAGACGGCCTTGGTGTTGTGGCTGACGGAGCCGTAGTAGCCGTGGGTGTGCCAGGCCTTCTCCAGCGCCGGAGGCATCTCCATCACCTCGGCGATCTCCAGCGGTGTCATGCCCTGGTTGATCATCCGCAGGGTCTGGTCGTGCAGATAGGTGTACAGGTCGCGCTGCTCGGAGAGGAACCCCATGGCCCGCTCGCTGCCCCAAGTCGGCCAGTGGTGGGAGGCGAAGGCGACATCCGTGTCATCACCGAACAATGTGATCGCCTCGGTGAGGTACAGGGCCCAGACCCGGGGGTCGCGGACCTCCGCGCCCCGCAGGGTGAGCAGGTTGTGCAGGTTGTGCGTGGCGTTCTCGGCGAGGCACAGCGCGGCCCGGTCGGGGAAGTGGATGTTCAGCTCGGAAGGGGCTTCCGTGCCCGGAGTGAGCTGGAAGACCATGCGGATGCCGTCGACCGTCTCGGTCTGCCCGGTACGGGTGATGTCGAGCGTCGGCGGGATCAGTCCGACCGAACCCGTCGAGGTCGTCTGGCCCAGGCCCGCGCCGATCTGACCCTGCGGGCCCTTCGGGAGAGCGGCTCCGTACATATAGGCGGCGCGGCGGGCCATCGCCGTGCCGGCGTACACGTTCTCGCTGACCGCGTGCTCCAGGAAGCCCTCCGGTGCGATCACCGGAACCCCGGCGGCGACCTCCTCCTCCGTGACCACACCCTTCACGCCGCCGAAGTGGTCGACATGACTGTGGGTGTACAGCACGCCCGTCACGGGCCGCTCACCCCGGTGGCTGCGGTAGAGGGCAAGGCCCGCGGCCGCCGTCTCGGCGGAGATGAGGGGATCGATCACGAGGATGCCTCGCTCGCCCTCGACGACCGTCATGTTGGACAGGTCGAATCCGCGGATCTGGTAGATGCCCTCCACTACCTCGAACAGCCCGTGGTCGGCGACCAGCCGGCTCTGGCGCCACAGGCTCGGGTTGGCCGTGGGCGGGCAGTCCTGTGCGAGGAAGCCGTAGGCCTCGAGGTCCCACACCACGCGCCCGTCGGCCGTGCTGATCTCGCTGTTCTGCGCGGTGCCCATGAATCCGCGGCGGGCGTCGTCCATGTCCCGGGTGTCGTCGAAGGGATATCGGCGCACGATCTCATCGTTGGCACGGCTGACAGCAGGCTGAGCAGACTTGGACTGCGTTTTCCCGGTGTTCCCGGCCATGGTGCGCTCCCTCGCGGCAATGCGGCAGCTCGGCGGCTCGGCAGCTGCCTGTACGCCACCCTTGCCGCGGCGTCACTCGGCTGCCATCGGGACTAGTCCGAACGGATCATGCGGCTGCCGAGCCGGTGCCGTGGAACGCACTGAGTGGGAGGCTCCCGCGAGCCCGTGGAACGCTCGGGTCATACACGCAGATGGGTGTATGTCTGCATATGATCAAGTTTCGGATTGAGCATCTCGCCGGAGGGGACACCGGACATGCCGTCAGTCGACGCGGTCGCCGTTCAACGCATGACGGATGCGCTCTTCATCGAGCGTTCGCTGCGCAGCCCGAGTTCGACAAGGTTCTGGGGGCTCCTCGTGCTGGCCGCCGTCATCGCGAGCGCCGGCGTGGTGGGCGATTCGACGGCGACCGTCATCGGCGCGATGATCGTCGCGCCGCTGATGACTCCCATCCTCGGCAGTGCACTGGCCCTGGTTCTCGCCGACAGGTCACAGGTCGTCAGGTGTGCGCTGCTCGTCCTGGGAGGTGCGCTGGCGGTCGTGGCGATCGGCATGCTGCTCGGCTGGATCGTCTCCCCGCCGGACGCCTTCGCCTCGAACAGTCAGGTGTCCTCCAGGATCAGCCCGCGCCTCATCGACCTGCTCGCCGCCCTGGCGACGGGAACCGTCGGCGCGTTCGCCCTCGTACGGGCGGACATCTCCGACACCCTGCCGGGCGTGGCGATCGCCATCTCACTGGTACCGCCGCTCGCGGTGACAGGACTCCTCATCACGGCCGGCCGCTACCACGACGCGAGCGAGTCCGCCCTGCTGTTCGCGACCAACGTCGCTGCCATCGTGGCGACCGGCACGGTCGTCTTCCTCGTCTACGGGATCCGGACGGCGGCCCAGCAATCGGGGCTGCGAGTGGGGCGGTTCCACGGGTGGACGCTGGTCGCCGTGGCGACCGTCGTCCTCCTGATCGCGGTGCCCCTGACGACCGGCACGGTGACCGTCGCGCGCGACCGGTCGCTCGCCGCCGAGGCCCGACCCGTCGCCGAGAAGTGGGCCGCGACCGGGAAGTGGCAGATCGCCTCGGTCGATGCACGCAACGGCATCATCGTGATCGGTGTGCTGGGACTCCCGCCGCAGCCCGCACCCACGGCGCTGCGGGCCGCTCTGGACCGCAACGGGATGGCCGACGCGGATCTCGAACTCCACCTCGTGGGCGGGCGGACGCACTGGTGCCCCGCCGACACGGACACGTGCACGGTGCGGGACGCGGAGCGCAGCTGACGTCATCCACGCGGATGCCCGGCGAATCCGGCTTCACCCTGCGCAAGACGTACGAGACGGGCGTCGTCGCTCAGCTGCGGCGGCGCAGCCGCAGCGGGGCGTACACCGCCAGGCCGGCGAGGAACGCCACGCCGTAGGCGAGGTCCGCCCCGTGCAGCGCCTTCGCCACCGGGCCCACGTACAGGCTGGTGTTCATGAACGGCACCGCTGCGGCGAAGGCGGCGGCGAAGGCGGTGACCGCCGGCCACCACGGCTGGGTGCGCAGGCTCTCGGCGGCCAGATCGACGGGGGCGCCGCCCCGGGCGCGCGCCCGGACGGTCCAGTCGACGGCCACGATCGCGACGAAGCCGGGGATCCAGTAGCCGACGAGAAGCAGCACGTTCTGGAAGCGTGCCGTGGTGTCGGCCGCGTGCATCCACAGCACGAGCGGAAAACCGAGGGCGGCGGCGAGCGCGGCGGCCGCGGGGCGGGGCAGGCGGACCCCCATGGTCTGCAGCGCCAGCGATCCGCTGTAGTCGTTCATGGCGTTGCTGCACAGCGCGGCGAGCGCCACGGCGAGCAGCCCGAACGAACCGAGGGCGCCCCCGCCCAGGAGGGTGTCGATGCCGCGCGCCGTCTGGTCGGTGAAGACGGACGCGCCCCACAGGCCGAGGGCCTGGACCGCGACGAAGGAGACGCTGATGCCGAGCAGCGTGCACCAGAACATCCGCGGACGCGACGTGGTGTGCGGCAGATAGCGGCTGAAGTCGCTGGCGTACGGTGCCCAGGACAGCGCCAGGCTCAGCGCGATGGTGCAGGTCAGAACGAAGGCGCCCGCCCGGTCGGCGCCGTGCACGGAGCCGGTGGTGGCGGGGTGGACGCCGTTGAGAAGCTTGGTGGAGAGCACGGCGAAGGCGGCGGCCAGGGCGAACGTCATCACGGTCTGGAGCCGGTGGATCACCTCGTAGCCCAGCACGCCGAGCGCGCCCTGGGCGGCCATCATGACCAGCACCCCCAGCCAGAAGGGCCAGCCGCACAGCTGGGCCAGCGCGTCCCCGCCGAACAGCCCGATCAGCGCGTCCCAGGCGATGGACGACAGCCACTGGAGCGTGCCGGGCAGTACGACTCCGCGGCCGAACGCCAGCCGGGCGAGCGGGAGTTGCCCGGCGCCGGTCCGGCTGCCCCAGGTGCCCAGATACGCGGTGGGCACAGCGCCCATGAGTGTGCCGAGCACGACGGCGGTGAGCGCCGTGGCGAAGTCCAGGCCCAGCGCGATGCCGACGGTGCCGGTGAAGACCCCGGTCATGGTCAGGTTGGGGGCGAACCAGACGGTGAACAGCCGGCCGGGCCCGCCGTAGCGGCGGTCCTCGGGTACGGGGGCTATCCCGTGCGCCTCGATGCGCAGATCGCCGGGGGCGGTGGGCATGCGCCCGTCGAAAGCGGGTCGCGGGCCGAGCGGAGCGCGCTCGCTTCGGGCATACGGCAATGACATGAAGACATCCCTCCGCCAGTGCTAACTGGTTCAGGTTCGACGGGTGTGTTCTCAGCCCCTGGCGGGGCACCCCGTGTCCGGTGCGGCGGTCAGGATAGCCGGACCCGTGCGGACGCCCCGGCAGTGGGGTCGCCGGGGCGTCGGGCCGACGGAGATCCGTCCGTTCCGGGTGAACCCGGCGGGAGCGCAGGTCAGAGGGTGAGCGCGCAGCGGAATCCGCCGTGCCCGGTCGTGCTGTCCGGGGTGTTGGAGGTGCGGGCGGCCACCCGGTAGCGGTTGCAGTAGGAGCGGTGGCACAGGTACGAGCCACCGCGCAGCACCCGGCTCCCGCCGTCCGGGGGGCCGACGGGATCGATACGGGTCTCCGGGCGGTCGGCCGTGTGCCAGTCGGCGCTGAACCGGTCGGCGCACCACTCCCAGACGTTGCCCGACGCGTTGTACAGGCCGAAGCCGTTGGGGGCGTAGGCCTTCACGGGAGCGGTGCCCGCGAAGCCGTCCTCGAGCGTGTTGCGTACGGGGAAGTCGCCCTGCCAGATGTTGCAGCGGTGCCGCCCGTTCGGCGTCAGCTCCTCGCCCCATGGGAAGCGGGCCCCGACGAGTCCGCCGCGAGCCGCCTTCTCCCATTCCGCCTCGGTCGGCAGCCGCTTGCCGGCCCAGAGGGCGTAGGCCGTCGCGTCGTGCCACGACATGTGGACCACGGGGTGGTCGCGGCGGTCGCCGATCGAGGTGCCCGGCCCTTCGGGGGCGCGCCAGTGCGCTCCGGTGACCGCACGCCACCAGGGGGCGCCGGGCACGGTGCCGGGCAGCACGGCGTGCCGGGCCTCCTGCGGGACGAAGGAGCCGAAGACGTAGGACCAGCCGATGAGTTCGGCCTCGGTGCGGTAGCCGGTGGCCTTGACGAAGACGGCGAAGCGGGCGTTGGTGACAGCGGCGGCGTCGATGTGGAACGGGGCGACGGTCACCTCACGTACCGGCCCCTCGCCATCGGCCGGGAACGCGTCCTCGTCCTCGCCCCCCATCAGGAACGGCCCGCCGGGCACCGCCACCATGCCGCGCAGCAGTTCGGCGGGACGGTGCACGGGTACGGCGAAGTCCGCCGGGGGAGTGGCAGCGGCAGGCGCGGTGCTCTCGCGGGCCGGCCCGCAACAGGCGTTCACCGCGAGGTGCCCCCGTCCAGCAGCTCCGCCAGGTCCTGGCCGGTGGTGCGCAGCAGCAGCGCCACCCCGCCGAGCGCGGCGGCCTCGCCGCCGAGGGCGGAGCCGCGTACTTCGATGGTGCGGGGAGCGGACGGCAGGGAGAGGGCGGCGAGCTGCTCCCGGATGGGGGTGAGGACGAGGTCGTCCAGGGCCGCCGGCTCCCCGTAGACGACGATGCACTCGGGGTCGACCTGCGCCGCGAGGGCGGCGAGCACCCGCCCGGCGACGACGGCCGCGGTCCGCACGACGTCGGCCGTGTCCGGCTGGCCCTCGGCGGCGAGCCCGATCAGCTCGGCGGCGTCCCGTGCCGTGACCCCGCGCTCGGCGCACGCGGCGAGCAGGGCGGGGACGGAGATGAGGCCCTCCAGACAGCCGCGGCCCCCGCAGTGGCAGGGTTTGCCCTCGGGGTCACAGCTGGTGTGGCCGATCTCGCCGGCCGCGCCGTGGGCGCCGCGCACCAGTGCGCCATTGACGACGAGTCCGCCACCGACCCCTTCCGACCAGCGCAGATAGACGGCGTTGTCGAACCCGCGGGCGGCGCCCCAGGTCACCTCGGCGAGTGCGGCGAGCCGGGAGTTGTTGTCGGTGAGCACGGGGGCGTCGAAGTGCCGGCCCAGCTCGTCGGCGACGTGCCCGGCGAACGGCGTCATGGTGCGCGGGTCGCCGGAGGCCGGGTTCTGCACGAAGCCGGGGAGTCCGAGGCCGATGCCCGCGACCGGGGCCAGGCTGATGTTCTCGCGCCGCACCAGTTCCTCGACGGCCAGGATCGCCTGCGCGGCACGCTCGGCGGCCCCGCTGTCCGCCGGGACGGGGGCGCTGAACCGGCCGACGATCTCATGGGCGCAGTTGGCCACGACCACATGGATCCGGTGGCGCTGGAGATCGATGCCGATCAGCTCCGCCCCGCGGGAGTTGAGCGAGATCTCCAGGGCCGGCCGGCCGCGTCCGCGCGGCAGCCCGGGGTCGGGGGCCGGCTGCTCGACGACGGCCTTGCGCTCCAGCAGATCGGACACGATCGCGAACAGGGTGGTACGGGAGAGACCGACCCGCGCCTTGAGCTCGCCCCGGCTCAGCGCGCCCGACCTGCGCAGCTCGCCGAGTACGGCGGCTTCATTGGCTCTGCGCAGGCGCTGGAGGGCATCGGTGCGTTCCGTCATGGACGCATGGTCGATCGGTCAAGGGCTTTCTGTCAATGGCTCGGATGAATTCACACAATGTTTATTCCCGAGGGTTGACGTAAAAAAGTCGGCGTCCCTACAGTTCCGGTCAGTTGCCTGCACCGGCCCCTGCGGAAGCACCGCCGGACCGGGCTTCGGCCGGCATTCCGGCACCCCAGTGAGCGACCACCGAAAGGGCGGCCCGAGTGGCTCCGCGCAACGTCCTGTTCCTGATGACCGACCAGCACCGGGTCGACACCCTGGGCTGTTACGGCAACCCGCTCGTCGACACCCCGGCCCTGGACGCCCTGGCGGCCGAAGGAACCCGCTTCGACCGCTTCTACACCCCGACCGCGATCTGCACCCCGGCCCGCGCGTCACTGGCCACCGGTCTGCACCCCTTCCGCCACGGCATGCTGAACAACCCCGAGCGCAACGGGGGGAGCAAGGACGAGCTCTCCGACGAAGACCCCATGCTCTGGAGCCGGTTGATGGACCAGGGCTACTCGGTGGGCCATGTCGGCAAGTGGCACATCGGCCGCGAGCGCGGCCCCGAGTTCTACGGACTGGACGGCGAGCACCTGCCCGGCGCCCTCAACCCCGTACACCACCCCTCGTACGAGAAGTGGCTGGAGGACAACGGCTTCCCGCCCTTCTCGGTACGCGAACCCGTCTTCGGCACCGCCGCCAACGGCACCGGCCGCGGCCACCTCATCGCGGGCCGGCTCCAGCAGCCCGCCGAAGCCACCATCGAGGCCTTCCTCACCGACCGCACACTCGGCCTGCTGGACCGCTACGCCGCCCAGTGGAAGGCGGACGGCACGCCGTTCATGCTGTCCTGCCACTGGTACGGCCCGCACCTGCCCTACCTGATCCCGGACAGCTACTACGACCTGTACGACCCCGACGACGTACCCCTGCCCGCCTCGATGGCCGAGACCTTCGCCGGGAAGCCCGAGGTGCAGCGCCAGTACAGCGCGTACTGGTCGTCGGACGACTTCGACGCCGCGGCCTGGCGCAAGCTCATCGCCGTCTACTGGGGCTACGTCACGATGATCGACCACCAGGCCGGCCGGCTGATCGAGGCGCTCAAGGGCCACGGCCTGTGGGACGACACGGCGGTCTTCTTCACCGCCGACCACGGCGAGTTCACCGGCGCGCACCGGCTCAACGACAAGGGCCCGGCGATGTACGAGGACATCTACCACATCCCCGGCATCGCCCGGATCCCCGGCGCCCCCGCCCAGGTCAGCGACGACTTCGCCAGCCTCATCGACCTCAATCCGACCATTCTAGAACTGGCCGGAGCGCCCGTTCCCGAGCTGTGCGACGGCACCAGCCTGCTGCCCCTGCTGTACGGGGCCGGCGCGGGGGACACCCGCGACGAGATCGTCGCCGAGTTCCACGGCCACCACTTCCCGTACTCCCAGCGCATGCTCCGCGACCGGCGCCACAAGCTCGTGCACAACCCGGAGAGCGTGCACGAGCTGTACGACCTGGAGAGCGACCCGCACGAACTGCACAACGTGTACGAGGCGCCCGCCTACGCCGGGGTCCGGCGCGATCTCACCGTCCGGCTCTACCGCGAACTGCTGCGCCGCGGCGACCCGGCCTACACCTGGATGAGCTACATGGCCGACATCGGCGGCGACCGGGCGGCGGACGTCGACGGAGTCGCGGAGGAAGTGGCATGAAGACACCGACCGAAGCTCCCGAGGAGCGCCGGACCGAACCGGCCGGGGCGAGTCCGCGGGACGCGGCCCCCGAACGCCCCGGCGGCACCCGGAAGAAGACGCGGGGGACCGGCCGGCTCACCGCCGCCCTGCTCGCCCTCGCCTCCGCCGCGCTGGGACTGCTCGTCTGGGCCGTCCTCGCGAACAGCGGCATCGAAGGCTTCCCCGGCCCCGTCGTCGTGGCCCGCCGGGCGGGTGAGCTCATCGCCGACGGCACGCTCCTCGACAACGCGGGCGCCAGCCTGAAGCGCGTCCTCATCGGCTATGTCCTCGGCGTCGTCCTGGCGATTCCGGTCGGCTTCGTCATGGGCTGGTACCCCGTCGTGCGCAGGCTGATCGAACCGTGGCTGCAGTTCTTCCGGATGGTGCCGCCGCTCGCCATCATCCCGCTCGCCATCGTCCTCATGGGCATCGACGAGACCCCGAAGATCTTCGTGATCTTCCTGGCCTCGTTCCTGTCCTGCGTCGTCTCCACCTTCCAGGGTGTCGTCGCCGTCGACGTCACCCTCGTCAACGCGGCCCGGGTGCTCGGCGCCCGTGACCCGCAGGTCTTCCTCGGTGTCGTCGTGCCCGCCTCCAGCCCGTTCATCCTGGTCGGCATGCGGATCGGGCTCGGTGCCTCCTGGGCGACCGTCGTCGCCGCCGAACTCATCGCGGCCCAGGGCGGACTGGGCTACCAGATGCAGCAGGCACAGGTCTACTACGACCTGCCGACCATCTTCGTCGCACTCATCGCGATCGGCGCGATCGGACTGGCCATGGACCGGCTGCTGCTCCTCGCCGAGCGCCGGCTCACTCACTGGCAGGAACGGCGGTAACTCATGCCCACCATCCAATTCCGTGACGTCACACGGGACTTCGCCGTCAAGGGCGGCGAGTTCCTGGCCCTTGACCGGGTCAGCCTGGACATCGAGGACGGCGAGTTCGTCACCGTCGTCGGCCCCTCCGGCTGCGGCAAGAGCACCCTGATGAACATCGCCGCCGGACTCCTGGACGCCACCGGCGGCGAAGTCACCGTCGACGGCACGCCCGTCCACGGGCCCGCCCCCGAACGGGGCGTCATCTTCCAGCAGTACGCGCTCTTCCCCTGGATGACCGTCGCCGCCAACGTCGAGTACGGACTCAAGGTCGCGGGTGTCAAGAAGGCGGAGCGCCGGCGGCGCGCCCGCGAGGTCATCGAGCTCGTCGGCCTCACCGACTTCGCCGACGCCCTGCCCAAGACCCTCTCAGGCGGCATGAAACAGCGCTGCGCCATCGCCCGCGCCTACGCCGTGGACCCCAAGGTCCTCCTCATGGACGAACCCTTCGGCGCGCTCGACTCCCTCACCCGGGTCCGGATGCAGGAGTCGCTCCTGGACACCTGGGGCCGTGACCGGCGCACCGTCATGTTCATCACCCACGACGTCGACGAGGCGGTCTTCCTCGCCAACCGGGTCGTCGTCATGGCGGCCCGACCCGGCCGCATCCACACGGTCATCCCGGTGACGCTGCCCTATCCGCGTACCGAGGAACAGCGCCTGTCACCCGAGTTCGCCGAACTGCGTGCCCAGGTGTGGCACGCCGTCCACCACCAGCCCGCCCCGCTCGAAGAGAGAGTGTCATGAAGCCGATCCGTGCCGTCCGCCGCCGCACAGCAGGCCTGCTCCTGGCCCTGGCACTCGTTTCCACCGCCACCTCCTGCGGGGACGGTTCCCCGGACGCCGCCGACGGCGGACCGCAGAAGGTGAGGTTCGGATACATCGCCGACTACAGCGGCTCCGTCGCGCTGGCCGTGGCCCAGAAGCAGGGGCTGTGGAAGAAGGCGGGCGTCACCCCCGAGCTGAAGGTGTTCACCAACGGACCGCTCCAGGTCACGGCTCTGGGATCCGGCAGTCTGGACTTCGGCTACCTCGGCCCCGGCGCGCTGTGGCTGCCCGCCTCCGGACGCGCGTCCATCGTCTCCGTCAACATGCTGGGCCTCGCCGACCGGGTCATCGCCCGGCCCGGCTCCGGCATCGAGAAGCCGGCCGACCTCAAGGGCAAGAAGGTGGCCGTCGCCGAAGGCACCTCCGGCGACATGATCCTCAACCTGGCGCTGAACGAGGCCGGTCTGAAGCCGGACGACGTCACCCGGATCGCCATGGACGCCTCGACCGTCGTCACGGCGTTCTCCTCCGGCCAGGTCGACGCGGCTGCCACCTGGTACCCGCTGATCGACACGATGAAGAAGAAGGTCCCCGATCTCAAGGAGATCAGCCGGACGCAGGACTACTACCCGAAGCTGACCTTCCCGAACGTCTTCGTCAGCCGGCCGAAACTGGCCTCCGGGAACCCGGAGCTGGTCAAGAAGGTGACCGGGGTGCTCAAGGAGGCCGGTGACTGGATCGCGGCGCACCCCGAGGAGTCGGAGACCGTCGCCGCCGACTTCCTGAAGCTGCCGGCCGGTCAGCTCAAGGGCTCCACGAAGTACGTGAAGATCCTGCCCTCGTCCGAACTCACCGAGCTCACCCAGGACGGCACGGTCGACGGCTGGTTCGACGAACTGGCCGCCGTCTTCCACCGGATGGGGAAGCTGCCCAAGGCGGGCAAGGCCTCGGACTACTACCTCGGCGACCTGTACACCGCAGCCGGAAAGGCGGACCGCTCATGAACGACGCCACGCACTGCGACCACACCACCGCATCCAGTGCCCTGAGACGGCGCGGATTCCTCGCGGGAGCGGCCGGCCTGGCCGGGGCCACGCTGCTGACGGGGGTCACCGCCACCGACGCGGCAGCGGCCGGTGACGCCCCCCTCCGGGTGGTCTCCGGCGGCCGGGCCCGCGCATCCGTCCTCTGGTGGGGCGGCGGCAGCGCCGAGTTCGCCGCCACCGAACTCCGCGACTACCTCCGCAGGATCACCGGTGTCCGGCTGCCGCTGCGCGCGCTCGCCGCGCCAGGTGCCGCCGTGCCCGAGGGCGTCACCGGGCTCGTCGCCCTGCACGCCGGCACCGGCGGCCGGGACGCGATACCCGCGGCCGGGCTCGCGGACGCCGGACGTGAACTCGCCGGCGTCCCCGAGGACTCCTTCACCCTGCTCGGCGACCACACCTGCCTCCTGCTCACCGGCAACGGCGACCGTGCCCCGCTGTACGCCGTCTACGCCCTCCTGGAGCGGGCCGGTGTGCGCTTCTTCGCCCCGGCCTTCCCCGCGTACGAGGGCCACCACGAGTACGTGCCGAGCACCCGCACCCTCGCGCTGCCTCCCGTACGCCTCACCGACCGGCCGGGCTCCGAACTGCGGCGGCAGTACGCGGAGGAGGGCTTCAGCCACACGGCGGCCAGCCTGCCGCCGCTGCTCGACTGGATGGCCAAGAACCGGCTGAACACCTTCGTCTACCCGACCGACTATCTGGGCCTCGGCGTCACCACGTACGACGGGGTGCGAGACGTCCTGGTCCGCGAGGCCGGCAAGCGCGCCCTGCGGATCGAGACCGGCGGCCACGGCTACGACAGCTTCCTGCCGAAGGCCGACTACCCGCAGTTCTACGCGTCCGGCGGGCCGCTCTTCGACATCTACAACCCCGAGGCCCTGGACGCGTACGTGGCCAAGGTCCTCGCCTTCCTCCGGGAGCGTCCGGAGATCACCGTCTTCGACTGCTGGCCGCCGGACGTCGGTGCCTTCCAGAAGCCGATCCTCGACCGCTACCGCACCCCGGCCAACGCGGAGTCCGTGGTGGTCAACGAACTCGTCCGGGTGCTGCGCGAGGAGCTGCCCGGGGTCCGGGTCGAACGGATCGCGTACGCGTCCACCGTGCGGCCGCCCGAGCCGGAGTACGCGAGCGACCCCGAGGTCATCGTGGACTTCGCCCCGTACTCGCGGAACTACGACGGTCACCTCGGCGACCCCGCGATCAGGGCCAACGTCCCGTTCGCCGACGCGCTGCGCGCCTGGCGCACCACGCACCGGGGCCCGCTCGCGATGTACGAGTACTACCGGCGCTACCGCTGGCGCAGTCTGCCGGTGCACCCGCTCGCCACCATCGCGGGCGATGTGGGCTTCGAGTCGGGGCTCGGGCTCAACGGCTACGGGATGTACAGCGAGCCGGGCGACTGGATCACCTACGAGCACGTCCAGAGCCTGGTGGCCGCGCTGGCCTGGGACAGCGCCCTGGACGCCGGCGCCTTCCTCGACGGGTACCTCGGGGCCCGCTTCGGAGCCGGGGCGGCCGCCGCGATGCGGCGCTACTACGACCTGACCCGCCTGGACCCGGACACCCATGGGCCCGCCGTACTCACCACCGACTACACCCAGGCCCGCGCGGCTCTCCAGGAGGCGGCCGGGCAGGCGACCGGCGCGGCGCCCCGCACTCTTCTCGACCGGCTGACCCGCAACCTCGACATCGCTCTGGCCGATATGAGGATCGGGCTCGCGCCGGCGGGGAGCGCCGAACTCGACGCAGCCCGGCGGGAGTACCGGGCGCTCGTGCACCGCAACCGGTTCAACGGAATCTGCCTGCCCAACATGCAGGCGTGGTGGCGGTGGAACGGTCCGCAGGGGCAGTCGCCGTACAACGACGCACGCATCCGCCAGGACGTCGTCGACACCTACGCGAGCCCGGCCGCCGGATTCGGTGACCCGGGCTTCCTGGTGCTCGAGGCGGCCGGCGACCCGGTGGCGCTCGAAGTCGAGGCCCAGGACGTCGACTTCACCGGGCACACCGTGCACTGGACGGCCACCGCTCCCGGCGGGGTGGTCCTGGAACCGGCGAGCGGCACGCTGAAGGTGCACGGCACCACGGGAGCCGCACAGCGAGTGGATGTGCGGGCCACCGCGGACGCGGCGCCCGGCACGGGCCGGATCACGCTGGACTTCCGGCTGGCCGACGGTACGCGGCTGGTCCCCGCCGAGGTGGCGGTCGACATTCGTTGACCTGCGCGGTTCCCGACGACCGGCTCCGCGGCCCCGGCCGACGGAGCCGGTCGTCCGGCCTGCCCCTCGAACGCTCGATATCAAACAAGAGTAAACGTCTAGACCAAACAGGATCGCACGAAACACCTTGACGGCCCCGCCTTGTTGCGGAATTCTCCTGAACACTTCGCTGGTTTAGACCACTTGGAGACTCTGTGAGACGACGCGATGTGACCACGCTCGCATGCCTGCTGGCCACGGCCACCGCCGTGATGTGCCTGTCATCGCCCGCCGGCGCCGCCCGTCCGTCCGGCCCGGCCGGTGCCACCGCCCTCCCACCGGTCTCACCCGTCCCGCAGTCCATCGGCCGCTCCGGAGCCGACGCCACCGTCACCGGCCGCGTGCTCGTCGTCGCCGACGACGCGACGGACTCCGCGGCACTCGACCGCCTCGTCGCCGAACTCAAGGCGCACGGAGCGCACCGCGTCGACATCGTGACGCCACGTCAAGTACCCGCGGCCGCCGCCGGTTTGCTCACCGTCCGGCTCGGACCCGCCACCCGCCCGGACATCAGGCGCGCACTCGGCACCGCGGATGCCCCCGATCATGCGGAGGGATACGCCCTGCGGGTCTCCGCGCACCGGCCCGGCTCCGGGGTCGCCCTCGGCGGCACGGACGCCGCGGGGCAGTTCTACGCCGTGCAGACGCTGCGTCAGCTGTTCACGCGCTCCGGCGACGGCTGGAAGGTGGCCGGCGCGCAGGCCGCCGACTTCCCCTCCATGCCGCTGCGCGGCACCATCGAGGGCTTCTACGGACAGCCGTGGACGCATGCCGAGCGGCTCGACCAGATGGACTTCTACGGCGACGTGAAGGCCAACACCTATATCTACGCGCCCAAGGACGACCCGTTCCACCGCAGCAAGTGGCGCGAGCCCTACCCCGCCGACAAGCTCACGGAGCTGGGCGAACTGGTGCAGCGGGCCACCGCCAACCACGTCCGGTTCACCTTCGCCGTCTCCCCGGGCGAGTCCATCTGCTACTCCGACGCGGCCCACCGCAAGGACCTCGACGCCAAGCTCCAGGCCATGTACGACCTGGGCACGCGGGCGTTCTCCATCCCGCTGGACGACATCAGCTACACCCGCTGGAACTGCGAGGGCGACCGGGCGAAGTTCGGCGCGCCGGGCCGCGAGGCGGCGGCCAAGGCCCAGGTCGACCTCCTCAACGGCGTACAGCACGACTTCATCGCCACGCACCCCGGCGCCCAGCCGCTGCAGATGGTGCCGACCGAATACGGCGACCTGACCGACACCGCCTACAAGAAGACCCTGCGTGCCACGCTCGACCCCGCGATCGAGGTGATGTGGACCGGCACCGACGTCGTGCCGCCGAGCATCACCAACCAGCAGGCCGAAGGGGCGGCGGCGCTGTTCGGGCGCAAGGTGTTCGTGTGGGACAACTACCCCGTCAACGACTACGGGAACACGAGCGGGCGGCTGCTCCTCGCGCCGTACGACAAGCGTGAGGCCGGTCTGTCCGCCCACCTCAGCGGCATCGTTGCGAACCCCATGAACCAGCCCTACGCCAGCAAGGTCGCCGTCTTCGGTGCGGCCGGCTTCGCCTGGAACGACACCGCCTACGACGCGCGTTCCGAGTGGCGCCGCGCCATGTCCTACCTGGCCGGCGGCGACCGGGAGGCGACCGAGGCGCTGCTGGTCCTCGGCGACCTCGAACACATGGCACCCACCTTCGGCGCCACCCCCTGGCAGCCGCAGGCTCCCGAACTCTCCCGCCGTACCGCTGAGTTCTGGACCGCATGGGACGCCGGTGACCACGCCGGCGCCGTTGCGGCATTGCGCCCCTACGCCAAGGCCATAAGGAACGCGCCCGAGGTCATCCGCGGCGGTGCCGTGCAGCCGGGATTCGTCACCGACTCCGCGCCCTGGCTGGACGCCACCGCGCTGTGGGGGGACGCCGCGGTGACGATGCTGGACGCACTCGACGCCCGGGACTCGGGCGACAAGGACACGGCCGCCCAACTGCTCGCCTCCTCCAAGGGGTTGCAGGACCGGGCGCGTGCCGTGCGGACCGACCCGCCGCGCAACACCTGGGGCAGCGTCCGGCCCAAGGTCGGTGACGGCGTGCTCGACACCTTCCTCACGCAGGCAGCGCTCCGCATGCAGTAGCCGCGACGCCCCTGCCGCCGACGGGGGCCGCGTTGCGCGGGGCCGGTCCGACCGGCCCCGCGCACCGCATGAACCGCACCATGGGCACACCAGCGAAAGGGCGTTCATGACGAACCACTCCCACCGGCCGCGCACGCGCGGGCCCGCCTTACGGCGTGCGGTCGTCGGCGGTCTGGCCACCGGCCTCGTACTGTCCCTCGCCTCACCCCTGCCGGTCTCCGCACACACCACCGGGCAGGCCGGACGGACCCCAGCGGCCGCGTCCGCTGCCGTCAGCCACCCGTTCCCGGGCAACGACAGCCGTTCCCACGCCGTCACCTGGGACGACAAGTCCCTCAAGATCGACGGCGAGCGGCTGGTCGTGTGGTCCGGAGAGTTCCACTACTGGCGGCTGCCGAGCCCCGACCAGTGGCGCGACATCCTGCAGAAGCTCAAGGCATCGGGCTTCAACACCGTTTCGCTCTACTTCTTCTGGGGCTACCACTCCAGCGAGCCGGGCTCCTACGACTTCTCCGGCGTCCGTGACATCGACCGGCTGCTGACCATGGCCGAACAGGAGGGCCTCTACGTCATCGCCCGCCCCGGCCCGTACGTCAACGCCGAGGCGAGCATGGGGGGCCTGCCGCCGTACATGAGCACCCACGGCGGCGAGCAGCGCACGGCAGACCCGCAGAACCTGGCGGCCGACCTGGAGTGGCTCGAGGCGGTCAACGGCATCATCGGCAAGCACCAGATCACCGACGGCGGCGGCAGCGTCATCGCCTACCAAGTCGAGAACGAACAGATCGACAACCAGGCCAAGCGCGTCGACTACATCGAGAAGCTGCAGAGCGCCGTCGTCGACCAGGGCATCACCGTCCCGCTGTTCCACAACGACTACGGCGACGGCCACGGCTGGAACGTGCCGGGCGGACCCGGTGGATCCAAGCTGGACCTCTACGCCTTCGACACCTATCCGCTGGGCTTCGACTGCGCGGGCGGCCGGGGCCGGCTGAGCGACTACGAGACCCGCATCCGCGGCTACTCGCCCCGTACACCGGTCTTCGTCGCCGAGGGGCAGGGCGGCGCGTTCACCGCCTGGGGCCGCGACTTCCAGACCAGCGAGTGCGCCAAGTTCACCGACGCCGCGTTCACCCGCCAGTTCGCCGTGAACAACGTCGCCAACGGCGCCACCCTGTTCAACTCCTACATGGAGTACGGCGGTACCAACTGGGGATGGACCGGCGACCCCGGATCCGGATTCACCTCCTACGACTACGGCGCGGCGATCGCCGAGAACCGTACGATCACGCCGAAGCTCGCCGTCCAGAAGGAGTTCGGCTACCTGCAGAACGCGGTGAAGCCGATCGCCTCCGCCGGGGCCGTCACCGCCCCGGCGGTCACCGTCACCGGCGGTGGCCCCGTCAAGGCCCAGCAGCGCCTGTCCACCGAGAACAAGGCCGGCACCTCCGTGTCGGGCAACGGCATGCGCCTGATCACGCTGCGCCACCCCGATTCCAACGACACCTCCACCAGCCGTGTCACCTTCCCCCTGGACCTGACCGACCCTCCCCGGCCACCGGAGGAGGTCTCGTACCGCTGGAACGACTCCGACACCGCAGCGCTGAAGTTCGCCGGCTCCTGGAACCGCGCCACCGGCCAGTCCTGGACCGGCGGGGACTACAAGGACGACGAGACGTTCTCCTCCACGGCCGGTGACAGCGTCGAGGCCACCTTCGACGGACCGACCGTTCGCTGGATCGGTCCCGACTCCTCCAACCACGGCACCGCGGACGTCTACATCGACGGCGTCAAGAAGGCGACGGTCGACAGCTACGCCGCGTCCCCCGCCTTCCAGCGCGTTCTCTTCGAGGCGAACGACCTCGGCGCGGGCCCGCACACCCTCAGGATCGTCGTCACCGGCGAGAAGGGCACCGCGGCCTCGCAGGGGACGTTCGTCTCCGTCGACGCCATCGACACGACCCCGACCACGAAGCCGGGGACGCCCACGGGTTCCGGCGCCTATCCCCGTATCCCGCAGAAGCCGGACACCGCGGTCACCGTGGGCGGACGTGACGCCACGACCCTGGTCGCGGACTACGCCTTCGGACCACACCGGCTCGTCTACTCCACCTCACAGGTGCTCACCCGGCTGGGCGCCGGACGCGATCTGCTCGTCCTCGACGGCGCGAAGGGCACGGACGGCGAGACGGTCCTGCGCTACGAGGAGCGGCCCGACGTCACCACCGCGGACGGCGCTCCGGTGGAGACCACCTGGGACCCCGAGCGCAAGGACCTGCGGCTCAACTATGTGCACGAGGGCACCCGGACGGTGCGCGTCTCGGGCGGCGGCAAGGAACTCACGCTGGTGATCTCCGACCGGGACGCCGTCGCGGACACCTGGCAGCTCGACGCGGGCAGCAGCGACGTCCTGGTCATCGGACCGGAGCTCGCCCGCACGGCCCGCGTCTCGGGGGCCCGGCTCGATCTGACCGGCGACACCCGCCGGGCCGGCCGGCTGCGTGTCTTCGCCCCCACCGGCGTGTCCACCCTCACCTGGAACAACCGGCCCCTGGCCACGAGCCGGGATGCGGCAGGAGCGCTCGTCGCCGGCCTGCCGGGCCCCGCGGACGTAACGCTGCCGGCCCTGGACACCTGGCGCACGGCCGGATCCGACCCCGAACGCACCGCGGCGTTCGACGACTCGGGCTGGATGAAGGCGGACCGGACCACAGCCGCCAATCCTCGTCACGGACCCGGCGCGTCATCCGGCGTCGTCCTGGACACGGACGAGTACGGATTCCACGAGGGCGACACCTGGTACCGCGGCCACTACACACCGGCCGCGGCCGGCAGCACCGTCGAGGTCACGGTGAAGACGGGCACCGCCGGTCACGCGCTCGTCTGGCTGAACGGCACCTACCTCGGCGCCCAGGGCGACGGCACCGCCACCCACAAGGTCCCGGACGGGCTGGTCGAGCCGGGCAAACCCGCCGTCCTGGCCGTACTCGTACGGAACATGGGCCAGTACGAGGACTGGAGTTCCGACGGCCGGTCCAAGGGCGGCCGGGGCCTGGCCGACGTCACCATCGCCGGATCGGGCAAGGTCGACTGGCGGATCCAGGGGGCCCTGGGCGGGCCCGAACCCGTCGACACCGCTCGCGGTCTCTACAACAACGGAGGCCTGTACGGCGAGCGCATGGGCTGGCACCTGCCGGGCGCACCGGACACGTCCTGGGCACGGAGCGGTTCGCTCAAGAGCGCCCGCCCCGGGGTGCAGTGGTACCGCACCACGGCCCGGCTGAACCTGCCCAAGGGCGCGGACACGGCGGTCGGCCTGCGGATCGACGACGACGGGGGCAAGGCGGACAAGTACCGCGTCCAGATCTTCGTCAACGGCTGGAACACCGGCCAGTACGTCAACAACGTCGGTCCGCAGAAGGAGTTCGTCATCCCCGCCGGCTTCCTGAAGCCGCAGGGCGACAACATCATCGCGCTGGCGGTCACCGCCGAGCAGGCCGGCGTCGGACCCGACTCGGTCGCGCTGGTGAACCAGGGCACCGTCCTCGGAGGCGTCCCGAGCGGGCAGAACACCGCTCCGGGCTACGCCGCCGTGCATGGCAGGCGTACGGCGCGGTAGCCGGCCCGCTCGCCGGGCCGCGCCCGCCCCGACCGTCCGTCGGCCGGAGCGGGCACGGCCCTGCGCCGCCGGGTCCGCGGGGCGGGCCCTGCGCCGCCGGGATCAGACGAAGAGCTTGGCGACGAAGGCGGCGAGATTGCCGGTCGTACGGCTGATCTGCTCCTCCACGGTCAGCGACTCCTTGAAGCGGGCGCCCGAGGCCACGGCCTTCTTCCCCCGTACGTACAGCGAGCAGGCCAGGTCGGTGCACATGTAGAGACCGACCGAATTGCCCTCACGCCCCGCCGGTCCCGTCTTGCGGGCGGTCATCAGCGACACCCCGCTGCCCGGGTGCGTGGTCAGGCAGAGCGAGCACATGCTGCGGTGGAGGAAGCCGCGCTGCTGGGAGGGGAAGCGGAGCGTGATGCCGGTGAGCCTGCCCTCGTGCTCGGTGACGATATAGCTGCGCCCCGGGGCGGAGAGATCCCGCCAGCCCAGGAAGTCGAGATCGTCCCAGGGCAGCTCGTCGAGATCGCGGGGCAGCGGCAGCCGCCCGGCTTCTCCCTTGGAGCAGTTGACGAACGATGTGCGGATGTCCTGCTCGGTCACGGCCTTCATGCCGACGACGCTAACTCTGCCTATGAGCCCTAGGCAAATGATTAATGAGCTTAGGGTTATTCCTGTTCGCCCTCGGTCGCGATGTCCAGCCGGTGAACCGGCGGGTGCGCGATGCCGAGATCGGGGCGCCAGGCCGCGAGGATCTGCGCCGAGGGGTCGAAGAGCGGTGCCGGCAGCTCCTCGGGCCGGGTCCACTGCCAGGTGCTGATGAGGTGGGGTTCGGTCACCAGCGCGGTGCCTTCCCCGACGGTCACCCGTGCGGCCATCGTCACCCGGTTGATCCCGCCGACCGCGTCGTGCAGCATCGCGAAAACGCGCACGTCGCCCTCTGCGGCCTCCAGCCCCGTCTCCTCGCGGAGCTCGCGCACGGCCGCCGCCGCGATCGACTCGTGCGTCGGATCGACCTTGCCGCCGGGCAGCTCCCAGGTGCCGCTGTGGTGCCGGCCCAGCAGGATCCGCCCCTGCCCGTCCTGTACGAGGACCCCGACGCCCAGCGCCGCCTGGGCCTGCGGCGGGCGCGAGTTGCGGGAGGGGACGGGAGTGGCATCGGTGTTCATGGTGTTCTCCTGGCGGGGGCCGGACCGGTTCGGGCGTCGAGCCTACGGGGGAGCGCCGGCGGTCCCGCGCGGGTCACACCGTCAGCCGCAGTGATGTGGCCGAGATGCCGAGCCGTACGGACTGCCCCCACGTCAGCTCCAGCGCGTCACTCTCCACGCCGTCGCCGAACACCACCACCCGGTCGGATTCGACGGTCAGCCGCAGTCCCTGCCCGCGGCCCAGTTCACCCGCGACGAGCGAGGTGCCCGTCGCGGGTGAGGGCCAGGCCTCCCGGACGAACCACAGCAGCCGGGGGTCGGTCGGGCCGGGCAGGGCGAGAGTGCTGCGGCGCTCCTGCCACAGGGAGCGCAGCCACCCCGTGGCGCCGGTCCCCGTGCCGACCAGGACACCGGACGAGGCCTGCGACTCGGCGGGGGAGTCCGCAGCGTCGGGACCGAGCCGGTAACGGGCCGTCTGGTGCCCCGGCGGGCCGAGGTAGATCTCGTTGAGGGCGAGGAGCCTTTGTGTGTCGTCGGCCACCGCCTCGACCATGGTGAGTTCGTCCGCCCGGCCGCCGGGAGCCACGGCGGCCCGCAGCAGCGCCGGCGCGTCGGCGGGCCGGTGGCGTACCAGAACGCCGGGGTTGCGTCCGGGATCGGTGTCGATGCCCACGACCGGCTGGCCGGAGAGGTACTTGGCCGCGTTGGCGACCAGTCCGTCCTGCCCGACGACGACCACCACGTCCTCCGGTGCGAACAGGAACCGGTCCAGATCCGCCCGCTCCACCCGGGAACGGCGCCACTGGAGCGGGACGGCCGCCGCCACATCGGCGAGTGCCTGCCGGGTCCGTTCGTGCCGCCGGGCCACCTCGTCGATGGACCGGCCCCGGCTGGAGAGGAAGAACGCGGCCTGCCCGTGCGTGCCGTGCCGGGCCAGCAGCTCCTCGTACTCGGTGGTGCGGTGGACCAGAACCGCCCGGGGAGCCAGGCTCACGGCCGGGTCTCCGGTGCGGTCCGGCCGAGCTTGGCGAGCAGACCGGTGAGGACGTCGGGGGAGAGCGTGAGGCTGTCGATGCGCGGCAGGTTCTCGGCGAGCCGGGTGACGGCCAGCGCGTGCAGTGTCGCGGCGTCCACCTCCCCGTGCACCTGGAGCCACGCCGCCTGCGACTCGGCACGGGCCGCACCGACCTCGCGGGCCGCCTCCGCCTCGGCGCGGGCGAGGCGTACCTTGCGGGCCGCCTCCGCCTCGGCGCGCACGCCGTCGGCCGCCGCGTTCTCCTCGGCCTCGCGGCGGGTGTTGGTCCCGCGCTGCTCGACCAGCTGCTCCTCGCGGCGGGCGAGCTCGATCTGGCTGGCCAGCTCGTTCTCGGCGATCGTCCGCTCGCGCTCCACGGCCACGGCGCGGCGTTCGTACGTGGCCCGGTCGGCCTCCTGCTGGATCTGCTCGCGGGCGGGGGTGCGCAACGCCCGTTCCACCTCGGCCTCGGGGCGGATGGCGACGACGCGCACCGCCACCACGTCGATCCCGGTGGCGGGCAGCCGGGGCTCGCCGGCCAGTCCGGCCGCCACCCGTTCGCGTACCGAGGCGACACCGTCCACCAGTGCACCGGCCAGCGGGGTGCGCGCCAGCACGTCCAGGGTGTGCTGCTGGGCGGTCTCGGTGAGCAGTGTCGCGATCTGCTCCAGCGGCGCACCGCGCCATGCACCCGTATCGGGGTCGACGGAGAAGTCGAGGCGCGCGGCCGCCTCGGCCGGATCGCTGATCCGGTACGTCACGGTGGCCTGCACGGTCACGTCCTGGAAGTCGGACGTGCGGGCGTGGAACGCCATGGCCAGCTCGCGGTCGTTGACCGGAACCTCGGAGAGCGCGGCGCTGAGCGACCGGTACCAGAAGCTCAGCCCCGCACCGTCGTGGGCGAGCCGCCCGCGCTTGTGGTGGCGGATGTGAGCTGTGGGCGCGGAGCGCAGATGGCGCCAGCCGAAGCGCCGGGTGATGTCGGCCATGAGGGGCCCCCTTGTTCTCGTCATGGGGACGATAATGGCGATGGCTGCATATCGTCAAGGGGACGAAAAGAGGGATCCCGGCGGTGAGGGGCGGGGAAACGCGGCCGGCCGGTGACTTCCGAAGAAGTCACCGGCCGGCCGGGTTGTGCGCCGCCCCCGTCCCCACGGTGCGGCGCGGGCGGACCGTCGTCATCCGCTGGAACGACGGCCCACGTCTGTCAGGACCTGGACGCGTGGGGGTCCAGGCCGAGTGCGGGAAAGACCGCGCCCTCCACGAAGCGGATGAGGAACGTCTCATCCGCGTACGCGCACTCCAGCAACGGGCGCGCACGCATCACGCCCAGCAGCTGCGCGGAGACGAACTCCGTGGCCGGGTTGTCCGCGGCCACCTCGCCCCGCTCCACAGCGCGCGCGACCATGGCGTCGATCGCCGCCAGTTCGGGCAGGATCAGCGACTCGCGCAGCGCGCACAGCAGCTCGGGGCTCTGCAGTGCTGCGTGGCTCAGGGCCAGCATCAGGGGCGTGTCGCGTCCCGAACCCTCACCGATGGCCCGGGCGGCTTCGCGCAGGTCCCCGGCCAGTGTGCCCGTGTCGATCCGCCCGAGCAGGCCGTGCCGGGTGCCGTGCAGTGCGGCGACGACCAGTTCGGGCTTGGAGCCCCACTGGCGGTAGAGCGTGGACTTGCCGCAGCGGGACCGGGAGGCGACACCCTCCATGGTGAGCGACTCGTAGCCGCTCTCCCTCAGCATGTCGAGCACGGCCGTGTAGAGCTCCTGGGCCCGTTCCGGCGTGATCTTCGAGCGGCGCGACGCGGTGGCCTGCTCCGGCTCCGTTTCCAGCGGCGACATGCGCTTTCCCTCTCTGCGACTCTGCGACGAGGTCCTTCGATACGCCAGTGTACCGATACGCGAGTGTTCCGATACGTCTGCGTATCGGTACACTGGCGTATCGATACGGCGTGGACTTGCTCCAGGCCTCATAACCACCGCTTCGTCAGCAAAGGGGCACCGGGTGATGTTCGCCGGTAGCAGGCCCGCCGATCGGGAGCCGGACACTTCTGCCCGACCGCCCCTCGTCCGCGAGCTTCTTCTCGTCGTAGGACTCTTCGTGATCTACAAGTTCGGCCGCCAGGCGGCCAACGGTCACGTCGACGAGGCGTACCACAACGCCGGGCGCGTGTGGGATCTGGAACGCGCCGTACACCTGCCCGACGAGGGCGCCGTACAGGGCCTGCTGCTCCACGACGAGACGCTGATCCACCTCGCGAACACCTACTACGCGACCGTTCACTTCCCGGCCACCCTGCTCTTCCTCGCCTGGCTGTACTGGCGCCGCCCGCGCCACTACATCTGGTCGCGCCGCATCCTCGCCGTGCTCACCGGCGCGGCACTGGCCCTGCACCTGCTGTTCCCGCTCGCCCCGCCGCGCCTGCTGGCCGCCACCGGCCTGGTCGACACCGGCCAGGTCTACGGACCGACGGTGTACGGGGCGACGCCCGCCACCGACTCCATGGCCAACCAGTTCGCCGCCATGCCCTCCCTCCACTTCGGCTGGGCCGTCATGGTCGGGGTCGGACTGGTCGTCGCCACCCGTTCGCGGTGGCGCTGGCTGTGGCTGCTGCACCCGGCCATCACCCTGCTCGTCATAGTCGGCACCGCCAACCACTACTGGCTCGACTCGATCGTGGTGGCCGCGCTGCTGGCGGTGGCCCTCGCGGCGCTCCGGCTGCCGCGAGCGGAGCCGCTGCGGACCCATGTTCCGTGGCCGTCCTATGCCGGCGCCCCCTACAACACGGCCGTACCGGCCCAGGGGACGTCCTCGTCGTACGCCCCGACCGGGGGCCGGCGATGAACGCCACCCTGATCGCCGTCGCGCTCTCCCTCGTCTCCGCCGGCGCGTACGCCTCGGCCGCGGTGGCGCAGGCGCGGCTCGCCGGACGCACCGCCCCCGGCACCGGGACGCTGCGGCTGCTGGGCCGCGGGGCCTGGTGGGCCGCCGTCGCGCTGAACGCCGGGGGTGCGCTGCTGCACGTCGTCGCGCTGAAGTACGGACCGCTCACGCTCGTCCAGCCGCTCGGGGCCCTGACCCTGGTCGCGGCCGTGCCGCTGGGTGCCCGTGCCGCGGGGCGGAGGGTCACCGGCACCGAATGGCGCGGCACCCTTCTCACACTCGCCGGCCTCGGGGCCCTGCTGATGACCGCAGGCGGTTCCGCACCCCACGAAACGCTGAGCATGGCCGAGGCGCTGGCCGTCGGCGCCGGGACCGTGGCCGTCGTCGCCGGTCTCAGCCGCCCGGGCACACGCCCGGGACTGCGGCACGCGGCGGCCTCCGGCATCACCTCCGGTGTCGCCTCCGCCCTCACCCAGACGCTGACCGTCGCGATGACCGATGACACCGAGGGCGCGATGGTGAGCTGGCGTCTGGTGGTCGTGGCGGTGCTCGTGTCCGCCTTCGCCGTGGGAGGCCTGCTGCTCTCCCAGACCGCGTACCGGGGCGGCAGCCTCGGCGCCCCGCTCGCCGTCGTCACCCTCGCCAACCCGGTCGCCGCGGCGGCCATCGGCCTGGCCCTGCTGGGGGAGCGGCTCCAGGGCGGGGCGATCAGCCTGATCCCGGCGCTGCTGGGTACGGCGGCGGCCGTACGCGGAGTGATCCTGCTCAGCCGCGCCCAGGCCCGGACATCGCCCGCAGCCGCGGCGGTGGCCGGTCCCACACCGGCTGTCGTCCCGTCGAGAGTGGTCATCAAGAGCCCACGCGCACTTCACCCGGAACACGGCCACCTGCGGCGGATCAGGGCCGGCCGCTCCTGAGAGCCCCTACCGGGCCGGGAGCCGCCCGCCTGGCCCGCTTCGACGCGCGCGTCGAAAGACACATGAATGGCGGGCGGCTACCGGGGCTGCGCCTCCTGGGCGGGGTACTCGGCCAGTGCCCGGGTCAGCCAGCCGATCCAGAAGTTCTCCAGATCGATGCCGCCGCGCAGCACCAGATGCCTCAGCCGGTCCCCGTCCGCATCGCGCCCGTCCATGTCGCGCCCGGGCGCGAAGTCCCGTCGCTCGATCTCCAGGTACTCCGCGAGCTGCCGCCGGTGCAGCATCAGATGGCGGCGCAGCTCCGCGTCCAGCCCCGGCGCACCCACGACCGCCGCCGCCCGCATCCGCAGCAGCAGCGGATCGCGGACCTGCTTGGGGTCCTCCGGCCGGGCCACCCAGGCGGACAGCGCCTCGCGGCCCGCGGGCAGCACCTCGTACTCCCTCTTCTGGCCCCGGGCGGGCTGCGCGGGCTCCAGCGCCCTGATCTGCCCGGCCTGTTCCAGCTTTCCCAGTTCCCGGTAGATCTGCTGGTGCGTGGCCGACCAGAAGTAGCCGATCGAACGGTCGAACCTGCGGGTCAGCTCCAGCCCCGACGAGGGCTTCTCGAGCAGGGCGGTGAGGATCGCGTGCGGGAGTGACATGGGGTGCATCCTAAGGACGGCCGGAGGACCGGACGGACCGTCCGTTCCTCCGGGGCCGCGGAGCGGAACGCCCGGGGTCTTCCGTCCGGATCATGCCTGCCCCCGCGAGCCCGGCATGATCCGGACGAGAGGCCCTACAGCGAGGCCGCGAGTTCCGTGCCCTGGCGGATCGCGCGCTTGGCGTCCAGCTCGGCCGCGACATCGGCGCCACCGATCAGATGCGCGGGACGGTCCGCGGCGAGCAGCTCCTCGTACAGATCCCGGCGGGGTTCCTGGCCCGCGCAGAGCACGATCGTGTCGACCGGCAGCAGACGCCGTTCACCGTCGACGGTGATGTGCAGTCCGTCGTCGTCGATCCGCTCGTAGCCGACGCCCGCGATCATGCTGACGCCGCGGTGCCGGAGCTCGGTGCGGTGGATCCAGCCCGTCGTCTTGCCCAGGCCCGCGCCGACCTTGCTCGCCTTGCGCTGGAGCAGATGGACCGTGCGCGAGGACTTCGGGCGCTCGGCGGTGCCGAGTCCGCCCCGCTCGCGGTACTCGGTGTCCACGCCCCACTGCCGGAAGAACGCCTCGGGGTCCAGGCTCGCCGCGTCCCCGCCGTCGGTCAGGAACTCGGCCACATCGAAGCCGATCCCGCCCGCCCCGACGAGGGCCACCCGGTCACCCACCGGCGCCCCGTGCCGCAGCACGTCGAGATAGCTGACCACGCTGGGGTGGTCCACGCCCGGGATCGCCGGCGTACGGGGGGTGACCCCGGTCGCCAGGACGACCTCGTCGAATCCGCCGAGGTCACCGGCCCCGACCGGCGTGCCCAGCCGGAGCTCGACCTTCTCCTGCGCGAGCCGGGTACGGAAGTAGCGCAGCGTCTCGTTGAACTCCTCCTTGCCCGGCACCCGGCGCGCCACGTTCAGCTGCCCGCCGATCTCGCCGGCCGCGTCGAAGAGAGTCACCGCGTGTCCCCGCTCGGCCGCTGTCACGGCGCAGGCGAGTCCGGCCGGACCGGCGCCGACGACCGCGACCCGCTTGCGGGTGCGGGTGGGCGACAGGGTGAGTTCCGTCTCGTGGCAGGCACGCGGATTGACCAGGCAGGAGGTGACCTGGCCGCTGAAGATGTGGTCCAGACAGGCCTGGTTGCAGCCGATGCAGGTGTTGATCGCGTCCGCGCGGCCCTCGCTCGCCTTCACGACGAAGTCCGGGTCCGCGAGGAACGGCCGGGCCATCGAGACCATGTCCGCCCGGCCCGCCGCGAGGATCTCCTCGGCGACCTCGGGGGTGTTGATGCGGTTGCTCGTCACGAGCGGTACGGAGACGGCGCCGCGCACCTTCTCGGTGACCCAGGTGAACGCGCCGCGCGGCACGGACGTGGCGATGGTGGGGATGCGGGCCTCGTGCCAGCCGATACCGGTGTTGATGATCGTCGCGCCGGCCGCCTCGATCTCGCGGGCGAGCCGCACGACCTCCTCCAGCGACGATCCGCCCGGCACCAGGTCCAGCATCGAGAGCCGGTAGACGATGATGAAATCGGTGCCGACCCGCTCACGGACCCGGCGCACGATCTCGACGGGGAAGCGGATGCGGTTCTCGTACGAGCCGCCCCAGCGGTCCTCGCGGTGATTGGTCGCCGAAGCGATGAACTCGTTGATCAAGTAGCCCTCGGAGCCCATGATCTCGACGCCGTCGTACCCCGCGCTCCGCGCCAGCGCGGCCGCCGTCACGAAGTCCTCGATGGTCGACTCGACCTCGTCATCGGTCAGCGCATGCGGGACGAATCCGCTGATCGGTGCCTGGATCGCGCTCGGCGCCACCAGGCCGGGGTGGTGTGCGTACCGTCCGAAGTGCAGGATCTGCATGGCGATCCGGCCCCCCGCCTCATGCACGGCCGAGGTGACCCGGGCGTGCTGCGCCGCCTCCGCCTCGGTGGTCATCTTCGCGCCGCCGGGCAGCGAGCAGGCCTGCTCGTTCGGCGCGATGCCGCCCGTGATCATGAGACCCACGCCGCCGCGGGCGCGGGCGGCGTAGAACGCGGCCATGCGCTCGAAGCCGTTCTCGACCTCTTCCAGGCCGATGTGCATCGACCCCATCAGGACCCGGTTCGGGAGGGTGGTGAACCCGAGGTCGAGCGGGCTCAGCAGATGCGGGTACGGGCTCATGCGGCGGCTCCTCGCGCAGTGTCGTTGCGCCAGTTCTAGACCACCCGAACGCCATTATGCAACAAGTTGCACAATGGCGTTCGTCGCACTGTGTCACGGGTCACGCGCCGTCCGGGCGTTCCCGGACGGCCTAACAACACGCACCGTCGTGGCCTCCCGGCGCTGAGAGTGGTGGCGTACCGCACCCGGGGCCCCCTACTTCCGGCCAGGCCCCCGAACCCTTCCGGAGGCCCTCATGGGCAGCGTCAACCGTCGTGACCTCGGCCTGCTTGTCCTTCGCGTCGGCACCGGGGCGGTGCTGGTCGCACACGGCAGCCAGAAACTTTTCGGCTGGTTCGGCGGCGGAGGTATCAAGGGCACCACCGCCGGGATGGAGGCCATGGGTTTCCACCCGCCCAAGCACAGTGCCGTCGCGGCCGGTCTCGGTGAGACGGGCGGCGGCGTCCTGCTGGCGCTGGGCCTGGCCACGCCGGCAGCCGGAGCCGCCGCCGCGGGCGCCATGGCGGGAGCCGTGGCCGTGCACGCCCCCGCAGGCTTCTTCGCCCAGGGCGGCGGCTACGAGTACCCGGCCTTCCTGGGCTTCACCGCTGCCGCGATCGGCCTGACCGGTCCCGGCCGCTACTCCGTCGACCACGCCACCCGGCACGCGTTCGACCAGCCCTGGATGGTCGCCCTGGCCTTCGCGGGCAGCGCGGTGGCGGCGGCCGCCGTCGTCGGCAAGCGGGCCAAGGGGCAGGGCGAGGAGCCGGCCCCGGACGAGGATGAGCCGGACCCGGACGGGAGCTGAGCCGGACTGCTCGGGCCCGGGCCGGCCGGATCCGGCCCCGGTGAGGACCGGGCCGCCGGTGCGGTGGCGGTTGTGCGGGCGGCGCCCGCGGCGGCGTGGGGCGGTGCGTCACGCCTCGGAACCCTCCGGCTCGGCCAAGGACGGTTCCGGTGCCACGGGGGTGGGCGCGGTGGCGCGTCGCGTGGTTCCCAGGTGCCAGAGGAGGGCAAGAGCCGTGACGCCGGCGGCTACCGGCCCGAGTTCGGACGGGGCAAGCCCGAACCACTCCTGCGCCAGCCCGCCGAATCCGCCGCCGAGGGCGATTCCGATGTAGAGCGCGGAGGAGTTGAGACCGAGCAGGACCGGTGCGGCGGCGGGGCTGAGGGAGACGAGCCGGTGCTGCTGCGGGACGACGACGATGCCGACGGCCACTCCCCAGAGCACGGCCCAGACCAGGGTGGCGCCGAGGGTCCGGATGGCCAACGGGGTCAGCGCCAGGGTGAGAGTCGCCAGGGCGAGGGCGACGGTGAGGACGCGTGCGGAGTCGTGACGGTCGACCAGTCGCCCGGCGGTGATGTTCCCGCCCAGGGTGCCGACGCCCCAGGCCAGCAGGATCGGTGTCAGGAGCGAGGCGTCTGTGCCGGTGGCGTCCCGCAGGGTCGGGCCGATGTAGGTGTAGAGCGTGTAGGTGCCGAGGAAGGCGAGTGAGGTGACCGCCAGCAGCGCCAGGACGCGGCCCTGCTTGAGGGGCCGCAGCCGGTCGGGCAGTGAGGCGGCGGGGAGCGTCACCGAGGGGAGGCCGACGGCGATCCCGGCCGCTGCCAGCAGACCGATCCCGGCGACGGCCCACAGGGTGATGTGCCAGTCGGTGCGGCCGATCAGAGTGCCGAGAGGCAGTCCCAGCGCGGTCGCCAGCGTCAGGCCTCCCAGCACGAAGGCCAGGGCCCGGCCCCGGCGTTCCGGCGGCGCGATGGCCGCGGCGGTACTGGAGGCGGCGGCGGTGATGATGCCCGCGCCCACGGCTGTGACGATGCGGGCGGCCATCACCACCTCGTAGCCGGTCCCCAGCGCGGTGACGACATTGCCGGCCACGAACACGGTCAGGGCGATCAGCAGCGCCGAACGCCGGTTCAGCGCGCTGGTGAGGGCCCCCATGACCGGCGCGGACAGGGCCATCGTCAGGGCGAAGACCGTCACCAGCTGACCGGCCGCCGGGGTGGAGACCTCCAGGTCGGCGGCGATGGAGGGGAGCAGGCCCGCGATGACATAGCTGTCGGTGCCGAGGTGCGCGGGGTTCACCACCCGCGACCCGCGACAGACCGCTGACACGCCGGTTCCCTGCGGACCGGTGGCGGCTCCGGGTCCGGAGCAGCACGCTGAGCGCGCTCGACCGGACAGGCCGGCCTCGGGGCCGGTCCCGGCCGGCCCGGAAGGAAAGCGGACCCCGGCGCGAGGGCGCCGGGGTCCGCTCAGCTGTCCCGGCCGGCCGGCTCAGCTCGGGGACCTCCAGCGGCGCTTCCGCGCTGCCGCGACCAGTGCCGGGACCGTGCCGAACTTGACCCGAGGGCGGCCGTGGTCGCGGCCGCGGGCCCGCTCGGCCCGGTCGATGGCGGCGAGCCCCCGGGCGTCGACGACATTGCGACCGCGGCCGCGGACGAGCCGGTGGAACGCCTTGGACGGGTGCGCGGGGGAGGGCAGTGCGCCCGCGACGGCGTCCGCCAGGAGTGTGCCGACGGTCTCGGCGGCACATGTGCGATTGGCCCCGATGCCGCCCGACGGCCCGCGTTTGATCCAGCCGACCACATACGTTCCGGGCATGCCCGTCACGCGGCCGCCCTCGTGGGGCACGGTGCCGGTCGCCTCGTCGAACGGCAGGCCGGGCACCTCCAGGCCCCGGTAGCCGATCGCCCGCAGGAACAGGCCCGCCGGTATCGCCTGTTCACCCCCGGCATCCGTGACGCGGACGCCTTCGACGTCCTCGTGGCCGGAGACCTCCACCGGCGCGGAGTGGAAGCGGAAGACGATGCGCCGTCCCGCCGCAGGGGAGGGCGACCAGTCCACCCTCTCGCGCCGCACGTCCCGCAGCAGGGCCGCTTTCTCGCCCGGCGCCGCCCCGTCGATGGCCGCACCGGTACGTGGGTCGTGGTCGTCGACCACCAGATCCACGCCCGGCAGGTGTGTGAGGGCCAGCAGTTCGGACGCGGTGCAGGCGAGGTCCTGAGGGCCGCGCCGTCCGAGCAGTACGACCTCGCGCACCTTTGACTCGCGCAGGGCCGCGAGTGCGTGGTCGGCGATGTCGGTGCCGGCCAGCGCGGCCGGATCGGTGACGAGGATGCGTGCCACGTCGAGGGCGACGTTGCCGTTGCCGGTGACGATCACCCTCTCGGCGGTCAGGCCGACCGCCTCCGCCGGGACTTCGGGATGTGCGTTGTACCAGGACACGAACGTTGTCGCCGGAATGCTGGCGGGCAGGTCCTCGCCCGGGATGCCGAGCCGGCGGTCACCGGCGGCGCCGACCGCGTAGATCACCGCGTCGTGATGGGCGGCGATCTCCCGGGCGGTCACGTCCGCGCCCACCTCGATGCCCAGGAGCATCCGCACCCGGGGGTGGGAGTGGAACCGTGCGAAGGTCTCGCCCACTCCCTTCGTCGCCGGGTGGTCGGGCGCCACTCCGTACCGGACGAGGCCGCCGGCCACCGGCAGCCGGTCGATCAGCGTCACCTCGGCATTGGTGTGCAGCAGCAGATCCTCGGCGGCGTACATTCCCGCGGGTCCGGTTCCCACGACCGCCACCCGGATCGGGGCGAAGTCCGACGGCAGACCGCGGGCGAAGGAGGGTTCGCCCCAGGCGTGGAAGTTCGGCCCGGCGACCGGCTCGGGCTCCCGGTCCGCGTAGTAGGCCGCGTTGAGGCCGGCGTACTCCTTCTGCGAATCGAGGAGGCTGTCCACCGGGAAGATCGCGTCGACCGGGCAGGCGTCCGCGCAGGCACCGCAGTCGATGCAGGTCGCCGGGTCGACGTAGAGCATCTCCGTGCTGCCGAAGGCCTGTTCCCCGGGCGCGGGATGGATGCAGTTGACGGGGCACACGGCGACACAGGTGGCATCGCTGCAGCAGGTCTGGGTGATGGCGTAGGTCATCGCGTCGGCTCGGACTTTCGGCTCGGATCAGATCAGGTGGGCGCGCTTGTAGAAGAACAGGGCCGGTCTGGTCAGCAGCCGGGCCGATGCGAGGAACTCCATCAGACCGGAACAGCTTGAACGCATCAGGGACTTGTGGTGCTCATTGGCGCGCGCCTCGGTGCGGGCGCGCTCGGCGTCCAGCCCCGCGTTCGCGTAGACGTCACGGTTCACCATGCTGGTCACGATGTAGTACGAGGCGATGGCCACCACGAGAGCGTTGATCCGCCGGCGCACCGGGCCCGCGCCGCGCAGGTGCTTGCGGGTCTCGTCGCGGGCGAACTTCATGTGCCGCGACTCCTCCACCACATGGATGTTGTTGATCGTCCGGACGAACGGCGCGACCCGTTCGTCCCGCATCCAGTCCCGCTGCATCACATCGAGCACCTCCTCCGCCACGAGGATCGCGGCGTACGCGGCCTCGCCGAAGGCAAGTGTCTTGAAGGCGCGGCCCAGTTCGACCACCATCCGGTGCGGCCGGTAGGCCGGTGCGCCCAGCTTCGCGGCGCCGCGGGCGAACATGATGGAGTGCCGGCACTCGTCGGCGACCTCGGTGAGCGCCCACTGGAAACGCGGATCGGTCGGGTCCTTGGCGTACATGTCGCGCAGCACCATCTGCTGCAGGATCATCTCGAACCAGATGCCGGTACTGGCGACGGACGCGGCTTCCTGGCGCGTGAGCGCCTTGCGCTGCGCCTCGCTCAACTCCCGCCAATACGCGGTGCCGTAGAGCGTGCTCCACTCGGGGCTCGCGCCGTGGTGCTCCGTGTCCAGAGGGGTGTCCCAGTCCACCTCGGTGGCCGGGTCGTACGACAGCTTCGCGGCCGATTCGAGCAGGCGCCCGGCGACGTCCTGCTCGGCGAGCCGGTCCTGGTCCTCCGGCCGAACGGTGCTGCTTGCCATGCTGTGACTCCTTGAATCGAGAGATCGACCCGAGGCCGCCCGGCCCCCTCCATGCGGTGTCCGCCCGATGGGATCGATGGCCGCCGAGCGCCGCCCCTCGCTTGTTAGACGTTACGTCTAGCAAGCTGTTAGACGGAAGGTATAGCAAGAGGGTCCTGCGGGCCTACCCCCGCGGAGGAAATCCGTACCGTCTCTCCATGACGCGGTGCTTTCACCCGCGTTGCTCCGGGGCGTGAGGCCCGGGCGGCACTTGTCGCCTGCGGCGGACCGGGGGATCATGGCGTTCCGGTCGCGGCCCGGGTCTCCGGCCGCCGCGCCGCGCCTGCCGACTCCTGGGGGAGAGATGGTCGTCGTCGCCGTCGTGTATTTCTTCGTTGCCCTGACCGGGGCCGTGATCTTCGCGAGGGCCCTGGACCGGCAGCTCCAGGGGCCGCGGCTGCGGGCGGCCTGGGACGGACTCACCGCCGAGGCCAAGTGCACGGCGGTGCGTTCGGAGGAGATGACGGACGCCGAGGGCGTCCCGATGGTGCTCTCGCATGCCACCCTGTCATTCCGTACGGCCGACGGCCGCACGGTCGAATTCGAGGAACGCCAGGCCCGACTCGACGTTAAGACGGGCGAGTTCGTGACAGTGCACTACAGCGAGCTTGATCCGGAGTCCGCGACCGCCCGTACACCTTCCTTTGTGCCGCGCCATATCAGGGCGCTCGCCGCCGGGGTCGGTGGCGTCCTCGCCCTGGTGACCTCGGCCGCGCTGGCCATGGTTCTCTGACTGGTTCGGGGCGGTCGACGTCCCTGCGCGCGGGCCTCGTCCGGTCCGGAGCCGTCGAACGGTGAGTCTCCGCTGAATTTCGTGGACGGGCGCGGTCTCCATCCGGTCGTTGCGCCGTCGAGGAGTGCTCCGCCCGCCCGGCAAGGGCTTGTGGCCTCAACATGAGTCAGCTGCGCAGGAGTTGACCGCTCCCTCTCCGCCTTCTGGGTGTCGGCGCCCCGCGCCTCGGGCGGCGCGCGACCGTTACGACCCGGTAACGCCGGGATGGCGAACCGTCGCACGGTGCGAAGGGGAAGAGAGCGCATTCCGCATCTGCTGAGAACCTTGTCAACCAACCTTGGCGGTCCTATCCTCGGGGTGCAGAAAGCGCTTTCCCTCCTCATGAGTCTCCCATCGGGTGGATGTCAACGTCGCGGAAGCTCCTGCGACTTCGATACTCCAGTCACTGCCGCCGCTTCGATGCGGTCCGGTGTGGGGCTTCGCGCAGCGGCCGACGCCGACTTCGCAGATCCGGTCCGCGGCACAACCGCCGGCCCGAGTGCGACGAGAACCTGCCCGGCGACAGGCCGGCAGCTTCGACGGTCTGCCTGCACCACCGCGGTACGCAGCATCAGCACGCGTCACACGACCACGGTACGCAGCTCCAACACCCGCAATCCGAAGACGAATAGGGAGACCGACATGAGGCGACCAGTCGCCATGCGACTCAGTGCCGCACTGTCCACGATGGCCCTCGCGGCCGCGGCAGGCGCGGCCCTGACGATGCCGGAAGCGTCGGCGGCGACCGGCGGTGCCACCGGCTACGCGAGCCAGAACGGCGGCACCACCGGCGGCGCGGGCGGGCAGACGTTACGGGCCACCACCGGGACCGAGATCCACGCGGCCCTGTGCGGCCGGGCCAGCAGCAGTACCCCGATCATCATCGAGGTCGAGGGGACCATCAACCACGCCAACACCGAGAAGGTGTCGGGCGACAGCTGCAACACCGCCGCGGGCGTGATCGAGCTCAAGCAGATCAGCAATGTCACGATCGTGGGCGTCGGCAGCGGTGCCGTCTTCGATCAACTGGGCATCCATATACGCCAGTCCAGCAACATCATCATCCAGAACGTCACGGTCAAGAACGTCAAGAAGTCCGGATCACCCACGTCCAACGGCGGCGACGCCATCGGCATGGAGAGCGACGTCCGCAACATCTGGGTCGATCACACCAGCCTGGAGGCGTCGGGAGGGGAGTCGGAAGGGTTCGACGGCCTCTTCGACATGAAGGACAACACGCAGTACGTGACCCTGTCCTACAGCACCCTGCGCAACTCCGGCCGCGGCGGCCTCATCGGGTCGAGCGAGACCGAACTCTCCAACGGCTACGTCACGTTCCACCACAACCTGTACGAGAACCTCGACTCCCGCACCCCGTTGCTGCGTGGCGGCATCGCCCACATCTACAACAACTACTACGTGAAGCTCAACGAGTCCGGGATCAACTCCCGGGCCGGGGCCCGCGCCAAGGTGGACAACAACTACTTCAAGGACTCCAAGGACGTCCTCGGCACCTTCTACACGGACGCGGCCGGCTACTGGCAGGTCAGCGGCAACACGTTCGACAACATCACCTGGTCCGCACCCGGCAGCGAGAACAACCCGGCCGGGCCGAACCCGCAGTCCAACACGACGGTCAGCATCCCCTACTCCTACAGCCTCGACGCGGCCTCCTGCGTGCCGGACATCGTGAGCCTGACGGCGGGCGCGGGCAAGGGACTCAAGGTGTCGGACGGCAACTGCTCGGCACAGACGCCCACACCGACCCCGACGCCCGACCCCACCGACCCCACCCCGGACCCGACCCAGCCCGCCGGAACCAACCTCAGCACCGGCGCCGGCGCCGACGGGTCCGGCAAGGCGAGCGGGACGAGCTACGGCAACGTGGTGGACGGTGACATGAACACCTACTGGTCACCGGCCGGCACGACCGGTTCCGTCTCGGTCAAGTGGGCCTCCGCCACCACCGTTTCGAAGATCAACATCAGGGAGGCGGCGGGCTCCGCGGGCAGTATCGGCTCCTGGCGGGTGCTGAACGGTGACACCGGAGCCGTCCTGGCGTCCGGCAGCGGTGCCGGCGTCATCGCCGTCCCGGCCACCTCGCTGCGCAAGATCACCTTCGAGATCACCGGCTCGACGGGCACGCCGAGGATCGCCGAGTACGAGACGTACGCCGGCTAGCGGAGCGGCCCGTCCACTGCCGGGTGGGACCACGCAGCGGGGGCCCGGCGTGTGGGTGTTGAGCGGTCCGCTTCATGCCGCCGGAGTAGGTCGAGGCGGGCTGTCCGCGCTCGGACTCGGGGTCTTCGTCTGCGGAGTGCTCTGCTCGGACGAAATGGGGCTGGTTCCAGCCGAAGCCCGACGAGCCCTCGTGGCTCGGGGTTTCACTGGTCGTGTGGCTGGTGCCGGCCGGTCTGCTGCTGATCGGGCTCGGCATGGGCGCGCCGGCCTCCCGGCTCGGGTCGGTCACCGTATCCGCAGTGCCCGAAGCACGGACCGTGGACAGCTCCCTCAGCTCTCCTGCGGTCCAGCCACCGCCCGCGCCCAGTGGGAGCACGGGTGTGGTCCCGCCCTGCGCCTGGCTCCGACTCTCGCTAGCGTTGGTGCGTACGACGTGTCGATGGACAGGGAGCTCCGAGGATGCCCTCACAACCGCATTCGGCGAGAGGTGACATCGGTCGACGTGTTGCCATGCGTCGCAAGCAGCTGGGCCTGTCCAGGCAGGATGTTGCCTTGCGCGCAGCCGCGGCGCCCGGCTACATCGAGTACGTGGAGGAGCACTCCTCGGCGGCGCCGGGTACCGGTTTTCTGCTTCGGCTGGCCGACGCCCTCGAAACAACGGTCGAGGAGCTGACGGGCGCGACCGGGGATCTGCCGGCAGGGCTTGCCAAAGCGGCCCAGCAAGCCCAAATGGTGGAACTCGACGAAGCGGATTCCTGGGTCCTGCTCGGCGATCATGGTGTGGGGAGGGTAGCGCTGTCCAGTGGAGAGGGGCCGGTGGTGCTGCCGCTGAACTATCAGGTTCTGGACGGCGAGGTCATGTTCAGCACTGCTGAGCACTCCCCGCTCGCCGCCGCCGATGGCACAGAGATCGCCTTCGAGGCCGATCACATCGACGACGCCTTCAGCAGAGGGTGGAGTGTTCTGCTCGTCGGGCCCGTTCATGTGGTGGCGGATGAGGAAGCCGCTCGCCGGCTCAGGGAGTCGGCCTACTCGACACCGTGGGCGGGGGAGGGGCGCGCGCACGTCATGGTGCTCTCGCCACGACGCATCACCGGTCGCAAGATCATCGTGCGCGGTGCCCCGGGCGACGACAGCTGAGTCCGAGGTGAGCGCACCTCGATGCCCAGTGCTTGTCTGAGCACGCTCACTGGTGCGGGACGACTGCGACCGGTGCGCCGCTGTGATGGATCGCGGCTTGGGCCACGTGGCCGAGCCGGATGTCTGCTGAGTCCCCGTGACCCCAGCACCCCTGGTTTGCGGCGGCAGTGAGTGCATCGGCCGCACGGCCCTGTGCCGTGTCCGTGGTGACCTCAAGGCTGGGGTGTCGACTACGGGCCGCGTCCGCGGCGTCGCGCGGGAGGCTCTCGGTGCGGTCTCCCTGAGCCCGGGCAGAATCCGGTGATCTCTCGAGGTCGGCCGGCGTCTCCTCCACGTGGACAAGGAGCAGGGGAATGGCCCGGAGCATCGCCTCTCGGGCTGCCCGGCTGACTGCCGCAACGCTCGAGGCGGAGCCGTCCACTCCGACGGCGACGCGACGAGTCATGACAGAGCGTCCTCGCACCAGGTCCCGGGTGGGGAACCACGTACGAGTCCAGCGTCCCTTCGACGCTCCGGGTCCCGGGAGGGCCGACAGGTCTCGATCGGGGCCGAAGGGCCCCTCCTCGTGAGCCGGCGGTCGGTGCAACGGTGGTCGAGTAGTTCTGGGCCACCCGCGAGGAGGAGCCATGACCAGTGACTTTCCCGGCCCTCCGGAACTCGGGGCCGTCGTCGTCGGCATCGACGCGTCCTCGCAAGCACGGACAGCTGCCCTGTGGGCGGCCGCGGAGGCCGACCGCCGCGGGAGGCCGCTGCACATCGTTCATGCGGGCGATACCGACCGGCGGGCCATCCTCTCCTCAGCCGACACCATCCAGGCGTTGCGCGAGAGCGCACGAGAACTCCTTGCCGGCACCGCCGACGCCGTGGCTGAGCGCTTTCCCGGCCTGACCGTGACGAAGGAGCTGAGTCGGCAGGAGCCGGTGGCCGGGCTCTACGCGGCCGCGGGAAACCGGGGAACGATCGTTGTGGGAAGCAGGGGTCTGGGCGGCTTCGGTGCTCTGATGCTCGGGTCGGTCAGCCTGGGAGTGGTCTCGCGGACCAAGGTTCCGGTGATAGTCGTGCGAGGCGAGCCCGACCGGACCGAGACGGGTGCGTTCACTGCCGCCGTGTACGGAGCGTCCGATCTCGACTGGCTGATGGTCGCGGCCGCCGAGGCGCAGGTCCGTCATGCGGCACTGCGTCTGCTGAGCGTGTGCAACGTTCTGGCCCACGTCGGCAGCGTCACCACCATGCTCGACGATGTCGGCGGCATCGCGGAGCAGAGGGTGCACGAGGTGGCTGCCATGGCCGATCGTGTCAGGGCACGCTACTCCGGCCTCACGCTCACCCATCACGTCGAGACGGGAACCAGCGTCCCCGGTGTTCTCGTCGAGGCCACGGCCGACACCGACCTGCTGGTCATGGGCAGCAGGCATCGGGTGTTCCGGGCCGGTCCTGCCTTGGGGTGCGTCAGCCACGCGCTGCTGCACCACGGTCGCTGTCCGGTCGAGATCATTCCCCCCGACTTCGCGGTGGCGGGTGCCGAACCGTGATGGTTCCACCCGTGCGCGACGCACAGATGTGTCCGTACGAACCGGTACTGAGGTCGGCGGTCTTCCTCACGCCGCCGGGCAACGGGTCCCGGTCCACATCTTCGAAAAGGTGAGTTCCATGGAGCGCATTCGGATCCCGGTACGGCCGCAGTGGCCGCGCAGGCCCTCGCCGCTGGATCTGCGAACCCCGTCCGGCCGCCCGCTGCCCTACTGAGAGGCACGCCGGAACCGCACTGCACGGAGGCCGTCATGGCACCACACCCCCACGTCATACCGTTCACCGAACTCGGCCGTAGGGACGTCGGCAAGGTGGGAGGGAAGAACGCGTCGCTGGGGGAGCTCACCGCACATCTCGGTGCTGCCGGAGTGCGGGTACCGCCCGGTTTCGCCACGACGGCCCAGGCTTATGAAGAGCTGCTGGATGCCGGTGGACTGCGCACATCGATCGTCGAACAGATCAGCCGCCTGCACGAGGGGGCTCCGCTGAACGCGGTCGGCCCAGCCATTCGTGCCCTGATATTCCAGGGAGCGCTGCCCGTGGCGCTACAGGACGAGATTGTTGCTGCCTACGAAGACCTTGGCCGGGCGACAGGGCAGGAAGACCCGCGGGTCGCCGTGCGCAGCAGCGCCACGGGCAGAGGACCTGCCGGAAGCCAGCTTCGCAGGGCAGCAGGAGACGTACCTCAATGTGCGGGGGCCGCAGCAACTCCTCGAATCGTGCCGACGCTGCTTTGCTTCACTCTTCACCGACCTTGCCATCGACTACCGGGAGCGCATGGGTTTCGACCATCTGTCCATCGCCCTGTCGGTGGGAGTGCAGATCATGGTCCGCTCGGACCTCGCCGGTGCCGGAGTGATTTTCACGTTGGATCCGGAGACGGGATTTCCCGATGTGATCGTGGTGAGCGCGGCATGGGGGCTGGGCGAGACCGTCGTCAGCGGCCAGGTCGATCCCGACGAGTACACGGTCTTCAAGCCGAGTCTCAAGGACCCCTCACTCAACCCGTTGATCGACGTCCGGGTCGGGTCCAAGAAGTGCAAGACCGTATACGCGGAGACCGGGCTGACCCGCACGGTGGAGACACCCCCGCACCAGCGCACCCAGCGCGTGTTTCGGGACGACGAGACACGCACCCTGGCCCAGTGGGCGGCAAGGTGGACGCCTTCTGCACGGACGGTGTCCTCACCATTCGCGCCGCGCTGGTGGACAGGGCGGAGTCGAGCGAGTACAGCGTCCCGGTGAAGCGCGGTGACGGCCGGGGGAGGAGGAACCGACATGACATCAAAGCGTGTACTGGTCGTGTACGGCAGCAAACACGGAGCGACTGCGGGGATTGCGGACGAGCTCGGGAAGACTCTGCGGGACGATGGGTTCGACACGGTCGTCCTGCCGGCCGACACGGTCAGCGACGTGAGCGGCTACGACGGGGTCGTGCTCGGTGGTGCCCTGTACGCAGGGCGCTGGAACAGCAAGGCGACCCAGTGCGCCCGGCGCAATGCGGAGGAGCTTCGGCACCGCCCCGTCCGGCTCTTCAGCAGCGGCCCGGTCGACAGTTCCGCCGAGCAGCGCGACATAGCTCCGGTGCACGGAGTGGCACGCTGGATGAACAGGATCGGCGCTCGGGAGCACATCACGTTCGGTGGGGCGCTCGGCGCCGAAACCCCCGGCAGGATCGCCCGTGCTCTGGTCCGCCGGGGCAAGGGCGGTGACTTCCGCAACCCCGAACGCATCCAGGAATGGGCGCATCACATCGCCGACGAACTCACCTGACTTCGGATGGGTGTCCCGGCTCCCCCTCTTCCGGCTACGGAGGTGCGACATGGACAACAGCGACGGCTCCCCGGCTCCCGCCGACGGCCTGTTCGCCGTGTCGAAGCCCGTCAGACGCCGCGCTGTGATCTTCGCGGCGGTGATCGCACTGATCTGCGGCGCGATAGGCGGAGGAGTCCTGTGGAACACCGCTGCCCGGACGGACGGGGCCACGGCCGCACACCGGCATCGGATCATCGCCACCACGACCGACCGGGCCGGCATCATCGCGGCGGCCCGGTACGGGGCGACGCCCGTTTCCACCGCGCCGGCCTCATGGCAGTACCCGGCTCACGTCCCTCGGAGCGGAAGCATCCGTGTTCAGGCAGGTACGCCCAAGGGTGACGAAGTGGCGATCTGGGTGAATGGCGCAGGCACGTACCAGGCCCAGTCCCCGCCCAGCGTCTCCCAGCGGGTCTTCACCTCCATGGCTGTCGGCGCAGGGGCTGCCGGTGTCGTCGGACTGGCGGAGGTCACCGTCGTCCTGCTGGCCCGGCGGCGGGCCATGGGCCGTCGCCTCGTCGCGTGGGAGAGGGAGTGGGAAGAGGTCGAACCCGTATGGACGGGTCGGCTCCGTCGAGAACCCGGACACGACGATGACTGAGTCCGTCCCGAGCGGCGACACCCCGCTCCCCGCTCTCCCTCCGCATTTCGATCCGAGCGAGCCCGTGCCACGGCTGCGCCGCGAACTGGCCACAGGCCCCGACGGGATGTCGGCGCGCGAGGCGGCCCGGCGCCTCGCTGTTCACGGACCCAACGAAGTACGAGCCAAGGCGCACTCCTCCTTCGTGCGGGAGCTGGTCACGCAGCTCGTCCACCCTCTGGCGCTGCTTCTGTGGGCAGCGGCCGGCCTCGCCTTCATAGCGGATCTTGCCGTGCTGGGCCATCTTGGCGGTGATCGCCGTCAACGCGGCCTTCGCCCTGCTTCAGGAACGGCAGGCCGAGCGTGCCGTCGAGACACTCGCGCGCTATCTCCCGGAGCACACCCTCGCCGTGCGGGACGGCCGGCCCTGCACGGTGGAGTCCCGCGATCTCGTGCCCGGAGACGTGATCCTCCTGGAGGAGGGCGACAAGGTTCCCGCGGACGCACGTGTGACGGAGGGGGGAGTGGAAGTAGACCTGTCGATGCTGACGGGGGAGTCCGCCCCGGTGGAGCGGGCGGACGCGGCGGGCCGCCTCGGCGCCCCGCTTCTCGAGGGGCCGAACCTGCCCTCAGCGGGACGGCCTGTGCCGAAGGCCAGGCGCGGGCCATCGTGTTCGCCACCGGTGACCGGACGGAGCTGGGACGCATCGCCGCCCCCTTGTGCGGGGCACGGACGAACTGCGACGCGCTCGGCGCCGCAGTCATCGGTGAGCCGCTTCAGGCAGATTCGGAAACGGTGATTTCGCACCGCACGTCCACGACGCCCTCAACGGTTTGTGCCAGCCGGGCGGCCACCGGTACGAGAGTCCCGTCGTGCACCTCTCCGGACAGGGTCACGACACCGTCGGTGACGTCTACCCGCGCGTTTGCCGAGGGCAGGGGGAAGAGACGCTCGATGACCTGGTGCCGGACGTCGTCGGCGAGTTCGGAATCCGGCTTGAGGAACACCTTCAGCAGATCGGACCTGCTCACGATGCCTGCCAGCGTGTCCATGTCGACGACAGGGAGGCGTTTGATGTGGTGGGTTGCCATGAGGCGGGCGGCCTGCGGCAGAAGAGCGTCCGGGGAGATGGTGACGGCCGGACTGGTCATCAGGTCTCTGGCACACAGCGAGCCCGCCTTCTCCGTGTCTCCCAGGCGGCGCATCTGCTCGATGAGACCGGGGCTCCTCTCGTGGAACTCTTCCTTGGGGAGCAGGTCGGCTTCCGAGACCACCCCGATGACACGGTGTTCTTCCTCGAGAACGGGGAGGGCGGTGACCTTCCATCGGGCCATGGCTTCGACGATCTCCTTGAAACCGGCTCCTGGCGCAACCGCCACGACCTTCTTCGTCATGACATCTGCGACGTTGTACGGGCGTGTGGCCATGGCGCTGTCCTCAGGGAGTTGACTGGTTCCACGACGGTGTGCCGTAGGCGAGGGTGGTTCGTCATCGGATCAGAACCGCTTCACCGGAGCGGGGGACGACGGCGGTCCATCCCAGCTCGTGGTCGATGCGGGCGCGCAGCACCTCTGACGATGCCTCCTCGCCGTGAACGAGGTAGGTGGTGTGCGGGGGCAAAGCATCGCGCAGCCAGTCGAGAATCTGGCCGGCGTCGGCGTGCGCGGAGAAGTGCGGAACGTCGGCCACCTCGGCGCGTACAGGAACGTACTCACCGAACATCTTGAGGGCGCGAGCGCCGTCCACCAGGTCCCTGGCGCGGGTGCCGGCCGCGGCGAAGCCCACGATGACCACGCTGTTGCGGGGATCCGGCAGCAGCCGGCTGAGATGGTGAAGGACGCGGCCGCCCGTTGCCATGCCTGCCGACGAGACGATGACGCACGGTCCCCGTGACCTGTTGATGGCGATGGACTCCTGCACCGTCCGGGCGGCCAGGAAGGGCTCCGGGCTCAGCGCGTTCGGCCCTTGGTCCAGTACCTCGGGCCGCAACTCGGGGGAGCGGCAGCGCAGCGCATCCTGGTACACGTCCAGGGCAGCCAGGGCCATGGGGCTGTCGACGAAGACGGGTACGGATCCGGGCAGGACTCCGTTGCTGCGGAGGCCGGCCAGTTCGTGCAGGACGACCTCCGTGCGGTCGATCGCGAAGGCCGGGATGACCACGGTGCCTCCGCGGGACACGGTGCGCTCGATGACCGAGGCGAAGTCGTAACGGCCACCTTCCTGGTCGTGGTCACGGTCGCCGTAGGTGGACTCCATGAGCAGCACGTCGGCCCCGGAGAACGGCTCGGGAGGGAGGAGGAGGGGGTGTCCCGGCCGGCCGAGGTCTCCGGACACGGCAAGGCTGTGTCCGTCCTCCAGGGTGAGATGGGCCCACACGGCGCCGAGGATGTGACCCGCGCGGTGAAGGGTCACGCGAGTGCCGGCCTCGATTTCGGTCTCGCTGCCGACAGGCAGGGGGTCGAAGTACGTCAGGGTCTTCTCCACGTCGGCCTCGTCGTACAGGGGCTCGGCCGGGTGGTGCTTCGACCAGCCGTGCTCGTTCGCGTTCCTGGCGGATTCGATCTGGAGGCGGGCGCTGTCGCGCAGGACGATCGCTGCAAGGCGGGCGCTGTCGGCGCTCATGAGAATCGGGCCCCTGAATCCCTGCCGTACCAGTCGGGGCAGGTAGCCACAGTGGTCCAGGTGCGCGTGAGTGACGACGACGGCGTGGATGTCGCGCGGCTCGCGGGCGAACTTCTTCCAGTTGCGCCGTCTCAGGTCTGCGAAACCCTGGAAGAGGCCGCAGTCGATGAGAACGCGGGACCGGTCGCCTTCGATCAGGAACTTGCTTCCGGTCACGGTTCCCACACCGCCGAGGAAGGTGAGCAGCGCCGGCCGGGGGACCGTGCGGACGGGGCGAGGAATCGCTTGGGACATGGGCACCCCTTGGCTTGAGCGGGCATTTCCACCATCGCACCCGGTGAAGGAAGGCGGACGGGCCCGCCAGGGCCCGCCTGGGGACCGACCGGCCCATGCGCTTCCCCGAACCCCGGGGTGAACCTGGCTGTGACCTCGTCGACGAGAGACAGGAAGCAGGCCACGTCATGAAGGCACTCCTCTTCCGAGGCCCCGGCCGCATCGAGTGGGGCGATGTGCCGGATCCGGGCGTCGAGGACGCCGGCGACGCGATCGTGCGGGTTGACGCGGTGACCATCTGCGGGACGGATCTGCACATCGTCAAGGGAGATGTGCCCGAGGTGGAGCCAGGGCGCGTGCTCGGTCACGAGGCCGTGGGCACTGTGATGGAGACCGGCGGCGACGTACGGGGCGTCCGCCCCGGTGACCGTGTGCTCATCTCCTGCATCTCCTCCTGCGGGCGGTGTCGTTTCTGCCGTGAGGCCAGATACGGGCAATGCCGGGGCGGAGGTGGATGGGTGCTCGGGCACACCATCGACGGCACACAGGCCGAGTACGTACGGGTGCCCTTCGCGGACCTTTCCGTCCACCCACTTCCCAGCTCCGTCGACAGCCTCGACGCCGTTCTCCTGGCGGACATCTTCCCGACCGCCTACGAGGTGGGCATTCTCAACGGGGCGGTACGACCGGGCGACACGGTCGTGGTGGTCGGCGCCGGTCCCATCGGCCTGGCGGCCGTCGTCGCCGCTCGTCTCTACTCTCCCGAGCGAGTCATCGTCGTAGACCTGGCCGAACCGCGACTGAACGCCGCACGGACCCTCGGCGCGGAGGCGACTGCACGCGCAGACGAGCACCCCGAGCAGCTTGTGGCGGACCTGACGGGCGGGTTGGGGGCCGACGTCGTCATCGAGGCGGTGGGAGTCCCGGACTCGTTCGAGATGTGCACGCGCATGGTCCGGCCGGGCGGTCGCGTCGCCAATATCGGCGTCCACGGCAAGCCGGCCGTCCTGCACCTGGAAGACCTCTGGATCAAGGACATCACCATCACCACCGGTCTCGTGGACACCTCGTCCACCCCCATGCTGCTGCGCCTGCTGGCGACCGGGAGGCTCCCGACGGCAGAGCTGGTCACCCATCGGTTCGAACTGGGACAGATGGAGGAGGCGTACGACGTGTTCGGGCGTGCGGCGGACACCGGAGCGCTCAAGGTGGCGCTCGGAGAGCCGCAGCACAACGCAGTCACCCGACTCGCCCCAGCCGGCTGATGACCAGCCTGCGCGGCGCCTCGTACGTGCGTGCGGTCGTCCTCGATACGGACGGCGTGCTCCTCGACTCCGCGTCCTTGCACGCCGCAGCGTGGAAAACCGCTTTCGATCGCTGTCTGGAGGCCCTGGCGTCCAGGGGGAACAGGCAGCCGCCCTTCGACGCGGACGGGGAGTACAGGAGGCTCGTGGACGGAAAGGCGCGGTTCGACGGCGCCCGGGCTTTCCTGGACGCCCGCGGTCTCGCACTGCCCTTCGGACACGCCGACGACCCGCCCGGCTGCGCGAGCGTGTGGGCGGTGGCTGCGTGTAAGGAGCAGGAGTTCACACAGATGCTGCGAACCAGGACAGTGCCGTCGTTCCCGGACGTCGTCCCGGCACTCGACGCACTGAGGGAGAACGGCACCGCGTGCGCCGCCGTATCCGCCTCCCGGCATGCCACAGAACTCCTGGAGTCCGCCGGCCTCCGCAGTCGCTTCGAAGCCGTGGTCGACGGCGGGGAGGCGGCCCGGCTGGGGCTTCCCGGCAAACCGGACCCGGCCCTGTTCCTGGAAGCGGCATCCCGTCTGCGGGCACACCCCGGGAACGCCGCGGTAGTAGAGGACGCCCTCGCCGGAGTGGAGGCAGGACGGCGCGGAGAATTCGGTCTCGTCGTAGGGGTGGACCGCACAGCGGACCCCCGACGGGCGGCTGCGCTGGCCGGTCGGGGCGCCGATCTCGTCGTGCGAGACCTGACCGAGCTGATCGGGAACCCACCAGGAGCACCTCCATGACAGCGGCCTGGACGTGGCACTACGGCAAGTACGACCCGAAGACGGAGCAGGTGGCCGAGACCCTGTGCACCCTCGGCAACGGAAGATTCGCCACGCGTGGCTCCGCTCCGGAGTGCCGGGCGGACACTGTGCACCATCCCGGGACCTACCTTGCAGGGTGCTACGACCGCCTCACCTCCGCGGTGGCCGGCCGGAAGGTCGAAAACGAGGACATGGTCAACCTGCCGAACTGGACGCTGCTGCGCTACCGCTGCCTACCCGAGGGCGGCTCCCCCGGGGAGTGGCTGACTCCCGACTCGGGGAATCTGAGACGTTACGGCGTCAGCCTCGATCTCCGTGCCGGCGTGCTCACCCACCGCCTGCTCTTCCAGGATGCCGAGGGCCGTGGTCTGCGCGTCACCCACCACCGGATCGTCCACATGGGCAACCCGCGACTGGCCGCACAGCGCAGCCTCTTCCGTGCCTACGGCTGGAAGGGGGCACTCGAAATCGAATCAGTTCTCGACGGCGCCGTCAGCAATACCGGAGTCGCGCGCTACAGCGATCTCAACGGGCACCACCTGAAAGCCCACCGCACCGGGTCGGAACCCGGTGGCATCGCGTGGCTCACCTGCCGGACCGCCGCATCGGATGTCCAGGTCGCGCTGGCCGCCCGCACACACACCGCCCCTTCGGTACCGGTCGTCGACGACCACGACGCAACCACCGCTGTGCAGCGATACGTGCTTCCGATGGCCCCGGGCGGCTCTGCGACGGTCACGAAAACCATCGCCCTGCACACCTCACGCGACCGCCCGGTCGACGACCCCCTGGCGGCAGCCGTGGACGACGTCTCGCACGCGCCGGGCTTCTCCGCCCTGCTGACCTCGCACCGATCCTCCTGGCAGCGGCTGTGGCACGAGGCGGAGCTGCACGTGCCCGGTCCAGCGGGGCACATCCTGCGCCTGCATCTCTTCCACCTGCTGCAGACGTTGTCGGCCCACTCCGCGGAACTGGACGTCGGCGTGCCCGCCAGAGGGCTGCACGGCGAGGCGTACAGGGGCCATGTCTTCTGGGACGAACTGTTCGTGCTGCCCTACGTGACGCTGCACTTTCCCGAGGTCGCCCGGGCGCTGCTCATGTACCGCTACCGCCGGCTGCCCGCAGCCCGGGCCGCGGCGAGGCAAGCCGGCAGGGATGGGGCCATGTACCCGTGGCAGAGCGCCGCTTCGGGGCGCGAGGAGACCCAGTCGCTGCACCTCAACCCTCAGTCCGGCCGTTGGCTGCCCGACCGCTCCCACCTCCAGCGCCACGTGGGATCGGCCGTCGCCCTCAACGTCTGGCGCTACGCGCAGGCCACGGGAGACCGCGGATTCCTGCACTCCGCCGGGGCGGAGATCCTGCTGGAGGTGGCCCGGTACTGGGCGGGCGCTGTCACCTTCGACCAGGGCCGGCGGCGCTACGGGCTACGAGGAGTCGTCGGACCGGACGAATACCACGATGCCTATCCGGATGCCGAGATCCCAGGCATAGACGACAACGCCTACACGAACCTGACCGCCGCCTGGGTGATGGCACGTGGCCTCGAATTGCTCGACGAACTGCCCGACGCCCGGCGCCGGGAACTGATGGAGCAGCTGTCCTTGGACAGCACGGAACGCGACCGCTGGGACGACATCTCCCGTCGCATGTACGTGCCCTTCCACCAAGGCGTGGTCAGTCAGTTCGAGAGTTACGGCCGGCTGGAGGAACTGGACTGGGCCGGCTACCGCCGTCGCTACGGGGACATCCGCAGGCTCGACCGGATCCTGGAGGCGGAAGGCGACACGGTCAACCGGTATCAGGCGTCCAAGCAGGCCGACACCCTCATGCTCGGCTACGTCTTCCGGCCCACCGATCTTGCCGCGCTGTTCGCCCGGCTCGGATACCGGCTCGACGACGAGGTGTGGCGTGACACCGTCGAGTACTACGCGAGGCGTACCAGCCACGGTTCGACGCTCAGCAGCCTGGTTCACGGCTGGGTACTCGCCCGTGAGAAGGGGCCGGAAGCTTGGAGCTACGTGGAGGAGGCGCTGCTCAGCGACGTGGCGGACACGCAGGGCGGCACCACCGGCGAGGGGATACACCTGGGTGCCATGGCAGGCACCTTGGACATGGTCCAGCGTGGGATCACCGGTCTGGAGGCCGGAGCCGAGGGGCTTCGGGTGGATCCCGTCGTCCTGCCGGAAATCCCCAGATTCTCCTTCACCTTGTGTTTTCACGGCCACCGTGGGATCCGGATCCGCATGATTCCCGGCCGGATCGGCATCAGTGTTCCCGCCTCTTCGCTGGGGCCGCTTGTCGTGTTGCTTCCTGGGAAGCGGAGGGTCACGGTGCCCGCCGGGGGAGAGCGATGGTTCCGGTTCCCGTGACCCCGATCGCAGCGCGTACCGCGCACACCGTCATGGGGCGGGGTACGCGGTGTCACCTGATGCTGAGGACCTCATCGACCGGTCTGCGAGGTGTCGCAGCCCCCGAAGGGCCGTAGCCGAGCCTGAGGAGCATATGGACGAACCCCGCGGCGGAGTTGGGATCGCGTGCGAAGGACCGGAGTTCGGGCCATTCGAGAGGCTGCGACATCAGCGACGTCGCGAGCCCGTCCGAGGTGGCCTGCAGAAGCACACGCTCCAGGGCCTGCCCTGCCTTGAGCCAGTGCACGGGCCCGTCCTTCGCCGTACCGAGCAGCGCGATCTGCGGGTGCTTCTCGAAGACGGCTTCGCCACGGTCCCGCACGCTGTGCGAGGTGTCGAAGTCCCGGGTGGGGGCGCTGATACCGAACTGCCTCGGGCCGAAGGCGGAGCTGGGTATGCCTTCGGTGCTCGGCCCCTCACCGGCCCTGCCCGTGCGTGTCCAGGCGGCGATCTCCTCGCGCATCGAGGCATCGGCCGACTCGAAGAGCTCCGCGTCATGGACGAGTTCCATGACCGTTTCCGTGTGCCAGGCCCCAGGGACCGTGAGCAGACAGCCTTCCAGGACGGCCGCCGCGGACAGCTCGTCGACTATCTCCTGCGGAACCTGCTCGTCGGAGAAGGGGAAGCGGCTGGAGCGCCGCTGTCGTACGGCGGGATACAACGCCGACAAGTCGCTTTCGGGGGACTCGGCATTCCGGAGTACGACGTCCGCCAGGTGCCAGCCATCCGATGGGCGGGGGAGCAGCGTCGGGCGGGCCGTCCAGCCGTGATGGGCCGCCGCGACGCGAAGGTTGAACAGGGCAGCGCCGCAGCCCAGGTGCACGCCTCGGTTGTCGGGGTCACCGACCGGCATGGTCCGCACGGGGTCGCCGTACACGGCGAGCACTCCCGTGTCGGTGGAGAAGACGAACTTCCAGGGCTGGGAGTTGTGCATGGAGGGCGCTGCCACGGCGTCCTCGACCAGCGCTGCCACCACCGCCGCATCGTGTTCGGTCGTCGACATGGGGTGCCCTGCTCTCTGTTCACGGAGGCACGGTCTGCGCGCCCGGAAACTCCTCTGAGCTCCAGCTTCCGACGGAAATGCCTGACGCAGGAGGGGCCGAACGGTCCTTCGCCCGGACCGACCGGCAGTGTTGTTCCGCGGTCTTCCTGCGCAGCCGGGATACGAGGGGGACCTTTGGGCCTGTTCTTGCCCCTGGCGGCTCCTGCCCGCGGCGCAGACCGCGCTGGCAGGCTGGGGGCGAGTCCGTGGCCTGGCGCCTGCACCCGACGGACGGGCCGCAGGGCGCGGCCTCCACTCGCCGGCTCGCAGGCATCTGCCGGCCGGACCTCGTCGCCGTACCGGACAGGGGAACTGGTCATGACCAGCAACGCGGATCGCCGTGAAATCGTCGTCGGAATCGACCCCGTCAGGGACTGGCACATGGCTCTGGCATGGGCAGCGGATGAGGCGCACCGCCGTGGAGTGTCGCTGCGGCTCGTCGTTGTCGTTCGGCCGCAGCACGACACACAGCACGTCGACGACACCCTGCATCACATGGAGCTTGAACGCGCCGGTGCGGACGCGCTGGCGGAGGCTGTCGCCTGGTCGCAGGCCCGATGGCCTGATGTGGGTACTACCGCTGCGCTTCTGGGCGGACGTCCTGGACCGACGCTGGCACATCTGTCGGGGAAGGCTCGCATGCTGGTGCTCGGCTCACGGCATCTGAACCGTGCCGAAGGATTCCTCAGCGCCGGTTCGCTGGTGATCCCGGTTGCCGCGCAGGCGCACTGCCCGGTCGTCGTTGTCGGAGATGCGGAGCACAGCACTCAGGAGTCCCCGTACGTGGTGGTGGGTGTGGACGGAAGCGAGTCCTCGAAGGCGGCCTTGGCCCTGGCATTCGAGGAGGCGGACCTGCGCGGCTGCGCGCTGCGGGCCCTCGCGGTGTGGCAGCCCCCGGTCTTCTCGCTTCACGGAAAGGACGCAAGCCTCCAGGCTGAGCGTCGCCTGTTGTCGGAGACCATGGCCGGCTGGTCGCAGAAGTATCCCGACGTCCGTCTCTACCACGAGGTGCTGACCGGATCTCCGGTCGAAGCCCTGGCAGAGGCGGGCGAGCATGCCTTGGCCGTAGTCGTGGGACGCAGGGGGCAAGGCGGATACAGCGGAATGCGCGTCGGCTCAGTCGTTCACGGCCTGCTGCATCGGGCCCACTGCCCAGTGATTACGGTCCCCGCCGTGTGAGGACGCGGTCGCCATTCACCAGGCCGCACTGCCCGACGCCGTCCCGTCGCGCGGCGTGACGGGACGGCCTGTCCGAGATGATCCGTTGGACGGTCGGGCATAGGTTGGGAGCACGCGCGTATCCGCGCTGTCCGGTCTTACCTGTCGGCGGAGGTTTGCCATGGGGCGGGGTGACCATGAGGACCCGGCGGCCAGGATTCCGCGCCTGAGACTCGACGAGCTCCTGGAAGAGCTCCAGGGCCGTATCGATGAGGTGCGGGGAACCAGGGATCGCCTGAACGGGCTGCTCGAAGCGGTCATGTCCGTGGGCCGGGAACTCGACCTGCCGCAGGTTCTTCGCGGGATCGTCGAGGCCGCCGTCATCCTGGTGGACGCCGAGTACGGGGCCCTGGGGGTGATCGGGAACGACGAGGAGCTTGCCGAGTTCCTTCCCATCGGCATCAGTGACGAGGTGCACGAGCGGATCGGTGACCTCCCCTCCGGGCACGGGATTCTGGGCGAGCTGATCCGGCACCCGGTCCCGTTGAGGCTGAGCGAGCTCTCGGAGCACCCGGCCTCCTACGGCTTTCCGGCTCATCATCCGCCCATGCACTCCTTCCTCGGGGTGCCCATCCGGGTCCGCGACGAGGTCTTCGGGAATCTCTACCTCACAGAGAAACGGGGGGCACTCGACTTCGACGAGGAGGACGAGGCGGTCGTGGCCACCTTGGCCGTGGCGGCGGGTATCGCCATCGAGAACGCCCGGCTCTACGAGGAGGGCCGGCGCAGACAGCGATGGCTGGCCGCGAGCTCCGATTTCACGAGCGCGCTGCTTTCCGGTGCCGCCGAGTCCGAGGTGCTCGAAGGGATGCTGGAACGGGCCATGGACATCGTCGGTGCCGACCTGGCTGCCTTTTACCTCGTCGGGCCGAACGGGGAGCTGACCGGCTCTCTCGCCCTCGGGGAAGGAGCCGATGCCCACCGGGGGATCGTGCTGCCCAGCGCCCGGGGGACGCTCGCTGCCGCCGCGCTTGCTGAGAACGGGCTCGTCACCGTGCCGGATGTCGGGTCCGACGCCAGGGTCACGGAGCGGCCGGAGCGGTGGGAGGGTTTCGGGCCGGCGGTGGCGGTTGCCGTAGGGACCAAGGAGAAGCTGAGCGGTGTCATGGTGCTGGCCCGACGTCGTGGCGGGCCGATGTTCGTGAGCGCGGAGATCGCCGCACTGCCGAGCTTCGCGGGGCAGGCCGCGCTGGGCCTTGAACTGGCTGACGGCCGTCGGGATGCAGAACAGATGAGCCTTCTGGAGGACCGTGACCGGATTGCGCGAGACCTGCACGATCTCGCGATCCAGCGACTGTTCGCGACGGGCATGACGTTGCAGAGCGCCCGCCCGTTCATCGAGCACCCCGAGGGCGCCGAGCGGTTGAACCGGGCCATCGACGACCTGGACGCCACCATCAAGATCATCCGCACCACCATCTTCGGCCTCAGAGAACACGAGACGGCCGGGAGCACCCCGAAACTCAGATCCAGGGTCCTCCAGGCAGTGGACAACGCCCTGCCCTCGCTGGGGTTCACGCCCGCCGTGAGGATGGAGGGCCTGATCGATACGGACGTGCCCGAAGGGGTGGCGGACCAGGTGATCGCGGTGATCGGGGAGGCACTCAGCAATGTCGCCCGCCACGCGCGAGCGACTCAAGTGGAGGCAGCGGTCGTCGTGGATGCGGGACTGCTGGTCGTGACAGTGACGGACGATGGTGTCGGCCTGCCGGCGGGAAGCAGTCTCAGCGGTCTGCGGAATCTGGCCGAGCGGGCGGAGCGACTGGGCGGGACACTCTCCGTCAGTACGCGCCCGAAGCCTCTCGGCGGCACCGCGCTGGAGTGGCGGGTCCCGCTGCCTTTGGACGGCGACTGAACGGCTTGCGGATGCGGGAACCTTTCACTTCTCCTGCCCCGTGTGCTCCCGTACCTCCGTGGCGATGACGGCCGCCTGCACGCGGCGTTCCACTCCCAGCTTCCCGAGAAGCCGGGAGATGTGATTCTTGACGGTCTTCTCGGACAGATACAACCGCTTGGCGATCTGGCGGTTGGTGAGGCCCTCACCGATGAGCTCGAGAACGGAACGTTCCCGTTCGGACAGCACGGAGAGCCTCTCGTCCTCCGAGGGGCTGCCTGCCTCGGGGCCCCGTACGGAGTGCAGGAGCCGGGCAGTGGTCGCGGGATCCAGCATGGACTGGCCCTTGGCGACGGTCCGCACGGCTGCCACCAGGTCCGAGCCGTTGATCTGCTTGAGCACGTACCCGGCTGCCCCCGCCATGATCGCGTCGATCAGGGCGTCCTCGTCGTCGAAGGACGTCAGCATCAGACAGGCCAGGTCCGGCATGCGCGAGCGCAGTTCCCGGCACACGGTGATGCCGTCCCCGTCGGGCAGCCTGACGTCGAGCACGGCGACATCGGGCCTGAGCGCGGGTCCCCGGGCCAGTGCCTGGTCGGCGGTGGCTGCCTCGCCGACCACTTCCAGCCCGGGCTCCGAGTCCAGGAGGTCGCGGAGTCCCCGGCGGACCACTTCGTGGTCGTCGAGCAGAAAGACGCGGATCGGCGCTTGGGCCGAGACGGTCGAGGTATCGGACATCTGCGGCCTCTGGAGGTCGGTCGGCTCACTGCCCCTCCTACGGGCATTGTCTCAGGGACGGGGCCGGCGCACTCGGGGAAGGGGTGATACCGCCCGGTTCGGCGCCCTGTCTAGGCAGAGCCGCCGAGTGGGCTCTCGTCAAGATCCATGCGTACGTCCACCACACCTTCGACGGCCCGGACAGCCCGTACCAGCAGAGGCACCATGGACCTGTCCCGCAGCGAGCCGCTGAGAGTGACGACACCATCCTCGACCGAGGCGTCGATCCGAAGCGGTGGTGAGATCTGGCCGAGCACGCGGTTGCGAATTTCCGCGCCCAGTTCTGCGTCCGGCCTGAGGAACACCTTGAGCAGGTCTCCTCGGCTCACCACTCCTTCCAGCAGTCCCAGATCATTGACCACAGGAAGTCGTTTCACCCGTTTGCGCGCCATGATCTGAGCGGCCTCGGCGATCGTCGCGTCCGCGTGAAGGGTCACGGCCGGGCTCGACATCAGATCCTCCGCCAGCACCGCACCGGCCTTGGAAGTCTCGTCGAGCGGCCCGAGGCAGCCGGGATCGTCCCTCCGGAGCGCCTCCTTCGGCAGGAGATCGGCCTCCGACACCACGCCGACGACACGGCCCTCGCCCGCGAGGACCGGCAGCGCGCTGACCTTCCACTCGGCCATCAGACGGACGATCTCCTTGTACGGAGCACGACTGCCGATCGCGACGGCGGTGTGGGTCATGACGTCGCTGACGGTGTGCGGAGAATCAGTCACAGGGCCCTCCGGGAAATTGGTCGACGTGCCGTATCGGGATCCGTTTCTACGGTTCGATGACCAGCACCTGACGGAGAGGCCGACGCGGTGTGTGAGGGCCCACGGGGCCGTATCCCATGCGGACGATCATCTGAGGATGTCCCGTGCCCAGCACGGGGTCCCGCAACGTCCATCGCAGCTCTGGCCACTCAAGCGGCTGTGTCGCGAAGGAGGCGCAGACGCCCTTGGCGGTCGCCGAGAGCAGAACGCGCTCCAGTGCCTGGCCGGCCCTGAGCCAGTCCAGCGGACGATCGCCCTTCGTGCTCAGCAGGCCCAGCTGAGGCCGACGCTCGAACCGGGCCCGGACACGTCCTGCCAGGGCAGCGGTTCCTGCGAAGTCGCGGGTGGTCGACCTGCCGGATGCGTCCCCCGGACCGAACGCGTAGTCCGGAACTCCGTCGACGGGTGCGTCGGCCTTCGTGTCACGGGTCCAGTAGCGCTGTTCCGCATCACGCGCAGGGTCCATGCGGTCGTAACCCGCGGCATCGCTGATCAACTGGAGCACGGTGTCCAGGTGGATGGAATCGATGAACCGGAAATCCGCATGCTCAGCAAGTGCAGCGTCGGAGAACAGCGCGCGGAGTTCCGGGGGAATCGGCTGCTCGGCGAAAGGGAAGCGGCAGGTGTGTCTGTCCCGTATCGCTGAATGCAGCTCCGCGAGCTGCGGGTCTGCCGCTCCTGCAGGGGCATCCGTCAGCGGAGCCAGACGGGCTTCGGCCAGCAGGGCCGGATCCGCCGGCGCGGGAAGGAGCGCGATCACCGCTGCCAGACCGTGGTGGGCAGCTGACACCCGCAGGTTCAGCAGAGCGGCTCCGCAGCCCATGTGAAGTTCGCGGGTCGAGGGGTCCGCCTCCGGCATGGTGCGTGCGAAGTCGGCCCGTAGCGTGATGACGTGGGCGGATCGGCCGTAACGGAACTGCCAGGGCTGCGAGTTGTGCAGGGAGGGTGCGGCAGTGGCGTCGGCTACCAGAGCGGTCACCGTGGTGTCGCTCGGTGAAGTGGTCAGCATCTGAGTCTCCCGGCGAAACTGTGCGGAAGTGCTACTCATCCAGCCTCGGCCTGCGCGCACGGGCACCGATAGGGGCCGTTCTTCCCCGAAGAGGGCCGGATGGCCGCGTGGTCAGTCCTGGGGCACGACCGCGACCGGCGCCGGGGAATGGTGCAGAACCGCGTGGGCGACGTGCCCGATGCGCGGCTCCCGGGGCCAGTAGCGATTCGTTCGCCGGCCGATGACGACCAGTGACGCTCGTGCCCCGGCCTCGACGAGGTGACGCGCGGGCGATCCGATCTCGGCATGCTCACTCACGGGTACTCCGGGGTACTTCTTCGACCACGGTCCCAGCAGGGAGCGCACCATGCTCGCTCCTTCGGCCGCGATATCGGCTCGCCAGCGCAGGTCGCCTCCGATGCCCTGCACGTAGCCCACCGGAGGATTCCAGCTGTAGACGATCCGCAGGTCTCCGGAGCGCACGGCCGCCGCTTCGAAGGCGAACCGCAGTACACCATCGGTGGTGGGACCCAGATCGATGCCGGCGACCACCGGACCGCCGGTGTCCCGCCTCTCCACCTCCTGAACGCGCTGCGCGAGGTCCGCATCGTCGGCGGGCGGCGGCGTTCCTTCGGGGCGCACGAGCACCACGGGCCGGTGTGTGTGGGCGACCGTCGCCATGGCGACAGATCCCATGAGGAAGCCGGTGAGTGCTCCCAGGCCCGCTGTTCCGACGGCCAGGAGCTCGGCCTCGGCAGCCTCCCGGCACAGCATTTCGGGGGGTGGCCCGGTGAGCTGCTTCGTACTTATGTCCAGGTCAGGAAACCTATGTGTCAGTTGCGCTGCGGCTTCCTCCGGCAGGCGTCGTGACCACTGTTCCGGCATTTCCGTCCCGGAGAGTGGGGCGTGGGAGTAGGGCTGCCATTCCCAGGCGCTCACAAGGCGAAGGGGAAGGTGCCTGATGCTTGCCTCGCGGGCGCCCCAGGCTGCGGCGGCGAGGCTTGCCGGCGTTCCGTTCAGGCCGACAGTCACAGGGCGTGGCACAGCGCACCTCCAGGTACGGTCGTGGTGTCTTGCTTCTCCACGATGGGGTGGCGCGAGCCCCCAGCGGATGGGCCGTCGAGGGTCTGTCCTGGGCCGTTCGCCCCCTTTTGAGGGCGCCGCTCCCGTGGGGAGGGCACCGACGTCGGCGCCCTCGGGGAGGAGACGCATGGGTGAGGCGGGCCGTAGACCTGGAGCGGGGTGCGGATAGTGAGCCCCTCGCCGCCATGCATGTCTGACTGATCGAGCCGTGAGCGTTGCCCGGAGTGTTGAACAGGGGCGACAGCCCTTAGGCGTGTGCGATGACGGCGACGGGAGTGCTGGAATGGTGGAGGACCGCGTGGGTGACCGGCCCGATGTGTGTTCCCACCGGTGACTGTCGAATGCGTCGGCCGACGATGACGAGTCCTGCCTCTGAGCTGCTGTCGAGGAGGTCCGTGGCGGCGTGCCCGGCGCTCGCTCGAGTGGTGACGTCCACAGCGGGGTGTGCTGCCCTCCAGGGGCTCAGAGCGTCTGCCAGCGCGGCGTTCGCGTTCAGTTCGAGCTGGGCATGCACTCTCGGATCGTAAGTGGCGCCATGTCCGACCAGTGGAGGCAGTGACCAACTGTGCAGGATGTGAAGGGTGCAGGCCCGCCGTACCGCTTCATCGAATGCGAACGCGAGCAGAGCGTCGCAGGGGCGGCTGATGTCCACTCCCACCACCAGGTCATGCGACGCGTGCCGACCGCTCGTGTGTGGTGCCGGGTCGTCATCGGCCCGCACCATGACGACCGGCCGCGCCGTCGCCCGGATGACCGCCATCCCGACCGACCCGAGTACGTATCCTGTGACACTGCTCAGCCCGCGTGCACCGAGGACGATCATGTGTGCGTTCGCGGCCGAGTCCCGGAGTATGTCGGCCGGCTTGCCGACGAAGGACTCCGCACTGACTTGAAGTTCGCTGTACCTCGTGCGTAGATCATCGGCGGTTTCGCTCAGCAATGCCGGGACTCTCATGGGGTGCGTGTCGATCGTGGGGACAGGGAGGGCGAAGGGGGGCCATCGGTCCACGGCGTGGACGAGCCGGAGGGGCAGCTTCCGCAGAAGCGCCTCTCGCGCTCCCCAACGGGCTGCAGCGTCGCTTGCGGGGGATCCATCGAGTCCGACGACGATGAGGTCGTTCATGGGTGCCTTCCCTGGCGGGGTCGCATGAGGGGGCATCTCCTTCCCTGCCGCCGCCGAGGAGGAGCGGTGGGCCGGGTCGGGCCATCCGATGCTTGGCTGTGGTTGCCTCGGGCGTAGCGGCCCGACAGTGCGTGCCCCCGTCCGGGCCTTGGCATGGACTCTCAGACTGCTGGATCAGGCAGGTCGTCAGCGTCGTAGGTGAGGTGGGTGGAGACCGAGACCACTCCGTCGACGGTGGCGCACATGCGCTCGATTGCGGGGATTACGCTCCGGAGCGGAAGCCGGCCGCTGAACTCCACCCGTCCGTTCCGCACTTCGACGGTGAGAGCGGCCGGATCGAGGCGCAGCGTTTCGGTAAGTACGTCCTCATTGATCTCCCGGCGGATGTCGGCGTCCTCGCGGAGGAAGATCTCCAGCAGGTCTCGGCGACTGACGATCCCCACCAAGCGATCCGCATCGTCGACGACGACGAGCCGCTTCACCTTGTGTACTTCCATCAGCCGCGCGGCCTCAGCCACGGTCCAGTCCGGACGGGCGCAGACGGGCGGCGCGGACATCAGCTCCTCGGCGCGCGTTCCCTCGGCTTTGGCCCGCTCCCACGCCTCCAGTCCCGGTACGGCCGGCCGGCCGTCCGGTGCGGTGACCAGGTCGGCGGTCTTGCGGAGCAGGTCACCCTCCGAAACCACCCCGGCCACCCGGTCACTGCTGTCCAACACCGGCACCGCGGTGACACGGTGCTCCGCGAGCAAGCGTGCGATCTCCTTGAACGGGGCATCGCCGCGGACGCTCACCACCTCACGGGTCATCAGTTCTTCGATCCTGCGATGCCGCATCATCCGCTCCTTCCGTACACACGGCCCGGACGTTCTCGTCGTCAGGCATGACCGGTGCCACCCGAGGAGACCTCATCGAGGCTGGTCCACGTCGAGGGCGAGATTGTCGTAGGTGTAGTCGATCGACTCGTGCAGGGTCACCACTCCGTCCACCCAGCGGCAGAGGCGCACGATCACAGGGATGTCGGCGCGCTCGTCGACATGCCCCGTCAGCGTCACGACTCCCTCCTCCACGGACACGTCGATCGCTTCAGGGGACAGGCGCAGGGTGCCGACCAGGACGTCATGCTTGATCTCGTCGCGGATCGCGGAGTCGCGGCGGAGGAAGGGCTTGAGCAGATCGCTGCGGCTGACGATTCCGACGAGCCGCCCGGTCTCATCGGATACGGGGAGCCGTTTCACACCTTTGCGGTGCATCGTCCGGGCCGTCTCGACGAGACTCCACCCCGACTGCGCTGCGACGGCCGGGGAGGTCATCAGGCCGGCCGCCGTCTCCGCGTCGGGCATCCCGCGTTCCTCGGACAGCAGCCGGACGCCCGCCCAGCGGCCCTCCAGGTCCGGAAGTCCAGCAGTGGCCCGCAGCAGGTCGGCCTCGGAGACCACGCCAAGAAGGCGCCGGTGCTCATCGACGACGGGAACCGCCGAGATGTCGTTCTCCCTGAAAAGACGGGCGGTCTCCTTGAAGGAAGTCGCAGGATCGGCCGTGACCACGTCGTGCGTCATCACCTCGAAGACGGTGCGGTGCTGCATGACGTTCCTCCTTCACGGATGTGCCGAACGCGGCACCTCCCACTCTGGTGCCGGGTCCGAGGCCGTGGGCAGTGCCGAACGGTCCCCTCCCGGGACCATCGGCCCTTCGAACGCAGGCCGGCCGGGACGCAGCGGCAAGGCAGGAGCCCTCGTCGCGGACGGGTGGAGGGGCGACGCGGCCGTGCGGGTCATGTTGGGGCCGGCCGGCCCTACCCCCGCGACGGACTCCGGTGCGAGCGTGGGACCGAGCCACCCTGCACCGGGAAGGAGTGGGGACGATGGGATCGCCCTTGGTGGTAGGAGTGGATGGGTCGGACGCCAGCCTCACGGCAGTGGACTGGGCAACCGACGAAGCGGCACGACATGGATGGCCGCTGCGCATTGTGCATGCCTCACTGTGGGAACGGTATGAGGGGGCCGTGCCGGCCTTGACCACCGACCGGCCCGCCGATCAGATCCTTGCGGAGAACATCGTCGGTGTGGCCGGAGAGCGGGCCGAACGCCGCCGACCAGGACTCACCGTAACCACGGAGGTGCTCGCCGAGGACGCGTCGCGAGGTCTGCTCAGGGAGGGAGAAGCAGCCGCAGCCCTTGTTGTCGGATCCCGGGGCAGAAGTCGAATCGCCGGCCTGCTGCTGGGATCGGTCGGTCTCACCATGGCCGCACGTGCCCACTGCCCGGTTGTCGTCGTCAGAGGAGACCGGAAGGCACTGGAGGCGCGACATCAGCGCATCCTGTTGGGCATCGGGGGCAAGGACGCGGAGGCGCCCGCCGTGCGGTTCGCCTTCCGCGAGGCGGCAGTCCGGCACGCGGAACTGGAGGTGCTCCATACCTGGCGTCGGCCGGCGCATGAACCGGTCGAGCACCCTCACCTCACCGGTGAGGTGACGGAATACGCGCAGAGGGCGTCGGAGCTGCTCGACCGTGCCCTGGAGACGACGGTGCGTGAACATCCCCAGGTGCGCGTCCGCAGGAGTACGGTCGAGGGCCCCGCCCACAAGGGGCTGACACAGCGCTCGGCCGCCGCGGACCTGTTGGTCGTCGGAGCACGACGGAGTGACGCGCTGATCGGTCTCGAACTCGGCCGGGTCGCACATCGGGCGCTGCACCACGCCTCATGTCCCGTCGCCGTAGTGCCTTGGTGCCGCCCGGCGTCCGCGGACGGAGATCTGTGAACGCACCGGCCGGCTTGCCGAGGCCACCGAACTCAGTGCCGTCGCCGGGCCCCGTCAACGCGCACCATTGCGGGCGGGGAGCGGTAGGCACCGAACTGGCATGCGTTCCTCCTCCCACCGCCATGTAGGTGATCATTCCAATCCCTATGAGTGCCCGCCGCCCCTTTCCTCCGCCAGAACTGCGAGGGCGGCGTCCAGGAGGCGGGTCGCCTGCTCCGCGACCGGCTCCATGGCATCGAGGCCGGTCAAGGCGACCATGGTGGCGGGGTCGACGGCCTGCACGACTACGTGGTCGCCGGCCGCTCGGACAACGACATTGCAAGGAAGCAACAGCCCGACTGACGGGTCTGCTTCCAGTGCCTGCCGGGCCAGAGCCGGATTGCAGGCACCGAGAATGAGGTACTGCTCCATTTCGTGACCGAGCTTCGCCTTCAGCGTGGCCTGCATGTCGATTTCCGTGAGCACGCCGAAGCCCTGGTCTGCCAGAGCCTTGCGCACAGCTGCGACGGTCTCGTCGAAGGTGCCACGCAGTGTCACGGTGCGGTCGTAGGACATGGGTGAGACCTCGTCTCCTTCTCGCGATCGGGGCGCACCTCCAGGGTGCGGGCCGGCCTCGCCGGGCGCAGCCGGACAGCGGGCGAGCCGGATTCGTGGCGGCCCATCGGCTGAGGCCACCTCACACTCCGTATCGACTGAACCCCGACGTCCGCCAGAACCGGCCGTTGGGCAGAATCGCGAGCGCCTCGTAGCCATCCATCGATTCCAGCCAGTCCCGTGCGTCCCGGCCCCTGGCGAAGGCTGCGGTGGCGTAGGCGTCGGCCATGGTCAGCCTGGGCCCGATGACGGTGAGGGCAGCGAACGCGGTGGCAGGTGCACCGGTGTGCGGGTCGAGAATGTGGGCGCCGCGTTCGGCGGTGCCCGAGGTGGCAATGGCCATGGTGCGGTCGGCGGTGATGACGGTGGCCAGTTCGCCGGGGTGCAGCGGGTGTGCGATGCCGACACGCCAGGGGCTGTTCACGGTTGCCTGGCCACGGAGCTGGAGGTCGCCGCCGCCGTTTACACAGCTGTTGTGCGCGCCTGATGAGTGGAGAAGTTGAGATGCGGCTTCGGTGGCCCAGCCTTTTACGAGTCCCGAGGGGTCGAGCGTTCCGGCCGGCGTCGTGCTGAACCAGCCGTCGGTGACATGGGTGGCCTGTGCGCAGAGGGCCAGCACTTCATGGACTTCGGGCGGGCAGTCGCCGAGATGGATCTCGCCACGTCCGAGGCGGCTGATGTGGCTGTCGGGGCGGTAGGTGGAGAACACGGTGTCGACCCGGTGGAGCAGTTGTACGGCCTCCTGGACGGCGTTGTGGATGGCCGGAGTGGGCTCGTCCCGGATATCGAAGGAGAAGACCGTGCCCATCACGTGCTCGACGTGACGCAGCGCGGGCGCGGTGTCAGGCATGGGCCTGATCCAGCGCGCTCTGCAGGGACTGGATGTAGCCCTGGCTGGTGTAGCTGGCGCCGGAGACGGCGTCGATGTGCGCGCTCTGTGCGCCGAGGGCTTCGTGGGTGAGGCGGGGCAGGGCGTAGGCGGCGAGTTGCTGGTCGCGGCCGTTGCTGTCCGGGGCCTGAAGAACCTTGACTGCGGTGATCTTTCCCTTGGAGAGGGTCGCTGCGACCTGCACGGTCCCGTACTGGGTGTCGACGGGATCGCCGGTGAACGTGCCGGTGCCTGTGGATGCGCCCGGCGAAGTGCTTGTGGAGGTGTGAGGAGATGACGAGGGCGTTGACGGCGGGCTGCCGGCGATGGCGGGGAGATGGTGGGGTTTGAGGGAGAGCAGCGCGATGACCAGGGCGCTGATCCCGGTGGTGGCGAGGACGGCTCTGCGCATTGCTTCTCCTCAGAACGCGAACGACTCGTGGTGGATGCGCCGTGCGGGTACGCCGGCTTCCTGTAGGGCGTTCTTGGCGGTTTGTGTCATGCCTGGCGGGCCGCAGACGTAGACGTCGTGCGAGGCCAGGTCCGGAACCAGCGCGCTCAGCCCGGGGGCGGTGAGAGGGGATGGGTGTCCGTCGGGTTCGTCGACGAGATAGTGCACGGTGGCCTGTCGGCGTGCGGCTATCGCGTCGATTTCACCGCGCAGGGCGAGGTCGTCGGGCCGGCGGGCCCTGTAGACGAGGGTTACCTGTCCCGGCAGCGTCTCGAAGAGGGTACGCAGGGGTGTGATGCCGACGCCGCCGGCCAGGAGCAGGACCTTGGGTGTCGTGCGGCGGTTCGCGGTGAAGGCGCCGTAGGGCCCCTCGGCCCAGACCCGGGTGCCCGGAGTCAGGTGGGCCAGGGCGGCGCTGTGCCCGCCTGCGGTCTTGACAGTGATGCGCAGGTGGCGGGGGTGTGCGGGGGCGGAGAGGGAGTAGGGGTTCGCTGTCCACCACAGACCACGGGTCATGAAGCGCCAGCGCAGAAACTGTCCGGGCTCACCACCCAGCTCGTCCAGATGCTCACCGGTGAGGTGAACGGACACCACGCCCGGTGCCTCGGGTCGTACCGCGCTGACGCGCATCCGGTGGCGCAGTCCCCGCCGGAGGGGGACGGCGAACCGGTACCAGGCGAGAAGGGCGGCGACGCCGAGGAACAGCGTGTACCAGGCGATCTGGGCGGGGCGGTTGCCGACGAAGTCGGCTCCGTTGGAGAGCTGGTGTCCGAAGGCGAGAAAGACGGCGAGGTAGGTGGCGAAGTGCAGGTAGTGCCAGGTCTCGTAACTCATCCGACGGCGGGCCGCGCGGGCCGACAGGATCCCGGTGGCCAGGAGGAGCAGGAATCCTGCGGTCGCTTTGAGGAGGTCGGGGTAGTGCAGGACGAGGGTGGAGGTCTGGCTGACCACGCTGGTGTGTGAGGTCAGGGAGTAGCCCCAGATGATCAGCAGGGTGTGGGCGATGACCAGGGAGATGGTGCAGCGCCCGCCCAGTGCGTGCCAGCGGGCGAGCCGGTCTGTGCCGATCGTGTGGTCCAGCAGCGGAACACGGGCCATCAGGGCCAGCAGTACCGCACAGGCGTAACCGGCCAGGAGTCCCGTGATGCGTCCCGCCCCGGTGAGCCACCCCGCCGGCCCGACCACCGAACCTGTGTCGCTCCACCACAGGGCCAGCACCCCTGCGGCACCGGCCCAGATCACCAGAGGCGCGAAGAACGGCACGGGACTGCGGCGTGGACGCCGGTGGCGCATCCCGCGGCTCACAGGGGGAGTGGCGAGGGTGCTGGTCATGGGGCTCCTCCGGCAGGGACTTGCTCCGGCGATGGGCGGCCAGCCTCACAGCCCAACCTCTGCGTACCTTCTGAAACGGACCCGCCTGCGGCTCGCGGCACCGATTCAGAGCAAACTCAGAGGTACGCCTCACGCGGTCACGGCCCGTGCAGGGGGATGCTGGAAGGACCATGGACGAGCCGCTTGCGACATCCCTTCTGCACCGCCCGGACGGCACCCCCGTCCGAGTCCTTGTCGTCGACGACGAACCCGACGTCACGGACGTGCTGTCCGGTGTCATGACCGCGGAGGGCTGGCGGGTCAGCACCGCAGCGGACGGTGCGAGCGCGCTCGCGAGGGCCCGTGATTTCCGGCCCGACGCAGTGGTCCTGGACTGGATGCTGCCCGACCTCGACGGCCTGGAGGTCCTGCGCGCGCTCAGACGCGAGGCGCCCCGTGTGTGCGTGCTGTTCCTGACCGCCCGCGATGCGGTCGAGGACCGCATCGCGGGCATCACCGCGGGCGGCGACGACTACGTGACCAAGCCCTACAGCCTGGAAGAGGTTCTGGCAAGGTTGCGCGGGCTGCTCCGACGGGCGGGCATGACCGCCGAGCCGGGTGCGCACCGGCTGACAGTGGGGGACCTGAGCATGGACGAGGAGGCCAGGGAGGTCAGGCGCGGTGAGGTCCCCGTCGACTTGTCCCGTACCGAGTTCGAACTCCTGCGCTTCCTCATGCGCAACCCACGCCGGGTGCTGTCCAAGGACCAGATCCTCGACCGGGTCTGGGCCTACGACTTCGGCGGTCGCGCCCACATCGTCGAGCTCTACATCAGCTACCTGCGCAAGAAGATCGACGCCGGACGCACCCCCATGATCCACACCGTTCGCGGCGTCGGATACGTCCTCAAGCCGGGCACTCCATGAAACGCCCGTTTCCCCGCACCCTGCGTGCCCAGCTCACCGCCGGCCTCGTCACCCTGCTCGCACTCGCCTGCCTAGCCGTCGGCATCACTACCGCCCTGGCCCTGCGAGGCTTCCTGATGGGACGCCTGGACGAACAACTCTCCGCCTCGGGAGGCAGGTTCGCGGCCAGCCTGGAACACGAGGCACAGGCCGACAGCGACAACCGTCCCGACACCCGTGGCCAGGCCGAGTCCACCCTCGGCGCCCGGCTCCTCAACGGCATCGTCACCCAGGCCGCCGTCGTCGATGACGCCAATGACCGGCCCCTGCAGCTCACGCCCGGGGACCGCAACGCTCTGGCGACGGTCCCCGTTGACGGAAGCGGACACAGCATCCGCCTCTCCGCTCTGGGGGCCTACCGCGTTGCCGCCGTCCACGGCGACGATCAGGACACCTTGATCACCGGACTGCCCCTGCACCCGGTGGAGGAGACAGTGCACCGCCTCGAAGCGGTCGAAGCCGTGCTGTTCGGAGCTGCCCTCGTGGTCACCGGCATCGCCGGCGCCCTGTGGGTGCGGGTCTCCCTGCGCCCCCTTCAACGAGTGACCGCCAGAGCCGCGGAGGTCGCCGGACTACCGCTCGCCAGCGGCGAGATCGCCATGCCGGGACCGCTCCCGGACACAGACCCGGGCACCGAGGTCGGCCAGGTGGGCACCGCCCTCAACCACATGCTCCGCCATGTCGAGGACGCCCTCACCCGCCGCCAGGCAAGCGAGGAACGCCTCCGCCACTTCGCCGCCGACGCCAGCCACGAGCTACGCACCCCTGTCGCCAACATCCGAGGCCACGCCGAACTCGCCCTGCGCCAACGCGGACCCGTGCCCGGCGAAGTCCGCCACGCTCTGGAGCGCATCAACGGCGAGTCTCAGCGCATGACACGCCTCGTCGACGACCTGCTCCTCCTCGCCCGCCTGGACGCCGGACGCCCCCTCGAACACCAGCCGGTCGACCTGACGCTGCTGATCCTGAACGCAACGGACGACGCACGCGCCGCCGGCCCCGACCACCGCTGGTTCCTCGAACTCCCCGAAGAGCCGGTCACCGTCACCGGTGACGCCCACCGGCTCCAGCAGGCCATCGGCAACCTCCTCGCCAACGCCCGCACCCACACGCCCCCTGGCACCGAAGTGACAGTCACCGCCACCACCGGCACCACCGGCGTCTGCGTGAGTGTGAGTGACAACGGGCCGGGTATCCCCGGAGAGTTGCAACCCGAGGTGTTCGGACGCTTCGTCCGTGCTGACCAGGCACGATCCCGCAGCACCGGGAGCACGGGGCTGGGCCTGGCCATCGTCCATGCCGTCATCACCGCCCACGGCGGCAGCGCCACTGTGACCAGCAGGCCCGGACGCACCACCTTCCGGCTGACGCTTCCCGGCTGACACCGTCTCCTGCACGGTGTCCTCGGCGTCCTCGTTTCGATGCCTCCTTGTAGACCCAGCTCGTGGACATGTTGAGCATCGTGGCAACCTCAGAAGCGTCCATAACGACGGGCTCGACGCTGCGGCGCCTGCCCGACGAGTTGACATCGGTGCGGGTCTCGTCGGAGTGCGACTGCGCTTCCACGGGCAAGATGGCTCCTTGAGGCTGACCTGAGCCCGATCGCGGCATCGACTCGCACTCTGCTCTGGCCGAATCCCAAACGTCCTTGACGCCCGCCCTGTGCCACCGCCAGGAGTCACCGGACGAGTTATGGCCATGGTCGTCGGAATCGCCGGTTTGGCTGACCGGCGATCCGCGGCCGTGTTGCCGTGCCGCTTCGGCCCTTCGGATTCCTGGTGAACCATTGGTGCCTCCTCCCTGAGGCGGTGGTGAGGGGCCTGGGTCAGCTGACCCAAGGTGGTGCGCAGCCCGGATCCCCGGTGACCGCCCTCGTCCCTGACCGCCAGAGTGACGGTGATCACGGACACTCTTCGGAGGCTGCTGCGTAGGCTTGTGCAGCCGTCGCAGTGAAGTCCGGGAGGGTCGGCGAAGCTCTCCCGCAACGACTATCAGTGCGCCGGAAAGTCAGCAATTGGTCAGCATCAGTCCTCAGGAACCCTGCGAGAGCTGACCGGACATGCGACTCGTTGTAAGGTAGGGAAACAGCACTTGACCTGCAAAAACGCAGGCAGGGAGCCTATGTCCAGGAGTACCTTGATGATACGTACCATGTTCAAGTCCAAGATCCATCGTGCCACCGTGACCCAGGCCGATCTGCACTACGTCGGCTCCGTCACCGTCGACGCCGAGCTGATGGAGGCAGCGGACCTGCTGCCCGGTGAGCTGGTGCACATCGTGGACATCGATAACGGCGCCCGTCTGGAGACGTACGTCATCGAGGGCGAGCGCGGCTCCGGTGTCATCGGGATCAACGGCGCCGCCGCCCACCTCGTGCACCCCGGGGATCTGGTCATCCTGATCAGCTACGCGCAGGTCGACGACGCCGAGGCGCGCGGCCTGGTTCCGCGTATCGTCCATGTCGACGCGGGAAACCGGATCGTCGCGCTCGGCGCCGACGCCTCCGCGCCCGTGCCGGGAACCGATACCGAGCGCAGTCCGCACGCCGTTCCCGCGGCACGCTGAAGCGCCTCACCCAGCGAGGGAGCATCCGCCATGGCAGACCAGGCCGCAGAGAGCGGGCCCGACATCCGTGACGACCGGGCGGCGGGCAAGCTGCTCGCGTACGAGAACGGCGAGGCCGCCGGGGTCATCGTGTACTTCGTGATGGAGGGTGCGCCCGCCGCGCTCGTCGCCGTGCACACCGTCGTCGAGCCGGGGCACGAGGGCAAGGGCATCGGGGGATCGCTGGTCAGGGAGTTCTACGCCATGGCGGGCCGTGAGGGCGTCCCCGTCGTCCCGCTCTGTCCGTACGCCGCGAAGTGGGCGTCACGCCACCCCGACGAGGCCCCCGAGGCCCCGGCCGAGCTGGTGGAGCGGGCGAAGGGGCAGCTCGCGTCCCACCCCGAGCTGTACTGACTCCGGACGGGTCCCGACTCCGGACGGGTACGACTCCGGACGGGTGCCGACCCCGGACGGGTGCCGACCCCGGGCAGGTCCCGACTCCGGGCGGGTACGGCCCCGGGCGGGGCCGGAGGGTGCCGGTAGCGTGTCGGCGGTGACCCTCACGCTGCTGCATACCTCCGCGGTCCATGTCCCGGTTTTCGACGCACTGCGCGATGCCGGGCACCCCGGTCTTGTCCTGCGCCACGTCGTGCAGAGAGAACTGCTCGACCGGGCCGGGGTGACCGGGCCCGAGTCGGTGGCGGGCGATGTCGAGGCGCTGCTCGTCGTTGCCGTCGCCGAGGGGGCCACCGCCGTGCTCTGCACCTGCTCGACGATCGGCGCGGTCGCCGAGTCAGCCGGGGAGGCGCTCGGCATCCCGGTCCTGCGTGTCGACCGGCCCATGGCCGCGGCCGCCGTCCGCGCGGGACGGGTGACCGTCCTCGCGACATACCCCGCCACCCTGGAGCCGACCTGTGCACTGCTCGCGGAGGAAGCGAGGAAAGCGGGGCTGCCCGGCGCGGAGGTGACCACCGTCCTGGTGGAAGGCGCCTGGGAACGCTTCGAGGCCGGTGACCGTGACGGCTTCCTGGATCTCGTGGCCGCTGCGGCCGACGCGGTGACGGACACCGATGCGATCGTGCTGGCGCAGGGCTCCATGGCCGGCGCCGTCACCCGAACGACCACCCCGGTTCCCGTCCTGTCGAGCCCGCGCCCGGGTCTGGCCGCCGCGGCGGCCGTGGCCGGGTACTGAGCCCGGCCGGATCATCCGTAGCCCGTACGTATGGACTCGCCGGGCGCGGGCAGCCGGTCCGGGAGACGGTGGAGGAGAGATCCACCCCGACCGTTCGGAGGCCCGAGATGACCCATCCGTTCCCCGACCCCGTACCACCGGCGCCCACCCCCGGGCCGATGCCGGGACCGCCCCGGCCGCTGCCGGAGCCGACTCCGGTTCCGCCCGGCCCCGTGCCGGCGCCGCCCGGTCCGACACCGCCGGGACCGGCGCCCGACCCGATTCCGCAGCCGCCGGCACCCAACCCCGAGCCGGTGCCGCCGCCCGAGCCCGAGCCCTCACCGGTCGGCTGACCGGTACGGGGACCGGCTCAGCCCTCGGGCGGTAGACCGGCCGGCCCGGTCCGGCCGGTGATATCCGTCGGCGGGTCAGCCGTGCAGGTGCAGCAGGGCGTCGGCGTGCGCCAGCCCGCTCTCGGCCGAGACCGAGTCCAGCGACTGGGCGTCACGCACCGGTGCGAAGCGGACCGACGGGCCGTCCTGCCCCGCTTCGCCGCTCATGCCGAATCCGTACACCGCCGGCCGCGGAAGGCTGTTGTAGGACCACGGCGTGGAGAAGTAGTACGCGCCCGTGTCGTACAGCACCACATAGTCACCGGCCCGCAGTTCGGGCAGCTCCCGGGCGTGGGCGACGACATCCCCGGCGAAGCAGCACGGCCCGGCGATGTCCTGGACGAGCGCCGCCCCGTGCTTGGGGAGTCCCCCGGCGTCGAAGGTGCCGACCCGCAGCGGCCAGGCATCCGGCATGAAGACGGTACGGGTGGCGGTCTGGGCGCCCGCGTGGGTGAGCGCGATGCGGCGGCCCCCGGCGTCCTTCGTGTACTCGACCAGAGCGGCGATGAAACCGTTCTTGGCCAGCAGGGAACGGCCGAACTCCGTGACCAGCTCGTACCGGCCGTCGAAGAGCCCGGGGACCGCGTCGCGCAGCGCCGCCGCATAGGCGGCGAACGTGGGCCGGACCGTGTCGTCGGTGAAGTTCACCGGGAGGCCGCCACCGATGTCGAGGCCGGTGATCTGCCGGCGGCCGAGCGTCTCGTTGATCTCCTCGGCCAGCCGGTAGGTCTCGGCGATTCCGGCCGCGATCAGCTCCAGCGAACAGCCCTGGGAGCCGACATGGGCGTGCAGCCGGGTCAGCCAGGGGTGCGCCGCGAAAGCCTTCACGACGTTCTCGCGCGCGCCGGGATCGCGCAGCGCCACGCCGAACTTCGAGGTGGCCGTGGCCGTACTCATCGCGCCGATCGAACCGCCGCCGACCTGGGGATTGACCCGCAGTCCGATGGCGGACACCGCATCCGAGGGCCGCAGCGCGGCGATCCGCTCCACCTCGTCCAGGTTGTCGGCGTTGAGCGCCACACCGACCGCCAGTGCCCGGCGGATCTCGTCACGCGTCTTGGCGGGGGAGTCCAGCACGATCCTCGACGGCGCGAACCCCGCGTCGAGCGCGAGCCGGAGTTCCCCCGGGCTCGCGACCTCGCAGCCCATGCCGCACCGGGCGAGCAGCCGCAGCACGGGTACGAGCGACGAGGCCTTGGCCGCGAAGGTGTGCAGCACGGCGGGCACCCCGGGGAACGCCTCGTGGAGGGCGGCGACCGAGTCGCGGACGCCGTCCGTGTCGATGAACCCGGCGACCGGGCAGGACTCGCCGAGCAGACCGGAGGCGACGGCGTGGCGGACCGCGGCCGCGACACGCTCGGAGGAGGACCGGGCGGAGAGTGATGAGGGAAGGCTCATGGAGCCAGAGTCGGTGATGGCTGCCCCACAGGTCTCTGTCCAGCAGGACAGCATCGGCGCAGAACCATGGCCGGTTGGCCAACGGCCGTACGGGCGGAGGGCCAACCTACCCGGTGAGACGGACCGCGAGGGTGATGAGGAGCCTGGTGTCGGGGTCGTCCAGGTCCACACCGAACCGTTCCCGGGCGCGCCGCAGCCGGTAGCGCAGCGTGTTGGGGTGCACCACGAGCCGGCCCGCCGCCCGGGCGACGTCACCCGACGCGTCGAGATAGGCGGCGAGTGAGCGGACCAGCTCGCCGCCGGCCGCCAGATCGGCCCGTACGAGGTCGTGCACCGGCCCGCTGCCCGCCTCCCACACCGGCCGCACGGCATCCAGGACGCGCACGACGTCCAGCGAGGCGCCCACCCCCGCGGCGTCCGCGTACCGCGCCGGACCCGCCGCGGCGTCCCGGGCGGCGCGCCCCCGCAGCACCCGCACGATCAGTGCGGCCTCCTCGCACGAGGCCCGCACGCGCAGCGCTGTGGGGACCACCGGACCCGCACCGGCCAGGACCGGCACACCGCCCGGCAGGGACGGGGCCAGTGTCGCCAGCTCCCTCGCCAGGCCCAGGGCGTCCCGTTCCTGACCGGCCTCGACGGGAAGCAGCGCGAGCAGCCGGTCGCCGTCGCGCAGCACCCGTACCGAAGGCCGGTACGACACGGCGTGCAGCGCGAGGACATCGAGCGTACGGTCGCCCACGCCCGGGGCCGCACCGTCCCGCTCGGCGACCACGACCGCGCAGGCCCCATCGGGCGAGAACCCCAGCGACCAGGCATGGGTGCGGGCGTCCCCGTCCCCGTACAACAGGCCCCGCAGCGCGAGTTCCCTGCGACGCGCCGCACCGCTCTCGCGCAGCCGGTGCCGTACCAGGAGGGGCGCTGCGACCTCGGCCGCCAGTCGCAACGCGTCCGCGGCGTGCGGCGACAGGGTGCGCCCGTCCCCGGCCGCCCAGATGGACCCGAGCACTTCGGGACCGCTGCGGACCGCGATGATCAGGCGCTCCGGGCCGTCGGCGTCCTCGGCGCGGTGGATCACGTCCCGGGACGTCCACAGGACCCGCAGCATCCCGCTCCGGCGCAGTTCGGCGACGCGCCACTGCGGCACCCGGCCGCCCAGGATCGTCGACCGGCGAAGCCCGTCGGCCTCCGGCCCGGTGGCGGAGTGGGCAAGGACCCGGAACCGGGTGTCCTCGATGGTGATCGAGCCGCCGGTGTACTCGGCGACGGCCGCGGCGAGTGCGGTCAGACTCTCCGCACCGCCGGCCGTGATCCCGGCCGGCCCCTCGTCGCGTCCGGCCCGCGCGCAGGCCAGGGCGGAGCGCAACAGCGCGGCCGTGTCCGCCCAGTCGGCCCACTCCGCGCGGGTGAGCAGGGCGATGCCCGCCTCCTCGGCGGCGGCCAGTACCTCCGGCGCGGCGGCCGCCCCCTCCACGTCGCGCAGCACCACGCCGCAGGCGCCGCGCAGAGCGGCCGTGCGTACCGGATCCGCAGCGTCGGCGGACGGGGCCGGTGCGCCGGTCACCAGCACCAGGCAGCCGTCGAGCGGCTGCGCCGGCCCCTCGTCGCCGACCGCCACGCCCCGTACACCGACGTCCCGGCCGGCCGGGGCCAGCAGCAGGCGCAGCGTTCCGCTGTCGTCGAAGGCGAGGATCTCCCGCAGCGCGACCCCGGGCTCCGGCGATGTCGGCGAGGTGGACGTTCGGCTCGTCATGGCAGCCGAGCATACGAGCGACCGGGCGAAGGCCCGCCGTCCGGATCAGGCGATGATCGGGACCGCGGCCTCCGGCGTCAGCATCCGGAACGTGAACGACTGGTGGAAGTACAGCCGGATGTCCGTCGCGTCATGGTCCTGGTAGCCGATGGACAGGTCCTCGCCCAGGCACAGTTCGAAGTCGCCGCCCCGGGTGGACAGCAGCACCCCGCCCGCGACGGCAGGCGCCCACAGGATCTGGTCGTCCAGGAGCCGGCCCAGGTGCGTGGAGACCGGATACCCGTGGTCGGACGTCTCGGTCGCCTCCGTGAACGCGTCCGCTCCCAGCAGCAGCCGGTACGGTCCGTCGACACCGGCGAGCCGCAGCCGGGTCAGCGCCTGGCTGACCGTGGCCGGATAGTCGCGGGCGTCGGCCGGCAGAGGCAGCGGCGGGTGCGAGGAACCGTCCCGCAGACCGGCGATCCCGGCCGCGGCGTAACCGTCGATGATCGCCATGTCCTCGGCGAACGCACAGGTGCGGGCCGCGTCCTTGACGGGCTGCCAGTCGCTGTCGTCCGAACCGCGCACGACGTCGTCGACGGCCGCCCGGGTCACGGTGAACGGCACCCGCCACTCGATGACCGGCATCGATGTGCGGGCGCGGGCCAGCACATCGGGGGTGGGCGGATCGATGTCACGCAGATGGCCGTCCCCGACCGCAGCCAGCTGCGGTCCCTGCGGACCGCTGACATCGACGACGCGGCGGCCCGCGAGATGGCGGCTGAAGGTACGCCGGGCCTCCTCTTCGATCTGGTCCCAGGCGGCCTGGGTGACAGGGGCGAGTTCGCGGTGGAGGTTGTTCATCACTGGGCGCTTTCTTGCAGGCTGCCGATACGCAGCGAACCGTCCCCGGACACCGGCGGGGCCACGGCCCCGGCCACCGGCGCGGACGCCGGCTCCGGCCGGGACAGGGCCTCGGTGGAGGCGGGAGGCGGCGGCGGGGCGCCGAGGAAGTCGGCGCCGGGGGCGTGGAAGAGCGTGCCGGTGACCGCGGTCGAGAAGTCGAGGATGCGGTCGTGCGTGCCGGGCGGGCTGCCGAGGAACATGTTGCGGAGCATGCGCTCGGTGACGTCCGGGTCGGCGGCGTACCCGATGAAGTAGGTACCGAACTCGCCCTGGCCGAACCTGCCGAACGGCATGTTGGCGCGCAGGATGTCGCGCTCCGTGCCGTCCGGGTCGGTGATGGTGTTCAACGCGACATGCGAATCGGCGGGTTTGACGTCGTCGGCGAGCTCGATGTCGGTGAACTTGGTCCGCCCGATCACCCGTTCCTGCTCCTCGGTCGACAACGCGTTCCACGAGGTGAGGTCGTGCAGGTACTTCTGCACGATGACGTAGCTGCCGCCCGCGAAATCGGGGTCCTCGGCTCCCACCAGGGCCGCCGCCCGCGCGTCGTCGCCCACCGGGTTCTCGGTGCCGTCGACGAACCCGAGCAGATCCCGGTGGTCGAAGTAGCGGAACCCGTGCGTCTCGTCGACGACCTTGACCGCCCCGCCGAGCCGGTCCAGCAGCTGCGAGGCCCACTCCCAGCACACGTCCATCCGCTCGGCCCGGATGTGGAACAGCAGGTCGCCAGGGGTGGCGGGGGCGTGGTGGCGGGTGCCGTGCAGTTCCTGGAAGGGGTGGAGCGAGGCGGGCCGCGGGCCGGAGAACAGCCGGTCCCAGGCGTCGGAGCCGAATCCGGTCACACAGAACAGCCCGGCACGGGGAAAACGGAACCCGATGGAGCGGGCGAACGCCGCCAGATCCGGCAGGGCCGCGCGAACGGCGCTCTCGCCCCCGGGCTCGATCGTGGCGACGAGGAACAGGGCCGCGCTGGTCAGCGGCGCCACGACGGGCTGCGCCGCAGCCGCTTCTGCGGTGGTGTCGGGCATGCGGCGGCTCCCTGAGTGGCTCGGCGGTTCGGCGCGCTGGATCGCGGAACCCGCCGCGGGTGAGGGCGGGGCCCGCTGCCACTTACCCACACCGCGGGCCGCGCCGCACCCCGGGTCACCCGACCGGGCGACCCGGGATGCACCCGCTCCGGGCGGCGGCACAGGCCTCCGGCGCTCCTGCCGAACCGCCCTGCCCCGGGACCGTCACCGGCTCTCGCGTTCGGCTACTGACCCACGCGTCCGTCGATCCGCTCGCGCAGGAGGTCGGCGTGGCCGTTGTGCCGGGCGTACTCCTCGATCATGTGGACCAGCACGACGCGCAGCTCCACCGGTTCGTCCCCGCCCAGCGCCGTGACACCGAGATCGGGCGCCCCGGCCACGAACTCCTCCGCGAACGCGACCTCGGCCCGCCACCTTGCCCACGCCTCCTCGACCGCTTCCGGATCGGGCACCGCCCCGTTGAAGTCGGCGTCACGGTCAACGGCGGTGCGGTAGACGCGCTGCACGTCCTGGCCGGCCATCACACGACGGAACCAGTACAGCTCCACATCGGCGATGTGGCGCACCAGCCCCAGGAGCGACAGGGTGGACGGCTCCACGGAGCGCCGCGCCAGAGCGGCCGCGTCGAGACCCGAGCACTTCATCTCCAGCGTGAGGCGCTGGTCACGCAGGAACCCGACCAGCGTGTCCCGCTCGCCGCGGAAGCCACCCTCGGTGCGCGGTTCGTCGTCCGGATGGACGAACATGTTGTTCCACCCGAACTGCCGGGTGATGCGAATTCCCGAGCCGGAGTCCTGCTGGGAAGCGGTGGGATCAGTCATGCCCACGATCATGAACGGTCCGGGCCGGGAGACCAACAGCATTGTGCGGTACGGAGACCGGGGGGGCGAGACCCGTGACCTGGCCGAGAGACCGGGCGGGACAGCCACTTGAGTCTCCGGGGGAGGCGCCCAGGGGCCACCGGGTGAGCGTTTGACCGGACGGGCCCTGCCCGCCGCCCGCGCTGCGCAGCACCTGGAGGAGCGCCTCCCCGCGCTGCGCAGCACCTGGAGGAGCGCCTCCCCGCGCTGCGCAGCGCCTGGAGGAGCGCCTCAGGAAGCCCGGTGCCGGGTGACAGGACATCAGGAAGCCGGGACTGTCGTGCCGGTCAGCCTGTGACTTCGGTTCCGTCGCCGCCCCAGAGGGTGTGGAAGGTGCCCTCGCGGTCGGTGCGGTGATAGGTGTGTGCGCCGAAGTAGTCGCGCTGGCCCTGGGTGAGTGCGGCAGGGAGGCGTTCGGCGCGCAGGGAGTCGTAGTAGGCGAGGGTGGCGGCGAAGGCGGGGGTGGGGACGCCCTGGGTGACGGCGGTGGCGATCACTGCGCGCCAGTCGTCCTGTGCGGCGGCGATCTCTTCGGCGAAGCTCTTGTCGGAGAGAAGGCTCGGCATCCGGGGCTGGGCTTCGTAGGCGCTGGTGATGCGGTCGAGGAACGCGGCCCGGATGATGCATCCGCCGCGCCAGATCGCGGCGACCTTGCCGAGGTCGATGTCCCAGCCGTACTGCTCGCTGCCTGCCGCGATCTCGTGGAAGCCCTGGGTGTAGGCGACGATCTTCGAGGCGTACAGTGCCTGCTCGACCTGGTCGGCGAACGTCGCCGCCTCGTCCGCGCCGAGTTCCCGGGCGGTCGGTCCGACGAGGTGGCGTGAGGCGTCACGGATGGCGGCGTGACCGGAGACGGAGCGGGCGAACACGGCCTCGGCGATGCCGGATACGGGAACACCCAGGTCGAGCGCGATCTGCACGGTCCAGCGGCCGGTGCCCTTCTGCTCCGCCCGGTCGAGCACGACATCCACGAAGGGCTTACCGGTCGTGGCATCGACATGCGAGAGCACATCTGCGGTGATCTCGATGAGGTAGGAGTCCAGCCGCCCGGTGTTCCAGGAGCGGAAGATGTCCGCGATCCGTGCGGGGGAGTATCCGGCCACGTCGCGGAGGAGCTGGTAGGCCTCGCAGATGAGCTGCATGTCGGCGTACTCGATGCCGTTGTGGACCATTTTCACGAAGTGACCGGCACCGTCCGGCCCGATGTGGGTGGTGCAGGGTGCGCCGTCCTGCGCCCTCGCCGCGATCTTCTCCAGCATCGGCCCCAGTGACTCGTACGATTCGGCCGAACCGCCCGGCATGATGCTCGGCCCGTTCAGCGCGCCCTCCTCGCCGCCCGAGATGCCCGCGCCGACGAAGTGGATGCCGCGCTCGCGCAGTTCCTTCTCGCGGCGCCTGGTGTCCTCGAAGTGGGCGTTGCCGCCGTCGATGACGACATCGCCCTCGTCCAGCAGCGGGGCGAACTCCTGGATGACCGCGTCCGTCGGCTCGCCCGCCTTCACCATGACGACCAGGCGGCGCGGCCGTTCGAGTGCCGCGACGAACTCCTCAGGAGTGTGCGCGGCCACGAAGGAGCCCTCGTCACCGAACTCCGCGACCAGCGCGTCCGTCTTCGCGGTCGTGCGGTTGTGCACCGCGACCGTGTAGCCGTTGCGGGCGAAGTTGCGGGCCAGGTTGCGGCCCATCACCGCGAGTCCGGTGACGCCGATTTGCGCAGTGCCGCTCATCTGTCTGCTCCTGCAGTGTGTCGGGGAAGCCGGGGACCGGTCCGCGGGCCGGGGAGCCTGGGGGCCGGGAGCCGGGAGGCTGCGATGTCCAGTATGGATACGGGACGGGGGGACGGCCTGTTCAACGGCCGGACGGTACCCGACCCCTCTCGAACCGGGCTCGACCCGTCAGCGTCCGTCCGTCTGTTCGTCTGTTCGTCTGTTCCTGTGTCCACCCGGACCGTGCTCCGATTCCGAACGTCAACGGGTGCCCTCGGGGCCGTTGTTCACCGGCTCTTGACACTTCCGCAGCGGCGGCGCAACACTGACCATGCTTTGGAGAGCGCTCTCCCATTTGATCCGGGTCCGGGCCGCACCCCCGGAGTGGATCTCTCCGCGGTGCACCATCCGTTCCGCTCCGCGCCATCGAGGAGAGCGCTCTCCATCAGCTGTCCGCCTCCTCTCCGGTCACTCCCGTCAACGCTCCGTCCGCTCCCCTCCAGGACTGCCCGCGCCGTCCCCATCCCCGCTGTCGGCGCGGTGCACATGCCCGCGGTGGTCACGGCAATCCGTGACCACCGCGGGCTCGTGACGTTCATGGCCCGAGCCTGTGCCTGTGTATATTCGGAGAAAAGCTAAGGGGTCTAGGCAAGTACTTCGGTGGGGGTGGGGATGGTTCGCGCGGGGCTCACGTCCGACCGGGTCGTGGTGGCGGCGGCCGATCTGGCCGACTCGATCGGCTTCGGCAAGGTCACCATCTCCGCGCTGGCCCGTGGCTTCGGCGTCAAGGACGCCAGCCTCTACTCCCACGTCAGGAACTTGCAGGACCTGCGCACCCGGGTCGCGCTGCTGGCGGCGGGGGAGTTCATCGACCGGATCGAGGCGGCGGTGGCCGGCCGGGCGGGGAGGGACGCGCTGGTCGCGTTCGCCGATGCCTACCGGTCGTTCGCCCTGGAGTGCCCGGGCCGCTACGAGGCGACGCAGATGCGGGTCGACCCCGCCGTCGCCGCCGGAGCGCCCGCGTACCACCGGACCATCGAGACCACCTCGGCGATGCTGCGCGCCTATGGCCTGGCCGAACCCGACCTCACGGACGCGGTACGGCTGCTGCGCAGCACCTTCCACGGGTTCACCGCACTGGAGGCCGATGGCGGATTCGGTGCGCCGCGCTCCGTGCAGACGTCCTGGGAGCGTGCGGTCGAGGCTCTGCACTTCCTGCTCGCGAACTGGCCGTCGGCGACCGGCAGGGCCGGTCGCGACGCCTGATGCCGTAACGGCAAGCGGCAAGCGGCAAGCGGCAAGCGGCAGGCAACAAGAGGCAAGCAGCACGCCGCAAGCGACGGCCGGCGATCGGTTTGCGGCGACCACTCACAGCCCCGGGCGGCGCGAAACCTCCGGCGGCGGCGGCGGTGGTCCGCCGCGGCCGGAGGTCGCTTGGGGGCCTCGGGTCCTGACCGGAAGGCCAGGCGTCAGGCGGCCTTGCCGCGTGTGCGGGGCGCCGTCGCCTCGCCGATCAGCTCCGCGTACCGCCGGCCGCTGCTCTTGACCGTGCGGCGCTGCGTCGCGTAGTCGACGTGGACCAGGCCGAACCGCTTGTCGTAGCCGTACGCCCACTCGAAGTTGTCCAGCAGCGACCAGGCGAAGTAGCCGGCGAGCGGGGCGCCCTTGCGGACGGCGCGTGCGCAGGCGGCGAGGTGCTCCTCGAGGTACTGGGTCCGCTCCGGATCGTGCACCGAACCGTCGGCGAGGACGACGTCCTGGTAGGCCGAGCCGTTCTCGGTGACGTAGATCCGCTGGACGCCGTACTCCTCGGTCAGGCGCAGGAGCAGCTGCTCCAGCCCCTGTGCGTGGACCTCCCAGTCCATGTGGGTGTGGCGGGAGCCGGGGAGATAGACCTGCTTGGCGTGCGGGACGGGGCCCGTCGCGTCCGCCGTGACGACCTGGCGGAAGTAGTAGTTCACGCCCATCCAGTCGAGCGGCGCCGCGATGAGCTCCATGTCGCCGTCCTGGACCGGGAGTTCGACTCCGTACAGGTCGACCATGTCCTGCGGGTAGCCGCGACCGAGGATCGGGTCGAGCCACCAGCGGTTGATGTGCCCGTCTCCGCGCACGGCGGCGGCCCGGTCCGCCTCGCGGTCGGTGGCGGCCTCCACGGGGCTGAGGTTGTTGACGATGCCGACGCGGGCGTCCGGGGACGTGGCGCGGATCGCCTGAACGGCGAGGCCGTGGCCCAGGTGCAGGTGGTACGAGGCCCGGACGGCGGCGGTCAGGTCGGTGAGACCCGGCGCCATCGTGCCCTCGAGATGCCCGATCCAGGCCGAGCAGAGCGGCTCGTTGAGGGTCGCCCAGTCCTTCACCCGGTCGCCGAGCCGGTCCACGACGACCGAGGTGTACGCGGCGAAGTGCTCGGCGGTCTCCCGGACGGTCCAGCCGCCGCGGTCCTGGAGCGCCTGGGGAAGGTCCCAGTGGTAGAGCGTGGCGAACGGGGTGATCCCGGCGTCCAGGAGGCCGTCCACCAGCCGGTCGTAGAAGTCGAGTCCGGCTTCGTTGACCGGCCCGTCGCCGCCCGGGACGATCCGCGGCCAGGCGAGCGAGAAGCGGTACGCGCCCGCGCCCACCTCCTTGATCAGGGCGATGTCCTCCGGAACCCGGTGGTAGTGGTCGCAGGCCACATCGCCGGTGTCGCCGCCGGCCACCTTGCCCGGGGTGTGGGAGAAGGTGTCCCAGATCGAGGGGGCGCGGCCGTCCTCGGCCACGGCTCCCTCGATCTGGTACGCGGCTGTGGCGACGCCCCAGGTGAATCCGGCCGGGAGGGCGCTGAGGTCGGTCACTGACTTCCTTTCCGAAGCGGTCACTTGACGGCTCCCGCGGTGAGGCCGGCGACCAGGTAGCGCTGCAGGAGCAGGAAGCCGGCGACGATCGGCACGCTGACGACGAGCGAGGCGGCCATGACCTGGTTCCAGTACACGTCGTTCTGCGTGGCGTAGCCCTGGAGGCCGACGGCGAGCGTGCGGGTGGTGTCGTTGGTCATGACGGAGGCGAAGAGGACCTCGCCCCAGGCCGTCATGAACGCGTACACGGCGACGGCGACGATGCCCGGCACGGCGGCCGGCACGACGACCCGGAACAGGGCGCCGAGCGGTCCGCAGCCGTCGACCAGGGCGGCCTCGTCCAGGTCCTTCGGGATCGAGTCGAAGTACCCGATGAGCATCCAGATGGAGAACGGCAGCGAGAACGTCAGATACGTGAGGATCAGTCCGCCGCGCGAGCCGTACAGGGCGATGCCCGTGCTGTTCCCGATGTTGACGAAGATCAGGAACAGGGGGAGCAGGAAGAGGATGCCCGGGAACATCTGGGTGGAGAGCACGGTGACGGTGAAGACGCGCTTGCCGCGGAACTTGTAGCGGCTGACGGCGTAGGCGGAGAACACCGCGATGATCACCGAGAGCACCGTCGCCGTACCCGCCACGACCAGCGAGTTGACGAAGTACCGGGCGAGCGGGACGGTCTCCCAGATGTCGAAGTACGGCTGGACGGTCAGCCCGGACGGGATCCAGTGGAACTTCCCCGACACGTCCTGGAGCGGTTTGAGCGAGCTGCTGACCATCACATAGACGGGCAGCAGGGCGAAGGCGGCCAGGAAGGTCAGGATGACGCGCCGGGTCCAGAGGAAGGACTGCGGCGCGGCCATCGGGGACCGGGACCGGGACCGGGACCGCGATCCCGCCGTTGTCTTCAGTGCGGCCGGCTGGGCATGGCTAGGCATCTGCACCCTTCCTTCCGCGTGAGGTGATGAGCAGGTAGAGGGCCGTCACGACCAGGAGGAACAGCAGCAGGAGTACGGACATCGCGGATCCGGTGCCGAAGTTCCAGGTGACGAACGACGACTGGTAGATGTGGATCGAGATGAGGTCCGCGCTCTCCGGCGCCGCCTTGCCGAACAGCACGTACGGGGTGTTGAAGTCGTTGAACGTCCACAGGAACAGGACGAGCACGAGGACCTGGTTGACCGGGCGCAGCGACGGCAGTGTGATCTTGCGGATCTGCTGCCAGATGCCGGCCCCGTCGATCGACGCGGCCTCGTACAGCTCGCGCGGGATGTTCTGGAGTCCGGCCATCACGATGAGGAAGGCGAAGGGCCAGCCCTTCCAGACCGAGACGACGATCAGTGCGTAGATGCTGTTGTCGCCGATCAGCCAGAACGAGGGCTGGTCGGTGAGGCCGAGCTGGTCGTGGAGCACGTGGTTGACCAGGCCGTTGTCCCGCTGGAACATGAACGCCCAGGTGATGACGGCCGCGTAGACCGGCAGGGCGTACGGGACGAGGAAGACCGCCCTCAGGAAGCCGCGGCCGCGGAAGTTCTCCTGCAGCATGATCGCCGCCGCGACACCGAACAGCCAGGACAGGCCGACGGCGAAGAACGTGAAGACGCAGGTGACGAAGAACGAGTGGAGCAGTGCCTCGCCGATGGGGGCGTTGACGTCGACGGCTATCTTGTAGTTGTCGAAGCCGGTCCAGGGCGCCCCGCCCCAGTTGTTGATGTAGAACTGCGTGAGCTGGCGGAAGCTCATCACGATTCCGATGACCATCGGAATCACATGGACGAGTAGTTCGAGCAGAACGGCCGGCAGGAGCAGGAGATAGGGCAGTCCGCCCTGGCGGATCCGGTCGGGGACGCGCGGCAGTCTCCTGCGCGCACCCCCATCGCCCCGGCTCGTCACCCTGTCCGACTTGTCCGTCCGGCTGTCGGTGTTCACGGTGGCGGTCATGAGGGGTGCCTTACTGCTGCATCGTCTGCTGGGCCTTTTCGAGGCGCGCCTTGACGGATTCGGTGGTCACGGGGCGTCCAGCTGCGGCGTCGGCCCACAGCTCCTTGACCGCGGTGCCGACGGCCGTCTCGAACTGGGACTCGTTGGGGACCTGCGGCAGCGGGGCCGCGCTCTTGGCCAGGGTGTCGCGCAGGACGGCGAGGTCGGGCGCCGAGAACGCGGCGTCGGCCTGGGCGGTCTTGACCGGCGGGATGGACCCGTAGGTCTTGTTGAGCAGCTTCTGCTCGGCGTCGCTCGTCATGAACTTCACGAACTTCTTGGCGCCGTCGATGTTCTTGGTGTTCTTGAACACGGCCATGTTGATGCCGGCGACCATGGAGTTGACGTTCTTGCCCTGACCGGGAGTGCCGGAGGCGACGGGCACGGGAGCGGCGCCCCAGTCCTCGGGCTTCATGCCCTGGGAGGCGAAGGTGGAGGCGGCGGCCTGCCACAGCACCATCGCGGTCTTGCCCTTGGCGAAGTCCGTCAGGGACTGGTTCTGGGCGTACTCCGCGTTCCCCGGCGCGATGATCTTGTCCTTGGCCATGAGGTCGATGTACTGCTTCACGGCCGCCACGGCGCCGTCGGAGGTGAAGGTCGGCTTTCCGGCGGCGTCGAAGAAGTCCGCGCCGTGCTGCTGGCCCAGGACGAAGGTCTGGTGGATGTTGTTGGAGAGGTTGGCGCCCTCGGCGCCCAGCCCCCACTTGCCGTCCTTGGAGAGCTTCTTGCCGTCCTCGACCAGCTCGTCCCAGGTGGCCGGGGGCTTGTCGATGCCGGCGTCGGCGAAGCTCTTCTTGTTGTAGTAGAGGGCGTACGCGAGCGAGTAGAGCGGCACCGCGGAGGGGTCCTTGCCCTCCGCGCCGGCCGAGGCGACCGCCGAGTCGACGAAGCGGTCCCGTCCGCCGATCGCGTCGAAGTTCGCCTTGTCCCAGGGGAGCAGCGCGCCCGTCGCCTGGAGCGAGGCCGACCAGGTGTTGCCGATGTTGAGGACGTCCGGGCCCTGACCGGACGTGGTGGCCGCGAGGATCCGGTTGAGCAGGTCGGCCCAGGGCACGACCTCGAGCTTGACCTTGATGCCGGTCTGGTCCTCGAACTTCTTCAGCTCGGGGGTCAGGATCTTCTTGTCGGCCTCGATGCTGGGGCCCTGGTTGGAGGCCCAGTACGTGAGGGTCTTCGGCGAATCGTTGCTGCCGCCCTTGGCGGACGTTCCGCCTCCGCAGCCGGTGACTCCGGCGGCGATGGAGATGGCGAGGGTGACTGCTGCTGCGGCTCTGATGGTGCGCATGCGGGATGGCCCCTTTCCGGGGAGGAAGGCCGCGTTCGAGAACCGAACGACCTTCAGGGCTTAATTTATGACGTGATTTAAGAGGTGAGAGAAGGTCGCGTCAAGTCCCGCGGTCGCGGTATGTTGCGGGAAGGGAAGGAGCCACATGGCTGAGCGCAACAGACGGACCGTGCGTGACCTGCGACGGGGCAACCGGGCGAGGGTATTGCAACGGTTGTATTTCGACGGCCCGCTGAGCCGCCAGGAGCTCGGTCCCGCGACGGGGCTGAGTTCAGGTTCCATCAGCAACGTCGTCGCGGAGCTGGCCGCGGAGGGCCTCCTGGAGGAGGCCGGTGTCGTCGACTCCGACGGCGGCCGTCCCCGTACGCTGCTCCGCGTCGCTCCGGGCGGCGGTCTCCTCATCGGCATCGACATCGGCGAGACCCGGATCAGGGTCGAGCTCTTCGACCTCGCCCTCACCGAACTCGCCCGCACCGAACGGCTGCTGGCCCAGCACGGCTACGACGTCAGCCGCATCGTCGGCCACGTCCGCAGCGGGATCGCCGATGTGCTGCGGGACGCCGGCGCCGATCCGCGCCGACTGCTCGGCATCGGGATCGGGGTCCCCGGCATCATCGAGCGCGACGCCCCGGAAGGGGTGATCGGCGACGTGGGCTCGGTCGTGCACGGCCAGACGATCGGCTGGAGCGCCGTCCCCTTCGAGCAGCTCCTCCGGGACGCCGTGCGGGTCCCGACGGAAGTCCCGTTCTTCATCGACAACGGCGCCAAGACGCTCGGCCAGGCCGAGATGTGGTTCGGGGGCGGACGCGGTGCGGGGGCCTCGGCCATCGCGCTCATCGGCTCCGGCGTCGGCGCCTGCGTCAACCACGGCGACCTCCTCGACGAGGACCGCAGCAGCCAGGCCCTCGAATGGGGGCACAGCACCGTGCAGCTGCGCGGCCGCCGCTGCCGGTGCGGCTCGATCGGCTGCCTGGAGGCGTACGCGGGCGCCGAGGCGATGCGTGAGCGCTGGCACGAGGCAGGGGGCCCGCTGCCCGCCGACGCCGACGACGAGACGGCCCTGGCCGCGCTGCTGGCCGCCGCCTATCCCGGTCCCGGCGGCGAACCCGACCCGCTGGCCGTCTCGCTGCTCGACGAGACCGCCGAGTGCCTGGGCGCCGCGCTGGGCGACCTGATCAACCTGTTCCTGCCCGAACGCATCCTGCTCGGCGGATGGGCCGGCCTGCTGATCGGCCCGCACCTGCTGCCCGACATCCGCCGGTACGCACAGGAGTACGCGCTCCGGCACGCCGCTGCCCGTACGACGATCGAGATGGGCCGTCTCGGCCCCGACGCGGTCACCGTCGGCGCCGCCACACTGCCGCTGGCGGACTTCCTGGCCAGGGGCGGCAGCCGCCCGTCCCCCGACCCGCAGCCCACCGCCCCGCAGCCGGGATTCCGGACCGCCGCGGACGCGGTACGGAGCCGGGAGCGCGCGCGGACGACGTCGGACGCGGCGGGGTGATGGCGGGGCAGCGCAACGCCCACGGGGCGGTGGGGCCGGCTTCTCAGATCACGACGAGGACGACGCGCGGGCGGCGGGGCGCCACGCGGCCGGCCACGTCACGTCCCGGGCGACGGCCCCCGGCACGCCGAGGCCGGCCCGGGCGCGTTCCACGTAGCGGCTTCGAGCCTCGCGGAACTCCATATAGGCCTGATCCCAGTTCTGTTCGACTTCTGTGGTGACACCCCGGGCCAGGCACTCCAGCCGCCACAGACAGTGGTCCAGCGTCTTGGAGGCGGTGTTCGCCTCGGTGTCACCGAGCAGCCCGAGTGTCTCCGAGAGGGCGGAGCGGCGGGACTCCAGCTCGCCGAGCTCCCTGAGCACGTCGGGCGTCGGTTCGAGCCGCACCGGCCCCGACGTCAGACCCCGGGCGGAGGCGATCATGTGATAGCGGGCCGCCAGTTCCTTCACGGAATGGGCGTACTCCGCGTAGGCGGTCAGGCGGTGCTCGTCCCACCGCACGGACTGTGCTCTGCGCCACCTCGCGCGTTCGTTCAGACTGCTCACCAGGTACGACATGAGCGCTCCGAGAGCGACGCCCGCGAGGGGAAGTATCCGGTCGGTCAGACTCACAGGGGACCCCGATCAAGTGGCACAGTGACCGCCCGATCCTTTCGGCAGTGGCCGGGCGGCACAACACCCCCTGGCGTCCGAGCGGCGTGATGCCCGTTTACGCCGAGTCCCGCACCACCAGCGCAGGCTCGAAGATCACCGACGTCGCCGCCCCGTCCGGCTTCGACAGCCGCTCGATCAGCAGCCGGGCCATTTCCGCCGCCATCGCCTCGACCGGCTGGCGGACCGTGGTCAGCGGCGGGCGGCAGGCGGACGCCGCGCTGCTGTCGTCGAAGCCGATCACCGCGACGTCCTCGGGCACCCGCCTGCCGTGTTCCCGCAGGACATGGCAGGCGCCCATCGCCATCAGGTCGTTGGCGGCGAACACCGCGTCCAGATCGGGATGCTCGGCCAGCAGCCGCTCCATCGCGGCCTCGCCGCTCTCCTGGGTGAACTGGCCCTCGGCGATCGGGATGTACGGATGCCCGCTGCGCGCCATCGTGTCGCGGAAACCGGCCAGCCTCTCCTGCCCGGCCGGTACGTTGAGCGGGCCCGCGATGGTCGCGATCCGCCGGCAGCCCCGGGCCAGCAGATGCTCGGCGGCCAGCCGCGCACCGTCCTGGTGAGCGAGGTCGACATAACTGATCCGGACCGGCCGGGCAGGGCGTGCGTACAGCACGGCCGGCAGCCCGGCGTCCGTCAGCATGCCGGGCAGCGGGTCCTCCGCGTGCGTCGAGACGACCAGGGCGCCGTCGGCGCTGCCCTGGCGCAGGAACGAGACCACGTCCTCGCGGGCCCGTGACGTCTCGGCGAACATCAGGACCGGGTGCATGCCGCGCGGCCGCAGGTAGTTGACCACCCCGGTCACCACCCGGCCGAAGAACGGGTCGGTGAAGACCTGCGCGGTGAAGGAGGAACCGTTCTCGAAGTCGGCCGCCGCCGCGTCGGCGCCGCCCGCCCGCGTACCGTCGTCCGGTTCGGACTCGACACCCGCGCCCGACACCACCAGCGCGATGGCGTCGGTGCGCCGGGTCACCAGGGAGCGTGCCGCGCGGTTGGGTGCGTAGCCGGTGAGGTCGACCGCGCGGCGCACGGCCTCCTGGATCACCGGGTCGACATTTCGTACGCCGTTGATCACCCGGGAGACGGTGGCGCGGGAAACACCGGCCGCCCTCGCCACGTCCTCAAGGGTGGGTGTACCGGCCGATCGCAGATCATCCGTCATGAGCGCATTTATAGCATCAGCGGAGAGCGCTCTCCATTGTGATCCGAACCGTTGTCGGCGCCCGTGTCCGCAGGGGTGTGCGGGACGACCGCCGTCACCGTCGCGCCGAGCGGGAGATCGCCCGCCGAACGCCCGCCCAGCAGCGCGAACTCACCCGCCTCCGTCTCCCACCCGTGCCGCGCGAGCGACCAGTGCGCAAGGGCTCGCCCGGCCACCCGGACCACCGCGACCACGCTCTCCCCGGGATCCGCCTCGACCGCCGCGTACCCGATCAGCCGGCGTACCGGCCGCTCGACCGAGGACGCGCTCCTCGTCGCATAGACCTGGACGACTTCGCGGCCGCGCCGTCGCCCCGAGTTGCGTACCCGGACGCGTACGTCGAAGGCTTCCCCGGCCCGGACCGCCGCCGGGGCCGTCAGTTCCTCGTAGGCCCAGCTCGTGTAGCCCAGGCCGTGCCCGAACCAGTAGGCCGGTGCGGTCCCGGAGCGCAGCCAGGCCGCATAGCCGATGTGCAGCCCCTCCTCGTAGTGCAGCCGCCCGTCGGGGGCGGGGGTGGTGCCGAGCACGGGTACGTCGTCCTGGGCGGCGCCCCAGGTGGTGGGCAGCCGGCCACCCGGCTCGGCCCGGCCGAACAGGACGTCCGCCAGCCCGTCTCCGGCCTCCTGGCCGGGGAACCAGGTCAGCAGCACCGCGGGCACCCGGTTGTGCCAGGGCAGCGCGACCGGGCCGCCCGCGTTCACCGCGACCACGGTGCGCGGATTGGCCCGCACCACGGCCCGTACGAGCGCCTCCTGCCCGTCCGGCAGGTCGAGGTCCTCGCGGTCGTGACCCTCCGACTCGCTCTGCTCGGTCGTGCCCACGACCACCACCGCGACGTCTGCCGACCGCGCGGCGGCCACGGCACCGGCGAGTGCGCCGGCCGCGTCACCGGCAGGCGGCGCGGCGGCGAGGACCGTCGCCACACCCGATCCGGGGGTGAGCGAGCGCCGCGCCACGGCTTCCACCTCCTGGCCCGCGGTCAGTTCGGCCTTCGCGGGGTGCAGGGGCGGGGCGACGTGGACGCGGGTCGGATCGTCGCTGTCCAGCGGGAACGTGCCGGACAGCACCTCCTGGCCGCCGATGGACAGGGTGATGGCACCCCAGCCCCCCACGGCCCAGGTCCACACCCCGCCCACGGCGGGCCGGAACAGGGCCCGGATCTCCACGGACGCGGTGCCTTCCGGCACCACGGAGGGTTCCACGATCCGCCCGGACAGCCGGTGCTCCGCGTGGAGTTCGGCCCCGTTCGCGTCCAGCAGCCTTACGAGCACGCCCGGTTCGCCGTTGCGGGGATCGCGCGAGGTGTCGCGGCCCAGCGGCCGGGGCCGGCCGGCCGCCGGCAGGCCCGGTTGGTAGGTCACCGTCGCCGCCCCCGCGAGTGCCTCCTCGATCCCGGCCAGCGGGGTGACCACCGAATCGGGGAACACCTCCGCGCTGCCCCCGCCCTGAATGCGGACCGCGGTGGCGTGCGGGCCGATGACCGCGACCGAGCCCAGGGCGGCCGGGTCCAGCGGCAGCAGGCCGCCTTCGTTGCGGAGCAGTACCGAACCGGCGGAGACGGCCCGGCGCAGCAGTGCCCGCTGTGCGTCGGGAGCCACCACGGGCCGCCACACCGGCCGGGGCGATCCCAGCGCACCCACCCGGCCCGCGAGTCGCAGCAGCCGTCGCACCTTGTCGTCGACAGCCTCCATGGACACCAGCCCCTGCTCGACGGCGGCGAGCAGTCCGGTCGCCCAGGGGCCGTCCGGGCCCGGCATCGCCAGATCCTGCGCGGAGCGCGCGGTGTCCAGGAGGGTGCGCACGCCGCCCCAGTCGGAGACCACGGGGCCCTCGAACCCCCAGCCGTCCTTCAGTGGGCGTTCCAGCAGTGCGGAGGCGGACATGGTGATGCCGTCCACCTTGTTGTAAGCGGACATGACGGCCCACACCCCGGCCCCCACCGCCGCCTCGAAGGGCGCGAGATAGACCTCGTGGAGGGTCTGTTCATCCATGCGGACATCGACGTTCAGCCGGTCCGTCTCGGCGTCGTTGGCGACGAAGTGCTTGGCGGTGGCCGCGACCCCGCCCGACTGGATGCCCTTGATGAGCGCGGCTCCGGTCCGCCCGGTGAGCAGCGGGTCCTCGGAGAAGCACTCGAAGTGCCGGCCGCCCAGCGGTGACCGGTGCAGATTGAGGGTGGGGGCGAGGAGTACGTCGACCCCCTTGCGCCGCGCCTCCGCGGCGAGCAGCGTGCCGAGATCCGTCAGGAGCCGCTCGTCCCAGGAGGCGGCCAGCGCCGTCGGGGAGGGCAGGACGAGCGAGGTCTCCCGTTCGTCCCAGGTCTCCCCGCGTACACCGGCCGGCCCGTCGGAGAGCGTGAGGGGGCGCAGCCCGGCCGCAGGTTCCTCGTAGGTGCGCCAGGTGCTCGCGCCGGTCAGCAGACGCACCTTCTGTGCTGCGTCGAGCTTCTCCAGCAGCGGATCGATCTCTTCGTCCGTCATGACGGTCATGCCCCTTCGAACCTCGCGCCCGCAACGATCGGAGAGCGCTCTCCCGATCTGTCGGGCCCAGCGTCGCTGGCCGACGCCGACCGTGTCAATGGGCAGCGGTCGCGCGGGCGCGGGGCGTGGACGCGGGGCCGGACTCGGCCGTGCTCTTGTCATCGCCCTTTGTCTGCACATAAGTTGACCGCTTGCGACGTGTCCTACAGTCAGTGGGGGAGCCAAGTCATGGCCGCGAACGGACGGCACCGCAGATATCAGCCGAGCCGCATCAACCGTGCCTCGCTGACGGTCACGGCGGGCGGTGCGGGCCTTGCGCTCCCGCTCCTCGCCGCCGCATCGGCAGGGGCTGCGTCAGCGGATGTCTGGGACAAGGTCGCCGCGTGCGAGTCCACCAGTAACTGGCACATCAACAGCGGCAACGGCTACTTCGGCGGGCTGCAGTTCACCCGGTCGACCTGGGCGGCGTACGGCGGCACGGTCTACGCGCCGCGGGCCGACCTGGCGACCAGGGACCAGCAGATCGCCATCGCGGAGAAGGTTCTGGAGGGGCAGGGGCCGGGCGCCTGGCCGGACTGCTCCGGGAAGGCGGGACTGACGCGGGGCGGTGACACGCCCGACGTCAGCCCGCAGACCGAGCGGACGACCCGGGTCGGGACGCCGAAGAAGGCCGACGGCCGGTCCACCGCGGCGAAGCCGGCCTCGGCGCCCGCCACACCGACGACGGTGCCGGGCAAGCGGGACTCGTACACCGTGACGCCGGGCGACTCGCTCTCCGGGATCGCCGCCGAGCGGCACCTCGACGGCGGCTGGCAGCGGCTCTACGCGGCCAACCGCAAGGTCGTCGGCGACGACCCCGACCTGATCTTCCCCGGCCAGCGCCTCAGCTTCGAGCGGGCCGGGACCCCGGGGACGGCCGCCAGGACCGCCCCGAAGCCGGCTGCGAAGCCCGCCGCCCGGCCGAAGGCCCCGGCCGAGCCGAAGCGGGCGGACCGGCCCGAGCATCAGCAGGCGGCCCAGCCGAAGCAGCAGGCACCGGCGAAACAGACACCGCAGCCGAAGAAGCAGCAGACCGAGCACACGAAGCCGCAGCCCAAGAAGCAGCAATCCCAGCACACGAAGCCGCAGCCCAAGAAGACGGAGCACCACAGCACCGAGCGGGCCGAGAAGCACTCCGGACTCACCGCCCCGATCGCTGCCCGTACCGGCACGCCCTACCACCAGGCAGGTTCCTGGTCCAGCGGCTATCACACGGGCGTCGACTTCCCCGTGCCCACCGGCACTTCGGTGAAGGCGATGGCGTCCGGCACGGTCGTCTCGGCGGGCTGGGCGGGGCCGTACGGATACCAGATCGTCATCCGCCACGGCGACGGCAAGTTCAGCCAGTACGCGCATCTGTCGTCGCTGCTCGTGCGCGGCGGACAGCACGTCACCGGGGGCCAGCGCATCGCCCGCTCCGGCGCCACCGGGAACGTCACGGGGCCGCATCTGCACTTCGAGGTCCGTACCGGCCCCGACTACGGCTCCGACATCGACCCGCTGGCCTACCTGAGGGCGGGCGGCGTCAAGGTCTGAACCGTGCCGCCGTCACCGGCCTCCTCGGCCGGTGCGACGGTGGCGGCGACAGAGACGGCCGAGCCGGTGGACCCCGCGGACGACCCGCTCCGTCGTGCGATGCCGGTGTGCGGCCGGGGGCCGGGGCCGAACTCCACCCGGAGCGCCGGCGGCTTGCGTACGGGCAACTGCAGAGCTGCCGGAATCGTTTCCGCGGCCGTCAGCGACGGCGTCGGACTCGCGGGCTCGGGAAGGGCCACCACGGCGGGTGTCGCCCGGACCGGCTGCGGCGGGGTGCCCGCCGGGTCCTGCGATCCGGCGGGCCCGGCGAAATCCCCGGCATCCTCGCCGGAGGCGAGCAGGGCCTCAGGGGCCGCGGGCGCGGTGGCGGCCGGCGTCGACCCGCCCGCACGGCCCCGGACCGGCGCCGCTTCGTCCGCGCCGGCTGTGCGCTGTCCCTCGCGGCGCTCCGCGCCCATCCGTTCCGTGGTCAGCATGATCAGCCCGCCGGCCGCGACCGCTCCGCAGGCGAGAGCGAGGACCGTGCCCAGGGTGCCGTGCCGGAACTGTTCACCGAACAGCGTGATGCCGACCGCGGCCGCCACCACCGGATTCACCACGGTGACCGTGGCGAGGGGGGCCGTCAGACCCGCGCCCCGGTAGGCGGCCTGGGACAGCAGCAGACCGGACCCCGCGAGAGCCGCGATCACCAGCAGGGTCGGCAGGCCCGACCCCACGGAACCCGAGGTCCACTCCATGGCCACGGTCTTCGTGAACACCGAGGCGATACCGAACGCGACACCGGCCGCCCCGGCGAGCACCACACTCCGCATCACCGGCCGGTGCATCGCCCGGGAGAGCAGGATGAGCGCCGCCACCGCACCGAAGGTGACGACGGCGAGCATCAGCTGCTGCGGCCCGCCCAGGGTGCGCGCGTCGGAGCTGCCGGTCAGGGCGAGCAGCCCGGCCAGACCCACGGTCGCCATGACCGCGCCGCGCCAGGCCGTGGCCCCGGCCCTGCGGCGTACGAAGAGGGCGGCCATCGGCAGGGCGAAGACGATGGTCAGCGCGCCCAGCGGCTGCACGAGGCTGAGCGGACCGTATGCCAGTGCCACCACGTGCAGGACGGCACCCACGCCGTTCAGCGCCACCGCGGCCCACCAGACCCGGTTGCGCAGCGGTGCGAGTGAGCGGCCGTCGGAGGCCGTGGCCACGCGCTCCTGGACGATCGCCCCGGCCGCGTAGGCGACCGCGGAGACCAGGGACAGCAGGACGGACAGCGCGAGGGAACTCATGTACACCACGATCTCCCTTCAAAGCCGCCGCGTCGTCGTCCCTGAGACGGCGATCCGGCGTACTGCTTTGGTAGTACGGGAGTGGTCCGGGAGTCCTCCTCCCGACGGTAGTCCTCCCCGTGGCCGGCGTCAGAACGATCATCCCGTACGGGTACGGTGCTCCGCGAGCCGTGGCGCTTCAGGTGCATGCGGCGTCACAGTGGGTGGCCGACGGAGCTGAGGACCACCATGACTCAGGGGTCCTGCCCGAGCCGATCCGCCGCGCTCTCGCCCTCGCGCCATGCTGTGGACCCGGACGCCGCGGGACGGCTCACCCGGGCTCATCCACGAGAGCCGGGAAGAAGTCCGGACGGCGATGTCGAGAACCCGTGACCGGCTCCGTCCCAGGAATGAACGCGACCACAATGGGTCGCACCAGCGAGGAGGAACATGATGGCCAAGTACCTGCTGCTCAAGCACTACCGCGGCGCCCCGGCCGCCGTCAACGACGTGCCGATGGACCAGTGGACGCCGGAGGAGATCTCGGCCCATATGCAGTACATGAACGACTTCGCGGCCCGGCTCGAGAAGTCCGGCGAGTTCGTCGACAGCCGGGCGCTGGCACCCGAGGGAACGTTCGTCCGGTACGACGGTCCGGGGCGCCCGCCGGTCACCGACGGGCCGTTCGCCGAGACCAAGGACGTGATCGCCGGCTGGATGGCCATCGACGTCGACAGTTACGAGCGCGCCGTCGAGCTGGCCGGGGAACTGTCGGCCGCCCCCGGTGCGGGCGGGAAGCCGATCCACGAGTGGCTGGAGCTGCGCCCGTTCCTGGGTGTGCACCCCACCGTCACGGAGTGACCTCCCAGGTGAACCGGATGGACACGGCCCTGCTGAGGAGCCTCACACCGAGCGTGCTCGCCGTCCTCGTCCGCCGCGGAGCCGACTTCGCGGCGGCCGAGGACGCCGTGCAGGACGCGCTCGTCGAGGCGGTCCGCGTCTGGCCGGCCGACCCTCCGCGGGATGCCAAGGGCTGGCTGGTCACCGTGGCCTGGCGCCGGTTCCTCGACGCGACGCGGGCGGAGGCGGCTCGCCGCCGGCGTGAGGACCTCGTCGACGAGGAGCCGTCGCCCGTGCCCGCGTCCGCGGTGGACGACACGCTCCAGCTCTACTTCCTGTGCGCCCACCCGTCGCTGACGCCGTCGTCCGCCGTCGCGCTCACGCTGCGCGCGGTCGGCGGGCTGACCACCCGCCAGATCGCCCAGGCCTACCTGGTGCCGGAGGCGACCATGGCGCAGCGGATCAGCCGGGCCAAGCGCACCGTCTCCGACGTGCGGTTCGACCGGCCCGGCGATGTCGCCACCGTGCTGCGCGTCCTCTACCTGGTCTTCAACGAGGGCTACTCCGGCGAGGTCGACCTCGCCGCCGAGGCCATCCGGCTCACCCGGCAGCTCGTGGCCGCAGTCGACCACCCCGAGGCTGCGGGGCTGCTCGCCCTCACGCTGCTCCACCACGCACGGCGCGCCGCCCGGACCGCACCCGACGGCAGCCTCGTACCGCTCGCCGAGCAGGACCGCGGCAGCTGGGACACACGGCTGATCGCCGAGGGAGTCGCGATCCTCCAGGCGGCCCTCGCCCGCGACCGGCTGGGAGAGTTCCAGGCCCAGGCCGCCATCGCGGCGCTCCACGCCGACGCGCCCACCGCCGGGGAGACCGACTGGGCGCAGATCGTCGAGTGGTACGACGAGCTCACGCGCCTGACCGACAGCCCGGTCGTCCGGCTCAACCGCGCCGTCGCCGTCGGCGAGGCCGACGGACCGCGCGCCGGCCTGGCGGCGCTCACGGCGCTGGACGCCTCGCTGCCCCGTTACGCCGCGGTGTCGGCGTACCTCCACGAGCGCGACGGCGACCTGGTGGCGGCGGCACGGCTGTACGCCGAAGCGGCCCACAAGGCGCCCAACCTCGCCGAGCGCGACCACCTGACGCGCCAGGCCGCCCGTCTCAACGCCCGCCGATGACGCTGACGGGCCGCGCCCGGTTTCTCCCGAGTCCCGGGCGCGCCTCGTTCGTACCCGGGGGCGTTCGGCAGCGGACGGGCCAGTTGCCGGGCTGTGCGCGGCAGAGGGCTGATCAGTCGCCGGAGTGGGGACGGACGCGGATGAGTCCGGTCGCCGGGCTCGCGCGGCAGAGCCCTTCGAGTCCCTCCCGACCGGTTCGGCACGAATGGCGGCGTCCGGGCGGCGTCCGGGCGGCGAACGGGTTACGAAGTCGACGGAGAACGGTTCATTCCCGCGACGAGGAGCCCGGACATGCAGCAGCCCACCGTGAGGACCACCGGCGCCGCTCTCCGCGCCCGCGCCGGGTGCCGACGCCGGCCGGGCGGGGGCGCCGGGCCGACGTCGGCCGTACGCCCGGTCCGGGGCGAGTGAGCGCCACGCATGGTTCTTGACCTCGTCATCATCGCCGTGGCCATCACCATGGGGCCCCTGCACAACAGCGCGTTCATCCTGCTGCTCTCCGCGCCCCGGGGCGTGCGGAAGGGGCTGGCGTTCATCCTGGCCTGGCTCGGCTGTCTGGTCCTGGTGCTCGCCGCGGTGACTCTGCTGACCGGAGGCAAGCCGCCCGCGCCCAGGAGCGCGCCCTCCACGCTTGCGCTGGCACTCAAACTGGTGCTGGGTCTCGGGATGGTGGTCTACGCGGAGCGCAAGAGGCGGCGGGCCGCCCGGCCGCGCCGGACCCCCAAGTGGCTGGGGAGGCTGGACAGCGCCTCCGGCTGGACGGCCGCCGGACTGGGCGTCATTCTGCAGCCCTGGGGGCTGGTCGCGGCGGGCGCTGCCACGGTCGTCCAGGCGCACCTGTCCTCCCTCGGCTCGTACGTGGCCCTGATGGTCTTCTGTCTGCTGGCCACCTTCGGACTGCTGGTCATGGAGCTCTACGCGACCTTCCGGCCCGCGGAGGCCCGGGCGGGACTTGCCGCGCTGCGCGAGTGGACCGAGGGCCACCAGGACCAGGTGATCGTGACGTTGTCCCTGCTGGTCGGAGTGTGGCTGGTCGCCAAGAGCCTCTACCAGCTCGTCTGACCCGCGGCCCGCCCGCCACCTCCCCGGGCATGCCGAAAGGCGCAGCTCCGGTCGGCCCCGCATCGGGCGGGCCGGAGCGGCACCGTCCGACCCCTTGACGCGGATCAGCGGGGAACCAAGAATGATCGCGCTCTGACAACGTTGTCCGAAGGAGTATCCCCATGCACCGGACCCCACGGCCGCGACTGCGCGGCCCGGCGGCCGCACTCGCCGCCGCCGCGCTCCTGGGCGGTGTCCTCACCACCGGGGCCACGGCCCAGGCCGCGCCCCGGACCGACGGCCGGCTGACCGACCTGGTCAACCCGTTCATCGGCACCCAGAACGAGGGCAACACCTATCCCGGCGCTTCCGTGCCCTTCGGCATGGTGCAGCTCTCCCCGGACACCGGCCACAACACCGGCTACGACTACGGCGAGAACCACATCCGCGGGTTCTCCTCGGTCCACCTCTCCGGTGTCGGCTGCGGACTGGGCGGCGACCTGCCGACCCTGCCCACCACGGGTGACGTCACCGAGACCGACTACGCGAAGTACGCGGCGGAGTTCAGCCACGACGACGAGAAGGCGAGCCCCGGCTACTACAAGGTCGGGCTCAGGACCGGCATCGACGCCGAACTGACCGCGACGCAGCGCACCGGGGTGCAGCGCTACACCTTCCCGGCCACCGACAAGGCCAACGTCCTGCTCAACGCGGGCCAGTCGCTGCACAGGACGCTCTCGTCCGAGGTCGAGATCCTCGACAACCGGACCGTGCGGACCGCGATCAAGGGCAGTGGCTTCTGCCAGGACACCAAGGCGTACACGGTCTACACCGTCACCCGTTTCGACCGGCCGTTCACCACGTCCGGTACCTGGAACGGCGCCACCGTCACCGAGGGTTCGAAGAAGTCCTCGGCCACCGACGCCCGCAACGGTGCCTGGCTGCGCTTCGACACCACCGAGGACCGCACCGTCGAGGCGACGACGGCCCTGAGCTACGTCGACGCCGAGGGCGCCGCGCTCAACCTCCGCGCCGAGGGCGGCCGCAGCTTCGACCGTGTCGAGCGCGCCGCACAGCGCAGCTGGGAGAAGCGCCTCGAAGGCGTGAAGGCCCAGGGCGGCAGCGACGAACTCCGCCGCACCTTCTACTCCTCGCTCTACCGGTCCTTCCTCGCGCCCAACGTCGGCAGCGACGTGGACGGCCGCTACACCGGCTGGGACCAGAAGACCCACCGCGCTGTCGATTCGCACGGGACTTTCACCTACTACCAGAACTGGTCGCTCTGGGACACCTACCGCACCCAGGCCCAGCTCCTCTCGCTGCTCGCCCCGCGCGAGTCCCGCGACATGGCGATATCCGTCCTGCGGATCGACGCGGAGAGCGGCTGGCTGCCCAAGTGGGGCTACGGCACGGTCGAGACGAACATCATGACCGGTGACCCGGTCACCCCCTTCCTCACCAACGCCTACCAGCAGGGGCTGCTGAAGGGGTACGAGGAGCAGGCGTACCGCGCCCTGAAGAAGAACGCCGACGGTGTGCCGGCCACGGACTTCGCACCGGTCGGCCGCGAAGCCAACGTCGAGTACCTGAAGGGCGGCTTCGCCCCGTACATCAAGAACCGTCCGCACGCCAAGCCCGGTGACTCGGACTACGACCACGGCGCCTCCGCCACCCTGGAGTACGCCCTGTCCGACGGCATGCTCGCCGAGATGGCCCGTGACCTCGGGCATGACGACGACGCCGCCCGCTACGACGCGCGCGCCCAGAACTACCGGAGGATCTTCGACCCCTCGACCGGCTTCTTCCGCGCCCGCGACGCCTCCGGCGCCTTCACCGGCCCCGCCGACCCGGCGCAGAGCGAGGGCTTCCACGAGGGCACGTCCTGGCAGTACCAGTGGATGGTGCCGCAGGACATCCCCGGCATGGTCGGCCTGATCGGCGGCAAGGACGCCGCCAACGAGCGGCTCGACTCCTTCTTCGCGTACGACAAGCTCCTCGCCGACCCGGCGAAGACCGCGCGCGAGGTGTGGGTGAACGGCCCGTACGCGTACTACAACGCCGACAAGTACAACCCGCAGAACGAGCCCGACCTCATCGCCCCGTACACCTACCTCTCCACCGGCCAGCCGTGGAAGACGACCGATGTGGTCCACGCGGCCCTGACGCTCTTCACCAACGGCCCGACCGGCATGACGGGCAACGACGACCTCGGCACCATGTCCGCCTGGATGGTGCTCTCCGCGATCGGTGTCTTCCCGGTCCAGCCGGGCACCGACACCTGGGGCCTGTCCACGCCCGCGTTCGAGCGCGTCGACATCAAGCTCGACCGCCGGTACTACCCGCGCGGCGCGCTCACCGTCAGCGCCCCCGGCGCCTCCGACGCCGACCGCTACATCCAGTCGGCCCGGCTCGACGGTGCGCGGCAGTCGCGTACCTACCTGACCACGGACGACATCCGTTCGGCCCGCTCGCTCACCTTCACCGTGGGCGACGAGCCGTCCGGCTGGGGCACCTCGCCCGAGGACGCCCCGCCGGCTCTGGGCTGAGCCGACGGCCGGTGACACGCCGAGCGCCCTTCCCCCCCGTCCGACGGGGGAAGGGCGCTCGGGCCTGTCGTGTCACGGTCCCGGGCGGAACGGCAGGGTCAGCTGCTGAGCGTGAACTCGGCCCGGATGCGCTTGCCGACCGGGACGCGTTCGGCCGTCAGGCTGTCGCACAGGGCCACCACGATCTCCATGCCGTGGCCGCCCGGGCGGGTGGGATCGGGGGAGTAGAAGACCGGGAGCGCGCTGCTGCTGTCGTACACCGTGACGCTGATCCGCTCCGCGGTGCCCTCCAGCTCCAGCAGGTAGGGGCCGTGGCTGTAGCGGTCGGCGTTGGTGACCAGCTCGCTCACGGCCAGCATCAGATCGGTGCGGGTGCGGGGGCCGAGCACAGCGGTCCACTCGGACACGAGCCGGGCCAGGAAGCGGTCGGCCAGCGCCCGTGCCTGAGAGATGCACCCCGGTTCGCCTGCGAACACCTCGGCGCTGTGCAGTGCCTCCGTGGGCGGGCAGCTCCGACCGGAGTCGTCCGGCCGGGAGATGGCCTGTTCGTTCATGTGCTCCAGCCAGGGCGCAGCGGGGAGGCCGTGGGCCTCTTTCTCGCTGATCGTGTACCCGCGTCGGGACATCCCACTCCCGGGTGTTGTCAGCAGATATTACGCGCGCGGGCGCAGCCGCACCACGGCCATGGAGGAGTACTCGGTCCGGGGGCCGGAAGCCCGTTCGCGTCAGGTCTCAGGCCTCGACGGACATGCCCGCACGCAGCCGCTTCACGATGCGCGCGAGCAGCCGGGAGACATGCATCTGCGAGATGCCGAGCTCGGCACCGATCTCGGACTGCGTCATCTCCTGGCCGAAGCGCATGCGGACGATCCGGCGCTCGCGGTCGTCCAGCTGCTCCAGCAGCGGAGCCAGCGTGTGCAGGTTCTCGACCGTCTCCATCCCGGGATCGGTCTCGCCGATCACGTCGGCGTACGACCGCTGGTCGTTGCCGGAATCGGTCTCCGCGGAAGGCGTGTCCAGCGAACCGGCCGAGTAGCCGTTGGCCGCGACGAGACCCTCGATGATCTCTTCCTCGGGCAGGCCGAGATGTGCGGCGAGTTCCCTGACCGTGGGGTCCCGGTCGAGCTCGGCCGAGAGCAGCTCCTTCGCCTTCGCGAGGTCGACACGCAGCTCCTGGAGCCGCCGGGGGACGTGAACCGCCCAGGTCGTGTCCCGGAAGAAGCGCTTGATCTCGCCGACGATGTAGGGGACCGCGAAGGTGGCGAACTCGACATCGCGCGAGAGGTCGAACCGGTCGATGGCCTTGATCAGGCCGACGGTGCCCACCTGGATGATGTCCTCGGTGTCGTCGCCGCCGCGGTTGCGGAACCGCGAGGCGGCGTACCGCACGAGCGAGAGATTCATCTCGATGAGGGTGTTGCGCGCGTACTGGTACTCGTGCGTGCCTTCCTCGAGGTCCTGGAGCCGGTCGAGGAAGAGCTTCGACAGCGCACGTGCGTCCTTCGGTGCGACCTCTCCGGTGTTCTCGATCCACGGCAGCTCCGGGGACGCCGCGCCTGCGGGCGCGCTGTCCCGCCCGGAAAGCGTGTCCGCGTCGCACAGGGCTCTGCGGTTCTGCTCCGTCGTGGTCGCCATGATGTCGCCCCTCCTTGTTGCCAAGTGCGTCAGGGCTCGTCTGCCCCGCCCGGACGAGTTCATGCCAATGGATACGAGGGGCTTTCCCCTGCCGGGGGCGGCCGCCGGGCGCACCCGAATGGAGCAGCGTGCGAATCATGGCAAACTTGACCGGGGCGTTCGGCCCGCAGTACGGCGGCTTTGCGCAGAAGCCCGCGGCCGGGCCTCGGTCCCGTGGACGCCAGTCCTCGTGAGCCCGGAGCGGTTCCGCGCCATGGTCCGCCGAGACAGTCCGGCGGCACGAGTACAGAGGAACGGCAATGACGGTGACAGAGGACAGCCCGGAGCTCGCGCCCGGTATCGAGGAGTTCGGTCCCGGTATCGACCCGCAGCGGCTGGCCGTCTGCCTGGGCGTGCTCGACGAACTCGACTCCATCGAGGTCGACCACCCCGACGCCATCGCGGTGCGCCGCGCCACCGCCGGTGTCTACCGGACCGTGAAGCAGCGGCGCCGCCAGGAGCGCCGGGCCGCCAAGACCGCGCACGACAAGGCGGTGACCGAGGCCACCGCGACCGGCTCGGCGGACCGCATCGACGACGAGACCCAGGGCGTCCTGCCGTCCTCCTCCGCCCGTGCCGAGATCGCCGGGGTGCTTCAGCGGCCCAGGTCCTGCTACATCTGCAAGACGCGGTACGTCGAGGTCGACGCGTTCTACCACCAGCTCTGCCAGTCGTGCGCGCACGAGAACCGCTCGCGGCGCGACGCGCGCACCGACCTCACCGGGCGCCGGGCGCTGCTCACCGGCGGACGCGCCAAGATCGGCATGTACATCGCGCTGCGGCTGCTGCGCGACGGCGCGCACACCACGATCACCACCCGTTTCCCCAACGACGCGATCCGCCGCTTCAAGGCGATGCCGGACAGCGACGAGTGGATCCACCGTCTGAAGATCGTCGGCATCGATCTGCGTGACCCCGCCCAGGTCCTCGCGCTCGCCGACTCGGTGGCCGCCGAAGGACCGCTCGACATCCTGATCAACAACGCGGCGCAGACGGTCCGCCGCTCGCCGCAGGCCTACAGCGAACTGCTCGGTGCCGAGTCCGCCCCGCTGCCCGCGGGCGAGCTCCCGGCCGCCGAGGTGATCGGCACCTTCGGCAGCGGCAGTGTCGACCGGGTGGCCGCGCTGCCCGCCGCGCGCAAGGAGGGCCTGAGCGCCCAGGACGTCACCGAGCTGGCCCTGGTGACCGGCTCCGCCTCGCTGGAGCGCATCGCCGCCGGCACGGCGATCGATGCGGGCGGGCTCGTCCCGGACCTGCACCACACCAACAGCTGGATCCAGACAGTCGACGAGGTCGAGCCGATCGAGCTGCTGGAAGTCCAGCTCTGCAACTCCACCGCGCCGTTCATCCTGATCAGCAGGCTCCGCCCGGCGATGGCGGCGACGGCGGCCAAGCACTCCTACGTGGTCAACGTGTCCGCGATGGAGGGCGTGTTCGGCCGTGGCTACAAGGGCGCGGGTCACCCGCACACCAATATGGCCAAGGCCGCGCTGAACATGCTGACCCGCACCAGCGCCCAGGAGATGTTCGAGAAGGACGGCATCCTGATGACCGCCGTCGACACCGGCTGGATCACCGACGAGCGCCCGCACCCCGACAAGATCCGCCTGGCCGAGGAGGGTTTCCACGCCCCCCTCGACCTGGTCGACGGCGCCGCCCGCGTCTACGACCCGATCGTCCGCGGGGAAGCGGGCGAGGCGATGTACGGCTGCTTCCTGAAGGACTACGCGCCCGCCAACTGGTAGCAGTCCGACGGTGCGGCTCCACCGTGCTGTCGAGGACCCGGTCAGGAGATACTCCTGGCCGGGTCTTTTCCGTACCGGGTGGCTGAAAGTGACCGATGGCACACGTTCCATCGAGCGCGGACGCGCTCATTTGGTTACTCTGATGTGAACGGACGTCATCGAGGAGTCCACGAACCTTCCTCGACCGTCCTGGGACAGGCTTGTCAACCAAGTCGCCGTCCCGCCCCGTACCCGGCGCCACCGCGACCGAACTGTTCCTGCCCCGCCCCGCACGGGCGGCTGATTCCCGGTAATGAGGCCGGGGCGTCGGCGATGCCCGGGGCCACGTGACACAAAGGAGTGCGCGGTGACGACACCAGAACTGACGAAGCACGAGGACCGGCCGGCCGAAGCGAAGCGGGCCACCGGACCCAAGAAGCTCCAGAACATCGACGTCTGGGCCAGGTCCGCACCGATCCGGCTGGCCGGCTACGAGGACGACCTCGCCGAGCCGCACATCCTGCCCGGCATCGACTGAGTGCCTCGCCCGAGCTCCGGTCCGGTCCCCGTAAGGGGCCGGGTCCGGAGCTCGGTCATGGAGCGGCGTGCCGCTCAGAACGCCGTGCCGCTCAGAACGCCGTGCGCGCCAGAGCTGCGCCGGCGAACGAGAGACCCACGCCCACGCCGACCGTGAGCACGAGATAGCCGGCCGCCAGGCTCAGCCGGCGGGCCGAGGTCAGGGTCAGCAGCTCGTAGGAGAACGTCGACCAGGTCGACAGGGCGCCGCAGAACCCGGTGGCCAGCAGCAGGTTCAGCCGGGCCCCCAGCTCACCGACGGCCACGGACTCGGCGATGAAGCCGAGGAACAGCGCCGCGCCGGCATTGGCCGCGAAGGTGCCCCACGGGAAGGTGCTGTGGAGGCGGAACTTCGCGTCCACCCCGAGGAGATAGCGCAGCGGGGCGCCCATCAGGCCGCCGGCGAGGACGAGCAGCCAGTCCGTCATGGTGCCTCGCTCCCCGTGCCGTAGGAGCGGCCGAAGCCGAAGTGGGCCGCGAACGCTCCCGCGGTGACGGCGGCCAGGGCGGCCACCACCGTGAGCAGCAGGCAGCCGATCGCATAACCGGTCTGACCGTTCTCGAACAACTCCCGCACGTCGTCCGTGTAGTGCGAGAACGTGGTGAATCCGCCCAGCACGCCGGTGCCGAGCAGTGGACTGAGCAGCCGGGGTGCGCCGGGGAAGCGCAGCTTCAGGGTGACCATCAGGATCCCCATCAGGAAGCACCCCGCGGTATTGATCAGCAGCACCGTCCACGGGAAGGCCGAAGCGCCGGTCGGCCAGAGCCGTTCGGCGCCGTAGCGGGCCGCGGCCCCCACGGCGCCGCCGATCGCCACGGCACCCACGACCGGGAGCTGTACGCCCGGATGGTGATCCGGGTGGGTGCGGTGGTGCAGCCGCATCTTCTGGGACATCCCGCGAACCTACAAAGTGGCCTGCGGTGCCCCGGGGCGCCGCAGGCGGAACGCCTCGCGGCGACACCCGACCGGGCTACCGATGGTGAGCATCTCGCGACAATCCGTCATATTTATGACTCCATGGCTTTTGTGGTGAATTGCCCTTCCGCTGTCTTCCTCGGAAGGGCACCCGTCCGTCGAGTCGCTGGAGCCCGCCTTGACTCTTGCCGAGCCGGAGATCTTCCGGCGCCTGGAGAGCCGTCAGCCGTCCGCGTACCTGCTGGCCTCACTGCGGGGCGTCGGACAGGTCGACCTCCAGCCAGGACTGCTGACCGGTGCAGCCATCCTGGCCGGACTGTGGGCGGCGGGCTGGGAGACGGGCCTGTTCGCCACGCTCGGCACGCTGATCGCCACCGCGACCGCCTACGCGCTGGCCGTCGACCGGGCGGGCATCGCGCTCGGTCTGCAGGGCTACGCGGGCTGTCTGACCGGCATCGCCCTCGTCTCCTCGCTGGGCAACCACGTCGCCACCTACATCCTGACGGTCGTCGGCGCCATGATGTGCACGCTCCTGATGGCCGCCCTGGGCACGTTCCTCACGCCGTACGGGCTGACCCCGCTGACCGCGCCCTTCTGCCTGGTATCCGGCGTGATGGTGGTGGGCGCCCCCTCGTTCGAGCGGGTCTGGCACGGCGCCCCGGTCTCCGGGGCCAGCACCACGACCGGTGACACGGCCATGTCCTGGGACATCCTGTGGCACGCCTTCTTCAACAACGTCTCGCAGGTCTTCCTCGTCGAGAGCTGGTACGTCGGGCTGATCATGCTTGTCGGACTCGCCCTGGCCGGGCTGCGCGTCGTGCTCTACGCCGCGGCCGGCAGCGTGATGGGCATCGTCGCCGCATGGGCGCTGGGCGCACCCACGGCGCTCATCTCCAACGGCATCTACGGATACAACGCGGTGCTCGTGGCCCTCGCCGTCGGCGCCGTCTTCATGGCCAACACGGTCTGGACCGGCGCCTACGCGCTGTTCGGCGCGGCGGCCAGCACCGGCCTCACGGCTTCCCTGACCTCCTTCTTCAAGCCCTTCGGCGGCCACACCTTCACCTGGCCGTTCATCCTCACCACCTGGGTGCTGCTGGCGGCCGTGCCGCTGCTGCCCCGCCTGCGCCGGAGCGGCTGACAGCGCCCGCGCCCAACGGACCTCCTGCCCTCACCCCGTACGTCCCCGAGGAAGGTACTGACGATGAACCTCGCACCTCGCGAGATCGACAAACTGCTCGTCTACGTCGTGGCCGACCTGGCCCGCAAGCGCCAGGGTCGCGGTCTGAAGCTCAACTACAGCGAGTCGGTGTCGCTGATCACCGAGGCGATCCTCGAAGCGGCCCGCGACGGCAAGAGCGTCGCGGACTGCATGGAACTGGGCCGGCATGTCGTCGGCGAGGCGGACACCATGCCCGGCGTCCGGGAGATGCTCGGGCTCCTCCAGGTCGAGGCGTCCTTCGTGGACGGGACCAAGCTCGTGTCCTGCCACGACCCCATCGGCGGCTGACCCCGTGGCCGGACAACCCGGCGTCATCGCCGTGTGCGGCCACGAGGCCGCGTACGGGCGTGCGCTGGACGCACTCGTGGACCCCGGAGTGAGCGTCGTGCCGAGCGGGCGCGAACTGTTCCGGACCATCGCGGCGCAGCGGCGCCGGGGCGAGGAGAGCGTGGTCGTTCCCATGACGCTCGGCCGCGATCCCGAACTCGTCGCGGACACCGCCCGTACGCTGCGCGCGGTGACGGCCGGCGAACGCGGCGGCGTCCTGCTCGCCGAGCAGTTCGGCACCGCGCAGCACCTCGTCGCCTGGCTGCGCGCCGCGGCCGGCCGGGTGCCCGAGAGCTCCGCTCTGCTGCTCACGGCCCCGTCCGGCGACCCGTTCGAGGACGCGGAACTCCACCGGATCGCCGCGCTGGTGCGCCGCTACGGCCGGCACGCCCTGGTCGAGGTCGCGTTCACCGGCGGGGACCCGGACCCGGCCGAGGGGGTCCGGCGCTGCATGCTGCTCGGCGCGGAGCGCGTGACCCTCCTCCCGGCCGCGTTCGCGCCGGCGGAGGCACCCGGCGGGGCACAGGTGCCGGTGGACCGCGCGGGTCCGCTCGTAGCGGCGTCCGCGCTGCGGCGGGTCCTGGCCGAGCGGGTGGCCGACGCCCGGCGGCGGTGGGCCGACCACGGCGACGACGGAGTCGCGGCGGGGCTGACCGCGGCGGACGACCACGGCCACTCCCACACCCACCCGCCGGGCGAGGGCCATGAGCACGCCCACGGACACGGTCACTCGCACGTTCACGGACCTGCGCAGACGCACGGCCATCATCACCACCACCCGTCCGCCGATGGAGCGGACCGAGGCATCAGGAGCATCGCATGACGTTCCGTCAGAAGTATCTGTACGGCAAGGACCCCATCGAGATCAACGCGGGCCGCCGCACGCTGAAGCTCACCGTGAGCAACACCGGTGACCGCGCCGTGCAGGTCGGTTCCCACTACCACTTCTTCGAGGTCAACTCGGCGCTGTTGTTCGACCGCCAGGAGACGCTCGGCATGCACCTCAACATCCCCGCCGGCACCTCCGTGCGCTTCGAGCCCGGCGGTTCCCGCGAGGTGGAGCTGTGTGCGTACGGCGGAACCGGCCGTCTCGTCGGCTTCAGCGGACTGCTCAACGGCAGCCTCGCCTCCCATCCCGCCCGCGTCGAGGCCGTCCGCAAGGCGATCGAGCTGGGATTCCAGGGCGCGCAGAACACCCCCGGCGCCAAGAGCCCGGCCAAGAGCCCCGCGAAGAGCCCGGCCAAGAGCCCGGCGAAGAGCCCGGCCAAGAGTTCCAAGGTCTCCCAGGCCACCAAGGAAAAGAAGAAGGGTTCGCGCTGATGCCCATCCTGCCGCGCAAGCAGTACACCGACATGTTCGGTCCGACGGTCGGCGACCGCTTCCACCTCGCCGACACCAACCTCGTCGTCGAGGTCGAGAAGGACTACAGCGAGGGCCAGTACGGCGACGAGATCCTCTACGGCGGCGGCAAGACCATGCGTGACGGCATGGGTTCCGATCCGCAGGTCACCGCCGCCCAGGGCGCACTGGACACCGTCATCACCAACGTCGTGGTCATCGACCCCATCGTCGGTATCGTCAAGTGCGACATCGGCATCAAGGACGGCCTCATCGCCGGCATCGGCAAGTCGGGCAATCCGCAGGTCCAGAACAATGTGCACCCGAACCTGGTCATCGGGGCGGGCACGGAGTGCATCGCCGGTGAACACCTCATCGCCACCGCGGGAGCGATCGACAGCCACGTCCACCTGATCGCACCGCAGCAGGCCGAGCAGGCACTCACCAACGGCATCACCACGCTCATCGGCGGTGGTACCGGGCCGAGCGACGGCACCAACGGCACCACCTGCACGCCGGGACCGTACAACATCGCCCGGTTCCTCCAGGCGGCCGAGGCCTTCCCGGTCAACCTCGGCATCATGGGCAAGGGCAACGGCAGCCTGCCCGAGGCGCTCAACGAGCAGATCGAGGCCGGTGCCTGCGCCCTGAAGGTCCACGAGGACTGGGGCGCCACCCCCGCCGTGATCGACAACGCGTTGAACGTCGCCGACCGGTACGACGTCCAGGTCGCCATCCACACCGACAGCCTCAACGAGAGCGGCTACTTCGAGGACACCCGCTCCGCGTTCGACGGCCGCACCATCCACACCTTCCACAGCGAGGGCGCGGGCGGCGGCCACGCCCCCGACATCATGCGGGTCGCGGGCGAGCCGAACATCCTGCCGTCCTCCACCAACCCGACCCTGCCCTACACCAAGAACTCGGTGGACGAGCTCCTGGACATGGTCATGGTCTGTCACCACCTCAGCCATGACATCCCCGAGGACGTCTCCTTCGCCGACAGCCGGGTCCGGGCCGAGACGATCGCCGCCGAGTCGGTCCTGCACGACCTCGGTGTGATCAGCATGGTCTCGTCCGACTCCCAGGCCATGGGCCGGGTCGGGGAGTCCGTCACCCGGACCTTCCAGATCGCCCACCACTGCAAGGACAAGCTCGGCACGATGGAGGGCGATTCCGCCCGCAACGACAACCAGCGGGTGCTGCGCTACCTGGCGAAGGTCACCATCAACCCCGCCATCGCCACCGGCATCTCGGATCACGTGGGTTCGATCGAGAAGGGGAAGCTCGCCGACATCGTGCTCTGGCCGATTCACTCCTTCGGTGCCAAGCCGAAGATGGTGATCAAGGGCGGCATCATCTCGTGGGCGCAGATGGGCGACCCCAACGCCTCACTGCCGACCCCGCAGCCCGTCATCTACCGCCCGATGTTCGGGCAGTACGGCAAGGCCCTGCCGTCGACGCACGCCACCTTCATGTCCCAGGCCGGCATCGCTGCCGGGGTCCCGGCCGAGCTGGGCCTGGACCGTCTGATCCTGCCGGTGAGCCGCACCCGGACCATCGGCAAACACAACATGGTCCGCAACGACGTGCTGCCGGACATCAAGGTGGACCCGGAGACGTTCAAGGTCACGCTCAACGGCAAGGTCGCCACCATCGACCCGGCCGAGACGCTGCCCCTCAACCATCTCTTCTTCCTGGTCTAGGGCAGATGTACCGCGACGAGGGCGATACCTCCGGAGACATCGTGAGCGCGGTGAAAGGGACCGGTACCGGGCTCGGGCCGCTGCTGGTCAGCCTCCAGCTGACCGACTCTGCCTTCCCGAGCGGGTTCTACACGCTGTCCCACAGTCTGGAGGGATTCGCCCAGGCCAAGGCCGTCGACCCCGACGGCCTGCCGCTGCTGCTCCAGGACCTGCTGCTGCACGGCGTCGGCCCCGCAGACGCCACCGCGCTCGCCCTCGCCCACCGCGCGACCGCGGCGGGCGACCCGGCGGCCGCCGTCCGGATCGACGAGCACCTCTTCGCGACCAAGCTGGGCCGCGAGATGCGCCAGGCCGCCACCCGGACCGGACGGCAGCTGCTGGACCTCGGGCAGGAGGTCTTCGGCCGCCCGGAGATCAGCGACTACTTCGACCGGGTCGTACGCCGCGAGGCGCCCGGCACCCAGGCAGTGGCCGCAGGGGTCATCTACGCGGCGACGGGCGTGCCGGTGCGCCAGGCCGTCGCCGCCGACCTGTTCGCCTTCTGTGTCAGCTTCGCGGGCGCCGCCCTGCGGCTGCGGCTGACCGACCACCGTACGGCGCAGACCCTCCTGCGGGGCGCCGCTCCCGTCATCGAGGCAACCGTCGAGGCGGCGCTGCGGCGGGAACTCGAGGACGTCGGCGCCACCGTCTTCGCCTCGGACATCATGTCCGGCCGTCATGAACGCGCCGAAGCACGGCTCTTCGCCAGCTGATGGCCACCCCGACTCACACAAGGAGCACCATGGACGACAACGTACTGCGGGTCGGCATCGGCGGACCGGTCGGATCCGGCAAGACGGCGCTCATCGAGGCGCTGGTGCCGATCCTGATCGAGCGCGGCCACCGCCCCGCCGTCATCACCAATGACATCTACACCCAGGAGGACGCCCAGCACGTCCGCCGTACCCTGGCCGGGGTCCTCGAACCCGAGCGGGTCGTCGGTGTGGAGACGGGCGCCTGCCCGCACACCGCCGTGCGCGACGACCCCACCATGAACCTGGCGGCCGGCGCGGAGATGCTGGAGCGCTTCCCGGACACCGACACACTGCTCTACGAGTCCGGTGGCGACAACCTCACCCTGACCTTCAGCCCGGCCCTCGTGGACCTCTTCCTCTTCGTGCTGGACACCGCGGAGGGCGAGAAGATGCCCCGTAAGCGCGGCCCCGGCATCACCGAATGCGATCTGCTGGTCATCAACAAGATCGACATCGCGAAGTACGTGCGCACGGACATCAACATCATGGAGTCCGACGCCCACCGGGTCCGGGACAACCGCCCCGTCGTCCTCACCGACTGCCTCACCGGCGTCGGCATCGACGACATCGCGGTCTACCTCGAATCGCGCCGCAAGGTGCTGATCTGAGATGCCGCTCGCCCCGCCGCGGCCGCGCGCCGACCGGCTTGCCGAGGAGTACTACGCCGCTGTCCGCGTCCCCCCGGACGTGTTGGCTCTGGCCTCCGTACCGGACACGCTCGCCGCCGGCTCCCCGGCCAAGGTCGGCATCCTCGACCTGGCCTTCGCCGTACGGGGCGAGCGCACCGAACTCGTCGAGCGCTACCAGAAGACACCGTTGCAGATCATGCGCCCGCTGTGGATCGATCCCGCGCTGCCCGGCATGAGTTACGTCTATCTGATGGCGACGGGGGGCGGTGTCGCCCAGGCCGACCGGTACCGGATGGACTTCCGCTGCGGCCCGGACACCCAGGTCCATCTGACCACCCAGGCCGCCACCAAGATCTTCCGGATGGAGCACGACTACGCGAGTCAGCGGGTGCACCTGACGGCCGAGGCCGGGAGCTACGTCGAGTACCTGCCGGACCCGCTGATCCCGTTCAAGGACGCGCGCTTCTACCAGCGCACCGAGGTCACCGTCGCACCCGGCGCCACCGTCGTCGTCGGCGACACCCTCACCGCCGGACGGCTGGCCCGCGGCGAACGGCACGCCTACCGGGTGCTCGCCACCGACCTGCACATCAGCCGGCCCGACGGCACTCTGCTCGCCGTCGACACCCTGCGCCTGATGCCCGGGCGGCAGGGCGAAGGCGTCCTGGGGCCGGGCGTGTTCGCCGGGCACGACCATGTCGCCTCACTGTTCGTCGTGACCGACCGCGTCCCCGCCACCGAACTCGCCGCCGCACTGCATGAATCGCTCGCCGGTCTCGGTGTCCTGTACGGGGTCAGCGTCCTGCCCCGGGACTGCGGCGCCTGGCTGCGGCTGCTGGAAGACAGCCCGATCAGGGTCGCCGCCGCGCACGAAGCCGCCCGGCAGGCCGTACGCCGCCTGCTCACCGGCCACCCTGCCCCCGACCTGCGCAAGCCCTGACATCTCCCCATCGACCCCCACGAGGATCCGCCGATGAATACCGCTCCCGCGCCGATGCCGGCCGCGTACGACTCAGGGGACACCGCCTGGCTGCTCGCCTCCACCGCCATGGTGCTGCTGATGACGCCCGGCCTCGCGTTCTTCTACGGCGGCATGGTGCGTACCAGACACGTGCTCATGATGATCAAGATGAGCTTTGCCGCGCTGGCCTTCGGCACGCTCCTCTGGTGGGTCATCGGGTACACCCTGGCGTTCGGTCCGGATGTCGGCGGCGCCGGAATCATCGGGAACCTCGATCACGTGTTCATGCGCGGCATCGAGCTGAACACACTGACCGGCGCGATCCCGACCTACGTCTACAGCACCTTCCAGATGGGCTTCGCCATCATCACGGTGGCGCTGATCAGCGGTTCGATCGCGGACCGCGCGACGATGAGGGGCTGGCTCGTCTTCGTCGTGCTGTGGCTGCTGATCGTCTACATCCCCATCGCACACTGGGTGTTCGATCCGGACGGCTGGATCGTGAAGCACCTCGGCGCCCTCGACTTCGCCGGCGGTCTCCCGGTGGAGCTCAACTCCGGTGTCGCCGGCCTCGCGGTCGCCCTCGTGCTCCGGGCGCCGCGCGACTTCGCCCGCCGCGAGGAGCGGCCCAACAACATTCCGCTCGTGGTCATCGGGGTCGGGCTGCTCTGGTTCGGCTGGTTCGGCTTCAACTCCGGTTCCGCGCTGAGCGACCAGGGCACCGCCGCGGCGGCCTTCATCAACACCCAGCTCGGGGCCGCCGGCGCCATGGTCACCTGGCCGCTGGTGGAGAAGTGGCGCACCGGCAAGGTCACCACGATGGGCGTCGTCTCGTCCGCCGTCGCGGGCATGGTCGCCATCACCCCGGCCTGCGGTGAGATCAACACGCTCGGCGCGGTCATCACCGGTCTCGTCGTCGGTGCGGTGTGCGCCTTCGCGATCACGCTCAAGTTCCGGTTCAACGTGGACGACACGCTCGACGTGGTCGGCGTGCACGGTGTCGGCGGCCTGATCGGTCTGGTCATGGTCGGGCTCTTCGCCACCGCACGCGTCAGCGGCAAGGAAGGTCTCTTCTACGGCGGCGGCTGGGGCCTGCTCGGCAAGCAGCTCGTCGCCATCGTCTCCGTGATCGCCTTCTCGTTCATCCTCACCTGGATCATCGCCAAGGCCGTGGACCTCACCGTCGGCTTCCGGGCGAAGGAGGAGTACGGCCATGTTCCCGGCGAGGAGCAGGAGCGCGTGTACGACTTCCAGACCGCCGAGCGCCTGGGCGCACTGGTCTCCGGTGAGCGGGTGACCAGCGACGACGAACTCGTCAAGCAGATCAGCACGTTGCTGCGGGCACGCGAGGGCGACCGGTAGCCGGACCGGCGTGGGCCGGGCGTCCGACGTCCGGCCCGTACCGGTTTCTCCCGTCAGTCATCCGATGGATACGGGGGAGGAGTTTCGTTCTGTCTGGAAGATTGCATTGACAGGTTCGCGTCGCGCTCCAATCATCGGACGTCATGACCGAACTTCCCAGGCGCCATGTACTCGGAATGACGGCAGGGGTGGCAGTCGGCGCCGCCCTGCTCACCCCCGCCACCGCCGAAGCGGCTCCGCGAACCGGAGCCGCCCCCGACCCCGAGACGCTTCGCAGCGGTGACTGGGGGGCCGTACCCCCGGCCGTCCCCGTCCCGCTGGACGACTGGTTCGACAATGACGGCATCGACACCGCCGACGCCCGTGGCGGCGACTTCGACGGCTCCGGCTACACCTTCCCCGGCGAGGAACTCCCCGCGGGCGACCGCGAGATAGCCGGCGCCGTATTCCGCTTCCCGGCAGCCGGCGCGGGCGCAGGGAACAACGTCGTCGCCCTCGGGCAGCGCATCGGCATCCCGGCGGGGCGCTACCTCGCCGCGCTCTTCCTCACCTCGTGCAGCTACGGGGCCGCCTCCGGCCAGGCCACCGTGCACTACGCCGACGGCACCACCTCGGCCCAGGCGCTCGGCGGACCCGACTGGTACTCCGGCAGCGGCGCCCTGACGTCCGCGTACCGCTACGGCCCCGACGGGGCGAAGGACCCGCACCCGGTCTCCATCGCCGTGTCCGAGATCGCGCTGGACCCGACGCGCGAGGCCGTCGCACTGACGCTTCCCACCACGGGGCCGGCCGAGGCGGACAGGCCGAGCCTGCACATGTTCGCCCTCTCCCTCCAGCCCGCCGCCGAGGGACGGGCGCTGGCCGTGCGCGACGCCCACTCCACCACCTCGCTGCTGGACCACGGCGCGCAGAGCGTCGAGGCCACCGTCGTCAACGCGGGCACCGTGGGCATCCTCGCCGCCGACGGCCTGACCCTCTCGGTGGACGTGCCAGGCGCGCGTACCGTCGCACCCGCCCGCATCACCCGGCTCGCCCCCGGCGACCAGGCCCGCGTCCGCATCGGGATCCGCAACAGACCGGGCACCTCGCCCGGCACCGCCCAGGACGGCAGCGTGGTCGCCGACGGCCGCGGGCAGCGGGCGGCGACGGTCCGGCGCTCGCTCACCCTCGGCGTACCCGACTACACGCCGACGGACGAGTCCCTCTCCAGCCACCAGGCGCCGTACTGGTTCCAGGACGCGAAGTTCGGGATCTTCATCCACTGGGGCATCTACTCCGTCCCGGCCTGGGCGCCGGTCGGCACGCAGTACGCCGAGTGGTACTGGAACCAGATGCAGGACCCCGGCAACCCCACCCACGCCCACCACCGCGACACCTACGGCGAGTCCTTCGCCTACGACGACTTCATCCCGCAGTTCCGCGCCGAACGCTTCGACCCCCGCTCCTGGGTGGAGCTGTTCCGGGACGCAGGCGCGCAGTACCACGTCCTGACCTCGAAGCACCATGAGGGCTTCGCGCTCTGGGACACCAAGCTCTCCGACCGCAACTCGGTGAAGATGGGCCCCAAGCGCGATGTGATCAAGGAACTCTTCGAGGCCTCGCGGCGCTACGCCCCCGAACTCCACCGCGGGCTGTACTTCTCCATGCCCGAGTGGTTCAACCCGGACCATCCGTGGATGGGGCACGCCCCGCGCAATCCGTACACCCTGGAGCCCGTCCCGTACACCGGCCACACGGCGGGCAGGGACTACGTCACCGAGTTCCAGGGACCGCAGATGCTGGAGCTGATCGAGGGGTACGACCCCGAGATCATCTGGTGCGACATCGGCGGCGACAACGACAGCCACCGGGTGCTCGCCGAGTACTTCAACCGGGCCAAGAACCGGGCCCGTCCCCTCGACGTCACGGTCAACGACCGCTCCGGGATCGAGTCGCACGACTTCACGACGCCCGAGTACACGACGTACGACCGGATCGTCACCGCCAAGTGGGAATCCAGCCGCGGCCTCGACCCGTACAGCTACGGCTACAACGCCCAGACGCCGGACGAGAAGTACATGACGGCCGAGGAGATCGTGCACTCCCTCGTCGACATCGTCTCCAAGAACGGCAACTTCCTGCTCGACATCGGACCGAAGGCCGACGGCACCATCCCTGACATCATGCAGCGCCGGCTGCGCGAGACGGGCCAGTGGCTGAAGACCAACGGGGAGGCGGTCTACGGCACCACGTACTGGTCGCGGATGCCGCAACTGGGCGAGGACCTGCGGTTCACCGTCCGGCCCGACAAGGCGTTCTACATCCACTCCCTGGCCAGGCCAGGCGCCACCCTGACCGTCGGGGCCCCGGTGCCGGTCCGCGGCGGGGACCGGATCACCCTGCTCGGCCACGACCGGCCGCTCACCTGGCGCACCACGGGCGGCTCGCTGGTGATCGACGTGCCGGCAGCGGCCCGCGAGGCCGGCCGGCACGCCTGGGTGTTCAAGATCGCCTGGTCGGGCTGACGGGGGAGGGGCCCGGTGCCGGGCGCATGAACTCCCGTACGTAGGTGCGGTGCCACCAGCACCCGGTGTCCCGCAGTTCGCGCCAGGTCGTGTACCGGTAGCGGTACACCCTGGCGCGGACGTGCGCGGGCGGGGCGCCGGGGAACGGGTTGTCCCGCAGCAGCCGCAGGGTGTCCCGGTCGTTCTCCAGCAGCCGCTGCACGAACGGCCCGAACCAGGGGCGGGAGTACGAGGGCGAGAGCGCCGCGAACCACATCATCCAGTCGAGCCGCAGGTGGTACGGGGCGAACTGACGCGGCAGCCGGCGCGGATCGCCCGGCTTGCCGCGGAAGCCGTACTCCTTCCAGACCGTGCCCGGGTGGAGGACCCGCTCACCGGTGCCCTCGACCACCACCTCAAGCCGGACCCGGCTGATGCTCCCGAACGCCCCGTACGTGTTGACCAGGTGCAGCGGATCGAAGGAGCGGTTCATCACCTGCCGGCGCGAGACGAGGTTGCGGGCCGGGCGGTAACTGAGGAACAGGACCAGGGCGGTGACGGCCATGACCACCACCTCGTACCAGAGGGGCGCGGCGGACTGCGCGGGCGGTCCGGCGACCAGGGACCAGTCGACGGCCGACAGGGCGAGCGCGATCGTCAGCCAGTTGAGCCAGGCGAAGTTCCCCGACAGCACCAGCCACAGCTGGGTGAGGACCATCAGGCCCGCCGCGATGCCCGCCACCGGCTGCGGGGTGAAGAGCAGGACCGGGACGAGGAGTTGGACCACATGGTTGGCGGCCACCTCGGCCCGGTGCAGGGGCCGGGGGAGGCGGTGGAAGAACCAGCTCAGCGGACCGGGCATCGGCTGGGTCTCGTGATGGAAGTACAGGCACGTGAGCTTGCGCCAGCACGCGTCGCCGCGGATCTTGATCAGTCCGGCGCCGAACTCCACCCGGAAGAGCACCCAGCGCAGCAGCCACAGCACGAGCACCGGCGGCGCCGTGTCCGCGTTGCCGAGGAAGACGGCGAGGAAGCCGGTCTCCAGGAGCAGCGACTCCCAGCCGAATCCGTACCAGGTGTCGCCGACCTGCACGATCGACAGATACAGCACCCACGGCACGGCCCACAAAGCCATCGCCGCCCACAGCGGCACCCGGTTGTCCACGCCCGCGATCAGTGCGACGGCGATCGCGCAGCCCGTCCACGCGACCAGGGCGAAGAACCGGTCGGAGAAGTGGAGGCGGAAGAGCCCGGGGGCGGTGCGCCAGTCCGTGCGCCGCAGCAGGTCCGGGGCCGGCAGCATGCCGCGTTCGCCGATCAGCGCCCGGAACTGGAGCGCGGCGGTGAGGAAGGCGGTCAGATAGATGACGGCGAGGGCCTTCTGGAAGATCAGCCGGCCGAGCCAGTACCCGTCTGCGTTGAACCAGTCCATTGCCTCCAGTATCGGCCCGCCGGCCCTCCCCGGCGTCTCAGCCGCGGTGTTCGTGTCCCTCCGCGACGATCCGGCGCAGTGCGCTGCCGAGCCTGCGCGCGTACCACCGCTGAGCCACCGGTACGAGCGGCCCTGCGAGCCGCGCGTACCAGCGGGCCGGCCGGCTGAACGCCATGACGGTGAACGACACCGTTCCGTCGTCCGCCAGCTCCGCCACGAAGCACTCCTCGCCGCACTCGGGGTGCCGGGGCAGGGTTCCGTAGGCGAATCCGATGCGCTCGGGACCGTACTCGGCCCAGATGACCCGGCAGGGTGCGGTGAACCGGAACAGGCCGGCCCCCAGCGACACCCGAACGGCCCCACCGGCCTCGGCGCGCCGTGCCGACGCCTCCACCCCGGCCCCGGAGACGCGGTGCATGCGGAACTCGGTGATCGCGGCACCCGCGGCCTCGAAGTCGGCGCGGCCGTGGCCGATCCGGGTGCGGTGGTGCAGGTGGTGGTAGCCGTCGGGGAGCGGGCCGAGGCGGGTGGCGCCCACCTCGGGATAGGTGACGGTGCTCATGCGGGCCTTCCTTCGTGGGTGGTGGGGCGGCTCAGGCGCTTCCAGGCGAGCACCGAGCAGAGAGCGAAGCCCAGGGCGTTTCCCACGCCGTGGGTGGCGGCCATCCAGGCCAGGCCGGGGTGCGGCAGGCCGGTGGCCTCGCCCAGGGCCCAGCACAGGGCGAGCACCATGGTCACCGCGAGCACGGCGGCCGAGGTGCCGAGCAGCAGCCGGGTGGCCCGGTCGCGGGCGGTGGGCAGGACCGTGTTCCAGGTCAGGAGGGCGACGGTCCACATCCCGGCCGTCAGCACGACGGCCCCGGCCAGTTCGGCCCAGTCGCCGATGAAGTAGCCGAGCAGGACGAGGAAGGTCCCCAGTGGCACGCTCAGTGCCGCGAACCGGCCCGCCGCGCTGCCGGCCACGCGGCCGACCAGCCCCGAGACCAGGGCCGCGGCGAATCCGGCGAAGTGGAAGTGCGGCACGGTCAGCGCCAGGATCCCGAGGCCGAAACCGAACAGGGGATGCCCCGAACGCTCGGCGACCAGCGCGGCGGCGGCGACCGACGGCGTCACCAGCGCGGTGAGCAGTGCGATCCCGGCGGGCGCCGTCCGGGAGGAGCGCAGGGGAGCGGGGCGCCTGAGGAGCCGGGGCAGGATGTGCAGGGCGAGGAGCGCGGTGCCGAGGCCGTAGCAGAGGGCCAGGGCGGTGGCGGCCGGTCCGCGCGGCAGCCAGAGGGCGACGGCCCCCGGCACGGCGAAGACCGGCCACAGCCGCGCCATCCGGTCCAGGTCCGGTGCGTCGGCCAGTCGCAGTCCGGCGGGCACGATCACCAGCATCCCCAGCATCACGATCAGACCCACCAGGACCGACATGGCCCAACCCCCGCCTTGAACACGTTCAAGTGTTGTCGGGCTGACTCTAGAGGCTTTCTTGAACACGTTCAAGGCGGTGGTCGTCCGGCCTTCCGGAGCCCTGCGCCCGCCGTGTGGCGCCGACTTGCGGGAGAGAGGGAACTGCGGCAGACATGAGGGGACTGTTCCGCGCCGGTGACCAGGCAGGAGACCTCTTCGTGCACTCGTCCATACCTTGGCGCCGGGCCTCGCTCGCCGTGCTGTCCGCAGGCATCCTCGTCGTCGCGGGCTGCGCGCGGGAGACCTCGGGCGGCGGCAGCGGCACCAGGGGAACGGCCGGCGCCGGGGACGTGCTTCTCGTGCCGGCCGCCGCGCAGGGACCCGACCCCTTCACCGGGTCGACGGCGAAGCCGTCCGGTGCGACGCCGGACGTGACGGGCCCACCCGCGTCCCCGTCGTCCGTCGGCGGTGGCGAGGCCCCGCACGCCCTGCCCGGATCGACCCCGGGTCTCTACGGGGGCACCCGCTCCGTCTCCTCCTGCGACGTCACGCAGCAGATCCGCCTCCTGGCCGCCGACCCGGCCCGGGAGGCTGCCTTCGCGCACGCCGCGGGTGTGGCCCGTGCGGCGGTCCCGGACTTTCTGCGCGGCCTGACACCCGTCGTGCTGCGCGCCGACACCCTGGTCGCCAACCACGGCTTCCGCGCGGGGTCCGTCACCGCGTTCGAGTCCGTGCTCCAGGCGGGCACCTCGGTGATGGTGGACACCCGCGGACTCCCGCGCGTCCGCTGCGCCTGCGGCAACCCGCTGGGCCGGCCCGCTGTCGCGGGGGGCGCGGTGGCCGGCGTGGGCGCGAAGTGGGACGGCTACGACCCGGCGCGGATCGTCGTCGTCGAGCCGGCCGCGAAGGCGGTGACGGACCTGGTCATCGTGGACGTGGAGCAGGGCGTCTGGATCGAGCGCCCGTCCGGCGACGAGGGCGCGCGGGACCGGACCCCCGAGGTGCCGCCGCCCTACGGTCCCGGCACCGATATCACCGGGCCGCTGCCCGACGCGCCCTCGACGGGGCCGAAGGAGCCGGCGGAACCCGGCAGGCCGGAGAGGTCGAAGGGCCCGGGAGAGCCGGAGAAGTCGAAGAAGCCGGTGGATCCGTCGCCGACGCGCGAGACCCCCGAGCCCGGGGACTGTCCGACCTCCGCCGGGCCGACGTCGCCCGGCGAGGCCGTGGCGGCGACGCGGGAGCCGGCCGGTGCGCCGGCGCGGCCGCCGACGAACTGCCCCACGCCGACCGGTGTGCCGTCCGACGAGCCCACCGACCAGTACCCGGAGCCCTTCCCGGAGCTTCCGACCGATGAGCCGACCGGCACCCCCGTCGACCCGGACGATCCGCCGCAGGACCTGGTACCGCTCATGACGGACGAGCCGCAGACGGCCATCTGAGCGCAGCGCTCCGGTGTGCCGTCGCACCGGAGCCTGCGTCCGCCGATGGTCCAGACCTATTGACGAAAGGTCTGGACCTCCTTAGCGTGTGCCGCATCGCAGCCGGCCTGCTCCTCCCCGATTGTCAGGGGCATGGCGTTCATGGCTGCTCTGGTATCCACCCCACGAAGGGAACCGGGCATGTTCGGTCGGACATCACGTCTGCTGGGAGCGGGCCTCGCGGCGGCGTGCATCGTACAGATGCTGGTCGCGGCGACGCCGAGCTCGGCGCAGGACGACACCTGCGCGGTCAAGTCGAAGCCGACGGGCAAGGTGCTCCAGGGCTACTGGGAGAACTGGGACGGCGCGTCCAACGGTGTGCACCCGCCGCTGGGCTGGATCCCGGTCACCGACAGCCGTATCCCGCAGCACGGCTACAACGTGATCAACGCGGCCTTCCCGGTCATCCTCTCCGACGGCACCGTGCTGTGGGAGGACGGGATGGACTCGACCGTCAAGGTCCCGACGCCGGCCGAGATGTGCCAGGCGAAGGCGTCCGGGCTCACCACCCTGATGTCGATCGGCGGTGCGGCCGCCGGGATCGACCTCAGCTCCAGCGCGGTCGCCGACCGCTTCGTCTCGACGGTGGTGCCGATTCTGAAGAAGTACAACTTCGACGGCATCGACATCGACATCGAGACCGGCCTGACCGGCAGCGGCAACATCAACCAGCTCTCCGCCTCGCAGGCCAACCTGATCCGCATCATCGACGGCGTCCTCGCGCAGATGCCGTCCAACTTCGGCCTGACGATGGCACCGGAGACGGCCTACGTCACCGGCGGCAGCATCACGTACGGCTCGATCTGGGGCGCGTACCTGCCGATCGTGAAGAAGTACGCGGACAACGGCCGGCTCTGGTGGCTGAACATGCAGTACTACAACGGCAGCATGTACGGCTGCTCGGGCGACTCGTACTCCGCGGGCACGGTCGCGGGCTTCACCGCGCAGACGGACTGTCTGGACAAGGGGCTCGTCATCCAGGGCACCACGATCAAGGTGCCGTACGACAAGCAGGTCCCGGGTCTGCCGGCGCAGCCGGGCGCCGGTGGCGGCTACATGGCGCCGGGACTCGTCTCGCAGGCCTGGAACCACTACGGCAGCAGCCTCAAGGGCCTGATGACCTGGTCGCTGAACTGGGACGGGTCCAAGGGCTGGACCTTCGGCGACAACGTGAAGGCGCTCCAGGGCCGCTGATGCCGCGTACGCAAGGGCGACGGCCCCGGAGGACCCCCGCGCAGGGGGCTCTCCGGGGCCGTCGCCGTCGTGTCAGTTGCCGGGCTCGGAGGCGTCCAGCATGGCGTCGCGCTCCACGACCTTGACCCGCTCGCGGCCCTGCGCCTCACCCAGGGCGCGCTCGTGCGCGTCCAGGCGGTACCAGCCCTCGCGGGTGGTGTAGCGCACGCCGCGGGCCTCCAGGAACTCGGTGACGGCGGCCGGGTCGGGCTGCGCCGGCGCGGGCAGCCGGCCGGCGGTGTGGTCCTCCAGCAGGCAGGCGACCGTCTCGTTGGCATCGCCCTTGGTGTGGCCGATCAGACCGATCGGTCCCCGCTTGATCCAGCCGGTGACGTACACCGACTCCATCGGCTCCCCGCCGGCCAGGACCCGCCCGGCGGCGTGCGGAACCGTGCCGGACGCGACGTCGAAGGGGAGCTTGGGCAGTTCCTGGGAGTAGTAGCCGACCGCGCGGTAGACGCTCTGCACGTCCCAGTCGGTGAAGCTGCCGGTGCCCTTGACGTTGCCGGTGCCGTCCAGCTCGGTGCGCTCGGTACGCAGTCCGGCGACCCGGCCGTCCTCGCCGAGGATCTCCACGGGGGACTCGAAGAAGTGCAGGAAGAGCTTGTGCGGCCGGTCGCCGACGTCGCGGATCGCCCAGTTCTCCAGCGTGGAGGCGACCATGTTGGCCTGCTTGTTGCCGCGACGGGTCTCGATCGAGCCCGCGTCGTAGTCGATGTCCTCGGGGTTGACGATGACCTCGATGTTCGGCGAGTGGTCCAGTTCCCGCAGCTCCATCGGGCTGAACTTGGCCTGAGCCGGTCCGCGCCGCCCGAAGACGTGCACCTCCAGCGCCTTGTTGGCCTTCAGGCCGTCGTAGACGTTGGCGGGGATCTCGGTCGGCAGCAGCTCGTCGGCGGTCTTGGCGAGGATGCGGGCCACGTCCAGGGCCACGTTGCCGACACCCAGCACGGCGACCTTCTCGGCCTCCAGGGGCCAGGTGCGCGCCACGTCGGGGTGGCCGTCGTACCAGGAGACGAAGTCGGCGGCGCCGTGCGAGCCGTCCAGCTCGCTGCCGGGGATGTCCAGCGCGCGGTCCGCGTCGGCGCCGGTGGAGAAGATCACGGCGTCGTAGAAGTTCCGCAGCTCGTCCAGGCCGAGGTCGTTGGGGTAGTCGACGTTCCCGAACAGCCGCAGCTGCGGCTTGTCCAGGACCTGGTGCAGCGCCTGCACGATGCCCTTGATCCGCGGGTGGTCGGGGGCCACGCCGTAACGGATCAGGCCGAAGGGGGCGGGCATCCGCTCGAACAGGTCGATGGAGACACCCGGGTCGGCGGCGGCGTCGGATTTGAGCAGCGCGTCCGCTGCGTAGATGCCGGCGGGACCGGCTCCGACGATGGCGACGCGGACGGGGCGTGTCATGGAGGGCTGTTCCTTAGAACGGGCGAGCAGGAGCGGGGCGGGCCGCGGTAAGGCTTGGCTTACTCCACCCCGACGCACACGTTAGCCGCTGTCCCCGCCCGGTTTCTGAGCGGGGCGGTGGTCTGCGGCGATATCCGGCGCCCCGTACCTTTGCCGGTCCTGGAAAATCCTTGGGAAACGGCCCTGCGGAGCACTCCGGAAATGTGTCCTATCGCACGTTCACCTGATGGACGGTTCATTCGAAGAATCGGACAAATGGTGGCAGAGTTGCCCACATGGATGATCGGGTAGCGGGTGCCCTGTCACTCCCGGACGACTGGCCCGCCCACCCGGACCTCAGTCTCGCCCTGAACCGTATGGGCAGCTTCGACTGGGACCTCGACAGTGGCCTCATGTACATGGACCGGGCGGCCCTCGACGTGTTCGACCTGAGGGACGACGAGTACGACAACCGGCCGGAGACGCTCGGGGCGCGGGTGCCGACCGACGAGGGCGTGCGTCTGGACGCCATGGTCGCGCAGGCGCTCAAGGGCGGCCTCAACGAGTACGGCGCGTACTTCCGCATGCAGCGGCGTGACGGAACGCTGCGCTGGACGCACACGCAGGGCTTCGTCCGGCGCGACGCCACCGGGCGTCCGCGCCGCATCATCGGCATCGTCCGCGACGCCACCCAGGAACTGGCCGACTCCACCGCCCGCCACGAACTGGACGAGGAGCGGCGTCGCCGCACCAGCCTGGTGGAGGGCACCACGGCCGCGCTGGCCCACGCCCGTACCGTCAAGGACGTCATCGCCGTGCTCAAGAACTCCCAGGGGCTGGCCCACCTGGGGGCGACCAGCCTGGTCATGGGGCTGATCGAGGCCGGGCGCATCCACCTGGTGGCCGACGGGCCCGACGGTGCCTTCGTGCCCGGTACGCGCTACACCCGGACGGACGAGCAGTACCCGATGAGCGAGGTCGTCCGCACGCTCGCTCCCCGCTTCATCGAGTCGGCCGCGGATTTCGCCGAGTCGTACCCGGTCCTGTGGCCGCACATCAGCCACCTGGGCATCACCTCCGCCGCCTATCTGCCGCTGATCGCGCAAGCCCGCCCCATCGGCGCGCTGGGCCTGCTCTACAGCGACAAGGACGGATTCACGGGTGACGAGCGCAATCTGCTGGTCGCCCTCGGCAGCTCCATCGCGCAGAGCCTCCAGCGCGCCATGCTGTACGAGCAGGAGCACGACCTCGCCCAGGGGCTCCAGCAGGCCATGCTGCCGCGCCGGATCCCGGACGTGCCCGGCGCCCAGATCGCCGTGCGGTACCGCTCGGCGCGGCTCGGCCGGGACATCGGCGGCGACTGGTACGACGTCATCCCGCTCCCCGGCGGGCGGGTCGGCGCCGTCATCGGGGACGTCCAGGGGCACGACACCCATGCGGCGGCCGTCATGGGCCAGCTGCGCATCGTGCTGCGGGCCTACGCCGCCGAGGGGCACAGCCCCGCCACGGTGATGGCGCGGGCCTCCGTCTTCCTGCACGAGCTCGACACCGACCGCTTCGCGACCTGCACCTACGCCGAGGCCGACCTGACCACCGGTGTGGTGCAGGTGGTCCGGGCGGGCCATGTGGACCCGGTGATGCGGGAGGCCGACGGGAGCTGCCACAGGGTGCCCGTCGAGGGCGGGCTGCCGCTGGGGCTCTCCGCCGAGTTCGGGCGGCTGGAGTATCCGGTCAGCACGGTCGAGCTGGACCCCGGGCAGACCATGGTGCTGTTCACCGACGGGCTGGTGGAGCTGCCGGGGGCCGACCTCGACGAGGGCGTGCAGCTGCTCACGGCCATGATCAGGAACGGCCCCCAGGGTCTTCAGCAGCTGGCCGACCGGCTCTGCGAATCGGTCGACGAGCGCGGCGGCGAGGACGATGTCGCGGTGCTGCTGCTACGCCGCAAGGCGGCGCACGCCCCGCAGCCCGGCGGCCGCCTCCAGCAGCACGTGGGGCAGAACGACCCCGAGGCGCTCAGTTCGGCGCGGCACATGATCCGTGCGGCGGTGCGGGCGTGGGGTGCGAAGGAGCGGGCCGACGAGGTGGAACTGGCCGCGGACGAGCTGACCACCAACGCGCTGATGCACACCGACGGCGGCGCGATCGTCACCATCCGGGTGCTCACCGGGCCCGAGCGGCGGCTGCGGGTGGATGTCGAGGACCGGTCGAGCGCACTGCCGCGCCGCCGGGACGCGGGCGAGTCGGGAGTCTCCGGCCGTGGACTGATGCTCGTCGACCGGCTGGCGGACGGCTGGGGCGTCGAGTCCCGGGGCACCGGCAAGTGCGTCTGGTGCGAATTCATCATTCCGCCACGTGGCTGATCCGGTGCGGACGGCTTTCTGGTGCCGGGATTGAGCACTACTGGAAAGTAACAGAACGTAACATGTCTGTACTTGACCGTAACCGACTGTGGGAGATTGACTGCGAGTCCGTCAGTCTTCGTTTTCGATGACATGAGGACCCGTTGGGCACTGAGCTACTGGCACCTCTCGATCTGGCCTTCTGGCACCTCGAGTCCGATGCACACCCCATGCACCTCGGTGCGCTCGCCGTCTTCTCCCCGGGCCCGGGTCCGGTTCCCGGCCCGCAAGCCCTCCTCGAACTGCTCGGCACCCGGGCCGCCGCGATCCCGCGGCTGCGCATGCGGGTGCGTGACGTGCTTCTGCCCGTCGGCGGCGCGGCCTGGTCGGCCGACAAGGACTTCGACGTCCACCGGCACGTCAAGCAGGTGCAGCTGCCCGAGGCGGCGGCGGGGGACGAGGACGCGTTCATGGCGGGGGCCACCCGGCTCGCCGGGGAGCTGATGGAGCAGCCGTTGCGGCGGGGGCTGCCGCCCTGGCAGATGTACGTCATCGGCGGCGCACCCGACGGCCCGTTCGCCGTGCTCGTCAAGCTCCATCACGCGCTCGCCGACGGGATGCGCGCCGTCGCCATCGGGGCCGGGATCTTCGACGAGATCGCCTCGGTCGCGGGCCGCGGCCGGCCCGGGGCGCCGGCCGGCCGGGCGCGTCCCGTGCCGCCGCGCTCCTGGATGCCGGGCCCGCGCCAGGTCGCCGGTCTCGCCCTCGGCCGGATCGAGGACCTCGGCCGGGCCTTCGGTGTCGGGGCCTCCCTGGTGCGCGCCAGCCGCCTGGATCTGCGCGGCGCGCCGGCCCTCAGCGCCAGCTCCAGCGGAACCCGGCGCCTGGCCACCGCCGACCTCGACCTCGCCTCGGTGCAGCGGATCCGCCGGGCGGCGGGCGGTACGAGCAACGACGTGCTGCTCGCGGTCGTCGCGGGCGCGCTGCGCCGCTGGATGCTGGAGCGCGGTGAACCCCTGCCCGGCGCCGATCCGCGCGCCCTGGTCCCGGTCTCCCGGCGCCGCCCCGGCGGTACGGCCGCCACCGGCAACAGGCTCTCCGCCTATCTGCTCGGCCTGCCCGTCTCCGAACCCGACCCCTGGGAGCGGCTGCGGGCCGTCCGCGGCGCCATGGACCGCAACAAGTCCGCGGGGCCGCTGCGCGGGGCCGGAGCGGTGGCCGTACTGGCCGATCAGCTGCCGTCACTGGCCCACCGCTTCGGCGCTCCGCTGGCCGGGAACGCCGCGCGGATGCTCTTCGACGTACTGGTCACCAGTGTGCCGCTGCCGCGCTCGGCCCTCTCGCTCGGCGGCTGCCCGCTGCGGGCGCTCTACCCGATGGCGCCGCTGGCCCGCGGCCAGTCCCTGGCCGTCGCCCTGACCACGTACGGCTCCACGGTCCAGATCGGGCTGGTGGCCGACGGCAAGGCGCTGCCGGATCTGGAACGGCTGGGGCGCTGCGCCGAGGACGAGGTGGCCGCACTGCTGGCGCTGCTGCCCGCGCCGTGACCGTCCGGGATCCGGCGTCCAAGGGCGATCCGCCCCATAGATCGGACAGATCTCGGGGTTTCTGCCGCAATTGATGAGCTCTCAGGTGTTGACGCACTGAAGTGATCCGATGAATATTCGCTGTGTGCAGGAAGCGATCATCGGGGAGGGCGGCGGAAGCATGCGGCGCAACAGGCTGGGAAACAGTGCGGTCGAGGTCACCGAGCTGTCCTTCGGGGCGGCTGCCATCGGCAATCTCTTCAGCGCCGTGGAACCGGCGCAGGCCGCGGCCGCCGTCGACGCGGCCTGGGACGAGGGCGTCCGCTACTTCGACACCGCACCGCACTACGGGCTGGGCCTCTCCGAACGACGGCTCGGCGAGGCCCTGCGCGACCGGCCCCGCGACGCCTACGTGCTGTCCACCAAGGTCGGACGGGTGCTCGACCCGCTGCCCGACGGCGAGGCCGCCGCATCCGAATCGCTCTCCGAGGGCTTCGCCGTACGCACCACCCACCGTCGGCGCTGGGACTTCAGCGCCGCCGGTGTCCGCCGCAGCATCGAGGACAGCCTGGACCGCCTCGGCCTCGACCGCATCGACATCGTCTACCTCCACGACCCGGACGACCACGCGGAGGCCGCCTTCCGCGAGGCCTACCCGGAACTGGAGAAGCTGCGCGCCGAAGGGGTCGTCGGGGCCATCGGGGCCGGCATGAACCAGACCGCGATGCTCACCCGCTTCGTCGTCGAGACCGACGTCGACGTGGTGCTCTGCGCCGGCCGCCACACCCTTCTCGACCAGTCCGCCCTGAACGACCTGCTGCCCGCCGCGGCCGCCCGCGGCCGCAGCGTCGTCGTCGGCGGGGTCTTCAACTCCGGGCTCCTCGCCGACCCGCGCCCCGGCGCGACGTACGACTACGCCGCCGCACCCCTGAACCTCCTGGACCGGGCCCTGCACCTGAAGGCCGTCACCGAGGCGCACGGCGTCCCGCTGCGCGCCGCCGCGCTGCACTACCCGCTCACCCACCCGGCCGTCGCCGGTGTGCTCGTCGGCACCCGCTCCGCCGACGAGGTGCGCGACGCGGCCGCACTGCTGCGCCGGGAGATCCCCGACGCCCTCTGGGACGAACTGCGCGCCGAGGGCCTGCTGACCGAGAACGGACTCTGACATGCGTATCGCCCTGCACACCAAGGTCCGCGCGGACCGCATAGCCGAGTACGAGGCCGCGCACCGCGAGGTCCCGGCCGAACTGACCCGCGCGATCCGTGCGGCGGGCGCCACCTCCTGGACGATCTGGCGCAGCGGCACCGACCTGTTCCACGTCATCGAGTGCGACGACTACGCCCGGCTCCTGGCCGAACTGGAACAGCTCCCCGTCAACGTCGCCTGGCAGGCCAGGATGGACGAACTCCTCGACGTCGCACACGACTACTCCGCGGACGGCGCCGAAGCGGGCCTCCCCGTCGCCTGGGAGCTGTGAGATGACCGGCCGGCCCCGCATCGTCGACGCCCACCACCATGTGTGGGACCTCTCGGTACGCGACCAGGAGTGGATCACCGGCGAGGAACTGGCGCCCCTGCGGCGCGACTTCACCCTTGCCGACCTGGAGCCGGAGGCCCGCGCCAACGGCGTGTGCGCGACCGTGCTCGTCCAGACCGTGACCGTCGCGGCGGAGACCCCCGAGTTCCTCGCGCTCGCCGACGGGAGCGATCTGGTCGCCGGCGTCGTGGGCTGGAGCGACCTCACCGCGCCGGACATCGCCGACACCCTGGCCGCACTGCGTGAGCTCCCCGGCGGCGACCGGCTCGTCGGGCTGCGCCACCAGGTCCAGGGCGAACCCGACCCGCAGTGGCTGCTGCGCACCGACGTCCTGCGCGGACTGGCCGCCGTCGCCGACGCCGGACTCGTCTACGACCTGCTGGTCCAGCCCCATCAGCTGCCCGCAGCCGTCCGGGCCGCCGGACTGCTGCCCGGGCTCACCTTCGTACTCGACCACGCCGGCAAACCGCCCGTCGCCACCGGGGAGCTGCACCCCTGGGCCGGTGACGTGCGGGCGCTCGCGGCCCTGCCCAACACCGTGTGCAAACTCTCCGGCCTGGTCACCGAGGCCGACGTGCGCACCTGGACCGTCGACGGTCTGCGCCCCTACGCCGACACCGTCCTCGACGCGTTCGGGCCCGGCCGGCTGTTGTTCGGCTCGGACTGGCCGGTGTGCAGGCTCGCGGCGACGTACACCGAGGTCGTCGAGTCCGCGCTCGCACTCCTCGACGGGCTCTCCGACGACGAGCGGGACGCCGTTCTCGCCACCACGGCCGAGCGCGTGTACGGCCTTCGGTAGGCGCGCGGGCGGGCGCGTGTACGGCTTTCGGTAGGCGCGCGGGCGGGCGCGTGTACGGCCTTCGGTAGGCGCCGCGGCGAAGCCTGCGGCAGGCTGGGAACCATGCCCGAACTGCCGGAAGTCGAAGCCCTGCGGGTCTTCCTCGACGACCACCTGGCTGGCAAGGAGATCGACCGCGTCCTGCCGCTCGCCATCAGCGTCCTGAAGACCTACGACCCGCCGCTCACCGCCCTGCACGGGGGTACGGTCACCGGCGTCCGGCGGCACGGCAAGTTCCTCGACATCGCCGTCGGTCCGCTGCACCTGGTCACCCACCTCGCCCGGGCCGGCTGGCTCCAGTGGAAGGACACCTTCCCCGCCACCCCGCCACGCCCGGGGAAGGGACCCCTCGCCCTGCGTACCGTCCTCACCGGCGGCGACGGCTTCGACCTGACCGAGGCCGGCACCACCAAACGCCTCGCCGTCCACCTGGTGCACGACCCGGCCGAGATCCCCGGGGTGGCACGCCTGGGGCCCGACCCGCTCGCCCCGTCCTTCGACAGGGACACGTTCGCCGCGCTGCTCGACGGGGAACGGCGCCAGATCAAGGGCGCCCTGCGCGACCAGTCGCTCATCGCCGGTATCGGCAACGCCTACAGCGACGAGATCCTGCACGTCGCGAAGATGTCGCCGTTCAAACTCACCGCACACCTCACCGACGACGAGATCACCCGGCTCCACACGGCTCTGCGCACCACGCTGGCCGACGCCGTCGCACGCTCCAGCGGGCTGGCGGCAGGACGGCTCAAGGCCGAGAAGAAGAGCGGGATGCGGGTCCACGGACGCACCGGCGAGGCCTGCCCGGTCTGCGGGGACACCGTCCGCGAGGTGTCCTTCAGCGACTCCTCGCTCCAGTACTGCCCGACCTGCCAGACAGGCGGCAAACCCCTGGCGGACCGCCGGCTGTCCCGACTGCTCAAATAGGGCGCTCAGCGAGTGAGCCGCGACAGCCGCCGCCCCGCCGCCGTCCAGCGCTGGGCTCCCCGCTCCCCGCGAACGGCACTCCACCCCCGCACTCCGTCGCACACCCCCTAAACTCCGGCGTCATGCTCCGCGTACTCGCCGTCGACGACGAAGAACCCGCCCTGGAGGAACTGCTGTACCTCCTGCGCGCCGATCCCCGGATCCGCAGCGCCGAGGGAGCCACCGGCGCCACCGAGGCGCTGCGGCGCATCGGCAGCGCCGTCGAGGCCGGGCCCGACGACCCGGCCGCCATCGACGTCGTCTTCCTCGACATCCATATGGCGGGCCTCACCGGGCTCGACGTCGCCCAGTTGCTGGCCGGGTTCGCCGCGCCCCCGCTCATCGTCTTCGTCACCGCCCACGAGGGCTTCGCCGTGCACGCCTTCGACCTCAAGGCCGTCGACTACGTCCTCAAGCCCGTACGCCGTGAACGGCTCGCCGAGGCCGTGCGCCGCGTCGCCGAACAGGTCGGCGACCGCTCCGCGCCCGTCCACGACACGGCGCACGACCAGATCCCCGTCGAACTCGGCGGTGTCATCCGCTTCGTCCCGATCGATGACATCACGTACGCCGAGGCCCAGGGCGACTACGCCCGGCTGCACACAGCCACCGGCAGCCACCTCGTCCGCGTCCCCCTGACCACCCTGGAGGAGCGCTGGCGCGCCCGCGGATTCGTCCGCATCCACCGCCGCCACCTCGTGGCGCTCGGCCGGATCGACGAACTGCGTCTGGACGCGGGCAGCATGAGCGTGCGCATCGGCACCGCTTCGCTTGCCGTCAGCCGCCGCCACACCCGCGCGCTGCGCGATCTGCTGATGCGGCAGACCGGCCGCTGACCAGCGCCTACCCACGCCCGGACCCCTTCCCAGCGGGGCACGGTGCTGCGTACACTCCGGCCCCATGTCCGCAGAGTCGACGCCCCGGCGTGAAGTGGTGACGGGGGAGCCACGGCGGGTGCGGCCCCTGCCGCGCTACCGCACCCAGTCGGAGATCGACGAACAGACCGCCCTCGGCGGCGCCTACGTCCGCTCCCTGATGCGCAGCCAACTGCGCGCGGGACTCACCGCCTTCGGCGCTCTCGCCGCCGTGGTCGCCACCCTGCCCCTGGCCTTCGAGGCGCTGCACAGCGACGCCGTCGTCTGGGCCGTCCTCGGCTTCGCCGCCTACCCGCCCCTGACGCTCCTCGCCTGGTGGTACGTGCGCCGGGCCGAGCGCAACGAGAGCGACTTCGCCCGGCTCGTGGAAGGCCGCCCCGCACCGTGAGCCGCACGTACGCGGTGGCGGCCGTCGCCGCCGTCGTTCTCGCCACCGTCCTCGTCGGCGGGTTCGGGCTGCGGATCTCCCGCACCACCTCCGACTTCTACGTCGCCTCCCGCACCGTGCGGCCCCGGCTGAACGCGGCCGCGATCAGCGGCGAGTACCTCTCCGCCGCCTCCTTCCTCGGCATCGCCGGACTCGTCCTCGTCCACGGACCCGACATGCTCTGGTACCCGGTCGGCTACACCGCCGGCTACCTGGTGCTGCTCGTGTTCGTCGCCGCACCCCTGCGCCGCTCGGGGGCGTACACCCTGCCCGACTTCGCCGAGGGACGGCTCGAATCCCGGCAGGTACGCAGGCTCGTCAGCGTGCTCGTCGTCGGCGCCGGCTGGCTCTACCTCGTCCCCCAGCTCCAGGGCGCCGGACTCACCCTCAAGATCCTGACCGGGGCGCCCGGCTGGCTCGGCGACATCCTCGTCGCCGTGGTGGTCGTCCTGGCCGTCGCCGCGGGCGGCATGCGCTCCATCACCTTCGTACAGGTCTTCCAGTACTGGCTGAAACTGACCGCGCTGCTGGTCCCCGCCCTCTTCCTGGTGCTGGCCTGGCAGGGCGACGGAAGGCCCCGCGTCACCTTCGACGAGCAGCTTTCCGTCTTCCGCGCCGACCATCCGCTCTACGCCACCTACGGCCTCATCGTCGCCACCTTCCTCGGCACCATGGGCCTGCCGCACGTCGTCGTCCGCTTCTACACCAGCCCCAACGGCCGCGACGCCCGCCGCACCACCGTCGCCGTCCTCGCCCTCATCGGCGTCTTCTACCTCCTGCCGCCCGTCTACGGCGCCCTCGGCAGGCTGTACGCACCCGAGCTCATCCGGGGCGGCGACGCGGACGCCGCCGTGCTGCTGCTCCCCGGCCGGGTCATCGGCGGGCTCGGCGGCGATCTGCTCGGGGCGCTCGTCGCGGGCGGTGCCTTCGCCGCGTTCCTGTCCACCGCCTCCGGACTGACCATGGCCGTCGCCGGCGTCATCACCCAGGACGTCCTGCCCTCGCGCGGGGTGAGCCAGTTCCGGCTGGCCACCGTCCTCGCCATCTCCGTACCGCTGGCCGGCTCACTGATGGTCAGCCGGGTCCCGGTCGCCGACTCGGTGGGAATGGCGTTCGCCGTCTCGGCCTCCTCCTTCTGCCCCCTGCTGGTCCTCGGCATCTGGTGGCGCCGGCTCACCCCGCCCGGCGCCGTGGCGGGACTCGTCCTGGGCGGCGGATCCGCCCTGCTCTCCGTCGCGATCACCGTCAGCGGGGCGGTGCGCCCGCCCGGCTGGCCGCACGCCCTGCTCGCCTGGCCGGCCGTCTGGTCCGTGCCGGTCGGCTTCCTCGCCATGATCCTGGTCTCGCTCGCCACCCCGGCCCGGATACCCGCCGGAACCAACGCCGCCATGACCCGCTTCCACCTGCCCGAAACCCTGACCTCCGGGAGGCACCGATGACCGGGGCCGGATACGCCGTCATCGTGCTGCTCGCCCTGCTCCTGTTCGGCACCGGCCTGCTGGCCGGCCGTCGTACCGCCCGCCCCGTCCGCACCAGCGACGTCGGCACGCCCGTCGAACACGCCACGTTCGAGACCCTGCACACCGCCTCCCTCGCCGCGCCCCCGCTGCGCGCCGGACTGACCGAGGAGAGCGCCCGCAAATCGGCCCGCCGCCTGCGATCGCTGCTGGGCACCGACGCCCTGTGCCTCACCGACCGCGAGAGGGTCCTGGTCTGGGACGGCGCGGGCGGCCACCACGCCCGGCACGTCATGGAAGAGGTGGAGGACCTCCTCGCCGGCGGCCGTGACACCGCCTTCCGCAGCGAGTGCGACGACCTGGACTGCCCGCTGCGGTGGGCCGTCGCGGTGCCGCTCACCGTCGACCACCGGGTCCTCGGCGCCCTGATCGCGTACGCCCCGCGCGAGTCCGCCGTCCTGGCACGGGCGGCGGGCGAGGTCGCCCGCTGGGTCTGCGTCCAGCTGGAACTCGCCGAGCTCGACCGCTCGCGCACCCAGCTCATCGAGGCCGAGATCAGGGCCCTGCGCGCCCAGATCTCCCCGCACTTTATCTTCAACTCACTGGCCGCCATCGCCTCGTTCGTCCGGACCGACCCCGAGCAGGCCCGCGAGCTCCTGCTCGAGTTCGCCGACTTCACCCGCTACTCCTTCCGCAGCCACGGCGACTTCACCACCCTCGCCGACGAACTGCACTCCATCGACCAGTACCTGGCCCTCGTCCGGGCCCGGTTCGGTGAACGGCTCTCGGTCACCCTCCAGGTCGCCCCCGAGGTCCTGCCCGTCGCCCTGCCCTTCCTCTGTCTCCAGCCCCTGGTCGAGAACGCCGTCAAGCACGGACTCGAAGGGGCCGTCACCTCCAGCCGCATCACCATCAGCGCCCTGGACGCCGGCTCCGAGGCCGAGGTCGTCATCGAGGACGACGGCACGGGCATGGACCCCGGCCGGCTGCGCCACATCCTGCGCGGCGAGGGCGGCAAGTCCACCGGCATCGGCCTGCTCAACGTCGACGAACGGCTGCGCCAGGTCTACGGGGACGAGTACGGGCTCGTCATCGAGACCGGCATCGGCGCCGGCATGCGGATCACGGTGCGGCTGCCGAAGTACCGTGCCGGGGTGCACGGTTCCTGAGCGATGCCGGACACGGGCGCAGGGGCGCCGTACGGTCCGGGTACGGGCTCAGTACAGATGGATCGCCAGATGCCCGAGCGGCAGGCCCAGCTGCCAGGCCGGGGTCCACACCTGGACCGTCTCCTGCCCGTCCGGGTCCTCCTCGTCCCCGGCGCTCTCCCAGGGCAGCGGGCCGATCGCCTCGAGGTCGGCCGCCAGCAGCTCGGTCTCCTCGAGCCACCGCCATGCCACCCGGGCCAGCGCCAGATCGGGGTCCGGGCCGCCCGGGGCGGCCGCGAGTGCGCCGAGCCGTTCACAGACCCACCGGCGCCACGGTGTCCCGTACGCCGTCAGCAGACGCAGCTCGTCCACCCGGGTGGCGGGCAGGGCCCCGGCCACCGCACCGTCGGAGAGGAAGATGGTCAGCGCGAGCGCATCGCGCCCCGCCCGGAACTCCAGCGTCGCCGGCTTCATCAGATCGCCGGTGCGCAACAACTCGTCGGCGTGGTACTCCGCGCACATCCAGGCCATCGGGACCAGCAGCCCGCCGCTGCCTGCTCCGTCATGACGTTCCGGGCGCATTCCGTCTCGCCTCTTCCCGTTCTCGGTGCCGTGCCGGGGACTGCCCGGGGCTCGGGGCCCCAGTGGCCCTCACGCAGCATTGAACCGGGGGAGCGCGCCCCGCGTGGCCAGAAGGACAGGATCCGTCGGACCCGATCCGGCACAGACATGAGGTGGAGATGACCGCCGACCCCGGGGAGGGACCGCATATGCGGCAGTTGCTCGGCGCCTACGTCCTGGACGCGCTCACGGCCGCCGAGGCCCGCGACGTCGCGCGCCACCTGCGGACCTGCGACCGCTGTTGCGCCGACTACGTGGCGGTCGCGGAGGCGGCCGCCCTGCTGCCGCTGCTGAGCGAGGAGGATCTGCTGGAGTAACCGGGCAGGTTACGGGAGAGCAGGCGCAGCGCGTAGTAGGAGCGGGACTTGACCGTGCCGGCCGGTATCCCGAGCACCTGGGCCGTCTCGCCCACGCTCAGCCCGCGGAAGTAGATCTGCACGAGCACGGCCCGGTGCTCCGGGCTGAGGGTGCGCACCGCCTCCCGCACATCGAGGGCGGCGACCGCCGACTCGGCGGTGTCCTCGCCGCCCGGGGCGCTCTCCAGTACGGCGTCGCCGACCTCGGCCGGCCGGGCCAGCCGTGACCTGCGGGCGTCGATCGCCAGCCGGCGGCCGACGGTGAACAGCCAGGGCCGCATGGATTCGTACGGGCCGTCGAAGGCCTCCGGGTGCTGCCAGGCCCGCACCAGCGTCTCCTGGAGCAGGTCCTCGGCCCGCTGCCGGTCGCCGAACGTCAGACCGAGCAGAAAGTGGAAGAGGGCGGGTCCGTGCTCGCGCTGCAGATCCGCGAGGTCCCGCTCATCGGTCGTCGTGGTCATGCCGCACGCCCTTTCCCGCGGAGGCCCCTGCCGCCTCGCTGCTGACTGGCGTATACGAACGCATTCACGCCTGGGGGAACAGGACAAACGCCGCCCCGTGCGACGAGCGGTCGCACGGAGCGGCGAATGGTGCGGTGAACGGTCGGGCGGCGCCGATGCGGGGGAGAGGCCTTAAGGAACCACGGTGACGGGCCAGCGGCCCGCCTTCACCAGACGGACGGCCACCGAGCCGATGAACCGGTGTCCCGCCGACTCCGACGCGCCCACCACGACGGCGTCCGCCTTGAGTTCGTCCGCTGCCGTCACCAGCCCGTTGTACGGATCACCGCGGAAGGTGTGGAACTCCCAGCGCACATCCCATATGTCCTTCATCCGCTCCGCGGACGCCCGGATCTCGCTCACCAGACCCTCTGCGACCTCGCCGGTCGCATCGCCGACCGGCGCACCGAGCGCGGCACCCGCCGGCAGCACGGGCTGCACGTAGACGAGGGCGAGCATGGCCTTCTGACGACGGGCGAGTCCTGCGGCGTAGGCCCCGGCGCGCATGGAGGAACCGGAACCGTCGAGGCCCGCCACGATCACTTTCGGACCGTCCGTGCCACGTTCGAACCGGTGAGGCTGCTGATCTGTCACGGCAGTGAGGCTATCGGCTCTTGATCCCGTCCCCGGCCCGGCCTCCGGGGAGTGCCCCGGCGTGCGGTTCCCGGTTGCGCGGATGCGCTCCCCCCATTGGGTGCAAAACCCTCCGCAGCCGGTGTCGTTGAGGAGGGTGGGGGAGCGGACGTGCGAGCAGTTGGTCATGAAAAATGATCAGAGGTTGCCCCTGCGCAGAACACTGCTGCGGCTGGGCGCCGGGCTGGCCGCCGCAACCGCTGTGCGGCTCGTCGTCGCGGACCCCGTCGGCACCCCCCTGCGGCGCGCCGCTCCGCCGTCCGCCGGCGCCGCGGGCACGCGGGCCGCCGCCCTTCGGGCCCGTCCGTCGGCCTACCGGCTGAGGCCCATGACGGCGAACACGCCGCCCCGCTACCGCCCCGCGCTGCCACCGGTCCGGACCCGGCCTTTCGAGGAGCTGCCCGGCATCGGCCGCGCGATGGTGCTGACCTTCGACGACGGTCCCGATCCGCTCTACACCCCGCACATCCTGGACACGCTGCGCACGTACGACGTACGGGCGATGTTCTTCCTCTGCGGGGAGATGGCCCACGACAACCAGGATCTGGTCCGCCGGATCGCCGATGACGGGCACACCGTGGGCAACCACTCGTGGACACACCCGCTGGTCACCAAGCTCTCCCGGGCCGGCATCACCGACGAACTGGGCCGCACCAGCGACGTGATCGAGAAGATCACCGGAGCTCCGCCGCTCTGGTACCGGGCGCCCTACGGAGCCTGGAACCGCAATTCCTTCGAGATCGGGGCCGCGATGGGCATGGAACCGATGGCCTGGACCGTGGACACCCTTGACTGGACCGTGCCCGGCACCGACAGCATCGTCCGCCGGGTCCGCGGCGGTGCGGCTCCCGGCGTGGTGGTGCTCTCGCACGATGCGGGCGGCAACCGTTCGCAGAGCGTGGCCGCGCTGCGCCGCTATCTGCCGGAGCTGCTGGAGGACGGATACCGGATCACGGTGCCGCCGCGTCGCTGAAGCGTGCGGCAACAGCTGCCGGGAGGCGGGGTTCCGGCTCCCGGCAGCTGCCCCTCAGCGCGTCTCGACGAGGCGGGCGAAGGCCACGACGTTGCCGTCGTAACCGTTGGCCTTCGTGAACCCGCCGCCGCAGGTGATGACCCGCAGCTCCGCCTGACCGGTGTCTCCGTACACCCGGGCGCCGGGGAAGTCGTTCTTGGAGAACACCTCGACGCCGTAGACCTGGAACACCGCGACCTGGCCGTCGCTGCGGGAGACCTCGATGCGATTGCCCTGCTTCAGCGAGCCCAGACCGTAGAAGACGGCGGGTCCCGCCTGGTTGTCGACGTGGCCGACGATGACGGAGGTGCCGAGCTGTCCCGGCGCGATGCCGTTCTGGTACCAGCCGGCCAGGTTGGGGTCCTGCGGGGGCGGTGTCCCGATCCAGCCGTTCTCGTCGAGGTTCACATCGATGACCGGTGCGTCGACCTGGATGGCCGGAATGGCCACGCGTGCGGCGGGCGCGTACGCGAGCGGCTTCACGGTCGGGCCCGCCACCGGGGCGCCGGGGGCGTCCTTCTGGTGGCCGACCGAGGTGGCGGCGACCGGTTGCGGCGGGCCGGGCGAGAGCTCCGCGCCGTTCCGCATCAGTGCGAGACCGGTGAGCATCGCCAGGGCGAGCGCGCCCCAGGGTGAGTGTCTGATCCGTTCGGGTCGCCAGTTGTCCCGGCCCATGGTTCTCCCTTCGTCGCGACGAGGGGAACGCTAGGCGCGGGGCGGCCGGGCGGCGATCAGGGAAGTGCGAACGGGTGGCGGGAGCGGATGCGGATGCTCATCGGAGTAGTGCGCAGATAAAAGTTCTGACGCTCTGTGACCTGCGGATCCATCAGTTTCGGGGGTGCGCGCACGGTGTGTCGGATCACCGGGGTGGAGCAGTGCCGAAATGCGGTGGATCAAGGATCTGGTGAGGGTTCGTCATGGGAGGCGTTCTCGTCGATCCTTCCCGGCGCACACAGAGCTCCGGGGCGCTTCCCACTGGAGGTTCGAACGATGCGTGCTACACGCGCTCTCGTTGTCGCCGCGACCGCCGTCGCCGCTCTCGGGCTCGGTGCCCCGATGGCAGCTGCCGGTGGAGACGTCGGGAACGGTCAGAACAACGGGACCAACCAGAACAACCAGAACAACCAGAACGACTGGAGCGACCCGGGCGACTGGGACAACGGAGACGGCAACGGCAACGGCAACGGCAACGGCAACGGCAACGGCAACGGGAACGGCAACGGGAACGGGAACGGCAATGGGAACGGCAACGGTCGCCCCAACGGTCCGAACAACGTGACCGTCGACCCCGAGCGCGTTCACCAGGGCGCGGCCATGCAGGTCAGCGCGGAGGGCTGCGGCCGGGGCGGCAGTGTCTCGTCCAACGCCTTCCGGACCACGCGCCTTTCGGCGGGCCGGGTCGGCCATGCCAGGGTCCGGATCCTCAACGACGCGACGCCCGGCTCCTACAACCTGACGGTGCGCTGCGACGGCACCGACCGGACGGCCGGTCACCGCTTCACCGTGCTCAACAGCCGCGGCGCACAGGGCGGCTTCGGCGGCTCGATGGCCGCGAGCCCGGCGGAGATGGGTGTCGGTGCGGGGCTGGCCGCCTCGGCGGCTCTCGGCGGAGGCATGTACATCATGCGCCGCCGGAGGATGAGCCATGGGTCGGTCTGACCGTAGAGACGCACCCACCGGCCCGATAACCGAAGTCGCCCCGAGTCCTTTACCAGGACCCGGGGCGACTTCCGTTCTGCAGGACGAACCGCTCAGTGCGAACGGTTCTCCTTGCGCCGCCGCACCACGAACACGGTGCCGGCCGCGGCGACCACCGCCAGCGCGGTACCGGCCACGATCTCGCCGGAGTTCATGCTGTCGATGCTGCCGCCGAGCCCACCCTGCACACCGGCCGGGGAGGCCGTTGATGCCGGCGACACCGCGGAGCTCGTCGAGCTGGTCGAGCTCGTGGTGGGTGTGCTGGTGGCCGCGCTGATGGTGAGGTTCACCTTGGCCGTGGAGCTCGGTGACGTGTTGCAGGTGAACGTCACCTCATAGGCGGCGCCCGGCTTGGCGTCCCAGTCGACCGTTGCCCTGCTGCTGCCGTTCCTCGGGATGGTGACGGTGTCGAACACCCCCGAGGACGCCGTGGCCGTCGTGGAGCATCCCCGGGCCGCCAGGGTGACCTGGCCGCCGGGCGCGATCACCGACGGCGTGACGGTGTACCCGCTCCCGCCGGCGGACGGGCCGCCCGTTGTAGCGGCATACGCGGTCACGGCCGGGGCGGTCAGGGCGAGTGCTGCGGCGCCGAGCAGAGCGACGGGGGTGACACGTATTGCGCGCATGGTGAATCCTCCGGGTCCCCGAGGAGCAGCTGCGGAACGGATTTCCACAAAGCGTCAGAAATGCACCTCGATGCGGCTCACGCTAGAAGTGGCGCATTTTGCCCGCGATCGGGGTCCGGCGAATGGGGCACCGGTGTCCCCCGGGCGGCGCACCCGCCCGGGGCCGGGGGAGTGCTATCCGCCCGCCGCTCCGGGGAACAGGTCGAGGAAGGGGGCGGCGGTGGCCGAGATGCCCCGGCCGAACGGTGCGTCGAAGTCCCAGATCAGGAAGAGGAGGAAGGCGATCAGCACGCTGAAGAGACCGGCCAGCAGGAGTTCGCGGAAGGTCCTCCGGATCTGCAGCGTGAAGATCAGCCCCACGGTCACCAGCGCTCCGGTGATCAGCCCGAACCAGACGACCCCCGGCATGGTGGCTCCGGCGCTCTCCCCGCGTGCGCTGCGTGCGTCGTCGGCCGCTGCGACCTGGTCGACCAGTGGCTGGTACGCCTGCCCCTCGTGGTCCGTCTTCGGCCGGTACTCCGTGACATCGGCCCGCACCCGGCCCAGCAGCTCCGCGCCCCGGTCGCCGAGCGAGCCGCGCTCGCTCATGGTCCGCCACTCGTCGTGGACGACATAGGCCACGTAGGCGTCGACATCGGCACGGATCCGGGTGCGCACGTCGTCCGGGTACACGGACGAGCGCTCGCTGACCTCGTGCAGCGCCTGGGCCTCCTGGCGGACGTACTCCTGGGCGGCGCCGCGGCCCTCCCAGACGCCCGCGATGGCCAGCCCCAGCACGATCGCGTAGACCACGCCGATCATCATCGTCATGTACTCGATGACGTCAGGGGTTTCGGACGGGTCGTCGTCCTCCGGGAGCCGGCGGTTGTTGAGGACGGCGATGGTCAGTACGACGGCGCTGGCCGCCACCATGGCGAGGGTGAGAACAAGCCATTCCGACATGTGCGTCTCCGGAGGTCATCGTGAACGGGGCCGTAGCACGGCGACGGCGAACACCGCAGGGGCTGTGATCATCAAGGTGAGGGTGACCAGGGAGGTGTGGCGTTCCGGAGCCTTGCGCACCGGCCTGCGGTACGAGGGAAGGGCCACGGGTTCGGGCGGTGCCGGCCGCGCGGACGGCGAGGGCGAGGGGGACGGCGGCGGGGGCGGTGGAGGCGGCGGCGGTGCGGGCTCGGGCTCCGGTGGCGCGGGAGGTGGCGGCGGTGGAGGCGGAGGCGGGGGTGGCGGTGGCGGCGGAGGAGGCGGGGGTGGGGGCGGTGGTGGCGGCTTCGGCGCCGGCGGTGGAGTGGGCCGGGGCTCCGGCCCGGCGTGGCAGCTGCCGTCACCGCTGTCGGCCACGGCCCAGCTGCCGCCGTCCTCCCCGATCGAGGCGTACGCGCAGTTGTCGGCGGCCGCGGGCGCCGGAGCGGTCAGCAGCCATATGAGTGCGACGGCCGCGGCGAGGCGGCCGATGAGTGATCCGTACACGACGGGGAGCATGTTCCGGGCCGCACGGCGGCACGCCGGACATCTGCCGGATTCCCCTGATGGAGGGGACCTGGGGTGCCGGGGGTTTGAGGCTCCGGAAAATTCTGTGGACGGATTGAACAAAGAGGACGCCGGTGCGCGTACCCATGGCCATGAACGACGCGGCCCCGCGTCGCAACAGGGCAGGAGTGCCACGGGAGTTGACACGAACCCGGAGCCTGCCTCGGCGAAGCGGGCCGGGCAGCTCGCGGTCCGGGACAGTGAGAGGCTCGGCAAGGTGGTGACGGACGGTGAGGGATTCACGCTCTACCGCTTCGACAAGGGCGCCGCGAGCCCGCCGACGTCGAATTGCGAAGGCGACTGTGCGAAAGCCTGGCCGCCGCTGCCCGCCGGGAATGTGACGGCGGCGGCCGGAACCGATGCCGCACTCATCGGGAAGGTCACCCGCGCCGATGGCACCCGGCAACTCACACTGGCGGGATGGCCGGTGCACCGCTATGCCAAGGATGCCGAGCCCGGGGACGCCCAGGGGCAGGGAGCGGGCGGAACCTGGTTCGCCGTGGCGCCCGACGGCAAGAAGGCCGCGGTGAACGCAGACGGCCCGTCCGGCGCCGAACCGGCCGGCCTCTCGGGACTCCCGGTCCGCAAGGATCCGAAACTCGGCGATATTGTCGTGGACAAGCGCGGTATGACGGTCTGCCGGTTCAAGAAGGATGTCGCATGGCCGATGAAGTCGGCCTGTACCGGCGCCTGCCTCTCGATGCGGCCGGTTGTCGCCCCGCTCGCCAGGAATGATGTGAAGAGTGTCACCACCAAGGGCTTTGTCACCTTCGACCGGCCCGATGGGCTCAAGCGGCAGGCCATCGACTGCCGGCCCGTCTATACCTACTCCGGGGACATCGGGCCCGGTGACACCAACGGCCAGGGTATCGGGGGCACATGGTACGCGGTGCCCCTCCAGACAAAGCTCGTCGACGCGCCGAAGTAGTCCTGTTCTGAACTTCTTGTACCGCCCTGTCGTCGAATGTCACACGCAGCGACGGGGCGGTTGCACATGCCACGGGTGTGTGACCAATAACGGACGGCTAATTTCCGTTTCGGCTCGCTCTCCTGGCGGTCGATCAGTAACCTCTGGTCAACACTGACCATGAACATGGCCGGATCGCCGTGGCGACTTGTTGGAGACATCGATGGAGCGTCCCGCGTGGGCACCGCAAGGCATTGACATTTCGGTGCCGAGCGTGTCCCGAATGTATGACTTCTATCTGGGCGGCTCGCACAATTTCGAGGTGGACCGGGACGCGGCCCGCAAGGCCATGGAGTTCATGCCGGGACTTCCCAAGATCATGCAGGCGAACCGGGCCTTTATGCGCCGCGCGGTGCGCTACGCACTGGGCGAAGGCATCACCCAGTTCCTCGACATCGGTTCCGGGATACCGACCTTCGGAAATGTCCACGAGGTCGCCCATGCGATCGACCCGCAGGCCAAGGTGGCGTACGTCGACCACGACCCGGTCGCGGTCGCACACAGCCAGGCCGTGCTCGACGGCAACGACCGCGCGGTGATAGCCGCCGCCGATCTGCGCCGGCCCGAGGAGATCCGCGACAACCCGGAGATCAACAAGCTTCTCGACCTGGACCGCCCGGTCGCGCTGCTGCTCGTCGCCGTACTCCACTTCATCGAGGACTCCGACGACCCGCACACCGCCGTCGCCGAGCTGCGCGACATGCTGGCGCCCGGCAGCCTTCTCGTCATCACCCACGCCTCGTACGAGGGGATTCCGCTGACGCAGGAGGAGGCCGGAGGGACGGTCGGGGTGTACAAGAACATCCGCAACCCGCTGGTCATGCGCTCGCGCGACGAGGTCACCCGTTTCTTCGACGGCTACCGGCTGGTCGAGCCCGGCCTCGTGTCGATGCCGCTCTGGCGCCCCGACACCCCGGTCGTGACGGAGAACGAGGACCCATTCGCCTTCTCGGGCTTCGCAGGAGTGGGACGCAAGGCGTGAGTATTCCCGCCCAGTCGTCCGGAGCCCCGGACGCGGCGCCCGACGGCCCCGAAGACCGGCTCCGGAGATTCGCCACGATATGGAGCCGGGCGATCTTCCCGTCGACCGCCACCTCCATGACCCGGCCGGAGTTCGAGCAGCATCTGCTTCCGCTGGCGCGCACGCTCAGCGACATCCTGCACGCCCGCCCCTTCGACGCGGCACCGGCGGGCGCGGTGGGCGGCGCGCTCGTCGCGGCGCACTGCACGGACCCGGACGCCCTCAGCTCCACCCTCGGCGTCGTCGACTCGTACCTGGTGCTCTACTGCGGAGGCAACGGACCCCAGGCACTGTCGACCGAGGACAGCCGGTCCCGATGCGCCCGGATCCAGCACGCGGTCGCGGGCGGATTCACCCAGGCCCTGCGCGAGCGGACCCTGGCCGAACAGGAGGCCATCGCCCGCTCGGCGCTCACCGCGCGTTCCCATGCCGAGCAGGCGCTGCACGCCACGGAGGCGCGCTTCCGTGCCGTCTTCAAGGACGCCGCCATCGGCATCGGGATCGCCGACCTGGACGGCAACGTGCTGGAGGTCAACGACACCCTCACCCGGATGTTCGGCGGGCTGGAGACCCACGTCCGCGGCTACCGGGTCGACGAGTGGGTCCACCCCGAGGACTCCCCGCACGTCTGGAAGTACTACCACGAGCTGGTACGCGGCGAACGCGAGCACTACCGGGTCGAGAAGCCGTACTACCGCAACGACGGCACCGTCCTGTGGACCAATCTGACGGTGTCCCTGCTGCGCGACTCGGAGGGGCAGCCGGAGTACCAGCTGGCACTCATGGAGGACACCACCGAGCGCCGGCTGCTCAACCTGCGGCTGCGGTACGAGGCCACGCACGACGCGCTCACCGGTCTGCCGAACCGCACCCTCTTCTTCGAGCGTCTCGAGAAAGCGCTCTCAGCAAGGGACGGAAGCCGATTCGGTCTCTGCTACCTGGACCTGGACGGCTTCAAGGCGATCAACGACAGCCTGGGTCACGCCGCGGGCGACCGGCTGCTCGTCGAGGTCGCGGACCGGCTGCAGAGCTGCGCGACAGCTCAGGGCGAAATGGTGGCGCGGCTCGGGGGCGACGAGTTCGTGGCCCTGACGACGGGTCCCGACACCGCCGAGGAGGTCGACGAACTCGCCTGCCGGATCCTCGGTGTGCTCGCCACGCCGATCCGGATCGACGGCCGTGAGCTGACCGTCCGCGGGTCCATCGGGGTCGTCGAGGGGCCCGCCGCCGAACGCAACGCGGCAGAGGTGCTGCGCAGTGCCGACATCACGATGTACCGGGCCAAGTCGGCGGGCGGCAACCGCTTCGAGCTCGCCGACGCCGAGGCGGACGCGCGGGCCATCACCCGGCACGGACTGACCACGGCCCTGCCGGCCGCGCTGGAGCGCGGTGAGTTCTTCATCGAGTACCAGCCGCTGGTGCACCTCGGCGACGGTTCGGTCCACGGCGCGGAGGCGCTGGTGCGCTGGTGCCACCCGCAGCACGGGGTACTCGGGCCCGACCGGTTCATCGCGCTGGCCGAGCACACCGGGCTGATCGTGCCGCTCGGCCGCTGGGTGCTGGAGGAGTCGGTCCGCCAGGCCAACTTCTGGCAGGAGCGGCATTCCGACGGCGGTCCGCTGCGGATCAACGTCAACCTCTCGCCGACCCAGCTCCACCACCCGCGACTGGTGGCGGAGACCGTCGACGTCCTGGAACGCTCGGGTCTCGAGCCGGGGGCCCTGTGCCTGGAGGTCACCGAGTCGGCGCTGATCGGGGCCGACGACGATCTCCTGAAGCCGCTGCGCCAACTGGCCGAGATGGGCGTCGACATAGCGCTCGACGACTTCGGCACGGGGTACTCGAACCTGGCGAACCTGCGGCGGCTGCCGGTCAGCGTGCTGAAACTGGACCGTTCCTTCACCCAGGGGATGCAGCACCACCCGGCCGACCCGGTGGACCTGAAGATCGTCGAGGGGATCGTGTCACTCGCGCACAGCCTCGACCTGGCGGTGACGGTGGAGGGCGTGGAGACACGGGCCCAGGCGGACCAGCTCCGCGAGCTGGGCTGCGACACGGCTCAGGGCTGGTACTACGCGCGGCCCGGCGCACCGGACCGGATCCACTCCCTGCTGCTGGCCGACGCGGTGTGAGCGGACCGGGCACGGGGTGTCATTCGCCGGACGGGGAGTGAGCGGGCCGGGCCCAGGTGTCACTCGCCGGACGGGGCCGGTTGTGCCGCCCGTCCGGCGGCTGCCCGGCTCGCCAGCAGCACCCGCTGCAGCTCGCGTGCCGCCCGCGGCGGGGCCACGTCGCTGCGGTGCGCCAGCGCGATCGTACGGCGCAGCCCGGGCCGGGCCAGCGGGGTGGTCCGCAGGTCGTGGCCGGCCCGGTCGGCCACCATGCTGGGGACCACGGCGACGCCCAGACCGGCGCGCACGAAGCCGAGGACAGCGTCCATCTCGCCGCCCTCCACGGTGAACGACGGCTCGAAGCCCTCGGCCCGGCAGGCGGCCACGGTCAGCTCCCGCAGGTCGTAGCCGTGCCGGAACATCACCAGCGGCTCTCCCTGGAGATCGGAGATCCTGACGCGGCCGCCCCTGCCGGGCCGCGGGGCGGCCGCCGAGGAGACCACCACAAGGTCCTCCTGGAGCAGTTCGACGGTGGTCAGGGCCGGTGAGGCCGCGGGCAGCGGCAGTACCACCAGGGCCAGATCGAGTGTGCCGCGCGCCAGCTCCCGTACCAGGTCGTGCGAGCCGCCCTCCTCGATCAGCAGCTGGATCCCCGGATGCAGATCATGGAAGGCGCGCAGGACGTCGGGCAGCAGCCCCGTGCAGAGGCTGGGGGTCGCGCCCAGCCTGACCCGGCCGCGGCGCAGCTGGGCCAGCTCCTGGACCTCGTGCCGGGCGGTGTCGGCGTCGGCCAGGATGCGCCGCGCGAGCGGCAGCAGGGCCTCGCCCGCGTCCGTCAGGGTGATGTTGCCCCGGGCCCGGCTGAACAGCTCGGCACCCAGCTCGTTCTCCAGGGCCCTGATCTGCTGGGAGAGCGAGGGCTGTGAGACGTGCACCTCCTCCGCGGCGCGGGTGAAGTGCCGTGCCTCGGCGACCGCCACGAAATACGTGAGCTGCTGGAACTGCATATACGCACCCTACCCCTCGTGATAGTCCAAGCCTATGGAGATGAGGCGTTCCATGTCTTGGACTGATCGGGCCCTTCGGCCCTAGCGTCGTGTCCATGGCATTGGCAACACGGACGGACCGACGGCCGTCCATGACGCGCACGCTCTGGGACTCGTCCGTCGGCAAGAAGGTGATCATGGCCGTGAGCGGCCTGATCATGCTCCTCTACTTGGTCGTCCACATGGTCGGCAATCTGAAGATCTTCTTCGGGTCCGACGAGTTCAACGGCTACGCGCACTGGCTGCGCGTGATGGGTGAGCCGTTCCTGCACCACGAGTGGGCGCTGTGGATCGTGCGCGTCGTGCTCGTCGCCGCCGTCGTCCTGCACGCCGTCTCCGCGTACCAGCTCAGCCGGCGCGACCTGAGGGCGCGCCCGAGCAAGTACGTACACAGCAAGCCGCGCGCGAGCTATGCCACCCGCACCATGCGCTACGGCGGCATCATCATGGGGCTGTTCATCGTCTGGCACATCCTCGACCTGACGACCGGCACCGTGCACACCGGCGGATTCCAGTCCGGGCACCCGTACCAGAACGTCGTCGACACCTTCTCCACCTGGTACGGCAACGTCATCTACATCGTCGCCATGCTCGCCATGGGACTGCACGTCCGGCACGGGTTCTGGAGCGCGGCGCAGACACTCGGCGCCGGCCGCGCAACCCGCGACCGTGTCCTGAAGACCACCGCCAACATCCTTGCACTGGTGCTGACCGTGGGCTTCGTCTCGGTACCCGTCGCCGTCATGACCGGAGTGGTGAGCTGACATGAACGACTACACCGCATACGCGACCGGGGAGCCCGTCGCCGACACCAAGGCCCCGCAGGGACCCGTCGCCGAACGCTGGGACACCCGCCGCTTCGAGGCGAAGCTGGTCAACCCGGCCAACCGCCGCAAGCACACCGTCATCGTCGTCGGCACCGGTCTCGCCGGCGGTTCGGCCGGCGCCACACTGGCCGAACAGGGCTACCACGTCCTCCAGTTCTGCTTCCAGGACTCGCCCCGACGGGCCCATTCGGTCGCAGCTCAAGGCGGCATCAACGCGGCGAAGAACTACCGCAACGACGGCGACTCGGTCCACCGGCTCTTCTACGACACCGTCAAGGGCGGTGACTTCCGCGCCCGCGAGTCCAACGTTCACCGGCTCGCCCAGATCTCCGTCGAGATCATCGACCAGTGCGTGGCGCAGGGCGTTCCCTTCGCCCGCGAGTACGGCGGTCTCCTCGACAACCGCTCCTTCGGCGGCGTCCAGGTCTCCCGAACCTTCTACGCCCGCGGCCAGACGGGGCAGCAGCTGCTCCTCGGCGCCTACCAGGCGCTGTCCCGGCAGATCGCCGCGGGCAACGTCGAACTTCACCCCCGTACCGAGATGCTCGACCTGGTCGTCGTCGACGGCAAGGCCCGTGGCATCGTCGCCCGCGACCTGGTCACCGGAAGGATCGAGACGTACTTCGCCGACGCCGTCGTGCTGGCCAGCGGTGGCTACGGCAACGTCTTCTATCTGTCGACCAACGCGATGAACTCCAACGCCACCGCCATCTGGCGCGCCCACCGGCGCGGCGCCTACTTCGCCAACCCCTGCTTCACCCAGATCCATCCCACGTGCATCCCGCGCACCGGCGACCACCAGTCCAAACTGACGCTGATGAGTGAATCGCTCCGCAACGACGGCCGCATCTGGGTGCCGAAGGCACCGGGCGACAACCGGCCCGCGAACGAGATTCCCGAGGACGAGCGCGACTACTACCTGGAGCGCATCTACCCCGCCTTCGGGAACCTCGTGCCCCGCGACATCGCCTCCCGCGCCGCGAAGAACGTCTGCGACGAGGGCCGCGGGGTGGGACCCGGCGGACAGGGCGTCTACCTCGACTTCGCCGAGGCCATCGGGCGGATGGGCCGGGCGAAGGTCGAGGAGAAGTACGGCAACCTCTTCGACATGTACGCGCAGATCACGGCGGAGAACCCGTACGAGACCCCGATGCGGATCTATCCCGCCGTGCACTACACGATGGGCGGGCTCTGGGTCGACTACGACCTCCAGACCACGATCCCGGGCCTGTTCGCGATCGGCGAGGCCAACTTCTCCGACCACGGCGCCAACCGGCTGGGTGCCTCGGCGCTGATGCAGGGCCTTGCCGACGGCTACTTCGTCCTCCCGTCGACCATCAACGACTACCTGGCCCGCAGCCCGCACCACGACGAGATCGACGCCTCCCACCCCGCCGTCGAGGAGGCCGTCGCCGAGACCGAGGACCGGCTCCATCTGCTGCTGGCCGTCGACGGGGACCGCACCCCCGACTCCTTCCACCGCGAGATCGGTGAACTCATGTGGGAGTACTGCGGCATGGCGCGTACCGAGGAGGGGCTGCGCAAGGCGCTCGGCCGGATCCCGCAGATCCGCGAGGAGTTCTGGCGCCGCATCAAGGTCCCCGGCACCGGCGAGGAGTTCAACCAGTCGCTGGAGAAGGCCAACCGCATCGTCGACTACCTGGAGCTCGCCGAGCTGATGTGCCTCGACGCCCTGCACCGCGCGGAGTCCTGCGGAGGCCACTTCCGCGAGGAGTCGCAGACCCCGGACGGCGAGGCGGCCCGGCGCGACGAGGAGTTCTCCTACGGAGCGGCCTGGGAGTTCACCGACACCGGCGAAGCCCCCGTCCTGCACAAGGAAGACCTCGTCTTCGAGTACGTCCACCCCACTCAGCGGAGCTACGCATGAAGCTCACCCTGCGCGTCTGGCGCCAGAAGAACGCCGACGCCCCCGGCGCCATGTCCACCTACGACGTGGACGGGATCTCACCGGACATGTCGTTCCTGGAGATGCTCGACACGCTCAACGAGGAGCTCACCCTCGCCGGCGACGACCCCGTCGCCTTCGACCACGACTGCCGCGAAGGCATCTGCGGCGCGTGCAGCCTGGTCATCAACGGCGACGCCCACGGCCCGGAGCGCACCACCACCTGCCAGCTCCACATGCGGTCCTTCCGGGACGGCGACACCATCGACATCGAGCCCTGGCGCGCCTCGGCGTTCCCGGTCGTCAAGGACCTGGTCGTGGACCGTTCGGCCTTCGACCGGATCATCCAGGCCGGCGGCTACATCTCCGCCCCCACCGGCACCGCACCCGACGCGCACGCCACGCCCGTGCCCAAGCCGGACGCCGACTTCGCCTTCGAGCACGCCGAGTGCATCGGCTGCGGCGCCTGCGTCGCGGCCTGCCCCAACGGCTCGGCGATGCTGTTCACCTCGGCGAAGGTCAACCACCTCAACGTGCTGCCCCAGGGCGCTCCCGAGCGTGAGACCCGGGTGCTGGACATGGTGGGACAGATGGACAGCGAGGGCTTCGGCGGCTGCACCCTCACCGGGGAGTGCGCCACGGCCTGTCCGAAGGGCATCCCCCTGCCGTCGATCTCCGCCATGAACAAGGAGTGGCTGCGAGCCACCCGCAGGGTCCACCGCTGAGACAGCGGAGCCCCGGCTCCGGAGGCCGCCCGCCTCCGGAGCCGGGGCTCCGCCGGTCCGTGGGTCAGGAGGTCACGGAGAGGTCGTCCCCGTAGACCGTGCCCTGCCCGTACCAGCCGTGCAGATAGACGGTCACCGTGCCGCTCGCACCGGTGGTGAAGGCCACCGACTGCTTGGCGTAGCCGCTCGACGAACCCCAGGTGCTCGCCGTGGCGCCGCCCTTGACGCCGAGGTACCCGTAGCTGCCCTGCACCCAGCCGCTGAGCGTGTACTTGGTGTTGGGGGACAGGGTGAGCGTCTGGGCGCATTCGCCGGTCTGCGAGGAGGTGGCCGCCGCGGCGAGGGCGTGCGTACCGCCGTGCACCGGGTTGGAGACGACCGCGCCGCCGGACTCACAGGTCCAGGGACCGAGCGAGCCGGTCTCGAAGTCGCCGTTCACCAGCGATCCCGTGCCACCGCCCGGACCGGACACCGTGAGGGTGAGGCTCGCGGCGTGGCTGAGTGTGCCCGATGCGCCGTTCACCGAGATCGTGTACGTGCCGGGCGCGGCTGACGCCGAGGCGTTCACGGTCAGGGTCGACGTGCCCCCTGCCGTGACCGACGTGGGGCTGAGCGCCGCCGTCACACCGGCCGGCGCCCCGCTCGTCGTCAGTGCGACGGTCTTGGCGCTCCCCGAGGTGACCGCGGTCTTCACCGTGGCCGTGGCCGAACCGCCCGGCGCGACCGTCGCCGATGCGGGGGCTACGGCCACCGAGTAGTCGTCCGTCACCGGACCGGTGCCGCCGCTCGTGAACGGGGCGAAGGTGTGGCTGAAGTACCAGGTGTCCTGCGCGATGCCGGAGCAGGTGTCGCTCCCGCCCGTGCCGGGGCAGCCGCCGTTGTCGCGCTGGAGCGCCCAGAACGACAGTGTGCTGACGCCCTTGGAGACGGCCCAGTTGTAGACCGAGGTGGCATCGGCCGTCGTGAAGGTCTCGGCCGGGCCGTAGTCGTCGATGCCCGGCATCTCGATGATGCCGGTCATGCCCCACAGCTGGGCGTCGGTCTTCGACGGGTAGAGCTTGGCCAGCTGGCCCTTGAGGCCGGTGATGGCCGTCTGGGTGTCCTGCGCCATGTTGTGGGCGGCACCGTCGTAGTAGTCGAACGTCATGAGGTTCACGACATCGACCTGGGCGCCGTTGGAGACCGCGTTCTTGAGCACGGCGAGGCCGCTGGCCGCGAGTCCGCCGGTCGTGGTGGGCAGGGTGTACGAGATCTGCACCGAACGGCCGTTGGCGGCCGCCCAGTCCTGGACCTTCTTGATCGCCTTGTTGCGGCGGTCGATCCCGGCGCTGTTCTCCAGCGAGTTGTCCTCGATGTCCATGTCGAGGCGGGACACGTCGTAGGTCGTGATGACCTTCTCGTACGCGGCCGCGATGGAGTCGACGTTCGTGCAGCTGTCGGCGATCTCGGTGCCGCCGTTGTCGGCCGAGTAGCCGCCGAACGACGGGATCACATCACCGCCGCGCGAGCGGATGGTGGTGAAGTCGGCGCCGAACTCGGACTGGGCGATGGGTGTGCCCGCATCGCCGTTCCAGTAGGGGGTGCAGGAACCGCGGGCCTCCGTCTGGATGAAGGCCATGGTCAGGTACTTGGCGCCGGACGCCTGTGAGAGGGCGGCCGGGCTGTCGCCGTTCCATGCCTCGAAGTACGGGGCGAAGACATGGGCGGGCAGGGGAGTGGCGGCGGTTGCGGCGGCCTGTGCGCCGGCGCCTGATCCGAGGACCAGGCCGGCGGACGCGACGACGGTGGCCAAGGCGCTCAGGACGGCGCCGACTGTTCTTGGACGTCTCATGGGGCAGCTCCCAGCGGGGTGAGACAACGGGCGGATGCGCGGCTCTGCCGCACCCGGTCAGGGGTGCGGGCCGTTCCTGTGATTCCCGGCCGGGGTCACGTGCCGCACGGCGAGGAGCGGCCGCGAGGCATGCCCATGATTGGTCTGGACCAGCTAACCGTCAAGTTTCTTTACTGTTTCATTCACCTTTACTTGCCCGAACCGGCAACTCGCGCGTGAAATGGGGGAGTTGGTTACGGTTGGGCCGTCAGTCGCTCGGCAGTGAGGCGCGGAGGTACGCCGCCGTCCGGCTGACCTGAGCCCGTGCCACATCCGCGGGCGGTCCCGCGGCCACGATCCGCCCGCCCCGGTCCCCGCCGCCCGGGCCGAGGTCGATCACCCAGTCGGCGCCCGCGACCACGGCCATGTCGTGCTCCACGACCACCACGGTGCTGCCCGCGTCGACCAGCCCCTGCAACTGCCGCATCAGCACCTCGACATCGGCCGGATGCAGCCCCGTCGTCGGCTCGTCGAGCAGGTACAGGGTGTGGCCCCGGCGGGTGCGCTGCAGCTCCGAGGCCAGCTTGATCCGCTGTGCCTCGCCGCCGGACAGCTCCGTCGCCGGCTGTCCGAGCCGCAGATAGCCGAGCCCCACATCGAGCAGCGTCCCCAGGCTGCGTGCCGCGGCGGGCGTGTCCGCGAAGAAGGCGGCCGCCGACTCCACCGTCAGATCGAGCACCTGGGCGATGTTCAGACCCCGCAGGGTGACCTGGAGGGTCTCCGGGTTGTACCGCGCGCCGTGGCAGTCAGGGCAGGGGGCGTACGTGCTGGGCAGGAAGAGCAGTTCCACCGAGACGAAGCCCTCGCCCTGACAGGTCTCGCACCGCCCGCCCGTCACATTGAAGGAGAACCGGCCGGCCCGGTACCCCCGTTCGCGTGCCGTACCGGTCCCGGCGAAGAGCTTGCGCACGACGTCGAAGAGCCCGGTGTACGTGGCCAGATTGGAACGGGGCGTACGGCCGATGGGCCTCTGGTCGACCTGGACCAGGCGGTCGATCGCCGCCAGCCCCTCGGCCGAAGCGCAGCCGGACCCGGGCCGCTCCACCTGCGGCTCCCGGGCGTCCGGGCCCTGCCGGTCGGCCAGCACGCCCGCCAGTACCTGTCCCACCAGCGTCGACTTGCCCGAGCCCGAAACGCCGGTGACGGCCGTGAACACCCCCAGCGGGAAGGCCGCGTCCACACCGCGCACATTGTGCCGGTCCACGCCGTGCAGCCGCAGCCACCCGGAGGGCGCGCGTACCTCACGTACCGGAGGGGGGCCCTCGGGGAAGAGGAAGCGGCGCGTCGCCGACTCCTCGACGCCGGCGAGCCCGGCCGGCGGCCCGCTGTGCAGCACCCGGCCGCCGTGCTCACCGGCGAGCGGCCCCACATCGACCAGCCAGTCGGCCTGCCGCACGACGTCCATCTGGTGTTCCACGACGAAGACCGTGTTCCCGGCCTCCTTGAGCCGGCCGAGCACCGCGAGCAGTGACTCCGTGTCCGCCGGGTGCAGACCGGCGGACGGCTCGTCCAGGACGTAGACGACACCGAAGAGCCCCGAGCGCAGCTGGGTGGCCAGCCGAAGGCGCTGCAGTTCGCCGGAGGAGAGCGTGGGAGCCGTGCGGTCCAGGCTGAGATAGCCGAGCCCCAGCTCGGTGACCGTCTCGATCCGGGCCAGCAGGTCGGCCGTCAGCACCCGGGCGGTCTCATCGCCGCCCGCCGCCGACAGCACACCCGCCAGCCGGGTGAGCGGGAGCCCCGCAAGCTCCGCGATCGTACGGCCGGCGAAGGTGACCGCCATGGCCTCCGGCCGAAGCCGGCTGCCGCCGCAGACGGGGCAGGGCGCGCTGGTCAGGAACCGTTCGGCCTTCGCCCGCAGGGTGTGGCTCCTGGACTCGGCGAAGGTGTGCATCACATAGCGCCGTGCGCTCATGTACGTGCCCTGGTAGGGGCGTTGGATCCGGTCCGCGTCACGCACCGGATGGACGGTCACCACCGGCTGCTCGTCGGTGAACAGGATCCACTCCCGTTCGGCCGCGCCGAGCTCGCGCCACGGCCGGTCCACGTCGTGGCCGAGGGCGTCCAGCACATCGCGCAGGTTCTTGCCCTGCCATGCCCCCGGCCAGGCGGCGATCGCACCCGCCCTGATCGACAGCCCGGGGTCGGGGACCAGCAACTCCTCGGTGGTGCGGTGGATTCGCCCGAGCCCGTGGCAGCGGGGGCAGGCCCCGGCGGCGGTGTTGGGCGAGAACGCGTCCGAGTCCAGCCGCTCGGCCCCCTCCGGGTACTCCCCGGCCCGGGAGAACAGCATCCGCAGGGAGTTGGAGAGCGTGGTCACCGTGCCGACCGAGGACCGGGCGCCCGGCGCGGACCTGCGCTGTTCCAGTGAGACGGCGGGCGGCAGGCCCGTGATGTCGCCGACCGCCGGCGCACCGACCTGATGGATGAGGCGCCGGGCGTACGGAGCGACCGATTCGAAGTAGCGGCGCTGCGCCTCCGCGTAGATCGTGCCGAAGGCCAGCGAGGACTTCCCGGAGCCGGAGACTCCGGTGAAGACGGTGAGGGTGTCGCGCGGGATGTCGACCCCGACGTCCTGCAGATTGTGCTCGCGGGCACCTCGGACCCTGACGTACGGATCGTGAGGGGTGGTCATGGGGGCGGGGGCTCCATACGGTTCGGGGCGGCTGAGCGGGACGAACAGCATGATTCCAGGCGTACGCGTGTGTCCGGGGAGGGCCGGGCGGCAGTCGGCGCCGCGCCGGGTGGCCGGTCACCGCCGCGCCTTGGTTTGCTGGGCCCATGAGAGACGACGCCCGGCCGCTGGCCGTATTCGATCTGGACGGCACGCTCGCGGACACCGCCCACCGTCAGCACTTCCTGGAGGGACCCCGGCGCGACTGGGCCGGCTTCTTCTCCGCGGCGCCCGCCGACCCGCCGTTGGCCGAAGGCGTGAAACTGGCGCTGAGCGCCGCCGAGGAGTGCGAGGTCGTCTACCTCACCGGCCGGCCGGAGCGGTGCCGCAAGGACACCGAGGCGTGGCTGGCCAGGCAGGGGCTGCCCGAGGGGCGCCTCCACATGCGGCGCAACGACGACCGCCGGCCGGCCCGCCGGAGCAAGCTGGAGGTGCTGGAGAGGCTGGGCCGCGGCAACACGGTGCGGATGCTGGTGGACGACGACGAACTGGTCTGCGACGCGGCCGAACAGGCCGGATTCGCCGTGGTGCGCGCCCGCTGGACGCAGGCCTCGCCCGCCCTGAAGGACGCACAGGAGCGGGAAGGACGGACCTGAGCCGGGCGCGCGTCGCGTCACCCGTTCTCGTCGAGCCGGAAGCCGACCTTCAGACCGACCTGGAAGTGCTCGATTCGGCCATCCTTGATCTGGCCGCGTACCTGGGTGATCTCGAACCAGTCGAGATTGTGCAACGTTTCCGAAGCCCTTGCGACGCCGTTGCGGATGGCGGCGTCGATGCCCTCATGGGAGGTTCCTACGATTTCGGTGACGCGATACGTGTGATTTGACATGGTTTATCTCCTCTCGCCCTTACCAAGGTGCCCCACCTAGGCCAGGTTCGCGAGAGGTCGCCGTGCGAGAGTGTGTCCGGAACCGCCCTTGACCAAACTATTGGTCCATACCAAAATCCAGCCACGCCCGTGCGAGCGCAGCCCGCAGTCCCCCACACCGGGTCCGCAATTTGTCCTGCCGTTTCGCAGAAGGTGACCCCGTGAAGAACCGCATGCTCATTGGAGCCGTTGCCCTGATCTCCACCGTCGCACTGGGTGGGTGCGGCGTGATCCCCGGTTCGGGCGATTCGGGCAGCACGAAGGTCACGGTCTGGCTGATGAAGGACAGCGTTACCGCTGACTTCCTGGACCGTTTCAAGAAGTCGTACGAAGAATCTCACCCGGCGGTCGAACTGGAATTCAAGATCCAGAGCTGGAGCGGCATCGGCCCGAAGGTGATCGACGCGCTCGGCGGCAAGGACACGCCGGATGTCATCGAGGTCGGAAACACCCAGGTCGCCCAGTACGCGGAGAGCGGCAATCTGCGCGACCTCACCCTGGAGTCCATGCGTGACCTGGGCAGTGAGGACTGGCTGCCCGGTCTCGCCGAGCCGGGCAGCATAGGCGGCGTCCAGTACGGAATCCCGTGGTACGCCGCCAACCGCGTGGTGATCTACAACAAGGACCTCTTCAAGGACGCGGGCATCAAGAATCCGCCGAAGACGCGCGCACAGTGGATCGCGGACAGCGAGCAGCTGAACCGCGACGGAAACCAGGGAATGTATCTGCCGGGGCAGAACTGGTATGTACTCGCCGGGTTCATCTGGGACGAGGGCGGTGAACTCGCGGACGGCAGGGGCGGCGAGTGGCAGGGTTCCCTCAACACCCCGGCCGCGCTCAAGGGGATGGAGTTCTATCAGCAACTCCAGGCCCTGGGTGACGGACCCAAGGATGCCGACGAGGAAAAGCCCCCGCAGAGCGATGTGTTCGCCGAGGGCGATGTCGCGCAGATCATTTCCACGCCGAGCACCTCGACGCTGATCCTGAAGAAGAATCCCGAACTCAAGGGGAAGCTGGGCTACTTCCCGATTCCGGGAAAGACCGCGAAGGCGCCCGGCTCCGTATTCACCGGCGGCTCCGACCTGATCGTCCCGGCCAAGGCGGACCAGCGCAGCGCGGGCTACGAGGTGATCAAGGCGCTGGCCGGTGCGAAGTGGCAGGAGGAGCTGGCCACGACCATGAGCTACGTGCCCAACAAGCCTTCCCTGGCCCATGTCATCGAAGGGGAGGAGAGCACCGCCGCGATGGCGGAAGGCGCCACGCGCGGCCACGCGACCCCCAACTCCCCGCAGTGGGCGGCGGTCGAGGCGGACAACCCGATCAAGCCGTACATGACGGCGGTCCTTCAGGGCGGCGACCCCGCAGAGGAGGCCAAGGCGGCCTCGGCGAAGATCACCGACGCGCTCGCCGGCAGCTGAGCCGCACGGCAGGCCCGGTGAGATGGGCCGGATCAACTGCGCGGCCCCGGCCGGCCAGGTGAGACCGAGGTACGCCGGAACACGTGGGCAGCTCCGGCCGGCCCGGTGAGGCGGGAGCAGGCCCCCGCGCACCTGCGGCCGGCCGGGTGAGGTGCGCCGGAACACCTGCGCACCTCGGGATTCAGCCGTCGCACATCCCGGCTCTCCATGGCGGTCACGTCGAATCCAGCCGGTGACGGAAGAAGTAAGGGGCCGGGCCGCCGCATCACCGCGGTGGCCCGGCAGCCGCCCTTGCCGACCCGTCCCCGGAGTCCGCCATGTCTGCGCTGCCCACCGCTCCCCTCACCGCTTCCCCCACCGCGCACCTCGCCGCCCCGACATCCGTGCCGGTGCCACAGACGGCCCGGTCCGCGCCCGCCGGCCCGCCGCGCTACCGCGTGTCGCTCGCGGTCGACCAGGACGGAATACGCGCCGCCCAGCGCCTGCGCCACCAGGTCTTCGCCGCCGAGTTCGGAGTCCGGCTCGACGGTCCCGAACCGGGTCTGGACAGCGATGCCTTCGACGCGTACTGCGACCACCTCCTGGTCCGGGAGACGGCCACCGGCGAGGTCGTCGCCACCTACCGGCTCCTTCCGCCCGAGCGGGCCCGGATCGCCGGACGTCTCTACGCCGAGAGCGAGTTCGACCTCACCCGCCTCGCTCCCATCCGCGACGACCTGGTCGAGGTCGGCCGCTCCTGCGTCCACCCGGCACACCGCGACGGCGCCGTCATCGCGCTGATCTGGGCCGGCCTCGCCCGCTACATGCAGCGCAGCGGGCACAACTGGCTGGCGGGCTGCTGCTCGATACCCCTCTCCGACGGCGGCACGACAGCCGCCCGGGCCTGGGAGACCGTACGGACGAAGCACCTGGCGCCCGATGACCGCTGGGTCACCCCGCACCGCCTCTGGCAGCCCAGCGCCCCCCTGCCCGGCGGCCCGGCAGTCCACACCGCGCTCCCGCCCCTGCTGCGGGGCTATCTGCGGCTCGGCGCCCAGGTCTGCGGGGCGCCCGCCCACGACCCCGACTTCAACGTCGCCGACCTGTACGTCCTTCTGTCGCTGCGCGACACCGACCCGCGCTACCTGCGCCACTTCCTCTCGCTGGCCCCCCAGCAATGAGCACCTGGCTGCCCGCCTCGCCCTGCACCCCACGCGCCTGCGCCGCACACGACGGCCCGGCCCGCCACCCGCTGCGGGCAGCGGCCCTGCTGCTCGCCGGCTGCGCCCTCACCCTCACCGGCGCGCTGGGCGCACCCCTCGTGCTGCTCCTCGGCAGGGAGGCCCGGGAGCGGCTGACCCGCCGCTGGGCGTACGGGGTGGTGCGGGCGTTCGGCGTACGCGTACGGGTCGTCGGCCGGCCGGCCGCGTCCTGCGGCGGGCCCGGGTCGCTCGTCGTCGCGAACCATGTCTCGTGGCTCGACATCCCCCTGGTGGCGGCCGTGTGCCCGGGCCGGATGCTGGCCAAGAGCGACATCAGGCACTGGCCGCTGCTGGGCCCGCTGGCCGCGCTCGGCGGCACCCTCTTCGTCGAGCGCGACCGGCTGCGCGCGCTGCCGGCGACCGTGCGCGCGGTGGCCTCGGCGCTGCGGGGCGGGTCGCGCGTCGTGGTCTTCCCGGAGGGCAGTACGTGGTGCGGCCGCGGGCCCGGCGGGCGGTTCCGGCCCGCGGCCTTCCAGGCGGCGATCGACGCCGGCGCCGGCGTCCAGCCGGTCCGCATCCGCTACCTCGGCGCAACGGCGGAGCGCCGAGCCCCGGCAGGCGCCGCCGCGTTCGTCGGCGACGACCCACTGGCCGCCTCGCTGTGGCGGGTGGTGCGGGCGGCCGGGCTGACCGCCGAGATCCACATCCTGGCGCCGATCCCGGCAGGCAGCCTCGCGGGCCGCCGCGCGCTGGCCCGGCTGGCTCAGTCCACTGTGGCGAGCGAAAGCGCGAACCGGTCCGCGGAATCGGTCCACCACTGAGTCAGCCGCAAGCCCGCATCGGCGAGTTCGCGCTCCACACCGGCCTTGCGGAACTTCGCGGACACCTCCGTCCGCAGTTCCTCACCGGCCTCGAACGGCACGACCAGGTCCAGTTCCGGAATCTTCACCGTCAGCGCCCGGCGGGCCCGCAGCCGCATCTCGATCCACTCCTGGTGCGGATTCCACCGGGCCACGTGCTCGAAGTCGTCCGGCGCGAAGTCCGCACCCAGCTCCCGGTCGACGACCGACAGCACGTTCCGGTTGAACGCCGCGGTCACCCCGGCCGCGTCGTCGTACGCCGCGACCAGTACGTCCTGGTCCTTGACGAGGTCCGTCCCGAGCAGCAGCGCGTCACCGGGCATCAGGAGGGAGCGCACCGACTTCAGGAACACGGCCCGCTCCTGCGGCAGCAGATTGCCGATGGTGCCGCCCAGGAACGCGACCAGTCGCGGACCCGGAGTGCCGGGCAGCGAGAGCCCGGCGGTGAAGTCGGCGATCAGGGCGTGCACGGACAGGTCGGGCCGCTCCTCCAGCAGCGCCCCGGCCGCGCCGCGCAGCGCGCTCTCGCTGACATCGACGGGTACGTAGCTGTGCAGCTCCGGCAGCGCGTCCAGCAGGTGCCGGGTCTTCTCCGAGGAGCCCGAGCCCAGCTCGATCAGGGTCCTGGCACCGGACGCGGCGGCGATCTCGGCGGCCCGGCCGATCAGGATCTCCCGCTCGGCGCGCGTCGGGTAGTACTCGGGCAGGCGGGTGATCTCCTCGAACAGTTCACTGCCGCGGGCGTCGTAGAACCACTTGGGCGGCAGCGTCTTGGGGTGCCGGGTCAGACCGTGCAGCACATCGGCGCGCAGCGCCGCGTCCGTCGCGTCCACCGGCAGGGTGCGGGTCAGCAGAAAGGGACTCACGGGGTGGGCTCCTTGAGCGGGGTCAGCAGGACATCGGCGCGGCTCGCGGTGAGCAGGGTGCGGTCGGGGACCTCGCGCCAGCGCGGATCGTCGTCGTACGGCTCCGAGGCGACGACCGTGTGGCGGCCGGGCTCGGTCAGGTGCCACAGGGTGTCGCCCCAGGCCGTCGCCACGATCGTGTCGCCGTCGGTGAGCAGCAGATTGAGCCGGGATCCGGGTGCCGCCTCGGCGACCTCCCGCACGGTGTCCGCGACCGCCTGCGGGAGTGCGTCGCCCGCGGTCAGCCGGTGCTGCACGAGGGCCCAGACCAGGGCGGAGTCGCAGCGGGCCGTGAGCCTCAGCAGATTGGCCGGGGGCAGGGTGGCCGCCAGCGGCGCCGCCGATCCGGGCCAGCCCTTCACCGCGCCGTTGTGGCTGAACAGTACGCCGCCCCCGCTGAAGGGCGCGGCCGCGGCCTCGCCGTCCGGGTCCGCCTCGGTGGCGTCCCGGACCGCGGCGAGCAGGGCGCGGCTGCGTACCACCCTGGCCAGATCGGCGAAGGTCTGGTCGCCCCAGACGGGGCCCTGGCGGCGGTACCGGCCCGGCACCGGGTCCCCGTCCGCGTACCAGCCGACCCCGAAACCGTCCGCGTTGACGGTCCCGAACCGCTGCCTGCGCGGCTCCCAGGACTGCCGGACGAGCGAGTGCACCGGCTGCGTCAGCACCTCGCCCAGGGCCACCGGTGGCCCCAGGTAGGCGATATGACGGCACATCAGAGATCCCTCGCGGTGCGGAATCCCGAGAAGATCTGCCGCCGGACCGGGAGGTCCCAGTTGCGGAACGTGCCCCGGCAGGCCACCGCGTCCACCGCGAAGGAACCGCCGCGCAGCACCTTGTGGTCCGGCCCGAAGAACACCTGCGAGTACTCGCGGTACGGGAACGGAGCGAAGCCCGGATAGGGCAGGAAATCGCTCGACGTCCACTCCCACACATCGCCGATCAGCTGGCCGGCGCCGGACGGCGACCGCCCTGCGGCGTACGCCCCCGCGGGCGCGGGCCGCAGATGGCGCTGTCCCAGATTGGCCCGCTCCGGTGTCGGATCCTCGTCGCCCCACGGATAGCGGCGGGAGCGCCCGGACCCGGGATCGTGGCGGGCCGCCTTCTCCCACTCCGCCTCGGTGGGCAGCCTGCGGCCGGCCCAGCGGGCGTACGCGTCCGCCTCGTACCAGCTCACGTGCAGCACCGGCTCGTCGGCCGGCACCGGCTCGGTCACGCCGAAGCGGCGGCGCAGCCACTGTCCGGCGTCGCGGTGCCAGAACAGGGGCGCCGTCAGCTCGTGCTCACGGACCATCGCCCATCCCTGGGGCGCCCACCAGCGCTGCTCGCCGTATCCGCCGTCCTCGATGAACGCCCGGTAGGCGCCACAGGTGACCGGGGCGGTGTCGATGTGGAATCCGGGCACCTCACGGCGGTGCGCGGGACGTTCGTTGTCGAGGGCCCACGGCTCGGTGGAGGTGCCCATGGTGAACGGGCCGCCGGGCACCAGGACCTCGGCCGGCAGGGCGGCCGCGTCGGTGGGCCGCGGCGGTTGCGGCGCCGTCAGGGCCGCTGGGCCCGACCGGAGCTGATGGGTGATCAGCATGGTTTCGTCATGCTGCTGTTCGTGCTGGGCGATCATTCCGAAGGCGAAGCCGGACCGGACCAGCGGACGGTCGCCGAGCGTGGTGGAATCCAGCACGTCCAGGGCCCTGCCGCGCACCTCCGACGCGTACGACCGGGCCTCGGCCGGCGCCAGCAGCGGCAGGGACGGGCGGGTGGCGCGGGGGTGCTCGAAGGCGTCGTACAGGCCGTCGATCTCGGGGCGCATCGCCGCCCGTCCGGCGACCCCGCGCAGCAGCCAGAGTTCCTCCTGGTTGCCGATGTGGGCGAGGTCCCACACCAGGGGCGACATCAACGGCGAGTGCTGAGCGGTGAGTTCGTGGTCGTCCACACTGTCGGTGAGGAGCGTGGTGCGCTCGCGGGCGGTCAGCAGTGCGGCGAGCGCGCGCTCCCGGGTCGCCTCGTCGTCCCGGCCGTCCGGACTCTGTGTTCCGAACGGCGAAGGAGCGGGGGAGTCGGTCATGAGAGGGTCCCCTTCGGGTGGTGCGGACCGTGCGCCCGATCCGTCGTGAACAGTGCGCGCAGATCGTCGGCCGGGCACCGGCCCCGGGCGACATAGCGGTCGTGGAAGTCCGCCACCTTGTCCTGCACGGCCCGCGTCGCACCCATCCGGGGCAGTGCCTCCAGCGCGAGTACGAAGCAGGCGGCCGCCACCGCCCGCAGTTCCGGATCGGTCAGGCCGTCGCGGGCTGCCCCGACCCAGAGCGGATTGCGCGGAGCGGCCAGCGCGCCCGCGGTCTCGGCCAGCGGTTTGACGGTGCGGTACACGGTCTCGGCGGCCTCCGGGTCGTCGAACAGCGCGGTGGTGACGGCGAGCGGCACGAGCCAGCCGTCGTCGCCGGACTGCGCGTCGATCATGCGCAGCTCCAGATGCCCGCGCGGCCGCACCGGCGGGAAGAGCGTCGTGATGTGGTACTCGAGATCGTCCCGGCCGGGCCGTCGCGGTATCCCGGAGCGGATCCACTCACGGAAGGTGAGCCCCTCCGGTACGGCCCACGGCCCCTCGTCGCCCCGGATGCACAGCACGGGCGTGTCCAGGACGTGCGAGGCCCAGGCCTCGCGGGGCGGCAGCTGACCGGCGGGGGCCAGCGTGCGCAGGGGATCGAGGTCCGCCCACAGGGACTGCCGCGTCGACCGCCACGGCGTCGGCCGGCCCAGCCGGAACGGCGAGTTGGCGAACACCGCCACCAGGACCGCCCCGAGCAGATGGGCCAGCTGCCAGCGCCGTCCGTAACCCAGCGGCCCCGGCTCCTCCTCTCCGGCGTCCAGACAGACCTGGACGGACGCGGTCGTGCACATCATGGCGCGGCCGGCGGGTCCGGACCGGTCGAGCGCGATCTCCATGGCGTCGTAGCGGGGCTCGTGCAGGAGCCGGCGCGGCGGATTCCAGGGATCGACACCGAGCCCGGCCGGAGCGAGGTCCAGCCGGCCGAGTGCGTCACGTACGGCCAGGAGATCGGCGGCGGTGTCGTTGATGCACGCCATGAGGGAATCGGCGGGGCGCGAGCTGAGTTCCAGCTGGCCGCCGGGTTCGAAGGTGAGCGCCGCACTCAGGGGCAGCGCCCGGACGGCCGCAGCGGCCGCTTCGAGACGGTGGTGCGAAACAGGAAGGCGGGGTCGGTCGCGATCGTGAAGGAGCCACTCGAGCTCGACCCCCACGACGCCGGGCGGTCCTGTCTTGAAGCAGATGCCTCGCAGTAGATCCTCCGCCTCGCCCTCGCCGAGGGGCGGGACAAGCGTGGGCGGACCATGGTCGCCAGGTGTGTCGGGTGACATGCCGGGCCTCCTTATTCCGGTGCGTCCGTCCTAGCCAAACCGCTGTCGGGGGATCGCACAAGGGTGCCCCTGTGCGGCGGAAACTCGGTTGCGTGTTTGCCGCGGGAGCGTTGACCATGCCCCGTATGCACCATAAGGGGGAGGCCGGGTGAGCGCCCGGCTGCGCGGAATCGCGCGAGAGACCGAATCCATCGTCGAGGCGGGCGGCTACCGCACCGTGCAGGGGCGCGAGGTCAGCATCGAACGTGCGCTGACCGCCGCCCTCTCGGGCACCAGGCTGTACGGCCCCGGGCCGGTGCCCGTCGCGGCGCTGGACCGCGACCGTACGCCGCGGATCGAGGTCACCGGCGAGAGCAGCCTGCGGGCGGCCGCCCGGCTGACCGGGGAGGGGACGGGCAAGGTCGCCGTCCTGAGCTACGCCTCCGCGCGCAATCCCGGCGGCGGCTACCTCAACGGGGCACAGGCGCAGGAGGAGGCCCTGTGCCGGGGCTCCGCGCTGTACGCCACCCTGCTGCGGGCCCCCGAGTACTACGCCCACCACCGGGCGGAACGCAGCGCCTTCTACACCGACCGGGTCATCCACTCACCGGGCGTCCCGGTCTTCCGCGACGACCGGGGCCGGCTGCTCGACACCCCGTACACGGCGGGATTCCTCACATCGCCGGCCCCCAACGCCGGGGTGATCCGTGACCGGACCCCGGAGTCGGCGCACCGTATCCGTCCCGCGCTCGCCGCCCGCGCCGAACGGGTGCTGGAGGTCGCGGCGGTGCGCGGATACCGACGGCTGGTGCTGGGCGCCTGGGGGTGCGGGGTGTTCCGCAACGACCCCGGCGAGGTGGCGGGCGTGTTCCGCGCGCTGCTCACCGGTGACGGCCGCTTCGCGGGCCACTTCGAGCAGATCGTCTTCGGCATTCTCAGCCGCGATGACGATTCGCCCACCAGGGCCGCATTCGATCAGGCGTTCGCTCGCCGGGGTCAACTCTCACCCTGACGTTGAGCCATAGGCTTCGACGTCGTACGCGGTGGCCGGTCTGCGCCGTTCGGGTCGCCGGCCCGCCACGGCGGCACGGGAACACCCGTGCGGCCGTGACGGGCCGGCGCGGCCGTTCACTTCCAGCCGTAGCGTTCCCGCAGCCGCACCACGACCAGGGCGAACCTCTCCGGGTCCAGCGCGCACGCCTCACGCCGCATCCCGTCCTCGTGCACCCGCAGCACCCGGTCCAGGTCGACCCAGGACGGGCGGCCGGAACTGTCCCAGGGACCCGCCCCCAGAGCCACCCACTCCCGGTCCTGGTCGTGCTGCTTGCTGGAGAGCTGCACGGCGAGGAGCGTGCCGGCCGCCTCGCGCGCCACCACCAGCACGGGACGGTCCTTGCCACGCCCGTCGTTCTCCTCGAACGGCACCCAGGTCCAGACGATCTCGCCCGGATCGGGGTCGCCGTCCCGGTCGGGGGCGTACGAGGTGCGAACCGGGCCCACATCGTGCGGGTCGGCCTGGGAGGTGGCGGTGGGACCGGTGCGGCCGGGGAAGTCGGCCGAGCCGTCCTTGCTGTCGGTGCGGTGCTGGATGGTCATCGCAACACCGTAGGACCTCCGCGGCCTCCCGCGTGGAGCGGGTCTCCCGAACCGGCCGCGCCTGCCGGGGCGGGAGCCTCCGCGTCAGCGGGCGATGTGTGCGAACGAGCACGGCCGCCCGCCGGCGCGGTAACCGTGACAGCGGCCGGTGCGCACCCCGGTCAGGGGCATGCACCGGCCACCACGACGGTTCCCGCCCCACCGGTCAGGAGCGGCTGTCCTCCTGACCGTCCGTCACCGTGATCCGCGTCGAGCGGGGCGGCTCGGGTGCGGCGGGTACCTTGCCGTTGACCCGCGGTGCGGCCTCCTGCGGCTCGTCCCGGCTCATCGTGGTCAGGAGCTGGCGGGCCAGGCCCAGCCCGGTGCCCCCCATCGTCAGAGCCTTCGCGAACATCTCCGACATGCCATCGGCCCCGTTCAGCAGCACCATGTGGTCCACACTGCTGAACGCCCCCGCACCCGCCTCGACGATCTCCGGCCACTTCTCGGCCAGCTGCTGGGCGACGACCGCTTCCTGATTCTCCGCCAGCGCGGCCGCCCTGGCCTTGATCGCCTCGGCCTCGGCCAGACCCTTGGCCCGGGTGGACTCCGCCAGCGCCAGCCCCTTCGCCTGCGCCGCCGCGGCCTCCGCCTCGCCGGTCGCCCGGGTCGCCTTCGCGGCCGCGGCGCCGCGCGCCTCGGTGGCCTGCGCCTCCGCGAGCGCCGCCGTCTTGACCCGGTTGGCTTCCGCGATCGCGGCGAGTTCGGTCTCCTTGGCCTTCGCCTCGGCGGCCGAGATCCGGGCATCGCGCTCACCCTCGGCGAGCGTGCGCTTCTCGTATGCCTGCGCGTCCGCCGGCTTGCGGACGTCCACCTGGAGCTGCTGCTCGCGCCGCTGCGCCTCCAGCTCGGCGACCCGGGTCTCCTGGACCACGACCTCCTGCCGGGCCGCCGCGTCGGCCAGCGGACCGGCCTGACGCGAGCTGGCAGCCGCCTTGTCCCGCTCGGCCTGGTACCCGGCCTGCAGGATCTCGCTGTCCCGCGTCGCCTCCGACATCCGGGCCGCGGCCTGCTGTTCCGCCTCGGTGGCCCGCCGGTTGGCCTCGGCCTGCGCGATACGGGCATCGCGCTGTACGGCGGCCGCGTGCGGCATGGCGAGATTCTTGATGTAGCCGGTCGGGTCCTCGATCTCGTGGATCTGCAACGAGTCGACGATCAGGCCGAGCTTCTCCATCTCGGTGCCGCAGGCGGCGCGCGTCTGGCCGGTGAGCTTCTCCCGGTCCCTGATCATGTCCTCGACCGTCAACCCGCCCACGATCGAACGGAGATGACCGGCGAACACGTTGTGCACCCGCTCCGACATCATCTTCTGCTGGTCCAGGAACCGGCGTGCGGCATTGGCGATGGAGACGAAGTCGTCCCCCACCTTGAAGATGACAACGCCCCTCACCCTCAGGGGAATCCCCTGATGAGTGACGCAATCGACCGAAAGCTCGGTCTCGTTGAGATCCAGCGACATCTTCCGCACCGCCTGCACACCGGGCATGACGAGCGTTCCGTGCCCGGTGACGATACGGAAACCCATCCCCTGCCCGAGACCCTCGGTCCGGTGCTTGGAGCCCGAGATGACCAGAGCCTCATTGGGCTCGGCCACCCGCCACATGAGCTTGAAGATTCCGATCAACACGATGATTGCGGCGAGTGCGAGACCCGCCGTGACGCCGATGACCATCGGCATGCGCCCCCTTGTCGCAGCGCCCCGCCGGCGCCGCTGATCGGGGGGAGTCTTCTCCTGGCGGAGGCGGTGGAGAAGACGTGTGCGAAACCTTGCCGCATTCTTGACCCCAGGGGCGCGCGGGCCCAGCGCGGGCGCCGTGCGGGAACCTCAACTTCCGTACGCCGGGGCCACATACACCGTCCGCGGTGGCAGATACTCGATCACTGTGACCACCGTTCCGGGCTCGATGCGCTCCCGGGCCGACGCCGGATAGGCGAGGAAGTGCTCGGCCCCGCCACGGATCCGGACGATCACCTCGCCGACCAGGCCCGGGCCCACCGTTCCGGTCACCCGGCCGATCAACCCCACCATCGCACCGTCATCCATGCCCCGGAGCGTACCCACGCCGCACAGGTCTGGAAGACTGCCCGACGCCATGAGTCAGTTACCCGAGCAGTCCGTCGAAGGCCCCGTCCCGACCAGCGCCGACGTGGCGCGACTCGCCGGGGTGTCCAGGGCCACCGTGTCCTACGTACTCAACAACAACGCGGATGTACGGATCAGCGATCCGACCCGGCGCCGGGTGCGGGAGGCGGCGGCCGAACTCGGTTACGTACCCCACGCGGCGGCCCGGAGCCTGCGAGCAGGACACTCCCGCATGGTGCTGCTGCCCACCGGAAACTTCCCGGCCGGCCCCCTGCACCTCCGATTCCTGCGGGAGCTGGAGACGGGGCTGCGGCGCCTGGACTACACAGTCGTCCAGTACGGCTCCCTCGGACTCGACGCCGATGACGCCGCCCGTGCCTGGGCCGAGCTCCGGCCCGTCGCCGTCATCGTGCCGGGTTCCGTTCCCCTCGCCCCTCAGGGCATAGCGGTGCTCCGGCGCTCCGGCGCCAAGGCGGTGATCACCCTCGGACCGCATCCGGTGCCGGGGGCCCACGCGCTGATCATGGACCAGCGGGAGGTCGGCGCCTGCGCCGTCCGCCATCTGCTGGAGCGCGGCCGGCGCCGCATCGGCGTCGTGATGCCCGAGGAACCCGGCCCGGCCCTGTTCGCCGCCCCGAGGCTCGCCGGTGCCCGGCAGGCCGCCACGGCCGGCGGCGCCCGGATCGAGGCGCTGCCACTGAGCTACGACGAGGAATCGGCCGCCGCGCTCGCCGCCCGGTGGCGCTCGCTCGCCCTGGACGCCGTCTTCGCCCACGACGACAGCTACGCGATGCTCGTGATGCGGGCACTGCAGGACGCGGGCATCGAGGTACCCGCCCAGGCCGCCGTGGTGGGCGCGGACGACTCCATGCTCGGCCGGCTGCTGCGCCCACGGCTCAGCAGCGTCCGGATGGAGCTGGCGACGGTCCAGCCGCTGGCCGATCTCGTGGACCGACTGGTGCGCCGCCCCAGGACGGAACCCGAGCGGCACGACCTGCTGAGAGCCCGGGCCGTCCACCGGGAGTCCAGCTGAGCCCGCGCGTCAGCGCGGCAACATGCGCGGCGGACACCCCTTGCCTAGCGTCATGACCATGAGTCATCCGCAGAGGTACGAGATCCTGCTGGTCCCCGCATTCACCGACCACAGGGGCGAAGAGGGCAAGGCCGCCGAAGACAAAGGCACCGAGAGCGCCGAAGACGAGGGCACCGAGAGCGAGGACTCCGGGGACGAGGGCGCGAACGAGAACGGCTCCGGGAACACGGACTCCGCTCCTGAGGTGTCCGCTGCTCAGGAGGCGTCCGCCGACGTCCCCCGTACGGGGGCCTCACCGGCCGCCCGGGTCCACGGCAACGCCATCCGTTCGGCGGTCGTGGCCGCGACCGGGGAGATGGGCGAGACGGGCTACCCCCGGTACTCCGGTGAGGGGATGGTGGCCGACATCGACCCCGCGACACACACCGTCGAGGCGCTGCTGATCGACGGCTCGGAACTCGACTACGGGCTCTCGGTCCGGATCTCGGAAACAGACGCGGAATCAGGCGCGGAGACGAACGCGGAGTCGGACGCGGGGACCAGCAACGCGGTACCCGGCGCGGATACCGGCAACGCGGAATCCGGCACGGAGACAGACCCGGAGCCGAACGCGAACGGCTGAGGACGCCGCGTCACCACTCCCCGGACGGCTGCCGCCATCGCACGAACCGGCCGGGGCCCGGCCATCACCGGCCGGGCCCGGCCGTCGTGCTGCAAGCGTCGCCTACTTCTGATCCTTCTGCTGGTCCTCGACGGACTTGCGGACCTCGTCCATGTCCAGCTTCCTGGCCTGGCCGATGACGTCCTCCAGCGCCGCCTCCGGAAGCGCGCCGGGCTGGGAGAAGACCGCCACGTTGTCCCGGACGATCATCAGCGTCGGGATCGACCGGATCTCGAACGCCGCCGCCAGCTCCTGCTGCGCCTCCGTGTCGACCTTGGCGAAGACCAGGTCCGCGTGACGCTCGGACGCCGATTCGTAGACCGGCGCGAACTGCCGGCACGGGCCACACCAGGAAGCCCAGAAGTCGATCAGGACGAACTCGTTCTCACTGACGACCTGATCGAAGTTTTCCTTGGTGAGCTCTACGGTGCTCATGCTCTGCTACCTCTTCCTGTGCCCGTTCGGACGTGTCCGGGACAACGGTGCCTGGCCTTGCGCTATTCCGCCTGCCCATGTGGCCCCCGCCCACACCCCCGGTCAAGATGGAGCCCATGACACATGTTGTGGAGCCTGTCGTGTACGACGTCGTGGTCATCGGGGCGGGTCCCGTCGGTGAGAACGTGGCGGACCGCGCCCGGGCCGCCGGGCTGAGCACCGCGATCGTGGAGTCGGAGCTCATCGGCGGAGAGTGCTCGTACTGGGCGTGCATGCCCAGCAAGGCCCTGCTGCGCCCGGTCGTGGCCCGCGCCGACGCCCGACGTGTCCCGGGCCTCGCCGGAGCCGTCCAGGGGCCGCTGGACACCGCAGCCGTCCTCGCCCACCGCGACGCGTACGCCTCCCACTGGAAGGACGACGGACAGGTCGCCTGGCTGGAGGGCATCGGCGCGGACATCTACCGCGGCCACGGCCGGCTGACCGGCACGAAAGCGGTCGCCGTCACGGCGCCCGACGGCACGGAGCACCGGCTCACCGCCCGGCACGCCGTCGCCGTGTGCACGGGAAGCCGGGCCGTGGTCCCCGGTCTGCCGGGTATCGACGGCGCCCGCCCCTGGACCAGCCGGGAGGCGACCAGCGCCAAGGAGGTCCCCGGGCGCCTCGCCGTCGTCGGCGGGGGAGTGGTCGGCGTCGAGATGGCCACGGTGTGGGGCGGCCTGGGCGCCGAGATCACCATGCTGGTCCGCGGCAAGGGACTGCTGCCCCGGATGGAGCCGTTCGCCGGTGAGCTGGTCGCCGAGGCGCTGACCGAGGCGGGAGCCGATATCCGTACCGGCGTCTCGGTCACCTCGGTACGGCGCGGCGACCCGGACGGACCGGTCACCGTGGAGCTCGACAACGGCGAACGCGTCGAGGCGGACGAGGTCCTCTTCGCCACCGGCCGTGCCCCGCGCACCGACGACCTGGGCCTGGAGACGGTCGGCCTGAAGCCGGGCTCCTGGCTCACCGTCGACGACAGCTGCCGGGTCGAGGGCACGACATGGCTCTACGCCGTCGGCGACGTGAACCACCGCGCGCTCCTGACCCACCAGGGCAAGTACCAGGCCCGCATCTCCGGGGCCGCGATCGCCGCCCGCGCCCAGGGTGTACCGCTCCGGGAGGACGACCGCTGGGGCCCCTACGCAGCGACTGCCGATCATGCGGCCGTCCCCCAGGTCGTCTTCACGGACCCGGAGGCAGCCTCGGTAGGCCTCACCCTCGCCGAGGCGGAACGGGCCGGCCACCGGGTCCGGGCCGTCGACCACGACCTCGGGGCAGTGGCGGGTGCCGGCCTGTACGCGGACGGCTACCGGGGCCGGGCCCGCATGGTCGTCGACCTCGACCGGGAGATCCTGCTGGGTGTCACCTTCGTGGGCCCCGGGATCGGTGAACTGCTGCACTCGGCGACCGTCGCGGTCGCGGGCGAGGTACCCCTCGACCGGCTCTGGCACGCGGTCCCGGCCTACCCGACGATCAGCGAGATCTGGCTCCGGCTGCTGGAGACGTACCGGGGTTAGGCACCGCCGCCGGTGCTGTGACCGGAATTGCATTCCGGTCCAGCTCTTCCCCGATCGCCTCGCGCAGCGAGTCGTGCTGCGGACCGAGTGAGTACCGCTGGTCGGTCCACCTGTCGTGGGGATAGAGCCATACCGGCCTTCGCACCAAGTCGGCCGGCTCCCAGTCGAACCGGGGCCATACGTGCGCATGCAGGAACCCGTCGGTATTGCCCAGGATCTCCAGATTGACCCGCCGGAAGGCCGCATCCATGCGACGGGACGCTCGCTCGACTGCTTCTCCGAGTTGATCCATGTCGGACAGGAAGGCCAGCCGCTTTTCCACGGGCAGGTCCGACAGTCTTTCCACCTCGGGATCGTCCACCAGGAGCACTGAGTAGCCCGGGAGGAACTGCACATCGCCGATAGCCGCGAACCCCGCGTTCAAGCGCCGCAGGACTGCGGGGTTCTCGCCTCGCAGGGCACTACCGATCCGGTCCGTCCGCCAGTCATCAACCATGGCCGGAACCTACCCGGTTGCCCTCACCACCCCGCCTGACGATGCCGGGGAAATCACCTGCGACCGGCAGCTGCTCGGTCCGCAAAGGCGGTACGAGCAGGATCCAGTCCCCACCTCGACGAGGAGCCCGACGCGCACCGGGGCTTCTCCGGCTTCTCCCCCGCTCCGTCCGCGGCTCAGGCGGCCGCTTCCGCCGTGAGCGGCCGGCCGCAGCGCAGGTTCCACCGCCCCGACCTGCCACTGAACTCCGTCAGGGTCAGCGGGGCCACATCGAGACGCCAGAATGCCTGCGGCGGCAGGGCCAGCGCCTGAACGAGCGCGGCCCGCACCACGGCAGGCTCGACCACCGCCAGTACCCGCCCCGCGTCACTGTCGTGCAGCGAGTCGAGCCAGGTGCCCGCTCGGGCACACAGGTCAAGCAGCGATTCTCCGCCGTGCGGCGTGGCTGACGGATCGGCCAGCCACGCAGCCACCTCGTCCGGCTCGCGCGCAGCCACCTCCTCCAGCCGTGCGCCGGTCCACCGGCCCAACTCCCAGTCACCGAGGGCGTTGTCGGCAGTCGACCGGAGCCCCAGTGCGTCGGCCGTCAGGGCGCAGCGTCCGGAGGGCCCGTGCAGAATCAGGTCCGCGTCAGGTACCGCCTCCGCCGCGGCCCGGGCCTGCCGGAGCCCGGACTCGTCGAGCGGGGCATCACCCGCGAACCGGGCCTCGCGCAACGCGGCGTTCATCGCCGGTGAGATCAACATCACCCGTACCGTCAAGACCGCTCTCAACTCCCTGAACTGTGGCCACTTGGCCAAGCACACCATGGCATCCGGGGCCCGCGGCCCCCTCGGCGGCACCATGGCGGCGTCCGCGTCCAGGCGGTATGGTCGCGACGACATGACGAGGGTGTGACGGAAGTCCGGTGAGAATCCGGCACGGTCGCGCCACTGTGAACCCGTACCTGTGCGGGAAGTCAGACCCAGCACCTTCGTCTCAGGCACCACGATCGGGACGCGTGTTCCCACAGGAGGTTCTGCCATGGCACAGACTGCTGCCCCCGCCACCGGCGCACCCGCCATCACCCCCATCTCGCTGAAGGCCATTGCCCCTTGGGCGGTCCTCTTCGGCATCGTCATGCTGATCCTGCTCTACTTCGTCGGCGCCGAGCAGGGCGCCACCGCGCTCATCTCCGGCGAAGGCGTGCACGAGTGGGTCCACGACGGGCGCCACCTGCTCGGTTTCCCCTGCCACTGATCCATCCGGCTGATCCAGGGGAATCCCTCATGAACTCCATATCTGTCAGAGCCCTGCTGGTCCGCGGCATGCTGGCCGGCCTCGTCGCGGGTGCGCTCGCGCTGCTCGTCGCCTATTTCCTCGGTGAGTCCCGGGTGGACGCGGCCATCGCCCTCGAAGAGGCGCACAGCCACGACCACGGCGGCGGCGAGGAACTCGTCAGCCGTACCATGCAGTCCACGGCCGGCCTGGCCACCGGTGTGCTCGTCTTCGGCGTGGCCATCGGCGGCATCGCCGCACTCGTCTTCTGCTACGCCCTCGGCCGGATGGGCCGGTTCGGCCCGCGGGCCACGGCTGCGCTGATCTCGGGGGCGGCCCTGCTGGCCGTGTACATCGTGCCGTTCCTGAAGTACCCGGCCAATCCGCCGGCTGTCGGCAACCCCGACACGATCGGCCAACGCACCGCGCTGTTCTTCCTGATGGTGGCCCTGAGCGTGCTGCTGGCCGTGGCCGCCGTCATCCTCGGCAAGCGGCTGGCCCCTCGCCTCGGCCACTGGAACGCGACGATCGCCGCGGCGGCAGGCTATGTGCTGCTGATCGGCCTCTCCTATGCGTTCCTGCCGTCGTTCAACGAGGTCGGAAAGGACTTCCCGGCCACCCTGCTGTGGCAGTTCCGGCTGGCCACGCTCGCGGTCCAGGTAACGCTCTGGACCACCTTCGGTCTGCTCTTCGGCTATCTCACCGAACGACTGCTGGTGCCGAGGCCCGCCGCGGTCACCGCCGGGAACGGAGAGGTGAAGCGGGCCGCCACCGCCGTGGGCTGACCCCCGCCCCACCGGCCGGCCGATTCCGCACCGGCCGGTGCGGAATCGCGGCGCGGACAGGTGCGTATGGTGCGGCGCGGTCACGTGGCGCCGCGCCGGGCGAGTGCGCAACGGCAGAGCCCGCCGGGAGGCCCCCGGCGGGCTCTGCCGCGTACCGTCTCCGGTCACTGCTGCCCGGTGGAGCCGTCCCAGTCGATCCGGTAGTGCTTCAGCTGCGCGTCCTCGTCGACGAGGTGCATGCCGGCTGCGGTCATCACACGTTGAGAGGCGATGTTGTCGAGGTCCGTGTCCCCGTGCACGCAGACGACGCCGCGGTCCCGGGCGAAGTGGAGCAGCGCGCGAAGTGCCTCGGACGCGTACCCCATGCCGCGGGCCGAAGGCGCGAGCCCGTAGCCGATCGTGACGTGCCCCTGCGCGTCGGGCGCCCCGTGGAAACCCATCCCGCCTATGACCAGCCCGTCTTCGCGGCGCGCTATCTCGTACGAACCGAACGGGCTCGGGTCTCCGATGTCCGCGCAGGCCCCGAGGAATCGGGTGGCCGCCGCCCGGTCACCGGGGGAGGGGTACCCGGGAGCCCAGGACGCCCCGTTCGCGGGCGCGCCCGCGATGATCTGCTCGGCGTCGGCGACGCCCATCGGGCGCAGGAGCAGACGGGTGGTTCGAAGTGCATTCATGGTCGAGTGGAGTATCACGGGGCGCCGACGGACCGCACCCGGATATCCGGGTGCGGCCCGTCGGAGAGGCCGGCTGCACGCCGCCACGGGGCTGTTGCCTGCACGCCCCCACGGGGCTGCCGGCTGCGCGCCGCCACCGGGCCGTTGGTTACGCGCTGCCACCGGGGACGGCGGCCCGGACACCGCTGCCGGGGCCGAAGTCGCCGGACAGCGCGGCCGCCATCCGCAGCTGCGTGCCCGCCTCGGCCCGACGGCCCTGCCGCTCCAGCGTGCGGCCGAGCATCAGCCGCGCATAGTGCTCCACGGGGTCGCGCTCCAGTACCGCCCGCAGTTCCGCCTCGGCCCGGCCGAGCCGCGCCGAGTGGTAGTAGGCCCGGGCGAGCAGCAGCCGCGGTGCGACCTGCTCCGGGACCTCCTCGACGAGCCCGCCCAGAATCCGGGCCGCGGTCGTGTACTCCTTCGACTCGAAGAAGAACTGAGCGCGCTCCCAGCGCTCTGCGGCGGTACCGAACTCGTAGTACGTGTCGCTCATGTGACCTCCTCGGTCGAGGGTGCCCGCCGGGCCGGTCCCGTGCGCGTCCAAGGGCCACAACACCCAGAGGTAGTTTAACATTCCACTAAATATTCGGCGTGGGTGCCGCACGCCCGGACTCGCACAGGAATAGGTTGAGCGCCATGAGCAATCTCGATCGCCAGGCTGTGCCCTCCGTCTGCGGAGGGCGGGGCTTCGTCGTCGCCGAACCGGTACGTGAACTCCTCACCCCGCGCCGGGTCCGGCTCGGCGAGTCCACCGAGGTCCGCAGACTGCTGCCCAACCTGGGCCGTCGCATGGTCGGGGCCTGGGCCTTCGTCGACCATTACGGCCCCGACGACATCGCCGACGAACCCGGGATGCAGGTGCCACCCCACCCCCACATGGGCCTGCAGACGGTCAGCTGGCTGCACGAGGGGGAGGTCCTGCACCGCGACAGCCTCGGCAGCCTTCAGACGGTGCGCCCGCGCGAACTCGGGCTGATGACCTCGGGCCGCGCGATCAGCCACTCCGAGGAGAGCCCCAAGCCGCATGCCGCGCTGCTGCACGGCGCCCAGCTCTGGGTCGCGCTCCCCGGTGCCCACCGCGATGTCGAACCGCACTTCCAGCACCACACCGACCTGCCGACCGTCACCGCCCCCGGCCTCACGGCCACGGTGATCCTCGGCGAACTGGACGGAGCCACCTCGCCCGGCACCGCCTACACCCCGATCGTCGGTGCCGACCTCGCCCTGAGCCGGGGCGCCGAGGCGCGGCTCCCGCTGGACCCCGACTTCGAGTACGCCGTGCTGTCGATGTCCGGCGCGGCGGAGGTCGACGGCGTCCCCGTCGAGGCCGGCTCGATGCTCTACCTCGGCTGCGGCCGCGCCGAACTCCCTCTGCGTGCGGAGTCCGACGCGGGTCTGATGCTTCTGGGTGGTGAACCCTTCGAGGAGGAGATCGTCATGTGGTGGAACTTCGTGGCCAGGAACCAGGACGAGATCACTCAGGCGCGGGAGGACTGGATGAACGGTGGCCGGTTCGGCACTGTACGTGGCTATGACGGTGCACCGATCCCTGCCCCAGCATTGCCCCCGGTGCCCTTGAAGCCCAGGGGGCGCGTGCGCTGAGCTGCGGGTTCTTACGGGTTCTTGGCTTTCGAGGCGTACTCGACCATGCCTGCGTCGCACTGTGGGCGGGGGAGGTCTGGAGGCGACTGAGAGTGCCTCAGGAGAAGGTCTCCTGCTGGACCGGCGTCCCCACTCCGCGTACCCCGCCCCATGCTCAGGCCGGCGAGCCGAACCCGCACAGGACACCGTCCTGGCCCGGCTCACCCGGAGCGGCCACCGTGCCGTCGAGCCGCAGGCCGTACTCCATGAGGCCGCGCAGTCCCGGCGCGGCCTCCGGTTCCTGGTCGGCCAGGTACAGCAGGGCGCGCGTGGCGCTGCCGCTGCCCGCGACGGCGCGGCGGCACAACTCATCGACGTGGCCGCTTTCCGCGAGATGGTTGACCACTTCCGCGTCCGCGTAGTAGTCACCCGCCGCCGCTCGGTCCGCCAGTTCGGCGAGACGGCCGGCCTTGCCCAGCAGATCGGCGAGCCGCCGGGCGTCGTACTTGCCCAGGGGCCTGGTCTCCTCGCGGAGCAGCGCCAGCAACTCCACGTCCCTGCCATGTCGTTCGAGCAGGCTGACCAGCCGCCTCCTGCCGTCGTCCTCGCCCGCGGCCATGGCGTGGCGCCAGAGGGCGATGGCCTCGTCCACGCGGCCGCTCTGCTCCAGGTGATCGGACAGGTACGAGCGGGCAGGCAGATCACCGAGGGCCGCGCGCTCCTCGATCTCGGCGATCCGTCCCTGCTCGGCGAGGGTGAGCGCCACCCGATCCTGGGCACGCCAGTTCCCCGTTTCCGCGCGGGCGGTCAGCTCGTCCCACCGGCCGGCGTCCACGAGCATCGACGCAACGACGGTGTCGAGGTCGTCGTTGTGGCCGTGGTCACGCTCGAAAGCGAGCGCGACGTCAAGCGCCGCCTCCACCATGCCCAGTTCCTCGTACAGGTGCATCTCGGCCCACGGTCCGTACGGCGAGGGCTTCCAGGCCGCGCAGACGGCCGACGCGTGGGCGACAATCCCCGGGTTCTCGGCGGCGTGTTCCCGCCAGTGGCTGGTCAGGAAGCGCCTGGCGGCCTCCGAGCCGTCGACCGCCATGTCCTCCAGTTCGTCGAGGCGGCTCGCCGCGACGAGCAGGTCCACGCGTAGTTGCTCGCAGGTGAAGTCGTCGGGGTTCTCGGCCGACCAGGCCCGCAGCACGCGTTCGGCCTCGGCGGCGCTGTTCGCCGTGCCGTCGTCGAGGAGCAGGGCGACGAGATTGTCCCGTACGCCGGAGTCCCGGCCGGCGCCCTCCCGCAGTAGGGCGAGTGCCTCGTCCCGCCGGCCGGCCGTCAGCAGCGCCTCGGCGGCGTTCCGCGCGGCCTCCCCGTCGCCGCCCGTCGCTAGGCGCGTCCAAACGGCGATCGCCTCGTCGTGGCGCCCGGCGGATGCCAACGCGTCCGCGAGGGCGTCGGCGGCCTGTTCGTGGGCGTCGGCGTACGGCGACAGCAGTGCGATCTGTGTCTCGTGGTCATCCTGCACCAGGTCCCGCTGGACGTGCGTGATGAGCTGGCTGACCGCCTCCGGGTTCCCCTCGGCGGCCAGCGACTCCAGCGCCGCGAGGTACTCGGCCGTGCGGCCACGGGTCCGCAGCAACCGCGCCCGGTGCAGGACTCCTTCGGCTCCGGCGGCGGCGTAGAAGCTGTCGGCGAGTTCGTACAGCAGACGCCATTGTGCGCTCCAGCCGATGCGTACCAGGTCATGGCTGTCGGATGTGGCCAGGAGTGCGCGCCAGGCGCTGTCCGGCACGGCCTCGAAGTCCCGCCTGCGGGTACCGACATGGAGCAGGTGGTCGGCGAGGGTGTAGCCGACGACGCTGCCGGGTTCGCTGCCGGCCCGGGGCGAGAGGGCTGCCGTTGCGCCGTCAACGGGTGCCGTGGCGTACCGCAGGCCGCTGTCCCACCAGGTGCCGGTGGCACGTGCCCAGGAGGCCGAGTCGAGGTATCCGGGGGCAGCGGCACGCAAGAAGGCGGGGGTGATGAGCTCCGGGGCACCGAGCCGGCGGGCGTCGACGGAGGCGGTGATCAGGGCGCGGCCGTATGCGTTGCCGTGGCGCCAGCGCCGTTCCAGAATGGGGGCGCCCGCGAGGGTCTGCACGACGCCGAAGTCCGCGACCTGCATCGCGGCGGCGATCCGCGGGTCCTTGTCGGCGATCTCCTGGGACCGTTCGCGTTCGCTGTTGCTGAACTCCGCGGCGACGTCAACGGTGACCGCGAGGGCGAGGATGTCGCGCGCCGCGGGCGCGGCGGATCGGGTGTCGTGTTCGGAGTCGGCTCCGCCCGGATCGCTGTGGCGGTCGTACTGGTCGGGCCACAGGGCCCCGACGACGATCGTGGGGGTACGGGGGTCGAGGAGCTGTACCAGGGTGGGGGCGGTCAGGGCGGGGTGCGCGCAGAGGAAACGGTCGAGGTCGTCGAGCCAGAGGATCAGACCGGGCGCGGTGGGCAGGGGCGCCGTACTGGTCACCCGTGCCAGTTCCTGGAGTTCGGCCACGTCCTGCGGGCGCAGCAGCCACCAGTCGGAGAGCTCGTCGCGTACGGCTTCGTGGGCCGAGCGGCTCTTTCCGGCGGACGGCTCCCCGACGAGTAGGAGCATGCCGCCCGCCGCCTTCATTCCCCGCAGCGTGCGGCGCAGCGCGCGGTCGTGGTCGCGCGGGATGTAGAGGGGCAGGTCGCCCGGGGCGCCGGGGACCTCGATGGCGGGCTTGACGCCGAGGTGCCGCGGGTTCCAGGCCTCGACGGGGCGCGAGCGGGGGAGGGGTGGCGACTGCGGGAGCCGGGCCGCGGGCGCGGCGTCCCGCACCGCGTGCACGGGGAGCAGGCCGGTGGCCGGGGCAGCGGGGTCGGCGGTGGCACCGCGGGAGAGGGCGGCTCTGGCCTGGGCGCGCAGGACCGCGTGGCCGACGGCATCGGCCCTGCGGCCGGCCTCCGCACGATGGACTCGCGCCCACCCCTCCTCGTCGAGGAGGCGTGCGGCCGCGTCGTCGTCGAGGATCCCGAGCGGGAGCGCGATGGTCCGCAGGGCCCGTACGACGACCTTGAGCTTGGCGACGTCCTGGGGGAATCGCTCCCCGCGCAGCCAGTCGCTCACCGTGGTCGGCGAGACCTTGGCCTGCCGCGCGAGGAGGCGATAGGGGGCGACGTCCGCCAGATGCTCCGCGTGGAACGCGCCCAGAGCCCTGATCCGCGTCGTGAAGTCCTCCTCGCCGCAGCCCTGTTGTGCTGCCCGGATCTCCTCCACCGCCCTTGTCCCGACTGTCGTGTGCGTCCCGCGTATCCGGCGTGGTGTCCAGGACGTTCCTGGACATGGCGAAGCGTACGTCCCGGACATGGGGTTTTGCCGTCCGTGTGTCCAACCCGTGGGCGGAAGGCAGCGGGACAGGTGCCTGGACGCGGACCGTGTCGGCATCCGCCTCCGCCGCCCGGCGTGAGGAGAATCCCGGAGGGATGCCATGAGTCAGGTCCAGATGCTGTCGTTGTTCCTTGCGCTGTCGGTCGCGCTCAACCTCGCTTGCTGTGCGGGCTGGGCGGCACGCCTCGCTGGGAACGGACGGGCCCAGGCGGCCCTTGTTGCCGGCGGGACGGCGTGCACGGTCCTGACCGTGTTCTTCGCGGGGGTGTCCGCGTTTCGCTGAGCCGCCGCCCGATGGTGTTGGCTGAGGGGCTCTGCTTCCGAGGCCGTGAGACGTGGCACCACGGCCCCCTGCCGGGAAGCCTTCCGTGCCCGGTCAAGGGCCGTACCGGCAGGCCCCGCCACCGGCCGCGGCAACTGTTCGCCGACCGTGGCTACGACTTCGACACGTACCGCCGCCTGTTGTGGAAACGTGGGATCGAGCCCGTCATCGCACGACGCGGCGTGCCACACTGCTCCGGCCTTGGCGCCGGCCGCTGGGTCGTGGAACGCGCGAACGCCGGATCCACGGCTTTCGCCGCCTGTGAGTCCGCTGGGAGATCCGCGATGGCATCCACGAAGCGTTCCTCAAGCTTGTCTGCTGCGTGATCACCTGGCCTCGGGCGTTCACGAGGGGGCGCGTTCGGGTCTTGACCGGAGAGGTGGAGAGCGCTGCTGAGCTGCAACGATGGGACTTGCCAGGGGTTCTGCCCGCTGCAAGGAAGGACTCTCCGGGTGAACGAGCGCATCGGGCCGTACCCACCTGTCCGAGCTCTTGTCGGCGGTGGCGCGGGGTCTCGTAGGTGCCCGCAAAATGGCTGGTCACAAGTGCGGTCTGTGCTGGACCCTGAGCGTATGCCTCGACGTCTCATGTTCGTGCAGTTGATGACTGGTTACAACACCGACCGCGGACCCTCGTGGATCGGGTGGGTGGACTTCTCGAAGACCTGGAGCACTGGGCTCTTTCACGGGAGGACACTGCGGCGGGCAGGAGGGATGTCCGATGCGAACTTCTACGACGTGCAGACCAACGAGGAGTTCTGGGTCTCCGGGCCGAAGCGGGACCGCACCGACACCCGCTACGGTCCCTCCAGCCCTGAAATCGATCCGGAAGCCGTCGAGACCTATCACGCCTTCCTGGAGGGCGCGCCCCTGCCGGGCCGGGAAAACGGCTAACCTCGCGCCCTTGCGAGCGGGCTTGTCCGGGTTTTGATCAGATATACGGAGAGTGCTTCTGACCTGCAACGATGGGACTCGGTGAGGGTCCTGCCAGCAGGTGAGCAAGCGCATCGGGCCGTATCTGACTGTCCGCGGCCAGGGCGACGGCGGCGCGGTGGTCTCGCAGGCCTGCGGGGTGCTGCCGGCGGACACCGTCCGCAAGACCGGTCTGGACACGGCGATATCGGCGGCGCCGGCGCCGTGGCGCAAGCCGAGGGCGGTGCACGAGCCGGGCAAGATCCTTCTGGGACCTCGCACTGGCGGCCGCGTGCGCGGGGACTGCTTGTCAGAGGGACTGCCTGTCAGACCTGACGGTGCTGCGGACCGAGCCCGCGCTGTTCGGACCAGTGGCCTCCGATCCCACCGACTCCAGCCTGGTGGACACCCTGGCCGGGGCCGGCTCTCATGCGCTGGCGGCGATCCGCCGGGCCAGGGCCGAAGCGCGCGAGCGCGTAAGGAAGTTGGCCCAGGGCCGATGCCCCCGACGCGAACGGCCAGGTCATCGTGGACATCGACGGCGTACTGGTCCTGGCGCACTCCGAGAAGCAGGGCGCCACCGCGACCTGGAAGCGAACCTTCGGGCATCGTCCGCTGGTCGCGTTCGTCGACCATGGGCCGGGCGGGTCGGGGGAGCCCGTGGCCGGCCGCCGTGTTGCGGCCGGGCAATGCAGGCAGCTACACCGCGGCCGACCACAGCACCACCACCCGGCTGGCCCTGGCCCAGTTGCCCAAGCAGAACCGGAGCGGCCGCCGTACCCTGATCCGCACCGCAACCTCGAAGCGCTCATCCGAAGGCCCGGCGCCTTCCCCGGCGCCTCGGCCCTGGAACAGGCCCGGTCAGCGGGCAAGTTCATCCCGGTCCATGACGCCTGGTGGGCCCAGGCCCGCAAGGCTTACGGCGGGCGAGCGGGACGGCACCCGGGCGCTGATCGAGGTCCTGCTGCTGAACCGGCACCTCGCCCACGAACACGTTGTCGCGGGTCTGGCGACCGCCCTGCGGGCCGGCGCCCCGACCGCTGATGCCGTTGCCCTGGAAGCCCGCAAGGCCGCCCAGGCGGAGGACGAGCCGACCGTCGGCGCATCCGCCCCCGGGCTGCCCGGCGAGACGCCGGCGACCGTCACGTTGCTGCACGAGTGGCGCCTCGCGCACCTGCCGCCGGACACCCGACCACTGCCGTCGGTGACCCTCTACGACCAACTGCTACGACGCCGCCGCACGAGCGGCAGCGACCACCATGAGGGAGAAGCACAGTGACTCTGCCCCGCCAGCGAGGCTTGACCGAAGAGGCGTCCGACGCCGCGATCGACACCGCCTGCCGCCTGCTGCGGCTGCCGTCGATCCGTAACGAGTTCAACGAGATCGCCGACCGGGCGGTCAAGGACCAGATGACCTACCGCGGCTTCGTCGCCGAACTGCTGATGACCGAGTGCGACGACCGGGCCCGTCGGCGCTCGGAACGACGGATCAAGGCAGCGGGCTTCCCGCGGGAGAAGTCGCTTCGGGCCTTCGACTTCGACGCCAACCCGAACATCGACGCGGCGACCATCCATACCCTCGCCAGCTGCGAATGGATCAAGAAGAGCCAGCCGCTCTGCCTGATCGGCGACTCCGGAACCGGCAAGTCCCACATGCTCATCGCGCTGGGCACCGAGGCCGCGATGAAGGGCTACCGCGTCCGCTACGCGCTCGCCACGAAGCTGGTGAACGAACTGGTCGAGGCCGCCGACGAGAAGCAGCTCAACAAGACCATCGTCCGCCATGGCCACGTCGATCTTTTGTGCATTGACGAACTCGGCAACATGGAACTCGACCGCCACGGAGCCGAACTCCTCTTCCAGGTCCTGACCGAACGCGAGGAGAAGAACAGCGTTCGCCGCCTCCAACGAGTCCTTCGGCGGCTGGACCAAGACCTTCACCGCCCCCCGCCTCTGCGCGGCCATCGTCGACCGCCTCACCTTCAACGGCACCATCATCGAGACGGGCACCGACTCCCACCGCCTCGCCAGCACCCGAGCCCGAGCCGAAGAACCCGCTTGATGCTTCCGAACCCGCTCTTCCATAGTTACGGCCTGCAACCAGGCAGGACGCTACATACAGGAGGGCACGCACTCATGCGCACTCTTTACGTCGTCACCCATCCGGAAGCGACACATCACGTCGAGGGAGTTGTTGGCGGATGGCATGACTCGCAGCTGACGTCCGCCGGCGTCCGTGCGGCGGTCTCCATCGCCCAGGCAATGCGGTCCCAGATTCCGGACGGCGCCGAGGTGGAGCTGTTCTCCTCGGATCTGCAGCGCACCCTGCGGACGGCCAATGAGGTGGCCGAAGCATTCGGCGTGAAGCCGGTCCTGGATCGCAGGCTGCGGGAGAAGTCCTACGGCGAGGCGGAGGGGAGGCCGCAGGAGTGGCTCGACCGGCGCTTCATCCCACCGCCGGCTGCCGGGGAACGGATGGACCACGACGAGGGCGTGCAGGGTGCGGAGACCAAGGCGTCGTGGGCACGGCGCATCTACGCAGCCATGGACGAGATCCTGCGGAACCCTTGCGAACACCAGATCATCGTGACCCACGGCGGCTCTCTCACGTGCGTCGTGGCGTCCTGGATCAAGATGCCGATCGAGTCAGCCGGCTATGCCAGCTTCCGGGCGCCCTCCGGCAGCATCACCACACTGCGCGAAGACGACTTCTTCCACAACCGCCAAGTCGTCAGCCTCGGTGACACCCGCCATCTCGACTCCGCCCAAACTGGCTGACCTCAACCTGACCCGCTTCGACGGCCCGACGCCCTTCCGGGCGGCGGGCCGTCCCACGAACCGACGTCATTTCTCGGGTTCTGGCTCAGGTTTTGTGGTGCCGACACGGTGGGTGACCGCTGGGAATGAGTGGGGCGGTGTGCACGGGGCCGAGGGGGTCGGCCCGTGGTGTTACAACGCGATCAGCCCTGCTGCTGTCTCCCGGAAGCCACAGGCGTCGAAATAGAACGAACGCAGATGTTCCTCGAAGTCGACGTGGAGCCACTCGCACTTCGCGGCACGGGCTTCTTTGGCTGCGACTGCGACAAGCGCGGCGCCAACCCCTCTTGACCGAAGATGCCGGGCGACCACCGTGTCCAGAATGAAGGCGTGTGCTCCGCCGTCCCAGACAACGTTGACGAAGCCGATCAGATTGCCGTTCTCCCTCGCGCAGACCCAGCCAAGGCTGTGGCGCTCAAGCCGTGCTTGCCAGTCAGTCTGAGCGACCGGGGAGCCGAAACCGTCGGCGTGCAATCTGTTGAGGGATGCGTCGTCGAAGTCGCCTTGCCACTCATACTTGATCGCCACGTCCAGATCCTAGTGCCGAGAAGGTACTTGTTCCGCATCGACTACTGGGCGAGGAGAACCCGCTTCCGGAGGAGATGGAGTCCGGCCCGGTTCAGGATCAGAGTTCAGTCGGCGGCAGGCCGAGGAGGTCGTTCCATGCCTCGCGTCCTGCGGGTGTCACGAGGAGAGCGCGGGTGGTGCCGATGCGCGTCATCCATCCAGAGGTGAGTGCGTGGGTGCACAGCGTGGCGCCCACGGCGCCAGCCAGATGGGGACGGCGCTCGGTCCAGTCGAGGCATGCGCGTACCGGTGGTCGGCGTGAGCCGGTGGGCACTGTGATGCCGGTCTCGGACAGCCAGAGGGCGCCGTTGCCGGTCAGGGCCGGCTCGGGTCCCCACTCCAGCAGTCCGCGCTCGACCATTGCGTCGGTGATGGCCAGTGCGACGGTTCCGGCGAGGTGGTCGTAGCACAGCCGGGCGCGGGCCAGTGCCTGCTGTCGGCCGGAGGCCGACAGGGAAAGTGGCCGGGCGTTGCGCTGTGGAGCCAGCGCAGCGAGGCTCTCGATGAGTTCGACCACTCTGCGGTCGGCTACCCGTACGTAGCGGTGGCGTCCGTGTCGCTCCTCGACGAGGAGTCCGCCGTTCACGAGCAGGTTCAGGTGTGACGTCGCGGTGGACGCTGCGATGCCGGCGTAACGCGCGAGCTCGTTCGCCGTCCACGCCCGGCCGTCGAGCAGCGCCAGGCAGAAGGCAGCCCGGGTGCCGTCGGCCAGCAGCTTGGCCACCCCTGCCAGGTCCACCCCCACGTCCTGACCTGCGCGCTGAATGTCCACGGTGTCCATTGTCTCCGACGTCCCTTCGACGTCCGTCGAAGCGTCCCCGTCCTAGCGTCAGCACGTGCGCCGGGCTCACCCTCACCGCACCCGCGCGCAGGGCCGAACCGCCTCCGCACACACATTGGAGCAATCATGACTTCGTCCGACACTGCCGTCACCGGCTCCCACCAGTCCGAACCCCGCACGGGCTTCGTGCTCACCGACGCCCCCACCCCACAGGACGTCGCAGCGATCTCCGACGCGCTGGACCGCTTCAACATCGAGCACACAGGAATCGCGGACCGCAGATCTCTGGGCGTCCTGGTCCGTGATCCCGCAACGCGCCAGGTGGTCGGCGGGCTGACCGGGCGGACCTCGCTCGGGCTGTTCTTCCTCGACCTCTTTTACCTGCCGCCCCGGCTGCGTGGCGGCGGGCTGGGAACACGGATCCTCCGGCAGGCCGAGGACGAGGCCCGCGCCCGTGGCTGCCGCACAGCCGTGCTCTACACGATCACCTTCCAGGCCCCCGGCTTTTACCAGAAGCACGGGTGGAAGCGTCTGGGCGAGGTGCCCTGTGATCCGCTGGGCACCAGCCGCGTCTTCATGACCAAAGAACTCACCGCACCGAGCGGCGCATCAGTTCGGGCCCGGTAAGGTCGCCGTGCTCGTTGCGCCGTCATCCTTCCCGTCCGCTCCGCTCCTGCCGCAGGCCGCGTCCGGGGTCTCACGGGCCGAGGCGTTGGTGCCGTCCGGGCTGCTCGACGCGCTGGCCCGGGTGCCCGATCCGCGTAATCCGCGCGGGGTGCGGTTCCGGCTGGCAACGTTGCTCGCGGTCGGGGTGTGTGCGCTCACCAGCGCCGGACACAACTCCCTGACCGCCATCGCCGAGTGGGTACGCCACTGCGACCAGGATGTCCTGGCCCGCCTGGGCTGCCCCTTCGATCCCTTCACCGGACGGTTCAAGGCGCCGGGCGAGCGCACGCTGCGCGACGTGTTCGCCCGCCTCGACCCCGGGCTACTCACCGCCGCCGGTTTCACCAGGCTCACCGCACTCCAGCCCTGCCCGGTCAGCCCGACCGGCCCGGACGGGACCGTCGAGCGCGAGCAGCGCCGCGCCCACCACACCGCCCGACGCGAGACGGATCGGCCGCGACCGCGTCGGGCGGCCTTCGCCGTGGACGGCAAATGCCTGCGCGGAGCGGTCCGCGCGGACGGCAGCCGCGTCTTCGTCTTGACCGCCGTGCGCCACCACGATGCGCTGACTGCCGCTCTGCGCGAGATCGGCGCGAAGACGAACGAGATACCCGAGTTCGCTCCGCTGCTGGACACCCTCGATGATCAGGAGCTGACCGGCTCCGTCGTCACCGTCGACGCACTGCACGCCCAGACGAGCCACGCCCGTTACCTCGTCGAGGACCGACAGGCTCACTACTTGCTGTCGGTGAAGACAACCAGCCCACCCTGGCTCGCCAGTTGACGAATCTGCCCTGGAAGCAGGCACCGGTCCTCAACCGCTCCCGCGACCGCGGACACGGCCGTGACGAGGTCCGCGAGGTGAAGGTGGTGAGCGTGGACGGCCTGCTGTTTCCTCATGCCCGCCAGGTTGTTCGCATCCACCGAAAACGCCGCCGAACCGGCACATCGAAGTGGCAGACCGAGACGGTCTACGCCGTCACCGATCTCGCGGCCCACCAGGCGTCTCCTGCTGAGATCGCCGCCTGGGTACGCGGCCACTGGATCATTGAGAACACCGTCCACTGGACCAAAGACGTGACCTCCGCCGAAGACGACAGCCAGATCCGCCGCCACCACACCCCCGCGGTCATGAGTGCCCTGCGCGATCTCGCCCGCGCCACCCTCCACCGCGCCGGATGGGCCAACATCGCCAGCGGCCGACGAGCCCACACCCATCCCGCAGCCACCCTCACCCTCCACGGAATTCCATGATCAAACCGGGCGATCGCGACTCTCCCCGGGGCCCTGGGGCCGGACCCCATTCAGGCGCCGGGCAAGCCGGCCCTCCCAAATAACAAGAGGCCCACTCCTCCGGAGCCTCGTCCGCACTCCAGGCGGCGAAGGCAGGACGGGCGTTGTTGACCGGTCCTGTCCTCACCCCGCGTTGCCCGCCGCGCAACGGCGTCGGCGCTTTGAATACCGAGCACGGGGAAGATGCGCGGATCGACGGGGCGTGACGCCTACATGTGCGCGCCGAGGACGGAAACGCCGAGCCGGGGCCGGGGATCGTTGGTGATGTAGGCCATGACGATGCGGCCGTCTCCTCCAGGAACCGCCACGACGCCGCCGCCGACCTGCTCTTCCATGTTGACGGCCCAGCATTCAGAATTCCAGGCGCCGTCGGACCTTTCGGGTGGCGTTCCCTGAGGGGTGAAGTAGGCGGAGTGGGCGAGGCTTTTGTAGGTGAGGATCGCCAGCGTCGCGGTGGCCGGGTGGTAGATCACCGAGGGGGTGCCGGAGTATCCGGGGTTGTACTCCTCTCCCTCTTCCTCACTGTCGGGGCGGGTGGTGGCCGGGTCCGTCCAGACGCCGTCGCCCCTGCGGGTCCGTACGGTCAGCGCCGAGTCATCGATCCACGCCAGGTGGGCGTGTCCCCTGTCGTCGATCCCCGCCGCAAGGGTCGGAGTCACGCCATTGCCCTGGTAAGTGAAGCCGCCCCAGCTGGAGTTGGGACCTTCTTGCGCGATCTCCCACAGCTCGCCACGGTCGTTGACGTGCCAGGCCACCTGACGCCCGTCCGCAAGCCGCCCGGCGGCCAGCGCAACGGCGCTGCCACCGCCGAGCAGTTCGGGGGCGAATCCCTCTGGTCCGGCCGACGCGGTCCAGCAATGCCACAACGCACCGTATTCGGCGTTGATGTAGTGCAGCACCATCCGGCCGTCGGCCAGGTGTGCCACAACTGGGTTCCCGGTCATTTCCCCAGCCACCGTGAGGGCGGGCCCCCATCCGCCGTCGCCTTTCTCAGCAAGGACGCGGAGTTCATTGCCGGGGCCGCGATAGAACACCCCGATCCGGCCGTCGGCCGCCCGGGAGGCCACGGGATCACCCTCGATCGGCTCGCCCAGGTCCGCCGGCTCCGTCCAACTCCCGTCCGGCTGTTGGCGGGTCACGTGTAAGGTGCCCTTCGCCGCGCCCCTAACCAGCACCACCACGCGGCCCGCCCGGTCCACCGCGATTCCCGGGGTCCCGGCGACCTCGGTGTCGAACACCTGCTTGCTGCGCTTGTTGAACAGTTCCAACCAGTCCTGGTCCGTCCATACCCGCCCCGCTGCGTCGCCCGGGAACCGTGCTGTGCGTACGTTCCTGTGCCCCTCCTCCGCTGTACCGCCCACCGCGGCACAAGATCCCCATCCTTGTCTGCCCCCTCCACCCGGACAAGACCGTCGCCCGACGAGAGGGACAGCGCTGCCGACACGGTGCGGAAGGCACCACACCTCCCAGCGCCCCTGGCCCTGCGGCCGGCCCGGCTGAGCAGGTGCTGCATGCCGTCCGCTGTGACCTGCGGCCACTGCTTGATCGTTCGTTGTCTTCACAGACCACGATGATCACTGGTGGCCGCACCCGTTCCCGCTCCGCCCCGCCGGAAGGATCACGATCCCAAGTGCGGCGCCGTGAGCAACTCCGCCATGCGGTCCGCGAATTCGGTGAGCCAGTCCAGGCGTGGTCCGCCGCGCGCAATACGGAATCCATGACGGCGGCCCCAGAATGCGGCCTGGACGGCATGGAACTGGGCCCAACGCCGGGTGCGGTCGCGGTCGAGTTCCGCGGCCTCAGTGAAGACGTCCAAGGCGCGGTGGAGAGCTATACGCAGGTCGTCGCATTCAAGGAGCGTCAGCGCACGTGACTTCAGCAGCGTGCCGCCGTCGTAGGCCGGGTCGCCCGCGTACCCCTTGGGGTCGACTGCCAGCCATGGCCCGCGGTCGGCGCGCAGGATGTTTCCGGCGTGCAGGTCACCGTGGATGAGGGTGTCCGGCTGAATGCGACCCAGCTCGCGGATGGTCGCCACGGCGGCGTCCACCACATAGGGCGACAGCGGGTGCGTCAGCTCCTCGGCGTCCTTGCGCACCTGCTCCTCCCAGGCGTCGGCCTGCTCCCGCAGCCGGGGCAGGCCGGCAGGCGCGGGGATGGCCAGCCGGTGGCTGATCCGCCCTGCTACCGTCACGATCTCCTCACTGTCTTCGATCTCGGCCAGCGTTGACGCCTGGGCACGTTCGAGCAGCATCGCGAACCGCTCATCGTCGCGCTCGTGCAGCAGAACGGCTCCGCGCCCACCCCACGCCGCCAAGGCATCTGGCTCGTGGACGTTGCCGGGGTGCGGAAACGACACCTTGAACACAGCCGTGTCCCCGGCGCTCCGCCGCACCGGGACGATGACTCCGACACCACCGTGCATGACCTCCCCGTCCGGCACGCACTCCCAGTGCTCCAGCAGCTCTTCCACGATCCGGGGCAGTTCGGCGAGCCACGCCGCTCCGCGTTCTCCTTCGCGCTCGATAGTGCTGCGCGCGAACGCCTCTGGTGTCTCGAACATCCGGGAACCTTACGCACCAGCCCGAGGCCGCCGCCAGGAGCCCAAGCCAGTCACGCGTGGCAAGCCGCGATTCCAGCATGAAGATCACGATCTAAAGCTGGAGTACCAGGCGGACCGATGACGGCCGCCACGGAGCTTGCCCAAGCCCTTGATGTTCGGTGATGCCGTGCGGGAGATGATGGGCAGGATCCGCCGATGACGCAGTGCGTCGCGGGGGCGTTGGAGTCGTATCCCTTGTCTCCAAGCAGAGCTCCAGGTCTGCGGCGGGGCCGCACTGGGCGGCCCGCGAAGGGCGGGATGCCGTCGGCCAAGGGGAGCGTCCGGGTGACGTCCTGACGTTGGCCGCGGTCGTGATGACCTTGAGCGGGATGCCACGTCCGTCGCGGATCAGGTGGTGCTTGCCACGGGTGCCGACTCGGCCGGATAGAAATCCGAACCGCCCCGCCACCTTCTGTCGATCAGCTACTTTGTCAGGCTGCAGGAATATGATCTTGGTCAATTGGGCTCATGCCCGCGCCTGATTGGGGAATGGATGAGGAACTGTCAACTATCGATCGTCGTGCCGTGTTATAACGAGGAGCAGGCCGTAGGGGTGTTTCACCGTACGCTTGTCGACGTCCTCGAGCCGACGGGTGAGAGTTTCGAGGTCTGTTATGTGGATGACGGCAGTGATGACCTCACCAGGACCCGGCTGACCGACCTGGCGTTCACCGACGAACGGGTCCGCTATACGGCCTTCAGCCGCAACTTCGGCAAGGAAGCTGCCATGCTGGCCGGGCTGCGGATGTGCCGTGGTGATTCTGTGGTTCTCATGGACGCCGACCTTCAGCATCCGCCCGAACTCGTGCCCCGGATGCTGGAGCTGCACCGGAATGGCTACGACCAGGTCATCGCCCGCCGGGACCGCGAGGGTGAAGGGCTGCTGCGATCATTCGTCAGCCGCTCCTATTACCGCACCATGGGCCATTTCATGGACGTGTCTGTGGTCGACGGCGAAGGGGACTTCCGGCTGCTGTCACGGCGCGCGGTGGACAGCGTGATCTCCCTCCCCGAGTCGAACCGCTTTTCCAAGGGAATCTTCTCCTGGATCGGCTTCGATACCGTCAGTTTCACATATCACAATGCCGAGCGGGTGGCGGGGCGCTCCAAGTGGGGCGGCAGACGGCTGCTCAACTACGGCATCGACGGGCTGATCTCCTTCAACAATCGTCCCTTGCGTCTCGCCATCTACGCGGGTCTGCTGCTTGCCCTGGCCGCGATGGGATACGCCCTGTGGATCATCGTGGGCGTGGCGCGCAACGGCGTCGGAGTTCCGGGATTCACCAGTCTGCTGACGGCTGTGGTGGCACTCGGTGGGATTCAGCTGGTGACTCTCGGGATCGTCGGTGAATACGTCGGGCGTATCTACGGCGAGACGAAGAACCGGCCGCACTACCTGGTCCGGGAATCAAGTGACCACCCGGGCCCGCCTGCTCCGAAGCCGCCGATAGGCACCAGGAGCAGTGCTTCGAAATCCTCCGGTTCCGCATGATCCCGCACCCTGCGCCAGTTCCTCGCCTTCGCGATGATCGGCGTCGTCAATACAGCGGTCTATCTGGCAACGTACGCGACACTCAACAGCTGGATCCCGTATCTGGCCTCACATTTCATTGGATACTGCGTCAGTATTGTCGGATCATTCATGCTCAACTCCTTCATCACTCTGCGGATCAGGCCGACATGGCGGTCGTTTCTCCGCTATCCGCTGTCGAGCCTCGTCAATCTCGTGCTTTCCGGGGCCCTTCTCTACATCGGGGTGAGTCATCTCGGCATCGGCAAGAACATCGCTGCCCTTGCTGCGGGGATTCTCGCCACTCCGTTCTCGTTCCTGGTCGCCCGGTGGGCGATCACCTCCGGCGCGGCTGCTTCCCTGCCACCGGAGCCCGAGCAGGTGACTGCCGGCACCCGCTCCGGCCGGACCGGCGACTGAACTCGTACTGCACCACCCCGCCACACCCAACAGAGGCATCGAACGAATGGCACCGTCACACCCATGACCACGGAGACATCGGGAACGGCAGGCACCCCGCAGTCCACCGGGGACACGTATCGCCAGATCGGCCGCGGCACCGGACCCAGGTTCGGCGCCGCGTTCTGGGCGGCCGTCCTGGCCGTCTTCCCGTTGGGCCTGCTGGGCGCGGCGATGTGGATCGGCCGGCTGGTGCGGCCCGGCGGCGACGACTGGTGTTTCCTGCCCGTGCTGCGGGACGACGGCGTCGCGGGCATGATCGGGAAGTTCTACCTCCACGACAACGGGCGCATCGCGAACGCCCTGATGGTCGCGTTGTACGGGTCCTTCGGCGTGGCGGGGCACCAGTGGTACGCCGCAGTCAGCGGGGTGCTGATCCTTACTGCCGTGTGGGCGCTGGTTGTCGCTGTCCTGCACCGTGCCGGGCGGACCGCACCACGCGGGGTCCCGCTCCTCGTCGCCTCGATGGTTGTGGCGGTGTTCCTCTTCGCCACCCCGAACACGTACAAGACGTTCTACTGGCCGGCTTCCTCCGTCTCCCACACACTCGCCCCGGTCCTGGCAGCCGCGGCGGTGATCCCGTTCCTGCGGGCCCGGACGCGTCGGGGACACGTACTCGCCCTCTGCGTCTGTGTCCTGGCGGGTCTGTTCATCGGCACTCTGTCCGAAGGGGCATCGGTCACGGCGGGTGTGCTGCTCTGCACCGCGCTGCTCCTCAGCTTCCGCTGGGTGCCCGGGCCCGAGCGCACCCGCACCCGCCGCTGGTGCGGCGTCGCGTTGGCCGCCCTGCTCGTGGGGGTGATCGTCCTCTACACGTCGCCCGGCTCACGTGTACGCCGCGCCCGGTTCGGCACCGATGCCACGTCCATCGCGGACCCTCAGTCGCTGAGCACGGCACTGCGCATGTTCGGCGACATCCTGACCATCGTCCTGACCACTTGGACCTACCTTGGCGCGGTGTCCGTCGGCGTTCTGCTGGGCGTCCTGCTGCGTGACGCCGACGCGCGGACAGACGGCCCGCTGCTCAGCCGGCCGCTCCTTCCTGCCCTGGCCGGCGTGGCCGCGCTCCTGGTGGCCGGATACCTCTGCACCCTGATCACCCTGCCCGCCTTCGGGCACAGCATGCTGACGTATGGAACCCGCACCTGGAACGACTACCTCTTCGTGTACGTACTGCTGCTCGCCGGAGTCGGCGCCCTGCTGGGCAGAACCCTGCGCGACGCCCCCGGATCCGCCGCTGCGCTGACGGCTGCGGCGGCGCTGTTGTGCGCGGTGACCTGCGTGGGGCTCGCCGTTCCCCTGATCGGCCTCGAGCGGGACATGGCCGACCGGGCGGCCCACTGGGATCGCCAGGACGGACGTCTGCGGGAGCAGGTACGGCAGGGTGCCGAAGTCCTGCCGTACGTACCGACGTCGGTGGGGCAGATGCGCGATCCTTTCGGCAATCACGGCCGCACGCTGTGGCCCGGGACCTGCGTTGCCGACTACTACCACCTGAAACGGATCACCCATGCGACGGGCTGACCCGGATCTGGCTCCCCGGCCCGTGTGGACCCGGTGTTCCACCGGCCCGTGACTGCGACGGACGGCGGGCAGATGTACGGGCTCTCCCGGCTCACCGTGCTATCCCGGCGTGTGCCAGGTCAGCTCAGGTCGTAGAGGAGCACACGGGCGCAGGACCAGTCGCGGATCTCTGGCTGCCAAGTCGTCCTGGAACAGGCAGCGTCCGCCGGATTCGATCCGTCCGTACTTGTCCATCGCCCACCTCTGCCGAGGGCTGTGGGCGCATACCGACGTGGTGGCCCGTCGCGCGGCAGCGGTCAGGCAGAGCCGTCCGGACGCTGATTCGATGGTGCCGGCGTGGATGTGCCAGTCCTGGCCGGATGTGCCGTCGCAGTCGGAGGTGTTCACGTCCACCGCCTTGTGGGAGGCCGGCGAATTCCCCGCCGAACTCAGGCAGCGTTCGTGGCGTCCCGCCTGATTCGCCAGCCCCATCGCCGACACGATCTGGCCGGGCTGCGCCGTCCGGGGCCTGAGGGAGTACTCACGGCGCACCCATTGCTGGTACTTCCCGCTCATGTAGTGCCCGGCCGGGCACGATCTGGACTCGCAGCCCGCACCCCTGCGATAGGACTGGAAGATCGCGTCCTTCTGCCGGCCCCGGATCGGGCTGAGGTTTTCTGGAAGACGGGACATGTCGTATCCGAGGAAACCCCGTACCTCCGTCATGACACCGCCCGGCAAGCGGAAGGCGACGCGTCGGAAGTACCGTCCGGCCACTCCGTGGTCACTGTGGTCGGCGCCCTGCGTATACGTGTGTCCGAAGGCTGCGTTGTCGTAGTCGAGGGTGAGGATCCGTTTGATGCCGTCCTGTTCGGCGAGAACGGAGAGAGTGTCGATGAGCTGCTGCTCCGTGTAGCTCCGCGTGCTGTCCACGGGCTGAATCGTGCGGATCTCGCCGCGAAAGAGTCTCAGCAGGCTCTGATGGGAGTACGTCGGGGTGCCGCTGCCGTCTGGAGTGCCGTCGGGAAGCCGGAGGAAGGAGAGCCGTACGCTGGTCTTCCCCTTCAGCCTGTAGGAGGCGATGGTGTGGCCACTCACATGGAGGTCACTCCTCGTCCAGCGGTCCGGGACACCTGCCATTTCGGCGTACGCGGCTCGGACGCCTTCTTCCCGGCTCTGCACGTAGTCGCCCCCGGTGTACTGGCGGCCGGCATCCCCGGCGGTCAAGTAGACAGTGCTGAACGCACACCGTGGGCCCACGGCTTGCTGAATTTCCGGATTGATGAACAGCAGATCGTCGTCCTCGTGTGCCACCCCAACCATCGTGCGCTCACACACGCGAGCGCTGCTCCGGCTCTCCGGGCCGTCGAGCAGCGCTGCGGCGGGGGCATGGGACGCCCCGGCCGGGTGGTAGACCAGCGGAAGGAGCAGAAGGGTCGCCGCCAGGGACGGCGTACCCCAGCGCAACAGGTTCGAACGGCTCCAGACGTTCTTCGCACGTGGCACGCGCATTCCGGCCCTCCGCAGCCTAGCCAGCCCTCCGCCACTCCACAGCGGTCAGGCGCACCGCCACGTGTTCGATGATCCCTACCGGTTGGCCTCTCGAGCAGGCGCCGGGCCGGGCCTTCACCCGCCTGCGCGGTATGTGTGCCGTTCGTATTGCTGCGAACCCTGAGTTGAGGGAGCTTCCCGGCCCCGCCCTCGGCGAAGAACCTGGACCGGCAGGGACCGGGCAAGGCGATCCACTGCGGGAGCTACGACGTCGCAGCAAACACCGGGTGGATCAACGCCGGCACCGATCACGACACCGCCGCGTTTGTCGTCGCCTCCATACGGGGTTGGTGGCAGGCCCGGGGCCGGCACGACCATCCGACCGCCACCTGCCTGCTGATCACGGCGGACGCAGGCGGCTCCAACGGCTGAAGGATTCCGGCAGTTCATTACGGAGGTCGTCGGCCAAGACATTCCCTTCATCCGCTCGTTGAAGGCTTCGCCAACCTGCCGTGCTGCACCTGGCCAACGATCCATGAGTCGCGAGCGCGCTCGCCCCCAACTCCCCGCCTCCGCTCTCGCCCCCCCCGACATGATGTTCCCTCACCTCCAGTTCGACTACAGTCCTGTAGACCGTCTACGAGATTGCATTCGCCCGGTCGTTCCAGCCCTGCTGCCCCCTGCCCGCATTCAGTGAGAGGCCACCCACTCATGGCCGTACCCGTCTTCGCCGCATCTCCACTCGCGGTGAACCTCCTCGATGCCCAGTCGCTGCTGGCGACCTTCGGTGTCCTGGGCGTCTCTGTGGTGCTGTTCGCCGAGACTGGGCTGCTGGTCGGCTTCTTCCTGCCCGGCGACTCCTTGCTCTTCACCGCGGGACTGCTGTGCGCGGGCACCGCTGACAAGGCGGCGACGCTGTCCCTGCCCTGGGTCCTCGTCGCCTCGGCGGGTGGTGCGCTGGCCGGCGCCCAGTGCGGGTACCTCCTCGGGCGCCGGGCAGGCGGAGCGGCGCTCTCCCGTAGTGGTTCCAAGCGCCTGCACGAGGGCGCCGAGCGCGCCGAGGAACTTCTGGAGCGCTACGGCCACGCCAAAGCGATCGTGCTAGCCCGCTTCGTCCCCGTTGTGCGCACGGTCCTGAACCCGCTCGCCGGGGCTCTGAACGTCCCGGCCCGGGTCTTCACCATCTGGCAGGTCGTCGGCGGCCTGGTCTGGACTGTCGGTCTGGTCCTGGCCGGATACGCGCTCGGCGCCTCTGTCCCCAACGTCGACCGCTATCTCCTGCCGATCATCGCCCTGATCGTCGCTGTGTCCCTGCTGCCGCTGGCAGCCGAGCTCCTCCGTTCCCGGCGGGCGGCCAAACGCCGGAATGAGGCACCTTGATGGAACTCGCGTACGCCGGTTCGGCCATAGCCGGCCTCATGTACTTCAAGAGCGTCGACTTCGCCCGCCGGGCGCTCAGTTGGGTCGACAGCCTCATCACCGACGGGTTGGCGTACGGGCCGAGAAAGGTCGAAGTGGCAACGCTTCCCGCGCGGTGGCAGGCCCGCCGCGTGGGAACCCTGGCCGCGATTGCCGCGCTGGCCGTCCCCATGAGGACTGTCCCCGCCTTGAGGGTCGACTCCCTGCTGAGGCCGGCTGTTCATGAAGACCGGCGGTGCGAACAACTGCACGTAGCCACACCCGAGGAGTGCCGCGCATCTGGTGACTGGTCCGTCCCACGCAACCATGCCACCCCTGCCTCCGCTGCGGCCCCCCTCGCGCTGCCCCTCGTGTCGCGCCTGCTGTCCCTCGTCCCTCTGGCCGCAGCGTGACCCGCCGCCCACCCGCACGCCTGTGTGGCTGGGTGGCCCTGACCGCTACGGCAGCCTTTGTTCTAGTTACCGTGGCCGTGCTCCACTCGACGCAGGGGACGCTGCCCGGCGACGCGGCGCTGCACCACTGGTCTCTGACGCACCGGCCCGGCGCCGCGGTGACCATGGCCCGTGCGGTCACCGCCACCGGCACCGGCGTCATCCCCTTCGCCGTGGTCATCCTGGCGGGCCTGTCCGTGGGCGGCACCATACGGCAGCGGGTCATCACCGCCGCCGCAATGGCGCTCTGTCTCGGCTCTGCGCAGGCGCTGCGCTACGCCGTCATGATGCTGGTCGCACGTCCCAGGCCACCGCTCGCAGACTGGGCGACGCATGCCTCGGGCTGGTCCTTCCCGTCAGGCCATGCCACGACCGGCGCGATGACTGCGGGGCTCCTGACCGCCGCGCTGTTCCTACGCGGCCCGCGCATGCCGCGCCTGGCCGCCGTCCTGATCGGCATCTGGGGCACGGCCGTGGGACTGACCCGGGTCTACCTCGGCGTGCACTGGTTCAGCGACGTCATCAGCGGCTGGCTCTTCGCTACCGCATGGCTGGCCCTGGCAGCCTGCGCGTACTCGGTGGGTACGCGCAGGCGACCATCCGGTGACACGTTGCCATGTCCTCGTCGTAACGAATGACCGCGCCCTACGCGACCTACTCCCTGAGCAGCCTGCGCGACGAGGGCTTCGACGCAGCGCCCGCCCGGGACGGTGCGAGCGCCCTGCGCCTGGCCGTCCAAGGCTTCGACGCGGTCGCGTTGGACGTCGGAATGCCGGAATCGGACGGCCGTGACGTGTGCCATGCGCTACGGGTCAACGGGTACCTCGCCCCTTCGTGTTCCTCGCGGCACACCACACGATCACCGACCGGTTCCCCGGGATGTCGGCCGGCGGTGACGACTACCTGACCAAGCCGTTCCACCTCACTGAGCTCACCGCCCGCCTGCGGGCGGCCCTCAGGCCGGCAAGTCCCAGGCTCCGGCCGTGGCAGGGCACCTGGCGCTCGATCCCGTCCGCTTCACGTGCACCGCGGTGGGGCAGCCCGTCGACCTCACATCGACCGAGTTCCCTCTCCCGGCCGTCCCTATCGCCATGGCCGGGGGCCTCGTGCAGCGCTGAGAGTTGGTCCGGCCCGGCCAGCCTCTCCTAGGGTTCCACCGACGCGGGCCCGGGCCCCACGCGCTGCCCGGGAGGCTCACCCTGGTGGCCTTCACCGTCGCGGCGCTCGTGAGGCTCGCACCGACCGTCGCTCTCAACGAACTCGCGCGGCAGCAGCTCCAGCGGCAGGCCGACGCCCACCTCCATACCAGGCCCGCTGCCGGCGCTGCGACCAAGGACACCACGGACACCACGGGCGTCTCGGCCCCTGTCGTCGAAGTCCCGCACGGCAACCCGCTCGACACCGGCGTGCGGATCCAGGCCGGGTCCGGTCCCATCGGATCGAAGTGCCTACCGCCGCTGGCGACGGGCCGCTTGCACTCGCCGCCCCCGGCGGCGGCAAACGCTGCGTCACCCGGGACAGCGAAGAGCCGATGCGGCTGTGCACCCGGCCCGATCTCGGGGACCTTGTTCCAGGCCACCGAGCCGTGAAGCTGCCAGCGGCAGGGCGCTACGGCCTCTCGTATGTCATGCCGCCAGAGGTTGCCAGGCCCAACCTGAACACATCCTGAGCACGTGTACCCCTGGCATACTCATTCGGCCCGGCGGGCCCGTCTGCGGCGATAACGTCCCCGCCATGCTGACCGCGACAGAGTCCGTGCATCCGACGCTCCGGCCCCTGGAATTCCTTCGCAGACGGCTCGGCTGGGCCTCCTGCGCGGCTTACGCCGCCGCCGCGGTTCTTCCCGCGCCGGGCCTGTGGCTGCGCCGGATCCACAGCGTCTCCGTTGGCACGAACCTGAGCGTCGGCGTGAACACCGCTCAGATCCTGCTCGCCACCGTCCTCTTCACCGCTGGTCTGCGTTCCTGTCCGCACGCCCTGGCCCGGATACTGCGCCGCCCCCGCATCCTGCTGGCCGGACTGGCGCTCCACCTGACGGCCCCGCTGCTGATCATCCCGGGCATCGCAATCGCACTGCGCTGTTCACCCGACTCCGACGGCGGCAGCGGCATGACCGCCGCGATGATCCTGACCGTAGTCATGCCGGTGGCCGCCGGAGCCACCGTATGGAGCGGCGGGGGACGCGGGGACGAGTCGACCATGCTGGGTCTTGTCCTCGTCTCCACCCTCATCAGCCCGATCACCGTCCCCGCTACGGTCAGTGCCCTGACCCCTCTGCTCAGCCCGGACTACGCGCACACCCTGGCCTCCGCCGTCCAGGACGTGGGGAGAAGTTTCGCCCTGACCGGAGTGCTGCTGCCCTGCGTCGCCGGCATCGTCTGCCGCCTTCTCCTGCCGGGCCCCACGTCGCGGGCCGTACTCCCCATCGCTGCCCTCGGCGCGTTGCTCGCCTCGCTCGCCCTCACCTATATCAACGCCAGCGGTGCCATCGGCCAGTTCCTCTCCCACCCCCGTCCGCTGCTGCTCGTGGCCGGGGCGGGCACCGCTTCGGTGGTCTGTGGTCTGGCCTTCACCTGGGGCCGCCTCGCGGTCCGAGTCCTGCGACTGGAGGCCCGCGCCGGTACGTCCGTGACCCTGGCCTGCGGTATGAGCAACAGCAGCGCCGGCGCCGTACTCATCACCACCGCGATGCCCGACCGGCCGCAGATCCTGCTCCCCGTTCTCGCCTACAGCCTTCTTCAGAAGCTCTTGGCCAACCACTTCACGCGTGCCCGGGCTGCGGGAACAGCAGCGTGATGTGAGTCCGGGGACGGGCAGGGCGCTCCGTGGCCGACCCGGCCAACGGTGCACGCGCCTTCATCCCAAGCCGCCGCTGATGGGGTAGCGCCGAGGTAAGCCCAAAAGCCGCCAGAACTTGATCTTGTCGCCCTGTGCGGTAACAGCCGTCACCCATTTGGCCGAAGGTCGGTGGTGCTGATACTGACTGATCTCTGGGCCTGGGGCGGGACTTGTGACCTCGATTGAGCGGACCGCGTATCCGCGGTTCAAGCGGTTGATCACCGCGCATGAGCTGCATTTGTTCTTCGCGCCGACGCGGGAGGAGGTTGCGTGGGCCGCTGAGCGGATGGACTCCGACGGTCATCAGCTCGCGTTGCTGCTGGCGCTGAAGTCGTATCAACGGATGGGCCGGTTCCCGAAGCCGGATGAGTATCCGGAGATGGTGGTCGACTTCGTCCACCGTACGGTCGAGCTACCGGAGGGCACGCTCCCGCTGTACGAGACGGGCCGCACCGCTGAGCGGCAGCGTACGGAGGTGCGCGAGCGGGTGGGGACGAAGTACAGGCAGTCCCAGGCGCGGCAGATCGCTGAGGCGGCGATCCGTAAGGAGGCCGTGTCGAAGAACCGGCCCGCCGACCTGATCAATATCGCGCTGGAGAAGGTGGTGGCGGCCGGGCTGGAACTGCCGGCGTTCTCCACCTTCGACACGATGACCTCCACGATCCGCACGGAGGTGAACGCCTCGATCTGCTGCGGCATCCACGACCGGATGAGCCTTGCCGAGCAGGCGGGGATGCTGCGGCTGTTGGAAGAGCGCGACAGCGACGGCACGACGCGGTTCAACCGGCTGAAGCAGACCGCCCAGGGCCCCAGCTGGTCGCACTTCAAGCGTCTGTTCTCGTATCTGGCGTGGCTGGACGAGCTCGGCGCCACCGCGATGTGGGTGGACGGCATCGCCTCGCCGAAGGTCACCGACTTCGCCGGGGAAGCGGATGCGGCGGACGCCTCCGAACTGCGGGACTACACGGTCGTCAAGCGGATCGCGCCGTTGGCCTGCCTCGCTCACAAGGCGCGGATGCGGGTCGCTGTCTCCGTACGCGAGGGCGCCATTTCCTCCTCGACACTGCTGAAACGGCTGCGATCGGGCTCGCACAAGAACTCCACCTACACCGCGTTCCGCGAGGTCGGCCGGGTGATCCGAACCGTCCAGCTGCTGCGGTACCTCTCGTCACGCGCCGCTTCGCCGGCGCGTGACCGCCGCGACGAACAAGGTCGAGTCGTTCAACCGGTTCTCCAGCGGGTCGGCTTCGGCAACCAGGGCGTCCTCGCCGACAACGACCCCATCGAGAAGGAGAAAGCGATGAAGTTCAACGCCCTGCTCACGAAGCGGTGATCTTCCACAACGCCCTGGACATCGCGGAGATCGTCCGTCAGCTCCTTGAGGAGGGCTGGGAGATCGACCCGGAGGACTTGGCCCACATCTCGCCGTACCTGACCGAGCACATCAAACGGTCCGGCGAGTACTCCACCCACGAACTAGGCATCAAGCCGGAGGCGTACGACCCGAAACTCGACGTCGACTTCGCTCCCCTGCCCGAGCAGGATCTGACCAGCACCGGCTTCACCGAAGCGGCCTGACCGAAGGGGAGGACCCGTGACCACTGCCAACAGCCACCCTGAGCAGTGGTATTGCCCGACCCGTGCCCAGTGGTTCGACGAGACCGCGTGGGAGACGGCGGTCGCGGAGTTGTCGAGGGAGGATCACGTCGCCGCTGCGGTAGCTCCGGAGATCCTGCGCCGTCCGGATGTCGTTGCAAAGGTCGCGGCTTCCTGGTCGGCCCGCTGCTTGCGACTGGTTGGTCAGAGGAACGCCGGTGCGGGAGCGGGCAGGTAGGGGGTGATGTTGCGCCAGGCGCGCTCGACGTATTCCTCCTTCTCACCGACCGGGGCGACGTAGTGCAGCGCGCCTTCGGCGGCGTCGTTGCCCTCAAAGCGGGCGATGATCCAGGCGGCGAGATAGTGCGAGGCCAGGCAGCCGCCTGCGGTGGCGATGTTGTCCTTGGCGTAAAAGGGCTGGTTGAGTACCTCGACGCCGGCGGCGACGACCCAGGGCTTTGTGATCAGGTCGGTGCAGGCGGGGATGTCGTTGAGCAGGCCGAGCCTGGCCAGCACGAGCGCGCCGGAGCACTGCGCCGCGATGAGCTGGCGCGAGGGGTCCAGGCCCCGCAGGACGTTCATGATCGCCGGATCTTCGGTGACTTCGCGGGTGGCGATGCCGCTGCCGACGATGACGGCGTCCGCTGCGCAGGCCTCCTCAAGAGTGGACATCTGCTCGATGACCACCCCGTTCATTGACGTCACCTTGGGGCTGGGGGTCGCGATGGTGACGCGCCAGTCATCGGTCTCGATGCGGTTGAGCACACCGAGCGCGATCAGGGAGTCGAGCTCGTTGTAACCCTCGAAGGTGAGGATGGCGATGTGCACGACGGCTGTCCTTTCCGGATGAGTGGGACTCGACGGTAAGGACCCGCGAGCAGGACAGTCAAAGAATTGTCATGGATACAATCCGGTGCATGGCAGCCTCGCGATACAAAAAGCTGGTCGACGCGCTCGCATCCGACATCCGGACCGGGCGCCTCGCCGCGGGGGTGCGGCTGACGACGCACCGCGGGCTCGCCGCCCGCGAGGGCATCGCCGTGGTGACCGCGACCCGGGTGTACGCCGAGCTGGAAGCGATGGGCCTGGTGAGCCGGGAACAGGGCCGCGGCACGTTCGTGCGTGACATCGCCGTCCCCGCCGGTCACGGCATCGATCAGCAAGCCGTTGCCACAGACGCGGTCGACCTCAACTTCAACTACCCGTCGCTGCCCGGCCAGGCCGATCTCCTGCGGCAGGCCCTGCGAGAGGTGGCCGCCTCCGGTGATCTCGACTCGCTGCTGCGCTACCAACCGCATCGAGGGCGTCCACAGGACAGAGCCTCCATCGCACGACACCTCAGACGTCGGGGAATCACCGCCGACGCGGATCAGATCCTCATCGCCAACGGTGCCCAGCACGGCCTGGCCATCACCATCATGGCCATGCTGAGCGCAGGCGACATCGTCGCGGTCGACGCGCTCACCTACCCGGGTTTCAAGGTGCTCGCGCACGCCTTCCATCTCGACCTGGAGCCCATCCCCACCACCGCCGACGGACCGGATCTCGATGCCCTGGAGAATCTGTGCGCGACCCGTCCGGTGCGCGCGGTCTACACCATGCCCACCCTGCACAACCCTCTGGGCTGGGTCATGTCGGCAACCGACCGCACCCGCCTGATCAGGATCGCTCGACAGCACGGTCCGCTCATCATCGAGGATGCCTCATACGCCTACCTGGTCGAGGACCCTCCACCGCCTCTGGCCGCAACCGCGCCGGACATCACCGTCTACGTCTCGGGACTGTCCAAGAGCATCGCCACCGGCCTGCGGGTCGGCTTCGTCCTCGCCCCGCCACCTGCGGTGCCCTCGCTCGAACGCGCCATCCGGGCGACCACCTGGAACACCCCCGCCCTCACCACCGCCATCGCCTGCCGCTGGCTCGACGACGGCACAGTGAACCACCTGGAAGCGCAGAAACGAGACGACGCCAAGACACGCCAAGCTCTCGTCAGGCAGGAGCTGACGAGCCTCCCGCTCATCGGCCACCCCTCGTCCTACTTCACCTGGCTGCCACTGCCCGACGACGCGCGCGCCGACCGCCTGACCGCCACCCTCGCGCGCCGACACATCTCGGTCACCACGGCGGAGCCGTTCACCACCTCGACGCACACACCACAGGCGATCCGCCTCGCCCTTGGCTCGACCGATCTGGACAGTCTCCGGTCGACGCTGCGCACAGTGCGCCGAGTCGCCGTCGAGGACGCCAACGTCTGAACTCGGGCTCCAGCCCTCCTGTCGGCAAACGATCGTTTGGCGACAGGCGGCCGACGCGGCCAATGAACCCATGCAATCCGTGGGTTCACGGCGGCTCGAATCCAATCAGACCCGATGATGATTGCTGACAGGGTTTGACGACAGATAGGGTCCGATCCACCGTCCGGAAGGGGTCCTCGGTGGCGAACCTGGTCTACAAGCGCGTCCCGACCGACCAGCAGTCGACCGCCCGGCAGAACCTCGTCCTGGAAGAGACCGGGATCGAAGACCCCATCCCGTTCGAGGAGGCGGCCGGCACCTCCAGTCGCCTCCACCCGCTTCAGCGCCCGAAGTTCGGCGAGCCGCTGACGTACGCGCGGCCGGGCGACACCGTGCACATCTCCGAGATGTTCCGCCTCGTACGCGGCACCGGGCACATCCTCGACGTGCTCGACATCCTGCACCGCGACCGCTTCGCCCTGCGCATCCACGACGGCGCGTTCTCCGCGATGGACCTCACCGCCCGCCACCCGCGCACCGGAGAACTGCTGTCCACCGTGAAGTTCATGGTGCAGACTCTCGCGGCCGCCGGGGAGCTCCAGCGCGATCTCCAACGCGAGCTGACCTACGACGGATTGCGGGCCGCCGAAGCGAAGGGCAACAAGGGTGGGCGCCGCCCAGCCGTCACGGCAGCGAACGCTGCCGCCGTGCGTACCGCGTACCTGGAGGGCCGGTCCATCGCCGCCCTGGCCCGCGACCACGACGTCAGCCGCGGCGCCATCCGCACGGTCGTCGCCGATCTCCTGCCCGAGTACACGGCCGTCGACACGGGCGCCCCGGCCCAGGAGCTGCCGGTGGTCCTCGACATGCCGGGCAAGATCGCCGACTTTCTTCGCGCCACCGACCTGGAGCCCGCCGAGCGCGCCACGCTCGACCAGGGCGTGACCGTACGCCGCGGCCAGGGCTACACCTTGCGCATCACCGCGGCGCCTGCGGTCCACCGCCAACTCCTCGCCCGCTGTCAGCCCCTCGACGGAACCGCAGCAGTCCCGGCCCAGCGCAAGGCCCGCCGTGAGTACGAGAACCGCGTCAACGCACTCCCGACCGCCAGCCTGCGCTGAGCGGACCGAGCATCACATCCGCCAAGATCAAGTTCTGGCGGCTTCTGGGCTTACCTCGGCGCCACCCGCTGATGGCCTTCAACGCGCCGAGAGGCGCTGGCACGGGCAGTCAGGGCAACTGCGGCGAGTAGTCCACGTGCTTCACGCCGTAGTAGCGGGCGACGCACGCCGTCGACCAGCTTCGCTTCCCGTTGCCGAACGGCTCCGTCATCTTGCCGATCGGTGTCGGTGTGTACGGAACGACCTCGGCCCCGTGTGCCACTCGGGCGCGGATCCACTGGTCCTGCCGTTCCCAGTCGTGCGCCCTCGCCTCCATCTGATTTCCCAGGTGGATCAGCGGGGGTGCGAGGCCGATACATGTGCCGGCGCACAGCACCGCGGCGCCCCAGCGCATGGCTCCGTCGTGTGGCCGGAATCCCTGGAGCGCCTGCCCCAGCAGGATGCCGAGGCCGGTCAGCAGCGCGATGTACAGGAAGAGGAAGTCGTTCCAGAGCCGGGTGGAGGCGACCACACCGGCGTGGAAGACGGGATACGCGACGAGCGTGGCGAGATAGCCGCTGACGAGGAATGTGACGGCCCCGGCGCCCACCAGCAGGACCGGGCGGCGGGGTGAGACCGGCGTGGCGCCGCCGGGGCCCCGCATCACCAGTCCGAGCAGGACACCCGCCGCGACCGCGCCCAGGTACTGCCACGCCGAGAACGTGTCGATCATGATGTGCCCGAAGCTGCGGGCAGCCCCGGCCAGCGAATCCGGGGCGATCAGCGAGGTGTCCTTCGCCGCGCCGAACCGGCCCCGTCGGTGCCGCGAGCCCGGAGATGTCACCAGGATCAGCGCACCGCCCACCGTTCCGGTCAGGCCGACGGCGAACCAGACCCGCAACCGGCGGCGTCGCTGCCCGTCCGCCGTCCAGAAGGTCAGCACGAGCGAGGCGAGCAGGACCACCAGCACGACGATCGTGGCCTGCTCCGACAACGTTCCGATACAGAGGCCGATGACGAGCCCGATGGCCAGTGCGACGGCCCTGCCCCCGCGCGACCGGGCGAGGAGGAACGGAATCACCGCCGCACAGGCGAGGACCGGCGGCAGAGTGTGCGAGACGGACGCGGCGGGCCAGTAGAACGTCTTGTACGTGTTGGGCGAGCCCAGCAGGAAGACCACCGCCACCATGGACGCCACAAGAAGGGGAACCCCGCGCGGCACGGTGAATGCCGCCCGGCGCAGGGCCAGCGCGGTCAAGGCCCACAGAATCCCCAGCACGAACACGGCGCTGAGCGGGGCGAACCACTGGTGCCCCGCGACGCCGAACCTCCCGTAGAGCCAGACCAGCACACCATTCATGGCCCGCCCGTTGTCATGGAAGTAGAACTTGCTGACCATCCCGGAGAATCCGTGCTCACGGATGACTGGCAGGAAGCACCATTCATCGCCACTCGGCCGCACCCAACGAGCGAACGACGAGGCCAGCACGAGGAGGCCCACGGGGAAGACGCAGAAGACGTACGCCCACGGCACGGTCCGTAACCTCCTGGAAGCGAGGTCGCTCGAACGCGCCGGCTGCTCTTCTTCTCCCACTGCGGCATCCGCCCTTGATCGGCCACCGGCGATCCGAGATCCCCTGGGGCTGCTCATTTCCTTAGTTCCCGCAGTACCTCAGGGGTTCGGCGGCCGGGATTCCGCACACGCGAACGCTGCGGCCAACGCAACGCGAATGGCCGATCCCGGTGCGCTCTTCCAGCGCACCGGGGTGTCGGCCCGGCCCGGTGGTCGGTCGGAACGGCAGCGCTGTGAGCTCGTAACACGATCATGATCGGACCGTCCCAGGTGTCACCCTTACATCCGTGAGTATGAATCGGTTTTCATGTGATAAATGCGGGCATGTGCAACGTAGGGGCTGTAGGTGCTTGACGTGGACTTGCAGCCTTGGGGAAGCGTGGCCCGCTTTCCCTGCGCGGGTGCGCAGCAGGAGGAGCGCCCATGGATTCTTGGCTGATCTGGCTCGTCACCGCGGGCGTTCTTGGGGTCGTGGAGATCTTTACTCTGACCGCCGCGCTGGGAATCCTGGGGGTGGCCGCACTGGCCACCGCCGGGACTGCGGCGCTCGGGTTGCCGGTCCCTCTGCAGTTCGTGGTGTTCACCGCAGTCGCGACCGTCAGCCTGCTGTTCGTACGCCCTCTCGTGGTGCGTCACGTGCTGGCCCCTCCGGCCGAACGGTTCGGCGTCGACGCCCTGGTGGGCCAAACCGCTCGCACCGTCTCGGAGGTGACAGCTTTGGGCGGCAGGGTGCGCATCGGCGGCGAGGAGTGGACGGCCCGTTCCTACGACGAGACGCAGACCATCCCACCCGGTACAGCCGTCGACGTCATGGAGATCAGTGGCGCCACCGCGTTCGTCTACCCCCGGGAGTAAACCCATGGAAGTCTCGGCGCTGCTCATAGCCGGTGTGATCGTCGCGCTGATCGCCGTCTTCACCGTGGTGCGGGCGGTTCGGATCGTGCCACAGGCACGCGCTCGCAATGTCGAGCGCCTGGGCCGCTACCGCCGCACACTGAAACCCGGCCTGAACCTCGTCATCCCGTACGTCGACCGGGTCTATCCGCTCATCGACCTGCGAGAACAGGTCGTCTCCTTCAAACCGCAACCGGTCATCACCGAGGACAACCTGGTCGTCGAGATCGACACCGTCCTCTACTTCCAGGTCACCGACCCACGAGCGGCCGCCTACGAAATCGATGACTTCCTCCACGGCGTCGAACAACTCACCGTGACCACCCTGCGCAACGTCGTGGGATCCATGGACCTGGAAAAGACGCTCACCTCGCGCGACACCATCAACAACCAGCTCCGCGGCGTTCTGGACGAAGCCACCGGGAAGTGGGGACTGAGGGTCAACCGGGTCGAGATCAAAGCCATCGACCCCCCGCAGTCCATCAAGGACGCGATGGAGAAGCAGATGCGGGCCGAGCGGGACAAGCGGGCCGCCATCCTCGGGGCCGAAGGGCAACGCCAGTCGCAGATCCTCACCGCCGAAGGCGACAAGCAGTCCGCCGTCCTGCGCGCAGAAGGCAACCGCACCGCCGAAATCCTCAAGGCCGAGGGCCAGGCCCGCGCCGTCGACGAAGTCTTCCAGGCCGTGCACCGCAACGACCCCGACCCCAAGCTGCTCGCCTACCAGTACATGCAGATGCTGCCCCAGCTCGCCCAGGGCGCGGGCAGCACCTTCTGGGTCATCCCCGGTGAAGTCACCTCCGCACTGGAAGGCGTGTCCCGGGCCTTCAGCGAGAAACTGCCCCCGTCACCCGCAACCCGCGAGAAGCCCTCGGACGACAGGCCCGCGGAAGCCGCCGACGACGCCGCACAGGCCGCAAAGGCCGCCGCGGAGGCTCTCGCCGACGCAGCCGAGGCCGACACCGCCTCCACGGCCCTCCCGTTCGGCCCCCCAACCGATGACAGTCAAGAACCCGATGACAGTCAAGAACCCGGTGCCAGGCGACCACACTAGCCTCGCGCTTTGAGGCGGTTGATGGTGCGTTGGAGCACCAGGCTGGCGGCCTCCCGTCGCTCTTCCGTCGCCGACGAGCCGGTGGGGCGGGCCGAGCAAGAGATGGCTCACCGGGCTTGCTGCGGCTGACTTGCACGCCGTGCCGCATTCCCCGCGCGTCCGCGCTCGCGCTTGCCCTGCCGTCGGTGCGCCGGCCCCGGCGCTCCCGCGCCCGGGCCGGCTTCCGGGGCGGGCTACCAGCGGGGTCGCGCCGGCGCCGGGTGGAGTTTGGCGACGAGCGCCGAAAGGAATACCGGGAGCTTGTCGACCATGGCTTTGGGGACTGGAGTGGACTGGATGGTATCTCTCCTCATGTCCTGGACGATGAGAGTGTGGGTGCCGTTCTCCTCGATGAGTTCGGCGGCGAAGAGCAGAGTCTGCGTGGACGTTTCCATCAGAACTCCCGGGCGTGCGTGTCGTCGAGCCAGGCGGTCCACGCCTTGGTGATCTGCTCCTCGTCGGTCTCCTCGGCGAACAGGTGGTGGCCGAGCCAGATCGGCACGTTCCAGCTGCTTCCGTTGAAGAACCGGTACAGGGCGTCCGGGCCTCGCAGGCCGACGAAGTCGGTGCTGAGCCAGTCGACGGCCACCTCCACGGGTTCACGCTCCGGGCCGGGGGCCAGGAGGGTGAAGCGGTCACCGACGGCCGCGTCGTCGGCGAGGCCGAGGCGTCGGCGCAGGGTGGCGAAGTCGGCCGGGTCGGCGGTGGGTTGCCGGCGCTGAGACCGGATGTAGACGGCCGGCCGGCCGGCGAAGTGCCGGAGATACTCGGCGAGGGCGTGCTGATGGAAGTCGACGTACTTCTCGGCCACGTCCGTCTTGGCGTCCCAGTTCCAGGCGTCGTCGACGACCCCCGTGTGCACCCAGTGGATTCCCATACGCAGATGGCTCGTGAGGCCGTCGGACGACTCGATGCGGTAGCTGAGCGTGTTGGAGAACCCGCCTTCCTGCGTTGCCCGGACAGCGAAGTGGTGCGGCGGCTCCCACGCCACGACGGTGGCATCTCCACGGGTGACCTTTCCGCCGACGCGCGGCTCGATCTCCATCGGGTAGAGCCAGCCGAGATTGCCCGGGCCGGTGGCGACCGCGTTCCAGACCTGGTCGGGTGGGACGGGCAGGTACTGCTCCCGGCAGACCTCGAACTCTCGGGCCATGGTCGGTACTCCTTCGTCGTTCAGGTGTCAGTAGGCGAGCGGGAGGGCGGTCAGCCGCCGCTGCAGCGGGTTGTCCCGCCAGTCCAGGGCCGGTGCGTCGGCCAGCCGCAGCTCGGGGAGCCTGCGCACCAGCGTGCCGACGGCCACCTCTGCCTGGAGCTTGGCCAGCGGGCCGCCGAGGCAGAAGTGCGGGCCGTGGCCGAAGCTCAGGTGCCGGTTGCCCGGGCGGGAGAGATCGAGCCGGTCGGGGTCCTCGAAGCGTTCGGGATCGCGGTTGGTCGCGCCGAGGAACAGGTAGACCAACTCGCCCTCACGCAGCGTCCGTCCGCCGATCTCCAGGTCCTGCGCGACGACCCGGACGATCGCCTGGGTCACCGTGTCGTAGCGGGCCAGCTCCTCGACGGCGCCGCGGATCAGGCCCGGGTCCGCGCGCAGCCGGGCCAGCTGGTCCGGGTGGCGCAGCAGCGCCAGCGTGCCGTTGCCGATCAGATGGGTGGTGGTCTCGTCGCCGGCGGTGATCAGGACGAAGCAGGTGGACAGCAGTTCGGAGTCGGTGAGCCGGTCGTCCTGCGTCTGGGTGGCGACCAGGGCGCTGATCAGATCGTCGCCCGGCTCACGCCTGCGCTGCCGGATGAGCCCGGACAGGTACTCCTCGTACTGGTCGATCGCAGCCTCGGACTTGTCGATGTCCTCGCTGAGCCGGCCGAAGCGGCGGAACCAGCTCTTGACCTGCGGCCGGTCCTCTTCCGGAATGCCGAAGAGCTCGCAGACCACGGACATCGGCAGCGGGGAGGCGACGGCCTCGATCAGGTCCATGGACGGCCCGGCCGCGACCGCTTCGTCGATGAGCCGGTCGACGATCCGCTGGACGCCGTCGCGCAGTGCCTCCACCCGCCGGGCGGTGAAGGCCCTGTTGGCCAGTTTACGCAGCCGGGCGTGGTCCGGCGGGTCGGTGTTGGTCATCACCCGGCCGAGTCGGTCGGTGAGCCGGCTGAAGGCTTTGAGGTCGCCGCCGAGCGCGCTGTAGGCGCGGGTCATCCGGTCCCGGTCGTTGGACAGCCGCAGGTCGCCCAGCGCTGCCTCGACGTCGGCGTACCGGGTGAGGTACCAGATGCCCTGGGGGCTTCGATGGACCGGGTCCTCGCTCCGCATTCGGGCGTAGAGCGGGTACGGGTCCCGCCGGGCCCCGGAGGTGAGCAGGGCCGCGGCGAGGTCGTCGGGCCGGGCGGGGCCCGCGGTATCGCGGGCCCCGCCCAGTGTGTCGGTGGAGGTCATGTCGGCCCTGCTACCGCTGGGCGTTCATGGCGTCGGCGAGGCTCTTGGGCCGCATGTCGGTCCAGGACCGCTCGACGTGTTCCAGGCAGGCGGCGTGGGAGTCGGGGCCGTGGACGACGGTCCAGCCGGCCGGGACGTCCGCGAACTGCGGCCAGAGCGAGTGCTGGTTCTCGTCGTTGACGAGGACGAGGAAGGTGCCGTCCTGGTCGTCGAAGGGGTTGGTCATGGGTCAGTCCTCCTGAAGGGAATGGTTGGTGTCACCGGCATCACTGGTGGCCTCGGCGATCCTGGCGGCCAGGACCGGACCGATCTGGGCCAGCGATCCCGCCTGGGTCATCTGGTCGTGCCGGGTGGTGATCTCGTGGGATTCGATCCGGCCCGTGATGTACGGGCGCCAGACCTCCGGACCGGCGTCGTCGTGGCCCCGGTCGATCGTGGAGTTGAAGAGAAGGAGATCCCCGTCGTACCTGCCGGGGACGAAGTCGACCGCGAGCTTCGCGTTGTTGATCATGATCTGGACGATCACCTCTACCTGACGCTCATTCAGGCCGGCCAGCGCGCTGCCTCGCCGGTTCAGTACCTCGGCGACCTCGGCGTAGGTGATCTCCTGGTCGTCCAGCTCGTCCGGGTCGACGTCGAGGACCCCGACGAGCACGTCCCGCACGGTGGGCACCGGCTCCTCCTCGAACCGCACGTCCTTCACCGGGTAGGCGTCGAGGATCGCCAGCAGCGCGGTCCGCTCGCCACGCGCCTGCAGTTCGCAGGCCAGTGCGTGGGCGATCAGCCCACCCGCGGACCAGCCGAGCAGCAGGTACGGGCCCTCCGGCTGGACCTTCTGGACGTGGTCGGCGTAGTCCGCCGCCATCTCCTCGTACGACGTCGGCAAGGGTTCGGGGCGGCCGAGGCCGCGCGCCTGGATCGCGTACACCGGGTGCTGCGGACCGAGGTGGTTCAGCAGCCCGCTGTAGGACCAACTGATGCCGCCGCCGGGGTGGACGCAGAACAGAGGTGTGTCCGTCCCGGTCGAACGCAGCGGCAACAGCACGTCCAGGGCGTCGTCCGGACTGTTCATGCCCAGTCGTTCGGTGAGCCCGGCCACGGTGGGCGCCTCGAACAGCAGGCGGAGCCCCAGCTCCAGGCCGAGCGTCTCGCGGACCCGGGAGGCCAGCCTGGCGGCCAGCAGCGAGTGCCCGCCCAGATCGAAGAAGCCGTCGTCGATGCCCACCTGTTCCCGGCCGAGGACCTCGGCGAACAGACCGCACAGCAGCTGTTCCTGCGGCGTCCGGGGGCCGCGCCCGGCGTCCGACGCCCCGTAGTCGGGGGCCGGCAGCGCGGCTCGGTCGAGCTTGCCGTTGGCGGTCAGCGGCAGTGTGCCCAGGGTGACGAACGCCGCCGGCACCATGTAGTCGGGCAGTTCGCGGCGCAGCCGGCCGGCCAGCTCGGCCGTCCCGGGCGCACCCTCGGGCGCGGGCACCAGGTAGGCGACCAGCCGCTTGTCTCCCGGCCGGTCCTCACGGGCGACCACGGCCGCCTGGGCGATGCCCGGGCAGCCTGTCAGCACCGCCTCGATCTCCCCGGGCTCGATCCGCTGGCCACGCAGCTTGACCTGGTGGTCGACGCGTCCGGCGAACTCCAGAGTGCCGCCCCCGGCCTCCGCCCGGGGGTGCCCGTCCGGGCGCCACCAGGCGAGGTCGCCGGTGCGGTACATCCGGCTTCCGGCCGGCCCGTACGGGTCGGCGGTGAAGCGCTCGGCCGTCAGGCCGGGGCGGCCGAAGTAGCCGCGGGCCACGCCCGTCCCCGCGAGGTACAGCTCACCGACCATGCCTGCCGGCACCGGCCGCAGCAGGTCGTCGAGCACGTAGGCGCGCATGTTCGCCATCGGCCCGCCGATCGGCACGGTCGCGGCGTTCTCGGGGAGGTCGCGCACCGGGTGACAGGTGGCCAGGGTGGTGGCCTCGGTGGGCCCGTAGCCGTTCACCACCTCGATGCCGGGGCAGGCCGCGAGCACCCGCGCGGCGGCGGCGGGGGAGACCACGTCGCCGCCGGTCCACACCTCGCGGACCCCGGCGAGTGCGCCCGGTCGCTCCTCGGCGACCAGGCGGAACAGACCGGCGGTCAGCCACAGGCCGGTCACCCCGTGCGTGCTGATCGTGTGCTGCAGCAGGTCGAGGTCGAGCTGCTCGGGCGGTGCGACCACCACCCGGCCACCGTTGAGCAGCGGAACCCACAGCTCGTAGGTCGAGAGGTCGAAGGCCGTCGGGGAGTGCATCAGCACCCGCTCATGCCCGCCACCACGCCATTCGGGCGTCAGCGCCAGGCCCGCCACGTCCCCGTGGGTCACGGCCACGCCCTTCGGCCGTCCGGTCGAGCCGGAGGTGTACATGATGTACGCCACCTGCCCCGGTTCGCAGGCGACGTCGACGTCGTACGGGGCGGCGGGCTCGGACCGCATGAGCGCGGCGAGCACCTCGGGGGTGAGGACCAGGGCGGCCCCGCTCTCCCGCATGATCAGGTCGATCCGGGAGGACGGGAAGCGGGAGTCCAGCGGTACGTAGGCGCCACCCGCCTTCACGATCGCCAGGATCGCCACGACCAGCTCCGCCGAGCGGTCCATCAGGACCGCGACCGGCGTCTCCGGCCGTACGCCCTGGCGGATCAGCGCCCTCGCCAGACGACCGGCCCGCAGGTCGAGCTCCGCGTAGGTCAGCTCGGTGCCGCCCGCCACGACCGCGACCGCGTCCGGACCGGCCAGCACCTGACGGGCGAACAGCTCCGGCACCGAGGCCGACGGCAGTTCCGACGCCGTGTCGTTGAAGCCGTACAGCAGCCGGTGGCGTTCGGCCTCGGACATGAGGTCGATCCGGCTGATCGGCCGGCCGGGGTCGGCGACCGCCGCGCGCAGCAGGCGGGCCCAGCGCTCGAACAGCAGCTCCACCGTGGACGCGTCGAACAGATCGGTGGCGTACTCCACCGCGCCGACCAGGCCGTCGGCGCCTCCGTCCGGGCGGAACTGCTCGGCCAGGCTGAACGTCAGGTCGACCCGGGAGGTCCCGGTCGGCGCCTCCAGGTGGCCCGTCTCCAGTCCTGGCAGGGCGAACTCGCCGAGCGGCGCGTTCTGCAGGGCCAGCATGATCTGGAACAGCGGATGATGGGCCAGCGACCGCACCGGGTTGGCCACCTCCACCAGGTACTCGAAGGGCACGTCCTGGTGGTCGTACGCGGCGAGCGCCTTCTGCCGCACCCTGCCGAGCAGTTCGCTGAAGCAGGGGTCGCCGCTGGTGTCGGTGCGCAGCACCAGCGTGTTGACGAAGAAGCCGACGAGCTCGTCCAGTGCCTGGTCGGTGCGGCCGGCGATCGGGCTGCCGATCGGGATGTCCGTACCGGCGCCGAGCCGGTTGAGGAGAGCGGCGAGACCGGCCTGGAGCACCATGAACATGCTGGCCCCGCGTGCGGTGGCCAGGTCCCGCAGCGCCTGGTGCAGCTCGGGGTCCAGCCGGACCACGACCCGGTCGCCCCGCTGGGAGGCCACCGGCGGCCGGGGCCGGTCGGCGGGCAGCTGCACCTGCTGCGGAATGCCCGTCAGCTCGTCCTTCCAGTAGGCCAGTTGCCTGGCGAACAGACTGTCGGGATCGGCGGCGTCACCGAGCAGGTCGCGTTGCCAGCGGGTGTAGTCGGCGTACTGCACCGGCAACGGGGACCACTGCGGCTCCTCGCCCCGGCAGCGCGCCGCGTAGGCCGTCGCGAGGTCGCCGGAGAGCGGCCCCATCGACCAGCCGTCGGCGGCGATGTGGTGCACCACGACCAGCAGCACGTGCCGGTCGGGGGCGAGCGCGTACAGCTCGGCCCGGACCGGCGGCTCCGCTGCCAGGTCGAAGCCGCGCCGGGCCGTGTTCGCCAGGCGCTCGGCCAGCCGGCTCTCGTCGAGTTCGACCACCGGCAGCGCCGGGTGTGCCAGCGCGGTGCTCAGCACGATCTGGTACGGAACGCCGTCGGTCTCACGGAAGACCGTCCGCAGGCTCTCGTGCCGGGCGATCACGTCCGCGAGTGCGGTGTGCAGGGCCGGCCGGTCGAGGCTGCCGGTCAGGTTCAGCGCGAGCGGCATGTTGTAGGTGGCGCTCGGTCCGTCCATCCGGTGCAGGAACCACAAGCGCCGCTGGGCGAAGGACAGTTCCAGGTGCTCCGGACGGGGGAGGACGGTCAGCGCGGGCCGCGCTGCTCCGGAACCGTCCAGACGGGCCGCCAGCCCGGCCACGGTCGGGGTCTCGAACAGGGTCCGGACCTCCAGCTCGGCACCGAGGGTCGCCCGGACCCTGGAGGCCAGACGGGTCGCCAGCAGCGAGTGTCCGCCGAGGTCGAAGAAGCTGTCGTCGACCCCGACCTGTGCCAGCCCGAGCACCTCGGCGAACAGCTCCGCGAGGACCTGCTCCTGCGGGGTGCGCGGCGCCCGTCCGACAGCGGCGGTGCCGAGGTCGGGGGCGGGCAGTGCGCGGCGGTCGAGCTTGCCGCTGGCCGTCAGCGGCAGCGCGTCCATCGCGACGAACGCCGACGGGACCAGGTAGTCGGGCAGCCGCCCGCGCAGCCAGTCCCGGAGTTCGCCGAGGAGGGCGCCGGTGCCACGGCTGCCGGCCGGGCGGTTGGTCAGCGAGGACAGCGACCGGCCGGAGGCCACGGCCGGCTCGAACGCCGAGCCGGGGAGCGCCCGCGGACCGGCGAGGACGACGTCCACGGCGTCGGCCGCGGTGGCCGACCAGGTGACGGCCACCGTGCGGCCGAACTCCCTGCCGAGGGCGTGGAAGTCCTCAGGGTCGGGGAGGTCGCTCTCCTCCTGGGCGTGCAACCGCTCCAGCAGTTCCGCGAGCGGCCCGTCCTCGTGCTGCACCGCCCGGGCAAGGGCGGCTTCCCCCACCACACGGCCGTTCGGCACCCCGGTGATCCGCAGCACCTCGGCGGGCGGCTGGGCGAGCAGCTCGCGCAGCCCGGCCGTCCCGGTGATCTGCCGCCCCCAGGCCAGCTCGACGGACGCGGCCGGGGTCTTCGGGGCGACGAGCGGTTTGTGCAGCGTCACGTCGTAGCGGTACCGCGTCAGTTCGTTGTGGTGGCGGCCGCGCTTGACCTCCACGGCCATCGCGCCGATGTCCGTGCCGTGCTCGCGCAGGACGGTGAAGAAGTCCGGGTCGACCAGGAGTTCCTTCTCCACCCTGAGAGCCTGCTCCACCGCGCGGCGCACGGTCGAGCGGTCGGAGCCGTCGCCGGCCCGGTGCAGCTCGACAGCGGTGGCCAGCGGGCGAAGCAGCCGCAGGTTGCGGACGTCGCCGACGAAGAGCGCGCCCCCGGGGGCGAGCAGGTTCATCAGTTTCCCGATCACGTCCGCGAGGTAGTCGGCGGACGGGAAGTACTGCACCACCGAGTTGATCACGATGGTGTCGAACTCACCGGCCGGCAGCCCGTCGGTGTCGTGTGCCGGACGGGTCTCCAGCACCACGCGCCCGGCCAGCCGCTCCTCCTTCGCGACCTGGGCGGTCAGGGCGTCGATCGCGGTGGCGGAGAAGTCGGTCGCCCAGTAGGTCTCGCACCGGGGTGCGATCTGCGAGAGCAGCAGACCGGTGCCGACACCGACCTCCAGCACCCGGCGCGGCTTCAGAGCCAGGATGCGGGTCACGGTCGCGTCCCGCCATTCCCGCATCTGCTCGAGGGGGATCGGTCCGCCGTCGTAACTGCTCTTCCAGCCCACGAAGTTGTGGCCGAAGGCCGCTGCGTCGGGGGCGATGGGCAGGGCGTCGTAGACGTCCTGCCACTCGCCCACGTGGTCCGCCTCCAAGTCGCTGTCCCGGGCCGTGTCCTGGCGCGGGACGACATAGCCGACGAGTGAGTCGTCCCGGGCCGCGACGGCGGCCCGGGCGACGGCGGGGTGTTCGGCCAGGACGGCCTCGACCTCGCCGGGCTCGACGCGGAATCCGCGCACCTTCACCTGGTCGTCGGCGCGGCCGGCGTACTCCAGCTGGCCGTCGTCCAGCCTGCGCACCAGGTCGCCGGTGCGGTACATGCGCTCACCGGGGCCGAACGGGCAGGCGACGAACCTCCCCGCCGTCAGGCCGGGCCGGCGGAGGTATCCGCGAGCCAGGCCCGCGCCCGCGACGTACAGCTCTCCCGTCACGCCCGGCGGCACCGGCCGCAGCCGGTCGTCCAGCACGTACACACGGGCGTTGGCGATCGGCCGGCCGATGGGCGGTACGCCGGATCCCGGGGAGAGCGGGTCGCTCATGGTCGCGCACACCGTGGTCTCGGTGGGGCCGTACGCGTTGATCATCCGTCGTCCGGGTGCCCAGCGCTCCACCAGCTCCGGCGGGCACGCCTCACCCGCCACCACCAGCGTCGACACCGTCACCGTGCCGTCCGGCACAGCGGCGAGGACGGACGGGGGCACCGTCACATGGGTGGCGCCGAGGCCCGGATCGGTCAGGGCGGCGACCGGATCGGCGGCGGGGGGCAGCATCAGTGCGGCGCCGCCCAGCAGGGCGGTGAAGATCTCCGACACCGAGGCGTCGAAGCTGGGCGAGGCGAACTGGAGCACCCGGCTGCCGGGTTCGATCGCGAAGCGCTCGATCTGTCCTGCGACCAGACTCGCGACACCCCCGTGACCGACCACGACGCCCTTGGGGCGGCCGGTGGAGCCGGAGGTGTAGATGACGTAGGCCGGGTGGCGGATGTCGAGTGTGATGTCCGGGTCGGTGTCGGGCCAGTCGCCTTGGGTCACCGTGGCGGGGTTGTCGACCAGTACGGCGGGGCGGGCGTCGTCCAGCATGTATGTGATGCGTGACTGCGGGTAGGCCGGGTCGACGGGCAGGTAGGCGGCTCCGGCCTTCAGGATGCCCAGGACCGCTACCACTGATTCCACGGAACGCGGCAGGGAGACCGCGACCACTTGCTCCGGGCCGACCCCCTGGGCGATCAGGGCATGGGCGAACCGGTTGGCTCCTGCGTTCAGTTGCCGGTACGTGAGCTCGATGTCACCGCTGACCAGTGCGACCGCGTCGGGTGCAGCCGCCACCCGCGCCGCGAAGGCCTGCGGCAGCGGGACGGTGTCCACGTCCCGGGCGGTGGCGTTGTCGCGTTCAAGCAGCCGGTGCCGCTCGTCGTCGCCGAGGAGGTCGATCTCCCCGATCGGCAGCGCCGGGTCGGCGGTGACGGCCTCCAGCAGGAGGGTCCAGCGCCGGACCAGGGCGGCCACGGTCGAGCGGTCGAACAGGTCGGTGGCGTACTCGACCGCGCCGGCGATTCCGGCCGGGCTCCCGTCAGGACCGAACTGTTCGACCATGCTCACACCGAGGTCGAACTTGGCGGTGCCGGTCGCGACCGCGTAGGTGGTGACGTCCAGGCCGGGCAGCGAGAACCGGCCCATCGGCGCGTTCTGCACGGCAAGGATGGTCTGGAACAGCGGGTGGTGGGACAGCGAGCGGGACGGGTTGAGCGCCTCCACGAGGTGCTCGAACGGCACGTCCTGGTGCGCGTAGGCCGACAGGGCCGTCTCCCTGACCCGGCCCAGCAGTTCCGCGAAACTCGGATCACCGCTCGTGTCGGTGCGCAGCACCAGCGTGTTGACGAAGAACCCGACGAGATCGTCCAGTGCCTCGTCCGTGCGCCCCGCGATCGGACTTCCGATCGCGATGTCCGTGCCCGCGCCCAGTCGTGTGTACAGCGCTGCCAACGCGGCCTGCAGCACCATGAACAGACTCGTTCCGGTGCTCCGCGCCAATTCCGTCAGCGCGGTGTGCAGTCCGGGGTCGAGTTCCAGGCCGACATGGCCCCCGTGCCGGCCCGCGACAGCCGGGCGGGGACGGTCGGCAGGCAGGGGGAGCAGCTCCGGCAGGTCGGACAGCTGCCGCTTCCAGTAGTCGAGCTGCTCGGCGAACCGGCTCTGCGGGTCGGCGGTGTCGCCGAGCAGTTCACGCTGCCACAGGGTGTAGTCGGAGTACTGCACGGGCAAGGCCGGCCGGCTGACCGTCCGGCCCTCGCAACGGGCCGAGTACGCCTCGGCCAGGTCGCGGGCCAGCGGCCCGGTGGACCAGCCGTCAGCGGCGATGTGGTGCATGACCAGCAGCAGCACATGCTCGTCCGGCGCGAGAGTGAACAGTTCGGCCCGCAGCGGCGGCTCCGTCGCGAGCTCGAAGGGCTGCCGGGCGGACTCGGCGAGCCGCTCCGGCAGTTCGTCCTGCGTCACCTCGGTCGGCCGGGCCCCGAGGCGCACCGAGGCCGGGTCCAGCACGCGCTGGCAGGGTACGCCGGCAACCTCCGGGAACACCGTCCGCAGGCTCTCGTGCCGGGCCACCACGTCGGCCAGTGCCTGATCCAGTGCGGGGTGGTCGAGTGTTCCGGCCAGCCGCAGCGCCAGGGGGATGTGGTACGTCGCGGCGGCGGCGTCCATACGGTGCAGGAACCAGAGCCGGCGCTGGGCGAAGGAAAGCGGCACCGCCTCGGACCGCTCGTACGGGGCCAGCGCCGGGCGGGCACGGCCGGCCACGGCCAGCGCCTCGGCCAGGCCGGCCACGGTGGGCGCCTGGAAGAGTGCGCGCAGTTCGAGTTCCACGCCGAGCACCGAGCGCACCCGGGCGGCCAGCCGGGTGGCGAGCAGGGAATGCCCGCCCAGCTCGAAGAAGTCGTCGTCGACCGAGACCCGCGGCACGCCGAGCACCTCCGCGAACAACTCCGCGAGAATCTGTTCCTGCGGCGTGCGCGGCACCCGCCCGCTCCCCGCCGGCGCGGCTTCGGGCACGGGCAGCGCCGCCCGGTCCAGCTTCCCGTTGGGCGTCAGCGGCAACGCGTCCAGCACCATGAAGAGGGCCGGCACCAGGTAGTCCGGCAGCTGCTCGCGCAGGTACGCCGCCAGCTCCGCAGGACGGGCAGCCGGCTCGGGGCGGGCCACCACGTAACCGACGAGCCGGTCGTCCTGGGCCGCGACGGCGGCCTGGGCGACGGCGGGGTGTCCGGCCAGCGCGGCCTCGACCTCGCCGAGTTCGACGCGGAAGCCGCGGACCTTCACCTGCTGGTCGGCCCGGCCCACGTACTCCAGCTCGCCGTCGGCACGCCGGCGCACCAGGTCGCCGGTGCGGTACATCCGCGCGCCCGCCGGCCCGAACGGGCATGCCGTGAACCGTCCCGCGGTCAGGCCCGGCCGGTCCAGGTAGCCGCGTGCCAGACCCGGGCCGGCGACGTACAACTCCCCTGGCACGCCCGGCGGTACGATGCACAGCCGCTCGTCCAGAACGTACGTCGCGAAGCCCGCGACCGGCCGGCCGATGGGCGGTACGCCGGATCCCGGGGAGAGCGGGTCGCTCATGGTCGCGCACACCGTGGTCTCGGTGGGGCCGTACGCGTTGATCATCCGTCGTCCGGGTGCCCAGCGCTCCACCAGCTCCGGCGGGCACGCCTCACCCGCCACCACCAGGGTGGTCGCCGTGAGTTCGGCGCCGTCCAGCGCGGCGAGGGCGGAGGGCGGCAGCGTCACATGGGTGACGGAGAACCGGCGGTCCGTCAGGGCCTCCAGCGGAGCCTCGGCCGGGGCCAGTACGAGGGCGGCACCGGTGAGCAGTGCGCTGCACAGGTCCCAGAAGGACGCGTCGAAGCTGGGCGAGGCGAACTGGAGCACCCGGCTGTCCGGCGCCAGGCCGAGCCGGTCGACCTGCGCCGCCACCAGGCCCGACACACCGGCGTGGCTCACGACGACGCCCTTGGGGCGGCCGGTGGAGCCGGAGGTGTAGATGACGTAGGCCGGGTGGCGGATGTCGAGTGTGATGTCCGGGTCGGTGTCGGGCCAGTCGCCACCGGTCACCGTGGCGGGGTTGTCGACGACCACGGACGGGCGGGCGTCGTCCAGCATGTAGGTGATGCGTGACTGTGGGTAGGCCGGGTCGACGGGCAGGTAGGCGGCTCCGGCCTTCAGGATGCCCAGGACCGCGACCACTGATTCCACGGAACGCGGCAGGGAGACCGCGACCACTTGCTCCGGGCCGACCCCCTGGGCGATCAGGGCATGGGCGTACCGGTTGGCTCCTGCGTTCAGTTGCCGGTATGTGAGCTCGATGTCACCGCTGACCAGTGCGACCGCGTCGGGTGCAGCCGCCACCCGCGCCGCGAACAGCGCGGGCAGGCTCTCCCCGACCGCCCTTTCCCCGACTGCGGGCAGCAGCTCGTCGCGCTCCTCGGCGGACAGCAGGTCGATCCCGCCGATCGGCCGTTCGGGTGCGGCGGCGACCGCGGCCAGCAGCCGGGTCCACCTGGCGGCCAGGGTCTCGACCGTCGCACGGTCGAACAGGTCGGTGCTGTACTCGATCGCGCCGCTGAGTCCGGCCGGCTCGCCGTCGGGGCCGTACTCCTCCGCGAAGCCGAAGGTCAGGTCGAGCCGCGCGGTGCCGGTGAGCACGGCCATCCCGGAGACCTGGAGGCCCGGCAGTTCGAAGGCGCCGCCCGGCGCGTTCTGTACGACCAGACCGGTCTGGAACAGCGGGTGGTGGGACAGCGAGCGGGACGGGTTGAGCGCCTCCACGAGGTGCTCGAACGGCACGTCCTGGTTCGCGTACGCCGACAGCGCGGTCTCCCGCACCCGGCCCAGCAGCTCCGCGAAACTCGGATCACCGCTCGTGTCGGTGCGCAGCACCAGCGTGTTGACGAAGAACCCGACCAGATCGTCCAGTGCCTCGTCCGTGCGCCCCGCGACCGGACTCCCGACCGCGATGTCCGTGCCCGCGCCCAGTCGTGTGTACAGTGCAGCCAACGCGGCCTGCAACACCATGAACAGGGTCGCCCCCGATCGTCGTGCCAGCTCGACAAGCGCGGCGTGCATCTCGGCATCGATCCGGAGTTCCAGCACGTCACCGCTGTACGACATGGCGGCCGGGCGCGGCCGGTCGGCAGGCAGCTGCAACTGCTCGGGCAAACCGGCCAGCGTCCGCGTCCAGTAGGAGACCTGGCGGGCGAACAGGCTGTCGGCATCGTCCTCGTCGCCGAGGATCTCGTGCTGCCACAGGGTGTAGTCGCCGTACGACACGGGCAGCGGTGGCCATACCGGTGCCCCGCCGGCCTGCCGGGTGGTGTACGCGGCGGCCAGGTCACGGGCGAGCGGGCCCATCGACCAGCCGTCCCCGACGATGTGGTGCATGACCAGCAGCAGCACATGCTCGTCCGGCGCGAGAGCGAACAGCTCCGCCCGAAGCGGCACCTCCGAGGTCAGGTCGAAGCCGCGCACCGCCGCCTCGCGCAGCAGCGCGGACACCTCCCTTTCGCCGGCCGTGCGCACGGCCAGCGGGACGGCGGCCTCGGCAGTGTCCAGCACCCGCTGGAACGGAATTCCGCCGGTGTGCGGGAAGACCGTGCGCAAGGTCTCGTGCCGGTCCACCACGTCCACGAGTGCGGCGCTCAGCGCGGCCCGGTCGAGGTCTCCGGACAGCCGCAGAGCCAGCGGCATGTGATAGGTGGCGCTCGGCGCCCCGAACTGCTGGAGGAACCAGAGCCGGCGCTGGGCGAACGACAACGGCATCAGTTCGCGGCGCGGCCGGGGCACCAGAGCCTGCCGCGCGATTCCGGCGCCGTGCAGCCCGGCCGCCAGTCCGGCGGCGGTCGGGGTCCGGAACAGAGCGCGCAGCTCCAGTTCGACCCCCAGGGTCGCCCGGACCCGCGAGACCAGCCGGGTGGCGAGCAGGGAGTGCCCGCCCAGCTCGAAGAAGTCCTCGTCGACCCCGACAGCGGCGAGCCCCAGCACCTCGGCGAACACCTCGCACAGGATCTGCTCCTGCGGCGTGCGCGGCGCCCGGCCGCCGGCGGCCGGGCCCGGATCCGGCGCGGGCAGCGCCGCGCGGTCGAGCTTGCCGTTCGGCGTCAGCGGCAGCGCGTCGAGAGTGACGAACGCGGACGGAACCAGGTACTCCGGCACCCGGTCGCGCAGGAACTCCGCCAGCGCCGACGCGGTCACCCCGGTCGCGTCCGAGGGGACGACGTACGCGACGATCCGGTCCTCCCGGGCGAGTACCGCGACCTGGGACACGCCCGGGTGCGCGGTCAGCTCGGCCTCGATCTCACCGGGCTCGATCCGGAACCCGCGCACCTTGACCTGGTGGTCCACCCGGCCGGCGAACTCCAGCTCGCCGTCGGCACGCCAGCGCACCAGGTCGCCGGTGCGGTACATCCGCGCGCCCGGCTCACCGTACGGATGGGCGACGAAGCGCCCGGCGCTCAGACCGGGCTGGTTCAGATAGCCGCGAGCCAGCCCCGCTCCGGCCAGGTACAGCTCACCCAGCACACCCGGGGCCACCGGCCGCAGCGCCGAATCCAGCACATACGCCTCGCAGTTGGCGATGGGGCGGCCGATCGGCACCGGCAGCGGGCAGTCGGCCGGGTCGGCCGGAAGCGGGTAGGCGGTGATCACATGGGTTTCGGCGGGCCCGTAGTGGTTGTGCAGCACCCGGCCCGGCCGGCGGGCCTGGAAGCGGCGCACTGCACCACCCAGCCGCATGGCCTCTCCGGCCTGGGCGACCAGCCGCAAGTGCGGCAGGTCGAGACCGGCCTCCTCGGCGGCCTCGGCCAGCGCCTCGACCACCAGATTCGGCGCGAACAGCTCCTCGACCCGGTGCCGGTCCAGCCAGTGGGCGAGCAGCTCCGCGCTGCGGCGCTGCTCCTCGGTGGGCACCACGAGGGTCTTGCCGTACAGCAGCGCGGACAGCATCTCCTGCACCGAGACGTCGAAGCTGATCGCGGTGAACTGCGCCGTGCGCGTGCCGGGTTCGCCACCGACGGTCCGGTGGTGCCACTCCAGCAGATTCAGCAGTCCGGCGGCCGGCATCTCGATGGCCTTGGGCCGGCCGGTGGAACCGGAGGTGTAGATGACGTAGGCCGGGTGCCGGGCGTCCACGGGGACGACCGGATCGTGCTCCGGCAGCTCGCCGGCCGGTGTGACGGCCGCGAGGTCGTCGAGCACGACGGCCGGGCGGGCGTCCTCCAGCATGTACGTGATGCGGGCGGCCGGGTAGTCCGGGTCGATCGGCAGGTACGCCGCGCCCGTCTTGAGCACCGCGAGGACGGCGACCACCAGCTCGGCCGAACGCGGCAGTCGCAGGGCGACGACCTGCTCCGGGCCCACGCCTCGGGCGATCAGCGCGTGGGCCAGGCGGTTGGCCCGGCGGTTCAGCTCGCGGTAGCTCAGCAGGGTGTCCTCGAACACCACGGCCGGGGCCTGGGGCGTCGCCCGGGCCCGCGCCTCGAAGAGCGCGGGCAGGGTGGCGTCAGGCACCGGGCAGGCCGTGTCGTTGCGGGCGGCCAACAGCTCGTGCCGCTCCTCGGCGGTGAGGACGTCGACCCGGCTCAGCGGACGCTCCGGGTCGGCGACCGCCGCCGCCAGCAGCCGGAGCCACCGGGCGACCAGCGCCTCCACCGTGGCGGCGTCGAACAGGTCGTTGCTGTACTCGACCCGCCCGACGATGCCCTCGGCCGGCCCGCCGGTGCCGCCGCGCTCCAGCAGGTGGAAGCCGAGGTCGAACATCGTCGTCGGCGTCCGGACCAGCATGATCTCTGCGGTCAGACCGCTCAGCTCGAACTCGGTGCGGGGCACGTTCTGAAGCGCGAGCAGCACCTGGAACAGCGGCTGCCGGGTGAGCGACCGGGACGGATTGAGGGCCTCGACGACATGCTCGAACGGCAGGTCCTGGTGTTGGTAGGCGCCGAGAGCCCCCTCCCGGACCCGGACCAGCAGCTCGGCGAAGGACGGGTCGCCGCTGGTGTCCGTGCGGAGCACGAGGGTGTTGACGAAGAACCCGATGAGGTCGTCCAGCGCCTGGTCGGTCCGGCCGGCGATCAGGCTGCCGACCGGGACGTCCGTACCCGCACCGAGCTTGTCCAGCAGCGACGCCAGGCCGGCCTGCAGCACCATGTACACACTGGCGCCGTTCTCCCGGCCGAGCCGGACCAGGCCGGCGTGGAGTTCCGCGTCCAGCTCGACGGCCAGGTGGCCGCCGGAGGAGGAAGGTGTCGCGGGGCGGTGGCGGTCGGCGGGGAGCCGGATCTGCTCCGGCAGGTCCGCGAGCGTACGCGTCCAGTAATCGGTCTGACGGGCGAACAGGCTGTCCCGGTCGGCCGCATCGCCGAGCAGTTCGTGCTGCCACAGGGTGTAGTCGGCGTACTGCACGGGCAGTGACGCCCACTGCGGCGCCCCGCCCTGGCGGCGTGCCGCGTACGCGGTGGTCAGGTCGGCGGCCAGCGGGCCCAGCGACCAGCCATCACCGGCGATGTGGTGCATCACCAGGAGCAGGACGTGCTCGTCCGCCGAGACCTCGAAGACCTCGGCGCGCAGCGGTGGTTCGGTGGCGAGGTCGAAACCGCGCGCAGCGGCCTCCGTCAGCAGTTCCGGCAGGGCCGTCTCGTCGGCCGGAATGACCGACAGTTTCGGGCGCGCCTCCTCTGTGGCGAGTACTCGCTGGTAGGGCACGCCGTCCGTGGCCGGGAAGACCGTGCGCAGGGTTTCGTGCCGGCCGGCGAGGCCGCCGAGCGCCGCTTCAAGAGCCGCCAGGTCCAGCGGTCCCGAGAGCCGCCACGCGAGCGGCATGTTGTAGACCGACTCGGCGCCCTCCAGCTGGCGCAGGAACCAGAGCCTGCGCTGGGCGGACGAAAGCGGCACCAGCTCGGGCCGCTCCGCCCGCCCCAGGGCGAGCCGGGCCCGTTCCGCCCCACCCAGCCCGGCGGCCAGCCCGGCCACGGTCGGGGTACGGAACAGGGTGGACAGGGCCAGTTCCACGCCCAGCGTCGCACGGACGCGCGCCACCAGCCGCGTAGCGAGCAGGGAGTGCCCGCCGAGGTCGAAGAAGTCGTCGTCGACACCGACCTGCGGCAGGCCCAGCACCTCGGCGAACAGGCCGGCCAGCACGTGTTCGCGGGGAGAGTGCGGTGCGCGGCCGGGCGGAGTCGCGGTGGACTCGGGCTCGGGCAGGGCGCGCCGGTCCAGCTTGCCGTTCGGCGTCAGCGGCAGCGTGTCCAGCACCACGAACGCCGACGGCACCATGTACTCCGGCAGCCGCTCGCGCAGGTGCGCCCGCAGGTCCTCCGGTCGAAGCTCCGCCCCGGCGGCGGCCTGCAGGTAGGCGAGCAGACGGGGGCCCTGTGCCCGGCCCTGCCGGACGATCACGGCGGCCCGCGCGATTCCCGGGTGCTCGGCGAGGACCGTCTCGACTTCGCCGAGTTCGATGCGGAAGCCGCGGATCTTGACCTGGTCGTCGGTGCGGCCGAGGAACTCCAGGTCTCCGTCCGGGTTCCACCGCACGAGGTCGCCCGTGCGGTACATCCGCGAGCCGCCGGGACCGAGCGGGTCCGCCACGAACCGTCCCGAGGTCAGGCCCGGCCGGTTCAGATAGCCGCGCGTCAGGCCCGCACCCGCGATGTACAGCTCACCCGGCACCCCTGCGGGCACGGGCCGCAACGCGGCGTCGAGGACATGCAGCCGGACACCGCCGAACGGCCGGCCGATCACCTGGCGTGAACTCGACTCCAACAGCGCGACGACCGAGTCCACCGTGCACTCGGACGGCCCGTAGTAGTTCAGGGAGAACACGCCGTCGGTCTCCCGCAGCCGCTCCCACATCTGCTCCGGCACGACCTCGCCGCCCAGCGCGACCACCGAGGGACGCCACCGCGGGTCGTCCAGCAGACCGTGTTCGATCAGGACCTGGAGATAGGAAGGGGTGCCACCGACCGTGTCCAGGTCCGCTCGCACGGCGTACTCGATGTAGGCCTCCGGGTCGGACCAGGTCGCCTCGTCCAGGACGTGCAGCTCGTGGCCCGCGAACAGGCCGAACAACTGGTCGCACGAGCCGTCGAACGACACGGAGGTGGTCAGCCCCATCCGTACGCGCTCGCCGGCCCTGGAGATCAGCGGCCGCTGGTTGGCGAACAGGTTGACCAGGCCGCCGTGCGTCGCCACCACACCCTTGGGCCTGCCGGTGGAACCCGAGGTGTAGATCACGTAGACGGGGTGGCTCGGGTCGACGGCCACCATCGGATCGGCCGTCGGGCAGCTCGCCACCATGGCGGCCGTCTCCGGCTCGTCGAGCACCAGCCGTCCGGCAGCACCGTCCGGCAGCCGGTCCCGGGTGCGGGCGTCGGTCACCGTCAGGACCGGGCGGGCGTCGTCGAGCAGGTACGCGATCCGGGCTGCCGGATACTCGGGATCGACCGGAACGTACGCGGCGCCGGTCTTCAGCACCGCCAGAATCGCCACCACCAGCTCGGCCGACCTCGGCAGCGACACCGCCACCAGCCGCTCAGGTCCAGCACCTCGCGCGATCAGCGCGTGCGCCAGCCGGTTCGCCCGCGCGTCCAACTCCGCGTACGTCAGCGACGCTTCCGGTCCCACGACCGCGAGGGCGTCAGGAATCGCACGCACCTGGGCCCGGAACAGTCCCAGCACGCTCTCGGCCGGCGCCGCCGTCACCGCGGGCCCGGTACCCAGCTCCGTCAGTTCCCGGCGCTCCTCGGCGGACAGCAGGTCGAACCTGCTCAGCCGCTGCCGGGGATCAGCGACCGCGGCGCGGAGCAGCCGCTCCCACCGCCCGATCATCGTCTCGACGGTGGCCGGGTCGTACAGATCGCAGGCGTACTCGACGGACCCGTCGATCCCCTCCGGGGAGCCGTCCTGCGCGTGCCGCTCGGACATGGTGAAGATCAGGTCGAGCTTGGCCGTGGTGGATGTCGACGGCATGTCGTCGACGCGCAGTCCGGGCGGCGCGAAATCGGCCCGGGGCGCGTTCTGCAGCACCAGCATCACCTGGAACAGCGGGTGGTGCGCCAGTGACCGGGACGGGTTCAGGACCTCGACCAGGTGCTCGAACGGAAGGTCCTGGTGGGCGTACCCGGCCAGTGCGGTGTCCCGGACCTGGCCCAGCAGCTCGGCGAACGTCGGATCGCCCGACGTGTCGGTACGGAACACCAGGGTGTTGACGAAGTAGCCGACCAGCTCGTCCTGCGCCTGGTCGGTCCGGCCGGCGACCGGGCTGCCGACCGGAATGTCGTCGCCCGCGCCGAGCTTGCTCAGCAGTGCCGCCAGACCTGCCTGGAGCACCATGAACAGACTGGTCCCGTGCGCGCGGGCGAGCTCGCGAAGACCGCGGTGCAGGTCGGCGTCGAGACCGGCGAACACAGCACCGCCCCGGTGCGAGGCGACCGCCGGGCGGGAGCGGTCGGCGGGCAGCTGGATCAGCTCCGGGAGACCGGCCAGTTGCCGGGTCCAGTAGTCCGCCTGGTCGGCGATCAGGCTGTCCCCGTCGGAGGAGTCGCCGAGCAGTTCGTGCTGCCACAGGGTGTAGTCGGCGTACTGCACCGGCAGCGGCGACCACTGCGGCTCCTCGCCGCGGCGGCGCGCCGCGTAGGCGGCGGTCAGGCCCTGCACGAGCGGGCCCAGCGACCAGCCGTCCCCCGCGATGTGGTGGAGCACCATCTGGAAGACGTGCTCGTCCGGCGCCGGCTCGAACAGCTCGACCCGCAGCGGGGCATCGACCGCCAGGTCGAACGGGCGGTCCTTGGCCGCCGCCATCAGAGCGGGCAGACCTGCCTGGGTGGTCGGGCTCACGAGCAGCCGCGGGCCGGCTGCCTCCGCGTCGAGCACCAGCTGGTGCGGCACACCGTCCACCGCCGGGAAGACGGTGCGCAGGCTCTCGTGCCGGGCCACCACGTCCGCCACGGCGGCCTCCAGGGCCTGCCGGTCCAGCTTCCCGGACAGCCGCCATGCCAGGGAGATGTGGTAGTTCGCGCCGGCGCCCTCCAGCTGGTGGAGGAACCACAGCCGTCGCTGCGCGAACGACAGCGGGATCACGTCGGGGCGCTCGCGCCGGACCAGGGCGGCCTGCGCCGGCCCGGCCGCCACCAGGGCGGCGGCCAGGCCCGCCGGGGTCGGCGACTCGAACAGGGTGCGCAGCGGCATCTCCACACCGAGCGTCGCGCGGATCCGGGCGGCGAGTCGGGTGGCCAGCAGCGAATGCCCGCCCAGCTCGAAGAACCCGTCCTCGACGCCGGCCGACGCCACCCCCAGGACCTCCGCGAACAGCTGGCAGAGGATCTGCTCGTGCGGAGTGCGCGGTGCTCGGGCGGTGGCCGACGGGGTGAGGTCGGGGGCAGGCAGGGCCCGATGGTCCAGCTTGCCGTTGACGGTCAGCGGCAGTGCGTCCAGCATGACGAACGCCGACGGCACCATGTACTCCGGCAGCCGCTCCCGCAGGTGCTCCCGCAGGCCGGCGGAGCTCGGTGCGGCGCCCACGGCCGGCACCAGATAGGCGGTCAGCCGGGTGTCATCGGCCCGGTCCTGCCGGGCCAGAACGGCTACCTGAGCGATCTCCGGATACGCGGCCAGCGCTGCCTCGATCTCGCCGAGCTCGATCCGGAAGCCGCGCACCTTCACCTGCTGGTCGGCCCGGCCGACGTAGCGCAGACTGCCGTCCGCCGCGCGGCGCACCACGTCACCGCTGCGGTACATCCGCGATCCCGGCCGTCCGAAGGGGTCCGCCACGAACCGTCCGGCAGTCAGGCCCGGCCGGTTCAGATAGCCGCGTGCCAGGCCCGCGCCCGCGACGTACAGTTCGCCCGCCACGCCGGGGGCCACCGGCCGCAGGCCGTCGTCGAGCACATACGTCCGCAGGTCCGGGAGGGCCGTGCCGATCTGGCCGGCGGTGGTGCCGGACCCGTCGAGTGCCGAGTACGTGACGTGCACCGTGGTCTCGGTGATGCCGTACATGTTGACCAGCCGCGGCGCATCCTGCGGATGCCTGTCGTACCAGCTCGCCAGCCGGGCGTGCTCCAGCGCCTCACCGCCGAACACCACCATGCGCAGGGAGAGCCGGCGGCCGGTCTCCGGGGCCTCCGCGTCCGCCTGCATCAGCTGGTAGAAGGCGGACGGCGTCTGATTGAGCACCGTCACCCGCTCGCGGGCGAGCAGGTCCAGGAACAGGCCGGGCGAGCGGCTGGTGTCGTGGTCCACGACCACCAGGCGGCCGCCGAGCAGCAGCGGGCCCCACAGCTCCCACACCGAGAAGTCGAAGGCGTAGGAGTGGAAGAGGGTCCACACGTCCTTCGCGGAGAAGTCGAACAGGTCCCGCGTGGTGTCGAACAACCGCACCACGTTGCGGTGCGGGACCACCACGCCCTTGGGGTTGCCGGTGGAACCGGAGGTGTGGATGACGTAGGCGGCCTGGCCCGGGTCGACGGTGACCCCCGGGTCCGTGTCCGGCAGCCCGTCCAGGTCGGCGGTGTCCAGCAGCAGCCGGTCCACGTGCTCCGCCCCCGGCAGCTCTCCGATCCGGCTCGTCGTCACGAGCAGCGAGGGCTGGGTGTCCTGGAGCAGATAGGCGATTCGGGCGGCCGGGTACTCCGGGTCCACCGGTACGTACGCGGCGCCCGCCTTGAGGACCGCGAGCACCGCGACGACCAGCTCCGCCGAGCGCGGCAGGGCCAGGGCCACCAGGTCCTCCGGCCGCACCCCGCGGTCGATCAGGACATGCGCCAGCCGGTTGGCGCGGGCGTTCACCTGGCCGTACGTCAGTGTGGCTTCGCCGTCCGTGAGGGCGGTCGCGTCCGGGTTCGCCCGCACCTGGCGCTCGAACAGCACGGGCAGGCTGTGCTCCGGCAGCTCCCCGCCCCGGTCGGCGCCGGCCGGCAGCAGTGCCCGGAGCTCGTCGGCGGACAGCACGTCCACCTGGCCGATCCTTCGGCCGGGGTCGGCGACGACGGCGCGCAGCAGTCGCAGCCACCGCTCGACGATCTCGGTGACGGTGGCCGCGTCGAACAGGTCGGTGCTGTACTCCACCACGCCCGACAGCCCGTCCTCGCCGGGCTGTTCGGCCAGGACGAAGTTCAGGTCACACTTGGCGGTCCCGGTGTGGACCAGGTCGGCCGCCACCCGCAGCCGCGGCAGATCGAAGGTGCCGGACGGTGCGTTCTGCAGGGTGAGCATGGTCTGGAACAGGGGGTGGTGCGCAAGCGTCCGGGTCGGGTTCAACGCCTCCACGAGGTGCTCGAACGGCACCTCCTGGTGCGCGTACGCGGACAGCGCGTCGGAACGCACCCGGCCGAGCAGCTCTGTGAACGACGGGTCGCCGGACAGATCGGTGCGCAGCACCAGGGTGTTGACGAAGAAGCCGACCAGGTCGTCCAGGGCCTCGTCGGTGCGACCCGCGATCGGCGTGCCGACCGGGACATCGGTTCCGGCGCCGAGCTTGCCCAGCAGAGCGGCCAGACCGGCCTGGAGCACCATGAAGAGACTGGCTCCGCCGTCGCGGCCGGCCTCGCGCAGCTCCCGGTGCAGCTCGGCGTCGATCCGGACCGGCAGGTGGGCGCCCCGGTAGGACATCACCGCGGGCCTGGGCCGGTCGAAAGGCAGCTCGACCTGCGCGGGAAGGTTCGCCAACTTGTCACGCCAGTACGCAAGCTGGCTGCCGAGCAGGCTGTCGGGGTCGGTGCCGTCGCCCAGCAGCTCCTGCTGCCAGAGGGCGTAGTCGGCGTACTGGACCGGCAGGGGCGACCACTTCGGCTTCGCCTTCTCGCTACGGGCCGCGTAGGCGGTCGCCAAGTCCCGCGAGAGCGGCCCCGTCGACCAGCCGTCACCGGCGATGTGGTGCACCACCAGGAGCAGCACGTGTTCCTCGGCGCCGAGCCGGAACAGCTCGGCACGCAAAGGAGGCTCCTCGGAGAGCTCGAAGCCGTACCGCGCCGCCTTTGCCAGCCGGTCCGGCAGATCGCGCTCGCCGAGCTCGGTCACCCGCAGCAGCGGCCGTGCCGCGTCGAGGCCGAGCACCTGCTGGCACGGCACGCCGTCGACCACCGGAAAGACGGTGCGCAGGCTCTCGTGCCGCTCGACCACGTCCGACAGGGCGGCTTGCAGGGCGTGCTGGTCCAGGCTCCCGGACAGCCGCAGAGTCAGCGGGATGTTGTAGGTGGCACTCGGGCCCTCCATGCGGTGCAGGAACCACAGTCGGCGCTGCGCGAAGGACAGCGGGACCGTCCCGGGCCGCTCGCACCGCCCCAGCGCCGGGCGCGCCCGAGCTGCGACGTCCACCGCGGCCGCCAGCTCCGCCACCGTCGGCGCGTCGAACAGGTCGCGCAGCCTCAGCTCCACGCCCAGCACGGACCGTGCCCTGGCAATCAGCCGGGTGGCCAGCAGGGAATGCCCGCCGAGAGCGAAGAAGTCGTCGCCGACACCGACCTGAGGCAGGCCCAGCACCTCGGCGAACAGCCCGGAGAGCAGTTGCTCGACCGGGGTGCGCGGAGCTCGGCCGGGTGCGACGGACTCCCGCCCGGGGGCGGGGAGGGCGCGCCGGTCGAGCTTGCCGTTCGGGGTCAGCGGCAGCGTGTCCAGCACCACGAACGCCGACGGCACCATGTGCTCGGGCAGCCGCTCCCGCAGCCGGGCCCGCAGCTCGTCCGCCCGGAGGTCCTGCCCCGCGGCGGGGACGACGTAGCCGACCAGCAGGGGTTCGTCGTCGGTGCGCACCGTGACGGCGACCCGGGCGACCTGCGGGTGCTCGGCGAGGGCCGCCTCGACTTCGCCGAGTTCGATCCGGAAGCCGCGGATCTTGACCTGGTCGTCGGTGCGGCCGAGGAACTCCAGGTCTCCGTCCGGGTTCCACCGCACGAGGTCGCCCGTGCGGTACATCCGCGAGCCGCCCGGACCGAACGGGTCCGCCACGAACCGTCCCGAGGTCAGGCCCGGCCGGTTCAGATAGCCGCGCGCCAGGCCCGCACCCGCGATGTACAGCTCACCCGGCACCCCCGCGGGCGCCGGCCGCAACGCGGCGTCGAGCACGTAGAGCCGGGCGTTGGTGACGGGCCGGCCGATCACCGGGCGAGGGCTTGATGCCGTGGGAGCGGCAACCGAGTTGACGGTGCACTCCGAGGGTCCGTACAGGTTGAGGCAGGAGTGTCCGTCGGCGGCCCGCAATTGCTTCCAGAGCTCGTCGGGGACGGCCTCGCCGCCCGCCGCGACCAGCGCTGGGCGGCCCTTCGGATGGTCCAGCAGCCCATGGGCGACGAGGACGTGGAGGTAGGAAGGAGTGGCCTCGACGTAGTCCAGCCCGCGGCACGCCGCGTAGTCCACGAAGGCTTCGGGGTCGGTCCACGTCGCATGGTCCAGGACGTGCAGCTCATGGCCGGCGAAGAGGGCCATCAACTGGTTCCAGGAAGCGTCGAAGGACACCGAGGTGGTCAGTGCCACCCGCAGCCGCCGCCGCTCCTCCAGCAGCGGTGCGAACAGCACCAGCCGGTGGTCGGCGAGTACGTCGAGCAGGCCCCCGTGCGTCGCCACCACGCCCTTGGGCCGGCCGGTGGAACCGGAGGTGTAGATCACGTACGCCGCGTGGCTCGGATCGACGGCCGTCATCGGGTCCGAGACGGGGCAGCCCGCCACCAGCGCGGCCGTCCCGGGCTCGTCGAGCACCAGTCGGTCGACCGTGCCCCCGCAGGGCACACCCTCACCGCTGCGGGAGTCGGTCACCACCAGAGCCGGGCCGGCGTCGTCGATCAGGTAGGCGACCCGGGCGGCCGGGTACTCGGGGTCGACCGGGACGTACGCCGCTCCGGTCTTCAGCACCGCGAGGATCGCCACCACGAGCTCGGCCGACCTCGGCAGTGATACCGCCACCAGTCGCTCGGGCCCCGCACCCCGCGCGATCATCGCGTGTGCCAGCCGGTTCGCCCGCGCGTCCAACTCCGCATACGTCAGTGAGACGTCGCCGCACACCAGCGCGACGAGGTCCGGAGTCGCGCGGACGTGCTCCCGGAACAGCTCCGGCAGGCTCTCGGCCGGAGCCGCTGCCGTCGGCCCGGTGCCGAGGGCCGCCACCGCGCGGTGCTCCTCGGCCGTGAGCAGGTCGATCCGGCCGACCGTCTCGTCCGGGTCGCAGTCGGCGACGGTGTCGAGCAGGGTGAGCAGCCGCTGCTGGTGCGCGACGAGGTCGTCGTCGCCGTACGCCTCCGGGGCGCCGTGCAGCCGGAGAAGCGGGGGGTTGCCGTCCCGGTAGTCGAAGACCCAGACGGCCAGATCGGTGGTCGACCCCGACACGAAGTGGTGGACCGAGGCCGGATGCCCGGCGAAGCTCGGCCGGGCGTTGAACGCCATGATGTTGACGATCAGCGGGAACGCGGTTCCGATGCTGCCGGGTGCGCCGAGGTCGCGCAGCAGGTCCTCGCTGCGGTAACGCTCGTGCGCGACGGCCGACTCCACCTCCTGGGCCGCTTGTGCGACGAGATCGCCCCACGGCATGTCCGGTCGGACGGTCAGGCGCAGGGGCACCACGTTGGACAGGGTGCCGGGCACTGACATCAGGTCGGGACCGGAACCCCGGCGGGCGGTGACGGGGAGGGCGAGTACCACGTCCTGGGCGCCGCTCAGCCGGTGGGCGTAGAGCGCTGTCGCCGCGACCACCATCCGGGACCACCGCACACCGGCACGGCCCGCCGCGGCCCGCAGTGCCTCGGGGCTCCGCAGCTCCTGCTCCCCGGCCACGCGCAGAGCCCGGTGCGGGTCGGTCGCGGAGGTGTCGGTGAGCCGGGTCGGGGAGGGCAGGTCGGCGAAACGGCCGGTCCAGTAGGAGCGGTCGGCGGTGAAGTCGACGGACGAGCGGTAGGCGGCGTCACTGTCGACGAGATCCCGCAGCGAGCCGAACGGGCAGGGCGGGACGACACCGTCCCCGGCCAGCGCCGAGTACACCTCGCCGACCCGCTGCCGGACCATGGAGCTGCTGATCGCGTCGAGCACCACGTGGTGGTAGTTCAAGTACCAGAGGTACTCCGTCGGCGACAGCCGGATCAGGGCATGGCCGAACAGCGGATCACGGCCGAGGTCCAATGGACGGGCCAGGTCCCGCTTCATCCAGTCCATGGCCGCGGCCCGGGGATCCGGCTCGGTGCCGAGGTCGAGGTGGACGGGCGCCCAGTCCCAGGTCTCGCGGAGGATCTGGCGCGGGCCTTCACCGTCGTCGGTGAAGGTCACGTGCAGGGCGTCGACCTCGTCGACCACCCGGCGCAGCGCGGCTTCGAACAGCTCCGGGTCGACCGGCCCGTGGATCTCCAGGCATTCACCGACGCGGTAGCCCGGGATCGGTGTCCGGGAGCTCTGCTCGGCGAGCCAGATCTCCCGCTGGGCCGCGGTCAGGGGAAGGACGTCTCCGTCGCGACGGGACATGGGGGTACCTCCAGAAGTATGGGTGGGCATGCGCGCAGGACGTGCCGGGCCGCGCCGAGTGCGGTGATGTCACGCGATCGGCGGGCGGGGCGACCTTCTTCTGCGGTCAGGCGGCGAGTTCGCCGGCCTGTAGCTGCCAGAGAGATGCGTAGAGCCCGTGCTGGGCGAGGAGTTCGTTGTGGGTGCCCTGTTCGGCGACGATGCCGCCCTTGTCCATGACGTAGATGCGGTCGGCGTGGCGGACCGTGGAGAGGCGGTGGGCGATGACGACCATCGTGCGGTCGGCCGCGAAACCGCGCAGGGTGCGCTGGATGGCGGCCTCGGTCTCGTTGTCGACGGCGGAGGTGGCCTCGTCGAGGATCACGACCGGCGAGTCCTTGAGGATCGCGCGAGCCAGGGCGATCCGCTGCCGCTGACCGCCGGAGAGCGCGGCACCGCGTTCACCGATCAGGGTGTCGTAGCCGTCCGGCAGCGTCGCGATGAAGGTGTGGGCCTCGGCCATGACGGCAGCCTGGATCAATGCCTCGTCGGAGGCTTCGAAGCTGCCGTAGCGGATGTTGTCGGCGATGCTGCCGTCGAAGAGGAACGGGTCCTGGGCGACGAAGCCGATGGCGTGCCGCAGGTTGTGCCGCCGAAGGTCCCGAATGTCCTGTCCGTCGATCAGTACCCTTCCGGACTGGGCGTCCTGGAATCGCATCAGCAGTCGGGCGATTGTCGTCTTGCCGGAGCCCGTGGCGCCCACCAGGGCGGTCACCTGCCCGGCCGGGATGGTCAGCGAGAGGTCCTTCAGTGCCGTCGGCCGGCCGGGGTAGGCGAACGTGACCCCGTCGAGGACGATTTCGCCCCGTACCTCGGCCAGGTCGAGCGTCCCGTCGCCGCCGTCGGCCTCGACGGGCAGGGCGCGCAGCCGCTGGACCCGGTTGTACGAGGCGAGGGTGCGCTGGTACTGGTCGGTGATGCCGCCGAGCCGGCTCATCCGCATCAGCAGCATCTGGGGGAGCCCGATCAGCGGGCTGAACACCTCGAAGCGCAGGGTGCCGTTGAGTACCGAACGTCCGCCGATCAGCAGGGTTGCCGCCATCGACGCGGTGGTGCAGGACCGGACCGTCTCGGCGTGGCGGATCGTGCTCCGGTCGGTCTGCCGGCTGCTCTCCTGGACCGACCCGCTCAGCTCGTCGATGCGTTCGGCCTCGTACTCCTCGGTGCAGAAACTCTTGACGGTCGCACCGGCTTCGAGCGAGTTGATCACCTGGCTGCCCAGCCTGGACCGGCACTCGCCGGTGGCGGCGTAGTCGGCCGCGGCCTTCTTCTGGTGGTGCAGCGACAGCCAGGCGATGACCGGGACCGGCAGGAACGCGATCCAGGCGATCTGGGGTGCCAGCAGGAGGAACGCCGGCACCAGGACGGCCAGACTGGTGCCCAGTTGCAGCACGTCGTTGGCCGGGCCGGCGAAGAAGGCGCCCAGCTGGCCGACGTCGTTGGTGAGCGCGCCGGCCACCCGGCTGGTCCGCTCACCCTCCAGATGCCCCAGTTCGAGGTGCTGTACGTGTCGGTACGTGCGGCTCCGCCACTCGTGCTCGATGTCCTGTCCGAGCCGGCGCCACTGGAGGTTCGAGGCGTACGAGAGGCCCGCCACCCCGGCGCAGGCCAGGGCCACCAGTCCCGCCAGGCCCCAGAGTTGAGCGGAGGCCGTGGTCAGGCCGAGGCTCACCAGCGGAGCTGCCTCGCCCTTGATGAGGACGAGTCCGGTCCATCCGAGGAAGGTGCCGAGCGCGATCTCCGCGGCCTGGCAGGCGACGGACAGTGCGGCGGCCCGGTAGAGGCGGCGCCGGTGCGGACCGACGATCTCCAGCAAGGGGTGATGCTCGGCACCGGGCCCGGTCGCGTCCCGGGACGTGTCGACCGTTTCGCGCCAGGCCTTTCGCAGCACGACCGCGGTCGCTGCTGCGATCCCGCCCGCAGCCACCAGCTGCCTGCTCAGCGCCGAGCCCTTGACCAGGGCGACCCCGGCCGCGACCCCGCCGCCGACGGCGAGCACCGGGCGCACGACCAGGCCGGGGTCCGCCCGGGGCGCCGGCGCACGGTCCGGGTGGGCCGGTGCCGGACGCCCCACGCCGGTGGGTACCTGCGCGACCCGGGTGACGGCCCTGCGGATGATCCGGCCGATGTCCGTGGCGCGCAGCCGCGCGTCATGCCGGACGAGCACCCTGCCGGTGACGGGACTGGCCTGGGCCTCGGTGATCCCGGGAATGCGGCGCAGCGCAGCGGCGAGGATCTCGGCCGTCCGGGGGCGTCCGAGGACCAGCTTGACGTCCCAGCGCTGGCGGCCCGGTGTGACCGAGCGCGGGCTCGCACCCAATTCCACCGAGCGGAATTCGGTGGCGGCACCCAGTAGCGATGGCATGTGTACGATCACCTGTTTGAGGAGGTCGCGGAAAAACGCCACGGACACGACGGATTACGGCGACAGAGCGGGAAATGGTGTACGGCAGATATCGATGGGCGAACAGCCGGTCAACGGCCGCCGCCCGGCGCTTTCCGCCGAAATCGATCGGCATGCGCGCCTGGCGGCGGCCGACATCCCTTACGGGCTGTCAGTGCGTCTTTCCGGCGGCGCCGGCGGTCGCACGGATCTTCGGGGCCCTCTGTTCCCCCTTGGCTCCGTGCCCGGTGGCGTGCTGGCCGTCACTGGAGGGGATTTCGGTCTCACCTGCGGCGATCTGGGCGGCCACCACGTCGGCGGCCACTTCGGCCGCGAGGTCATGGATGTTCTCCCCGGCCTCCTGAGCTGCCTTCTTCACCTCCATCGCGATGCCGACGGACGCTTTGATGACTCCACCCACCAGGGGCTTGAGCAGGCGTTTGGCCAGTGGCGCGACGATGAGGCCGACCAGGAAGGGCGGTACTACAGGCGGCATGATGCTTCGTCCTCTCTACGCATACGTATGACAGGGAACCCGGGAGCGGCGAACACCGAAGCAGTGCACAGCCGGGCGGATATGAAGCATTCCATCTCGAAATCCGGGCTCATCCAACGAATCGATTTTCCCGGACCACCGGAATGCGCCGTCCGATCCCGTGATCACGGTAGTCGAGCCACACCCGACTGGGCCAAATGAGCCCTGCTAATTCACTCATGTGAGTGGTGATGATCTTCCCGCGTAACCCGCAATCACGACACGCCCGAACACCATCCAGAATGATTAACTGACTGCCTTCTCGAAGGTGTGTCATGTCCACCCGCCGTGCGCCGCCGCAGACCCGGGGAGCGGTGGGCGCGTGACACGGTGGGCCCGGCGCCCCTCGAAAGGGTGAATCAGGAATCGCCGCCCCAGCCGTCTCCGACGGCCCCCGGCCAAGCCGCCCGGCGATTCGGGATGTTCGAACACGCCTTCCGCGCAGGTCAGTTGAGTCACCATGACCAAGCCCCGGTGCGACCATGACGCCATGTTCCGACGCACTCCGCCGGTCGCCCTGGCGGCCGCTCTCACGGCCTCGGCCGTCGCGCTGGGCGGCTGCGGCGGCGTCGCCACCTCTTCCACGAGCACCCCCCTGGTGGACCGAGGCACCGTCCGGATCGCCGAGTCCAGCGAGACACCGAGCTTCGACCCGTACTCCGCCTTCGGCGCCGCCCAGGCCCGCTACGCCTACGACTCCCTGGTCAACCTCGCCCCCGACGGCACCCTGGTCAGCGGCCTGGCCTCCTCCTGGCAGGCCACCACGACCACGGCCACCTTCACCCTCCGCCCAGGCGTCACCTGCTCCGACGGAACTCCCCTCACCGCCTCGGCGGTGGCCCGGGCGCTCACCTACGCGGGGGACCCGGCCAACCAGCTCGCCGGCGCCCGCACCGTCCTGCCGGACGTCCCGTTCACCGCGAGCGCCGACGACGGGACAGGCAGGGTGTCGGCGGCCGCCGCCGCCCCCTTCCCCTTCCTCACCCGCACCATCGGTCTGCTGCCGATCGTCTGTCCCGCCGGCCTGGACCGGCCCGGTTCGCTGGACCGCGCCACCCAGGGAACCGGCCCCTACGTACTGACCCGCTACACCCCCGGCGGACCGTACGAGTTCACCGTCCGTGACGACTACTCCTGGGGACCCGCCGGGGCGACGACCACGCCCCCCGGCCTCCCCGGGCACATCGTCATCTCGGTGGTGCCGCAGTCCTCGACCGCGGCGAACCTGCTGCTCACCGGAGGCGTCGACATCGCGGGCGTGAGCGGACCGGACCGCGCCCGGCTCACCGGCCACGGCCTGACCACCGCCGACGTGGCGACCGTGGTCGGGCTCACGTTCTTCAACCAGCGCCCCGGCCGGGTACTCGCGGACCGGGAGCTGCGCCGCGCCCTGGTGTCCGCCCTCGACCGCCGGGGACTGGCCAACGTCGCCGTCGGCGGCACCGGGAGCCCGGCCACCGACTTCGGCGCCGAGGGCGCCGTCTGCCACGCCGACCTCGCCGATGCCAACCTGCCCGCGCAGAACGCCGTCGAGGCCCTGCGTGAGGCCGGCTGGACCCGCTCCGCCGACGGCCCGCTGACCAAGGACGGCCGGCCGCTCCGGCTCCGCCTGATCACCAGCCCCGACGTCGGTCCGACCCTGGCCTCCGTCGCCGAGCTGATGGCCGGGGAGTGGACGGAGCTCGGCGCCGAGGTCGACCTGGTGACCGAGAGCCTGCCCGCCCTCGTGAACGCCATGTACCGGAGTGCCGACTTCGACGTCGTGGTCGGCAGTACCCCCGGTTTCGCCCTGCCGGCCGGCTTCATCCCCTTCTTCTCCGGCCCCACCCCCGCCCAGGGCCTCAACTTCGCGGGGGTGAGCAATCCCGAGTACGCCGCTCTGGTCGCCCAGGCACTCCGGGAGCCCGACACCACCGGATGCGGCACCTGGAACCGGGCAGCCGCCGCGCTCCTCCGCTCGGCCGACGCACTGCCGATCGCCGAAGGCCGGAGCAGCGTCTACGGCTACCGCACCACCTTCGCCACCACCTTCGGCGGTCAGCTCGTTCCCACCAGCATCCGGCTCCACCAGTGACCGCCCACCTCAGTGACCGAGGGCCCACCATGTCCGTACCCCAACTGCTGCGGCACCCCTGGACGGTGTTCCTCGGCCGCCGCACCCTCCGGCTGATCCTCTCCCTCGGCTTCGTGCTCACCGCGTCCTTCGCGATGATCCGGCTCGTCCCCGGCGATCCGGTCCGGGCCGCGCTCGGTGTCGACGCCGCCCCCGACCTGGTGGCCGCCCGCAGGCACGCCCTCGGGCTCGACATACCCTTCCTGTCCCAGTACCGGCACTACCTCGCCGGCCTCCTGCACGGGGACCTCGGCACCTCTCTGGTCACCGGCACACCGGTCGCGGAAATGATCCGCACCCGGCTGCCGGCGACCCTGGAGATCGCCGGACTCGCCTTCGTGGTCACCCTCGTCGTCGCCCTGCCCGGCGGCCTGCTCGCCGCCGTCCGCACCCTCGACGGCCGCCGCCCGCGCACCGAGCTGGCGTTCACCGCGGTCACCGCCGGTCTGGCGGGAGTGCCGGACTTCGTCCTGGCCGCCGGGCTCACCGCGCTGCTGGCCGTCGGCCTCCAACTGCTCCCGGTGGCGGGTGCGGCGGGCGTCGGGTCCTTCGTCCTGCCCGTCCTCGCGCTCTCCCTCGCCCCCACCGCCGTCCTGCTCCGCATCGTCCGGGTGGAAGCGCTGAAAGTGCTGAACGAGGACTACCTGCGCACCGCCCGCAGCAAACGGCTGTCTCCCGCACGCCGCTGCCTCCGGCACGCCGCACCGAACACGGCCACAGCCGCACTCACGGTCGCCGGAAGTCTGCTGCCCGCCCTGATCGCAGGCACCGTGCTGGTCGAGAAGGTATTCGCCTGGCCCGGCATCGGATCGGCCATGGCCCAGTCCGCGGTCGCACAGGACTACCCGGTGGTCCAGGCGATGGTGCTGGTTCTGGGCACCACCGTGCTGCTCGCCAGTCTCCTCGTCGACGTTCTGCTCGCCGTACTCGATCCCCGTTCGGCCATCCGGGAGATGTGACCATGTGCCTTCCATCCGGCTTCCGGCGCTCACTCATCACCTGGGCCACCGTGTTCATGCTGGCGTCACTCGTCGCGCTCGCCCTGGCCGGTCCGACGCTCTGGGGCGCGGCGGCCGGCCGCCCGGACGCCTCGGCCGTGCTCCGGGGCCCCTCCGCCGCTCACCCCTTCGGAACGGACGGCCTCGGCCGGGACCTGCTCGCCCGGGTCCTGACGGCCACCCGGCCCTCCCTTCTGCTCGCGCTGGCGGCGGTCCTGCTCGGTGCGGGCTCGGGAATTCTTGTCGGGGCCTGTACCGCGGTCCTCGGCCGGCGCGGCCGTCGGCTGACCGCCGGGCTGATCAACCTCCTGCTCGCCTTCCCGGCACTCCTCGTCGCGATGTTCCTCGCGGTCGTGTTCGGCGCGGGCGCCGCCGGGGCGGTGCTGGCCCTCGCAGCGGCGGGTGTCCCCGGATTCGCCCGGCTCGCCCAGACCCTCGCCGCGGGGGTGGCGGGCACCGATCACCTGGCCGCGGCCCGGGTCCTCGGCCTGCGCCGCCACCGGCTGCTGTGGCGGCACGTCCTGCCCAACATCGCGGAGCCGCTGTTCCTGAGCACCACTACGGCGGCGGGCACCACTCTGGTCGCGCTCTCCGGGCTGAGCTTCCTCGGCCTGGGCGTCCAACCGCCCGGCTACGACTGGGGACTGCTGCTCAGTCAGGGGCTGGACCGGATCTACGCCGAGCCGCTGCCCGCACTGGCCCCGGGCCTTGCCGTCCTCTACGCGGCCCTGGCCTTCCAGCTGCTCGGCGAGGCCCTGGCCGGGAGCGTCGCTCGCCGCGGCCCGGCGCCGCGCACCCCCGCTCCGACGCCCGCACCGAGCGGCCCCGCCGAGGACGGGCTGGTCCTCCAGGTCGAGGACCTCACCGTCGAACTCCCCACCCCCGGCGGCACGATCCAGCCGGTGCGCGGTGTGAGCCTCTCACTGCGGCCGGGCGAGGCCGTCGGGCTCGTCGGCGAGTCGGGGTCCGGCAAGTCGCTCACCGCGCTCGCCATCGCCGACCTGCTCCCTTACGGTGCCCGGGTGTCCCGGCGCACCCTGCGCCTGCTCGGAGCCGACCTCGCCGCCCTGACGCCGAAGGAGCGGGACCGGCACCTCGCGACGGGCCTGTCCGTGATCTTCCAGAACCCGGCCTCGGCGCTCAACCCGTCCCTGCGGATCGGCACCCAGCTCACCGAGGCCGTCCGGGCCCACCGCGGCACGAGCCGTGCCCAGGCCAACGCGGACGCTGCCGACGCCCTGCGCCGGGTCGCTCTGTCCCCGGCGCTGCTGCGCTCACGTCCGTACCAGCTCTCCGGCGGCCAGCGCCAGCGCGTGATGATCGCATCCGGGCTGATGACGCGACCGGGACTGATCATCGCGGACGAACCGACCACCGCACTCGACGTGACCGTGCAGCGGCAGATCACCCGGCTGCTCACCGACATCCGGCGGGACACCTCCGCCGCGCTTCTGTTCATCAGTCACGACATCGCACTCGTGGGGGAGTTCTGCGAACGGGTCCTGGTGATGTACGCGGGCACCATCGTCGAGGCCGTGCCCGCAGACCGCCTCGCCGACGGTGCCCGGCACCCCTACACCCGGGCCCTGGTCGCCTCGGTGCCGGACCTCGCCGCCGACCGCGGCCGGCCGCTGCCGACGATCGAGGGCGCACCGCCCGACCCGCTCGTGCCCGCACCGGGCTGCCCGTTCGAGCCCCGCTGTCCGCGCCGCCAGGACCACTGCGCCGAGCAGGCTCCACCGTGGCAGGAATTCGACGCGACCCACCGCGTCGCCTGCTGGCATCCGGAACCGGTGACAGCGGTCCTGAAGAAGGCGGCCGCCTCATGACCCACCTTCAGGTGACCGGCCTCACCGTCCGCCACCCCGGCGCCCGCTTCTCCCGCGCCGCCGTGGAGGGTGTCTCGCTGGAGATCCCGTCCGGCACCACGCTCGGGCTCGTGGGCGAGTCCGGATCCGGGAAGTCCAGCCTGGCCGGCGCGATCGTCGGCCTCGTCCCCGTGCACGGTGGCCGGGTCCTGATCGACGGCAGGGAGGTCCGTACCCGCACCGTCCGCGACCGGCGTCGGCTCGGCCGTCTCGTCCAGGTGGTCCTCCAGGATCCGGACACCGCGCTCGACCCCCGGATGACGGCCCGCCAGACGCTGGTCGAAGCCGCCACAGTCTTCCGCCGACTCGACCGGGCCGCCCGCACCGAGCGCGTCACCGAGCTGCTCCGCCTCGTCGGCCTGGACCCCCGGCTCGCCGACCGCCTGCCGCGCCAGTTGTCCGGCGGCCAGCGCCAGCGGGTTTCCCTCGCCCGCGCCCTGGCAGTCGACCCCGGCCTGCTGATCGCCGATGAGATCACCTCGGCGCTCGACGTCTCGGTGCAGGCCTCCGTCCTGAACACAATCCGTGAACTCCAGCGACGGCTCGGACTGTCCGTTCTCTTCATCGGTCACAACCTGCCGGCGGTCTGCCAGGTCTCCGACGTCGTGGCAGTCATGAGACACGGCCGGATCGTCGAGACCGCCCCCACCGAGACGATCCTGCGCTCACCGCGGCACCCCTACACCCGAACGCTGCTCGCCTCCGTGCCGTCCCTGGGCATGTCCCCGTCCGAGGGGCGGACGTCATGACCGTCCGTGTGACCGTCAGGGACCGGTGGTACGAAGCTCCCGCACCAGGTCCTCGACCACACCGACCACGAACGAGGGAACCTCGTGCGGAAAGTCGTGTCCCGTGCCCTCCGGGGTGTGCACCAGACGTGACGACGTCGATGCCGACAGATACCGGACCCTGCTCCGGAGGTAGAAGCGGCCGATCCGCTCGGCCTCGGCGGCGTCCCGGGCGCCGGCCAACACCGCCTCACCGCCGATGAGATCCCGGGGAATCACCAGCACCAGAGGCAGGTCACCGAGATCCCCGTCGTACACCACAGTCTCCCAGCCGACTCTCGCCAGCCCGGACGGCGACAGCTCGGCGAAGACCGATGCTGCCGCGCAGGCCTGACCCGCGCTGTTCCCCGGGCCTCGGTGGGCACCGAACAACTGGCGCACCGCCGTCAGCAGGAGGCCACGACGCATCCGCGCGGTCTGCCGGCTGCGCGGTGCGAAGGCGACAACCTCGGGCGGTGTCGGATCGAGCAGCACGAGACCGGCCACCAGATCGGGCCGACGCCTGGCCGCGTTCGCGACCAGCAACCCTCCGAAGGAATGACCGACGAGCACGAAAGGTGCCTGCTCCCTTGCCCCCTCCAGCGCCGCCCAGAGTTCCTCCGCCTCGCCCGCCGTCGTTCTCGGAAAGGTCCCGGCATCGCTCCAGCCCGAACCGAACCGGTCGACCAGCACCGACCGGGCTCGGGCCGACAGCATCGTGTGCAGTTCCTGGAATTCCTCTCCAGGGGTGTGCCCGCCGGCCATCCAGACCACCGTCGGCCCGCTCCCGGCCTCTCCCTCGGCGAGAACGTGCATCCGGTGCCCGCCCACACCGACCAGCCGCCCCGGCGGGGGGTTCTCCCGCCGCTCGCGGGCCATCAGGACCAAGTGGCGAACGGCTCCCACCGCCAGCAGCACACCGACAGCCATCGCCAGGAAGCCGAGCGCCGTCGCCCCAACCGTCCCCACCCCGGCCAGCGCTGCGCCCGCCCCCGCCACCAGCACCGCGACCGGCACGCCGATCCAGTCCCGGCTCAACAGCGCGAGCAGACAATTCGCAACCCGTCCGTCCCGCCGGTCCCGTCGCACAGGCCCTCCGTAAAGGAATTCGATTAACGATCACCGTCAGTATCCGCCCCCCGCGCGCACACAGCACGCCAAAGGCTTTCCATTTATGCGAAGTCAAGCGGTCGAATGCTTTATCACTCTCATTGATTAAAAAGTGAACTTCAGATCAGATTTCCGTGAGACGATGCGGCGACGTTGTAATGCAAAGCGCTCGGAAGTGCCGGGTATTCGTGAACCGATAGGGAAGGGAATGGAATATGGGAATTCTCCGAGGAACACCGAACGCGCCCGAACGGAGGGCCGCCCAGTGACCGTTGCCCTGGAACAGGCCGTTTTCCACCAGACCGGCGCCGGCCTGTCCGTGCCCTTCGCCATCGCCGGAACAGGGATGCACCTGCCACCGACGGTCGTCAGTAATCAGGAGCTCACCCGCACCCTGGACACCAGCGACGAATGGATCACCAGCCGTACCGGTATTCGCGAACGCCGCCGTCTGGACCCGCTTCTGGCGACCTCCGACATGTGCGTCGCCGCCGCCCGGCCGGCTCTGGACGCCGCGGGCATCGAGCCCAGGCAACTGGACGCGGTCATCGTCGCCACGTACACCGGGGACCAACCGCTCCTGTCGACCGCGCTGATCGTCAAAGACGCCCTCGGCGCCCACCGGGCTCTGTCCCTTGACGTCACGCAAGCCGCCTGCGCCTCCGGAATCCAGGCCATGCTGATCGCCGCCCACCTCCTGCAGAACCCCTCCATCACCACCATCCTGCTCCTCGCGGCCGACTGCGCTTCCCGGATCACCGATCCCACCGACCGCACCACTGGTGTCTTCTTCGGGGACGCCGCGGCAGCCGTGGTCCTCACCCGTGCCGACACCCCTGGAGCGGGCCTGCTCTCCTACGACCTGGGCTCCCGGCTTTCCTACGATGTCCAGATCCCCGCCGGCGGCTCCCGGCTGCCCGCCAGTACCGCCACCGTCGCCGCCGGAGAGCACTACTTGTCCATGGACGGCCGCGCCGTCTGGAACGCCGCGACCACACGTCTGCCCGAGAGCATCACCAGCGCCGCCGAGCGCGCCGGCGTGCCGATCGACCAGGTCCGGCACTTCTTCCTGCACCAGGCCAACCTGAACATCCTCACGGAGGCCATGGCCGCCCTGGGCGTTCCCCGTGAGCGTGCACCCATCACCATCGACCGGCTGGGCAACACCGGATCAGCCGGCCTGTTCACCGCACTGCACACCACCGTCACCGAGGGCTCCCTCCTCCCGGGAGACACCTACGTGCTGTCCGGGATCGGCGCAGGCTTCCAGTGGGGAACCCTCTGCCTCCGGCACGCCTGACCGACTCACAGAGCCGAGACGACTCGACGGGTTGCCGAACCCGTCGAACCCGGACGACACGAGCGGCAGTCATGCGAACAGCCGGGCACGGGCAAGGCGTCGTGCTTCACGGATTGCCGCCCGTCCTGTGCCGCGTCTCTGCTCCGTCCGTTCACGGACGAGTGAACTCCCGGCAATCGCTGGTGCACCCGCCGCCACGAGCACCAGCATGGACGGCATGGCCACCACACGCTCCCGGGCTGAACGGGCCGCCCAGGCCCGGGCAGTCGAAGCCCAGCTCACCGCCGACGGAATCGACGGGGTGGTGTTCGGCTGGGTCGACAACGCCGGACTCACCCGGGTGAAATCCGTCCCCCTCGCCCAACTCGAACACGCCGCCCAGTACGGTGTCGGAGCCCTGCCCTGCTTCGACGTCTCCCTGGTGGACGACTCCTTCACCACCACGCCGTCGAGTACCGGCCCGATGGGCGATCTGCGGCTCGTCCCCGACCTCGACCGGCTCACCCCGCTCGCCGCACAGCCCGGCTGGGCCTGGGCCCCGGCCGACCGCTACACCCAGGACGGCACCCCGCACCCCGGATGCCAGCGCGATTTCGCCCGCCGGGCCACCGAGGCCGTCGAGCGGCGTGGGCTCTCGGTGCGAGCCGGGATCGAGATCGAGTGGGTGGTGGCCGACGCCGCCGGCGACCCGGCATCGGTCGCGCCCGGGTACGGGATGACCCGCTTCATCGAGCACTCCGACTACCTGCGGGAGGTGCTGCGCGCGCTCACCGGGCAAGGACTGGACGTGCTGCAGCTCCACCCCGAGTACGCCGCCGGACAGTTCGAGGTCTCGGTCGCCGCCGAGGGGCCGGTCGAGGCGGCCGACACCACCATGCTGGTGCGTCACACCATCCGGGCCGTTTCCGCCCGGCACGGGCTGCGTGTCTCGTACGCGCCCGTCTTCACCGAGGGTGAGATCGGCAACGGCGGCCACCTGCATATCAGCCTCTGGCGACAGGGCCGAAACCTCGGACACGGCGGCCCCGGCCGTCACGGTCTGCACCCCGAAGCCGAGTACTTCTTCGCGGGCGTACTGGCCGAGTTGCCCGCCCTGCTCGCCCTCGGTGCGCCCAGCGTCGCGTCCTACCTGCGTCTGGTCCCCTCCCGCTATGCCGGGGCCTACCGCTGCTGGGGCCTGGAGAACCGAGAGGCGGCGCTGCGCCTGATCGCCGGCTCCCACGCCGGGCAGGCCAACGCAGAGTTCAAGTGCTTCGACGCCACCGCCAACCCGTACCTGGAGATCGGCGGCGTGCTGGCCGCCGGACTCGCCGGTCTCGACGCCGGCCTGCCCCTGCCTCCCGAGACCCGGAGCGACCCCGCCGGCATCGACAGCGTCGAACGCCTTCCGGCGAGCCTGCCGGAGACGGCTGACGCGTACGAGAAGTCCGCTCTGCTTCGACGGGCACTCGGCGCCGAACTGTACGAAGCCGTGCTTGCCGTCCGGCGGGCGGAGGCAGAGCTGTTCGCGACCCATACCGACGCGGACGTCATCGAGGCGGTCCGCTGGCGGTACTGACACCCGGGTCACGCAACGGCCCGGGCCCGACGGCTCGGTAGAGGACCGCCCGGTCGCGCCGGGCCCGCCGCACGATCCGGTCCGCTTCGGACCGACCGGAGGCCCGGCGCACCCGGTTGCCGATGGTGCGCCCTGTGCGTTCGAGATGAGCGACGGCTACCCGGAACCCCTGGTGGCGTTCTGGAATGCGAGGAAGAAGGACAACGCTCCGGTGGCCGGTCGGGAACGGAGGGCCACGTTGGGGGCGGACACGTCCGCGGCAGCCTGCTTCGGCTCCGGGACGAGACCCGAGAGCCGGCTCGGGCCGGCGGATTCCAGGGACTTCACCATGTAGACCGCCTCGGGGCCGTAGCTCGCGGGCAGCCCGATCTCGGTCCGGGTGCGGTAGCCCAGCGAGCTCCACAGCGTTTGCGACCCGTGAACCGCGACCAGGGAGAGTGTCCGACAGGAGGCCGCCCGTCCGGCCTCCTCCAGGTGCTGGTGCATTCGGTGAGCCAGGCCCCGGCCGCGTACCCGCTCGGCGATCACCAGGTCATGGAGGTGCAGATTGCTCCCCTGCACCGCACCGTCCTCACCTTCCTCGGCCAGGCTCAGGTCCGGACAGCGGAAGAGAGGGTAGGGCAGTGCGAGCAGGTAGCCACCGAAGCCGCCCGTGTGCTCCAGCACGAAGCAGGTCGAGGGCGAGGCACGATGGCGGGAGCGCAACGCCGCCTCGCCCTCGGACAGGCCGCTCGCCGCGTAGGCGAGCTCCTCGAGAGTCACCAACTCGTTCCAGTCATCCTCTTGGAGCAGCCGGATTCGGGTGTCGTTCATGCGCCTTCACCGTCCGGCTCCCGGCCGCCGATACAGGTGTACGGCAGCGGCGGGAAGCCGTTGAACCCCTGGGTGGTGTATGCGGCGGCGTACGCACCGCAGGAGTGGACCCAGACCGGGTCGCCGGAGGCGATCGTGCGCGGAACCCGCACCATGCCGTCCTGAGCGTAGGCGTCGTCGCTGTCACAGGTCGGACCGGCCACCACGGCATTGACGAACTGCCCGTCGGGGCGGGTCGGGAACTCCAGGCGGTACTGCAATTGGTCCATCTCGTAAAGGCCGTTGAACTTTCCGCAGCTGAGGTAGAGCCAGTCCTCACGGGTGCCGTCGAGCCGATGGCGGGAGGTGAGCCGGGCGACGTGGGCGCGGATCGCGCCGTGGTCGGCGACCAGGTGGCGGCCGGGCTCGAGCAGGAAGCCCAGCGGGGCGGCGTTGACGGCGCGCAGCCGTTCCATGCCTTCGCGGATCACCGCGAACATCTTGTCCAGCGGCGGTTCCAGTGGTCGGCCTCGCCGATCGAGGACACCGAGGGCGGGCAGCCCACCCCCGAGATTGATCCGGTCCGGAACGATGCCGTGCCGGTTGAGTGTCTCCAGCAGAGCGGCGAGTGTCTCGACCGCCTCGCCCCAGGCCTCGGCTGTCATCTGCTGGGAGCCGACGTGTACGGACAGACCGGAGGGCACCAGCCCTGAGGCCCGGGCGGCAGTGAGCACCCTCACGGCGTCCTCGGGCGAACAGCCGAACTTATGGCTCAGGCCCCACAATGCGCCATCGCCGGTTGTCGCGATCCGGCAGAACACCCTTGTGCCGGGGGCGTGTTCGGCGATCGCGGCGACGTCCTCCACGCTGTCGGTGGCGAAGTCGCGCACGCCCAGCCGGTAGGCCTCCGCGATGTTGCGGTCGGACTTGACGGTGTTGCCGTAGTGGATCGATTCGGGGGCCGCCCCGCTCCGCAGCGCCTCGACGATCTCCTGCGGGCCGGCCGCGTCGAAGCCGGAACCGATGCGGGCGAGGTGGTCGAGCACCTCGCCCACGGGGCAGGCCTTCATCGCGAACCGGATGGCGACACCAGGCAGTTCGGCACACAGGCCGGTGTACTGGCGGCCGATGCCGTCCAGGTCGTAGATGATGGCGTCCTCCGTTGCGGCGGCGAGGGCGGCGCGCAGGGAAGGACGGCCGTCCCGCCCGAGGAGGCCGTCCCGGCCGGGGTGGCAGGCGGTGGACGCGTGCACGGCGGCCGACGCTGTCAGGGTGCGGTGGCCGTTGCTGCTACGGTCGGCCGTCCGGCGCTGCTCGGCGATGTGACGCGTGTCGGTGGCCTGAGGCCTCACGTGTGAACTTCCAATCCAGCTGGATGATCGATGCCAAGGGCGTGTTGGCACCCACAGGGGAAACGAGAGGGGCCCAGGTCGGTTATGACGCCTGACCCGGCATTTCTCCCGTCCGTGCCCACTGCGCCACCGCGTCATTGAAGTGGCGCTCGAACGGGCGGCGGGGGAACTCGCGGTCCAACCGTCAGAACGGTCGGACCGCCGGTGAGAGTGCCTCAGGGGGAGGCCTTCCGCTGGACCGGCGTTCCCATCTGTGCCCGGCCTGACCTTGTGTGCCAGGGCGGATGCTGACTCAATGCTGACTTCTCTGACGGTATGTCAGGATACTGTGACTGCTGGTTGGGTCGATCCGGAGGGCTGGAGCGACTACGGGTGAAGGCCGATGAGTCATGAAGTTGCGGTCCGGTCGAGCCACCCATGAGCTGTCGCAGCAGGAAGAGCTGGCCACGGCCAGCAGGCTCAACTCGTACTGGCGCCGCACGCTGCGACGTGCCCCGGGTAAAGGGGCGGCCGCCCCGACGAAGGGCGACCCGTCCCCCACCGACCAGAAACGACGGCGCTTGGTTGCCCCAAATCCGCAGATTCAGTTCCCTCCGACCCCGGGTGTCAGCGCCCCACCCGCTGACGCCCACCAATACACCTCCTCACGGGCTGGCTTCTGATGCCGGTGAAAGGAGCGGCTGTTTCGGGTCTCCATGTGGCCTGGGCATCGTCGACTACGCGGCCATCATCGCCCCGCTTTCGCCTAGCTGTTCGGGCCGCGGAGGGGAAGTGCTGCACCCGATGACCAAAGTGGACACGCGAGTGCAACTCGCAGATCAGGAGTGGGAGTTCGTCGAGCCGCACCTTCCGATCGGGGAGAGCGGTCCGTGCCCCGAGCGGCTGCGGCAGCTGATCGAGGGCGTGATCTGGCGGTTCAGGACGGGCGGGCAGTGGTGGGAGATGCCGACCGAGTTCGGTGCCTGGTCGACCGTGCACAACCGCTTCCGGCAGCGGCGTGATGCCGGCGTGTTCGAGGCACTGCTGAAGGACCTGATCGCCGAAGCCGCGAAGCGGGGCGAGGTGGACCTGTCCCTGGTCGGCGTGGACTCCACCACCGCTCGGGCCCACCACGACGCGGCCGGGATTCACCTCGATGAGAGCTTCGTCACCGCCCTGGAGAAAGCCGCTGCCGAAGAGGAGAAGGCCAGGTCAAAGGGGGCTCCCTTGAAGGACTAAGCGGGCGGGTCACCAAAGACGATTCCGCTCGGGAAGAGCGGCAACGCATCCGACGCCGGCACAAACTCCGGCCGACCGCAAGTGCCGCCCCCTGGCATTCATCCTGACTGCGGGCCAGGCGGCGGACAGCCCGCAGTTCATCCCCGTCCTTGAGAATGTGCGGGTGCGCGGGCCGTCGGTCGCCCCCGCGCTCTGCGGTACTCGGTTCAGAGGCGGACGATGACGAGGGCGGTGTCGTCGGTGGTTCCGCCGGGTGGGAGGAGGTCGAGGAGGATCGCGTCGGCCTGGGCTTCGGGGTGGGCGCCCTGGTGGCGGGTGAGGGCGTGCGCGAGGCGGGCGAGTCCGGCGTCGATGTCTTCGCCTCGGCGTTCGATGAGTCCGTCGGTGTAGAGGACGAGGGTGTCGCCTTCAGTGAAGCCGGTGGCGGCCTGGGGACGTGGTACGTGTTCCGGGAGGGCCCCGAGAGGGGGGTCGGTGGCCCGGTCGAGGAACTCGACATCGCCCTGGGCACGGAGCAGGGCAGGCGGGAGGTGTCCGGCGCTGCTGTAGGTGAGAGTGTAGGTGTCCCAGTCGATGTAGGTCTCGACGGCGGTGGTGTTCTCGGCGCCGCTGACGGAGCGGGCATAAAGCCCGAGGGCCTCCAATGCCTGAGCGGGGCCCTCGGCGACGAGGGAGGCGGCGCTGAGGGCGCTGCGGAGCTGTCCCATGACCCCGGCGGCGTGCAGACCGTGGCCGACGACGTCACCGACGGCCACGGCGATGCGGTCTCCGGGCAGGTCGACGAGGTCGTACCAGTCGCCGCAAATGTTGAGGAAGCCGACAGCAGGCCGGTAGCGGACGGCGGCGCGGTTGTGGCCGATGTCCCCGGGGGCGGGCAGCATGGCCGCCTGCAGGACGAGGGCGACCTCGCGTTCGCGGCTGTGGGCTTGCCGCAGGCGCTCGTTGACTTCCTGCAGTTCTCGGGCGCGGGTGTAGAGCTCGGCTTCCAGGACCCGGGGCCGGCTGCCGTCAGGGGCACCGCGGGCCGAAATGAGCTCGGTTACCTCCTCCACCCGGTGCACGATCAGGATGACCCGGCCGTCGGGGCCGAGGACCGGGGCGTTGACCGGACTCCAGTACCGCTCCTCCCACTTGCCGGGCCGCTGCAGGGACTGGACGTCGTAGCGCTGGAGCGCCATGCCATCACGCTCGGCAGTCGCCAGGACCCGCTGGAGGGAGGCCAGCAGGTTGCGGGCACCACTGGCGCCGGGATCGCTCGGGTTGTCGGGAAACACATCGAACGGAGAACGGCCCACCACCTGCTCGCGGGTGCGCCCGGCCGCGTGCAGGTACGCCTCGTTCGCGTCCGCGTACACCAGATCGGGGGTCAGCAGCGCCACCATGCCGGGCAGGGACTCGAACACTGCCCTGTAATCGATCTCCGGATCTGTCATGCCCAGCCTGCCTCTGCGCCCGCGACCCTCGGTGATCTCCACGATAGGACGTCGGCGGCGTTCCTGCTGCCGTGCGCCCGGGGCGCGTGCTGCTTCCCGGAGCGGGTGTCCGTTCCGTCGCCGCCTGCTCCTGCAACAAGCTTTAGTCGTGCGATGTGAGCACCCTGGGGGCGTATGGCCGTACGGGTTCGGGCGACGATGTCGTGCTGTACGCCGGGGTGCCGTGCGTGGCTACCCCGGGCAGACGTCGGCGGCCCGGCGGGATTACCGGGCCGCCGTCCGCACCCGGACAACCGCCCGGGGGAGCGCAGGACGGGGCCCAGGGAGATGAGCGCGCGGTCGATGACCTCCGCGTCGAGGCGTGCCCGCGCGAGGACATCGATCGTGGTCTGGGCGCCGCACATTCTGGAATGGACCATGAGCAGTGTTCCGCCGGGTCGCAGAACGGTTGCGGCGGTCGCACAGACCCGATTGACGACGGCACGGCCGTCCGGACCACCGTCCCACGCACGGGCTTTGCCCCGCAACGGGGGGCCGTGCGATCGGCGAGGGAACGTACGGGGGGTTACTGATCACCATGTCGTACTGTCCCGTGTCGAGAGCGGACAGATCCCGATACCGGACGGTGACCCGGCTGCGGTGGAGGGCGGCGTTCACCCTGGCGCACAGCACCGCCCTGTGCGAGATGTCGACGGCAGTGACGCATGCGCCCAGCCGGGCGGCGTGAACTGCCAGGGCCCCGCTGCCGGTCCCCAGTTCCAGGACATGTGTCCCGGGGCTGATGTTCTCCCGGGCGAGAGCCCGTATAAGGAGGTGCGTGTCGTGTTGCGGAGTGCAGACGCCCGGCACAGTCAGCATGTGCCGCGGCATGCCAAGCGATGATGCGACCATGGCCGCCTCTCGCCCGCGTAGTGGCGGCGACCGGTCGCCGCATGTCCAGGATGGGCTGCGCGCAGGACGGGCGCCATTCCGGCGGTCATGGAATGTGTCGGCGGCCGACGTAAGTGCGAAAGGAGTTCGGCGAGGGCCGGGACGCAGGGCTTCTTTGGTGTGGCGTTTCGGGGTGGTGCTTCTTCTCCATCCCCGAGGGGGTCGGCCGGACGCTGATGGAGTCTGCTCGATGGATGGGAGGTGGGTTGACGCCTGCCCCCGGCCGGGTGGCTGCGTTCCTCTCCGAGGTCCAGCTGAATGCCGAATTTTCGGGAAGCGACGAGCGCCCCTTCTATCGCGCTCCGCACGCGGAGCCGAAATCACTTCTTCAGCGGCTCGCTGTCTTCGACGACGCCAGCAGAAGTGCGGAATCCTGGGGTTACGACAGCTGATTCGCCTCCTTGCAGATCGATGCCTGTCAAAGGCGTGTGGTGAGCGCCCTGACCGCCGAGAAGCAAGAAGTCGTCGAGGTTGCGCTGCGTAGCGGTGAGCTCCGGGCATTGCTGGAAATTCTGGAGTACGTCGAGGGGGCAGCGCCGCGGGACGACGCACGGGAGATGGCGCGGAGAATATGCTCGGACCTGTCCTTGATGGCGCGGGACGGGCGAGAGGGCCTTGACGAGCATCGAGAGGCACTCACGTACGCGGAAGAGCAACGTTAGCTGCCAGCGCCACGAGAATTATTGGCGATGGCCCTGGTGACCGTGAATCCTTCACGGATCAAGCGATTCGCCTTCACGCCACGCTCCGATGGATCCGCTCAAGATGCGCGGCCGACGCGAGTGACGAGACTGGCCTTATGGCAGAACAACGTCGCACACACGCCGGGAGTTCGAAGACGGCGACCTCCTCCCGCGCCCGACGACCGGCGCGAGGACCGGAGCATGCGGCTCGTGCTGCCAGCAAGAGCTTGGAGGGGCTGATCGGCCATCCCACGGAGGGGGTCTCCGCCGTGCGGCGCGAGGACGACGGCTGGTGCGTGGTGGTGGACGTTCTTGAAGTTCCACGGATCCCCGACACCACAAGCCTCCTCGCCTCGTACGAGGTGCAGCTCGACCGGGACGGCGAACTCCTGCAGTACCGCAGGGTCCGGCGATACCGACGTGGTGCAGCCGACGAGTGACCCGCGTTTCGCTCCCTGTTGGAAGGAATCTCGATGCCAGCGACCACCTACTCGGACGAGGTAGTGGCCTGCCCGCCCCGCGCCGGAACGTTGTACGACGTGCTGGAGCTCATTCTTGACCGTGGCATGGTCATTGACGTATTCATCCGGGTTTCGCTGGTCGGCATCGAGATCCTGAAAATCGACGCGCGCATCGTTGTCGCGAGTGTGGATACGTACCTCCGCTTCGCGGAGGCGTGCAACCGGCTGGACCTTGAACGTGATTCCGGCAGCACCACCGTTCCCGAGCTTCTCAGCGGCGGTGTGGCGAAGTCCGTGGGGAAACGCAAGGTGCGTCACGCGGCCGAGTCCGTCGGCGACACCGTACGCAAAGCAGTAGGTGGTGGCGACGACTCGTCCGAGGAAGAGGACGAGCCGCAAGAGCGGCCGAAGAAGCGACGTGCACCTGCCCGCAGCAGTGAGAGCCGACGACGGCGCGCGGAGGCATGAGCGTGAGCGCGGCAACCGGTGGTGTGTATGTCTACGCGATCCTGCGGGCCGCGACGGCGCTTCCGAAGGATGCGGTCGGCGTCGGATCGCCGCCCGCTGTCCTCAGGGGCATCAACCAGGGTCCGCTTGCGGCGGTCGTCAGCGACGCGCCGCCGCAGCTCCGTGCCCGACGGCGCGATTTGTTGGCGCACCAAAATCTTCTGATGCGCCTGGCTGACGAGGGTCCGGTGCTCCCCATGCGGTTCGGAATGGTCGCTGCGGACGAGCAGTCGGTCCTCGCGCAACTGGCCGCCGACGAATCCGAGTATGCCGCCACCCTGGACCGAGTCGCGGGCCGCATCGAGATCAACGTCAAGGTTCTTCCCGCGCAGAATGCGCTGGAGGTGCTTGTCGCCGAGGACGCAAGCGTGCGCCAACTCCGAGCGGCAGCTCGGAAGAACCCGGGTTACGAGGCCAGCCTCCGGCTGGGCGAGGCCATTTCCGGTGCTCTCACCAGGCGGGCAGCCGCCGCAGGGCATCGGATCCTTCGTGAACTCGCACCTGCTGCACAGGCGGCCGTCCCGGGACCCGAGGTCCCGGGCTGCGTGCTGAACGAGTCCTTTCTCGTCGACCGTGCTGAGAGCGAAGCCTTCCTCTTGCGGGCCCAGAGCCTCGGGGCGGATTTTCGGGACCATGCGGAGATCCGGTCCGCCGGCCCGCTTCCCTGCTACAGCTTCGTTTCGGCGGAGGCCCGATCTGTGCTCGTGGGCGGCAAATGACATGGGGCTGATCACCGGTTTGCTCACGCTCCCGATCGCGCCCGTGCGCGGCGTGATCTGGGTGGCGGAGAAGCTCAATGACGCCGCGGAGCGTGAGCTGCACGACCCCGCCGTGTTGCGTGCGCAGTTGGCGGTACTCAATCAGGAACTGGAATCCGGAGAGATCAGCCTGGAGGAGTTCGAACGCGAAGAGGAACGCTTGCTGGACCGGCTGGACGCCGTACGGATCGGCCCGGCACAGAGTGATCGAAGGTGACGTGCTCATGGAAGACCAGACGAAGTTGACCCTCGCGGTCGCAGTAGTCGGCGGCTACGTGCTGGGCCGGACCAAGAAGGGGCGACTGGCTCTCAGCGTCGCCACGTATCTCGCAGGCCGACGCTTCGGTCTGGAGCCCCGCCAACTAGCCGCAGAAGGTATGCGTCGACTCGGCGAGGTCCCCCAGGTCGCTGAACTCCAGGAGCAGCTCAGGGGAGAGGTTCTTGACGCGGGCCGTAAGGCCATGACCGCTGCCGCCAATCGAAGCATGAGCACGTTGGCCGGCTCGATCAGTGAGCGCACGGCTCGTCTCCTCGAACCGCCGAAGGACGACGAGGGCGACGAGGGCGACGAGGGCGACGAGGGCGACGAGTACGACTATGAGTACGAGGACGAAGAGGAACCCGTAGAAGAGGACGGGGGGTACGAGTACGAGGACGAGGAGTACGAGGACGAGGAGTACGAGGACGAGCCGGAGGAGGGCGATGAAGAGGATGAGCAGCCAGTAGAGGACGAAGAAGAAGAGGAAGAGGGAGAGGAAGAAGAACCCGAGGAGGAGCCGGAGGAGGAGCAGCCGAGAAGGCGCGCCCCCCGCCGGACGTCGTCGGGCACGGCGAAGCAGACCGCCCCGGCCAAGAAGAAGGCTGCAGCCAAGAAGACGGCCCCGGCCAAGAAGACGGCAGCCAAGAAGACGGCAGCCAAGAAGGCGGCCCCGGCCAAGAAGACGGCGGCCAAGAAGTCCGGCGGCTCGGCGAAGAAGACGGCGGCCAAGAAGACCGCCCCGGCGAAGAAGACGGCGGCCAAGAAGGCGGCTCCGGCGAAGAAGGCGGCAGCCAAGAAGTCCGGCGGCTCGGCGAAGAAGACTGCAGCCAAGAAGACCGCCCCGGCGAAGAAGGCGGCGGCCAAGAAGACGGCAGCAGGCAAGTCATCGTCCAAACGAGCCGCATCCAAGCGCTCCAGCGGTCGGAGGTAGCGAGTCATGGCCAGGACGGAAAATGCAGAGCCTGAGTCGGAAGAGGCTGAAGAGACCGAAGAGTCCGGAATGGATAAACTCCGCGGTGAGCTTTCCAACTTTCTCAGCACGCAGGTGGAGAAGCTCGCGGAGAAGGCAGGGGACAAGCTGACCGATGTCACCGGTCAGCTGAACGATGTCGCGGAGAACGGCGGCTCATTGCCGGCCATCGGCTCTCGAATCCTCCAGGGTGACTCTCCGGTGAAGGCGTTCGTTTCGGAGAAGGCCAAAGGTGTTAAGGACAACGTCGTGGAGAAGGCCAAGGAGGCCTTTGGTGGCGGCCAGGGTAAACGTAAGGCAAGCGGCGGAAAGGTCATGAACATCATCGAGGTCCTCGATGTGGGAGTGCCGCTCCGTGCCGCTTACGACCACTGGACCCAGTACGACCAGTTCAGCAGTTTCGCCAAGGGCGTGCGCGATGTCTCGATGGACGAAGAGATGTCGAGCGACTGGAAGGTCAAGGTGGGTCCCTCCTCCCGAAGCTTCAAGGCAACGGTCCAGGAGCAGATCCCTGACGAACGCATTGTCTGGACATCCGAAGGCGCCAAGGGGACGACGCGAGGTGCGGTGAGCTTCCACGAACTGGCACCGGCCCTGACGCGCATCGTTCTGGTCATGGAGTACTACCCGTCCGGCTTCTTCGAGAAGACGGGCAACCTCTGGCGCGCGCAAGGACGACGGGTCCGGCTCGACTTCAAGCACTTTCAGCGGTACGTCACACTCACGGAAGAGGAGCCGGAAGGGTGGCGTGGCGAGATCCGCGACGGAGAAGTAGTCGTATCGCACGAAGAGGCCATGGAGGAGGAAGAAGCAGAGGACGAGGAAGAAGGCGGCAACGAGGAAGACCCTGAGGGGGAGGAATACGAGGAAGAGCCGGAGGAGGACGACGGTGAGGACGAGGAACCGCTGACGGACGAGGAAGAGCCGGAAGAGGAAGAGGACGAGGAAGAGGACGAGGAAGAGGACGAGGAAGAGCCGGAAGAGGAAGAGGACGAGGAAGAGCCGGAAGAGGAAGAGGCACCGCGCAGAAGGCGGACCACGTCCGCAAAGCAGCGATCACGGAGAGCGCGAAGTGACTGATCTCGACTTCCGACAGGACGCTTCCTATCCTGCATCCGGGCCGCAGAACACCAACCTGGCGGACATCCTCGAGCGCGTTCTCGACAAGGGCATCGTGATCGCTGGGGACATCAAGATCGACCTTCTCGACATCGAGCTGCTCACCATTCGCCTTCGGCTCTTCGTGGCCTCCGTGGACACGGCGAAGAAGGCCGGGATCGACTGGTGGGAGACCGATCCGGCGCTCAGCTCTCACGCGGCAAGGAACGCCCTGAAAGATGAGAACCGAGAGCTGCGGGCGCGGCTGGAAGCACTTGAATCGCGTTCCGAAGAGACATCGCCGGACTTGCGATGAGCCAGCGAGAGGAAGAACAGGGGCTCATGACGGAGCGCAGCACAGGGACATCGGACGCGAACGCCGTCTACGTGTTCGCGGTCTGCCAGGCGGAGGGGGACCCCGACGTGCAAAGTCTCACCGGGGTCACGCAGGACGAACGGGTGCGCTCCCTTCGCGTCGGCTCGCTCACAGCGATCGTGCAGACCGTTCGAGGGGCTGACTTCACGGACGAGGTATGGCAGAAACGGCTGACCGACGAGGCTGAACTCGAACGATACGCGCGTGCCCACCACAGGGTCGTCTCGACAGTCGCTGCCCAATTCCCCACGGTTCCCTTGCCGCTGGCCACGTTGTACAACGGAGACGAGAGGGCCGCACTCGCACTCGCCAGTGAGTCGACACGGTTTCGCACAGCACTGACGCGTATTGCGCATCATGCCGAATGGGGGATCAAGGTCTACGCACCCGTCTCGCGGAGCGCGGGCGATGGTCCCTCGGAGGAGCGGACGGCTACGGCGGCAGACCGGACGCGCCCGGCCCCTGGAGCGGGCAGGGCCTATCTGGAACGTAAGCGCAACCTGCAGTCACAGCGAGAGCAGCGGCAGACGGATGCCTTGCGGGTCGCAGATGCCGTGGATGCGGACGTGAGCCGCCTCGCCACGGAGTCCCGCCGGCTCCGGCCGCACGGCAGCGCAGCCGTTGATGACCGTCGTGTTCAGGTACTGAATGCGACCTATCTGGTAGCAGGGAATCGGGCCGCCGAACTGGACGCGCTGGTTGCCGGATTGCGAAAACGCACCGGGGCGCACATCGAGGTCTCCGGGCCCTGGGTCCCCTACTCCTTCGTGGGCGAGGTGTAGGCCTTGACGCACGAAGCAGTCCCGTGGGACGGGCCCGGAGGCCTGAGCGGCCCGATCGGCGTGCCGCTGGTCGATCTGCTGGACCGTGTCCTGGCGACCGGGGTGGTCGTGAGTGGTGACCTGGTCATCGCCATCGCCGACGTACCACTCGTACGTGTCTCACTCCATGCACTGCTGTCGTCGGTCAACGAGCGTGTTCCTGCCCCCTGGGCAGACAGCGGGCCGCTGTGACGACCTCACGAGTGGACCTGGACTCCGAGCAGATGGGGCGCGATCTGGTCACCCTGGTGCTCACGGTGGTCGAACTGCTCCGGCAGCTGATGGAACGGCAAGCCCTGCGGCGCATCGACGAAGGTGACCTGACCGACGATCAGACCGATGAGATCGGCACGACGCTGATGATGCTCGATCAGCGCATGGGAGAGCTCTGCGAGCAGCACGGTGTACGGCTGGAAGACCTCAATCTCGACCTAGGACCCCTGGGCTCCCTGCTGCCCCGGAACTGAGGGCGCGCGGCAAAGGGAGCGGACACGAATACGCTGCTCTTCTCGGCACTCGAATGGCGTATGCCCGGATCCTGGAGCACCGTGGAAGGGGGGCGAGGACGGTGGAAAAGGTCCGCTGATTCCGGTTGGCCCCTCCCAGAACTCTCGCTGCGAGGTACTCATGGCGACGAACGGCAGTGAAAACGGAACGACACTCGGATCGAACGAATCGGCGGGCGGTACGAAGGGGAAGACTGTCATCGCGGATACCGTCGTCTCGACGATCGCGGGGATAGCGGTACGTGAGACCGAGGGAGTCCACACCCTCGGCGGCGGCGCTTCCCGGGCCATGGGAGCGATGAAGGACAAGGTGTCCCGCTCCAACGACCCGGGACGCGGAGTGAAGGTCGAGGTGGGCGAGAAGCAGGCCGCCGTCGATGTCGACATCGTGGTCGAGTATGGAACGCTCATTCTGGACACGGCGAAGAAGATCCGCATCCATGTCACCGATGCGGTGGAGACGATGACCGGGCTGGAAGTCGTCGAGATCAACATCAAGATTCTCGATGTGCACGTGCCGGGGGACGACGACAGCGACGACGACGAGGAAAAGGGCGCGCCTGCAAGGTCGCGCCGCGTTCAGTGAGGCTGATGTTCTGGCAGCGCCAGTCCATAGGCAGGAGCCGGACCGCTCGGCGCCGATGGCGATGTCGGCGCCGCCGGTCAGTTGATGGAACTCGTAGAGCGCGCCGCGGGCGCGTTCGGTCGTCTCCAGCACCTTCGGCAGGGGCGCCCAGCGCTTCGACGGTGTTGTCACTGACGCCTTCGGTGCGGCGGTGTGCAGTGTCCGGGGGCTGTTCTGTTCATCGCGCACGCCCCTGCCTATGCGCTGGGCGTGCGCGCGCCTACTCGCCGGTGAACTCGTCCGAAGAGGGTGGGCCGGCCTGCGACGGGCCGGAAATCCGGTTGGTTTTCCAGCACGCACGACGTGTGCGCCCTCGCTTTTTGATATTCCGGCCGGTATCCGCCGCAGTCGCGTGCCGGAGTGCGCCGAGCCATGAAGGGCGCGACAGTGAAGTGGGGAGTTCCGTAGTCGACGGTCGAGCTACGGGAGCGTGCCGGCCATGGGAAAGATCGGCAAGCTCGACAAGGGGGACCGGGTCTCCGAGAGTGATCATTCCGGCCGTCGCACCGTCCGCAAGACTCAGTCTCTGCGGAAGGAAGGTACCGGGAGACTGGGGCGCCGATTGCAACGGGTGAGCATTCCTGTCCGGCCTCATCCTGAAGGTATGGGAATTCTCGCGGGGGCGTTGTCGCGGTTCCTCTTGAGGGGATTCGAATATGCGCGCACTGACTTGGCAAGGCAAAAGGGATGTCCGGGTGGAGACCGTTCCGGATCCGCGGATCGAGGACCCGACGGACATCATCGTCAGGATCACGTCCACGGGCATCTGTGGCTCGGACCTGCACCTGTACGAAGTCCTGGGGCCCTACCTCGACCCCGGGGACATTCTCGGCCACGAACCCATGGGCATCGTGGAGGCGGTCGGCCCTCAGGTGGCTTCCCTCGCCCCCGGGGACCGTGTCGTCGTCCCCTTCAACATCTCGTGCGGGCACTGTTACATGTGCGATCAGGGGCTGCACTCCCAGTGTGAGACCACGCAGGTCCGCGAGCGGGGGATGGGAGCCGCCCTCTTCGGCTACACCAAGCTCTACGGCCAGGTGCCCGGTGGACAGGCGGAGCTGCTGCGGGTTCCCTTTGGGGACAGTCTGCCGATCAAGGTTCCGCACGGGCCGGCGGACGACCGGTTCGTCTACCTCTCCGACGTACTGCCCACTGCCTGGCAGGCCGTGGAGTACGCGGCGATCCCGCCCGGCGGGTCGGTGACCGTTCTGGGGCTCGGGCCGATCGGTGCGATGGCGACACGCATCGCCAGGCACCGGGGCGCGGGTCAGGTGATGGGGGCCGACCTCGTACCCGCTCGTCTGTCCCGCGCCGCCGCGGAAGGGGTGCAGTGCCTCGACGTGCGCCGGCACGGCAAGGAACTCGGCGACGCCATCCGCGATCTCACAGACGGACGAGGCACCGACGCGGTGATCGACGCGGTCGGCATGGAGGCACACGGCGCCCCCGTGGCGAAAGCGGCGCACGGGGCCGTGGGAATGCTGCCCGACGCTCTTGGGGAACGGCTGATGGAATCGGTCGGCGTGGACCGCCTGGCCGCCTTCCGGGCAGCGATCGACGTGGTGCGCAGGGGCGGCACGATCTCGGTGTCCGGTGTGTACGGCGGCGCGGCCGACCCTCTGCCGATGCTGACCATGTTCGACAAGCAGATCCAGCTCAGGATGGGGCAGGCCAATGTCAAACGCTGGGTCGACGACATCCTCCCGCTGCTCACGGACGAGGACCCGTTGGGCGTGGACGACTTCGCGACGCACCATCTGCCGCTCGAAGAGGGACCACAGGCGTACAGGACCTTCCAGGAAAAGCAGGACGGAATGATCAAAACCTTGCTGATTCCCTGAGCGCAAGGTCTGACCTGCCTGGTGGAAAGGACACCCGGCGACGAGCGGATCCGCCAGGGTCCGGCCATCCGATCGCGGGGTCGGGCCACGCCCGGACGGGCCGCCACGGGAGGGCTACATATCCGACGAGACGTGCGCCTGTACGCGCCGGGGATGAGCCGCGCACGGCCAAGCAGCGGCTGATCGATTGCCTTGGGCGTGGTCCGTCACCGCGTCGGCGTGCCGTAAGGGCAGTTGGGTGCAGACGAGTTGCCGCAAGCGGCAGCCCGGGTTTCAGGCGCGCGATCGTCGGGTTGCCTCGGCTGCGCGTCCGCCGGACCCCAGCAGCCCCTTCGCTTCGAAGGACGATCGCGTCAGCTCTCGGCGGGTCAGCAGCGAGACCAGTCCAGGGCAGACCGGCTCGCACCGCCTGGACACTCCGGAGCCACCCTGGCACGTACACGGCAGGTGCCCGCCGCTCGACTGCGTCGACCACGAGTCGGGCCACGTACTCCGGGGCATAGGTCTTGCGCGCCGGTGGGGGCATATGGGCCCGAAGCTCGCGCAGCACCCGATGCTGGTCGGCATCCCGGCTCATGTCGGTGTCGATCCAGTTCAGATATGCGATTCCCACGCTGACTCCACGGGGGGGCCAGTTCCGCGCGCAGGGAGTGGGAGAACGACTCCACGCCCGCCTTCGACGCGCAGTACGCACTCATCATTGGCGCGGTGACGATGGACGCGAGCGAGGCGATCTGCTGGTAGTGACCGTGCGTGCGGAGCAGTTGCGGCAGGAACGTCCGTGCGGTGACCGCGCGCGGCCCACGAGGTTGACCTCGATCACGCGCCGCCAGGTGTCCGGATCGGAGTCGGCGAACGGACCTCCCTCTGCCACTCCGGCGTTGGCGACGACAACCGAAGCGGGGCCCAGACGGCGGTCCACCTTTTCGGCGACGCTGGCCATCGCCTGGTCGTCGGTGACGTCCACATGCCAGTGCAGTGACTATGAGGGGAGTTCGTCGGCCGTCCCTGCGAGTGTGCCTTCTTCCAGGCCGAGCAGGGCCACGCGGACGCCTCGCTCCGACAGCTCGCGGGCGACAGCTGCTCCGAGGCCGCGTGCGGCTCCCGTCACGACGGCTCTACGGCCGCTCAGGATGTGCTTCCGGTCAGTCACGAGAACTCCTGCGAATAGGCGGTGAGGGCATGTTCGGGAAATGACCCGAAGCAGGATGTGGCTGTGCCGGAGCGCAGATGGCGCAGCTCGGGTGTCAGGCGGCATTGTGGGGTTCTCGGACTACCTGGTGCTGCTGTGCCGGCAGTCCTTGAAGAACGTTGCCCATGCCGTGGGTCAGGGTCTTGTTCGCTATCGTGCGGTCTCCGGGGTCGCTTGCTGGCCTTTTGCTGACCACGGATCGTGCGCCATGCCTCTGAGCTGGGATGAAGCGGCAGAAGCGTGGTATGTGGTGGAACCTCGTGGGCGGGAACCAGGAGGACTTCACGCAGGCCCGTGAGGACTGGACGAACGGTGATCGGTTTGGAGCTGTTCGCGGCTACGACGGCGTGCCCAATCCGGCTCCTGCGCTGCCAGGTGTGCCCCTGAAGCCGCGTGGATGTGGCGCTGGGCTACGCGTTCTTACGGGTTCATGGCTTCCGATCATGCCTGCGTCGTGCTGGGGGCGGGGGAGGCCGGAAAGCGGCTGAGAGTGCCTCAGCTGAGAGTGCCTCAGGGGAAGGTCTTCCGCTGGACCGGCGTCCCCCTCTGTGTCCGTGTCTGACCTTGTATGCCAGGGCAGATGCTGACTCAATGCCGACAGTCCTGATTGGGCGGCAGGTCGCTTCGGCTGCTTGTTGAGGCGACCGGAGATCCTGGGTGCCTCTCGGGTGAACGGTCTGTTCGACGTGACGTTGCGGTCCGGTGATGTCAGTTCAACGATGCCTCAAGGGCTGGGGCTGAGCACGCTTCGTGCTGTCAGGTGGGAATGCTGTGTCGGGTGGGAGGGCTGTTGGGTGCTGTCCCGGCTCTGGGGTCGGACCCATGGCAACGCTGACCGGAGCGTCTGAATCTCACCCAGTGTCAGCGGAACGCGGCGACATTGCGGGCGGCCCAGTCGGCAAAGGGACGTGGGGCGCGGCCGAGGACCTGCTGGATGTCCGGGCTGACGCGAAGCTCGGCCGGGGTCGGGGAGCCGAGGATGTCCAGAGTGTCGTGGGCGAGTTCCGGCGGCATGCTCTGGGTCATGGCGGTCTTGGCCTCATCGCGTGTGAGCTCGTGAAACCTCACGGGTGAGCCCAGCGCGGCGGCGATGGCCTCCGTCTGCCGGCGCGGAGTGATCACCTCCGGGCCTGTCAACTCGTATATGCCGCCGGTGTGTCGGTCATCCAGCAGGCAGGCTGCCGCGACCGCGGCGATGTCCGCCGGGTCGATGATCGGCACCCCGATGTCGCCGAAGGGTGCGGCGACGACCTGCTGCGTGCGGACGGACTCGGCCCACCACAGGGCGTTGGAGGCGAAGCCGCCTGGCCGCAGGATGGCCCACTCCAGACCGGACTCCCGCAACCTGTCCTCCAGCGCACGCATCGCGATCCGCGTGCGGCCGGAGGGCCTGGTCACCACACTCAGCGTGGAGAGCAGCACAACTCGGCGGACCCCGCTGGCCGCTGCCTCGCCGATGATGTCCGCAGGGTGGGCTCCAGTGGCGTGCAGATCGCCGGACAACAGCAGGAAGAGGGACGTCGCCCCGGCCAGCGCGGGCTTGAGGCCGGCGGGCTCGCCCATGTCGGCCGCCACGAAGCGGACGCCGTCCGGCACCGCCGCCGTGCGCCGGGCCACTGCGGTCACCTGCTCGCCCGCTTGGGCCAGCGCCCGCGTCAACGGTCGGCCGACATTCCCGGTGGCCCCGGTCACTACGATCATGATCACTCCTTGTCGGATTTCCCTCTGTGGCCTTCACGCTAGGACGACTGGCTAACTTTCAGTAAGGACATACCTTGAAGTAAGCTCGTGACATGGCGGGAGGCTTGCAGCGCAGACAGGTCGAGACGGGGAAGCGGTATGACGTGTTTCACACCGACTGCCCTGCGCGCGATGTGGTCGACCACGTGACCAGTAGGTGGGGCATCTGGGTGCTGATCTCCTTGCGGAGCGGCAATCTCCGCTTCTATGAGCTGCGCGAGAGCATCCAGGGCATCAGCGAGAAAATGCTCTCCCAGACCCTGCGTGCATTGGTCCAGGACGGCCTGGTCTGGCGGGAAGTCGAGCCGACGACGCCGCCCCAGGTCACTTACGGGCTTTCTGAGTTCGGCCGGGACGTCGGCGAGCCATTGACGGAGCTCTTCGACCGGATCACACAGAGGCTGTCGCCGCGCACTACGGGCTAGCCGGTGCCGGGCGCTGTCGCCGCCGGTCGGGATCCACGTGCATCCGTGCGGCGGATTCGAGCTGGACGTGAAGAGCCGCTCGACCTGGACTTGTGCATCTGGGCGGCGGTACCCGGCCCGCACGCCTCGCAGGGGGAGGGGCCGAAGTCCCTGCGTGAGGCCCGGGCTTCCGGTCCTGGCCGGAGCACAGCCACCGTGCGTGAGCGTCTCCAGGGGTGTTGGTGGCAGTCATGCGGGGGATGCGTCGCCCTTTGTCGGCCGCGGTGGGGTTCTGGACGCAGTCGCGGAGCAGGGCGCGGCGCCGGTTGTGTACGTCATCGGGTTCTTGGCCGCATGGTGCTTGCGCTGAACGACCACGCGTTGTCCGTCAGGAGTGACGGCCGAAGTAGTTCGACCGACCACTGGAGACCGCCCACCCTATAGACGACTCCGCCGAGTTGAGATTTCATGATTCCATGACGAACAGAGAGTGATGGATACTGGCTCTCTGGCTGACGGGGGTCGGGGTGGTCGTCTGGGCGGTGCTCCAGTTCGGCTTCGAGCCGGTGACGGCGGCTCTGGGGATCGGCGGGACGATCCTGGTCGCCTCCCCGGCCAAAGCCATCATCGGCCGCACCTGGGCGTGGAACGCCGAACGCGGCGAAGGCGCCCAACTTGACGCCGCTGCGGAGGCGTTGAACCGTGCGGTGGAGCGCCACTGGACCACTGAGGCAGGTCGGCGCAAGCAGCATCTCGTGGTCGACCGCATCCCCGTCCGCTGGGACACCGTCCATGATCCGCGCTCACGCACAGCTCGCGCCGGGGACACACGCCCCGTGACGCAACACGGCACACTCGACACATTGATCGACGATTACCTTGCCCAACCCTCCCGCCTGGTCATCGTGGGTGACGTGGGCTCCGGCAAGACTGGGCCGTGCGTCGACCTTGCACTGGCGCTGTGCCGGAGAGCCGACCCGCAGCGTGTGCCGGTGCTGCTCCAGCTGTCCACCTGGGATCCGGCGGTGAGTTTCCAGGACTGGATGGTGCGGCGCATCACGGAGGACTACCGGTTCCTCAACGACACGACCAAGTACGGCCAGGGCTCGGCCATGGAACTGTTCCTCCACCGTCGGCTGCTGCCGATTCTCGACGGACTCGATGAGCTGCCGCCCGAGGCACGCGCCCAGGTAGTCAGGACGCTACGCGACAACACCCACCTGCCGACGGACACCGTCCTGACGACCTCCCACTCGACCGGGCACAGCGCATGACCACCAGCGCGGCCCTCGGCGTCGTCTCCCTCAGCGACCTGGCAACCCGCATCGTCAGCCTGCAGACCTGCTGCGCCGAGTACTACGGAAGCGCCGCGCCCCTGTCCGCCCAACTGGCCTTGACGCTCATCGGCGCACCTGTCGCGGCCCGCGACCGCAGACGCCGATCCTCGCCCAGCCCCAAGACCGACCCACTGCACCTGCTGCTCTCGCGCGCCGGCAACATCAGGCCCTGAGGCGGGCGAGCCTGCCACGAACGGAAGTGAACCGGAACCCCTTCTTCGGTGAGCGCTGACAGGTTGTGGGTGTAACGAGCAGGGGTCATGGAGTGAGAGAGAGGGCGAAGAGCCGTGCCAGAGCGTGCACTTGGTAGTGACCTGGTCCTACGGGCATGAGCAGACCGGCATCGATCAGACCTTCCAGGAGAGCCAGTCCCTGTACGGGACTTCGGTCGAGAAGAGCTGTCGATTCGGACAGGGACAGGAATGCGCTGGTCGATGTACTCAACAGCCGGAAGGCGCGGGCTTGCTCAGCATCCAGACGGGTGTAGCTCTGCTCCATGACGGGTCGCACCGCCAGGTCGCCGGCCTGAAGTTGAGCCAACCGGCCGGTCTCATCCGCGAGTAGCGCTGACATCGTCGCGATCGTCCACGTACGGCGGGCCGCCACGCGGGAGGCGGCAATGCGGATGGCCAGAGGCAGGAAGCCGCAGGCGGCGATCACATAGCGGGCCTCACTGCGCTCCGGGTCGACTCGGTCATGACCCACGATCCTGGTGAAGTGCTCGAACGCCTCCTCGGGGGACATCACGTCGAGGTCGACCAGGTGCGCGCCGGCCAGGCCGGCCATCCGGACCCGGCTGGTGACCAGGGCCGCGCAGCCCGCCGTTCCGGGCAGCAGGGGGCGTACCTGCGCCGCGTCGTGGGCGTCGTCCAGGAGGACAAGGACACGGCGGCCGTCCAGTGTGGAGCGGTAGAGCGCGGCGCGTTCGTCCAGTGAGTCGGGGACCGCCGAATCCGGCACGCCGAGCGCCCGCAGGAATGCCCCGAGGACCTTCCCGGGCTCGGCGGACCACGAGCCCTCGCCCTGAAGGCTGACGTAGAGCTGCCCGTCGGGGAAGTGCCAGCGGGCCCGGTGAGCGACATGGACGGCGAGGGTGGTCTTGCCGACTCCGCCGATGCCGGAGAGGACGGAGACACCCTTCGCGGTGGCAAGTTGGTCGCCGAGCTCCTGGATGAGCGCGGTGCGGCCGGTGAAGTCGGCGACTGTCGCGGGGAGTTGCGCGGGCCGGACCGGGGTGCCGGCCGGGGCGGGCTCGTCGGCGGGGCGGGCCAGTTCCTCGTCGGCCTGGAGGATGCGCTGCTGGAGGGCGGCGAGTTCGGGGCGCGGGTCGACGCCCAGTTCCTCGGCGAGCAGTCGGCGGGTGTCGGCGTAGACGGCGAGGGCCTCGGCCTGGCGGCCGCTGCGGTACAGGGCCACCATCAGGAGCTCGCGCAGCCGTTCGCGCAGCGGGTGCGCGGCGGTGAGGGCGGTCAGCTCGGAGACCGTCTCCGCGTGGCAGCCGACCTCCAGGTCCAGGTCGAGGCGGGTCTCGGTGAGCTGGAGCCGCCACTCCTCCAGCCGGGTGCGCTGGTTCTCGGCGTACGGACCGGGCACGGAGGCCAGCGCCTCGCCGTCCCACAGGCCGAGCGCCGCGTTGAGAAGGGCCCTGGCCCGGTGGTGGTTGCCGGAAGCCCGATCCTTCTCCGCCTCGGCCGCCAGGTCCTCAGCCATGGTCAGGTCCAGCGCCTCGCGTTCGATACGCATCACGTACCCGCCCGATTCGCTGGCCAGGACGAGCGGGCCCAGGGTCTTGCGGAGCCGGGAGGCGTACGTACGCACGGCGGCCAGCGCCTGCGAGGGCGGGTCCTCGCCCCAGATGGCGTCGATCAGTTCGCCGGCCGTGGCGGTACGCCCGTGCCTCATGAGCAAGGCCGCCAACAGGGCACGCTGCTGCGGCGAGCCGGACGGCAGCGTCTCGTCGCCCCGCCTGGCCCGTACCGGACCGAGCACGGAGAACTGGAGTTCCGGCGGTGGCCCCGCGAGTATCGCTGCCACGCCGACAGGCCCGTCACTCGCGCGTATCTCAGGTCTCGTCGTCACGGCCACCGGTGCCACACCGGTCGGTCGCTGTGGCAGCAGAGGCAGCACAGGGGGGAACTCCTGCCCGAGCACGCGCCGCCAGGCGTCGATCCATAACGGATGCTCGGCCGGTCCGATCGAGCACGCCCTCAGAAATCCCGTCAGCTGATGGACATCGCGCGGCACGGTCCGGCCCCGGACGATGCGGTGCGCTGTGCTGTGCGGGAGACAGCCCGTACCCGCCTGCCTCTCCATCTCACGCATCGACGGCCGGCCGGCCAGCTCGTACAAGGTGCGCAGCCCGGCCTTGAACGAGCCGATTCCATCGATGGTCAGTGGATTGGGCGAACCTCGTGGCGGGCCGCCGGAGCCGCGGACACAGGCCTGCTGCCACAGTTCCATGGCCCTGTTCTCCGACGCACCGCAAGCGCGCGCGTACTCCCGCACGCTCTGTTCAGTGGGAATCGACCGACCCGATGCCGCCCGTTGAAGGGTCGTCGCATGGCATGCGGAACGGGCAGCCAGATCCGCATACGAATATCCACGGGCCGATCGTTGGTCACGCAGCCATTGGGCCAACGCGAACAGTGCCTTGTTCGACGAGGCGATCGGCCTCTCCCTACGCCCCACAGGCGATGCTCAGGCCGTGGTGAACGCGTGCAGGACGCGGGCGAACCTGCGGCCCGGCGTCCGGCTTCCTCCCCGTACGGCCATCAGCGTGCCCGCCGCCACCACTGAGGCACCGCTCAGTACGGACAGGACCGACGACAGCCCCAGACCTGTCGTGGACAGTCCACACGCCAGCACGGTGATCACCACGATGACGACGGCATCGGCGGTGGAGAGCTGGTTGCGGCGGGGTTCACCGTGCACCACACAGCGGGCCGGAACGGACGGATGCGACATGGGCGTTTCTCCTGAGATCGAGAGGCTCCCACGCGTCACGGCGCGAGAGCGTGTGCGGGCTCCAAGTCCTTGCGTCCGAAGGGCGTTTGCCGACGCCGATCGGACCTGCATCGTGCCATCGGGTTGGCCGTTCGAGGGATACCCTTCAGGTCGATTGATGCGTGGGCGTCCACGCCGGGGCTTTCCGTCAACGCGGCAGTTCCGGAACTCCTCGCAACCTCGACCAGCAGGTTTGCGTCAGGGAGCGGAACCGTCGCCGAGTGGACGGCGTTTAGATGCAGGGATCATCCCAGTCTCCTGGGCGCGAGTTCATCAATCATTCAAGGCCGGGCGGCACTCTTTCCCAGCGTAGATACACCCCTCCTGACAGTTGCGGGCTCCACCGACGACGATCAGGAACCCCGGCGCGATCACGTTGCCGCGTGAGACCGTCTCCGGCCGGTGACCTCAGCCGAGGGCGCCGGCCGGGAAGCCGGTGACCATCGGGCGCGCCTCGCTGCGTCGAGGCCTTGTGGCATCGTCACGACCATGCCTGTTCAGAGACGGTGTGGCAGCTGTCGAGCCACGGTCACCCCGACCCCGGCCAGAAGCGTCCACATCGGACCGCCGGTACCCGAGCCACGGAAACAGGCGATCGAGCGTGGTCACACGGCTGTCCGGCGCGGGGACTCCTGCCGCAGCCAGGGCGGCAGCCGGAACGACGCCTCGGCGTACGGTATGGGATGGATCGCTCGGCTGGTGCCGTCCTGCACCTGGTAGACCAGTGGCGCCTGGGCGAGCGACGGATCGGGATTCTCGTCCGGGTAGGCCGCGTTGGTCTGCCCGGCCGCCCCCAGGAAGTACGTGCCGTTGACCCCGCGGTGCACGACACTTCGCAGGGCGTCCACCGTCTCACCCGGTCGCCCCGGGCTGGAGGTGGTACTCCAGGCTCGGGCGAGAACCTGTACCTGGTCGTAGCCGGCGCCCGCGAGGCCGTGGCCGGGCGCGATGCCGTGCAGGCGTGCGTAGTCCCGGGCGAAAGAGGCTCCCCGGGTGTCACCGTAGCGGCCGGTGACACTGGCCCAGACGACCCCCTCGGCAGCCTCGCCCGCCGCGCCGAGATATGCCGGAACGGATGGTGTGTAGACGTTGTAGATGAGGGTTGGCGAGGGGGCCCGGACGAAAGCGCGCTGGAATGCGGCCATCGCGGTAGGTGGGTGGTTGCCCAGGATCAGTGCGGCCGGTGAGGTGTCCCGCAACCGTTCAAGGACGTCCGACCAGTCGTCGTACGGCGGTCTGGTCTTGATCCGGAACTCCACGCGCCAGCCCGCGGCCTCCATCAGGTCCGCGCTCCGGTTCGGCAGGATCTCGCTGTCCGCGACCTCGGGTTCGACCACTCCGATGGTGCGGCGCGACGGCTGCCACAGGCCCGCCGCACGTGTCTGGGAGGCAAACCGCAGGAAGCCGCGCACATAGTTGCTGCGCCGTGGACCGGCCTGGAACACGTTGCCGAAAACGGATGGCTCGGAGTCGACCCAGGCCGCCTGGAGGTCGCTGCTGCCGACGTTCAGGTAGGGGATGCCGTACTCGGCGGCACGCTCGTAGCTGGAACGCTCATCGACCAGTAGGTACGAGCCGACCAGCGCGGACAGGTCGAGAGCGCCCGCCGCACGGAACGCCGTGTCCACCGACACCGTGTCCTGGTTGTCGAGCGGGAAGGTCGCCAGCTCCAGGGGCCGCCCCGACACCCCACCGCGCGCGTTCAGTTCGGCGACAGCGAGTTCGGCGCCCTTGAGGAGTTCCTCTCCGTCGGCGCCGTAGGCACCGAGCAACGGAGCCATCAGGCCCACGGTCAATGGTCGGGGAGCGAAGAGGCGGGAGTTGCGGCGCGGAGCGCCCGCGAACCTGGGCGGTCTGCTCCAGCCGCGTTCCAGCGCGTCAAGCATGCCGACGCCGATGGCGGACAGTTCAGCGCAATCGCCGGGCACCGGAAGCCGCAGCAACCCACTGTCCACGGCGAACGCGGCTGCCGCGCTGCGGCTCGGCTGACCCAGTTTGTCCAGGAGCGCCTCGACCTGCTTGCCGACGGTGCGCGGGCTCGTGCCCAGGTAGCGGGCGACGGAGGCGTTGGTGAGACCGCCCGCTAGCAGCGTGAGCACGTCGAGCTCACGCGCGGTGAGACCGTACGGCGGCTCGCCGGTCCGTACCGCGGCCGTGACGGTGACCTGCCGGCCCTCGGCTGTCGGTGGGACCGCGAGGTCGATGTACGCCCATACGCCGTCCTCGGTGATCCACACGAAGGAGACGGCGGACTTGCGGGTGGCCGGCATCAGCTCCGCCCAGCGCCTCACCCGCTGATCCATCACGAGATCGCATCCCAGCACGTCGAGACGCTCATAGCGGCCGGACGCGTCGAGCCGGGCCACGCCAGGGCCTGCCGGCCGCCCGATTCCGGACACGCTCTCGGACGTCCCGGACCGGTCCCGTGCCATGCGTACCTCCTTCTTCCAGGCGGCTCCGCCCATCGGGGCTGACCAGCACCGATGAGCACCCTCGTCCATGGGGAGAACGACGTATTACCGCGCATCGTCGGCCATGGGAACGTCACATTTCAAGGCCGGAATTGAATTCGGGTTGTCACATTGAGTCATAGAAAGGGGGTCTCATGCGTATTGGTGTCGAATGCGGTGGCACCTTCACCGACCTGGTCGTCCTCGACGACGACGGCAGGCTACGGGCGACCTCGAAGGTCTTCTCCACCCCACAGGACCCGTCGCGCGCGGTGATCGAGGCGATCGACGGGCTGCCGGCCGAACTGCGTGAGGGCGCGCTGCTGCTGCACGGCAGCACGGTGGCGACCAACGCCCTGCTCGAGCGCCGCGGCCCTCGCCTGGGCCTCCTCGTCACCCGGGGCTTCCGTGACCTGCTCACGCTCCAGCGTCAGGACCGTGACCGGATGTACGACCTGCGGTACGTCAAGCCCGCACCCCTGGTGCCGCGTCATCTGGTTCAGGAGATCGACGAGCGGATCCTGGCGTCGGGCGAGATCGCGCTCGAACTCGACGAGGAGAGCGCGCGGCGCGCGGTGAAGGAACTGCTCGCCCAGGATGTCACCGCGATCGCGGTGTGCCTGCTGCACTCGTACGGCAATCCCGTGCACGAACGGCGCCTGGCCGAGTTGGCCGCCTCCCTGGCACCCGGGCTTCCGGTGTCCCTGTCCTGCGAGGTCGCGCGCGAGTTCCGCGAGTACGAACGCGCCAGCACCACCGTGGTCGACGCCTTCGTCCGGCCCGCTGTCGCCGGGTACCTGGGCCGGCTCGCCGGCGAGGCCGCTCGCCGCGGCATCACGGGACTGCAGGTCATGCAGTCCAACGGTGGCGCCGTGCCGGTGCCCGTAGTGACGGCCCGGCCGGTGACGATGCTGCTCTCCGGGCCGGCCGCCGGAGTGAGCGGAGCCGTGGCAGTCGCTGAATCAGCCGGGCTCGGGGACGTCGTCACCATGGACATGGGCGGCACCAGCACGGACGTGTCCCTAGTCGTCGACGGCACCCCGCAGCTCACCCCGGAGATCACCGTCGACGGGCTGCCGGTGCGCGTACCGATGATCGACATCACGACCGTCGGCGCCGGCGGCGGCAGCATCATCGCTGTCGACAGCGGCGGCCTGCTCACCGTCGGCCCGCGGAGCGCCGGAGCCAACCCGGGGCCCGCCTGCTACGGACGCGGCGGTCCGGCGCCCACCGTCACGGACGCGAACGCCGTCCTCGGCCTGCTCGGGCCACACCCGCGGCTGGCCGGACGTTTTCCGCTCGACCTGGATGCCGCCGAAACCGTCTTCACGCCGCTCGCCGCCCAGCTCGGCGTCACGGTCGGCGAGGCCGCCTGGTCGGCCTATCAGCTGGCCAACGTCGCCATGGCAGGTGCCATCCGGGTCGCATCGGTCGAGCGCGGCCAGGACCCGCGCGGGCTGACGCTGCTCGCCTACGGGGGAGCGGGCCCGGTGCACGCGGCGGGCGTCGCCGACGAACTGGGTATGCGGCGCGTCGTGATCGCCCCGCACTCCGGGCTCGCCTCCGCCTACGGCCTGCTGGCGGCGGGATTCCGCCGGGAGTTCGCCCGCACGGTCCTCGTCGCCGCCGAAACGCTCGAAGACACACGTCTGCGTGAGGTCATGGCCTCCGTCACCTGTGAGGCGCACAGCGAACTTGCCGGGCAGGGCGTCGACGCCACCACCGTGCACGACACCTGGACCGTCGACATGCGCTATGCCGGACAGGGCTTCGAGCTGTCGGTGCCGCTGCCCCAGGGTGCGGGAGCGGACCTTGTGCAGGAGCTCGTCGCGGCTTTCCACTCCCTGCACGCCCAGCGCTTCGGGCACGCGGATCACACCGCTCCCGTGCAGGTGGTGACCCTCCGGCTGAGCGTCGGCCGGCCCCGCCCCCAGGTGGCGCTTCCCGCCGTCGAGCACCGGCCTGACGAACTCCGCCAGGAAGGCACCGTCCTGGAGTACGGCAAACCCCGTCCCACCGTGACGGTGTCGCGGAGCGCCCTGCCCATCGGCACCGAACTGGCCGGGCCCGCCGTGATCACCGACGACTCCTCGACGACCTACGTCCCCAGCGGCTGGACCGCCACCGTCGACCCGGCCACCAACCTCGTCCTCACCAGGAGCTGATCCATGCCACTCGACACAGCACGGCTCGGTCTGATCCGGGCCGCGCTCTCCTCCATCACCCGCGAGATGGCCACCGACCTGCGCCGGGCCGCCTTCTCGTCGATCGTCCGGGAAGCCCGCGACTACTCGGTCGCCCTCACCGACGCCCGCGGGGAGGTCATCGACCAGGCCGAATGCATCCCGATCATGACTGCCGGCATCTCGTTCGCGATCCGCGGTCTGGCCGACGCCGTCGACCTCTCCACCCTGACCGAGGACGACGCGCTCCTGATGAACGACCCGTTCAACGGCGGCCAGCACCTCCAGGACATCTACCTGTTCACCCCCGTCTTCACCGACGGGCAACTCGTGGCGTTCGCGGCGAGCGTCGCCCACCACGTCGACATCGGCGGTGGCAGCCCCGGCCTCAACGCCACCGCGACCGAGATCTACCAGGAGGGCCTCCGCCTGCCGCTCAGCCGGTTCTCCGTCTCGCGCGACTGGGGGCGCGGCGGATTCGTCGAAGAGATGGTGCGGGCCAATGTCCGCGTGCCCGACCTCGTCGTCGGCGACCTCAACGCGCAGTTCGCCGCCAACCGCACGGCCGCCACCCGCCTCAAGGAGGCCGCAACCCGATTCGGGACCGCCGACTGCCTCGCGGCCATGGACGAACTCAAGGACTACTCGGAGCGACGCACCCGGGCGGCGCTCGGCCGCATCCCCGACGGCGTCTACGAGTCGGTGCAGACGCTCGACGGCACACCCTGGGATGCCGGAACGGTCGACATCCGGGTCAAGGTCACCGTGGCGGGCGAGGAAATCCATCTCGACTTCACGGGCAGCGGCGACCAGATCGACGGCAACGTCAACTGTCCCCTCGCCTCAACGGTCTCCTCGGCCATCAGCGCCATTCGTTGCCTGCTCGACGAGCCAGACATCCCCTTCAACGAGGGCTGCAACCGGCCCATCACCGTGCACGCGCCGTTCGGCAGCATCCTCAACCCGCGGTCTCCCGCCGCCGTACGCAGCCGGCTCACTCCGGCCAGCCGGGTCTTCAACGCGATCGTCCAGGCTCTCGGGCGGCAGGTTCCCGAACGAGCCGCCGCGACCGGTTACGACACCACGACCGCGTTCACCGTCAGCCATCTCGACCGGGGCACCAGCAACTACCAGGTCGTTCTGGAAATCCTCGGCGGCGGCTGGGGCGCCTGCGCCGCACACGACGGTGCCGACGCCCTGGACAACCCCATTTCCAACTGCGCGAACGCCCCCGTCGAGGCACTGGAGTCCGACTACTCGCACTTCCGGATCGTCGAGTACGCGCTCCATGAGCACTCCGGCGGCGCCGGCGAGCACCGAGGCGGCCTGGGTATCCGGCGCACCTACGAGGCCGTTGCCGACGGTGTCGACATCGCCGGATACTCGGACCGCCACCGCACCGGTGCACCCGGCCTGGACGGCGCGGGCTCCGGACGACCGGGCTCGTTCACCATCACCCGCGCCGACGGCACCGTCGAACAACTTCCCGTGGTCTTCCACGAAAAGCTGGGGGCCGGCGACCGCGTCAGCGTGGTCACCGGCGGCGGAGGCGGCCACGGAGAGCCGTCCGACCGCGCCGCACACCGCAGTGAAGCGGACCATCGCGACGGCGTCGCCTCCGCCCCCTTCACCCCCTTCGCCCCGTCCGCCTAGCGCGGACGCCTTTGCCTTCGCCGCCCGTCCTGCCTCCTCGCCAGGAGTACGTCATGCGTCAAGGAACGACCCCGGCCCCCGCCGGATCCGCGCCCGCCCTCTCCACGAGACGGCTCGCCTCGGCCCAGATCATCGGGACCACCATTGAGTGGTACGACTTCTTCATCTACGGCACGGCGTCCGCGCTCGTCTTCAGCCACGTCTTCTTCCCCGAACTCCCGCCGCTCGTCGGTACGCTGCTCTCCCTCGCCACGTTCGGCGCGGGCTTCCTCGCCCGTCCGCTCGGTGCCGTGCTCTTCGGGCACTTCGGGGACCGCGTGGGACGCAAGCGCACCCTCGTCGTCACGCTGCTCCTGATGGGCGGCGCCACCGTCGCGGTCGGTCTTCTGCCGTCCTACGACGCCATCGGGGTCGCATCCCCGCTCCTGCTGCTGCTCCTGCGCATCGTGCAGGGGATGGCCGTCGGCGGCGAGTGGGGCGGCGCGGCGCTCATCGGAATCGAGCACGCCGCGCCCCGCCGCAAGACCCTCTTCGGCGCCTTCGCCCAACTGGGCTCACCGCTCGGCCTGGTCCTCGCCACCCTCGTCTTCATGGCCGTCACCGCGGGCTCGGACGCCTGGCTGCACAGCTGGGGATGGCGCCTGCCCTTCCTCGCCTCCGTCCTGCTGATCCCCATCGGCATGGCGATCCGCACGAAGATCCACGAGTCTCCGGACTTCACCGCGGCCCACGAAGCACCGAAGCCCGCGCGGCTCCCCGTCGTCGAGGTGCTGCGCCAGGACTGGCGGCGCGTCCTCATCGGAGTGGGCGCGTTCGCCGGGGTCTTCGTCACCTACTACCTGCTCACCACGTTCACGCTCGTCTACGCCACCGGCACACTCGGGATGAGCACCTCCATCACGCTGCCCGCAAACCTGATCGCCGCGGTCAGCGAGGGGCTCTTCGTTCTCATCGGCGCCCTCCTGGCACCCCGCTTCGGCGCACGCAGGATCGCCCTGGCCTCCGCCATCGGCCTGGTCATCTGGGCGTGGCCCGCCTTCGCCCTGGTGGGCACCCAGAACGCGGCGCTGCTGTATCTGGGCGTCGCCGTCAGCATGGCCTTCGTCGGAGCCGGCTACGGAGTCCTCGCCGCCGAGGTCGTCCTGTTGTTCCGCCCCGAGGTCCGCTACACGGGCGCCTCCCTCAGCTACGGAATCGCGGGCTCCATCGGTGGAATCGCCCCCAGTTTCTCCACCTACCTGCTCGACCGAAGTGGCAGCACGACCCCGGTGGCCGTCCTCACCGGTGTCGTCGCCCTGGGGATGGCCGCAGCCTGCCTGGCATTGCCCCGCCGCGGCGAGGGCGAGGTCCTGCCCGGGACCCCACGGACCGACGCGGCCGTCTCCGCCCACTGATCCGCCGTCCCCTCACCACACCCCTGATCGCACCCTCCCGGAGTTCTGCCATGTCCACCTCTGACCCGGCCAACGGCCAGGTGTCCTTCTGGTTCAGCCAGACCGGCTTCCCCTCGCGACGCGCCCCACTCGACGGTCCGATCACCGCGGATGTGTGCGTCATCGGCGCCGGATACACCGGGCTCTGGACCGCCTACCACCTCAAGAAGGCCCGGCCCGACTGGGACATCGTCGTTCTGGAGCGGGAGTTCGCGGGGTTCGGTGCCTCCGGCCGCAACGGCGGCTGGCTGTCCGGCAAGATCCCGGGCTCGCCCGCCCGGTTCGCCGGGGAACGCGGCAAGGAGGCCGTCCTGCGGTTCCAGGCCCTGATGAACGAGGAGGTCGATGTGGTGCTCTCGACGCTCAGGCGTGAGGGCATCGCGGCGGACGCGGTGAAGAGCGGCTATCTGCGCGTCGCCCACGCGCCGGCGCAGCTGGACCGGCTGCGGGCCTCCGTCGTACACGACCAGGAATGGGGCAACACAGACGAAAGGCTTCTCTCCGCAACGGAGCTGAAGGAGCGTGTCGAGGTCGCCGGCGGCCTCGGCGCGGCCTTCAATCCGCACTGCGCGCGTATCCACCCCGCCCGTCTGGTCATCGGCCTCGCCGAGAGCGTCGTCCGTCTGGGAGTGCGCCTGTACGAGTCGACGCCCGTCACCGCGATCGCCCCGCACGAGGCCACCACACCATTCGGTTCGGTGAGCGCACGCCACGTGCTGCGCTGCACCGAGGGCTTCACCTCCGAACTGCCCGGTGAGAAGCGCACCTGGCTGCCGATGAACTCATCGATGCTCGTGACCGAGCCGCTGTCCCGGGCCGCCTGGCAGAGCATCGGCTGGGAAGGACAGGAACTGTTCAGCGACCAGACCCATGCCTACCTCTACGGGCAGCGTACCGCCGACGGCCGTATCGCCCTGGGGGGACGGGGGGTGCCCTACCGGTTCGGATCCCGGGTCGACGGGGACGGCGGCACCAGCGCGCGGACGGTGGCCTCACTGGCCCGGACGCTGGCCGCACTCTTCCCGGCGGCGGCCGATGTTCCCGTCGCTCACGCCTGGTCGGGTGTGCTCGCGGTACCCCGTGACTGGTGTCCCACGGTCCATCTGGACCGGGCCACCGGCATCGGCTCGGCGGGCGGATACGTGGGGCAGGGCGTGACGGCCTCGCATCTCGCGGCTCGCACCCTCACCGACCTGGTCATCGGAGAGGACACGGAACGCACCCGGCTGCCGTGGACCGGCCGCACCTCGCCGCGCTGGGAACCGGAGCCGCTCCGCTGGATGGGGGTCCATGGAATGTACGCGGTCTACCGGGCCGCGGACCGCCAGGAAGTGGAGGGGCACCGCACCAGCACGTCTCCCCTCGCCCGGGTGGCGGACCTGATCTCGGGGCGCTGACCGGAACGAGCCAGGGGAGAGGGCGGGGGCCGGAGTGCGGGGGCGCCTCTCTTGCGCCTCGGCGGTTACGGACCCCAATACCTCACGCCTCCACGATCCAGCGGTCTCGTCATCTTGCGTCATTCGACATCGCATGCCATCGAAAGGTGAAGATCCCATGGTGAGCGGGATCATCGAATCGATGACCACTCGCCCCTGTGAATCTGTGAAAACATGGCCAGAACCTCACCACCCCTTGGCTTGAATGAAGTTTCGCCACCGGTCTTCCGGTTTCATTCGCAAGCGTGTCAGCATGCAGGCGGTTCGAGGTGCCCCCAGTTCCCAGCAAACGATGTCGTCTTGCCGTTTGAGTTTCGGCCACACGGTGTGATGGTGCTGGAGGAACACCCCTGGGTGGCCTTCGACCGGTTCTCGCAGCCCCACGATGTCGAGGAGTGGAAGATGATCAAGGTTCTCAAGGTGTCCGCCGCCCTATGTGCAGGGGCGCTGATGGTCCCCGTTCTGGTGTCGTACTCGTCAGGAGCCGAACCGGACGGCGCCCCACTCGCCGGCGCCGCGCCCGCGCAGTCCGCCACGGAGAAGCTGAAGGTGGACTACGAGAACGGAGCCCTGAACTCCGGAGTGGACGGTCTGAGCACCACGCACGCGACGGCACCGGACGCCTCCGGCGTCGTTCAGCCCGGGCACGAGGGCTCGTACGCGGTTCAGCACAAGGTGACACTCGGCGAGGCGGGATACGAGTCCAACGGCGCGCCGCGTAGCGAGAGCGCGACGGATCTGCTTCCGTCCGGGCAGTTCGACATCGGTGACGTGCAGCGCTACGAGTTCAGCGTGCTGCTCAAGGACTGGAAGACCTACACGCCCGGTGACAGCGAAACCGGAGACATCCTCTTCCAGGGGAAGTACGCGGGTGGCAACGTTCCGGCGTTCTACCTCATGGCGAAGCGCAACGAGGTCGCGTTCAGGTCACCGCACCTGAACCAGCAGACGGCGGTGGTGGCGGACCTCCGTCCGTACGTGAACAAGTGGATGAGCTTCCGCGTGGACGCACGCTGGACCACCGACGAGACGGGCTACTTCAAGGTCTCCGTGCGGCTGCCGGGAGAGTCCGACTACAAGCCGGCCGCTTCGTACGAGAACGTGCGTACCTACCAGCCGGAGAACCCGGCCGACCACGGCTACATCAAGTGGGGGCTCTACCGGCCCTCGGAGTCGATCGAGAACGGTGACGTACCCACGCGGATCGTCCAGCACGACGACATCCGCATTCTCGACCTGTCCTGACGCGGATCCCCGGATCCCCGGATGTGTGGAACAGCAGACTCAGCATCCCTTGGAGTACAGATGACCCATACTCGTTCCCTGAGCAGGCGCCGGCTCATCCAGGCAGGTGGCGCGCTCGGGCTGGCCACCGCCGCCGGAACCCTTCTCGCCCCGCAGGCCGGCGCGGCACCCGAGGCGGCGGCCACGGCCAAGGTGACCGACCTCGGACCGGGGCTGGTCCAGTTCTCGCTGATGAGCGGGGTGCTGGTTGGCGAAACCGTCTACATCGGCTCGCGCAACCTGACCCCCTCCAGCGTCGTCGGCTTCCATCTGCCGAGCCGGAAGGTGGTGTCGTCCACCAGCCTTGACGCGGGGCCGGAGCCCTCCATCCAGGCACTGGCGGCGGATCCCACCGGCCGCTACCTCTACATCGGCGTCCTGGTCAAGTCCGACCAGGGCAAGCCGAATCTCTACCGGTGGGACCTGGAGACGCCCGAGAAGCCCGCCGTGCCCATCGGCAGGACCGAGGACCGCGACATCCGTGATCTGGCCGTCGCCCCCGACGGCACGGTCTTCGCCGTGGGCGGCGTGCCGGACAAGCCACCGGTCCTGTGGCAGTACGACCCCGCCACAGGTGCCGTGACCAATCTGGGTGCCCCCGATCCGAAGGCGACGCTGGCCAGGGCGGTCGCAGCCACGGACACCACCGTCTTCTTCGGCGCGGGCAGCGTCCTTTCCGGCGGCAGCGGCGCGAGCAAGGCATCCCTGTTCGCCTTCGACCGCCAGAGCCACGAGTTCACCTCGATCGTGCCCAAGGAGATGGAGAAGGACCCCAGCCTGCGGGAACTCGCCGTCCATGACGGGAAACTGATCGTCGGCACATCGGGTGCGGTCGATCCCGCGAAGCTCGCCGTGATCGACCTGACGGACTTCTCCTCCTGCACCGTGGTGAAGACCGAAGGCGCTGTCATCAAGACGTTCACCTCCGATGCCGAGCGAATCTACTTCGCCTCCGAGTCGGGAGTGCAGGCCTACTCGAAGGCCGACAGGACCATCTCCCCTGTGGAGTTCACCGGTCCGGACCTCGGTGAGATCTGGGGGCTGGACCATACCGAGGGAAGGCTCGCTGTCGTCTCGGGCTACGGATTCGTCGCCGAGATCGACGTGTCGGCCAAGACCTCCGTGGTCACCGATCTGCACGAGGCGGGGGCCGAGGCCGGACCACAGGCAGGCATGGGCATAGCCGTCGGCCACGGGTATGCCTACCTCGGCGGCAACGGCGCCATCTCACGGCGCAACCTGAAGACCGGCGAGGTCGTCAATCTTCAGGCACCGGGTGAGGCCAAGGACGCCGAGGTGATCGAAGGCGTCCTGTACACCGGCCAGTACAACGCACAGGGCATCTGGCGATACGACTCCTCCCGGCGGCGGCAGCCGCAGCAGGCGGCGAAGTTCCCCAGCGATCAGAACCGCCCGCTGGACCTCTCGTGGGACCCCGAGAACAAGCTGCTCCTCGTTGGTGTGCAGTCCGACACCGAGGGCGGCGGCGCCCTGTGGACGTACTCTCCCGGGACCGGGAAGTCGGCGTCCTACGTCAATCCCATCGATGACGTCCAACTCGTGCGGGCGGTGGCCAACCGGGACGGCGTCGCCTACCTGGGCGGTGACAACGCCGCCAAGGAGGGACCGCGCGCCACCGTCGTCGCCGTCGATCCGGTCACGGGCAAGGAGCAGTGGCGCGTCGACACGGAGCAGTCGGCGGGCGTGGCGGCTCTGGCGGTGCAGGGCCGGAACCTCTACGGCCTCACCACCAAGGGAGGGCTGTTCGTCATCGACGTGCGGGCCAGGAAGGTGGTGCACACCGCGGACGTCAGCAGCGTCAGCAAGGGCTTCGCCGCCATGGTCACCAACCGGGGCGCGGTCTACGGCGTCTCGGACACCACGCTCTTCCGCTTCCATCCGAAGACGTTCGCCGTCACCACCGTCGTCGCGGACATCAACGGGGCCTGGTACAGCGGCCCGCATGTCAACGTCGACGAGGGGCTGCTCTACACGCTCCGCGGCGGCAACCTCGTCTCCGTCGACGACAGGCCGTCGCACTGACCCCGTCACGGGATCCGCTGCTCCAGGCCATCGTTTGACCTTTGATTGATATCTTTTCGATTGTCGAGTGAAGATCGATGACTCACTCGTTGTCGAGAGGGGACTGAAGGTGTTGGCTAACGAGCGGCGGGAAGCGATCCTGCGCGCTGTGGAGCGCCAGGGCTCGATCACCGTGAAGGCGCTGGCGGAGGAGATGGGCGTCTCCGCCGTGACCTTGCGCCAGGACGTACGGGAGCTGGCCGGCCAGGGACTGCTGAACCGGGTGCACGGCGGCGCCACGGCCCTGACCTCGGAGGCTCCGGCTCCCGTCGAGGCCCCGGCCCCCGCCCCGGAGCCCACCGGGGAGAAGTACGCTGTCGGGCTGGTGGTGCCGCCCGGCGGCTACTACTACGCGGAAGTGATCCGGGGCGTCCAGAACGCGGCCCGCGCGCGTGGCGTCCGCGTCGCACTGACCGTCTCCGGGGAGTCGCTGGCGGAGAACCAGGAGCAGGTCCGCCAGCTCGTGGCCGGCGGGATCGACAGCCTGCTGCTGATGCTGCACCCGGGTCTGCGCCCGCTGGACGAGGCCGAGCAGTGGCTGAGCACCCTCGAGGTGCCGGCTGTGCTGGTGGAGCGCCGCGCCGGGATCCGGGCCGGCCGGCTGGAGCAGGTGGCCTCCGACCACGCCTACGGCGCGGCCCTCGCGGTGCGCCATCTGGCCGGGCTCGGGCACGACAAGGTGGCCCTCGTCGCCAGGATCGAGAGCCCCAACACGGCTCTGCTCAGCGCCGGTCATGCCGACGCGGTGCAGGCCATGGGGCTGACGCCGGGGCCGGAGTTCCTCATCAGCACCACAGGTGACGGGGCTCCGGCCGACGCGCGCTTCGAAGAAGTGGTCCGAGCCGTGGAATCCGGCGAGGTCCGGGCCGCGCTGGTGCACAACGACATCGATGCCATCGCGCTCGTCGGCATCCTGCGCGCACGCGGCATGCGCGTGCCGGAAGATCTGGCACTGGTCACCTACGACGACGAGGTCGCCGAGCTGAGCGACGTACCGCTCACCGCCGTCGCGCCCCCCAAGCAGGCGGTGGGGGCATGGGCGCTCGACCTGGCGGTCCGCCGGCTGTCCGACCCGGCCACCCCGCTGGCCGAGATCCTGCTCCGCCCGGAACTGCGAGTGCGCGCGTCCTGCGGTGCCAACCACCGGACCGACGCGTAACCATGTGACGTCATGTGGTTTCGTTATCCAAAAAACGAAATCAGATGCATTGACGTGCTGTCGTACGTAACGAATGATTGCGGTGACACCCAAGCGAACGATCGGTGGCACATCATGTTTCGTAGACGACTGACAGCAGTGGTCTGCTCCGTCGCAGCAATCGGCCTTCTCGCCACGGGATGTGGAGACTCCGACAGCGGGAGTTCCACGGCGGAGAAGGGCACCGGGAAGGTCACCTTCTGGTCCTTCGTCAAGGGCTCCGACGAAGTGGCGAAGGCCTTCAACCGGACCCACCCGGACATCAAGGTGACCTTCGAGGCGGTGCCCTCGGGCCAGGAGTACTACTCCAAGCTCACGAACGCCGTGAAGGCCGGCACCGCCCCGGACGCCGCGGTCGTCGAGTACCCGCAGCTGCCGGAGTTCGCCACTCAGGGCAAGCTGGAGACACTGAGCGATTCGCTCGGGCCCCTGGTCAAGGACCATTTCCCGAAGTCCGTAAGGCAGTTGGTCGAGCTGGGGGGCCAGACGTGGGGTGTTCCCCGCGACGCGGCTCCGCTGATGCTGTACTACCGCAACGACTTCTTCAAGAGCCACGGGATCAGCGTCCCCAAGACATGGGACGCGTACCGGAACATGACCGCTCAGGTGAAGAAGGCGGACCCGAAGGCCCGCGGCGGGGTTCTCTACACCGACAACCCGGGCCTGCTGACCGCCCTCGCCTGGCAGGCCGGCTCGCAGTGGTTCGGCACGGAGAAGGACTCCTGGAAGGTGTCGCTCGACGACGCTCCTTCCCGGAAGGTCGCCGACTACTGGGGTGACCTCGCCCGGAAGGACCTCGTCAGCTCGGTGAGCTCGCTCGACCCGTTCTGGACGAGCGTCCAGCAGAACCGGACCGTCGCCTACGTCTGCGCGAGCTGGTGCGCGGGGGCACAGCAGGCGACCGTCGCCGACCAGAAGGGCAAGTGGTCGGTGGCCCCCGTGCCCACCTGGGACGGCAAGCCGGCCTCGGCCATGTACGGCGGCTCCTCGTTCGTCATACCGAAGGGCGCCAAGAACAGCGGCGCCGCCGAGGAGTTCATCAAGTGGATCACCACTGACCCCGAGGGCATGAAGGCGTGGGTCTCCTCCGGGACCAGCAGCATGTTCCCCGCCGATCCCAAGCTCCTGCCGGTCACCAAGGCCGCTTTCCCCACCGACTACTTCGGCGGCCAGGACGTGTACGCAGTGGGCAGCAAGTCCTACGCGGCGGTCCGGCCAGGCTGGACGTGGGGACCCGTCATGGGGACCACGAACACGGCCATCGTCGATCAGCTCCCGAAGGTCGCCCAGGGCAAGGTGAAGCTCTTCGACGTCCTCACCGGATCCCAGGAGGCGACGGTGAAGGACATGGAGCGGCGCGGGATGAAGGTCGCCCCGTAGTACGCGAACCCCGGTGAACCGATGCCCGTTCCGCAGGCCCATGCGTGCCCGCAGGCCGAGGCCGGCATCGGCTCCCGCCCCGACGCTTCCCGCTCCCCTCGAGAAAGGCCCGGTATGACAACTCCGTCAGCCCGCGCCCAGCGCCGCACCGCCACACTGCTCCTGGCACCCTTCTTCATCCTGTTCGCCGCCGTCACCCTCGCCCCGCTGGTCTACGCGGGCTGGATGAGCCTGTTCACCACCCACACCTCCGGCCTCGGCTTCGGCGGGACCGAAGAGGTATTCGCAGGACTGGACAACTACGTCCGCGCGTTGGCGGACCCGGCCTTCCGCGGCGGGTTCCTCACCATCGCCGCGTACGTCGCGATCTACATCCCCGTGATGATCGGTGGCGCGCTCGTCCTCGCCCTGCTGCTGGACTCGGCACTGACCAAGGCGCGGACCTTCTTCCAACTGGCCCTGTTCCTCCCGCACGCGGTGCCCGGTCTGATCGCGGCACTCATCTGGGTCTACCTGTACACGCCCGGACTGAGCCCGGTGATCGACTTCCTCAGCGCCGGGGGCCTCGACATCGACTTCCTGTCGGCGGACAACGCGGTCCTCTCCGCGGCGAACATCGCCGTCTGGGAGTGGATCGGGTACAACATGGTGATCTTCTACGCCGCCCTCCAGGCGGTGCCGACCGAGGCCCTGGACGCGGCGAAGATCGACGGTGCCGGCCAGATCCGTACCGCTCTGTCGATCAAGGTGCCGATGATCCGCCCGGCCATCGCCCTGGCCGTGCTGTTCACCGTGATCGGTTCGGTCCAGCTCTTCACCGAACCGAAGGTCATCTACAGCGCCTCCAGTTCGATCGGCAGCAGCTGGACGCCCAACATGTTCGTCCAGACCGCCGCGTTCACCCACAACGACTTCGGACTGGCAGCAGCGGCCTCGCTGCTCATCGCACTGTTCGCCGCGCTGCTGTCATTCCTCGTCACCCGCATTTCGCGCAGCAGGAGCAAGCCGTGACCAAGACCATGACACGCGTTGCCCCGGCCGGCTCCGGTCCGACTCCGGAGCGGACGGACAGGAGCCGGAACGACGGGATCCGGACGGACAAGAACCGGCCGGGCCGGCGCGGCCCCGGAAACCGTCCATCGGTCCTGCTGTCCAAAGCCGGTGTGACCGCGATGCTGGCTCTCGCCGCCCTCTACACCCTCCTGCCGATGCTCTGGCTGGTCCTCTCGTCCACCAAGAGCCGCCAGGACCTCTTCGCCACCAACGGCTTCGCCCCGGGCAAGGACTTCGCGCTCGTCGACAACCTCAAGTACCTGTTCGAGGTCGACAACGGGATCTTCCTGCGCTGGCTGCTCAACACCGTCCTGTACGCCGGTGTCGGCTCGCTGCTGGCGACCGTGTTCAGCGTGGCCGCCGGGTACGCGTTCGACAAACTGAACTTCCCCGGCAAGGAGAAGCTCTTCTCCTTCGTCCTGCTGGGCGTGATGGTGCCCGGAACGGCGATGGCGATCCCGCTCTACCTGATCGCTGCCAAAGCCGGTCTGGTGAACACCTTCTGGGGCGTGTTCATCCCCGGCCTCGTGTTCCCGTTCGGGGTGTACCTGGCCCGCGTCTTCAGCGCCTCGTACATCCCCAACGAGGTCCTCGAAGCCGCTCGTGTGGACGGGGCAGGTGAGTTCAGGACCTTCTGCAGGATCGCCCTGCCCATGATCGCGCCCGGCTTCGTGACCATCTTCCTCTTCCAGTTCACCCAGATCTGGAACAGCTTCTTCCTTCCCCTGGTGATGCTGTCCGACAAGGACCTCTTCCCGGTCAACCTCGGGTTGTACGTCTGGTACTCCTCGGCGCTCTCCCAGGGCCACCCGCAGGACTACCTCCTGGCCATCGTCGGATCGCTGGTGTCCGTGGTCCCGCTGGTCGTCCTCTTCCTGATGCTCCAGCGGTTCTGGAAGTCCGGCATGACTGCCGGCGCCGTCAAGTAGGCCATCGTTCTGAGGATCTCCATGCCAACCAACCAGCCCCGACCGCGTGCCCTGTTCGCGATGGGCCGCCCGCACCGCGACGCCCTCTTCCCACGGGCCGCGATCGACCGTCTGACCCGCCTCGTCGACATCGAACCGCACGTCGTCGCCGAGGACTTCGACGACGTGCCCCGTCTGGCAGCTGTCGAAATCCTGATCACATCCTGGGGATGCCGCCCGCTCGACGACGCCGTGCTGGCCCGCATGCCGGCGCTGAAGGCAGTCGTGCACGCAGCCGGAAGCGTCAAACACCATGTGACGGACGCCTGCTGGGACCGCGGGCTCCGCATCTCCACGGCAGCCGCAGCCAACGCCGTACCCGTCGCCGAGTACACGCTCGCCGCCATCCTCTTCGCCAACAAGCGCGTCCTGGAGATCGGCGGACTCTACCGCGAGCACCGGAACGCCCTGGACTGGGCGGCTCACTTCCCCGGCTTCGGCAACTACCGCAGGACGATCGGCCTGGTGGGCGCGTCCCTCGTAGGACGCAGGGTGCTGGAGCTCCTCCGGCCCCACGATTTCGACATCCTGCTGGCCGATCCCCACCTCGATCCCGAGTCGGCCCGGTCGATGGGCGCCCGGCTCGTCGAACTCGACGAACTGCTGGCCGTCTCCGACGTCGTCTCGCTGCACGCGCCCGCGCTGCCCGAGACGTACCACCTGCTGGATGCCCGCAGACTGTCGCTCCTGCGGGACGGCGCCACCCTCATCAACACCGGACGCGGCTCCCTCATCGACACCGAGGCCCTCACCAACGAGGCGTTGTCGGGACGCTTCCACGCCGTCCTCGACGTCACCGAGCCCGAGGTGCTGCCGGCGGCCTCACCGCTGTACTCACTGCCGAATGTGCTGCTGACTCCGCACATCGCCGGCTCGCTCGGCGGTGAACTCCTGCGCATCACCCGCAGTGCGCTGGATGAGGTCGAACGCTACTGCGCCGGGCGGGAGTTCGCCCATCCCGTGATCCGCGCGGCCCTGACCACCTCGGCCTGAGCATCCGGGCGGCTGCCGGGCCGCCCGCCACACGAGAGTGTGCCGATCACCGCGACCACCCAGCGCGTCAGAACCCGGAGTGCAGCATGCCCCAGACCGACCGCCTGTCGGACGTTCTCGTCTTCACCCGCACCACGGCCTACCGCCACGATTCGATCCCCGCCGGGCAGGCTGCTCTGCGTGAGCTGGGGGAGGAGCACGGCTTCACCGTGGAGACCTCCGAGGACCCCTCGGTCTTCACCGACGCCTCACTGGCGGGGCGCAGCGCGGTGGTCTTCCTGTCCACCAGCGGCGAGGTACTCACCCCGGACGCGCAGCTGGCGCTGCGGCGCTGGACCTCGGGCGGTGGCGGCTTCATGGGCATCCATTCCGCAGCGTGCACCGAGTACGACTGGCCGTACTACGGCGAGTTGCTCGGCGCACGCTTCGCCGGCCACCCGGAGTTCCAGCCCGGCACCGTACTGGTCGAGGACCGGAGCCATCCGTCGACGCGCCATCTGCCGCCGCGGTGGGACTGGAACGACGAGTGGTACGACTTCCGGAGCAATCCGCGGGGCCCCGGCGTACAGGTCCTCGCCACCATCGACGAAGCCGGCTACGAAGGCGGCGGCATGGGCGCCGATCACCCCCTGGTGTGGTGCAAGGAGTCAGGCGCCGGCCGTTCGTTCTACACATCGCTGGGCCATGCCGCTGACGCCTACACCGCCCCGGCCTTCCGGGGCCACCTCCTGGGCGGCCTGCGCTGGACTGCGGGCTGATCCCTCCAGCCACGGGGCGGTCCATGGGCTCCCCGTGCGCATCCTCAGAATCCCACGAAGGAGTACACAACCATGCAGGACGGATCGATCACACGACGTCAGATGATGCAGTGGGGGGCCGCCGGTGCGGGTGCGCTGGCCGTCGCCGGCCTCCCCGCGACCGACGCCCTGGCGACGCCGGGGTCAGGGGTGCGGGTCACGGACCTCGGCCCGGGAGTGAACAACTTCTCTCTCGCTGCTGCGATTCCGGTGGGAAACAAGGCGTACATCGCCTCGCGCAACATCGATCCGATGCGGATCATCGGCTTCGACTTCGAAACCGAGAAGGTCACCGGTGTCACCGAGGGGCCCGGGATCAGCACCCAGCTGCTCGCCGTCGACCCTGACGAGCGGTATCTGTACGCAGCGGTCCGGGAGTACGACTCCGCCCCGGGCCCGGGCTTCATCCGGCTCGACCTCTCCGCGGCCGGCGCGCCCAAGGAGGATCTCCACTCGATCCCCGGCCTCGATCCGTACGCGATCAGCGCGTCACCCGACAACAAGATCTTCTTCGGTGGACGAGAGCCGCAGCCCAAACTGCGCCAGTACGACCCGGCCACCGGTGAGCTCACCGAGATCGCGATCCCCGATCCGGACGTTCCGATGATCCGCTGTCTGCTGGCCACGCAGGACAGGATCTACATCGGCACCGGTGCGTCGCTCGGAGCCACGCCGACCAGCACCAAGGCCGGACTCTTCGTCATGGACCGCGCCACGAAGAAGATCACATCGATCCTGCCGAAGGAGTTCGCGGGGCAGGTGGAGGTCCGTGACGTCGGACTCTTCGACGGCACGCTGTACGTGTGCTCCACCACCGACGCCGGCGCAGCGGTCGCGATCATGGACGCCGACGACCCGGCCCAGTACACACTCGTGCAGAGTGAGCAGCACTTCCTCCGGCTGCCCCGCAAGCTCGGCGACAAGATGTACTTCAACGGTGCCGCATTGATCGAGCTGACGCTGAGCACCGGTACGTTCCGCGAGATCAAGCCCAAGGAAGGGAACTTCGGCGAGCTCTGGGGCCTGTGGATCCGCAACGACAAGGTCATCGTCGTCTCGGCCTTCGGCCTGATCTTCGAGGTGGATCCGAGCACGGGCTCGGACACCTCATGGGACCTGATCGAGGCAGGCGCACCCATCGGGCCCCAGCTGGCGATGTCCATAGCAGCCGACACCCACAACGTGTACGTCGGCGGGACGAACTCGGTGGCACGGCATGATCTGCGCACCGGGGAACAGAGCAGGGTGCTGGCGACGAGCGAAGCCAAGGACATCCTGCTGCACCGGGGCACTGCCCACTTCGCCCAGTACAACGCGATCGGCCTCCTCGCGTACAACCCGCACACCGACGACGAGTGGGCCCGCAAGCTGGCCGATCTGCCGCCGGAGCAGAACCGCCCGCACCAGATCGTCTGGGACGACAGCCACCGGCTGATGCTGATCGGGCTGCAGTCCGACTACACGTTGGGCGGATCGCTGATGACGTTCGACCCGAAGAACGGCGCCACCACCGTCGCGGTCAACCCGATCGCCGACGACCAGATGATCCGTGCGGTCGTCGCGCACGACGGCGTTGCCTATCTCGGCGGCCAGAACGTCCCCGCCACCGCCGGCACCCTGGTCGCGTGGGACCCGGTCCGGAAGCGAGAGCTGTGGCGGATGACGCCGCAGTCCAAGCCCACCGGGATATCCGGCCTCACCGTGCTGGGCCGGCACCTGTACGTCATGTGCTACAGGGGTGACTTCTTCGTGATCGACCTGCACACCCGAAAGGTGATCCACTCCGCCAACCACGGCCCGGTGGTGCCGAACTACGGGACGCTGCTCGCCGACCGGGGGTATGTGTACGGAGCGTCCAGTTCCGACTTCGTACGCTACGACCCGAAGACGTTCGCCCGTACCGACCTGGTCGCGCTCGACGCCGACTGGTACGGCATCCCGCGAGCCGCCGTGGACGAGCGGGGCAGGTTCTATGCCATCCGCGAGCGCAACCTGATCCGCATCGACGTCAGCCGTTGCTGAGCCACTCCTGGTGACGCATGGTGCGGCCGGGACATGCCTGCCTGGCCGGCGGTGTGTCGTAGTCGGCCTGTCGTGAGGGACGCACGGTTCTCGCCGGGCGTCCCTCATGCCTGGAAGGGCTACGACTGACGTGCCGGGCTCACTTGCCGACTCGCCGCCGGTGCCGGCTGCTTTCGCCGCATGCCGAAGAGGAGCAGCCCCGCTGCGAGGAACACGGCGCCCGTTGCCACGTAGAGGGCCAGCGGTGTCCAGCCCGCGTCCAGCAGCCGGCCCGCTGCGGAGGGCGCGATGATGGCGCCCACGCGGCCGACACTGATCGCCGCTCCCACGCCGGTGGCCCGCAGCGGCGTCGGGTAGACGCTCGGTGTCAGCGCGTAGAGGCCGGCGATGCACCCGTTGACGGCGACTCCGATGACCGCACCGATACAGAACGCCAGGACGAGGGTGCCGGTGGAGGCCGCGAAGATCATGACCAGGGCCGCGGACACGAAAAGGTACACGCGCAGCACGCTGTTGAGCGCGTATCGGGCAGCCAGCGCACCCAGGAGCGCGGTGCCGAAGACGCCCCCCAGGTTGAGAAGCGTTCCGCCGGTCAGGCTCTGCGTCGAGGACATCCCGGCCTCCACCAACAAGGTTGGCGTCCAGCTCGTGACGAAGTAGAACGCTGCCATGACGAGGAAGAACGCTCCCCACAGCACCAGAGTGGAGCGGCGCAGATCCGGTGCGAGGAGGCGGCGGAGACCGCCTGCGGAGCGAGGTTTCGACGCGTCCCGTTCCGGGAGTTCCGGCAGCATCGGCTGCCCCATGCGGCGGGCGAGCGAGTTGACCCGGTTCAGGGCGTTCGCCGGCCTCCTGCTGAGGAGGAAGTCGAGTGACTCCGGCAGGAGCAGGAAGGCGACGGGGATGACGGCCAGGGTGGCCAGTCCGCCGGCCAGGAACACCGACCGCCACCCGTAGTGGTCGATGAGCGCGACTGAGGAGATGCCGCCGATCGTCGCGCCCACGGCGTACCCGGTGGAGTTGAGGCTGACGGCCAGGCCGCGCCAGCGGCGGGAGGCGAACTCGCCCGCGATGACGTTGCTGCAGGCGAGAACAGCGCCGATGCCGACGCCGGTGAGCAGGCGGAGCATCGCCAGCTGCTGCCAGTTCTGGCTGGCCGAGGAGAGCATCATGCCCGCCGCGGCGACGGGCAGGCCGATCAGAATGACCGGCCTGCGGCCGATCCGGTCCGCCCAGGGGGCGACGAGCAGGGCGCCCAGCGCCATGCCGGCCAGTCCGCTGCTCATCAGGAGCCCGAGGGTGCCGGAATCGATATGCCATTCGCCGGAGATGGTCTTCGCGGTGAACGACATGACCAGCACATCGAAGCCGTCGAGGGTGTTGAGGAGTACGCACACGGCGATGGCGCACCACTGGAAACGGCTCATCGGACCGTTGTCCACAGCCTCTTCGAGGCGCGTCATCGGGCGGCCCGCTGTGCGGCAGGGCGGTCGGGGCACTTGTCCATGGCGGTACTCCGTTGTCGTCTGCGGTGGGGCCGAATGCCACGGAGGCCCGCCGGGCGGCGGCCAGTGGGGATCGGCTGTCGGGGCAGCCATCGTCCGAGCGGCGGCCTCGGGCGGCCAGGCGGATTTCCGGATGCCGGGAAAGAAGTTGTTACGGGAGAGCGCAGGTCAGGCGGCTGCCGGAGTGTGAAGCGTCCGTGAGATGGCCCGGCTGGTGGAGCGGGCGAGATCCGCCAGCGCCCCTACGGGGATGGACCCGTGCCGGACGACGACGGAAACGGCTGCGATCACCTCACCGCCGGCCGCCATGACGGGCGCGGCGACCGAGAGCGTTTCGGTGGACAGCTGGCGGTCGCTCACCGAGTATCCGCAGGTGCGTACCTGGGCGAGGACTGCCCTGAGCCGGCCACTGTCCGTCAGCGTGAACGGGGTGTGCCGGGGAATCACCCGGGCCAGCGCATCATCCTGTACGGCCGCCGGGGCGTGCGCGAGCAGTGCCAGCCCCGCCGCCGTCGCCGTGGTGCTGAGCCGCCCGCCCACTCGCGTAAGGGTGGGCACCGCGCCACTGGGGCCGATGCGTTCGATGAAGACGATCTCGCTGCCGTCGCGGACGGCGAGCTGCACGTTCTCCCGTACGAGGGAGGAGAGGTCCTCCAGATGAGGCAGCGCGCGCTCGCGCAGGCCCTGACTGCGAGGTGCCAGGGACGCGACCTCCCACAGACGCAGCCCGATGCGGTAGCGCCCCTGCCCGTCGCGCTCCAGCGCCCCCCAGGCGAGCAGTTCGCCCAGCATGCGGTGAACGGTGGACACCGGCAGCCCCGACCGGCGCGCCAGTTCGCTCAGGGACAGATGGGGGTGCTGTGCGGTGAACGCGCCCAGGATCTGCAGGGCGCGGCCGATGACGGGTCCCGTACCCGTGACCGGCATGGGCTTTGCCTCCTGCGGCGCTACTGGAGGGGCCGCGGTCTGCAGGCTGTGGTGAGGCATGGTGTGACTCCTTCGTCACTCCGGCGGTGCCTCGGCGCTTCGTTCCGCAACTCACACCTCGCAGCGGAACCGGAGCCGGTGCAGGGCCCGCGGGGGCCCTTTCACGCCGGCCGCTACGGGCCGCCGTGAATCGACTCGTCATCCATTGAAGCGATCTTGCGGAGAATGCCGACGGCCTGTTCCCGTTCGTTCCCGGGAAGAGCACTGAGTAGTTGTTCGTTGATGTGTTCGGCCGGGCCGATCAGGGAGTCGAGCAGGCCGGCTCCCTCGGCGGTGAGACTCAGCAGGGTGCGTCTGCGGTCCTCCTCGTCGCGTACCTGGGTGACGTAGTGCTGGTCGGTCAGGCGGCGGACGATGTGGTTGACCGTGGAACGGTCCAGAGACGTGAAACGCGCGAGCGTGCGCTGGTCGATTCCGGGGTCCCGGCGGAGGGCGTTGAGGACGGCGAACTGCTGGGAGGTGATCTCCCGTGACACATGCCGGTACCACAGGGCGGTGTGCACCTGTTCCGCGCGCCGGATCAGGTGTCCGACATAGTTGTGCAGGTCCAGTGCGCGCGCCACAGTGTTCCGTTCTTCTGTCGCCGAGATGGTGCCGGTCGGGGAGAGGGCCCGTGTGGGGGAGTCTACGAGTGCCCGGCACCACCTGGCGTGCGACCGCGCGGTCAGCGGTTCCGGCGGCCGGGGCGCTGTTCGTAGGGGGTGGCCCGGGAACCGTCGACGCCCACCTCCAGGCGGCCGACCCGCTCGATCTCCAGGACGACGCGGTCGCCGTGGCTGAGCGGTCCCACTCCGGCCGGCGTTCCGGTCGCGATCACGTCGCCCGGGTGCAGGGTCATGACGGACGAGGTGTAGGCGATCAGTTCGCGGACGCCGAAGATCAGGTCCGCGGTGTTGGTGCGCTGCCGGGTGCTGCCGCCGACATCGCAGCGCAGGCCGAGGGTGTCCGGGTCCGGGATCTCGTCGGCGGTCACGACCCACGGGCCGATGGGGGTGAAGGTGTCGAAGGACTTGCGGGTGGACCGGTCCTCACCGGAGCGGACGGTGATGTCCAGTACGCAGGTGTAGCCGAAGACGTGGTCCAGCGCGTCGTCCGCGCTGACGTGGCTCGCGGTGCGGCCGATGACGACGCCCAGTTCGCCCTCCTGGTCGGTGCGCCGGTCGGTGTACGGCAGGAGGATGTCCTGGCCCGGACCGATGACCGATGAGTTCGCCTTGAGGAAGACGCCGAGGTCGGCGATCGACGTCGTGTACTCCATCTCGGCTTTGTGGTCGAGGTAGTTGACCGGGGCGCCGACGATCTTCCCGGGGCGGGGCAGCGGAGCATCGAGGACTGCCTCGGTGAGCGGCACGCGGGCACGGCCGTCGAGGTCGAGATGTGCGGACACGCCGCGCGCGACGTTCTCGATGTGCTGCTGGAGCGCACCGGCCGCACCGGTGGTGTTCGTGCCGGTGAGCTGTTCGGTCACGTCGACGAGGTCGTCGCCGTCGACGATTCCGAGACGTCCCTCGTTGAACAGGGCCAGACGCATGATGGCCTCCTTGTGAGTGTCGGGTGGGGCGGATCAGGCGCCGGGGTCGGCGCTTTCCGTGCGGTAGAGGCCGAGGGAGCGCATGACCGGCTCGTCGCTGTAGGAGAACAGGACGGCGTCCGCCGACGACGAGGTGTTGAGGTGCCGGTAGGAGGCCCAGCCGGGGATGGCGACGGTGTCGTTCTCGGACCACTCCAGCCGTTCGCCGTCGACGATCGTGGCGCCTTCACCGCGGACGACGTTGAAGACGGTCGAGGCCGTGTGCCGGCGGCCGGCCCCTTCGAAACCGGGGCGCAGTCGCTGGATGCGGCAGCCGATGGTGGGCATCACGGGGCCGCCCGTCCAGGGGTTGGTGTACTCCAGGACGATGCCGTCGACGTCGCTGCCGTCGGCGGTGTCCGCGATGGCGTCCAGGGCCTGCTGGGTCTCTTGCCAGGTGTAGCGGGAGACGGGGGAGTTGGGCCCGTCCTGGGACAGCCAGGCAGGGTTCAGACGGCCGTGCAGGAACTGCCTGCTGCCCGCGTCGTCGGGCCGGGTGACGGGCTGGAGCCGCTGGGGGTACTGCTCGTAGAAGCCGGCTTCGAGAGCGTTGACCAGGGGATAGTCGAGCGCGTCGAGCCAGATCATCGGCGCGTCGCCCTCGTGGGTGTGGTCGTGCCAGTGCCATCCGGGGGTGAGCAGCAGGTCGCCCGGGGTCATGAAGACGCGCTCGCCGTTCACGGTCGTCCAGGCGCCGTCGCCCTCGAGTATGAAGCGGAAGGCGTTCGAGGTGTGCCGGTGTGCCTGCGCGGTCTCGCCGGGCAGGATGATCTGGAGTCCTGCGTAAAGGGTGTTGACGGTCGCAGGAGGGTCGGTGAGGCCGGGGTTGACGAGCATGAGGACCCGCCGTTCGGCCTCGTCCAGCGAGAGGGTCTCGGAGAAGTGCAGCAGGTGGGGCCGCAGTTGCTGCCAGCTCCAGCGGTGCGGAACGGCCCGGCTCCTGGGCTGGGCGGGGAACAGGTTGCCGTAGAAGCGCCACAGCGGGGCGGCGGCCAGGCCCTCCAATGCCTTGTAGGCGACCTCGTCGGTCGTCACGGTGCTCTGCTTCGGCTCGTCGGTCGTCACGGTGTCCTCCTACGGGTGCTGCTCACAGGGCGGGAACGGGGGTGGTGGCCGGGGTCCACACCCAGGAGATGTCGTCGAACTCATCGGGGCCGCGGGACGAGAGGAGCATGTTGCGCAGAGTGGCGCCCATGCCCTCCAGGTGGCAGAGCTCGCCGAAGCGCCGGGCGTTGGTCTGGATGCGTGCGGCTCGTTCGCGTCGCTGGTCGGCGTACGCGTTGAACGCTTCGGCGGGATCACCGGACCGGCCGAGTGCCCGGCCCAGGGCGACGGCGTCCTCCAGAGCCTGGCAGGCTCCCTGCGCCAGGTACTGGAGCATCGGGTGGGCGGCGTCGCCGAGCAGGACGATCCGGCCGTGTACCCAGTTGTCGATCGGGGCTCGGTCGTACAGGGGCCAGCGGCGGTCGCGCGACACGAGGGGCAGGGCGTCGCGCACGGCCTGGCAGGTGCCGGCGAAGCGCTCCTCGAGTTCGGCCTCGGTGCCCCAGTCGTCGGAGTCCGGTGTGAAGTGGTCGCTCTCGAACACGGCTACCTGGTTGTACAGCTCGCCCCTGCGCAGCGGGTACTGCACCAGGTGCATACGCGGCCCGGCCCAGACCATCACCGCCTCCGAGGCGGCGTGCCGGGACATGGGCCCGGTCATCCTCTCGGTGGGCAGGGCCCCTCGGAACGCGACGTAGCGCGAGCAGACCGGCTCACCGTCGCCGACCAGCGCCCGGCGCAGCGGGGAGTGCAGTCCGTCGGCGGCGACGACCGCGTCGGCGATCAGCGGCGCGTGCGGCTCGGCGAAGTGCAGATGGACTCCGGAGCCGTCCTGTTCGGCGTGGGTGACGGTGTGTCCCGTGCGCAGGGTCACGTCCGGGTGTTCCTGGCAGGCGGTCAGCAGTGCGGCGTGCAGGTCCGTGCGGTGTGTGACCAGGTAGGGGTGGGTGAAGCGCTCGGTGTAGGCCGCGCTGCGCAGGTCGAGGGCGGTGACCTGGTTTCCGGTGAGGGCGTCCATCATCACGAGGCGGGGCGGTGCCACGGCGGTGTGCTGGACGGCCGGCAGAACGCCGAGTTCTTCGAGGGCGAGTGAGGCGTTCGGGGCGAGTTGCAGTCCGGCCCCGATCTCACCGAACCGGGCGGCTTGTTCCACGACGGTCACATGGTGACCGGAGCGGGCGACCGCCAGCGCGGCGGCCAGTCCGCCGATGCCACCGCCGACGACGGTGATGCGGAGGGGGGTGGTGACGGGCATATGGCCTCCATAGGTCAGCACGGGGTGGCACCGAAGAAGCGAAGGCGCTCGGATACGGCTCCGCAATGATCCGTACATCAATCATTGGTGTACGGATCATATTGCGAGGGTGTTTCCTCCGTGTCAATGGTTCTTCGGATCCGGTGGAGGTGGCGTTCGAGGGGATCGGCTTCGGACGGCTTCCGTCCGGGCCGGCGGATGGGGCACTGCTGCCCGTGGAGATCGCGCTCCCTGCGGCGGATGCCGAGTGGTTCGGTGGCCGCGTCGTCGCCCCCGGCCGTGTGCGAGGTCATCCCTGCCGATTGCCGGCGAGGACGAGGGTGTCGATACCGCGGGCGGCCGGCTGTTCGTGGAGGCCGGTGGTGGAGCCGGCACCGAAGACGGGCTCGCCCACGTCGACGCACCGGCCGAAAGGCGATCGGCCGGGGTCCAGCCCGGAATGCCGGGTTCCAGTCGGTCCGCGGGAACCGCTGGGACGCCGATAGCACGTCTCCGCCGAGAGGTCCGAAGCAGTCGGCGTCCAGCGCTCGGGCCGGGAGGCTCAGTGCCTGGTTTCCGTTCCGGCAAAGAGCTCTGCGCACTCGCCGGCGAAGGAACAGAGCTGGTCCACGACCTGCCGGTACTCCTGCGGATCCCGCACCCTGTTCGGCGTGGCATCGGTCCACTGCTGCCACAGGCCACCGGGGGCTAGGTACGGGGCTGCCCGCTCCGTCCCGAGGACGGCATCGAGGTGAAGCAGCGTGCTGAGAACCGCGGTCTGGTCCCAGACGAAGTCGGGTCGAGGCAAGTAGCGATCAAGGTACCTGCAGATCAGGTCGGCGTCCGCGCCGGTACCGAAGGTGGCGAGAGTGATGCTGTAGGACCCGGTGTAGGGGCCTCCACTGGCCAGCAGGAGTTCGCCGATGCGGCTGCGGAAATCGGTCCTGCCGGCCACGGCGACCAGCCAGGAGGCGGTCCTGCACTCTCGCCACCCGCCCTCGAAAAGGATGCCCAGTTCAGCGGGAGTGATCTCCCCGGCAGCCTGGACCAGCTCCCTCACGAACAACTCGCGCTCAGGCCCGCTCAACCGCAGCAGGCTTCCACCCAGCCGAAGGTAGCGCCGGCCGGGCGTGACGAATCGTCGGACCAGGTCCATGAGCTCGGGGTCGGTGCCGGCGTAGCGCATGGCTGCATCCTTGCCCGGCGAGGACCCGACCACCAGCGGTTTACCCAGGTCATCGAGTAGCGATCGCTGGTTCCGGGAAGCGGGCCTCAAACACCGTTCAGGACCCGATCAAGTGCCGCCCGTCCTGCAGGTCCCCAGTTCGGCTTGCCGCCGGGAAGGCCCCGGTCCCCGTTCTGCCCCATGAGCATCAGGAAAAGGCTCTTCATGGCGGCCAGCCCGCGGGCGCGCCGGATCGCCGCCTCGTCCGCGTGCGCGTACATGTCGAAGAACCGTGAGGCCATGCCCGCGGGGAGCAGCACCCATGCGGCGGAGAGGTCCCACGCCGGATCGCCGGCGAACACGTCACCGAAGTCGACGATGCCCGAGAGCGTTCCGTCCGAGACGACGACGTTCGCGGGATGGAGGTCGCCGTGCACCCACACCGGCGGGCCCTCCCACGCGGGGGCCGCAACGGCGTCGTCCCAGACGGCCCGGACGTCGGCAGCCAGGTCATCGGGGGCAACGGCCCGGAAGAAGCTCTCGAAGCCGTCTGTGCAGTTTCCGGGATGGACGCGGTGGTCGGCGGCGGCCGGCGCCTCTGCGGGCGCCTCCACGTGGAGCGCCCGGAGGAAGCCCGCCAGCGTGTCGGCCGCGTGGGCGCCGCGGCTGATCGAGCCGTGGTCCAGCGGCTCACCGGCAACCCACGTCATCACGGTCCAGTGCTTGGGGAAGCGCTCGGACGGCTCCCCGAACCGCACCGGCGTCGGGACCGGGAGCGGCAGGCGCGGGGCCAGCACGGGCAGCCACCGCCGCTCGTTGAGCTGGAGCTCCGGGGTGGGGTCCATGCGCTGCATGCGCACAGCCAGCTCGTCCCCGAGGCGCCACATCTGGTTGCCCCAGCCGCCCGGCACCTCGCGGATGGTCAGCCCCGCAAGGTCCGGATGCTGCTCCCGCAGCAGGTCGCGGACCAGTTCCGCGGTGATCTCGGTCTCGGTGTCGTTCATGGCGACTCACACTACTGAGGTGGCAGGCGGAGCTGCTCGCGCTTTCCGGAACATCGCGCTGTGATTCTTCTGGCATCACCAATTCCGTTTCAGGGGGCTGTGAATCAGACGTTTTGTGACGGAATGGCACACAAAGTCGCTGACGTGCCGGTGGCGTTGAGCCGGGAGGTGGCGGCCCCGCGCCGGCGGTACGGAGCGGGGCGGCTCAGGACGTCTCGCGGCGCACCAGGAGGGGTGTCGCCAGTACGCCGTTCACCACCGATTCCGATCGTGCGGGCCGTTCGAGCATGGAGCGAACCGCGGTGCACATGTGGTCGGCCATCTCCACGGGATCGAGCGCGACCGAGGAGAGGGCCGGCCGCAGGAACGTGGCGATGGGCAGGTTGTCGGCGCCCACCAGGGCCACGTCGTCCGGCATCGTCGCCCCCTGGTCGCCCAGCGCGCGGTGCAGCAGCGCCCCGTACTCGTCGTTGTAGGTGAACACGGCGGTCGGGCCGCCGGGCCGCCGCACGACGGAGGCTGCGGCAGCCGCCGACTCATGGGTGGCTTCCATGGCGATGTCCTCACAGGGCACGCCGGCCGCGCGAGCGGCGTTCGCCAGCCCGTCGGCACGGGCGCGGCCGATACCCTCCAGGGGTCCCGTGGGGACGATCGCCGCAAGGCGCCGGTGCCCGACGGCGAGCAGGTGCGCCGCCGCCGCGGCACCGATCCGTCCCTGGTCGAACTCCAGGGTGTCGCCCCAGGGCGTGGGCCGGGCGGCGATCATCAGGACCTCGGTCCCGGCGCGGCGCAGCAGGGCGACCGAGGGCTTCGTGCACCGGTCGACGTCCACCAGGACCACCGCGGGGCGCAGCTCGGCCCACATGCGCGCCGCCGTCGTGCCCGTGGTCTTGCGATCCCCGTGCACGAGCAGGGTCAGGCCCTGGCCGCTGAGTTTCTCGGAGAGGTGCTCGACCGTGGTGTCGATCATGGTGCCGCGCGGTAGCCGGGGCAGCGGCATCAGGACCAGCCGGCTGGTCCCCGCACGCAGCTGGCGCGCCGACACGTCCGGGGCGTAGCCGAGCTCCTGCACGGCCGCCAGGACGCGATCGCGTGTGGGTTGCGCGATGCGCGAGTTCGGGACGTCGTTGACGACCAGCGAGACCGTGGAGCGCGACACGCCTGCCAGTCGCGCGACGTCCGCGCTGGTGGGAGCCCGTCCGGCGGCTGAGTTCACGGCGTTCACGACGTCTCCTGCGGTCTGTGGCTTTGGTCCCGAATCCTAGCGGGGACTTCCCAAACCTGCTCACACGTGTCAGCATCGTGGCGACTGCTCACTCGTGTGAGCAGTCGGCTCCGGGACCGTACGAAACGCGCGAACCGCGCCAGGACCCCGACGCCCTCCGCATGACTGACAACGAGGCCCAACCAGGGGGACGCGGCCAAGGACATGGGCGTTCTCAACATCGCCAACTCCGCACCCCAGGCCCTGGCCCCGGCCCTGTCCGCCGCCGTGATCGGCCTGCTCGGCGGGTACCGCTCCCTGTTCGCCGTAGCGATCGTCCTGGTCGTGGCCGCGGCGCTGAGCGTGCAACCGATCAAGTCGGTTCGCTGACGCCGCCCCGATCGGCTGGGGCCGGACCGCTGACCCCGACCGCCCCCTCCGGACCAGCAGTCGGTTCGCCTGACCCCGACCGTCACCCCGGACCGCCCCCTGGCCCCTCTGACCAGCGCAGGCGCGGACACGGATGTCACCGTGTCCGCCGCCCTTCCCCCATGCCGGGGCCTGCCGCCCGCCGGACCTGACCCCGGTCGACGGCAGGCCCCGTACCACCGCAAGGAGATCTCATGCAGCACCCCGAGGCCGTCGAGGCCCGCATCGAAGAACTGCTCACCGGACTCGACCTCGAAGGCAAGGTCCGCCTGCTGACCGGCGAAGGGATGTGGAGCACCCATCCCGAGGAAGCGGCCGGTCTGCGCCGCATGGTGCTGTCCGACGGCCCGGCCGGTGTCCGCGGTGAGGCATGGGACGAGCGTGACACCTCGGTCAGCCTTCCCTCTCCCACCGCCGTGGCGGCGACCTGGGACGAGGAACTGGTGCACCGGCTCGGCGCACTGCTGGCGGCCGAGGCCCGCCGCAAGGGCGTGGACGTCCTGCTCGGTCCCACCGTCAACCTGCACCGCAGCCCCCTGGGCGGCCGCCACTTCGAGTGCTTCTCCGAGGACCCGCTGCTCACTTCCCTCATCGGCTCGGCCTACGTCAAGGGTGTACAGGAGCACGGTGTCGCCGCCACGCCGAAGCACTTCGTCGGCAACGACTCCGAGACCGACCGGATGACCGTCGATGTCCGTGTCGACGAGCGCACCCTGCGCGAGCTCTACCTCGCCCCGTTCGAGCAGATCGTCGCCGACGCGGGGCCTTGGCTCGTGATGGCCTCCTACAACGCCGTCAACGGTCCCACCATGACGGAGAACCCGCTGATCAACGATGTCCTCAAGGCGGAGTGGGGCTTCGACGGCGCCGTCGTCTCCGACTGGACCGCGGTGCGTTCCACCGACGCGGCGGGGGCCGCGGGCAACGACCTGGCCATGCCCGGACCGGCCGGCCCCTGGGGCGATGCCCTGGTGACCGCTGTACGCGAAGGGCGTGTCCCGCAGGCGGCGATCGACGACAAGGTACGCCGGCTGCTCCGCCTCGCCGCCCGTGTCGGCGCCCTGGACGGTTTCGCCCCGGCCGCCCCGGCCCCCGCACCCGTGGCCGAACAGGACATCGCCGCTCAGCTCCGCGAAGCGGCGGCCGCGGGCATGGTCCTCCTGCGCAATGAATCCGACACCCTCCCGCTGAATCCGGGCGCCCTGCGCCGGGTCGCCGTGATCGGCCCCAACGCCGCCGAAGCCCGTATCCAGGGCGGCGGGAGTGCCACCGTCAATCCCCCCTACGCGATCTCCCCGGTCCAGGGCATCACCGACGCGCTGTCCGCACACGGCGTCGAGGTGGTCCACACCCCCGGTACCTACTCCAGCACGGCTCTGGCCGCCTTCACCGCCGACCAGGTCCTGGATCCGGTCAGCGGACTGCCGGGACTGCGGGCCCGGCTGCTGGATGCCGACGGCGGGGAGCTTCTCAGCGAGCACCGCACCAGCGGCCGGCTCATCTACCTGGGCGTCGACGCCCTGGATCGCACCGCCGAGGTCGAGGTCACCGCGCGCCTGCGTGCGACGGAGTCCGGCGTCCACCGGATCGGCCTGGCCGGCGCCGGTCCGATGCGGCTGGAGATCGACGGCGAGGTCCGTATCGACGAGGTCGTCGCACTGGAGACCGGTGACCCCGTCGAGGCCTTCCTCAACCCCCCGCAGCGTTACATCGAGACACACCTGGACGCGGGCCAGGAGGTGGCCTACCGGCTGGTCCACACCGCGGTCAGCAGTGGCCTCGGCGCGGTCATCCTGACCGCCGCACTGCGCACCCCGCGCCGGGACGCCGAGGCCGAGATCGGCCACGCCGTCGAGCTGGCCGCCTCGGCCGACGCCGTGGTGCTGGTGCTGGGCACCAACGAACAGGTCGAGAGCGAGGGCTACGACCGCACCAGCCTCGCCCTCCCCGACGGACAGGACGAGCTCGCCGCCCGCGTCCTGGCCGTCGCCCCGGCCACCGTGGTCGCCATCAACTCCGGCGGGCCGGTCCTGATGCCCTGGGCGGAGCAGGCTCCGGCGCTGCTGCTCAACTGGTTCCCCGGCCAGGAGTACGGCAACGCCCTGGCCGACGTCCTTCTCGGCCACCGGGAGCCCGGCGGCCGGCTGCCCACCACCTGGGCGGCCCGTCAGGAAGACGTCCCGGTCATCGACGTCACTCCCGCCGACGGGGTGCTGCGTTACAGCGAGGGCCTGCACGTCGGCCACCGGGCGTGGCTGCGCAGCGGCGCGCAGCCGGCTTTCTGGTTCGGCCACGGTCTCGGCTACACCACGTGGTCCTATGACTCCCTCACTGTGCGTCAGGACGCCGCCGGCCAACGTGAGTTGCTCGTCGAGGTGACCAACACCGGGACACGGACCGGCCGGGAGGTCGTCCAGGCCTACCTCAGCCGGCCGGTGTCCGCCGTCGAGCGCCCGGTGCGGTGGTTCGCGGGCTTCGCCGCCACGACAGCGCTGCCCGGGGAGACCGTCCAGGTACGGATCCCCCTGCCGGACCGCGCGTTCGCGCACTGGGACGTCGAGACCCACGCCTGGCAGACCGAACCCGGTACCTTCGACGTCCACGTCGGTTCCTCGGCCGCCGCGGTGGCACTGCGCGCCGAGGCCCGCATCGAGGCGTAGCCGGCGGCGACGCACGGGTACCGCCCGCGGCTGCGCGCGCTCGTTCGCGAAGCGCGTCGGCCGGGGCGGTACCCGCTGTGTGGGACTGGACGTCTGTACACCGGACCGAGTCGCCCGGGGCCGCAGGCAGCGGCTATCCGGCGCGCCCGGCCAGCAACTGCTCGGGGACGAAGCCGTTCCGGGCGAGCCGCTGCCAGAGCTCGTCCGGGACCGGGAACCGGGCGGCCGCCGCGTTCGCCGTCACCTCGGCCGCCGAACGGCAGCCCAGGACGACCGAGCTGACGGCGGGATGCAGCAGCGGGAACTGGATCGCGGCCGCGGGCAGCGGTACGTCGTACGCGTCGCACAGGGCGCGGCACTGCCGGGCCCGCTCCAGCGCGTGTGCGGGGGCCGGCCGGTAGTTGAACATGGCGCCGGGAGCCGGGTCGGCCAGCAGGCCGGTGTTGAAGACGCCGCCGACGACCACCGCGGTGCCCGTTCTGGCGCACAGCGGCAGCAGAGTGGTGAGCGCCTCGTGGTCCAGGAGCGAGAGGCGGCCCGCGATGAGCACGACGTCGACCTCGAACTCCTCCACGTACGCGGCGAGTGGACCGCTGTGGTTCATGCCGAATCCGATGGCCCGGATCAGCCCTTCCTCACGCAGTCTGCGCACCGCCGGATAGGCCGTGCGGCGTATCTCGTCCGGGTAGTTGTCCGGGTCGTGCAGATACAGGATGTCGACGGCGGAGCGGCCCAGACGCGTCAGGCTCGCCTCCAGGGACTCGCGGATGCCGCGCTCCGTCCAGTCGGTGATCACCTCTCCGGGGGAGCCGTCCGGCCGGGGGCGCAGCAGCCAGCCCGTCTTGGTCGAGATCACCGGCGCCGGATCCGCGGACAGCCGGCCCAGGCGTTGTTCGGCGAGGCCGTGTCCGTAGCGGGGAGCGGTGTCGAAGTACGTGATCCCGGCCTCGGTCGCCGCCGTGAGGGTCGCGGCGGCCTCCTCTTCGCTGACTTCCTCGAAGAGACCGCCCAGGGGAGCGGTGCCCAGCCCGAGGCGGGGCAGCGTGAAGGGCAGCCGGTTCGCTGCCGGTCGGTCGGTCATGCCTTCTCCCACGGGGAGGCGCAGGCCGCGCGGTTGGCGCGCAGCGTCATGGTCAGGGTGAGCCGGATCTGTGAGTTCCCGGGCAGGTCGACGCGGCAGTACGGTCCGTCGGCCGGCCGATCGGGGCCGTCGTCCATGCGGACACCGGTGATGTGGTGCTCGGCGAAGGAGCCCGCCTGCACCAGCAGGGAGCGCGCCGCGTCACCGAGGTTGACCAGTTGCACCACCGTGTGGTCCGGGCGGATGTCGGACACGAGCGCGGCGACGTCCGGCGGAAGGCCGGGACGGCGGGTGGCCACGTCGTGGTAGCGCACGTGCAGGTGGTGGAGGCCGCCGTTGTAGAGGACCTGCGGGGAGCCGGTGGTCAGCTGAAGCAGGGCTTCGGTCACCACGGGGTTGAGGTGCTGCCAGTGATGGATGTCCAGGGCGTCGGGGCCGACGGCCGGGTCGACGGTGTCGTTCTCGATGGCCTCGACCCGCTCGGAGCAGCTCGCGAGGGCGGTGCGCAGCATCCGCTCGGGGTAGTGCGGGTTGTTCCCGTGCAGGAACTCGTACCAGGGTTCCTCGTGCCCGGCCTCGTCCTTGATGCGCTGGGTGTGTACGGCGGTCCAGTCCCAGCGGGATTCGGCGCGCAAGTGCTCGATCCGGTCCCGGTCGGCAGGGTCGCGGCTGAAGTGCCAGAGGGCGTGGGGAAGTTGCCCCGGCATGACGGTGAAGTCGAACCAGCCGGAGTCGTTGTGCCGCTGGGGGACCATGAGGGTGCGCTCGGCCGTCATCGCGCGCAGGTGCGGCTCCCAGCGTTCACCGAGCGTTCCCATGCCGTCGGCGCCCCGCTGTTCGGCGTGGCGCAGTACCGCGTCGAGGGGGTTGCGGGCGAGGTCCAGGAACCCCCGGTCGCCGGTGAGGAGTGTCGCGTTGGCCGCGCCGATCACGGCGGCGCTGCCGACGGGAGACAGGCCGTGCGGCCATGACCATCCGTAGTGGCCGCCGTACCAGCGGCCGTCCAGGTACTCGCCCACCACACCGTTCAGGCCCGCGTTGTCCGGCACGACCTCGCGCCCCGCGAGCCGTTCCTGCCACACGCCGACGTACTCGGCCACCCAGTCGGCGTAGCGCTGTTCCCCGCTGAGCAGGAACGCCTGCGTGGCGAGGCCGGTGGCAGCCAGGTTCACGATCGTGTCACCGCGGCCCATCCGGTCCCACATCGTGCGGCCGTACGCGCGGGCGCGCTCGGGGGACGCGGCCAGGTCGTCGAAGGACGTGATGCCGTCGATTCCGTCCAGCGGAAGACCGTACGGGCGCAGGGCCGGGCTCCAGGGGAAGTACGCCTCTTCGTCGCTGAAGCCGAAGCGCGGTCCGGCAGAACCGTTGTGCGGGGCGCGCAGGACCCGGTGCCGGGCGTCGTAGTTGGGCCCTCCGGGCAGGTAGAAGTCGGCGAAACGGCAGGCGAGTTCGCGCAGCTCGGCGTCGTCCGGGTCCGCCAGGCACAGGCCGTAGAAGAGGAGGAGGCCCTCGCCCTGGTGGAACCAGTCGTAGCCGCGCTCCAGGCCGTCGAGGAGCATGCCCATCTCGGTGAGCTGCGCGGTGACTCCGCGCCAGTGCCGTCGTGCCGCGGACAGCAACTCCTCGCTTCCGCCCAGCAGATAGAGCGTCGGCCAGTTGAAGAACGGCTCGTAGAAGTCGTCGACGCCGTCCCGGCCGTCCAGCCCCTGTCCGAGGGTGTCGCGGAAGACGAGCCGGCCGTCGCCCTCGGTGAAGCGGTCGGCGAAGAGGCGCCACGCCTTTTCCTGGACATCGAACAACTGCCGTTCCAGGTGCGCCCATCGGGGGACGTCGGTGACGCTCCGGGTGGCGGTCAGTACAGGTCCCTGCGCCTGTCCCGTTGTGTGCGTGCCGCTGGTCCGCTCAGGCCTGAGCATCGAGAACACCTGCTCCCTCGTCACGTAAGCATTGAATAATCGCCCATCGATAGCCGATGGTTAGACTCACCGGCGGGGAGCCGACGTGTCAATACTCGGGAGCGGCCCCGCACGTCCGATGAGGAGGCGCACCGTGATCGACTGCCATGTCCACCTGTGGGATCCGGCCGCGGGGTTCCCGTGGATCCGGCCGGGCAGTGAGCACCATCACACCTTCGGTGAGGGCGACTTGGAGAGGTCGGGAGCCGGCCTCGGTCTGGCCGGGGCGGTCCTGGTGGAGGCGTCGCGCGGAGACGCGGGAGAGACGATGGCCCTGAGCGAGCTGCGCCGGCGGCGCCCGGACCTGGTCGCCGGGTACGTGGCGAACCTGCACGTCCACGGAGCCGCCGGGCCCGACCGGTTCCGCACCCTCCTGGCCGACTTGGGTGACCTCCGCCCGAACGGGATGAGGCTCGGCGGCGCCTCGTGGGCGGACGTCCCCGAGCCGGCCCGTGCGCTCGTATCCGTACTGGAAGATGCGGGTACGGTGCTCGAACTCAACCTGCATCAAGGTGCGTTCGGCGCGGCAGCCGACATCGCCGCGCGGCACCCGGGGCTGACCGTGGTCGTCGACCACCTGGGCAACCCTCCGGCCCCGGGTACGCCGGCGGCGGGGGAGTGGTACCGCGATGCCGAGCGCGCCGCCGCGAGCCCGAACGTGGTGGTGAAGATATCCGGGCTCCTCACCCAGCAGAACGGGCTCCGTGGGCAGCGCCTCGCGCACCTGGTGCGGCATGTGGTGGACCTGCTCGGCCCCGACCGCTGTCTCATCGGTTCCGACTGGCCGATCTGCCTGCCCCGGGGCTCACGGGCCGACTCGCTCGCCGCGTCCCGGCCGGGGCTGGCCCACCTGACGGATGATCAACGCGACCGTGTGCTGCTCACGAACGCGGTCCGGGTGTACGGGCTCCGGGCCGGCCGCCCGCGTGGTTGACAGTGCTCGAATGGCCCTGCTTCGATTCACTCGATGATCGATAGGCGATGAAAAGTGACCGGCTCCGCCTCGCCGAGAGTCGGTCCCGACCTCCGCGGAGATTCCCATGGCACATTTCGACCTTCCCCTGGACGAACTGGAGAGATACTGCCCGGCTCTGCCCGAGCCGGACGACTTCGAGGACTTCTGGCGGGAAACGCTCGCGCAGCAGGAGGAGTTCGCCCTCGACGCGGCGTTCGAGCCGGTGAGCAACGGGCTCGCGACCATCGACACCTACGACGTGTCCTTCGCCGGCTACGGCGGCCACACCGTGCGCGGCTGGTTCCATCTGCCGGTGACCCGCACGGGCCCGCTGCCCGTCGTCGTGGAGTACCTGGGCTACGGCAGCGGGCGCGGCGCACCGCATCAGTGGCGGCTGTGGGCCGATGCCGGGTACGCGCACTTCGTCATGGACACCCGCGGACAGGGGGCCGAGACCCCCGATCCGGACCCCGCCACCGGTGACATCGCTGCGCCCGGCTTCCTCACCCGTGGTGTGCTCGATCCGCGCCGGTACTACTACCGGCGCCTGTACACCGACGCGGTGCGCGCCGTCGCCGCGGCGCGCACGCACCCGGACGTCGACCCGGCCCGCACCGTGGTCGCCGGCATCAGCCAGGGCGGCGGCATCGCGCTCGCCGCCGCCGGCCTCGTCCCCGACCTCGTGGCCGTCATGCCGGACGTGCCGTTCCTGTGCCACTTTCCGCGCGCCACCACGATCACCGACAAGCCGCCCTACGTCGAAGTCGCCTCGTTCGTGAAGCGGCACCGCGAGCACGCGGCTACGGTTACCCGCACCATGTCCTACTTCGACGGCGCCACCCTGGCCCGCCGGGCGAACGCGCCGACGCTCTTCTCGGCCGGCCTGATGGATCACATCTGCCCGCCCTCCACCGTGTACGCGGCGTTCAACCACTACGGCGCCGAACGGAACGTGGATCAGGCCGACAAGCAGATACGGGCCTATCCGTTCAACGACCACGAAGGCGGCGGACCCGACCACGAAGTAGTCAAACTGGAGTGGCTGGCCAAGCAGCTGGAAACCTCGGTGTGATTCCATCGAGAGAGCCGGGCGCGTAATATGTCGCAACTGACGTGCCCCAGTGCAGGATTGGGAATTCATGGCATCCAACGCGTCGGGTGGATTCGTCTCCACGCTGGCCACCAACAAGGACCGGTTCCGCAAGACCCTGATCTCGGACCAGGTGTACGACCTGCTCCGCCAGGCCGTCGTCGAGGGCGATCTCGCGCCGAACGACCGCGTGGTCGAATCCGAGATCGCGCGGCGGCTCGGCGTGAGCCAGGCCCCGGTGCGCGAGGCGGTCAAGCGGCTCGCCCGTGAGGGCGTGTTCTCGCACGTGCCGCGCCGGGGCCACTTCGTCGTCGAGATCTCCTCACGGGACGCGGAGTACGCCCGGCAGGTGCGTGAACCGCTCGAGAGCCTTGCCGCGCAGCTCGCCGCCGAGCACATCACCGAGGAACAGCTCAGTGAGCTCGACGCGCAGGTCGAACGGATGCACGAGGCGGTCGCCGCGAGCGACGTCAGCAGCTTCCGTGACGCCGACATAGAGTTCCATGCCCTGGTCAGCCACTTCGCGGGCAATCCGTTCCTGGCCCGGATGTGGGAGGTCATAGAGCCGAGCCTGCGCACCCTGCGGGCCATCTCCGACCCGCTCTTCGACGGCGACTGGCGCGCCATGGCGGAGGAACACGGACGTCTCGTGGATCTGTTGCGATCGGGGGAGCCCGCCAAAGCGGCCGTGGCGTTCGCCGACCATGCCGCCGGCCGCGGACCCGTACCGGATGCGCGGGAGACGAAGAAGCCGGCGAGGAAGGCCACTGCGACGAAGAGGACCGCGTCCGGGAGGGCCGCGCCGAAGTCGAAGTGATCGAACGGCACGGGCCCGGTCCGGAGTCTCCGGACCGGGCCCGTGGCCGTGTCGTGTGCGGGCTACCTCCGGGCGCCCGCGGTCCACGGGGGAGCCCCGTACTGGTAGGCCCCCAGGCTCGGGGTCGCGTCCGTCGAGCCGTCGTTGATCCCCGGAAGCGCGATCGCCTGATTGCGTGCCGGTGACGGGGCGGTCAGCCGGTAGTCATGGTTCGCCGCGTCGGCGAACAGCGGATCGACCGCCGGATCAAGGTTGTTGGAGAGAACGAGCCCGCCGTCGGTGGCACCGCTCAGGCCCCGGATCGTACCGAGGTTGTTGTAGATCCTGGTGCCGGTCGACTGACCCGGTTCCTTCACGTAGAACAGCGTCATTCCACCGGTGTTGTTGTAGACGCCGTTGTCGTGCGATCCGGTGCCCAGACCGTTGAGCATCACCGTGCCCTCCCGGTTGCCCCAGCCCACGTTGTTCGCGATCACGAGATCGCTCTGCCCGTTGTCCGCGTAGATTCCCGACACCCCGAACGTGGTGGACGTCGTGATCGGTGCGGGGTCGTGCAGCACGTTGTGGTCGAGGGAGGAGCCCATCATCCACGCGCTGCAGCAGGTGTAGATCGCGGCGACGTCGAGACTCAGCCGGGCGTACCCGGAGATGTCGTTGTACGCGATCACGTCCTTGCCCGGAGCGAGGCCGGGCACCTCGTTCCACTGGAGGTTGATTCCACTGCGGCCGACGCGGGAGATCGTGTTGTGGGTGACCGTCTGGCTGTTGCCCTGCACGGCGATGCCCGCCGCGTAGGTACCCATGTAGTCGACGTCGTGGATCACGTTGTCCGTGGCGGTGTTGTTCTGTCCGCGGAGCGCGACGCCGTTGCCGGCACTCAGTGAGAGATCGCTGTTCACGATCCTGTTCCGGGTGCCGTCGAGGATGATGCCGGTGTCGCCGACCCCGCGCGTCACCGTGCTGCCGCAGTCCGTCGCACCCCGGGTGATGTCCGTGTAGTGAGAGAGGTACCGGCCGTTGATGCCGTCCAGGGTGACACCTGTGCTGGCGGCGCCCGTCCGGATCGTGGTGGCGAACAGGCCGATCCCGTCCACCGTCGTGTGAGAGGTGTTCGTCAGGTCGAAGCCGAAGGTGCGGCGCTTGACCTCGACGGTGTGGGTGTCCGGGTCGTCGGTGCCGTACACGTACAGGCGCTTCACGGCAGGGTCGTAGAACCACTCGCCGGGACGGGCGAGTTCACCGATCTTGCCGGAGAGCGCGTACCGGGTCTCCTTGGGCACGACCTTGTGGACGCACGGCGGCGCCGCGTCCAGTGTCACCGAGCCGACGGCCGAGCTCTTGACCGTGGTGGTGGCCGAGACGTACCAGTATCCGGTGAGTGCGCGGGCGCCGTCCCAGTACCCCGCCGGGCGGGTCAGGGCGGCGTCGGCGACAGTGGCGTCCGCGCTGCCGTCACCGGCGTACTGGAGCGAGGGGGCGAGCAGATCGAGGCCGGGGTAGGGCCATTGGGCCTCGATGTCCATCCGCTTGTCCGTGAACACCTGGACGGTGGTCACGTCCGGGCCGAGGTCGACATCGGTGCTGTAGATGTGCCCGGCCGCCACCGCGTCGCTGAACTCCGAGTCCTGTGCGAACGGGTCCGTCGCGGCGATCTCGGTGAGATCGGCGGCGGTGACCGGTGAGAATCCGCCGATCCTGGAGGCACCGCTCACCGTCACGTTCGCACCCGGGGCGGCGCGGTAGGTGATGGGCAGCTCTGCGGTGCCGGAGCGCGCCGGCACGACGGTCTCCTCGTACGTACCGGACAGGACCAGGCACGTATCGCCCGGCACCATCACATCGGCGCACTTCTGGATGTGCCGGAACGGGGTCCTGTCGGTCTTGCCGTTGGCGGTGTCCTGGCCGGCCGGCGCGACGTAGTAGGTCTGTCCCGCCTTGGCCCTGACCGGATGGGCGGTGGCGGGGTGGCCGGCGGCCACCATGGTCAGGGATGCGAGCAGGGCGGCTGCGGGCCACAGTCCCGTGCGGGACGGCGGCCTCCTTCTCCTCAGCACTCCGGAGTCCTTTCTCTGGGATCGGCTCGTTCTCGGACGGGGGTGTCGCACCCGGGCTCAGCCCTTCACGGCGCCGACGGTGAGACCGCTGATGATGTGGCGCTGCATGTAGATGAAGAAGATGACGACGGGTGCGATGGCGAGCAGGAGGTTGGGGAACACCTTCGTCAGGTCGGTCGAGTACTGGCTGATGCCGGCGTAGACCGCCGTGGTGACCGTGTAGTGACCCGAAGAGGGGCTGAGCAGGATCTGCGGGGAGATGAAGTCGTTCCAGATGCCTATCGAGTTGAGGATGAGCACGGTGACGACCGCCGGGCGCATCAGGGGAAAGATGATCGACCAGAACGTCCGGTTGCGGCCCGCGCCGTCGATCGTCGCGGCGTGGTCGATGTCCACCGGGATGGTGCGGATGAATCCGACGAACAGGAAGATGCTCACCGGCAGGGTGGACGCCACATCGTGTGCGACCAGGCCGGTCACCGTGTTGGCCAGGCCGATCTCGCGCAGCACGTAGATCACCGGGATGATCACCGCGGCACCCGGGATGAACGTGCCGGCCAGGAAGTACAGCAGCACCAGCTGGGTGCGCCGCTTGAGGCTGCGCGCGATCGCGTACGCGGCGGGGCCCGCGAGCAGGATGCACAGCACGTCCACGAGCACGACGAGGAACAGCGTGAAGCCGTAGCCGTCGATGACGTTGAACTGCGGGCTGTTGATCGCCGCCGACATGTGCTCGAAGGTCAGCCCGCCGAGCGGGATCGAGAACGGGTTGTCGAGGATGTCCTGCTGCGACTTGAAGGCGTTCACCACGAGCAGGTACACCGGCACGATCATGACGACGAGGAGCACACCGAGAAGGGCCCACCGCACGGGCGAGCGCGACTCCTCGCGATCCGCCCGCGGTGCGTCGTCCGCCTTGGCCGGCGCGGCCTTCGGCCTGTCGCGGACCTCTGCTTCCAGTACAACCACCAACGGCTCCTAACTTCCTGTCGCGGCCTGGTCCTGACGGTTGCGCAGCGCAGTCACCACGAGGGCGAACACCGCGGACACCACCATCAGGAACACCGCCTGCGCGGTCGCGTAGCCGACCTTGGTGCCCTCGAAGGACCGGGCGAGAATGAGATAGGTGAACGTCTGCGTCGACCCGGCCGGACCGCCTCCGGTGAGGCTGACCACGATGTCGTACGCCCGGATGAGCCCCACGAGGTTCAGCACGGTCGCCACGGTCACCACGGGCGCGATCATGGGGATCACGATCCGCAGGTTGATCTGCCGTTTGGAGGCGCCGTCGATCGCCGCCGCCTCCAGCAGCTCGGCCGGCACCGTCTGCAGGGCGGCCACGAACAGCACGACGTTGAAACCGAATCCGGCCCAGACGATCACGGCGATCAGCGAGATCAGTGCGAACTGCTCGTCGAAGAGGAAGCCGACCGGTTCGATCCCGAACTTGGCGAGCGTGTTGTTGATGGCACCGTTGGTGCCGAGGATCGCCGCCCACAGATAGCCGAGGATCAGCGCGCTGATCACATGCGGGAAGTAGGCGACGGCACGGAAGAACGAGTTCGTGCGCGAACGGCCCTTGAGCGCGAGCGCGTACACGAGCCCCAGGCCCACCATGAGGACCGTGCCGAACGCGGCGATCAGTGCCGTCACGTACCAGGCGTCCGATGAACTCGGGTCGTCGAAGAGGTGCTTGTAGTTGTCGAGTCCGGTGAACGCGGCGGTGGAGAAGCCGTCCCAGTCGGTGAAGCTGAGGTAGACCGCGACTCCCACCGGGACGACGGTCATCACCGTGTAGAGCAGTACCGCCGGGCCCATCATCCCGAAGGAGACGGCCGATTCGCGCAGCCGTGCCCGGCGCCGTGCCCGCAGATCCGGTCCCGCGGTCAGCTCTGCGAGTTCCACCACTTGTCCAATCCGTCGGCCGCACCCGAGGCGGACGAGCCCGTGTACAGGGACTGGACCTGCTTGTTGAGTTCGTCGCTGAAGCCCGCGATCGGCTGGCTCTTCCCGGATTTCACGATCACCGAAGGCGCCCTGTCCAGGATCTGCTGCACGGACGTGCCGAGGCTGGACATCTTGTACGTGAAGCCCTCCCGCAGGTTCGCGTCGGAGGCGAGCTGGCTCTTGATGGCCGCCGGGTCGGTCGTCGCCCACTTGACGAACTCGATCGCCTCGGCCTTGTGCCGCGACTTGTTCACCACGACATACGGGTTGGAGATGTTGCCGAACTGGCCGGACGGGTAGGCCCCGTCGGTCGGCATGGTGAACACCCCGATGTCGTCGCTCTTCTTGGCGGCGTCAGCGGCGGGCACGAAGAACGAACCCATGACGTACATCGCGGACTTGCCGTTCAGGAAGGCCGTCTGACCGTCCGCGTAGGTGAGACCGAGCGCGCTCTTCTCCAGGTAGCCCTTGTCTATCCAGCCCTTGTACTGCTCCAGGTAGGGCAGGTAGCCGCTCTTCGCGAAGGACGCCTTGCCGTCGTTGCGCTTGGCCGTCCATTCGGGGTCGGCGGTGAGCACCCCGGCGTCGGCCATCATCGAGAACTGTGCTCCGGTGACCCACTGGCCGGCGGCCTGCAGGGGCTTGTAGCCCGCGTCCTTCAAGTCACCCATGGCCGTCGTGAACTGATCCATCGTCCGGATCTTCGACGCGTCGAGCCCGGCCTTCTCGAAGGCGGCCTTGCTGTAGAAGACGAGCGACTGGATCTGCTCACCCACGCCCACGACGTAGTGCTTGCCGCCGATGGAGTACTGGTCGGCCAGCGGTGTCCTGGCGGTCCAGGGCTGGTCGGACAGGTCGGTGAAGAGCGAGGCGGTGTCGGCGGTCGGAACGATCTGCTGGGCGACATCCGGCGGATCGCCCGCCGCCAGGTCCTGCCGCAGCTTCGCGTCCGCCGAGATGGTGCCGGTCAGTTCGAGCTTGATGTCGACCCCGGGGTGGGCCTTCTCGTACGAGTCGAAGAGGTCGTTCCAGTACTTCTCCGTCAGGTTCGGCGTGATGTTCACGATCACGCGGAGAGTCGTGCCATCCGAGGCCTGGTCGGAGCCACCGCCGCAGGCGACGGCCGATGCCATCACCAGGGGAGCCACGGCGAGTCCGCAAGTACGGCGCCACATTGGTTTCATCGGGACACGCTCCGTTGCGTAGTCGTGAATAATCGATAGGTGTTGTCCAGCCGCAGAGCTCCGGTGGAGCAGCGGCGGGAGGGGGTGCGGGCGGCCGGTGGTGCGGACCGCCCGGCGGGGTGGTGTGATGCGGCGGAGGCGGACGAGCCGTTTGTCTCGGCGCCTATCGTCTATCGATTGCTGATGCTAGGGGTGGCATCCCGCTCGTTTCAAGAGTGCTGCCGCAACCTCTGCGTACTGTTTCTCGCGCTCCGGCCGGCTGCACCGGTGAGCGGACTCCCGTACGGTGACGCCGCCTTGGGGTCCGGGGTGTGCTCAGTGGGTGTGAGCGGTGCGAGGCCGGGTCCCCAACTCCCGTCCGGACAAGGCGGGAGGCGCTCGATCAACGGCTTCACCGGGGGGATCGCTTCGTCACGCCCGGATCGGTTCCGGATGCCTCAGATGAGTGCCGCGTCCCCGACTCCCTGGCTGTGTACGTGAGTTGACGGATGCCGGACGAGGCTGTCATGTGCGGCTCCTGACGCATTGACATCACTAATCGATTGGCTGTTATCTACCATCGATAGACGATGATGTCACTGGCGTTGCGTGCGACGAGCACGCGGAGAGGCACGTGCATGCACCCGATTGGGGATCAGGAAGCGCCGCCGAGGGGTGGGACCCGCCCCGGCGCGACGGAGGACACCCGTACCTATGAGTCGATGCGGGCGCCGGTCCACACCGCGGCCTACGTACGGCCCACTTCACAGATGGTGGAAGCCCTCAGGCACGTGAGCGCGGCGACGGCCTGCGCGAAACTGCATCAGATGGGCATCACCCGGACCTTCATCGACGGTCCCGTGCCGCTGCACCGCGAACCGGACGTCAAGGTCACCGGCGGGGCCGTCACGCTCCAGTTCCTGCCGCAGCGCGAGGACGTCTTCAACGGCGCGGAGCAGGAGGACATCGAGCGCAAGACCGCGCTGTGGGGTGTCCTCGAGTCCATCCGGCCCGGCGACGTGCTCGTCATCTCGGCCCATGGCAGTCACTTCACCGGCTGTCTCGGCGACATGCTCGTGCGCTACTTCAAGCTGCGCGGCGGAGCCGGGATCGTGGTGGACGGACGGGTGCGGGACGCGGCCCGGATCCGTGCGCTCGGCGTGCCCGTCTGGTGCACCGGCGTCACCCCGCACTACGCCTCGCAGACCGAGCTGTTCCCGTCCGCCTTCAATGTGCCCGTCGGTGTCGGCGGCTCCCTGGTGACGCCCGGCGACCTGATCGTCGCCGACGAGGACGGTGCCGTCGTCGTGCCGCAGCGCAACGCGATCCCGCTCGCCGAGGACTCCCTGCTGCACCAGGACCGGGAGGAGTTCGCGCGCCGGCGCCTCGACGAGGGCGGACGGCTCTCCGACTACTACCCGCTCACCGGCGAGGGGCTGACCGAGTACCTGGCGAGCCGGACCGCCACCTGAGCCCGGGTCCGGTGCCCGGCTGAGCGGCGGGTTCAGCCGGCCGGAGGCGGTGGAGCGGTGCCGGTGCACGGTACGAGCTCTGTGGGTAGGTGCACGGTACGAGCTCTGGGGTACCAGGGCCGCACCGTGCCCGACCCCGCTCTCCCGCGCGCGGTGGACCCGGCCCACCACGCGCCGAATCCGTCTCACACGGAGCCGTCGCTGACGTCGAAGGACGCCTGCGAGCCGCGGACCGTCACCACCACGGTGGACGGCGGCGGGTCGCCGGGGTTGGCGAAGGCGAAGCTTCCGACCGCGTTGATGCTCAGCAGCTCCATGGTCGCGAGAGGGCCGGGAAGGGGTCCGCTCTGCCTCACCAGAGTCCGGCCGCCGGCGGTCACTTCGGCCTGGAGGTCGGAGTCCTGGAGGTGGTCCTGCGCGGACACCGTCACGCTGACGTGCATCTTCACGAGTCCGTCCGCGACCTCTTCGATGGTCGGCAGGACCCAGTGGTCTCCCGCCTGTTGTGCCGGATAGTCCGGGATTCCCTTTGTCATGGCTCAGGCACCTCGCACTTCACTGTCCAGTCACTCTGCTGAAGGACCGCGCCCCCGTTGCACGTGTCGATCACCCGGCCGCGGAAATCCACGTCGATGCGGATGAAGGCACCCGGCGCAGCCTGCGTCATGGGTGTGTCATGACCGGTGTACGCGCATCCCGTACGCCGGGGGAACGGCTGGTAGACATCGTTGACATCCACCGTCGCCGTGGGGCCCGTCCGGTGTCCGTAGTGGGCGTCCACGTGTGTGAACAGGTTCTGTGAGGCGGGTCTGCCGTCCTCGCGGAAGTTGTCGTCCGCCGCACCGGGTTCGGGGCGTGGGAGCAGGGGGACGGGCGGGACGCCCGTGCCGTCCTGCAGAAGGAAGTTCTTTCGCGTGCCGTCGTAGAGGAAGTCACCGCGGACGTACTGGCGGTACTCCCCGCAGGCACACAGGGAGGGATGCGCCTGGCGCATGGTCGCCTGCATGTCGAAGGTGCGGCCGGCCGACACCACCGGCTGGTTCGTGTGCGTGCAGGCGGTGAAGGAAACCGGGGCACTGTAGGTAGCGACTTCGGCCTGGGGCCACTCGATCGCCTCCTGGATCCGGTCGGTGAATCCGGCCCCGGCGAGCTGTGTCCAGCCCTCGGCGGTGTCGCGCGGGTAGACGTGCGCGTCGACGGTGTCGTGGGCGATGTCGTACTTGATGTACTTCGGTCCCTTGAAGAAGTACGCGTTTCCGTCGCCCCAGTTGATGGCGGCGTCGATCCCCGTACGGAACGACGCGGGGAATGCTGTCCAGCCCTCGGCGGTGTCGCGGGGGTAGATGTTCGCGTCCACCGTGTCGGCGCCGATGTTGTACTTGATGTACTTCGGTCCCTTGAAGAAGTACACGTTTCCGTCGCCCCAGTTGATGGCGGCGTCGATCCCCGTACGGAACGACGCGGGAAACGCTGTCCAGCCGTCAGCGATGTCGCGCGGATAGATGTTCGCGTCCACCGTGTCGGCGGTGGCGTCCCAGCGCACGTACGTGCTGCCCTTGAAGAAGTAGACGAAGGCGTCGGGCCACGTCACGGCCGCGTCGATGTCGCTGCGGAAGGAGACGGGCATGGCGCCCCAGCCATCTCCGATGCCGCGCGGGTAGATCCCGGTGTCGACGGTGTCGCCGGTGCTCGGATTCACGTCGTAGCGGACGTATGTGCCGCCGCGGAAGAAGAACGCCGTCCGGGTTGCCATGACTCCTCCTGGCCTGACGGGGCACTCACCGGCCCGGGCGGGGGCCGGCCGGTCCTCTTGGCCGAACTTCCTGTTCGAGTCCGGGAGACGGATGAGGTGTCTCCCTCCCCACACAACACCGCCGCGATGAACAGCGCATCCTGGCACCGGCACGACGCCCGCCGATCCCCAAGTGGAAGGGCATGAGACGGATGTGATGAAGACTCAGGGTGTCCGGGCGACTACCCGGGCGGGCGCGACCGCGGCATGCCGGAGTATCGGCGCTCCCCTCCCGTCCGCCGGGACTAGACAACAGCTCCCGGGGCGCGGGTCGCCGGGCTGCGGCGTCCGACCGGGTCGACCACGACGAGGTCGAAGTGCGCGTCGGGGACCGGTGAGGGGTCGGTCCAGGACAGGGCGGGGCCGAGCACCGGGACGACTGCCTGCTGCTCCGCGGCGGTGCCGGCCGTGCCCCGGTAGATCTCCAGCAGATAGGGGGCGTCCGCAGCGGCGACCACCGTCGGCAGACCGCCCAACGACAGGGCCACCGAGCCGTCCGCGCCCGTCGTCACGTCAGGCACGGCAGGTGCCCCCGGTCCGTCCGGAGGGACGAGCAGCGACTCGACGGCGAGGGACGGCTCGCTCCACAGGCTCTCCGAGGCACTTCCCACCACGCTCCACACCGGCTCGATCCCGCCGTCCGCGGGGAGCTCGACCACACCTGGAGGCAGGGCCGGCTCAGCCGGGTAGCGGACGTCGGCGTACCAGACGCGGTGGACGAAGGGGGCCAGCTCGACGGCGGGCACATTGACCGTCGCCGTCCACACACCGTCGGCGTCGGGGCCGGACAGAACCCCGGTCAGGTGTACGGGGGCATAGCGGCCGTCCACACCGCGGCCGGTGCGGCGCAGGCGGTACTCCGGGGCGCCGCCCGGTGCGGCACCGAGCAGTTCGGGGCGCAGGCCATGGGCGCGCAGCGTCAGGGTGAGACCGAGGGCCGGGTCGGTGACCGCGTCCAGGAGCGGCGGCGGCGGACGGTCCTGACCCGGGACGGCGATGGGGACGAGGCCGCAGTCCCGGAAGTCGGCCTCGGCGCCGCCGGCGGTGAGGGGGACCACACGGACGAACTGGACACTGCGCAGACCGCCGGGGATCCGGGTGGCGAAGTGGACGAGACCGTCCCCGGACGGGGCGCCCCCGGTCTCACCGAGGAAGGTGAAGGCCCGCTTCGCCGTGAGCCGGTTGCCGGCGGCATGGACCGGGTGCGCCTGGGACGCCCGGACCGGGGTGGGCGGGAGGGAGAGGCCGAGTTCGCCGGCGAGGCGGCGGGCGTCGCCGAGGTAGATCCGATAGCGGGCGGCGTGCGGCTGCGGCGGCCAGCGCAGGGCCAGTTCGGCCAGACCGGTCGAGTCCTTCGGCCCAGTCCACAGGATCATCGGTGAGGTGGGAACGGCCTGTGGGGCGCGTGCGTCGTAGGCGGCGCAGTCGTCCTCGGAAGCGGGCGACGCCGTACCGTCGCCGTCGACGTAGGTGGAGACGATGCGAATGCTGCGCTGCTCGCCGACATCGAAGGGCCGAGGTGTCGCCTCCAGGACGACGGTCTCGCCGGGTACGACCGGTCTCGGCGGGAGCGGAACCCCGTCGGCCTCGACCCGGAGCTCCGCGACCGGAAGGCTGCCCGGCGCCGTCGACCCGGGGCGGGGCACGGTGTACCGGAGCAGGATGGAGCCTGGCACCCGCGGCCCGGTCGAACCGTCGGCCGGCCCGGCGCGGAACGTGGCCTCCGGCACGGGCGGCGGCGGCGCGGGCCGCATCGGCAGGGGTACGTCGAGGTCGGCGCCGTCGGACCACTGGCCGAACTCGTCGGCCCCCCAGACCCGCCAGCTCGCACCGGCCGGACCTGCCGGAACGGTGCGGTCCTCCACGACACGCCGGTTGTTGCCGGCCCAGTTCGGTACGAGCGGCAGGGCGCGGGTGACGTAGCCCTGGCCCGGCTGGGGTGCGAAGCGGTGCAGGGCGACGGGGCCGTCGGGGCCGGTCCGGGCGAAGCCCACCATGCCGCGCGCCGGCTGCCCGCCGAGAGAGACCGGCTGCCGCCAGCTCTCCGGGCCGGGATCGTCCGGACCGGCGGCAGGGTTCCACCCGCCGGGTTCCGCCGCGCTGAGCCGGAACGGGTCCGGCGGGTCGGGCGGCGCGTCACCGGCGGCGACCGCGACCGCGAGCAGGGTCGCGGCGGACCACGGGCCCGCCTCACCGCCGGGTCGTCCGGGGAGCTCGCCGATGAGCTGCGGCGCGTCCGGGAACACGTAGTCGAGCTGCCCGTCCAGCCAGCCGGTCCCGGCGGGTGGTCCGAGTACGTCGCCGAGGGTGAGCGGGGCGCCGGGTGTGTCGCCCGGCTCGTGGAGGACGCGTTCGCGCTGCACCGCCCAGCGTCCGGCGACCACCCAGACATCGGCCCGCTGGACCGGTGCGGTGGCGCCGAACGGGACGGTCGTGGCCAGGCCGAGATAGCGGGCGATCTGCGGGTCGACGGCCATCGTCAGGAGCGACGGGGTGATGGCGGCGGTGGCCTTGACCGGGTGGCCGTCCTCGCTCGTCACGGAGTCGGTGAACGTGGCCCGGGCGGGCGCGACGTCCGGGTCTCCCCAGCCGCCCCGGAGCCACGGGTCGACATACTCCGGCGCGATCCGCTCCATGATTCGGCGGGTCTCCTCGTCCGGATCGGTGTCGTCGGGGAGCAGTCCGTCGGGGTTGTCCGGCGGGTTCAGCCGACGTGGCGCGCCAAGGGCGACCCGGTCGGCTGCGGCGCTCAGCGGGTCGGTGTTCGCGTCGGGGGCGTACCAGGGCCCGAGGGGGACCGGCAGCCCGAAGACGAGGTCCGGCGGCCGGTCGGAGATCGCCCGCTCGGAAAGGACGGAACTCTGCCGCAGGCCCCATGCCGCAGTGACGGTTCCCGCGCCGGTCACCTGGAGACGGGCGATGGCGGTGTGGCCGAACCGGAACGGCGCGCGGCGGCGTGTGGCGAGGACGCGTGCACTCCCGGCCGGGCCCTGCAGAGCGTCCAGCAGGTCGACGCGCAGTCCGCGGTCCTCGACGTCGATCTCGGCCCAGATGTACGGATCGGCGGCGGAGAATCCGAACAGCGAGCCTTCGGCGAAGCCACCGGCCTGCTCCAGATCGAAGGGGACGGTCAGTCCGTTCCCGTAGGCATCGCGCCACTGGACCGGCAGCTCGTTCAACTCCTCGTCGAACCCCAGTCGCCAGGCGGCGAAGGGGTGGACCGGGAAGCCGATCCAGGGGTTCGCCTTCACCCGGAGGTGGAATCCGTCGGCGAGCCGGGGCAGGCCCTCGGCGGCGATGGCACTGGCCCGGAACAGCGTGGGCGGGGCGGCGTCGAGGCTCATGGCAGATCCTTCGCGAAGCCGGGTACCGGGGGCACCGGGCAGATGAGAGCCGTTGCCACCGGCACGGTGGCGGCCTCAAGCGGTACGTCCTGCAGCGTCACGCCGAGGTTGAGCGGGCCGGTGGGCACGAACGGGCGGGCGGTCAGGAAGAGAAGACGGTCGCCGGAGGCGGAACGGATGATGCCGGGGAACGACTGCCCACCGCAGGAGAGGCCGTTGACCCGGAGCCGGCCGCCGAAGTTGACGAGGCCGAGCGAGTCGGGCCGGTGGATCGGCTCGGGAGCCTCCAGCAGCACTCCGTGCAGCGCCCAGGTGCCGTTGTCGTCCGTCCACAGGGCTGTGGTGCGGGCTTCGTGCGCGGGGGCGGAGCGGTCGAGCGCGAGCAGGGCGAGAGCGTGTTCCAGCGCGCCGTCGGCGGTGGTGTCCCGAACGGCCACCGGGATGGCGTCGACCCGCAGATCACCGCTGATCGCGCCGCCTTCCGCCCCTTCGGGTACGAAGCCGAGGCCGGCCAGCAGGGCGTGGGGGCTGCGGTAGCGGGAGGTGGTGAACACCCCGCCGCGGATGGCCGCTCCGCCCGATTGACCGGAGCCGGCCGAATCCAGGAAGGGGAAGGCCAGGGAGAGCTCGTAGCCGGACAGCTGCTGGAGGGCGGGCCGGCCTCCGAGCGTCGCGCCCGGTCCCGGATAGGGGCAGGAACCCGCCGCGGTCGTCGCCTCGTACAGGCGCAGATCGGCCTGCGACTGGAGTGCGGAGACCGCGGCCTGCCAGAAGGAGGTGGCGGGGAACGCCTGTTCCTCGAAGGGGTCCGGGTGCCCTCGGGTCGGGTCGGTGCGGCGGACACGTACGAGCGTGTCGTGGTCGTAGGCGGCGGCGAGATCCGGCACATGACTGACTTCGAGCTGGACCCCGACGGGGTCGTCGGCGAACCAGGACCCTGCCTTGTCCGCCGGCATCCAGGAGAGGATGTAGCGCTCCAGATAGGCCGGGTCGAAGCTGTCCGTCCGCAACAGGACGGCGGGGGCGGCGACATAGTCCTCGTAGTGCTTGAGGGCGATGGCGGAGGTGGTGCCCTGCGGGTACTGCGTGCCGTTGCTCGGCGCGGGGCCCGACATGTCCGCGGTGCGGAACCAGTAGCTCTGCGTACGGGCGACCACCGGGCCGGTCGCGCCCTCGCGCCGGCCCTGGCCCTCGAGGCCGATGTCGATGCGGTAGACGGTGCCGGGCGACAGCATGGGCCGCGGCGTCACCGAGTGCGTCTTGGCGGCGGCGGCCTGGCCGGCGGTGCGGGCCGCCCGTGTGGCCGCCTCCGCACTGTCCCGCGCACGCACCGATACGGCCCGCACACCGAGGACTTCGGGAGCGAGAGCGGCGTGATACTCCACCACGATCCCGGTGTACGGGCCTCCTTGCGCCTCGTAGCTGCGGACCTCCGCGCCGCCGGGTACGGGCTCGGCGCCGGTGTCGGAGACCGGCACGGTGCCGTCCGGGCCGATCAGGCCGACCCGCACCCGGTCCGTCCGGCCCGGAGGCCAGTCGGGCAGGCGCAGGGCGAGACAGGGATCGAGCAACGGCTCGGAGAACGTGAGCACGGCTCTGACCGGCACCTCGCCGATGCCCGGGGCGCTCTCGTCCGGTTCACGGTCGAGCGGCAGCCCTGCCACGTGCGGCAGTACGAAGTCACCGGCGAATTCGCGGCCGATGACCGGCAGCGGTTCGTCGAACACCGCGGGCGCGCCGAGCACCAGCGGGAAGACATAGGGGAAGAACCCGGCCGTCGCGTCATCGATCGGTACGCCCCACCACTGCGCCGCGGCGCGGACGTCGAACACCGACGCGAACGGTCCGGGTGCCGCCTCCGTGGGCAGCTTCCAGTCCTCGCCGGGACCGTGGCGGTTGCCGAGGCCTCCCAGCGCCCAGCCGGGCTGCGCGGTGAACTCCGCGCGGCAGCGGTGCGCGATCGCGGGAACCGGGTCGTTCGGGTCGTTGACCGCACCGTCCACCAGCTTGCGGGTCCAGAGCGCCGATTCCCAGGTGAGGAGGGCGAGTTCCCGAGCCCCCGGCTCGCCCGGGGCGCCGGTCCTGGCTTCCTGCCAGGCGGCTTCGAGCTGACCGGGGACCGGCGTCTCGTGCCCGGTGGCGGGGTCGATCGCGGTGAGGTCGACGGAGGTGAGGGTGTAGGTGTAGCTGAGGCGGTCGTTGCCGACGACGCCGCTGCCGACCGCCGCCGGGTTCCAGGCGAGCCGGTCGTGGAACGGGCCGGGTTGCAGGCCGTCGGCCGGACCGTTGGTGAACTGGAGCAGAGGGATGACGTCCGGCCAGACCACCGGAAGGTCATGGACGGGGGGCGCGGAAGGGGCGGTGACGGCGCTGGCCAGTTCGGTGTAGCGGTGATCGGCCAGCGCCACCGACTCCAGGGGCCAGTCGACCGGATCGGGGATCTCCGAGCCCTTGCTGCCGAGTTCGATGGTGACGCAGCCCTCCAGGCTGAAGAAGAAGAGGTCCACCTCACCGCACACCTCGAACCGCACCCAGGTGTCGCCGAGTTCGGGCGCGATCAGGAAGCTGACCTCGGCACTGGCCCCGATGGAGACAGGGCCCAGGTGCAGACTGCCGGAGAGGTGCCCGACTCCGCCGAGCAGCAGCGGACGGGTGCCGAGCGCGAGGATGACGGAGGCGGTGATGTCGACGTGGATCAGCGGGATGCCGTAGACGGCGGTGAAGCCGGCTCCGAGGCCGAGCGAGAACCCGGCCGGTGAGAGCGCCGGTATGCCGCCCAGATGCGGGATGCCGTCGCCCTCCACCATGAAGAACGCCCACGCGTTGATGTTCAGGAAGTCCGGGAGCACCTTGGCCTGGATGAGGCCGGGGCCGCGGCCGGGCTGACCGTCCGAGCCGAGCCGGACGTACCAGTCGCGCCCGTGTGCCGGGAAGCGGGCGCCGAAGGGGACGTCGAGGGTGAACAGGACGGGCACTTCGTAGTGGCCCCGCATCGCGATGGTGACACCGTCTCCGGCGACGGCGAGTGCGCCGATGAACGAGGCGCCCTCCTCCGGCGGGCCCAGGCTGTCGGTCATCTTCACGCGCGGGGACAGCACGCGGCCCTGGAGGCTTGCCCGGACGGCGACATCCGGCAGTCCGATCACCACGACGCCCTTGGCGCTGAACGTGAAGCCCAGGTCCGGGGCGGTCCCCACCACCACACCCAGGCCGAACACGCTCCCGTCGGGAGCGCAGGCGTAGCCGGCCGTGTCGAACGGATCGAGCCCCAGCTGGAAGAGGATCGGATCGTCTCCCGGGCCGGGGGAGGGCAGGGCGGCGTTGACGCCGAAGATGCCTCCGAGCCCGTAGAGCCCGAGGCCGCTGTTGGCGAGCGGGATCGGCCCTGGCAGGTCGACGCCCAGGGCGAGAACCAGCTCGTTGACCCCGCCACCGCAGTCCTTGTAGCTGAGGTCGGCGAACGCGGCGACGTTGAGCGGGACGATGTGGGCGGCCAGGGCGAGATCCAGCCTGCCGGCGCCCAGCGACGCCTTGCCGCGGGCCTCGAAAAGCCCGGGCAGGACAAGGGCGGCGTCGAGTCCGCGTACCTCCGGGTGCAGTGCGCCGCTGGGGCCGAGCGTCACACGGACCGTTGCCCCGCTGACCTTGACCGGACCGAGGTCGAGCGCGAAGCGCAGATCGATCTCGAACCACTGGGAGCCGTGGCCCGAACGGCTGCCGAGCACATCGAAGAGGTCCGACAGGGTGCCGGGCGACTGGATCCGCCAGCCACCGGGATCCTCCACATCGATGTCCGCCTCCCCATAGGAGAGGTGGAAGCGGTCGAGGCCGGACTGGGCGAAGTCGACGAGCAGCCGGACGTTGCGGTAGCGCAGCCGCATGGGCACGCTCGGCTTCATCCCGATGCTCATGAACCCGAGCCCGATGGTCTTGATCTGGACATCGACGCTGTAGTCCACCCGCAGGGTGAGCTTCGTACCGGCCGAACCGAGCCCCGCGTCCACCTCCACGGCGTGCAGCACGACTGTGCCGTCATCCAGAAAGGCGCTCAGCCCGGCAGCGGCGACCAGCAGCATGTGCAGGGTCGCACCGAAGCCGTCGTACGAGGTCTGCGCGGCCGTGGGGGGATCCGCGTCGGCGATGAAGGCCGTCGCCAGGGCTGCCGCCGTGACCACGACCTTCCCTGCGGCGCCCTGCCCCGACACGGAGAGCAGCCCCTGATCGCCTCCGGCCTCGACCACCAGGCCGAAGTCGAAGTCGCTCGTCCCGGGCCTGCGTGAGAACCGGCCCGTGACGCGCAGGGGACGTCCGCCCAGGAACTCGATGGTGCCCAGACCCGGCGGCCCCGCGGCTTCGCCCAGGTTCCATTCCGTACGGATCTCGATCGACGCCGGAAGCGCGGACGCGAGCGAGGTCGCGCCGGGATCGTCCCAGACGAGGGTGACGTCGAACGCGGGGCGCGACCCCAGGGCGGGGACGTGCGCCTCCGTCCGTCCGTACAGCCCGTTGGGCATGCCGAGGTCCAGCTCGACGGGGATCGGACCGCTGCCCACCAGCGGAGTCGTCTCCGGGAGGAAGAGCTCTGCCTTGCGGAGCGCCACACCCTGCCAGCCCGGCGTCCCGGAGGGTGCCGGACCTCCGGTTTCGTCCGTCACCGGTTCCGGCGCGAGGACCGGGGAGGAATCGACCGTCAGTCCGCCGGGGAGATGGAGGCCGAATCCCTGTGTGCCCAGGAGGAATGCGGGCGGGCTGGTCCCGACCGTCCCCAGACCCTCACCGGCCGCGTCGAGCGCCACGATGCCCTGCGTCGCGGGGACACCGACGCCGCCCTCGATCCGGATCGCCAGCGGGTCGGCACCGTTGAGCGTGAGGGCGACCCGTCCGCCCCCGGGCCGCGCCACGAGAGTACGCGTGCCGGAGGCATCGACCCGGGGCTCGGCCGGCACGCAGGCGGCCGGAAGCTCCAGCAGTCCGTCCGCCGGCAACAGGTCGAGCCGGAAGCCGGTGGGAGCGGCGGCGGGGCCGGTCAGGTGCAGATCGAACGGGATCGGCGGGCCCATCGGGCCGATCGCGAGCTGCGCGAACCCACCGGCCGAATCGTCGGCAGTGGCCCGGGCCTCACCCGAGAGCGGTGCGGCCGACGGACCGGCCGGCAGCGGCAGATCCGTGGAGAGGTGGTCGAGGAGAACCCTGATCTCGGGCGGAAGGACGATGCGGTCGAAGACACCGGGCAGAAGCGGCTTCACGAAGTCGAGCAGCGGCGTGGTCATGGCCTTGCCCTTCTGGTGCCCGCCCGCTCGCACCGCGAGTCATGTGCCAAGAGTCATGCGCCGCGACCGGCCCGGTGGTGCGCGTCCCGGTCAGACCTGGTCCCAGTCGACGGCGGTATCCAGGTCGCTCTGGAATTCGGTGGGGAGTTGGGGCCAGTTGTCGGAGATCTGGGTGGGGCCGACGTCGACGGTGTCGGTGGTGATGTTGTAGCGGAGGTAGCGGTCGGCTTTGAAGAAGTAGGCGTTGCCGTCTCCCCAGTTGATGGTTGCGTCCAGATCGGTCTGGAATTCGGTGGGGAGTTGGGGCCAGTTGTCGGAGATCTGGGTGGGGCCGACGTCGACGGTGTCGGTGGTGATGTTGTAGCGGAGGTAGCGGTCGGCTTTGAAGAAGTAGGCGTTGCCGTCTCCCCAGTTGATGGTTGCGTCCAGGTCGCTCTGGAATTCGGTGGGGAGTTGGGGCCAGTTGTCGGAGATCTGGGTGGGGCCGACGTCGACGGTGTCGGTGGTGATGTTGTAGCGGAGGTAGCGGTCGGCTTTGAAGAAGTAGGCGTTGCCGTCTCCCCAGTTGATGGTTGCGTCCAGGTCGCTCTGGAATTCGGTGGGGAGTTGGGGCCAGTTGTCGGAGATCCGGGTGGGTCCGACGTCGACGGTGTCGGTGGTGATGTCGTAACGGAGGTAGCGGTCGCCCTTGAAGAAATAGGCAGCTCGGTCACTCATGACTCGCCCTTCAGCGTGCGGCGGCCGAATCCGGAGGGGAGGTTACCCGCTGAGCAGTGTCACTCACCCGATACTGCCAGTCGGACGGCAGCTTTCCGGTCGATGATTCCCTGTTTCCACGGTCTCACCCAAGCCTCTGCGGCGCACCTCGGACGGCCGCCTGCGCGACTGGAATTCAGCGCGGATGCTGTGCCGTTGCTGCTTCAACCGGTCTGCCCGGTGCATGAGGGCGGCCGGCACACGACTGCTCACTCGTCCTGGCGGCAGATGACGACCCCGGGGAGGGCGAAGGGTTGCCGTCCGGGCCGGTCGCGGCCGCCGGCCCCGCCCGGCGGCGCGCTGCTTCCGGTCGGCCGACGGTGGTGAAGTTCCGGCGACGGTGGTGAAGTTCCGGCGACGGTGGGAAGGCTGGGAGCATGCGTATCCTCCTAGCCCGGTACCTGCGGTCCGTCATGGACGCGGTGGTTGCCTTCGGTCACATCTGGGTCCACATACCGCCGGTCACCGAGCCGGGCGGCGTTCCCGTCGCGGGGCCACCGGCGGGCCACCCCGAACGGCTTTGCCCCGAAATCCCGCTCAGCGAGGCGGAGATGGCCTGGAGGAGGCAGCTGCTCGAGCCCTCCGGGGCTGATCCGCGTCCGCGTGAGAAGTGACGGTGAAGCAGAGGCAGTTCCCGTCATCGGCGAGGAGGGCATGCCAGAGTTTCGTACGCCGCGGGAGTCGGAGGGGCAGGGAGGGGAACCCTATGTCCTTGCAGAAGGGCGCCAACGTACCGGTGCCAAGTGCCACTGTCCGGGTCGAGTTGGGGTGGCGCGCAGGCCATGGAACTCCTGATGTGGACGGTTCGGCTCTGCTGCTGACATCGGCCGGCAAGGTGCGGTCCGACGACGACTTCGTGTTCTGCAACCAGCCGGTGCATCCCAGTGGTGCGGTGCGGCATGAGGGCAGACGCCAGGACGGCGCCGGCACGGTCGAGACGATCGGGGTGGCGCTCTCCGCGGTGGAGCAGGAGATCGGGACCGTGGTCGTCGCGGCTTCCGCCGACGGTACGTTCGGCCGGGTCTCCGGCCTGTACGTGCGTGTGCTGGACGCGCGGAGCGGTGTCGAGACAGCGCGGTTCGACGCCACGGACGCCACGACGGAGACGGCATTCGTGCTCGGTGAGCTGTACCGGCGCAACGGTGCATGGAAGTTCCGCGCGGTGGGCCAGGGATACGCCACCGGTCTGGCCGGACTGGCCACCGATTTCGGCATCACCGTCGACGAGCCCGCCGCGCCGGCGCCGGTGCACCGGGCGGCGCCCACGCCGGTGCGACCGCCCGCGCCCACGCCGGTGCGACTGTCGAAGATCACGTTGACGAAGGCGGCGCCAGCGGTGTCGCTGACCAAGCAGGGCGCGACCTCAGGCGGAATGCGGGTCAATCTCTCATGGAGCGCTGCCCAGCCGCCGCGCGGCTGGATGAACAAGGGGAAGGACGCCGTACGGCTGGAGGACATCGACCTGGACCTCTCCTGCCTGTGGGAGCTCCAGAACGGAGCGATGGGGATCGTTCACCCCATCAACAATCAGTTCGGCTCGTTCGACCAGGCGCCCTACATCCAGCTCGGCCAGGACGACCGGACCGGCTCGAGCGAGGCCGGCGAGAACCTCATGATCAATCTTGACCACACAGTCGAGATCAAGCGTCTCCTGGTGTTCGTGGTCATCTACTCCGGGGCGTCGAGCTTCGCGGGACTGCACGGGGTCGCCACGCTGTATCCGCCCGCGGGTCCGCCGATCGAGGTACTCCTGGACGAGTCCCAGGTGGCTGCGATCGCACTGATCGAGAACATCGGCGGCGAACTGATCGTCCGCCGAGAGGCGAAATACCTTGTGCTGCCACCCGGCGTCCTCAAGCAGCAGGCAGCGGACATCGAATACGGCTGGGGACTGACCTGGCGCGCAGCCGGTAAGGACTGACGAAGGGCGAGGTCTGCTGACCCGTGCGGGCCCTGCACAGGTCAGCAGAGCGGGATCCGGGGACCGGCCGCTTCAGGAGAGGCGGGCCGCCACCCGGACGGCCGCTGCCGACGGTCCGGGGGTGGTCCGGTGGTCCGGGGCGGCCGCGCAGGTGCGGCGGTGTGCTCAGTCGGGCAGGGGGATTCGGACGACGGGGTCGAAGGGGCGCTTGTCGAAGCCGGTACGCACATTCCGGCAGTCCGGCGCCTTGCACATGAAGAAGCCCTCGACGTTCTTCCGGCTGGTGTGCTGCTTCAGCCAGGTCTTCTCGGGGCCGGTGAGGGGGCGATGCTGTTCGTCGGAGTCGCAGGTGTAGCAGAACTTGTCACCGCGTGGCACGGCACCTCCTGAGACGGGCGGGCAGGCCGAAGGGAGACCCTATGGAGGCATGTCCGGTGACGTACAGCGCAATTCCGGCCGTCGTCCGTTGTCAGCCGACGGAGTTCATGAAACCCGGCATCCGGCGGCTGTTCTCCTCGGCAGGGCGGGTGGCAGCGAAACCTCAGGGCGCGAGGGCCGGCTTCACAGCCTCCCAGGCGAACCCGTCCGGGTCGGTGAAGGGCCCGGCGTCGCCGCCGATCAGGAGCCGGTGCGATCCGGTGCCGTCGGGAGTCACACCGGCGTCCTTGGCCAGGGCCCGGTGCCGGTACAGCGCCAGCTTCACGGGACTCGGCCCACTGGCGAACTCGACGTACATGCGGCTGACGCTCTTCGTCACGGTGAGGCCCTGCCCGGTGTAGAACCGCTTGCTCGCGGCCATGTCCGCGACCCCCAGGAGCAGCACCATCTCGTCGATCTGCCGGGTCGCCGGTCCGGTGTCCTTCTTCGCGGAGGTCGCGATCTTCCAGATCGTGCCGTCCGGAGCCCGCACCACACCGCCGTAACCCCAGAGCGACTTCGCCGCGGGCTTCAGCGGCGTGGCGCCGGCTTCGAGAGCGGCGCCGACGAGGGCATTGACGGTGGCGGGCTGGGAAACCGTGAGCGAGAGCGTGAAGCCACGGAAGCCGGTGGTGGGCGCGTCCGAGGCCCGCAGGCGAATCTGCGTGTCCAGACCGAAGGCGGTGGTGTAGAAGCTGTGGGCGGCTGCGGTGTCGGCCACCTCGAGGGTGACGGATTCGATGGAAGTCATGGTCTTCACGCTAATTGCGCCCCGGCGGCCTGCGCTTCTTGATTCCTGACCGGTCGTGTCACCTGTCCGGCCACGCGCGGCGGCGCCCCTACCCCAACGGTCGCTGTGAGGCCTCGGTAGGCGTGGGGCGGCATGCCGGCCAGCTCGGCGAACCGGGCACGGAAGATGCCCGGCGACGCGCAGCCGACCGCGCGGCAGACCTCGATGACGGAGAGGTCGCCACGGCGCAGCAACGCCGTCGCACGCTCGATGCGCCGCGCCGTCAGGTACGCGTACGGCGATATCCCGTACGCCGACCGGAACCGGCGGCTGAGCTGCCCGGCGGACATGTGCGCGTCGTGGGCGAGCGTCTCCACGTTCAGGGGCTGCGCGTACTCCCGGTCCATGCGGTCGCGCACTCGGCGCAACTCCGTGAGGCCGCTCAGGCGCTGCGCCGCGGCGCGCGCGGCGCCCCACGAGGGATGACACATGTGGGAACTCCTTTTGTCGGTGGCCGGCAGACCGGCAGGCCCAGCAGCACCCGGTGGCGCGAGCGGGGCCTGTGGCGGCCTCCGGTCCGGGGAACGACCTGCGGGAACGCCGCAGCCCCGGCGGTCGCCTCACCACGAGTCATTTCGCGATGAGGTGACCGCCGGGGAAGGGGGTGAGGACAGTGGCCGAGAGCGCCGGCCGCCCGGTCCTTCGCGGGTGGTCGCGATGTCGGCGGCCGTCGGGGCCGAGCCGATGCGCCCGGACGACTCAGCCGAGCTCCTGGATGACGACTCAGCCGAGCTCCTGGATACGGACCAGGTTGCCCGCAGGATCGCGGAACGCGCAGTCACGGATCCCGTACGGCTGCTCGGTCGGCTCCTGGACGACCTCGGCGTCGCCGGCCTGCACCTTCTCGAATGTGCCGTCGAGATCCCGGGTGGCCAGCAGGATCCAGCCATAGGTGCCCTTGGCCATCATTTCGGCGATGGTGCGGCGCTCGTCCTCGGTGATTCCGGGGTCTGCGAACGGCGGAGCCAGGAGGATCGAGGTGCTGGGCTGACCGGCGGGGCCGACCGTGATCCAGCGCATCTTGCCCTGTCCGACGTCATTGCGGACCTCGAAGCCGAGGATGTCGCGGTAGAAGGCCACGGAGGCGTCCGGGTCGTCATGGGGGAGGACGCTGGTGTGAATCGTGATGTCCATGAACATCATGCTAGGTCCGGCCCCGGGACCCGCGCTTCTCGAATCCTGACCGATCCGGCTGCCTGTGCTGCTACCGCTCGGCCTGTTCGGAGTGGTGGGCGAGGATCACCTCGTGCGCCCAGCCGCACATGGTCAGATGCTGCATCGTGGCCACGTCGAACCAACGGAACATGATCCCTTCGGTGACCGGCAGGGTCTCGGCGTCGCCGTTCCAGTGCCCGAGGTAGACCTGGATGTTTCCCTCCGTGACGTACGGGCCCGTCGCCTCGGCTCGTGAGTACGGCGCCAGATCGGAGATGACCAGCCCCGTCTCCTCCGAGATCTCCCGGGCGATGGCCTCGTCGAGCGTCTCGCTGCCTTCGCGCCCGCCGCCGACCAGGGACCACGTGCCCGGATCACAGATCGGTTTGTTCGCGTCCCGCAGATGCAGGAGATACCGGCCCTCGTCGTTCACGAGCAGGACGGCCGTGCTGCGGGCATCGGCGGCGCCGGGTGCGTGGGCGGACGAGTACAGGTCTTCGCCGGTCGGCCGGGCGGGCTTCTCGTGCGGTGGCAGAAAGGAGGTGAAGGCGGCGGGCGGGTGATCGACGGGGAGGTCGGGGCACCAGGCGGTGAGGATCTGGGCGCTGCACTCGAAGAGACCGTCAGGCAGTTGCCGTGTCGGATACCAGCGCCAGGAATCCACGCTTTCTCCGGGCTGCCCGGAGGGCTCCCCCTCCCACGCGGTCACGACTGCGGGCACGGTGATCCGCACGGTCCCGCCGACGTGGTCGAGCAGTGTGCCGAGCAGGACGACGTCATCGGGCCGGGCCCGGAGCCCCGTCTCCTCGTGCAGCTCGCGGACGACCGCCTCCTCCAGCGTCTCGCCCGGCTCCACGCTTCCGCCCGGCAGCTCCCAGGTGCCTGTTCGATGCCGCCCGAGCAGCAGTCCTCGCGGACCGTGGAGGATCGCTCCGACTCCGAGAGCCGCATGTGCCACCGGCGGCCGGGAAGTTCGTGGCCGGGCGGAGACTCGGGCACGACGGCGAACCCTGAACAGCCGGTACGACACCGGGCTGTTGGAGCCGTTGGGCGGGTCCAGGACGTCGACGCCCTCGACCAGGAATCCGTGTTCGACGAGCAGACCCTCCCAGAGCTCCTGCGTAAGTACCCACATCTGTACGGTGAGTTCGCCGCCGCCTGCCAAGGGGAGGATCTCGGGGCGGGAGGTCACCGACGCGGACGGGCCGTCGCCGAGGCTGTTGGTGTGCAGTGCGGTGAAAAACAGGGTCCCGTCCGGCTCGAGCGCCGAGGCGAGAGCCGGAAGCAGCCGGCGGGGGTCGATGTAGGGGACGCCGCCGATGGAGTAGATCACGTCGTACGGCTCCGCGCGCTCCAGGTGCTCGACGGCATCGCCCAGGAACAACTGCAGCCCGTCCAGTTTGCCGTACCGGTCGCGGGCACGCCGGTGCTGTCCCGCCGACGCGTCGACGGCATCCACCACAGCCCCGTGTTCGCGTACGAGATGCGCGGCGTGTCTCCCGATGCCGGAGCCGAGATCCAGCACCCGCTTTCCGGTGAGATCGCCCAGTACCTCGATGCCCGGGGCCGCGTCCCTGACCCCCCAGTCGATGCGTTCCACTTCGGGGACGGGAGTCTGCCGGCCGATGTGGTGGGCACCGTACAGCTGCCATGCCGTGGTGTTCGTCTGCTCCGGATCCATGCTTGGCTCCATGGGGTCGCTCGGTGGGTTCATGGTCGTGGTCCCGGGCGGTGCGGGGTGCCCGGCGAGCGGCGCCGGGCAGGGGACCTGGCCGGCACGGTGACTCCCTCGGCAAGCGGGGTCATGAGCGTTCCGGGACGGGGGGCGCACTGGGATGCGGGACGGTGGGCCGGGGCTCGGCCGCGTACTGGGCCGCCTGCGTCGCGAACATGGCCGCGTAGCGCCCCTGGCCGGCCATGAGTTCGTCGTGACTGCCGTGCTCGGTGAGGCGGCCCCGACCGAGGACGTAGATGGCGTCGGCGTGGCGGACGCCGGACATGCGGTGGGTGACCAGTACGACGGCCCGGTGCGGCCCCGCGAGCCGGCGGATGGCGTCGAACGCGGCGATCTCCGCTTCGGGGTCGAGGGCCGAGGTGGGCTCGTCGACGATGAGCACGCTGTCCGCCTGGCAGGTCTCCGTGCGCCAGTGGGTGCGGGCCAGACCGATCTTCTGCCATTCACCACCAGAGAGTTCGGACGCGCCGCGGAACATGCGGGCCAGCAGACTCTGCAACCCGTGCGGGAGTTTCTCGACCACGGGGGTCGCACCGGCGTAGTCGACGGAGGGCTGGAGCTGTTCGTGCGAGGCGTGCAGGCCGGGGCGGCCGATACGGATGTTGAGCGCTGCGGTCACCGGCCAGCGCTGGAAGTCCTGGGTCAGCAGGGACACACGGTCGAACACCTGTGAGCGGTTGAGGCCGGAGAGTTCTTCCGTGCCCCAGCGCACCGTGCCGGTCTGCGGGAGCAGCAGGCCGGCGAGGATCTTCATCAGGGTGCTCTTGCCCGATCCGTTCTCACCCACGACCGCGGTCACCGAGCCCATGGGCAGGGCAATCGAAACGCCGTCCAGCGCCGGATCGTCGCGGTCCGGGTAGCGGTAGGTGACGTCGTCGAGGACCACCTGGCCCACCCGCTCCGGCAGGGGCCGCCCGCCGTCGGGGATGGCGCGCTGCGCGGCCTTCACCAGGAACCGGTCGTGGTCCTGCACGTAGAGGCTCTCCTCGTGCAACTGGTTCACGTTCATGACCAGGGCGCCCAGACTCGCCGATCCGGCCCGCACGGCGATCACCGCGGTGCCTGCCACGGCCAGACTCATGTGACCGGCCACGATCAGCCAGAGCATCACCCCGTACGTCCCGGCCATCGCCAGACCGGACAGCGCGGCCGCCACCAGCTCGGTCAGCGCCTTCCCGTTCGCGAGCCGCTTCTGCTCGGCCTCGGCGCTCTCGGCCATGGCACGGTACTTCTCGAGCAGGAACGTACCGACACCGTGGATCCGCACCTCCTGGGCCGCACTGCGCTCGGTCAGCAGATTCCCGATCAGACGGCCGGCACGAACGTGCTCGACCCACGTCATCACCGACACGTACCGCTCCTGCGCCACCCGCATCGCCCCCCAGCCCCGAGGCGTCGCGATCAGCAGCAGCATCGGAAGCAGAGCCGGGTGCAGAACCGTCAGGATGCTCGCTGTGGCGACCAGGGAGATCGTGCCGTTCAACGCCGCCACACACGCACTGATCATCCGCCGGGCGGACGCGGCCCCGAACTGGGCCACGTCGATCAGATGGCGGAACTCCGGGTCCTCGATCGCCTCCAGCTCGACCACGGTGGCCGCAGCCAGATACTCCGTCGTCGCGATCCTTTCGACCAGCGGCTCCAGCCGGCCGGCGCGCGAGGTGGACAGGCCGGCAAAGCCGGCGTTCACCACGGCGACCACCGCGCCGACGACGAGCGCGGGCAGTGCGGAGTGCAGCCGGTCGACGGTGTCCCCGCTGCCGAGCAGCGCATGCATCACGGAGTTGACGGCCAGCAGTCCCACAGCTGCCGCGATGCCCTGGCCGACCTCGCTGACACCGACGACCAGGAGCGCCGGGCGGTCGGCCGCCCACGCCCGCCGCAGCGTACTGCCCACCAGCCGGGGCATGGCCCGGATCGCCGAGAGCATCGTCAGGTCCAGTCCGGCGCGCTCGTGCTCTGCGAAGCCCATGTCGTAGCGCAACGGGCCGCCGAACAGCTCCTGTTCGGCGGCGGAGACCGCCGGTTCGGCCATACGGACACGGCCCAGGAACCTCCTCACTCGCTGCCTCCCAGGGCGGTGCTCCCCGTGCGCGGCACCAGGTGCGACGGGCCTTGGGTCACCGAGCGGCCCGCGGCCGCGCCGCACCTTCCGGGCGTGGCTGCCGGCGCGGAAGATTCGAACGCAGGATGAAGGGCGGTGGAGCAGGGCGAGCGATGCATGACGACTCCCGCGCGTCGGTGAAGCGGACAGGTGCTCGGACAACGGGGGTGCGTGAGGCGGAGTAACGGGTCCGGAGCGTCGAAATCCCGTACGTGAGTTCCAAGTTCGGGACATCCCCTGTGCTGCGGGTCCACAGAGCGTGATGCTGCGTTCGAATCACTCGTGCGGGGTCCTCTCGCTCGATCGGGGGATTGCGTTGCGCAAGCGAAGCCCGTGTTTCGTGGATCCACAAGGGCGGGCTCCGGCCATTGCGGCACGAAGATCCTGCCCGTCGGTGACGCCGTGCGAATCCCCGCTGCCCGGACTGCTCCCGCGACATCCGTCCGGGGCGTGGCCGTCCGGCGTGCGGGCTGCTTCAGCCGGTGCGGCTGTGGTGCGTGCGGCGCGGGGCGGACGCGAGCAGCGGCAGTACGGCGTGCAGGTGCAGCGGCGCGGTGAACACCCGGCCGTCGTCGTTGCCGCGCCGGACCCAGTACGGGGCCCGGTCGGGGCCGGCGCTCAGGGGCGGCACGGACAGAGTTCCTGCTTCGAAGTGGTTCACCGGCCAGGGCCAGCGGACGCCGTACCCGGAGCGGGGCGGCAGGATCAGTACCCAATCGTCGCCGTGGGCGATCGCGGCGCCCACCGGGTGGGGGCGGATGTGTGCGCAGAGGCGGAGGATCTGCCGGGCGGCCTGCTCGGGAAGGCGGACGGTGTCGAAGTCCTGGCCGATCGCCACGTCGAACGGAACCGTGGCCCGCTTCGAGTGCGGGAAGAGATCGCCGATCGTGGGTACCGGCGCGTTCATCCCGCGCTCACAGGTGAAGGATTCGCGAACGTGAAGAGAGGTGGTGCTAAGTGAAGAGACATATCTTTCCTCCTTGTGCCATATCGGGTGGCGCGGGGCGGTCGCCTCCCGACGGATGATCTGCCGGCTCCCCGAACTCCACGCAACAGAAGCTATGTTGAGAGAGACGCGAAAGACCGTCGGCGGGTGGCCCGCACCGGCGGGAATTCCGTCAAACGCGTCAAAGATCGTTTCGAAGCCGGGGGGCATCCATGGGTCGCATACGCAATGAACGTCTGGCCGCTCGTATCGCGGAGACGGGATGGTCGCAGCCGAGAACAGCCGCCGCTGTCCTCCGCGTGGCGCAGGAGAGCGGAGCCGCCGAGCTCTACGGGATCAGCCGGTCCCACATCGCCATGTGGATTCAGGGGACCCGCCCCAGTGGCCGGGCGCCCCGCATCCTCTGCGAGACACTGACGCGCAGGCTCGGCCGGCCCATCACCCTGGCGGACATCGGACTGGAATCCGAACCGGCCCGGCCCGCGGCTGACGGCTCCGACTGGGGTACCGACACGCTGACCATGCTGGCGGCGCTGGGACGGGACGACCTCGACAGGGTGCACCGGCGCCAGATCCTGGCAACCTCCGCCTACTCGGTGGCCGGTCTCACCATCCCCGGAGCGGCATGGTGGCAGAAGGCCGGGGCCACGGCCGGGAAACGGCCCGCGAACTCGACAGGGACAGCCACCGCTGCCGACGTCGAAGACATCCGCCAGACCACTGCCTTCTTCTCCGCGCGGGACCAGCAGCGCGGAGGCGGAGCGGGCCGCTCCGCACTCGCGGCACATCTGACGATGGAGGCTGCCCAGCACCTGACGGGACGCTTCGCCGGCGATCAGGTCCGTCGCGACCTGTACACCGCGGTCTCCGAGATGGCCTACCTGGCCGGCTGGATGGGATTCGACGCCTCCGAACACCGCACCGCACAGCGCTACTTCATCCTTGCGGTGAAGCTCGCGGCCGAAGCGGGCGACGGCCCGCTGGCCGGGCACATCCTGCGCGCCATGGCCCATCAGGCCGTCGACCTCGGCCACCCCCGCCAGGCTCTGGACCTGGCCGCCGCGTCCATGGAATCCACTCGGTACGGGCGGGCGAGCCGGCGGGAGAAGGCGTTGCTGTCCATCGTCCACGCCCGCGCTCTGGCCGTCTCCGGTGACCGCACCGGCGCACTCGCCGCGATCGGCCGAGCCGAACGCGACCTGGGCCGCGACACCGGGGACGCGCCGAGCCGGGTCGGCTTCTTCGCCGAGGCGTCTTTGGCGCACGAGACCGCCTGCGCCCTGCGCGATCTCGGCAACCCCAGGGACGCCGAGATCCACTTCCGGCGCAGCGTCGCCACGCGCCGCCACCGTCTCCACGCCCGCACGCACAGCGTGACGCTCGGCTACCTCGGCGCCGTTCAGCTCCGGCAGGGACATCTCGACGAGGCCTGTGCCACCTGGAACCACGCCCTCGACGCGATGTCCGGGATTCATTCCGGCCGGGCCCGGGACGTCATCGTCCGTATGCGCGCAGACCTCTCGCCCCTCCGGAACCGCGGCGGACGGCATGTGGTGGAACTGGACCGCCGGGCGCGCGAAGCACTGCACACCCTAAGGGCTGTCCCGTGATCCCCGGCGGGCGCACGACGACAGCTACGGCACCTCGCCGCGTTGTCGGAACGCCCGAATACATCCAGTACGCGGACGTCCCTCCGCCTTGCGATGCACCGCATCTGACGCCGCGCGCTGATCCGCCGGGGATGGGACAGCCCTTAGGCTGACGGTCCAGCGTCAGGGCGTGGCGCCGGTAAACGGGACGCTGCACCAGGCGCCCTGGCAAGGAGGGGAGCAACCGTGTCCACGTATGAGGTCAGCTCGATCGCGACCGTGGTCGGGGGGCACACCAGTGTCCTGGACGACCATCAGGGCGGGGTCCGGTCGATCATCCGCCTCCACGAGGAGTATCCGCTCGAAACCCTCCAGGGAATCGAGGAGTTCAGCCACCTGACCGTGACCTGGCGCTTCCACCTGGCACGCCCCGAGGACGTACAGCTCCACGCCCGGAGCCCGCGGGGCGACGCACGGTGGCCGGCGACAGGCACCTTCGTCCACCGCAATCACCGCAGGCCGAACCAGCTCGCGATCAGCTGTCCGCGCCTGCTCGGGGTGGACGGCCGGGACCTCCTGGTCACCGACCTCGACGCCGTCGAGGGCAGCCCCGTGATCGACCTGGCTCCGTACTTCGAGCAGATGGGGCCGCGAGGACCGGTACGGCAGCCCGCCTGGCCCGGCGAGATGCTCGACCCGTCCTACTGGTCGGACGCCCGCGACCGCCCGGCGGGCGGCGAAGCGCCGTAGGCCTGTCGGCCGTGCGCCCGCCGGCCGGCCCACCAAGGGCGCGGGCAGCGGCCGTTCGTACGGGCGGACTGCCCGAAGAGGCAGCGCCGGGTGCCCCGGGCCGGTCGGGGGCGGGCTGGACGGGGCAGGGAATCTGCCGTGAAGGTGGAGAACCGTAGGAAGACGGGCCACTGCGCCCTTCGCGGTTCGGGCCCGCGACGGTGCGGTCAGGGGAGAAGACGATGAACGCACAGGACCACGACCACGACCATGAGCACGAGCAGGACCCCGAGCGGGACCGCCACACCCTGTCGCGGGAGAGCGAGTACGGGCACGAGCGTCTTCAGGGGGCTCACCTGCACGGCGATGCCCCCACGACGCAGCGGGCGACGGACGGCCGGGACGCAGGAGCGGACGCACACCACGTCTTCCGCGCGGCGGCCACCGGCCGGGCGCACGTGGTCGGCGCGTCCGGCATGGGTGTGCTCCAGCGGACCGTCGGCAACGCCGCGCTCGGCCCCGTGATCCAGCGTGCCAGGGCCGGTGCGTCCGAACAGGCCGAGGAGGAGCCGCGTTCACCCGTGCACGACGTCGTCTCGTCCGGCGGCGGTGCGCCGCTGGACGCCGATACCCGTGCGGACCTCGAGGGCCGGATGGGGGCGGACTTCTCCGACGTACGCGTCCACAACGACTCCGCCGCGCACGAGTCCGCGAAGGGTGTCGGCGCACATGCCTACACCGTGGGCAACAACGTGGTCTTCCAGCGCGACGCGTACGACCCGTCGTCACCGCAGGGCCGCACCACCCTGGCCCATGAGCTGACCCATGTGATGCAGCAGCGCAGCGGTCCGGTGGAGGGAACGGAGGCGCCCGGAGGCATCCGGGTCAGCGATCCCTCCGACCGCTACGAGAGGGAGGCCGTGGCGAACGCGGACCGGGTCCTGGCGGATCCGGCTCCGGCGCAGGCCCCGACCGCCGCCCCGTCCCCGTCGCCCTCGACCCCCGCCGTACAGCGGGCGGCCACGGAGGACGAGGACGAACAGCCGGCGGACGTCCAGGGCTCGTTCGTCCAACGGGCCGAGGAGAAGGGCGCGGAGGAGGAGGAAGAGGCCCCGCCGGCCTGACGGACCTTTCTGGACCGAGCCGGCCGGGTCCCCGGCAGGCGAGGTCAGCCCGCCGGTGATTCCGTGCGCATCGTGCCGCCCAGGAACAGCGACTCCGAGCATCGCGAAGGCGTGCGGGCGCCCACCGGCTTCCCCACCTTCCGGCAGTCGATGGTCATGGTGACCTTGCCGCCCGCCGGCACCAGGATCGGCGTCACGAAGTGGTAGTCGGAGTCACGGAAGTTCTCCAGCCCGAGGCTCAGCACACGGGTCTGCTGACCGGCGGAGATCACGACGGTACCGGCGTCCCCCTGCGGGTTCTGCACGACGATGTCGGTCAGCTGGAACGTGTGACCGTCCGGTACCTGAAGGGCCGATCCCGAATTCGTACCGCCGCCCACCGAGTCCCTGACCCGGACCTGGGCACTCGTCGGGGTCGCTGCCGCACCGTCCTGCGTGGCGGAGGGGTTCGGCGTGGGAGTGGGCTTCGAAGTGCCGCCGCCCGAGCCCGTCCCGGCCGAATCACCGGTCCCGCCGTCCGCGCCGGTCCCCGCCGCGTCACCCTGATCCGGTGCCTTGCTCTTGTCGGCCGCGGCGGCGGAACGTACCGCCTCGGGGGTGACCGCCTCCCGCGCCGCCGATTTCACGGCCGGACGCAGCACCGCGTACCAGAGTCCGACCAGAGCGATCAGCAGGACGGCCGCCGTGATGAGCGCACGGGGCAGCCAGCGTGGAAGGAGGGGCTCCTGCTGGTAGGAGCCGTCCACGAGGACCGGTTCCACCGGCTCCTGGCCCTCGGCCACCTGCGTGGCGGCGAACACCTGGAAGGGATGCGTGAGCGGAGTGCCGCGCCACATACGCTTGGCCGGGCGGACGCGCAGCTTTCCGAACTCCGCCTGACCCGGAGCTACTTGGAGCTCGGTGACGGCGAAGGACACGCGTGCGAGTTCGGTGCCGGGCTGGGCGCCGAGCCGTACGGTCACCGGTGTGTTGCCCCGGTTGTCGACCGCGAGCTGGTGCTGTCCGCGCCGCGAACCGTGTGAGCTGCGCGGGACCAGCTCGGCAGTCGTCGCGGTGAACGGCAGTACGGTCACCCGGCCTTCCGGAACCACCGCCTCGCCCTGCTCGCTGGTGGGCACCACCCGGATGCCGAACGGCGTCTCGCCCGCGGGCACCGTCGAATCGCGGGGCGGCCGGAGCATGAGCGATACGGTTGCGGAGTCACCCGGGTAGAGGGACAGCACCGCCGGCTCAACGGCCGACCAGGCGGCGCACGCACCGACCACCTCGAAGCGGTACTCCTCGACGGTCTGGCCGGAGTTGCGGACCTGAAGGGGGACAGCCGTCTCCTCGCCCGGTGCGGCGCTGACGGACGATGCATCGAGACTTGCCGTAAGACTCATACGGCGGACCGTAAGGTCGCCAGAGACATCGGACATCGGCCGCGAAGGAACACTTTCGGGCAGATTCAATGCCCCTGTCAGACAGATTTGTTTCCCCGTCAGTAGACAGGGGCATCTTCCGTCCGCCTCATATCGATTGAGGCGAACGAACACAGCTGCGAGGCATGTGTTTCTCAGTGGCCTTCCAGCTGTTGCCCAAGGGGGAGCATTGGCATGGAGCGCACCACGGTTGCATTACGGGCCCAGGATCCGATCTCACAGGCGGGTGTGGCCAGCCAGTTGAGGGCCCGGCCCGAAGTCACCGTCATGGAATGGGGCGAGGGCGAGGGGGAGTCCGCACCCGAAGTCGTCGTCATGGTCGTGGACACGGTCGACGAGGACGTACTGAGGACGCTGCGTCACATCCAGCGCACCAGTGACTCCCGCACCGTGCTCGTCACCACGGACATCGATGAGCAGAAGCTGGTGAGCGCGGCGGAGTGCGGGGTCGTCGGCGTGATCAGGCGGGCGGAGTCGACGCCCGAACACCTGGTGCGCGTCATCGAGACGGTGGCGCGGGGCGAGGGCCACCTGCCGTCCGACCTGCTCGGCAGACTCCTCGCCGAGGTGGGCCGGCTCCAGGGGCAGGTACTCGGACCGCGCGGGCTGCACTTCACCGGTCTGGCGGCCCGTGAGGTGGACGTGCTGCGGCTGGTGGCCGAGGGGTACGACACCGCGGACATCGCCACGAAACTGGCGTACTCCGAACGCACGATCAAGAACGTGCTGCACTCGGTGATGACCCGGCTGCAACTGCGCAACAGGTCCCACGCGGTGGCGTACGCGATGCGCCAGGGCCTGATCTGATCCCTCGCCCGGACCTCTCACCGCTCTCACCCCGACGTCTCACTCCATTGGCCCGGACCGCTGGGAATTGCCCCAAAGGGCAGCGATGGCTTCCCGCGGAAGTGGCTGACCTCCCGCTGCGCGATGTCCGTGTCTGCGGGACCGTGTGGGCGCTGTTCTTCGGTGGGAGGTCCGGGTGCGGGGGAGAGATTCTGTGCGGTGGAACCAGCCGGCGAAACGGCCACGTGGTTTCACCGGCGCGCGCCGCTCGGTGGCGCTCGCGCTGTTGCTGCTGGCCGCCGGCCTCACCCCCGCCTCGGGCGGTCCGGGTGTGGCCGCGGCCATGCCCGTCCCTGACCCCTGGGTCACTCCGGCGATCCTGCACGAGTCCGTCGACCCGGGGGGCTCGACGGGGGTGGACAAACAGGTACGCACACCTGCCATCCCGCCGAAGCCGGAAGTCATCCTGCTGGTGGACGGCACGAAGAGCATGGCCGGGCCCATCAAGAGCGTGCAGCAGAACCTCCCCGCCATCACCACCAAGATCCTGGCCGAGCAGCCCGACTCGCGATTCGCCGTCGCCACGTTCGGCGACCAGGAAGGCGACGTCGATGCCGGATTCCAGGTGCTGCAGGAGCTGACCGATGACGTCGACAAGGTGCAGACCGGCGTCAACGGTCTGAAGACGGTACTGGGAGGGGCGAGCCGCGGCCCCTCCGAGGACTGGATCAACGGGCTGTGGCAGATAGCCAATGGGGCCGGTGGCAAGACGGTCTTCCGCGAGGGGGCCAACCCGGTCATCGTGCTGGTCGGAGACGCCTCCAGCCACGCGCCCAGCAACGGCCACACCATCGACGACACGATCTTCGACCTTCAGGACAAGGGCGTCCGGGTCATCGGTGTGGACGTGGACAGCACGATCGGCGACGGCCTGAACGGCAACGGCGACGCACACGACCCGACCAACCCGAAGTACGTCGAAAACCCGCCCACCACTCCGGGACAGGCCACACGCATCATCGAGGCGACGCAGGGAAGGCTGCTGGAGGGCATCCAGGGTGACGAGGTCGCCCAGGCCATCATCGACGGCTTCGACAACCTCCCCACATCCGTCAGCTATCAACTCGACGCCTGCGATCCCCACCTCACGGTCGCCCTCGACCCTCCCACCCAGCAGCTGACCAGTGGCGGGACCGCACACTTCGCGGAGACCGTGGATGTATCGGCCGATGCCCCCCAAGGCACCACACTCACCTGCACCGTGCAGTTCCTGCTCGGACCGCAGATCCCGGGAACGGACACCGTGGGCCCCTCCGCCCTGCCGGATCCCGATTTCGAGCAGAAGATCATCATCGACGTGAACGACGTCGATGCCCCGGTCGTCACCGTGGACGACCGCATCGCCAGAGCGGACGACGAGGACGGAACGCGCATCGGATACACCGCCACGGCAACGGACGCCCAGGACGGCGCCCTCCCTGTGACCTGCACCCCGGAGTCCGGCTCGCTCTTCCCCGTCGGGACGACCACGGTCACCTGCTCGGCAACCGACGCGGCGGGCAACTCCGGTACGGACACCGCCCAGTTCGAGGTCCTCGCACCGGTGCCGCCGTCGCCGCCCCCGCCCCCGGCGACAGACGTCGCGGTGAAGACCGATGTCAGCCCCGACCGCACCTACGTCGGCCGCCCGGCCCGCGCCCGTTTCACCGTCACCAACGCCGGACCGGACACCGCGACCGGAGTCGTCATCGGCGCCACCTGGCCGACGCCGTCCCGGTCGAAGGACCGCAGCCTGCCGGCGCTCACCCGTTGCACAGCGGCCGAACCGTGCACCATCCCCGCGGGCGGACGGATCGAGGTGACGCAGAACGCGACATATCGTGAGGCGATCTCCGGGGACGTCCGGGCCAAGGTGCGCGGCACCGTTTCGGACCTTCGCCCGGCCAACAACCAGGACACCGACCGGCTGCGCGTACTCAAACCCTCCCTCACCGTCACCCCGAAGGTCGCCAAACCGGGCCAGCCCGTCCTGGCCCGCGGCAAGGACTATCCGCCCGGCGAGCGAGTCACCCTCACATGGAACATCGGGATCACGGCCGACCGCTCGGGCGTGAAGGTGGGCCGAGACGGCACGTTCGAGGTCCAGATGCTGGTCCTGCGCAAGGACACCCTCGGCCCCCGCATCCTGCGGGCGACCGCCCCACGTCTTCCCCGGCTCCAGAAGCCGGTCCTGGTCGTCCAACGCAACCTCCAGCCACCGGACTTCAAGGGACGGACGTGACGGTGCCGGACGAGGAACCGTCAGAGGTGCGAGGTGCGGACGTGAGAGGGACGGTCTCCAGGTGATCCACGAGGTGGACGACGTACTTCGGTCCCTGATCCGGGCGGAGGTGCTCGAGGGCGGCCAGATCGCCGTGGTCTTCGACGCACCCACCAGAGAATGGGCGGCCAAGGTCAACGCCCCCATGGTCAACCTCTACCTCTACGACATCCGCGAGGACATGCGACGCCGGGAGCGAGGCCTGCACAACGAGTACGACGAACGGGGCGCCATCGTGTCGCGGCGCCGCCCGCCCCGGTACTTCAAGCTGTCGTACCTGATCACCGCGTGGACGAAGCGCCCGGAGGACGAGCACCGGCTGCTGTCCTCCCTGCTCGCCTGCCTGCTGGCACACGAGGCACTGCCCCCGGAACGGCTGACCGGCTCCCTCGCGGACATCGGAGCCGCCGTACCGATGTCGATCGCGCTGCCGCCGCCCGAGGACCGCTCGTTCGCCGATGTGTGGAGCGCACTGGGCGGCGAGCTGAAACCCTCGCTGGACCTGGTGGTCAGCGTGCCCGTGACCGCCTCGCCGACATACACGGCGGGCCCGCCGGTGGGAGACGAAGGACTCCGGGCACACTTCGGCGACATACCGCCGCTCGCGGAACCGCTCCGGCAGCCGATGCCGGGACGCGGCGGGCTTCCGGTGTACGGGAACCACCCCGGCCGCCCGGCATCCGCGGCCGCAGCCGGCTCCACGGAGCCCCGCCGCGGCCTCTCGCTCCGGATCACCGAGAACCGCGCCGACCAGGACGGCCGTACGGAGGACCCCACCGCATGACGCCCCCGGGCCACCCCGACGACGACCCGAACCTGCGCCACCTGCTCGCGCGCGCGGTGGGCGTCGAGCAGCGCATCCGCCACGCGGTCGAGGTCCGGCAGCGCACGGATCCGGACCCGGAGGACGAGTTCCGGGGGCTGTACCTCACGGCGGAGAACGTGGCGCGGCTGCTGGACGAGGACGGAGTACGGGGCTTCCCGGAGCCGGTGCCGGGGGACGGCGACCTGTCAGGGTACGCGGCCTCCCGTCTCACCACCCTGGAAGCCGACTTCGGGCTCACCGCACTCGACATCGAGATCCTCGTCATCGCGCTCGTACCGGACCTGGACGACCGCTTCGAGGCGTTCTACGGCTACCTCAACGACGACGTGACCCGCCGCCGCCCCTCGATCGGCCTGGCGCTCGGCCTGTGCGGGCTGTCACCGGCCGACGCGGTGGCACGGGGCCGGCTGGCGGCGCGCGCCCCGCTCCGGGAGGCGGGCCTGCTCCTGGCCGAGGACCTGGACCGCCCGTTCCTGAGCCGCGCACTGCGCGTCCCGGACCGGGTCACCGCGCACCTCCTGGGCGACGACACGAGGGACCCGCGCCTCGCCGACCTCCTGGCGCCCTGGCACGCGGTGGCGGGCGTGGGCGATCCGGCCCCGCTGGCCCGGGTCCTCGCCGGAGGGCTCCCGCTGGCCTACCTCAGCGAGGACCAGGGCGGGGCGGGCACGGCACTGGCCGCGTCGGCGCTGACGCTCGCGGGCCGCGGTGTCCTGGGCCTGGACCTGGCCCGGCTGTCGCAGGACCCGGCGCCGGCCGACGCGGTACGTTCCCTGGTGCGCGAGGCACGCCTGACGGGCTCGGGCCTGGTCTGTGCCCCGCTGGACGCGGTCTCCCGCGAACACCCGCACCTGCTGCGGCTGCTCACGGCCACGCCCGTCCCGACGGTCATGGTGGGCAGGGCGCCGTGGGACGCGTCCTGGTCGACGATCCCGCCACTGCTCCTGCACGCCCCGAGGGTGGAGCCGTCGGCACGCGGCACACTGTGGAGCGACGCGTACGAGCGCACGACTTCGGCGTCTGTCCCGGCAGGGATCGACCCGGACCACCTGCTGGCCCCTTTCCTCCTCACCCCGGAACAGGTCACCGGCGCCGCCCGCAGCGCCGCCCAGACGGCGCAGCTCGACGGCGGAACCCTCACCCCCGACCACGTACGCCAGGGAGCCCGCGCCCAGAACGCGGCCGGGCTGGACCGCCTGGCCCGCCGCATCGAACCCGCTGTCACTTGGCACGACCTGGTCCTCCCACCCGACACCCACGCCCAGCTCCGCGAACTCACCGCCCGCGCCCGCCACCGCGACCGGGTCCTGGGGGAGTGGGGCATGCGACCGGGCGGCGGCCGGGGCCGAGGCGTCTCGGCCCTCTTCGCAGGCGACTCCGGCACGGGCAAGACCATGTCGGCGGAAGTGATCGCGGCCGACCTCGGCCTGGACCTCTACACGGTCGACCTGGCCACGGTCATCGACAAGTACGTCGGGGAGACCGAGAAGAACCTGGAACGCATCTTCACGGAAGCGGCGGGCGTCAATGGCGTCCTGCTCTTCGACGAGGCCGACGCGATCTTCGGCAAGCGCTCGGACGTCAAGGACGCGCACGACCGCTACGCGAACGTCGAGAGCGCGTACCTCCTCCAACGGATGGAGTCCTTCGACGGCCTGGCCATCCTCGCCACCAACCTCCGCGCCAACCTCGACGACGCCTTCACGCGCCGCCTGGACCTGGTCATCGACTTCCCGGTCCCGGACCCGGAACAACGCCTGGTCCTCTGGGAGCGCTGCCTGGGGACAGTGCTCCCGCGCGGCACGGACCTCGACCTCGCGTTCTGCGCCGAGAACTTCGAGCTGGCGGGCGGCAACATCCGCTCGATCGCGGTGACGGCGGCGTACCTGGCGGCGGACACGGGGGGTGGGGTGACGATGGCGACGCTGATCCACGCGATCCAGCGGGAGTACCAGAAGCTGGGGCGGCTGACGCTGGCCTCGGAGTTCGGGCCGTATCTGGCGCTGGTGCAGGGGTGACGAATGCCGCGGGCGTGCCCTTGCGCGGACCGATGGCTGCCGTCACCGTGGACGGGTGGGCGGGCTGAAGACAGACGGTCCGCCGCCGTACTAAGACAGGAGCCGGTGTGACCGCATCGTCCGTTCTGCCTCATGTCCTGCATGGCGACGGCCCGCACAAGGTCATCGCGGTACACGGCTGGCTCGCCGACCGCTCCGCCTACGACCCCGTACTGCCGGATCTCGACACCGGTGCGTTCCAGTACGCGATCGTCGACCTCCGGGGATACGGCGAGGCCAAGGGCGCGGACGGTACGTTCACCACGGCGGAGGGGGCCGACGACGTACTCGCGCTGGCCGACCTGCTCGGCTGGGACCGCTTCTCGCTGATCGGCCACTCGATGGGCGGCTCCGTCATCCAGCGGACGCTGGCCGCCGCGCCCCATCGGGTACGCAGGATCGTCGGACTGTCACCTGTCCCCGCATCCGGCCTGCCACTGCCTCCCGAGCAGTGGGAGCTGTTCGCCGAGGCGGCGCAGAACCCGGACAACCGCCGGGTCATCCTCGACAGCACCACCGGTGGCCGGCGTCCGGCGGCCTGGCTGGATCGCATGGTGCGCCGTTCGGTCGAGTGCAGCGATGCGAAGGCGTTCCGTGCCTGGCTGGACTCCTGGGCGAGCGAGGACTTCCACGACCGGATCGACGGTTCGCCCGTACCGGCCCTGGCGGTCGTGGGGGCGTTGGACCCGGCCCTCTCCGCCGACCTGCAGCGTGCCACGTGGATGCGCTGGTTCCCCCGCGCGGAACTGGTGGAGCTGCCGTCGTGCGGCCACTACGCGCTGGACGAGGCTCCGCTCGACGTGATCCGCGTGATGGAGGACTTCTTGCGGGGGGATGCGGATGCGGAGGACGGCGAGGCCAAGGCGTGAGCCGCGCCCCCTCCCCATCCTCCGCCACGGACGTCTTCGACCCGAGGCAGTACGCGCGAGGCATCCCCCACGACCGCTACCGCCACCTGCGCGACGACCACCCCGTCGCATGGCAGGAGGAGCCGGAGGTGCTCGGCTGGCCGGCGGGCCCCGGCTTCTGGGCGGTCACCCGGCACCAGGACGCCGTCCGCGTACTCAGGGACTCGGCCACGTACTCCTCGTACCTCGGCGCCACCCAGATCCGCGACCCGGACCCCGCAGACCTGCCGTTCATCCGCCGGATGATGCTCAACCAGGACCCACCGCACCACCGACGACTGCGCACGCTCGTCAGCCGCGCCTTCACCCCGAAACGCATGGACCGCTTCGAGACGGTCGTACGTGAACGCGCCCGCTCCCTGCTCACCCGGGCGGTCGCCGAAGCACGGGCCGGCGACGGCACGTGCGACCTCGTCACCCAGGTCACGGACGACTACGCCCTGCTCAACCTCACCGACCTGCTGGGCATACCCGACACCGACCGCGCACTCCTGCTCCACTGGACCCAACGCGTCATCGGCTACCAGGACCCGGACGAGGCGGGAGCGCCGGCACTCGGCCCGGACGGCAAACCGGTCAACCCTCGCTCCCCGGCGTCACTGCGCGACATGTTCGCCTACGCGCACGCCCTGGCGGCCCACAAGCGACGGCACCCCGCCGACGACGTGATGACGGCTCTCGCCACGGACCCCGAACTGACGGCCCCCGAGCTGGAGATGTTCTTCTTCCTACTGGTGGTGGCGGGCAACGACACGGTACGCAGCGCGGCCCCCGGCGGCCTGCACCTCCTGGCCGAGCACCCCGAGGAGTACCACCGCCTGCGCAACGGCGAGGTGGAGTTCACCACCGCCGTGGACGAACTTCTCCGCCGCCACCCGCCGGTCCTGACCTTCCGCCGCACCGCGACGCAGGACACGGACCTTGCGGGTACGCGTATCCGCACGGGCGAGAAGGTGGTGGTCTTCCACGCCTCGGCCAACCACGATGAACGCGTCTTCCCCGACCCGTTCACCCTGGACCTCTCCCGGTCCCCGAACCCGCACATCTCCTTCGGCGACGGCCCGCATGTCTGCCTGGGCGCGCACTTCGCACGCTTGCAGCTGCGCGCGCTGTACGAGGAGGCGTGCCGGGTGCTCCCGCCTGGCCACCTCCGCCTCGCGGCCCCGCCGCGACGCCTGGTGTCGAACTTCATCAACGGGGTGAAGTCGTTGCCCGTGCGGGTGGTTGATGCGTGACGACTGGAGTCGGTTGGAACCCCGAAGGAGCCCAGCGGATCGATGCCGCCAACCTCGACGACGCTCTCGGGGCCGAGCGCTTGGAACTGGTGGGCGGCGGCATCCGCTCGATCGCAGTGACGGCGGCGGACACGGGGTGGGGTGACGCTGATCCACGCGATCCAGCGGGAGTACCAGAAGCTGGGGCGGCTGACCCTGGCTTCGGAGTTCGGACCGTATCTGGCGCTGGGGAGAGCGGCGGGCCGGCGTTCAGCAGATCACTACGAGATGTCCGTCGAAAAGGCGGTGACAGTCTCCGACTCGCCGTCCAAGGATGCAGCGCCGTGGTTCGCTGTATCGATGTTCGTGGCTCAGAGAGTGTGCCATCGGGTAAGCCGTGCATCCAGCCGTGTCCTCAATTCGCTGTAGTCGTTATCTGGAAAGATTTCCTCCAGAAAATCGATTGATTCCTTCAGTCCCAATCCAATTGTTTCGAAGTTGTAGTGCTCGGGCGGCACGTCGGCGAACAGGTACTGCCAATAGTAGATTCCACGGGTAATCAACAGGCGGTCCATGTATTCTGCGTAGTCCAGATCCAATTTCAGACTTCCGTAGGTGGTATTGAAATACCAGACCTCCGGATTCTCGACTCCATCCTGGAGGCGGAGTGCAGAAAATGTTCCCACTCCGCCGTAGAATTGACTGTCAAATACTCGAAAATCCGCATGAAGCTCGCGCTGGTCCTCCGGCCATCCTTCCTGCGTCAGCCATGCCGGAGCTCCGCCAATAATCGCGTCAAGAAGTTGAACCAGACGGAATTCGCCCGCCAAGGATTCTCTTTCTCCGACCCCGCACCAGTAGGTGCCCAACCCGTTGTAGCGATGGAAAGCGCGTTTGAGAGAGGGAGCCAGCGTTCTGGTTTTGAGCTGTTGCAATACATTGAATGCATTGTCTGCGTCACCAAGGAAGTCGCCGAGTGGTCCCTCTTCGTGCTCCAGGATGCGGATCTCGCTGCAGTCGGTGATCTCTTCGATCATTCTGAGAAGTTTTGCCTCGAATTCCAACATCACCGGATGTGTATCCCATCATTCGGTCTACGATTCTTGATTCAGTCCCATCGGATTATTCCGCGGGATTCCAGGTCGGTGAACTTATCCGCAAAATCTGGCCACTTCACCGTGAGCTCGGTGATGCCGGAATATGGGCGGCCATTCTTGATGGCCTCTCCCATCTTGTGCTTCTTTGGAAGCCCCAGTCGGAGCGCTGCGGCTGTCGCCCCCTCCTTGTTTATTCGCCAGAGGTTCAGGGTGGGTGGATCCTGTTCATCGGAGTAGGATCCACTCATGCTCTTGGCGGTCCATTTCCCTTCGGATCTTTCGTATCCGCCCCATTCGACGCCGAGCTGGTGAGGGAATGCGTCGTCTGGGAATTCTCCATTCTGGCTCTTGTGGTACGTCAATTCGCTCACTCGATACCAGATTATCTTCTCCGTGCCATCCGGAGGTGGCTTGAGTGCGCTCTTTGCGGGATTCTCTGCGGCAATGAGGAACAGGGGATTGTTTACGAATCCGCGGGCGGGGACGAGATTGGAATCAGTAGCGAAACCGCCAAGGAAGTCCGGAAGCAGATGCATTTTGACCCAGGCGGTTTGGTTCGCGCCCGTGTTGAGTGTTTTCATATACTTCCAAACATTGTTCACTCCATCATGCTTCTTGTGTTTACTTGATGGCTCTCCCTTTGAATCGTTGTTGATGTAGTGTGCCGTAAATTTCGTCGCGATCACGTGATCCGTGAACGGAGGAAGTATCGGCGCAGGTATGGGTGCGATCATTCCGGGGTCGTGCTTCGCCAGGGCGACTGCCAATTTGTCGAGCAGGCCGACCAGGGTCTGGAGGTGTTGCTGTCTCGCTGCTCCCGCGCTGGCTTCAAGTGTGTCCTGTGCGGTTTTGACGTCGTCATGCCTATTGGTTGCGTCGATGTGTGCTTTGCTCTGAACCTCGCGCCCAGTGGGTTCATCACACTTATCTATGTCCTCGCGCCAGTCTGAGAGGAATTTCTCCATGGTGAGGGGAGTGCTGTGGATCATGAGCTTTGCATTTTGCTTATTGTCGGAAAAGTTTAGAAGGTGCCCATCGCCGGTCTCTGTGCTGAACCGCTTTTTTGGCAGGCGAATCGTACCGTCTTCCTTCCCTTCCTTACCCTTGCCATCCTTACCCTTGCCTTTGAGTTTTCTCCAGAGGGCTTTGCCCTTCTTGACTATGAAGTCGACGATCTTGTCGATGGCGCGCCCGACGGGCTTGCCCACCGCATGGAAGACGCTCTTGACCTTGTTGGCCAGGCCGCCGATGCCCAGCAGTGACGCAAGGAACCCGATCAGCAGTGGCACGCTCGCCGCGAGTGCGGCCTCGACCATCTTCGGGACGCCGGCCTTGCCGCCGTTGGCGATGGCCACCACTGCGTCGAGGACCGAGTTGACGAACTCCACGATCTGGGAGCCCTGGTTCACGATGAATGTGACGATGTCGATGATTCCCTTGACCGCGCGGACGAAGGCGGAGGCGGGGTTGAGGAGGGAGATGATCCAGGTGATGCCCGCGACGATGACTGTGGGGATCAGGTAGCTGGTGAGCTTTTCCAGGATCGTGGCCTTGAGGTCGCCCGCTTCTTCCTTGATTTCCTCGAACGCGCCGGCCGGGCCCTCCCGGGCGATCTTCTGGGCGACCGGGACCGACGTCTCGACCGCCGCCATCGCCTCGTCGGGGACACCCTTGCGGGTGACGCGGGCTTTGATGTTGTCCCAGGTCAGGCCCAGCAGTGAGCCGATGAGCTGGATGATGCCCTTCAGGTCGAACTTCTGGGGGAGATCCAGACCCGCCTTGACCGCGGTGCCGAGCAGCCAGGAGACGACGCCGGTCTTGAGGTGCTCCGCGATGTTCGTGACGAAGAGGTTCAGGCCCGCGCCGACCGCCGAGACCAGGTTGCCCAGGAAGCCGATGGGGTCCTTGATGATCTTCATGATGGCGCCGGCGGCCTTGGCGAGGATGCCCAGGAGGAGGTTCTTCAGTTCGTTGATCGTCTTGATCGCGCCGACGATCGCGTCCTTCGCCTTGTCGATCAGGCCCTTGTTGGCTTCCTGGAGCTTCTTGATCTCCTCGTCGATCTTGTTCAGTGCGGCCGTGTACTTCGACGCGAGGTCCTGGACGAGCTGTTCCGACTTCTCGTTGACCGTGGTTTCCAGGTCGTCGAATTTTCCGGCGAAGTCCTTGGCCGCGTCCTCGCCGAACTGACGCAGGTCCGCGGGGAGTTTGTCGACCTCGGCCTTCAGCTCCGTGCGGCCCTTGGCGATACGGGCCTTGGCCTTGCCCAGTTCGGCGCCGATGATGTCGGCCACCGACGAGATCACCGTCTGCATCTGGGCCACGTATAGCTTGCGGGCCTCCTGGTAGAGGTCGTTCGCCGCCTGGGGCAGGCCGGCGAACTTGTCCTTCACCCAGCGGGCCTTGCCCGTCCAGCCCGAGTACCGCTTGTCCTTGTACTTCTTCATCCGGCGCTTGTGGTCCGCCGTGAACGCGTCCCTGGCCGCCTTCTCGCCCGCGGTGAACGCCGTGTCGACCTTCTTGTCCAGGTCCGAGAGCGTGGTCTCGACGTCCTTCTTCGTTCCGTCGTAGACCTTCTGAAGCTTCGCGGTGACCTCGGCGCGCTTCCTCTCGTCCTTCGACTTCGTCTCGCCCTTACCGCCATCCACCTTCTGGCCCGCCTGCGCCCGGGTGGCGGTGAGGGTGGACATGGCGGCCGCACCGGAGGCCGCAGCGCCTGCCTTGGCGATGTTCAGCTGCTGGTTCTCGGCCGCTTGGCCCTTGGCGGGGGCCTTCGCGGAGTCCGTCTCTGCTGTCTTCTTTGCGGAGAGGGCCTCGTTGAACTCGGGTTCGTTGCCCTTGGCCAGCTGGTCCTCGGTGACCTCGGCGTCCGCCATCTCCTTGTCGTTCTGCGCCGGGCCCTCGGAGAAGTCCGTGACCGAGGCCGGTTGCTTGTCCGGGATCGCGTCCGCTGCCGGGGGAGCGCCGGGGTTGCCGGGCGGCTGGTCCGGGGTGAGGGGGGTGACCGGCTTGTCCTTGGCGGCCGAGGTGTCCGGTGGTGCCTTCGTCGCCGTGTCGATGTCCTTGGCCGAGGACTCCTTGCCGTCCGTGACCTTCCCGTCGACCTCCGCCTTGACCTTCTCGGCCTTGCCCGACTTGGAGAACTTGTCGGCCTCGTCGAGGTTCTTCGGCGCCTGCGCGTCGATCGCCTTGTTCACCGCGTCGACGAACGCCTTCTTGTCGAACTCGCCGGGCTTCGCCGCGTTCATCTTCTCCGCGTTCGCGGCCTTGCCCTGGGCTTCCTTGTCGTCCGGAGGCGCAACCGCCGCGTCCTGGGACGCCTTGGACTCCGCGGCCGCGGGCGGGTGGACGGCGATCCGCGTCTTCTTCGCCGCCACGGCCGCCTTCATGCTGCGGAACCCGGGCGCCTGGGCCGGCGCCGACTTCACCGGGGCCGTGTAGCGCTGCGCGACCAGGCGGGACACCGCCGCGTTGCCGGCCGCCCGTTGCAGGCGCTGGATGCTTCGGCGGTCCGGGGCCGGCGAGGGGGAGGTAGGGGCCCGGTCCGTGCGGGGAGCGGCCTCGGTGCGGGCCGGTGCGGTGGAGGTCTTCTCCGGAACCGCCTTCATCCGTCCCTCCCGCCAGCACAGCTCCGCCCGGACGTGGTGTGTCAGGCTGCCGCGCGCGTACCGGCCAGGTGGAGCGTGCGCGCGCCGCGGCCGGGGCACGTCCGCGTGGTGCGTCGGGTGCCGCCGGATTGCCTCTTCGGGCAGCCTCCCGTGCACGGCGGGGCGGCCGAGTATCCGTTCCCGGTGATCGCGTGAGTGGCGAGAATCGTTCGCGGCCCCGGCCGTGGAACGGGTCGAGGAGCAAGTCGAGGAGAGCGTCAAGGAGAGGCTTATATGCCGTCGTACCTGTCCCCGGGCGTCTACGTCGAAGAGGTCGAGTCCGGATCCCGGCCGATCGAAGGGGTGGGCACCTCGGTCGCCGCCTTCGTGGGCTTCGCCCAGCGGGGTCCGTTCGACGAGCCGACGCTCATCACGAACTGGAGCCAGTTCGTCAGTACCTTCGGTGACTTCGTCGACGGTACGTACCTCGCGTCCGCCGTCTACGGGTTCTTCGCCAACGGCGGCGGCATCTGCTACGTCGTACGGATCGGCGACGGGACGGACTCCGTCGCCGGCGGTGAGGACGGGGAGCTCGCTGCGGGGGCCGAGGTCCAGATCGGGCCCTACGCCGTGAAGCCCCGGCAGGGCGTGGCCGGGGAGATCACCGTGGAGGTGGCTCAGGCCGAGGGCGACGATCCGCCCTCCGACGTCTTCCAGCTCATCGTGAAGCGGGACGGGCAGGTCGCGGAGACGTATCCGGCCGTCACCACCAAGCGCAGCAAGGAGAACGTCGCCACCCGGGTCAACGCGAAGTCGGAGCTCATCGAGATCCGGGAGTCGGGGCGCGGCGCGGCCCCCGCCCGGCCCGACATCCAGACGGTCGCGCTCGCCCCCGCGGCCCCCGCAGCGGGCGGCGCCGGTGCGCTGGCTCCCGAGGTGTACGTCGGTGACGCCGACCGTCGCACCGGGCTGGGCGGGCTCGAGGCGGTGGACGACATCACGATGATCGCCGTGCCCGACCTGATGGGCGCGTACGAACGCGGGCTGCTCGACCTGGAGTCGGTCATCGCCGTCCAGCAAGGGCTCATCACGCACTGCGAGCTGATGGGCGACCGTGTCGCCATCCTCGACCCGCCGCCGGGACTCTCACCTCAGCAGGTCAGGGGCTGGCGCACGGACCGGGCGAACTTCGACTCCAAGTACGCCACGCTCTACTACCCCTGGATCAGCGTCGCCGACCCGGCCTCCGGCCGCGCCACCCTCGTACCGCCGAGCGGGCACATCGCGGGGATCTGGGCGCGCAACGACGACACCCGCGGTGTGCACAAGGCGCCGGCCAACGAAGTGGTGCGCGGGGCCGTGGCGTTGCAGACGCAGCTGACCAAGAACGAGCACGATCTCCTCAATCCGATCGGGCTGAACTGCATCCGGTCCTTCCCCGGGCGCGGCATCAGGGTGTGGGGTGCGCGGACCCTGGCCTCCGACCCGGCCTGGCGCTACCTCAATGTGCGCAGGCTCTTCAACTACCTGGAGGAGTCGATCCTCTCCGGCACGCAGTGGGTCGTCTTCGAACCGAACGACGATGCGCTGTGGGCACGTATCCGGCGCACGGTCTCCGCGTTCCTGGTGAACGAGTGGCGCAAGGGTTCGCTGTTCGGGCTGACACCGGACGAGGCGTTCTACGTGAAGTGCGACCGGGAGACCAACCCGCCCGAGAGCGTCGATCTGGGCCAGGTCATCTGCGAGATCGGTGTCGCACCCGTCAAGCCGGCGGAGTTCGTGGTGTTCCGGCTCTCCCAGCTGACCGGCGGCACCGGCGGCGTCGACGAGTGACCGGCACGCCCACCACCGGATCAGTGACCGGTCCCTTCCCGGACCTGGCGTAAGGAGCCTGTTGTGCCACTTCCCGATCTCGACAGTTCCGTCGGGCATTCCTTCGGCCTCGAGTTCGACAGCGTCATCATCAAGCAGATCACCGAGATCAGTGGTCTGAAGATGGAGCAGGACGTCATCGAGCTGAAGCAGAACACCGCCGACGGCAAGTACGCCATCAAGAAGCTGCCAGGCCGCCCCAAGGCCGGTGAGGTCACCGTCACGCGCGGCCTCACGGAGGACAACAGCTTCGAACGCTGGATCAGGGACTCGCGGTTCGGCCGCATGACCAACGCCCGCCGCAACGGCGCGGTCATCGTGTACGACTACGAGGGCCTGCCCATCAAGCGGTACAAGCTCATCAACGCCTGGCCCAAGTCGCTGGAGATCGGCACCCTCAAGGCGGGGGACACCTCCGTCCTGACGGAGAAGCTGGCCATCACGTACGAGAGCATGGAGCTCGACTGATGCGGCGTACGGTCCAGTTCCAGGATCCCACCGAGCGCGAATCCGCGGACCGGGCCGGTGCGGGACGGCCCGAACCGCTGCGGACGGAGTTCCCCTTCGATCTCCCGCGCGGGTACGTCGACGAGTCGGGCACCGTGCACCGCACCGGCGTGATGCGGCTCGCGACCGCCCGCGACGAGCTGGTGCCGCTGCGGGACGACCGGGTGCGGGAGAACTCCGCGTATCTGTCCGTCGTCCTGATCTCCCGTGTCGTCACCCGCATCGGCACGGTCGAGGACATCCACCCGGGTGTCATCGAGGACCTGTTCGCATCCGATCTGGCGTTCCTCCAGGACTTCTACCGGCGGATCAACGCCGAGGGGCACACCCGCGCAGCGGTCACCTGTCCCTCCTGCCAGGAGGAGTTCGCGGTGAATCTCGCCGGCGGTCGCCTGGGGGAATCGTGACGTACGCGGCCGACCTGCTCTACGAGGAGGTCGCGTACCTCGCCTACCACTTCCACTGGCCGCTCGATGACCTGCTGGACCTGGAACACCCGGAACGCCTGAAGTTCGTCGCACAGGTCGCTCGCCTCAACGGGCAGTAGCCAGGAGCACAGAGGAGGACGAGGGAACCATGGGGCTGATGTCCTGGCTGCGCGGCGGCCGTTCCACAAGCGGTGCCCCGTCCCCGGCCAGGGAAGACAATCCGCGGCCGGACCGGGGCGACCGCGTCGATGTGAACCGGCTGGCACCCGTCCAGCGGTCCGTGACCGAGCAGGACCTCGTCATCGACCCCGGTGGATTCCAGGCGGCCCTGGCCACCCGGCAGGAGACCGCGCTCGGCACCCCACTGGGCCATCTGGTCAGCCCGGAGGCGCCCGCCGGCCTCGTGCACGGCGTCGCCGACGCAGCGCCGGGAAGCCCCGCCCCCGCCGTGCAGCGGGTCGTCGAGATGCCGTTGCGGCCGCAGAGCCGGACCGGTCCCGTCGCAGTCGCTGTTCAGCGCGGTTACGGGGACAGCGCACCGGCCCTGACTTCCGCCGAGGCCTCAACAGCCGCGGCCGGACTGCCCGTTCGGCAACTCGTCGGCGAGCAGCCCCTCGTACCGCGCATGGAACAGGCCGGGCCGCCGGAATCGGGGACGGATCCGGCGGCGGGGACTGCGACCGGGCCCGCGTCGGGGACGGACGCGCAGGCCGTTCAGCGTGTCGTCGCATCACCACCGGCGCAGCCGCCCCGGCGCGTGCCAGGACTCGGGGCGCCGCTGCCGGGTCTGCCGCCGACCGCGCAACGGCAGGCTGCTCAGTCTCCGGCAGCTCAGCCGCCGCTGCCCCGGCCGCCACTGGTTCAACGCGAGGTCGCACCGGTATCGGCGCCGCCGCCGGGCGGTCCGGCCGATCCCGGTGACGGCGGGGGGCCGGTGGATCCGCAGCCGGCCGAGGCTTCCGCGGGGGCGGAGTCCGCTGAACCGGTCGCCCCGCTGCTCGGAGACGACCCCTTGACCGGTGCGGTGGCCGGGGGAGAGGGACCCGGGGGAGACGAGTCCGGGGGGAACAGTCCCGCAGCCGACCCGGCCGCTACGCCGGCCTTCCCCGTCCAGCGCTCCATCGCCGCGCCGGACCCGGTGCCCGGGACCGGAGCCGGGCTGCCGACCGCCCCCTTGCTCGGGGACCGCCCGCTGTCCCTCCGCGCCGCCGAGGGCCCGGACCGTTCCGGTCCGTCGGCCGGGGCGGTGGTGCAGCGTTCCGCCGGGGGCGGCGGAGCATCGCGGCCCTCACTGCCGGACGGGCCGTCCGGGAATGTGTCCGACGGCGTTCCCGTCCGTTGGGTCACCGCGGATCCGGGTATGCCCTCCGCGTCGTCCGCAGCGCCGTTGCCGGCTGCGGCAGTCCCCTTGCAGCGGCACACCGGCGGCGGGCCGCCCGTACCGGGATCCGCGCCGGTCTCCGGCGCCGGACCCGGGGCTCGCGGCGGCTCCCGCACGCCCCTGCCCACGGCCGGTGCCTTCGCGGTCGCGGCCGGGGTCGCCCAGCGCATGGCCGACGGCAGCGTCGTCTTCGGTTCCGCGCCGATGAGCGGCACCTCACGGCCGGTCGTCCAGCGGGATTCGGAGATCGCCGAGGAGCCGCCACCGTTACCGGAACCCGAGCCCGGCCCCGTACCGGAACCGGAGGGGGACGCGGGGCCGGAGGCAGGACCCGCGGCCGGCGAGGGAGGGACCGGGCCGGAGACCCGCGCCGGGGCACCGGCCGGCCAAGGCGCGCCGCCCGTCACCGACGAACTGGTCCGGGCCCTCTACGCACCGCTCAGCCGTCTCCTCAAGGCCGACCTCCGCCTCGAACGCGAACGCGCCGGATACCTCATCAACACCCGCCACTGAGCCAACGATCGAGAGGCACGTGCCATGGCCACCGCCCCGGACGACGACCCCGCCGTCAGCGTCTGCTTCGTCGTGACCATCGACGACATCGAACTCGGGTCGTTCAACACGTGCGACGGACTGGGCTGCGAAGTCGTGCTCGAAACCCGCGAGGAGGGCGGCAACAACGGTCACCTCTGGCAGCTCCCGACCCGGCTGAAGTACTCCAACGTCAAGCTCTCCCGCCCGCTCACCCGGGAAACGGAGAAGGTGGCGCGCTGGTTCGCCACGATGACGACCGGGTTCAGCCGCAAGACGGCGCACATCGAGGCGCGGACCGGCGACGGGCGGAAGGTGGCCCAGTGGGGGCTGCTGGAGGTCGTACCCGTGCGCTGGACAGGTCCCTCGTTCACCCCGGAATCGCCGAAGGTCGCGATGGAGACGATCGAGATCGCCCACCACGGCTACGTGATGGAGGGCTGAGGGGCGTGAGTGGTGCGGGACCCATCGCCTTCAGCGCGGCCGGCACGTCCGGCGTGGCGTCCGCGGCGAAGGGCGGCTCGGCCAGGCCCAAGCTGGAGCACGCGTACCTGGAACTGCGGACGCCCCCCACCGGTGGCGGACTCACGCCCGGCGGCCCGTGCGGACGGATCGACTTCCAGTTCAATCCCAAGGAGCTGAGCCTGACGAAGGCCGCCTCGTGGAAGCGCACCCCGGCCAAGGGGGCGAAGAGCTCCGGGCCGCCGGAGTACCAGGGCTCGCAGCCCAGCAAGCTCACCGTCGAGATGTTCTTCGACGCCAGCGACACCCAGGACACCCGGGTCGTGACCTCCGTGGAGCAGCTGTTCGCCTGCTGTGTGCCGACGAGCGAGACCCGGCAGCAGCAGCGGTCGTCACCGCCGTGGGTGGTCTTCCACTGGGGAGGCCTCACCGGATTCCCGGGTTACGTGAGTCAAGTCGCGGCGAAATACACGCTGTTCACGACCTCCGGGGTGCCGATCCGGGCCGTCTGCCAGGTCACCATGGAGGAGATCAGCGGGGAGACACCCGGCCAGAACCCGACATCGGGCGCGCTGGCCTCCCGGCGCGTGCACCGGGTGGCGGCAGGGGACTCGCTTCCCTCGCTGGCCCACCGGGAGTACGGGGACGCCGGCGCCTGGCGCGTCATCGCCGAGGCGAACGGCATCGACGACCCGATCCGGCTCCGGCCCGGGACGCAGCTCCTGCTGCCCGCGCTCGACGAACTGAGCCGGATGGACGACGACAAGGACCGGAGGCCGGGCCGATGACGCAACAGGGCGTCGCCAGCGCGCTGATGGTGGAGTTCGCAGGCACACCACTGCCGCCGAAGTTCCTGAACACCCTGGTCGAGGGGTACGTCGACGACAGTCGTACGCTCCCCGACCTGTTCCTGCTGCGGTTCCGGGACCCCGACCGCGTGCTGCTGGAACAGACCGGCCTGAAGATCGGCAGCGAGGCCCGGCTGCTGGCCAGGGCGGGCGGTGACACGGCCCCGAAACCGCTGCTCGAAGGCGTGGTCACGGCCCTGGAGGTGGAGCTCGACGAGACCGGCACGTTCACGGTGGTGCGCGGACTGGACGAATCGCACCGGCTCCTGCGCGGCAGGCGGGTCGCCAGCTACCAGAACATGACACTGGCCGACATCTGCGGGCAGGTCGCCCAGCGCGCCGGACTGAAGCCGGGAAACGTGGACGTCGCCGGACCCGTCATCGAGCACATCGCCCAGCCGAACGTCACCGACTGGGAGTTCGTGCGCGGACTCGCCGAGGAGGCCGGCGCTCAGGCCTACGTGCGCGACGGGGAGCTGCACATCACCCGGCCCGCCGAGGCGAGCGGGGCCCCCGACGGCTCCGCGCGCGCCGGCGGCAACCCACTCGTCCTGGAACTGGGCGACAACCTGCTGCGCTGCCGCGCCGGGGTGTCGGCCGCGGAGCAGGTCTCCGAGGTGGAGGTCCGCGGCTGGGACGTCCAGGCGAAGGAGGCCCTGGTGGGCAGGGCCCCGGCCGGCACCTCGTCGACGCTGGAACTCGGGGTGACGGCGGCGGAGGTCTCCGCCCCGTTCGGCGAGGCGCGGTTCGTCGTGACGGATGCGGCGTACGGGGCGCAGGCACAGGTGGACCAGGCGGCGAAGGCACTGGCCGAGCGGATCGCCGGCTCGTTCGCCGAGCTGGAGGCGGTGATCCGGGGGAACCCCGAGGTCAGGGCGGGAAGCGCGGTGGCACTCAACGCGGTGGGCGCCCCGTTCGAGGGCCGGTACACCGTCACGTCCTCACGTCATGTCTTCGACGCCGTACGCGGCTACGAGACGTGGATCACCGTGTCCGGGCAGCAGGAGCGCTCCCTGTTCGGGCTCACCGGAGGCGGCGGGCCGGGTGCGGCGGGACTGCCCGGGGGCGGCGGGCGCTGTACCGGGCTGGTCAGCGGGACGGTGACGGACACCCAGGACCCGGAGGGGTCCGGGAGGGTGAAGGTGCGCTTTCCCTGGCTGTCGGACGAGTACGCGAGCGACTGGGCGCGCACCGCGCAGTCCGGCGGGACGGGCGGCGGCGAGGCCTTCATCCCGGAGGTCGGGGACGAGGTGCTGGTCGGGTTCGAGCACGGGCATCTTGACCGGCCGTACGTACTGGCGGGGCTGTACAACGGGAAGGACCGCCCCGGTGGCGGTGGCGGTGGCGGTGGCGGAGGCGCCGCGGGTGGTGGGCCCGCCGCCCCGGCCGGTGCGGCGGCTCCCGGTGGCGGGAGTGACCTCGTCGACCCCACCACCGGCGCGGTGAACCGCCGCGCGTTCGCGTCCAAGGGCGGAAATCAACTGGAGCTGCTGGACGCGGCGAACGGCCCTCAGGGGGTCCGGCTGAGCACCGGTGACGGAAAACTCACGATCGACCTGGACCGCCGGGGCACCGCCATCGTCATCGAGAGCGACGGAAGAGTGACGATCGAGGCCAAGGAGAAGGTCTCCATCAAGGCGGCCGAGGGAGTCGCGCTGGACGCAGGCGGCGGGCCACTGGAACTCACCGGGGACAGCGTCACGCTGACGTCCCGCAGCGGCGTGACCCTCGACGGTGGGAACGGCAAGGTCGCACTCTCCACCGGCGGCGCGGTGGAGGTCCAGGGAGGGCAGGTCACGGTCAACGGCAGCCGGCGCACGGACGTCACGAGCGGCGGCTCGGTCTCCGTCAACGCCCCGTTGATCAAGCTCAACTGACGTACCGCAATCAGTGGAACAGGAGCACACCGCATGCCGTCAGCAGCCAGAGCAGCCGCACGGGTCACCGACCCCACCGGCCACCCCGGCACGGTCGGGCCGCCCGGCGTGATGTCGGTGCTGATCGGCGGGAAGCCCGCCGCCACGGTGGGCACCACCCACCAGTGCGCTTCCCCTCTCGTACACCCGCCGTCCGTGATCATTCCGCCCGGCTCCACCACCGTGCTGTTCGGCGGGAGCCCGGCTGCCCGGGTCGGGGATCTGAGCGGCTGCGGATCCCCGGTCGTGTCGGGCTGCGCCACTGTGCTGATCGGGGGCTGAGCCGGTATGGGAGAGCAGTTCATCGGCGCAGGCTGGGCGTTCCCGCCGCGTACGGACGCCACCGGGGCGATCGCCCTGGTGCGCGGCGAGCGGGAGCTGGAGGAGTCGATCCGGCTGATCCTGGCGACCTCCCCCGGCGAGCGGCCGATGCGGCCGGAGTTCGGCTGCGCCGTCAACGACTACGTGTTCGCGCCTGCCGACGCGGGTACGGCGGGCCAGCTCGCGTACGAGGTACGGCTGGCGCTGGAGCGCTGGGAGCCCCGGATCGAGGTGGCCGAGGTCACCGTCCGGTTCGACGAGGCGGACAACGGGGTCCTCTACATCGACATCGGCTACACCGTGCGCGGCTCCAACGACCCCCGCAACCTCGTCTTCCCGTTCTATGTGATCCCGCAGCACGCACAGGAAACGAGCCACGACGACGAGGAGGCAGGCGCGTGACGCTGCCCAGTCCCCATCTGGACGACCGCCGCTTCCAGGGCCTGGTGGACGAGGCCAAGCGCCGGGTCCAGCAACGCTGTCCCGAGTGGAGCGACCACAATGTGTCGGACCCGGGCGTCACCCTCATCGAGGCGTTCGCGGCCATGGTCGACCAGCTCGTCTACCGGGTGAACCGGGTACCGGAGAAGAACTACCTCACCTTCCTCGACCTGATCGGGGTCCAGCTGCACCCGCCCACGGCCGCACGGACCGAGGTGACGTTCCGGCTGTCCGCCCCCCGGCCCGACCCGGTGGTGGTACGTGCCGGCACCGAAGTGGCGACCGTCCGTACGGAGACGGAGGAAGCGGTCGTCTTCACCACCAGCAGCCAGCTGACCATCGTCCCGTGCGCCTTCGCCCACCTCGCCACCTGGCCCGCGTCCGGGCAAGTGGCCGACCGCACGGAGGAGTTGGCGATCGGCCGCGATGTGGCCTGCTTCGCGGACACTCCTGCTCCGGGGGACTGCCTCTATGTGGGGCTGTCGGCGGCCGTGCCGGCGGGAGTCGTCGTCCTGCGGCTGGACTGCAAGGTCGAGGGCGTCGGCGTCGATCCGCTGCGGCCCCCGTTGGTCTGGGAGGCGTGGGACGGAGCCGACTGGGCGGGCTGCGAGGTGGAGAAGGACGACACCGGCGGCTTCAACCGCTCCGGCGAACTGATCCTCCATCTGCCGGCGACACACACCCCGACCGCCGTGGCGCGGCACACCGGCGGCTGGCTGCGCTGCCGCCTGATCGAGGCGGAGCCGGGACTGCCGACCTATCTGGCACCGCCCGTCGTCCGCCGGGTCGCCGCCTTCACGATCGGCGCGACCACGGCCGCCGAGCATGCCGAAACCGTTGCCGACGAGGTGCTCGGCGCGGCGGAGGGCGTGCCGGGCCAGGTGTTCGCACTCGCCCGCCCGCCGGTGGTCCGCGGTGACTTCGTGGTCGAGGTGTCCGACCCCGCGAACGGGCCGGAGTACACCCGGTGGACCCGGGTCGACGACTTCGCGCACTCCGGCCCGGAGGACCGCCACATCACGCTCGATCCGAACTCCGGCCGGGTCGAGTTCGGACCTGCCGTACGGGAACGGGAGGGCGGCATCCGCTACTACGGCGCGGTCCCCGCGAAGGGAGCCACCGTACGGGTGCGTTCCTACCGCACGGGCGGCGGGCTGCGCGGCAACGTCGCCCGCTCGACGCTGAAGGTCCTGCGCAGCGCGATCCCCTATGTGGCACGGGTGGAGAACCGCCGCCAGGCGCTCGGCGGCGTCGACGGGGAGAGCGTCGACGCCGCCCGGGTGCGGGGACCGATGACCCTGCGCACCCTGCACCGGGCCGTCGTCCCGAACGACTACGAACTCCTGGCCCGCGAAGTCGCCCCGGACGCGGCACGCGTGCACTGCATCCGGGCCGGTGCGTCCGCGGACGGGACCGGGGACGACAACGACGGGTCCGCCAACGGGGTGCGGCTCCTCGTCGTACCGGCCGGACGCAGCGATGAGCAGGGCCGGATCGAGTTCGACGAGCTCATCCCTCCCGCGGACACGCTGCGCCACATCGCCGGGTATCTGGAGGCGCGGCGCCCGATCGGGGCCCGGCTCGCCGTCGAGCCGCCGTTCTACCAGGGCGTCACCGTCGTCGCCTCGGTGCAGGCCGAGCGCGGAACGGTCCCCGAACGCGTACGGGAGGCGGCGCTCGCAGCCCTGTACGGATACTTCAACCCGCTGTCCGGCGGGCCCAACGGGCAGGGCTGGCCCTTCGGCCGGCCGGTCCAGTCGGGCGAGGCGTTCGCCGTGCTCCAGCGGGTGCCGGGGGTGGACCTCGTGGAGGACGTACGGCTCTACCGCGCCGATCCCGTGACCGGAGTACGTACCGACGCCACCACCAAGATCCCGCTGGACCGGCACGCGCTGGTCTTCAGCTACGAACACCAGCTCCGGGTGAGGGGAGCCTAGGACGATGCGTACCGGTGTGACCGGCCTCCCGACCCCCCACCCGCTGATCGAACAGCTGCCGGCCGTCTACCTGGAGCAGGACTTCCTCCAGCGGTTCCTCGCCGCACTCGACGACGTGCTCGCCCCGGTCCTGCTCACGATCGACAACCTGCCCGCCCACCTGGACCCGCGCAGCGCCCCGGAGGACTTCCTGGGGTGGCTGGCCCAGTGGGTCGCGGTGGAACCGCACGAGGACGCTCCGGCCGACCGGCGGCGGGCGGAGATACAGGGCGCGGTCGCCCGGCACGCCCGGCGCGGGACGGCGGGCGGGCTGGCCGAAGCCGTGCGGCTGGAGACCGGTGCGGAGCCGGAGATCACCGAGAGCGGCGGCACGGCCTGGTCGACCGTGCCGTACACCGCTCTGCCCGGCGGGCCGCGCGCCTGGGTGACGATCCGGGTCCGGGGACAGGAGGGCCGGGCGATCGACCGGGTGCGGCTGGAGGAGCTCATCGGCACGGAGGTCCCGGCCCATGTGGGCTTCACACTGGAGATCCTGCCCCCGGTTGGGGGCGCGGGGGGTGCTGCGCAGTGATCTGCGAGTCGTGTGGGCACAGGAACGCGCCGGGGCGGGAGTTCTGCTCGTCCTGCGAGGCGTTTCTGGCGTGGGAGCCGGATGAGAGGGACGGGCCGGAGCCCGTGGGGCCGGTGGCCGTCGCGCCGGAGCCCGTGGGGCCGGTGGGGCCGGTGGGCGGCCCGACCGGTCCGTCCGGGGCGCCGGCGCCGGCGCCGTCGGCCCCGGGGCCCGGACAACTCCCCGGACACGGGCACGGCCCCGGACATGGCCCCGGGCCGGCGCAGGTTCCCGTTCCTGGCCCGGGATACGGTCCTGGCCCGGGATACGGTCCTGCGCCGGTTTCTGCTCCCGGCCCGGGGCCCATTCCGCCGGCCGCTTCGCCAACCGTTTCGCCAACCGTTTCTCCGGTCGGTTCGCCAGTCGTTCCGCAGGCCGCCCGCCCGACCGCTTCCCCCGTCGTTCAGGCGCCCGATTCCGTACGGATACCACCGCCCCCATTGACGGCACCGGCCCCTTCGTCGCCGGCAGCGGCGGCGCCCCGGCGCCCCGGGGACGCCCCGGACGGGCCGGCGCCCGGCCCCGCGGCCTGGGCGCCCGGCGAGGAGCCCGGCGCCCCCGCATCGTCGGCTCCGGCGGCCGTTGGCGTACCGGTGGTGTGCCCCAACTGCCGTACGGAGAACACGCCTGACCGCACGCTCTGCATCCATTGCGCGCTGCTCCTCGATCCGGGAGCACCTCCCGCAGTCCGCCCGCCCTGGTGGCGCCGGATCTTTCGCCGGGGGCCGCGCAAGGCCCATGTCGCCGGTACACGGCCGCCACGGGCCCGTCGCAGGCCCCGGATCATGCTGCCGATCCTCCTGCTCCTGCTGCTGACCGGAATCTGGTTCGCCCTGCCGCATCTGCCCGGCCTCCTCGGGTTCGCCAAGGAGGAGACGGGGGCGCCGGAGGCGTTGCCGCCCTCGGCGTTCCGCAGTTCCGGCGCGGCGTCCGGACACGGGGCGAGTGCCGCCTTCGACGGCTTCAACAACCGGTACTGGGCGGTGCGGGAGACCGGTGACGGCGCGGGGGAGTACCTGGAGTGCGACTTCGCGCAGCCCGTTCGTACGCTGAAGATGGTGGTGTTCTCCGGGACGTCCGCGCGCAAGGACGAGTTCCTCACGCAGGCCAGGCCGGCTCGGATCACCGTGGTCCTGACCTCGAAGGACGGCAAGGAGACCAGGCGGACGATCCCGCTGAAGGACCAGGCGGGTCAGCAGACCTTCGATACCCGGGGCACGGACATCGTGCGGGTCCGGCTCACGGTCGACTCCGCCTTCGGGACCGGCAAGGGCCGTCGAGTGGCCGTCGCCGAGGTCGAGTTCTTCGGCCACCGGTCCTGACGGAGCAGGGAGAGCCGGTCAGGGCAGAGTGGCTCGGGGAGCCGCTGAGACACGTCCGTGAGCCGACACGGGCCGGCCCATCGGACAGGGCGCCGGCCGCCGGCTCGGGGCTCAAGGCGCCGCACCCTGGGCGAGGCGCGGCCGCGCAAGGCGTGCCTCGCTTGCGGCCGGGCGGCGGGCGGGGCAGGGTTCCGGGGTGTGGCCACTCTCCTGATCGTGCATCACACGCCCTCGCCCAACTGCCAGGCGCTGTTCGAAGCGGTCGTCTCCGGTGCGACGACCGACGAGATCGAGGGCGTCCGGGTCGTGCGGCGCGCGGCGCTCGCCGCGACCGCGTCCGACGTGCTCGCCGCCGACGGCATTCTGCTCGGGACCCCGGCCAATCTCGGCTACATCTCCGGCGCTCTCAAGCACTTCTTCGACCAGGTCTACTACCCGTGCCTGGACGCGACGCGAGGCCGTCCCTTCGGGTACTACGTGCATGGCGGCAACGACGTCACCGGGGCCGTGCGGGCCATCGAGTCGATCACCACCGGACTGGGGTGGCGTCGCGCGGCGGACGCCGTGACGGTGACGGGGGAGCCCGCCAAGGCCGATATCGAGGCGTGCTGGGAGCTGGGGGCGACTCTCGCCGTCGGCCTGACGGACTGACCCGGCGGCATCGTACGGGCCCGTGCCGGTGTCACCGGCACGGGCCCGTACGATGCCGCCCCGCGATCCGCCCGCAGGACGGGCGAAACACGCCCCGCAGCGGCTTCCAGCCGCCTTCCCACCCCTCTGACGTGCGGTGATGGCACCCGCTTGCCGGTCTCAGGGTTGCCGCTAATGTCGATATGTAGGCCATAAGCGCATTTTCGTTTCCGCGCTCTCCCGGTGGAGGGGAGGCGCCGTACGAGAAGGAGCCTCCCATGACCCGTACATTGCGGAGCGCGATAGCCCTGGCCGGAGCGGCAGCCCTGTCACTCGGAGTGGTGGCGACGAGCGGCGCCGCGCAGCCGGGAGCGGGCCGCGCGGCCGACCAGGTGAAGATCGGTCTGCTGCTGCCCGAGAGCAAAACCACCCGGTACGAGAAATTCGACCGCCCCTACATCGAGGACAAGATCAAGGAACTCGCCCCCGGCGCCCAGATCGACTACTACAACGCCGCCGAGAGTGCCACCACGCAGCAGCAGCAGGTGAACACCGCCCTCGCCAAGGGCGACCAGGTGCTCATCCTGGATGCCGTGGACGCCAAGTCGATCCAGTCCTCCGTGCAGAAGGCGCGGGACGCCGGTGTGAAGGTGGTGGCGTACGACCGGCTCGCACAGGGCCCCGTCGACGCCTACGTCTCGTACGACAACCACAAGGTCGGCGAGTTGCAGGGCAAGGCACTGCTCGCCGCACTGGGCGACAAGGCCGGCAGCGGCGAGATCGTCATGCAGAACGGCTCACCGACCGACCCGAACGCCGCCGAGTTCAAGGCAGGCGCCCACTCCGTCCTCGACGGCAAGGTGAAGATCGGCAAGGAGTACGACACCCCGAACTGGGACCCGAACAACGCCAACCAGCAGATGGCGGGCGCCATCAGCGCACTCGGCAAGGACAAGATCATCGGCGTGTACTCGGCCAACGACGGCCTGGCCGCCGGTATCGCCACCGCACTCAAGGCGGCCGGCATCAGCGTTCCGCTGACCGGGCAGGACGCCCAGCTGGACGCGATCCAGCGGATCCTGGCCGGCACCCAGACCATCACCATCGAGAAGCCGTACAAGCCGGAGGCGGACACCGCGGCCGCGATGGCGGTCGACCTGGCCCAGGGCAAGGCCATCCCCAAGTCCCTGACGCCGATCACCGTCACCAGCGGCAGCGGCCAGAAGGTCCCGGCCAAGCTGCTGACGCCGGTCGTGGTCAACAAGGACAACATCAAGGAAACCGTCGTCAAGGACGGCCTGTACACCGTCGATGAGATCTGCACTCCCGCCTACGCCGACGCCTGTGCGAAGGCCGGCCTCCAGTAACCCCGGCTCCACGCAACCGGGCGAGCCGCACCGCGCGGCTCGCCCGTCGGGGGCCGAGAGTGTCAGCCCGTGCGTACGGGCAACCCAGGAGGCGGTTCCGTTGCCGGAAGCACCTGTGCTCACTCTGCGGGGGATCTCCAAGCGCTTCGGCGCCGTCCAGGCACTGTCGGGCTTCGACCTCGAGGTCCACCCCGGCGAAGTCGTCGCGCTCGTCGGCGACAACGGCGCCGGCAAGTCGACCGCGGTCAAGGCCATCGCGGGAGTCAACCCGCCGGACGAGGGCGTCATCGAGTGGCAGGGCCGCCCGGTCGCCATCGGCCGCCCCCACGACGCCCAGAACCTCGGCATCGCGACCGTCTACCAGGACCTGGCCCTGTGCGACAACCTCGACGTGGTCGGCAACCTCTTCCTCGGCCGCGAACTCCGCCGCTTCGGCGTGCTCGACGAGGTACGCATGGACCAGCGTTCGCGCGAACTGCTCGACACCCTCTCCATCCGCATCCCCAGCGTCCGCATCCCCGTCGCCTCCCTGTCCGGAGGGCAGCGCCAGACGGTGGCCATCGCCCGTTCCCTGATCGGCGACCCGAAGGTCGTCATCCTGGACGAGCCCACCGCGGCCCTGGGCGTGGAGCAGACGGCCGAGGTCCTAGACCTGGTCGAGCGGCTCAGGGAACGCGGCCTCGGAACCATCCTGGTCAGCCACAACATGGTGGACGTGATGGCGGTCGCGGACCGGATCGCGGTGATGCGCCTGGGACGCAACAACGGCTTCTTCGACCGGCGTTCGACCACCACCGAGGAGATCATCTCCGCCATCACCGGAGCCTCCGACAGCGCCGTCACCCGCCGCCAGGCCCGAAAGCGGGAGGAGAAGGAGGAGGAGCGATGACCCGGGAACCCGCACACGACGACCCCCAGGAACCCGCACACGACGCCATGCCCGCCGTCGACACCCGCCTGCTCGTCCGCGAGGAGGGCATCCGCGGGTACGCCGGGGAGTTCTGGCGCAAGATGCGCAGCGGGGAACTGGGCTCCCTCCCCGTCGTCATCGCCGTGATCATCATCTGGACGGTGTTCGGCAGTCTGAACAGCACGTTCCTCTCGGCCCAGAACCTCTCCGACCTCAGCCAGCAGATCGTCGGCACCGGCATGATCGCCGTCGGCATCGTCTTCGTGCTGCTCCTCGGCGAGATCGACCTGTCCGTCGGGTCCGTCAGCGGTCTGTGCGCCGCGATCTTCGCGGTACTCAACGTCCTGAACGGCATGAACGAATGGCTGGCGCTCCTGATCGCCGTGCTGGGTGGAACGGCCGTCGGCCTCATCCAGGGCTTCTTCTTCGCGAAGGTCGGAGTACCCGCGTTCGTCGTCACCCTTGCGGGCAACCTCGCCTGGAACGGGCTGATGCTTCAGGTGCTCGGCTCCAGCGGCACGGTCAACATCCCGGCCGACAGCATCGTCGCCGAGATCTACTCGACCATCTACCACAGCCCGGCAGCCGCCTACGCGACCGCGGCGGCAGGGGTCGGACTGTTCCTGGCGGCCTCCCTGCTGGACGCCGCGCGCCGCAGGAGAGCCAGAGTGCCCTCCCGCCCGGTCGCCGAAATCGTGCTGCGTACGGTCGTCATTGCCGCGATCGCCTTCACCACCGCGTACATCCTCAACCGGTACCAGGGCCTCCCGCTGGCCCTGCTGATCTTCCTGATCGTGCTCGTGGTCCTGGACTTCGTACTGCGCCGCACCACGTACGGACGGAAGGTCTTCGCGGTCGGCGGCAACTCGGAGGGTGCGCGAAGGGCAGGCATCAGCGTGCCGTTCGTCCGCATGTCCGTCTTCTCGATCGCCGGCACCATGGCAGCCGTCGGGGGCCTCTTCCTCGCCGGGCAGATCCAGTCGGCGAGTCAGACCTCGGGAGGCGGCAACCTGCTGATGAACGTCATCGCCGCCGCCGTCATCGGCGGCACGAGCCTGTTCGGCGGGCGCGGTTCCGTCTGGTCGGCGCTGCTCGGCGCGCTGGTCATCGGATCCATCCAGTCCGGGATGAACATCATGGGCGTCAGCAACGCGGTCCAGTTCATGATCACGGGATCGGTCCTGCTCGCCGCCGTGGTCGTCGACTCCCTGTCCCGCAGGAGCCAGAAGGCCGCGGGACGCGCGTAACGCGTGAACGCGTGAACGCGTGAACGCACAAGGAACAGATGGCACAGCCGCGGTGTTCCCTCTCAAGGTCACATGAGCACGTCACACGAGCACGTCACACGAGCACGTCACACGAGCACGCAACCCGGTGTGAGCACGGCCATGATCTGAGGGGCATTGCGCGCCGCTGCCGCCGCGCGTAGCGTTCCTGACAGGTCATGAGTGTCAGCGTCAAGCCCTGGCTCGCTGACCGGCAACCCTCCTGCGTGGCGGGGTGCTTCAGGGGAGACCGGGCGGGACCCGCCCGGGTTCCCGCAGGCGCGAGGCCCTCGGGCCCGCCGATCCGGACGAACGGAGGCGACGGTCATGCCATCGGATTCCTGCCCGCTCGTCAGGGTTCTTGCTCCGAGGCGCCGCGTCCACCTGTACTCCCGGCCGCACATCGATCTCCAGCGCGTGGCCGGCGCGCTCTGTCGTTCCTGACCCGTACCCGCGACGCCGCACCTCCCGACGAGGCCCGGCGATCACCCACGGTCGTTCAGGAAGGCACCCTTTCGTGTCCGCATCACCATCGCCGCACCCTGCCCTGTCCTCTCCGCTTCACCTCGCCGTCGCGCTCGACGGTGCGGGCTGGCATCCGGCCGCATGGCGCGAGCCGTCGGCACGTCCCCGCGATCTGCTCACCGCCGCGTACTGGACCGACATCGTCCAGGAGGCCGAGCGCGGCCTGCTCGACTTCGTGACGATCGAGGACGCGTTCGGGCTCCAGTCCTCGCAGCCCACGGAGGCCGACGGCCGCACCGACGAGGTGCGCGGGCGGCTCGACGCGGTGCTCATCGCCGCGCGGGTGGCCCCGCTGACCCGGCACATCGGGCTGGTGCCGACCGTGGTCGCCACGCACACGGAGCCGTTCCACATCTCCAAGGCGATCGCCACCCTCGACTATGTGAGCACCGGCCGGGCCGGTCTGCGCATCCAGGTGTCGGCCCGGAGCAATGAGGCGGCCCACGTCGGCCGCCGTCCGTTCCCCTCCTTCCCCGCCTTCCGCTCCCTGCGCGGCGAGGACCTGGACCGTCCGGATGTACGGGAGCTGACCGCCGAGCTCTTCGACGAGGCCGGTGACCACATCGAGGCGGTACGCCGGCTGTGGGACAGCTGGGAGGACGGCGCGGAGATCCGCGACGTCACCACAGGCCGCTTCATCGACCGCGAGAAGCTGCACTACATCGACTTCGAGAGCCGCCACTTCAACGTCAAGGGCCCCTCGATCACGCCCCGGCCCCCGCAGGGGCAACCGGTCGTCAGTGCCCTGGCGCACGGCAGTGTTCCCTTCCAACTGGTGGCCCGCTCGACGGACATCGGCTACGTCACCCCGCACGACACCGGGCAGGCCGCAGCCGTCATCGACGAGATCCGCGCCGAACAGGCGGCGGCGGGCCGGGCCGCGGAACCCCTGCACATCTTCGGTGACCTCGTGGTGTTCCTCGACGACGACCCCGCAGCGGCGGCAGCCCGCCGCGACCGCCTGGACAGGCTGGCCGGCCGCCCGTACACCAGCGACGCGAAGGTGTTCACCGGCACGCCCGCGCAACTGGCGGACCTGCTCCTCGCATGGCAGCAGACCGGGCTGTCCGGCTTCCGCCTGCGCCCCGCCGTGATCGGCCACGACCTCACGGCGATCACCCGTGCACTCGTGCCCGAACTGCAGAGCCGCGGCGCCTTCCGGAACGCCTACGAGGCCGACACCCTGCGCGGGCTGCTCGGACTCGCCCGCCCCGCCAACCGCTACGCCACCGTCTGAGCCGGAGGGACCACCGACATGAGCACCAACCAGGGCACCGGCAGCAGCACCGCCAGCAACACCGCCAAGCCGTTGAAGCAGATCCATCTCGCGGCGCACTTCCCGGGTGTCAACAACACCACCGTGTGGAGCGACCCGGCTGCCGGCAGCCACGTCGAGTTCAGCTCGTTCGCGCACTTCGCGCGTACCGCCGAACGCGCCAAGTTCGACTTCCTGTTCCTCGCCGAAGGACTACGTCTGCGTGAACAGGGCGGCCAGCTATACGACTTGGACGTAGTGGGCCGCCCCGACACCTTCACTGTGCTGTCCGCCCTCGCCGCCGTCACCGAACACCTCGGACTGACCGGCACCATCAACTCCACCTTCAACGAGCCCTACGAAGTGGCCCGGCAGTTCGCCAGCCTCGATCACCTCTCGGGTGGCCGGGCGGCGTGGAACGTCGTCACCTCGTGGGACGCCTTCACCGGCGAGAACTTCCGGCGCGGCGGATTCCTCCCGCAGGACGAGCGGTATTCCCGGGCCAAGGAGTTCCTGGCCACCGCCAACGAGCTGTTCGACTCATGGCGAGGTGACGAGATAGTCGCCGACCAGCAGGCAGGCGCCTTCCTCCGGGATGCGTGCGCCGGAGCCTTCGCGCACAAGGGTCAGCACTTCGACATAGAGGGGCAGTTCAACGTCCCGCGCAGCCCGCAGGGCCGCCCGGTCATCTTCCAGGCGGGCGACTCCGACGAAGGACGCGAGTTCGCGGCCGCCGACGCCGACGCGATCTTCAGCCGGTACAGCACCCTGAACGAGGGCCAGGCGTTCTATACGGACGTCAAGGCCCGGCTCGCCCGCCACGGCCGTACCCACGACCAGCTGCTGATCCTGCCCGCCGCGACCTTCGTCCTCGGCGACACGGACGCCGAGGCACAGGAACTGGCCCGCGAGGTCCGACGGCAACAGGTCAGCGGCGCCACCGCCATCAAACACCTCGAGTTCGTCTGGAACCGTGACCTGTCCGCGTACGACCCCGAGGGACCGCTTCCCTCCATCGATCCCGATCTCGGCGAGCACACCATCGCCCGCGGCCGCGCGCAGGTACGGATGTACCGTGACCCGCTGGCCACCGCCCGCGAGTGGCGCGAGCTCGCGGCCGCGAAGAACTGGTCGATCCGGGACCTGGTCATCGAGACCGGCAACCGCCAGGCCTTCGTCGGCTCCCCGGCCACCGTAGCCGGGACCATCAACGACTTCGTCCAGGCCGACGCCGCCGACGGCTTCATCCTCGTTCCCCACATCACCCCCGGCGGGCTGGACGTCTTCGCCGACACCGTGGTCCCGCTCCTCCAGGAACGCGGCGTGTTCCGTACGGAGTACGAGGGCACGACACTGCGCGACCACCTCGGCCTCGCCCATCCCGATCACGACGCGACAGCCGGGCGCGCGGCCTCGTGAACATCCGGCCCTCACCCTCACCCTCACCATCCACGCCCCGGCCCTCGCCGGTTCCGTACCCGCCCGGTCCCGTGGTCCCCGGCCGCCACCAGGCACTATGGACGCATGATCACCATTCATCTGAAGTACGAGATCGACGCCGACAAGCTCGAGGACTTCGAGGAGTACGGCCGGCGCTGGGTGGGGCTCGTGAATCGCCTCGGAGGGACACACCACGGCTACTTCCTGCCCAGCGAGGGCGACAGCGACATCGCCTACGCCCTCTTCTCCTTCCCCAGCCTCGCCAGGTACGAGCAGTACCGTGCGGAGAGCATGAACGACCCGGAGTGCCAGGAGGCGTTCGAACTGGCACGCAGGACCCGCTGCATCAAGAGGTACGAACGCCGCTTCCTCCGTCCCCTCGATGCCACGTCGTAGCCTCGCTGTTCCAGCTGGGGGCGATGGGCGGCTGAGCGAGGTGGTGTCGGCCGATGGGCGCGGTGGAGGGCCCGACCGCGAGGTCGGGACCCTCGGATGCGCACTCATCTGCTGGCGGCGCCTGCGCGCTCTGGCGAGCAATGCCCTGGGTCAGTCAGCCGCTGCCAGTCGATTGAGAACCTCCATGGACGTGAAGTCCCAGCCGACCAGGCGCGGCCCGCTCCAGTTGATGCCGATCTTGAGCCCATCCCGGGCGTAGTCGGCCAGTTCGCGATCGCGCCAGGTGTCCAAGGGCATGGATTCCACGCGAAGCCCGTGCCCCCAGACCTTTGTGGCTCTCTGGGCACGGGCCCAGGTCGACCAGAAGGGAAGACTTCGCGTCCCGTCCGTGGAGAGAGAGGTCGGCATTCCTTCGTCATCCCGGACAAACCAGACCACTCTGCTTTTGTGGACGTCTCGGAAGAATGCTGCCGCTTGCGAACCGCTCTGACTCATAGCCACTGAGTGTAAGGGCTGCCCTCGCCACTCAATTCGTCAGGATTTCTTGGGCGACAGTCGCGGAGGATCGCCCAGGTCTTCATGCGCGCAGGCTTCGAGACGCCGAACAGCGGCGCGATCTGTCGCATCGTCAAGTTCGTCCACCAATACGCCGTGACCAGCAGCGCACGGTTCGCCAGCGAGGCTCCATGGTCGACCCTTGCAGACTGCATCCGCACTCTCACGAATCCGACACCGGAATCACACAGGGCATGCCGAGAACATTCCAAGGGGTGATCTGAGGGTTGGCCTGCCGTTTAGCTGCCGCTCAAAGGAGATTCCCACCTGGGATCATGTCCGGACCTTCTCTCCAGGTGGGCAAACAGGTGCTCGGCTGTGGTGGAGGTGGATTCTTGGGGCGCGCCGACCGCAGTCAGGGCGGTGGCGAGCCTTGCCGAGGCAGCCTCTGGAAGGTCCGGGTCGGTGAGGAGGGGAAGGATCAGCAACAGGCGGGCGGCTGTGTCCTGGACGCCTTCGTTCGAAGCGGAAGGGTTGTCAGCGATGTAGACCAGTTCGTGCCACGTCAGGCCATGCCCTGAGAATTCTCCTTCCCAACTGGCGATCTGCTGGGCATAGCTCCTGTCTGGATGGGTGAGGAGGTAGTCGGTGCCGTAGTCGCCAACCAGGTTGCGGTAGATCACCACAGCTCCGGGGCCATCTTCGGCCGGCACCCTGAACGCCGGCCAGTGTTCAGGATCGAAGAGAACCTCGGACATGGCGTCGGCATCGGCGCCGTCGTCGCCGAACCACTCCGGATCCGGCCGCTCGGCACACGCCCCGTCACTGCACATCGCCAGCAGGTAGTTCGACCAGAAGCCCGGGCGGGTCAGCAGTGACTCGCCCGCCACCAGCGGGCCGTCGTCGTATCCCTTGATCAGCACCCTTGGATCCTGCCATCAGGCACTGACATGGTCCGATCCGGGATCGGTACGGGGGCGCAGGCTTACGGGCCGCCCCGTGTTTGCATGGTTGTTCGGCTGTCGGGTGACTCACCAGGCCGAGGTGCTGACGAGGATGCATTCGGCGGGCGGCGTGCGATGGGTGGATCGCGTGGCTGCTCCGTCAGAGACCAGCCCGGCGACGGTGTATGGATCACGTGGTGGGGTGTCCTGCTGGAACGGGCGACCGCCGGTGCTCGGGGGCGCCCGCCGCTGAGCACTCAGTGAAACATGAGCGGAAAGCTGGAGCAGGTGGCTGGGTGCCCCCGATCACGCTGGAGCGTCACCCGAGTGAGAATCGAAAGTCTTGGTCCACTTCACGGACTTCTGCATCGATGTGATCGCGCGCTTGCTCACACAGCGTCTGCAAGGCAACGGCGAGCCCGAGGTGGTGCAACAGCTCTGCCATGCGCCGATATGCGTAGCCGTCATCCTCCTTGTGCAGCAGTCTTCCTACCGCTTCAGGGATGATATCTCCAGCCTCGGCGTGAGGTAGCCTTCCGAGCAAATTGCGTACCCGAAGGGTGTCTCGATCGCTCAGCGCAATATCGAGCAAATCGTCTACCAGTGGCGAGGTGAAGTCCGTGCTGAGTGATCCAATGATAAACAAGGCCTCGCGTCGCGTCTCGACGTTGGCGAGGGCCCTTCGGGCGGCACTCAATGTTGCCGCTCGATCCATTCGTAGCTCGGGGAGGGATTGTTCGAATACTTCTGCAGCGCTGGCGGCATTTAGCCAATTCTGCCATTCGTTGGTCTGGTCACTCACGTGTCTTACTTCCCCTTCGGTTTGTCTCCGCGGTACTCCCAGTCGAGCTGGGCAACTTTCTGCCTGAAAGTTCCCGCCGACATGGCCTGGGTGGGATAGATGGTGCGGTGCCCCCACGGTTCCGGCCCGCCTACATCCTCGCCGTCTGCGTGAAGACCAAGCCCCTCGGACAATTGATAATTGGGTGGAAGCGCAAGATACTTTCCACTCAATGGCGCTCTTTCGTGGTCTATGAATGTTGATGCGCCGAGTACTTTATCAGATGGCGTATTTGGTGCGAAGGGTCCGATTGTTTGATCTTCAGATTCGACATGCAGATCCCTCTCCAGGCGAACTGGACGGGGTGACGTCTTATTGCCGAAGGCGTACAGCTCATCATCTGTCCGCTGGTTGGGCTCGGGGCTCCCGTCAATCTCGGTGCGTTCGAGGGTGTCATTTTCGGCCGAGTTGGATCCGGCACCGTCTGTCAGTGCTGTGGAGTGCGCATCTTCTTCGTCCGGTCGCGTGCCGGTACTGGCCCCGGCGAATGACGGTTCTGCGTGCTGAGCTCCAGCGCTCACCGGATTAACAGAGTTGTTGGCATCCGGGGATGCGGGTGGCCGGTCCGGCGAGGAGGAATGGGTTTTGCCGTTTTTGTCCGCGTCACTAGTTGAGTCGAGTGGTGGTGCTGTCCTGGGCTCCAGTGCGACGGCTTCGGGATCGCGTTCGCCGCGAGCCCGTTCATCTGAGGCTTTGTCGGATTCTGGTGTGAGGGCACCGGTTGCGTCTCCGCTAACCTGTGCCTTTTGTGTGTAGTTGGCTGGGGCGGGGTCAGCTTTCGCAGGCTCATCGACAGGATCAGGGAGGTCTGGGACTTCCCGGTCCTGGCTGCTGGCTTCGGCGGATGGCAGGGGCGCCTGTTCACTGGAGGGAGGAACTCCATCGAGGTCTGTGACTTCTGGTCCAGTGGCGATCTCTGCTCCGGTGAAGTTCTGGGACTCGTGACTTGCGGATTCCGGTAGGTCGGGCGCGCCAGTGGACTCTGCCGGCTCGGGGAGGCCCGGGGCTGACTTTTCCTCGACTATGGATGCGGAAATATCATTGCTTTCCCTTTCAGTCATCGCGACGGGGGGTTCGATGTGATGTTCCGGTTCAAGCTCCTTTTGGAGCGACTCTTCCTCAATCGGCTTGCTGTGATCGTCGGGATCCCCATCGGCTGCGGAATCCTGAGGTGAGGGGGAGTTCCTGTTCTCGCCTAGTGATTCAACCTGCTGGGATGATGCTTCGTCTGCTTCGTTTGGTTGCGTGTTGGGACTGGCGCTGTCAGTTGGCGGTTTCGTGTCCTGTGCACGGGCAGCTTCGTCGGACTCGGTGTGATCACCGGCCGCGCCGCTGTCCTCCTCGCCGTCCTCTGTCAGTGACGGCCCCGGCGGTTCGTCGTCGCCTGTCTCGCTCGCCTCGTCGGTTTGGATCCTGTCGGAAGCCTGATCTTCCTGTTCAGCGGAGTTGTCGTTGCCCGGGCTCGTGCCGAGGCCGTCCAGCGGGGCGGAACGGGTGTCGCTCGGCTCGTCTGCGTCACCGTCTGATTCGAGAGGAGGAGCTGTTCCTGCTGAGGCGACGTTGTCCGATTCGAGGTCATTCTGGCTCGGTGTGTCGTCAGATGGCTCTTCTGCCTCCTGGGCAGCGGCGTTGCCTGCGTCCAGGTCAGCCTGTGCCTTCTGCGCGTCGTTGACTTGGGCGGGGTCGGACTGTGCAGGCCCATCGACGGGATCCGGGAGGTCCGGGGCTTCCCGGTCCTGGCGGCCGGCTTCGGCAGATGCGGTAGAAACCTCTTCGGCGGAGGGTTGAATTCCCTCGAGGTCTACGACTACCGGTTCAGCGGCGACATCGGTTCCGGGGCGGTTCTCGGGCTCGTGTGCCACGTCGGTCCCGGGGCGGTTCTCCGGCTCGTGTTGAACGTCTGTTCCCGGCCGGTTCTCTGGCTCGTGGCTTACGGTCTCGGGTTCCGGCAAGTCAGGGGCGTCGGTGGACTCTGTTGCGACTGAGACGGACGGGGGCGGCGGTTCTTCTACGGCATCGCTCATGCGTCCTCACGCTGCTGGTTGCGGAAGCGGCGGGTCCAGGGGAGCGTCTTGTTCTCCCAGGCGTCGCGTACGACATGGATGAAGACGCAGGCGTGGTAGTCGTTCGCCTCTTCGGGGGAGGGGGCGCCGGGTGCGACCGGGGCGCCGATTTCGGTGACCCAGGATGCCGTGGTCTGCCACCAAGCGGACTGTCCGGCAGCGTCTTTGGGGTAGGCGGCGGCCCGCTTCTTGAGTTCGGTGGTGTGGTGCGGCCGGATGGCTGTGGCGGCGCGGGAGCGGAAGAGGCAGCGGTGTGCGCAGCCTTCGCATTCTTCGAAGGGCGCCAGGGCTGCGTCGATCGCGGGTGTGGCGGTGGTGAGCTCGCGGAAGCGTTGGGCCAGGTCATGGTTGGTGGCCAGTGGGGCGCGTTCGAGTCCGGTTTCCGCGGCGGCGCGTGCTCGGACGTTGGGAATCTGCACGAGGGCGGGGCGGTCGAGCCGGTCGTGGTGGACCAGGGCGTGGAAGGGGGCGAGGGAGGCGGCGTAGCGTTCCTGATCGGGGGTCAGGCGCATGGTGCCGCCGATGAGTTCGCGGTCGGCCTCGGCGGGGAGGCGGTGCATGACCTTGAGGTTGGTGTTCTTGTAGGCGTCCTCGACGAGTTTGCCGGGGACCTGTTCGACGATGACGAGGCCTTCGCCGTACTTACGGTTCTCCGCCAGGGTGTTGGCGAAGGCTTCGGCGGCGCGGGCCTGGGCGCTGCCGACCTTGATGTCGCCCTGGGCGGCGGGCCGGCCCAGCAGGCGGTGGGCCTCTTCGATGACGGTGACGTGGTTGAGGCCGCTGTTGGTGCGGGTGGCCTTGTAGTGCTCGGTCATGGTCTGCAGGATCAGCGCGGTGATCAGCGACTGTTCCTTCTCGTTGTCGCCCACCGCGGCGAGTTCCAGCACGACCGGTCGGGAGAGGAGTTCTTCGATGGGGTACGAGCGGGTGACGTTGAGGGTGCTGGCGCAGGCGCCTTCCGCGAGGGACTCGGCACGTATGCGGGCGGCGGCGATGATGTTGGAGCGGATCTCGCCGGCGTAGTCGAGCTGCTCGCACTGCGTGCGGATCTCGGTGACGAAGTCGCGCAGAGTTGGCCACCGGCCGGTGTGGCCGGGGCCGGCGATGTCGGTGGTGACCAGCCCCCGGCGTGCGTATGTCGCCCGCAGGGCGAGGTTGTAGATGTTGGGCAGGGGGTCCCAGAGGCCGAAGGCCGCGTCGAAGCAGGCCAGCAGTCCGGCGATGTGGGCGCCGATGCGTACGCCGGTGGGTACTTCGAAGGGGTTGAGCCGGAAGGGCGCGGTGCTCTCGTCGCCGACGGTCAGGATCGTCAGATCTTCGAAGCCCGGGCGGGTGGCGAGCCAGCGGTAGTCGTCGAGGTCGGTGTTGACGGGCTCGATGACAAGGAAGGGGATGCGGTGGTCGCGCCAGAGCTGTTCGCAGAAGTCGAGGGTGGTGTTGGTCTTTCCTGATCCGGTGGTGCCGACGAAGAGGGCGTGGCGGGTCAGGTCCTCGACGGCCACTCCGAGCGGTCCGGCGGGGGCGATGCCGATGAGCTGATTGCCGAGGGTGATCTGCGGTCCGGTGGGTGTGTAGTCGCTCTCCGTGGGCAGACCGGGGCGGCGCACCGGGAAGCCGGGCATATGGCCGTGGGTCGCGAGGGGCAGCCGGAACGCGGCGGCTGCTTCACGTGTGTCGACGAGGTCGGCCAGCAGGCGCATCTGCGGTGTGAGGGGTGCGGGCAGTTGCCAGGCGCTGTCACCACCCCAGGGCGCCTGCTCCAGGGTGGTGAGGTTGTGCCACAACGCGTCCACTTCCGCTCGGTACGGCCGGACCGAGAGATGCGCACTGCCGCTGAGCGTCGAGGTCAAGCTGCTTCCGGTGCCGGGAAGTTCGGGCGGGGAGACGGTGGAGCCGATGAGTTCGAGAAGTGGTTCCGGCAGCGGTGCGGGCGAGGCCAGGGCGATGCGTACGCGGAAGGCGCGATCGGTGTAGCGGCGTGCGGCGTCCGAGTAGATCCGTGCCGCGTCGACGGCGAAGGAGTCGGGTGCCAGCGGCATGCCGGACGACCACAGACCGTCCGGCATCTGGCCGGGGCTGGCCAGCCGCCCGTAATGAGTGGCGAGCTCCTGGAGCATCGCTCCGAAACCGGCCGGTGCCCGGCAGGGTTCGAGCCCGATCGTGAGCATGACCGGGGACGGGTGCGTGACCAGTGCCTGCCACACCGACTCCCAGGACGGCATCGCCACAGTGAACGGCTGGGGGACCTGGTAGAAGTGCACCCCTGCGTCCGGGCGTTGCGGCCGGCCGGAGCGGTACTGCTTCCGGATCTCCGCCACGCCGCGGGGATCCGGGGAGAACGGCGTCAGCCACCGCGCCACTTCGTCGGGATCGGTCTCCGGGCTCGCGTGTACATGGCGTGGTGCGGCGGAAAGCCGGACGCGCAGCGCGTGAGCGGCTGCCACGGCCGTCTCACGGTCGGTGGCGAAGGTCCTCCCGAGCAGCGCGCAGGAGAGGCGCCGGGTCGCGGGATCGGTGAGGTAGCGCAGCTCGATCCGGGAACCGTGCGCAAGGTCCCATTGTCCGGCCAGCCACGCGGTCTCGGCCTCGATGGCCTTGATCCGGCGGTTGGTCTCGGACAGGTCCGCGTACTCCTGCAGCTCAGGAAGATCCGCAGCCGCGTCGATGCGCACCGACGTCCATGCCCAGGTTCCGTGGGCGTCGGAGACGGTAAGGACGCCCTGGTCAGGGCTGGGCGACGACAGAGACATGGAGGTGCTCCCGCTCTGTCAGCCGCTGCTCGGGGGATCGGCCGGTGGACCGCCGGGGCTCGGTGGAGCCGGAGGCGTAGGCGGCGCGAAAGGCGATGGCGGAGCGGGGGGTGACGGCGGAGCGAAGGGCGAAGGCGGAGCGGGGGCCGGGCGGGGTGGCGCCGGCGGGACGGGGGAGGCCGGCGGGGTTGCACGGCCGGGCGGAGGCGCCGCGCCGAAGGTGGTGGCGGTCGGCCGGTCCAGACTCGTGGCCACCGCCTCCACTCCCTCACGGACGGCGGAATGGACGGCTTCGCGCATCGCCCTGGCCCCCTCCGTACGCAGCATCTGATTGACCGTTCCGGTGCGGCCGAGCAACCCCCCGAGCACGTCCTTCCAGAAGGTCGCGACGTAGGAGATTCCGGTGCGCCGCCGCCACATCGTCCAGCCGAGATAGAGACTGGTTCCGTAGGCGAACACGGTCACGTAGGCGACGTAGGGCCCGTAACCGATGACGAGCCGATGCGTCACGATCTCCGGGCCGAGGTCGCTCCGTATACGTTCCGGTGAGGACCCCAGAGGCATCCTGCGCCGGCTCAGAGATCCCTGAATCGCGGCATAGGCCAGTTCAGCAGCGTCGGCCCGGTCCTCGATCAGGGACTTCCACTCCGAGATCGGCTCGTCCTTGCCCTCGGACAGGAAGATCACCCAGAACGCCAGGAAGGCCCAGCCGAACGCTCCGCCGATGGCCCCGAAGAAGTCACCGACCTCGCCGAACATGGCTCCGCTGTCCTCGGAGGTGCTGAAGATCAGGAGGAAGGCGATGACCCACACGCCCAGCGCTGCCAGAGCTGCGTTGAACGCCATCTGAAGCACGGTATGGAAGGGGACCGACTCGTCGAAGCCGAGCTCGACCGGCTCGTAGCGCAGAGTCTGGCTTCGGTACGCCGCGTTCGGTGTGGTCACCCCCGCTGCGGCCCATCCACCGTTCCCCGGTCCGCCCGGAGGGGGTGTCACGCCCGCAGCAGTCAGGGGCCCACCTTCAGGAGCGCCGTCGGTGCTCACCAGACGCTCCAGAATCCGTGCGAAGTCCGGATCTGCGGCGATGGCCCGGACCACCAAGGAGCGCGCGGTTGCTTCCGCTTCGGGAGAGGACGGATCCTGTCGAAGACCGGCTATGGCGCGGCTTCCCTCCGGGAATGCCTCGAGCCGGGTCTCCACCATTCGGCCCACCCGTGCGTCCTTCGCTGATCCCGTGCCCGAAGCGGCCAGTACCAGCATCTCGATCGCCATAGTGGCCGTACGTTCCGCGTCCACTCGTCCCCCCTTGTTGGTCGAACAGAGGGCGATCATAGAAGCAACGTGACTGTTTTAGAAAAGAGTTGAGACGAGGAACGGGGGGCCGAAATGGCGCGAAGCGTACTGTGTGAACCGGCGCCGGCCTCGTAGGATCGCCCCTCGATCATCCAGGCGGACGCGGGGGCGAACATGCAGGGCTTGGACCTGGCCGCAACAGCCGTACGCATACTCGCGGAGCCGGCAGGAGCCGCCTCGTCGGTCCAACGGGCTCTGGTATCCGAACTCGTGCGCAGACAACTCACCCGGACCCCGCTCGGAACGTCCGCCCTCGCCCGGTTCGAGAATGAGCCCGGAGACAGTTCCACGGATGTTCTCTACGTGGTTCTGACCGACGCGGTGGCCGCAGATCCCGCCTTCGGGCGCCTGTTGGAAACGGCGCTTCACGCGCCTTCCATGGCGCCACCGCGACTTCGTCCCTCCGGCAAGGAGACGGCCTGGGTGTGGATCCTCGGCCTGCCGCAGATCTTCGTCAGCTACGTGATCACTTCTGTGGTCCTGCAGTTGGACTATTCGACCGGTTGGGCGGTCTTCTTCACTGTGGTGTTCTACGGCTCTGTTGTCATGACTGCTGCGGGCGTGTGGTACGGGATCAGGCTGATGAGACGACGAGCCCGCACCGGCGCGCTGACCACCGCGACCGTCCTGAACGCGCTGATCCTCATGTTCTATTTCCGTCCATTCTTCATCTGACCGGGCTGCGAGCACTCCGGAATTCCCGCTCAGTTGCCCGTGTCCGCCGGCCGGTCCGCCGGCCGCCCGCCGGTTCCCGGCGCTCCCGCGCGCAGACCGTCCATCACGAGGTCGAGCAGCCGGGCCGCACGTGGCTGCCAGTCGCTGTGCGGGTCGAGTTGCCAGAGGCCGGCGATCGCGAGTACGAAGTCGTCGGGGGTGATTCCGGGGCGGATGGTGCCGGCCGCCTCGTTCGCGTCCAGCAGGAGGGTGATGCCCTGGGTCACCGGGCCGTGGCCCAGCCGGGCCAGGCTGCCGTACTTGCCGGCGGCCGTGCGCAGAGCGTCGGCCAGGCCGGCCTTGGCCATCGCGTACTGCGCCAGCCGGTCCATCCACTCCCTCAGCGCCCGGTCGGGGGCGCGCTTTTGGAGCAGCTGGGCGGCGGTGTCGGCGACCTGCTGCATCTCGTAGCGGTACACCTCCAGAACGAGGGCCTCGCGGTTGGGGAAGTTGCGGTAGAACGTCCCCTGTCCGACGCCGGCCTTCTTCGCGATCACGCTTACCGGGGCGTCCGCGGACCGCGTCAGTTCGGCCAGTGCGACGGCCAGAATGCGCTCGCGATTCCGTTGGGCATCGGGACGCAGGGGCGCGTCGCCCTTCTCGTCCGGCACGCCTTCTCCTTCCGGAATCACGACAGTTCGTCCTTGCTGACCGGACAACTGTCCGCTAGGTTCGACAGAGAAGTGGACAGCTGTCCGTTTAGCCTCACCATAGCGTTGGATCCGGCCATTGCGGCTGACCGATACGCATTGTCTCTGGTTCACTCACCCGCATCGCCCTCTCCCTCCCGGGCCTGCTGCCGGGAACGTCTCGTTCGACGCGCATAAGCAATGCGAAAGAAGGCTGATCATGGCCCCGATGACGTCCAGTGCCATCACCCTGAACATCAATGGCGAAAAGCACACGCTGCCCGTCGACCATCGCACCACCCTGCTCGACGCCCTGCGCGAGCATCTTGATCTGACCGGTACCAAGAAGGGCTGTGACCAGGGCCAGTGCGGCGCCTGCACGGTGCTGCTCGACGGGCGCCGGGCCGTGTCCTGCCTGCAGCTCGCGGTCGCGGCCGAGGGGCGCGCGATCACCACCATCGAGGGTGTGGCCGACGGCGAGCGCCTGCATCCGGTACAGCAGGCCTTCCTCGACCTCGACGGCTATCAGTGCGGCTACTGCACGCCGGGGCAGATCTGTTCGGCCCTCGCGGTGATCGAGGAGCACGCGGCGGGCTGGCCGAGCGCCGTGACCGACGACGTCCGGCCGGAAGCGGGGGTGCCCGCGCTCACCGCCGAGGAGATCCGTGAGCGGATGAGCGGCAACCTGTGCCGGTGCGGCGCCTATGTGTCGATCGTGGAGGCGGTCGCGCATGCGGCGGAAGCGGTCGCTGCCGACGCCGAGGAGGCTGTGGCATGAAGGAATTCGGATACGAACGTGCCATCGACGTCTCCGGGGCCGTGGCCCTGCTCGCCGAGGATCCCGGTGCCCGCTTGCTCGGCGGCGGCACCAACCTCGTCGACCTGATGAAGGTCGGTGTGGAACGGCCGACGCTTCTGGTCGACGTCCAGGAACTTCCTCTGGGCGAAGTGGTGTTCACCCGTGGCGGCGGGCTGCGCATCGGTGCGACCGTCACCAACAGCGACCTCGCCGCACACGCCGAGGTGCGGCGGCACTACCCGGCGCTGGCCCAGGCGGTTCTGGCCGGCGCGTCCGGACAGCTGCGCAATATGGCCACGGTGGGCGGGAATCTGCTCCAGCGGACCCGCTGCGGCTACTTCGCCGACCTCGCCCAGCCGTGCAACAAGCGCACCCCGGGCAGCGGTTGTCCCGCTCCCGCGGGCGAGCACCGCAACCATGCGATCCTCGGTGCCTCCGAGCACTGCGTGGCGACGCACCCCTCGGACATGGCCGTCGCGCTCGCGGCCTTCGACGCCGTCATCTCGTACGAAACAGCTGACGGTCCTGGTGAGTTGGCGATCGCGGACTTCTACCTGCCCGTCGGTGAGACCCCGCACATCGAGACAGCTCTTCCGCCCGGCGCGCTGATTACGGGGGTGACCCTGCCGCCTGCCGAGGTCGCCGCGCGGTCCCGCTACCGCAAGGTGCGCGAGCGTGCCTCCTTCGCGTTCGCGATCGGTTCCGTCGCCGCCGCGCTCGACGTCCAGGACGGTGTCGTACGCGAAGTACGCCTCGCCTTCGGAGCGGTGGCATCCCGGCCCTGGCGGGCCCGCGTGGCCGAGCGGGCGCTGACCGGCGGTCCCGCGGACGCGGAGGCGTTCGCCGCCGCGGCGGACGCGGAACTGGCCGCGGCCGAGGCCCTTCCGGAGAACGGATACAAGGTGACATTGATGCGCAACCTCGTCGTGGCCGTCCTCGGCGAACTCGCAGAGGAGGCCGCCCGATGACCACGACGACCGACAGCACCGCTGTGACGGGGGCCGTGGGCTCCGCCCGTACACGCGTGGAGGGCCTGGAGAAGGTCACCGGTGCCGCCCGCTACGCCGGGGAGATCCCGTTCGCCGAACTCGCCCACGGCTGGCTGGTGCTGTCCACCGTGGCGCGCGGCCGGATCCGGTCCGTGCAGGACGCTCCCGTCCTGGCCATGCCCGGAGTCCTCACCGTCCTGCACCACGGGAACGCGCCGCGCGTCGACACCGACTACATGGGCATGCTGGGGCGGCCCAACCCGGTTGTCGGGCTATTCCAGCACGACCGGGTGCCCTTCATGGGCTGGCCCGTGGCGCTGGTCGTCGCCGAGACCTCCGAGCAGGCCAGGGAGGCCGCCGAGGCGCTGGTGGTCCGTTACGACGAGGAACCGCACGACGTGGCGTTCTTCGCCGGTCACTCCGGTGCGTTCACCCCCGAGGGCAATCCGATGCTCCAGGCCGACACGGAGAAGGGGGACATGGAGGCCCGGCTGCGGGCGTCGGCGTTCGTCGTCGACGAGGAGTACTCCACCCCGGAGGAGCACCACAACTCCATGGAGCCGCACGCGGCGACGGCCCGCTGGGAGGGCGGACGGCTGGACGTCGTCGATTCCAACCAGGGCACCGCCTGGGTCGCCGGTGAACTCGCCTCGCTCTTCTCCCTGGACCCGGGCTCCGTCCGGGTGCGGTCCGAGCATGTCGGCGGCGGCTTCGGATCGAAGGGCCTGTCCCCGCACCAGGTGGCGGCCGTCATGGCCACGACTCTTCTCCACCGCCCCGTCCGCGTCGTCCTGACCCGTCGCCAGATGTTCTCGCTCGTCGGGTTCCGCAGCCCCACGGCGCAGCGCGTCACGCTCGGCGCAGACGCCGGCGGCCGTCTGTGCGCCTTCGATCACCGGTCGCTGAGTCTCACGTCGACCGTGCACGAGTTCGTCGAGACGAGCGCCAGTGTGGGACGCGTCATGTACGACGCAGACGCGCATCGCACCGCGCACCGGCTGGTGCGGCTCGATGTGCCGACCCCGACCTGGATGCGGGCGCCGGGCGAGGCGCCGGGGTCCTTCGCCGTCGAGTCGGCGCTCGACGAGCTGGCCGAGAAGTGCGGCCTGGACCCGATCGAGCTGCGGATGTGCAACGAACCCGGTGCGGGCCCTGTTTCCGGCCTGCCCTTCAGCGGCCGCAACCTGCGCGCCTGCCTCGAGGAGGGCGCCCGCAGGTTCGGATGGGCGGACCGGGACCCGCGCCCGGGACTGCGCCGCGAGGGGCGCTGGCTTCTCGGGACCGGTATGGCCGCGGCGTCATTCCCCGCGGGCGTGGGCCCGTCCACGGCTGCCGTGACGGCGGAACCGGACGGCCGCTTCACCGTGCGGATCAACGCGGCGGACATCGGGACCGGGGCGAGGACGGCGATGACGTCGGTCGCCGCGGACGCGCTGAAGGTGGATGCGGCCCGCATCCTGGTGCGCCTCGGGGACAGTGACCTGGGCCCGGCGTGGATCGCCGGCGGTTCCATGGGCACGCGCTCCTGGGCCTGGGCGGTGAAGCTGGCGGCGGACGAACTGCGGGAGCTGCTGGCGCTCGGCGCGTCCGTTCCGCCGGATGGTCTCACCACCCGGTCGGACACCGGCGAGGCCATCGCCGCCCTCGCACAGAAGGAGCGGCACTCCTACGGGGCACAGTTCGCCGAGGCCGCGGTGGACATCACCACCGGCGAGGTACGTGTGCGCAGGCTGCTGGGCATCTTCGCGGCGGGCACCATCGTCAACCCGCTCACCGCCCGCAGCCAGCTCGTCGGCGGCATGACGTGGGGGCTCTCCATGGCCCTCCACGAGGAGGCGGTCCGGGACCACGCATCCGGCGGTTTCGTCAACGCCGACCTCGCGGGCTACCACGTCGCCGCCCACGCCGATGTGCCGCACATCGAGGCGGACTGGGTGGCGGACCACGACCCGGACGACCCGGTGGGGATCAAGGGCATCGGCGAGATCGGCATCGTGGGCGTCGCCGCCGCGATCGCCAACGCGGTGTGGCACGCGACCGGTGTACGCCACCGCCGGCTGCCGATCCGTCCCGACCGCGTCCTGGCCGCGGCACAAGAGGCGCGGCAGCGGCCGGCGGAGGGAGCCGGGGGTGCTTGACATCGCCTCGGCGCTGCTCCGCTGGTCGCAGGAGGGCCGGGACTTCGCCGTCGCCACCGTGGTGGAGGTCGGCGGCAGTGCGCCACGGGGCCCCGGCGCCGCCCTGGCCGTCGACAGCGAAGGCACCGCCATCGGCTCGGTCTCCGGCGGCTGCGTGGAGGGGGCGGTGTACGAGCTGTGTGTCCAGGCGCTCCAGGACGGCCGGACGGTCCGGAGCCGGTTCGGATACAGCGACGAGGACGCGTTCGCCGTGGGACTCACCTGCGGTGGTGTCATCGATGTCCTGGTCACACCGGTGCGTCCGGACGCGCCGGTGCTCCGGGCCACGTTGACGGTGGTCGGCCGTGATGAGCCTGCGGCGCTCGCCCGGGTGGTCCGCGGGCCGGACGGGCTGCTCGGCCGGGCGCTGCTGGTCCGGCCCGGCCGGTCCTACGAGGGCACTCTCGACGGGCGTCCGGCCCTGGACCGCAGGGCGGCCGCGGAGGCGCGGGCGCTCCTGGACGCCGGCCGCACCGGCACCGTCGAGATCGCGGAGGACGGGACGAGCTGTCCGGGCGGGCTGACGCTGTTCGTGGAATCGAGCGTGCCGCCGCCCCGGATGATCGTGTTCGGTGCCGTGGACTTCGCCACGGCGCTCGTGCGGGCGGGCAAGTTCCTCGGGTACCACGTGACCGTGTGCGATGCCCGCCCGGTATTCGCCACCCGTGCCCGCTTCCCCGGCGCCGACGATCTCGTGGTCGACTGGCCGCACCGATACCTCCGGCACACCGAGACCGATGAACGGACCGTCCTGTGCGTGCTCACCCACGACGCCAAGTTCGACGTTCCTCTGCTGGAGGCGGCCCTGCGGCTGCCGGCCGCTTACGTCGGTGCGATGGGATCGCGCCGCACCCACGAGGACCGTAACCGGCGGCTGCGTGAAGTCGGACTCACCGAAGCCGAGTTGGCCCGTCTGCACTCCCCGATCGGCCTCGACCTCGGCGCCCGGACCCCTGAGGAGACCGCCCTGTCCATCGCGGCCGAGATCGTCGCGGTGCGCCGGGGTGGGACGGGGGCCCCGCTGACCGGTTCGCGGACGCCCATTCACCGTGACGTCGACGCAGGGGCGGAGGGCGGAGCTCCTTCCCCGGCGGCGGCGTGACGGTGCCGAGCCGGACGCGTCGCCGGGTCACCCCGGTCGCACTGCCGAGTCACCCCGGTTCCACCGCGCTGCTGTTGGCCGAGCCTTCACCGCGGTGAGATCCATGGCGCCCGACCGGGTCACGCGGTTCCCTAAGCGTAGGCATGGGCATGTCACCGCATGGCCGAGTCCGTATGTGTCACCCAGGAGGAAGCAGTGAAGAACTCAGGACGACTCCGCAAGGCGTCGCTCATCCTGGCCACCGCCGCGGTGCTGGTCGTGGCCTCGCCGGGCAGCGCCTTCGCGGCGGTGCCAGGCGCCCTGCCGGCGAACGCGGACGGGCTGGAGCAGACGTTCCAGCCGGCCTTCGACTACGACGGTGACGGGTGCTACCCGACACCCGCCATTGGTGCGGACGGGGCCGTGGCTCCCGGACTGAAGACCACGGGCGCCGTCAACGGGAGTTGCCACGACTCCTGGGACCTGGACAACACCAACGGCTACGCGCGCTCCAAGTGCAACAACGGCTGGTGCGCCATCATGTACGGCCTCTACTTCGAGAAGGACCAGGCGGTGGCCGGAAGCGGTCTCGGCGGTCACCGCCACGACTGGGAGCACGTCGTGGTCTGGGTACAGGACAACGAGGCGAAGTACGTCTCCACCTCCGCCCACGGCTCCTTCAACGTGTACGGCCGGGACCAGATGCAGTGGGACGGGACGCACCCCAAGGCCGTCTACCACAAGGACGGGATCGGGACGCACTGCTTCCGTCCCGCGAACACCGGCGACGAGCCGCCGGAGAACCACTACCACCAGTGGCAGTTCCCCGACCTCGTCGGCTGGAACGGCTACCCCGCAGGCGTCCGGGACAAGCTGGTCCAGGCCGACTTCGGGAGCGCCGTCTTCGGCCTCAAGGACGGCAACTTCGGCCCTCACCTGGAGAAGGCGAAGCCCGCCGGGATCCCCTTCGACCCCTACGCCTGACCGGCGGCGAATGGGGCTGCCGGGGACGGTTCAGAACCCGGCGGCCCCGGTGGTACGGCCGGAGGGCGGGGAGAACAGGCGGTGTGCCGCGATCGCCGCGCCGCCACGTGCCCAGGCCTCGAACGGCAGCGGCCGCAGCACGAGTTCACATCGGGCGGCCGCGCCGAACGCCTGCTCGGCGAAGGCCCGGCGGATCTCCTCGGTGAACAGGTCGTACGTGGCCACGCCCTCGCCGGAGATGATGACGCGCTCCGGCCCGATGAGGTTGGCCACGGACGCGATGGCAAGCCCCAGCGCCCGCCCCGCCCGGGTGAAGACGCCGCGTGCGGCGGCGTCCCCGGAGCGCGCCAGGCGGACGGCGCCCGCCAGCGACAGATCCGTGTTCCCCGTCTGCTCCTGCACCTGTTCGACGATGGCCTGGGTCGAGGCGACGGCCTCGACGCAGCCGGTGTTGCCGCATGTGCAGACCCGGTCGGTGCCGCCGACGGGCAGATGACCCAGCTCGCCGGAGACTCCGAACGCACCCGCGATCACCCGGCCCTCGACGGACATCCCGCAGCCCACCCCCGCACCGACCGTGACCAGGGCGAACGAGGAGAGCCCGACCCCCGCGCCGAACCACTGCTCGGCGACGGTGAGTGCCCGTACATCGTTCTCGACGGCCGTCGCGATGCCGGTCGCCTCCTCGACCAGTGCGGCCAGGCCCACCCCGCGCCAGTCGAGAAAGGGGGAGTAGCGGACGATTCCGCCCGCCCCGTCCACGTCGCCCGCGACCGTCACCCCGATGCTGTGCACCGCCGGACGGGTCTCGCCCTCCGCGCCGCCCTCCGCGCCGCTGGCGAGCGTGCGGACGAGGCGAGCGACCGTTCTGACCACCGTGCCGACATCGCGTGAGCGCAGCGGGACCCGCCGGGTGGCAAGCGGGGCGGCCGTGAGGTCGACGAGCATGCCGATCAGCTCGTCCGCCGTCACCTTGACCCCGATGAACCGGGCTCGTTCGGGCCGCACCGCCACCAGGGTGGCAGGCCGGCCCGGCTGGCGCTCCCCGGACAGGCCGAGCTCGGTGATCCAGCCGTCGTCGAGCAGGGGGGCCGAGACCTTGGTGACGGCCCCCGAGGACAGGCCGGTGCGGCGTCCGAGCTCCGCCCGGGTCAACGGGCCCTGGGTCAGCAGGGTCTGGAGAACGAGTGCCGCGGACGGCGGTTGGTGAGAGATGTTCACCTTGCGGAGATTACCTTCTGCCCGAAAGTAAGGGGGTGTATTCGGGGCGATGGCGGTCCCGAGGTCTGTAGATCTTCCCTCTCTGATGGGCGATGAATATACTCACGTCGGAAGGAAATTATTCGCAACCGTTGCCGCGCTTCCCGCCGAGGGAGGGGCGGCCGCGCTCCCTCCGGGGGAGTCAGGGAACCGCCGGTGAGGGAGACGGCGGCAGGCGCCGGCGGCGAGCCGCGCGCAACGACCGCAGGCCCCGCAGAGCCCGTCACGAGGAGCGCACCGTGGCGCTGTTCGTGAACCACCCGCAGGGGAAGGGCCGTTGTGCCCGCACCGGGCAAGAGGCCGCTCGTACGGGGCGGCGGAGTGAAGCGGCCGCCCTCACTGGTTTCGAGAGGACAAGGCATGACCCGCATCACCACCCGGATCGCACACCTGCGTGCGGCCGGGGTGAGTTTCGTCGTCGAACTCCGCGCTCCGCTGCCCCGCATCCTGCACTGGGGCGAGGACCTCGGTGAGCTGGCCGACGACGGCCTCGCCGCTCTGGCTCTCACGGCGGACGCCGCCGTGGTCAACAGTGCCCCCGACGAACCACGGCAGTTCACCGTCTGGCCCACCGAGGCGGACGGCTGGTCGGGCACCCCGGCCCACCAAGGCCACCGGGCCGGCACGGCCACCACGCCCCGTGTCACGATGACCGGCGCCGAGGAGGGCCAGGACACGCTGGTCATCGCCCTCCGGGACACCGTGGCCGGGCTCGACATCACCCTCACCTACCGGCTCGACCCCTCCGGTGTGCTGGGCGTGCGCTCCCGGGTGGCCTGCCCGGCCGGCGCACCCGGCAAAGTCCCGTACGACCTCGCCGCCACCACCACGCTGCTCCCGCTGCCGAACCGCGCCCAGGAGATCCTGGACTTCACCGGCAAGTGGTGCCGCGAACGCTCCCCGCAGCGCGGCCGGCTCGCCTTCGCCGGTCATGTGCGCGAGGTCCGCCGCGGCCGGCCCGGACTGGACGCCCCCCATCTGCTGACCGTCGGTGTGCCCGGATTCGGATTCCGTACGGGCGAGGTCTGGGCCCTGCACGTCGGCTGGAGCGGCAACCAGCGCTGGCTGGCCGAGCGGCTGCCCGAGGGGGCGGGGGTCCACGGCGGCGTCCTCGGCGGTGGCGAACTCCTCGCGCCCGGTGAGATACGGCTCGCCCCGGGCGACAGCTACACCTCGCCCGAGTGCTTCTTCGCCTGGTCCGCCGAAGGTCTGGACGGACTCGCCGGCCGCCTCCACACGATGCTCCGCTCCCGGCCCGGGCATCCGTCGTCACCACGCCCGCTGACCCTGAACACCTGGGAGGCGGTCTACTTCGACCACCGTCCCGAACGCCTCCTGGCGCTGGCCGACGCGGCCGCGGCGGTCGGCGTGGAGCGCCTCGTCCTGGACGACGGCTGGTTCCTCGGCCGCCGGGACGACACGGCCGGGCTGGGGGACTGGACCGTGGACCCGCAGATGTGGCCCCAGGGACTCGCCCCGCTGGCGGACCGGGTGCACGGCCACGGCATGCAGTTCGGGCTCTGGGTGGAACCGGAGATGGTGAACCTCCGATCGCGGCTGGCCCGGGAACACCCCGAGTGGATTCTCGGTCCGTCCGCGGGTCTGGGTCCGAGCTCCCGCCACCAGTACGTGGTGAACGTGGCCCACGAGGCGGCCTTCGCGTATCTGCTGGAGTCCCTGGACGCCCTCGTCGCCGAGTACCGCATCGACTACCTGAAATGGGACCACAACCGGGACCTGCACGAAGCGGTCCAGCGCGGCGCGCACGACGGTGACCGGCCGGGCGTGCACGCCCAGACCCGGGCCCTGTACCGGCTGATGGACATGCTCAGGGCCCGTCGTCCCGGACTGGAGATCGAGTCGTGCTCCAGCGGGGGCGGCCGCGTCGACCTCGGTGTCCTCGCCCGTACGGACCGGGTGTGGGCCTCGGACTGCAACGACCCGGTGGAACGGCAGGCCATCCAGCGGTGGACCGGGCAGCTGCTGCCGCCCGAACTCGTCGGCACTCACGTCGGGGGCCCGCGCAGCCACACGACGGGCCGGATCTCCGACGACCCGTTCCGCCTGATCACCGCGCTGTTCGGGCACGCGGGCATCGAGGACGACCTGACCGCCCGCACACCCGAAGAACTGGGGGCGCTGACGCGGTGGGCGGCGCTGTACAAGGAGGTGCGCGGACTGCTGCACGGCGGGCGGGTCGTCAGGGCGGACCTCGACGACGACGCGACGCAGCTCCACGGGGTCGTCGCGACCGACGCCGGCAGCGCACTGTACTGCTGGTCTCGTACCGAGACCTCCGTGCCGGGACAGTCGGGCCGCGTCCGCCTCCCCGGCCTCGCCCCCGGCCGCCCCTACCGGGTCCGGATCCGCACGGAGGCCGGGCTGCCCGCCGTGCACCAGATCATCGCGCCCGCCTGGTACCGGGCGGCGGTCGAGGGCTGGGTGCCGATGCCCGGCGCCGTACTGGCCGGGGCGGGGCTGCCGATGCCGACGCTCAACCCGGGGCAGGCCCTGCTCATCGAGGTCGCCGCACGGGAACCGTCGCACTGACCCGGCCACTAGGATCTACGCGCAGCCGTCCCCGGCCCGGACCAGCTGAACGAGGTCCGGCAGCAGCCGGGTCCGTAGTGCTCATGGCGCTCGGCGTCGACGCGACAAGAGGGGGCAGGGTGGACGAAGCCGTGGTGACGGCGCTGATCGCCTCGGGTGCCGCGATCGGAGGCGGAGCGCTGACGGGGTTGCTCACCCTCGCCGCCGCCAAGCGCCAGGCCGCGGCAGCCTGGGCGGCGGGCGAGCGCCAGGCCGCCGCGGCGTGGGAAGCCGGACGGCAACAGGCGGCGGCCGCCTGGGACGCCGGGCAGCTCCAGGCCACGGCCCAGCTCGACGTCGCCCGCCGGACCCTCGCCGAGCAGACGCTCGCGGACCAGCGGGCGGTGCGGCGAGCTGCCTACGTCACGTACCTGAGCCGCACCGACAGCGCCCAACAGGCGCTCGCCGCCTGGCAGAGCGCCATCGGTACAGCGGACGAGGCGTCGCGCCGACGGGCGTACGACACCGCCATGGGTGCGGCCGGGGAAGCGCTCAATGTCGTACGTCTGGAAGGGCCGGACCCGGTGGCAGTGGCGGCCCGGACGCTGCTGGGCTCACTCGGCGCCACCGTCTCCGGAGCCCAACACTCCGTATCGCAGGCCGAGTTCCTCGACGTGGCCCGGGCTGCGCTCACCCCCGTGCAGTGAGTGCCGGGCGGATATGATCCGCAGTGCCCGAGATGATGGGGGGCCAGGTGCACCTGAAGGTGTCGTACGAGGACCAGCACGACGGCATCACCGTCGTACGGGTGGAGAGCGAGCGTCCGGACGGTGGGCTCGACAGCGCATCCGCACCGGAACTGCGTGAGGTGCTCGGGAAGTTGGTCGATGACGGGCGGCTGATTCTGGTCGTCGACCTGAGCGCGATGGATTCCGTCGACTATTCGGGCTGCACCATGCTGGGTGGGGTCTTCAAACGCGTGCACTTCAAAGGCGGGGCGCTCCTGCTGGTCGCCCCGGGCAAGCAGGCGCGCGGCATGGTGTCCAGGGTCGGGCTGCGCGAGGTCCTGCGCGTCCATGACACCGTGTCGAGTGCGGTCGCGGAGCTCGCTGCCGACTATGCGCAGGCGGGTATCGAGGACCGGGCCCGCCGGCGGCGCGCGTCGGCGAAGGCCGTGGTCGCGGCCGGAGACCACACCTACGAACACCTCTCCGAGGACATCACGCTGGTGAGGGTCATGGGCGCAAGGCCGGGCGGAGAGGTGGACGGCCGGGCGGCGGGGCCCCTGCGCAAACTGATGGCCGACCTGGTGAACCAGGGAAGGTGCTACCTGGTCATGGACCTGACCGACGTCGATTTCATCGACTCGACCGGAGTGGGTGTGTTCGTCGGTGGCCTGAAGAGGGTCCGGGCCTTCGACGGCAAGGTGGCGCTGGTCGTGTCGTCCGAACAGGTGCTGAAGACATTCCGGGTCACCGGGCTCATCAAGGTGTTTCCCAGGTTCGAAACAGCAGACCTCGCCGTCGAGTTCATCGGCCGGGCGGCATCCCGGGCGTATGTCCGACCGTGAAGCGCGTCGGCGCACCGCCTCCCAATGGGACCCGGTCCGCCTCGGAGTTCACCACGCTCCCGGCCCGGACGGCAGCGCCGACCTGCCGCTGACCGAGTACCTCCCGCGCCCGCACGACGAGACGCTGCGCCAGCGCCTCGCCCGCACCGCGGCCACGAACGACGCCGTGTTCGTCCTGCTGGTGGGCCGCTCCGCGAGTGGCAAGACGCGTGCCGCCTACGAGGCGGTCGCGGCCGTCCTGCCCGACTGGCCCGTGGTGCACCCCGCGGATGCGGACGACCTGATCGCTGCGGACATCGGGCCCCGGTCCGTGCTGTGGCTCGACGAGACGCAGCGCTATCTGAACGGGGGCTCGGGCGAGCGGGCGGCCAGGGCCTTGCGGCGGCTGCTCGACCTGGTGACGCCGCTCGCGGTGGTCGGCACCATGTGGCCGGAGCATCTGAGGCGGCTGACCGAGAACCGTCGAGGCGGTGAGGACGAATCCCCGTTCAGCCGAGCTCTCCTGACTGGGCGTCATGCCATGATCGCCGTGCCGGACACGCTGGCCGGTGACACTCCGGCCGTCGCCGCCGCGGCGGCCCGTGATCCGCGCCTCGCCGCCGCGGTGCGGGCGGCAGGGACCGGTCATCGTGTGCTGCAACACCTCACTGGGGGACCGGAGTTGGTGAGACGCTGGGAGATGGGCCCGGACCAGTGGTTCACCGCTCCCGAACACGCCGTGCTGACGGCGGCCGTCGAGGCACGCAGGCTCGGCCACGCCGGCGCCGTCCCGGCCCGTCTGCTGATGGAGGCCGCGGCCGGATTCATGGACCCCGCCGCCCGTGCGGCCGCCGGCAAGGAATGGTTCCCCGCGGCCATCGGCGCGCTGACGGCGACAGGACGTGGTCCGGCGCCACTGATCGCCGAACGGCATGAGCCCGGCGTCGGCGACCCCGACAGCTACCGCCCGGACGACTACCTCGAGCAGCACGTCCGCCGGGTCAGGGCGCATCGGGCGCCACCGGCCGAGCTCTGGAACGGCGCCTCCTGGGCCAGGACCGCCGATGACCTCTACGCGTTCGGGCGGGCCGCCGAACAGCGGCGCCGCTATGGATGCGCCGCCGCGCTGTACGAGAACGCCGTCAGGCAGGGCCATGGCCGGGCCCGAGCCGCCTGGGCGGTGCTGAGGGAGACCACCGACGGCCGGACCGCCGCCGAGGAGACGGCCGCGGCGGACCCGGCCGCCTGGGCGGCTCTCGCGGTGTCGAGGGAGGGCTCCGGCGACGGGCCCGCCGCTTACGACGCCTACCGGCACGCGGCCCGGGCCGGCGACGCGTGGGCCTGGTCGTCGATGGCCCGGATCCGCGAGGAGGAGGGGGACCCGGCCGCAGCGGACGCCGTAGCGGCCCTGGCGGCGTCGGCGGGGCAGCCGCTCGCCTGGCGGACGCTCGGCCGGATGCGCGCGGCCCGCGGCCCGGCGGCGGCCGAGGCGTTCGAACAGGCAGCGGGCGCCGGTGACGGGTGGGGGCACATCGGGCTCGCGCAGGTCGCCGAACGCGCAGGTGACCTCGCGGAGGCGGTGGAGCACGCCACGCGGGCGGCCGGTATGGGCGTCACAGCTGCCTGGGCGCGACTGGTGCGGCTGCACTGGTCGCTCGGTGCCCCTGCGTCAGCCGTGGCCGCGGCCACCGGGGGCGCGGACGGCGGAAACCCCGAGGGCTGGTCCCTGCTCGCTCAACTCCGTCATACGGACGGGGATGTGCCGGGGGCCGCCGCGGCCCATCGGGAGGCCGCGGCCCTCGGCTTCGGCGCGGCCTGGCGTGAACTGGCCCTGCTTGCCGAGTCGGACGGCAACGGGCCCGCCGCCGAGGAGGCCGCGGCGCAGGCGGTGCGCACCGGTGATCCGGAGGCCTGGACCGCTCTGGCCGAGGCCCGCGCGGAACGCGGCGACGACACGGGTGCCGCACATGCCGCCGCGGAGGCGGCGCGCGCCGGTGATGTGGAGGCGTGGATCACGCTGGCGCGCGGCAGGGAACGCGCCGGGGACACACAGGGCGCGGAGCGCGCCGCCGACCTGGCCGCGGACCGGGGTTCCCCCTCGGCGTGGGCAGCGCTGTCCCGGATGCGGGAACGGGCGGGAGATCGGGACGGATCCCGGCGAGCGGTGCTGCGGGCCGGAGCTCTCGGCGCCTTTGACGCCTGGACCGCACTGGGCCGCGTGCGTGAGGAACGGGGTGACACCGCCGCCGCCGAGCGCGCCTATGTCCGTGGCTGCCGGGCCGGTGACACGGAGGCGTACGACGCCCTCGGTGCCCTGTACCTGGAACAGGGACGGCCGGCCGAGGCATGCGCCGCCTACCGGCCGGCCGTGGACGCGGGACTCCCCGACGCCTGGGAGGGGCTGCTGTCGGCGCTGGCGGACCGGGCGCCCCGCGCGGCCTCGGCGCAGACGGTGGCCCTGCTGCGCACGACGGGACTGCCGGCGCAGGGGTGAGCCTTCGGCCAGGGTCTTCGGTCCGGTTCGGGACCGGACCCGCCGGCTGTGTCCGGCGAGGGTTCAGCCCCTGACATCCTGCGGGTACCACCGGAGCTCGACGGTGTTGCCGTCGGGATCCTGGACGTAGACGGACAGCGCGTCGCCCCGGGCGCCGTAGCGGCCGACGGGCCCCTCCAGCACGGTGAAGGTGCCGGTGTCGATGATCTCCTGCCAGTCCAGCGGCTCGACGACCAGGCAGATGTGGTCCACGTTGGACTCCGAGCGCGGGCGGTCGAGCAGGTCGATGATGGTGGTGGCGCTGATCCGCACCGACGGGAACGGCACCTTGCCGGCCCGCCACTCCTCCACCCGGACGGGTTCGAGCCCCAGCGGTCCGCAGTAGAACCGCAGGGCGCGCTCGACGTCCTGCACATTGAGCACCAGGTGATCGAAGTCCTTGACTCGCACGCTCATGGGACAACCATACGATGCCGCACGGTTGTTGAGGCCGCGCCCGTTCGCGGCAGGCTCTGACGGGCGCCGAGGGCCGGGTGCGGACGTGGTCCGGGCGCGCGGCGCCCACCGGGGTCACATCGCGGGGACCCGCACGAACCGCTCGGTGATGTGCAGGTCGCCCTCGATGCGGGCGGCCGTCGCGCGCAGCCGGGGCAGGACGTCGGTGACGCACTCCTCCAGGGTGCGGCTGCTGCTGTGCATGGCCACGTTGAGGGCCGCGACGACCGTGCCGCGCCGGTCGTGGAGGGGGACGGCGACCGAGCGCAGCCCCACTTCGAGCTCCTCGTCGACCAGTGCGCTGCCCTCCGCGCGGACGCGGTCCAGGACCGCACGCAGCTCGACCGGACGGGTCACGGTGTACGGGGTCAGGGCGTGCGGCTGCGCACCGGCGAGCAGGGCCTCGCGTTCCGCCGGAGGCAGCGCGGCGAGCAGGACCCGCCCCATGGAGGTCGCGTGCGCGGGAAAGCGCGTCCCGACGGTGATGTTGACGTTCATGATGCGCCGGGTCGCCACCCGAGCCGTGTACTGCACGTCGTCCCCGACGAGTACCGCCAGAGAGGCGGAGTCCCGCACCTGTCCGGTGAGCGCGGCGAGATGGGGCTGCGCGATCTGCGGCAGCGTGGCGCGGGACAACGGCGGGTAGCCGAGGGCCAGTACGCGCGGGGTGAGGTGATGGTCCCGTCCCTGTGTGGTGACGTAGCCGAGGTGTTCGAGAGTGATCAGGGCGCGCCGTGCGGTGGCCCGGGCCAGACCGGTGGCCCGTGCGACGTCGGTCAGTGTCAGCGCCTGCCGGCCCTCGCCGAAGGTGGCCAGTACGGTCAGGCCCCGCGCGAGCGACTCGATGAACTCGCGGCCCAGCTCCTGCTTCGATGCCCCGGTCCAGGCGGCCAGCGCGGTGGGGGAGTGCGCGGCGACGGCGGCCGGCGCCTCCCCGAGATCCCGCTCCATGGCCTGGGCGGCCGCGCGTACCCGGGGCAACAGGGTGCCCTGCAGGGAGGCGGCGGTGTGCCTGCTGGTGTGACTCACGACGCTGACCAGGCACGCCACTTCGCCGTCGGGGTGGCAGACCGGCACGGCGAGGGCGACGAGGCCGGGTTCGATCAGCTGGTCGTCCAGGGCCCAGCCGTCGCGGCGTGCCCGTTCCGCGCGTTCCGAGAAATCCTTCTCGTCCACGGGCGGGCGCGGGGGTACGGCGGGGAAGGCCAGGCCCTCCGGGTCCGCGGCCCGGTGCGCCCGCCACCGCTGCCACTCCTGAACACCCCAGTCCGCGGCCAACAGCGGTCCGGGCGCGGTGCGTTCGGCCGGCAGTAGATCGCCGATGCGGAAGCTCAGCGACATGGCGCGACGACGGGTCGCCTGGTGGATGAAGCGGATGCCGTCGCCGTCGCCGACCGCGAGGGACACCGACTCGTCGAGCTCGTCGGCCAGTGCGTCGGCGCGCCTCCCGAGCAGCGACGGAAGCCCGAGCGCGGACAGATAGGCGTTGCCCAGTTCCATGAGGCGCGGGGCGAGGACGACATCGCGCCCGTCCACACGTACGTACTCCATCCGGGCCAGGGTGGCGACGACCCGGTCGACTGTGGACCGGGCGAGGCCGGTGGCGCGTTCGATGCCGCTGGGGCTCATGGTCCCGCCCGCGTCGGTCAGCCGGCGCAGGACCTGGATGCCACGCATCAGGGGGGCGACCGCTTCGGCCGGGGCCGGGGTCTCGGTCTGCTGGGGCGTGTGGGTCGGTGGCATCGGCTCTCCGTCGTGCGTCGTGGGGACACAGTAGTGAATACCGGCAGGTGAGGGACGGTCCGCCCGGCGCCGGTGAGCTGTCGGCCATTGACAGGTGTGCGGACGGGCGGCAGACTCCGCGCCAAAGATAGTGAAAGAAACTTCACTACGCGAACATGTGGGGGTCGTTTCTATGGACAAGGTGGTCGCCTCCGCCGCCTCTGCCGTGGCCGATGTGCCGGACGGCGCCTCGATCGCGGTCGGCGGCTTCGGACTCAGCGGCGTCCCCGACGCGCTGATCGCCGCCCTGCACGCACGCGGGACCGGCGGTCTGCATGTCGTCTCCAACAACTGCGGCGCGCAGGAGTCCGGGCTCGCGGTCCTGCTGGCCGCCGGCCGGATCAGCAGGGTCACCGGCTCGTACATCGGGGCCAACAAGGAGTTCGCCCGCCAGTACCTGTCCGGCGAGCTGGAGCTCGAACTCATCCCCCAGGGCACGCTCGCCGAGCGGCTGCGTGCCGGTGGAGCGGGCATCCCCGCGTTCTACACCCCCGCCGGAGTCGGCACCCTGGTCGCCGACGGCGGAATGCCCTGGCGCTACGACGGAAACGGCGGCGTCGCGCTCTCCTCCCCGGCGAAGGAGGTCCGCGACTTCGACGGCACCCCCTACGTCATGGAGCGGGGCATCCGCACCGACTTCGCCCTCGTCAGAGCGGCCAGGGGCGACCGGCACGGCAACCTCGTCTTCAACAAGGCGGCCCGCAACTTCAACCCGCTCGCCGCCATGGCGGGCCGCATCACGATCGCCGAGGTCGAGGAACTCGTCGAACCCGGCGAGATCGACCCCGACCACGTACACCTGCCGGGAATCTTCGTCCGGCGCGTCGTCGCGCTGACGCCGGAGCAGGCCGCCGACAAGAGGATCGAGCAGCGCACCGTGACCGTACGGACCAACCCGGCCCAGGGCGGCACCCGATGACCTGGAACCGCCAGGAGATGGCCGCCCGCGCGGCCGCCGAGCTCCGCGACGGCGAGTACGTCAACCTGGGCATCGGTCTGCCGACCCTGATCCCCAACCACCTGCCCGAAGACGTGCACGTCGTCCTCGAATCCGAGAACGGCATCCTGGGCACCGGCCCCTTCCCGTACGACGAGGACGTCGATCCCGACCTCATCAACGCGGGCAAGGAAACGGTCACCGTCCTGCCGGGAGCCTCGTTCTTCGACTCGGCGCTCTCCTTCGGCATGATCCGCGGCGGTCACATCGACACCGCCGTGCTCGGCGCCATGCAGGTGTCCGCCCGCGGTGATCTCGCCAACTGGGCCGTCCCGGGCAAGCTCGTCACCGGAATCGGCGGCGCCATGGACCTCGTGCACGGCGCACGCCGCGTCATCGTCACGATGACGCACACCGCCAAGGACGGCAGCCCGAAGATCGTCGAGGAGTGCACCCTCCCGCTCACCGGCCGGGCCTGTGTCCACCGGATCATCACGGACCTCGCCGTCCTCGACGTGACCGGCACCGGACTGGTGCTGACCGAGACCGCACCCGGCGTCGACGTCGCCGATGTGCTCGCCCGGACCGCCGCCCCCGTCCGCGTCGCCGAGGGCATCGGGACGTGAGACCCCGCTCCCGCACAGCCGCGCCGTGCACCGGCCCCCGGCGGACCGCCGCCCCCGTACCGGAAAGGAAGGACCGACACCCATGACCACCCCGACCGCCCCGGCCGCACCCCGTGCGCTCACCCAGGCCGACATCAGCGCCGAGATCACCGCGGCCCGCCAGGACTACGCCACGTCCCTCGCCGAGGGCGCACCCGTGCGCCCGCACCCCGGCCGGGACTACGCCCCCTATCGCAGCAGCACCCTGCGCCACCCGAAGCGGCCGCTGATCCCGGTGGGCGCCGACCCGGAAGCCGTCGAACTCCACGGCCCCGTATTCGGCGTCACCGACATCACCGAACTCGACCACGACCTCACCAGGCAGCACCAGGGCGAACCGCAGGGCGAGCGGATCACGGTCACCGGACGGGTCCTCGACCGCTCCGGACGTCCCGTGCGCGGCCAGCTCGTCGAGATCTGGCAGGCCAACGCCTCGGGCCGCTACGCCCACCTGCGTGACCAGCACCCCGCCCCCCTCGACCCGAACTTCACCGGCGTGGGACGCTGCCTGACGGATGATCAGGGCGCGTACTCGTTCGTCACCGTCAAGCCCGGCGCCTACCCGTGGCGCAACCACACCAACGCCTGGCGCCCCGCGCACATCCACTTCTCGCTGTTCGGGGCCGCGTTCACCCAGCGGCTGATCACCCAGATGTACTTCCCCGGCGACCCGCTCTTCGCCTACGACCCGATCCTCCAGTCCGTCACCGACGACGACGCGCGCGCCCGGCTCGTCGCGGCGTACGACCACGACCTGTCCACCCCCGAATGGTCGCTCGGCTACCGCTGGGACATCGTCCTGGACGGCCCGTCCGCCACCTGGATCGAGGAAGGCCGCTGATGTCCGCCGCCGCACCCGTGGAGCTCCCGCCCACCCCGTCCCAGACCGTCGGACCCTTCTACGGCTACGCCCTGCCCTTCGCGGGCGGCGGCGACCTGGCCCCCGCCGGCCACCCCGGCGCCGTGGTCCTGCACGGCCACGTCCTCGACGGGGCCGGTGCGCCGGTGCCCGACGCCGTTGTCGAGGTGTGGCAGCCCGCACCCGACGGCTCCCGCCGCGGCGCGCCCGGCTCGCTGCGCCGCGATCCGGTCACCGGAACGGTCATCGGCCGTCACGGACTCGCCTTCACCGGCTTCGGCCGGGTGCCGACGGACGCCGACGGGCACTACACCGTACGGACGCTGCCGCCGGGCGGAGTCCCGTACGTCGCGATCGCCGTCTTCGCCCGCGGTCTGACCCACCACCTGCACACCCGCGCCTACCTGCACGACGCCGACGGCCTCGACCGGGACCCGTTGCTCGCCGGCCTTCCGGCGGAGCGGCGGGCCACCCTCCTCACCACGCCGCAGGACACCGGCATCCACCGCTTCGACATCCGTCTGCAGTACGACGGGGTACATGAGGAGACGGTCTTCCTTGACTTCGGCTGATACGTACGCGGACGTCGGCCTGCTCGCACCGGTCCGCGCGGGCACGGCCGTCGAGGAGGCGACGGGAGACGCGGCGTACGTACGGGCCCTGCTCGACGCCGAAACCGCGCTCGTCCGCGCCCAGGAGTCGCTCGGACACGCCCCGGCCGGGACGGTGCGAGCGGTCGCATCGGCCGCGGCCGGCCGGGGCCGGTTCGACCCCCGCTCCCTGGCCCTGCGTGCCCGGTCGGGAGGCAACCCGGTCATCCCGCTCGTCGCCGACCTGACGGCGGCCGTCGCCGAACGCTCCCCGGAGGCCGCCGCCCATGTCCACCGGGGCGCGACCAGCCAGGACATCCTCGACACCGCCGCCATGCTGGTGTCGTCCCGGGCCCTGCGCCTGATCCTGGCCGATCTGGACCGTGCCGCCGGTGCGCTGGCGCTTCTCGCCGCCGAGCACCGGGACACGCCGATGGCCGGACGCACCCTCACCCAGCACGCCGTGCCGACCACCTTCGGCCTGAAGGCGGCGGGGTGGCGCAGCCTGGTGCTCGACGCCCACGACCGTCTCGCGGCGGTCCGGGCCGCCCTGCCGGTACAACTGGGGGGTGCGGCAGGCACGTTGGCGGCCTTCGCGGCCTTCGCGGAGTCCGATGACCGGACAGGCGCGCGGCTCGGTACGAGCGTGGGCGGCGCGGCGGCTTCGGACGTCGGCACGTGCCTGGTCGAGGCGTACGCCACCGCGACCGGACTGACCGCACCCGCACTGCCCTGGCACACCCTGCGCACCCCGGTCGCCGACCTCGGCGGAGCACTGGCCTTCACCTCCGGGGCGCTCGGCAAACTCGCCGCGGACGTCCTCGTCCTGTCCCGCACCGAGATCGGCGAGGTCTCCGAGAGCACCGGCGGCGCGTCGTCCGCGATGCCGCACAAGGCCAACCCGGCCCGAGCCGTCCTGATCGCGGCGGCCGCCCGCCAGGTCCCCGCGCTCGCCGGCATTCTCTACGGCTCCCTCGCCGCCGAGGACGAACGCCCGCCCGGTGCGTGGCACGCCGAGTGGCAGCCCCTGCGCGAGGCGCTGCGCACGGTCGGGGGCGCTGCCGACGCGGCGGCCGCCCTCGCCGAGGGGCTGCGCGTTCACCCCCGGCGCATGCGGGAGAACCTCGGGGCGACCGGCGGACTGATCGTCAGCGAACGGCTCGTCGCCGTACTCTCGGCCAGGATCGGACGAGCCGCGGCCCGCACGGCGGTGACCGGTGCGGCCGCCCGCGCGGCCCGCGACGCGATCCCCCTGCACGACGCCCTCGGCCAGGAACCCGCACTGGCCGGCGTGGTGCCGCAGGATGAGCTGAGGACCCTCACCGACCCATCCGGATACACGGGGGCGGCCGGCTCTCTCGTCGACCGCGCACTGCGCCGCCGGAGCGAGGCAACGGGCCCGGAGCGGCACACACCTCACGGCGACGTGCGGGCCGCCGCACAGGACGACCCCGGCCCGCACCCACTGCCGGATGACGACGCACTCTGACCACCCGTCCCCGGCATCCGTCCCCGGCATCCGTCCCCGGCATCCGCCTCGGGGCGGCAGACACCATCGGACCAACGCACCCGGCATCCGCAGCCAGGCACCGAACGCGCCAGGCCCCAACTCACCGGCATCCGCAGCCAGGCACCAACTCACCCGGCACCGGCCGGCGCAGGAGCACCATGACAACCCCGCACACATCCCAAGCCCCCACCGCACGCCTGCTCCATCACCAGGCGGACGGCCCCCTCTCCGGCCCGCCGCTCATCCTCGGACCGTCACTGGGCACCGCACTGACCGTATGGGACGCGCAGACCGCCGCCCTGGCCCGCGAGCACCGGGTGGTCCGCTGGGACCTGCCCGGCCACGGCGGCACCCCCGCCGCACTCTTTCCCGCGGGCAGCGGCGTCGCCGAACTGGGCCGGCACGTGCTGCGCCTCGCCGACGCCCTCGGCATCGGGCGGTTCGCGTACGCGGGGATCTCGCTCGGCGGCGCGGTCGGGACCTGGCTGGCCGTCCACCACCCCGACCGGATCACCTCGCTCGCGCTCGTGTGCTCCTCCGCCCGGTTCGGCGAACCGCAGGCCTGGCACGAACGCGCGGCCCTCGTACGGGCCGAGGGCCTCAGCCCGGTCGCCGGCACCGCGGCGAGCCGCTGGTTCACCGACGGCTTCGCCGGCACCCCCGCGGCCCGTGCGGTCCTGGCCGGCCTCTGCGACGTCGACCCCCTTGCGTACGCCTCGCTGTGCGATGCCCTCGCCGGCCACGACCAGCGCGGCGAACTGGCGGACATCACCGCCCCCACGCTCGTCATCGCGGGCCGCGACGATCCGGCCACCCCGGTCGCCCACGCCCGCGAACTGGCGGACACGATTCCCGGCGCGGCACTCGTAGAACTTCCGGGCGCCTCGCACCTGGCCAACGTCGAACGGCCCGCACCCGTACGGGCCGCGCTGCTGAGCCACTTCGCGACCGGTGCCGCGCCCGGCGCCGACGACGCCTCCCGGTACACCGCGGGTCTCGCCGTACGCCGCACCGTCCTCGGTGACCCGCACGTCGACCGGGCCATCGCCCGGACCACGCCCTTCACCGCCGTCTTCCAGGACTTCATCACCCGCTACGCCTGGGGAGAGGTATGGACCCGGCCCGGCCTCGACCACCGGACCCGGCGCTGCCTCACCCTCACCGCACTGGTGGCACGCGGCCACCACGAAGAACTGGCCATGCACCTGCGCGCCGCGCTCGTCAGTGGCGACCTCACCCCCGAGGACGTCCAGGAGGTCCTGCTCCAGGCAGCCGTCTACTGCGGAGTCCCGGCGGCCAACGCCGCGTTCGCCGCGGCTGACCGGATCCTCACCGAAATCGCCCACGCCGCAGCGGAAGCCACCCATGACGCAGCAGGAATCAACCATTCCGAAGAAAAGAAGTAGCCCATGCACACGACTGTAGGGATCATCGGTGGCGGACCGGCAGGACTCCTGCTCGCCCGCCTGCTGCACCGCGCAGGTGTCGACTGCGTGGTCCTGGAGAGCCGCGACCGCGCGTACGTCGAGCAGCGCCAGCGTGCCGGCATTCTCGAACAGCCCACCGTCGACGCGCTCCGCGAAGCCGGTGCCGCCGGACGCCTCGACACCGAAGGCCTGGTGCACGACGGCATCGAGCTGCGCTGGGACGGCCGGTCCCACCGCGTCGACTTCCCTTCGCTCACCGACGGCCGCCGGGTATGGGTCTACGCCCAGACGGAAGTCGTCAAGGACCTCATAGCCCTGCAACTGGCTGACGGGGCGCCGCTGTTCTTCGGTGCCCAGGTCACATCGGTCGAGGGTGCGGACACGGACCGGCCGAGCGTCCACTACACCCACGAGGGCCGCGACGAGGTACTCACCTGCGACTACGTGGTGGGCTGCGACGGATTCCACGGGGTCACCCGTGCCGCGATCCCCGCCGGGGTGCAGCGCACCCACGACCGCGTGTACCCGTACTCGTGGCTGGGGATCCTGGCGGAAGTTCCGCCGTCCTGTGACGAACTGATCTACGCCCACTCGCCGCGCGGCTTCGCGCTGCACAGCATGCGGTCGCCCGAAGTCAGCCGTCTGTACCTCCAGGTGCCCAACGGAACCGACCCCGCGGACTGGTCCGACGAGCGGATCTGGGACGAACTCGACGCACGCTTCGCCGTCGACGGGGACTGGAAGCTGCGGCGAGGCCCCATCACGTCGAAGTCGGTGCTGCCGATGCGCAGTTCCGTCACCGAGCCCATGCGGTACGGCCGGGTCCTTCTCGCGGGCGACGCCGCCCACATCGTCCCGCCCACCGGCGCGAAGGGACTCAACCTCGCGGCAGCCGATGTCGTCGTGCTCGCCCGCGCCCTGGTGCGTCAGCACACGACCGGATCGTCCGATCTGCTGGACGCCTACTCCGACACCTGCCTGAGCCGCGTGTGGCGGGCCGAGCACTTCTCGTACTTCATGACCACCACGCTCCACACCGACCCGGAGCAGAGCGAGTTCGAGACACGGCTGCAGATCTCGCAACTGGACAGGATCGCCTCCTCGCCGCACGCCGCTGCCGAACTCGCACAGAACTACGCGGGGCTGCCCCTGCCATAGACCTGCCCCAGGAAGAGGAACCGCGCGGATTGGGCGGCCCGGCAGCCGTGCAGCGACAGCGGGCACCCTGATTGGCCCACTCACAGGGCGGCGAATTGCCCCACACCGGTGAGCCTCTTCCTGCGTATCGTCGAGCCATGCCGAACCCACTGCCACCGGCCGGACCTCAACGCACCCTCTCGCTCGCCCAGTTGAGCAACTCCGTCGGCGACGGCGCCTACTACGTCACCTCGGCCCTCTACTTCACCCACGTCGTCGGCCTCGCGCCCGCCCGGATCGGCCTCGGCCTCACCGTCGCCTGGGCCGTCGGCTCGGTCGCGGGGGTGCCGATCGGCAGGATCGCGGACCGCCGGGGCCCGCGCGGAACGGCGGTGCTGCTCGCCCTCGCCACCGCCGCGGCGGTCGCATCCTTCCTCGTCGTACGGGACTTCGCGCTGTTTGTCGCAGCCGCCTGCCTCTACGCCACCGCGCAGTCGGGCCTCGCCGCCGCCCGGCAGGCGCTGCTCGCGGGCCTGGTCGCCAAGGAGGAGCGCACCGGCGCCCTCGCCCATCTTCAGTCGACGCTCAACGCGGGCCTCGCGGTGGGCGCCGCGCTCGGCGGTCTCGCCCTGTCCGCCGGGACCACGCAGGCGTACCTCGCGGTCTTCGCCGTCGACGCCCTGAGCTTCCTGCTCTGCGCGACTGTCCTGCTGAGGCTGCCGGCCGTCGCACCGGTGCCGGGGGAGCGGGGCGCGAAGCTCGAAGTGCTGCGGGACCGGCCGTACACCGTCGTCACGCTCCTCAACACCGTGCTGCTGCTGCGCATGCCGCTCCTCAGCCTCGGCCTGCCGCTGTGGATCACCGAACGGACCGAGGCCCCCGAGTGGCTGGTCTCCGCACTCTTCGTCCTCAACACCGGGGCGGTGATGCTCTTTCAGGTCCGCACCGCCCGTTCGGTGAACGGGATCTCCACAGCCGCCCAGGCCCTGCGACGGTCCGGTGTCCTCATGCTCCTCGCGTGTGCCGTCTTCGCCGTGTCGGCGGTGAACTCCCCATGGGGTGCGGTGACCGCACTGGTCGGCGGTTCCGTGCTGCTGGTCGCGGCGGAGATGCTCCACTCGGCAGGATCGTGGCAACTCGCCTTCGACCTCGCGCCGGCGGGGCGCATCGGCGAGTACCAGGGCTTCTTCGGCACCGGAGTCACCGTGGCGCGCACGCTGGGGCCCCTGCTGCTCACCGCGCTGCTGGTCGGATGGGGCACGGCGGGCTGGCTGCTGCTCGGGGCAGTGGTCCTCGCCGCGTCGTACGCGCTGGGGCCGGTGGCCCGGTGGGCCGCGGGTACGCGCCAGGAGGCCGGGCACGCAGCCGCCGTCGCCGTCAACCAGGGGCAGGGTGTGTGAGCGACGGCGGCTGCGGGGGGCGGCGCGGTGTCAGCTGTCCTGGGCCGCGTTGAGCAGGTCGAGGGCGCTGTGCTGGCAGCCGTTGCCCGTCAGCGTGTAGGGCCCGGCCCAGTGCGGGCCGTACTGGGCCAGCGCGTTGCGGTTCTTCGCGTACAGGGTGTCCGCCTGCCGGTCCAGGTAGCCGCTGTAGGGGTGGTCGGGCAGTTCCTTGTTCAGGATGCCGAGGCCCCGGGCGTAGGCGCCCTTGAACGAGTCGCCGTCCGATGTGCACCCGGTGCCGTCCGGCTCGTACGGCTCGTGCAGTGTGCCGCCGGGGTTCAGATACCCCGATGACGTCGACGCGTCGGCAAGGGTGCGGGCACTGCTCAGGACCGAGGCGTCACCCGTCGCGCGGTGCAGCTCCGCAAGGCCGGCCAGGATCACTCCCTGGTTGTAGGTCCAGGTGGTGTCGCCGTTGTTCGCGCAGGCCGAGGTGAGCCCGTCATTGACGGTACGGCCCGAGTTGATCATTCCGCTGCCCTGGAACCACGCCCATTCGTCCTTGGCCCGCTGAAGATACGTGGTGTCCCCGCCGGTCCGGTTGTGCAGCGCGGCGTTGAGGTGGAGGTAGAGCTCGTTGGTGATGGCGTTCTTGTAGGGCTTGTCGGTGGCCCACTGAACTCCGCCGCCGCATGCGGAGGTCCAGTAGTCGTGCATGTGGTCGGCGTCCTTGCGCGCCGTCTGCAGGTAGCGAGCGTCGCCGGTCACGTCGTACGCGGCCACCCAGGCCAGCCCCCACCAGCCGGTGTCGTCCAGATAGGAGTTGGTGAAGTCACCGCCCTCGTCGTCGATGAGCTTGTCGTACGTCTCCGAGATGGCGTAGCGGTAACTCGGCATGCCGCTCACCCGGATGTTGTCGATCAGGGAGGTGAGCGCCGTCGCCGATGTCCACCAGCCGGCGAACTTCCCGGTGTCCCGGTGGTACTCCATCATCAGCGCGGTCGCCGCGGCGGTGCTCCTGCTTCCGGCGTTCCAGTCGGTGCGCGCCCAGCCGGTGCACGAGATCTCCGCCCGGTTCCCGGCCTTGCCGCAGGCGCGGAGCGCGCCGATCCCGCCGGTGTTCCAGTTGTCCACGTTGTACATCTGCGAGCGCCATCCGGTGGCGCCCTCGGGAACTGCGGTCGCGCCGAGCTTGCTGCCGGAGGACCAGGTGCGGCCGCCGTCGAAGGACCGGTCGAGCCAGACCTGGTCGCCGGGGACGGCGTTGTCGATCGAGCCCCAGCCCATGACATCGTTGTCAGAAAGGTGGAGAGCGATGCGGCGTCCGTAGATGGCGGTGGTGACCGGGGTGCGGTCGCCGGTGGCGTTCCGGGGGTCGCGGGCGTCGCAGTACTTGTTGCACACCGGGGGTTCGGCCGCTTGCGCCGTGGCGGGCGCCGTTCCGGTGGCCGTGGCGGCGAGCAGGGCGGCGAGCAGGGCGATTCCGATGGCGCGGTTCGGTCTTGTGGGGGGCATGGCCGGTCCTCCGTTGTTCGGTCCGGGGCTAGCGGGTAGTGCGGCAAGGGAATCCGTGCCGCCTTGTACATGTCAAGATGCCGGGGTCCGTCGCCCGATTGGCGGAGCCCTGCGGGCAGGGCTAACGTCGGGGGAGTGAACGACTGCGTTCACGAACGGCTTGAGCGGCAAGCAAACCCATGACGGGCTCCCACGTGACACCCCAACAGGCTGCCGAATCCCCGGAGAAGGGACGAGGCAGCGGGATCGCCCTTCTCGTCATCTGCTCGTGCCAGTTGATGGTGGTCCTCGACATCACCATCGTGAACATCGCCCTCCCGCACATTCAGAGTTCGCTGGGCTTCTCGACCGAGAACCTCTCCTGGGTCATCAACGCCTACACCCTGACGTTCGGTGGGCTGCTTCTGCTGGGCGGGCGGCTGGGCGACATCCTCGGCCGCCGCAGAGTCTTCATGTTCGGCGTGGCCCTCTTCGTCTTCGCCTCGCTGCTCGGCGGCCTCTCCCAGGAATCGTGGCAACTGCTCGCCGCGCGTTCCCTCCAGGGCGTCGGAGGCGCGATCGCCTCGCCGACCGCGCTCTCGCTCATCACCACGACCTTCCGCGAAGGCCCGGCACGCAACCGGGCGTTCGGTGTGTTCGCGGCCGTCTCCGCGGGCGGCAGCGCCATCGGGCTGCTGGCGGGCGGGGTACTGGTGGAGTGGCTCGACTGGCGGTGGATCTTCTTCGTCAACGTCCCCATCGGCCTGCTGATCGTGCTCGCCACACCTCGCTTCATCCGGGAGTCCGAACGCCATCCAGGCCACTTCGACATCATCGGCGCGCTCACGTCGACACTCGGCATGGTGTGCCTCGTCTACGGCTTCATCCGGGCCTCCCAGGACGGCTGGAGCGACCCCCTCACGCTGGCGGCCTTCGGCGCGGCCGTGGTGCTGCTCGGCCTGTTCATCGTGATCGAGAGCCGGTCCCGGCAGCCCATCACGCCTCTGTGGATGTTCCGCGACCGCAACCGCGCCGGCACGTACGGAATGATGCTGAGCCTGGCCGCCGCGATGTTCGGGATGTTCTTCTTCCTGACCCTGTTCGTCCAGGACGTCCTCGGCTTCAGCCCGTTGAAGGCGGGGCTCGCCTTCCTGCCGGTCAGCGCCATCATCGCGGTCGGCGCCGGCTTCGCCTCGCAGCTGCTGCCCAAGTGGGGGCCCAAGCCCTTCATGGTGACGGGCGCGGTCCTGGCGGCCCTGGGCCTGGGCTGGCTGACGCAGACCGACGTGGACAGTTCGTACCTGGGCAGTCTCCTGGGCCCGGTGCTGGTGTTCGGCCTCGGCATGGGACTGCAGTTCGTGTCGCTGACCCTGATGGCCGTTTCGGGGGTGGCCCCGAAGGAAGCCGGTGCGGCCTCGGGCATCCTCAACACCACGCAGCAGGTGGGCGGATCGCTCGGCCTGTCCATCCTCGTCACGGTCTTCGGTACGGCCAGCAGCAACGAGGCCACCGACCAGGTGCCGAAGTTCCTGGCGGAGGCGACACCGGCCCAGCTGGCGGAGTTCCGCTCGACCGGACAGCTGCCGGGACGATGGGGCGACCAGGTCCTGGCATCGGGTGTCTCCAGTGCCTTCGTCGTCGCCGCGGTCTTCGCCGTCGTCGCCGCGCTGATCGCCCTGTTCGTCATCCAGGTGCGTCCCTCCGACCTGGAACGTCTGCGCGGAAACGCCGCGATGCCCGGTGCGGGCGCGGCGGCGGAGCCGGTGCGGGGCGGCGCCGGGACACCGGGTGAGGACGCGCAGCCGCCGCGTGCGGGTGACCGAGACCGCCCCGGCGCACCTGAGCCATGACCTGCGGACCGTGAGCGCCGCCGGACCCCTGGCGGCCGGTCCGGCCCATGCCGCCGGGTCTCGGTTCACGGTTACGGCTGCGCAGTGTCCCCGGTCCGGCTACGGCTTCGCCGGGGCCGCGGTCTCCCGCGCCGCCGCCCCGTCCTCGCGGGCCAGCGGGCTCGGCCACCACACGCGCGGGCCGATGTCCAGGAACAGTGACGTGACCAGTACCGACCGCACGACGAACGTGTCCAGCAGCACGCCGAGCGCCACCGCGAACCCGATCTCCGCGAAGACCACGACCGGCAGGGTGCCGAGCGCCGCGAAGGTGCCCGCGAGGACCAGGCCGGCCGACGTGATCACCGCTCCGGTGGCCGCGAGTCCGGCGACCACACCTGCCCGGGTGCCCTGGAGGACCGCCTCCTCCCGGATTCTCGTCGACAGGAAGATGTTGTAGTCGATGCCGAGCGCCACCAGGAACACGAAGACGAAGAGCGGGAAGTCCGTGGACTCGCCCGCGTAGTCGAAGACGTGGCGGAAGGCCAGCGCACTGATGCCGAGCGCGGCGGCGAACGACAGCACCACTGTCGCGACCAGCAGCACAGGCGCCACCACCGCGCGCAGCAGCAGCCCCAGAATGATCAGCACCACCAGGAGTACCAGGGGAATGATCAGCAGGTTGTCGTGCCGAGTCGCGGCGTCCATGTCGATCAGGGCCGCGGTACTGCCGCCCACCTGGGCATCGGCGCCCGGAATCGCGTGCACCGCGTCACGGACCCGCTCCACCGTGTCCTTGGCCGCGTCGCTGTCCGCCGGATCCGTCATCGTCGCCTCGAAAATGACCTGGCCGTTCGCCTCCGGCCGGGCACCGGGCGGCGTGCCGACCGAACCGCGTACCACCCCCGGGGTCGTCGCCACCGTCGCACGCACCGCGGTGGCGCGGTCCGCCGCGGCGACGATCACCAGGGGATCACCGCTGCCTCCGGGGAAGTACCGGTCCTGGACCTCCTGGCCGGTGATCGAGTCCGGCTTCCCGGTGAACGAGTCGGCGTTGCTGAGACCGGAGGCGCGCAGCTGCGTCAGCCCCAGGGACAGCGCGGCCAGCACCACAGCGGTGACGATCCAGATCGTGCGGGGGCGGCGCGCCTGTCGCTCACCCATCCGCGCCCAGAAGCCGTGCTCGGTCGGCTCGGTGGAGCCGAAGTGCGGGACGACCGGCCAGAACATCCACCGGCCGAAGATCACCAGCAGCGCGGGCAGCAGCGTCATCATGGCGACCAGGGCCACGGCCACACCGATCGCGGCCACCGGCCCGAGCCCCCGGGTCGAGTTCATCTCCGCGACCAGCAGCACCAGCATGCCGAGCACCACCGTGCCGCTGCTCGCCAGCACCGCGGGCCCGGCCCGGTGCAGCGCGCGGGCCATCGCCTCGTGGCGGTCCTCGTGCAGGCGCAGCTCCTCCCGGTAGCGGGCCACGATCAGCAGGGCGTAGTCCGTGCCCGCGCCGAACACCAGCACCGTGAGGATGCCCGCGCTCTGCCCGTTCACGGTCAGGCCCGCGTGTGCCGCGAGCAGATAGATCACCGCCTGCGCGCTGAACAGCGCGGCCACGACCGCGATCACGGGCAGCAGGAGCAGCGTGGGGCTGCGGTAGGTGATCAGCAGCATGACGATCACCACGGTCAGCGCGGCGAACAGCAGCGTCGAGTCGATGCCGGAGAACGCATCGGCGGAGTCGGCCGTGACCCCGCCGGGACCGGTGACGTGCACGGCGAGACCGTCGCCGCTCTTGCCCACGACCTCCCTGATGGAGTCGACCGCGGGCCCGATCTGCTTCCAGCCCTCCGCGCCCATCGTGACGGGCACGAAGACCTGCGCGGCCGAGGGGGCGACCCTCTTGTCATAGACGGGTCCACGGGTCTGTGTGCCCCGCACGCCGTGCGCGGACAGGGTGTGCAGCTGCCGGGTGTCCTCGACGATCCGGGAGCGGTCCGCCCCGGTCAGCCCGCCCTCACGGGCGTACACGACGACCGTGGTGATGACCTCGGGCCTGAAGTCCTTCGAGCTCTCCAGGACCTGGGTGGACTCCGCGCTGCTCGGCAGCCAGGAGGTGGCGTCGTTGTCCTGGGCGTCGGTGAGTTTCTGCGCGAGCGGCGCCGCGACGACGAGGACGATCAGCCACAACACCACGACCAGCCATTTGGTGCGCCGGCCGCAGATGAGGGCGGCCACCCCCGGCCGTCGGCGCTGCTGTAGGTGCGGCATGCCACTCCCCGTACTTCGTCATGAGTGACGTCGTCATCGAGGGTGAGGGCGGCCGCCGGAGCGGCCCGCACAGCGCCGATACCGCAACGTCACCCGCTCCCAGGTTCCGTGCGGGTGACAGTAGGCGGCATGCCACGGGGTGCTCCCGCGACATGCCGCCCGGCCGCTGCCGGTCCCCGGTTGGGCTACCTCGGCGGCTGACCGCCCGGGCGGTGCGGGCCGTCGGCCCGGCCGGGGGAGCGGTCTCAGCCCTTGACCGTGAAGCCCGCGCGCAGCAGGGCCTCGTCGCGCGACGAGGGGCCGACGAGGAGCTCGAACGCGCCGGGCTCGACGATCCGACGGCCCTGCGCGTCCACGAGACTGCAGTCCGCCACCGGCAGTTCGATGACGACCTCACGCGACTCACCGGGGGCGAGCGTCACCTGACGGTAGGCCTTGAGCTCCTTCTCCGCCCAGGTCACGGACGTGACCGTGTCACTGACGTACGCCTGCACGGTCTCCCGGACCGGCCGGTCACCGGTGTTGCGCACGGTGACGCGCGCCCGCAGGGTGTCGCCCGCGCCCAGGACGTCGGTGGGCACCTCCAGGCCGGAGTAGGCGACGGTCGTGTAGCTGAGGCCCTCACCGAACACGAACGCCGGACTCTGCGTCAGATCGGCGTACCGCGTGCCGTGCTGGCCGCGCAGCTGGTTGTAGTACGTCGGCTGCTGCCCAGCGTGACGTGCGAAGGAGACGGGCAGCCGCCCCGACGGCTCGATGAGACCGAGGGCGAGTTCGGCGACGGCCCGGCCCCCGAGCATCCCGGGGTTGAAGGCGTGCACGATCGCCGCCGCACGGTGCGCGGACGGCGGCAGTACGAGCGGCTTGGAGCTGATGACCACCACGACGAACGGCTTGCCCGTCGCCGCGAGCGCGTCCAGCAGGGCGATCTGACCGCCGATCAGTTCCAGCGTCGCGGTCGACCGTCCCTCTCCGACCAGTTCGATACGGTCACCCACGACGGCGACGACATGGTCGGCGGCCTGCGCCGCGGCGACGGCCTCGGCGATCAGGGCCGCGGACGGCTCGGCCGGGACGACGATCTCGGGCCGCGGCTGTCCGTCGGGGAAGAAGGCCCCCTCGGGATCGGGCCCCACGGTGAGGATGTCGGCGCCGCGTGCATGGGTGACGGTCCAGCCGGCGGGCACCTGCTCACGGAACCCGTCCAGCACGGTACGGATCATGGCGCGCGGATGACCGTCCGGCAGCCAGTCCGCCTGACCCGAGGCACCCGCCCAGTCGCCGAGCTGGGTGTGCGGGTCGTCGGCGTTGGGGCCGATGACGGCGACGGTGCGCGGAGCGGAGCCGTCGGCGGCGAGCGCGCGGCCGTCGGTTCCGGCGTCGAATCCGCCGTCCAGCGGCAGGGTGCCGTCGTTGGTGAGCAGCACCAGCGAGCGCCGGGCGGCTTCGAGGTTCAGTTCGGCGTGGCCGGCGCTGCCGATGACCGCTGCCTGCCGGTCGCGGTCGGGGTGGCGCGGATTCTCGAACAGCCCCAGCTCGAACTTGAGCGTCAGGATGCGGGCGACCGCCGCATCGATGTCCGTCTCCTCGAGAGTGCCCGCGGCGACGGCCTCCTGCGCCCCTTCGAAGAAGTTCGGGGTCGTCATCACCATGTCGTTGCCCGCGCGGACCGCGGCGGCCGCCGCCTGCGCGTAGTCGGCGTACACGTGCTGCTCCCACACCATGCGGCCGACGTTGTCCCAGTCGGTCACGAGGGTGCCGGTGTAGCCCCACTCGCCGCGCAGCACCTCGTTCAGCAGCCAGTCGTTGACCGTGACCGGGACCCCGTCCATGGACTGGTAGCCGAGCATGAACGTGCGGCAGCCCTCCCGGGCGACCCGCTCGAACGGCGGCAGGAACCACGAGCGCAGCTTGCGGCGCGAGATGTCGGCCTCGCTGGCGTCCCGGCCGCCCTGCGTCTCGGAGTAGCCCGCGAAGTGCTTCGCGCACGCCAGGACAGCCGTGGGGTCATCGAGCCCGTCGCCCTGGTAGCCGCGCACCATCGCCGAGGCGAGCTCACCGATGAGGAACGGGTCCTCGCCGAAGGTCTCGCTGACCCGGCCCCATCGCAGGTCCCGGGTGATGCACAGGACGGGTGAGAACGTCCAGTGGACGCCGGTCGCCGCGACCTCGACGGCCGTCGCGCGCGCGATGCGCTCCACGAGCTCCGGGTCCCAGGTGGCGGCCATGCCGAGCTGGGTGGGGTAGATCGTGGCACCCTCCCAGAACGAGTGACCGTGGATGCAGTCCTCCGCCACGAGCAGCGGGATCCGCAGCCGGGTCCGTCCGGTGAGCGCCGCCGCCTCCAGGACGCGGTCGGGGGAGGCGTGCAGGATCGATCCCGCGTGCATGTCCTCGATGAGGTGCCGCACCCCGTCCTTCGCGTTCAGCTGGAGCATCTGGCCGACCTTCTCGGGCAGCGTCATCCGGCCGACGAGGTCGGCGACGCGCTCCGGGACGGACAGTGCGGGGTCGAGGTAGGGCGGGGAGGAGCCCACGGGAGTTCCTTTCACAGCGTCGGCGGGATGGCGCGGCACGGTACGGCTCAGCCGCTGGGATCCACCGTACGCTGAATCCCGACCGGGTGGTAAGTATGTGAGTGTGCGACGGTACGCAGAGGTGCCGTCCGACGTGACCGGGAGAGTGGCGAGTGACGGGTGAGGTACGTCGTGGCTATGCGAAGGGCCGCGCCAAGCGCGAGGAGATCCTCGACCAGGCCATGGCTCTGTTCGGAGAGGTCGGCTACCGGGGTGCCTCGCTGCGCGTGATCGCCAACCGCTGCGGCATCTCGCACCCGGGCCTGTTGCACCATTTCCCCACGAAGGGGGCGCTGCTGTTCGCGGTGCTCGAACACCGCGACGAGGTGGACGGGGAGTTGTTCTCCGTCGGTGATCCCAAGGGCGTGGACTGCCTGCGCCGGCTGGTCGACCTTGCCGTGCTGAACGCCGAACGGCGGGGAATCGTCGAACTGTTCTCCGTACTCGCCGCCGAGGCCACCTCTGTCGAGCACCCGGCTCACGCCTATTTCGTCGAGCGGTACCGCGACTTGGTCCTGAGTACCGCGGTCTCGTACACGCAAGCCCGTGACGAGGGGGCTCTGCGGGACGGGATCGACCCCGACGAGGCGGCGCAGCAACTGATCGCGCTGATGGACGGACTCCAGACGCAGTGGCTCCTCAGCGGCTGCACGACCGACATGGCGGGTGTGATGCGTGCTCACCTGCAGGCGCAGCTGACCGTGCCGCTCTGAGCGGCGGCGGGGATGGGCGCGGACGGTTCGAGTGTCCGGAATCCATCCATCCGGATGGGGAGGGCCGGCCGTGTGGCGCCGGACCTCTTTACGGCCTTGTCATGTGCCGGTAACTTCCCAACTGCAAGAGATTGCAGCAATATTCCGGCTGGAGTTACAGGCGGGAATCATCCCCATTCGCTTGAACCTTGAGGCGCGTCAGGGTTTCCGGCGGGACGGCGCAGGTCCCCCATTCCTGTGCCCTGGACGCCACGGCTTCGCCGTCGCCGTGGCCCTTCCCTGGAGACACCGATGAAACGCACCCCTCACCGGCTGCTGAGACGCCTCCTGGCGGCAGCCACGGCTGCGGCCGCAGTGCTCGGACTGCTCGTCGCGCTGCCCCGCGACAACGGCTTCGACACGGCGCCCGTCGCCGCGTCCCAGGCCTCCACGACCGTCTTCTACTACACCAAGACGAAGAACTGGGCCGCGTACAACCTTCATTACGCGACGGACGGCGGTTCCTGGACCGCGGTGCCCGGTGTGGCGATGGAGGCCGCCTGTACCGACTGGGTCAAGAAGACGGTCGGCCTCGGCACCGCGCAGGGGCTTCAGGCAACCTTCAACAACGGCTCCGGCGTCTGGGACAACAACGCCGGACAGAACTACGACCTGGGCAGCGGCAACATCACCGTCAAGGACGGGGTCGTGGCGCACAGCGACCCGTGCGAGAGCGGCACCGGTCCGGACCCGAGCCCGAGCCCGACCGACGACGGCGCGAACACCGCATCGGTCTACTACTCGACGGCCACGGTCGGCTGGACCACCACCAATCTGCACTACCAGCCCGCGGGCGGCGCCTGGACCACGGTGCCCGGCGTCGGCATGGAGCCGGCCTGCACCGGCTGGGTGAAGAAGACGGTGGGCCTCGGCGCCGCCACCTCGATGCAGGCCACGTTCAACAACGGCAACGGCGTCTGGGACAACAACAACGGCGTCAACTACACGATCCCCGCCGGTGTGAGCACCGTGAAGGACCGGGCGGTCGTCAAGGACGCGAAGGACCCGTGCGTCGCCCAGCCGCCGGACACCGAGGCACCGACCGTACCCACCGCGGTGACGGCCAGGGCCGACGGCGTCGGGGTGGTCCTGACCTGGGAACCCTCCTCGGACAACCGGAAGGTGACCAAGTATCAGGTCACCCGTACCGGGGGCACCAAGGGCGGCGTCGTCACCGATGTGAGCTCGACCGTCCTCTCCGAGTCGAACCTCGAGGAGAACACCGCCTACACCTACACCGTCAAAGCGGCGGACGCGGCGGGCAACATCTCGGCGGCCTCGGCCGCAGCGAAGGCGACCACCGGCGAGAAGCCGCCGACGGCTCCCCAGGGCACTCCGCTGGGCACCGACCCGCGCAAGGACCCGATCTACTTCGTCCTGACCGCGCGCTTCAACGACGGCGACGCGAGCAACAACCGGGGTGGCAACCAGGACGTGAAGTCCGGCAACGCCGCCAACAACGACCCCATGTTCCGGGGGGACTTCAAGGGCCTGGTCAACAAGCTCGACTACATCAAGGGGCTCGGCTTCTCGGCCGTCTGGATCACCCCGGTCGTGCTGAACCGGTCCGACTACGACTACCACGGTTACCACGGCTACGACTTCTACAAGGTCGACCCGCGCCTGGAGTCCGCCGGGGCCTCGTACCAGGACCTGATCAACGCCGCCCACGCCAAGGGCATGAAGATCTACCAGGACGTCGTCTACAACCATTCCTCGCGCTGGGGCGCCAAGGGCCTGTACACCCCGACCGTCTACGGGGTCCGGGACAGCCAGTGGAGCTGGTACTACGACGAGAAGAACGAGGGCTTCGAGTACGACGGGCTGACCGTCGACCCGAAGAGCGGCAAGTCCTACTACAACGGCGACCTGTGGTCCACGGCCGAGCCCGCGGGCAACACCTGTGTCGACTGGGGCAAGCCCACGCAGTACACCTCGCCGGAGGGCTACCGGATCTACAACTGCCAGTGGCCCAACCCGACATCGGGGATGTTCCCGAAGGAGTACTACCACAACTGCTGGCTGGGGAACTGGGAGGGCGAGGACTCCAGGTCCTGCTGGCTGCACGAGGACCTGGCCGACTTCAACACCGAGTCCGCACCGGTGCAGAACTATCTGATCGGCGCGTACGACAAGTACATCGACATGGGCGTCGACGGCTTCCGCATCGACACGGCCGTCCACATCCCGCGCACGACGTGGAACCGCCGCTTCCTGCCCGCGATCCAGGAACGCGTCACCCAGCGGTTCGGTGCCGAGGCCGCGAAGAACTTCCTCGTCTTCGGCGAGGTCGGAGCATTCGTCAACGACAAGTGGAACCGCGGCTCGGTCAACCACTCGGCGCAGTTCTTCACCTGGAAGGAACGCAAGGAGTACGACGCCGACGACACCAAGGCCGCCCTGGAGATGTACACCTACGAGGAGCAGCTCGGCACCGGGTCACAGCCCACGTCCACCAACGCGTTCCTGGACGGCAACGCCTACCACGCACCCGACCACAGCCGGTTCTCCGGCATGAACATCATCGACATGCGCATGCACATGAACTTCGGTGATGCCACGAACGCCTACAACAACGGCAAGGACTCCGACGACTCGACGAATGACGCCACCTACAACGTCGTCTACGTCGACTCCCACGACTACGGCCCCAACAAGAGCAGCGAGCGCTACGCGGGCGGCACCGACGCCTGGGCCGAGAACATGTCCCTGATGTGGACCTTCCGCGGCATCCCCACCCTGTACTACGGATCTGAGATCGAGTTCCAGGCCGGCAAGAAGATCGACTGCGGGCCCACCTGCCCGCTCGCCACCACCGGCCGGGCCTACTACGGCGACCACCTCGCCGGGAACGTCACGGCCTCGGAGTTCTCCAAGGTCGACTCCGCCACCGGTGAGGTGGCCAACACCCTGGCCCAGCCCCTGGTCAAGCACGTCCAGCGGCTCAACGAGATCCGCCGGGCGGTGCCAGCCCTGCAGATGGGCCAGTACTCCACGGAGGGCATCACCGGTCAGATGGCGTACAAGCGGCGCTACACCAGCGGGACGACGGACAGCTTCGCGCTCGTCACCGTCACGGGTGGTGCCTCGTACACGGGGATCCCCAACGGCACGTACAGGGACGCCGTCACCGGCGACACGCGGGTCGTCACCGACGGAAAGCTCACCGTCGACGCCCCGGGCAAGGGCAACATGCGCGTCTACGTCCTGAACGGACCCGGCAGGATCGGCGCCGCGGGTCCTTACCTGAAGTAGCGGAGCGGCAGCGGCATCCGAGCCGCAGCGCAGGAGCCCCGGCGGGACGAGGATCTCGTTCCGCCGGGGCTCCCACGCGAGGTCCCGGACCCCTCGGAAGGAGGGTCCGGGAATGCTACGAGCCGCCGTCCGCCGCCAGCAGGGCCTCGCGTCCGATCATGGCGGTCGAGCCGGGAGCCGTACAGGCGTAGGCACCCGCCACCGCTCCCAGACGGGCGGACTCGAGGGCGTCGCGGCCGTGGAGCCTTCCGTACAGGAAGCCGGTGACGAACGCGTCGCCCGCGCCATTGCTGTCCACCACCGGCGCCGGCGGCACCGTCGCCGGGACATGACGCGGCTCGGGGCCGCCGTCACGGGTGAGGACGTGGGAGCCCTCCGCGCCCGCCGTGGCGACCACTGTCCCGGCGCGGCCCTCGCCCAGGATCTCCCGCATCAGCGCCGGCGTACGGTCACCCGTGGCCGCCGCGCTGAAGAAGACGAGATCGGAACGCAGGGCGAACTCCCTCTGGTGGTCGCTCAGTCCGTCCCAGTCGTGCAGATCGGTGGAGACGGGGACGCCCAGGGCCTCGATGTCGTCGTAGAGGAAGCGCGTGAAGTTCATGATGGACAGATGGACGTGGCGGGTGCGCCGCAGCCGGGGGAGGTAGAAGTCCCGCGGCATCCGCAGATCCTCGGGGTCGCGGGCGTCGTAGAACGACATCCGCCGGCCCGTCGCGTCCACCAGGTTCACCGCACGGCGGGTGCCCGCCGCCGAGATCAGCGGGTGGAACTCCACGTCGCCCTTGGCCAGCCGCTCGCGTACCTGGGCACCGGTCCGGTCGTCGCCGATGCAGTCGAGCAGCGCGACATCCAGCCCGAGCGCCCGGGCGCCGAGAGCCACATTGCCCCCGGTGTGGCCGGGCCACTCCTCGATCGGACCGACCATGACCGAATCGGCGAGCGGGACCGGCAGTGAGCCGACGCGGACGATCGTGTCCACTCCGCTGCCGCCGACCACCAAGACGTCGTACCGCGTTTGTTGTTGTACCACTGTGCCGCCTCTCCGTACCCGCCACGGCCAGTATGGACGACGCCTCTGTGGCGCTGAGGAGGTGTGCCCCGGAGTGACGCCCCGGAGTGGCGCCCTCGAAGTCGCTCCCCGGAGTTGCGCCCCCGGGCACTGTCACGGCCCGAAGCCGCCGGCGTGCCGGGCAGTCCTCCGCTGGTTATGCTCGGGCAGGGGCCGATGACCTGATCCATGGAGGCTCCCATGCTGCCGCTGCCCGAACTGCGCGATATTCCGCCCCGCCTCGCCACCGGCGCGTTCATCCTCAACTCCGGCGTGGGCAAGCTCAAGGCCGACGAGGCGACCGCCCAGGCCCTGCACGGCATGGCCTGCACCGCCTATCCATTCCTCAAGAAGATCGAACCCGATTCGTTCACCCGGTTGCTCGCCTGGTCGGAGATCGCGGTCGGCAGCACCCTGCTGGCCCCCTTCGTGCCGACCCGCCTCGCCGGACTCGCCCTCACCGGGTTCTCCGGCGGGCTCCTCGGCCTGTATCTGCGGGTGCCCGGAATGCGCGAGCCGGGCAGTCTGCGCCCGAGCCAGAACGGCGTACCGCTGGCCAAGGACTCCTGGATGTTCGGTATCGGCCTGGGCTTCCTGGGCGCCGGGACACACCGGAGCGGCGCGGCGGCGAGCCGGTGCCGGCGGCGCCGCAGGTGCGTGCGTGCGCTGACCTACGCGGCGGCGCACATGAGGTAGGGGCAGCCACCGTTCTCGGCTGGCCGCCGCTACTCCCCGTCAGCCGCGGACGCGGGCCATCAGCAGGGCCACGTCGTCGTGGCCGTGGGGGTCCCGCAGTTCGCGCAGCAGCCGGTCGCAGGACGCCTCCAGCGACGCGTCCGGCTCACGGAGCAGCGCGAGGAGGGCGTCCAGCCGGGTGTCGATGTCGGTGTCGCGGGTCTCCACCAGCCCATCGGTGTACATAACCAGCCGGTCACCCGGCCCGAGGGCGACCGTGACGTCGCTGAAGGGCACACCGCCCACGCCCAGCGGCGCCCCGGGGGGCAGCTCGAGCAGTCTCGGCCGGCCCCCGTCGGGGATCAGCACCGGCGGAAGGTGTCCGGCGGTGCTCACACGGCACCGGCCGGGCCCCGGGTCGTGGACGGCGTAGACACAGGTGGCGAACGACGGGTCCAGATCGGCGGTGATCTCGTCGAGGTGCCCGAGCACTTGTGCGGGCTGAAGATCCAGCCTGGACAGCGTCTGCGTGGCGGTACGCAGACGCCCCATCGTGGTGGCCGCGTTGATGCCGCTGCCCATCACATCGCCCACCACCAGCGCGGTCCTTCCGCCCCGGAGCGCGATGACGTCGAACCAGTCCCCGCCGACCTCGTAGCGGGCGGCGGCCGGCTGGTAGCGGGACGCCACTTCGAGGGCCACCGGATGGTGGTGGTCGCGCGGCAGCATGCTGCGCTGAAGGGTGAGCGCGGTCTCCCGCTGCTGGCGGTAGAGCCGCGCGTTGTCGATACAGACCGCCGCACGCGCGGCGAGCTCGACGGCCAGCACCTCGTCGTACTCGGTGAACGGCAGCGGATTGTCCGTGCGGATGAGGTCGAGCGCGCCCAGGACCTCGCCCCGGGCGATCAGCGGCACCGCCAGATAGGAATGGGCACCGGCCTTGGCCAGCAGCGCCGCGGAACGGGCGTCGCGGGCGATCTGCGAGAGCTTATCCGCGTCGAGATACGGCTCCCGGACCGGCCTGGCGGTACGCACACAGCGGGTGATCAGCCGGTCGGCGCCGTACTGGGCGGCGTGGCCCGGGGGATCGGCCGCCTCCACGACAGGGGTCGGCCGCGCGGCGACGACGGCCAGCGCCTGGATGAGGACCGGGCCCTCGGTCAGGCCGGGGCGCCCCTTCAGCACACTGTCCAGGACATCGACCGCGGCGACGTCGGCGAGCTCCGGCACCGTGACCTCGGCCAGCTCCCGGGCCGTCTGTTCCAGGTCCAGGGTGGTGCCGATGCGTACGGACGCGTCGGCGACCAGCGCCAGGTGGTGCCGGGCCCGTTCCGCCTCGGCGGCTGCCCGGTACTGATCGGTCACATCGATCAGCGACACGGCGATCCCCAGCACCCGGCCCCCGGAGTCGTCCAGCCGGTACAGGGACACCGACCAGGCGCGGTCGGTGTCCGGGTCAGCAGCTGTACGGCCCTCCACCTCGTGCGACACCTGCGGCACCCCGCTCGCCAGGACCTCGCGCATCGCCGCCTCGATGACGTCCGAGTCCAGGAACGGCAGCGCCTCTCCCACCCGGCGGCCCAGGTGTCCGGCGGCGCTCAGCCCGTCCATCCGCTCCAGTGCGGGATTGGCCGCCAGATAGCGCAGGTCGCTGCCCAGGACCGCCAGACCGATCGGTGACTGGTCGACCAGCCGCACGGAGAGCGCGAGATCGCGCTCCACCTGGCGCACCGTCGCCTCGTCCGCCGAGAGCCCCAGCGCGTAGAACTCACCGCGGTCGTCCTGCAACCGCATGTTGCGGAACTCCAGCAGCCGGGTCGTGCCGTCCTTGTGCCGTACGGGGAAGACACCCGCCCACACCTCGCCGCTGCGCATCACCTCGGTGAACAGCCTCAGCACCAGTTCGAAGTGATCCTCGTCGACCAGGACCTGGGCGGCGAACCGGCCCAGCGCCTCCTCGGGGGCGTAACCCAGCAGCTGCTCCGCCTGCGGGCTCCACAGCACGATGCGGCCCTCGGTGTCCAGCATCATCGCCGCCACTCCGAGGACGTCCAGCAGGCCCCCCTCGGGCGAACGGTGCACGCCTTCGCGGCGTGCTTCGCCCCAGCCGGTACGCATGTCATCACTGCCGCCCACGGACGATCCTTCCCCTGCCGTCACCGTGCCCGGACGTGGGTCCGCTGTCTCCCATGGTCGCCCCGGACCCGCCGCCCGCGCAGCTCCTGCGGGCACGGAAAAGGTGGTGCGGGGGTTTTCGGCGGCCGTCCCACGACGGGCCGGGACGGGGGTGAGGGCGGCGTCACACCGCCGACGACCCCATCACGTGGTCTTCCGGCGTCGGACGGGTACAGGATGAAGCATGGACACCACGGCTTGGATCGTCGTCGCAGCAGTGCTCGTGCTGCTCACCGTCGGTGTCGCCGGCATCCTCCTGGTGCGGGTCTTCCGGGCCAGGAAGCTGCTGGTCGACGCCGGAATCCCGCTGCACAACAAGGCGCTGGTCTGGGCGGCCGTGCTCTACACCGTCTCGCCCGTGGACCTGCTGCCGGACCCCGTCTACCTGGATGACATCGGGTTCCTGCTGCTGGCCCTGCGCTCGCTGCACGCCGCCGCACGCGCCGCCGGGGTGGGCGGCCGCGAGGAGGGGACGGCGGAGGCCGGACGCCTCGTGCCGTAGGGCCGGACAGGCGGGGCGGCTGCGTCCGGCAAGGGTCGCCGGCGGAACCCGGAGAACAGAACGTGTCACGCTCGTTGACACCTGAACGATCAGACGCCACTCTCCTGGGAGAGCGCTCTCCCATTCGGTTACGGGACAACCGGTCCCTCACTCTTCTGCCAGGAGAGAATGTGCACAGAGCTTGCGCAGCCCTGCCCGCGAGACCACGAACGGGCACGCTGCTGATCACTCTTCTAGCCCTTCTCGCGTCGTCGCTCGTGATGCTGACGGCGTCCTCCGCCCGGGCCGCCGAATCCCTGCTGTCGCAGGGAAGGCCCGCGACCGACTCGTCCCACGAGGGAGACGGCTACGCGGCGTCCGCCGCCGTGGACGGAAACCTGACCGGCACCCGCTGGGCCAGCGAATGGCGCGACCCGCAGTGGATCCAGGTGGATCTGGGTGCCACCGCCGAGCTGAGCAGGGTCGTGCTGACCTGGGAGTCCGCGTACGGCAAGGCGTACGAGATCCAGGCCTCCGACAACGGATCCGACTGGCGCACCCTCAAGGCCGTCACCGACGGCGACGGCGGCACGGACGAGCTGGCCGTCACCGGCTCCGGACGGTACGTCAGGATGTACGGAACCGCCCGCCCCGGCGGATACGGCTACTCCCTCTGGGAGTTCCAGGTGTACGGCACCACCGGAACGCCCCCGGCCACCGGAGGCGCCGTCCGCGTCACCGGCTCGCAGGGCAACTGGCAGCTGACCGTCGACGGCAAGCCCTACCAGGTGAAGGGCCTGACCTGGGGTCCGTCCGTCGCCGATGCGGGGCGCTACCTGCCCGACCTGAAGTCGATGGGCGTCAACACCATCCGCACCTGGGGGACCGACGGCTCCTCCAAGCCGCTGCTGGACGAGGCGGCGGCCAACGGGATCCGGGTGGTCAGCGGGTTCTGGCTGCAGCCGGGCGGCGGTCCCGGCAGCGGCGGCTGCGTCAACTACCTCACGGACGACGCGTACAAGTCCTCCTCGCTCACCGAGTTCGCCAAATGGGTCGAGACCTACCGCAACCACCCCGGCGTGCTCATGTGGAACGTGGGCAACGAGTCCGTCCTCGGCCTGCAGAACTGCTACGGCGGTGATGAGCTGGAGAAGCAGCGCAACGCGTACACCACCTTCGTCAACGACGTGGCGAAGAAGATCCACAGCATCGACCCCAACCATCCGGTGACCTCCACCGACGCCTGGACCGGCGCCTGGCCGTACTACAAGCGCAACGCCCCCGACCTGGATCTGTACTCGGTCAACTCCTACGGCGACATCTGCGGGGTCCGAGGCGCCTGGGAGTCCGGCGGCTACAACAAGCCCTACATCATCACCGAGGGCGGCCCGGCCGGTGAGTGGGAGGTCCCCGACGACGCCAACGGCGTCCCGGACGAGCCGACCGACGTGCAGAAGGCCGAGGGGTACACCAAGGCCTGGAACTGCATCACCGCCCACCAGGGCGTCGCACTGGGCGCCACGCTCTTCCACTACGGAACCGAGCACGACTTCGGCGGCATCTGGTTCAACGTGGTGCCCGACGGCAAGAAGCGGCTGTCGTACTACGCGCTGAAGAAGGCGTTCACGGGCTCCACCGCCGGGGACAACACCCCGCCCGTCATCAGCGGGATGACGGTCCAGAACGCCAACGGGGCCGCCGCGGGCAAGGAGTTCACCGTCGGCGCCGACATCCGCGACCCGGACAGCGACACCCTGACGTACAGGATCTATCTGAGCGGCAACTACGCCACCGGTGACAAGGCCCTCGTCGAGGCCGCCTGGCGGTCCACCGGCAACGGCACCTTCGCGGTGAAGGCGCCGGAGCGGCTCGGGGTGTGGAAGGTCTACATCCAGGCCGAGGACGGGCACGGCAACGCGGGCATCGAGACCAAGTCCGTGAAGGTCGTCGTCCCCCCGGTCGCCGGCACCAATCTGGCCCTCGGACGTCCGGCCACCGCCACCTCCGCGCAGGCAGGCAGCACCGGCTGCCCCTGCACCGCCGCGATGGCGGTCGACGGCAAGGCGGACACCCGCTGGGCCAGCGACTGGAGCGACCCCCAGTCGATCCAGGTCGACCTCGGCGAACGGAAGTCCTTCCGCCATATCCAGCTGGTCTGGGACCCTGCGTACGCCAAGGCGTACGAGGTACTGGTCTCGGACGACGCCACCACCTGGCGCCCGGTGTACTCCACCACCAGCGGCAACGGTGACGCCGACGACCTCGACCTCGTGCAGAGCGCACGGTACGTGAAGCTCAACCTCACGCAGCGGGGCACGGCTTGGGGCTACTCCCTCTGGGAATTCGGCGTCTACAGCTGATCACCGGGCGGCGCCGGTGCGGGATCTCCCCACCGGCGCCGACCGCCGCAGGGTGTGTCGATGGCCGGGTGCGAGCGGGGGAGCGGTCAAGGTGAGGACATGAACGTCGCCGATATTCTGACCGACGGATACACCCGCATCCGGGAGACCGTGCACGCGGCGGTCGAGGGCCTCGAGCCCGACGACCTCAATGCCCGGCTGGACGACAGCGCGAACTCGATCGCCTGGCTGGTCTGGCATCTGACCCGCGTCCAGGACGACCACATCGCGGACGCGGCCGGGACCGAGCAGATCTGGTTCGCCCAGGACTGGGCAGCCCGTTTCGATCTTCCCCTTGCCCGCAGGTCCACCGGCTACGGCCACAGCGGCAAGCAGGTCGCGGCCGTCCGGGTGGGTTCGGCGGGCCTGTTGCTCGGGTACTACGACGCCGTGCACGAGCGGTCGGCCGACTTCATCCGGGACCTCGACAGCGAGGCACTGGACCGCATCGTCGACGAGGCGTGGTCACCGCCCGTGACCCTGGGCGTGCGGCTGATCAGCGTCCTGTCGGACGACCTCCAGCACGCCGGGCAGGCCGCCTTCGTCCGGGGTGTGCTCGAACGCCGGTAGTCACCGTCAGTCATACGGCCCGGCTGCCGGAGCCGGCGTGGGTACGTGCGTAGTGCGCGGGACCCGTACCCACGACCCGTCTGAAATGGCGCGTCAGATGGGACTGGTCGTAGAAGCCCACCGAGGTCGCCACGGCCGACGCCGGCACCCCCCGCAGCAGCAGCCGGCGCGCGAGATCGACGCGTCGTCCCGTCAGGTACTGGTGCGGCGCCATCGCGAACTCGCGGCTGAAGGCCCGTACCAGATGTGTGTGATGCGCGTGCAGGCGCAGGGCGGCTTCCTGGAGCGTGATCCCCTCGACGAAGTGTTCGTCGAGAAGGTCACGCAGCCGGTGGGCGACCCTGCGGTCATGCACGTGGCGGACCGGTTCCGGGCGGTTGCGCAGATGCTGTTCCAGGCGTTCGGCGACCAGGGCGAGCCGGCTCGCAGCCTCCAGCTCGTCCCCCGGACCGGCGAGCGCGGTGTGGAGCCGGTCGATCCGGCGGCGCAGCGCGGGATCGTGCAGCACGGGCCGGTCGACGGCCATGCCGACCAGTTCCTCGTCGACCTGCGCGACATCGAGGTACAGGACGCGCTTGCGAAATCCCGCGGCGGTCGCGGCGCCGCCGTTGTGCGGAACGTGCGGCGGCAGCAGCGTCACCACATGGGTGAGAACGCCGTGCTCATGGCGGTCCAGGTCGTAGCGGACCATGCCCTCGTCCACGATGAGCAGCGTCCACGCGTCGTGCGTGTGCATGGGGTAGGTGTGGTCGGTGAAGTGCGCGTGGAAGACCTCTTCGATCCCGGCCACGGGCGGACGCCACGCGGTGATCTCCGGAAGGGCTGCCATCCACCGATCGTACGCCCGGCCGTCATGGTGACCGTGCCCCGGGCGCCGGCGACGGCCGTGCAAAGTTCGTACAAGACGGCACGGCGGGCGGCCCGGCAGGCTCGGCCGCATGACAGATGATCACGCCCCCGTCCGCTTCGACACCAAGATCGCCGTGCTGCTCCGGAACGACCTGGAGACCTGGCAGCGGCTGAACGTCACGGCCTTCCTGGTCAGTGGCCTCGGCACCGCCGTGCCGGAGCTGATCGGCGAGCCGTACGCCGACGCCGACGACACCCCCTACCTGCCGATGTTCCGCCAGCCGGTACTGGTCCTCGAAGGGACCAAGGAGCTGCTGACGACCGCCCACACCCGTGCGGTCGGCCGGGGCGTCATCCTTTCGGTGTTCACCTCCGACCTCTTCGCGACGGGCAACGACCGCGACAACCGGGCCGCCGTACGCGCGGTGCGGCGGGACGCGATGGACCTCGTGGGGCTGGCCGTGCACGGTCCCCGCAACGCCGTGGACAAGATCCTCAAGGGTGCGTCGATGCACCCCTGAGCGCGGCCGCGGCACACCGGGGAGTCCGCGTCCGGGGACGGCGCCCGTACGCCCCCGGACGCCCACCCCCCTCACACGGTGCGCTCGACGAGGAACGGGAGGAGCGTCAGGAGCTCCCCGAGCGCCTCCGACGCCAGCGGAACGCTCTCCAGACAGGCGCGGGCGCTCTCCAGCTGCCGGTGGGCCTCGGCCTCGGCTGCGACGCGGCCGCCGGCCTCGTCGATCAGGCCGGCCGCCCGCCGGACGGCGCTGTCGTCGAGCGGCCCCGCGCCACGCAGCAGCGCAGCCAGTTCCGCAGCGGCCGGACCTCCGGAGGCGAGCGCGGTGAGCACGGGGTACGTCTTCTTGCGGCGGCGCAGATCGCTGTGGACCGGCTTGCCCGTGACCGCCGGATCGCCCCAGATGCCGAGCACGTCGTCGGCGGCCTGGAACGCCACCCCGAGATGACGTCCCGCCGCGGTCAGGGCATCGGTGCTCGTGCGCCCGGCGCCGCCGAGCACGGCGCCGAGACCGGCCGCGCAGCCGAGGAGCGAGCCCGTCTTGTACTCGGCCATCAGCCGGTACTCGTGCGGCTGCACGGCACCGGGGCCGGTCCAGGGCCGTGACTCGAAGAGCAGGTCGTCGGCCTGGCCGCGCACCAGGTCGTTGAGCGTGCCGGCCAGCAGCCGGACCGCCGGGACGCAGTGCGCGCCGGGGGCGTCGGCCAGGGTGTGCACGGCCTGCGCGAAGAGCGCGTCGCCCGCGAGGACCGCGGGCCCGGTCCCGTACGCCTTCCAGGCGGTCGCCCGCTGCCTGCGGGTCTCGTCGCCGTCCATGATGTCGTCGTGGAGCAGGGAGAACGTGTGGACCAGTTCGACGGCGACGGCGCCGAGAACCGCGCTCTGCCCCTTCGCGCCGACGGCTTCCGCGCCGAGCACGGCCAGCGCCTGACGGACCCCCTTGCCCTGCGCACCGGGGACCTCGCCGCCGTCGACGCCGTCCCAGCCGAGGGAGAAAGCGGTGATCTCGCCGTGCCACGGATGCAGCTGCCGCACCGCCAGGCCGAGAGCCGGCCGGACGAGGTCGCGGCAACGGGAAAGGATCTGCGGCGCGGTGGCCCGCTGGGCCAGGGGAGGCGTCACCGGGGTCCGCCTTCCCCGGCCGCCGAATCCGCCGCGGCCCTCACGCCGAGCTCCGCGTACGCCTTGTCGACCATGTCGCGGGCGTTGAGCAGCCCGATCCGGTCGAGTGTGGAGCGCAGCGTGTCGAGATCGGCGGCGGTCTCCTCGGCGTCGCGGCCGAGCCGGGCGAGCGACTTGACCAGGCCGAGCCGGGACAGCGCCTCGCCCCGGGGCTCGGTCATCGCACGGAACTCCTCCAGCGCCTGTTCGTAGACCCGTTGGGCCTCCTGGTACCGCCCGGCGCGGTAGAGCACGTTGGCGCGCATCTTGTGGTTGTAGGCGAGCGCGCTGGACAACTTCATGTCCCGGCAGGTGACTTCGGCCTCGGCGAGCAGGGCGAGCGCGCGCTCCGGGTCGTCGTCCCGGACGGAGATGATGTCGGCCATACCGCGCAGCGCCCAGGCCCGGCCGCGCCGGTCGTCCGCGTCCCCGGCCAGCTGAGCCGCCTCCTCGAACATCTCCAGGGCGGTGTCGAAGGACCCGGTGTTGCGGTGGATCTGTGCGATGCCCTCCAGGGCCCAGACCGTGTGCCGGGCCTCGCCGCGGGCGCGCGCCTCGGCGAGCAGCTGCTCGTGCAGCGCCGCGACCGTACGGTAGTCGCCCTGGATGCGCCCGGTCTCCGCGAGGCCGGCGAGGGAGTAGCCGCGCGCGACCACATCCCCGCCCGCCTTCCCCAGGTCCGCCGCCAGCCGCAACAGCCGGAAGGCGAGCCGCAGTTCGCCCCGCTGCCGGGCGAGTGTCCCGCCGCTCCACAGCGCCCAGGCCATGGCTCCGGTGTCGCCGGCGGACCGGGCGGCCCGGTAGCTGGCCTTCCAGGCCCGGTCGGCGTCCTTCACGTTGCCCAGCCTGCGGTGCGCCTCGGCCACTGCGAGGCCGGCCTTGGCCACTTCCTGCCGGGATCCGGAGAGCTCGGCCGCCGTCAAGTGGCGTATCCCCTCGGCCAGTACATCCGTGAGGGACGCGTTCACGGACATCTTGGTGAGGGCGCCTTGGTACTCGGGCGCCAGTGCTTTGCTGTGCATGGGAGCCTTTCGCGCGCGAACGGGCGGCCCGGCGACAACTATACGTTTCATGTATACATGCGGCGTATAGTTGTCCGGTGCTCTGACCTGTGCGCTCATGGGGTCGGACGAGGTGTGTCGTGGTGCGGGATGCCGCCTTGCTGTGGATCAAGACGGCAGATCCGTGCGGAGGGTTGCTTCGCGATCAAGGAATCCGCGCGGAAGCGGTTCGCGGGGCGGCTGATGCGTCCTCGGCTGCCGCACCGGCTGCCGCGGCCGCCGCCTCAGCTCTCCTCGGCCATCAGATGACCGGTGAACCACTCGCGGGCGAGCTCGGCGACCTCGTCCAGGGCACCCGCCTCCTCGAAGAGGTGCGTCGCGCCGGGGATGACGTGCAGATGGTTCTCGCAGCGCAGTTCCGCCTGGGCCTGCCGGTTCAGTTCCAGCACCCGGGTGTCGCGCCCGCCCACGATGAGGAGTGTCGGCGCCCGGACGTCGCCGAGCCGGGCCCCTGCGAGGTCGGGCCGGCCGCCGCGCGAGACGACCGCGCCGATCCCCGTTCCGTGCTGCGCACCGACGACGGCGGCGGCCCGCAGCGCCGCGGCCGCTCCGGTGCTTGCTCCGAATACGCCGAGGGGGCCGGGCGCGCGGCGCCGCAGCCAGTCGGCCGCGTCCACCAGACGTCCGGCCAGGGTGGTGATGTCGAAGACGTTGGCGCGGTCCGCCTCCTCGGAGGGGGTGAGCAGGTCGAACAGGAGAGTGCCCAGGCCCGCCCGATTGAGGGCGGCGGCCACGGACCGGTTGCGCGGGCTGTGCCGGCTGCTGCCGGAACCGTGGGCGAACATCACGAGAGCCCCGGTGTCCCCGGCGGGGGTGAGCTCTCCCGGCAGGACCACACCGCCCGCCTCCACCCGCACCTCAACGCCCGTGGCCGGTGCCGCCCGGTCCGCGGCCCGGGCCAGCAGCGAGACGACCTCCTCGTCCGGAGTCTGGCCGAAGTCCCGGTACCACTCGCCCACGGCGGAGAACCCGCGCGGCGTCGACAGGCACACCAGCTCGTCCACCTCGCCCCGCAGCCGCTCGGCGGTGTCCGGCGGTGCGACCGGCACCGCCAGCACCAGGTGTGCCGCTCCCTGGGCCCGTGCCACCGCGCAGGCGGCCCGAGCGGTCGCGCCGGTGGCGATGCCGTCGTCCACGAGGATCACCGGGCGTCCGGTGAGCGGGATACGAGGCCGGTCACCACGGAACGCCCTGGCCCGGCGCAGCAGTTCGGCTTCCTCCGTGCGTTCGACCGAGGCGATGTCGGCCTCGGAGACCTGGCCGCGTCGCACGATGTCGTCGCTGATGATCCGTACACCGCCCTCACCGATGGCGCCGAAACCCAGCTCTGGGTGGTACGGGACGCCGAGTTTGCGGACCACGATCACATCGAGCGGGGCGCCGAGCTCCCGGGCGACGTGGAAGGCGACCGGCACGCCACCGCGCGGCAGGCCCAGTACGACGGGATCGCTTCTCGCGAGGGGACGGAGGGCCGCGGCCAGCCGCTGTCCCGCGTCGGCGCGGTCGGCGAAGAGCACGGGGGTTCACCCCCAGACCGGAGAGGGGATGCGGTCACACACCCACTTCGAATCAACCCCATACGCCGCCGGCCCGCAAGCGGGCGGGACCGTCCGTACGACTCCAAACGCCGCCGGCCCGCGATTGGGCGGGACCGTCCGTCCGCCGAGAACAGGGCCGGGGGATGCCGGGGCCCGTCCCGCTCACTCCCTCACCGCGCCGCCGCGGCCGGTTCCGGCCGGGCGATCCGCGAAGCCCACAGCGGGAAGGCGGCTCACCCGGGTCCGGAACGTGCGACCCGGAACCCGGTGTCATCGATCCGGAACGTCGGGTGGCTGCGGCGCCGGACCGACGCCCGGCAGCTCCAGCGCTCGTCGAACCAGCCACCGCCGCGCAGCACCCGGTAGCTGCCGTACACCTCGGCGTCGTAGACGTCCCAGCACCACTCCCACACATTGCCCAGCGTGTCGTACAGCCCCCACGCGTTGGGCTCCCGGCCGCCGACCTCGTGCGGTTGCTCCAGCGAGTTGCCGCGATGCCAGGCGATGTCGTCGAGCTCCCCGTACCGTGCCTGTGTGGTACCGGCGCGGCACGCGTGCTCCCACTCGGCCTCGGCCGGCAGCCGGTACCCGTCGGCGGCGGTGTCCCATTCGATGAGCTCCGCCTCGGCCCGGAGACGGTACGCGGGAGCCAGCCCCTCGTGCAGGGACAGGGCGTTGCAGAACCGCACCGCGTCCAGCCAGGAAACGCCCTCCACGGGCAGTTGCTCGCCCTGCGCCGTGCTGGGCCGCTCGCCGGTGACGTGCGCGTACTGGGCCTGGGTGACGGGGAACGCGCCGATGCGGTACGGCGCGAGCTCGACCGCCCAACTGCGCTGCGTGCGCCGGTCGGACAGTGTGACCTGCCCCGGTGGGGCAGTGATCATCCGGATCTCGGTGCTGGTGTCCATGGGGCGGTGATCGTACCAACGCCGGTTCCGGGCAGCGCGCTCCCGCACCCGGTGACCGGTGCGGTCAGCCGGCCGAGGCCTCGCGGCCGATCTGTTCGAACTTGGCGCCCATGGCCGCGGCCAGCGCCTGCGCGGCCGAGAGGGGCCGGACCATGACCATGAAGTCGTCGATCTCGCCCGCCTCGTTCAGGTGCAGGAAGTCGCAGCCGTTGATCTCCCTGTCGCCGACCTTCGCCACGAAGACGAGGGCGTGGTCGCGTCCGTCGCCGCTCTCCATCTCCCGGACGTAGCGGAAGTCCGTGAACACCTCGGAGACCGCGCGCAGGATCGCTGCGGTGAGGGGGCGCCCGGCGTAGGGCTTGAACGCCACGGGACTGCTGAACACGACGTCCTCGGCGAGCATCGCCTCGACGGCGTCGAGGTCATGCGCCTCAACGGCTTTGCGGAAGGGGTGCATCCATCACTCCATAGTCAATTTGTTGAATAGGTGTGGAAGAGATTAATCACATCGGTGTTAGCCTGTCCAGATGTCTCTCAAGTACGCGGTTCTGGCGGCGCTGCTGGAAGGCGAGGCCTCCGGATACGACCTGGCCAAGGTCTTCGACGTCTCGGTGGCGAACTTCTGGTCCGCCACGCCGCAGCAGCTCTACCGCGAACTGGACCGCCTGGCGGAGAGCGGTCTGATCGAGGCCCGTGTGGTCGAGCAGCAACGCAGGCCGAACAAGCGGCTGTTCAGTCTCACAGAAGCCGGCCGTGACCAACTGGGCGGGTTCACCGCCCAACCGCCGCGCCCCACGGCCATCCGGGACGAACTCCTCGTCATGATCCAGGCCGTGGACGGCGGAGACCGCAACGCGGTACGCGCGTCGGTCGAGCAACGCATGGAAGGCGCGCGCGCCAAGATCGCCCGCTACGAACGGCTGCGGGAGCGACTGCTGGACGGTCGTGACGAGGACACGTTCTTGGTGCGGACCGAGCGCATCGGCCCCTATCTGACGCTGATGCGCGGGCGCTCCTTCGAGGAGGAGAACCTGCGCTGGGGGGAACGTGTGCTGGAGATCCTGGAGCGCCGCGCGGCGCCGGCCGCGGGTGGCGCGGGCAGGCGCGGTGAGGTGGCGGCCGCCGAATCCCCGGAGCTCTGACACACGGACAACGCACGCGGTCCGGAGCGGTTGTCAGACCCCCCGGATACCTTTCCTTCATGACTGAATTCGTACTGGTGGCGGGGGCCTGGCTGGGATCGTCGGCTTGGGACGAGGTGGTGCCCGGGCTGCGCGCGGCGGGGCACGGCGCCCACCCGGTGACACTCTCCGGTGTCGGCGAGAAGCAGGGGATGCCGGTCGGCCGGCAGAGCCATGTGGCCGACATCGTCGACGAGGTGGAGCGCCTCGGTCTGCGCGACGTCGTCCTGGTCGGCCACAGTTATGCGGGCATTCCCGTCGGTCAGGCCGCGGAACGTATCGGCGAGCGGCTGGCACGCGTCGTCTTCGTCGACGCCTGCGTACCGGCCGACGGCGAGTCGTTCGTCTCCACCTGGTGGCAGGGGCCGGCGGCGCTGGAGAGCGCGATCGACGGGAACGGCGGCTTCTGGTCGCCGCCGACCGCGCCCGAATTCGAGGGCCAGGGGCTCACCGACGAACAGACAGCGAGGATCGTGAGTGCTGCGACACCGCACCCGGGCGCTTCGCTGAGCGACCCCGCGGTGCTGAGCGGTGCGCTCGGCGGGCTTCCGGCGACGTACGTCAAGTGCCTTCTCGACGGCCCCGAACCGACCGACGACGTGGTCGGGCTGCTGGCCGGCGAGTGCTGGGAGCTGGTCACGATGGAGACGGGCCACTGGCCGATGTACTCCCGGCCGGACGAGCTGGTGAGCATCCTGACCGGGGCGGCAGGAGCATCCTGACTCGTCCCCGGTCCGGCCGGAGGCTGCGCCGCATTCGGGGTGGCGCAGGCGGAGGGTTCAGCCGCGTTCACGGTGGTGCAGGAGGGCGGTCCGTGCGGCCGTTCGCCGCGCCTGAGGCGGATCCTTCCGTGCCGCCGCGCCCCTCACGCAGAAGGAGTACGCGGGACGTTTCACTCGACTGCCCACCGCCGGGAAGGCGATGAGTTCGCCGTCCCGGTGCGCCAGGTCCAGCCGCGCGCTCAGGCGCTCGTCTCCGCCGGTTCGGGTGCCCAGCCGGGGGCGTTGCCGTGCAGGGCGCTGTAGTAGGGATCGCCGGGACCGATCTCGCCGGCCCGGACGGTGTTGCCGGTGAAGGCCGCCTTGTACAGCGCGGCGACCAGTTCCAGGCTGGTCCGGCCGTCGGCGCCGCTGCTTCGCGGCCGGCGTCCCGCCCGCAGGCAGGCGAGCAGGCCACGCAGCTGTGCCTCGTGGGAGCTCGGCACATCGGGGCCGAAGTCCTGCCAGGCGGCGGCCTGTTCGGGTGTCACCCCGGGCGCGGGGGTGATCCGCCAGTCCGCGTTGCGATGGCCGTACAGATGGGTGAGCTCGACCGTGGCCCTCTCGCAGTCGATCCGGATCCGGCTGACCTCGTCCGGGCTCAGGACGCTGTTGACGACGGTGGCCATCGCGCCGTTCTCGAAGCGGACGAGTGCCGTGGAGACGTCCTCCGTCTCGACGTCGTGCACCAGCCGCCCGGCCATCGCACGGATCTCCGACCACGGACCCAGCAGATCGAGGAGCAGGTCCATCTGGTGGATGCCGTGCCCCATCGCGGGGCCGCCGCCCTCCGTGCTCCAACGCCCGCGCCAGGGAACGGAGTAGTACGCCTCGTCCCGGTACCACGTGGTCTGGCAGTGGGCGACCAGGGGGCGCCCCATCGCCTGCTCGGCCAGCAGCGTCCGGACGTGGTCCGCACCGGAGCCGAACCGGTGCTGGAACACGATCGCGGCATACGGGCCGCCGCGCTCGGGTCCCTCCGCCGCCTCGATCGCGTCGAAGTCCTCCAGTGAGGGGCAGGGGGGCTTCTCGCACCACACCCACGCACCGGCCCGCAGCGCCGCGATGGTCTGATCGCGGTGGAAGCGCGGCGGCGTGCCGAGCGTGACCAGACCGGGCCGCTCCTCGGCGAGCATCGCGTCGAGATCCGTGTACGGACGGCCGGCGCCGGCATCGGCGCAGAACGCCTCGGCGGAGGCGGCGTCCACATCGACCGCCGCGACGAGCTCCAGCGGGTATTCGGCGGCCAGCGCACGCAGGGCGGGCAGATGGCTGCCGCGGGCGATCGCGCCCGTGCCGACGATCGCGACCCGGATCGGTGTGCTGGGGGAAGCCTGGCTGGGCGTGACAAACACCTCCGCGGTGAGGGGCGCCCACCGGATAGCAAGCGCTTTCTCCGGTGGAACCTAGGCTTTGTGCGGGGTTCGGGTCAAGGGGCGCGCGCCCCTCGGCCACCGGCCGCCTGCGCCACGGAAAGCGAGTTGCCCGGGGACCCGGCCCGGCCGCAGCATCTGGCCATGACCACGGGCACCGCCCTCCTGCTGCCGGCTCCCACCGACCGACCGGTGGCGAGCGGCCGACAGCGGCGGCGTCCCAGGCGGAGCCCGGTACGACGCCGCGCGTGAGCGTCGTCGGCGATCACCCTGATGAACCCGATGACCGTCGTCACTCTGATCACGGTGCCCGCCGCCCGGCTCCTGGCCCCGTCCTCGTGATCCCGTCCTCTGCCCTCCCCTGGTCCTCCCGTCCTCCCCTCCTCCTGAGTCCAACCGGCATCCCCGCTGCAAGGGCTGTGCCGCCCGTATCGGCGGAGTGAGAGCGGCGGGCCGCCCGGCGCGGTCCGATGAGTTCGCGGCGTGGCGGGAGTCATGGTGTTGACCCCACACGTGAGAAGGCGGAGCGATGAGCACCCTGCGCGAACTACTCGAGACGCACGTCCGCAACGGATCGGTGCCGGGAGCCGTGGGCCTGGTCGCCCGGGACGGCCGGGTGGACGTGCAGGCCGTCGGCAGCGCCGGCACGGGCGGCGGTACGCCGATGGCCCGGGACTCGATCTTCCGGATCGCCTCCGTCACCAAGCCGGTCACCGCGGCGGCGGCCATGATGCTGGTCGAGGACGGCAGGATCGCTCTGGAGGACCCGGTCGCGCGATGGCTGCCCGAACTGGCCTCACCCATGGTCGTGCGCACGCCCGAGAGCCCGGTCGACGACGTGGTCCCGGCCGCCCGGCCCATCACCGTCCTCGATCTGATGACCTTTCGTGCCGGGTACGGATTCCCGTCGGACTTCGCGCTGCCCGCCGTGGCGCCCCTCTTCAGCGAGTTGAAGCAGGGACCTCCGCAGCCGCAGGCCGTTGCCGCCCCGGAGGCCTGGATGGCGACGCTGTCGAGCATCCCCCTGCTGTACCAGCCCGGAGAGGCATGGCTGTACAACACCTGCTCCGACATCCTGGGCGTACTGATCGCCCGGGTCTGCGGACAGCCGCTGCCCGAGTTCCTGGCCGAGCGGTTGTTCCAGCCGCTCGGCATGACCGACACCGGCTTCGAGGTGCCCGCCGCGAAGCTCGACCGGTTCACCGGCTACTACCGGGCCGGTGAGGCAGGGACGCTCGAGCTCGTCGACGCTCCCGGCGGACAGTGGAGCAGCATGGCCGCTTTCCCGTCCGGGGCGGGCGGACTGGTCTCGACCGCCGACGACTGGTACGCCTTCGGCCGGATGCTGCTCGCCGGCGGGGCCGTCGGCGACCGCGCTCTGCTGACGCCCGAATCGGTGCGGCAGATGACGACCGACCACCTGACACCCGCACAGCGCAGGGCGAGCGGACTGTTCACCGAGGGGCAGGGCTGGGGGTTCGGCGGATCGGTGGACGTCGAGATGACCGATCCGTGGAACGTTCCGGGCCGCTACGGCTGGGTCGGCGGCACCGGCACGACGGCGCACATCGTCCCGGCCACCGGCACCGTCGGCATCATGCTCAGTCAGGTGGAGCTGGCGGGGCCCACACCGCCCGCGACCATGCGCGATTTCTGGAGTCATGTCGCGAGCGCGTGAAGTGGGTCCGCGCACACCCGCCGGCGTCATGTCGTGAGCGAGTGGAACCGTGTCCGCGGATACCCGGCTGCGCAGCCCGCCCGAGCCGTCGATCGTACGGGAGGGCGCGCGCCGGTCCGTCGTACCTGGGCCGGGACTGTCCGGGGTACGGGGATGTGCTGAACTGTCCGGGAACCATCGGATTCAGGAGCCCCCCTTGAACAGCTATCGCCAGCCCGGCCTCGTCCTCACCGACCGTCACTTCACCGTGCCGCTCGACCACACCGACCCCGGCGGTGAGCAGATCGAGATCTTCGGCCGGGAGGTGGTGGCCGGCTCCCGGGCCGATGAGCAGCTGCCGTGGCTGTTGTACCTGGAGGGCGGCCCCGGTTTCGGCGCCCGGCGCTTCACCGGCGCGGAGGCATGGCTGGGGCGGGCGGTGCAGGAGTTCCGGGTGCTGCTCCTGGACCAGCGCGGTACCGGGCTGTCCACCCCGGCCAACCGGCAGACCCTGCCCCTGCGCGGCGGCCCGCGCGAGCAGGCCGACTACCTGACGCACTTCCGCTCCGACAGCATCGTGCGCGACTGCGAGCTGATCCGTCCGCAGCTGACCGGGGGCGCCCCCTGGACCGTTCTCGGCCAGTCCTTCGGCGGATTCTGTGCCGTCCGCTATCTCTCGGCCGCTCCGGAAGGTCTCAGCACCGTGCTGATCACCGGCGGTCTGCCCTCCCTCGACGCCCACGCGGACGACGTTTACCGGGCCGCGTACCCGAGGATCGAGCGGAAGGTCGCCGCCCACTACGCCCGCTACCCGCAGGACGTCGAACGCGCCCGCGAGATCACCGCTCACCTCGCGGAGCACCGCCCCGAGAGCGCCGGCCACCGGCTCACGCCCGAGGGATTCCAGTCCCTCGGCATCATGCTCGGCGGCGGCAGCGGCAGCCACCAGCTGCACTACCTGCTGGAGAACGCCTTCGTCACCACCCCGCACGGCACCGAGCTCTCGGACACCTTCCAGGAGGCCATGCGCACCGCCAACTCGTTCGCCGGGCACCCGCTGTACGCGCTCCTGCACGAGTCCATCTACGGCCAGGGCGAGCGCCCCACCGACTGGGCTGCCGAGCGTGTGCGTGCCGAGTTCCCGCAGTTCGACGCGGCGACCGCACTCAAGGGGGACGGCCCGGTCCTGTTCACGGGCGAGAGCATCCACCCCTGGCACTTCGACGTCGACCCGGCGCTGCGGCCGCTGCGCGAGACGGCCGAGCTGCTCGCCGGCCGGGGCGGCTGGGAGCCGCTGTACGACACCGAACGCCTGGCCGCCAACGAGGTGCCGGTGGCCGCCGCCGTCTACCACGACGACATGTACGTGGACACCGCCCACGCGCTGCGTACCGCCGGCGCGATCCGCGGGCTGCGTACCTGGGTGACCGACGAGTTCGAGCACGACGGACTGCGCGCCGGCGGCCCGCGGGTGCTGGACCGGCTGCTGGCCCTGGTCCGCGACGAGATCTGAGTCCCGGTACGCACAGGAGCCGGTCGCACACGGGGTGCGGCCGGCTCCTGCGCGTCTTGGGCTCTCAGCCCTGAAGGGCGTCCAGCGTCGCGTCGAGGTTCGCCGCCGAGCGCGGTGCGCGGTTGTACGGGAGCTTCGAAAGGGCCGCTGCCATGCCGCAGGTGTTCGTCACCGCGGAGAAGACGAGACCGGATGCGACCCCGGCGGACAGCCAGCGCGCGGCCGGGTAGCGCACACCCGCGAGCAGTCCGGCCACCACGAGGGAGCCTGCGGCGAGCCGCACCTGACGCTCCATGGGCCAGGTGCCCCGGGCACCCTCCGGACGGTCCAGGCCATGGCCTGCGCCCTCCCAGGCGGAGGTGCCGCCCGACAGCGTGGCGGCGTCGATGTCCGCCGCCGAGAGGATGTCGCAGGCCCGTGTGGAGCGGACGCCGGAGGCGCACACCACCAGCAGGGCGCCGCGGGCCGACGCGGACTTGAGGGCGGGCACCGCCTCGGAGAGACGGTCGAGCGGGATGTTCAGCGCGCCGGGGACGTGCCCCGAGGCGTACTCGCCGGGGGCGCGCACGTCGATCACGGTGAACTCCGCGAGACGGGCGGCCGCCTGGGCGGGGGAGAGGGATACGGGGCTGGTCACGAGCAGTGTTTCCTTTCGTTCACCGGGTGTGAGGCAGAGACTCGGTCTCTCCTGCCCCGGACGGGCTAGAATACCCCTTGGGGTATTAAAAGGAGGATGTGTGGAACTCGACATGGCGGCCGATGAACTCAAATCGGTGCTCAATCGCCTGCGCCGCGCACAGGGGCAGCTCACCGGAATCATCAGGATGATCGAGGAGGGGCGTGACTGCGAGGACGTCATCACGCAGATGGCGGCCGTTTCGCGGGCCCTGGACCGGGCCGGCTTCGCGATCATCGCTACGGGGCTGCAGCACTGCATGGCCGACGGCGGCAGTGAACCCGCGGACCGGGACCAGATGCGGGCCCGGCTGGAGAAGCTCTTCCTCTCGCTGGCCTGAGGGGCAGCGAGACACCCGGCGCCGGTTCACGCGACGGCGTCGACGAGCATGAAGACGGCGACCGCCAGCAACACCACGCCGAAGATCCGTTGCAGCGAGGCCGTGGAGACCTTCGCCGCCAGCCGCTTTCCGTCCCACGCCCCGAGCACCGCCGTCGCCGTGAACGGGGCGATGAGCGCCCAGTCCAGCACCGTGGGCGTGGTGAGCCGGGCGGCCAGTGCGGCCGTGGAGTTCACCGTGATGACCAGGAGACTGGTTCCGACGGCCGCCGACATCGGCACGGCGAGGACGGTGACCAGCGCGGGAACGGCGAGAAAGCCGCCGCCCACCCCGAGGAATCCCGTCACCGCGCCGAGCCCGGCCCCTGCCCCGACAGTCTTCCCGGCCGGCACGGCGTCCGGCCGTCCCGGGCTGCTCCGCCGCGGTGCGGCCGTGCGAAGCATCCGGACGGCGGCGACCGTGGCCAGCACCGCGAACGCCCCGGTCAGGACCCCGGAGGGGATCCGCACCGACAGCGCCCCGGCGAGCGCCGCGGGGACGATGCCCGCCGCGGCGAACAGCCCGCCGGTCCGCCAGCGCACCCGGCCGTCCCGGGCGTGGGCGAGCAGACCGGTGAGTGAGGTCGCGATGACGATGAGCAGCGCGGCGGTGGTGGCCGCGGCCGGGGTGAAGCCCAGCAGATAGATGAGCGCGGGCACGGCCAGGACGCTGCCGCCGCCGCCCAGCCCGCCGAGCGCGAGCCCGACCACCGCGCCGGCGGTCAGCGCCAGTATCAGAGGGGTCATGCGACGGTCCCCGCGTCCCCGCGCACGTCACGCACGGGGAAGCCCGCGGACGCCCAGGCGGTCATGCCGCCGATCACGTCGACGGCGGACACCCCGCGGTCCGCGAGGACGCGGGCGGCCTGCCGGGACCGGTTGCCGGAGCGGCAGATCACCACCACCGGGCGGTCCGCCGGAGCGGGCGGCCGGGCCCCTTCGGCGAGTACCGACAGCGGAAGGTGGACGGCCCCGGGTGCATGACCCGCGTCCCACTCGGACGGTTCGCGCACGTCCAGCAGGACGGCCGCCCCGTCGGCGGTCCGCCGCAAGGCCTCGGCGGCACTGATCCGGCCGGGGCCACGACGGAAGAGGGACAACAGGGATGACATGGGAAACACTCCGGAGATGCGGGATACGGCTGTCCGCCCCCGGGCGAGGGCGGACAGCCGGCGGATTGATGCCGAACTGCTGTGGATGTGCGACGGCCGGGCGGCGCGGGGCACGGCCCGGCCGGCGAACGACGGCCGAGGACGTCTCGCCGTCAGGCGGCGGCGGACGCGTCGTCGGTGGCGGGCCGCGGCACGGTCACCGTCAGGCCGGCCGCCGCCGCGGAGGCGAACCCGTCGTCCACCGCGACCACCTCACGGCCGGCCGCGTCCAGCAGCGACGCGGCGATCGCCGCGCGCATGCCGCCCGCGCAGTGCACCCACACCACTCCCGGCGGCACCTCGTCCAGCCGCCCCGGCAGCTCATGCACCGGGATGTGCACCGAGCCGGTGATGGCGCCGTCGCGCCGCTCCATGGTGCGCCGTACATCCAGCACCACCGGTTCCTCACCGCGCCGTCGTGCCGAGGCCAGGTCCGCGAAGTCCGCCCTGGGGAAGGACCGCAGTTCCCGGGGATCGCTCACCCAGGACCCGGGGCCGCCGGTGGCCGCCGCCACGGGCCGGCCGATGCCGACCCGGGTCAGCTCGCGCTGTGCGTGTGCCAGCTCGTCGGCCGTGTCCGCGAGCAGGGTGACCGGCCTGCCCCAGGGGATCAGCCAGGCGAGATACGTCGCGAGCTGCCCCTCGCCCTCGAAGTTGAACGATCCGGCCACATGCCCCTCGGCGAACGCCACCCGGCTGCGCAGATCCACCACCCACTCGCCGGCCGCGAGCCGCCTGGCGATGTCCTGCGCGCCGGCTCGCGGAGGCGGTGTCAGGTCCAGCGGCGCCGGACCCGTCGTGTTCGCAGGCCCCATGTGCGCGTAGTACGCGGGCACGTCGTCCAGACCGGCGAGCAGCTCGGCGACGAAGGTGTCCACGTCCTTGACCAGCGCGGCATTGTGCTTCCGCTCGGCGCCGATGGTCGACGAGGTCCCCTCGGTCCGGGAGGAAGAGCAGAAGCTGCCGAAGCCGTGCGTCGGCAGTACCGCGACGGCGTCGTCCAGCTCGTCGGCGAGCCGGTGCACGGAGGCGTGCTGGGCCCGTGCCAGCGCACTGGTCAGCCGGGGCTCCACCAGATCGGGCCGGCCCACGCTGCCGATCAGCAGCGAGCCCCCGGTGAACGCGGCCACGGCGCGGCCGCCCTCCTCCAGCACATAGGACGTGTGGTGCGGCGTGTGCCCCGGGGTGGCCACGGCGCGGAGCGCGATGCCGTCGTCCACCGGCGCGGTGTCGCCGTCGGCCACGGGAGTCCGGCGGAAGGACACCTCGGCCGCCGCGGGCACCAGATACGCGGCGCCGGTGACGCGCGCCAGTTCCAGCCCGCCGGTCACGTAGTCGTTGTGCACATGCGTCTCCACCACAGCGACGATCCGCACTCCGCGCACCGCGGCCGCGGCGATGACGCGGTCGATGTCGCGCGGTGGGTCCACCACCACGGCGGACCGCACTCCTCCCGCCAGGTAGCTGCGGTTGCCGAGGCCCGGTGTCTCGATGGTGTCGACGAAGAACACGACACGCTCCTTTCGTAGCGATGTACCCCCGGGGGTATTTCATCCGAGCGTAACATTTATACCCCTGGGGGTATTAAAGAGCCGGTGGGACGGGTGTGACGCGGTGCCCGGCGGGGCCGGGCCGGTTAGCCTGCCGACATGACCGAGCAGCTGAAGCCCATGCCCGCCGACTGGCAGCGCGCCCTGGCCGTCGTCGCTCACCCGGACGACCTGGAGTACGGCTGCGCGGCGGCCGTCGCCGGCTGGACCGACGGCGGGCGCGACGTCACCTATCTCCTGGCCACCCGGGGAGAGGCGGGCATCGACACCCTCGAACCGGAGAGATGTGCGCCGCTGCGCGAGCAGGAGCAGCGTGCGAGCGCGGCGGTCGTCGGGGTCTCCCGGGTGGAGTTCCTGGACCACCGTGACGGGGTGGTCGAATACGGCACCGGCCTGCGCCGCGACATCGCGGCGGCGATCCGCCGGCACCGGCCCGAGCTGCTGATCACGCTCAACCACCGGGACACCTGGGGCGGTGTCGCCTGGAACACCCCTGACCACCGCGCGGTGGGCCGCGCCACGCTGGACGCGGCGGGCGACGCCGGCAACCGCTGGATCTTTCCGGAGCTGCTGAGTGAGCAGGGTCTTGAGCCATGGGGCGGCGTGCGCTGGGTGGCGGTGGCCGGGTCGTCCACTCCCACGCACGCCGTCGACGCGACGGCCGGCCTCGAACGGTCCGTGCAGTCGCTCCTGGCGCACCGCACGTATATCGAAGTCCTCACGGACGAGGATCCGGAGGCGTACTGCCGCACGTTCCTCACCGGGTCCGCCCGGGCGGCCGCCGAGCGCTTCGGTGGCCGCCCGGCCGTCACCTTCGAACTCTTCGCGCGCTGAGCCGCGAAGGGGCCTGGCCCTCTCCGGTCCTTCCGCCGTACGCTGGCCGCCCGCAAAGGTTCTGACGGTGCGTCAGTCGATGGAGGGGGTGGCCGTGCTCGACATCCACGACCACGGCATCGCGCACGGACAGGAGCGGATCACGCTCCGGGTCGAGAACGGCATCGGCGTGCTGACGCTCTGCAGACCGCGGCAGCTCAACGGCTGGAGCTGGGAGTCCAGCAGGCAGCTCGGCATCATGGCCGACCGGCTGCGGTTCGACGACTCGGTCCGGGCGGTCCTGCTGCGGGGCGAGGGCCGCGCCTTCTGCGCCGGCATAGATGTCACCGCACCCGGCGGTGACATCACCGGCCGTTCCCCCGCCGAGCGCACCCAGCACTACTACGAGGGCATCCGCTGGGTGCATGAGCGCTTCGCCGCGTTCGCAGGGCTTCCACAGCCCGTGATCGCCGCCGTGCAGGGCTACTGCCTCGGCTTCGGCTTCGAGCTCGCCCTCATGGCTGACATCCGGATCGCCGCGGACGACGCCGTGTTCGCGCTGCCGGAGGCCGGGATCGGGGTGGCGGTCGACGCCGGGGGCGACATGCGGATCGCCCGTGAGGCGGGGGCGGGCTGGGCGAAGTACCTCGCGCTCACCGGCCGCCGGATCGACGCGGCGACGGCCGAGCGCATCGGGCTGCTCCAGGCCGTCACACCCCTCGCCGAGCTGGAGGGCGCCGCGCGGTCCGTCGCCGAGGCCGTGGCCGCGAACGCACCGCTGGCCGTGCGCCACATCAAGCGTTCCGTGGACTCCTACGCCGATGCCGGACTCGCCGACGCGCTCGACCGTACGGCCCTGGCCGCGGCACTCACCCTCACCTCGCAGGACGCGGCCGAGGGCTACGCCGCCAAGGCCGCCCGCCGCCCGCCGCGCTTCGAGGGCACCTGACCCCGTGCCCGCCGTGCGCTCAAGTCCCCTCGCCGGCGGGCGGGGCGAAGGGGCCGCGGCCCAGCTGTTCGCGCACCGGCACCACGGGCGGCGCGACCAGCGAACGCCGCTGCCAGTTCGCCCCGTCGACCACCAGCGAATGGCCGGAGACGAATCCGGCGTACGGCGAGGCCAGGAAGGTCGCCGCCCAGCCCAGCTCGCGCGGCTGACCCACCCGGAGTGCGGGCTGCCGCGCGTCGAGTTCCCGGTCGGCGGCCCCGGTTCCCCCCGCCGCCCGGTCCCGGTCCAGGTGGCCGCTGATGTCGCCGGTCATGTCCGCGTGCGGCATGAGCCCCGGCACCAGCCCGTTGACGCGGATCCCGTACGGTCCCCATTCCACGGCAAGGGTCTCGACCAGGTTCTTCACCCCGGCCTTGGCGGCCGCCGAGTGGGCGTACCCCGGGCCGCCCGTCCAGGCATAGGACGCGCCGACGCACACGATCGACCCCGCCGTGCCGGCCGCGAGATGCCGCCGCCCGAACTCGCGGGTCATGAACCAGGTCCCGGTGAGGGTGATGTCGAGCACCGCCCGCCAGGCGTTCGGCGACAAGTCCTCCGCAGGGGAAGGGAAGTTGGCCGCCGCATTGTTGATCAGCACGCCGGGTGGGCCCAGTTCGGACTCGGTCGCGTCGAACACCGCAGCGATCCGGTCCGGATCCCGGATGTCGGCCGTGGCGGTCCGCACGCGACCGCCGGTCAGCTCCGCGAGTTCGCCCGCCGCCGCGCTCAGCCGCTCGGCGTTCCGGCCGACGATCATCAGATCAGCCCCCAGGCGGGCGAACTCGGCCGCCACCGCCTTGCCGAGACCCGAACCGCCACCCGTGACCAGCACCACGCTGCCCTCGTACGTGCCGGCCGGCAGTGCGCTCGAGCCCAGTGGGGGAGGAGCGGCGAGTCCCGGGGTGCTCATGCTCTCCTTCATGGAAGCATGAGTACCCCTTCCGAAGACATAACACCAGGTCCACGCACCGATGTTGTCCAGACCATTGACATGCAAGCGCCAGGATGTTGAATTCGGTGTCGTTGTGTTGCGCGACTCTGGTGACTTGAGTGACTGATGGAGGATCTGTGACGCCTCGCCCACCCCGCCTCACCGCGCTCGCCGCGGCGGCGGCCCTGCTCGCCGGCGGACTGATGACCGCCGGGGCCTCCGCCCAGGCTGCCGACCACGGCCGCACCGGCGCCCCGGTCAAGGCCCAGGACGCCCCGGCCATCACCCCGACCCCGCAGTCCGTGACGAACCGTCCGGACCGCATCACCATCACCCCCACCGTCACCGTGGTAGCCGGGGAAACGGCCGACGAACCGACGCTGGCCGTCGTGGAGGCGGCCCTGCGCAAGGCGGGCGCGAAGAGCGTCGTCCGCGCCACCCGGCCGTCCGTGAACGGACTCACCGTCCACGTCGGCGACGCCGGCGCACTCGCCGCCCAGAAGCTCCAGGGGCCGTCGGAGCTGCCCGCCGACGGATACGTCCTCGGCGTCGGGGCCGGCCGCATCGTTCTGGCCGGCAAGGACACCACCGGCACCTACTACGCCGCACAGACCCTGCGCCAGATCCTGCCGCAGCGGAAGCAGCCGGGAGCCGAGGTCGGCGGACTCGCCGTGCGGGACTGGCCGGGCACCGCGCTGCGCGGCGTCATCGAGGGCTTCTACGGCACCCCGTGGTCCCACGCGGCCCGCCTGGACCAGCTCGACTACTACGGCGAGCACAAGATGAACATCTACGTGTACTCGCCCAAGGACGACGACTACCTCCGCGCGAAGTGGCGCGACGCCTATCCCGCCGACCGGTTGGCGCAGATCAAGGACCTCACCGGCCGGGCCGTCCAGCGGCACGTCGAGTTCACCTACGCGCTCTCTCCCGGGCTGTCCGTCTGCTACAGCTCCGACGCGGACGCGAAGGCCCTGATCGACAAGTTCCAGAGCATCTGGGACATCGGCGTGAGGACCTTCGCGGTCCCGCTGGACGACATCAGCTACACCGACTGGAACTGCGAAGCCGACAAGGCGAAGTGGGGGACCGGCGGCGGCGCCGCCGGCGCCGCCCAGGCGTATCTGCTGAACCGGGTCAACAAGGAGTTCATCGCCACGCACCCCGGCGCCCAGCCGCTCCAGATGGTGCCCACCGAGTACTACAACGTCAGCGAATCGGCGTACAAGACGGCCCTGTCCCAGCAGCTCGACCCGGATGTCCTGGTCGAATGGACCGGCGTGGGTGTGGTCGCCCCGACCATGACGGTGGCTCAGGCCGACGCCGCCCGGAAGGTTTTCGGGCATCCGATCCTCACCTGGGACAACTACCCGGTGAACGACTACGCGACCAACCGCCTGCTGCTCGGCCCGTTCAACGGGCGCGAGAAGGGGCTGCCGGGCAGGCTCGCCGGGATCACCGCCAACCCGATGATCCAGCCGTACGCCTCCAAGCTCTCCCTGTACACGGTCGCGGACTACTCCTGGAACGACGCCGCGTACGACCCGCGCACCTCATGGATCAAGGGACTTCAGGAGTACGCGGGCGGCGACCCCCGCACCGCGGCGGCGCTGCGTGCGTTCGCCGATGTGAACTACAGCTCCGCGCTCAACACCGACAAGGCCCCGGACCTGACGGCCGAACTCACCCGGTACTGGAAGTCGGGTGACGCGAAGCGGCTGAACTCCGTGCTCGCCGCTCTCGGCGCCGCCCCGGCCCGGCTGCGCGCCGGCCTTCCGGACCAGGGCTTCATCGAGGACGCGGCTCCCTGGCTGGACGCCACCGAGGCCTGGGCGACCGCGTCACGGACGGCCCTGCGCATGGTCGAGGCGGCCCGTGACGGAAACGGGGCGGAGGCCTGGACGCTCCGTCAGGAGCTGCCCGGACAGGTCGCCCGGGCCAAGTCGTTCACGTACACCGGCCTCGGCGGCGGCAAAGTGCCGGTCCTCGTCGGTGACGGGAAGCTGGACGGGTTCATCGACGCGGCCACCGCCGAGCACGACCGGGTCCTCGGTGTGAGCGGCGGGCCCGTCGCGACGACGAACCTGGGCACCTATTCGACCAACTCCGTCGCCCGGATCCTCGACGGCGACGACTCCACTTACTTCTGGAGCGACGGGGCACCCGCCGCGGGCGATCAGATCACCGTCGACCTGGGCGAGTCCAGGGACATCGGCGACATCACGCTCGCCATGGGCAAGCCCGGAAGCGCCGACGACTACATCCACGCGGGCGTCCTGGAGTACTCGGCGGACGGGACCACCTGGCAGCAGCTCACCGCCTTCTCCGGCAAGCCGGACGTCACCGCGACGCCGCCCGCCGGTACGAAGGCCCGCTATGTGCGCGCCCGCGCGACGGCCGGCCAGAACAGCTGGGTCGTCGTCCGTGAGTTCCGCGTCGCGACCACGGACGGAGCGGTCACCGGGAATCCGCCGGCGGCCACCGGATCCGCGCTGCGTTCGGCGGTCGACGGCGACCCGGGCACCGTCTACCGGGGCGCACGCGCACCGGAGGCAGGGGAGTCGCTCGATGTGGGCCTGGTGTCCGCTCGGGCGGTCACCTCGGTCACGGTCCTGCAGCCGGCCGGTTCCGCGGCCGCTGCCGACGTCCAGCTGCGCGACACGGACGGCACCTGGCGGACGGTCGGCGCCCTCGACGGCGCCTATACGCGGATCGACACGGCCGGCCGGACCGCCGACGCGGTGCGTCTGGCCTGGCGTGCGGGGTCCGAGGCACCGCAGATCGCGGAGGTGGTGGTGGGGGAGTAGGCGCTCTCCCTCCGTGCGCCCGGCGCCGCCGCACTCCTTGCGGGCGGCGCCGGGCGCACACCCATGTCGGGGCCCGGCCGAAACGGTCACCCGCAGGTTGTTCCCACAGGGGCAAGCGACCGCTTAGTATGCGCCGGAGCAGTGGTAATGCCGACAGTGTTGTGGAGGCCCTTCATGCAGGCATGGCGAGTGCACCGGAACGGCGAGCCGAGCGAGGTGATGCGGCTCGAGGAGAAGGACCGGCCGACGCCCGGCGACGGGCAGGTGCTCATCGAGGTGCTCGCGGCGAACATCAACTTCCCCGACGCGCTGCTCTGCCGCGGCCAGTACCAGGTACGGCCCCCGCTGCCGTTCACGCCCGGAGTGGAGATCTGCGGCCGGACCGAGGACGGGCGCCGGGTGCTCGCCACCCCAGCCCTGCCGGACGGCGGCTTCGCCGAGTACGTCGTCGCGGACGAGGCGGCCCTGCTGCCGGCCCCGGAGGCCCTCGACGACGCCGAAGCGGCGGCGCTGCACATCGGCTACCAGACCGGCTGGTTCGGACTGCACCGCCGGGCGCACCTGAAGGCCGGTGAGACCCTGCTCGTCCATGCCGCGGCCGGCGGCGTGGGCAGCGCGGCCGTCCAGCTGGGCAAGGCCGCGGGCGCCACCGTCATCGGGGTCGTCGGCGGCCCCGAGAAGGCCGAGGCCGCCGCCGGACTCGGCTGCGACCTGGTCATCGACCGGCGCACCGAGGACATCGTCGCCGCGGTCAAGGAGTTCACCGCAGGCCGTGGCGCCGATGTGGTGTACGACCCCGTCGGCGGCGACGCGTACGCCAAGTCCGTGAAGTGCATCGCCTTCGAGGGCCGGGTGATCATCGTCGGATTCGCCAGCGGTGTCATCCCCGCCCCGGGCCTCAACCACGCCCTGGTGAAGAACTACTCCGTCGTCGGGCTCCACTGGGGTCTGTACAACACGAAGGATCCGCAGGCGGTCCGCGACTGCCACGCGGAACTCACCCGGCTCGCCGCGGAAGGGCTCATCAAGCCGATGGTCAGCGAGCGCGTCCCGATGGCCGGGGCAGCGGCCGCCGTCCAGCGCGTCGCCGACGGCACCAGCACCGGCCGTATCGTCGTCCTGCCGTCAGGAGCCACCCGATGAGCGCCCCCGACGCCGCCGAACTGCGCCGGCGAGCCGGCGAACTGCTCGCCGCGCACCCCCCGGCCACCACGGACCGCACCGACTTCCTCAAGGCGCGCTTCGACGCCGGACTCGCCTGGGTCCACTACCCGGCCGGACTGGGCGGCCTCGACGCCCCGCGCTCCCTCCAGCCCGTCGTGGACGCCGAACTCGCCGCGGCAGGCGCCCCGGACAACGACCCGCGCCGCATCGGCATCGGCCTCGGGATGGCCGCCCCGACCATCCTCGGCTTCGGCACCGACGAGCAGAAGCGGCGCTTCCTGCGCCCCCTGTGGGTCGGCGAGGAGGTGTGGTGCCAGCTCTTCAGCGAACCGGGAGCCGGATCCGACCTGGCCGCCCTCGGCACGCGTGCCGTGCGCGACGGCGAGCACTGGGTGGTCGACGGGCAGAAGGTGTGGACGTCCAGCGCCCATGTGGCGCGCTGGGCGATCCTGATCGCCCGCACCGACCCGGACGTGCCCAAGCACCGCGGCATCAGCTACTTCATCTGCGACATGACCGACCCCGGCGTCGAGGTGCGGCCCCTGCGCCAGATCACCGGTGAGGCCGAGTTCAACGAGGTCTTCCTCACCGGGGTGCGCATTCCCGACAGCCACAGGCTCGGCCCGGTCGGCGAGGGCTGGAAGGTCGCGCAGACGACGCTCATGAACGAGCGCGTCTCCATCGGCGGTTCCCGCATCCCGCGCGAGGGCGGCATGATCGGCCCGGTCGCCCGGACCTGGCGCGAACGCCCCGATCTGCGCACCCACGACCTGCACCAGCGCCTGCTGACCCTCTGGGTCGAGGCCGAGGTCGCCCGCCTGGCCGGTGAGCGCCTGCGCCAGCAGCTCGTCGCCGGACAGCCCGGACCCGAGGGCTCCGGCATGAAACTCGCGTTCGCCCGGCTCAATCAGGAGATCAGCGGCCTGGAGGTGGAACTCCTCGGCGACGAAGGCCTGTTGTACGGCGACTGGACCATGCGCCGCCCGGAGCTCGTCGACTTCACCGGACGCGACGCCGGCTACCGCTACCTCCGCTCCAAGGGCAACTCCATCGAGGGCGGCACGAGCGAAGTACTGCTCAACATCGTCGCCGAGCGGGTGCTCGGGCTGCCCGCCGAGCCCCGCAACGACAAGGACGTCGCCTGGAAGGACCTCTCCCGATGACCGCACAGACCGATACGAGCCGGACGCCCGACCTGCTGTACTCGCAGGCCGAGGAGGATCTGCGGTCCGCGGTCCGCTCGCTGCTCACCGACCGGTGCGACGCGCCGACGGTGATTGCCCGCAGTGAGTCCGGCACGCCGTACGACCCGCAGCTCTGGAAGGCCCTCGCCACCGGCATCGGCGCCGCCGGTCTCCTGGTGCCCGAGAAGCTCGGCGGTCAGGGCGCCACCCACCGCGAGGCCGCGGTGGTCCTGGAGGAACTCGGGCGCAGCGCCGCGCCCGCGCCGTATCTGACCAGCTCCGTCGTCGCCACCGAGACCCTCCTGGCGCTCGGTGCCGAGGACGGGCCGGTGGCCGGACTCCTCGCCGAACTGGCCGCGGGCCGCAAGGTCGCGGTGCTCGCCGTGCCCTTCTCCGCGGCCTCGGCGGACCCGGCCGCTGTGAGCGCGACCCTCGACGGAACGCTGGGCCCGGTCGCCGACGCCGCCGCCGCCGACGTCCTGCTGGTGCCCACCACCGACGGTCTCTACGCCGTCGCCACGGACGCGGCCGGTGTCGCCGTCGAACCGCTCGTCCCGCTCGACCTCACCCGCCCGCTCGCCGACGTCACCCTCACCGGCGCCACCGGAACCCGCCTCGCGGATGCCACGGCGGCACGGGTCGCGGTGGACCGGGGGCTGCTGGCCGGCGCCGGACTGCTCGCCTCCGAGCAGCTCGGACTCGCCGAGTGGTGCCTGACCGAAACGGTCCGGCACACCAAGGAGCGCCACCAGTTCAACCGGCCGGTCGGCTCGTTCCAGTCGCTCAAGCACCGCATGGCGCAGCTGTGGCTGGAGGTCGTCTCGGCCCGGGCCGCGGCGCGGAACGCCGCGGACGCGCTGGCGACAGGCAGTCCCGACACGCCGTTGGCGGTGGCCGTGGCCCAGGCCTACTGCTCCCGGGTCGCCGTCCGTGCGGCCGAGGAGTGCGTCCAGCTGCACGGCGGCATCGGGATGACGTGGGAGCACCCCGCGCACCTGTATCTGAAGCGGGCCAAGGCCGACTCGATCGCCTACGGCACGGCAGGCCGCCACCGCGAGAGCGTGGCCGGCCTGATGGAGCTGCCGGCTCCGTAGCACCGCCGGATGTTCACCCGGAGCGGGGGCACGCGGACGACCGCCCCCGCTCCGTCGTGCGTGTGCGCGAAGGAATCGACCGCCCTTCCCGTACAGGCCGCGGCGGTCGCGGACGGCGGGGCGAACGGCAGCCGACGCACGGGCGGCGAACGAGACAACTCTCCCGATCCTGGGACCTGTTGAGGCGCACCGGTTCCATACTCGGTCGCGTCCGCCCGTCCGGCACGCCTCGCACCCGGGAGAATCCATGGCGTTCCCCACCCGCCGCAGCGTCGTCACCACCGCACTCGCCACCGCGGCCGCAGGCACCTTCCTGCCCCACCAGCAGGCCACCGCGGCCGAAGCCCCGAAAGCCGCCGCGCGCGCCCGGAGCCCGCGGCCGCTGCTCCGCGCCCACGCGCACAACGACTACCTGCACACTCGCCCGCTCCACGACGCGCTGGCGCAGGGGTTCACCAGCGTGGAGGCGGACGTCTTCCTCGTGGACGGCGAACTGCTCGTCGCCCACGAGGCAACCGACCTCGATCCCGCCCGTACGCTCACCGCGCTCTACCTCGACCCCCTGCACGCCAGGATCACGGCCAACCACGGAACCGTGTTCCCCGGCGACCCCACCCCCGTACAACTGCTGATCGACATCAAGACGGACGGAGCGGCGGCGTATGCCGAACTCGACCGTCAGCTCCGGCGCCACCGGCGGATGCTCACCGCCTTCCGGCACGGCCGGGTCCGGCCCGGAGCCGTCACCGCCGTGATCTCCGGGGACCGGACGGCGCGCCCGCCGATGGAGGTCCAGCACACCCGGTACGCCTTCTACGACGGCCGGCTCGACGACCTCGGCACCGCTGCCGCGGCCGCGTTCATCCCCCTCGTCAGCAGCAGCTGGACCGAGAGCTTCAGCTGGCTGGGCGCCGGGCCGATCCCGCGTGCCGAACGGGACAGGCTGCGCGCGATCACCGCCGCCGCCCACCGCGAAGGGCGGCGCGTGCGCTTCTGGGCCACCCCCGACGTGGCCGGTCCCGAGCGCGATGCGGTCTGGGCCGAGCTGCTGGCGGCCGGCGTGGACCACCTCAACACGGACGACCTGGCGGGGCTCGCCCGCTTCCTGCGCACGCACGACCGCGACGCGTGGGAATCCGGCCGGGGAGCCGCTTCCTGACCGGCGCCGCCCCGACCCGGCGGTGACGGTTCAGCCGTACCCGTTTGGCGGACACGCCAGTGCGCCGGATGGTCCCTTCGCTACGCCAAACTGGCCGCCGAATGCCGCAATTCGGCGCGGCGGAGGAGGTTGGCCATGGCCATTTCGATCTCACTGGTGCTGCTCCTGCTGATCCTTGCGGTGATCTTCCTCCGCAACGGCGGACTGAAGGTTTCCCATGCACTGGTCTGCGCCCTCCTGGGGTTCTTCCTCGCGGGCACGAGCATGGCGCCCACGATCCAGGAGGGCCTCACGGCCACCGCCGACGTCGTCAGCAGCATCAGGCCCTGACCGCTGCGCCGGACCGGTGGATCCGCCTCATGGCGCGGATCCACCGTGAGGGTCCGAAGCCGGGCGGAAACGTGCACGGACGGTCCCGTGCGACACCAGAACATGATCATTACGGTCAGCCGGTCACATGATCTGGTCATTCGGGGACCAGGGGCAAAGGGGTATGAAAAGGTCCCAAGGGGCGCGGGGCGGCGCGGACGCGACCTCGTCCGGCGTGACACCAGCCGTCGGGCGTCACACCGGGCCGGGACCCGGAGACCACAGCCAGCCATGCCCTTGCCTTCCCGCGGACGTGAACCGGGCGCCGTGCACCACGAGCACTGCCACAGCGGCCGCTGCTGCCGGTGCCAGCAGCGGCCCTGGACGAAGGCCGTCGGCGACGAACGCCTCTGCGGCCTCTGCGCCTCCTGCTGCCGCGAGTGCGGCCGGGCGCCCGCCCCGCATCTGGACGGGCTCGACCACGGACTCTGCGGCGACTGCCGCGGTCTGTGCGGCCGTTGCGGCACCCCGTTCCTGGCCGACGGCGACTGCCAGTGCCCGCGTTGGCAGCGCGCGGGGGCCGACCCGATCGGCTATCTCTTCCACGCGCTCCCGGCGCCGCTCATACGGGAGTTCGGCGCCCGTTTCCCCAATGAACTCGTCGAACTGATCCGGCGGGAGCTGCGCCGTCGCACCCCCGATCAGCTCCGGGACCGCGTCGAGCGCAGGTGGCACGCACGCTGGTCCCACACGCTTCAGGAGAAGGACGAGGACGGGCGCCGCCGAAAGCCCCTGGAGATCGCCGAGCAATTGCTCCGCCCCGGGCTCTGTGCGGAATCGCGCTGCGAGGACGGCCGGCTGGTCACCGACGACACCCCCTGCCCGCGCTGTGCGAATCCGCTGCACCGCTTCGTCCCGGCCCAGGCCGACCGCAGGGCCGCCTCCGACCGGGCCAGGACCACGGCCGCCGCGATCAGGCGCGAGATGCTCGACCGCCGTACCCGCGGGCGGAGTTGACACACCGTGCCGCCGCCGGGCATCGCGCCGCACGGCAACATTGCACCACCGTGAAGTGTCCATGAAACGCGGTGCATGTCCATGGACACCTCAAGGACCTCGCTCTAGCGTCGGGCGGCGGCGCGACCCCCCGCCCCCGACCGAGGAGTCCGATGTCCCCGCTGCCCAGAAGTGGCCCCTTCCGCAGACTGGCCCTGGCGCTGGCCCTCTGTGCCACCGTGCTCACGGTGTCCGGCTCGCCGGCCGTCGCGGCCGAGATCCCCCGGGCCCCCGGGCACCGGCTGGTCAGCGACTACACGGGGGCGCCCGCCACGGCAGCGCCCGTCCCCGGGCAGGCTCCGCCGCAGCACCCCTTCCTCGCCCCGAACGGCCGCAGCGGCATGCACGGCGACGCGGCGGGCAGCGGTACGCACCCGTACTCCGGACCGCTCGGGCGCGACCCCGAGGTCCGCAGCGAACAGATCGCGCCACTGGGCGGCGAGTGCGCCACCGCCACCTTCGACGCGGCGGGCCGGCTGATCACGGTGTGCGGTACGTTCACCGGATTCCTGCTCAAGCTCCTGGACCCGCGCACCCTCGGCACGCTCGCCGAGTACGCGCTGCCGCAGCGCTCCTCGACCGTCGAGGCCATCACCCGGCTCGACTTCTCGAAGATCTTCAAGGACACCTCGGGCGGCGCCTACTTCTACCTCGACAACCAGGACCGGGTGGTCCTCGCCGACTCCCGCCAGCACATTCAGCGGATCGCGCACGAACAGGCGGCGGACGGCAGCTGGCGCTTCGTGGTCGTCGACGACTGGGACCTCACCGCTCAGGTGCCGCACGACTGCGTCAGCTGGACGAACCTGTACCCCAGTGGCACCTGCGACCCCGTCACCTCCGTCATGCCCGACTGGCAGGGCCGCATCTGGTGGGTGACCCGGCTCGGCCGGGTCGGGACGGTGGACCCGCAGACCTCCGCCATCCGGTCCGTACAGCTCACCGGCGAGGAGATCCAGAACTCGTTCTCCGTGGCGGAGGACGGTGTCTCGATCGTCACCGACCACGCCCTCTACAGCTTCGCGGCCCCGGCCGACGGCACTCCGCGGATCCAGTGGCGGCAGACGTACGACCGGGGGACCGGTACCAAACCCGGTTCGGTTAACCAGGGTTCGGGCACCACCCCCGACCTGTTCGGTGACGGGGACGACTACGTCGCCATCACCGACAACGCCGACGACCGGATGAACGTCCTCGTCTTCCGCCGCGCCCAGGGCGTTCCCGACGGCCAACGGCTCGTCTGCAAGGTCCCGGTCTTCGGCTCCGGCGCCTCCACCACCGACAACTCCATGATCAGCTGGGGCAACAGCCTCGTCGTCGAGAACAACTACGGTTACGAGAACGTCACCTCGCTCCTGCTGGGGCGCAGCGTCGTCGGCGGAGTCGCCCGGATCGACGTACGCCCCGACGGCAGCGGCTGCGACACGGTCTGGGAGAGCGCCGTCCGCTCACCCTCCACCGTGCCCAAGCTCTCCACCGCCAACGGCCTGCTCTACTTCTACGAGAAGCAGCCCAGCAGTCTCGGCATCGACGCCTGGTATCTCACCGCGGTCGACTACCGCACCGGCGAGCGCCGATGGACGAAACTCACCGGCACGGGTCCCTCGTACGACAACAACTGGGCGCCGGTCACCATCGGTCCCGACGGCACGGCGTACGTGGGCGTGTTCAACGGCCTCGTGGCGGTACGTGACACCGAATGACCCATGGCGCCGAGCGCGCGGTGCGCGGGCCGGTCACGGCTCGCGCACCCTTGCCATGCGGGTCTACTCCGCGGCGGCTTCCCCCGCCTCCCGGTCGGGCGGCAGGGCCGGGACCGTCGCCGCCGAGCCCTGCCGTACGGCCTCCACCACGGCTTCGTGCAGCGTGCGGCTGGCCTCTTCCGACTGGCACGGCACGGGGCTGCCCGACATCGTGAACCAGTCGGCCGCGTCGGTGTACTGCACCGTGATCTGCGCCGTGCCCTCCGCCCATGTGGTGTGCACGGTCAGGTCGCCGGACAGCGGTCCGACTTCTTCGGTGAGCACGCCGCCGTGCCCCGAATACACTCCGCGAGTCGTCCAGGACGCCCAGGTCATGCATCAAGGCTCGCACCAAAGCCGCCGTATCGCGACCCGCCGGAGGCAATTCCCGCGACCATGCGGCAGGCAGGCAGGCCGCAGCCGTGCCTCCCGACAGGGAGCGACCGGTGGATTTGAAGGAAACTTTTCGAGCGCCGGCCCTGCGGTTCCCGTCGCGGCCGATCCCGTTGCCCTGATGCGTTCTTAACGACAAACCGTTGATCCTTGGCTTCTGAGCAACGAATTCCGAAGGAAAACTGCTATTGACCTGCGGAACGCGTCGGTATTGCATGACGCGCTGGGAGCACCGGAACCATCCACCACACCTCGTCCGGAGGCGATACCGCTCCCGCGCTCTGACACCGCACCTGTTGATCGGAACCCGACTCGATGACCGACACGCTCAGCGCTCCCCAGGCGCTCGCCCCCGCGACCGGCCCCACCCCGCAGAAGCTCAAGCGTTCCATCGGTGTCGTCGGAGGGACCCTGCTCACGCTCTCGTGCGTGACACCGGCCTCCACCCTCTTCGTGGTCGTGCCCGACCTGTTCTCCAGCCTCGGTACCTTCACCGCCCTGACCATCGCCATCGGCTCGCTGCTCTGTGTCGCGGTCGCCTTCTGCTACTCGGAGCTGGGCACCCTCATCCCCAGCGCCGGCGGTGAGTACGCCATGGTGTCGACGATGGCGGGCCGGCTCGCCGGCTGGCTCGTGTTCGTGCTCTCCCTGCTCGTCGTGATGATCGTGCCCCCGGTCATCGCCATGGGGACCGCCGACTACCTGGCCCCCCTGGTGCACATCCCCGCCTCCCTCGCCGGTGCGGGGGTCATGCTGCTGGCCACCCTCGCGGGCCTCCTCGACCTGCGCGCCAACGCGTGGATCACCGGGATCTTCCTGGTGCTGGAAGTGATCGCCGCAGGTGTCGTCGCCATCCTCGGGTTCGCCCACTCGGAGCGCGGCGCCTCCGCGCTGGTGCACGGATCGGTGGCCTCACCGGGCGGTACGAGCTCGACCGTCACCGCCATGATGGTCGTCTCCGGACTCGCCATCGCCCTCTTCATCACCCAGGGCTTCTCCACGGCCGTCTACCTCTCGGAGGAGCTGGAGAACCCGCGGCGCAACGTGGCCCGCACCGTCCTCGCCACGCTCGCCATCTCGACGGCGGTCATCCTCGTCCCCGTCATCGCCATCACGGTGGGCGCCCCCGACCTCGCGGCCCTGACCTCCGGCGACCTCAGCGGCATGGTCGAGGCGTGGTCCAACTCGGCCGTGGGCACCTTCGTCAGCCTCTGCGTCGCCCTCGCCATCATCAACGCGGGCATCGTCATGGTCATCCAGAACTCCCGGGTGCTGTTCGCCTCCGCCCGCGACAAGGCATGGCCCGCCCCGGTCAACAAGGCCCTGTCCCGGCTCGGCCGGTTCGGTTCGCCGTGGGTGGCGACGCTCGTCGTCGGGATTCCGGGAGCGGCCCTCTGCTTCGTCAACCTCGACACCCTGTACGGCGTCACGGGCGTCTCCGTCACCGCCATGTACCTGCTGGTGGCCGTCGCCGCCCTGCTCTGCCGCCGCGGCGCGCACCGCGGCGCACCGGCGTGGCGCATGCCGCTGTGGCCGGCGGTCCCGGTGCTGCTCATCGCCGTCCTCGCGTACATCCTGACCCAGCAGGAGGCCGAGTACCTGCTGTGGACCGGTGGGATCACCGCGGTCGCCACGCTCTACTGGGCCCTCTATCTGCGCCCCCGGCGCGCGACCCGGTGGCTGGTCAGCATCCCCGAGGACGAGCAGGCCTGAGGACCGGATCGCGGTTGATCGGGTGACTCCGGGCGGTCCTGCGTCATGCCGGGCCGTCCGGGCGGTTAGGCATGCCGGCATGACATGTGATTTCCCACCGAAGAACACCGGCCTCCTCCGCACCCACCGCCTCCGCGCGGCCGGCGCCGCTGGCGTCCTCCTGGCCGCGGCCCTGCTCACGGGCTGCGGCCAGGACAGCGCTGACACGTCGGCCGGCACGGCCACCTCGGAAGCCGCGCGCGCCGTACCGGAGCGGACGGCCACGCCCTCGAACAGCGCGAGCAAGAGCGCGTCGCCGTCCGCCACGCTGTCCAAGGACCAGCAGGAACGCAAGAAGCTCCTCGACTCCACCAAGATCACCTTCGACAAGGCCATCACCACGGCCGAGGGTGCCGTCGCGGGCAGCAAGCTGATCGAACTCGATCTGCGGGGCCCCGGGGAGTCGGACGACGACACCGATGAGAGCGCGTCCCCGAGTGCCAGCGCCAGCGCCAGCGCGAGTGCGAGTGCGAGCCCCTCTCCGTCGGGGACAAGCGCCTCGCCCAGCGGCGCGAGCGCCTCGCCCGCCGCCACCGGCCCGGAGTGGGTCGCGGCCGTCGCCGCGAAGGACGGGACCGAGCACACAGTGCGCATCGACGCCGTCTCCGGCAAGGTGATCCAGTCCGTCGAGGATCAGGGTCAGGACTCCGCGGAGAAGACCCGCACGGCCGACTGGATCGCCCAGGCCAAGCAGACCCCGCAGCAGGCGGCGACGACCGCGACGGACAAGAAGAAGGGCACCGTCACGTCCGTCGACCTGGACGACAACGACAAGAACGTCCTCACCTGGTCCGTCGAGGTCGTGGACAAGAGCTGGAACGAGACCACGTTCGGCATCGACGCGGCCACCGGCTCCATCACCAGCGAGGAAACCGACACCCACTGACCCGGATACGTTCCGGCACGCCGCACGGAAGACTGCCCCCGGTTCGCACGGACCGGGGGCACTTCACTGCGCGGCGTGCGGCCCGACTCAGACTGACTCCGAGTGCGCCTCCACCGCCTCAGGCCCGGTCTCCGGCTCCGCCTCCGGATCCGACGACTCGAACTGGGTCCGGTACAGCTCCTCGTACCGGCCGCCCGTGGCCAGCAGCTCGGTGTGCGTCCCGCGCTCGACCACCCGGCCGTCCTCGACGACGAGGATCAGATCGGCCGCCCGCACGGTCGACAGCCGGTGGGCGATCACCACGGCGGTGCGCCCCTCCAGCGCTTCCGCCAGGGCCTCCTGTACGGCAGCCTCGGACGTGGAGTCGAGGTGCGCGGTCGCCTCGTCGAGGATGACCACCCGCTGGCCGGCCAGCAGCAGCCGGGCGATGGTCAGCCGCTGGCGCTCCCCGCCGGAGAGCCGGTAGCCGCGTTCGCCCACCACGGTGTCGAGCCCGTCGGGCAGCGAGGCCACCAGCCCGTCCAGGCGGGAGCGCCGCAGCGCGTCCCAGATGTCGTCCTCCGTGGCCCCGGGCCTGGCCAGCGTCAGATTGGCGCGGACCGATTCGTGGAACAGGTGCCCGTCCTGGGTGACCATGCCGAGCGTCTCGCGGATCGACTCGGCCGTCAGATCGCGCACATCGACGCCGTTCAGCCGTACGGCACCGGAATCGGCGTCGTACAGCCGGGGCAGCAGCTGCGCGATCGTCGACTTGCCGGCGCCGGAGGATCCCACCAGAGCGACCATCCGGCCGGGCTCGGCACGGAAGGAGACCTCGTGCAGCACCTGCGTACCACCGCGGGAGTCGAGCGTCGCCACCTCTTCGAGTGACGCGAGGGAGACCTTGTCGGCGGACGGATAGCCGAAGGAGACACCGTCGAACTCCACGGACACCGGACCCTCCGGCACCTTGCGGGCATCCGGCTTCTCGGCGATCAGCGGCTTCAGATCGAGGATCTCGAAGACCCGCTCGAAGCTCACCAGGGCGCTCATCACCTCGACCCGGGCACCGGCCAGCGACGTCAGCGGGGCGTAGAGCCGGGTGAGCAGCAGGGCGAGGGACACCACCGCACCCGCCTCCAGGCTGCCGCGCAGCGCGTAGTAGCCGCCGAGTCCGTAGACGAGCGCCAGCGCCAGTGCGGAGACCAGGGTGAGCGCCGTGATGAACGTGGACTGCGCCATGGCCGTACGGATGCCGATGTCACGGACCCGGCGGGCGCGGGCGGCGAACTCGGCGGACTCGTCGGCGGGACGGCCGAAGAGCTTGACGAGCGTGGCGCCCGGAGCGGAGAAGCGCTCGGTCATCTGGGTGCCCATGGCGGCGTTGTGCGTGGCCGCCTCGCGCTGCATCTGCGCCATGCGGGAACCCATCCGGCGGGCCGGCACGACGAACACCGGCAGCAGGACGAGCGCGAGCAGCGTGATCTGCCAGGAAATGGTCAGCATCACGGTCAGCGTCAGCACCAGGGTCACCAGGTTGGAGACCACGCCGGACAGGGTGTTGCTGAATGCGCGCTGCGCCCCGATGACGTCGTTGTTCAGCCGGCTCACCAGCGCACCGGTACGGGTCCGGGTGAAGAAGGCCACCGGCATCCGCTGGACATGGTCGAAGACGGCCGTCCGCAGGTCCAGGATGAGGCCCTCGCCGAGCGTGGCCGAGAGCCAGCGGGTCAGCAGACCGAGCCCCGCCTCGGCCACGGCGATCACGGCGATCAGCAGCGCCAGCCGGGTCACGGTGCCGCTCTCCTTGCCCTGCACGATCGCGTCCACCACATGGCCGGCCAGCACCGGCGTGGCCACCGCCAGCAGAGCCATGACAATGCTCAGCAGCAGGAAGCGCAGGAGCTCACGCCGGCGCGGCCGGGCGAAGGCGGCGATCCGGCGCACGGTGGCCCGGGAGAAGGGTCTGCGGTCCTGCTGGGCGTTCATCGCACTGTGCAGCGATGACCAAGCGGTGACTTCCATACTCATGCGGTGCCTCCGGGGTGCGAAAAAGCCGACGCGGCTCCCGGTGACCGGACACGGACCGGGGCGCAGAGAGAACGCTATGAGCTCAAGCGGACTTGAGGTCAACGGGCCTCCCGGCGTCCGGCGCAGGATCTCATGCCTCGCCGGGCGGCCCGGCCGGCTGGAACGCCGGGGACGCCCGGAAGCACCGGATCCGCCCTCGCACGGTCATTCCCGCACGGACGCCACGACGACGTGCCAAGATCGAAAACCGGGGAGAAGCGCAGGCCGGACGTGGTGCGCGCCCACTCCTCGGTGCGGTCGGCGGCGGCGCTCGCGCACCACGTAGAATCGGCCCCTGTTTCCGGCCGAACGATGGCAGACACAACCGATTGAGGCACTTCGACGTGAGTTTCACAGACAGCACCGACGCACCGATCTATGCCGGTCTCGTGGAGGAACACGGGGATGTGCCGGCCGAGGTACGCCGGGTGGCTGAGGAGACCCTGCGCGAGGCCGACCGGGCCATCGACTTCAGCGATGTACGCAGGGCGGCGGCGTACCGGTAGCGGCGGGCCGGGACCGCCTGGGCGGCTTCACCTCGGGTGACACGGCGGCGGCACACAGCCTTCCTCGCCTGCGCTGGCAGAACGCCCCGCCCGCCCCCTGATCTTCCGCGTCGAAGCGGGGCACACCTCTGTGCGCCCCGCCTCCGTCACGACGTCTCGCACTGCGGTCCGGGCTCTCCCGTCGGAGCATGGAACGAACAGTCGGCGACGACATCGGGACGAAGGGATGCCGGATGGGTGGTGAACGGCATGAGCCGCCGCCGGACGCGTTCGAGGCCGAACTGGACCAGATCGAAGCCCTGAACCGGATGGAGAGGCCCCGCCCCGGCTCCCCGGCCGGGCAGGCACCGGCCGGCGGGAGCCCGGCCGGTGGGACGGAGGAGGCCAGGCGCCGTGACTCCCTGCTGCTCTCCGCCGGGCACGCCGTCGCGGAGGCCGACTCCCTGGACGACGCGCTGAAGCTGGTGGCCGCTCTGTACGCCGCCGGCTTCCCGGTCGACGGCCAGTGTGTGTTCGGCACCGGCGAGGGCACCCTGAATGTTCTGGGGCAGTACGGATTCCGGCCCGGGGGAGCCGACCGGGGGTTCCGGATGCCGATGACGACCGGCTATCCGGCCGCAGAGGCGGCGAGAACGGGGCGGGCCGTCTACCTCGCCTCCGCCGAGGAGTACCGTCGGCGCTTCCCGGCGACCTGGCACGTGTCCGAGCGTAAGGGCCGCGAGGCATGGGCCTTCCTGCCGCTCGTGACGGCCGGGCGGGTCACCGGTGTCTGGCTGGCCGCCTTCCGTGCTCCGGTGGCCTTCACGCCCGCCGAGCGTGCTCTGCTGACCGCGACCGGCAGGATGATCGCCCAGGTCCTCGAACGCGCCCGGGCCGGCAGGACGGAGCTGGAGCTCTCCCGGGGTCTGCGCCACAGCATGCGCACCGCGGGTCCGGCCCTGACCGGACTGAGCGTGGCGACGCGCTATGTGCCGACCGGGGGAGGGCTCATGGTCGGCGGGGACTGGCACGACAGCATCGACCTGCCGAACGGGCGGCTGGCCCTGGTCATCGGAGACGTACAGGGACACGATGTGCACGCGGCGGGGCTGATGGCCCAGCTGCGGACAGCCGTGCACGCCTACGCCGCCGAGGGACACGGCCCGGACGCCGTACTGGCACGGGCCTCGCGCTTCCTGACCACCCTCGACGAGGACCGCTTCGCCACCTGCCTCTACATCGAGGCCGATCCATCCACCGGCGACCTGCACATCGCGCGGGCCGGACATCCGCACCCCGTCCTGCGCACACCGGACGGCACCTGTCTGATCAAGCACGTCAGCGGCGGCCTGCCGCTGGGACTGATGCCCGGCGAGGAGGACTATCCCGTCGACATCGTGCGCCTGCACGACGACGAGATCCTGATGCTCTGCACGGACGGGCTGATCGAGAACGGCGGCCACGACATGTACACCGGCTGGGTCCGGGTGCGCGACGCGTTCTCGCCCGGACCCGTCGAGGACCTGGAGGGCATGGCCGACCGGCTCATGGCGGCCGTGCTCAGCCCCGAACTCCAGGCGGGCGCCGCCGCACGCGACGGCGACGACATCGCCCTCCTGCTCCTGCGCCGCGACTCCGGACAGCCGCAGGAAGAGGTCAGCCGGCGGCGGCTGATGCTGACGGTGGGCCAGGACCACGGCGAGGGGCTGTCCGAGGCCCGGGCCGAACTGAAGGCGCTGCTCTACGACTGGGCGCGGCCGGACCAGGTGGACACCGCCGTGCTCCTGGCGACGGAACTGCTCGGCAACGTACTCGTCCACACCGACCAGGACGGCGCCCTCAACGCGTACGTCACCGGGGAGACCGGCCGGCGCCGGCTGCTCGTCGAGGTCATGGACCGCGGCGACGAACTGCCCCACCAGCGCACCCCGGGGGAACTCGCCTCGTCGGGACGGGGGCTTCTGCTCCTCGACATCCTGGCCGACCAGTGGGGCGTGCGCCCCGAACCCGAGGGCAAGACGGCCTGGTTCGCGCTGACCGAAGCGCCTCCGGCGGACGCCGGGGACACCGCTGCGGGCTGACCTCGAAGATACGTTCCCTCACACCGCGCAGCCACGACTCCCGTCAGCGGCCGGGAAACGACCGGCTCCCCGCGCGGAATCCCGCGAGGGGAGCCGGTCGTTTCCGCGCCCGGACACCCGGCTCAGCGGAACGCGCGCGCGTACTCATGGAGGAACAGGGCCTCCACATGCGCCATGTGCTGGATCTCGGTGGGGTCGACGCTCTCGTTGGGGGCGTGGATGAGGCACTTGGGCTCCTCGACCCCCATCAGGATGATCTCGGCCGCCGGATACGCGTCCGCGAGGACGTTGCAGAGCGGGATGGAACCGCCCTGGCCCAGGAACGTCATGGGCTTGCCGTACACCGCCCGCATCGCCTCGCCCAGAGCCCCGTACGCGGCACCGTCCGTGGCCGCGCGGAACGGCGAGCCGCTGGACTCCGGCTCGACCTTCACCCGCACCCCCCACGGCGCACCCTTCGTCAGGTGGTCGGTCAGGGCGGTCCGGGCGGCCGCCGCGTCCGTGCCGGGCGGGATCCGCAGACTGACCCGCGCCCGGGCCGTCGCCGGCACCGCGGCCGCCGAACCGACCACCGGCGGGCAGTCGACGCCGAGCACGGTGACGGCCGGGCGGGCCCACAGCCGGTCGGCGACGGTGCCCGTGCCGGTGAGGGGCACGCCGTCGAGGACGCCCGCATCGGCACGGAACTGCTCCTCGTCGTAGCCCGCGCCCTCCCAGCTGCCCGAGGCGTCCAGGCCGTCCACCCGGGTCGCGCCCGTCTCGGGATCGCGCAGGGTGGAGAGCAACTGGATCAGGGCGGCCAGGGCGTCGGGAGCGGGGCCTCCGAACATGCCGGAGTGGACCTCGCCCGCCAGGGTGTCGACGCTCACCACGACGTTCACGAGCCCGCGCAGCGAGGTGGTCGCGGTGCCGACGCCCACAGCCGCGTTCCCGGTGTCGCAGACCAGCAGGGCGTCGGCGGTGAACAGTTCGCGGTGCGCGGCCACGTACTCCTCCAGGCCGCCGGTGCCCTGCTCCTCCGAACCCTCGGCCACGAACTTGAGGCCGACGGGGATGTCGTCACCGAGCGCCCGCAGCGCGGTGAGGTGCATGACGATGTTGCCCTTGCAGTCGGCCGTGCCGCGCCCGTACCAACGACCGTCCCGTTCGGTCAGGGTGAACGGCGGCGTGGTCCACGCGTCGTCGTCCAGCGGCGGCTGGACGTCGTAGTGGCAGTAGAGCAGCACGGTGGGGGCGCCGGGCGGGGGCGGGCGGTGCCCGATGACCGCGTTGCTGCCGTCGGGGGTCTCGACGAGGTGCACGTCGTGCAGCCCGGCCTCGGTGAAGGCGTCGGCGACCCACTGTGCGGCCCGTCGGCACTCCTGCGGCGGGTACTGCCGCGGATCGGCGACCGAGGGGATGGCCACCAGTTCGGTCAGATCGGCCTGCGCGCGGGGCATCAGCCCGGCGATGCGGCCGGCGAGTTCGTCGGTGGTCATCAGCGCCTCACAGTGTCGTCGGTCTTGAGGTCGTCGATCTTGTCCTGGATCGTGTCCAGCTTTTCCGGGCAGTAGATCTCCACGATCTTGGCCTCGGCCCGGACGGTCTCGGTGTCCGAGATCACGGGTCGCATGCCGGGGCCCGTCGCACCGTTGGCCAGGTTGATCTTCCACAGCGCGGAGTTCAGTGAGGAGCCGGGATCGGCGCAGACCTGGCCGCCGTCGTTGCCCAGTGCCTGCTTGAGGGTGCCTACGTCCGGGCGGGGATACCCGGCGGCCTCCGCCGCGTCAGCGAGCTGTTCGGCCTTCTTCGTCGCCTGGTTGTCGGTCTTGACGGCCTGGTAGCGGATGACACCGACGACGGCGAGCGCCACCAGGATCACGATCGCTCCGACGTACACCCAGCGGTGCTCCGAGGCGAATCGGGTTCTGCTCATGACAGTGCCTCCTCACCGGCCGCGGCGGCTTCCGTACGCCAGCCGGGCTTGCGCAGTCTCAGGAACAGCCACGGGATCAGCAGGCCGAGGATGAGGAGCCCGCCGCCGATGATCGCGACGTAGACACCGACGCTGCCGCCGCCGAACTGCGAGGGCGGTACGAAGCCGATGGCGAGGGCCGCGACGGAGGCCAGCAGGCCGACCACGCACAGTACGTTCAGCGCCGGGACCCGGTAGCCGCGCGGGTGGTCAGGCTGGGTCTTGCGGAGCCGCATGGCCGCCACGAACATCAGCAGGTACACGATCAGATAGACCTGCGTGGTGATGGTGGAGAAGATCCAGTAGACGTTGGAGACGTTGGGGATCAGCGCGTACATCAGGGCGATGACCGTCGTCACCACACCCTGGGTGACCAGGATGTTCTGCTGGATCCCGTTCTTGTTGAGCCGCTGGAGGTACGGCGGCAGATAGCCCTCGGCGCGGGAGATCTCCAGCAGGCCCTTGGACGGGCCGGCCAGCCAGGTCAGCATGCCGGCCAGGGAGGCGGACACCAGCATCACCGCGGCGATCGGGGTCATCCAGCCGACGTGGAAGTGGGCGAAGAACGCGTCGAAGGCCTGCATCACGCCGGCCGTCAGGCTCAGTTGGTTCGCCGGGACCACCCAGCTGATCGCGAGCGCGGGCAGGATGAAGATCAGCAGCACCAGACCCATCGCGAGGAACATCGACTTCGGGTACTCCTTCGCCGGGTTCTTCAGCGAGGAGACGTGGACGGCGTTCATCTCCATGCCGGAGTACGACAGGAAGTTGTTGACGATCAGGACGAGGCTGGCGAGCCCGGCCCACTGGGGGAGAAGGTGCGACGAGGTCATCGGCGCGGCCGAGGAGTTGCCCTGCCCGAGGAAGACCATGCCCAGCACGACCAGCACGGTGCCGGGAATCAGGGTCCCGATGACGAGACCCCACGAGGAAAGACCGGCCAGCGCCTTGGTGCCCCGCGAGGAGACCCAGACACCGGTCCAGTAGAGAACCATGATCACGATCGCGGTGTAGAGGCCGTTGGAGGCCAGGGCCGGATCGATGACGTACGCGATGGTCGAGGCCACGAACGCCAGCAGGCTCGGATAGTAGAAGATCGTCATCGCGAACTGGCACCACACCGCCAGGAAGCCGAGCGGCTTGGACAGTCCCTCGCTCACCCAGCGGTACACACCGCCGGGCCAGCCGGACGCCAGCTCGGCCGAGACCAGGGCGGTCGGCAGCAGGAACACGATCGCGGGGATGAGGTAGAGGAAGACGCAGGCAAGTCCGTAGACGGCCATGGTGGGCGCCGCCCGCAGGCTCGCCACCGACGCCGTGGTCATCAGGGCCAGTGTCAGCCAGCTGAGCCTCGGCGCGGCCGGCCGGGCCCGGGCCACGGGGCGCGCCGATTCCTTCGGCAGATCAGCCGGCATGTCCATCGCGCTCATGCATACCTCCGGTCGCAACGCCACAGGTGCGGGACGTCTAGATCGTCAGCCTCCGGCGAGTGGCCCGGGTTCGCGCGCGGAGTCACCCGAACGGGTGGCAGCCCCGCTGCCGGCGGCGGCCGTGAGGTACGCCCCGGGACCGGCCGCCGGCCTCACGAACGACGGCCGGTCCCTGTAGCGGCTGCGTCACCGGGGAATCCAGGCCCGCCACTTCCGCTCGTTCGCGTCCACCCACTTCTTCGCCGCGTCCTCGGGCGACATCTTCCGGTCGGCGATCATCAGGGCGACCTCGTTCTGGTCCTGCGTGCCCCAGGAGAACTTCTTGAGGAACCGGGCCGCCTTGCCGCCGCTGCCGGCGAAGCGCGCGTTGAGGTACTTCTTCAGCGGTGTCCGCGGATAGGCGCACTTCACCTTCTTCGCGTCGGCGTCACAGCCGTCCTTGTACGCCGGCAGCTTCACCTCCGTCATAGGCACCTTCTCGAACAGCCACTGCGGGTTGTACCAGTAGGTGAGGAACGGCTTCCTTCCCTTGGCGAACTGCTTGATCTGGGTGATCTGCGCCGCCTCGGAGCCGGAGAACACGACCTGGTAGTCCAGGCCCAGATTCTGTACGAGCGCCTTGTCGTTGGTGACGTAGGACGGGGAGCCGTCCAGCAGCTGGCCCTTGCCGCCGCTCTCCGCGGTGCGGAAGCTGCCGGCGTACTTGTTGAGGTTGCGCCAGTCCGTGACGTCGGGGTGCGCCTTCGCGAAGTACGCCGGGACGAACCAGCCGATGTGGCCGGTGACCCCGAGCTCCCCGCCGGAGATGATCGTCTTCTTGTCCGTGACGTACCGGGCCTCCTGGTCCGGATGCCCCCAGTCCTCCAGGATGGCGTCCACCCGGCCCTGGCTGAGGGCGTCCCAGGCGGGAACCTCGTCGATCTGGACGGTGTCGACGCGGTAGCCCAGCTCGTGTTCGAGGAGGTACTGGGCCACGGCGACATTGGCCTGGGCACCGACCCACGACTGCACGGACAGCGTCACCGTCCTCGCGCCCTGTGCGTCGGCGAACGGCGAGGCCTGCTGTGTCATGTCGGCCGCGCCGCAGCCGGTCACGGCCACCAGCGCGGTGACGGATGCGAGCGCGACGAGGGGTATGCGCGTACGAGCCATGTCAGGCCCCCTTTCCGGAGCGGCGCCCGGTGGGCTGCGTGACGCGGTCGAGCATCAGGCCGAGGAGAACGATCGCGGCGCCGGCGACGAGCCCGGTCGCGAGGTCGCCCTGGGCGAGGCCGAACACCGCGGAGTAGCCGAGCGCGCCACCGCCGACGAGACCGCCGATGACCACGACGGCGAGCACCAGGACGACGCCCTGGTTGACCGCGAGGAGCAGCGCCGGGCGGGCCAGCGGCAGCTGGACCTTGAGGAGTTGCTGGATGCCGGTCGCGCCCAGGGAACGCGAGGACTCCATGGTGACGGGGTCGACGCCGTTCATCCCCCGCGTGGTGATGCGGACCACGGCGGGCAGCGCGTAGATGACGGCGGCGGCCACCGCCGGCGCGCGGCCGACGCCGAACAGGGCGACGACGGGGATGAGGTAGACGAACTGCGGCATCGTCTGGAACACGTCGAGTACGGGACGCAGCACCCGTTCCACCCGTTCGCTGCGGGAGGCGGCGATACCGGTGGCGAAGCCGGCCACCAGCGTCACGGCGACGCCCGCCAGTACCTGGGAGAGCGTGTCGAGCGCCGGGTCCCAGACACCGAGTACACCGATGGCGGCCATCGCGAGGACGGCGGTCACGGCGGTGAGCCAGGTGCCGATCAGCATGGCGAGCACGGCGATGAGCAGGAGCACCGCCCACCAGGGAAGCCACTGCAGACCGTCACGCACGGGGTCCAGGACCCAGGTGGTGAAGTGCGCGGCCCAGTCCGCGGTGCCGCCGATGACCGGTACACCGGAGTACAGGTGGCCTGTCATCCAGCCGACGGCCCTGTTCACGGGCTCGGCGATGCCGACCGTCCACCCGGTGGGCCAGGCCGTTGCGGACAGGAGGCGGGCCGCGACGGCGGCGACCACGGTGCCGGCCACCGCGACGGCCGGGCCCAGCCGTGCCGGCCCGGCCGGCGTCGCGGAGCCGATGCGTTCCCCGGCGGCGCAGGTGACCCGGTCGAGCACCACGGCGAGCAGCACGATCGGGACCCCGGCCGCGAGCGCGGCGCCCACATCGACGGAGGCGAGCGCCTGGTACACACGGTCACCGAGACCACCGGCGCCGATCACCGAGGCGATGACGGCCATCGACAGGGCCATCATGATCGTCTGGTTGAGGCCGAGCAGCAGCTCCTTGCGCGCCAGCGGAAGGCGCGCTGTCAGGAGCCGCTGCCGGCCGGTGGCGCCGAGCGAGGCCGCGGCCTCCATGACACCCGCGTCGGCGTCGCGCAGCCCGAGAGCCGTCAGCCGGGCCATCGGCGGCGCCGCGTAGACGACGGTGGCCAGGACGGCGGCGGGCACACCCATGCCGAAGACGAGTACCACCGGCAGCAGATAGGAGTAGGCCGGCATGACCTGCATGGTGTCGAGTACCGGCCGCAGCATGCGCAAGACGCGGTCCGACAGCCCGGCGGCCAGGCCCAGAAGCGCGCCGAACGCCACGGAGACCAGGACCGCGACAGTCATCAGCGCGAGGGTCTGCATTGTGGGCACCCACATACCGAGCAGCGCGCAGACCAGGAAGGCGGCGACGGCGGTCAGCGCGAGTCTGACGCCCGCGACCCGCCACGCGATCAGCCCGGCGGCCGCCGTGACACCGGCCCATCCGGCGGCGAGCAGGACCAGGTAGACACCACGGACCGAGAGCACGATCCCGTTGCTGATGTGCCCGAAGAAGTAGAGGAACAGCGGGTGCGTGTCGCGGTTGTCGATGATCCAGTCGCTGACGTCGCCGAGCGGCCCCGTCAGGTCGACGGTGAGGTCCCCGGGCCACGCGCCACCGCCGACGAGAACGGTGCCCAGCACCAGCAGCACGGCCGCGCCGGCCAGCAGGAAACCGGTGCGATGCCGTGCGAGGGAAGCACGGAGTCCGGCGGCAGCGAGCCGGGGCGCCGGCGCGGGGGTGACGGTTGCGGTCATCGCCACCACTCCCCGCCCATGACAGACCTGCCCGCGGGCTCCTCACGCGGCAGCGCCGCGGCGGCCCCGCGCGCCGGCGGGAGCGGTGCACGCCCCGGCGGCGCCGATGCGTCGCTCACGCGTATCACGCGGCCTCCCCGACAGCCGGAATCCCGGCCACGACGCCGAGCAGACAGGCATGGTCCACCACACCCAGGCAACGGCCGCCGTCCACCACGCGCGCCGTCTCGCCCGTACGCACGACGGCCTCGATGGCCTCGGAGACGGTGGCATCCGGCGCCAGCGCCGGACCGTTGACACCCTCCGAACCGGCGGCGGGACGCATGGCCGCCCGTACGGTCACCACCTGCGCACGCGGAACGTCCCGCACGAAGTCCCGGACGTAGTCGTCGGCCGGGCTGCCCACGATCTCCTCCGGGGTGCCCAGCTGCACGATCCCGCCGTCCCGCATGAGTGCGATACGGTCGCCGAGCTTCAGCGCCTCGTTCAGGTCATGGGTGATGAAGACCATCGTGCGGCCCTCCTCGCGGTGCAGACGCACGACCTCCTCCTGCATGTCCCGGCGGATCAGCGGGTCCAGGGCGCTGAACGGCTCGTCGAACAACAGGACTTCGGGATCCACGGCGAGTGCCCGCGCCAGCCCGACCCGCTGCTGCTGGCCGCCGGAGAGCTGTCCGGGGCGGCGGTCCTCGAGACCGTCGAGGCCGACCTTGCCGATGAACCCGGCAGCCCGCTTCCGGCGCTCGGCCCGGCCCATGCCCTGGATCTCCAGCCCGTACGCGACGTTGTCCAGTACCGAACGGTGCGGCAGCAGACCGAAGTGCTGGAAGACCATGGCGGCGCGGTGACGGCGCAGTTCGCGCAGCCGTCCGGCGTTCATCGACAGGACGTCCTCGCCGTCCATGACGACCTCACCGGACGTCGGCTCGATCAGCCGCGTGAGGCAGCGCACCAGCGTCGACTTGCCCGAACCGGAGAGTCCCATCACGACGAACACCTCGCCCTTGCGGACATCGAACGAGACGTCCCGCACAGCGGCGGTACAACCGGTGCGTGCGCGCAGTTCGGCCGCGTCGAGCGCACCGAGCCCGGCATCGCCGGCGACGAGGGCGGCCTTCGGACCGAACACCTTCCAGAGGTTGCGTACGGAATAGACGTGCGGTGGAGTGTTCATCAGGACTGACCCCCATGGGCGGCGCCGAGCAGCTCCGCGCACTTCTCCCCGACCATCAGGACACCGATCATCGGATTGACCGTCGTCATGGTCGGGAACACCGACGCGTCGGCTATGCGGATTGCGTCGAGACCCCGGACCCGCAGATCGGGCGCGACCACGGCGAGCGCGTCATCGGGAGCGCCCATGCGGCAGGTTCCGGCCGGGTGGTAGACGGTGTGCGCGACCTTGCGCGCGTACTCGCTCAGATCCTCGTCCGAGGTGACCTCGGGACCCGGGCAGACCTCGCGCTTCAGCCACCCGGCCAGCGGCTCCTGGGCGGCGATCTCCCGGGCGATCCTGATCCCGTCGACGAGTGTGCGTCCGTCGTAGTCGTCCGCGTCGGTGAAGTAGCGGAAGTCCAGGGCGGGTTTGACCTCGGGGTCGGGGCTCGTCAGATACAGCCGGCCCCGGCTCCTCGGCTTGGGGATGTTCGGTGTCATCGACACCCCGTGCGCCGGGCGCTCGTAGCCGAGGCGCTCCGGATTGTCCGTGAACGGGATCTGGTAGAAGTGGAACATCAGGTCGGGGCCCGGACTGCGCGGATCCCGGCGGACGAAGAGCCCGGCGTCGCTGTCCATCGCGGAGTTCTCCGGGATCGGCCCGTGCGTCTCCCAGACGATGACCGACTCGGGGTGGTCGAGCAGGTTCTCACCCACTCCGGGCAGGTCGTGCACCACCGGAATGCCGAGCTTCTCCAGCTCGGCACGGTGACCGACACCGGAGTGCATCAGCAGACGGGGGGTGTCCACCGCTCCCGCGCACACCACCACTTCGCGCCGGGCACGCACCAGCCGCTCCTCGCCGGCTGCCGTCCGCACCCGCACACCGGTGGCCCGGCTGCCGTCGAACTCGAGCCGGAACGCCCAGGTCTCCAGGGCGATATGGAGGTTGGGCCGGTCGAGGAAGGGATGCAGATACGCGACCGAGGCCGAGGAACGCCTGTTGTCCTCGGGATGGTAGGCAAGGTCGAAGAACCCCACACCGTCCTGGAACGCCGCCTTGTTGAAGCCCTCGACACGCGGCACTCCGAGCGTCGTGCGTGCCGCGTCCACGAAGTCGCTCGCGATGGCGTTGCGGTCGGCCTCACCGACGGGAACGATGTTGTTGCGCAGCCGGGAGAAGTACGGGTCCATCGACGCGGCGTCCCAGCCCGCCGCTCCTGCCGCGGCCCACTCGTCCCAGTCGCACGGCAGCGGCTTGAAGGCGATCAGCGTGTTGTGGGACGAGCACCCGCCGAGCACCCTGGCCCTGCTGTGACGGATGTACGAATTGCCGCGGGGCTGCTCGGTGGTGGGGTAGTCGTAGTCCAGTTCGCCGCCGAGCAGGCCCATCCAGCGGCGCAGGGTCAGCACGTCGTCGCGCCCCACGTCGCTCGGTCCGCCCTCGATGAGGGCGACCGTGATGGCGGGGTTCTCGGTGAGCCGGGACGCGATCACCGAACCGGCGGTGCCGCCGCCGACGATGACATAGTCGTAGTGGGTCATGTTCTCCATCGCCTCTGCTCCCGCTCAGCCCGCGAACCAGCGCACGGGGCGCGGGGCGAGGTTCTGGTAGATGTGCTTGGTCTCGCGGTACTCGGCCAGACCCGTCGGGCCGAGCTCCCGGCCGATGCCCGACTTTCCGAAGCCGCCCCACTCGGCCTGCGGCAGATAGGGGTGGAAGTCGTTGATCCAGACCGTGCCGTGCCGCAACCGTCCCGCGACCCGCCGTCCCCGGCCGGCGTCCGAGGTCCACACACCACCGGCCAGGCCGTACTCGGTGTCGTTGGCGAGGGCCACCGCCTCGTCCTCCGTACGGAAGGTCTCGACGGTCAGCACCGGGCCGAACACCTCCTCGCGTACGACACGCATGGAACGGTCGCAGTGGTCCAGGACCGTCGGCCGGTAGAAGTAGCCGGGCCCCGTCGGGCGTTCGCCGCCCGCCCGCAGCACCGCCCCCTCCTTGACCGCACCGGCCACGAACTCCTCGGTCCTGGCGAGCTGTTGCGCGGAGACGAGCGGACCGCACTCGACCCCGGCGTCCGTGCCGCGGCCGATGCGGATCCGTTCGGCGCGCCGGGCGAGTTCGGCGACGAACCGCTCGCGCACGGACTCCTCGACGATCAGCCGCGATCCGGCGGAGCAGACCTGACCGCTGTGGATGAAGGCGGCGTTGAGGGCCTGGTCGACCGCGGTGTCGAAGCCCTCCTCCGTGGCGCACGCGTCCGCGAACACCACGTTGGGATTCTTGCCGCCGAGCTCCAGCGCGACCTTCTTGACCGTGTCCGCCGCGGCCCGCATCACCTTCGTACCGCTGGTGAGTCCGCCCGTGAAGGAGATCAGGTCGACGTCGGGGTGGTCCGCGAGCCGGGCACCGACGGTGGCGCCGGCGCCCGTGACGAGGTTCGCCGCTCCGTCCGGCAGACCGGCCTCGACAAGCAGGGAGATCAGGGCGGCGGTCGTGAGCGGGGTGATCTCGCTGGGCTTGATCACAAAGGTGTTGCCCGCCGCGAGGGCCGGGGCGATCTTCCAGCTTGCCTGGAGAAGGGGGTAGTTCCACGGGGTGATGAGGCCGCAGACTCCCACCGGCTCATGGACCACGACGCTGTGGATCTCGTCCGACCCGGCATCGACGACCCGTCCGCCGCTCTCGTTCATGACGAGGTCGGCGAAGTAGCGGAAGGTGTCGCGCACGCAGTCCACATCGGCCCGGCCCTCCTCGAGGGTCTTGCCCGCGTCACGGCACTCCAGCGCTCCGATCAGCTCCCGGTCGCGCTCCAGGAGACCGGCCACCCGCCTGAGCAGCGCGGCGCGTTCGGCGACGGGGGTGCGCGGCCACGGCCCCGCGTCGAAGGCGGCCCGGGCGGCGGCTACCGCGGCGTCCGCGTCCACGACGTCCCCCTCCGACACGACGGCGAAGGCGGTCGCGTCGACGGGGTCGAGGATCTCGCGAGTGGCGCCGGAGGCGGCCGCTCGCCACTCTCCCGCTATATGGATGGTGTGTTGTGCCGACACGTCGTGTGCTGCCCTTCCGGTGGCCCCGGGCCCTGACGCCGGGTGGTTCCCGGCGGTCTGGCCGTCTGCCCCGGAAGGGGGAAGCCATGCGCGGCGGCTGCCGGGAAGTGACCCGGCTCACGCGGAATGCGTCCTCGGCCGCCGGGGCCGCTCGTCCGGATCATGCCGGGCGAGCGGCCCCGGGGACCCCCGGTCCCGGAACCCCTCAGCGGTGCGGTGCCCAGAGCGGCGGCACCTGCGACCATCCCGTTCGGGCCAATGCGTGAGCGGCCGGCAAGAGGCACTCCTGGTCGAAATGGCCCCGGTTCCGGGACCCGTCACACGTCGGCGGGCATTCTGAGCATGGCGTACGCTCCGCCCCCAGCCGCCAGCAGCATCACGCAGCCCGTGAAGACCAGGCCTGCGTCGCGCAGCCCCAGCCAGGTGGCCAGGGCGCCCACGCCGACCACCGGTACGGAGATCCCGGTGTACGCGACGACGAAGAAGGCGGAGATGGTGCCCCCGCGGTGCCTGGCAGGGGTCGCCTCGCTGACCAGGGTGAGGGCGGCGCGGAAGGCGAGCCCCTGCCCGATGCCGCCGCAGAGGGCCCCCAGAATCAGCAGCGCCAGGGACGCGGCCAGCAACGACGACGCCACGAGCAGCAGTCCGGCGACGAGGACGGCGCACCCGAGGGGGAGCGCGCGGCGTGCACCGATCCGTGGTGCCAGAGACTGCCCGATCGTCGAGGCGCAGAACACGGAGAAGACCACCAGACCCGTCAGCGCCAGATTGTGCACGTCGAGCGTCTGCGCGGCGAAGCTCGGCGCGACCGCGGTGAACAGCCCGAGCAGCGCGAAGCCGGCGAAGGCCGCCAGCGCGGCCGGCACGAAGACGGCCTTCACTTCCTGGGGCACCCTGACACCCTGCGGTTCCAGCGGCGGCCACCGCTTCGTGTCCGCCACCGTCTCCGGCAGCCGCCACGCGATCCCGGCGGCAACGGTGACCAGCGCCAGGTTGACCCAGAACGGCAGCATCAGCGGCCACGGCGCGTACTGCGCCAGCAGACCGGAGAGCAGCGGCCCGCAGCCGAGTCCGCCCATGTTGGCGGCAGTGGCGGCGAATCCGGCCCGCGCCTTCTGGCCGGGCCCCGCCAGCTCGATCACGGCCGCTGTCGCCGCGCCGCTGAGCAGCCCGGCCGCGCAGCCGGACAGCACCCGTCCGGCGAAGAGCAGAGGCAGCCCGCTCTGCAGCAGGAAGCAGCCCGCACTCGCGGCGGACAGCGCCATGGCGCACAGCAGCACAGGTCTGCGGCCCACCTTGTCGGAGTAGTTGCCCGCGACCAGCAGGACGGTGATGACCGCGACGGCGTACACGGCGAAAACCACCGTCACCATCAACTCGGAGAAGCCGATCTCCTCCTGGTAGAGCCCGTACAGAGGGGTGGGCAGTGTCGTACCGGACATGCCGATGGCGAACACGACTGCCGCGGCCGCGTACCCCGCCCGCTTCCGGCCCGGGTGCGCTGGATTCTCACGAACGATCACGCACATCACTCTATGCAGGACCCGGCCGCGGGACGCGGCGTGCGGCGCGGTGCGCGAGGGATTGTGGTTGGGTGCGGCGGGACAGCGGCGCGAGAACAGGAGAGCCGGACGTGGTGTTGATCGTCGAGGGCGAGAGATTCACCGTGACCCGACGGCCCGGCAGCCCCGGGGTGTACGACTTCGAGTGGGACTCCGGTCCCAACGAGGGGTACGGATTCACGACGGCGGTCCATGGCGCCCTGTCGCTGGACCGCGCCGCCCTCGAGGAGGCCGCGCGCGGATTCCTGAGCCAGGTGGACCCGGCGACGGGATGGCTCGCGGAGTAGCGCACCGGCCGGCGAAGTGACGTACCGCCATGTGGGCGCGTGCGCGGCGGCCGGGCCGGCGGCCGACAATGGACGTCGGCAGCCGGGACGGGCCCGGGAACGCGCACGGACCGCACCGGCCCTGCCCACCGCACCCCGAAAGCGAGCGCGCATGAAGATCGTCGACGCGAAGGTCGTCGTCACCAGCCCCGGACGCAACTTCGTCACCCTGAAACTGACGACCGACGAGGGACTCACCGGCCTCGGTGACGCCACGCTCAACGGCCGGGAGCTCGCCGTCGTCAGCTACCTCACCGACCATGTGGCGCCCCTGCTCATCGGCCTCGACCCGCACCGGATCGAGGACACCTGGCAATTCCTCTACCGAGGCGCCTACTGGCGGCGCGGTCCGGTGACGATGGCCGCGATCGCCGCCGTGGACGTGGCCCTGTGGGACATCAAGGCGAAGGCAGCCGGCCTGCCGCTCTACCAGTTGCTCGGCGGCGCCTCCCGCGAGCGCGTCACCACCTACGGCCACGCCAACGGCCGCGACATACCCGAACTCCTCGACTCCGTACGCGCCCGGCTGGCAGCCGGCTACCCCGCCGTCCGCATCCAGACGGGCATCCCCGGGCTCAAGGCCGTCTACGGGGTGCACGCCACGGACGACCGGGGCGCTCCCGTACTCCACCAGCAGGTCCGGCTCCTGGCCGAGGACTGGGACACCGACGCGTACCTGCGTCATACACCCGCCGTCTTCGAGGCGGTGCGCGCCGAGTTCGGGCCCGAGCTGCCGCTTCTCCACGACGCCCACCACCGGCTCACGCCGATCCAGGCGGCCCGGCTCGGCAAGGACCTGGAGCCCTACCGCCCCTTCTGGCTGGAGGACTGCACACCGGCCGAGAACCAGGAGGCACTGCGCCTGGTGCGCAGGCACACGACCACGCCCCTGGCCCTCGGCGAGGTCTTCAACTCCGTGTACGACTACCAGACGCTGATCACCGAGCAGCTGATCGACTACGTGCGTTCCGCGGTCACTCACTTCGGCGGGGTCACGCCCCTGCGCAAGCTCTTCGACTTCGCCGCGCAGTACCAGGTGAAGAGCGCCGTGCACGGCCCCGAGGACATCTCGCCCGTCGGTATGGCCGCGGCCGTCCACCTCGACCTCGCCGTCCACAACTTCGGAATCCAGGAGTACTCGGGGCACAACCCGCTCACCGAGGAGGTGTTCCGGCACGCCTACACCTTCACCGACGGGTTCCTGCACCCCGGTGAGGCGCCGGGCATCGGGGTCGAACTGGACGAGGAGCTGGCGGCGGCGCACCCGTACGAGCAGGCCTATCTGCCGGTCAACCGGCTCAAGGACGGCACCGTCCACGACTGGTGACGGCGTGAACGGCCCCGCCCCGGCGCCGGCCCGTCAGGGGAACGCGGGCTGGAGGCCCGCGTACACCCCGTCCCGGCCCAGCAGTTCGTCGTGCGTGCCCACCTCCGCGATCCGGCCGCCCTCCATGGCCACGATGCGGTCGGCGCCCTGGATCGTGGAGAGGCGGTGGGCGACGACGAAGACCGTCCGGCCGTGCACGAGGCGGGAGAGGGCTTCCTGCACGAGGGCCTCGGAACGGTTGTCGAGCGCGGAGGTGGCCTCGTCGAGCACCAGCACCCTGGGGTCGCGTATCAGCGCCCGGGCGATCGCGAGCCGCTGCTTCTGCCCGCCCGAGAGCCGTGCGCCCCGCTCGCCGACCACCGTGTCCAGGCCGTGCGGCAGATGCGCGACGAACTCCATTGCGTTGGCGTCCTCCAGGGCCCGCAACAGGGTGGCCTCGTCCGTGTCTCCCATCCCGTACGTCACGTTGTCGCGGATGCTGCCCTCGAACAGGATCGACTCCTGCGGCACCACCGAGAGGAAGCGCCGGTAGCTGCGCAGATCGAGCCCGGCCATGTCGGTGCCGTCGAGCATGATGCGGCCCGAGGTGGGCCTGATGAAGCCGATGAGCAGGTTGAGGACGGTCGACTTGCCCGCCCCCGAGGCCCCGACCAGGGCGATCGTCTCGCCCGGCCGCGCGGAGAGTGTGAATCCGTCGACCGCGGGGTCCGCGTCGTCGTACGCGAATCCGACGTCCTCGAAGTCGATGCGGCCGGTGACGTGCTCCACCCGCGCCTTGCCGGAGTTGTGCTCCAGGTCGGGCGCCTGGAGCACCTCGCCCGCCGAACGCACCGACTCCAGCCCCTTGGTCAGGACGGGCGCCAGACCGAGGAGCGTGGTCACCGAGCCGGTCAGGACGGTGAAGAAGGCGCTGAGCATCACCACGTCGCCCGGGGTGATGGGCATCCAGCCGTGATAGGCGACCAGTGCCGATCCGGTCAGGCAGAGCACGCCGAGTGTGTTGAGGATGACCCAGGCCAGGGACCCGAAGCGGCCGTTGATCACGTCCAGGCGCAGACCTGCCGCGAACACCTGGCGCAGCGAACCGTCGACGCGGCCCAGCGCGGTCCGCTCCAGGCCGTGGGCGCGGGTGATGGGGATGAGCGTCGTCATCTCGCCGACGCGGGAGGAGAGTTGTTCGACCTCGCGGCGGAAGGACTCGTTGTGGCTGCGCAGCCGTGCGCGCAGCTTCATCACGAGGAATCCGGCCGCGGGCACGACGATCAGGAAGACGGGCAGGAACTGGGGCACGCGCACACCGATGACGACGAGTCCGCCGACCAGGGTCACCACGGCGCCGAGGCCCATGTCGGCGCTCTGCTGCATCATCTGTTCCACCGACTCGACGTCACGGACCACCTTGGCCTGGAGCACGCTGGAACTGACCCGCGCGTGGTAGCCGACGGACAACTGCTGCATCCGACGGCACAGCGCCGAGCGCAGGGTGGTGCCCATGCGGCGGATACTGCCGCCGAGGCACCGGACGTACCACTGGTGGAGCGGGTAGTTGATCACGAGGATGAACAGGAGGACGCCGGTGGACTTCCAGAGCCCGGACTCCGGTCCGTGCTGGACGACGACGTCCAGGACGGTGGCGGTGATCAGCGGCAGCAGCCAGATGGGGCTGTGCTTCACGACGAAGATGGCGACCGCGAGCGCCAGCAGCCGGCGGTCGGGGTGGAAGAGGTGGCCGAGGGTGCGGACCGGGTTCTCGCCGCGGTAACGGTGGTCCAGGTGGTCGAAGGACGCCAGGGGTTCGGGGCAGGAGTGGGAAACCGCTTTCTGCATGGGGTCATCCCATCCTGCTCCGGCGGTCCGGAGCAACCCCGTCCCACGGAAGGGACACCAGGGGGATGGGCGGGCGGACCTGCCCGACAGGGCTCAGCGGACGCCGAGTTCGCGCGGCAGGGGTTCGGGGGCCGGGTCCTTGCCCCCGGCGCGTCCCACCGAGGCGATGGCGCTCGTGACCAGGCCGGCCAGCAGCCCCCAGAACGCCGAGCCGATCCCCAGGAGCGTCACGCCGGAGGCCGTGGCCAGGAACGTCACCACGGCTGCTTCCCGTGACGCCTTGTCGGCCAGGGCGGCGGTCAGTGAGGACTCGATGGTGGCGAGCAGACCGATTCCCGCGATGGCCAGGACGAGTTCGTGCGGCATGGCGGTGAGCAGGGAGGCGACGGTCGCGCCGAGCAGTCCCACGCAGAGGTAGAAGACGCCCGCCCACACAGCCGCCAGATAGCGCTTGTCGCGGTCGGGATGTGCCTCCTCGCCCGTGCAGATGGCGGCCGTGATGGCGGCGAGGTTGAGGCCGAACGCACCGAACGGCGCCAGTACGGCGTTGGCCGCGCCCGTCCACGTCATGACGGGGGACACCGGGACGTCGTACCCGGCGCCCCGGATCACGGCCACACCGGGCAGGTTCTGGGATGCCATCGTGACGACGAACAGAGGAGCGCCGACGCTCACGAGAACCTTCCAGTCGAACTCCGGGGCGGTGAAGACCGGTGTGGCCAGGGAGAGCTGGACCCTGCCCAGCTGCCAGCCCCCGGTGAACGCGGTCGCCAGCACACCTGCGGCGAGCGCCAGCAGCACCGCGTAGCGGGGCAGCAGACGCCGCCCGAGCAGATAGAGCACGAACATGGGGAAGGCGACCGCGAAGCTGCCGTGCATCGTGCTGAACAGTCCTGTGCCGAACCGCAGCAGCACACCGGCGAGCAGTGCGGCCGCCAGTGGCACGGGGATCCGGCTCATGACACGGCTGAACCACCCCGTCACCCCGCTCACGAGGATGAGCAGCGCGGAGAAGACGAACGCCCCGACAGCCTGCGCCATGGACACACCGCTCAGACCGGTCGTGAGGAGTGCGGCTCCCGGTGTCGACCACGCGGTGACCACGGGGGCCCGGTAGCGCAGCGACAGGCCGATGCAGGTGCAGGCCAGGCCGACGCCGAGCGCGAGCATCCAGGAGGAGATCTCGCGCGAGTCGGCCCCCGCGGCCTTCGCGGCGGTGAAGACCAGCGCCGCGGAGCTGGTGACCCCGACCATGACGGCGATCAGCCCGGCGACCACGGCGGAGGGCGGAGCGGCCGAACGTATACGGGTGAGCGCGAACATGAGTGAGCCACTTCCCTGTGCCGTGCGGGACGTCGCCGATGGCCGGAAGGGACCGGTGCGCCGCGATCTGTTCCGTATACGGAACGTTCTGTTTATGGAACACTAGAGAACCGGGCCGATGCCCGTCAACGCGACAGTGGAGCGGTGCACGCCGATGGGACTGAACGAGGACGTCGGACGCAGGCTGCGGGCCCTGCGGAGCGAGCAGGACCTGTCGCTGTCGGAGCTGTCGCGGCGCTCACGAGTGGGCAAGGGGACACTGTCGGAGCTGGAGAGCGGCCTGCGCAACCCGACGCTGGAGACCCTGTACGCGCTCGCCACCGCCCTCGGCCAGCCGCTCAGCGCGGTGCTGAGCGACCCGCTGCCGCAGGGCGCCCGGGCCCCGGATCCCGCCGGCGTATCGGGCACCGCCGTCACCGGGGTTCTGCTGGAACGGTTCGAGGACGAGGGCGGGGTCACCGATGTGTTCCGGATCAGCATCCGGGCCGGAGTCACCCAGGAGTCCGAGGCACATGTGCCCGGTACACGGGAGAGCCTGATGGTGCTGTCGGGCACTGCCGTCGTCGGTCCGCGGGACGGGGCCGTCGGTGTCGAACCCGGTACCTGCGCCCATTGGGCGGCCGACCAGCCCCATATCTACCGCGCGTTGGAGGGCGAGGTGCACGGGGTCCTGTTCGTGAACTATCCGTCGGCGGCCAGGGGCGCGGGGGAGCGGCCGGGCCCCGGCGGGCAGTCGGGGACCGGTCCGGCCGGCCCGGCCTGACGGAGCCCGCCGGCCGTCGGCGGGCTCCCCGGTTCACGCCGCTTCGGGTGTCACGGCGCTCCTGTCCGGGAAGGCGGGGTGGCGGGAGAGGCGGCTCACGTAGGCCCTGAGCCGGGGGTGTGAGCGAAGGGCGCCGGCCGGGCCGAGTTGGACGAGCGCCACCCACAGGTCCACGTCCGCCGCCGTCAGCTCCTCGCCCAGCGCGTAGTCGTGGAGACCGAGCCGGCCTTCCAGCAGGTCCAGGGCCGCCGACCGCTGCGAGGGCCCGGCCGCCGGGGTGACGTCCCGGTCCAGCAGATCGCGCAGGGCCTCGATGTCCGGGGCGAGGGCCGGCGGGTGCAGCGCGGAGGGGCAGGCGTCGTCGTGACCGGACAGCAGGCCCGCGAGATCACGGAGGATGCCGGGCGTGTGGTTGCTGACGATGCGCCCGCTCCACCGGTCGCACAGCGCGGGTGCCGTCAGCGGCCCCTCGTAGCGGTGCTCCGTGGCCTCGTACGCCCTGCGCAATGAGGCGTACGCGCCGGAGGTCTCGGCGGGATGCCCCAGGAGCGTGGTGGCGACCGAGCCCCGCAGACCGAGCAGCCCGAGGGTGATCGAGATGCGCAGCGAGCGCGGGCAGTTCTCCGACAGGAACAGCTCGTAGCGGTGCGGTGCGGCGTAGAAACCGCCGGCCAGGCCGACTCCGATACGGCTGTGGAGGCGCGGGGACGGCACGGCCGGCCTGGTCCGAAGGCGTGCGGCACCTGAGCCCGGCACGGGTGAAACCGAGGTACACGGGGACGGGTCGGCTGTACTCGAACTGCGCGATGCTGTCTCGGGCATGACTCTCCCTATGGGAATTCCTGGGGGGAACGAGGAAGCCACCGGCGCCTCGTGGGCACCGGCGGCCGGATGCGGAGCGACTGCGCCTGCGTACCGGTCCGGATCGAACGGACCTGTACGCAGCCGGACTCACCGGAGGCGTACGTGTCCTGTTCGCGGACTAATAGGCGCTGGAGACGCGCAGCAGATCGATGTGCAGGCGCCTCGTCAAACCGTTGCAGGGCATTGCCACCGGTCCCGCCTTCAGGACTCGCGATACGCGAGACCACGCTTGCCCCGTCGCACCGACGGGACCCGGTCGTCACCCGGGGCACCCCATCGCGGTGGAAGGGTTGCCTGCCAGCGGGCCGGGGCCGATGACCACCTGGGCGGGGCGGTTCCCGCAGAGGCGGCGCTGACAATCGTGACCGTCCACGCCAGTTTCGGCGCGCTTCGTGACTCCGTCAAGAAGGCTGTACCTGCTGTCTCGCCTGATGGGCACCGCCGTTGATGCTACCCCGGGCGTGTCCGGCTCACGGCACGCGCCGCACGGCCGCGAGCGTCCGCGATGGTGCGGCTTGCCGGCCGGCCGCCCTCGCACAGGGTGGGCCGGTCCGGTACCCGTTCCCGGGCCGCGGCGACAACCACGGTGCGGTCCCGGGGGAGTCCCGGGACCGGCGGCTTCTCAGCCCGTGCCGAGGAGGTTGACCATGCGGATGTAGCGGACCCAGTCCCAGTTCGGACCCGGGTCGGTGTGGTCGGTTCCCGGGACCTGGACGTGTCCGAGAATATGGGCGCGGTCCTTCGGGATGGAGTAGCGGTCGCAGACCGAGGCCGTCAGCAGCGCCGACTTCTCGTACATGACGTCGGTGAAGTAGGCGGGCTGGTCCACGTAGCCCTCGTGCTCGATGCCGATGCTGCGGGTGTTGTAGTCCCAGTTGCCGGCGTGCCAGGCGATGTTCTTCTCCCGCACGCACTGGTCGATGTAGCCGTCGGCCGAGCGCACCACATAGTGCGCGGAGACCTGCTTCGCCGGGTTCTGGAAGATGGCCACGGCGTCCGAGAACATCTCCTGGGTGACATGGATGATCACGTACTGGACCGGGTACGCCGAAGGCCGCGTCGAAACGGTGTAGTTGGACGTCGACGCGGGTACCCAGTGAGCCGACGGATAGTCCGTGTCCCCCGTTGTCGCGGCGGTGGCCCGGACGGAGGCGGGGAGCAGAGCAGCCGCGGCCGTCGCCGCGGCGCCCTGGAGAATCCTTCTGCGGTCCATGCGTACTCCTGTTGTGTGGGGGGACGGATCAACCGGCCGGGTTCCGGCAGTTGATCCGTCCGGACACCGACGACAGCGCGCAACGGCCCGGTACCCGATTCCCCCGGCATCCCGTGACTCCCTCATGTCCGATGACCGGAATGGGCTGTCCGATGTACGGCCGAGCGTCTCGCGGCCCCTACCGTACGGGTGACGAGCCGGTGGCGAAAGACGGCAGGAGTCCGAAACCGGCGTAGTGGAAGGGCTGTTCAGGACGGGACGGGCGGTGCGGGCAGCCGGACGGGAAGTCCGGCAGCCCGTACCCCTCCCATGATGCGCCGTCAGACGTCGGCCGCGCCGGCCTGCGCCCATGCCGCCGCGGGGTCGTCGTCGCAGGGACCCGCCGGGAACCAGGACCCGCCCTCCTTGCGGTACGGATACCAGCGCCCGTCCCGCCCGTAGCGGAGCTGAACGGTGCCGTCCGCAGCCGTCCAGCAGTTGCGCCCGGCCCGCAGCCGTGGCGCCTCGTCCTCCTCCCAGGCTCCGGCGAGCTGAGTCCTGGCGCGGGCGAGGCCGGCGGCGTCCGGAACCCATTCCTCGTCGAGCACGGCGAGCGCGGCGGCGCCTCCGTACTGCCAGGCGCGCACCGCGGCGGGCAGCCCGGCGCGCCGGCGTCCGGAGCCCGTCGCCAGCCGGGTCATGATCCACGGCTCGGGATGCGCTTCGGCGGCCAGCCGCACCGCGTCCTGACCAGGCGTCAGGGCGGTCGGCAGGGGCCGGTGTTCATGGCCGGGAGCCAGCGCGTCCGCCAGCATCCGCTGGGCGCGCACCGCGCTGTCCGTCGCCAGCATCTCCAGCGCCGACGGGTCCACACCCGGCTCCGGGTCCGTCTCCGTGTCCAGCGAGGGGGACAGGCCCGGCTCCTGGGGAAGCACCGGGGGCGGCGGCAGCGGGGGAAGGGCATCGGCCCTCGCGTACGCCTGTGCCGCAGGAACCCCGCGCACCGGACCGCCCCCGGCCTCGTCCGTACCGCCGTCACCCTCACCGTCACCGGGGCCGGCGGCCTCGTGCCCCGCGGCCCGGGCCGCGATCCGTACCTGGAGCTCGTCCAGCAGCCGTCGCTCACCGCGCCCCCGCATCAGGAGCAGCACGAACGGATCCTGGTCCAGCAGGCGCGCCAGCTGGTAGCACAGGGCGGCGGTGTGCGGACAGTGGTCCCAGGCCTCGCAGGTGCACTCCGGGTCGAGGTCGCCGATCGCCGGGAGCAGGTCCACGCCGGCCGCCGCCGCGTCCTCGACCAGATGCGGCGGCAGCTCCCGGTCGAGCAGCGCCGCGATGTGCCCGGCCCGTTCGACCGCCATGTCCAGGAACCGGTCCCATTCCTCCTCGGCCAGCTCCTGGAGGAGCACATCGCTGCGGTGGGCGTGCTCGTCCCGGTCCCGGACGACGGCGGTGATCCGGCCGGGCCGCACGGACACCGCGCCGACCGCGCCCTCACGGGCGAGCCGCCGCCCCTTCTTCAGCTGCTGACCGTCCAGAGCGGTGTCCTCCAGTGCCTGCAGCCACGCCCGGCCCCACCAGGACTCCGCGAACCCGCGCCCGTGCGCGGGCGGCAGAGCCGCGAACGTGCGCTCCTCCTGCGATGTGTCCGCGTCCTGCGGCTCGTCGGCGCCGAAATCGTCGGCGTAGGCCTCGGCCTCGTATCCGTCACTCATCGTGCGCCCCCTCGCAGCTCCACCAGATCGGCCAGTTCCGCATCGCTGAGCTCGGTCAGGGCGCTCTCGCCGGAACCGAGCACCGCATCCGCGAGCCCCTGTTTACGGGCGAGCATGTCAGCGATCCGGTCCTCGATCGTCCCCTCGGCGATCAGCCGGTGAACCTGCACCGGCTGGGTCTGCCCGATGCGGTACGCACGGTCGGTGGCCTGCGCCTCGACCGCCGGGTTCCACCAGCGGTCGAAGTGCACCACATGGCCCGCCCGGGTGAGGTTGAGCCCGGTCCCCGCGGCCTTGAGCGACAGCAGGAAGACCGGCGCCTCGCCCGCCTGGAACCGGTTCACCATCGCCTCCCGCGCCGCGACCGGAGTACCGCCGTGCAGGAACTGGGTCGGGATTCCGCGTGCTGCCAGATGGCGTTCGAGCAGCCGGGCCATCTGGACGTACTGGGTGAAGACGAGGACACCCGCCCCCTCCGAGAGGATGGTGTCCAGCAACTCGTCGAGCAGCTCCACCTTCCCCGAGCGGTCCGAGATCTGCGGCTCCTCCTCCTTGAGGTACTGGGCCGGATGGTTGCAGATCTGCTTGAGCGCGGTCAGCAGCTTCACCACCAGACCCCGCCGGGCCATCCCGTCGGCGTCGGAGATCGCCGCCAGCGTCTCGCGTACCACCGCCTCGTACAGGCCCGCCTGTTCGGCGGTCAGCGAGACCGCGCGGTCGGTCTCGGTCTTCGGCGGCAGTTCCGGGGCGATGCCGGGGTCGGACTTGCGCCGGCGCAGCAGGAACGGGCGGACCAGTGCGCCGAGCCGCTCGGCGGCGGCGGGGTCGCTGCCTCCCTCCACGGCCCGCGCGTAGCGGGTGCGGAAGGTGCCGAGCCGGCCCAGCAGGCCGGGCGTCGTCCAGTCGAGGATCGCCCACAGCTCGGAGAGGTTGTTCTCCACGGGGGTACCGGTGAGCGCCACGCGCGCCTGCGCGCCGATCGTGCGCAACTGCCTGGCCGTCGCCGAGTAGGGGTTTTTCACATGCTGCGCCTCGTCGGCGACCACCATGCCCCAGCGCGTGGCCGCCAGCCTCGGGGCGTCCAGCCGCATCGTCCCGTACGTCGTGAGCACGAACTCGCCGTCCGCCAGGCCCTCCAGACTGCGCGACGCGCCGTGGAAGCGGCGCACCGGGGTGCCCGGCGCGAACTTCTCGATCTCCCGCTGCCAGTTGCCCATCAGCGAGGTCGGACAGACCACCAGCGTGGGTCCGGCGGCCGACTCGAGTGTCTGCCGGTGCAGATGCAGCGCGATCAGGGTGATGGTCTTGCCGAGCCCCATGTCGTCGGCGAGGCAGCCGCCGAGCCCGAGCGAGGTCATGGTGTGCAGCCAGTTCAGGCCGCGGAGCTGGTAGTCGCGCAACGTCGCTGCGAGCGCGGGCGGCTGACCGACCGGCGGCTCGTCGTCCCGCGCCTGCCGGGATTCGGGGTCCGCGACCCGCTGCCGCAGCTGCTCCAGCCAGCCGGTGGCCCGGACCTCGACCCGGTGGCCGTCGACCTCGGTGGAACCGGTCAGCACCGCCCCGAGCGCGTCGACCGGGGTGACCTTGCGGTCCTGGGTCTCCCGGGCGCGACGCGCCTCGTCCGGATCGATCAGTACCCATTGGTCGCGCAGCCGCACCAGCGGCCGGCCGGCCTCGGCCAGCCGGTCGAGCTCGGCGCGGCTGAGCTGCTGGTCACCGAGCGCGAACCACCAGTTGAACGTCAGCAGGGCGTCGGCGGACAGGAGGGCCGCGGTGTCCGTCGCGGTACGCAGCGGCCCCCGGGCCCCGTTCTGGGCGCCGGCGCCGTCCTCGTCGTCCGGCGGGCCGATCACCGCGCGCGCCGTGAGCCTGCGGGCCAGCCCCCTGGGCCAGTGCACCTGAACCCCCGTTACGGCGAGGGCCCGTGAGGCGGGACCGAGGAGGTCGGCGATCTCCTCGTCGGCCGGCTCCACCGCGTCGGGCACGGCCGCCGACAGCAGCGGGGTGAGGGGCGGCCAGCTCCGCGCGGCCCGGCGCAGGGTCAGCAGGGCGTCCATCCGGGCGCGTGGACCGAAGGCCGCGGCGGCAGGGCCGCTGCCCGACCAGATCTCCGCGGCGTCGGCGACCAGAGCCGGATCGCTGACACTGTGGATCTGCGGAACCACACGGAAGGAAGGTCCGGACGGACGGCCCGGGGCCGCCTCGCCGGCCCCGTCGAGCCCCGACACCTCCACGCGCAGCGAGAGCCGTACGCCCGCGTCGTGCCCGGCCGCCACATCGGCGGCCCAGGCGTGCTGACCGGGCAGGTGCTGCGGTGCGTCGGCGGCGAACGCCGGGCCGCCGGCGGCGAAGGCCGCGGCAGGTGTGCGGGGCAGGGAATCGGCCACCGCGTCGAGGAACGCCCGCACCAGCCACTCGGGTTCGGGCAGCAGCAGGGGCCTTGCCGCGGCGTCGAGCGGCACCGCGTGGGCGGTGGGCGGCATGGACGCGGCAAGGGTGCGGATCCGTGTCTGGTCGTCCGCGGTGAGCGGTCCCGCCCGCCATGTGTCGTGATCCGTGGCGCTCAGCCCCGGCAGCAACAGCCCCCGGGCCGCGAACTGCAGGGCCAGCAGCCCCGCCGCGCCCCAGAACGCGGCTGCCGGCGAGGCGAGTGCCGACGCGCGGGCACGCGTCAGTACGGGAAGCGCGTCCCGTACCGAAAGCACCCGCGCCGGCACGTCGTACGGCAGCGCGCCGGCACCGGCCACCGTCAGTCCCACGACGGTTCCGGGGCCATCGGGCGGACTGCTGCCGTCGGGATGCCAGAAGGCGACCCGCCCGGTGCGGGCGGGATCCGAGGGCAGGAAGACCACGGAGCAGGGGGCGAGTGCGGAGATCTCGGAGAGCGTTGCTGCGGGGAGGCGGTGCACAGCGATGTCAGAGTCCTCAAATTTGACTAGTGGGTCGAGGTCGCCGAGGGTACTCCACCGGAATCGGGGACGGAGGTCACCGTCCTGTGATTCAAATCACTCATCCGTGTCCGATATGTCGGCCGGGTGGGGCCGGCCCCCCTCCGGAATGAGGGGGTTGGCCCCACCGGAATCGGGGTGGTGGCTCCATGGCTGCTATATATCTGCGACCCGTACGTTTCATCAGGTCAGCGCACCCCTAAGACCGGAGACATCATGCCTCAGGCCGCAACCACCGTCGCGGAACGAATCCGCGACAGTGCCGGAAGTGCCGGAAGTACAGGAAGTGACTTCGCGCCACTGCTGCGAGCCGTCAAGGGGCAGGGACTCCTCGAACGGCGCACCGGCTGGTACGCGGCAGGCATCGCCGCCAATCTGTTCGCCCTGGGCGCCGTTCTCACGGGAGTGGTCCTCCTCGGCAACACGTGGTGGACCCTGTTGCTCGCGCTGCCACTCGCCATCGTCTGGTCCCGCACCGCCTTCTTCGGACACGACGCGGGCCATGCCCAGATATCCGGCGACCGGAGGGCGGGCCGCGCCATCGGCCTGGTCCACGCCAACCTGCTGCTCGGCATGAACGAAGCGTGGTGGAACGACAAGCACGTACGTCACCACGCCAATCCCAACCACATCGACAAGGACCCGGACGTCGGCGTCGGTGCCCTGGTCTGGACCCAGAAGCAGGCGGCCCAGCGTGAGGGCTTCGCCCGCTGGCTCACCCGCAACCAGGCCCGGCTGTTCTTCCCGATGCTGCTCCTCGAAGGCATCGCCCTCAAGATCTCCGGATTCCAGTACCTGCGACAGCAGCCCGCCCGGGAGCGAGCGCTGTCCGCCCTGCTCCTGGTGGCCCACCTCGGCCTCTACGCCACACTGCTGCTCACGGTCATGTCGCCCGGAAAGGCCGTCGTGTTCGCGCTCGTGCACCACGCGCTCTTCGGCCTCCACCTGGGCATGGCCTTCGCCCCCAACCACAAGGGCATGGAGATGCCCGACCCCGACGGGGACCGCTGGGGCCACCTGCAGCGCCAGGTCCTCACCTCGCGCAACGTGCGCGGCGCCGTCCTCACCGACTGGTTCCTCGGCGGGCTCAACTACCAGATCGAGCACCATCTCTTCCCGAGCATGCCCCGCCCGCACCTGCGGCTGGCGCAGCCCCTGGTCAAGGCCCACTGCGAGGCGCTCGGCATGCCGTACGCGGAGACCGGACTCATCGAGTCCTACCGCCAGGCCCTCGCGCATATGCACGAGGTCGGCGCGCCCCTGAGGTGACCGGCCCGGACGAGTCCGGGGTGGCTGGAACCGATGGGCACGCACAAGCGTTCTCACATCAGAAGCGGCCACTGGCCGCGAAGGAGGCGTGGACGATGTCGAACAGCGCAAAGATCGCCATCGGGGGAGTTGTCGTCGCGGTCGTCCTGATGCCGTTCATCGGGTTCTGGCTGTCCCTGCTGGTGCTCGTCGGAGTTCCCGCGATCGCCTATCTGGCACTGGATCCAGGTCAGCGGCGCAGGCTCCGTAGGATCACTCGCAAGGAAATAGGCCGCTGAGAGGGGATCTCCGCAGTGAGCGGGACAGTCACCGTTGTGAGCAGCAACGACACGTACACCTTCACCAAGCCGAACCGGGCCGGTGTGACACTCCTGGCCGGGCTGGGAGTGGAAGGGGACGTGCACGCCGGAGTGACGGTCAAGCACCGCTCCAGGGTCGCTCAGGACCCCACCCAGCCGAATCTGCGGCAGGTTCATCTCATCCACGAAGAGCTGTTCGGTGAACTGCGCGAGGCGGGCTTCGACGTCGCCCCCGGTGATCTCGGGGAGAACATCACCACCCGTGGTGTCGATCTGCTGGCCCTGCCCGTCGGCACGCTGCTGCACCTCGGCGACGAGGCGGTCGTCGAGGTCACCGGGCTGCGCAACCCCTGCCTCCAGATCGACCACTTCCAGGACGGTCTGCTCAAGCAGGTCGTGGGCCGGGACGAGGCGGGCAACATCGTCCGCAAGGCCGGGATCATGAGCGTGGTCGTGACGGGTGGTGTGGTCCGGCCCGGCGACCCGGTCAGGACCGAGCTCCCCGCCGGACCCCACCGGCCGCTGGAGCGCGTCTGAGGCGGTACTGACGTGTGAGCCCCGGGATCCTGAATCCCGGGGCTCACACGTGCGACCTTCAGAACGGGGCGAGATGGGACGAGGCGGGGCGAGCGGTCAGGACGGCCGGACGGCCAGGGCGTCCAGGGACTTCAGCAGCCCGGGCAGCGCGGTCCCGCGCCCGACCGTCAGGATCTCTCCCGGTACCTCGTCCAGCAGGAGGAACGCGATGTCGTCCGTCCTGGCGACCATCGACCAGCCGGGGCCGTCCGCCCGTATCATCCGGGCGTCGCCGGACGCGAAGGACGACCGGACACGGCCGGGCGGCGGTGGGGACTCCACATAGGCGTGTGCCTCGGCCAGAGCCCGTCGTACACCGGGATGCGGACCGGAGGAGGGGGCGTCCTCGACGCTCTGCGCCGATTCCGGGTCCTGGGCGACGGAGACATCCGTGTCTGCGCCCGTGCCTTCGCCCGTGTCCCCGTCCGTGCCTTCGCCCGTGTCCCCGTCCGTGTCCCCGTCCGTGTCCCCGTCCGTGCTCGCGTCCCCACGTCCCGCCGGGCTTCCGTCGCCGCCCGGCGCGAACACGGTCGCGTCGTCGATCTGCTCGCGCCAGACTGCCCAGTGCAGCGCGATCGCATCCGCGCCCAGACGCCGCTGGGCCGGCCCCCACGCATCGGTGTCGGGCGGGGACAGCGGCGGCAGGTCCACGCCGTCCGCCTCCGGGTCCGGCGCCGGGTCGTGCGGGGCGGCCACCCCGGGGGCGGCGACGGCCACGGCGAGCGGCCAGCCGGGGAGCGCGCTGACGACCGAACGGTCATCGGGCGAGAGGTCGTACTCCATGCCGCAGTCCCAGGACGCTATCGCCACGGCCACCAGCGACACGTCGTCGACGACGACGGTCCACCGCGCACCGTCGGCGTCCTGGCCCATGACCAGGCCGTACCCCTCGGCGTACGGTTGCAGGCCCAGTGCCGCACACGCCGCCGGGTAGTCGTCGCCGAGCACGCTCGGGAACTGCGCAGGGGTCAGCAGGACCGCAGTCAGCACATACAGTGCGTCGTCGTCGGCGACTGTGTTGTCCGTCCCGGCCACTGCACCCTCCTCGTCCGTCATGGTTGTCCGTCGGCGCACCTTAACCAGTGGGTAACCCGCTCGTCGAGGCCCTGACAAGGCAGGACGTCAGGCTCCGGCCGTCCGCCGGACGGCCCGGCTCAGTCGTCGGTCAGACCGAGCAGGGTGCGTGCCACCGCCTGCGGTGATTCGTCGCGCTCGCGGGCGAGTGCGATGACTGCCCGGCAGGCCAGTTCGCTGACACCGAAGGAGAGCTGCTCCGGTGACACCCAGTCGCTTGCCTCGTCCATCCGCTCCTGGTCGTCCTCCGCCGACGCCGCGACGAATGTCGCGGCCGCCTCGAAGAGGTTGTGCTGTCTGCGTTCCGGTGCCCGCGTAGGGGCGGCGGTCCGGGCGCCCTTGCGGCCGGGGGTCACGGCTCTGCGCAATATGCCGATCACGTCGGTCATGGGGAACCGCCTCTCATTGATGTGCGTGCTGTGCGACTGACGCGCACACATGAGGGGCAGATGCCGTGAGCACCAGCCGTACCCCGTGCGGCGCGCCTCCTGACCGTCTTGCCCGCGGACATAGGGTTGGACACTCGACCTGGACGAGAGGGCGGTGCGGTGAAGCGTTTCGACCGGCTGAAGGAAATCCAACGCCTCGATCCGGAGCGTGACTTCCTGGAAATTTACCGGATCACGGCGACATACGAGTTCCCCTGGGACATTGCCCGCGCCCTCGAACTGGCCCTCTACCGAACCTATGCCGTCCCGGCCATCGGACGACTCCTCGCGCGGACAGCACAACTGACGGACCATTCGCAGAAGCGGTACGACGACACGGCGCTGCTCCTGGACACCGTGGTCGAGCACGGCTTCGACAGCGAACCGGGGCGTGCGGCCATCCGCCGGATCAACCGGATGCACAACAGCTATGACATCAGCAACGACAACATGCGCTACGTGCTGTGCACCTTCGTCGTCACCCCGAAGCGGTGGCTCGACAGGTACGGATGGCGCCGTCTCTGCGACCACGAACTGCGGGCGTGCGCCGCGTACTACCGGACCCTGGGCGCCCACATGGGGATCAAGGACTTGCCGCGGACGTACGAGGACTTCGAGCACACCCTCGACACCTACGAGAACGAACACTTCGGCTGGGACGAAGGCGCGCGCTCGGTGTCGGACGCCACGCTGGAGCTGATGGCGTCCTGGTACCCGCGCCCCCTCGCACCGCTCCTGCGCGGCGCGAGTGTCGCCCTCCTCGACGACTCGCTGCTGCGGGCGTTCCGGTACGAGCGTCCGGGCCCCGTGGCCCGCGGCCTCACCCGGGGTGCTCTGCGTCTGCGGGCGCGCGCCGTGCGCTTGCTGCCGCCGCGCACTTCCCCTCATTACGCCCGGCAGAATCCGGAGATCAGGGGCTACCCGCGCGGATACGAGGTGTCCGCACTCGGCACGTTTCCCACACCCGGGGCCGGTGGCTGTCCGGTCCGGCAACCCGGCCGACCGGACACGCAGACCGGGTGAACGGAACGCGCGGGGCCGCGCGCGAGCGGAGTGTCCGAGCAGGGCCGGGCGGGGCAGCCGTCAGGCCGTCCGCTCGGCCAGGGCGAGGAAGCGGGCCTCCTCGTCGACGTACGAGCGCAGCGTCCAGCCCGAACGCGCCAGCAGCGGACGGAGGTTGGCCTCGGCCCGCAGATCGCCGTCGGTGATCCGCCGGCCGTGCCGCGCGGCCAGCGCCGCTCTGCCGATGGGGTGGAACAGCGCCAGCAGCCCGCCCGGCCGCACCACCCGGGCCAGCTCCGCCAGATCCGGCCCCGGTCGGGTCAGATGCGAGATCAGGCCGGCCGCGAACACCGCGTCGAGCGTCCCCGCCCGCAGCGGCAGCCGGGCCGCGTCGGCCTGGAGCAGCAGCCCGTCGTGGCCACGCCCCGCGCGCGCCGCGGTCTCCAGCATGGCCGCGGTGAGATCGGCGCCGAGCACCGTGCCCCCGGGCCCGACCGCCGCCCGCAGGGCCGGCATCGCCCGGCCGGTGCCGCATCCGGCGTCGAGCACGGCATCGCCGGGGCGGAGCCCCAGCGCCACGACCGCGGTGTCGAAGGCCGGACCGTCGTCGGGAAAGCGCCTGTCCCAGTCCGCGGCCCGAGCGGTGAAGAAGTCCTGGACGTGTGTGTGGTCATCGGCCATACGGACATGATCGCGCAGTCGTCGCCCGAACGAAACGTCGTGAATCGGTGTACACGTTCGACCACGGTGCGATCGTTCGGGAACATCTCTCTGTCATATTTCGGCACCTTTCGAATGTGCCCCGGGCGCGTGCTCCGGCGCGACTAGCGTCCCCGAGTCATGGGACACCTGGACCACGCCACCTTCGGCTGGCTGACACCGCTGCTGTCGTACGCGATGGCCTGCATCGGCGCCGCGCTCGGCCTGAGCTGCACCGTGCGTGCGCTCGACACGACGGGGCGCTCGCGCCGCAACTGGCTGATCACGGCCGCATCGGCCATCGGCTCGGGCATCTGGACCATGCACTTCGTGGCGATGCTCGGCTTCGGGGTGTACGGCACCGACATCCGCTACGACGTGCCGCTGACCTTGCTCAGCCTGCTCGGCGCGATGGTGGTGGTCGGCGGCGGCGTCTTCGCCGTCGGCTACAGCCGCGACCGGACCCGGGCCCTGCTGCTCGGCGGGTTCGCCACCGGGCTGGGCGTCGCCAGCATGCACTACCTGGGCATGGCGGCACTCCGGCTGCACGGCACCGTCCACTACGACCCGCTGCGGGTCGTCCTCTCCGTCGTCATCGCGGTCATCGCCGCGACGGCCGCACTGTGGGCCGCGCTCAACATCAGGTCGCCTCGCGCCGTGGCACTCGCCTCGCTCGTCATGGGCGCGGCCGTCAGCAGCATGCACTACACCGGGATGCTGGCCGTGACCGTGCGGGTGACGCCTTCCGGAAGCACCCTCCACGGGGCCACCGCCATGCAGTTCATCTTCCCCCTCGCCGTCGGGCTCGGCTCGTACCTCTTCCTCACCTCGGCGTTCGTGGCCCTCTCCCCGACCGCCCCGGAACGCGCGGCGTACGTCGACGCCGGGCGTGCGCAGCCACCCGCGGACCCGGCTTCCACGGCAACGGCCGTACCGGCCGGACGCGGCCCCGGCACCCGAACGCGGCGCGCCGGCCGCAGCCCCGGCACCGCACCCGCCGGCACCCGGTGACGGACGGGCCGACCCGACCGGCTCCGGGCCTCCCGTCCTCGACCGGCCCGTCCTCGACCGGCCGGCCGACGGCCCTCCCGGCTTCGCCCCTCCCGGATTCGACCCGCTCAGCTCCGATCCGCTCAGCTCAGACCCGCTCAGCTCCGACCCGGAACGAGGAGGCCATGCGCCCACCCCGCACGAGCCCGGACACCGGTGCCTCGGACGCCCGGCCCGGCACCCCGCCGGCACCGCCCGCCCGAGGCCGCCGCGCGCACGCCGGGCCGCCGGCCGACGAGAGCGCCGAGCAGGGCGGACCGCTGCCCGCGTACGGCATATCCGCCCCGCGCGGCGGCTGGACGCTGCGGCCCAGGACCGTGCGCGCGAAGATCATCTCGCTGCTCATGGTGCCGGTGGTCTCCCTGCTCGCCCTGTGGGGATTCGCCACCGTGTCCACGGCCCAGGACGTGGCAAGGCTGCGGCAGTTGCAGCGCGTCGACGAGGAGGTGCGGGCGCCGGTGGCGGCAGCCGTCGCCGCGCTGCAGAGCGAGCGCACGGCGGCCATGCTCCAAGCGGCCGATCCCAGTGGTCCGCATGCCTCCGCTCTGCGGGAGCGGGCCGGGCGCACCGACACCGCACTCGGCGCACTGCGCCTCGACGACGGCCACACCATCGGCGAGACGGGAAGCCTGCCCGGGGGAGTGGCCGGACGCCTCGACCGCTTCCTGGGCCTCGCCCAGGATCTGCGCGCCGGCGAAGGGACGGGCAAGGGTGCCGCGAGCGACAGGGCTGCTGAGAGAGGCGAGGATGCCGCGAGAGATATGGGTGATGCGGGCGATGAAGCCGCCGCGAGCGATGAGGGCGCCGTGTACGACCGGTACACCGAAACCGTCACCGCCGCCTTCGCCGTCTCCGGAGCACTCACCGGCATCCAGGACGATGCTCTCGGCTCCGACGCCCGCGTCCTGCTCGAACTCGCCCGCGCCGACGAGATGCTGGCCCGCGAGGACGCCCTGCTGACCACGGCCGCCCGCACCGGCACCCTGAAGGACCGCCCCCTGCGGCTGTTCACCGGCGCGGTGGACACCCGGCGCAGCCTCACCGAGACCGCAGGCGCCGACCTGCCCGCCGGTGAACGCACCGTCTGGCGGGAGTTCACCGCCAAGCCCGCCTACAGCAGGATCCAGGCAGCCGAGGACAAGGTGCTCGCCGCCGCCCCGGGCCGCGACGCCGCCCGCGCCGTGCCCGACACCGCCTGGCGGCAGGCGGCGTCCGAGGTGCGCGGCGAACTCCAGCGCATCGCCACCGGCGCCGGTGTACGGGTCGCCGACCGCGCGGACCCCGTCGCCCAGGGGCTGCTCAGCCCGTCAGGGGCCGCCGTGATCTTCGGCTGTGTGGCCGTCGCCGCCTCCCTGGTGATCTCCGTACGCATCGGGCGCGCACTCGTCGTGGAGCTGGTCAGCCTCCGCAACAGCGCCCTGGAGATCGCCCGGCGCAAGCTGCCCCTGGCCATGCAACGGCTGCGCGCGGGCGAGGAACTCGACATCCGGGCCGAGGCCCCGCCGGGGCTCGCCTCCCACGACGAGATCGGCCAGGTCGGCGAGGCACTTGGAACCGTTCACCGGGCCGCCCTCAGCGCCGCCGTCGAACGGGCCGAGCTCGCGGACGGGATCTCCGGCGTCTTCGTCAACCTGGCGCGCCGCAGCCAGGTGCTGGTTCACCGTCAGCTCAACCTCCTGGACAGCATGGAGCGCCGTGCCGACGACCCGGACGAGCTCAGCGACCTCTTCAGGCTCGACCACCTCACCACCCGGATGCGGCGGCACGCCGAGAGCCTGATCATCCTGTCCGGCGCCGCACCGGGGCGGGCCTGGCGGATGCCGGTGTCCCTGACCAACGTCGTGCGGGCCGCCGTCTCCGAGATCGAGGACTACGCCCGGATCGAGGTCAGCCGGCTGCCCGACGGCGCGGTGAAGGGCACGGCGGTCGCCGACCTCACCCATCTGCTGGCAGAACTCGTCGAGAACGCCGCACAGTTCTCGCCCCCGCACACCAAGGTGCGGATCACCGGCGAACCTGTCGGCAACGGCTACGCACTGGAGATCGAGGACCGCGGGCTCGGTATGGGACCCGAACTCCTCGCCGACGCCAACCGCCGCATCGAACAGGCGGAGGCGCTCGACCTCTTCGACAGCGACCGGCTCGGCCTGTTCGTCGTCAGCCGGCTCGCCGTCCGGCACCGGGTGAGGGTCCAGCTGCGCACCTCCCCGTACGGCGGCACGACGGCCGTGGTCCTGCTGCCGACGGCCCTGCTGCAGAGTGCGCTGCCGCCGGCCGAGGAAGAGGCCGCACCCCGCAAGGCCTCTTCCTCGGCCGAGCGCCGGGACGAGCACGAACGGGCGCCGTTCGGCCCCGGTCCGGGCCCCCGGGCGGTGCGGGCGCAGACCACGGCCTTCCCCGCACCGGTCCCGGCGCCGGCGCTGGAGTCCCGAACCGGCCCCACCGCCCGGGTGACCTCGCTGCACGGACGTCCCCGCCGGGCGGACACCAATGAGGAGACCCGCACGGCGCCCCCGGCCCCGCCCCCGGACGCCGACCGGGATGACGACGACGGACTGCCCCGCCGGGTGCGGCAGGCCAGCCTCGTCCCGCAGTTGCGCGAGGAACCCGTGCCCGAGCCGCCCCGGGAGCAGGACCGGAGCGACGTTTCCGCCGCCGGGCGCACCCCTGAGCAGGCCAGGGACCGGATGACCGCCTACCGGACCGGCTGGGTGCGCGGCGGCGGCCTGGCCCCGGGTACCCGGCCGCCCGGCCCCGGTTCCACCGAACCCCGCCCGCCCAGCGAAGGAGACCCCGCATGACCGCGAACGAGAGAACCGGGACACACGGCCGGTCCGGCGAGCTCGACTGGCTGCTGGACGATCTGGTGACCCGGGTCGGCGAGGTCCGGCACGCGGTCGTGCTCTCCGGTGACGGACTGGCAGTGGGTGCGTCCAGCGCGCTGAGCCGTGAGGACGCCGAGCACCTGGCGGCGGTCGCCTCCGGATTCCACAGCCTGGCCAAGGGCGCCGGGCGCCACTTCCGGGCGGGAGACGTCCGCCAGACCATGGTCGAGATGGACGAGGGATTCCTGTTCGTGGCCGCCGCGGGGGAGGGCTCCTGCCTCGCCGTACTCAGCACGGCGTTCGCCGACATCGGCCTGGTCGCCTACGAGATGGCCCGCCTCGTCAAACGCGTCGGCGAGCACCTGCGCACACCGGCGCGGTTCGCCGGACAGTCGTCGGCAGCCGGCTGAGGAGGCCTGAGTCCGCCATGTCCAGGAACGACGGGGGCCTCGGGGCCCCCGACCCGTACGAGCTGCCCGGCAGCCAGTGGTACGACGCCGAAGCGGGCCCGCTGGTCCGTCCCTACGCCATGACCGGTGGGCGGACCGAACCCGGTCCGGGCGGTGCGCATTTCGACCTGATCGCGCTCGTCACGTTCGACGACACCGTGTCCGGGAGCACCGAGGACGGGCTGCTCGGGCCCGAACACCGTACGCTGCTCAGCCTCTGCCGGACCGAGACCCAGTCCGTCGCCGAACTCTCCGCCGACGCGGACCTGCCCGTCGGCGTCGTGCGCGTCCTGCTGGGCGATCTGCTCGAATCGGGTTACGTGAAGGTCAGCCGCCCCGTGCCGCCGGCCCAGCTGCCCGACGAGCGCATCCTCCGTGAGGTGATCAACGGTCTGCGGGCGCTCTGAGAGCGCGCCGCGCGCCGGTGGTCCGTCGCCGCGCCCGCCGCCGCTGTCCCGACCCGCCGGAGGGGACCCGCGCGCTCGAACCAGTCCGGACGCGCCGGAGGTGCCCTGCGCGTTCGAGCCGGTCCTGCCCCTGCCGTCACTGGCGGTGCGGGCCCCGGTCCTCGCCCGGTACTCCGGGGTGAGGACCGGGGCCCGGTCGCGCTCTGGTCAGGTGCCCAGGTGTCAGACGTTGACGCCGTAGTCCGACGCGATGCCCGCCAGCCCGGAGGCGTAACCCTGACCGACCGCGCGGAACTTCCACTCGGCGCCGTGCCGGTACAGCTCGCCGAACACCATCGCCGTCTCCGTCGACGCGTCCTCGCTGAGGTCGTAGCGAGCCAGCTCCACGCCGTTGGCCTGGTTCACCACGCGGATGAACGCGTTACGGACCTGGCCGAAACTCTGCCCCCGGCTCTGCGCGTCATGGATGGAGACCGGGAAGACTATCTTCGCGACATCCGCGGGGACGCCCGCGAGATCCACGTTGATGGACTCGTCGTCGCCCTCGCCCTCGCCGGTGAGGTTGTCACCGGTGTGCTGGACCGAACCATCGGGGCTGTTGAGGTTGTTGTAGAAGACGAAGTGCAGGTCGGAGAGGACCTTGCCGGCGTTCGAACACAGCAGTGCGCTCGCGTCGAGGTCGTGATCCGCGCCCGTTGTCGTCCGTACGTCCCAGCCCAGGCCGACCGTCACCGCGGTCAGGCCGGGCGCCTCCTTCGACAAGGAGACGTTACCGCCCTTGGCCAGGGTCACACCCATGAACTTCCTCCAATGATCCAGTGATTCGCTGATCAGTGCTCGTTCGACCAGCGCTTGTCCGGCCGCCACCGAAAAGAACGACGGCGCCTTCCCTGCGGTTCCCTGATTGCGCAATCCATGAAGTGATGGAGCGGCACGGAGCCCGCGGCTGCGCGGTTCACTGTGGCGCGTCCTGCTTCATGGCCTTGGCCTCACTCTTCAGGATCCTCATGGATTTGCCCAGGGCGCGGGCGGTGTCCGGCAGTTTCTTCGAGCCGAACACCGCCAGCACGACGATCGCCACGACCAACAGGTGCCAGGGTTCCAGGCCGTTGCGCAGCATGCGCCTCACGCCCTTTCTTCAGGTGTCTTCCGGTCAATGTTTCCAGCAGGTGTGTGTGGACAGGGGATCGGCACGACGATGGACGGGTCCGGCCGGTCCAGGTGGACACCAACACTTGCTACATTGCGCAACTGTACAACCATGCAGGGGTGGCGGCAGTCCCCCCTCCATGACAGCCGGATGAACGGGGCGGTCGATGACAAGCAGTCACAAGGGGGCGGCGACCGGGGGACAGGGAAGCCGGCTGCGGCGGACGGCCATGACCGGGCTTTCGATTCTCGTGCTGCTGGTCGCAGGCGCCGGCTGGGGCTACCTCAGACTCAACGGCAGCATCGACACGTTCAGCGCCGACGGCATCTCCGGTGACCGGCCGCCCGGCACGTCCGCAGGACAGAACGTCCTCGTCATCGGCTCCGACACCCGCTCCGGCGACAACAGCGGACTCGGCGGCGCCACGGGCGAGGTCGGCCGCTCCGACACCGTGTTCCTGCTCCACGTCTACGCCGACCACAAGCACGCCGTCGCCGTGTCCGTCCCACGCGACTCGCTGGTCGACATCCCGGCCTGTAAGAAGCCCGACGGCGGCTGGACGGCCCCGCAGCACCACAGTCAGTTCAACGAGGCGTTCTCCGTGGGGCAGACCGCCCAGGGCAATCCGGCCTGTACCCAGAACACCGTCGAACACCTCACCGGCCTGCGGGTCGACCACACCATCGTGGTCGACTTCGCCGGATTCTCCGCGCTGACCTCGGCCGTCGGCGGCGTGCCGGCCTGCCTCCCGCAGGACATCTACCAGCGCGACCTGAATCCCAAGCGCTCCACCCGGGGCTCACTCGTCTTCTCCAAGGGGGTACAGACGGTCTCCGGACAGCGTGCCCTCGACTACGTACGCCTCCGGCACGGCATCGGCGACGGCTCCGACATAGGACGGATCAAGAGGCAGCAGGCCTTCGTCGCCTCCCTGGTCAAGAAGGTCAGATCCCGGGGCCTGAACCCCGCCTCGCTGCTGCCGCTGGCCAACGCGGCCACCGAAGCGATGACCGTCGACCCGGGTCTCGGATCGGCCGACAAACTGCTCGACTTCATCATGTCGATGAAGAACATCGACCTGCGCAACACCGAGTTCGTCACCGTTCCCTGGCGCTACGAAGGCGCCCGCGTCGCCATCGTGGAACCGGAAGCCGACGAGCTGTGGGCGGCACTGAAGGCCGACCGCACGCTCGACGGCCGCAACACAGCGGGCGCATCGCATGGCAGCGCCTCACCCACCGGACCGGCACCGGGCGCGACGCTGGCTCCGGGGGCCTCCGTCTCCGGCAAGGGCATCGACGTCGCCGTCTACAACGGCACCACCGTGAACGGGCTCGCCGCACGGGCGGCCGGGATGCTGCGCACCCACGGCTTCACCGTCACGGGCACGGCCACCGCGAACTCCCAGGACCAGGAGGCGACCGTCATCGTGTACGGGCCCGGCCTGCGGGCCGAGGCCGGGACCACGGCACGGCTCTTCGCCGGGGCGCGGATCAAGGAATCCGCCGGCGCCGGAATCCAGGTCATCGTCGGACGGGACTACGCCGACGCGCCCACGGCCGGTCCCGCCTCCGCCCCCACGGCGGCGAACCCCGACGCCGTACCGTCCGCCGTCGCCGACGGCGCCCGCTCGGCCGCCGACGACCCGTGCAGCGACCTCTCGTACGGCTGACACATGGCGGACGGATCAGCCTGCCGGCCGGGGTGTCCGCAACTGCAGGGCGGGGTGCCGGGGAGGCGCGAATCCGAACGACTCGTACAGACCGGCCCCGTCCTGCGTGGCGTTGAGACCGATCACCGTCACCCGGGTCTCCTGCCCGAACCAGGTGAGCACCGCGTCGACACAGGCCCGGGCATACCCCAGTCGGCGCCGCCGAGGATCAGTGCTCACATTGGACACATGCCCGTGCAGCCCGGTGGGATTGCCCGGACCCGGGGCATGTGCGTCGCACGCTCCCACCGCGCACGCCACCACACCGAGCTCGGGATCCTCCACGACGAACGCCGCGAACTCCTCCGCCCGCGGTATCCGGTCGGCGAACCACCGCGCCGCGTCGGCCCGCCACGGAGCACTGTCGTCTCCGGCGTCCATCCCCATGCCGCTCAGCATCAGGGCCCGCAGCCGCACGAGTGCCCCGACATCGGCGGGCGTGGCCCGGCGCACTCGCACCGGGCCACCCTGGGCGGTACGGACGCCGGTGGCGCTGCGGCCGGTGCTCGGGGCGGTCATGAATTCCTCCGGTTGCGTTCGTAGCGGGTGCGCGCCGTCGCGAGACCACATGCGTACAGAGCGAGGACGGTGGCCAGCAACAGGTAATAGAGCGGCGGGAGTGCGCTCAGGCCCAGGGGCGGGCCCGCGGGGGTCGGCGGCAGCAGGACGCCGATGACCGCAAGGCCCGCCGCGGCAGCGCGTACAGGCCCGCCGCCGCGGCCCTCTGCGGTCCGCCGGCCAGTGCGCAGCAGCAGCATCACCAGAGCCTGGGTGAGGAGGTTCTCGGTGAACCAGCCGGAGTGGAAGGCGGCCCGGCCGTCCGACGGTGAACCGTGCAGCGCAAGGGCGAGCACACCGAAGGTGGCAAGGTCTGCGGCGGCGTTCAGCAGTCCGAAGCCCGTGATGAACCGCAGGAAGTCCCGGGGCCGCAGTACCGTCGGCCGCCGCAGGACCGAGGACGGGGCACGGCCGAAGGCGAAGGCCAGCTGCGCCGCGTCGAAGCAGAGGTTCTGGACGAGGACCTGCGCCGGGAGCATCGGCAGGAAGGGCAGCAGCAGACCCGCGGCCAGCATCGCGATGACATTGCCGAGGTTCGAGGAGAACGTGATGCGCAGATAGGCGGAGATGTTGACGCTGCTGCGCCGGCCCGCGGTGATCGCATGATCGATGGCAGCGAGATCCTTCTCGGCGAGGACCACATCGGCGGACTCCCGCACGACATCGACCGCGTTGCGCGGACAGATGCCCACATCGGCGGCGTGCAGCGCCGGCAGGTCGTTGACACCGTCGCCGAGGAAACCGGTGGTGTGCCCCGCGCCGCGCAGCGCGGCGACGACACGGGCCTTGTGCGCAGGGGTGCAGCGGGCGAAGAGGGTCGCCCGCCCGGCCGCCTGCGCGAGGTCCGGGTCCGTCAGCGCGTCGATCTCCTGGGCGCAGAGCACCTGTCCCGGATCCAGGCCCAGGTCCCGGCAGGCCCGGGCCGCGGTGCCCGGATGGTCGCCGGTGAGGACCTTCACGGCGACACCCTGCCGGACCAGTGCCTCCAGGGCGTCGGCAGCGCTCGGAGCCAGCGCGTCGCACAGGGTCACGAAGCCGAGGAAGTCCAGCCCCCGTTCGTCGGCCGGTGTGTACGCACCGAGCCTGGCCGGCCGCTCGGTACGGGCGACAGCGAGCAGCCGCAGACCCTCGGCGGCCTCGCGCGCGGCCAGGGCGCCCAGCCGCTCACGCTCCGCCGGGTCCAGATCGCACCGTTCCAGGACGGCGTCCACGGCCCCCTTCGTCACCAGGACATGGGCGCCGAGCCGGCCGGGCGGCCGGACCACCGCCGTGGAGACCCGGCGCACCGGATCGAAGGGAAGGGCGGCCACCGCGTCGTACGCCTCGATCGGGGACTGCGGCATCGCGGCCGCCTCCTCCTGCCGCTCCCAGGCCTCCAGCACGGCCTCGTCGAGGGCGTCCGGTGCCGGCAGGTCGGCGAGCTGCAGCGTCCAGAACGCATTCGCCGCCGCCCAGTGCAGCACCTGTGGACCAGGATCTCCCGCCCGGTCGAGCGAACCGTGAACGACCGGACGGTCCTGGGTGAGGGTGCCGGTCTTGTCCAGGCAGAGCACGTCGACCGCGCCCAGATCGTGCAGCGCCGGCAGCCGTTTGACGATCACGCCGCTGTTGCGCGCGAGCAGTGAAGCACCCCTGGCCAGCGCCGTGGTGACGATGACCGGAAGCATCTCGGGCGTCAGCCCCACCGCGACCGCGACCGCGAAGGGCAGCGTCTCCAGCCCCCGTCCGCGCAGCGCCGCGTTCGCCATCAGCACCAGTGGCGGTGTGAGCAGCATGAAACGGATCAGCGTCCAGGAGATCCCCTGCACCGACCGGTCGAACGCGCTCGCGCCACGGCGGCGTGCCGAGCGGTCGTACGCGGCGGCGAACCGGGTGTCCCCGCCCGTCGCGAGCACCACCCCCGTACCGCTTCCGGTCGCCACACTGCTGCCCTGGAAGCACAGCCGGCGCTGCGCGAAGACACCCGCCCCGCCGTCGCTCACGCCCTTCACCACGGGTCCGGCCCGGCCCCCGGAGTCCACGGGATGCTTGACGACCGGCGCCGACTCCCCGGTGAGGGCGGACTGATGCACGGTGAGGCCACTCGCGCGCAGCAACTGCACATCGGCAGGGACCAGATCTCCCGGTCCGAGCAGGATCACATCACCCGGCACGAGCTCACCGACCGGCACGTCGCGGGCCTGCGGCACCGCGCCCGGACCGCTGCGCCGCAGCACCGTCGCGGTCGTCGCCACCAGTTCGCGCAGCGCGGCCGTCGCCCGCTCGGCCCGGTACTCCTGAGCGGACCGCAGCAGACAGCTGACGACCACGAGCACCAGCGTCACGGCTGCCGTGCCCCAGGCGTTCACGGCGGCCGACACCAGCCCCAGGCAGAGCAGCACGGAGGTGAAGGGGTCGCGCAGCGTACGCAGGAAACGCACCGGCCAGGAGACCGGTCGCCGGGCGGGCAGGACGTTCTCACCGAACCGGGTCAACCGGTCCTGCGCCTCAGGCTCCAGCAGCCCCCGGGGACCGGTGTCGAGTGAACGCAGCACCTGGAGCGAGGTCATCGCGGCCGGAGGCCGTGCGGGAGCGCCGGGGCCGGAGGTTGCGCCGCGGATCGGCACGACGACGGCCGACCGGTCGCCGGTCCGTCCGGGACCCGCCGAGGCAGGGCTCTCAGGCACCGAGCTCACGAAGGCGCACGGGCTGTGCGGCCGTGTATCCGGCCTGCTCGGCGAGCTGGCCCACCATCAGGCGCACGACCGTCACCACACCGGGATCATCGACCAGGTAGACCTGCCGGCGGCCCTCGCGCCGGGAGCGGACGAGACCGGCCAGCTTCAGCTTCGTCAGATGCTGACTGACCGAGGGCAGCGTGCCCCCCACCCGCTCCGCGAGCCCCGTCACATCGCTCTCGCCCTGGGCCAGGGCCCACACGATATGCAGACGGGCCGGCGTGGCCAGCAGACCGAAGGCGGCAGCGGCCCGGGCCAGCACCTCCGCGGGCGGATCCTGGAAACCGCCGCCGGCACCTGTCGACACTCTGCACTCCCGTCCGCGTGGGCCGACTCCTCGCACCCGAGGTGACCAGTGTAGGCGCCGTTCCGGGAGCACCCGGGCCGCGCGGATCCGCCGGTCAGAGGCCGGTGGGCAGCGGAACGGGACGAGTCCAGATATCCGGCGGGACGGTACGGATACGGCGTCCGTCCGGACCGAGCACCTGCGCGGCGGTCTTGTGGCAGCGCAGTACGACGACCGTGTCCGCGATCCTGAGCCCGGGCATCCGGCGCATCAGGGCGGCGGTGCAGCCCGGCAGATCCTCGAGAGTGCGCAGCATGACGGTGATCGCCAGGTTGTGCGGACCTGTGACCGACATGAAGTCGACGGTCTCGCGCAGGTGGACGACGGGCGGAGGGGTCGCGGGATCAGGTGCGGGGAAGTCCGCCCACAAGACGACGGAGACGGGCCAGCCGGAGTGAAGGGGAACGGGCCGGCAGTTGTGGGTGAGGGTTCCGCTGTTCTCCAGCCGGTGCAGCTGGCGCCGTGTGGCCGACTCGCTCCTGCCCTGCAGACGGGCCAGTTCCGCGACGCCGAGCCGTGAATCGCCCGCCATGGCCAGGACCAGCCGCCGGTCCTCCGGCCTGAGCGACGGGACGGCCGCTCCGCCGGGGACGTGGCCCCGGCCGGGCAGATCGATCAGACGCTCGGTCTGTACGCGATCGAGCCGGTCGAGACGCCAGCGGGTGCCGGAGCGGTGCACGGAGGTGACCAGATGGGTGCGGGTGCCGGTCACCCCGGGAAGCCGCAGCAGCCGGGTGGACAGGTGCTCGTCCAGCATCGTGAGATCCGGGAAGGCGACGTACAGCAGCATGGAGCGGTCCCCGGTCACCTCGAACACGGAGAGCACATGCGGATCCTCGGTGAGCAGGGCGGTCCGCAGAGGGTCCCGTTCACCGGTGCAGAAGACCTCGACCCAGGCCATGCACGGTGGTGTCTCACCCGTGTGGAGGCCGAGCGCTCCGCACCACGCGGTCCCGTCGGCGCACATGCGCGCCCAGCGCTGCGCCAACGTGTCCGGCCGGCCCCCGAGGACCGCGGCCAGCCGGCTCCACGCGGCCCGGGGAGCTATCTGAAGCGCATGAATCACCGACCGGTCGGCTTCGCTGAGGACGTAGTTGTCGGCAGGCACGTGTCTTCCTGGCGGATTTGCCGGTTGCCGGCGGAGATCGGTGAGCGTCAACGGACTATGCCATGAGCATGTGATTCCGTGCTTGTCGGGACAGGAGTGAACCGTGTACGCGCTGGACAGAGACCACGAAATACGCAGCGTCGGCGGGCTTCTGACGGGGGAACGGCTGGTCACCATCTACGGGCCGCCGGGGATCGGGAAGTCCTGGCTGGCCCGCCGGGTGGCCGACGACGAACTCAGGGCGGGAAGGCGGGTGCACTGGATATCCGCTGCCGGCCCACCGCCGGGCCGGCGTCCGACAGCTGCCACCCTCCTGCGCGGGCTGGACCTCCGCGACGCACTCGTGGTGGTGGACGACTGCGAACACCTCGGGCCCCACGCCAGGTCCGAGACGGCGGGCCTGCTGCATGAGTTCCCGGGAATATCCCTCCTGGTCACCGCCCGCCGCAGGCTGCACCTGGCAGGCGAGGCAGCCGTACTGCTCGGCCCGTTGAACGGCCCCGAGGCGCTGCGGGTGTTCGCGGCGGCGGCAGCGGACGCGGGCCACCCGCTGCCCGTACCCGAAGTGGACGGCGGGACCGAGCCGACCGCCGATCGGGCCCGGGTGGCGGAACTGTGCGAGCGGCTCGACGCGATACCGGGCGCGGTGCGGCACGCCGCGGCCCGGCTCGGCAGCGAGAGTCTGCAGACCGTCCTGGAGGACCCGCTCGGGGATTCAGCCGGGTCCGGCCCGCTCGCGGACGCCGAACAGGCCTACCTGGACTGTGATCCGCAGGAGCGTCTGCTCTGGGAGCGGCTCTCCCTGTTCCGGGGCAGATTCGACCTGGCCGCGGTGCGGGCCGTGTGCGCCTCGGGCGCGTTGCCGGTGGTCGACGTCCCTGCCGTACTCGACCGGCTGGCCCCGCACCTGCTCCTCGCGGACCCCGACGGCCGCTACCGGATGCCCGTCGCCGCCCGGCGGACCGGAGCGGCCCGGCTCGACGAACGGGGTGACCGGTGGGCCGTCGTCCTGCACCACCGGCGGCACTTCGCCGGTGTCGCCGCGGAGGCCGCCGTGCAGTGGCGGCTGGGGCGTCACCGCGCCGCGCGGGAGCTGGCACTCGCGGTACTTCCCGACCTCGACGCCGCGATGGACCCCGGCACCGCACCGTTGTCCCCCGCCGCCGAAGCGGACGCCGCATCGGACATCGCCGTCTCGCTGTGGTTCCTCTGGGCCACCGGGGAGGGGGACGGGCGACGGATCGTAGAACGTTCCCTCGGCGCCACCCTCGGGCCGCGGCCGGCCAGGGCGCTGTGGCTGCTCGCCTACCTCATGGTGTGCAAGGGGGAGGTGGAAGCGATGCAGCCGGTGCTCGCCGAGGCATGGCCGCTCGCCGTCCGTGACGGAGACAGCACCTGTCTCGGGCAGCTCGCCCAGATCAGGGGCGTCGCGCACCTCTGGACAGGGCAGCCCGCCGAGGCGGCCGCCGAGTTCACGGAAGCGCTGGAGCTGCTGCCGGAGAATCCCGCGTTCGGCCCGGGCAAGGGCATGACGGTGGCCCTCCTCGCCCTGGCCCTGGTGCAGGCCGATCCCGAAGCGGCCATGGACGTGCTCACGCGTTCGGCGGAGTGGACACTGTCCGCACCCGATGCCCAGGCCAATGCCTGGACGAGGGTGGTCCTGGCCCATATAAGCCGTTGGGAGGGTGATCCGCACCGGGCCCGCCGCTACGCGGTCCAGGCCGTACGCCTGATGCTCGATCTCTGTGACCGCCAGGCGGCGGACGTGGCTGCGCAACTCCTCGCCGACATCGAGCTGGGCCTGGGGAACCACCGTGAGGCGGCGCGTCTGCTCGGCGCACTCGCGGGGCCGAGGCCTGCCGCCACGGAGGACGGGGCGGCCCCGGACCGGGTGGCGGTGCGTCGCACGAGGCAGTGGGAGAAGCTTCGTTCCATTCTGGGCGAGGAGCAGTTGCAGCAGGAGGCGAGCCGCGGGGCCGCAGAGGGGCTGCGCACCGTCATCGGCCAAGAACAATCGAACGGCTGAAAATCGCAGGGGAATGTGAGCCGTTACGGGCAATGAACGAGCTGAAACAGTCACATCCTCAAAAAATCGGTCCCGCCTCGCGAGCCAGGTTCCTGTTTGCCATGCTGTCGCCGTACACCTGCCGATGATTCACTGAATCCGAGGCCTCAAGATCGCCCTGACCTGCGTATTCGGCATCTTGGGACTCACTGGCGAGAGAAGTGACCGATGCCGTCCGAGCATGCTGACAGCGCCCAGGGGGAGACCACCGGGGCTGCCGCCCAGTCCGGTGTTCAGACCGATGTCCAGTCCGACGCCCTGGCCCTGAAGATCCTGGTCGCCGGCGGTTTCGGGGTGGGAAAGACCACGCTGGTCGGAGCGGTGAGTGAAATCCGGCCGCTGCGGACGGAGGAACTCCTCAGCGAGGCCGGCCAGTCGGTCGACGACACCGACGGCGTTGCCCAGAAGACCACCACGACCGTCGCCATGGACTTCGGGCGCATCACCATCCGGTCAGGTCTGTCGCTCTACCTGTTCGGTACCCCGGGTCAGGACCGCTTCTGGTTCCTCTGGGACGAACTCTCCCAAGGTGCCCTCGGTGCGGTCGTCCTGGCGGATACCCGCCGGCTGGAGGACTGCTTCCCGGCCGTCGACTACTTCGAGCACCGGCGGATCCCCTTCGTCGTCGCCGTCAACTGCTTCGCGGGGGCGCGCTCGTACGGTGAGCGGGAGGTGTCACGCGCCCTCGACCTCGATCCCGGAACACCGGTGGTGCTGTGCGACGCCCGCGACCGTGACTCCGGCAAGGAAGTTCTGATCCGGATGGTCGAGTACGCGGGCCGGATGCACACGGCACGGCTCCTCGACTCGGTGGGCTGAGCCGTCGTGTCCTGATCCCGCCCGGGGATGTACAGAAGGGTGCTTGCCCGGACGTGACCTGTGCGCAAGGCTTGCGCACGAGCATGGCACGGGGAACGCATGAACGGGGAGGAACAGAATGGCGCTGGACAGGGGACTCGACTGGCTCCTTGACGATCTCACCAGCCGGGTGGAGCACATACGGCACGCCCTGGTGCTGTCGAACGACGGGCTGGTGACCGGTGCGAGCACCGGTCTGGCACGTGAGGACGCGGAGCATTTGGCGGCTGTCTCGTCCGGACTGCACAGCCTCGCCCGGGGATCGGGACGTCACTTCCGCGCCGGAAAGGCGCGGCAGACCATGGTGGAGTTCGACGAAGCCATGCTCTTCGTGACGGCCGCCGGGGAGGGCAGTTGCCTGTGTGTGCTGAGTGAGGCGGACGCAGACGTGGGGCAGGTGGCGTACGAAATGACGTTGCTGGTCAACAGGGTGGGTGAGCATCTCGGTGTGGCCGCGCGGCAGGGCGGGAGCGCGGGAGCCAACCGGATCTGACACGCCCTGACACGGCAAGGCCGCCCGGCCCCGGAGTTATCCACAGGCCGGGCGGCAGTTGTCTTTCCCGGATTACCGTGGTCACGGAGAGTATTCGGATCTCACGGGGGAGCATCGCCATGCCGATGACGGAAGCAGTGCGCGACGACAGTGCCGGCATGATCTCTGCGAGCCGGGCAGCAGGGGAACTGGGACTGAGGCGGGGCGAGTTCGATCTGGCGGTACACCTGGGGGCGGTAGGCGCCGAGGTGCGGCAGGGAAGCGGGCGGCCCCGGGTCCGCCGGGAGGAGATCGACCGGCTCCGCTCGGAGGACGGATTCCCCGGCACGCTGCAGGAGCGGGTGCGTACGGTGGGTACGGCGCAGGGTGCACGCCTGCTGGGCATCAGCCCCGTCCGCTTCGCCCGCCTGGCACGCGCGGGATGTGTCACACCGGTCGCCTTCTATCTCAACCGCTACCGGGCGGTGGTGTGGCTCTATCTCGCCCAGGAGCTGGGCGGACTGGCGGCCCGGTCACCCGAACTGCTGGTGGGAAACAGCCCGCCGTGGATGCGCAGCCGGCTGGACGCCGGGGTGGACTGCCGGCCGCGCAACTGGCGCTCGCGCAGGATCGAGCGTCTGCTCGCCCTCACAGCGGATCCCTGGGCGCGGGCCGCTGTCGTTGCGCAGGGGCTGGACCCGGTTCAGCTGGCGGAGGTGGTCGACGATCCCTATGAGCGGGCCTACTTCGGCAGGGTCCGGCCCGAACCGGTCCTCGGCCAACGGGGGTCGGCTGCCGGCCGGGAGACGATGGCGCGGCTGATGCTCGCCGATGAGCCGGACGAGATCCTGTGGCGGCGGGTCACTCTGGTCATGGAACTGGACAGTGCCCGGGAGCTCCGTCCGGCACCGCGGCCGGGCGACGAGCGGTGGCCCGGCCCGGCGGACGAGCCTGTTCCGGTCCGGTCCCTGGAACAGGGCGCACCGGATGAGCGGGAGGTTCCGAGCGAGCGGGCAGCTCAGTGCGAGCCGGTAGTTCCGAGTGAGCGGGCAGCTCAGTGCGAGCCGGTAGTTCCGAGCGAGTCGGCAGCTCAGTGCGAACCGGCGGGACCGGGTGGGCGGCGCGAACCGGTTCGGCCGGGAGGCGCGCGTGGCCTCCTGGCCCGGATCCGGCTGCGTACGCCCCATGGCAACCGGCGCCCGCGCGAGGACACGGCACCACCCGGCACCGCGCGGTCTGCCGGCCGGAGGCGGCCAGGCAGGAGCCGCGCACTTGCCAAGGGACGCGGAGGTCCGGAGCGGGGGAGCGCCGGCGAAAGGGATTAAGGATTCGCGCACGCCGTCCGTGCCGGGCATCCTTTGCGCCATGCTGATCAGGGAAGCAACCACGGGCGACTGGCCCGCCATCTGGCCCTTCTTCCACGAAATCGTCGCGGCGGGCGAGACCTTCACCTACCCACTCGATCTCGGGGAGGCCGACGCCCAGGACTGGTGGCTCCTGAAATCGCCGAACCGAACGGTGGTCGCGGTCGCCGGTGACGGGACCGTCCTGGGCACGGCGAAGATGAACGCCAACCACATGGGCAACGGTTCACACATCGCCAGCGCCAGCTACATGGTCGATCCCCGGCACTCCGGGCGGGGCGTGGGGCGTGCCCTGTGCGAGTACACGATCGACTGGGCTCGCACCGGCGGGTACCGCGCCATGCAGTTCAACGCTGTGGTGGAGACCAACACCGCCGCGGTCCGGCTCTACCGTTCGCTCGGCTTCGAGGTCCTGGGGACCTTGCCGGAGGGCTTCAACCACCCGGCGAAGGGCTTCGTCGGAGTGCACATCATGCACCGCCCGCTCTGAGGAATGTGGTCGCGCAGGCGAACCGGGCGGCCCGGGCCCCGACCGTGCGGTCGGTACGGTCCGCGACCGGAGGTTCACTTCGCGCCACCACAGGGCGGCCGCCGCACACACGTCTGTGTCCGGCATGTCCCAACCGGCGACGATCTGGGGTCGGTTGTGACGCCGAACCCTCTGTGGGGCGGGTGCACACATGGGCGACGGGGGCAGTACTGTGCGCTCCACCGCCATTCGGGCGATGAAACATCTGCGGAGGAAGAATCCATGACCATACCCAGGAGATCGTGGCGTGCCGCGGGAACACTCGCTGCCGCTGCGGTTGTCGGTCTGTCCGGCGCGGTCCTCTCCGCCGGCCCGGCCGCAGCTCACACCCCCACCTGGGACGTGACCTGTACCGAAGTGAGCCTGCACCTGACCGCGTACAACGCTGATGTCACCAACCAGGTGACCGTCACCGTCGACGGGAAGGACCTGCTGCCGACGGAGACCTTCGGCAGGGGGCTCGACAAGACGATCGCGCTGCCCGAGCACGACAAGGCTCTGACGGTTCGTCTGATCGTCAAGGCCGGCGACGGCGACAAGTACTCGAAGGACGACACCAAGCAGGCACCGGTGTGCGAGGGCAGCACGCCGAAGCCCACGCCGACGCCGTCCGAGACGAAGCCGACGGCGACGCCCACCACCGCGACGCCCACCACGGCGACGCCCACCCCGACCGACACGCCGAGCCAGTCCGCTTCGTCGTCTGCGCCCGCCGCAGCCACGCCGAGCCCCAGCTCGCCGGATCTGGCCGAGACCGGTTCGTCGTCCGCCACCCCGATCATCGGTGGTGCGGCTGTTGCCGTGCTGCTGGCCGGCGGCGGCATCATGTGGTCCGTGCGCAAGCGTCGTACGGCGCAGCACTGACGTAGTCCGGCACTCCGGGCGCATACAGGGCCCGGAATGCCGGCCGAGGGGCGTACCGCATCACATCCGGTGAGGCGGTACGCCCCTCATTGCTGGCATCGGGCTGCTGTCCTCAAGCAGATTGCGGTGGGCCCGCGGGATCTTCCGCCACCGGCTCCGCGGCGTCCCTGCGGGCCGGAGCCGAGGCGGGCGGCGCCGCCGGACCGATCTCGCACCACACCGCCTTCCCCTCCCCCCGGGGCTCGATGCCCCACCGCGTGGCGACGGCGTCCAGCAGGAGCAGTCCCCGGCCGGAGGTCGCGGTCTCGCCGGGTGTCCGGCGCCGGGGCCATGCGCTGGAGCGGTCCTGCACCGACAGCCGGACCCGCCGCACCGGCTCGGGCAGCACTTCCAGGGTGAGCACCGCGCCGCCCTCCGTGTGGAGCAGCACGTTCACCAGCAGTTCGCCGGTCACCAGTTCCGCGTCGTCCGCGAGGTTGGCCATGTCCCAGTCGGTCAGGGCCTGACGCACGATGGTCCGGGCGTCGGAGAGCCCTTCCGGATCGGCCTGGTGGATGTACTGGTGGAGCCTCGGTGCCCGCGGCGAGCCGGGGTCCGGACTGCGGCGCAGTACCAACAGGGCGACATCGTCACCGGAACCCCAGCGTTCCCACAGCCGGTCGGACAGATGGTCCGCCAGCGCCTCGGCGTCCGCCGGCCCGGCGCTGACCTCTTTGACGAGCGTGCGCACCCCTGCGTCGATGTCGGCCCCCGGCTCCTCCACCAGCCCGTCGGTGTAGAGGACCAGCGTCTCGCCCGGCACCAGGTCCAGGCGGGTCTCCGGGAACTCCTCGTCGCCGAAGTCGGTCGAGATGCCCAGCGGCAGGCCTCCGCGCACCTGTGGGCTGCCGACGCGGCCGTCCATGTGCCGGATCAGCGGGCCGAAGTGACCGGCCCGCACCACGCGAACGGTTCCGGTACCCAGATCGACCTGGGCGTACGTACAGGTGGCGAACCGTTCCGTGTCCAGCTCGGCGAGGAACCGTGACGCCCTGGCCAGCACCGTCGACGGCGGATGCCCCTCGGCGGCGTACGCGCGCAGGGCGATTCTGAGCTGACCCATGATCGCGGCCGCATGGGTGTCATGGCCCTGTACATCGCCCACCACGATGCCGAAGCGGTCCTTCGGCAGGGCGATCACGTCGTACCAGTCGCCGCCGACCTGGCGGCCGCTCCATGCCGCGTGGTAACGGACGGCGATCTCCCCGCCCTCGATGTCGTGGATCCGCCGGGGAAGCATCGCGGACTGGAGCCCGGTGGCGAACTCGCGTTCCTCGTCGAAGAGCGTGGCCCGCTGGAGGGACTGGGCGACGATGGCGGCGAGCCCCAGACACAGATTGCGTTCGTCGGCGTTGAAGGCCGTGCGCTCCCGGTAGAAGAGCGCCAGACCGCCGAGGGGCCGTGCCTGGGCGACGAGCGGCAGATAGGCCGCCGCCTGGAACTTCAGCTGCCCCATGTACGGCTCCAGCACCGGATAGCGCCGGGTCAGCGCGCTCAGCGAGCTCACGAACCGCGGCCGGCCGCTGAGAACGGTGTCGGCCAGCGGGAACTTCGGATCGAGCCGCCCCTGCCCCAGCTCGTCGACGACCTCCAGGGCTTCGCCGCTCAACGCGATGACATTCAGCGTGGTGTTGTCCAGCAGCCCGAGAGCCAGTCCGTCAGCGCCCAGCCGGGCCAGCCCGCCGGGTCCCGTGAGGGCCGCTGTCACGTCGTCCACCGTCACCGCCCGCGACAATGCACTCGTTGTGCGTTCAACGATGTCGGTCTGCCGCTGGCGTCTCTTTTCCAGGTCCAGCACGAAGGCCGAATGGGTGACTTCCGCCGTCGCGTCCCGCACCAGTCCGACCACCCGGTGCGCCCGGCCGTCGGCGCTGCGCAGGATGCGCGCCTGGACATGGGTCCACTGGTCGTCCCCCTCCTGGAGCGGCACCCGGAAATGCACGCTGTACGAATTGCTCCCGCTCTTGATGGCCTCGTCTATCACCACATCGAGACGGGTTCGTTCCGCCGGGTCGAGGAGCTCCACCAGAGACTCGGGCCGTGAGTCGAAAGCGGCCGGATCAAGGCCGAAGACCAGCAGTCCGCCCTCGTCGATGTCCAGTGTCCGGGCGTCGAGATCCCACTCGAAACTGCCGGTGCGGTTCATGGCAAGCCGCTCCGCCGTCCCGGTCTCGCCGTTGTGTGTCTTCTCGACCAGAAGGCGGGGCGGGACGGGAATGGTCGGCGGCCGGTCGTGATCGGTCATTCCAGCTCCGGGATCGTCCGGCGGATCTGCCGTACGGCGTGACTCAATTGTCTGGCCGGTTCGGAACCGCTGCCACAGCGGAAACTTTCCGGCAGTGCTCCTTCCGCCTGCGCCGGAGCCGGACCACCCCCTCATGACCCGCCCGGCACACCGCCCCGCACAATGGCAGCGGAAGATCGTCCGTCACCGGCGGACGGAACGGCACAGGGCTGACCGGAGCGCACGCATGAACCACGAGGATCCCGTCCTGCTGCACACCGAGGGACGCATCCGCCACATCACCCTCAACCGGCCGCGCGCCCTCAACGCGCTGAACCACGCCATGGTGCTGCGCATGGCGGAAGCGCTCGAGGCGGCGGAACAGGACAGCGCCATCGCCGCGGTAGTGATCAGCGGTGCGGGGGAGCGGGGGCTGTGTGCGGGCGGTGACATCCGCTCCATCCGGGACGACGCCCTGGCCGGTGGCCGGTCCTCACTGGATTTCTGGCGGGACGAGTACCGGCTCAACGCGCGGATCGCCCGCTTCCCCAAGCCGTACGTCGCCCTCATGGACGGCATCGTGATGGGCGGCGGCGTCGGCGTCTCGGCCCACGGCTCCGTCCGGATCGTCACGGAACGCTCCCGTATCGCGATGCCCGAGACCGGAATCGGGTTCGTCCCCGACGTCGGCGGTACGTACCTGCTCGGAGCGGCCCCCGGAGAGCTCGGCACCCACCTCGCACTCACCGGGGACGCGGTAGGTGCGGCCGATGCGCTGCTGTGCGGCCTGGCCGACCACTGCGTACCCACGCAGGATCTCCCGGCCCTGACGGCCGCCCTGGACACGTGCACCACGGCCGAGGCCGTCCGGGCGACGGCCGAGCGGTACGGGGGCACGGCCCCCGACGGTGAGCTGGCCGCGCACCGCGGCTGGATCGACGCCTGCTACTCGGCGGACACGGTCGAGGAGATCGTCGAGCGCCTCACCGGCAGCGGAGTGCCCGCCGCGAAGCAGGCCGCGGCGACGATCATGGCCAAGTCGCCCACCTCGCTCAAGGTGACGCTCGAGGCCGTGCGCCGGGCCCGCCGCCTCGGCAGCCTGGAAGAGGTGCTCGACCAGGAGTACCGCGTCTCGGCCACCGCCTTCACCGGGCCCGACCTGGTGGAGGGGGTGCGTGCCCAGATCATCGACAAGGACCGCAACCCCGGGTGGAACCCCGCGGAGCTCTCCCAGGTGACCGACGAGGACGTGGCACGCCACTTCGCACCACTGGGCGACCGCGAGCTGGGCCTCGGCCCGGCCGCCGCAGCCGGCTGAGCCACCGCGCGCCCGTTGCCCCTCTCCAGCAGGGGCGACCTCGCCCCCGGACACGTTCAGCACGAACGAGCCGTCCCTCTCCCGGGATACGTTCAACGCGAACGAGCCGTCCCCCTCCCGGGAGCGATCCGTGCCGCCGCCCGGTCCCAGTCGCGCAGGTCGCCCCGCGGCTCGTAGTGCCGCAACGGCTGGGTACGGGCGACCAGTTGCCGCAGACCGGAGAGGTCACCCACCAGGCCCCGGGCGCGCGCCTGCAACAGGATGTTGCCGAGCGCCGTCGCCTCCGCCGGCCCCGCCGTCACCGGAAGTCCGCTCGCGTCGGCCGTCCACTGGCACAGCAGCTCATTGCGTGAGCCCCCGCCGACCAGATGGATCCGCGTCGGCGCGCGGCCGGCGAGCCCGGCAGCCCGGCGCAGGGTCGCGCGGTGGGCCAGCGCCAGGCTCTCCAGCACACACCGCACGTATCCGCCCGGCGTCCGCGGCGCCGCCTGCCCCGTCCGCAGCAGGTAGGCATCGATCCTGGCCGGCATGTCACCCGGTGCGAGGAACGACTCGTCCTCCGGGTCGATCACCGCGGCGAAGGGCGGCGCCGCGGCCGCGTCGGCGAGCAGCCCGGCCAGCGCGGGAGCCGCGCCCTCGCGGCGCCACTCCCGCCGGCATTCCTCCAGCAGCCACATTCCCATGATGTTGCGGAGATAGCGGACGGTGCCGTCCACCCCGCGCTCATTGGTGAAGTTCGCCGCCCGGGACTGCTCGGACAGCACCGGCGCGTCCAGTTCCAGTCCGGCCAGCGACCAGGTGCCGCACGAGACGTACGCGAAGTCCCGTTCCAGCGCCGGAACCGCCGCGACCGCCGACGCCGTGTCGTGCGAGGCGACCGTCGTGACCGGAGTCGCGGGCGGCAGACCGGTGAACTCGGCGACGTGCGGCAACAGAGTCCCCGCCGGATCGCCCGGCTCCCGCAGCGGCGGAAAGAGCGAACGCTCCAGCCCCAGCCTGCCGATCAGGTCATCGGCCCAGCGGCCGCGTCGCGCGTCGAACAGGCCCGTCGTCGACGCGTTGGTGATCTCCGCTCCCACCGAGCCCGTCAGCCAGTGCACCAGCAGATCGGGCATCAGCAGAAGAGTCCGCGCACCCTCCCACTGAGCCGTCCGGCGATGCGCGAGCAACTGGAAGACCGTGTTGAAGGGAAGGTGCTGCAATCCGCCGACCTCGTACAGCTCCTGCGCGCCGACGCCCGGCGGCAACAGGTCCTGAGCCCCGGCGTTGCGCCCGTCCCGGTAGTGGAACGGCGCCCCCAGCAACGCCCCGTCGGCGTCCAGCAGCCCGTAGTCCACCGCCCAGGTGTCGACACCGATCGAGGCGACCGGACCGGAGCGCCCGGCGGCCCGCAGCCCGTCCAGCATCCCCTGGTACAGGGCCAGGACGTCCCAGCGCAGACCGTCGGGGAGGCGCACCGGTGTGTTGGGAAACCGGTGTGCCTCGGTCAGTTCGAGTGTCGCGGCCCCCACCCGGCCCGTGATCACCCGGCCGCTGGTGGCGCCGAGGTCCACGGCGGCGAAGACGCTGTCGCCGGCCGGGCTGCCGAGTGAGTTCACAGCCATGGGGATCGTGTCCGGGTCATCGCAGGAAGGCCGCTGCCACGCCGGCGTCGACCGGAATGTGCAGGCCGGTGGTGTGGGTGAGGTCGCCGCCCGTCAGCGCGAACACGGCGTTGGCCACGTGCTCGGGCAGCACCTCGCGCTTGAGTAGGGTCCGCTGGGCGTAGAACGCGCCGAGCTCCTCCTCCTCGATGCCGTACGTCGCCGCCCGCTGGGCGCCCCAGCCCGCCGCGAAGATCCCCGAACCCCGCACCACCCCGTCCGGGTTGATGCCGTTGACCCGGATCCCGTGCTCGCCGAGCTCCGCCGCCAGCAGCCGCACCTGATGGGCCTGGTCGGCCTTGGTCGCCGAGTACGCGATGTTGTGCGGACCGGCGAACACGGCGTTCTTGGAGGCGATGTAGATGATGTCGCCGCCGAGGTGCTGCGCCTGCATGACCCGGGCGGCCTCGCGCGCCACGAGGAACGAGCCGCGCGCCATGATGTCGTGCTGGATGTCCCAGTCGCGTGCCGTGGTCTCCAGCAGCGGCTTGGAGATGGAGATGCCCGCGTTGTTCACGACGAGGTCCACACCGCCGAAGGCGAGAACGGCGGCCTTGAACGCCTCCGCGATCTGCTCCTCGCTGGTCACATCGACGGTGACGGCGACGGCCCGGTCGGGTCCGCCGAGGTCCTGTGCGACTGCGGCCGCGTTCTCGGCGTTCAGGTCCGCGACGACCACGCACGCGCCCTCGGCGACCAGCCGGTGCGCGATGGCCCGCCCGATGCCCGAGCCCGCACCGGTCACCAGCGCGACACGGGTGGCCAGCGGTTTTGCCTTCGGCATCCGCCGCAGCTTGGCCTCCTCAAGCTCCCAGTACTCGATCCGGAACTTCTCGGACTCCTCGATCGGCGCGTACGTGGAGACGGCCTCCGCGCCGCGCATCACATTGATGGCGTTGAGGTAGAACTCGCCGGCGACACGGGCCGTCTGCTTGTCCTTCCCGAAGGAGAACATCCCCACCCCGGGCACCAGCACGATCGCCGGATCCGCACCGCGCATCGCGGGGGAACCGGGCAGGGCATGCCGCTCGTAGTACGCGCGGTACGCCTCGCGGTACTCCACGTGCAGCGCCTTCAGCCGCTCCACGGCCTCGGCGACCGGAGCGTCCCCGGGGAGGTCGAGGACCAGCGGGCTGACCTTCGTGCGGAGGAAGTGGTCCGGGCAGGAGGTGCCGAGGGCGGCGAGCCGCGGGTGTCCGGTGCGGGAGAGGAAGTCCAGCACCGGTTCGGCATCGGTGAAGTGACCGACCTGGGCGCGATCGGTGGACGCCAGGCCGCGGATCACCGGGGCGAGCGCCGCCGCCCGCTCCCGTCGCGCCTCCGCGGACAGGGCCGTACGGTCCGGCAGTACGGACCCGAAGGGCTCCGCCTTGCCGTGCTCCCGGAGGAAGGACTCCGCGGTGCGGATCATCCACAGGGCGTTGTGCTCGCACTCCTGGGACGTCTCGCCCCACGCCGTGATGCCGTGGCCGCCCAGAACGACGCCGACCGCCTGCGGGTTCGCCTCCTTGACGGCCGCGATGTCCAGGCCCAGCTGGAAGCCCGGCCGGCGCCACCCCACCCAGGCGACCTTGTCGCCATAGCACTCGGCGGTCAGCTTCTCGCCGTCGGCCGCGCAGGCCAGCGCGATTCCCGAATCCGGATGCAGATGGTCGACGTGTGCCGCTTCGACCAGGGCGTGCATGGCGGTGTCGATGGACGGTGCGGCGCCGCCCCTGCCGTGCAGGCAGTAGTCGAACGCCGCCACCATCTCGTCCTCGCGCTCCACACCCGGGTACACCTCCTTGAGGGCGCGCACCCGGTCCAGGCGCAGCACGGCGAGACCCTCCTCCCTCAGGGTGCCGAGGTCGCCCCCGGAGCCCTTGACCCAGAGCAGTTCGGCCTCGAGACCGGTGACCGGATCGGGACCGGCTGCCTTCACCGAGGTGTTGCCCCCGGCGTAGTTGGTGTTGCGGGGATCGGATCCGATCCGGTGCGCGCGTTCCAGGAGCGCGGCGACCTCGGCGTGCGTCGCGGACGTCATGAGGGTTCCTTCGGGGTGAGAAGTGCGTGAACGACAAGCGGGGCGCGGTACGGAGGTCAGGGCCTCTCGTCTGGATCCGGCCTGATCCAGACGAAGGGACCTATGCGCCCCAGCCGGCCTGTGTGCCGCCGACCCGGGCGGCGGCGATGCGTTCCTGGTTCCCGGAGGCCAGGTAGGCGGCGACCGGGTCACCGGCCAAGCCCTGCTCCTGACGGACCTCGGCCAGCAGCGGCCGCACATCGGTGTTGTAGGCATCCATGAGAACGGCGTTCGAGGCCAGCACATCGCCCGACATCTGTGCGGCGACGAGCGCATCCCCGTCGACCAGGAGCGCCTTGGCCGTCGCCTCCTGCACATTGGCGACCGACCGGATCACCGCAGGAATCTTCGCCTCGATGTTGTGGCACTGGTCGAGCATGAAATTGACGTCGGTCTCGGGCCGGAGGCCACCGTTCTTGACCACCTCGTGCATGATCCGGAACAGCTGGAAGGGATCGGCGGCCCCCACCATCAGATCGTCGTCCGCGTAGAAGCGTGAGTTGAAGTCGAACGCGCCGAGCCGTCCCTCCCGCAGCAGGACCGCCACGATGAACTCGATGTTCGTGCCGGGTGCGTGGTGCCCGGTGTCCACGACCACCTGGGCCTTGGGTCCGAGCTTCAGACAGTGCGCGTACGCCGTGCCCCAGTCGGGCACGTCCGTCGTGTAGAAGGCCGGCTCGAAGAGCTTGTACTCCAGCAGCATGCGCTGGTCGTCGCCGAGGCGCTCGTAGACCTCCACCAGCGCCTCGGCCAGCCGGTCCTGACGGGCGACGATGTCATCCTGGCCCGGGTAGTTCGTGCCGTCGGAGAACCACAGTTTGAGATCGGGCGACCCGGTCGCGTCCATCACGTCGACGCACTCCAGCAGATGGCCGGTCGCCTTGCGCCGGACCGCCGCGTCGGGGTGGGTGACCGAACCCAGCTTGAAGTCGTCGTCCTGGAAGACGTTGGAGTTGATCGCGCCGATCCGCAGCCCGAGCCCCTCGGCGTGCCGGGTCAGTGCGGCATAGTCGTCCACCTTGTCCCAGGGAATGTGCAGCGACACCTTCGGCGCGACCCCGGTGAAGGCGTGGACCTGCGCCGCGTCCTGCATCTTCTCGAACGGATCGCGGGGCACACCCGGCTGCGCGAAGACCTTGAAACGGGTCCCGGAATTGCCGTAACCCCACGACGGAGTCTCGATCACCTGAGACTTCAGGGCTGCCTTGACGGCCGACACATCAGACATGAACACCTCGTAAGCAGAGTCATCCGGCGGCCGAGGCCGTCAGGATGTGAATCGTTTCATCCGGAACGTACGCTAGGTTTGGCATCAGTCACTAGTCAAGCGACCGGCCAGTCTTCTTCAGGGGTTGAATCAATTCACCACGAAGGGGGCGTCCCGGCCGAGGGCGGCCCCGGCAGGGAGCCCGGGACCAGCCGGACGGGGACTCGTGCACGGACGCGGATCCGGCCCGGCCTGCCTCCTGGGCGGACCGGGCCGGACCATGTGCGGGGAGAGGCCCCAGGGCCTCTCGTTCGGATCAGGCCGGATCCAAACGAAAGACCCTAGAACCCGGTACGGTCCTCGCTGCGCGCGTCCTCGACGCGGTGCGCGTCGTAGAGACCGGCCCGCGCCAGGCGCCGCCACGGCCGGGCCAGGGCGCTCGCCGGATCCTGTGGGCCCAGATCCGCGACGGCCACCGAGGGCGCTCGGCTCCGCGCGCACCGGGCCGCCCACTCGCCGTCGGGACCGATCACCCCGGCCGGGGTGACGTCACCGTGCTGCGCGGGTACGGCGAATCCGGCCCAGTACCGGTTGGTGGCCGCATGCGCCCGGATCTCCGTGGCGAAGGCCTCGCCGCCACCGAGGGCTCCTCCGGTGGTCGAGAACAGGACGCAGTCGACGTCGAGCCGTTCGTATGCGCCGAAGAGCTCCGGGAAGTGCGCCTCCATACCCAGCGCGCATCCGAACCGCACACCGCCGACCTCGAAGGTGACCGGCGTCGACCCGGGTGCGTACATGTACGAGATCTTGGTGTGCGACAGCATGCGCTCGTCGTAGCGGGTCGCCACCCGACCGCGGTCGGAGATCACGTACAGGCTGTTGTGCGGCCGGTTGGGCGGGGTGAGCCGGTGGACGGAGCCGAGTACGGTCCACAGCCCCAGCTCCCGTGCCAGGAGCGCGGTCGACGCCAGCTCCGCTCCGAGCACGTCCCACCGCAACCGGCTCCAGTCCGCGGGTCCGACCTCGTCCGGGCCGTGGACGGACAGCAGGCGTTTGTCAGGGAAGCAGGTCGCACCTTCGGGAAACTGCACGACCCTGGCGCCGGCCGCACGCGCCTCCCTCATCAGGCGTCGCACCTCCGCCCCGCTCGCCCTCAGTTCGGCGCTGCTGCGGGGGTCTTCACGAACCGTGGTCTGGGCCACGGCCAGCCGTACGCTCTTTATTTCCGGCATGACGTCTCCTTGGGGAGCCGAACGGAAATGCCGGAGGGCAGTCGCATAGGACTGACCGGTCCTGGCGGCACGGGCACGTACCCGGCGCTTGAGATTCCTGTGGGCTGTCATCCGGCCTTCCACGCCACGGACGTCAGCCCCCCAGCGACCACGCCCGAGACGATCGGACCACGACAGCGACCTGAGACAAGAAGTCCCTTTGCCTCCGTGGAAGACCGAGCTGGGGACGGCCGGGGGAGGTGAGGCGCAGGCCACGCCGTGACCATCGTGCCGTCGTGGCCCGCTCTCGTCAAGGACGTCCGGAGGGCGGCCGTGGCCCGGCCGCCTCCATCGCCGACGGGCCTTGCGCGGAGCGCGGTTCAGTGACCGCTGCCCGACAACGAGGGCTGGAGCGAACGCACGAGATCGAAGAACTGCGACTCGTTGCCCGACAGTCCAGCCTGCCGGAGCGCGGCGTCGGCCTCTTCGATCGGCGCGGCGAGCAAAGGCATGAACAGGGGTCCGTCATCCGGATCGGACAGGGCCGCCCGGGTCGCCTCCAGTAAACGCACATACGCCTGCGCCGCGGCGAGTTCGTCCTTGCGCATCTCAGTATCTCCCGGTCGGGGTGTCGGACCAACAAGCATCCCCCAAGGGTCTGACAGTCCCCTTCGGCGACTGCTGAGGCGCACCGCCTATCGGCCGTCCGGCCGCCGCACACCGGGCGGCGGTTCGACCTCCAGGAATCGCCGGCGGCGCGGCCCGCGGTACAGCAGCGCGGTCCATCCCCATTCCCGCAGCACTGTCGCGCAACGCGTCAGCTCCCCCTCCTCCTCGTGCGCCGCCCCGCTGCCGGGCGGTCCGAGCCACTCCACCCGCACCGTCCCCGGCGACGTGCCCGCCGCCACCCGGTACCCCGTCGCGGTGCGTCGCCCCGACGGGTCGACCGCGGACGCGGCCTGACCCGATGCCTCCAGGGCCAGGGCAACGGCCCGTACCGGTCTGAGCAGTTCCCACGGGGCGGGTACGGCCTCCGGGGCAGCATGGCCGGAATTGGTCAGCCGACGGATCTGAAGCATCCCGGCGAGCGCGGTGCGTACCGACGCGGCACGGTTCTCCGCCGTCCCCGGGGGCGACGGACCCTCCCCGGTGGCCGGTTCGAAGCCCGTTTCCTCCTCGGTGCTCATTCGTGTCCCCTTCGTCGTACCGCACTGGTGCCAGTGTGCGCCGCCCCACTGACATCGGTGCGCGTGGCTGCCGGGCGAGCGCCGAACCTCGGTAGGCTCGGCGGTTCATGAGCCTCCGCACTCCAAAGGACCCACGCACCGTGCCCGACAAAGACCGAGCCCCCGGCACCGATCACACGGATGCGGCGGACCGTGCCGCTCTGCGGGCCGACTGCGGCAACTGCTTCGGACTGTGCTGCGTCGCGCTGACCCTGACCCGGTCCGCGGACTTCGCCGTCAACAAGGACGCGGGCAAGCCCTGCCACAATCTCCAGGACGACTTCCGCTGCGGCATCCACACCCGGCTGCGCAGCGAAGGCTTCCCCGGCTGCACCGTGTACGACTGCTTCGGCGCCGGTCAGAAGGTGTCGGGGGAGACCTTCGGTGGCCGGGACTGGCGTACGGCGCCGGACACCGCCCAGCAGATGTTCCAGGTCTTCCCCGTCGTGCGCCGGCTCCACGAGCTCCTCTGGTACCTCACCGAGGCGGTGTCGCTGGTGGAGGCCCGCTCCCTGCACGGAGTGATCCGGCGCGCCCTCGACGCGACCGAACGCCTCACACACCTCGACGCCGACGCCCTCGCAGCGCTGGATGTGGCGGCGCACCGGGACGAGGTCGCCGCCCTGCTGGCGCGTACCAGCGAACTCGTGCGCGCCACCGTGCCGCGCAAGAAGAAGCGCAGTCACCGCGGCGGTGATCTCATCGCCGCCCGCCTCGGGGGAGCGGATCTGCGGGGCGCCGACCTGCGCGGCGCCTACCTCATCGCGGCGGACCTCTCCGGCGCCGACCTGCGCCGGGCCGATCTCATCGGGGCCGACTTCAGGGACGCGGATCTGTCCGGCGCCGACCTGACCGGGGCACTCTTCCTGACGCAGTCCCAGCTCAACGCGGCCAGGGGGAACGGCGCAACCCGGCTCCCGGACTCACTCGGCCGGCCGGCCCACTGGGAGAAGTGACGGACTCCTCCCGCCACGTCACGCGCGCGGTGCCCCCTCGTCCAGCGGGGACTCCAGCGCCACCTTGAGGCGCTCGAGGGTGGTGCGGATGTTGCGGCGCTGGAACACGGCGAAGGTGTGCCCGCGGGTCGCCGCGCGGTCGAACGCGTTCGCCAGGAAGTCGGGCCAGGCGCGGCGGTCATCGGTCCAGGTCTCGGTGACCTTGGTGCCGCCGCCGTCCACCGCCTCGAACCGGTACTCCCAGGTGGCGATCGCGCCCGGCAGGAACGGCCGCCGGGCCCCGATCGCGTGCACCCGGAAGGCGAACCGTTCACCGGGGTCGGCCGCCGTCACCGTGCACCGGGTCGTCCAGCTCATCGCCCCGCGCTTGTTGCGGCCTTCGAAGACCATGCCGACGTACGCGTCCCCCCGCTCCCCGAGGACCTTCGCGCCGCGGTTCTCCGGACTCCAGCGCCCCATCGCGGTGGGATCGCTCAACCGGGCGTACACAGCCGATGGTTCGGCGAGAATCACGATGCTGTCCGATACGGACATGGTGCGGGCCATGAAGCACTTCCGTTCCGCGGCCGACGGCGTCAACTCAGGGACGTCGGGCCGACCGCACGGCCGACGTGCTCCCGGACCCACACCCTACTCACCGGTCACTTAGGGGGTGGTGGCGGGCGCCGGTGGATCCGGCCGGCCGGAGCGAGAATGCTTCGCCCCGTGGTTCGTTGACAGAGCGGCGTAACCGGAACACCTTCGACGACCGGACCGAGGAGCCCCCGCACATGCCCAGCCGCACCGACCCCGGCCATGCGGGCCCCGACAGCACCGACGCGAGCCGCACCCGCCTCATCGAGCAGCTCACGGAGCGGTTCCCGCACGTTCCGCGCGAGGCCGTCATCAAGGAGGACCTGCTCCGTGGCGGCCTGGCCTTCGACGAGTCCGCGCTCAGCGACAACGAGGACGGTGACGTCAAGCCGAAGTCGTACTTCATCTTCTCCTTCGACCACGGCACCCTCCCCGAGCTGGGGGGCTGCCGCGCTGCGCCGTCCGCCCCAGGAGATCGTGCTCACCGGCGGCCCGTACGAGCTGCGGCGCACCGTCGTCTCCGTACGGGTCAACCCGGCGTCCCCCTACCGTGTGGCGGCCGACGACAGCGGTGTGCTCGGGCTCTACCTCGACGGCAGGCGGAACTCCGATGTCGGGCTGCCGCCGATGCCTGACTACTACCGGCACACCCTGGACAACGGCAAGTCCGTGATGGAGGTCGCGCCCACCATCCGGTGGGGATACCTCGTCTATCCGACGGTCTTCCGCGTCTGCCAGTACTTCGGCGCGAAGGAGGAGTGCCAGTACTGCGACATCAACCACAACTGGCGCCAGCACAAGGCGGCGGGCCGCCCGTACACGGGGGTGAAGCCCGTCGAGGAGGTCGATGAGGCGCTGGCCGTCATCGACCGGTACGACACGGCGAGGACGTCCACCGTGTACACCCTCACCGGTGGCGCCATCACCTCCCACCTCGGCGGCCGCGACGAGGCCGACTTCTACGGCCGGTACGCCAGGGCCATCGAGGAGCGTTTCCCCGGCCGGTGGATCGGCAAGGTCGTCTCCCAGGCCCTGCCCAAGGCCGACGTACAGCGATTTCACGACTACGGGGTGCAGATCTACCACCCCAACTACGAGGTGTGGGACCGCCGGCTGTTCGAGCTGTACTGCCCCGGCAAGGAGCGCTACGTCGGCCGCGACGCATGGCACCGCCGCATCCTGGACTCCGCCGAGGCGTTCGGTGCCCGCAACGTCGTCCCCAACTTCGTCGCCGGGGTGGAGATGGCCGAGCCGTTCGGCTTCACCACGGTGAAGGAGGCCATCGACTCGACCACCGAGGGCCTGCGGTTCTTCATGTCGCACGGCATCACACCGCGCTTCACGACCTGGTGCCCCGAGCCCACGACACCCCTGGGCAGGACCAACCCGGACGGGGCGCCGCTGGAGTACCACATCCGTCTGCTGGAGGCCTACCGCTCGACGATGGAGGAGTACGGGCTCAGCTCGCCCCCCCCGGCTACGGACCGCCCGGCCCCGGGCAGGCCGTTTTCTCGGTCAGCTCCTTCATGGACAGCCTGCCGGCCCCTGAGGAGCAATCCTCCTAGACACTTCCGGCACCGCCTCCATCAGTATCCCCGCCACGGCGTTGAGCCGGCGCCGGCGCAGGTCCAGGACGGGAGCCGGGTTCGAGACGCCGTGGGATGCCAGCAGATTCATCAGGGACCAGATCACGTCGGGGCGCCCCGTCAGAGGGAGTTCCCGGCCGTCGGGAGCGATGATGCCCGACGAGGCGGTGCCTGCGAGGAGGCCGGTGCGGGGCCAGTCGACGACGAACGACCCGCCGTCCGGGTGGGCGTAGAGCACGACCTCCCTGGTGCGGTGCAGGACCGCCAGGTAGTCCATCGGCACGGTGAGCCGCCGGGCGGCCTCGAACGGCGGTGTGCCGTCCGCCGGATGGACCCGCAGCACCGTGTCCAGGACCGGGCCGTGGTCCTGGAAGGTGTGGGTGGCGCGCATCTCCAGGAACCGGCCACGCACCAGAACCCCACCGCGGCGTGACCACCGTCGCCCGACCGAGCCGAACGCCGCACGCGCGCCCGGGAGGTCGTCCACGATCCACCGGGACTCCTCGCCCGGCTCGGTCACCGGCGCCCGGTCCTCGGGGGAGATGCGGTCGGCCTCGGCCACGGCCGTGTAGCGCGCCGCCGTGTGCGCGTCCAGACGACGGAGGTCGATCGTGTCGCCGGCCAGCGCGATGCCTCCCACCGACCGGGAGATCCGCATCTGTTGCAGCTGACGGCCGGAGCGCCGGGTCACATCGGTCAGCCGGCCGTCGAGGCCGATCACCCGGCAGGTCCTCGTGCCCGCCAGCAGGGCACTGGCCGGCCACAACGGGGTGACCTTCCCGTGAGCTCCGGGGCCGGCCGGTTCGACGAGGACGGCCAGGCGGCCCGCGGTGACCGCCGAGAGACAGAGGGACGGCACCCGCCACTCGTCCGTGATCTCGAAGGCGTCGGAGCAGCCGGATCCTCCGGGTTCACCCGTGTCGTGCACCCGCAGCCTCAGCCGGAGCAGCGGCGTGAACTCGGTGGGTGTGTAGTCGCCCCCGTACGTCGTGAAGGTCGCCTCGCCATCGGGTTCGTACCGCACGACGGACGCCTCCAGGACGTCCGCCCGCACCAGCCGCGCCTGCGGATGGCCCTTCGGGGACTGCGGGGCCCACATCACGAGGGTCTCCTCCCCGTAGGAGACGCTGTCGTCCTTCACCCGGTCCCTGCGGGTGATCCGGGGGAACTGGCTCCGGGAGAACGCGAGGGTGATGACAACAATGAGGACCGATCCGGCCAGTGCGACGAGCAGGGGGATCCAGGTCCAGTCCTGGCCCTCGCGCCAGGCGGTGTATGCCACAACGAAGGCGATCGGGACCGGAAAGCCGCAGATCGTGGCGAAGACCAGATGTCCGAACAACACACCGGCATAGCTGCGCATGACCCCGCCTCGGCTCGTCCCCGAACCCCGCTGCCGGAACCGCGGCCCGGGGAATACCGCCCTCCTGCACCATGGTCGCCTCGTACCCTGCCCCGGCACCACCGTTCCGGGCAACGGATTCAAATACTCGGCGGCTCCGGGGACGGCGGCCGGCACGCGCGGTCCGGACGAGGCCTCAGGCCCGCCACTCGGCGGTCCGCTCGGCCGATGCGGCGGCCAGGGCCTTCTCGATCGCTGCGACATCACCCCTGTTGCCGTACACCGGCGTGCCCGGCTGCTGGCGCCAGGACTCGTCGAGCCCGCCGGCGTCCACGGTGTCGAAGCCCAGCTCGTCGATCAGGGCACGGACCGTCTGCTTGGCGGCCGCGTCGTCCCCGGCCACCGGCAGCGCCTGACGGCCCGGGGCGCCCTCCGGAAGGCCGTTGGAGAGGATGTCCTGCGCGTACGTCCCGTTGAAGGCCTTGATGACGGGGCGACCGATCCGGTCCTGTGTCCACAGGCTCTCGGGCCGGCCGTCCTCGATCGCGGTGATGCGGCCGTCGCGCTGCGGGTAGTAGTTGCCGGTGTCGATGACCGCGAAGCCCTCCGCGGCGTCGTCGAGGAAGCCGGCGGGCAGCGCCGGAACGGCCTTGAGCGGCACGGTGACCACCACGACCTGGGCGCCCTTCGCCGCCTCGGCGGCGGTGACCGCGGTGGCGCCGGTCTCCTCCACCAGAGCGGTGAGGGTCTGCGGGCCGCGCGAGTTGGCGATGGACACCTCGTGGCCGAGCGCGGTGAGGCGCCGGGTGAGGTTGCCGCCGATGTTCCCTGCTCCGATGATGCCGATCTTCATGGATCCGACCTTCCTGAGGTGCGAGCGATACGCGAAACGGGTCTCGCCGGTTCACCAACTCCGCTCTTCCGGAAGCTATTCCGGGCGGCGGCAATTTGGATTTCCCGGCGCCCCGGAAGGATGGGACCCGCGGGCTGCGGGCACGTAACAGAGAAGGAAGCGGAATCTCACGGACCCGGTGTAAGGCGGTGCCCATGCTGCATGGTGTCGATGTCAGCGCGTATCAGTCCTCCTTCGCGACGGACGGGCTTGATTTCGTCCTCATCAAGGCCACCGAGGGCCGTTCGTACGTCAACCCACGCCTGACCGCGCAGACGAAGCGCGCCCGGGACGCAGAGTGCGTGGTCGGCTTCTACCACTTCCTCTGGCCCGGGAACATCACGGCCCAGGCGGAGTACTTCCTGAGCAAGGCGCCGGAAAAGGCTGGCGAACTGCTGGCCGTCGACTGGGAGCAGAACGGCGAGGGCACCCATGCGAGCAATGCCGAGAAGGACCGGTTCATTCGCGAGGTCAAAAGACTGCGGCCGCACCACAAGGTCCTGCTCTACTGCAACCGCTACTTCTGGCTGAACCACGACACGACGTCGTACGCCGGGGACGGGCTCTGGATCGCCGACTACGTCTCTGCCGGAAAGCCCCGGATCAAGGCGTCCTGGCGCATTCACCAGTACACCGACCAACCGCTGGACAAGGATGTCGCGGCCTTCTCCTCACGGACGGCGATGCGTACCTGGGCGCGCGGGTAGCGGCCGGGCGGCCGGAGGGGGAGAAGGGACGAGAACGGGCGAGAATCAGTCATCCGAAATACCCTGTTCCGAGGCTTGTGCGCCCGGCGCCGCGCGAAGCGCGACCGCCGGACGCACGCATCGAAGCGGAGGAACACCCATGAGAGCCGCCGTCGTCCGCAGCTTCACCGAGCCCCTGGTCATCGAGGACCGGCCGGTCCCCACCCCGGCCGGACATCAGGTCCTGGTCCGCATGGAGGCCTCGGGGCTGTGCCACACCGACATCCACGCGGCCCAGGGGGACTGGCCGGTCAAACCGAGTCCGCCGTTCGTTCCCGGCCACGAGGGCATCGGCATCGTGGAGGCGGCCGGTGAGCAGGTCACCCATCTCGCGGTGGGCGACCGTGTGGCCATCCCGTGGCTCGGCGAGGCGTGCGGCCACTGCGACCACTGCGTCTCCGGGTGGGAGACGCTCTGCCTGAAGCAGCAGAACAGCGGCTACTCGGTCGACGGCAGCCATGCGGAGTACGCCCTCGCCCACGGCACCTACGTCGTTCCGGTGCCCGACGGTATCGACCCGCTGGACGCCGCGCCGCTGACCTGTGCGGGTGTCACCACGTACAAGGCGGTGAAACTGTCCGGTGCGCGCCCGGGCACCCGCGCCCTCGTCTCCGGCATCGGGGGCCTGGGCCATCTGGCCCTGCAGTACGCCCGGATCTTCGGCGCCGAGACCATCGCCGTCGACGTCACCGACGAGAAGCTGGCCCTCGCCCGGGAACTGGGCGCCGACCACGTCATCGACGCCCGTGTCCAGGACGTCGCCGAGGAGACCCACCGCATCGGCGGCGCCGACGCGGCGATCTCGCTCGCCGTCAGCAACGAGTCGTTCCGTGCGGCCTACGGCGCGCTGCGCCGGGGCGGCACCCTCGTCCTGGTCGCGCTCCCGGCGGAGGGCAGGCTGGAGCTCCCGGTCTTCGACACGGTCCTGAACGGCACGAAGGTCCTCGGGTCGATCGTCGGGACCCGCGAGGACCTTGCCGAAGTGTTCCGCCTGCACCGACTCGGCCGCACCCGCGTGGTCCGCGAGAGCCGGGACCTGGCGGACATCAACGCCTCGATCGGCGAAGTCCTCGAGGGCAAGGTGTCCGGGCGCCTCGTCTTCGACCTGGGCGGCACACCGGCCTGAGCGCCGTGCCGTGCCGGCCGAGTCGGCGACGGGCCCGGTGCCGGCCACGTCGGGCCAGGCCAGGCCGGATGCGGTTCGACCGGACGACCGGGCATTAGAAGTCATCTCATTTGGTGAGTCTGCGGTAGCAGATGAGGGTGCAGGCGATGCTCGTGAAGGCGAGGAAGTGCTCGGCTTTGCGCTCGTAGCGTCGATGGAGTCGGCGGCAGCCGGCGAGCCAGGACATGGTGCGTTCAACGGTCCACCGGTGGCGGCCCAGTCGCTGAGAAGACTCGATCCCCTTGCGGGCGATGCGCTGCTGGATGCCGCGCTGACGTAACCACCGTCGCAGGTGAGCGTAGTCGTAGCCTTTGTCGGCGTGGAGCTTTTCGGGTTTGCGGCGCCGCGGTCCGCGGCGGGAGCGGATCGGAGGTATCCCTTGCACGAGCGGGATCAGAGCCTGGCTGTCGTGCAGGTTCGCCCCTGAGATTCCGACGGAGAGGGGCAGACCGGTTCGCTCGGTTATCAAATGGATCTTCGACCCGAACTTGCCCCGGTCGACAGGATTCGGACCCGTCAGATCCCCCTTTTCAGGGCCCGCATGTTCACCGAGTCGATCGCGCAGCGGGACCAGTCCAACTCGCCGCGGGAACCGAGCTCGTCGAGCACCACTCGGTGGAGCTTGGCCCAGACCCTGGCTTTCGACCACTCGGAGAAACGGCGATGGGCCGTTGCCCCCGACGGCCCGAACGAAGCAGTGGGCAACTGCTGCCACGTACAGCCTGACGTGACCACGAACACGATCGCGGCCAGCACCTCACGATCACCGTGCCGACGCCGACCGCCACCCTGAGGCCGCGAGGGCGCCTCTGGCACCACCCGCTGGAACAGCTCCCACAACTCATCCGGCACCAGCCGCTCAACAATCCCCACCATGAACGACAGCCTACCGACCCCTCCAAATGAGATGACTTCTTAGTAGGGGCGTACCCATCATTGGTGCGCCCCTACGATATGAACGATGAACGAGACCCCGCCCAGCCTTCTGGGATTCACGACCTACCTCATGTCCAGGACCGGCAAGACGGCGCGGAGGAGGCTGGCGGAGCGGCTGGCCGAGCGTGGTCTGCGGCTCCGCCACATGGCGGTGCTCGCCGCGCTGGTCGACCTCGGGCCCCATGTGCAGAGGGAACTGGCGTCGCGGCTCGCGATCGACCGCAGCGACATCGTGAAGATCGTGGACGATCTCGGCGCGGCCGGTCTGGTGGAGCGGGCACGTGACACTGCCGACCGGCGACGCGTCACGGTCACCGTCACCCCCGCGGGCCGCACACTCCTCGCAGGCCTCCAGGCCGACGCGCTGGCCGTGCAGGACGACATCCTGGCACCGCTGACCACCCGTGAACGCGTGCAACTGGCAGCTCTGTTGAGGCGTGTGCACGATCGGACGGAGCGCGGCTCCAGGGCCCAGCGGCCAGGTCGCTGACCGATTCCGCCTACCGGGTGCGGCAGACTTCTTCGGTGACCACAGCCGCGGCTCAGCCGCCTCGTGACCGTGCACTCGGGCGCGGTATCTCCACCCTCATTCCGCAGGCCTCGACGGCAACGCCTGCGGAACAGGCGGCAGCCGTACTGACGGCGATGCAGAGCGTTCCGGTTCGCGTCGGTGTGCTGCAGGCCGCGGTGGTGCTGCTGGAGGAGCGGGTTCGAGCCACGGGGGACGAAGCGGAGCGCGCGGCGGCGGCGACAACAGTGGCCATGCTCCGCAGCGCGATCGGCCAGGCCGGCTGACCCGGCCGCAGGGCCGGATCGCAGCGATCCGACCGGATCGCAACAGCCCGGCGCAGTGCGGCTGTGAGCATCCTGAATGCTCCTGTTCCCGCGTCGGGGCCGACGGCTGGAGCGACCGCGGAACCGGCTCGTGACCCGGTGATCATTCCGGTCGCGTCGCCGCCATGTGCTCTGCCATCCTGATCACCGCCCCCGGCCGGGGGCGAGGGGCGAAGGACGGCAGAGAAGCGTTGACGAGTGTCTTCGATACGACAAGCGGGCAGGTGCGGGGACGCGCGGCGGCCAGAGGTGCCGTCGCCGTCCTCGGAATCCCGTACGCAGAGCCGCCGTTCGGAGCGAACCGGTTCCGGGCACCGCAACCCCGCAGGCCCTGGAGCGGCGTTCGCTCGTGTGTGGACTTCGGGCCGGTGGCGCCGCAGTCGGCCGAACTCCCCGGCGCGCCGCGGTGGTCGCCCGGCGACGAGGACGTCCTCAGCCTCAATGTCTGGACCCCGGCGCCCGATCGTGGCATCCCCGAAGGCCCCCTGCCGGTGCTGGTGTGGATCCACGGAGGCGCCTACACCTTCGGCTCCGGCGCGCAGCCGGACTTCGACGGTACGGAGCTCGCCCGCGCCGGCCTGGTCGTGGTCACCCTCAACTACCGACTCGGGTTCGAGGGCTTCGGTCATGTCCCGGCCGACGGCGAGGACGCCTGCCCGCCCAACCGGGGACTGCTCGACCAGATCGCCGCGCTTGAGTGGGTGCGCGACAACATCGCCGCCTTCGGGGGAGCGCCCGACCGCGTCACCGTGGCCGGACAGTCCTCCGGAGCGACAGCGGTGGCCTGCCTGATGACGATGGACGGCGCGCGCGGCCTGTTCCGGCGCGCGATAGCGCACAGTGCCGTCGGCCCCTGCTTCGCACCGGAGCTCGCCGAGCACCTCATGGAGAAGGTGGCCGCCGAGGCGGGAGTCCCCGCGACGCGCGCCGGACTGACCGGCGCGTCCGCCGGAACGCTGGTGGGCGCTTCCGATGCCGTCGTCGGCGGATACCGCAACGATCCGCACTCCGGCCGTGTCCACTGGGACCCCGTCATCTACGGCCCCGTCGCCGACGGGCACGTCCTGCGCGGCGACCCGGTGGCCCTGATCGCCGCCGGGGCAGCTCCGGACGTCGAGCTGCTCGTCTGCCACACCACCCAGGAGTACTGGCTGCTGGACGCTGTCGGCAGCTGCGCCGAGATCACGACCGACGAGGAACTGGGGCGTTTCGCCCGGGACTTCGGCCTGCCGGACACGTTGCTGGAGGGGTACCGCGCGCTTCTGCCCGGTGCGCCCGTGCGCGACATCCACCTCGCCGTGTACGGGGACCTGATGTTCGGCGAGTACAGCAACCGCCTCGCCGCATCCCATGCCCGGACCGGCGGGCGCACCTTCCTGTCCCGCTTCGCCCGCCAGCGGGGCAGCGGGCCGCAGCCGGCGGTGTACGCGTGGCACTGCGCGGACGTCCCGTTCTGCTTCGGGAACGTGGGCGAGGAGAGCGTCCGGTTCCTCATCGGCGGCGCGCCGACGCGTGCGGACCGGCACCTGGCGGAGCGGATGACCGCGGCCTGGGCCGGGTTCGCGGCCACCGGCGACCCCGGCTGGGATCCGGTCGGCGGAACCTCGGGCGAGAGGGTCAGGATCTGGGGGACGGCGGACCCGGCCGCGGGATCCGACCCCTGGCGGGACGGTGAGTCGGTCCGTGCGCTGTGGAGAACCTTCACCTACGGCCCCGAGCGGCCCTGAGGCGATGCGCCCCGCCTCCGCACGCCTTACAGCGGCGGCAGTCGCAGAGGTCCCCGGCCCTCGCGGACCGGACCGGCCGGCCGCGGCAGTGCTTCTCGGCGCGTTTCTCGGCGAACCGCCGGTCCTCCTTCGTGCTCACCACCCCGCAGCCGCCGAGCACCAGAGCGGCCGAGCACACCAGTGCTCCTGTCGCTCCGGCTCCGAACCGGCGCGCCCCGACGACCTGTCCATGTCCGCTACCCTTGCCCCGCACGCCCCGGCGCGTACCCGCCTGTGGCGCGGCCCGGTGTGACGGTAGGGCGGGCCGTGGAGCGCCGGATGAGTACGGCTGCTCATCCGAGGAACCGCACGAGAACTACGTCATTGGCATGGACCTGCAAACAGTGCTGGGCTACAGTCCGGAGCGGCACACTCTGAGAGCGCTCTCAGGAGAGTTGTCTCCCGGACGCCTGCTGTTCCTCCCCCACGCTGCCGGAACAACAGAAGGGCCAAGGCCTTGAGACGTACCACAGCTTTACGGACCGCCCTGTCCGCCGCGCTCCTCGTCGGAGCCTGGGCGGGCGCCGGATTCCCGTCCGCCTCCGCCGCGGACACGCCCGCCACCGCCTCCCGCGCCGCCGGTGACGCGCCGCAGGCATCCACCGGCCTGCTGGCCGCCATGCAGAAGGACTTCGGCCTGACCGAGCGTCAGGCCAGGGCGCGGCTGTCGGCGGAGAAGACGGCAACCGAGATACAGCCCAGGGCGCGGAAGGCCGCCGGAGCGTCGTACGGCGGCTCCTGGTTCGACGCGTCCACGGGCGACCTCACCGTCGCCGTCACCAGCGGCAGGCAGGCGGCTGCCGTACGGGCGACGGGCGCCGCCGTGCGCCTGGTGACCCATACCGTGCGCCGGCTCGACGCTGCCAAGGCGAAGATCGACCGGCTCGATGCGCCCGCCGGGGTCAGCAGCTGGCACGTCGACCCCGAGGCCAACAGCGTCGTCGTGGACGTCGTCGCATCGGCGCGGTCTGACAACGATGTCCGGAAGTTCGTCGAACGGGCCCGGAAGGCCGGGCCGGTCATCGTCGAGCAGTCAGCCCAGGCACCGCGTACCTTCTCCGCGGGAACCGTGGGCGGCGACCCGTACTACACGGGGAACGTCCGGTGCTCGATCGGCTTCTCCGTGTACGGCGGATTCGTCACCGCCGGACACTGCGGGCAGGCGGGAGCCTCCGTCAGCGGCTGGGACGGCTCGGGGATAGGCAACTTCCAGGGATCCTCCTTCCCCGGTGACGACTACGCGTGGGTCAGCGTGGGCAACGGCTGGTGGACGGTCCCCGTGGTCCTGGGCTGGGGCACCGTCTCCGATCAGCTCGTCCGCGGCTCGGCCGTGGCACCGGTCGGCGCGTCGATCTGCCGCTCCGGATCCACATCGCACTGGCATTGCGGCAACGTCCTGGCGACCAACGAGACGGTGAACTACAGCCAGGGCGCCGTCTACCAGATGACCAAGACGAGCGTGTGCGCCGAACCGGGCGACTCGGGCGGCGCCTTCATCAGCGGCGACCAGGCGCAGGGCGTCACCTCCGGAGGCTGGGGCGATTGCAGCACCGGAGGTGAGACCTGGCACCAGCCGATCAACGAGATCCTGAACCGGTACGGGCTGACGCTCCACACCGCCTGACCACACCCGACGGGCCCCAGGGGGCCTGTCGCGCGGGAGCGAACCGCTTCCGCGCGGCAGGCCCCGCCGCGCTTTCGGCGACGTCACTGTCGGGCCGCCCGGCCCGCCGCCCCCAGCTCCAGGTCCGGAGCCGCCGCAGCAGGCCGGAACGCTCCGGCCCGCCGCCCCCTGCTCCAGGTCCGGAGCCGCCGCAGGAGGCCGGAACGCCGGCCGGGATCCGCGGCGGTCCATGGGACGTACACTCCACACATGGGTCACACAGATGCGGTGAAGGAGTGCCTGCGACAGGTGCCTCACCTGCTGGGCCCCGCCGCTCCCCAGGTGCGCTGCCGCGCTCTGCACGGCCACGGCTGACCGGCACCCGCCACAGCCGGCCGCGCCGGGACGTTCTTCCGTTCCCGGCCGTTCTCTCCCGCTCCGCCACCGGAGCTCTCACCTCCCTCGCTGCACAGTCCGCAGCACCACACCATGCGCAGCTCCCGCGGCGCGCCGTCGGCAACCCCCGCGGCGGCCGACGGGCCGAGCCGCATTTTCGAGAGGACCCCTGCATGAATCTCAGGGAGTTGCTGGCCGGGCACGATCACGAGGTCCTTCTCGGCGATCCGGAGACCCCGATCACCGCCGGGGCCTGCTTCGACGCGCATCGCGTGTCACCGGGTTCGCTCTACATCGCCGTGCCGGGACACCGGGAGGGCGGCCCCGAGGCCGTCGGCCCGGCACTGGCCAGGGGCGCCGTCGCCGTGCTCGCGGAAGGCGAGTCGCCGGAGCTCCTGGCGGCCGTGCGTGCCGCGGCCACGGATGCGTGCGTGGTGCGGGTCGCCGACACCCGTACCGCGGCGGCGGTCGTCACCTCCCGCTACCACGGAGAGCCCGGCCGGTCCATGGACATGGTGGCCGTCACCGGCACCAACGGAAAGACCTCGGTCTCGTACATGGTGGAGTCCCTGCTGCGAATCGCCGAGGGCGCGCGCGTCGGGGTGATCGGTACAGCGGGCAGCCGGATCGGTGACGAACTGATCCCCATGCCCCGTTCGGTTCTCACCACACCGGAGTCACCGGACTTCCAGTACCTCCTCGGACACATGCGCGACCGCGAGGTCGCCACCGTGGTCCTGGAGGCCACGTCGATGGGCCTGCTGCACCACCGCGTGGACCGCGCCTTCCTCGACGTCGGCATCTTCACCAACCTCACCCAGGACCACCTGGACGACCACGGCACCATGGAGAACTACCGCGACGCCAAGCTCCGCCTCTTCCAGGGGCTGTGCCGGAGCGCCGTGGTCAACGCGGACGATCCGGTCGGGGCGGCGATCGCGCCGACGATGCCCGGCATGGTCACCACGTACGGCATCGACGCGCAGGCCGACTACCGGGCCACGGACCTGAGCATGAACGCCTTCGGTACCCGCTTCACCCTCCACCACGAGGGCAGCAAGTACCCGGCGGCGATCCCCGTGCCCGGACGGTTCTCCGTGTCCAACGCACTGGCCTCCGTTGCGGCCTGCCACCTCCTTGGCCACGACCTGCCCGCACTGGTGGCCGCACTCGACCGCATGCCCCCGGTCCCCGGCCGGCTCGAACGCTTCGAGACGCCGCGCGGCACAGCGGTGATCGTGGACTACGCACACTCCCCGGACTCCCTGGACAAGGTGCTCAGCGCCGTGCGGGACTTCTCGCCGGGCCGGGTCGTCACGGTCTTCGGCTGCGGGGGAGACCGGGACGTCACCAAGCGGGCCAGGATGGGGGAGATCGCCGGGACCCGGTCCGACCTCTGCGTCCTGACGTCGGACAACCCCAGGAACGAGGACCCCGAGGCGATCATGGACCAGATCGCCCCCGGCCTCCGGGCCACAGGCACGAGGTTCGAACGCCACGCGGACCGGCGGGCCGCGATCGCGTACGCCCTCTCGGTGGCCGGGCCGGACGACATCGTGCTGGTGGCGGGCAAGGGGAGCGAGCCCTACCAGATCGTCGGCGAACAGCTCATCCCGTTCAGTGACATGGCGACGGTGCGCGAACTGGCCGCGCTCCAGGCCTGACAACCGGCGCTCTGCGCCCGCCGCAGAGCGCCGCGTCCGGCACGCCGGCGATCAGGCCAGCCTGAGATCGATGAAGGGCACGCTGTCACCCGGCAGTACGTACCTCTCGGTTTCGGTGAAGCCATGCGCCAGCGCGAAGCGCAGCCCCTCCGGATTGGATTCCAGCACACAGGTCTCGATCACTCGGGCGCCGAGCCCGCGCGCTTCGGCCAGCCCCTGCGCGTACAGCAGGCTGCCGAATCCGCGGCGGCGGTGCCGGGGCAGTATTCGCGCGATCACGGTGGCGACCTCCGTGCCCGGAGCGGGGGGCCGCACGGTGGAACAACCCACCAGGACAGGTCCCAGACAGGCGACGGCCAGCCGGTTGCGACGGGAACGTTCACTCACCTCCGCGAGGGACAACACGGCAGTGGGAATGATCGTGTTGTGGACGTACTGCCAGTCCAGCAGCATGGCGTCGCCGTCCACCGGCACGATGCGAAGAGTGGTCATCGCAGCAGGGAACCGTGTGAACGGCAACGCGTCAATTCGGACCCCCGTCAGGAGCCGGTCGGGATCACACCTCCTCCGCCGCCCGTGTCCGGGCCAATGCGGGCCCGGGAAATGCGTTGCCGACCGCCGAATCGGCTGAAAGGCTTCCCACCATGTCCGACAACCAGTCCAGCAACAGCCACGGCGTGGCAGCACTCTTCTCGCACGGCCGTCTGACGACGATCCCGCGCAGGACGGCCCGCCGCGAGCAGCTCCTCGTACACCTCACCGAAACGCTGTTCCAGCCCGGCCGCACGTACACGGAACGCGAGGTCAACGAGGCGCTGCTCACCGTCCACGAGGACTGTGCCGCGCTGCGCCGCTACCTGGTCATCGGCGGCCTGCTCGCGCGGACCAAGGACGGCGTCAGCTACCAGCGGCTGCGCCCGGCGGCGTGACGGAATTCCCGTCGGGCGGGGCGGTGTCGCGCCGGCCGGTGTCGCGCTGGAAGAGCGCGGACCACAGGAAGGCCTCGCCGAACAGCGGTGAATCGGACGGCTCGTCCCGCATGCGGCGTATCTCCACCTCGGTGAGGTCGGAGAAGATCCAGCGCAACGACGCCGGTGTGTAGGCGAGTCCGCCGAGGAGGCGCGAGCGGGTGTAGAACTCGGCGTCGTCGAGCTCCGATCCCATCGCGCCTGCCGCGAAGCACGTCAGGGCGAGGTGACCGCCCGGCGCGAGCGCCCGGTCGAGCAGGGCGCGGTAGCTGATGCGGCGGTGCGGCGGCAGGTGATGGAAGCAGCCTGAGTCGTATATGAGGTCGTACCGGCGGTCCGGATCGCCCGGGATGAGTTCGAACGCGTCGCCGCACAGATGCCGGATACGGACGCCTGCCTCCGCCGTGCGCGCCCTGGACCGGGCGATGGCCGTCGGTGACAGATCGACCGCATCGACCTCGTATCCCAGGGACGCCAGACGGAGCGCGTTGCGGCCGGCGCCACAGCCCAGATCGAGTGCGCGGCCGGGCCCGATCAGACCGCGCTCGAACCACGAGACGAGACTCTCGTCCGGCTTCGCGGTGAAGAACGGCACCGGCCTGGTCCGGTCCGCGTAGAAGGTGTCCCACCAGGACGCCCCGGCCGCCGTCCAGCGATCGGCCTCCGGCTCGAACAGGCCGTCCAGCAGCTTCAGTACGTCGTCCACATTCCGAATCCTGCGGTCCATCCGTACCTCCCTCCCCGATCGGAAACGTTAGGCGGCTGAGACGGGAAAGACCAGGTCAATGAGGGTTTGAGGGGCCTCGCTCGAGCCGTTTGGGGCCCGCTGCCGGCCACTTGGGCCGGCAGCCCCGCATGCCACGCCGCGAGACCCGTCACGAGCCTTCCGCGGGCCGCCGAGGGGGTGTTCCCGTCGTCGCCGCGGTCTGTTCTTCCAACGATCGGCCGGGTACGTCCGAATCAGGTCCCGAGGCTTTGCGCGACGAATCCGGCGCGGGCCGCCACCGCGGTCAGTTCCCCGACCCGCGCCGCGCGCAGGCCCACCACCGGGTAGCAGTCCGAATCGATGTCGAGGACCATGAGCGCCGCACCGACCTCGCGGTAGTGCCGGCCGCAGGCATCCAGGAACTCGTGGGTCGGCAGGAGCATCTCGTCCTCCTCGACCAGTACCCAGGGATCGACTGACGGCCGGGACTCGAGGGCCTTCAGCTGGGACCGGACCTCCTGCGCGTCCTCCTTCCAGTCCAGCTCGGCCAGCAGTCGGTGATCGGCAAGAGCGTCGACGAGCGCAATCCAGGCAAGGTCGGGCACCGGCCCGTCGATCCCCCGCTCCTCCAGCCGTCCGGCATGGTCGCGCGCATACCCCGCGGGATCGTCGTGGGCACGCAACACCCGTTCGGCGACGTCCTCATGGGCGGGGGCGAGCAGCGCGGCCACACCGGCGAGCGAGGTGCGGGCGTCATTGGGACCGGACATGTGAGCGCTCCTTCGGCAGCTGCAGGACGGCGTCCGACAGGGGAGGGGGACACCTGCTCGGCGTCCACGGAAAACCCTGCCACAGGGGTACGACAACGGGCCGGGGCAGCCGGTGCGTTGGGCACCACCACCAGCACCACCACCAGCAGCGCCGGCCCGACCGAGTACCCGCTGTCGGTCGCATTCCTCCGTCGGAGGGTGTCAGCGAGGCCGCCCCCCCCGGGAACCTCCTCGTGCGACCGGACGCGGACCGCTCAGACCCCCGCCTCCCGTGCGCCCTCGTACACCGCCGTCGCCACGTCGACGAGCTCCGACGCATCACGGACGGTTCCCTGGAGGTCCAGCATGATCTCGGGAACGCCCGTGGCGGCGTGCGCCACCAGATCCTCGACGATCTGCGCGACGTCGCCGTGGAACGGCTGCCGCTCCCGGCCGTCCACCGGCGTCGCGCTGTAGCGCGCGTTGGCACGGGCGCAGACGCCGACCGGGCGCGTGCGGCCACGCTCGTCGGCGACATCCTGAACCCGCTGCCACTGCTCGGACAGCTGCGCCGCACCCATGGCGACAGGCATCCAGCCATCGGCCCGGTCGACCAGGCGGCGCGTGGCCCGGGGGCCGCTCGCGGGCAGATAGACGGGGATGGGACGTGCGGGCTTGGGCCCCACCTCGGCCGATGCGATCGTGGTGAGATTCCCCTGGTACGAGACGGGGTCCGGCCCCCACACGGCCGCGCACACGTCCAGCAGTTCGTCCAGGACCGCCCCGCGCTTCTCGAAGGGAGCGACGGCCGCGGCCGCGTACTCGTCGAGGGACCAACCCGTCCCGAGCCCCGCGATGACCCGCCCGCCGCTGGCGGCGTCCAGCGTCGCGAGCGAGCGGGCGAGCTGGAAGGGCACGTGCAGAGGGGCGACGAGCACGCTGGTTCCGAGGCGGGCCCGGCCGGTGGCAGCAGCGGCCAGCGTCAGGGTGATGAGCGGATCGGCGACGCTGCGGTAGTGATCGGGCCAGGCCAGCCCCGGAATTCCGTACAGCCCCTGGGTGGCGGGCTCGGGAAAGAGCACCCGTTCGAACACCCACAGGCTCTCGTATCCGACGGCCTCCGCCGCGCGCGCCACCTCGGCGACGTCGCGGCCCATGTCGAACTGCTTCATCTGCGGAAGACCGAGACCGAGTGCGACCGGCATGCGTGTACGCTCCCTCTATGTAGTGTGCTGAGGCAACTATCTTACGGCAAGGGGCCTTTGGCGGACTTTGAGCGGCTCCTCGCGCTAGTGACGGGACGTCAGCCCGGCGGCCCCACCGGCGACTACCCCCGCAGAGCTCAGAACCCCCGGTCGACGGTGGTACGCAGCAGCTCACCCAGCTCCAGCGCTGCCGGGATCGGGGCTTCGGGCAGGGCCACGTGCAGGGTGCGGCGCAGAGCCGGGTCGGTGAGGCGGCACAGTACGAGCGTGTCGGGGACCGCCCGGGCGGCCAGCGAGGGCACGAGCGCCACCCCCAGCCCCGCGGCGACGTAGCCGAACTTTCCCGTCCATTCCGCGATCCGGATGACCTTCCTGGGGCTGAATCCCGCGCGGGCGCAGGCGTCGGCGAGCATGGTCGGCCGGTCGCCGTACGCGCTCTGGAGCCAGGCTTCGTCGCGCAGTTCCTCCAGGCCGAACGCACCGGCTCCCGCCAGCCGGTGCCCGCGCGGAAGCGCGACGCGCAATTCGTCCTCGCACAGCACGGTCGTCGTCACACCGTCGGCCGGCGGCAGGCCTGACGGGTAGTCGCTGACGACCGCGAGGTCCAGTGCCCCGTCGGCGAGGCGCCGCATCAGGACGTCGGTCGGACCTTCGGCGGCAACGACCTCGACCTCGGACCGGGCATCCCGGAGCGCCCGCAGCGCAGTGGGGACCAGGGAGATGTTGGCGGTGGCGAACGCCCCGACATGCAGCAGCCCGCCCTGCCCGGCGTGGAGCACGGCCAGTTCGCGCTCCGCTCTCGACAGCCGGTCCAGTACGTCGGTGGCGTGCCGATGCAGAGTGCGGCCGGCGGGATTGAGCCGTACGCCTCGGGGGAGCCGATCGAACAGGGGCCCGCCCGCCTGCTGCTCCAGAGCGGCTATCCGCCTGGACACCGCGGACTGCGTGTAGTTGAGCCGGACCGCCGCCTGCGTGAAGGATCCACTCTCCGCGACGGTCACGAGCAGCCGCAGTGCCTCGTTCTCGAACACCCGCTCACCACCCTTCTGTTAAGCCTCTGCTCGCTCATCATCCATGACCATGGCATTCCCTGAACGCATGGCTTCCATGCAATCCAGTCGCTGGTGGAATGCCGCACCCCGCCCTAACGTCATTCATGCGGCGAGGAGGTCGGACGCAACCGGGCTTCGCCGCCCCACCCATGGCACAAGAGACCCGAGGGGGACGTGTGTGGTTACGACGGGATACGGAGAAGGGGCTGGTCCGGTGAGCACGGAGCCGGCGGTGGATCTGCCGAAGATGCTGGCCGATCTGGAGGAACTCGTGCTCTGCGAGTCCTACTCGGCCGATCACGCTGCGGTCGCGCGCAGTGCGGAGGTGGTCGGCGCCCTCGGGGCGAGGCTGCTGGGGGCCGCGCCTGAGCGGATCGTGATCGGGGGTGTGTCCCATCTGAGATGGGTCTTCGGCACCCCGAGGGTTCTGCTGGTCGGGCACCACGACACGGTGTGGCCCATGGGCTCGCTCAGAGAGCATCCCTGGTCGGTGACGGGCGGGAAGGCTCGCGGCCCCGGGGTTCTGGACATGAAGGCGGGCCTGGTGCAGATGTTCCACGCCTTGGCGTCCCTGCCCTCCCCGGAAGGGGTGTGCATCCTGGTCAACGGGGACGAGGAGGTCGGTTCCACCACCTCCCGGCAGTTGATCGAGGATTCCGCGCGAGGGTGTGCGGCGACCTTCGTGCTGGAGGCTTCGGCCGACGAGGCGGGCGCGCTCAAGACGGCCCGCAAGGGCACTTCGCGGTACGAGGTCGTGGTGCACGGCAGGGCCGCCCATGCGGGTCAGGAACCGGAGAAGGGGGTGAACGCCACGATCGAGGCCGCCCACCAGGTGCTGGCCATCGCAGGCATCGGTGCCATGTCGGCCGTCTCGGTTCCGGACGACGACGTGCGGGGTGCGGACGACGACGTGCTGGGTGCGGCGACCGTTACACCCACCGTTCTCTCGGCGGGCAGCGCGCGCAACACGGTTCCCGCGCTGGCACGCCTCTCGCTCGACGTACGGGTGCCCAGCACGGCGGCGCAGGACCGGATCGATGTACTGCTGCGCGGGCTGACGCCGCGTACGCCAGGGGCCCGGCTCGAGGTCCTGGGCGGGCGGCAACGGCCGCCCATGGGGCCGCAGTCCTCCGCCGCGCTGTTCGCCCTCGCCTCCGAGATCGCCGCCGAACAGGGCCAGGGACCGCTGCGGGGAGCGGCTGTGGGCGGTGCGTCGGATGCCAACTACACCGCGGCGGTGGGCTGTCCGACGCTCGACGGGCTGGGGGCCGTGGGGGGCGGTGCGCACGCGGATTCCGAGCACGTCAATGTCGCGCAGATGGTTCCGCGGGCCCGCCTGCTCGCCCAACTCGTCGCGCGGACCAGGTAATGACGCCGGCAGGCACAGACAGGGGATACCGCAATGGCCTTACGGAGGAGGAAGCCGGCATGAGATCAGGCATGGAGCGTCTCGGGTGGGGCGAGGCATCGGGGGACTACGCCATCGCGGGCGTAGGGGGCGCCCTCGCCCAGGTCGCACGGCGGACGCTCCTGGCCCTGTGCCTGGTGACACTCGTCCTGCTGGCCGTCAAGCAGCCGCCGGCGGCGTTGACCAAGGGAGCCGTCACTCTCACCGTCGCGCTCGCCGTGGTCGGGCTCACCTGGGCATGGGGCCGGGCCGGCGCGAGGTTCGGTCTCCGCAGGTGCTACCTCTTCAACGACGGCCTCGTCGTCACCGGTCTGTTCGGCCGGGCACGAGCGATGGCGTGGACGGAGGTGACGGCGCTGAAGGTGATGGGCTCCCAATCTCTCTTCATGGCCTTCTACCGGTTCGAGTTCGAACGGCGCGGTGCCGGGCGTGTGGCGTTCCTGGCCATGGGGCATCAACCGGCCCTGGCGGAACTCCTGCTGAGCCGGGCGGCGGTGAACGGCGTCCGCTGATGACCCGGCCGGATCGACGGCGTCGGCCGGGACCACCCCGGCCGACGCTCGTCCCGGCGACTCCGCTGCGATGCCGGGCGTCGCCGGTAACCCGGCCCGAACGGGGGAGCGTGTGCGGCCCGCGGCGGTCCGCGGCTCACCGGCCCGAACCGGGCCGCGAGAACAAGATCACGCATTCATGTCACACGCCGCCCGGAATTCATACCTCCATGGGTGTGGAGATCCCCGAAGGAGGCCAAGTGACCACGGTGACCGGACCGACGTCCGCACTGCCCGTCGATGAACCGACGTCCACACTGCCCGTCGATGAACCGCCGCCCATCCGACGTGTCCGGGAGGTGGCCGTGTTTCACAACCGCTTCGGCACCCTGTACAACGACGACGTGATCGCCCCGTCCGGGGCTGCCGGACAGTATCTGCGATGGCAGTGGAACCAGGAGGGTGTCGTCGTGGTTCCCGTCGGGCCCGACGGGTACGCCCTCGTGACCGCCTACCGCTACCCCGTACAGGCCGCATCCCTGGAGTTCCCCCGGGGCGGGGTCGAGGCCGACGAAGGACTTGAGGAAGCCGCCGCTCGTGAACTGCGGGAGGAGACAGGCCTGGTCAGCCGGAACATGAGCTCGCTCGGGCTCATCCACGCCGACACCGGCATCCTGGCCGCCCCGGTCCACGTCTTCGTCGCGCAGGTGGACCCCGCGACGGCGCAGCCCGCCGAGCCGGAGGCCATGGAGTCCGTCACCGAACCCGTGTGGATGAGGCCCGAGGAACTGCCCCGGTGGCTGGCCGAAGGCCGGATCACCTGCGGCCTGACACTGGCGGCGCTCACGCTCCTCCATGCCCGCAACGCCGTACCGGCCGCAAGCCGCCCGGTGAACCTCCCCGTCTAGAACAGCCCTGCACGCCGGCCGGCCCCGAACCGGCTGCGGATGGTGCCGACTCGGACGATGAGCATGAGCATGAGCATGAGCATGAGCATGAGCACGCGAGCCCGGACACGGGAGCAGGTGGCGGAGGAATCCCCGGACACCCGCTGGGGCCGACGGTCAACGGTCCGCGCCCGAGAGGCGGGGCCGTTGGCCGTGCGGCTCTGCATATACGGGACGGCATTGCCCGGCGGCTGACGACAGGACCGGGCCACTGGCGACAGGACCTGGCCGCTGAGGACACCCCTTAGGGTCATCCGCATGGGGACGGACATCGACGGCGCGATCGAGAGCCGTTCGGCCGACGGGTGCTGGGAGACAGAGGCCGATCTGCTGGACTTCCGGCTGGGCCGGGACCACGACGCATGGGACTGCCTCTTCGGGGTCAGCAGGGCGTCGGGTGTGGAGCGCCCGCTCTTCGACGGCCGAGGGCTTCCGGACGACGTTTCGGACCCGGTACGGGAGGCCGGCGGCATCGACTACCAGCACAGTCATACGTACGCCACGTGGGCCGAGATCGCGGCGGTCGACTGGGACGCACCACTGGCCGACGGGCCCGCGTGGTCCTGGGTGGGGGAGTGGCGGCCCGGCGAGGACGGCGAACTCGTCCTGTACGACGTGCCATGGGCCACGCCCGAGGTGAGCGAGGCGGCAGCCGACGTCTTCGGCGGGGATCTGCTCCTCGCCCCGTCGGAGTGGCCACGGGGCGGCGAGGTGCACCTGAACGGAGCCGTGTATCGCCCGGTGATCCTCACTGCGAGGATGCTCGTCCCTCCGGACGAGGGACGCTGGGCCGCGGTGTGGCAGGCGATGCGGGAGCTCGCAGCCCTACACGGGGACGACAACGTCCGGCTGCTCGTATGGTTCGGCTGACCTCGCCCCATATCCCGGAACACCGGCGTATGTGCCCGGACTCCGCATCGTCCGATCCGGGTACGTCGTCCCGTACGCCTGCGCATCCGCCCTCGGGCACGCCCGACGGACTCAGCCGGTCACGTAGTGAGTCACACCCACGTGATGCCCAGCTTCGCGAGGGCGGCGCGCTGCTGGTCGGTGAGTCCGTCGCGGCGGGCCTTGGTGTTCGACATCCATACGCCCAGCCGCACGGCCACCGGCTCCGTCTTGCCGACGGCCGGGATCTCTTCGAGGTGCCCGCGCGGCACGGGCGTGCCCGCGCCCTCCCGGGCGACGTACTGGGCGAGTGCCTGCAGACCTCGTCGGAAGGCTGCCGGCATCGTGCCCGGCCCCTTGGCGGAACGGGCCCGGGGCGGGCGCCGGGCAGGGCGGACGCCGAGTGCGGTCAGCCGCTGCCGCTGGGCGGCGGACAACTGCGGCCAGTCACGGGCCATCCGCACCAGCCACTTGCCCAGATCGTCTCCCTCGAAGATGACGCCGGGCCGGATCAGGGGCAGCGTTCCGCCGGGTTCGTCACGGGCGAGGTCGCGGAGCACGGCGTAGTGGCGCTGCCAGTCCAGCGGCCACGGGCACGCCCAGTCCTCATCGACGGCAGCGAGCTGAGCGGAGCGCAGCCCGGCCCGTTCGGGGTCCTTGCCCAGGCCGCCCTTCCTCCGCAGATTGGCCATGACCTGCCCGACGGGCACCAGGTCGACGTCCCCCTCACCCCACTCGGCGTCCTGGCGCGGTGCCAGATGCCCATGGGCGCGGTGGTAGGAGCGCAGGGCGGCGAGCTTCGTCTCCCACGCCTCGTCCCCGGGCTCCCACACCATGCCCTCGTGGTCGAGCTGTTCCTTGCGGTGCGCCTCCAGTTCGCCGGTGCGGTACGCGCGCCGCTGCTGGTGCACCCACCGGCCCAGCGGGAACGACTTCGTGACACCGACCTCCGTCGTCGTGTCGTACGGCACGGCGTGCAGCCCGGTGATCCCGTTCTCCGCCCGCCACCGGCGCAACGCCTGGTAGCCGTCGAGCCACACGAGCGATTCGGGCCTGAAGACGCGGGTGCGCAGGAACGCGGCAATGGTGGCCGGGTCGCGCGGGGTGGCGAAGTGCAGCAGCGCGGTCTCCTCCATGGCCTGCTCCCCGAACCGGTCACCGCTCCCGCCTTCCCCGCCGGCGTCGACGATCCGCCCGTCCGCCTCCCGCTTCACGTGGACGGGCCGCTCGTGGCTGCTCCGTGACAGGGCGCGGGAGGCCAGCTGCTCCACGAGCCGCTCGTCGTGTGAGCGCAGGCCGTTCAGCACAGCGACCAGTGGCGCGTACGAGGCCGAGGCGACCATGTCCTCAGGGTCCTCGCCGTGCTCGAGGAAGACCGGCACGATGATTCTGGCGACCTTCGTCGTGCCGTCGGGATTGGGCCTGAGCGCCCTTCCGATGTTCTGGACGATCTCGACCTGGGAGCCACGGGTGTCCGCGAAGCACACGGCCTCCACGCCGCGCTCGCCGACGATGTCCACGCCTTCTCCGAGGACTCGGACGGACGCGAGGAACGCCCGGTGCATCTGCTGGTCGCGGGCGTCGATGCCGTTCGCGAACTGGCGCAGGACCTCGCGCCGTTCGGAGACGAGGTGGTCGCCGCACAGCCAGTCCGCCCAGACCCGGTCGGCGGGGGAGTGCCGGTAGGGCGGAAGATCGTAGAGCCGCGCTTCGATGGAGGACGGTGGCAGCGCGGCGGCGTACTCACGAAATCTGTCGGACGCCTCGGTCGCGTACAGCTCGGCCGCCGTTTCGCGCAGGTTCCCAGCGAACGCGGCCGCTTCCTCGACGCGCTGGTGGAACGTCATGACGGTCCGCAGTCCGTGTGCCGCCGCGTGCTCCAGAAGGGCCGTCTGCAGCAGCGCCAGACGGCGCCCGCGCAGCGCTTCCTCGGACCGGCCGCTCACCGGTTCCGGGTCGCGGATCTCGATGACGTCGATCTCGAAGCCCGCGAGGATGCCGCGCTCGATGCTCTCCGAGAGCCCGAGCTCATGGATCCACTCGCCGTACGTACCGGCCGGATCGGACGCCATGGAGGCGATGTCCAGCTCGCGGCCGTCCTTGCCCTTCGGTGGCCGGGGTGCGGCCAGGATGCGGGGAGTGGCGGTGAGGTAGAGCCGGAAGTCCGCCGGGATGCGCTGGTTGTCGTGGATCGCGGCCCACGCCCGGCCGAGATCCCCGGCGGTACCGTGCGCCTCGTCCACGACCGCCAGGTCGAACGGGTCCATGGACTGCCCGTACAGAGGCTCGCCGCCGGCCAGAGCGGTCTCCAGCGGTCCCCGAACCTTCCGCCGGTCCCACGGGGCTTCGACATCGTCCCGGTCCACGAGCGAGGCGTACGTCGCGAACACGACGACCGGACCGTGCCCGGCCCACAGGGCCAGCTGGATGGGGTTCGTGGTCGCACGCACCCCCAGCTGCTCCAGGACGGCGTCCCTCTCCAGCGAGCACACCGCGACCATCGGCGCCCGGTGACCGACCAGATGCCACACACGGGCGGTCTGCACGAGAAGGTCAAGGGTCGGCACCATGACGAGAACCCGGCCGCCACGGAAGCTCTCCAGCGCCGCCGAGGCGGCCGTGATCGTCTTGCCCGATCCGGTGGCGGACACGATGGTGGCGCGCGCACCTCGTCCGGGCACCTCGGACCGTGCCGGGAACCCGGCCCATTCCCGGATGCGGGCCTGTGCCGCCACCTGATGTTCACGGAGACTGATCACGTGCTGTCCGTTCTGCCGGAAGGCGCCCGCGCGACGGCTTCCCTGCAAGATTCTGCCGGAGCGGCAGCGGAATGCGAGACCGACCCCGCGGTGGTGTGGCCGGGGCCTGGGTGGACCCTTTCAGAACCGGGGTGCCGGGACCGAATCCGCCGGCCGGCCGGTACCGCGAGGAGTTCCCGTACGAGTTCCACGACGAGCGTGTTCGGGGCGGTGGTACAGGCCGTGGACGAGTACTGCGGCGGTCACCTGGCCCGCTTCCTCGGACAGCTGTCCGTTCGTGGTTCGGCCCGTATGCCCTGGGCCCTGCCGGTGGATTCCGTACGCATTGTGCCCGCCGTGCAGTACGTACCCCTGCGGCTCACGTGGTCCAGGTGCCGCGCAGGGCCGCGGTGGCGAACCCGGGACCGTACGCGACCGCTACGCCGGTGGCCCCGCCGGGCGGGGGTTCGGCGTGGGTGCGTTCGAGGATCCGGAGCACGGAGACGCCGCCGAGGTTGCCTTCGTCGGCGAGCGTGTCGGTGGAATGGCGGCTGTCATGGGCGTCGAGGCCGAGGGCGGTGGCGGTGTCGCTGATGATGCGGGCGCTGCCGGGGTGAATGACGGCGAAGTCGACCTTAAGGGGGCCGAGCCAGTCCATGAGGTGGGGCAGGACGTCGTCCGCGGCGCTCAACGCCTCCTTGGTGCTGTCGAAGTGGAAGCCGGTGTCGTCGGCGCGACCGGAGTACCGGGTCAGACTGTGCGGCAGGACGTGTTCATAGGTGTCCGCCGGGGACTCGACGCACAGGCCCGGGCCGACCGGCACACCCGTGACGAGGGCGGCGGCGGCACTGTCCCCGAACAACGCCTTGTAGATCATGTGCTCGACCGCTTCGTCCCGGTGGTTGTAGACGGCGGAGATGACTTCGGCGGCGACGACGAGAACGGTCGATCCGGGTCTGGCGGTCACCATGTCGACCGCCCGGATCAGTGCCTGGGTGCCGCCGGCGCATGCCATCGTCGTCAGCGCGATCCTGCGGACGTCGGGCCGGAGTCCGAGGCGGTCGACGAGATGGATGTCCAGGTTCGGGACGGCCCATCCGGTGGAGTGCGTCGTGATGATCGCGTCCACGTCGCCCGGGCCGAGGCCGTGGGCGCCGAGGGTGTCCCGCGCCGCCCTCTCCGCCATGTGCACCGCGTCGCCGAACGCCGCGATCGCCCGGTCCCCGATGCCCGCGGTCCCGGACACCGTCGGCGCCCCCAGCGGCCTGGTAAAGAACCTGTTGTTCACACCGGTGTTGGCGACGATGCGGAGGATCGCGCCCAGCCGTGGGTGGCCGGGGTGGTGGGTGCGGATGTCGTCGGAGATCTCTGCGGTGGCGACCCTGTGGGCAGGGAACACAGTGCTGGGGCGGGCTATGAAGGCGGGCACGACATCCTCCGGCAGACAGGGAGCGGCGGCGATGTGGGGGGTGAGGACAACCTAAGCCACGCCGGACGGGCCGTTGCCCTGATCAGGGCATTGCCGGGAACGGACCGGGCGTGCCGTTCCGTTCGGGTTCGCGGCACTCGCCGACCACGGTCACGGCGCCCCGGCGGATTCACGTGCACGCGGGTTCGGCGGCCTCGGAGTGCCCGCCCGCCGGATCGGCCGTCCCTCCTGTGGATCAGGCCGCCCGAGGTGTCTTACGGGGCGCGGAGCACGGGGGTGCGGGAGTGGGCACGCCGCGCCCCGGGGTGGAAGACGAGGACGATCAGGCGGGCGCCCGGGGCGGTCATGGGCTGCGCGGCGCACATCGTGACCCAGCCGGGGCCGTCGACGGCGTGGAGGAGGGGACGCTCGTCGCCGTCGGGGTGGATGTGGGCGCCGCCCGATTCCCAGATCGGCGCACAATCCGGGTCGGCCATGACCTCTCTCTCGAGCCGGCACAACACCTCGTCCTCCGGCCTGGAGGCGAGGGCGGCCCGGAGCTGCGGCAGGACGAGGGGCGCCCACGCGGTGGCCCAGTCGGTGAGCATGGTGCGCCCCTGGGGGTCGAGGACCATCCAGCGCATGGTGTTGGCGGGCACACGGCGGTCGGGGAAGAGCCGGGCGAACTCGGCGTTGTGGGCGATGAGTTCCCATGAGGCGTCGGTGACGTACGCGGGGTGCGTCATGCCGTCGACGGCCTCCTGCCACACGCCGGGGACCTCCTTCCCCGAGCGGGGGGTGAGCGGGCCGGGCGGGTCGCCTATGCCGGCGTACCGGCACAGGGACACCCACTCCTGCTCGTTGAGTGCGAAGAGCATCGCGACATCGCGCAGGAAGCCGATGTCGGGCCTCGGCCAGGCCCCGGACTCGAGACGCCGGTACGTGCCGGGGGTCCGGTGCAGGAGATGGTCGACCTGGTGCTGGGACAGCCCGGGGGCACGCCGGCCCTGCCGTGACGAGCGGTGGAACCCGTGCCCGGTGGGGTCGATCAACGCCCGACGGTCTTTCAGCAGGGTGCGGAGCGCTGCCTTGTTGGTGTTGGTCATGCGATCAAATCCCCCGTGTATGGGCCACGTTGAGCGGGCGTGAGCCTAATTGGCGCCACGGGGGTTAGCGCTAAAAACTGGACGTAGAAAACGGTCTGTTTACCTTCCATGCTGGAGTGCGTGAGGCACTGGTCTGCGGCTCCTCGGGGCGGCTCGGCCCCTGCCTGACGTGCGGTGATTCGTGCGGCCCTGCCTCGGCGGTGCTTGCAGTCGAATTCCGCGCCGTTCAGAACGGTGGTGGGAAGGGCTTGACCGGCAGACCGTAATTCGCCCCTGACCAGGGGGCCTTCGCGGCACGGTCTGCTGATCCGGCTCTTTCCGCCACTCACCTCGGCCCCCGGGCCGAGGCGGGGCGGATTCCGGTGCGGTCGGCAGCCCCCCTGCCGGCCGCACCGCCGTCGTTTCCCGTACGGTTCCGCTACCCGGGCAGCGCCCAGATCTGATTCTGCTGGTTCGGCCGGGAATTGGCGCAGGTGTCGACGAGCAGAGGATTGCCGTCGGTCGTCCGGGAGGCGTACGAGTCGAGACAGTGCCCGGGCACTCCTGTGTTCTTCAGGAATCCGTTCCGCCCGTACGCCCACTGCTGCGTGGTGCTCCCGTCGCAGGGGTTGAGCACGGCCCGGTAGCCGGTGTACGTACTGTCGCTCCGATGCACGGCGTCAAGGCATTTGCCCAGCGTACGTACGGTGCCGTCGTCCGGCAGGCTCCACCGCTGATTGGCTCCGGCGTTGCATCCGTACAGGATGACCGGGTTGCCCGCCGCCGTGCCCGCGCCGCTGTCGTCGACGCATTTGCCGCCGATGCCGGTGATCTGGCCGGTCGGCTGCTGGCCGGTGCAGCCCGCGCCGGGAGTGACCCGGAAGACGGCCGTGCCGTGCGGGGGCAGGGTGGCGCCGATGGTGGCGGTGGTCGTCGTGGCTCCGGTCCACAGGTTCTTGACCGATGCGGAGCACGAACTGTCACCCAGGATTCCGGCCCCGGCCAGTGTCGTGCTCGCCGGGACGGCCGCGGTGCCACGGTTCAGGAGGGACACGGCGCGGTCGCCGTTGGCCAGGGGCCGGGCCAGGACGTCCACGGTGCCGTTGCGGGAGACGACTCCGGCCTGCCTGCCGAGCGGATCCTGGTCGATGGCGATGAGGTCCGTATTGCCGACGGTCGCGAGGGACTCGGCGCTGAGCGAGGCGACATCCGTGCTGAGGATCAGCGGCGAGGCCATCATCGCCCAGAGGGCGAACTGGGACCGGGACTCCTCGTCGGTGAGCCCGTCACCGGTGATGAGGAAATCGGGGTCGTTCCAGCTTCCGGGTGCCGCATAGCGCGACAGGAGCGAGTTGTAGCCGTACTGCGCCATGACTCCGGCGCCGTTGGTGTTCTTGTCCCAGGCGGATCCGCCCATGTTGCGCATCTTGACGTCATAGCCGTTGCGCCAGAGCTGCCCGCTCTTCGAGGCTCCGTCGATGACGTCGTACCAGTCGGAGAGATCGGACGCGCCGATGGAGAAGTACGCGGGGGACGACTCGGAGAACACCATGTCGCGCTTGGAGGCGTTGGCCCTCATCGCCGCCGCGAAGTCGCCGTACGCATCGATGTAGCCCGCTGCGCTGCCGGCGGAGGAAGGCATGTTGCAGCCATCGAGCTTGATGTAGTCCACGCCCCAGGCGGCGAAGAGATCCACGTCCTGCTGGAAGTGGCCCCAGCTGCCCGGGTAGCCGCCGCACGTCGCCGTGCCGATGTCGCCGTAGATGCCGAATTTGAGCCCCATGCTGTGCAGGCGGGTTCCGATGTACCCCATGCCGTTGGGGAACTTGGCGGCATCGGCGACGAGATTCCCGTCGGTGTCGCGGGCCGTGGTGGTCCAGCAGTCGTCGATGGTGACGGTGTCATAGCCCTTGCCGGCCAGTCCGGTGTCCACCAGCGCCTGGGCCTGTTCCAGGATGAGCTGTTGGGTCGGTCCCTGGTCCCCGTTGTTCGGGACGTTGGTGCCACAGCCGTAGCGCGCCCAGTTGTTGAAACCCATGGGCGGTGTGAGCGCCAGTTCGTTGCCGCTCGGGCTGGTGGCCGTGGGGGAGGCCTGGGCCGTGGGGGTGACCAGGGTTCCTGTCAGAGTCACGATGGCGGCCACGGCGGTCAGCGCCGCTCTCCACCCGCCGGTCAGGTGAGTTCGCTTCATGATGACACCCGCACTCCTGTCGATCGTCTTGAGCATGACAAAGGTAGGAGCTGTCAGTGCAGTGCATGGGCCCTGGCGTGTCAATAGATGCTCGAAACTCCCACGTCTCGGGCAACTGCACTCACGCATCATGCTTTGTCGAGCGCACGTGATCCGATCAACCGCGCCGGTTCACCGAGGCTGGAGCTCCAGGGCCCGCACCCCGGCGTAGAGGGCGGCGACATCCGCCGGCCGGAGCAGGGAGCGTCCGGTGAGGCGGGAAACGCGGTCGAGCCGGTTGCGGACGGTGTTGCGGTGGCAGTACAGGATCTCCGCGATCTCGGTGGTGGATCCGGTCGCGGAGTCCAGCCACGCGGTGAGCGTCTCCATGAGGTCCTTGCGGTCCGGCGCGGCCAGGACCGGGCCGAGGAGGGAGAAGGCCATTCGCAGGGCCAGGTCGTGTCCGGCCGCGACCAGCGCCGCGGCCGGATCATGATCGAGCGTGACCGCCCTGGGCGTGCCGGCAGGCAGCGATGCCCGGGCAAGGGTTGCCAGGCGCAGGGCATCGGCGCTCTCCCGCAGTCGCGTATACGCCGGGCTGAGACCCGCACGCCCCGTGATCGCGGTGCCGACTGCCTGGAGGACCACCGCAGGTCCATGGACGAGCGCGGAGGAGGAGGCGAGGGCGGGGTCGGGCAGGGCGACCATGCCGGCGACGCCGTCGGGACGGGGGCGCCAGGCGGAGCGCAGCCCGCAGCGCAGCAGGGCCTGTTCCATGGAGGTGACGTCGCTGTGCTCGGCGACGACGCAGATGTACGGCCCTTGTTCCGGCAGACCGAGTGAGGCGGCGGTGCCGCCGAGCATCGCCCAGTCGGCCGTCTTTCCGGTCAGCAGGGCATCGAGGAGCAGCAGCCGCTGCAGCTCGTCGGCGCGGGCCAGACCGACCAGGGTGTCCCGGTAGACGTCGTTGACCGTCTGTGACGCTGCATCGAGCAACGACCACAGCGCCATGGAGGCCTGGGCGATGTCGTCCATCGTCGTGCCGGGCCGCTCCTTGGCGCGGTCGATGAGGGCGCGGGCCATCAGGCGGTAGCCGATGCGGAAGGCATGCAGAACCGCGTCGAGGGGGACGCCCTGTGTGGCGCGGCGGCGGACGCTCTGCCGGGTGGTTTCCGTGCGCACCGGCCGTCGGTGTGCCATGCACGTCAACTGCTCATGCAGATTCCGCTCGTTGAAGTCACGCACGTCGGCCCGGATCTCGTCGCTCGCCTGCGCGTACGGCACGATCTCCGCGGTGATCGTGCGGAACAGTTCGTCGGCGAGGGCATCGACGTGCTCCAGCAGTCCCGCGGCACACACCGACAGCAGCGGAGGAACGATCAGGCCGGCATCGGCGTGGTGCTCTGGCATGCCGGTCAGCATACGGTTCACCCACCGGGCCGCAATTGTGCAGTTGCACAAGGTGGGTGCCGGAACCCAGGTCATCCGCCCACCGCGTGCGGCATGTGTTGTGCCTCAGCATTTCCTCACGAGCCGCTGAGGAGAATCCATGCTGAATCTGTCGTCCCTGCTGGAGCACAGCGCCCGGGAGTACCCGGAGCGCACCGCGCTGGTCTTCGGTGACACCCGCCTGACCTACGCCCAACTGCTCGCACGGTCCGAGGCCGTTACCGACAGACTGAGGCGCCGCGGTGTCGGCCGCGGTGACCGGGTGGCCCTGACCTGCCCGAACGTGCCGGACTTCCCGGCCGCCTACTTCGGTATCCTGCGCGCCGGAGCGGTCGTGGTTCCGCTGAACGTCCTGTTGCGCCCGCAGGAGGTCGCGTACCACCTCGCCGACTCCCGCGCGAAGGCCTTCCTCTGCTTCGAGGGCACACCGGAGCTGCCCCTGGCCCAGGTGGGGCAGGCCGGTTTCGACGAGGTGCCCGGCTGCGAGCACTTCCTCCTGCTGCCCCGGTCCGGAGACACGAGGACCGGGAACGCGAGCCCCGGGAATGCCGGCAACGCGGGCACGGTGGGCGGCGCCGCGCCGGCCGAAGCGGTGGCCACGGACGCGGAGGACACGGCCGTGATCCTCTACACCAGCGGGACGACCGGCCGGCCCAAGGGGGCCGAACTCACCCACCGCAACATGGTGATGAACGCCATGACCGCCGACCGCCTGTTCAAGGGGGAGGGGGACGAAGTGATGCTCGCCGCTCTGCCGCTGTTCCACGCCTTCGGCCAGAGCGCGGTGCTGAACATGGGCGTGCTCCGGGGCGCCAGGCTCGTTCTTCAGCCCCGCTTCGATGCCGGGCAGGCCCTCGACCTGATGCACCGTGAAGGGGTGACGTTCTTCGCGGGGGTCCCGACGATGTACTGGGCACTGCTGGGAGCACTCGGTGAACTGGCCCCGCCCGCGCACCTGCGTACCGCCGTCTCCGGTGGGGCGGCGCTGCCCGTCGAGGTGCTCCAGCAGTTCGGCAAGGCCTTCGGCGTGGGCGTGCGGGAAGGGTACGGACTGTCGGAGACCTCGCCCGTCGCCTGCTTCAACCCGCCCGGACTGCCGCCGAGGCCGGGGTCCATCGGAAGGCCGGTGGTGGGCGTGGACATGAAGCTCATCGACGATTCCTGGCAGACCGTCGCGGGCGACGGGCAGGGGGAGATCGCGATCCGCGGCCACAACGTCATGAAGGGCTACTACCGGCGCCCCGACGACACGGCCTCGGTGATGCGCGACGGCTGGTTCCGTACCGGGGACATCGCCCGGCGTGACGAGGACGGCTACTACTACATCGTGGACCGGGTCAAGGACCTGATCATCCGGGGCGGCTTCAACGTCTATCCGCGTGAGATCGAGGAGGTCCTGATCACGCATCCGGCTGTGAGCATGGCCGCCGTGGTGGGCGTGCCCCATGCCACGCACGGGGAGGACGTGAAGGCGTTCGTCATCCCCGTCCCCGGCTCGGAACTGACGGAGGAGGAACTGATCGCCTGGTGCCGGGAGCGCATGGCCGCCTACAAGTACCCCCGCAGCGTGGAGTTCCGCGACAGCCTCCCCCTGACGTCCACCGGAAAGATCCTCAAGCGCGAACTGACCGCGGGGCCCCGTGCGGACGTCCCTCCTGCCTGACTTGCCCGCCGGGCTCACGGGAACGGCACTCTTGCGTGACATGCCTGCGGGGGCTCTCGGGAACGGCCCTTCTGCCGTAGATGTCTGCGGAGGCTCACGCGCACAGCACTCCTGCCTGACATGTCCCCGCCGGTGCCGGCGCAAGCAGTCGGCAAGGCCGAGCATGGCACCCTCGCCCGGCCTACGGCTGTCGGCAGTTCACACAAACCCCGGCGTCGGTGATTGCCGCGATTGCGCAGAGACGGCTGCCGATCGCTCCCGCAGGATGTGCCATCGAACACCGGTGTGACCCGGATGAATCACTCCGTTCGCCCTGACTGAAGGAGCCGCCATGTCGTGGAGAAGGAAACTGCTCGTCCCCTTGGCCGTACTCACCCTCGCCCTGTCCGCGTCGGCCGGCGCGGGAGCATCATCGGCCTCGGCGCCGACCGGCACTGCCGCGGTCGCAGGCGGTGCCCCCACCGCGGCCGCCACCGACTTCGGCGCCCCCGGCCCGTACGCCACCGCCGTGGAAGTCGGGGCGATCACCACCCTGTACTACCCGCGTGACATCGCCGACAGCGACCGCCCGCACCCCGTGATCGTCTGGGGCAACGGCACGTTCGCCTTCCCCGTCGTCTACCGGGACCTGCTGCTCCACTGGGCCAGCCAGGGCTTCATCGTTGCAGCGGCGAACACCCCGCAGTCCAACCTCGGCATCTCCATGCGAGAGGGCATCGACATGCTCACCCGCAGGAACGCCGACCCGGACAGCATCTTCCACAACCACGTCGACCTGGAACACATCGGCGCATCGGGCCACTCGCAGGGCGGCGCGGCCGCCATCGTCGTCGGCTCGGACCCCCGCATCGACACCATCCTGCCGATCCAGCCGGGCCCACTGGCCAACATCAACTCCGTGCACGTTCCCGCACTCCTCCTGGCCGGTCAGAAGGACAGCATCGTCTTCCCCTTCCTGGTCAAGGCCTTCTATGACGCGGCCGACCACATACCCGCCCTGTACGGCGAGGTACGGGGAGCCGACCACTTCACCGTCGTGGGCGACCCCGGCCCGTTCGCCGCTCCCACCACGGCGTGGTTCCGTGCCCAGCTCATGGGCGACCAGACGGCCCGCGCCCAGTTCTTCGGCCCGGGCTGCGGCATCTGCACCGACTCCGCCACCTGGTCCGACGTCCGTCGCAACGGCCTCGCCCTGAGCGTCCCGGCCGTCACCCCGTAGCGACCGCCGGCCGGCACCGCGGCTCCGCGGTGCCCCGATTCCCCTCGTACCCGCCCCTCCCGCTCGCCTTCGCGACGGGGGAGGCGGGCACACCTCGTGAAAGGAACGACATGGACATCATCGCGACCACGTGCCGAGGCAAGGTCCGGGGCCGCGTCCGGGACCGGATCGCCACGTTTCTCGGGATCCCCTACGCCGCCGCACCGTTCGGCACCCACCGGTTCCGCGCGCCCGCACCGGTCGAGCCCTGGGAAGGAGTGCGTGACGCGCTGGAGTACGGACCGACCGCGCCGCAACGCCCCTACCGGCCGCCTCTCGACCAGCTGATCCCCGACATGAACATCCCGGGGGACGAGTGCCTCAACCTCAACGTCTGGACTCCGGATCCCGGCGGCGGACCGCTGCCGGTGATGGTGTGGATCCACGGGGGATCCCTGCGGAACGGCTCGGCCGCCATGCCGCTGTACGACGGCGAGGCCTTCGCGCGCGACGGAGTCGTCCTTGTCTCGGTCAACTACCGGCTCGGCGTCGAGGGATTCGGCGTGTTCCCCGACGCACCCGACAACCGGGGGCTGCTGGACCAGATCGCCGCCCTGACCTGGGTGCGGGACAACATCGCGGCCTTCGGCGGTGATCCCGGGAACGTCACGGTGTGCGGCGAGTCCGCCGGAGCCATCAGCATCGCCGCCCTCACGACCTCCCCACGCGCGGCCGGACTGTTCCACCGGGCCGTCCTGCAGAGCGGTCCGCCGCACACGGTGCCGCGCAGCCGGGGTGCGAAGACCGTGCGGGCGATGGCCAAGGCGCTTCACGTACCCGCCACGGCGCAGGCGTTCGCGGCGCTGGACCGTGAGCGACTGCTGGACGTGCAGACCGAAGTGGTCGGCAAGGCCGATCCGATCAGCGGGGGGCCCGGCTTCGACATCGTGGTCGACGACGACGTCGTGCCGGCGGATCCTCCGGTGCCCACGGCCGATCTGCTGCTGGGCTGCAACCGGGAGGAGTACCGGCTGTGGTTCGTGCCGGGCGGCGCCGTGGACCGCGTCAGCGCACTCACACTGCGGCTGGCCCTGCTCAAGTTCCGGATCCCCGGGCGGGTGGCGCGGCTGTACCGGGCCGCCCGGCCGGGCGCGAAGCCGGGGGTGATCCTCGGTGAGATGGCCACGGACCTGTTGCTGCGCGGGCCGCTCAACCGGCTCGCCGACTCCCGGCCGGCACGGACGTACGTCTACGAGTTCGCCTGGCCCTCACCCGTCCTGGAGCTGGGCGCGTGCCATGCGCTGGAGATCGCCTTCGTCTTCGACAACCTCCGCCACGGTGAGGCACTGACCGGGCCCGGCGCCCCTCAGCCGCTGGCCGATGTCATGCACCGGTCCTGGATCGCGTTCGCCGCCACGGGAGACCCCGGCTGGGAAGCCTGGGACGCACGCCGGCCCGTCATGGTCTTCGACCACCCGGGCACGGCTGTGACCCTCGCACCGAGACAGGAGGAGCTGGAGGCCTGGCTCTAGGGAGTGCCGTCAACGAGTGCCCTTCACCTCCTGCGCCGATCCACACCCCTTGCCGAGCTCCTCGCGCACTGAATCCACACCCCTTGCCGACGCGTGGACGGGTGCCCGGTCCGACACCACCGCCCCGGCCGGACCGGGCACCCGTCAGGCGAGCTCTCTGGCCACGAGGGCCGCTTGGAGCAGCCGCGCCTCGGCGGGGACCGTGAGGTCCAGGCCGGTCAGCGCGCTCACCCGGTGCAGCCTGTAATCCAGCGTGTTGCGGTGGATGCACAGCTCCAGTGCGCTCTGGCGACGGTTGTGCCCGTGGTCGACGAACACGCGCAGCGTCTCCAGCAGGTACGGGTGTTCCTCCAACGGGTCCAGCTTGGCGGCCAGCCGCAGGAGCGCGTCCCCCGGACGGGCCAGTTGGTACTCCAGGAGCACGTCATCGAGGCGATACAGGCCGGGTGGGCGGCCGAGCCGACGGACGAGTTCCAGTACGCGCCCGGCCTCCTGCGCCGCCCCGGGAACAGCCGCCGGTCCCACGGCCGGGGAAGCCGCTGCGAACACGCGCTGCCCGACCTCCTTCCCGAGCGACTCCAGCAGGCCGGTCAGGTCGCAACCACCGGGCAGCAGCGCGATTCCGGCAACGTGATCCATCAGCACCGGGAACCCCGCACGGGCCTCGAGCGACGCCTGCACCAGCCTGGCGGGCGGATTCGGCTCGAACGCCAACGCGACGACCTCGTGCTCGCCCTCCACCGTGACCTGTGCCGCCTCCGCCAGTTCCTCGTAGGGCCGCCCCGTCAGCAGGGCCGTCAGCAGCGCCCGCCGTACCCGCTTGTCCTCGCTGTGGATGTCCTCCTGCGCGTTGCGGTGAGCGAGTACGACAGCGGGCATGGCCTCGTGCAGACAGGCCAGCAGCCTTGCCCCCGCCCCGGTCAGTTCCTCGGGTTCAGCCGTCTCGGCCAGGACCTGCCACCACACCTCGGCGCCGATGAGATAGGCGGCGATCACCGCCTCCAGGGGCACGCGTTCCTCGGCCCGGCGCCCCGACCACTCGATGAGCCGGGTCAGGTCACCCGGACTCATCGCGCCGCCGTCACGCAGCGCCCGCAGCAGCAGATCGTGAACCGCCGTGATCGAACGCGTCACCTCGCCCTCGAGCGTCCGGCGCGGCAGCTCCCCGTAGAACGGCACTTCCGCCGCACAGCGGGCGACGACGGATGCGGTGAGGTGACGGCGGCGCGTGGCCATCCGTGTGTGCAGGGCGGGCATCGGCGCATCGTCACACCGCCACCGGCTTCCGTCAATGACTACACCGACACCGAAACTCTCACATCATCATGTTCAAACGAACATTCATATGTTAGAAATGGGCCATGGGTGTCGCCAATCGTCTGGACCTGACCCTGCGGATGGTGCAGGGCTCCGACCGGGTTTCCGTGTCGGAGCTCTCCCAGCGGCTGGGGGTCTCCGAAATGACCGTGCGCAGAGATCTCGACGCGCTGGAGCGCCAGGGGCTGGTGCGCCGAGTGCACGGCGGTGCCGTCGCCACGCGGTCCCGCGAGGAGGGGGCCGGATTCTCGGCGCGTGAGCCGTGGCAGGCCGCGACGAAGGACCGGCTCGGCGCTGCTGTCGCCGCGATGGTGGAGCCGGGCTCAAGAGTGCTGCTGGACGCGGGCACCACCACGTTGCACGTCGCGCAGCACCTGGCCGAACGGGCTCCGCTGACGGTGGCCGTCCTCAGCCTGCAGACCGCGGTGTGCCTGGCGGACCGGCCCGGAATCGATCTGCTGGTCGTCGGCGGCCGGTCCCGTCCCGGCGAGCGGTCCCTGGTCGGCCCGCTGGCCCTGCGCACGCTGGAGGCCCTGTCCTTCGACTGCTTCGTGCTCTCCATCGGCGGCGTGCACGCCGAGTACGGGTGGTCGGAGTTCTCGCTGGACGACGCGGCCGTCAAGCAGGCCGCGCTGGCGGGCGCCGCCCGGACCGTCGCGGTGGCGGACGCGACCAAGCTCGGGGTCCGCGCGTTCAGCCAGGTCGCTCCCGTGGGCGCGGTGGACGACTTCGTCACCGATGCCGCCGCAGAGGACCCCGCCACCCATCCCAACGGCCCTGCGACCCTGACGGCCCTGCGTGACGCGGGCGTTCACCTCACCCTGGCCTGAACCGGTTCCACCACAAGGAGCGCATGTCATGACCGCTGTCCCACGCCCCCTGATGATCCTGGTCGCCGGCCCCTACCGGGCGGGCACCGGGGACGACCCGGCCAAGCTGGCCGCCCACGTACGGGCGATGAACACGACCGCACTGGCGCTCTTCCGCGCGGGACACCTGCCGGTCACCGGCGAGGCGCTGGCCCTTCCCCTGGTCGAGGCCGCGGGAAGCGCCGGCCCGGGAGACCCTGTCTTCCAGGAGATCTTCCACCCCGTCGCCGAAAGGCTGCTGGCACGCTGTGACGCAGTGCTGCGGATCGGGGGTGCCTCGGACGGCGCTGACCGCATGGTGACGGTCGCCCGGGACCGGGGCCTGGACGTGTACACCGGAATCGACGACATCCCGGCCGCGCGGTGACCGCCGGACTGGACACCCCGGACCGGCGAGGGCGCACCGGCCTGGACCAGCACGGCCGGGAGCTGACCGGGAATGCGCGGGTGCGCGTCAGGGACGTGGAGGTGCTCTCCTGCGACTGGTACGTCCTGCGCCGGACGACCTTCGACTACCGGCACAGCGACGGTCATTGGAGCCGGGAGCAGCGCGAGACCTACGACCGGGGCGACGGCGCCACGGTCCTGCTCCACAACGTCGCCCGCCGCACCGTGCTGCTGACCCGCCAGTTCCGCCTGCCCGCATACGTCAACGGACACCCCGACGGGATGCTGATCGAGACCGCCGCCGGACTCCTCGACGGCGAAGCGCCGGAGGAAGCCATCCGCAGGGAGGCGGCCGAGGAGACCGGCCACACCATCGGGACCCCCGAGCCGGTCTTCCACGTCTACATGAGCCCGGGGTCGGTCACCGAACGGCTGCACTTCTTCGCCGCCCCCTACGAGCCGGTGCCGCCTGCGGCCGGTGCGCACGGAATCGCAGCCGAGGGCGAGGACATCGAAACGGTGGAGCTGCCCTTCGACGAGGCACTCGCATGGATACGCACCGGGGACATCGCCGACGCCAAGACCATCATGCTGCTCCAGTGGGCGGCGCTCGACGGGCCGTTCCGGCCAATCCCCTCCCCGTCCCCGGACCGCCGGCGCACCACCGCCGGGTAACGGCCGGCCGGACGCTGTCCCTCCGGGACGGACGACGCGGCTCCGCCGAAGTCCCGCACGCGCGCGCCCGGTGCTCGTACCCGGCGTCCATCGGCCTGACGACAGGCCATCGCGTGAAGTCGCGGCGCATTACGGCCCGGTGTGCCGGGACGACGCCGACGCGATACCGCCGTTGCTCTCTGGTGGAGAGAGGATTCGCCATGTAGCGTCACTCCCGGATGTCGAGGTTCGTCGTACCGGCCCGTGCTACGGCACGGGCGCCTTGCTGTGCGGGCGGACCAGGACACCACCGGGACCGCGTGGTGCGGATCCCGATTTCGACCGAGAGGCACCGGCATGGCCAGCGGAACCGTCAAGTGGTTCAACGCCGAAAAGGGTTTCGGCTTCATCCAGCAGGACGGCGGCGGGCCGGACGTCTTCGCGCACTACTCGAACATCAACGCCAGTGGCTTCCGTGAGCTCCAGGAGGGCCAGGCAGTCACCTTCGACATCACCCAGGGCCAGAAGGGCCCGCAGGCGGAGAACATCACCGCTGCCTGATCGCGCCGCCGCATACACCCGGGCCCTCGGAGAAGCTTCCGAGGGCCCGGTGTGCTGCCGGCCGGTGACGGGAGCGTTGCGCCGTGCCGTACCTGCGGTTTCAGGCCCCGGCGGAAGCCATGCCGGGCTCGGCCGGCTCCGTCTCGGCGGCCGGCTCGGGTGCCGTGTACAGCACCGACCCCTTCTGGTTTCCCTTGCTGATGACACCCCGCTTGACGAGCGTCTCCAGGGTGTTGCGCACCACCTGCGTGGACGTCTTGCGGCTGGGATGCGCCTTCTCCAGATCCGCGTGGACCTCGCGCACCAGCCGCGGCTCGCCGACAGGCAGGAGCGCACGGACGAGCTGGAGCAGCGGCGCCTCGGCAGCCGGGGCAACGTCTGAGGCGGCACTCTTCTTCACGGCCGCGCTCCCGCCGGTCTTCTTGGCCGCCTTTGGTGCGGCGGCGCTCCTTCCAGCGGCGGCCCGCTTCCTGCCCGCGCCCTTGAGTGCCGGGGGCGTCGCATCCGTACCCGTCGCAGGCCGCGGCTGGGGGACGGCCGTGGCGGCCTGGGGCTCTGCGCCCGGCGCGGCGGAGCCGGTGGCCGGGGCGGAGACCGGCCGAGCGGCCGGAGCGGCGGCCGGCACCTTGCCCTGCATGCCGGTCAGCCAGCCCTCATCCATCCTGAGCTGCTCCAGACGTGCTTCCAGCTCGGAGATACGCGCAGCGATCTCTCCCTGCTCCGAGCGGTTGGTGGCGAGGTCTGCGGCGAATCGCTCGGCATAGACGCTCTGCACGCTCTGCCTGTCGCTGTCTGCGTTGCCCACGGTGGTTCACGCTCCTTCTCCATGAGGTTGCTGCCGGATGCTACTCACGTTTGACAGCGTGCGGTTACCGTCGTGGGTGTCCTGCACTGGTGTGCGGATCTTCGTGAGCGGGCCCGGACCCTCCAGCAGGGGCCGGCCCAACGGTTCACGGAGCCCGGGCAAGTGCCCCGTGTGCTCCGGCATAGGGCGGCGCGGTGTTGACAGTTGTTCCGTCCGGGCGTTCCGCCACCCCTGTACCCGGCGCGGCTGCCCCGGGTCCGGAGCAGCCGCAGGAGCATGTCCTGCGCTGACCGCCCGGCAGGGCCGCGCCGTACGCCGGCCCCCGGCGGTCGCACCGGGGGCCGGCATCCATCTGTCCTGGATCAGTTGGCGTTGACCAGGTCGTGGGCGGGAACGGTCACCGTGCGCGCGCCCGGCTTGCCGCCCAGGACCACCTTGCGCAGCGCGCTGTTGTTCTTGAGGTTGGTCTCCTTGAGCCGCTTCTCGGGGTTGGCCAGCACCTGGATGAAGTACGTGCCGTTCGGCAGCTTGGTGATGTCGAACGACTGGCCGGGGAGGTCCTGCGTGTACGTGTCTCCGGAGCCGATGTCGAGCACCTCGCGTACCGAGATCGAGTTCTCCTGTCCGCAGGCGGTGGACAGGTCGGTGTTCTGCGGGTGCCAGTTGGCGTTCTTCACCGTGTAGTCGACCGCATCGGTGTTGGCCAGGCAGAACGCCTCCTTGCCGCTGCGCACGGTCTCCTTCTTGTCCGCCTTGAGCAGCCGGTAGCTGGCGAAGTCGGTGAAGTGCCAGTGCTCGTGGCCCGGACGAGGGTCCCACTCCATGGTGCCGGTCGGCGTGTAGCCGACCTGCTTGCCCTTGGCGTCGTAGAAGTACTGGTAGGCGTCCATCAGCGCCTTGCCGGGGGTACGGAAGCCGTCCACCACGAGCTGTGCGGGGCCCGCGTTCCATACGTTGGCGCTGAAGGCCAGATAGTCCTTGTTCGGAGCGTCGCCCTCGGCGTCACTGATCATGATGCCGTAGGCGGGCAGTGACCGGAGATCGGGCTTGGGCACGTTCGGGACGGCAGCCCTGCCCGTCGGACGCTTGGCGTTGGGCTGTGCTGCGGGCGCCTGCCGGGAGCCGTCGGTCTGTCCCGGAGCGTCACCCACCTGGGCCGCCTTCGGACCGGCTGCCTTCTTGACCGCCCACGGCAGAGCGGGCGGTGCGGCAGTGAGCGGCCCGTGGCCGACGTTGTACGACGGGGTCGCGCCGCTCGTTGCCGCGGCGGGTGCCGGAGCCCGCATGGCGCCGTGCCCGGCGTGGCCGGAGTGCCCGGACATGTGGGATCCATGCCCGGCCGCGGTCCTTGTCTGCCCCTGCGGATCCTCCCAACTCCGTTCGCGTACCGTCACCTTGATCTTCTGGGGCTTGTCGGCCATGCCGAACAGATCGCGATACCGCTTCGTCACGGAAACCTTGGCGGTGTACTTTCCGGCAGGGAGCACCACCGGAGCCGAGGAGTATCCGGCGTAGGTGTTGGAGGCCCAGCCCTTCTCGACACCCCACACCGAACCGAGTGTGAACGGGTTCGTCGGGCAGCTCTCCGGATACTTCGACTTGGCCGGGGCGTCGGGACGGACACGCCCCGAAGCGTTGTTGGGACAGAACGCCTCGGTCTTGGCCAGCACCTTCTTCCCGGCCGCGTCCGTGACCTCGATCCGCGCGAAGTCGGGCAGCCCGGAGAAGTCCTTCACCACTCCCTCGGGGAGGGTCCTGGTCCGGGTCTTGTTCCCCTCGCGGATGATCTGGGTGGCGACCACGGGGTCCTTGTAGGACTTGCGGGTCACTTTGATCTCGAGCGGGCCGCCGTCAGCGGTGAGGTAGGTGCCGAGGTCCAGGTAGACGCCGGGATCTTCCTTCCAGGAGTCGAGGGTCACCGATGTGGTGGCGGCGATCAGGCTGAACTCCGGTGTGGCCTGCGCCTTTTTGCTGTCGGGCGCGGCGGCGACGACACCGGCGACGACAGCGACTGACACTCCGGCGGCGATCGCCGAACGCCATAGGCGGGGATGCTGGGATCCGGTCATCGTTCCTCGTTTTCCGATTGCCTGCTGGGACGGAGGACGAACAGCCCGCCCACGTACACGCTGTGCCTGCCGGCAGAGGTCAGGGGCTCCGTGCGCGAACCTGTGTCCGGCCTGTGAGAGCAGGGGGACCGCATCTGGGGTTGTCTCGGCTCCGCCGAGAGGCCGATCGTTGGCCGAATACCGCTTGTACGCACTTGATCAGGCCGATATTGAGATGTTTACGCTCGTCTGCTGCTTGGTTGTGCTAAGTGCCGACTCCCGCCCTCTTGTCCCCTGTTCGGGATGAGACAGGCAAGGGCCTGTGTCGAGGCGTCCGGTGGCGCCGTGCGCCAGGTGACGGTCGATCTCCTCGTCGGTGGCGAGCCCTTCCGCCGCGAGGCGGCGGCGGACCATCACTCCCGCGCCGCGTCCAGGTGGCCGGTGAACGTATCCATGCCGAGGGGGTTCCATGCCTGGCGCTGCCGGCCGCCATGGCCGAGAAGGCTGCTCCGACCTGCGATCCGCGGGGTGGCGCCGAGCTGCACGCCGGTGCGGGCCAGTGCGGGACCGGTGTGCGGACCGTTGACAAAAGCGTCACCTGCTAGAAACCTGTCCCCTCAGCACCGCAAATTATTGACCAGATCACTCAAAAATTGAGTCAAACAGCGCCAGTTTCCGGCAGGTTGCCTGCTCCCTCTCCTGCCGGCGTCCCCGAACGCCCCCCATCGGTGAACCGGCGGTCCGCATCCGGTCCTCGCCGGCCGTGAGACGCGGTACGCGTCGTGCGGCCGGCGCCGCCCTGTGCGCCCTCCCGGTCCCGCGGCCCCACGGAACAGAGGACAACATGAGATGGAAGCAATACGGATGGCGGTTCGTCGCCAGTGCGGTGACAGCCGCCCTGATGACCGTCGGGCTTCTGCCGGTCACCGCCTCGGCGGCCGCGCAGAGCCCTGACCTCGCCCTGGGCAAGCAGGTGACGGCCAGCGGGTCGCACGGCGCCTACCCGGCTTCGAACGTCACCGACGGCAGCCAGCAGACGTACTGGGAGAGCCCCGGCACACTTCCGCAGTGGGTCCGGATCGACCTCGGCAGCCGGTTCGACGTCGATCAGGTGGTGCTGAAGCTGCCGTCCACGTGGGAGGCGCGCACCCAGACTCTCGCCGTCCAGGGCAGCACGGACGGGGACGGCTTCAGCGCCCTGTCCGCCTCGGCCGCCCGGGCGTTCAGCCCGTCGGCGGGCAACACCGTCACCATCGGCTTCACCGCGAAGCAGGTCCGGTACATCCGTGTACAGGTGACCGCCAACAGCGGATGGAGTGCCGCACAGCTCTCCCAGGTGGAGGTGTACGGCGCGGACGCGGGGAGTGATCCCGGACCGTCGCCCGCGATCGGCTCCAACCTGGCCCTGAACAAGCCGATCGAGGCGTCGTCGTCCGCACAGAACTACGTGGCGTCCAACGCCAACGACGACAAGCTCGGCACTTACTGGGAGTCGAACGGATACCCCTCGACGCTGACGGTGAAGCTCGGCGCCGACGCCGACATCGAGGCCGTCGTCGTCAAGCTCTCCCCTGATCAGGCCTGGGCCACCCGCACCCAGAGTGTCCAGGTGCTCGGCCGCGCCCAGTCCGCCACGGGCTTCACCACGCTGAAGGACCGGGCCGACTACATCTTCGACCCCTCCGGCAACGAGAACACCGTGACGATCCCCATCAGTGGACGATCCGCGGACGTTCAGCTCAAGATCTTCTCCAACACCGGTGCACCCGGGGCTCAGGTCGCCGAGATCCAGGTCGTCGGCACCGCAGCCCCCAACCCGGACCTGACCGTCTCCGGGCTGACCTGGTCGCCCGCCACGCCGACCGAGACGGACGACGTCACCACGAACGTCACCGTGCGCAACGCCGGAACGGCGGCAGCCGCCGCGACGACGGTCGACGTCAGCATCGAGGGAGCGGTCGCCGGCAGTGCACCGGTCGGCGGCCTCGCGGCCGGAGCCTCGGTCATCGTGCCGGTCGCCGTCGGCAAGCGGCCGACGGGTTCGTACAGCGTCTCCGCGGCGGTCGACCCGGCCGACACGATCGTCGAGCAGGACAACAGCAACAACAGCCGCACCGCGGTCACGAAGCTGGAGGTCTCCCAGAGCCCCGGCCCCGACCTGGAGGTGCTCGGCATCACGTCCAGCCCGACGAACCCCGCGGTGGGCGCCGCTGTCACCTTCACCGTGTCCGTGCACAACCGCGGTACCACAGGCGTGAGTTCATCAACGGTCACCCGTCTTCTGGCGGAGAGCACCACGCTGAACGGAGCGACCGGGGCCATTCCCGCCGGAGGCACAGTCACCGTGCCCATCGCAGGGAGCTGGACCGCCAGGAGCGGAGGGGCGAACCTGACCGCCACGGCGGACGCGACCGGCGTCGTCACGGAGACCAACGAGAACAACAACGTCTTCTCGCGCGCCATCGTGATCGGACGCGGGGCCGCGGTCCCGTACACCGAGTACGAGGCGGAACAGGGCGACTATCAGGGCACGTTGCTGACGTCCGACCAGAAGCGAACCTTCGGTCACACCAATTTCGCCACCGAGTCCTCGGGCCGCAAGTCCGTGCAGCTGAACTCCACCGGCCAGTTCGTCGAGGTCACCTCGACCGTACCGTCGAACTCGATCGTGGTCCGCAACTCCATCCCCGACGCCACCGGTGGCGGTGGGGCGCAGGCCACGATCAGCCTCTACGTCAACAACACCTTCGAGCGGAAACTGACGCTCTCCTCCAAGCACAGCTGGCTCTACGGTGACACGGACAGCCCGGAGGGGCTGACGAACAGGCCGGGGGGAGATGCCCGCAGGCTGTTCGACGAGTCCAGCGCACTGCTCGGCCAGACCTATCCGGCGGGCACGAAGTTCCGTCTCCAGCGCGACGCCGGTGACTCGGCGTCCTTCTACATCATCGACCTCGTCGATCTGGAGCAGGTGGCGCCGCCGGCCGCCCAGCCGGCCGGCTGCACCTCGATCACCGACTACGGAGCCGTCCCGAACGACGGGATCGACGACACCGACGCCATCCAGCGGGCGGTGACCGCCGACCAGAACGGCGACATCGGCTGTGTGTGGATTCCGCCGGGGCAGTGGCGGCAGGAGCAGAAGATCCTGACCGACGACCCGCTGAACCGGGGCCAGTACAACCAGGTCGGCATCAGCGACGTCACGATCCGTGGTGCCGGCATGTGGCACTCCCAGCTGTACACCCTGACAGCGCCCCAGGACGCGGGCGGTATCAACCATCCCCACGAGGGGAACTTCGGCTTCGACATCGACGACAACACCAAGATCTCGGACCTGGCCATCTTCGGCTCGGGAACCATTCGCGGCGGGGACGGCAACGCCGAGGGCGGAGTGGGTCTGAACGGTCGCTTCGGCAAGGACACCAGGATCACCAATGTGTGGCTGGAGCACGCGAACGTGGGTGTCTGGGTCGGCCGCGACTACGACAACATCCCGGACCTCTGGGGACCCGGTGACGGTGTCGAGTTCACCGGCATGCGCATTCGCGACACGTACGCGGACGGCATCAACTTCGCGAACGGAACGCGCAATTCGACGGTGTTCAACTCCTCCTTCAGGACGACCGGCGACGACTCACTGGCCGTCTGGTCGAGCAAGTACGTAAAGAACCAGTCGGTGGACATCGGCCACGACAACCACTTCCGCAACAACACGATCCAGTTGCCCTGGAGGGCCAACGGCATCGCGGTCTACGGCGGCTACGGAAACGCGATCGAGAACAACATCATCTCGGACACGATGAACTACCCGGGCATCATGCTGGCGACCGACCACGACCCGCTGCCCTTCTCCGGGCAGACCCTGATCGCCAACAACGCGCTCCACCGCACGGGAGGTGCATTCTGGGGCGAGGCCCAGGAGTTCGGTGCGATCACGCTCTTCGCGGCCGGTCAGGACATTCCCGGTGTGACGATCCGCGACACCGACATCCATGACTCGACCTACGACGGGATCCAGTTCAAGTCGGGCGGCGGAACCGTGCCCGGAGCGCAGATCTCGAACGTACACATCGAGAACTCGGTCAACGGGTCCGGAATCCTTGCCCATGGAGGTGCACGGGGAAGCGCGACCCTGACCGATGTGACCATCACCGGCTCGGCCCAGGGTGATGTGGTGGTCGAACCCGGATCACAGTTCGTCATCAACGGCAGCGCCGGAAAGGCGTCCGCCCGCAAGTAGACCCGGGTCCCGCACCGGACACGACCCGGCCCCGGGCCGGCACGCCATCCGGGCGTGCCGGCCGGGGGCGCGGCGGGCGGGGCCATGGCGTGGAGGCCCGGACCGGTGACGCCCCCGCCGGCTGCCGGCCGATGTGGATCCGCCGCGCGCTCCGGGCCTGCACAATTCAGGGTGTGATCGATGACGACCCGTACATGTGGCTGGAAGACGTTGACGGCGAGGCGGCGCTCGAATGGGTGGCCTCGCGGAACTCCGAGACGGAGGCCGAGCTGGCAGCCGGTGGGGACTTCGCTGCCCTGAAGGCCCACCTGAGGGAGGCGCTGGACGCCTCCGACCGGATCCCTTACACCACCCGTCGCGGAGAGTATCTCTACAACTACTGGCGGGATGCCGGGCACGTGCGCGGTGTGTGGCGGCGCACGACGCTGGATCAGTACCGCAAGGACGCACCCGAATGGGAGGTCCTCCTCGACGTCGACGCGCTCGCCGCGACGGAGGGCGAGAAGTGGGTGTGGGCAGGCGCGCAGGTGCGCCACCCCGACTACGACCGGGCGCTGGTGGCTCTGTCGCGCGACGGTGGTGATGCCGCCGTGGTGCGTGAGTTCGACCTTGCCACCCGCACCTTCGTCGAGGGCGGGTTCCAGGTGCCGGAGGCGAAGACGCAGACAGGGTGGATAGACGCCGACACCGTCCTCATCGGTACGGACTTCGGGCCGGGCTCGCTGACCGACTCCGGCTACCCGCGGACGGTTCGCAGGTGGCGACGCGGCACACCGCTGGAGGAGGCCGGCCTGGTCTTCGAGGGGGAGGCGGGCGATGTGTCGGTCGGAGGGTGGCACGACACCGCGCCCGGCTTCGAACGGGACTTCGTCACCCGGTCACTGGACTTCCACCGCAGCGAGCTGTACCTCGTGAACCCCGGCACCTCGCTGGTCAGGATCGACGTTCCCGACGACGCCAGTGCCTATGCCCACCGCGAGCATCTGATGGTCACGCTGAAGTCCGACTGGCTGGGACAGCGCGCGGGGTCGCTGCTGGCGTTCGGCTTCGATGCCTTCCTGGCGGGCGACCGCACCGCCGAGGTGCTGTTCAGCCCCGATGACCGGACCGCCATGGCGGGGCACTCATGGACCCGCCACCACCTGATCCTGGAGACGATGCGCGACGTCAGTACCCACATCGAGGTACTCACCCCCGCCCCCGGCGGCGGGTGGGCGCGCTCGTCGCTCGCGGATGTACCGGCACTGTCCGCCGTCACCGTGGTCGGCACCGACCCGGACATCTCCGACGAGTACTTCCTGGATGTGTCGGGGTTCCTGCAGCCGTCCACCCTCTACCGCGGCCGGATCGGCTCCGGTTCGGAGATCATCAAGCAGGCTCCGGCCCGTTTCGATACGGCCGGTCTCGCGGCGCAGCAGTACTTCGCGACCTCCCGGGACGGCACGCGGGTGCCGTACTTCGTGATCGGCCCGGACCGCCGCGGCACGGGCCCCGGCCCCGCCCTGCTCTACGGCTACGGCGGCTTCGAGGTCTCGCTCACCCCCTTCTACAGCGCGGTGACGGGCCGGGCGTGGCTGGAGCGCGGCGGCACGCACGTGATCGCGAACATCCGGGGAGGCGGCGAGTACGGACCGAAATGGCACCGGGCCGCGCTGGGTGCGGACCGGTCGCGCGCGTTCGAGGACTTCGCGGCCGTCGCCGCGGACCTCGTCGAGCGGGGCATCACCACCCCGGCCATGCTGGGTGCCGCAGGCGGCAGCAACGGGGGCCTCCTCATGGGAGCGATGGTCACCCGCTATCCGCAGCTGTTCGGCGCGGTCGTGGCTCAGGTACCTCTGCTGGACATGCTGCGCTTCCACAAGCTTCTGGCCGGTGCGTCCTGGATCGCCGAGTACGGCAACCCGGACGACGGGGCCGATCGCCCGCACCTCCGCGATCTCTCCCCGTACCACCGGCTCACGGCGGACGAGGTGTACCCACCGGTGCTTCTGACCACCTCTACCCGCGACGACCGCGTTCACCCCGGCCACGCCCGCAAAGCGGCCGCACGGCTGCGCGAGCTCGGCCACAGTGTGCTGCTCCACGAGAACACCGGCGGCGGCCACGCGGGCGCAAGCGACAACGAACAGTCGGCCTACAACAACGCCCTGGTGCACACCTTCCTGTGGCGGCACCTCGCACCGTCGGCCGCGGGCTGACCGGGGTCGCCGGGCTGACCGGTCCGGCCGCGCCGGTCCGGTCAGCCGGGTCCTCAGGGCCGAAAGGCCCTGAGCGTGACGTCGACGAGCGCGTCGGCGTACTCGGCGGTCAGCGGGCCCGAGCGGTGCAGCCAGCGCTGGAACAGCGGCGCGTAGAGCACCTCCAGGACCAGGCCGAGGTCGGCGTCCGCGGCCAGTTGGCCGGCACGTTGCGCGCTGCGCAGCCGCTCCTTCTTGGCCTCGTCCAGGGGCCCGGCCAGCTTCTCGTGGTACAGCGCGGCCAGGTCGGGATCGTTGATGATCTCGTTGTTGAGCGCCCGGATCGGTTTCTCGAACTCCGGGTCGGCGAACTCGGCGACGGTTGCGCGCATGACCGTCCTGAGGTCGTTCTCGATGTCGCCGGTGTCCGGCAGTGCCGCGTCCTGCCCCTCGGCGCCCTCGCTGAGCGCCAGAAAAGCGTCGAAGATCACCGCGCCCTTGGACGGCCACCAGCGGTAGATCGTCTGCTTGCCGACGCCGGCGCGTGCGGCGATGGTCTCGATGGCCACCTTTCCGTACCCGACCTCTGAAACCAGCGCGCGGGTCGCCTCGAGGATCGCCTGCCGTGAACGTTCGCTGCGCCGGGAGCGGCCCGGCTTCGTGACCTGGGACATGGGCTCAGGCTAGCACTCCAACGAGACGGACCGTTTCGTATTGACAGAGTCACTTCCGCGGTGCAGGCTGTGCCGAACCGAGACGGACCGTCTCGTTACGGGAGGTGGGATTCCATGGCAACCGCAAAAGTCTGGTTCATCACTGGCGCTTCACGGGGCCTGGGCAAGGCGTTCGCCGAGGCGGCCCTGGCGGCGGGGGACCGCGTCGTGGCGGCGGCCCGCAACACCGAGCCGCTGGCGGCCCTGGCCGTCGAGTACCCGGACACGCTCGTCGGGCTCCCGCTGGACGTCTCCGACCGCAGGGCCGTGTTCGACGGCGTGGACCGGGCCGCGGCCGCCTTCGGCCGGCTCGACGTCGTGGTCAACAACGCGGGCGGGCTGCTCTACGGGATGGTGGAGGAAGCCACGGAGGGGCAGATCCGGGCGCATCTGGACGTCAACTTCTTCGGCGCGGTCTGGGTTGCACAAGCCGTCCTGCCCCACCTGCGCGCCCAGGGCTCCGGCCGCATCCTGCAGATCACATCGATGGGCGCCGCCGGCGGCATGGCGTCCGTAGGCTTCTACGGTGCGGGCAAAGTGGCGCTCGATTCATTCAGCGAGGCGCTCGCGATGGAGGTCGCGCAGTTCGGGATCAAGGTGACCATCGTGGAGATGGGCGGCTATGACACCGGCCTGTTCACCCAGGGCACCACGGCGACCGAGGCTCTCACGCACTACGACACCCTGCGCGCCGAACTGGCCGAGATGTGGGGCGAGGAGACAGGACCGGCCCCGAGCACAGCCGCCCCGGTCGTCATGGAACTGGCCGCACTGCCGGAACCGCCCCGGCGGCTCATCGTCGGCGGCCGGTCCTACGACCAGGTCCAGGACCTGGTCCGGGCCAGAGCCGACCTCTACCAGGCCTGGGAATCCCTCAGCCGAAGGGCCCCGGGCTGACCGGAACGGCACGCGATCCTTGCGCAGGGCCGGGCGGGGACGGGGCCGGGGTCGGGCTGGCCGAGGTCCCGAGCCTGCCCCTGCCCCTGGCGCTGTGTGGCTGTCGCCATAAGCCGCCACCTCCCAGGTCCCGGCCAACACCTGTCCTCGCACACTGCGAGTGGTGTGTTCACAACCGGAAATGACGGGGCGTCGCGGTCACGGTCGATGTCCTTAGCGAGGGGGTGGCCCGGGGGGTCGGCCCAGCCGGACGTCTCTGAGACGCGGAGGGGGTCATTCGCCCTGGTTCTCGGTGAGTTGAGAGGCGTCTCTCCCGAGAGCGGAAGCGGCCGCGGCCGAACCTGCCGGGGTCGCTGGGGTAGTCGGCGTGGCTGAAGGGTGCGATCTCTGGCCGCGCCGTCACGTCAGCGCTTGAACCATACGGGATGGGTTCAGGGATCCACTGCGCTAACTCTTGACGCTTCATTGGGTCGAGAGCACAGTGGCCGCAACATCTTGAGAGCGCTCTCAAGAAGTGGTGATCGCGCACTCCCCGACGTAGGAGGAACCTGCTCGTGAATCGAAACCCGCACGTCAACACGTCTGTACGACGCGCTTTGATAGCCGCTCTCGGTGTCCTGAGCCTCGCCGCTGCTGCCGTCAGCGTCACCCTGCCGGCGAATGCCTCCGTGCCCCCGCCACCTTCGGGTTGGACACAAGTCTTCGCCGACGACTTCAACGGACCGGCCGGATCAGGGATCAATACGGCCAACTGGCAGTACACGACGGGCACCAGTTACCCGGGTGGACCCGGCGGATTCGGAACCGGTGAGGTCGAGACGATGACCTCCAGCGCCGACAACGTGTCGCTCGACGGCTCCGGCAACCTCCGGATCACACCTCAGCGGGACGGCGCCGGTAACTGGACCTCCGGCCGCATCGAGTCCGTCCGGTCCGATTTCGAGCCGGCCGCGGGCGGCAAACTGCACGTCGAGGCCAGGCTGCAGATGCCGAACGTGACGGGCGCAGCCGCCAAGGGCTACTGGCCCGCCTTCTGGATGCTCGGGGCGCCGTACCGCGGCAACTGGTGGAACTGGCCGGGCATCGGTGAACTGGACATCATGGAGAACGTCCAGGGCATCAACAACGTGTGGGCCACCATGCACTGCGGCACCAGCCCGGGCGGGCCGTGCAACGAGAAGTCGGGCATTGGCGGCCAGAAGGTGTGCCCCGGAGCCACCTGCCAGGCCGGCTTCCACACCTACGCGGTCGAGTGGGACAAGTCGACCGCCGTACAGGAGATGCGCTTCTACGTCGACGGCGTCAACTACCACACGGTCCGCCAGAACCAGGTCGACGCGACCACCTGGACCAACGCCACCAACCACGGCTACTTCATCATCCTCAACGTCGCCATGGGCGGCGAGTTCCCCGCGGCCCTGGGCGGCGGCCCTGACGGCGCGACCGAGCCGGGCCACCCGCTCGTCGTCGACTACGTCCAGGTGCTGCAGTCCGGCGGCGGCGGAGGAGGCACCCCGACCGACCCGCCCACCACACCGCCGCCGTCCGGCAACCGGGACGCGTACAGCACCATTCAGGCGGAGTCCGCAGACCAGCAGTCAGGACTGACCACCGAGACGACGACGGACACCGGCGGAGGCCAGGACCTCACCACAGCGGCCAACGGTGACTGGGCTGTGTACAAGGGCGTCGACTTCGGTTCCTCGCCGGCGAAACAGTTCACCGCCCGTGTGGCCAGTGGAGCACCCGGCGGTGTCAGCGGCCTGGTCGAAGTACGGGTCGACAGCCGCACCAACGCCCCGGCGGGCAGCTTCGCCCTCGCCGGCACCGGCGGCTGGCAGACCTGGAAGGACCTGCCGGCCAACATCGGTGCCGTCACCGGCAAGCACGATGTCTACCTCACCTTCACCAGCGGCCAGCCTGCCGACTTCGTGAACATCAACTCGTTCAAGTTCGGCCACTGACCGGCAGGAGGTGTTGCCCATGACCGGAAAGCCAATACGCAGTCGGCCCCTGGCCGCCGTCCTGACCATCCTCCTGACACTGGCAGGTCTCACCCTCACCACCGTCGCGCCCGCACAGGCAGCCGCCGAATACACCCCAGGGCGTGACGCAGTCCGGCTCCGGCACAGTCGGCATCTGGTTCAGGCCGACCGCACCCGCCTCCCTGGTCGACGTGCACTACCTCTCACCCGGTGCCGGACAGCAGAGCTTCCGCATGACGAACAACGCGGGTACCTGGCAGCAGAGCGTCAGCGGACTGCCGAGCGGCTTCACCCTCGAGTACTGGTTCACGTACGAGAGGAACGGCCCGCTCCTCGACACCCCGCACCTCACCTACACAGTGGGCAGCGGAGATGGCGGGGGCGGGGGAGGAAGCGGTGCGGGCACATTCCCCATCACCTTCCAGAACAACACCCGGGGCGCCTACCCGGGTTCACAGATCTACATCACAGTCCTGGGACAGGTGACACCTGGTCAGTGGTCGTACATGAGGGCCGACGGGACGATGGCCCACATCAGCCACCTGGACGCGACCGGACCAGGGCATCTCGTCAAGAACGGCGTGAACTACCCCGACATGTCGTTCACGCTGACCCAGTCGGGCGGCTCCGTCCCTTCACCCACACCCATCCGCGGTGGACGGATCTACGTATCGCTCGGATCCCCGATGTACATCCCCGTCTCACCCGACGACCAGGGCTGGGGTGGCCCCGACCTGCGCAACCCCAACGATCCCAACACCGACGTCTACTACGACTGGTACGAGTACACCTATGTCCACGGGCACGTGGCATTCGGCGGAAACACCACGCAGGTCGACCAGTTCGGCTTCCCCATGACCGCACGCCTTACGCAGGCGGCCACCGGCTACGACAACACCCAGGGCATCACCATGACCCGCGCGCAGGTCATGTCCCAGTACGCGGCCTCAGTGGGCACTGTCTTCAAGCCGTTGCAGAGCGCCTACCGCATCGCTACGCCGGCTTCTTCCACAGCGTGGGTCTGAACAAGCGTGCCTACGGCTTCCCCTACGACGACATCAACGATCAGTCATCCGTACAGATCCTCGGCAACGCCAACCCGCCGACCGCCCTCACCCTCGGCATCGGCTGGTGAATCCCCGTGCCCGCCCCCGAACGGGGTCGGGCACGCTCACGTCCCGCGAGAGGTCGCGGGACGTTGCGTTGAGTTGTTGAAGTTGTTGAGGGACTGCGGGACTGCGGGACTGAGGGACTGAGGCGCTGATGCCGAGCGAGGCCGAGCGAGGCAGATAGGCACCGCCGGGGCCCGCGGGACCGAGAGCCGTCCCAGCCCGGGATTGTCAGGCCGGGCCCGGAAGCACCGGGGGCTCTTCACCCTCACCCGCAGGGACTTCGGAGTGCTCGGCGATCCAGGCCAGCGTCTCCGGCGAAATCACGCCATGGTCCTGTTCATTGTTTCGCTTGGCCAGTCTCCGCAACAACTCATCGTGATCGGCCTGGAAGTGGACGAGCCGCCACCTGGCGCCGTGCTGCGCGACCAGTTGCTTGTAGTCGTCCCTGACCGCGCGGGTGCCCAGTCCGTGATCCAGCACTACGGAACATCCTTCCCGCAGGCGTGCGACGAGCTGTCGCCGCACGTCCTCGATCACGGGAGCCTGAAGTGCGAGGTGTTCGTGCTCGGCGTGGTCCTTGCCGATCCGTCCATGCCGGGCGGTCATCTGGTCGTCTACTGACAGACGGACGACACCGTCTCGTGCCAACGCCTTCGCGAAGGTGGTCTTTCCCGAGCCGGGCATGCCGGTGAGCAGCCATACCACGGGCTGAAGATCACTCATCCGCCTGACTCTAGCGGTCGTCCCTGCGCCAGAGGTCTGAGCAACCGGGCTATTGCAGCCGCAGAACACCGGGAGCGCACCGCTCGAAGACCTCGACCAGCTGGTCGAAGACGGACGGTCCGCGCCGGCCTCGGGCCTCGGCCAGATACGCCGCAACGGCGGTTCGGATCGATGGATGACACCGAGTCCGGTCTCGCTCCAGCCGGCGGACCGTCTCCGGGTATCCGAGATGAACACGCGACACATCGTGGTCGCGCCATTCGACGATGTACTCATCGACGTCCGGGTGTCCGGGTCCGCCGCTGAGGCAGTCGGCAAAGGCGGCGAAATTCCCGCCGAAGTACTGGCGCCCGGGACCGTCGAAGGCGTCCATGACGACCCGCCAGAAGTCGTCCAATGTTCGAATCCGTGTTCCGTCGAGTACGTATACCGTCGCCATGACCCCAGGATATGTCTGCCCCAGCGGCTTGCTCATCCCCTGCCGCCCTCCCGTTGCCGGACGATCGGACCGGTCTGGGGCCCGGTCACCGTCAGTCCCCGCACCTCCAGCCCGGTCGGCGGCACGGAACCCGGAGACAAGCCACGGGCGTCGTGCGGGAAGGCGGCTTTCTGTCACTCTGCTTCCATGTCCGCACGGAATCGAAGACTGCCCCGGCACCGGGCCTGGCCCCTGACCACCACTGACATCAATGAGTGCCTCGGCCTTCACGCGACCCGAGTCACTGACCTGGGGTTTCTCACCGGGCATGACAGCGGGACCATTGTCCTGGGAGCTGCGTGGGTCGCGCCGGCCCCCCGTAACTACGGCCGTGGCATCCACCCGGACATGGTCGGCTTCCGCATAGACGTCCACCCGGTCCCTGCAACTGAACGTGCTTCGATCCGCGCTGTTCTACGAGCGCAGGCCCTCCCGCAACTCCACGAATGGGTCACACAGGCGATCGCCGCCGACGAGACCTGGCAACTGACCCCGCACCAGCACTACTGGCGGCTCACGGACGGCCACCTCACCCACCGCGACGAAGCGTGAACCGGGTCCGTATCGAGGCAGGGCCGCAGGCAGACAAGCAGGCCGGACCCGCGGCGCGGGCCCGGCCTGCTTGTCTGGTGTCAGCCCTTGACGGCTCCCTGCATGATGCCGCCGACGATCTGACGGCCCAGCAGTCCGAAGACCAGCAGCACCGGCAGAGTGCCCAGCAGGGTACCCGCCATGATCACGGATTGGTCATGAACATAGCCACCTCCGAGCTGGCGCAGTGCCACCTGCACGGTCGGCTCGGACGAGGTCAGGGCGACGATGGGCCAGAAGAAGTCGTTCCATGCCGCCATGAAGGTCAGCAGGCCGAGCACGGCCATGCCCGGCCGGGCGATCGGCACCACGATGGACCAGAAGATCCTGGCCGTGGACGCGCCGTCCACCCGGGCCGCTTCGATCAGCTCATCCGGCAGCGACTGCACCAGGTACTGGCGCATGAAGAACACACCGAACGCGGAAACCAGGCCGGGCAGGATGACCGCCTGGAGCTGGTTCACCCACTGGAGTTTCGCGATGAGCATGAACAGCGGGATGACACCCAACTGTGGCGGGATCATCATCGTGCCGACCGTGATCGCGAGCAGGGCGCCGCGGCCGCGGAAGCGCAGTTTGGCGAAGGCGAACCCGGCGAGTGTGCAGCACAGCACGGTGCCGAGGGTGATCGAGCCGGAGACGATGAGGGAGTTGATCAGCGCCTTGCCGATGTCCGCCTCCTCCGACACCGCCTTGAAGTTACGCATCAGATTGGGCCCCGGCAGAAGGGACGGCGGCACCTGGGCGAGGTCTGCGTTGGAGCGGCTGGCTGCGACGATCGTCCAGTAGAACGGGAAGGCGGAGATCAGTACGGCCACGGCCAGCAACGCGTAGGCGAGCTTTCCGCCATGGTTGGTCCGTCCCGCGCGTGAGGGGCGCCTGCTGCGGGGGGAGCGCCGCTTCTCCGGGGCGGGGAGTGCGACCGGCGGGTCGGCGAGCGCGGTCATCGGCCGGCCTCCTTGCGGGAACGGTGGTGTGCGAGCAGGGCGTTGACCCCGACGATCACCACAATGAGCAGGAACATGACCCAGGCGATGGCCGCAGCCCGGCCCAGGTGGAAGAAGCCCCAGCCCTGCTCGTACATGTAGAGCCCGAGCGTCTGGTACTGGTGGGAGATGCCGCCGGAGACCGACCCCTCGAAGAGCAGCGGCTCACCGAAGAGCTGGGTCGCGCCGATGGTGGAGACGATGACGGTGAAGACGATCGTGGGCCGCAGGCCCGGCAGCGTGACATGGAAGAACTGCCGCCACTTCGGTGCCCCGTCCATCTCGGCGGCCTCGTACAGCTCGTTCGGGATGGACTGCATGCCGGCGAGGTAGATCAGCGCGTTGTAGCCGGTCCAGCGCCAGATGACGATCGAGGAGACAGCGATCTGCGAGGCGACGGTGCCGGTCTGCCAGTCGACGGGGCTGACGCCGACGAGCCCGAACACGTAGTTGATCAGGCCGAAGTCCCGCCCGAAGAGCTGGGCGAAGACCAGGGTGGCGGCGGCAACGGACGTCGCGTACGGCAGGAGCATCGCCGTGCGCAGGAAGGTCCGGCCGCGGAGCTTGTAGTTGAGCAGGTGCGCGAGCCCGAGGGCCATCACCAGCTGCGGCACTGTGGAGAGCACGCCGATGGTGAACGTGTTGCGCAGTGAGGTCCAGAAGAACTCGTCGCCGAACAGGGCGGTGTAGTTGCCCAGGCCACGCCATTCCATGGTGCCGGGCGTCTGGAGTTCGACACGGTAGAGCGACACGAAGGCCGTGTAGATCAGCGGGAAGAGGCCGAAGGCCGCGAACAGGGTGAAGAACGGGGCGAGGTATGCGTACGGCGAGAGCTTCTGCCATGTCTGCCGGACATTCCGGGGCCGGTGCGGCGGGAGTGGTGCCGGCTCGGGCGTGGCCGGCTTCGCGGATGCTGTGAGGGTCACGGTTCGGCCCTTCGTCAGTCGTTACGGGAGTGGGCGGGAGGGGCCCCGGGCGTGGGCGGACTCCCTCCGCAGCGGGGGAGGGCGGTGCAGCCCTTCGGGCAGTTCGGTGGTGCAGCCCTTCGGCCAGGATCGCGGCGCAGGCCTTCGGACAGGTCGGCGGCGCAGGTGCTCGGGCTGCGGACCGGCCCGGAGGATTCCGGTTCCCGAGACCACTGCCGGACGGGCGCGTAGCGTGCCGGGTCCGGCAATGGGCCGTGGGTGGGAAACGGCCGCAGGGGAAATGGGCCCGTGGGCCGGATCCGGCTGGGGAGCTATGAGCCCGTGGGTCGGATCCGGCTGCGGGAAGGGGGTGCGGTGAGGTCCGGGGGTCAGCCGATGGTGTTCTCGACGCCCTTCTTCGCGTTCGCCCACGCCTTGTCCGGGGCCGTGCCCTTGCGCTCGACCTCGCTCAGCGCGTTGGTGATCTGCTGGGCCACGTTCTGGTCGTGGACACCGAGAACCTGAACCGGGGCGGCCTTGGCGGCGGCGCCGAAGATCTTGCCGATCGGGGCGTTGGAGAAGTACGGGTCCTTGGCATCGGCGACCTGCTCGATCGCGCCGGTGGAGGAGGGGAAGTTGCCCTGCTTCTCGAAGAGCTTGGCCTGCTGCCGGGGGGCTGTGAGCCACTCGATCAACTTGTAGGCCGCCTCCTTGTTCTTCGCTGCCTTCGGCACGGCGAGGTACGAGCCGCCCCAGTTGCCCGCACCGCCGGGCAGCGTCGCGATGTCCCACTTGCCCTGGCCCGCGTCACCGGCCTGACCCTTGATGTATCCGAGCATCCAGGCAGGGCACGGCATCGTGGCGAAGGAGCCGGCCGCGAACGCCTGGTTCCACTGCGGTGACCACTGGTCCAGCTTGGCGCTCAAGCCGCTGTCCGCCGCCGCGACGGAGGTGTTCCAGGCCGTCTTCAGAGCGGGGTTGGTCTCCCAGATCAGCGCGCCCGAGGCGTCGTAGTAGCGCTTCTCCTCCTGCCCGATCATGATCGAGTAGAGGCTGCCGACACTGTCCAGCCAGGCGCTCTTGGCGGGTGCCTTCTGCTTGTACTGCTTGCCGAGCTCGAGGTAGCCGTCCCACGTCGACCACTTGCGGGCCAGTTGTTCGCGGTCCGTCGGCAGCCCGGCCTTCTTGAACAGGTCCGTGCGGTAGCACATGGCCTCCGGGCCCACGTCCGTGCCGAGTCCCAGGACCTCACCGTTCTTCCCCGTGGCGGCGGCCCACTTGGCCTGCGCGAACTTGCTCCTGAGCTCGTCCGCGCCGTACTTCTTCAAGTCCTCGAACTTGTCGGACTGCTGCTGCGTGACGGAGGCGATCCGGCCCACCTCGATACCCTGGACGTCGGCGAGTCCGCCGCCGCCGGCGAGCCGGGTCTGGAGGGACTTCCAGTAGTCGGCCTCGTCCTCGGTGTCGGTCTGCTTGATGGTGACGCCCGGGTTGGCCTTCTCGTACGCGGCGTAGAGCCCGGCCTCCTTGTAGCCGAAGGATCCGAACAGGTCGACGGTGATCGTCATTTTGCCGCCCGTACTGTCCGAGGTCTCATCCGACGAACCTCCGCAGGCAGCGAGCAGCGCCCCGGCGAGCGCGACCGCCCCGATGCGGACGGTGGCTCTTGTGGCGGCTCGGGCAATGGGCATGGGAAGCCTCCCTCGGCTCAGGGGTCGAACGAGAGTCGCCTCTCTTGAGAGCGCTCTCAAACCAGCGCCTGGAGCGTGCCTCTCGGCTGTGCGTCCCGTCAAGACTCGAAGGCATAACGGGTTGGACTCGGCCTCAAGTCCCCGCTGCGTTCCACGTGTTGACATCCGTCTTCGGGAGTTTTACGTTTCCGGCAGCGCACAACATCCTCCCGATGACCAGAGGATCGCCCCACCGATGCCGCCCTCGCCCGGTGCGCGACCCGCGCCGGGGCGGAGCGGGCGACCGCTCCATCGCCCGGGCGGATACTCTCTCCTCCGGCAAGTCCCGTATGCGTCCAGCGTGTTCAGTCGAAGCGTCCAGGGGGATCGCCAGTACGGGGTCGCCGCTGCGGGGGCCGTCAGACGCGGGGATTGTCGGTACGCGGTGGGGCGTGGTGCGGACCCCACCCGGCCGCCGGAGTCGCAGACCCCCAGCACATTCCAGTTGCGCACCGAGGCGACACTCGCCGGCGAGGAGCCCGCAGCCGCCGGAGGTGCCCGCAGCCGCCGGAGGTGCCCTGCCGGTTACCGGCTCATGGCGTGCTTCCGGGAATCCTCAGGCCGAGGCGCGCCGCACCAGGGTGGTAGGGGTGATCACCGACGCAGGGACCTGGCCGCCCGTGTCATCGAGCTGCCGCATCAGCAGCTTGACCATCAGCCGGCCCATGCCCTCGATGTCCTGCCGGACGGTGGTCAGGGCCGGTTCCGTGGTCCGCACGACGGACGGCATGTCGTCGAAGCCGACCACAGCCACGTCTTTCGGAACCCGCACCCCGCGCTCGCGCAGGGTGCGCAGAGCTCCCGAGGCCATGAGGTCATTGGAGACGAACACGCCATCGACGTCCGGCCGCCGGTCGAGCAGCTCGGCCATCGCGCGGGCGCCGCTCTCCTCGGTGAAGTCGCCCTGGCACAGAAGTGATGGATCGGCATCGAACAGCACGTCGTGGTAGCCGTCGATCCGGTCCAGCGCGGCCGCCTGGTCGCGCGGGCCCGCGATATGCGCGATGTGCCGGCGGCCGAGCGAGAGCAGATGCCGGATGGCCTCCCGCGCGCCGCCCCGGTTGTCGCAGTCCACAAAGGGCACGGCCATGTCGGAGCCCGCCGTCGGACGCCCACCGAAGACGGTCGGGATGCCCGTCCGCCCGATGAGGGCGGGCAGTTCGTCGTCGTTGTGCAAGGAGAACGCCAGCGCCCCGTCCACATGCCCGCCGCCGAGATAGCGGGCGATCCGGTCGTGATCGCCGGGCCCCTCGACCCACAGCAGTACCAGCTGGGCGTCGTGCGCGGTCAGCTCCCGGCTGATGCCGCGTACCTGCTGTTCGAAGAAGGGGTCGGAGAAGATCCGGAACTCGGGCTCCGCGATGATCACCGCGACCGCGCCGTTTCGCCGGGTGACCAGTGTGCGGGCCGCGTGGTTGGGAACGTAGCCGAGCTCCTCGACCGCTTTGCGTACCTTGTCCACCAACGGGGCGCGCACACCCGCGCCGCCGTTGACGACCCGCGAGGCCGTGGCCCGGGACACGCCGGCATGCGCGGCGACGGCTTCCAGCGTGGGGCGGGACCCCGTGGTCTGCTCGGGCAAGGCGGGCGCTCCTCGTCTGCGGCTCTGCTCTGTCTGCGATGCGGGTTCCGGTCCGGCCGGGTGGCCGGCTCCGACCAGACTATCCGCAGACGGAATCGGGCTGAGAGCGCTCCCAGGGTTGTGGTGCTTCCGCGGTCCGGTGAGAGAGAGCTCGTGTCTGCCGGGGCCCACGCTGGAGCGCAGACTCAGCGCGCGGCCGCACGACGCGGAGCTGCTGCCCGTCGTGTCGTGGGAGCAGCTCCGCGGTCAGGGGTGCGAGCAGAGCCACTGGCTCACTCCGTTACCGGCATGCACTCGGCGAGCAGGCCGACGATGTCGCGCCAGGCTCGCTGAGCGTGCTGCGGGTGGTAGCCGACGCCGGGGAGCACGGTCTGGTCGACCGGCGGGTGGTGGAAGGCGTGCAGGGCCCCGCCGTAGACCACGAGGCGCCAGTCGACACCTGCGGCCTGCATCTCGGCGGCGAAGGCCTCCCGTTGCTCAGCGGGCATGATCGGGTCCTCCGATCCGACCCCGGCCCACACCGGGCATCGGATGTGCGCCGCCTCGCCCGGTCGGCCCGTGGTCAGTCCGTTTACCGTTCCGATCGCCCGCAGGTCCACCCCGTCGCGGCCGAGTTCCAGCGCGATCGCGCCCCCGGTGCCGTAGCCGACAGCGGCGATCCGGTCGGGATCGGTGCGTGGTTCGGCGCACAGCACATCGAGTGCCGCATGGCCGATACCCCGCATCCGGTCGGGGTCGGCGAGCAGCGGCATCACGCGCGCCAGCATCTCCTGCGGGTCGGTGAACCAGTGCCCGCCGTGCAGATCGAAGGCCAGCGCCACATAACCGAGTTCGGCGAGGGCGTCGGCGCGGCGGCGCTGGAAGTCGTTCAGCCCCGGCCCCTCGGGCCCGATCAGGACTGCCGGCCGACGGCCGGCACCGGCCGGGAGCGCGAGGTGTCCGATCATCGTCAGGCCGTCGGCCGGGTACTCGATTGTGCTCGTGGTGACCGTCGTCATGAGACTGGACTGTAATGATCGTCGAGCCCGGTCGGGCCGGTCTTCACCGTGGGCAGAACTACGCGGGTCGCCGGGGAGGCCTCGCCGGCCTCAGCCACTGCGGCTGGGGACGACTCCGTCTCTCGGCCGAACGCGTCATCGCCGCCGCGGCCCGGCTGGACGCCGCCAGAGCCGAGCGTGCGGCGGCCGCGACAGTGCGGTTGTCCAGTCGCGTCGGGAGCGTCCAGCCGAGGCCCAGGCCGGGGCCGAGGCCCGGGCCGGGCCTCGGGCCGCTGCGGCGGAGGCGCTTCTCAGCGGTCTTTGGCCAGGGCTAGGAGCTCGGCGAAGAGTCCGCCGGCGTTCGCCAGGTCCTGGTACCCACCCTGCTCGATCACTCGGCCCTCATCCATGACGATGATGCGGTCGGCCAGGCGGGTGTTCTCCAGCTGATGCGTGACGACGATGGTCATGCGCTCGGCAGCGATGCGTTTGATCTCCAGGAAGATCTTGTGTTCGCCGCGTGCGTCCATCTGGGAAGTCGGCTCGTCGAGGATCAGCAGGGGCGTCTGCCGGTAGAGCGCGCGCCCGCCCACAAGGCGCTGCCACTGACCGCCGGACAGTTCGGCACCTCCCCACAGCTCCTTGGCGAGAAGGGTGTCGAGCTGCTGGGGGAGTTTCTCGAGCGCGCTCCGCATCCCGACGGCGTCGATGGCGTCCCACACCGGTCCGTCGTCGAGGGTCTTGGGCTGGCCGAGGGTGATGTTCTCGCGGGCGCGCAGTGGCCAGCAGGCGAAGTTCTGAGGTACGAGGGCGGTGCGCTTCCACAGGGCGGCCGGATCGGTCTGGGCGAGGTCGATGCCGTCCCACAGGACGCGGCCCTTGTCGGCGAGAAGAATTCCGGTGATGAGTTTGGTGAGCGTTGATTTGCCCGAGCCGTTCTCACCGACGATGGCGAGGATCTCGCCGCGGCGCAGTGTGAGCGAGACGCCGGCGACGGCCGGCTCCGCCTTGCCGGGGTACTGGTACACGACTTCGTCGAGCCGGATCTCGTCCACATGCTCCGGGATGGTCTGCTCACCGCGCTTGGGGGCGCGTTCATCCGCCATGTCGAGGAAGGACCGCATGTCGGCCATGTAGAGGGAGGTGTGGAACATCGCGGCGCCGTGGGTGACGAACTGCGAGAGAGCGGTGAGTGTGGTCTGGACGGCGACCACAGCGGTGGCCGCCACGGGCAGAGCGACCCGTCCGGTGGTCGCCAGCCAGGCAAGCGTGGCCCAGGTGCTCAGCAGGAAGGCGCCGCCCAGCGCGCTGGATGCCAGAACGATGCGCAGCATGCGAGGCGCGGCGGTCAGCGTGCGCTGATCGATCCGGTCGGAGAGCGAGCGGTACCAGTAGATGAGGTAGCCGGTCATGCCGTTCGCACGGACCTCGTCACCGTAGCGGGAGTACGTGGCCCACCAGCGCATCATGGAGCGGACGTTGCGGTCGCCGACGTTGAGATAGTGGGTCTCGTAGTCGACACGGGCGGTCAGCACAGCGCCGACGCCGGCGGGGAGCACCGCGAGCAGGAGCAGAGGGAGAATCATCCAGTGAAGCGCCGCGATGACCGCGCTCGCGGCGATCATGCGGACGAGGGCCGCCATGAACCGCTGTGCGTCCTGGACCATCATCCGGGTCCGTGTGACACCGACCTCGGCGGCCTCCTGCCGGTCGGCGAAACCGTCCTCTCCGTACGCGGACGTCTCCACGTGGCACACGGCGGAGACGAGCGAGATGTCCGCCTCGGTCATGAGCAGGGGTGTGATCCGCCCGTCGGCGTAGGAGGACAGGGCGCTGCTGACCCTGCCGAGGCTCGCGGCGGCCGTCACCACGATCAGGGGCGGCAGCGCCCCGTGCAGGCGTTCGGGCACGGTACCCGTACCGAGCAGATGGGTCATGGCTGTCGCGGTGAACGCGAGGACGCAGGCGGCGGCGGCACCGGTCAGGACCTGGCAGAGGAGAAGGAGCACGACACCGGGCCTGTCGACGGCCCAGGCCATGCGCGCAGTGTGCCCGAGCACGCTGGGCAGGCGCCGGCACATTGCTCCGAAACTGGCCTCTGCCAGCGGATTCTTGCCGTGCTTGCCTTCGAAGGAGATGGTCGCCGGCGGGGGAGGGGGAGGCTTCTTCGCGTATTCGGTCGAGGTGTCGGTCACAGTCACCTGTGTCCCTCCTTGGCGTCGGTGCCGCACGCGGATGGCTCGGCAGTGCACGGCATAACGACGTCGAGAGGGAATCGAACACGCTCGATTTCGGACGCGCTGGACCCCTTGAGCACCACGGGGTCGGACCTGCCATCGGCGCTCTGAAGCCTGGGCGAAGCGCTGCGGATTGGCCGAATCGCCGGTGCCTGAAACGCGTGTGGCAGATGAGGTTTTCCTCGGCCCGAATCAGGGATCAAGGGCAGGCCCGGCGCAGTTGACCGTGAGGTCGAGGTGCTGTGCGACGCGGCCCGGAGTGGCCAGGAGGCTCATCCGTCAGTGATTCCAGCGCAGCAGCCGCAGCGGTGGCCGCAGATCCGGGCGAAGGGGCCGCGAGGGGGCGGTGAGGTGACACGGTTGGCGGCGGGCCCCCCACTGCTCAGGACGCCGTCGATCCTCGGGTCCTCGCGCTGCCGGCTCCACAGGGCACGGCTACTCGAATCTGTGATCACACCCTGTGGCGAAGACCCCGGACCGGACTGCTCGGACAAGGGCACGCGTACGTCCCGCAGGGGATTCCTTTCGAGCACCTCGACGTACATGATCCGCCCGTCCACGACGTCGATTCGCCGAAGCAGAGGCCGGACGAAGCCTCGTGACCACGACAGGACCGGCAGCAAACATCACACAGGTCACCGACGCCACCGGTACTTCGCCCGAGAGTCCGTACTGCTCAAGCGATAGGGGCTGAGTGGCCCGGTCCGACAGGGTGCGCCAGGCGTCGGATCGGCCCGGTGCCGCGCCCTGCCGCGCGAACGCCGGTGATTTCGCCGATGACGCCCACACTCCGCTCCCCGACTCTTGGCCGGGCAGGCATCCGCATCCCCGTATCCCCGCATCCCTGTCAGGAGTGCACCATGCGTCGTCGTTCACCCCGCCGTCTCCTCGGCATCCTCGCGGCCGTCACGATCGCGTTCACCATGTTCTCCTCGGCGTCGACGGCCGGGGCGGCCGAGACCGCGACCGCATCCGCCTCGGCCACGAATTCTGCTGAAGTCGCCGCTCAGCCCCTGTCGACCAGCACGCCGGTCGTCTTCGTCCACGGGTACACCGGCAACGCCTCCAACTGGGTCACAGCCATGAGTGTCTTCCAGCTCAACGGCTGGTCCAGTTCCAACCTCTTCGCATACGAGTACAACTCCTACGGCAACAACATCACCAACGCCCAGGGCCTGGCCTCCTTCGTCAATGGCGTGAAGGCCCGAACCGGCGCGAGCAAGGTCGCGATCGTCAATCACTCGATGGGCGGCCTCGTCAGCCAGTACTACCTGAAGGTGCTGGGCGGCAACACCAGCGTCAGCCACCTGGCCTCGATCGCCGGCGCGAACCACGGAACCACGTACGCGGGTGCCTGCTTGATCTACACGACCTGCCAGCAGATGTACCCGGGTTCCTCGTTCATCTCCCAGATCACCGCGGGCGACGAGACGCCGGGTGACACCAAGTACGCCACCTGGTACTCGGCGTGTGACGGCATCATCCTCCCGTACACGAGCACCCGGCTGAACGGCGCGACGAACAACAACGTGGCCTGCCAGACCCACATCGGGTACCTGACGGACACGGTTGTGCTGGGCCGGGTTGCCCGCTTCATCGCCTCCTGACCTGCTGAGCGACCCGGAAGTCTCGTCCTCGGCATCTGTGATGCCGGGGACGAGACGCGTCGTGTGCTCGGGCAGAGCGGCCGGTGAGGCGCAATCCGGCCGTCACTGACTCCCGCTCCCGCTCGGCGGGTTGCCGCTGACCTCGGTGACTGCCTTGCAGGGGCCCATGGCCGGCGGGGTCTGCGGGGTGGTTCTGCTCACGAGGACGGGTTCCGGCTCAACTTCTTTGATGCTGCCGCCACGTCGAGTGATCCGATGCGCAGGTATCCGTGCAGGGCTCGACGCAGGTGCTCGTACGATCGTCGGCGGGATGGGGTTCGTAGCGCAGTGGTAGTCGTGCCTTCACGGCATGTGGGAGGACGCCGGTTCGAATCCGGTCGGCTCCCTCCCGCTCTTCCCGGACAGGCCCGCATACTGCCGAGACGCTCAAGCGTGACGCGGCGTGCTCTCCTCACGGAAGCTGAGCAAGAACCCGGAATCGTGCGCATCTCCTGTCGGTACTTGGCTCTGTAACCCATTCCGTGAGGATGACCAACGGCTCTGGCAGTTCGTCACCGAGGGCAGAACGAGGGCGTTCAATCAGCCCATCCTTCGGTGTTCGAGTGCGACTCGTAGGAGTAGCCGGTGTCGCGGTCCCACTCCTCCCTGGTGATGCGTACGTATGCCTGGTCAGGTGCGTAGAGCAGGCTCTCGGCCCAAATGAGGTCATTGGCGTAGGGAGCGAACGCCGCAGGATCCCGGAGGACGCTGTCGAACACGGTGCGGCCTGCGGCGACGACCGCGGCACGGGTGTAGAGGAATGGATCATCGGACAGGTTGTGTCCGTACTCCTTGCGGTCCAGTCGGTAGAGCGCCCATGACAGCTGTTCGGCAAAGCCTATGACCAGCGACAACGGGGACTGGACGAGCCGCTCGGTCACTGCGGCTGCAAGGAGTTCGGCGTCCGGGTCGGGTGCCGGGGGCCTGCATTCCTCGATGAGCTGCCAGAAGGCGTCTTCGTTCATGTCGGTGAGCATGCCGCAAGGGTCTGACAGTTCCGGCTCCCGGCCGATGTGTATACCGCCGACGACCGCGGACGTTCTCCCTCGCCCAGGTTCTCGGGGGTGCCGGCTCATTCAGCCGGTGCCCCGGCGGACTGACGCCGGTGCGCGTGGGACGACACGGATGCGTTGGCGGCTCCTCGGCCGCAGACAGTCACAGATGACCGGCGAGGGCAGTCCGTGAGGTGCTGTCGGATTCCCGGTTGGCCAGAGGGCCGGGAATGCTTGCTGGGCGCGGGCTTCGGGCGGCTGGGACCTTTTCCGAGTCAGGATCGCGGGGGTGGCGGGCAGTCCCCTGCATACCCGTCCTCTTGTCAGACACCGCTGTTACGTTGACGAGAGGATCCTGCTTCGACCTCTGGAGAAGGCACATGTACGACGAACGGCTCGCCGAGTTCTCCCGCGAGCGGCTGGACGGTCGTCCGATACCCGACGATCTGCGCGTGTTGCTCGTGGCGCAATGGGAAGGCCGCAACGACTTCACCCGCCTTCTCGACCTCGACTTCTTCGAGGCGGGAGAGCTCCACCCGCTCCTGGACACCAGCTATCTGAGCGAAAAGGACCTCGCGGACCCGGAGATGCAGGCCCTCAACGCAGCAGCCGCGGAGATGGCCAAGTACGTCAAGCTCGTAGCGAAGGGCGGAAAGGGATGGATCGGCTACTGGCTGCACCCCGGCGAGCCCGCGGACCGTGCCTGGCACCTCATAGAGCTGGACACAGAGTTCAGCTTCTGGACCCTGGTCGGCCTCACCCTGACCGAGGGGGTTGTTGCCGAGCGGTCGAGCTATCAGGATGAACCCGATGAGGGAATCGCGTTCACACAGCTGGCCGCCGAACTCGCCGTGCTCGGCCTGCCGCTGGGTATCCAGGACTACGACGCCCTGGATGACACCGCGTACGGGGTGGACCCGGAGAAACTCATGGAGGAGCTGGTCGAGGCCGAACGCGAGAAGCGCGGTCTTCGCTGAGCGGGGAGACGGCGGCGCCCCCGGTGCCGCAAGGGGAGGCGGTTGCTGTGTTGGCCGCCGCCGGTCATGAGCTGTCCCGTACGTCGGCCGAGTGGGCGATACGAAGAGACATGGCCTGCTACAGCTCATCGACTACCTGGCCTGTTCCGAGTCGTCATCACGTGGCGGAGTGGAGGCGGCGCGAGCAGATGACCGGGCCGCGCAGCTCAAGCCCCACCGTGTAGCTGTCGGACCTCTTGTCGAAGCGCGTGGCCGGTCCCTCCAGCCCTTGATCCTGCTGACGCGTCTTTCCTCGGTGTCGCGCTCCTTGAACAACTCGGCGTCGCAGGAGACCGGACGCCCGCGCCCCGACCGCCCATCTCCTTCCGGCTGGTCCGCCTGGTCCGCCTCGTTCTTCGAGGCGGCCCCTCCTTGCCTTGTCTGGCCTTCTCCTCCGAGCGGTGGCCATTTCCTGGGCGGTGATGATGTACTCGGCCAGGTGCATCACAGCAGCGCCGTGGTGAGCACTCGCGGTGGTGGAGTCGACGCCGGCCAGGGACAGTTCCACGTCGCCCCGCTTCGCGGCCTGCGAGATCAGGCCCTCCAACAGGGCCTCGAAGACGTCGGCGTGCCTCCACTGCCGGCGGCGGTCGTGGACGGTCGCACAGGCGCCGAACTCCCGTGGCATCACTGGCCACTGCCCACCGGTCCTGAAGCGCCCGATCACGCCCTCGAACCGCTGCCGCAGTCGCGCTCCGAGGGCAGACCGTACCCGTCATCGGCAAGTATGGCTGGCTCGATGAATACCCGCTCCACATCCGACAGTTGCACTCGCGTCATTCAAGATGCTCAGACGGGCCAAGTCCCGCCCACGAGGACGAATCCGTAGTTGGATCACGACACTTGGCAAGGGCCCAAGCCAGCGCGTTGAACAAACCAGCGGGGCCTGGAAGGCTAGTGCGTCATGATCGATGATTTCGCGAAAGAGTACCTGCACAATGATCTGCGGCGAATCCGCGAGGCGATCGTCTGGAAGCTCGACGGGCTCTCCGAGTACGAAATCCGCCGTCCCCTGACCTCCACTGGAACCAACCTTCTCGGCCTCGTCAAACACTTGGCGACCTGGGAGGCAAGGTATTTCGGCGAGGTCTTCGGGCGCCCGTTCCCGGACCCGATGCCCCATTGGGACAACAAGGCCGCGAGCGGCACCGACCTCTGGGCAGCCGAGGGCGAGTCCCGTGAACAGATTATTGGCCTGTACCGGCGCGCATGGGAACACGCGGACGCGACCATCGACGCGCTCGACATCGACGCGCCCGGTCATGTGCCCTGGTGGCCGCGCCCCGACGTGAAGCTCTTCAACATCCTGGTCCACGTGCTGACCGAGACCAACCGGCACGCCGGCCATGCCGACATCCTGCGTGAACAGCTCGACGGTGCGGTCGGCACCCAGAGCACGGACATGCAGGAACACGATGCGGCCTACTGGGAGAATCACCGTGCCAAGGTCGAGCAGGCCGCCAGAGCGGCCGGCCGTCGTGACCATGTGCTGGTGAACGATGACAAGCGCCAGGATCATCCCTAGGCCCTGTCGTCAAACTGCCGTCGTCGCCCGAAGGGCGGCTACGCTGCGTCTGGTGCGTGCGACCGCAGGGCGCTGGAATAGTCTCGCAGTGGAGCTGCCAGGGCGTTTCGGCAACGCTTCCAGCGCCAGAACGCCGAGTGGCAGACGGCAATTACGCCAGGAGTAGTTCCGCCATGTCCCCAGGCCGTAAAGGCCCGCCCAGGTCCTGGCAGAAGTGCCTGTGCGTCCGGGCTCAGACTCCCGGGGGCAGACACTCCGGCACAAGCAGCACGCTGAGCATCCTGCGGAGCTCTCCCTTCCGCGGACCGCCATGCCTACCCTGGCAGGCATGACTACGGGGGATGAACTACTCCTGCTCGCGATAGTCCCGGGCAGGCAGCGCATACGCATACGCAGCGACAATCGGCTTCGGTACGCCCTGCGGGCCTCGGAGTTGGCAGATCTGTGCCTGGCCGGACGGATCGCCGTCGGGCGCCGACGGATCGAGGTGTTGGACACCCGGCCTGTCGAAGACCGTCGCCTGAGCAATGTCCTGCAAGGTCTCGGCGCAGCTACTCCCCCGCCCGGCCTCAAGGACTGGCTGCGCCGGACACCGCGCTCCCTGACCATCGAGTACCTCTCCCAACTGGAGGACCAGAAGGCGGTTCGTGTCCGTCGGTGGCGCGATTCCAGCGGCCGTACTCGCAACGACATTCTTTCCGTGAACATGCCGCGCCGCCAGGCGCTACTGATCGGCCTCGACAGCGTGGTCCGCTCTGGCTCGGCAAGGTCCACCGCTGACCGCAACCTCACCCTCGCCGTGCTTGCCCAGGCCGCGGGCCTCGCCCCTGCCGCCTACCCTGGACTGCGCGGCATCACCGGCCGCCGCCGTATGGCCGCCCTCGCCGCAACGCACCTTCTCACCCCCGCAGCCGCCGGAGCGGTCCCGGCCGCCGACGTGGCGCTCGCTGCGGCACTGACCACCGGCGCCGACGTCCTCACCCGCCAACTCCTCGGCGAGCTCAGTGACCTCTACGCCGACTTCACTACCGGCGGCCACGGTCTTGGCCACGGATTGGACTCCGGCGGTTGGTCCGAGGGCGGCGCAGGCGGCACCGGCCACCACGGCGACGGGCACGCCAGCTGGTGACTCCGACAGCCGGGAGTCGCACGGCTCTTGACCTTGCCCGGGCCCGGCGGAACTCGGTACGCGAGCCGTGCGGGCATCCCTCGCCATCCATCACATGACATGGTGTCAGGGGCTCCTCTACTATCCGTAGCTTAGCGTCGAGCCCACATCAGGAGCGATGCGAGAGCGACTGCTGCCTGGTAGGACTCGGCGGTCTTGTCGTAACGCGTGGCAATGCCGCGCCATTGTTTCAAGCGGTTGAAGCAGCGTTCGACGACGTTGCGCTGTTTGTAGAGCTGCTTATCGAAGGTTGGCGGGCGCCCGCCGCGGCATCCTCGGCGGAGCCGGTTTCGGATCTGGTCGGCCCGTTCCGGGATTGTGTGCCCGACACCGCGCTGTCTGAGCCAGACCTGGATGGCTTTGGAGCTGTAGCCCTTGTCGCCCAGGACGTGATCGGGCCGATTCCGTGGCCGTCCCGGTCCGAGGCGGGGCACCCGTATCGCGTCCATCACGGCAGTGAACTGGGTGCAGTCGTTGGTGTTCCCACCAGTGACAGTGAAAGCGAGCGGACGTCCCAGGGCATCGCAGGCCAGGTGGATCTTGCTGGTCAGTCCGCCCCGGGAGCGTCCGAGTGCGGGACTGCCCCCTTTTCGTGCCCCGGCGGCGTGCTGGTGAGCCCGGACGGCCGTGGAGTCGACCGACACAAGCCAGTCGATGCCCCCGGCCGCGTCCGCCTTCGCCTGGGCGGCCCGGAGCATCCGGTCGAAAGTGCCGTCCAGGGCCCACCGGCGAAATCGGGTGTGCAGCGTGCCCCACGGGCCGTACCGCTCAGGAACGTCCCGCCATCCCACCCCGGTGCGGAACTTCCACACTATGCCGTTGAGCACGGTGCGATCATCCAACCGCTTCCGCCCTCGCAGCGACGCGGGCAGTAGCGGCCGGACGAACTCCCACTCGACGTCGGACAGTTCATGGCGCCGTTTCACCCGACCATGATCCACTAAGCAAGGGCTTCTGAAGACACTGCCTAGTGCTGTGAACGGGGATGGTTCACCGTGGTCGGGAGACGGCTCACGGGACGAGCGCGTTCCGCGAGGCGAGTGGTATTACTGGTGCATGCAGGAAGAGACCGCTCGGTCCGCGATCGACACATTCATCTCCGCGTTCAACGCCTCGGACGACAGCTATGTGACTGCGCTGCTCTCCCAGGCCCTAACCTCGGACGTGGTCTTCTGGGGACCGTTGGGCCGCAGTGAGGGGATCGAGGCGGTCGAGCGGTTCGTGCTGGACATCCGGCGCCACCCGGCGGGGACCGGCACGATGGTGCGCTGTTCGGCGGTGGACATGCCGGACGAGTGGGCCCGGTACCAGTGGGTCTTCACGACGCCGGATGGAGGCCCCCGCCTGGCGGGAACGGACGTCGTCCATCTGCGGCGGAGCCTCATCGACCAGGTCATCGTCTTCGCGGGGGAGATCGAGCCGTCCGCCTCCTGAGTCATTCTCCTCTGGTGCCGTCCTTCTCCTGAATTGGCCCCGTTCGGGCTCCGGGTCTGCCCAGCCGGGATCATCTTCACAACGCTTCGGTCGTCCGCGCTTGGCCACGAGCGGACCGATGATGCGCTGTGGCTGTGTAAGTTCGCGGTTGGTCAGGCTGCGGTGTTGAGGGGCGTCCGCCCCAACGGATGCCCTTCTCGCTTCGTATGCGGGCGCGTTCCTTGCGTTCGGCGGCCAGGGACGTCGCGGTGGCGGGCGTTGGCGTTGCGCCAGCGTAGACAGGCGTGCAGGGCTCGTGTCTGCACGGTGTGGTTGGGGTGGCTGGAGTTGGCGATGGTGAACTGCCTCAGCGGTCCGAAGTGGGCCTCGATGGGGTTGGCCCAAGAGGCGTAGGTCGGGGGTCAAGGCCCGCCCTCAGCGCACGCCAGGATGATGCGGGCCTTTTCAGCCGAGCGCCGGTGCGGCACCTCTGTCCGGCGCAACAACTCGGCACGCTCGGCCTCGGACAACGTGATCGCCACAGCAGAAGGCCCCGAATGCGACATGACAACACGGTACTTACTGACCTTCAAGATTTCTGGCGCATCACACTAGTTGGTCCACCGCCGGAGGTCCTCGGTGTCCAGCTCCCTGGACACCGGCCGGATGCTGCTTGCGATGCCGGTGCCGATGCCGGTGCCGATTGCCGCGAGCGCGGCCGTGATGGCTGCCCCTCCCCAGGCACGCATGCCGCTTCGACCCGCTCGCGCGCCTGACGGTTGCAGAACGTGGGAGTTCGAGAGTGCCTTGCGCCGCAACCGGCAACGCTCGCCTCGCCTGTGGAGACGGAGGAGTAAATCGGTGGGTTGATGCAGGGGAATCTGCCACGATCGCCGGATGGGCGCATTGGAAGCAGTGGCAGGCAGGGTTGCTGGCGGGGCCACCGTGGCGTTCCGGCCCAGCGGCGCCTCGATGGTCCCGCTGATACGCAGCCGGCAGCAAGTGGTCGTTGCTCCGGTCGACCCGGCGAAGTTGGAGGTCGGGGACATCGTCCTCGCCCGTGTCGCCGGGACGGTCTACTTGCACTTGGTGTCGTCCGTGGACCCCGCCAGGAAGCGGGTGCAGATCAGCAGTAATCGTGGCCGCATCAATGGCTGGACCAGCCACGATCGCGTGTTTGGTATCTGTGTGGCAGTCGACGGCGCCACCCGGTCAAGAGTCGAAGGCAAGACGCTTGGGGCCGACTCCAACGAATTCTCCTGAACCTGACGCTCCAGTGGCATCTGGCCGCCAAGCTATGCGTTTCAACGCCTGAAGACCTGGAAGACCTCCCGTGATCCGGACTGCGCGGCCAAGAAGGCCCGCAGTGAGCATCTCTACACGATCGCCGACGGTGAGGTCATAGCCGAGGAGGATCCGTTCGGCTTGAGCACATCCCGCCGTGTCACCCCACCCCTGCCCGGCACTTTCGCATGATCTCGTTGGGTGTCGTCCGGTCCAGCGCCGGTCCGCGGATGGCACGTGGGACAGGACTTTCTGGGGCCAACCGGGGAGGGTGCGGTGCCTTCACGTCTCGGTGCGGCGGTGCCTACGGGTTGTGGGTTACCCAGAGCATTTCTGCCGGCCAGCGGTGTGCCCAGTCAGGTGGGTCGGTCTGGTTGTAGCCGTTGGCTGTTCCGGGTTCGGGCCGCGGCTCGATGAGGTCGTCGATGACGAGACCTGCGCCGCGCAGGACCTTGATCCAGCCGCCGTAGGTGAGCTGATAACTGACCGCGCCCTGGCCTTCGGCGATGGCGTCCAGCCCGAAGTAGTCCTGGTGCAGCGTAGTGGTTGCGCGGCTGGCGGCTTCGTCGTAGCAGGCTTCGAACCATGGGCTCGCGACGTTGAACACCAAGCGCCCACCGCGGCGCAGTACGCGTACGGCCTGCGGGACGGCCAGGTGCGGGGGCGCCCAGCTGAGCCCGCCGTAGTCGCAGAACACCAGGTCGAAGCTGTCGGCGGCGAACGGGAGGTGTTCGGCGGCGCCTTGCACCAGCGGGTAGCGGGCCGCTCCCATCGCGCGAGCTGCCGCGGCGAGCTGGGCTTCGGACAGGTCGATCCCGACCACGTTGGCACCCTCAGCGGCGAGCGCCCTGGACCACTGGCCGGCGCCGCAGCCGAGTTCGAGGACGCGCTTGCCGGTGACGTCACCCAGGGCTTGCAGGTGCGCATCGGGGATGGCGTACGTGCCCCACAACCGGGGCGATGCACCGATCTGCGGGTCGTGCTTGCGCTGATAGGTGCTGCTGATCTGGTTCCAGAGCCGCCGGTTGGCAGAAGTGCTGTCCACGGGCCGACTCAACCACTGCCTGCCGGGGGCGGTCAACACGATTGCGCTGCGACCGGGAAGGTTCACCGGTTCACCTGTTGTACGACGCCGTGCAGCTGGGGCCGCAAAGGACCCCGCCCTCCGCATCTCTGCTCCCGGGTGGTCGCCCGCCTGATGCCGGAGGCTCCGGAGGTGCGGATCCCTGGCTCACCCCGTCGTGTGCCACCGGCCGCGGCGAACTGCCGGGGCACCGTCGTCTCGGCATGTGGTAATCGGACAGCACACCGCGGTCATAGGAGCGGATTGGCTTCAGCCGCCGCCAGGCCGATGAGCGCGCCCCAACCGAGGCGAGCACACCGGGCCACCCGTCCCAACCGGCAACCCGGCGAACCTATGCGGTCACGGCACCGGCGGGTTCGCCTGGATCAGGCGAGGGAGGCGGGTCAATGGAAAGGGAGGGTATGGATGACTTCAGAAGGATCGTGCCCCAGTCACCCTGCACCTCGTAGTTGTCGTCGTCGCGGGTCAGGGAGTCGACTGATCCGAAGTCGAGAGTGCCGCTCGCGTCGACTGCCGGCTTGACGACGCCCTGGTCCGTCCAGTGCAAGTCACGTATGTGTGAGAAGGCGAGCGTGGCCTGCCGAAAGCAGGCGCGATCTCCAGGAAAAGGCGCCCCGTACTCCGGGTGGCCGGGCAACAGCATCAGATCGAGCCGGACGCTCAGGACACCTGGATGGATCGTGATGTCCAAGACGTAGCTGTCTTCCAGACGGACGAACTCGAACCCTGGAAGGTTCGGATAGTTGTCGCGCACGGCCTACCCCTCGGGCTGGCTGCAAGGTTTTGATCATGATGCTGACCAGAGGAAGATGCCAGCGATATGGAGACCGGCGAGGTGGATGGTTGAGGTCTTCTCCTCGCGGGTGGCGATGCCATGCCACTGCTTCAGGCGGTTGACGCACCACTCGACGGTGTTGCGCTGTTCGTAAGCCTCTCGGTTGAAGGCAGGCAGTCTGCCACCGGTCCGTCCGAGTCGTGTGCGGTTGGGCTGCTGATCGGCCCGTACCGGGATCACCGTTCGGATGCCTCTTCTGCGCAGGTGGTTACGGATCTCGCGAGAGGAATGCGCCTTGTCTGCCAGGACCGCATCTGGCCTGGTCCGAGGCCGGCCTCGGCGCCGAGGAACGCGCAGGCGTGCCATGACGCTACGGAAGGCGGGTGCATCGCCGGCCTGCGCCGATCACCGTGCTTGCCTACAGGGCACGGCGCCCGAGCTACCCCGCCCGGTTGTTGGCGAGCCCGATGCCCCATGGACAGCTCTGGCTCGCCGTGGCCCACCGGCCACCGGTTCGCCTGCTACAAGGGCAGATACCAGCGAGTTCGTGCCCACTTCCGTGCCGAGCAACTCTCGACAGATCCGGTCACTGCACCGCGGCCTTCACCTCGCACGGTCGCTGGCTGGATCGTCCGCCACCCGACCCCCTCACCGAAACGGAATAGATCCGGCTCAAGGCCGTTCTGGTCCACTGCCCCGAACTGGACGCACTCACCGGACATGTTCGGTCCTTCGCCGAGATCCTCACCGCTTCCGCAGCGTCGTGCATGGCGCCGTCGACTGCTTCGAGCACGGATCGCCAGCGGGCCGTGTCCACCTTCCCGACGCTCAGCTGCTGCTGAAACTCATGGACAAAAGCTGTCGCTGAAAGCGAACGAAGCCAGACGTCGGATTGCGAGCGCCCTCTCACCGCATCGTCCGGTGATGCGAGCGCCCTCGCATAGGCTGGCCGTCTCATCCGACGTACCGCGACGAGGGTCAGCCCATGCGCAGCAACACCAGGATCCGCCTGATCGAGGCCGCCGACGCCGCCCCGATCGCCGCGCACAGGGTGCGGGACTTTGAGGCCTTCCGGCAGTGGGAACCGGCCCAGCCGGCCGACTTCTTCACCCCGGAGGGCCAGGCGGAGCGGATCGACAGCCTGCTGGCCGGATACCGGGCCGGTGTGGTCTGGCCGGGAGTGGTGCTCGCCGACGACCAGGTGATCGGGCAGGTCACCGTCGGAGGCATCCTGCCGCAGCCACACCTGCGTCGCGGATCCGTCGGGTACTGGATAGCCAGCGTCGCCCAGAATCAGGGGCACGCCGGGAACGCCGTCGGGCTTGTACTCCGGGTGATGACGGATGAGCTCGGGTTGCACCGCGCCGAGGCGTCCACCAATCTGGAGAATCTGCCGTCGCAGCGGGTGCTGCGTCGCAACGGGTTCAGCCCGTACGGCGTCGCGCACTCCGCGATCCTTCTAGACGGGAGCTGGCGGGACGGGCTTCTGTGGGAGCGGGTCCTCGGCGACTAGAGGGTGCCTCCTTGATAGGGCGTCAGTTGATCGGATGTGTCTGTTCGGTGAGTGAGCACTGATGCGATGTGGGGTCCGGATCGAGCGTTGATGCCGGCCGATCCGGTCATTGGACGACGGTGGGCCGACCACCGCCGGACCCGGGAGGCGATCGCGTGCGGCCTCGATGTACGGACGGACAAGCTAAGGGCTGTCCCGTAATCCCGCGCTCCACCTTGCTGCCATCCTCATCCGGAACCGGCGCTGAGTGAGGCGTTCGAAGGTTCGTCAGGTCAGTGAACGGACAACGAGCTGGTTCTGCTCTCCTCGAAGATGCCGGACAGGTTGTTGACGTCCTGCTGGTTCAAGTCGCAGGGACCTGTTGACCCTGCTGTTCGACGTGCACGATCAGGATGTCGTGGCTGTCGATGACCTCAGAGATGCCCCGGGTCTCGATCGTGTCCGACCACGCGTCCAGGTTCCGGCCGAACCGCTCCGGCAGTCTGCACGGCTCGCTCACCGCGTGCCGGAAGCCGTTGAGTGACTCGATCAGCCGCCGACCGTGCAGGTCGACGATCAGCTCGCTGTGCGTGATCGCAGCAGACTACGATTGTCGAGTGATCTGTCGAAGCCGGTGGGTCGACAGCCTCGCCTGCCGGCGGCGCTGTCGGTTGGCCCGCTGAGTCCTCGGCTCTTCTGGGGGGTGGGCTTGACTTGGCGCCTGCGTAGGCGGCGGTCGTTACGCCAGGATGAGTACGCTTCGTCGTCGCTGACGTGATCAGGCCGGGTGCGCGGGTGACCGCCGCCCGGCCGTGGTACGCGAACGTGCTGCAGGGCCGGAATCATCTGAGGTGCATTCGCCTCGCTGCCTGGGCGTGACCATTACTGACAGGGGCGGGCAGCCGCCGTCTGCGGCCAGATTTCACTCGTCGAGCTTTGGTGCACAGCACGCTATGTAACCTGGTGAGCTGTTCGAAAGGGAGGGCGGGACGTGGAGAAGCTGGTACAGGGAGATGTCGCGGAGGCGCTTCGTGACGGGAGTGGCGAGGCGATCTGTCTGTACGTCGCCGCCTGCGCCGAGCGCATGGCGCCGCTGTTCATGGGGGTGCGAGCGAACGTGCCGGGGCGGGAATCCGACGTGGAGTTCTACGCGGAGTCCGTACGCGACCTCTGGTGCGCCGACCGGCCGCTCGCCGACGCCGCCGAGCGTGTACGCCTGGTGGAGCGCTTCCCGGAGCTTCAGCCGTCCGAAGAGGGGATCACCGATGTCGCCGATACCTACGCCTACTTCGCTGTCCTCAGCCTGCGGCATGCCCTGCTCGCCCACGGCTGGGGAAGTGCTGATGAAGCGGTGTCCTGCGGCCACATAGCACTCACCGCGATGGGGATGCTGGACCGGGACGGGGCGGGTGCCGACCTTGTTGCCGAGGAACGAAGGCTCCAGTCCCTGTCGCTGAACGGCGACACCGCGACTCTGTGGGATACAAGTGTCACGGCAGGCCGGGAGAGGTTCCGTGCCGTACTGAGCCGCCTGCCCCGATAGGCGCGCCCCTGAACGGCAACGGGTCATGCGGTCGCTGCACTCGCCCCGGTAGGCCGAGCAGGGAACTCCATGGACCGCGACCGTGTTTACGGTGGCTTGGAGCAGGTGCCGAACACCTAAGGCGGTATGGGGGCGGTCGTTTCGCCGGTGAACTCGTTTTCTGTGTACGGCAGTTGATTCTTTCCGGTCGGCCATGTGCAGTGGGAAGATGTTGATCATGTCTGTCATTCGAAGGGGCCGTGCCGCGTAGATCGCCGGCTTCACTTCGGCCGCGCGCACCGGCCTGGGGAGGACCCTGGGTGCGGTCTCGCGATGTCCCCCGGCTGTCGGGGGCAGCGAAGGCAGTCGTCCGTATGCCCGAACACGAGCGTACGACCCCAGGAATCGTGTCGGTCGCGCTGAGCATGTGGTCTGTCCGTGTCCACCGCTCCCGGCGCCGTTGGAGGCGTGATCGTGCTGCTCACCGGGTTCCGGGCCCGGCCCAGGACCGAACGTTCTGGGCCGGGTCCGCGATCGTGTCGGCGCGATCAGCTCGCGACGTCGGCGAGGGCTCCGGGTTCGTAGGAACCGCCCTGGTTGTTCAGGATGACGCCGAGGCGGTTGGTCGCGTTGATCATGGCGACCAGGGAGACGAGCGCGATGGCCTGGTCCTCGTCGTAGTGCTTGCGCACCAGGGACCAGGTCTCGTCGGACACCCCTTGAGAGGCATCGGCGATACGGGTCCCTTCCTCGGTGAGCGCCAGCGCGGCCCGCTCGGCCTCGGTGAACACGGTCGAATGGCGCCAGGCGGCGACCAGGCCGAGCCGCGCCGAGGTCTCACCTGCGGCCGCGGCGTCCTTGGTGTGGATGTCGACGCAGAATCCGCAGCCGTTGATCTGGCTGGCACGCAACTGCACCAGTTCCTGGGTGTCCTTGGGCAGCGGCGACTCCTGGATCGCCTGGCTGACGGCATAGATCCGCTTGCCGATCCTGGCGCCGACCGCGTTGGCGAACAGGTTGATACGGGGTTCCATCTCTGGTCCTTACCGTCACTGGTGTGTGCCGCGCGCAGCATTGGCGCGGCTTCCTGACGAACACGAGACGCCGGCCGCGCGGCCCGTGTGACAGTGCGGCGATGTGACGCAGGCCACCGGGCTCGGCTGTCACAATTCGGTGCGGGGCGGCGTCTTGTGCGTGACACGGACGAGAGCGCACCGACAGGGAGCCAGGAATGAGCGAGCGCGGCGAGCGGGACACCGGCACGGCCCGGCACCATATCCGTGACGGCAGAGTGGACCGCGCCACCGAGGCGTTCGTCGCCCATCGCAACCTGTTGTTCACCGTCGCCTACGAGATGCTCGGCTCCGCGGCGGACGCAGAGGACGTCCTGCAGGAGACCTGGCTGCGCTGGGCGGACGTGGACCTCGACATGGTGCGCGAACAGCGCGCCTACCTGGTTCGGATCACCACGCGCCAGGCACTGACCAGACTGCGCACGCTCCGCCGGCGCAAGGAGTCCTACGTCGGCCCCTGGCTGCCCGAGCCGCTGTTGACCGCGCCCGATGTGGCCGAGGACGTCGAACTGGCCGACAGCGTCTCGATGGCGATGCTGCTGGTCCTCGAGACACTCGCGCCCACCGAACGTGCGGTGTTCGTGCTGCGTGAGGTCTTCGACCTTTCGTACGACGAGATCGCGGCAGCCGTCGAGAAAACACCGTCCACAGTCCGCCAGATCGCGCACCGGGCACGGGCTCATGTCGCGGCGCGCAGGCCCCATGCCGTCGCATCCCCGGCCGAGACCCGCAAAGTGCTCGCGGCGTTCCGGCGGGCGATCGAAACAGGCGATCTGCAGCGCCTGCTCGACATGATCGCCCCCGATGTCGTCCTGCTGACCGACGGCGGCGGAGTCGTACAGGCCGCTCTGGAGCCTGTCGTGGGCGCCGGCGAGGTGGCTCGTGTGCTGGACAGGATCACCCATCTGCTGGGCCGCAGCACCGGAATGGTGCTGCAACCGACACAGGTCAATGGCCATCCGGCCCTGCTCGTCTGCCGCGACGGCGATGTCGACAGCGTCATGGCGGTGCGCCTCGACGGCGGTCTCATCGCCGGCCTCTATGCCGTACGCAATCCCGAGAAGCTCTCGCGCATGGACCGCGAGACCGCGATGAGTCGCTGAGGCCGATGCGTAAGCCTTCGCCGGGCGCTCTTGGCCGAGGAGATCCCGGACCCGATGTCCAGGTACCGGAGCCGGACTCCTGCCGCGGACCGAATGCAGCCCGGACGGATCCGGGCGGACGGGACAGGCAGGGGTCCGGACATCCACCCGGTCTTCGCGGCGGCCCTCACCATCGACGCCTGCCGCTTCCGTCTACGTCACCGCCGCCCGCCGCCTGTTCGCGAACGAGTCGGCCGCCTGCCTCACCCGGTCGCGGCCGTCGGCCTGATCGCTGCGTACATGAGCATGTCCACGCGCTCGCCGCCGATTTCCTGATGGCTTCGGAGCAGCCCCTCGCGCTCGAATCCGGCGAATTCAGCCGTGCGCACGGAGGCCGTGTTCCACGGCTCTATGTAGAGCTCGATCCGGTGCAGCTCCGGGATGGACCAGGCAAACCGTGTCAGGGCGATGAGCGAGTGACCTGCAACTCTGCGGCCCCGGTGGCGAGGCGCGACGGAGTACCCCGCCGTGGCCCGGCCTGCGGCGATGGGGGCGAGATACAGGCCGGCTGTCCCGAGCGCCTCGTCGGTCTCCTTGTCCGCAACGCAGAAGGAATAGCCGGCTCCGGTGCGAAGACGGCTGCTCTGCCGCTCGATGTATGCGAGGGCCTCCGGATGGTCGGCGTTGCCAGGCAGCGAGCCGGTCTTGGGCACGTAGGCGTCGGTCGACAGGTCCATGAGCATGTCAGCATCGCGCTCCTCAAAGGCCCGGAGGCGTACATCCCCGAAAGACGGAGCGGCGATCGGCATCACAAGCTGGGCAGCACTCATACGGGCGATCATCCCATTCGCCGCCTGACCGGGTGGAGAGCGTCGAAGGTGACGCACGGTCCGCGCCGAGCATGTGCGTTCCGGCAGCCTCGATCGCCGGGCCGCTGTCGGTCATGGCGCAGCCACTTGCTCTTGTGCGTGAGGGCCACACGCCCTAGCATCCTGAACATGTTCACTGAACGCGTCCAGTCGAGAGCGGCGCAACGGGAGGCGACCCACCGCAAGGTGCTGTCATCGGCCGAACGGCTTTTCCGTGAGCAGGGGTTCGGCGCCAGCACGATTCGCCAGATCGCCGCCGACGCCGAAGTGAGCACGGGCACCGTCATGTCAGTGGGCGACAAGAGCGCGCTGCTCGTCGCCATCTTCGACACCTGGATCGCCGCCGTGCACCACAGCAGGGAGGGCCAGTACGAGCAGGGCGACGTGACTCCACTGGCTCCTGCCACGGCGGCCCAGGAGGTCATGAATCTCGTCGAACCCTTCATTGCCTACTTCTCCCTCGACGTCGAACTGTCCAGGGAGTACGCCGCAGTCATCGTCCGCGGCACCCATGAATCAGAGGTCTTCCAGGCTCTCGCCCAGGCCTTGCTCGCCGAACTCGAAGCACTTCTGGCCCGCACTCCGCTCACCGCCACCGAGGCGGGCGCCGGTGCGCGCACCATCTACTTCAGCTACCTGGGCATCCTCATGACCATCGGCAACGGCGCCCTTGAACCACAGGCAGCGATCGCACAGTTCCAGGAAGTCATCCATTTCGTCGCCCACCACGAAGGAACTCGACCATGATCAGTACACCTGACCCGTGGTGGCCCACTGCGCTGCTCGCCGTGGTGCTGTTCTCCGACGCGCTGATGTCGGTGCGTCCCCCGGCGTTCGTCCAGCAATGCCTGGACGGAGTGCGCTTCCCGCGTGACTGGTGGTGGGCGCTCGTAGTCATCAAGCTCCTGGCAGCGGCAGGGCTCGTCGCCGGACTGCGGTACGAGGGGGTCGGGGCAACGGCGAACGTTGCGGTGATCGCCTACTTCGTTTGCGCCGCCTACGCCCACTACCGGGCGCGCTTCCTCAAGCAGGAATTCTGGCTGAACTGCCTGGGCATGCTCGCGTTGTCAATTGCCGTCCTGTTTCTCTCGCACACCTCCACGATGTGACGGAGGCAGCCGCAATCAGTGACCGAAGCTTACTGAGCGTTCCGCCTACGAGCCGCCCGGGCCTCTGTGAAGGCCGTCGCGATGTCCGACATCGCAGCGGCGAGGAGCCTGTCATCTGGAGCAGCCACCGTGTATCCCGCCAGGAATCCAGCAGGTTGCCCCAGCCGGAGCGGGTGACGCTATCAGGCGTCAACTTGAGTCTCGGTGCTGGGCGCACGTCGACAACGAACAGGCACAGGCACCGCTCCGGCGTGTGCTGCCGGAGATCGCTCGGCGATCGACCGGAGTGAATCCGGACGATCCATGTATGGGCTGGCTCATCGACGGCCTGGTTGCAGGGGATCAGGGGGGCCAGGGCGTCCAACGGGGGTCTCTGCGCTGCGAGGCGAGAGTCAACCACCGGTTGGTTGTGGTGGGTTGGCCTTCGGACATAGCTTTCGCTCCGTCGGCAGCAGCCGGCCGCAGCCCGTCTTTCTCCTGGAGTGAGAGTGAAGAAGAAGCTCGTCCTTGCCGCGGTTTCAGCCGCCGTGTTCGTCGCGGCCACCGCCACCACGGCTTCCGCCAGCGTTGAACAGCACGGATACGGGATGGTCACGGTCTGGGAAGGCGGCGCCGCAAAGTGCCGCGCGTACACCACCAACATCAACCCGAGCGACTTCAACTCGGACATCAAGGGTGTCTTCGAGTCGTACAACGGCGGCCTCTGCCAGGCCTGGATGGAGCGCAAGAGATACAACAGCGACGGCACGGTGAACTACAACTGGACCACGGTCACTGACACCTACACCTTCGGCTTCGGCACCGTCTAGACCGGCTGGCACTGGAACGGCACCGACGCGGGCTCCCGTGTCTGCATCATCCGCCTCGACACCAACGAGAAGGGCTGCTCCCAGGGTATTTGGTAGTCGCCCCCACAGGGGCGCCGACGCGGCAGCCAAACACCTTTCGGGGGTGTTCGGTTGAACCATCCGGCGCGCATCCCTTCTGCGTGGATGCGCGTGAGCACCGGATGGCGTCAGCGCGGTGGAGCGGCTGAATCCGCCCGGCAGGAATACGGCCGTACGTCACTCTCGCTCGTCCGGTTGTGTGATTCGAGTTCGGATGTGCGAAGAAACGTGCAGAACTGCCGTTACGAAGACGGTGCCCGCCGTGCGGGTGGTGCGCCCGGTGGCGCCCGGGCGGGCGCCGGCTTAGGGAAGGGCTTGCTGTTGATCGTTGAACGGGTGGGTGTAGCGGTCAGTGAATGTCAGGGTCACATCCGCCGCATATGAGTGCCGTTTACAGGTGAGAGTTGCGGAAATGTCCCTGATTGGTAACCGGCTCGCGTATGTCCACCGCGCGCCGGCTCCTGGGCGCAGTGTTCTGGTTCTCGGCCCGGGACGGGTCGGGAAACCCGTACCGCTCCGCCGCCCGTATCGGCCGGCAGGGGCACTGTTCTTGAGGAGACATCACCTTGTCTGCTTCTTCGGCCACCCGCCGTATCGCCGCGACCGTACTCACGGCCGGCGCTCTTGTCTCGGCGGTCGCTCTGCCGGCCTCCGCGCAGGACCATGACCGTCACCGCACCCATGACCGGGTGCTCATCAGCGATGTCCAGGCCGACAGCCCCGGACGCGACAACGGCTCCAACCGGTCGCTGAACGGTGAATGGGTCGAGATCACCAACCAGAGCCGCCGCGCGGTCAACCTGGACGGCTGGACCCTGCGCAACCGTGACGGCGACCGCTTCCGCTTCGACGACGTACGCCTCGCGGGCCGCGCCACCGTCCGTGTCCACACGGGTGTCGGCCGTGACACCCGTACGGACCTCTACCAGGACCGCCACCACTACGTCTGGGGCAACTACTCCGACACCGCGACCCTGCGCGATGACCGGGGGCGCACCGTGGACACCGAGTCCTGGGGCCGCGGCGGACACCACCACCGCTGACCACCGGCGATAGACCGGGGATGGTGAAGGGTTGGCTGCCGCCCCACGGCACACAACCTCTTGCCTTCCCCACGGGGTGCCGGGCAGCCGCCCTGCCCGGCACCCACGCCCGCAGTCCTCTGCGCGGACAGTCCTCGCCGTCAGCAGCCGCCGGGGCGGCGCCCCCAAAATACTTCTCACCTGCTCGATTCAGCCGGTACGGTCTCGATCATGTTCCTGCTGCGGGGAGCCCAGGAGTCACGCGCGCGGTCGCCCCCGCAGTTCCCACGTCGAGAGTAGGTTTTTGTCGATGGCATGTCGTATCAGTGAGCTCGTGCTCGGTTGCCGCGACCCCGAAACGCTGGCGCGGTTCTGGTGCGAGGTCCTGGACTTCGTGGTGCTCGATCGAGAAGGGAACGAGTACTTCGAGATCGGTCCGCGCGAAGGGTTCGGCGGCCCGCAGCCGACGATCATCCTCAGCCGCAGGGACGAGCCGGAGCCGGGGAAGACCCGGCTGCACATCGACGTCAACGCCACCGACCGCGATCAGGACGCGGAACTCGAACGCCTCCTGAAGCTCGGGGCACGCCCGGCTGACATCGGCCAGACCGGCGAAGAGCAGTGGCATGTTCTTGCTGATCCCGAGGGCAATGAGTTCTGCCTGCTCAAGGCTCGTCTCAACCCGCTCTGACGGTTCCCCGTCCCCGGGCGGGCCCCAGGCCGAGGCGCCCTGAATGGGATCGTGTGAAAGTACAGGCAGCGGTGGTGGGTGCTGGGCCGGATCGGATATGAGGGCACATCCGATCCGGCACCTTGGATGCGCACGGTGGCGGAGCCCGTTCATACGCGCACCCTGACCGACCATGAGGAGCATGAGCAGCGGTTGCGCGAGATAGCCCTCGCCCTGTGCGTCGCCGCTTTGTTCGTATTCAGTCTTGCGGGGATCGAGCGAAGGGGTCGCTCGGCGTGGCGTCGCGAGTCATGCGCACATTGGGCAGCCTTCCTCTCCAGATCTCTCGCTCACCTGTGGTCCTGAACCCGTATCGCTCGTAGAAGTGGACCGCCCGCTCGTTGTACTCGGTCACCCACAGGCGCATCGGTGAGTTTCCTGCCCAGGCCAGGAACTCGGTCATCAACCGGCCGCCGATACCCTGCCCCTGGGCTTCGTTCACCAGATACATCGGCCCGAGGGAGACCGCGTCGTCCCGGCGACCGCAGAGAAAGCCGATGATCTCCGTCCCGGAGCGGGCGACGCGGCAGAACAGCAGGTCCGGTCGCTGCTCGGCCGCTTCGATGAACTCCCGCCACTGGGCTATGCCTTCTGCGGTGGCAGAGGTGCCGCGGTGCTCACGGATCCAGGTCTCATCGATCCCGGCAGCCGCGTTCGGGTAGGTCTGCAGCCAGATCCTCAGCTGCAAAGGCCCCAGAGCCGCGCCGTCGTCGGCACTGGGGGCGTCGATTACGTAGGTCATGGCAGCCATTCTCTCCGCCACTGCGGCGTCACTGCTCCTTGTCGGCGGCTACGCGTTTCGCACCTTCGACGCCCGTGTGGAGCTTGCCGGGACGATGTGCTCTCACCGGGCCGCAGGAGCGGGATCTGCGCGTTGGTCACGGAGGTCCGGGAGCCGGGCGCGTTGTTCGGCGGCGGTCTGTACATCCTTGCGCGTTGGCTGCGGCGGGTGCGCGGGATCGGGCTGGCGGCGGCCGGTGACCGTCCCGAGGAATGGGTTCACCGACCGCGGTCTCTCCGGCGAGATCCGGAATGGGGCAACGGTCACACGGCCACGCCGGTCTCCTCGCGCGGTCCCGCCGGGGCGGCGTCGGGAGCCTGGCCGGCGGGCGGCACGGTGGGGAGGGTGTCCGACTCGCCGGCGGAACCGCCGGCCGTCGAGCGGCGACGCGCCACGAAGGTGATCGCGATGAGTGTGAGGGCGACGGTTCCGGAGAGCGCGGGCCAGTACACGTAACGGTAGTTGGACTCGGGAGCCGTGGGCAGGTAGGCGAGAATGTAGAGGAGGGAGCTGGCCCCGATGAGCCGCAGTTCCCGGGTGTAGGGGCCGGCCCACCGGCGACGCAGCACCAGCACCAACGAGACAGCCAGCCAGAACCAGCCCTGGAACAGCAGCGGCAGGTCGCGGGCGAAGCCGGTCACATAGTTCTGCAGCGCGAACCTCAGCGTGTCGTTCAGCGGCTCCTTCGCCGCCTCGGGGTGCAGCCGGGCGCCGGCATTGACGTGGGTGCCGTTCCAGAAGACCTGATTGCTCTGGAAGAGCAGTTTGGTGAAGACCCGAACCCGGTACTCGGCGTAGCCCTTCCAGTGCCGCGGCATCTGCTGCGTCCACATCCGGACGACAACGTCGGCGTGCCGGTTCAGATACGTCACGTCGAACGGCCGGGGGTGCGGGAAACACTGCAGGTACGCATCGGAGGTGATGTGCCGCTTCTGGCAGTTGACGGCGGCGGTGACCAGGCGGTCACGCAGGTCCGCTCCCGCGCCCGCCTGTCCGGCGGCGGCGCGCACCTGGGCCGGGGTGAGGACGTGGGTGAGATCGTCCACAGGGATCACCGCGTACACGCGGGTGGGTGACGGGTTCGTGGCCGCGGACACGCCGGCGCTGCCCGCGATCACGACCGTGAGGAATACGCCTGTGGCGGCCAGCCAGCGGCGGCGGCCGGGGGCGGGCCACGCCGCGAGGACCAGCAGGGCGAAGACCGGGATCGCGGCGGGAACACCGTTCTTCCGTACGAGGGCGGCATACGCGAGGAAGAGCACCCCCAGCACCAGCAGGGCCCAGCGGGTCCTGGGCCGGTCCTGCGGCAGATCGCGCACAGTCAGCGCGATCGCGAAGACGGCGAGGAGCGCGTACGCCAGGTGCACGTCCTTCCACACCACTCCCGTGAGATTCATGATGTGCGGAGCAAGGCCGACGGCCAGCACGGCGAGGGAGAGCCCGCGGCTGCCGGTCTTCCTCCACGCCAGCCGGGCGAGGACCCACAGCGTGCCCCACAGCAGGGCCGCCTGCAGGGAGGCCATGGTCGCGAAGTCCCCGGTGATCCCGATGGTGATCCGCCAGGCAAGTGCCATCACCGGCGGATGCCAGTCGTTGACCGGCTCGTCCCCCAGCGCCTGCCCCAGCTGGGTATTGCTGTCCGCGCTGAGGTATCCGGGGTGGAAGACGGTGGCCACGGCGTAGCCGCAGGCGGCGGCGATGGCCGCCAGGCACCACGGCCACAGCGTGCCGTCCCTCCAGGATCCGCGCAGCGTAGTGGTCCACCGGTCGACGGTTGCGGACATGTGGGCGGGGTCCTCCCGGTCGATGATGACGGGTCGCGTTGTCGCTCAACTGCATGCAGAGAGCCAACAGTTCGCGGGCAGCACGGCGGGGAATCTACGCGTACTGGACGTCAAAGGACAAACCGGAATGACTATTCACCTGAACGGCGAGCTCGCTGGGCGGCATCACAAGATCGTCGGCGATTCCGCGAGCTGGGCCCGGACGGCCGGGCCCGTTTCGTCTGGCTGCGCGCGGTCTCCCGACAGGACGTGCCGGCGGCGCTCGCCGGAGGCCCACTGCGCCGGCCCGGTCCGGCGGGAGCGCCGAGGAGCGGACGACGCCACCATGATGGACAGCGGCGATGCACCGCTGCTGACGGCGCGTCCTTCGGCCGGACGGCTATGAGATCCGGGCCACCCGGCAACTGCCCCGCCAGCGGGGCCTCCGTACGGAGAATTCGTTGCCGTCGGGGTCGAGCAGCTGTACCCGGACGCCGTCGCCCTCACCGAGGCCGGTGCGCTTCGCGCCGAGCGCGATCAGGCGGTCGACCTCCGCCTCCCAGCCGGTGTCAGCGGAGAGCGCCAGCTCGAAGTGCAGGCGGTTCGCGCCCGTCTTCGGTGCCACCGGAGGACCGCCCCATGTGATCTTCGTACCGCCGTTCGGCGACTGGATCGCGGTCTCCTCGTCCTGGTCCCAGACCAGCGGCCACCGCAGTGCCTCGCTCCAGAAGTAGCCGACCTCCTGCGTACCGTCGCAGGCGAGCGCTCCGATGAACCCCGTGTCGGCGAGGAACTTGTTGCCCGCCTCGATGACGCAGAACTCGTTGCCGTCCGGATCGGCGAGCACCACATGTCCGTCCTCCGGGAGCTGGCCCACGTCTATGTGCTTGCCGCCGAGCTCGAGCGCCCTGGCCACCGTCTGCTGCTGATCCTGCGCGGAGGTGCTCGTCAGGTCGAAGTGTGCCCGGTTCTGGCCGGTCTTCGGCTCCTGGCCCGGCAGGAACCGGATGCGGAACCCGGATTCATCGGGGGGCACGATCACGACGCCGGTATCCGGAGCGTCGGCCAACTCCCAGCCCAGGACACCGGACCAGAATCGCGCCAGGTCCGACGGCTGGGTCGCATTGAAGCAGATCGCGGACAGTTGACTGGTCATACCCGTGCAGCTCCGATCCACTGACTGTTGACACGGGCCTCGCCCCTCCCGTGGGCGCAGCCTAGGGGTGACGGTGGGGCACCCGCACCCCGGTTTCCGGTGCGGGGGAGAACGATTCCTCACCGGAATCCGCGGAGCCCAGCCTCGCCAGCAGGCGCAGTCCGTCCTCGGCGGGGCCGGCGGGGGCCGCGGTCAGGATCACCAGCTCCATGCTCGATTCGTCCGGTAGAGCGAAGTTCTCCTGGTGCAGTTCCAGCAGTCCGACCAGCGGGTGCCGGTACGCCTTGCGTCCATGTGTGCGGGCACGTACGTCCGCGCGGGCCCAGAGGCGCCGGAAGCGCTCACTGCCCATCGCCAGCTCGCCGATGAGCGAGGTCAGGTGGGGGTCATCGGGGCATTTGCCGGCGGCCAGACGCAGGTGCCCGACCACGTCGACGGTGCACGTCTCCCAGTCCGCGTACAGGCCGCGCTCGGCCTCATCGAGGAAGATGTGCCGGGCTGTGTTCAGGCCCGGCATCGGCCGGCCGTAGAGGAGCCCGGCGAGGCGGTTCCCGGCGAGCACGTCCAGGCGGTGGTTCATGATCAGTGCGGGTGCGTCGGGGACCAGGTCGAGGACGCGCAGCAGCTCCGGCCGGAGCCGCCCGCCCGGCGCCTTCGCACGGCGGCGGCGCTGCCGCGCGAGCCGGTCAAGGTGCCCGCGTTCGGTCTCGTCCAGACCGAGGACGCGGGCGAGCGCGTCGAGCACCTGCTCGGAGGGCTGGGTCGCCCGGCCCTGCTCCAGGCGTACGTAGTAGTCGACGCTGACCCCGGACAGGTGCGCGACCTCTTCGCGGCGCAGCCCCTCGACCCGGCGGCGGCTGTCGGTGGGGATGCCGACGGCCGCCGGGTCGACCCGGGAACGCCGGGTCCGCAGGAAGCCCGCAAGATCGTCCATGCCCTCAGTATGGTCTCTGCGTTGTCCGCGAAGGTGGCCCTGCCAATACCAGGAAGTCCCGCCCGACGGAAGAAGCGCCCCTGAACGCCTGGCGCCGCGGTGCCCAGAATCGAAGGCATCCGATCCGAAGGAGTTCCCCTCATGAAGACGCTGATCGTCTATGCACACCCCGAGCCGAAGTCACTCAACAGCTCGCTGAAGGACCTTGCGGTGACCACGCTGGAGACCGCGGGGCACGAGGTGCGGGTGAGCGATCTGTACGCGATGAACTGGAAGGCGGTCGTGGACGCCGCGGACTACGGACCGCACGCCTCGAGCCCGCTGAAGGTCGCCCTGGATTCGGGACGGGCCTTCGACTCCGGGGCGCTCACCCCGGATGTCCTTGCCGAGCAGGAGAAGCTGCTGTGGGCCGACACGATCATCTTCCAGTTTCCGCTGTGGTGGTACACGATGCCCGCGATCCTCAAGGGCTGGGTGGACCGGGTGTTCACCTACCACTTCGCCTACGGCGTCGGCGAGCACAGCGGCACCAAGTACGGAGACCGCTTCGGTGAAGGCACCCTCGCGGGCAGGAGGGCTCTGCTGTCGGTGACCGCCGGCGGTCCGGAGTCGCATTACACCGCTCGCGGGATCAACGGGCCCATCGACGATCTGTTGTTCCCGATCCACCACGGGATCCTCTACTACCCGGGCATCGAGGTGCTGCCCCCCTTCGTCCTGTACGGCACCGACAGGATCACCCGTGCCGACTACCCGGACATCGCCAAGGCCTGGGAACAGCGCCTGCTCACCCTGGAATCGACCGAGCCGATCGCGTTCCGCCGGCAGAACTTCGGTGACTACGAGATCCCCTCACTCCACCTGAAGGAGGGACTGGAACCCGCGGGCCGCACGGGATTCGGGCTGCACGTGCGCGGCTGACCGGCGGAGCCGGGTTACGGCCCCGAACCGTGGCCCGAGGGCCGCGACGGCACGGCAGCCTGGGCACGGCACAGCAGCATGGCTCGGTCGCACGGCCGCCGGGAGGGTTCGTCCCATCGAGGGCGGGCCCTCCCGGCGGCAGCGGGTCAGACGCGGTCGGCTGCGATCAGGAGGTACTGGAAGGACCCGTCCCTGTAGGAGTTGATGAACGCGTCCTCAATGCCCGTGACCAGGGAGGATGTGGCCCGCAGCTCCCAGTAGGGCAGGGTGTCGGGGGTGAGGTCGATGACGGCCTGCGGCACGAGGCGGTTGTCGGCCATGGCGCGCAGGTACTCCCGGCGCGAGTGGATGTTGCACTCGAAGTGGGCGTTGATCTGCGAGACCCACTTCGAGGGCTGGCCGTAGCGCGGATTCCAGCAGCCGGTGATGGTGACATAGCGACCGCCGACCGAGAGGACGCGGGAGTGTTCGGCGAAGAGGTCGTCCAGGTCGACGTACATGCTCGACTCGTTGTTCCACGAGGCCGCGGCCGACCCGGTCTCGAACGGGGTGGCGAGCATGTTGCAGACGCGGGCGCGGACGTGGTCCTGGATGCCGAGTTCCTGGGCACGGGTGTTGGCGAAGTCGGCCTGCTTGGCCGACAGCGTGACACCTTCGACCTTGCATCCGAAGCGCTGGTGCGCCATCACCATCGAGCCGCCGCGGCCGCAGCCGGCGTCCACCAGGGTGTCGTCACGCCCGATGCTGCCGAGGTGCCCCAGGAGGACCTCGGCCTGCGCCGACTCCAGTCGGTGGAGTTCGGCGATCAGCTTCTTCTCGCTCTCGCTGTCCTCGGCGTCGCCGAGGGCGGCGTGGTCGACTTCACCGATGCCGTAGTGATGGTGGTAGAGGCCGTCGACATCGCCGAGACGCAGATTGACGGGCCTGGCCTCCCCGTCCCAGTACCGGGCGATGTCTCCCTGGTAAGGGGTCGCCTGGCCGGGGATGTGCAGCGTGGTGGAGGCGGCGGTGGCGGTGAGTTCGGTGGTCACAGATGAATCCATTCTCTTACCAGAAGTCGGGCAGGGTGTAGCGATAGGTGTTGGTCCGGTGCCAGTAGTGGTTGCCGTCGACCCATGCGGCCACGCCTCGCAGGAAGCGCTGCACGTTCGGGGCGGGGCAGGCGACGGCCAGGGCCGCGGCCTCGGTCTCGAAGGCGTGCATCAGCTCGTTGTGGACTTCCACCGACTTCAGATAGGCGTCCCGGTCGGAGAGGCCCTCACGTTCGGCGATCACTACGGGCAGGTTCAGGTGCTGGCCGGGACTGTCGAGTTCCTTGGTGTACGAGTACAGGTCGTTCACGATGGTCGTCGCGTTTCCCGCGAGGGCGATGACCTTCTGCATGGCGGCCTGGGCGTGCAGGTCCGCCGGCAGTTCGTAGCCGCCCACGGTGTCGGTGATGGTCGGGCAGGGGCGGAAGTTGTTGAACTGGCGCATTGCCAGGTACTCCCACACCTCCGGGACATGGTCCAGCTGGGCCCAGGCCGCTTCGGCGAGGTACCCCATGTGCAGCCGGGCCATGTCGTGACGGAGCCGGTCCGCCTGGGAGGGGCCCGCTGCCCGGACGAAGTACTCCATGGCGGACCGGTAGGCGCGCCGGGGCGCGTCGGCGTGGAGCGACTGCGCCCATTGCGGCTGGTACTCCTCTGCCGTGTGCAGGGGATCGAGGGCGGTGTGCGCCAGCAGAAGGCGCTCACCGAGGCCGATGGGCGAGCCTCCGTGGTCCTCGCAGTAGCAGTCGTCCACCGCGTTCTCGGCCACCATCAGGCGTGTGGCGAGCATCAGATGGTCGATGGTGGGCGCGTCCGGATGACAGGCGACCATGTAGCGTCCCACGGAGAAGCCGTCGAACTCCTGCTCCCAGTCCTCGGGATACAGGGCGACCTCGTCCAGTGCCCAGGATTTGATCCTTCGGCTGACCTCTTCCACTCGCACCGGGTCGGGCTCGGGTACCGGGTGGTAGTAGAGGCCCGGGACCGGTTTGCCCTCCGCCGGTTGTGCCGACGGCTGCGAAGGCACCGGTGCCTCTTCCCGCAGGATCAGGCGCAGGCTCTCGGTGCCCAGCCCGGTGGGGCCACGCAGGATCCGAGTCAGATCGGTGCTGGGTGCCGGCGCCCCGGCTGCCGGGGGGTGGAGTGGAGACGTAGCGGCACCGGAAACCGTAGGCGGGGCCGGGAAGGGGGGCGCAGACGGGGTGGGGAAGGACGGTACGCGGGGTGGTCTGCCGTTGGAGGCCTCGATCTCGGCGGCGTGGGCCGCAGCGGCAGCGAGCAGGTGTGTCCCGAAGTGGGAGGCGGCATCCGGCAGGCTCGACTGTGGAGGTGGTGGCAGCTCGGGCGCGGGCATCCATGGCTCCTCGGTGGTGTGGGTGATGTCCCGAAGCCGTTAGGGCATGCGCGACCGGCCCCGGGGTTCCGGGGAGTTGCGCCTTGTCCTGGGGGCCGGGCCCGCTACTTGGGCCAGCGGGCGATCTGCACGTTCTCCAGCACGCCGACCGCGTCCGGCACGAGGATGGCGGCGGAGTAGTAGGTAGTGACGAGGTAGGACGTGATGGCCTTCTCGTCGAGGCCCATGAAGCGGACGGACAGGCCCGGTTCGTACTCGTCCGGCAATCCGGTCTGGTGCAGACCGACGACTCCCTGGTTGTCCTCGCCGGTACGCATACAGAGAATCGAGCTGGTCTTCTCCTTCGTGACGGGGATCTTGTTGCAGGGGAGGATCGGTACCCCGCGCCAGGCCGGGACCTGCTGGCCGCCGAGGTCGACATGGTCCGGATAGAGTCCGCGCGAGTTGAACTCACGCCCGATCGCGGCGATCGTCCGGGGGTGCGCGAGGAAGAACTTGGAGCCGCGGCGCCGGCAGAGCAGTTCGTCCATGTCGTCGGGGGTCGGCGGGCCGGAGTGGGTCTGGAGGCGCTGCTTGAAGTCGGCGTTGTGGAGCAGGCCGAACTCCCGGTTGTTGATCAGCTCGTGCTCCTGGCGCTCGCGCAGCGCCTCGATGGTGAGCCTGAGCTGTTCCTTGGTCTGATCCATCGGCCCGTTGTAGAGATCGGCGACCCTCGTGTGGATCCGCAGAATGGTCTGGGCGACCGAGAGCTCGTACTCGCGTGGCTTCAGTTCGTAGTCGACGAACGCGCCGGGCAACTCGTGCTCGCCGGTATGGCCGGCCGACATCGAGATCTCCGCCTCGCCCCGATGGTTCTGGCGCCGGCGGGAGAGTGAAGTGAACTCTTCGATGTGTTCCCGCAGGCCCGGTGCAGTGGCCAGCACGGCCGCGAAGTCGGCGCGCGACAGGGTGAGAAGCGTGCCCGAGGTCTCGGCGATGGCGGTCTGTTCCCACCTGGCGTCCTCGTCCAGCAGAGCGTGCTCTCCGAACCGGTCGCCATCGGCGAGTACGTCCAGGGCGACCTCGTCACCGTAATTCCCCACGGACGTCTGGCCGATGCGTCCATGGGCGATGAGGTGGAGCTTGTCCGCGGGTGCCCCGCGCTCGACCAGAGTCTCGCCGATCCGGAAGTCGTGCTGGACGCATCGCCCGGCGATGGCGGTGAGCACCTCCACGTCGTCGAAGCCGCGCAGCAGGCCCAGTTCACCCAGTTCGCGGGGGATCACCCGGACATCGGCGCCGTCCTGGACGAACTCCACGCTCCCGTCGCCGACGGTGTAGCTAAGGCGGCGGTTCACCCGGTAGGCCCCGCCCTTGGTCTCCACCCAGGGAAGCATGCGCAACAGCCAGCGGGAGGTGATCTCCTGCATCTGCGGGGCGGATTTGGTCGTGGTGGCGAGGTTGCGGGCGGCCGCTGTGCCCAGGCTGGACTGCCGGGGGAGCTCCAGTTGCGCTTCCGGGGTCGATTCAACAGTCATCGGGCAAGCTCTCCTTGGTCAGGTCGGTGGCACACGTATGCGGAGGCCACCGGGCAACTAGGGGAAAAAGGGGTATATGAACGGGAATCCGTCCAGATCCAGTGGAACAGTAATGGCTCCTCCGCCCCCTGGACCAAGGGAAACCGTCGATATTCGCTCGATACGATGATCGCGTCCGCGTGATGTTTGTCCGGGTACCGATGTGATCCAGCCGTGCTTGGCGCCCAGGCTCCGTGAGTGGCTGGTTCTGTCTCCGTGGTGGGATCGATGAGTCGGAAGCGACGGAACTCCCGTACTCCCAAGGCGTTGCGGGTGTTCCGGCAGGCCGGCGTGACGCAGATATGTCGTCACCGGCCGCAAGTGTCACGACCGTCTGCTTGGTGCAAGGTCGGAAACGCGACATGCCCCGGCGGCATCGGTGGAACTGGAGTGATAATCCGAGGAGCCCGGTCGAGCCCGGTCGAGCCCGGTCGAGCCCGGTCGAGCGCGGTCGAGCCTGGCTGAGCGTGGGCGGCGGCTGCCGACAGTCCGCAGAGGTGCGGGTTCCGTAATGACCCGAGGCGGCACGGCGGAGGGCGCTGCCGTCCGGTCTCGGGGGTATGCCGGTCGAGAAGAGCGCCGAGGTGTCGTTCATCGGCGACGGGTGGAACAACTCCCGCGGTCGCCGGATGGATCGTGCGGCGACCGCGGGGAGGATCAGCCGCGGGCCATCGCGATCGCGCCCGCGAGGCTTTCCCCGGCTTCGTAGGTCATGTAGGGGACACCTCCGTCGGTGCCGAACGGCGGTGCGGCGGAGCGGCCGTTCTCCGGCGCCGAGGAAGTGGAGATGTTGATCCGTCGGGAGAAACCCAGGAGATCAGTTCCCCGTCCGCTCACCCACCGCTCACGCATACGCCGCGGACGAGAAGTCCGAGGCAGAGTGGGACCCCTCCCTGGAGGGAGAAATCCCAGGTCAGATCGGTGACGAGCGGTGGACCGCGCAGCTGTGCGCGCAAGGCTCCCCGGGCGCTCAACTCGGAATGCTTCTACGGTTGAACGTGAGAGTGCGGTGCATGTGGATGCCTTCGGCTCCGCCTTCACCACACTGATCTCGATGTCACCATCGCCTCAGGAGGCGGTTCCGCATGTCCGTAGCATCTGAAACTCCCGTCTTGGACACTCTGGCCGCCATGACCGTCGACTCGGTCGAACGGTGCGACCTGCCGCCGGACGTGCTCATCCTCACCCGTATCGCCGCGCTCGCGGCCTCGGGCGCTCCTCCCATCTCCTATGCCGCGCACATTGACCCGGCCATGCGGGCGGACGTGACGGCCGAACGGCTCCAAGACGTCCTGGTCGCCATCGCCCCCATCGTGGGCACGGCGCGCGTCATGACAGCGGCCGGCAACATTGCCGCGGCTCTCGGCGTCGCCATCGCCGTCGCAGAGGCAGAGATTGAGGCCGGGGGATAGGCGGGCCGGTGGTCGGCAGTCGCGCTGCGTCACTCGGATCTGACGTCTGCGAATGGGCAGATTGCACTCTGCCTCGCCCGACTCCCCAACATGATCTGGTTCAGCACTCCAAGCGTCCTCAGTACCGCCCCGGTCGGCGGGTCCTGGCCGGTGAAGGCCCTGAACGTGTACGAGAACGGGGACGGCTGGAGCTCTCCCCAGAGCTCAGCCGGAAGACGCGACGCGGCAACGGAAACTACTCCACCGACTACCCGCTGCCGCCGTTCGCCGGCGTCAACGTCCGGCACGAGCAGGAGCGGGTCTCCATGGAGACCCAACCCGAGTCGCTTCGGCTCGTGCTCTTCCCGGGGAGGCGGTGCCGACCCGCTCGATGCTCAACGGGCTGCTGCACCTCGCGTAGAACGGCGTGAACAGCTCGAACGGCGGGATCACCGGAGAGGACCTTTCGCTGCGCACCGCCCTCACCGCGTTCGGACAGCGGGACGTTCCGGCGCGTGAGGGGGCGGGCCCCCGGGGTGACCCGAGGGCCCGGCGCCCCGTTCAGGCGCGCCCCGTCAGGTACTGGCGATGGGTGCCCGGGAACAGTCCGGGCGCCCATCGCCAGTTGGTTGACAACGTTCACGGAGCGGTACAGGCTTCTCTTTAGAAAGCGCTTACTGAAATGACTCGGGGCCCCTCTCCACCGCGCTGCACCAAGACGACCCCCGGGTGGGTGCCCACGACGGACCGGGAGAACTCCACCGTATGAAGGTCACACACGTCCACGGCGAGCGCATCGACGTGTCGCAGGACGGGACCCGCCTGCTGTCCTACGTCTACGCGCCCGAAGCCCCCTTCGAGGCCCCCAAGCCCTATCTGCATCCTCTCGCGACCCTGTCGGGTGCGGTCGTCACCGACTACCGGCCCAACGACCACCGCTGGCACAAGGGCCTTCAGGTCACCGCCTCCCACCTCTCCGGGCAGAACCTCTGGGGCGGCAACAGTTACGTCCACGGCGAGGGCTACCTCGAACTGCCCGGCCGGGTGGGCTCGATGACCCATGACGGCTTCGACGACGTACACGTGGAAGACGGCCGGGCGGTGATCGAGGAGCGGCTCACCTGGCGCAACCACGACGGTGACCCCTGGGCCGGGGAGAGGCGCAGGATCGAGGCGGCCCTCACGGACCCGGCGTCCGGCATCTGGCACCTCACCGTCTCCACCGCCGTCACCAACCTCCGTGACGAGGACCTGCGGTTCGGCAGTCCCACGACCGAGGGTCGCGAGATGGCCGGCTACACCGGCCTATTCTGGCGCGGACCGCGGGCCTTCCGCGGCGGTGACATCCTGACCGCCGGGGCGCAGGGACCCGAGGCCATGGGCACCCAGTCGCCCTGGCTCGGCTTCACGGGCGAGTTCGACGGTGTCGACGGACACGCCACCCTCGTCTTCGCGCACGCACCCGAGAACGACCACACCGGGGAGGGCGCCAACCACCCCTCCCACTGGTTCGTCCGCAACGACCCCTTCGCCGCCGTCGCCCCTTCCTGGGCGTTCTTCGACGAACTGGTCCTGCCCCCGGGCGAGACACTCGCCCGGCGCTACCGGGTCGTCGTGGCCGACGGCCGGCTCGGGCGCGCGGACATCGTCAAGTACCTCGCGGACTGCCCGTGGTGACCTTCACCGGACTGCCCGGAGCGGTGGGCGTGTCCCACCTGAGCGTCTACGACTGGGAGGCCGCCGACGGTCTGCACGGGGGCACACCGCACCTGCATCTCACCTGCTCCGAGGGGTATGTGGTCGAGGCCGGGCGCGGGGCGGTCCACACCCTGACCGCCGGCGGGTTCGCCGTGACCCCGCTCGCTCCCGGGTCCGTGGTGTGGTTCACCTCCGGCACGATCCACCGGCTGGTCAACGAGGACGGCGGGCTGCGGATCACCGTGCTGATGCAGAACAACGGGCTTCCGGAGGCCGGTGACGCCGTCCTCACCCTGCCCCCGCCCTACCTGGCGGATCCCGCCCGTTACGCGCAGGCCGTGGCGCTGCCGACGGACGCCACCTCGCAGGCCGCGCGCCGCCGCCGGGACCTGGCGCTCGAAGGGTTCCAGGAGCTGCGCGCCGCGTCGGAGGCCGGCGACAACGGCCCCCTGCTCGCCTTCCACGCGGCGGCCGCGGCGCTGGTACGGCCCCGGGTCGCCGACTGGTGGGCCCGGTGGGAGCGTGGGGCCGCCGAGGCGGCCCGGGCCACCGGGGAACAGCTCAGCCGGCTCGCCGAGGGCGACGCCGGCCACCTGGCGGACGGCTCGGTACACTTCGCGGCCCCTGCGGAGTACGGCAGCTACGGCATGTGCGGGCGTCTTGACACCTACCGGCCAACGGGTGCCTGAAACGCGCTGACGGAGAACGACGGGCCCGTCCGCCTCGGCGGCCGGGCTGCGGCGCGGGGACGGTTTCGCCGGCAGCCGGCGCTGCGGGCGAAACCGTCCCCGCGCACGTGCACGTGCGGGTGTGGCGCCAGGAGCGAGCCCTACCGGGGGAGTACGGAGAGGGCCCTGAGGCGTGCGTGAGCGCCGCTCCAGCCCGAGACGTCGAGTGCCACGTAGCGGGCGGTGGTGCCGGCGGTGAGGGCGCTCGTGGTGCCGCGGCCCCGCAGCGTTCCACCGGGCCGGTAGGTGACGCCGTCGTCGCTGAACTCGACCGCCGCCCGCGGCACCCTGCCCGTCGTCCACTCCGCGAGCACCCGCTCGACGGGGAGGGCGGAACCGAGGTCCACGACCATCCGGGCCCGGTCGGATCCGGGGGTCCACGATGTCTGCCGGTCGCCGTCCACCGCGGCCGACGGGTCCGACATGCCGGCGGGGCGCGGTGCGTTCGGGAACGTGTCGCATCCCAGCGCGGCGTCGTCGAGCGGATAGGGAACGACCTCGCTCACCGACACCGTCGCGGTCCGGCCGCGGCGCAGCCGCACCTTCGTGCGCCGGCCGTTGCCCGCCGTCACGAGCAGGTCGCACGACGGCCCGGTCAGCCGTACGGTCGAGGCGTCGACCACATCCGCCCGGACGCCGGGCGGCACCGTCCCTCCCGTCGCCGGAAGGAGGACGAACCGGGCCGCGGCGACGGCCGCGGTCGAGGCGCCGAGTTCGGCCGCGAAGTCCGTGCCGGAAGCGGTCACCGTCTGCGAACCGGCGTAGAGAACGAGGCCGGTGCCCTGACGGGGCAGGGCCACCGAGGTCTTCACGGCATCGGGGGAGAGGTTGAACAGACTCAGGTGCCCGCCGGCGGTGCTGGCGTGAACGACGGGGTTCCCGGCCCGCGGTGCCTTCCGGGACGCCGCCGCCTTCAGCGCGGCAGGGTCTCCGGTCGGGTGTCCCTCTACGGTGATGGCTTCGGCAGGGCCGTCGGACAGCACAACCATGTCTCCGTAGACGGCAAGCGGATTGGCCGCGTCACGGACCACCAGCCCGGCCCTTCCGTCCACGGAGATCCAGCCGCCGCGGCTCGTGAGCTCGGCCACGGGGAAGCTGGTCAGTTCGGTCCAGTTCTCCCCGTCGTCGGAGCCCTGTACCCGGTACCTGGTCGCAGCCGCGGACTCCCAGGCCAGGGTGACGTGGTCGAAGGCGACGGTGCTGCCGAGGTCGACCGTCAGCCAGCTGTCCTGGCGATTGCGTTCGGCGACGGCGACGGCCCAGCGGGTGGTGTCGTTGCCGTCCACCACACGTGCCGCCTCGTTGCCCGGCGTCGCCGACGAAGCGGTGGCCGTGGCGGAGCGGGCGAGATCGACGCCGTCCGCGCCGTCCCGGACGGAGAAGGTGTAGAGGGAGTAGCCGTACTTGGGATGTCCGGAGACGCCCTGCATACGGACGAAGCGGTGGGAACCGCGGGGGAGCGCGAGGGTGTCCACCCGGGGCCCAGAGCCGCCCGAAGTGTTCCCGCTGTCCTTCGATTTCACCCGGACCGATCCCTCGGCCGAGGTGTACGTACGACTGCCGTCCAGGCCCGCCAGCCCCGGCATCGTCAGGTTGTGTACCTGCAGGTGCCCCTCACCGGTGGCCGTACCGCTCGTCGCGTAGACGACCGCACCCGACGGGAGGGTGGTGAATCCGGCGATTCCGGTGTCGAGCTCGAGTACGGAGGCGGTCGCGTCGATACCGTCGCGGACCTTCCGGTAGGTCGTGACCGAGCGGCGCAGTACCTTGCTCGCGGTCGAGGGCAGGAACATCGGGGTGTTGCCACTCAGGGCGAACAGCCAGTCGTCATGGGCCGGCTGCCAGGCGAACTTGACGAAGCCCGGCTTGCTCACCGAGGCAGCCCAGGCCGCCGGGGTCTGCTGAACCGCCAGACCGGGTCCGCCGGCGAAGTCCCTCACCCCGGAGGCCTGTGCGTAGAACTCCTCGTCGGACAGCGGTGTCACGGCGCCACCGTGCGCCGCACGCCACCGGTGCAGCAGATAGCTGATGGCGATCTCGGCGCGGGCCTCCGGTTCGTACTTCGCCTCCCCCGAGAACTTGGCGAGCCGGTACTCGGGCGCGTATGCCTGGTACGGCTCCAGCCGCTTCGCCATCGCGGCCTCCGCCCAGGCGGCGGTGCGGTCCCCGGTGACCTGGGCCAGGAAGGCCAGCGGGATCACATCGCGTCCATAGAGGTGTTCACGGTCCGCCACCATGGGCATCAGCGGTTCACCGGCGTCGCTCATCACCATCAGCAGGGTGCGCCACAGCGGCCCCGCGTTCGGCTGCGCGGTCAGGACCTGCGGCAGGGGACGGCCCGCGGTGATGAAGTGGGCGGCGTTGCGGCCGGACGTACGCCACAACTCCTCCTGGTAGTGCGGGCCGAAGGAATTGTGGTTCTCGACGATGAACGTGTCGTAGAGATTCGTCGCGGTGTTCGCATGGACGGCGACCCCGTCGACCAGGGCCGGATTGGCCAGATCCGCCGCGGGCAGCCCCGCTTCGTTGCGGGTCCACCGGCCGAAGGCCGCTGTCCACTCGTCGTGCCGGGAATCGGTGGGCGCCCAGGCGAGACCCGGTGCGAGCGACTGGGCGTAGACGCCCATCTCCTCGAGCTTCGTGTCGCCGACGAAACCGCCCTTGAGCCCGTTGGGCGTCCAGCCCCCGGAGGCGGGGTCGTTCTTGCTGCCGAGAGCGGTCGTGTACTGCGCCTGCTCGCGGGCGATCGTGTCGACATTCTGCTGCGTGGTGGCATCCAGCTGATCCCAGAGCAGCCGGGCGGCGAGAACGAAGTACAACTGGAAGGTCGTGTCGAAGAACAGCGTACGGCCCCACTCCGTGCCGCCGGTGAGGCGGTTGGAGGCGGCGAAATGCTTGATGGTGGCCAGCGTGCGCGAAAGGAGCTCGTCCTTGCCGATGCCGGCGCGCCCGGAGTCATAGGTTCCCCGGGTCAGGAGCACCGCGTTGCCGAGGACCACCGCGAAGCCGAAGTCCTTGGCCGTGTGATGACCGAGAGCGGAGTCCCACTGCGTCTCCGCCCAGCGCGTGTGCGTCAGCAGCACCTGGTAATAGGTCTCCGCGATACTGCCCTGCTCCGCGCCGCCCTTCTCGACGCCGTCCTGATGGCGGCCGTCGGTGAGGGCAGACGGCCCCGAGGCCGCCGCCACCCCTGGGAGCGCCAGCGAGCCGGCCGTCAACAGCCCTGTCAGACCTGCAAGTTGGACGAATCTGCGTCTGTCGTAGTAGGTCGGGATATCGGGCATGGGGTCCTCCGCACGGTGACAACGTTGTCAGATTTTGGTCATCCTTGCCCCTGGCCTGATGCCCGTCAAGGGTTGTGTCACGTTGTGGCCGCACGGGAGGGCTGATGCGGCGGAACGGCTGCCGAGGTGCGCGCGGGGGAGAACCGGCAGGCCAGGAGGTGCGGCGGGGATCCGGCCGGTGCGGGGGCGGCACTTTTGGGGACGGTCCATGGGGGATGTGCCGGGCGGTTCGGTGAGCGAGTCGGGAGTTGGGCACCCGGGCGGGCGGACGAGCCCGCCCGGCGGGCCTCAGCGCCCCTCGGGAGCCGCGTCGGCGCGAAAGACGGGCAGGCCCTCCCGCAGCCGGGCGAAGAGCAGGCCGGCGTCGAACATCTCCTCGCTCTCGTCCTCGTCGGCGTCCTCATCGGCGGCGAAGACCTCGTCCACCAGGAACGCGCGCAGCTCCTCCTGCACGTCGTCCCCGTACCCCTGCTGGTAGTCGTCCAGGTCGAAGTAGAGGTCCGCCTTCACGGTCGCGATCGTCTCGTGGTCGTCCTCGATGACCAGGCGGGCGCGGATGGTGCCCGCGTGAAGCGTGCTGTCGTTGTAGTCGCCGTAGACGACGTCGGCCTCGATGTCGCCCATGACCAGCATCTCGCCGCTGGTGAGGACCCCCCGAGCCTTCACCGTTCCGCCGATCGCCACCACCGAGCAGGGGGCGCTGTCCGCCATCACACCTTCGACCGTCACGGATCCGGTGACCACGAAGGGCGCGCCCACGCCCAGTTCGCCCTTGACCACCAGGTCGCCGTGGTGGAAGAACGGGGCGTCCACTTGCTGGTCGCCGATCAGGGTGCGGGTCGTTCCGGTGTCGCCGAGAGCCCTGGCGCAGATCTCCGGGACGTAGCCGAGCAGGTCGGGGTTGAGAGTGACACTCAGCTGGGCGACGAACTCCTGGTAACTGTCGAGGTCCCGCGCCGCGAGATCGGCAAGCCAGCCGCTGTCGTCCGCCTTGATCCTGGCGGCCCGTTCGGCCCGCGTCACCTCGACGGTCCGCCGGATCGCGGCCATATCGATGGGCAGCGGGGTGTCGCCGTTCATGTGGTGCGCCATGACGTTCGCCTTGTCTGTGTTCAGGGAACGGACCTGTGTGGCCCGCCTGTTGGGGCCACCCGCACCAGCGGGGTGCGAGCGCCGAAGCCGCGAACCGCAGGCTACCGGCCCCTCTGTGGGCCGAGGCTGTCCGGGGGTGCGGCGGCCGGCAGGCGTTCGCGCCAGGTGTAGGGGGCGACGGTGGCGGTGGCGGTGTCGATGTCGGTGTCGGGCCAGCGGCGGCGCAGCAGGGCCGCCGTGGACCGGCACCACGCCGCCAGGTGTGGCAGGGCCCGGTGCGATTCGGCGGTGCGGGCTCCGGATTCAAGCAGAGCCACCATCTGCGTGCGGGAGGCGTTGCCGGGGCCGCGCGCGTCCAGCGACCCGAGCCGGTCGGTGCGCATCATCACCCAGACCAGGGAGGCCGAGGCCAGTCCGAAACCGAACCTCTGGTCGTCCTCGGCCTCGGGGACCGTCCGGGACAGGGCTCGGCGGAACGCCTCGATCTGGGCCGGCCCCGAAACCGCCATCCAGTTCGGGCCGGGGACCGTGAAACCGGTCGCGGCCGTGAGGGCATGGCGGAAGCCCGCCCCCTCGAAGTCGATCAGCCGGCCGCCGCCGCTCGGCCCGGTCAGGAAGTTGTGCGACTCGGTGTCGCCATTGGTCAGGGCCAGGAACGGGCCGGGATCCGACAGTTCGGCCACGGCCGCTTCCAGATCGCGCTCCGCGGCGGCAGGCAGCGGGACACCGAGAGCGGCGGCCCGGGCAAGTCCGTTCCGCCAGAGACCGGTGTGGGCATGCTCCCAGTCGCCCAGGCGGTCCGCAGCCGTGCCCAGTGCCGTGCGGCGGGCGTTGAACCGCGTGGCGTGGCCGGCGGACGCGGCGGCCAGCTCACCCATCGAGGCGGCGAAGGCGGTCAGTTCGGCGTCCAGAGCCGGGGTGCGGCCGTCACGGTGCAGCAGTTCGGCCAGTCCGGAGGTGAGGGCATCGGGGGATCCTCGCACGGCCGGGCCAGGATGACGCGGAACTCTGCGCCTCGCGGCGTTCCGCACAGCGCAACGCGGAGAGGCCGGCCTCGCCGGGTCCGCCCGCGGCACCGCTCCGATGTCCGGCGCTGCCGCGCCGGCTTCGGACAGAGCAGTCCGATCAGCTACGAGACCGCCTTCCCGGCAACATCAACTACGCTGGCCGGAACGCACAAACCCGTGTCAGGATCCTGAGTCAGGGCCCCACCGACCGGCTGCCGCGGCTGACAAGACAGGCGGAAGACCCGTGAGCTCCACGTTGATTCGCTTGATCGAGCCCTCCGACGGTCCCGCACTCGCGGGCCTGCTCTCCCGGGACCGGGAGGCGTATGCGCGCTGGCTGCCCGAGAGGCCCGCGGAGTTCTACACGGCCGACGGGCAGGCCCCGGTCATCGAAGCCCTTCTGGCCTCCCACGGCAAGGGGCTCGCGTGGCCGGGCGTTGTGGTCTGCGACGGGACAGTCATCGGGCAGGTCAGCATCAGCTCGATCCTGCGCGGCCCGTTCCAGAAGGGATTCCTCGGCTACTGGGTCTCTTCTCTCCACCAGGGGCTCGGGCACACGAGCCGCGCCGTCGGCCTCGCGCTGCGGATCGCCGACGACGAGCTGAAGCTGCATCGGCTGGAGGCACACACCCAACTGTCGAACCTCGCGTCTCAGGCGATCCTGCGCAAGCACGGATTCAGGTCCTGGGGCATCGCCCATGACCACTTCTACGCCGACGGCGCATGGCACGACGAAGTGTTCTGGGAGAGGAATCCGACCGGCGGCCCCGCCTCCTGATCAGCGGTCCCCTCTGGCGGGAGGGCCTCTTGGGGATTGCGCAGGGCGGCGGTCCCGGGTGGTCCTGATCACCGCTTCGAAGCCATGATCAGCACAGCGATCGTTGACCTGATGAGCCGCAGGCCCACTCGGGTATCAACACCGAAGGTCCAGGGGGGTGAACGGCGACAGCGTCGCCGTCGCGTGCGTCACAGCAGACAGGGATACAGGCTGACGCCGGTCCGCTGCACCCGGATCTCGACCCACGTTCCGTCAGCCGCGACCGGAGGCGGCGGGTCGGCGAGGTCGAACAGGATCTGCGAGTCACCCAGCTCCAGCACGGCCCCGCCGTCGACGGTGAGACTCAGACGCCCTCGGAAGACGACCTGATCGCCGTCCTCACTCAAGGCGGGCGAGGACGAAACCACTGGTTGCGTGTTGCCGCCCCAGGCCACGTCGGCATCGACAGTCCACTCCACGTGATGCTCACAGCCCACATCCGTCGGATCCCCGCACCAAAGCGCCACGGCCATACCCGCACTCGAGCGCACCCGAACCATCGCAGCCTTGCCCGAGGCCTGCCGAACTGCTTCTACGTGGACCAACACCCCACGATCATCCATGGCAGAACTGCTTCCTCGCCCTGCCCGTCGGCCCGGACCACGGGATCCGCGAGATGCGCTCCGAGCAGGGGAGAGCCACTCAGGCGCGGTGGTGGACCGGCACGCCGCGTCTGTCAGCCAGATCCATGTGCGAAGGGTGGAGGCACTTCCTGGGAACGTCCGAGGGGGTCGGCGAGTGCGGCTGCCAGCCGGTCGCGGGCCTCGGTCTGGGCCGCGATGCGTTCGTTGAGGACCGCCAGCCGTTCCCGTGCGACCCGCAGACCCTTGTCCGAGGGCGGTACGGCGGCCACATCACCGTCCAGGCAGGGCAGGAAAACGCGCACGTCCTCCAGGGTGAGTCCGGCGGTGAGCAGATGGCGGATGTTGCGGACCCGCCCCACCGCGAGTTCGTCGTAGACGCGGTAGCCGTTGGAGGCCCGCGTCGAGGAGATCAGCCCGGACTGCTCGTAGTGCCGTAGTGCCCGCGCTGTCGTCCCGGTTGCCCCGGCCAGCTCACCGATCCGCACCAGCCCCACCTCCTGGGCCACTCCTATCACGCCACCACCGCGCCGCCGTCGACGGGGAGGACCACTCCGGTGACGAACGATGCGGCCGGTGCGGCAAGTTGGGTGATCGCCCAGGCCACTTCCTCGGGGTGCCCGATCCGGGCCAGCGGGGTGTGCGCGAGTTGCCACTCCCGCACTGCCGCCAATCGCTCAGGGGTCAGGCCCTGGTGTTCACCGATCGGAGTGGCGATCGCGCCGGGGGCGACCGCCACCACCCGGATCCCTCGGGGTGCCAGCTCGACCGCCCAGCTGCGGGTCAGGATTTCCAGGGCGGCCTTGCTCGCGGCGTAGACGGAGTTGCCGGGCCAGGCCCGCTGCCCCACCGACGTACTGACGTTGACGATCACTCCGCCCGATGTCTCCAGCAACGGAAGGGCGGCCTGGGCCAGCAGGGCCGGAGCGACGAGGTTGGTGGCAAGCTGAGCCGTGATCATCTCCGGCGTCAGCTTGCCGAGGGCGCCGCTGCGGACGATGCCGGCGTTGTTGACCAGCACGTCCAGTCGGCCGTATGTCTCCGAGACGGTCCGGACGATCCGTTCCGGTTCGCCGTCGGCGGTGATGTCGGCGGACAGCGGGGTGATGCGACTGCTGCCCGACGCGGTCTCGTCGAGCGGAGCGCTTCGCCGTCCGACCGCGATGACGTGGGCGCCCTCGGCTGCGAAGGCATGGGCGGTGGCCCGGCCGATGCCGGTGCCGGCTCCGGTAACGACGACGACTCTGCTGCTGCGCGGTGCGGTGCTTGTCATGCCGGCCATCGTGCAACCCTGCCGCCAGTGGCAAGGTCAAACTCTCACCGACGGTGCGTTCACACCGCGGTCGGCCGCCCCGCGTCGGACTCCGAGACCTCCGCGGTGAACAGCCGGGCCAGGACGTTGTACGCGGCGCCCCTGGCGAGTGCCGGTTCGTCGGCGGTGGCCAGTTCCACCTCGGGGGCGGGCGTGTTCTCCTGTGCGTACTGCAGGCGGAACATCCGCTCCGTCCGGGCCGCGAAGGCGGGGAGGTCCATCTCGCGGGTGAACGCCATCACCACGCGTTCGGGGCCGAACATCTTGGCCGCGTTCGCCATGGCGGCACCGAGCTTGTCCGCGGCGTCCGTGACGACCTCTTCGCCGTCGCCTGACAGGTGCTCAGGGGCCTCGCTCCGTCGTTCCAGTTCACGCCGGATGCCCCAGTGACTGCTCCATGTCTCCAGGCAGTTCACCGCCCCGCAGTGACAGGGCCGTACGGCAGCGGTGCCCGCGCAGACGCGGGAATGGGCGAACCCTCCCGCCGAACCGTTGAAGCCGCGGTGGATGCGTCCCTGGACCACCACCGAGGCTCCGAGGCTCGGACCCACGCTGAAGACCAGCAGGTCGCGGCCGGCCAGCCGGCCGTCGAACAGGAGCAGCCCGGAAGCGAAGGAGTTGACGTAGCTGTCGAGGACGACCGGGGCGCCCGTCAGCCCGGCCAGCCGGTCCCGGAGCGGCACGTTCTCCCAGCCGAGGGAGCCGCTGTGGCGGACCACCCCGGTCGCCTGGTCGACGACTCCGGAGACGGCGACGCCCACCCCGGTCAGGGTGGCCGCGGGGCGCCGGGCCGCGGCCACCGCCACGGCGCGCGCGATGGCGGCCTCGGCGTCGTCGGGGCTGGTGGACGCGAGGGTCTCCCGGTGTGAGGCGATCATGTCCCCGCGGAGGTTGACCAGGGTCACGAACGCCTCGGTGCCGGAGAGCCGTACGCCCGCCGCGAGCACGGTGTCGCTGCCCAGTTCCAGCAGGCGGGCCGGACGTCCGCCGGTGCTGGGCACCGCGTCGGTCTCGGAGAGGAGCCCGGACTGCAGGAGCTTGCCCGCGATTCCCGTGACGGTCGCCGCGCTGAGACCCGTACGAGCGGCGATCACCGCGCGCGCCACCGGACCCTGGGCCCGTACGACATCGAGAACCAGGGCTTCGTTGATCTCGCGGATCAGGGCTTTGCTCCCGGCACGTGGCTTCATCTCAGGCGGATCCTTCGCGCTGCTCGGCATGTGGGGTCTGCATTCTGGCAGGCCCCACTTAATTCGGTCATTGACAAAAGTAGCGCAGGCTGGCAAGTTTCCGCCACATGAGTCATACGGTCGGTGCCGACCCCGAGCCGCCCAGCGGCCCCCGTCCCCCTGAAAAGACCCGGATCCTGCTGAGCGTTCCCGCAGCCGAATCCGAGGCGTTCTTCCCGCCGGAGACCCGCAGGGCCCTCGCGGCCCTGGGGGAAGTGACGGAGGCCGAACCGGAAACCCTGCACACACCGGAGGCGTTCCGGAGCGCCCTGGCGGGCGTGCACGTGCTCGTCACCGCGTGGGGCTTCCCGCGGCTCGACGCAGAACGGCTCGCTCTCGCACCCGATCTGCGGTTCGTCATGCACGCGGCCTCCTCGCTCCACTGGCTGGTCGGCGACGACTTCTGGGAGACCGGGATCCCGGTGTCCCAGGCCGGTGCGGCGATGGCGCCCGCGGTCGCGGAACTTTCGCTCTCCTTCACCCTGTCCCTGTTGCGGCGCACCCACCGCTACGACCACGCGCTGCGCCGGGGAGCGGACTGGCAGACGGCCCGCGGGGTGCGCAAGGCGCGCGAGATCCGGGGCGCGCGCATCGGCGTCGTCGGCGCCTCACGCACCGGCCGCCGCTACATCGAGGCCTGCCGGGCGCTCGGCGCCGAAGTGCGCGTCCACGACCCGTATCTGGCCGAAATTGATCCCCTCGCCCCGCTCGCTGCCGCACTCCCGTCGCTGCTCCCCTGGTGCGACGTACTCGCCGTCCACGCCCCCGCGACCGACGAGACCAGCGGCATGATCGGCGCCGACGAGATCGCGTCCCTCAAGGACGGCGGCCTGGTGGTGAACACGGCCCGCTCCTCGGTCATCGACATGGACGCCCTGTTCGACGCGGTGGCCTCGGACCGGATCGACGCGGCACTGGACGTCTTCGACGACGAACCCCTGCCCGCCGGCGACCGCTGGCGGAGCCTTCCCAATGTGCTGCTCACCCCGCACATCGCCGGCGCCACCTCCGACTCCCGCCGCCGGGCCGGACGGATCGTGGTGGACGAGATCCGACGGCACCTCACCGGTGAGCCGCTCGAGCACGCGGTCACGCGCCAGGCGATGGAGTCCATGGCATGAACAGCGACATGGCACGCAACATCCTGGTGCTCCACTGCCACGACCTCGGCCGGTTCCTCGGCGCCTACGCCGTGCCCACGGTCGTCACCCCGCACCTGGACGAACTCGCCGAGGAGGGAGCCCTCTTCGAGGCGGCCTTCGCCACAGCGCCGCACTGCAGCCCCGCCAGAGCCTCCCTGTTCACCGGCACCTATCCCCAGACGAACGGGGTGCTCGGCCTCACCCACGACCCGTTCGGCTGGGACCTGGCCGATCCGTCCGGCCACCTCGCCCACCGGTTGCGGACGGCCGGGTACCGCACCGAACTCATCGGCGTGCACCACGAGTCCCGGGTCCTGCCCGACGACGTCGTGGCGGCGCGGCTCGGTTTCGACCGGGTGCGCACCGGCGGGGACCGGGACGTCGTCGTCGAGCGCGCCACCGGCGCACTCGACCGGGCGGCGCAGGGGGCGCGGCCCTTCTACCTCCAGGTCGGCTTCCACGAACCGCACCGCACCCCGTCCAAGGACGACCGGCCAGGGGTGATGGGTTTCCTGGGTGATGCCGTCAGCCCCGATGACTCGCTCGGCCACACGGTCCCTGCGTATCTGCACGACGACGCGGGAGCGCGTGAGGAGATCGCCGAACTGCAGGGCGCGGTACGGCACATGGACGAGGGCGTCGGCCGGATCCTGGAACATCTCGACGCCCTGGGGCTGAGGCAGGAGACGGTCGTGGTCTTCACCACCGACCACGGACTACCGCTGCCCCGCGCCAAATGCACGCTGTACGACCCCGGCCTCGAAGTCGCGCTCATGATGAGGGTGCCCGGCCGCGCGGCGTGGGAAGGACGCCGGATCGCCCCCATGGTGAGCCATGTCGACGTGCTGCCCACGCTCCTCGAACTCGTCGGCCTGCCCGAACCCGAGGGCATCGCCGGAACCAGCCTCGTCCCGCTCCTGGAGGCGGGAGCCGCACCCCCCGCCCACACCTTCGGGCAGCTCACCCACCACACGTACTACGACCCGAAGCGCTCGGCGCGCTCGGACACCCACAAGCTCATCGTCAACTTCGCCAACGCACCGCGCGCGATGGACCCCACACAGTCATGGGTGCACCGCAGCCTGCCGGCCGACCTGAACGGCCCCACCATCGGGTCGAGCCCGCTGCTGGAGCTGTACGACCTCGCACACGATCCGCACGAGACCCGCAACGTGGCCGACGACCCCGCGTACGCCGGCGTCTTCACCGAACTGGCCACCGCACTCCTCGGCTGGATGCGGGAGGCCGGTGACCCCCTGCTCACGGACCAGCCCCTGCTGGCGCGCCATCGCGACGCCCTCACGGCGCTGACCCGTGCCGCGGGTCACCGGTGCGTCGCACCGTCCGCGTCCCCCGAGGCCCCCGACGCCCACCGCCCCGGCAGCGGCGCGGCACCAGACCGAGCACGAGAGAGAGAATCAGCATGAACATCCGACCGCTGCGCACCGCAGTCCTGGCCGCCTCCTTCGCCGTGGTGTCCACGGCCTGCTCCGCCCCCGGCAACGGCGGCAAGCCCGAAGTGACCGTGTGGATGTACCCGGTCATCAAGGACGAGGCGGCCGGCAAGAAGTACTGGGAGAAGACCGAGGCGGACTTCGAGCGGACCCACCCGGGCACCGACCTCACCATCCAGATGCAGACGTTCGACAAGCGCGACGCCCAGATATCCGCGGCCCTCGCCGCGGGTTCCGGCCCGGACATCGTGCTCATCACCCCCGACCAGGCCGCGACGTACCAGACGGTGGGAGGCCTGCTTCCCGTCGACGACGCGGTGAAGGACCAGCGGAAGGCCTTCTACCCCGAGACGCTCAAGGCCGCCACCATCGACGGGGAACTCTTCGGCGTACCGCTCTTCCAGAACATCAACACGACCGCCTACAACACGAAGATCTTCGCCGACGCCGGACTCGGCCTCCCGAAGACCTGGGACGACGTCCTCGCGGCCGCCCCCGTGCTGGCCAAGAAGGGCATCGCGGTCATGGACTACGCGGGCAGCCCCGAGCAGACGCTGAATCTCTCGTTCTACCCCCTGCTCTGGCAGGCCGGCGGCAGCGTCTTCACCGACGACGGCAAGGACGTCGCGTTCGACTCCGACGCGGGAGTGTCCGCCCTGCAGTTCCTGGTCGACCTCAAGAAGAAGGGCGGCCTGCCCGCCGACGCGGCCACCGACGGCCCTGCTGTCGAGGGTGCGCCCATCGCCGACGGCAAGGCCGCGATGCGCGCCGTCACCTCGCTTCCCGAACTCACCCAGATGCGGGCCGCGCTGGGCAAGGACAACGTGGCTCTCGGCCTTCCCCTCCAGGGCAAGGAGCGCGCCACGTACGGCAACCCGGGACTCCTCGCGCTGACGTCCATCACCAAGGACGAGAACCGCGACGCGGCGAACGACGTACTCACCTACCTGAGTTCACCCGAGCGACAGGCGTCCCTCAACGCCGCGGCAGGAAACTTCCCCACCCGCACGGACGTGAAGGCACCCGGCACCGGGCCCGACTTCAAGGCCCTGAGCGACTCGTTGCAGTACGCCAGCCCCGGGGAGCCCTCCCCGGCCGCCCGCCAGGTGATGGCGGCGCTCGCCCCCTACATCCAGGGCGCCCTGGGCGGGGACCTGTCGGCGCGGGAGGCACTCGAGAAGGCCGGGAAGGAGGCACGCGAACTGCTGGCCCGCTCCTGACCCGCGGCGTCGCGCGGCCCTGTCAGGGGCCTCTCGTTTGCATCAGGCCGGGCTCGCGGGGCCTGGCACGCGCTCCCCCGAGGTCTCTGCTTCGCTCGACCAGGGGGGACCACTCCGGCGTTTTCGTCGGTCGCCAATGCTCCTTCCCCGAGCTCTCGGCTTCGCTCGAGCGGGGGAGACCCCATCCGACTCCCTCCTCCGCCTCGCAGCTGCACGCACCGGACCCCGCTCCCTGATCCGGCCTGATCCAAACGAAAGGCCCAGGGGCCGCCACCGGTCTCTTCCCCACCCCTCAGCGCTGATTGGCCGCCATGTCCGTACACACACCTCCGAGAACGGTCTCGGACGGCAGGAAAACCCGACGCCCCGAGGCTACGGGCACGACCGTGAACAGCCGCGCCACGATCGGCCGGCTCCGCCGCCGCGAGGCGGTCGTCGGCATCCTGTTCGTGCTGCCCACCCTCGTCATCTTCGGACTGTTCAAGTTCTTCCCGATCGCGGGCGCCGGCGCCATGAGTCTGACGCGCTACCGTCTCAACGGCGACGTGACCTGGCTCGGGACCGACAACTACACCCGGCTGTTCTCCGACCCCCACTTCTGGCAGAGCCTCGGCGCGACGGCGACGTACGTACTCCTCTTCGTCCCCATGATCATGGCCGTCGCGCTGGCCGGCGCCGTACTGCTGAACAAGATCGTGCGGTTCTCCGGCACCTTCCGCGCCCTGCTGTTCGTGCCCTACCTCAGCTCCTTCGTCATGGCGGGCATCGTCTGGTCATGGATCTTCGCCAGTGACGGACCGCTGAACACGGCGCTGGACAAGATCGGCGCAGGACCCGTGCCGTTCCTCTCCGGTGACCAGCTGCTGGTCCTGGCTTCCCTGGCCCTCGTCGCCGTGTGGAAGGGCTTCGGCTACTCCATGCTCGTCCTGCTCGCCGGACTCAAGGCGCAGCCCGCGGAGGTGCACGAAGCGGCACGCATCGACGGGGCGAACAGCCGGCAGGCGTTCTGGTACATCACCCTGCCCCTGCTGAGGCCCGTGCTCTTCTTCGTGCTCGTCATCGAGACCATCGTCGGATTCCAGGTCTTCGACACGATCTACGTGATGACCGGCGGCGGGCCCAACCGGGCCAGCCACAGCCTCATCTACTTCCTCTACGACGAGGGCTTCAAGTTCCTCGACTTCGGCTACGCGTCCGCGGTCGGCATGGTGCTCTTCGCCATCGTGCTCATCCTCTCCCTGATCCAGCGGCGGTTCGTCGAAGGAAAGGACGCCAAGTGACCACTTCGCACCCGCGCGTCGCCCATCGCAGTCGGGGCCGCGAACGCCTGCGCCGCAGCGGCCCCGGGCTGGCTCTCGCCGTCATCTCGCTGTTCACCGTCGCGCCGCTGATCGCCGTGGTCGTCCTCGCGCTCTCGCCGAAGGACGCCCCCACCCTCCCGCACGCGATCCCGCACGCGCTCACGTTCGACAACATCACCCGCATCTTCGACATCGGCGAGTTCCCCGTCTGGCTGCTGAACTCGCTCGTGTACTCGGCCGTCTCGGTGGTGGTCATCCTCCTCACGGCGTCCATGGCCGCCTACGCCCTCGTACGCAAACGCTTCCCCGGCCGCAACGTCCTGCTCTGGGCCATCGTCGCCACGCTCATGGTGCCGATGCAGGCGACCCTCATCCCCACCTTCATCCTGGTCGCCCGCATGGACGGGGTGAACACGCTCTGGGGACTGATCATGCCCACTCTCGCCAACGCCCAGGCGGTCTTCCTCATCCGGCAGTTCGTCCGCGACCTCCCGGACGAGATCTTCGACGCCGCCCGCATCGACGGCGCGGGGGAGTGGCGCACCTTCGTCGCGATCGTGCTGCCCCTCATCCGTCCGGTGCTGGCGACGCTCGCGATCTTCGTCTTCCTGTGGCACTGGAACGATCTGCTCTGGCCCCTCGTCGTGGGCCAGACCGACGCGGCCCGCACCCTGACCGTGGGGCTCGCCACGCTCCACACCGAGACGGTCTCCACGGCGGACATCATGTCCGCCTCCCTGGTCAGCTTCATCCCGTGCCTCATCGTCTTCCTGGTGCTGCAGCGCCACATCGTCGCCAGCATCACATCGAGCGGAGTCAAGGGATGACGGGCGGCAAGGGGCCGGCAGCGCCGGTGCGGTTCGGCCTCATCGGACTGGACTCACCGCACGCCCCGTCCTTCACCCGTCTCTTCGCAGACGGAATCAACGGCGAGGTGCCGGGTGGCAGGGTCGTCAGCGCGTTCAAGGGCCGGGCGGCGGCCGACTTCCCGCCCAGCCGTGACCGGATCGACGGCTTCGCCGACGAGGTGGCGGGTCTCGGCGTCGAGCTCCGCGAGACCCCGGAAGAGGTCGCCGAAGCCAGCGACGCCCTGCTCGTCGTCGCCGCCGACGCGCGTACCCACCCCGACTACTTCACCCGGCTCGCCCCCTTCGGCAAGCCCGTCTACGTCGACACCCGCTTCGCCCTGTCGACGGCCGACGCGCGGTCCATGCTGGCCACGGCGCACGCGCACGGATGCCTTCCGCTGGCCGGCTCACCGAAGCGGTTCACCCCGGAGTTCCGCAGTGCGCTCACCTCGTTCCGCCCCCGGCGCATCGACCTCACGGGACCGTTGCCGACCCAGCCCGGCCACCCGGGTCTGGCCTGGTACGGGGTACACCTGGTGGACCTCGCGGTTGCCGCGCTCGGCCCCGGCTGCGTGAACGTCGACGCCCGCCGGGGCCGCCGGACCACACTGACATGGCCGGACGGCCGCGTCGCCACACTCGGCGGCGATGCGCAATGGTCGCCCTTCACCCAGGTGCGTGTCAGCGACGGCCAGGAGGCGCGGGAGCTCACCATCGAGGCCGGCCCCCCCATGCTCACCGGTCTGCTCGCCTCGCTCGTCAGCGCGTGCCGTACCGGCAGGCCCAACGTCCCCGAAGCCGAAGTGCTCGACATCGTCGCGATCGTGGAAGCCGCCCGCCGAAGCCGCGTGGCCGACGCGCCAGTATCCGTCTGACGCCCCCTGCCCCCTGCCCCCGGGCCCAAGGCCCGGGGGCAGGGGGCGTCAGACACCCTCAGCCCCCGCCCACCGGCCCGCCCCACGGAACAAGGTGCCACCCCACATGAACGACCCGACCCCGAAGTCGTGCTGCGCCGCGGCCCGCCGGACCGGACCGCTGCCGGAGCCCGGCACACCGGAGGGACCAAGCCGGCGGGAGCGCACGAGTCCGCCGGACCGGGCCGCTATGGTGCGCCTGGCCGGCGGAACGTTCCTGATGGGAACCGACGCGGGGGACGGATATCCCGCCGACGGGGAAGGGCCCGTACGCGAGATCCGGCTCGATCCCTTCTGGGTCGATGTCACCACGGTGACGAACGAGGCCTTCGCCGCGTTCGCCGGAGCGACAGGATGGGTGACGGTGGCCGAGCGGCTGGGCACGTCGTTCGTCTTCGACGGCCTGCTCGACGCGGGGCTCCGGTCCGCGCCCGCCGTGGCCGCGACACCCTGGTGGCGAGAGGTCCGGGGCGCCCACTGGCGCAACCCGGAAGGCCCCGGATCGGACATCGCCGACCGGATGAACCACCCGGTGGTGCACGTCACCTGGCGCGACGCCCGCGCCTTCGCGAAGTGGGCGGGCAAGAGGCTGCCGACCGAGGCCGAGTGGGAGTACGCGGCGCGCGGCGGCCTCGTACAGGCCCGCTATCCCTGGGGCAACGAGCGCGAGCCGGCGGGCGTGCACCGGATGAACGTGTGGCAGGGCGAGTTCCCCACGCGCAACACCGGCGCCGACGGATACCTGGGCACGGCCCCCGCCGACGCGTACGCCCCCAACGGCTACGGCATCCACAATGCCTGCGGAAACGTGTGGGAGTGGTGCGCCGACTGGTTCCACCCCGCCTGGCACGTCACCGGACCCCGGTCCAACCCCGCCGGCCCGCCGCACACCACCGGCAGGAAGGTGATGCGCGGCGGCTCCTACCTCTGTCACGACAGCTACTGCTTCCGCTACCGGGTCGATGCCCGAAGCTCCAACACACCGGACAGCAGCTCAGGCAACATCGGCTTCCGCTGCGTGGCCGCGGACGACTGACGGGCCCACAGGTCCGGGGCCGGTCCGGCCTTCTCAGCCCTCTGGACGTTCGCTGGTGGTGCCGGACGGATCCTCACCCGGATCCTGTGCCATGAACTCCGCCACCAGCGCGGCCGGATTGGCGGCCGAGGTCAGCCCGAACATCGCGTCCGGCTCGAACATGTCGTAGAGAACGACCGGCACCGGGCGCCCCAGGGCCTCCACGATCCGGCCGCTCCCGTGGAGGCGACGGGCCGCCCCGACACAGACCTCGTAGAACCATTCGACCAGCAACTCGTCGCGCCCGTCCGGCTCTTCGTCGTCCTCGTACCGGAGCCCCCGGGACTCCGCCTCTTGCCGGTGCGCCGCCGCGCCCTGCGGATCACACCCGACGGTACGCACCCCTTCGAGAGCCGTCTCGGGGAAGTACGCGTAACTCCAGCGGGTCTCCCAGGCGTCCGAGGCCGTCTGCGCCTGCTGCGCCGACTTCGCGGCGTCGGCCTCGGTCGTGTAGCCGACCGCCACGTACGGAAACCGCGGATCCTGATCGACACTGTCGATGCGGAACGTCACCGCGTAGATCCCGCAGTCGCCCGGAAACCCTGCGACCACCTCACCGGCGAGCCGTTCCACGTAGTGCGCGAATGACATGTGCCCCTCCTGGATCACGTCAAGGATGCCAGGCGGGCCGGCATCGCCGAAGTGGGGTGCCGGAAGCCGGGCCAGAGGCCTGTTCCCACAAGGAACAACATAACTGCACAGATATTGACGCCAGTTGAGGGGCATGCTGCACTTAATCCAACACGCAGGGCATGTCGTACTCGCAGATGTTTACGTTCCCAGGTGCATGCGCATCAGCGGCCGGGACGCCGCTCGGGTCGTGCGCGCCGCATGGTCCAGTCCTCTGCGACTGGCTGTCACTCACCCCCACCAGAGCCGCAGGAGTTCCCCATGCAGCACCTTCTCCGTTGGCCCGTGCTCGCCCTGGGTGTGTCCGTCGCGGTCGTCGCCTCCACCCTGCTCGGGCCCCTGCCCGTGGGAGCCGCCCGGGCTGCCTCCGAGACCGTGGTCGAGGTGACGGCGTTCGGCGCCGACCCGACCGGCCGGCACGACAGCGCCGCCGCGGTCGCCAAGGCCGTGGAGCACGCCGGGACGATCGAGGGTCCGGTGCGGATCGTCTTCCCCCACGGCACCTACCAGATCTATCCGGAGCAGGCCGAGGTCCGCGAGCTGTACGTCTCCAACACCGTCGGCGCCGACCAGACGTACAAGGACAAGCGGATCGGCATCCTCCTCGAGGACATGGACGACGTCACCGTCGACGGCGACGGATCGCATCTGCAGTTCCACGGGCTGATGACCACCTTCGCGGCGATCCGCTCACACCGTGTCACCGTCAAGGACTTCAGCTTCGACTACACCGCCCCGAAGGTGGTCGACGCGACCGTCAGCGAGGCCGGGGTGAGCGACGGCCACGCCTACCGCGTACTGAAGATTCCTGCGGGCAACGGGTTCTCGGTCGGTGACAGGCAGGTGACCTGGCTGGGGGAGACCAGCCCGGCCACCGGCCTGCCGTACTGGTCCGGAGTCAACGGCATGCAGTACACCCAGGTCCACGACCCCGCGGCGAAGCGCACCTGGCGCGGATCCAATCCGTTGTTCCAGGGCGTGGCCTCCATGACGGATCTCGGTGCCCAGAGGCTGCGCATCGACTACAGCACCGGGACAGCGCCGGGCGACCGCGGACTGGTGTACCAGATGCGCCAGACCGTGCGGGACACCCCCTCGGCCCTCCTCTGGGAGTCCAGGGACGTCACCGTCCAGGGCCTGAAGGCCCGCTACCTGCACGGCTTCGGCTTCGTGGGGCAGCTCAGCGAGAACGTCACCATCAAGAACAACGAGTTCCGGACCGACCCCGCCTCCGGACGCACCACGGCCGGATTCGCCGACTTCGTCCAGATGTCGGGGGTCAAGGGCAGGGTGAACATCACCGACAACCTGTTCGACGGCGCGCACGACGACGCGATCAACATCCACGGCACCTACCTGGAGGTGACCGGACGTCCCGCGCCCAACGCGCTCACCCTGGAGTACCGGCACGACGAGACGGCCGGATTCCCGCAGTTCCACGCCGGCGACACGGTGGAGATCGTGGACAAACGGACGATGCTGCCGGTGCCCGGTGTGACGGCCCGGGTCGTGTTCGTCGACGGCCCCTCGGGCCAGGACCACGACAAGTCCCTGACGAGCATGACGGTCACCTTCGACAAGCCCGTCCCGGACTCGGTCAGCCCCCGGGACTTCGTGGTGGAGAACACCACCTACACCCCGTCGGTCGAGATCAGCGGCAACACCTTCCGCGACATCCCCACCCGCGGCGTCCTGGTCACCACACGAAAGCCGGTCGTCATCGAGGACAACGTCTTCGACGGCATGTCGATGGCCAGCATCTTCATCTCCTCCGACGCCTACCAGTGGTACGAGTCCGGTCCGGTCACCGATGTCCTGATCCGCCGCAACACCTTCCAGCGGCCCGCCGGGCCCGTGATCTTCGTCGAGCCGACCAACCAGACCGTGGATGCCGCCCGCCCCGTGCACCGCAACATCCGCGTCGAGAACAACGACTTCGAGACCGGTGACGTGCGGCTGCTCGACGCCAAGAGCGTGGGCGGCATCACCTTCAAGTCGAACAAGGTCGCCCGCCTCGACCGGCACACCACTTTCGCCGCTCAGGCGAAGAACCTGTGCCCGGCACCCGGCAGCACGACTTCCGTGCGTACCGTCACCACCGGCTCGCCGTACTCCACCTCACTGTTCTCCTACCGGGGCTCCTCCGGGGCCGTCATCAGCGGCAACGACTTCGACAACGGCCTCAACCTGCGCGCCGACCTCGATGCCACCGACCCGGCCCAGGTCACCGGCGACGAGGTCGTGAACGGCGCGGACCACGTCCTGCCCCTGCTGCCGACGACGAGCTACACCACCAGCAACGCGACCGTCGCCGGCGTCGACCCGGCCGGAAAGGTCACGGCAGGGTCCGCCGGCACAGCCGTCATCACGCCCGTCACACACAGCCGACTCGGGGACACCACAGGCGTACCGGTCACGCTCACGGTCGGCGCGGACCCCGCCTCGTCCGCCTGCGCCAAGCCGCTGGCCCTGGACCCCGACGCGTGGTCCGTGGTCCGCGACCTGCCAGACCACCGCGCCGTCCTTCCCGGCGACACCCTTCAGCTCACCCCCAGCGGCCGGGGATTCCTGTGGGCCGGCGCCAACAGCGCCCGCAACCTCGTCCTCACCGGCACCGGGAACGGCAGCGGAACCGCGACGGTCAGGATGAGCGGCCGCACGCAACGCGGCTACATGGAGGCCGGTCTCCTCCTCTACCGCGGCGACGACGACTACATCGCCCTCCAGCGCAAGCACAACTCAGGCAGCCCCACCCTCACCCTCTCCTCGGAGCAGGGGGCCCGGGCCGAGGAGCCGTACCGGGCGCCGGATCCCGATCAGGACGACCTCTGGCTGCGTCTGCAGCGCACCGGCGACAGCGTCACCGCCTCGTACTCCCTCGACGGTACGGACTTCACCCGTCTCGGCGATCCGATCGACGCGTCCTGGCTCGGGAGTGCCCGCTTCGGTGTGCTGGCCGAGGTGGAGAGCGTCTCGGACTCCGACATCCCGTTCCGCTTCAGGGACTTCACCGTCGGCGGTTCGCCGGTGCACTTCACCTCCGAGTGGTGACCCGGCACCGCCACTCACCCCGCGGCCGTGACCGGTATCCCTCCCACGTACGCGCAGCCCCTGCACGGCCTGCCGCGGAGCGGATCCACGCACGGCGGTGACGACGGCGGTGGACACGTATGACACGCGCATCGACGAAGCACCCAACACAGGAGCCGAGATGGACAACCGGAAGAGCAACGGGCACAGCGGACCGGCCCGCCGCAGCGTGATACGGATGCTGGGAGCCGGGGCGGTTGTCCTCGCCGCCGGTCCGGTGCTCAGCGAACTGATCCGGCCCTCACGGGCATACGCGGCGGACCGAGTGGCCGGGGCGCCCCTGACCCTCACGAACGTGCACAGCGGCTGCATGCTCGACGTCTACGGCCGCGCACCGGACGACGGCGCCGCGATCATCCAGTGGACGGCCACCGGCTCGCCCAATCAGGAGTGGAGCACGGTCGATCAGGGCGACGGCTGGGTGACGATCGTCTCCACGAACTCGGGCAAGGTGCTCGATGTGTCGGGCGGCCGGACCGACGACGGCGCGCGGGTGATCCAGTGGAGCGGCAGCGGCGCCGCCAACCAGCAGTGGAAGCTGGACGACGCCGGGCAGGGCCGGGTGAAGATCGTCGGCAGAGCGAGCGGGAAGCTCCTCTCGGTCGTGGACTCCGCGACCACTGCCGGCGCCGGGATCGAGATCCGCTCCTACACCGACGACCCGGCCCAGCTCTGGACGGCGACGCCCGCGCCCTACCGGCTGGACGCCACCGCCATCGAGTCACGGCCCGACACACCGCTCGCCAACGCCGGCGGCGTCGCGGGCGGGGTCGCCTACGGTGTGACGCGCAACGGCTGGTCCCGCAACGGGGCGCCCTGGTATCCGGTGAGCGGTGAGTACCACTACGTCCGCCATCCCTCCGCACTCTGGGAGCGGGAGCTGGGCAAGATGCGCGCCGCCGGGGTGGGCATCGCGGCCACCTACGTGTTCTGGAACCACCACGAGCAGACCGAAGGAACCTTCGACTGGACGGGACGCAAGGACCTGAGGGCCTTCGTGGCCGCCGCTCAGCGGCAGGGGATGATGGTCTGGCTCCGCGTGGGCCCGTTCATCAACGCGGAGACCACGGACGGGGGGATCCCCTCCTTCGCCCTGCCCGGTTCACGTACCAACGACGCGGGGTACCTGGCCAAGGTCGACGCCTACTTCGCCCGGATCGCCGCTCAGCTCACCGGCATGTGGGCCAAGGACGGCGGCCCCGTCGTCGGCATTCAGCTCGAGAACGAATTCGCCAACGGCGACCCGGCCCACATCACCACCCTGCGGCAGATGTGCACCGCCCACGGCATGGTGGTGCCCTATTACACGGTCACGGCCAACTCCAGATTCGACAAGGACACCGCGATCCCCCTCCAGGGCGCCTACACCTACCGTGGATGGGAGTGGGGCGCGGGCACCTCGGCCACGTCCGGGTTCATCTACGGCACCGACGAGTGGACCGCCAACACCGACATCGGCGGGGCGACCTACGACACGCTCGACTACCCCCGCGGGTTCTGCGAGCTCGGCACGGGCAGCCCGATGCGCGGGAACGACCGCTTCCTCGTCGAGCGCGAGTACGTAGCGGCGCACGCCTACGACAGTGTGGGGCGAGGCGCCAACTACCTGGGCTACTACATGTTCCACGGGGGGACCCAGATGCCGGGCCTGAGCGGCAACTGGCCGCTCACCTACGACTTCCAGGCACCGCTGGGCGAGTTCGGACAGACCCGGGACTCCTACCACCAGTACCGGCGCCTCCACACCTTTGTCACCACCTGCGCGGAGGAACTCATCAGGACGCGGATCGCCCGCGACCCCGGACAGATCATGGACCCGGCGCAGACCCGCCGGCTGCGTTACATCGGCCGCTTCGACACCGACGGCCGAGGCTTCGCCTTCGTCAACAACACCCAGCGCAACGTCACCCTGCCGGCCCGGTCCGACGTCCAGATCCGGGTGAGCACAGCCGGTGGCACGGTCACGTTGCCCGCCGAGCCGCTGACGATGCCGGAGGGGCGGTACAACTTCTTCCCCGTCATGACCGACCTGAACGGCGTCGACCTGCGCTGGGCCACGCTCGAACCACTGGCGAAGCTCGCCGGCGACGACGTCCCCACCTGGGTCTACTGGGCCCCGGACTGGACGGACCGCGCACTCGCCTTCGACAGCACCACCGACATCACCGCCGAACTGGGCACGGTCACCCAGACGGTGACCGGGAACGAGCGCATCGCGACGCTTCCGGCCGGACAGCGCACCTCGCTGCTGGTGCGCAAGGCCGGGGCCACCGCCCCGGCCGCCAGGATCATCGTGCTCACCGAGGCCGAATCGCTGAGCGCGGTGGTCACCCCGCTCAACGGCCGCGACCGGCTGGTGCTCACCGGCACGGCCAACGTGACCGGTGTGCAGCCGGCCGTGCGATTCAGCGGCCCCGCCGGCAGCAGGATCACCGCCGACATCTTCCCCGCCGAAGGCCTGGCCCCGGCCACCGGGTGGAAGGCGGCTACGACGGAGAAGCCCTTCACGCGCTGCACCTACCAGCTCCCCAAGGCCCCGGCCGCTCCGCAGCTCACCTCCCTGGGCGCCGGCCGGTGGCGTATCAACAGCAGCTCAACGGCGCTCGCGGGTCTGGCCGAGGCCCACCTGGTACTCGACTACCGAGGCGGCGAAGCGACGCTGACCGGTGCGGGAACGAGGATCACGAACGACCTGTACCACGGCGAGAGCTGGACGATCAATCTGAAGAGCCTCGACGAAGCGGCCCGCGCCGACCTGATCCTGGAAATCTCCGCCTGGGACGACGCGATCCAAGGCGTCCCTCGCCCCTCCGGCACCCTTCCCGGCCTGCCCTCATGGACCTGGAAGCCACAGCAGGAAGCCGTCTGGCGCTGATCGGCCGGAGGCGCTGCGAGGCGGTCCAGCACGAGCCGGCCGTCTCACAGCTCGCACACCCGCGGACCCGGCCGCGACAGCACTCCCGAGCTCCCGGAAGAAACCCACAACCAGAAGGGCAGCAGGTGAACGAGGTACCGCGGATGCGTCTGATCGTCCGGCTCGAGAGCGGAGAGGAGAGAGAGTTCGGCCCCTTCGCACTCGGGACAGCGGCTGACGCCGTCGACGCCGGCATGAGTGTCGGCATCAGCGCGACGGCACCCTACCGGGTAACCGCGCGCCCCCCGGCCGGCGAGCGGATCGCGTCCGTCGAGTACCTGCTGCGTGCCCCGATAGGCAACTTCGACGAGGTCGTACCGCCGGACAGCGGCCGGTGGTTCATGAACCTCATGCATGTCACCGGCTTCTGGAAATTCGGCAGACTCGCCCGTTCGAGGATCAACGACGTCAAGGTCCCGCTCTACATGTTCACCGGCCGGGACCAGAACGTGGAACTGGCCATGGGCGTCGTGGGCACTCTCGTCGAGACCGACCTGCGCCTTCTGGAGCCCGTCTCCAATCGCGCGCTGAACGTCCACACCGGCGGCGTCGAGGTGAGTATCCGCCGTGGCACGGAGGACTACCCCCTGCCCCGGTCCGCCTCGGCGGCCGATGGTTCCCTCACCGAGCACGTCTACCTCCTGACCCGGCCGGAGGAAGGAAGTCACGGGCCGTGGATGAATGTCCTGCGGGACTTCTCCGAGCGGACCCGTGACCTGTCCGGGCTGGACGACCGCATCGTCGCGGAGTCGTTCGAACCGTTCTGGTGCAGCTGGACCGACTGGGCCAGCGACGACATCGGTGCGGAGATGGTCCTGGAGAACGTCAGGATCGGCCTCGACGTCGGCGTCCGCAACTTCATCATCGACGACGGCTGGTTCGGGCCCGGTCTCGACACCGCCTACGAAACCCCGCTGAACATCGGCGACTGGAAGCCCGATCCCGAGAAGTTCCCCGACATGCCGGGACTGGTACGCCGTGTCGGGGCGATGGGGGCACGGGCCGTCATCTGGTGTGCCCCGCACGCCGTCGGACCCGCCGCCGACTGTTTCGCCGACCGCCGTCGTCTGCTCATGGCCCCGGGCTCCGGTGAACCCGTCCTGGGCGAGACACAGTTCTACTCCCTGTGCTTCATGAACGCCGAGGCACGCGGCGTGATGGCCGACGTCTGCTTACGGCTGGTCCAGGAGTACGGATTCCACGGAGCCAAGTACGACCTGTTCAACTGGATACCCGACCTGAGGTGCGAGAGCCCGCATCATGAGCACGACCTGGACTCCATGCTCACGGGCCTGCGGATGATGCTGGCGGACGCCGACCGGCGAACGCGTGAAGTGTCCCCGGACTACATCGTCGAGCTCAAGCAGAACTACGGCACGGTGTCCCTCACGCCGTACGGCACCTGTACACGAGCGGGCGACGCCCCGTTCGACCCACGGTCGAACTTCCTGCGGACCCTGCACGTGCAGTCGTACACGCCGACCGCGATCAACGACTACCAGACGTTCGGCCCCCGTGACACGCCGCAGGACATCGCCGTGGCGGTCATCGTCATGCTGGCCGCCGGAATTCCGGCCTACGGCGCGGACTTCTCGAGCCTGTCGGACGAGGGCAAGGACGTGCTCCGGTGGCATCACCGGCTGTACGCGGAGAACATGAGCGGATTCCTGCGGTACCGGACCGCGGACAACACCTCGCACAGCGTCCTGCGCGCGGCGGCCGACGAGCGCGACGTCGTGTTCGTTCTCCAGCCCGCCACATCCTGCCGGATCCACCGGCCGGCCGTCGTTCTCAACGGCGGGTACGCGACCCGGCTGACGGTGGAAGCACCGGACGCCGGGCTCTGCTTCACCGTCCTGTCGCCGACCGGCGAGCCGCTGGCAGCCGGGCGCGAACACCCCGGAGGCTCTCTCGCCATCGACGTTCCGCCGGGCGGAAGCATCGCCTTCGAAACGGCTGCCGGCAGCGAGGTCCCGGTCCGATGACACCGGTATCCGAAGTCCCGTCGCGCGAGCGTTCGACAGCCGCCGCCCGCCGTGCGATGGCCGGGGTGCACAGCGCCGACGACGTGGACCTGTCCCAGGTCACCGCCGTCGTGGCGATCGTGGCCTCGTCCCGGGGCGGCAGCAGTCTTCTTCACCGGATCCTCTCCGACCAGCCGGGCACGCTGTCCCTCGGAGGTGAGCACACCGCCCTGTACAAGCTGAACCGGCTCGACCGGGGCCGCGACGGCTCCGACGCGCTGGAGAGCGACGTCGAGTTCAACTGGTCCGAAATCTCCGCGGACTTCATGTCCCTGCTCGGTTCGGGACCGCCACGCCCACCCGTCGACGCCGCGGCGCGGAGACAGTACACGGACGTCCTGACCCGACGCCTCGCCCTCCAGTGGCCGCTGGAGGAGATCGGTCATGAATCCGTCCGGGACGCCGTCGCCCACGCTGTGCGGACATGTCCCCGTCCCGACGATCCCGGCACTCTGTTCGCCGCTGTCCTGCGTCACCTTCGCACGTGCCATCCCCGTATCGATCCGTCCTTCTACGATCTGCCGCCCGCTCTGCGGGGCGAGCCCGCCACCACCGTCCTGCGCCCGCCCCACGACGGATACTGCATCGAGGAACCGCCCTTCGTCGTCCCGCACGCCCGCACCGCCGTCGATCGTGACGCGCTGCGACACCACCCAGTGGTGATCAAGTCGTCCGTCGACGCCTACCGGCTCCCGCTGCTCCGACGGCTGATGCCGAACGCCAGGATCCGGGTCGTCCATCTCACCCGGAATCCCGCAGCGAGCGTGAACGGGCTCTACGACGGATGGCGGGACCGGGGATTCTTCTCGTACGACGTCTCCGACCGGCACACCCTGAGCATCGCCGGATACTCGGAACTCGGACCGGACGCCCGGCGCTGGTGGAACTTCGACATCCCGCCCGGCTGGGAGAAGCTCGTCGACCAGCCGCTCGAGTGGGTGGGAGCCAACCAGTGGGCGGGGGCGCACCGAGCCGCGCTCGACGCGCTCGGCCCCGACACCGCAGACGCGGTCCTGCGGGTGCCGTTCGAGCAGATCCTCGATCCGGCAACGCGGGAGCGGACCCTGCGGTCCGTCTTCGACTTCGCGGAGATCCGGCAGCCCCCTCAACCCGTATGCCTTCCGGTCGTGATGGCGACCGCCCGGCCCGGCCCGTCGCGCTGGCGCCGGCGCGCCGGTCTCGTACTTCCGGCCGTCGGCCAACCGGAGATACGGGAGGTCGCGGACGAGCTCGGCTACCGCAAGGGGGAGGAGGACCGATGGCTGTGACCTCCGCCGCGTACCACGGGCCGGGCTGGCGCGTCCGCCACGGGCGGCACGAGGACGACATCGCGGCCGGTGAGACATGGGCGCCGTTGCGTGTGAGGCGCGAATCCGACCGGCTCACCGACATCGTCCTGCACTGCCCGTCCGCCGCACTTCTCACCAGCGGTGAGCCGGACGCGCTGCAACACCTCGAACGGATCGACCACGCCGCGCTCCGCCGCGACATCGAGGCACTGGCCGAGGCGTACGGCGCGCTGGGCATCACCGTGCACGAGCTGCCCGCCGCGGAGCCGCCCGGCAGCACCGTTCACGACGTGCCCGCCGCGGAGCCGCCCGGAAGGAATCCGTACCGCGGTGCCAACGCGATGTACGTGCGCGACCTGCTCTGGATGACCGGGGCGGGCGCTGTGATCCCTCGGATGGCGAGCGCCGTCCGCGCGGGCGAGGAGATGCAGGCCCTCAGGCTCTGCGCCCGTCTCGGCGTACCGGTGGCCCGGACCATCGGCGCCGACGGTGTCTTCGAAGGCGCCGACGCCCAGTGGCTGCGTTCCGATCTCGTCGCCGTGGGCCTCGGCGCGCGTACGAACGCTGCCGGTGCGCGACAGGTCGCGGACGAGGCCGGGCAGCAGGGCGCACGGGTCCTGCGGCTGTCCGTGCCGGCCGGGATCCAGCACCTGCTGGGTGTTCTCCAGGTGCTCGACACGGACCTGCTCGCGGCCCGGACCTCGATGATGAACCCTGCGGAGGTCAGGCACCTGCGTGAGCAGGGCTTCACGGTCGTCGACATCCCCGAGTCCGACGAGGTCCGCACCCACCTGGCATTCAACTTCGTCACGGTGGCACCACGGGCGGTACTCATGCCGTCCGGGTCCCGTCACACGGCGGCTCTGCTGTCGCGCCACGGAGTCGAGTGCGTCGCCCGTGTCCCGATTCCGGAACTCATCAAGGGCGCAGGAGGAATCGCCTGCGCCACAGGAACTCTCGCCCGCACTTCCCAGGACTGAGGTAGCTCCAGATGCCGACACTCAGCGTCGTCGTGCCCTTCTACAACGTCGCCCCGTACTTCCCCGAACTGCTGGAGTCCCTGGCCGCGCAGCACCTCGATGACATCGAAGTCGTTCTGGTCGACGACGGCTCGAGCGACAGCAGCCCGCAGATCGCCTCTTCGTGGGTGGCCAAGGACGAGCGCTTCTCCCTCGTCACCCAGCCCAACCGCGGTCTCAGCGCCGCCCGCAACGCCGGCGCCGAGCAGGCGACCGGCACCTATCTGGCGTTCGCCGACTCCGACGACGTCGTACCGCCGACGGCCTACCGGGCACTGGTGGACTCGCTGGAGTCCACCGGCTCCGACTTCGCGTCCGGGGACGTACGGCGCCTCAACTCCGAGGGAACCCACCGCCATCCCCGGTACGCCGATGTCTTCGCCGCCGCGCGCCGCCGCACCCACATCACCCGCGACCATGACCTGATCCTCGACCGGATGATCTGGAACAAGGTGTTCCGGCGGTCGTTCTGGGACCTCCACCGGCTCGCCTTCTCCCTGGCCCAGTACGAGGACGCGCCGGTCACGGTGCGGGCTCACATCGAGGCACAGGCGGTCGACGTCGTCGGGCAGGTCGTGTACCACTGGCGCATCCGGGAGGCCGGGGAGCCCTCGATCACGCAGCGGCTGTACGAGCCCGACAACATCGCGGCTCGCATGCGCATGATGGTGGACACCGGAGACATCCTCCGGGAGCACGCCCCCGGACTCCTGCCCGCCTACGAGCGGGACATGTGCCTCGGTGACCTGCGGATCGCGATGCTCGCGATGCTCGAGAACACCGATGCCGCGATGGCGACGGCCCTGGACCTGGGCCGCGGATTCCTCGGCCGGGTCGATGAGCGGGTGCTCGAGGCGCTGCCCGCGGCGAACCGGCACCGGCTCGCCCTTCTCCTGACAGGCAAGTCCGACGAGCTCCGTGAGGACCTGCGTGCTGACGGACAGTAGCGCGACGGACAGCCCACCGGACGCTCCCGCACCACCGAGGCCGGCCTGGCAGCTGCTGCGCCAGGAAGCGGATTTCCGGCGCGTCTACCTGTCCCAGCTGGTCAGTCTCGGCGGTGACTGGTTCGCGATGATCCCGCTCCTGGCCCTGCTCCAGGAGCTGACCGGCGCCCCCCAGTGGGGGGCGCTGGTCCTCGCGGCCGACACGCTGGTGATCGCCGCGCTGTCCCCGTACGCCGGGGTGATCGTCGACCGGGTGGACCGCCGGCGGCTGATGGTTCTCTGCGATCTGCTGTCCGCCGGCTTCATCGCCACCCTGTTCCTCGTGCGAACCGAGTCGACGGCGTGGATCGCCCTGATCGCCCTGGGCGGCGTCGCGGGCGTGAAGGCGTTCTACGGTCCCGCCGCGAACGCCGCCCTGCCCAATCTGGTGCCCAAACCGGATCTGCTGACCGCCAACGCCCTCGGCGGAGGTGCCTGGGGAGTGATGCTCGCCGTGGGCGCCTCGCTGGGTGCGCTCCTCGCCTCCGCCGTCGGCACCTACTGGTGTTTCGCCATCGACGCGGTCTCCTTCTGTGTCTCCGCGGCTCTGGTCCAGCGGGTACGCAAGCCCTGCGGTGAAAGCCGGGGCGGGAAGGCGCGGGGAGGCGTGCGCGAGGATCTGCGCGAGACCGCCTCGTTCGCCCGCGAGGACCGCCGAATCGTGGCCCTGCTGCTGGCCAAGCCGGGAACCGCCCTGGGGAACGGGGTGCTGGCGCTGTTCCCCGCCCTGGGCGCTGCCGTGTTCCACGTGGGCGCTGCCGGAGTGGGCCTCCTGTACGCCGCACGGGGAGTGGGAGCGCTGATCGGTCCCGTGCTGGGGCGCCGGCTCCTGTCGGGGCGAGAGGGCCGGATCCGCCTGCTCACCCTGGCCGCGACACTCACGTTCGGCCTCGCCTACGCGGGATTCTCCCTGGTCACCTGGTTCCCGATGGCTGTCATGCTGGTCGTTCTGGCCCATGTCGGGGGCAGCATGAACTCCACCCTGTCGTCCTTCTCCCTTCAGTCGGCGACGCCGGACGGCATCCGCGGGCGGGTACTGAGTGTCGACTTCATGTTCTCCACTCTGTCCCTCGGGGTGAGTCAACTGGTGGCGGGGGGCCTCGCGATGACCCTGGACGCGACGGACGCCGCCCTGTGCATCGCCGGCATTGTGATCATCTACGGCGTCCTCTGGTGGACACTCTCCGGAAACCTGTCCCGGACCCACTCAGCCGTGTGAGGGGAGGTGCCGCCGCGTCAGGCCGCGCCGGGACTGCTGCCGAGCGCGCAGTGCGCGCCCCCTTCCAGGAGTTGTTCCACCTCGCGGTGGGCGGAATCGACGATCGCGCGGACGCACCGCGACGCATCGTCCGGGCGGCCGTCGGCGATGGCCTCGGCCACCTCCATATGGCGGCGTACGGCGTCCACGTCCACGTGGTCCGGCATCAGGGGCAGGTCGCGGCGGGCGAGGAGAAGCTCCTCGGTGACCTCGGAGAGCTGGGCGAACATCCCGTTCCCCGACGCGTTCAGCAGCGCCCGGTGAAAGGCCAGGTCCGCCGCTATGAAGCCCTGGATGTCATCGGCGCGGGCGACAGCCTCCATCGCCTGCGCGAGCTCGACGAGTGATCTCCGGGTGCCGTGCGACGCACCCACCGCGGCCAGGGCGGCGGCGGAGGGCTCCACCGCCGCCCGCAACTCGGTGAGTTCGCGCAGCTGGGCGCTGCGGAAGGGCGAGGCCAGTCGCCATCGGATGACCTGGGGGTCGTAGAGGTTCCACTCGGCCATCGGCCGTACGGTGATTCCCACGCGGGGCCGGCTCGTGACGACCCGCTTCGACTCCAGGACCCGGACCGCCTCGCGTGCCACGGTCCGCGAGACTCCGTACCGGTCCTGTACGTCCTCGAGACGCAGTACGTCGCCCGCACGGATCTCCTCCGCGGCGAGGGATTCCCCGATCCGCTCGACCACCTGACCGTGCAGTCCGTGAAGTTCCACGCCACTCCCTGTAGCTCGTTCCCAAAACGCCGGCCCCTGCCGATCCTGTCGTTCCGCGCACGTCAACGAGGATCGGCGAGCCTGCGCAGGAGAGCGCCCACCCGGTCGCCGGCGCCCCGGGCACCGCCCGCTGTCAAGGCCGAACCGATCCCGCAGGCCACCGCACCCGCGGCGATCCATTCCGGCGCGTTGTCGATTGTCACACCTCCCGTGGGCAGCACGGGCGCCTGGGGGAGTGCGGCCCGCACGTCGCGCAGCCAGGCGGGTGAGACGGCCGATGCCGGAAAGAGCTTCAACGCGTCAGCACCCTCCTCCAGGGCGCGCACCATTTCGGTGGGCGTGGCAACGCCGGGGAAGACCGGAACCCCGTAGCGGTGTCCCGTGCGGATGACCTCCGGATGGAGGCTCGGCGATACGAGGAAGCGGGCGCCCGCTTCGACGGCGGCGCGTGCCGCAGCCGCGTCGATGACGGTGCCCGCGCCGAGCAGCGCGTCAGGGCGGGTCTCGGCGAGGCGGGCCAGGGCGGTGAGAGCACGTGGTGTGGTCAGGGCGATCTCCACGGCGTGCAGCCCGGCGTCCAGCACGGCTTCCGCCGCCGCGACGGCCTCGGCAGGACCTGCCGTGCGGATGATGCCGAACACGCGCTGTGCGGTGACGGCCTGGGTGGTTTCCCATCGGTACATGACGTTCCTGCGCTTCCGTTCGTGAAGTGGTGTGCCGGCCCGGTGTGGTCCGTTCGTCGCCGTCACCGCAGGACGGTTTCCGCGTGGGTGCCTGTGAAGCCGGCCAGAGCGCGGTCGAGTCCGGCCCGGTCGGGCAGTCCGTCCGTGTCCGTGGGGCACTGGACGACCAGCGCCGCGACAGCGGCGCCCTGGCGCAGGCACTGGTCCGGGCCGTGACCACGCAGCAGACCGGAGAGGAAGCCCGCGGCGAAGGCGTCCCCCGCTCCCACGGGGTCGGCGACCGGGACGCCGAAGGCGGGCCGGCGGCAGGCATCGCCCCCACGGGTCAGGCAGGTGGCCGACTTTTCGCGGTGCTTGACGACGACCGTGGTGGGCCCGGCCTCCAGCAGGGAGGCCGGATGCGTGATGCCGAGCAGCTCCCATTCGTCCTCGCCCGCCAGCACCACGTCGGCGTGGGCCAGCAGCGGGCCGACGACCTCGCGCCAGCGGGCAGGGGAGCCGAGCTTGTGGCGGATGTTCGGATCGAACGAGAGCTTCGCCCCGGCGGCTCGCGCCAGTTCGACCAGACGCCAGGTCGCCCGGTTCGCCGAGGCCGACAGCATCGGGTTGATCCCGGTGATGTGCACGAGCCGTGCCCCCTCGAACATGCCGGGCTCCAGTTCGTCCGGCGACAGCCGGGAAGCGGCCGAACCCGCGCGCAGATACTGCACGTCGATCGCACGCGCCGGATGACTGTCACGGATGAGGACGCCGGTCGGGGCCTCAGGGTCCGTCACCGCGTACGAACTGTCCACGCCCTGCGCGCGGAGCTGGGCCAGCACGGCAAGCGCGTCATGCTCCGCTTCGACGGCGTATACAGCTATGCCCGGCTGTGGGTGAACGGCACCGCCGTACGCACCCACGACGGCGGCTTCACCACGTGGTACGCCGACATCACCTCTCTGGTGACACCGGGGCGCAAGGCGGTCCTCACCCTCGGCGTCACCGACCGGCCGACCAGCATCGCCGGCCAGTCCGACTACGCGCACCACATCATCGGCGGCATCCTGCGCGATGTGATACTCGTGGCCCTCCCGGCCTCCCACCTCACGAGGCTGCACGCGGACACGACATTCGACAGCGCGTACAAGGACGCGACGCTCACGGTGACGGCGGCCGCGGCGGTCCAGGCAGGGCAGAGCGGAACAGTGAAGCTCACCCTCACCGATCCGGCGGGGCGACCGGTCGCGATCACGCCGTCGAAGATCACTCTGACCGGGGCGGATCCCCAGCAGCAGGGGGTGATTCCGGTCAGAGCCCCGCTCAAATGGGACGCGGAACACCCCCACCTGTACACCCTGAAGGCGACGTTCACCGCTGGAGGTGTTTCGCAGACGGTGACCCGGGCGATCGGATTCCGCCAGGTCAAGGTCGAGGGCAATCAACTGATCGTCAACGGCAAGCCTGTTCACCTGCTGGGTGTCTGCCACCACAGCATCACGGAGAAGCAGGGCCGTTCGACGAACCCGGACATGGAGGAGCAGGCCGCCCGGCTCTACAAGGAGGCGAACTGCAACTTCATCCGTACCTCGCACTACCCGCCGACACCGGCGCTGCTCGACTGGGCCGACCGCCTCGGACTCTACGTCGAGGTCGAGGCGCCCGTCTGTTTCCAGCAGGGCACGGTCGACGACCCCGCATATACCGAGCAGTACATGACGCAGTTCGCCGAGATGATCGAGCGGGACCGCAGCCACGCCGGCGTGGTCGAGTGGTCGGTCGGCAACGAGAGCGGCATGGGGCGCAACTTCGCCTCGGAGAACACCTACGCCCACGAGACCGACCCCTCACGCCCGACGCTCTTCGAGGACATGGGGCAGCACAACGGGGGAACCCAGACCGACATCTACAGCGGTCACTACCCCAACCTCCAGAACGCCAACGGCAACCCCGGCCAGCCCATCCAGTACGGCGAGTTCGCCCACGTGCCGTGCTACAACGTGGGCACGCTGAAGGAAGACCCCGGGGTGCGCGACTACTGGGGCCACAGCATCGCGAAGCTGGCGGTCAAGTTCCGTGCCACGGACGGAGTCGTGGGCGGTGCCATCTGGGCGGCCATCGACGAGGTGTTCCATCTGGCCAACGGGCCGGTGGGATACGGCGAATGGGGCATCATCGACCTGTGGCGGCGCCGCAAGCCCGAGTTCTGGCTCACCAAGAAGGCCTACTCTCCGGTACAGATCGTGGACGGGGTACTCACCGGCCTGACCCCCGGACGCTCGATACCGGTGCCCGTCACGAACTGGCACGACCACAGCAACCTCGGCGAACTGACGGTGAGCTGGCAGACGGGCAGCAGGTCGGGCACCCTCAAGGGCGTCGACATCGCGCCCCGGCAGAGCGGCACCCTGACCGTCCCGGCCGGCGCCTGGTCGGCCCGCGACACCCTCCGGCTCACCTTCCGGCGTGGATCGGCGCTCGTGGACGACTACCGCCTCTCGCTCAACACCCGGGCGAAGCCGTCCTTCCCCCCCCCCCCGACAGCGGCGCGGCGCCCACCGTCGTCGAGACCGCGGACACCATCACCGTCACGGGCGTCGACGCACCGTTCACAGTGGTGTTCGACAAGCACACCGCGCGGCTCACCGAAGCATCCGCCGACGGCACGGTGATCCTCACCAGCGGCCCGGACCTGGTGATCTCCCGTACGGTACCCGGTCAGTGGGCGGGAACGTCGGCGAGTGCGAGGACGGCCGACGGACAGGTGACCGTCACCTTGAAGGGCCGTTTCGGCGCCATCGAGACCACCGTCGCGGTGGCGGTCAGCCCCCGTGGACTGCTGACGACGACGTATACGATCGCCAACCCGCCCTCCGGCCAGGTCAGCGACGTCGGCGTACGGTATGTCCTCGCCGACGGGACGGACACCCTGAGCTGGCAGCGCGATGCGCAGTGGACGGCGTACCCCGACGACCACATCGGCCGGGCCGCAGGCACCGCGACCCGCGACCGGGCATCAGGCGCCGACGGATACCGCACGAGGCCTGACTGGCCATGGGCCCAGGACACGCACAGTTACTTCCTGTTCGGCAAGGACGGCGCCGCGCACTGGACCAATGACTTCCGCAGCACCAAGGCGCAGGTCCGGGTCGCCAAGGCCACCACGGGCACGGCAGGACCGGGCGTACAGGTCGAGTCGGACGGCACCGACTCGGTCCGGCTGGCACCGATCGAGCCGGTGCTGATCGACGACGCGTCCCCGGACATCGTCTACATTGGTGCCTGGACCCACGAGGACGCGAGTGCGGACTACACCGCCGGCGACCTGTTCGGCACGGAGTCCTTCACCGACGTGGCGGGGGCGGCGGCGGAGCTGACGTTCACGGGCACCGGTGTCGGTCTGTACTCCGCCCGGGCGGACAACCTCGGCATCGTGAAGATCTCGGTGGACGGCAAGCCCGCCGAGACGGTCGACCTCTACGGACCGGGCAAGGTGCCGGCTCAACTCGTCTTCCGGAGCACATCGCTGGCGTACGGACGGCACACCGTCAGGGGGGAGTGCACCGGAACCAAGAACGCCGCTTCGAAGGGCATCTACGCGCTCGTCGACGCGTTCCAGGTGGTGGACCCGGTGGTCGACGACGCCTCGGACAAGGTCCTCCACACGGGGTCATGGACGCATGCGGACTCGACCGAGACGTGGACCGGCGGCGATCTGGGACGCACCGAATCCTTCAGCGGCAGTGCGGGCGACACGGCGACCGTCAGGGTCTGGGGCACCGGCGTCCGCGTCATCTGCCCCAAGGGTCCCGGTCAGGGAATCGCCGAGATCTCCGTCGACGGCGGGAGCGCGACCGAGGTGGACCTCTACGCGTCGGACAAGCAGTTCCAGCAACGGGTGTTCGAACGCTCCGGTCTGGCGGAGGGCGAGCACACCGTCAGCGTGCGCGTGACGGGCCGCAGGAACGCCGCCGCCTCCGACGCCCTTGTGGTCCTCGACGCGTTCGAGGCGCTGACGAGCGACTCGTTCCCGCGCCGGGCTCCCGGAGTCGGCCTGATCGTCAGCGCCCGTATCAACTACCCGGACCTGGCCTGGGGGAACTACATCGACCCCGCGATCACGCTGCCGGCCGGCTGGAGCGGCACGGCGCGGGTGCGACTGCTGCCCTGACCGTCCGTCCGGGCAGCATCACGGACGGGGGCTGCCGTCCGGGGCGCGTCACAGGCCGAGGTCGTGACCGGTCTCCGCGAGGTGGGCGGTCATGGCCTCGGCCGCACGGTCCCCCTCGCCGGCGGCGATCGCGTCGGCGATACGCCTGTGCGCCTCGACCGTGGCCTCCTGGCCAGCGCCCCGGCGCTCCCGGCCGCGGTAACTCGCCCTGCGCGAGTCGAGCGGGTCCACCAGATCCATCGAGTTCTGGCTGAGGCGGAAGTCGATGATCTGCTCCAGGACCGCAGGAGCGGGGACCGCCACGCGCGCACGCTTGCCCTGGCCGGAGACGAGGACACCGCGGGCGACCAGCGTGCGGATCGCTTCGCGCACGGCGAGACGGTTGACGCCGTGCCGCTCGGCGAGCTCGCCCTCGGCCGGGATCTCGTCGCCCGCCCGCGGACCGCGCAGCTTGATCTCGCCGATGATCTCCTGCGCCACATGGTGGCTCAGTGTCGTCCGCCCGATCGTCATGCGTTCGCTCTCTCACCTCTCCGGAACACGGCGTCACCGTCTTCCGGGTTCTGAAACACTGCCTTCCTCTCAGCTTAGCTGCTAAGTTCGGTCGTGCTCATCATCGAGCCGCACGCCGAACGAGGCCCTGGCGGCGGGGACTTGACCCGGCCGCTCTGCGGGCCTCCTCACCCCACCTGGACGGCACCCCGCGCCCCGCGCGGAACGGAGGACCGACATGAACGACCTGAACGGCGAGGCAGTACTGGTCACCGGCGCCGCCCGCGGCATCGGCGCCGCCGTGGCCACGATGGCGGCGGCCGCCGGTGCACGGGTGGGTGTGCTGGACATCGACGGTGACGGCGCGCGCGAGACCGCGCGCCGCATCGGTCCGGCAGCGGCCTGGGCGGTGTGCGACATCACCTGTGAGGACCAGGTCCATGACGCGGTCACCGCACTGCGTGAGGAAATCGGCCCGGCGACGGGCCTGGTCAACAATGCGGGGCGCAACTCCTACGCCGATGTGGTCTCCATGACCACGCAGCAGTGGGACGAGGTGTTCGGGGTCGATCTCAAGGGGGCGTGGCTCATGGCCAGGGCCGTCCTGCCCGGCATGACGGACCGGGGGCGGGGCGCGATCGTGAACATCGCCTCGATGCACGCCACGATGACCTGCCCCGGCATGTTCCCCTACGCCTCCGCCAAGGCGGGCCTGGTCGGCCTGACCCGCAGCATGGCCCTGGAGGTGGGGCCGAAGGGAGTCCGGGTCAACGCGGTCAGCCCCGGCTACATCGAGACCGATCTCCTGGCCGAGTACTTCGGCCAGGAGAAGCCCGAGGTCCGGCAGGAGGCAGTCGCCAAACACATCCTCGGCCGGCTCGGAACCCCCGACCAGGTCGCCTCCGTGGTCGCCTTCCTCCTGTCCGACGCCGCAGGCTTCGTCACCGGTGCCGACTGGGCCGTCGACGGAGGTGTGTCCGCCCGGTTCGCCTGAGGCGCGGAAGCGGCCGGGGAAGTGGTGCCGCGCTCAGAGCATGGCGGTACGGGAGCTGCGGGTGTTGGTGACCGTCACGGTCGCGGTGTCCGAGCGGTAGCGGTCTTCGGACCATTCGACGGGGGTGCCTTGGGAATCCGTGGTCAGGCGTCGCTCCCTGAGCAGCGGGAAACCCTCGGGGACGTTCAGGAGCTCGGCGTCCAGAGTGTTGGCGGGTACGGCGTCGAACGTGTGCCGGGCCGAGTGCAGGTCCACTCCCTGCTCGGTGAGCAGTGCGTAGATGGAACCGGCGTCCAGGTCCGCGGAGATCAACGGACGGCCCACCGACTCGACGTACGTCATGCGTTCCAGCATCGCGGGGCGTCCGTCGAGCAGACGCAGTCTGACGAGCTGCACCGCGAGGTCGTCCTGGTTGATCTGGAGGGCCGCGGAGATCTCCGGTTCGGGACGGCGCAGCGCGATCTCCTGCAGTTTCTGGCCGGGGGAGTGGCCGGTCAGTTCCGCCCGGCGGGTGAAGGACAGGAACGACTCGAACGGCTGGGTGGGGACGGTGTCCAGCACCACGGTCCGCCTGCCCTGCCCGCCGCCGATGAGCCCCTCGTCCCGCAAGGTGGCGAGGGCCTGGCGGACCGGCCCTCGGGACGCCGAGAACTCTTCGCAGAGCTGGGACTCGGACGGCAATGACTCACCGACCTCGAGGTTCCCGGAACGAACCCGATGACGGAGTTCGGCTGCGATGGTCCGGTGCAGAGGGGTGGCCATGGACTTGACCCTACAGGTTTCGCCCCCGCCGCCCCGGTCCCCGGTCGGCCGGCCGTGTGAGGACCTTCCGCGCCGGAACCTCGGGCACATCCGGGTTCTCTCAGGTGATTCGGGCCGGACTGCCCGGCTGTCGCGCGCGGTTCGGGGGGACATGCGGCCGGCCTCGGGCGTCGGGTACGACCACGCGGGTGCGGCGTGGAACGGCGTCTGCATCCGCTGTTCATCTGGAGTTTCGCCCCGGCCCCGAAAAGCTGTCTATACATGTTGCTTACCCGCCTGCAAGCAATCATGACGGATTGAGCTGACACGATGCCTGGAACCATCCCCGACGAACTCCTCGCCGTCCGCTACGCCCGCTGGGACGGGGCCGGCCGGCCCTTCACGCTGGTGACCACCACCACTGCGCGGTCGCCCGGCGAGGGCGAGGTGCTGGTGCGCATCGACCTCGCAACGGTGTGCGGCAGCGACCTGCACACCGTGAACGGCAGGCGGCCGTCCCCGGTTCCGGCGGTGCTGGGGCATGAACAGGTCGGCACCGTACTGGCGGTGGGGCCGGGGGCACCGTCGTGCGTGGACGGCACTCCGGTGGTTCCGGGGCTGCGGGTGGTGTGGTCGGTCACCGCGTCCTGCGGGACCTGCCCGCGCTGCCGGCGCGGCCACCCGCAGAAGTGCCGGGACCTGCGCAAGTACGGGCACGAGCCACTCGACGAACGGGCCCCCCTGACGGGCGGGTTCGCCACGCACTGCGTACTGCTGCCGGGTACCGCCATCGCCGCCGTACCCGAGGGGCTGCCGGATGCGGTCGCCGCTCCGGCGTCCTGCGCGACCGCCACCGTCGCTGCCGTCATCGCCGCAGCCGGCCCCCTGGAGGGGCGCGAGGTGCTGGTCACCGGTGCGGGCATGCTCGGCCTGACGGCGGTGGCGATGGCCGCCCTGGGAGGCGCCCGCGTGACCGCCGTCGATCCGTCCCCGGCCCGGCGGGCGCGCGCCGGGCAGTTCGGGGCCGCCCGGATGCTGGACGTGGGCGAACCGCCGGGCCCGGTCGACATCGCCCTGGAGCTGTCGGGCCGGACGGACGCCGTCCGGGCTTGTCTGTCCGCCCTCGACATCGGCGGGACCGCCGTGCTGGCCGGCTCTGTCTCCCCGGCGGACACCGTCCCCGTCGATCCCGAGTGGCTGGTGCGGGGCCTGCGCACGGTCACCGGTGTGCACAACTACCGGCCCGCCGACCTCCGGACGGCTGTGGCCTTCCTCGCCGCACGTCATGCCGCCCACCCCTTCGCCGGTCTCGTGGAAGGGGCCTATCGCCTGGGTGATCTCGGCGCTGCCGTGCGGGCCGCCCAGGGAGCGGATGCGCCACGCCAGGCCGTTCTGCCGGGCCTGGAGTGAACGGGCCCGATCTGCGGCCGTCGGGGAGGAACGCGTGATCCCCGACGCGGGTGAACATCGCACAGCGCGCCGGAGGTGTGCGTGAACTCCGAATGACTTGTCGATACAAGCTATTGCCGCCCGCGGCTCACTCTGCCAGCGTCTGCGGCACAGCCCCCGAGAGGGGCAACCCCACCGCTCGGTCTCCGTATCCGCACAAGGCGGACCGGGAACCGCGTTCCGAAGGAGAGACACATGCCGGACAACGGTCTGGACAGACGGAAGATACTCACGGGCGGGGTCGCCGCCGCGCTCACGGTCGGTGCCGCCGCACCGGCGTTCGCCGCAGGCGGCGCGCCGCGCGCCGCGGATGACACCACCCCGCTGCGCGCCGCCGTCCTGGAGTACGAAGACCCCTGGACCAAGGCCCTCGGGCTGGCCGAACTGCTGCGCCGGGCAGGCTTCGAGGTCGTGCCGCTCGACCTGACGCTGCCTGCCGACGAGCAGCAGCAGCCGGCCGACCTGATCGCCTTCGGCACGTTCACGAACAACAGCGACGACTATCTCGACTACGTCGCCGACCAGGCCGACTCCCTGCGCAGGTTCGTCGCCGACCGTCGTGTCGTGCTGGACCTCGCGCAGTCCGACCAGTACGGCGCGGCGGTGTCCTATCTGCCGAGCGGTCTGTCCGCCGTCCGCACCGACGCCGACTACGACACGATCCACCCGGCCGATCCCGGCCACCCGCTCGTCAAGGGGCTGCGCGTCAGCAACGGCCGGCTGTTCACCGGCCGGAACGCCAGTCCGCGGGTGAGCTACGAGACGGTTCAGCGGTGGAGTTCGATGCGGGTGCTGATGGCCTGCTCCGCCTCCGGGTTCCCGCCCGCGCTGCTGGAGGGCCAGTTCGGTTCCGGCCGGTTCCTCGTCACCAGCCTGACCGTGGACAAGATCCGCAACAGTGCGGGCACGGTGGTGCAGCCGGCCGAGGCGGTGGCGGACAGCGAGGCGTTCTTCACCGCGCTGGCCGGCTACGTCACGACGGTGCGTACCGGGACGGCGCCCGCCGTGGTTCCGACACCGATGCCGCCCGAGCGGCCGGTCGGTCCGATGGTCGGCCACACCGAACCCGGCAACGCCCGCATCTGGGCCCGCCCCGGGCTCGACCCCGTACTTCATGCCCGCTGGAACTGTGCCTACCGGGAGCTGGGCGGGCGCGGCGCGAAGGCCTGGCGCACCGTCACCACCCGTATCGAGCCCGACAACGACGACACGCTCATCGCCCACCTGCGGGGCCTGGCTCCGGACACGGAGTACGAGTTCGTCCTCACCCCGGTCAAGGAGGCGGCCGGCTTCACGCCCATGACCGGCTCGTTCGCCACCTCGCCCGATCCCGACAAGCCCTCCGTGGTGACCATGGGGATGGGCTCCTGCGGCTCGTCCGTCCCCGACCACGTGTGGACCAGGATCATGGAGGAGGGCTGTGACAGCTTCGTCATGCTCGGCGACACTCCGTACGTCGACAGCTCCGACCTCGCGGTGGCCCGCCAGAAACACCGTACGTTCCTGGTGCAGCCGGAGATCTCCCGGATGATCAGTTCCATGCCCGTCTGGGCCACCTGGGACGACCACGACTTCGGGGGCAACGACTTCCACGGCGACTACAAGAGCAAGCGCCAGAACCGCACGGCCTTCGTCAACTACCGTGCCAATCCCACCTTCGGGCAGACCGCGGACGGGAAGATCCTCAAGCAGCGAACGGACGGCGAGGGTGTCTATACATCCTTCCGCCGTGGCCCGATCGAGGTCTTCCTCCTGGACCCGCGCTGGTTCAGTCGGACCGCACCGAGCTGGGCCGACAGTACGCAGGTGACCTGTCTGGGCACGGTGCAGTGGGACTGGCTCCGCAAGCAGCTCCGCGGCAGCACGGCGCCGTTCAAGGCCATCGCCACCGGCATGATCTGGGACGACAAGCAGAACGCCGAGAAGGACGACTGGGCCACCTACTCCTACGAGCGGGAGGCGATCTACGACTTCATCGCGCAGGAGGAGATCCCGGGCTGCTTCCTGATCGGCGGCGACATCCACGTCTCCCGCGCCCTGAGCTACGGTCCCCGGGTCGGCTACGACCTGTGGCAGTTCATCGTGAGTCCCATGCACGACAGCACCATCCCGAGCCTCAACGTGCCCAGCCCCTACCTGGTGCACAGCGCCGTCGAGCCGCATGTCTTCCTCAAGCTCGTCGCCGACACGACGCTCGACATGCCGACCCTCACGGCGACCTGGATCAACCGTGACGGCGAGCGCCTTTTCGAGGTGACCCGAAGCGCGGCCGAACTCGGACACACCTCCTACCCCAGGCGCCCCGCGCAGGCCCACCACGGCCGGGACGGGAAGCACGCCGAAGACGGTCGCGGACACAGTCACCGCTGAACCGCCCGCTCCCTCCTGTCCGCCTCCGTGCCGGGGCCGGACAACCTCTTGCCGACTCAGAGATGAACAGTTGGCAACCTGTCGATACAAGTGTTGACCGGGGTGGCTGTGGCTGACACGTTTGGCCACAGCCGCCCCGGCGAGCGCCCCCCCTCACCCCGTTCGCACCGCGTCATTTCCCCTGTGCTGCCCTCGAACCCGGAGTTCACCGTGCCCGTCCGCCGTTTCACCCTCGCCACCTCGCTCGCCGTGGTCGCCGTACTGTCCCTGACCGCCTGTGGCGGCGGTTCGGACAAGGCGGAGTCCGCCACCTGCCCCGGCGGCAGGATCCGCTTCGGGGTGGAGCCCTTCGAGGACCCCGCCAAGCTCACCCCCGCAGCCAAGGTCCTCGCCGACGCCCTCGGTGAAAGCCTGGACTGCGAGGTGGAGCTGACCGTCACCGAGGACTACTCGGCCGAGGTTCTGGCTATGGAGAACGGCAAGCTCGACATAGCCATGTTCGGGCCCCTCGGCTACGTCTTCGCCAGCCGGCGCGCCAAGGCCGAGGCCATCGCCTCGTTCGGTGACGGCAAGGGCGAGGTGTCCAGCTACACCGCAGGCATCTGGGTGCCGAAGGACTCCGGCATCACATCGGTCGAGGACCTCAAGGGGCACTCCCTCGCGCTGGCGTCCGTCGGATCGACGTCCGGCGACGCCCTGCCGCGACAGGCGATGCTCGACGCGGGCCTGAAGAAGGACGACGTCAAGGTCAACTACGCCGGAGGCCACCCGGAGGCGCTGCTGGCCCTCGCCAAGGGAACGGTCGACGCCGCCGAGATCAACTCCCAGCAGCTGGCGAGCGCCACCGACGCGGGCACCTTCGACCCGTCCCGGTTCCGCAAGGTATGGGGCTCCGACCCGATCCCCAACGACCCCATCACCGTCCGCGGCAGCCTCGACGCCGAGTTCAAGAAGGCCGTCACCGACGCCCTGCTGAAGCTGCCGGCGGACAAGGTCGGTGAGATCGGCGCCCTCCTCGACGTCGATCCGCCGGCGCCGCTGATCGCCGTGGACAAGTCCACGTACCAGCCGCTCTTCGACCTGGCCGCCGCCCTGAACCTGACCGAGAAGGACGTCTGATGCTCACCCTGTCCGGGATCACCGTGCGGTACGGAGAGCGGCAGGTGCTGCACGGGGTGGACGTCGACGTCGCCCGGGGCGAGCTGCTCGCCGTGCTCGGGGCCAACGGCTCCGGCAAGTCGACCCTGCTGCGGGCCGCCGCCGGCCTGGAGCCGATGGCGGCGGGCAGTGTGAGCATCGACGGGAAGCCCTGCGGCCCGCTGGACATCGCCGTGGTCTTCCAGCACATCCACCTCGTACGCCGACGAAGCGTCCTGGAGAACGTGTGCGCCGGCGCCCTCGGACGGCTGCGGCTGCGGCACTCGCTGGTTCCCGCACTGTTCCCGCGCGCACTGCGGGAGGAGGCGATGGCCTGCCTGGACCGGGTGGGTCTCGCCGACCGTGCGCACGAACGCGCGGGCCGCCTCTCCGGTGGCCAGCAGCAGCGCGTCGCCGTGGCCCGTGCCCTGTGCCAGCGCCCCCGCGTGCTGCTGGCCGACGAACCGGTGTCCGCACTGGATCCGGCCGCGTCCGAGCAGGTACTCGCGCTGCTGGCCGAACTCGCCCACGACGCGGGCCTGGCCGTCCTCGCCGTCCTGCACCAGCCCTCGCTCGCCGCCCGCCACGCCGACCGCATGGTCGGGCTGCGAGACGGCCGGATGATCCTGGACGGGCACCCCGGCCAGAACGTCGACGCCCTGTACCAGTCCGCGGTTGTGGAGGCCGTTTCATGATCGATCTCAACGAGGTGCGGAGGCTTCCCGTACCGGCGAAGCCCGTCCGGCCACGGGCCACGGCTGTGGGAGCCGTGGTCGCCGCCGCAGTGGTCACCGCTCATGTGGTCGCGTGGAACACCACCGACATGTCCTTCGGCGCACTGGCCGAGGGCTGGGGCGGCATCGCGGACTTCCTGGGTGACGCGATCCCGCCCGATCTGAGCTGGGACGTCCTGGAACCCAGCCTCAACGGCGCGCTGGTCACCCTGTGGATCGCGTTGCTCGGAACGACCCTGTCCGTGCCGTTCTCGCTGCTCCTGGCACTGCTCGCGGCACGCGGGACCGCCCCCTCGACGACGGTCTACCAGGCGGCGCGCTCCCTGCTGTCGTTCCTGCGCGCCGTACCCGACGTGGTCTTCGCCCTGATCTTCGTCACCGCTGTCGGACTCGGCCCCTTCCCGGGTGTACTGGCGCTGCTCCTCCACAACATCGGTGTGATGGGCAAGCTGTGGGCGGAGGCGCTGGAGGACGCCGACCCCGGTCCCGTGCAGGCCCTGCGCTCGGCGGGCGCGGGCCGGATCCAGATCGCGGCGCACGCCCTGCTGCCGACCGTGACACCCCAGCTGATCGGACTGCTGCTGTACCGGCTCGACGTCAACGTGCGTGCGTCGCTGGTGCTCGGCCTCGTCGGCGCGGGTGGGATCGGCTTCCTGATCAACCAGTCGATCAAACTGTTCCAGTTCGACGAGATGCTGACACACATCCTGGTCGTGCTGGTCCTGATCGTCGCCGTCGACCGGCTGTCGGCATGGGTGCGCCTGCGCCTGGCCTGACCGCCGGCCGCCACCGCGTCGAGCGGCGGGACGCGGCTCAGGCCCCGGTCTCCTGGGCGAGCCGGCGCCGGAGGCTGACCGTCAGATGTTCCGTCATGGCCTCGGCGGCGCGGTCGGCCTTCCTGCGGAGCACGGCGCGTACGACCCGCTCGTGCTCGGCCAGCGTGGGATCCTCGGCGACCGTCACGGTGCTGAGCCGGAAGATGTGCAGGTGCGAGTGGAGCCGCTCGACCGCATCGGCGAGCAGGGGCCGATGCGACGCGGCCGCGATCGCGTCGTGGAAGCGTTGGTCCAGGACCGCGAAGTCGCGGTAGTCCGCGTAGCGGCCGGTCGGTCCCGGAAGCGTCCGCATCTCCTCCACGATCCGTTCCATCGTGTCCAGCTGCTCCTCGGTGGCGTGCGTCGCGGCCAGCGCCGCGGCGCGCGGCTCCAGGAGCAGCCGCATCTCGAAGAGCTCCTCGAGTCCCTGCCGCGTCAGCAGTGCGGTCGCGCGGTAGCCGGAAAGGGACCGCTTCACCACCAGACCGTCCGCCTCGAGGCGGGCCAGCGCCTCACGTACAGGGGTCGGCGACACTCCCAGCGTCCGTGAGAGGGCGTCAATGCCGACGCGGGCCCCCGGCGCGATCTCATGGTCCATGACCATGGCCTTGATGCTCTCGTAGACGCTGTCCGAGAGCACCTGCCTGGCAGGCTGCGCAGCCGGTGGCTTTCCGCCCGGTTCCTTGAGCCCGTCGGCAGAACGGTCCTGCGTGGGCATCCGTTCTCCTGTTGCTCGGGACCTCTGGGGACAGTCGTAGTTTAGCCAGCCGGGAGTGGGGGCCGTGGTGAACTCCCGAGGTGGGGCGCTCGTGAGCACGGAAGGCCGGGGCCGGCCGCCTCGGCCTGCCCCCGGTTCCGCCACGGAGCGCGGGGCCGGGCCGGTCACTCCATGAGGAACACCTGCTCCATCGACGCCCATCGCTCCCCGGCCGCCGCCTCCGCCACGGGCTCCTGGCACGGATCGGTGAGCTGCCACCACGCCTGCGTGGGCTCGTCCGCGGCCATCAGCGCGAGGTCGGCGGCCAGATCGGCGCCGTGGTACTCGAAGTAGGCGAAGAGCCGGTCGCCGAGGAGATGGATCGAGTAGTTCGTGATGTGACAATCCCGCAGACGGTCCAGCACCTGCTGCGGTACGCGGCGGTGCAGGGCGCGGTACTCGTCGAGCTTCTCGGGGAGGAACCGGATCACCTGGGCCACCCGCCTCATCCGGCATCGGCCTTCGTGGCCACGGCGGAGGCCGCGCGGTCGTGGACCATGGAGGCCGGACGGTCGTGGATCATACGGATGATCCGGCCGCTCATGCGGGCGTAGTCGTGGTCGTTGGCGACCTCTCCACGGATCCGGTGTTCCGCCATCACGACGACCCGGTCGGCGAGCGTGACCATCTCCGGAAGGTCGCTGCTGATCAGCGGGATGGGCAGACCGTCACGGGCCAGCTACCACAGCAGTTCGTGGAAGGCGTGCTTGGTGCGGACGTCGACGCCGACGGTCGGCTCGTCGACGATGAGCAGGCGGGTGTCGGAGCGAGCCACTTCGCCAGGCTCACCTTCTGCTGGTTGCCTCCGGAGAGTTCGCCCGCGTTCTGCCCGAGTCCCCGACGCGGATACCCAGACGGTCGACGAGGCCCTGTGCGATGGTGCGCGCCTTGCGTGCCGGGACGAAGCCCGGCGCCCGGGCCAGCCTTCTCCACACCGTCACCGTGATGTTGCGGTGGACGGGCTGATCGAGGAAGACGCCCTCCTCCTTGCGGTTCTCGGTCAGGTAGCCGATGCCGTACCGGTGGAGCGCCTGACGGGGCGAGCTGATCCGGGCGGCCTTGCCGCGCACCCGGATCTCACCGCCGGTGCAGCGGTCCAGGCCCAGGACCGCCTTCACGAGTTCGCTGCGGCCGGCACCCACCAGACCGTACAGACCGAGGATCTCACCCGGGCGCACCTCCAGGCAGACGTCCTCGTGCCCGTCGGCGGTCGAGAGCCGGTCGAGCGAGAGAACCGGCGGTGCGCCGGCGTCGACGTCACGGGGCGACATCTCCGCGGCCGAGTGCGCGCGGCCGAGTGCGCGCGGCCCACCATCAGGCCGACCACGTCGTCGTGCGTGTGATCCGAGAGCGGAGAGGACTCCAGCACGGACCGGCCGTCACGGAGCACCGTGACGGTGTCGCAGAGGGCGAAGACCTCTTCGAGTGTGTGGCTGACGAAGACGACGCAGGTACCCCTGGCCGCCAGGCGCCGGACCACCTCGAACAGCCGCTCCGCCTCCTGCGGCGACAGGGAGGCGGTCGGCTCGTCCAGGAGCAGCACCTTGCTGTCGGTGTAGAGCGCCTTCGCTATCTCCACCAGCTGCTGCTGCGCCACCGACAGCGTCGTCGATGGCGACGACCTCGGCCTTCGAGCCGGCGCTGCCGACCGCGTCGGCTGCGGCCATCGCCGGGTTGCAGGCGGTGGCGACGATGCCCTGGATCCTGCTGCCCTTGGCCGCGAGCAGGTCCGAGACGGCCTTCTGCGCGGTCTGGAGGTCCTTGTCGATGTCGGTGATGGTCTGGAGCAGTTCGACCTTGCCGCCGGACTCGGCCACCGCCTTGGAGACGCCCTTCATCCGGAGCTGGGTGTTGGCGTCGACGTTGTTGCCGGTGAGGTGTACGAGGGTGCCCTTGCCGCCCATCGCGTCGATGGCGGCGCGCGCCGCCTTGTACGCGGCGAGCTCGACATCCGTCGACAGGCAGAAGTCGGTCTCGTTCGTGCCGCCGGCCGGGCACGAGCCCAGCGAGGCCACGGCCAGCCCCTGCGACTTCAGGTCGGCGATGGTGGTGTTGATGTCGGTGGGCGAGACCCCGAACACGCCGAAGGCGTTGTAGCCACGGGCCGCCAGCGTGGACAGCAGGTTGTTCTGCTTCTGCTGGTCCCATTCGGCCGTCTCGTCGAAGGTCACGTCGCCGAGGCCGTACGCTTTCTCGGCTGCTGCCCCGGCCGTCTTCCACGGATGAAAATACGGGTGGGCCCCACCGGGGACCAGCGCCACCTTCGTGCCTGACCCGTCGGCGAGCTGGGCTCCGCCGCCGGCCCTGCCCGAGGCCCGGGGCCGGTCGTTCGCGGGCTCACCGGACGTCTTCACGGTGCAGGCGGCAGATGCCGGCAGAACCGCAGCGGCGAGAATCCCGGGCACCACAGATCTGGTCGGGAGACGCATCTCCACCACCTCCTCAGAAATCAAATAGGAAATTGATGAGGTGATGGTTGACAAGTCGGCTCGCCTCGTCAAGGTCCGCGGCGCGATCCATCCCAGGTCCCACGTTCGCCCGCATGCGCCCAAAGTGGCGGAGATGTGCCTTGGTTGGGAGGCATCGGGAGGTTCATACGTGTAGTCCTGAACGTGGCTCACCGTGGTTGGATCCGGCTGGGGCGGACCCGGATTCCATGGCCCGGACCCGGGATGCTCGTGCTGAGCGACATGAATCGTATAGGAAAGGTTGGTTGAACTCATTGACAGGAGGCGCCTGTGCCACTGCACTTCTGTCCAGGCGCCGCACTGCGGCCGCCGCACCCCCACGATTCGAGCACCGCTGCCCCAGAAGGAGCCGCAGTCCATGTCCCGTCGTACACCTGCTCAGCACCCTGCCCAGGACGAGGCCGGCATGTCGCGTCGCGGCGTACTGCGTGCGGCCGCGTCGATGACCGCGCTGGTCGCGTTGTCGTCACTGCCGGAGTTCACCGGGAACGCTGCCGCCGTATCGCGTCCCGAAGCGCTGTCGCTCGTGCCGGAGGGTGACGCGGTGACGCTCTGGTACACCGGGCCCGGCGCTGAGAACCGGATGACCGAGGAGGGCCTGCCCATCGGGAACGGCCGGCTGGGAGCTCTCGTCACCGGCGATCCCTCGCACGACGTGATGGTCCTGACGGACGCGACGCTGTGGACCGGCCATGCCAATGCCGTGCTCCAGTCGGACGGGCAGTTTCCTTACGGCACAGGCGACTTCGGTACGTTCGGGATGCTGGCCAAGACGGTGCTCGACATCCCGGCCCACAGCCTCGGGACAGTCGGCGACTACCGCCGCACGCTGGACATGAGCAACGGCCTGGTGACCGCGTCGTACCGGACCGGCGGTGTCACCTACCGGCGCGAGGTCTTCTCCAGCCACCCCGACGACGTGGTGGTGATCAGGCTGACGCAGAGCGGCGGCGGCACCTACACGGGGTCCATGACCCTGTCGGGGACCCGGGGCGAAACCGTGGCGGCGAACGCCGGAGCCGCGGAGGTGTCGTTCTCGGCGGCACTGCCCAACACCCTGAAGTACGCCACCGCGGTGAAGGCCGTGGGGATCGGTGGCACCGTGTCGGCGTCAGGCGCGAAGGTGACCTTCAGCGGCTGCTCCGAGGTGGTCCTGGTCGTCTCCGGCGGCACGAACTACAAGGCCGACCCGTCCACGGCGTACAAGGACACGTCGCTCGCGCCCCTGAACGCCGCCCGCACCAGGGCGACGCGGGCGGCGGCGGCCGGCGGCGCCGCGCTGCTCGCCACCCACGTCTCCGACTTCCAGCGTCTGCAGCAGCGGATGGCGGTGGACCTGGGCACCTCGTCCGCCGCGCAGCGGGCGATGGACACGCCCACCCGGCTCGCGGCCCGCGCCGCCGGCTCGGCGCCCGACCCCGAACTGGAGGCGTCCTACCTGCAGTTCGGCCGCTACCTGACGATGTGCGGCTCCCGCAGCAGCCTCCCCACCAACCTCCAGGGCCTCTGGGTCGACACCAACACCCCTTCCTGGATGAGCGACTACCACAGCGACATCAACGTTCAGATGAACTACTGGCTGCCCGACCGTGCGGGACTGCCCGAGTGCTTCGACGCGTTCACCGATTACTGCGTCGCCCAGCTGCCCGGATGGCAGGCGGCCACCAGGAACCTCTTCCAGGACTCCCGCAACCGTTTCCGCAACACCTCGGGCAAGGTCGCGGGCTGGACCATGGGGATCTCCACGAACATCTGGGGCGGCAACGGCTGGTGGTGGCACCCGGCCGGCAACGCGTGGATGTGCAACTCCCTGTACGAGCACTATGAGTACACCCAGGACAACGCTCACCTCGCCAGGATCTACCCGCTGCTCAAGGGCGCCTGTGAATTCTGGGAGTCGCGGCTGATCACGATGACCGTGCCCGACCCCGCGACCGGCGGTACGAGGCAGGTACTCGTCGACGACCACGACTGGTCACCGGAGCACGGGCCGCAGGACGCGCGAGGGATCACCTACGCGCAGGAACTGGTCTGGCAGCTGTTCCGGAACTACCGCGCCGCGGCCTCCGCGCTGGGCAAGGACGCCGCCTACGCCGCCACGGTGAAGGGTCTCCAGGACAGGCTGTACCTGCCGGAGGTGAGCACCACCAGCGGCTGGCTCGAGGAGTGGATGAGCGACGACAACCTCGGCGAGACGACGCACCGTCATCTGTCACCGCTCATAGGCCTCTTCCCCGGTGACCGCATCGCCATCGAGGACTCCCCGGCCGAGCTCGTCACGGGCGCGACCAGGCTGCTGGAGGCGCGCGGCATGGCGAGCTTCGGCTGGGCCAGCGCCTGGCGGGCCATCTGCTGGGCGAAGCTGAAGCACGCGGACAAGGCCTACGAGCTCGTCCTGGACGTGCTGAGGCCGTCGGTGAACTTCAGCAACGGCAGCGCGATCAACCTGTTCGACAGGTACAGCTTCGGCAGCAGTTCCGTGTTCCAGATCGACGCCAACTTCGGTACGCCCGTGGCGATGATCCAGATGCTGGTGCAGTCCCGCCCCGGACGGGTGGAGCTCCTTCCGGCCCTCCCGGGTGCCTGGGCCGCCGCCGGGTCCGTCACCGGAATAGGGGTGCGCGGAGGCTTCACCCTGGACATGCGGTGGAAGGACGGCCAGGTCACCGACGCGACGTTGCGGGGCGCCGCCGGCAGGTCCACCGATGTCGTCTTCGGGGAGTGGAGCAGCCACGTCACGATCCCCGCCGCCGGCTTCGTCACGGTCGCACCACCTGCTCAGCACTCCGTCTTCCAGCTGGTCAACCGCCGGTCGGGCAAGGCGGTCGACGTTCCCGGTGCCTCCACCGCCAACGGCACCGGACTGATCCAGTACACGCCGAGTGCGGCCCTGAACCAGCAGTTCCGGTTCGTCCCCGTGGGCTCGGGGCAGTGCGAGATCTACACCACGCACGGCAGCACACCCCTGATCTGGGCCGTCTGGGGCGGTGTCTCGGAGGCCGGTGCGAAGGTCACCACGTGGACGCCCGAGCACAGCACCAGCCAGCAGTGGACGATCGCCGACGCCGGTGACGGCTACGTCACCCTCACCTGTGTGCGGAGCGGCAAGGTACTCGGCATAACCGGCGACTCGGCCGCCGACGGTGCGACGGTCGAGCAGCAGGAAGCCGATGGCGGCACGGGCCAGCAGTGGCGCCGCGTCGGCCGGTGAACTGAGTAGCGCTCACGCCGGCGGCAGGTGGGAGCCGGGCCCGACGGCCCGGCTCCCACCCGGAGTGCTACTTCCGCACGCCGATCGCGCGGATGATCTCCTGCTTGACCGATCCGCCCCTGTCATCGGCGGCCGAGGCCCGTACGGAGATGTACCGCGCGTCGCCCGGGACCCGCACGGAGCCGGCCCAGGCGGCGGACTCGCCGCGCACACCGTCGAGGTCGACGGACCTCCACGTCGCGCCGTCGTCGAAGGAGACCTCCAGCGTGGAGCCGGTGATCCGCCCGGTGTCCGGGGCTCCCTTGACGTACTCGGAGAAGATCCCGAGATCCAGCCGCTTCCCGGCCGGTACATCACCCCGGATGTCGGTGTCGACGTCGAAGCCGAGGTTGAGGAGCGGCAGATACGTCCACCGGTCGGCCGGCGTGGCCGACGACCTGAAGGTCCACTCGGAGTGGCCCTTCGAGGAGAGCCCCCAGACGTCCGGATCCATCGTGGTGTCGGTGACGACCCTGAAGTCCTGCTCGGTCGACTTGACGTTCCGGGCGTACGCCCCCGAGCTCTTCCTGCGGTCGACCCGCACCCCGTCCACGTAGACCTCGGTGAACTGGGTCAGCGACTTCTGGTTGTACACCTCGCCGAATCCGGTGTGGTCCGGCCCGGAGTCGCCCCAGCCCGGCGTGTTGAACTGCAGGTCGTTGCCCGCGCGCTGCTGGCCCCAGCCCAGGCCGGTACCCAGCCACGGGTGCCAGACAGGCTTGAACCAGTCGACCCCGGTGCGGATGCCGCCACGGTAGTGCACGATGCCGCTGCGCTCCTCAAGGGCGCCCGGGCCGCTCGACATGGATTCGTGCCAGTTCTTGCCGGGCCCGGAGCTGATGTAGTCGGTGCGTTCCGCCGGGAACTTGATCTTCTCCTGGAACCCCAGGCCGACGGGGAACGCGTCGGTGATCGAGTAGCGGAACTCGCCGCCGTCGGCAGCCATCGTCGCGTGGAACTTGTTCTTGACGACGGCCAGTTCGCTCTTGGCCGGCCGGTACGTCAGGTCGGTGGGGATCGCCCCCGGGTATCCCTCCGTGAGGTCGTAGACGAACGGCGTGAACTGGGTGCCGGTCAGTTCCACTTCCTGGCCGAGCCGAGCGGCCTCGATCAGGCGCGCTCCGTCCTTTGCGTTCACGGTCGCGCTGTACAGGGGGCGAGTCTCCCCGTCGTCCCCGCTGAAGTTGGCCATCAGCCGTCCGGGAGCCTCGTCGGTGACGAGCAGGGCCGCGGCGCCGGCGTCACGGGCGTTCTGGGCCAGCTCGACGGTCGTGACCGCTCCGGTATAGCGCACGACAACCGCCTTGCCCGCCACATCCTTGCCGGCGTAGTCGGCGGTGGATCCGGCACCCGCGTCGACCAGGGCCATGCGCTTGTGCCCGGTGAACATGTCCGATCCGTACTGCACGGCGGTCTCGCCGAGCCGTGACCCGCCCGTCTCGACATCGAGCTGAGGCCGGCCGAGCCGCCACACGGTCCGGTACTCGAACGTGCCCGTGGCGGGCTTGCGGGTCGGCGCGGCGAAGATGCTGTCGTACTTCGGCGGGACCTGCGCGCCCCCGGAGAAGGACGAGCCGTTCGCGGCCCGGTCGAACCTCATCAGCAGCTGACGGGTCTGGGTCCGCTGGTCCACCTCGGCCCTGATCTCCCGCAACTTCGTTCCGTCGAGGGTGACTTCGCGGTCACGGTCCATGGTGACCTCGGGCTCGGTGAGCAGACCGAGCCCCAGCGAGTCCTTGCCCCTGCTGCCGCGCACGTCGAGGAAGGTCGACAAGGTGTACGTGCCGGGCAGCAGCCGCAGCTCGAGCGTGCCGGATTCGCCGACCCGGGCGGGGAAGGCGTCCGTGTCCTTGGCCAGCTCCTTCACGGCGAGGTTCGCGGCGGATGCCGCGCCGTCCCGGTCCTTGACGTGGATGGTGAGGGTGTGGCGCTCGTTCTCCTTGGTCAGGCCGAAGGCGGTGTGCGCGACGACCGTGCCGCCGTCCTTGGCGAGGATCCGGCCGGAGGTGGCGCCGACGGGCGCGGCGGTGCCGTCACCGGTGACCGTGGTCTGCGCGGTGCCGTGTGCCGGCACGGTGAGAGCGGAGTCGGCGAGGGTGACCACTCCGGCGGGAGCGCCCTCGGCCGTCAGCGCCAGGGTGACCGGCCGGTCGGAGGAGTTGGTGTAGGTCAGCGTCTTCGTGACCGGCTTGTTCTCCTCGTACGGCCAGCTGAAGAAGCCGAGATCGGCGCTGCCGGTCGCGGTGATCTGCGCGCCGATCGCGGACGGGACGTCCACCCGGCCCGCACCCACCTCGTACGACGTGCCGCCGATCTCCTTGGACGTGCTCATCAGCCCGTCCTTGAGCTGCTGTCCGCTCCAGTCGGGGTGCTTCTCGGCGAGCAGCGCCGCCACGCCAGCGACGTGCGGGGTGGCCATGGAGGTGCCGCTCATCGATGTGTACGGGCCGCTGCCGCTGACGAGCTGCGAACGGGCCGCGAGGATGTTCACACCCGGCGCGGACAGATCGGGCTTCAGCGCGTTGTCGCCGAGACGCGGTCCCTGGCTGGAGAAGGCGGCACGCCGGTCGGCGGAGTCGACCGCGCCGATCGTCAGTGCGGAGTCGGCAGCGCCGGGGGAGCCGATGGTGCCGGGGTATCCGGAGTTGCCGGCCGCGATCACGAACAGGGCGCCCGTGTCCTTGGAGAGAGTGTTCACCGCCTGGGCCATCGGGTCGGTGCCGTCACTGCCCTGCGACGATCCGAGGCTCATGGAGACGATCCTGGCGTGGATGTCCTTGGCCGCCCACTCCATGCCGGCGATGATCTGCGATTCGGTGCCGGACCCCTGGTTGTCGAGAACCTTGCCGACGGCGAGCGTGGCGCCGGGTGCGACACCCTTCTCCTTGCCGGCGGACGCGGCGCCACTGCCACCGACGGTGGACGAGACATGTGTGCCGTGGCCGTGCCGGTCGGCGACCTCCTCGCCGTCGATGAAGCTCCTGGTCTCGCTCACCCGGTCCGTGAGGTCGGGGTGGGTCAGGTCCACGCCCGTGTCGAGGACGGCGACCTTGACGCCCTTGCCGGTCAGCCCGGCCTCCCAGGCCGTGGGGGTGCCGATCTGGGTGTTGCTGGCCTCCATCGCGGCGTCGACGCGTGCGTCCAGCCAGATCTTCTCGATGCCTCCTGACAGACGCGCAGCTCCTGAAGTCGCGCCGCGTGCCCCGGGGGTGACGTCCGACGCGACCGCGCGCCAGAACTCCCCGGACCCCGACGCCTTTACGGCCGCGCCCCCGATGCTCGGCAGTCCTCGGACCTGACGGGTTCCGCGGGGCGTCGCGCTCCGGGTGTTCTTCGTGTACGTCACGATGAGGGGGAGTCCGTCGGACGACGGGTCTCCGAGCCCCTGCTCGAGCAGAGCGGTGACGTCGAACAGTTCGGCGTCGAGGGCGCCTGACTGGAGGTAGGGCCGGGCCTCGTCGGGGATGACGGTGATCCGGCCGTCGGATATCTCGCTGCGAACCGCTCCGGTCGCGCCCTCGGGGCGTTCGACTGCGACCGACTTCCGGCCCGCGCCGAGGTCGGTCACGGTCACCTGGTCACCGGTGATCAGTGTGACGGTTCGCGCGGTGCTGGGTGAGTGCACGGGCGGCGTTGCGCGTTCTGCGCCCGCACCCGCCGTCCCCGATGCCCCGGTTGCGAAGGCCTGCCCTGCCGGCAGCAGGACGAGCGACAGGCCCGCTGCCAGCAGCCGGCATCTCCGCCTCGCGGATAATCTGGTCATGGTTGACTCTCCTCCGCGCACCCGGTGATGGGTGGTGCCGGGTGCTGCGAAGAGTTTTCGCGGTGGTGGGTTGTGTGTCGACCGGTCTGCCCTGACGGATGTCCGCCCTGACGGGGACCCGTCAACCGTGGCCGGACTGTTCGGAATGGCCTGCGGGCGGTTGCTGTGGTGCGCGTGCATGCCGAGCCGGACGCCCTGTTCGGGTGCGACGTGGTCAACTCGACTGCGTCGTATGGCTCATTCCTGACCTGTCGCGGCTTCACTCCCCTGCACTCTTTCGTCATGCGTATGGGGGACTGTGCTCGGTGCGTGTGTGGTCCAAGATCGATTGCATGAGAACTTCCTTGATCCGCCGTGCCTCTGTCACGGCTCTGGTGCTGGCGGCGACGATGGCCCCCGCGGTGGCGGCCCAGCCGAGCGGCACCGGAACCCGGTCGGATACGGCCGCCGCGAGGCCCGGTCCCGCCGTGAAGTCCGCCCTCGGGGCGAAGGCCCGGCTGCTGGGCGAGAAGATCGTTCCGTACAAACTCGCCTTCCGGGACACGACGGTTGGCGGGCTCTCCGGCATCGACCGCAATCCGTGCACGGGCGAGTACGTCATGATCAGTGACGACCGCTCGAATCTCCAGCCCGCCCGCTTCTACACCGCCAGGATCAGGCTGGACGGCGCCGGTGTGCACTCCGTCGACTTCACCGGCACCCACCCGTTCCTTCAGCCGGACGGATCGGTCTACCCGCCGGCGAGCGTCGGCGACGGGAAGGCCGTGGACCCGGAGGAGGTGCGGGTGGACCCGCGCAGCTGCCGGTACTGGTGGGCGCAGGAAGGCGACCGGCCGACCTCGGCCGGCCAACCGGTGATCCAGCCGTCGATTCAGTTCGCCAACCGTATCGGCGCCTACCGTGGCCAACTGCCACTGCCCGCCAACTACGAGGTCACCCTGGGCGATCGGGGTCCCCGGCGGAACAAGGCGGTCGAAGCGTTCACCTTCGGGGACAGGGACCGCGTGGTGACCAGCGCCGTCGAGGGGCCGCTGCTTCAGGACGGCCCGGATCCCACCCTGGAACACGGAGCCCTGGTCCGCGTCACCCAGCAGAGCCGGGACGGCGGAGTGCTCGGACAGTTCGCCTACCCCGTCGACCCGATCTTCGCCGAGTCCGACCCGTCCAGCCCCTGGCCGCCGGACACCGGGGTGCCCTCGATCCTCGCGTTCCCCGATGACCCCAGCCGCTACCTCGTACTCGAACGGAGCTGGGTGGCGGGCTCGGGCTACAAGATCCGTCTCTACGACGCCACCACCCGCGGAGCGACCGAGGTGCAGGCCTTCGACTCCCTGGCCGGCCGCCAGGTCCTGCCGATGCGCAAGAAGCTGGTCGCCGACTTCCATGACCTGGGCCTGTCCACGGTCGACAACACCGAGGGCATGACCTGGGGTCCGGCCCTGCCGGGCGGCGAGCGGAGCCTGCTCCTCGTCAGCGACGACAACTTCGCCGACGACGCGGTCACCCAGCTTGTCGCACTCGGCATCCGCACCCGCTGACACCAGCTGCTTCACCCCGGCTCGTCCGAGGGCAGGCCGTGGCGCCCAGCCGGCGCCACGGCCTGCCTGTAGTCCAGGACCGCTGAACGCGGGAGCCAGGGCACGGGCGGACACCTCCGGATCTGCAGTTCGCCCGGGGCGCCGTGTGACCGCAGTGGCGCGTCGAGCCCGCGGCCCGGCCCGCCTCCACAACTACGACGCCTTCTGGGTCGCCACCACGCTGGTCGCCGAGCAGGAGGGCGACCGCGCGGACCACTGATGAGACGAGGTCGCCCTCAGGGGCAGGCGTGCTCGACGTGAGCCGGCCGGGAGCGAGCGCGTACATCACATATTGACGGTCCGTCAGGAAGGCTACTCGGCCGGGGCTCGGACCAGGTCGGCGAATGCCTGTTCCGGCGGTGTGAGTACGCGATCGCCGCGGCGCACCAGGGGCACGGCGCGCTTCGGTGGTGCGGGGGTGACCGTGGCCCGGGACAGCAACTGTTCGTCGCGGGGCGTGCCGGCGCACGGAACGATTGCGGCCTCCCGCGCAGCAGCCACGACTCGACCGCTTCCTCGTTTCCCACCCGGATCTGACAACTCGGGACTGGGGAGCGCGTCGGCGCTCGTGCGGTGGACCAGCTGAAGAAGCCCAGGATGCAGGGCGGTGGTCCGTGCCGCCGAGGTGCGTGCGGCCGGCAGACCGGATGGTCTACCGGCCGGACGTCGGATCGTACGGGGCCGTCCGGGCCCGGCGCCCGGCCGGAGACCTCAGGCGCGGCCGACCGCCGCAGCGGTGATCCAGTTCCTGAACTCGACGGCGTAGTGCCGCAGATGGTGCTCCAGGACGTCCTGCGGGCAGGCGGTGGGCGCGTAGACGGTCAGGCTCGCGGTGAACCCGTCAGCGGTGTCACCGAACTGGGTCAGCGCCCGCCCGACGACCGTACCGTCGGCGAGGAAGAGGTTCGAGGACATCTTGTGCGGAAAGTCGGACTCGGGAAGGAGCTCGTCCGCGTCCTCGGCCCAGGCCATCGCGTCCGTTCCCCAGCCGCCCATGTAGAAGGAGCAGACGTGGGGGCCGATGTTCTCCACCACGTTGAACGATCCGTAGGCCCCGGGAGTCATCACGTAGTGCTCGGGGTGTGCGGCAAGGAGCGCGTTCTCGTCGCCCGCGAAGGCCTTGTCCATCCAGGCCAGGAAGGCGCCCGATGTGAGGCCCCGCGTCGTGAGCACGGTCGTGCCTGCCGTGAAGCGGCCGTCGGAGGCGGCCGCACCGTCCCGCAGGAAGGCGTTGCCCTCCTCGATGTCCGCGGCCAGGAGGTCGAGCAGCCCCTGGCGTCCCAGCCGCGTCCTGAAGCGATCGAGGGCGCGGCGGGCATAGAACAGCTCGAAGTCGTCGATGCTCCCGGCGCTGCTGGGCCCCGACTCCAGCGTCACGGTCACGAGCGGAGATGTCTGGGTGTCGGTCATTCGCGAACCTCCCGTAGGACTCTCATGCGAATGTGAATTCACATTCGCATCTTGAGGGTACCCAGAGGGGTGCCCCACCTGTCAAAGAACCTGGTGAGACCGCCGCCGATACGATGCGTGACATGACTGAGGAGCCAGACCGCCCAGCGCCCTACCGGGCACCCCGGCAGGCACGCAGCGCCGCGACGCTGGCGCGTGTGCTGCAGGCGGCCGAGGAAATCGCCTCCTCCTCCGGCCTGGGCGAGATGACGATCACCGGCGTCGCGGAACGCGCGGGCGTCTCGGTCGGCACGATCTACCGTCGCTTCGAGGACAAAGAACAGCTGATCAACGCCCTGACGGAACGGATGCTGGAACGACGCGAGCAGTACGTGGCCGAGCAACTGCGGGCCGCCGAGCCGTCACTCGCCGGAGTCCTGGACGCATACGCGCACGCACTCCTGCAGTCCTTCGCCGACAGCAGCCGGCTCTTTCCTGAACTGATGCATGCACGGGGAACGCGAGCCCTGGACCGGGGGGCCCGCACGATCACCGAAATCCACCGCCTCCTGCTCGAAGCGGCAGGCCCCTACACGGACCGGATCCGGCGCTCCGATGCGGAGACTGCCCTGGACACCGTGGCCCGTGCCATCCTCGGCGCCTGTTTCCATGACTCCCTGCGCCCCGACAGTCCTGCCGGAGACGCTGCCCGACGCCGGTACGCGGACGAACTGAGCGACATGGCAGTCGCCTATCTGCTCACTTCCGACCGCCGTCGCACCGCGCCCGGCTGAGGCTGCGGAGCGGGCGAATGCGGCGGCGGGAGACTTGCCCAGCGGCGCCGGAGTCTGCCGTCCCTGTACGGCAACGAGGATGGGCGCGATACCGGTCAACAGAGGGGAAGAGACAGTGGAGAACTTCTTTGAGCGGGTGGGACGCTTCTGGCCGCCGGGCCGTCGCGATCTGCACTGGCACATTCTGCCGACCCCTGATGAGGCCGGATCTCTCTCGGTGCCGTACAAGGGACTTGCCTCGCCGGGGCTGAAAGGCGTGCCGGTGAGTGGAATGCACTGCACGCTTCTGCACGCGGTCGGACTGGGCAGCGGTGACGTCGACACGGACGCGCTCATCAAGGAAGTCGGGCGCTACGCGCAGACGGTGCGGCCCTTCACCTTGACGTTCGACCGGCCCTCCGTGGGCAATGTCGGAATCGAGATCGGCGGATGGCCAGGACTGCCGTTCACCGAGATCGTGAACGCCGTCACCCAGGTGACGGCCTGCGCCGGAGCGGACTTCAAGGCCGCACCGAGCCGCTACCCGCACATGTCGCTCGCCTACGCCTCGGACGGCGCTGAGGCAATCGACGCGGTCAGCCTCAAGGCCGCGCTGGCCGCCATCGCCCAGCCGTTGTCCGGGACTGTGGTCGTGGACCGACTGCACCTCGTTGAGCAATGGCACGACGGCGCGCACATCAGATGGAATCCGATCGCCGCTGTGCCACTCGCAGGGGTGCCGGCATGACCTCGCCCCCGGGCCCCCTGCCCCGGGTGGGCATTCCACCGCCTGGCTGTGGTGATTGCTGCTACGAGCATCGGGCTGGAAGACGTGAAGAGGTGCGCGGACCTACGTGCCTTTTGGGGCATTAGGCCGTTAGGGGTGTCGCGGACGCACTCGGCGTCCCGGCCGGAAGGATGCCTGATGTTCACGAAGCGTGTTGCCCGCCGTCTGCTGGTACTGACTGCCACCGCGGCTGCGGGTACAGGTGCGGCGAGTGTTCCGGCCGTCGCGAGCACGAACATTCTGGCGGCGGGCAATGCCGCTCACGACACCACGATGATCAACAAGGAGCGTGAGGTCACCGCGGTCGGCGTGACGACGTACAGCAGCGGGGTGGGCAGCGGTCTGGTCCAGCTGCCGGTGAACAGCCCTGAGAACCGCGGTGGTGGGGGCAGCCTGCTCTTTTCGGACCGCGGGCTGAAGACCGAGGTCACCGCGGTGGTCTGGGAGCGATGAACTACCGTCGGATGAAGGGTTCCTTGGCCAGGACATGGATGCCGGCCCTGGCCAGGATGCGCCCGGGGCAGGGCGCATCCGCGGCCGGTCTGGCGTCCGATGCCGTGCCGGGGGCGGTGCGCGGCGGCGACCCGGTCAACGGTTACCAGGTGCTGGAGCAGGTGGTGCAGCTGCCGGTCAGTACCTGGCGCTACCACTGGGACCCGCCACACGTGCGCCATCTGGGGCCCATGGCGCAGGACTGGTGGAAGGCGTTCGGGGTCGGTGAGAACGACCGAACGATCTGCTGCACCGATGCCAACGGCGTGGCCATCGTCGCTATCCAGGCACTGCACCGGGAATTGACCGAACTACGAAACGAAGTCGCGGCCCTACGGGCCCAAGGTCCACCGGCACGCAGCCCCCGCGCCCCCGGAGCCGCCGACCCGGTATGAAGGACCGGCCCCGAACATGAGCTGACGCGCGTATCACCGGAAATCCGCCGAGCCTCCAGCTCGCACGCCACGGATACAACGAAGCAGTCCCCAAAGCGGGGGGCGCGCCCGCCCCTGGCGTCTCAAGCAGCACATCTCTACGGCCGACGCAGGAGGGATCAGTTCCGTGACCTGGCGATGTTGGGGTTCAGATTTCGTGTCGGAATCGCACGGCAGGTGCCGGATGGGAGTGAGATCCGGCGTGGAGCTGAGACGTGCAGAGTCGCGCCCGTACCTTGTTCGCGCTGAAACGCCGACGCCCGGAAGATCAATACGCCGGGGCGGGAACAGCCGGTCCGGCTCGCACTGTTGCATCGAGCGGGGGACCGGTGCCACGCGGGCGGGAAACACGGAGACAATCAGGTGGTCCGCTCCGGCAGGAACCGGGCCCCGTCATCGCGGAACGCCGCCGCTCACTCGGCCAAAGACGTATTTCTGCTGGAGGAATGTTTCATGACTGACCGGCCCTTGACCCTCATGGCAGTGCATGCCCACCCCGACGACGAGGCCACCGGAACCGGAGGGGTCCTCGCGCGGTACGCGGCGGAGGGCATCCGCACGGTTCTTGTGACGTGTACCGACGGCGGTTGCGGTGACGGACCGGAAGGCGTCAAGCCGGGCGATCCCGGGCACGATCCGGCGGCTGTGGCCTTGATGCGCCGTCAAGAACTCGAGGCGAGCTGTGACGTCCTGAAGGTCAGTGACCTGGAGATGCTGGACTATGCCGACTCCGGGATGATGGGCTGGCCGAGCAACGACGCCCCCGGATCCTTCTGGCAGACCCCCGTGGAGAAGGGCGCCGCCCGCCTTGCGGAGCTGATGCGGCACTACCGGCCCGATGTGGTCGTCACCTACGACGAGAACGGCTTCTACGGCCACCCCGACCACATCCAGGCGCATCGCATCACCATGGCGGCGCTCGAGATGACCGAGCTGACACCGAAGGTGTACTGGACCACGATGCCCCGCTCGGGCATGCAGCGGTTCGGCGAGATCATCCGCGAGTTTCATCCCGACATGCCGGAGCCGGATCCTGCCGAGGCCGCCGCGATGGCCGAGATCGGCCTCCCCGACGACGAGATCACCACGTGGGTGGACACCACCGCATTCAGCGGTCAGAAATTCGATTCGCTGGCCGCGCATGCCAGTCAGGGAGAGAACATCTTCTTCCTCAAGATGGGCAGGGAGAGGTTCGGCGAGTTCATGGGCGTGGAGACGTTCGTGCGTGTCAAGGACACCACCGGCGCGGCCGTCCCCGAGAACGATCTCTTCGCGGGACTGCGCTGATCCGCCCGCCCGGCCGGGGCCGCATGGCCCTGGCCGGGCAGACGGTACTTTCGACGGGCAACTACGAACGGCTGATGACGCAGCGCGTGCCGAACCTGGCCCCTGCCCCCACCGCTTGGTCGCCGCCGAGGCCATGCCGCCGATGCCCTCGCCCGGCCCCGGGGCCCCTCCCTCCGGGGATATTGCCCCGCAGCGAACCTGCCTGATCAGTCCTGGGACTCGGACTCGTGACGGGCCCGCTGCCACGCTTCCTGAAAGTCAGCAGGTTCGATCTCCATCGGCACATACTGCGGATCATGAAGGTCGAACGGCGGGTTGAAGGGCCAGTCCTCGATGCCCGTCTTGACCGAACCACCGTCCGGACCGACCTCAACCTGCCGCAACCGCCTGCCGTCCGGTCCGAGTTCCATCAGGAAGACGTCTCCCTCATCGTCCTCCGGCCAGCGCAGGCACACACGCTCCCGTCCCGCGAGGAAGCCGAATCCCGGCTGACCACGCTGGGCATCCCGCTGAGCGCGAAGGCTGGACAGCGGATTCGGATCCGGATCGTCAAGGCGGACCTCTTCCAAGGTCCACGTCTCGGCACGGCTCATGACATCCGGGTCCGAGACCACCTCAACCTCGGCACAGGCACCGGTGATCTCCTCGGCCGAGCCTGCCCACACCCACCACCACAGACCCCCCATCCCATAGTCATGAAGGACCAGATAGCGCGTCATGCCGACCTCACCCTGTTGGTTCACAATCCGTGAGCCTACGTTGCAGGAGATCTGGTCCATATACGACGGAGTGGTTCTGCCGTGACTCGGCTCGCATCCCACCCGGATGCGGATTCCGCAGAAGCCAGTTGCACGGAGAACCCGGCCGGGTCGTTGTCGTCCGACCGCACGGCCCCGCCGCCTCGCTGCTGAGTACAAGTTCCACAGGCGGGCTCAACGAGGTATGTCGTTTCCGGACGGGCGGCGAGAAGCGTCACGTGAGACTGGGCGCTGTGCCGTCGATCTGAGGGCCGTCACAGGCACCGTGCGCGGCATGCTGACCGACTCGGTCGAGCCTGATCGCCATGGGTAGTTCGGGCGGTTCGGGCAGTTCCCGCACCCGATGTCGCCATTGGTTTCCGGAGCTGAACCGCACGCCGTCGAGACGGTCGCCGGGATGAGTGCTGACCGGCGGGTGCGGAGAACTCGGCATGTCATGGCCGTCGGGCAGCACTGCCGTATCCGCTCCCAGTGCGCAGTCTGCGGCTTCTGCGCCCCGCTCTTCTGCCTGCCGGCGACAACTGGCCACAGTCCCGTCCGCCTCGGGGCGTCGCCTGCGATGTTCGGCTGGGACCTCGATCGGGTGAACTGCCTGGGTGACGGACTGCGGTGATCGTTGCGCCGAAGGGCTTGGGAATTGCGGGAGGGCTTCGGGAGGGAAGTCGTCGGGAAGGACTCGGGGAAAGCGATGGACACGCTGGTCCCCTCCTTGTGCCGGAGCGTGTTGCGAAACGGCGTGCGGCGACGGACGTGCCGTAATACTCCTGGGGAGACAGCGAGACGGGTTCGTCCTCACCTGGAGTGGTCAATGTCTGTTCGACGTGCCGTGCCCAACATTCACTCGAAGGCCGTGCAGGAGAGCCGGGAGTTCTACGGACTGCTCGGCTTCGAGGAGGTCATGAACCACGGTTGGATTATGACGCTCGCTTCCCCGTCGAGCCCGACCGCGCAGATCAGCATCATGACCCATGACAGGACAGCGCCGGTCACCCCCGACATGAGCGTCGAGGTGGACGACGTGGATGCGGCCTATGCGGTCATGCGGGAGAGCGGTGCGGAGATCGTTCACCCGTTGCAGGACGAGGAGTGGGGCGTGCGGCGGTTCTTCGTACGCGACCCCAATGGTCAGGTCGTCAATGTGCTGGGTCACCGCTGACTGCCTTGCCCGCACCAGCCGAACGGGCTGTCCCGGTGCTGTAGGGAGGCGTGAAGCCGGGTTCGGACGGCGTCGCGGTCTCCTGCGGCGGTCCGTCCGGCGGTGTGAGCGGTGATGGACCCGCTCGCGGCCGGGGCCTGACGGCCTCGGGTACCCGCGTGTAGCGTCACCCCATGACCGACGAGACCACGGCCAGGGCAGGTAGAGAGTTCTACACCTTCGACGGCCGGATCCTGGAGGTCTTCGGCAGCTATCCGAAGCGGTTCCACATCCGGAACATGGACCTGCGGGTCACGGGTCCCGACCGGAAGGGGAGGCGGACCGTCGAGATCGTCTCCGGTTCACCCGAAGCCCCTGCGGCGCACCACACATGGCACCATTCGGCCGAGGAGTGGCAGCGGGCGCAGGGCCTGGAAACGCTGCTGGAAGCGGTTCGACTGGGTATCGCGTCGGCCAGGGAGCACGAAGCCTAACGGTTTCCCGCAACGGTGGTCGAGGATGACCAAAGCCCTGTCAGGGGCTCGGGTTCCTCGAGGGCGTTGCTAGGCCAGGGCCGCGAACCTGCGTCCCGTACTCCGGTTCGACCTCGCTGGCGGTTCGCCGAGGGGCACCGCGCTCATCGCGTGTGGGCACTCCGGTACCTACAGGCGATCAAGGTGCGGGACATCCAACCGCTTCGGACGGCACGTGTCGGCGTATGGGGATCCGTCCGTGGAAGGCGTGCGCGGGAGTGGGTGATGCGTCGTCTGGCCGGCGCCTCTTCTGGTCGAAGTAGTTGGCTGGAGTGGGTAGTTCGAGCGTTCACCTTCCCGCTGGGCGGGCCCGGTCGCTGGGCTACTGTGCTCCGCATGAAGATCGAATCCCTTCTCGAGGACCGCGACAGCGAGGACGCCGCACGCGTGGATGCCGCCGCCGCACGGCTGGCGGAACATGCCGACAGCGTGGTGCCGGAACTGCTCCGAGGGGTGGCCGGGGTGCAGCGCACAGCCGGTCTTCAGCCGGTGATGCGGGCGTTGAGTCTCATCGGTCCGCCGGCGTTCGACGGTGTGCTGGCGGCCTGGCGGCGCAAGGAAGTGACGGACTGGCAGGCGGGGCGGCTCCTCAGGGTGTTCGACGAGAGCTCCGCCGACCAGTACGCCGCCCTGGCGGCCGATCCGGACTACGGGAAGTCGAGCAGCGGCTTTCAGGGGCTCATCAGGCTGCGGGTGGACTCCGAGGCGGGACTCATGGGCCTGGTGCGTACGTTCGCCGGGGGGCGCGTCGTCCCCTACAAGGCATCCGACTACGCCCGCCTGCTGCACGAATCCTTCCGGCCGCGGCTGCGCTCACTGCGTCACGACCCGGCCGCGTCCCCGAGGATCCGACGCGGCGCGATGGCCGCACTTGTGGCGGGCGGCGGTGCCGACGCCCTCGACGACCGTGACCGGGCGGCGCTCGAGCGGCTGATACGGGTGAAGATCCTGGACGAGGTTCCGACGCTTCCTTCATCGGTCCTGAGCGGCTGGTGGATGGCGGTGCCCGGGGCGTCGTACGAGGGCGTCTTCGAGGCGCTGGGCCTGCACGACCGACGGCCTGTCACGGTCGCCGCCGGTGTCGAGGCGGCGGAGGGCCGGCTGCTCGGGCAGGACGGCCCCGACAGTGTGGGGAGGGCCTTCGTCACCCCGGAACTGGACGGCTGGCGCCTGGTCTTCGGTCCCTTCGACCTCCTCGTTGGCGACCCCTGGGACGACATGATCGAGACGGTCGAGCGGGTCAGTGTCCACTGCGGCCATGCTCAGCTCTTCTTCCTGGACGACGCCGGCGGCTCGGATGTGTGGATCGTCGCCGAGAACGGCCGGGTGATCCGTCAGTACGCAGCCGAGAGCGACCCCGAATGGGAAGGCGATCCACTGCCGTGGGAGACCCTCGCCGGAGACGACCCGGATGCCGATCCCGAGTACGACCACGTTCCGTCGAACGCGGGCACCGCGGGCGCCCGGTCCGCCTGCGGACACCTCTCCGTCGACCCCGACGAGGTCGGCCCGGGCACTGACGTGCGCGGCCACGGCTGGCTGGCCCTCACCGCACCGGACGTCGGCCACGGCGCGTTCCCCGGGACGCTCCGCATCTGACGCGCACCCGCTCTCCACCACGAGGCCGGTCCGGCCACGTGATGGCGCGGGCGACGGCGGCTATTCCTGCGGCGGGGGTCGTAAGGACCGGCCGTCGGTAGCAGGGAGGCCCACACCGCCCAGGACAGCGAGGTCCGTGCGGTGCGGTGGGGACGACAGCAGCGCGAGGACATCTGCGGGGTCGGGACTGCCGGCGTCCACCGGAGCGGCGAGGGCGGCCTGCGCACTGTTCTCGTCCTGCCAGACCTCGATGACGTTCACCGTGTCCGGGTTGGCTGCCTCCTGGCTGATCAGGTAGATCTCGCAGCCGGGGAAGCCATCCAGCCTCTCCGCGACCTTCAGCAGAACGGCGGCGAGTTCGCCTCCCTTGCCCGGGTACGCGGTCATGGTCATCAATCTGCCGATCATGTTCAGACCAGGGTGGTGATGCAGAACGGGTGGCCGGCGGGGTCCAGCAGGACGCGCCACCGGTCGGGCTGGGGCTGGGCCGGGGGCTCGACCGCACCCAGGGCCAGCAGGTGGGCATGCGCGGCGTCCAGGTCGTCGACGCCCAGTTCGATGTGGGCCTGCTTCTCCTGAGAAGGGTCTGGCCAGGTGGGACGCCTGTAGTCGGTCAGCCGGTTGAATCCCAGTCCGGCCGATCCCTCCTGGCCGAGCAGGACGAAGTCGTCGGTGGAGTAGGCGACGGAAAGGCCGAGGGCCTCGCCGTAGAAGCGGGCCAGTTCGGCAGGGTCGGGGCAGTCGAAGGTGACTGCCGAGTAGCGGATCGCCGGTACGGACGTGTTTCCAGTGGTCATGGGGAAGACGCTATGACGGGACCAGGACAGATTCGGTCCTGGTCATGCGGGACACTTCACGGTGTGATCAGCACATCCGCCCGCCTGCTGCGACTGGTGTCGCTGCTGTCCTCGCGGCCGTCGTGGACCTGCAGCGAACTGGCAGGCCGTATGACGGTCACCGAGCGCACTGTGAGGCGGGACATCGCCAGGCTTCGGGAGCTCGGCTACGGAGTCGAGTCCGACCCCGGTCCCTGGGGCGGCTATCGCCTCCGCCCCGGATCCCGGTTGCCGCCGTTGATCCTCGATGACTCAGAGGCACTCGCGGTGGCCATCGCACTGCGCGAGGCCGCACTCAGCGGCGTTCTCGGCGGTGACCAGGCCGCACTGTCCGCTCTGCTGAAGTTGCGTCAGGTTCTGCCAGGCCGCATCGCGGACCGGCTGGGCGAAATGGACGACGCCTTTGTTCACACGACAAGACCCGACGCGCCGCAGATCGCGCCCGGCATGCTCCTGGAACTGGCCGGTGCCTGTCGCCGGGCCGAGCGTTGCCGACTCTCGTACCGCGATCGGGAGGGGACGGCCACCGTCCGGGATGTCGACCCCTACCGTCTGGTGCACACCGGACGCCGTTGGTACTTCGTCGCCCGGGACGTGACGCGGGACGAATGGCGTACATTCCGGGCTGACAGAGTTGGCCGGATACAGTCCACCGGGCGCCCGGTGGAGCTCATCGACCCACCCGACCCGGCGCTGCTTGTCTCCCGCTCCATCGCGACCGGAGCCTACCCGCTCTATGCGACGATCCGTCTCCGCTTGCCCGTGGAGCAGGCGCTCGAGCTGATCCCGCCGACGGTCGGAACCCATCGCCCGGAAGGCCCCGACCACACAATCGTCGACATCGGGGGCCCCGACGCGGACGGGCTCGCCAGGTACCTCCTCGGCCTGGCCACACCCCTGCGGGTCCTGTCACCGGACGACGTACGGGAAGCCCTGCTGCGCCGTACCCGGGAACTGTTCGAGGACAACGACCACGATCAGCCCCGGTAGAGACACATTGCACAGGGAGCGTACGCGGACCGGCCCCCAAATCGGTTGCCCTGCCGGGTGCAGGGGGAGACGCTGTCGTACCCACCGTCCCACCCCACCGCGACCATCCCCGCGGGAACCACCCCCACGCCGCCCGACCGCTGTTTCGGTGCCTGCGCCCCGCAGATCGGGGTCTCGGCATGGATTCAGGGCATGGTTGTGAGTGGCCAGGAGTTCGGGGCGTTGCGTCGGACCGCAGCGCGTATGTGGATCATGGCCAGGACGGCGCTCATGTGGGTCTTGCCCTCGGTGTGCCGAACAGATTGATCGCGATCCTACGTGGCCGTCCTGGGGGTCGCACTCATCGTGCACGTGCTGCGGATGCTGCTCGCCCAGGCCCTCGCGCGTGATGTCGAAGCGGCACAGATGCAGGCCGAGTTGGACGAGGTGATCTGATGCCGATCACCGTCGACACCGATGTGATGCTGGCCAGGCGGAAGATGTCCGTGGGCGAGCTCGCGGACCGCGTCGGGATCACGCCCGCCAACCTGGCGGTACTCAAGAGCGGCCGCGCCAATGCGGTGCGCTTCACGACGCTCGCCTCGCTCTGCGAGGCGCTCAAGTGCCAGCCGGGCGACCTGCTGCGCTGGGAGGCCGAGGACGCCGAGGACGCCGCGGGCGGATGACCTGCCCCGGGGCGGGTGCGAGATCGCCTGGGGCGCAGGCGTACGCGATGGCCTGGTATGCAGTGGTCGACCCGGGCGGATCGGCCGGGTCTCCGCCCCCGCTCGGCGCGAGTTCGGCGGGCCCTGGCCCCGGACGTGCGCCGGCCCTCATGCGGGTTCGGGTTCCGGAGGGCTGGGCCCTCCAGGCCTTCAGATGCGATCGGTGACCGGACTCGGCTCGGGAACCGCGGCCTTCTGGACGACTGCCCGGCGTTCGATCAATCCGAGTGCCACACCGGCGATGATGACCATCCCGCCAAGGGCCTGCGTGAGCTGGACCGTCTCCTTGTTGATCACCACGGCACCGAGCACACCGAACACGGGAACCAGGTTGAGAATGTTGACCGCGACGCTCGAAGTCATCCTGCGCAGTCCGTAGTTGTAGAGGAGGAATCCGCCGACGGAACAAGCCACGGCCAGATAGACGAGCATCACCGAGGCCGAAGCGTCCGGCACCCGCCACTCCCCGGTCTCCAGGAGCGAGACGAGGAGGAAGCCGGCGGCGCCTGCCGCAGTCTGGTGGTAGGTGAGGCTCACCGCGTCCTGCCCGCGGCCCGCGTACTTGCCCAGCACGTTGTATCCGGCCCACATCAGACCGCCGAGCAGGAGAAGAACGTCGCCGGACCAGCGTTCGCCGCCTCCGACTTCCGCCCCGTTGCGGACGACCAGGAAGGCTCCCAGCGCGGCGAGCAGCACGCCGCTGACCCGGAGCAGCGGCATCCTGGTCCGCAGGAGAGCCAGCTCCAGAAGCATGGTCATCAGCGGATAGGTGGCCACGATCAGGGAGGCGTCCGAGGCGGTCGACAGCTCGACGCCGATGTTCTCCAGCACGAAGTAGGCCGTGATGCCGAGCAGGCCGCTCAGGTGGATCATCCGCCGCCGGCGGGCATCCGGCGGGGCGGCCGGGTTGCGTCGCATACGCACCATGATCGCGAGCAGTACGGCGGCGACGGTGAAGCGGATGGCCCCGATGGTCAGCGGCCCGACGTCCGCCAGCACCTCCTTGGTCACCGCGTAGGAGCTGCTCCACAACAGCGCGGCTGCCACGACTGCACAGATCGCCAGAGCCCTCGTCTTCCGTTCTTCCACGGCTGATGCCCTCTCGTCCCGAACCCCGACTCCGCCCTGACCCGCACGGCAGGGGTGCGAACCATGAACGGGATTGTGAGGGGAACGCTAGAAATCAATCCGGAAGAATGGCAAACTGGACGAACATAGTTCGGATACTGAGGTGCGGGGCGGAACGTGGACGAACTAGATTCGACCTTGCTGCGACTTCTGCAGCAAGACGGTCGGCGCACCAACCGGGACCTGGCACAGGAGTTGGGTATCGCGCCCTCCACCTGCCTGGAGCGAGTGCGCGCGCTCCGTGAGCGCGGTGTGCTGCTCGGATTCCATGCTGAGGTGGACCTCCCCTCGCTGGACCGGGGGCTGCAAGCGATGATCGCCGTGCGGGTCCGGCCGCCGACGCGTGCGGTCATCGAGCAGTTCAAAGCCTTCGTGGCGCGCATGCCCGAGGTGATCGCGGTGTTCGTGCTGACGGGCACCGACGACTTCCTCCTCCATGTCGCGGTCCGCGACACCGATCAGCTGCATTCCGTGGTTCTGGACAAGCTGACCGAGCGGCAGGAGCTCGCAGACGTACGCACCTCGGTGATCTACGGGCACCTGCGGAAGAAGATCATCGAGCCGATGTGAGAGTTTGTCGGGTCACGTCTCTCTCGGCGACCGGAGACGCCGGGAGGGGAGCCGAGCCGGATCCCCGCGTCGTGATCAAGGAGTTCGCCGGAACACCAGGCGCTGCGGGTGATGGACGGCGCGCTGACAGAGCCCATCGACGCCTATGCGCGGCAAGAGTCCCGGGGTCAGGTCTCGGAATCCGGAAGCCGCCAGTCGAAGGGCATCAGATCCTGCTCCCAGCCGGGGGATCCGGCCAGGGCGAACGCGGCCTCGGGTGCGCGCAGGAAGCAGCGGTGGCGCAGTAGCTCACGCCGGTCGCCGGGCGCCAGAAGCCTCTCCTCAGGGCTGAGATTCTCCGGGTGGTCGGGGTGCAGGTCGGCACGGCCGTCGATCGGACGATCCCCTGCCACGTTGAGCCGATCGCCGGCCGGGGTCCGGTAGTCAAGTCGGAAGTCGGTGCGCCACTGGGAATTGCGGCCCCAGCCCTGGGACAGGTCGACCGTTGGCCGGTGACGGCGCCGGAACGTCCAGTACAACGGCGAGCGGTCCGCGACGCCGCGCTGTGCGTGCTCGATGCCGGCGCGGATCCGCACGCCGGCCCGGCTGAACAGAAGCCGGCCCAGCATCAGGCCGGGCAGGAGGACCTCGGTGATCTCAATCGGCGCGTGCGGGTCGTCGGCCTGTTCGACCTCGACGATCTCGTGGAGGAACGGGTCGAACGCGTCGGTGCCATCGAACGGGGTCATGCCGAGCGAGGTGAACAAGTCGAGATACTCGCGCTCCGAGATCAAGGGCCGCAGGTCCGGGGAGTCGGGCTCGTCGGATGAAGGCTCGAAGGTGAGCAGCAGCCGGTCGCTGACGCGGTGCAGGGCGTAGAGCTCCCACACGAGTTCCTGGCCGTCGGGCTCCGTCTTCTTCTCGGCCCACCATGAGTCGTCCTCGGCCGCCGTGGCCAGCCATGCGCGGTAGCCGTCCTGGGCCCGATCAACCCACGGCACGACGATCGTCTCGTACGGCTCCACCCCCTCGCACCACGCCAGGGCTTCGTACAGTTCCCGCGCATCCACCCCGAAGGACATGCCGGGAGCCTACGGGAGGCGCAGGGGGCGTCTGAGCGGACGCCCCCTGCGCCTCCCTGCCCGTCCTACCGGGTCTGTGGACAGCCAACTGCCCCTGGGTGGGGCACCGTGGGTGTCTCGTGGGCGGGGCATGTCTGCAACTTCGGTCATGGGTGCACCGCCCGCAGTGCCTGCCGGGCCTGGTCCGCGAGCGTCACTGCGGTGCCCAGACTGTTGTCGACAACCAGGTGGGGCACGGTCGGGCGCAGGTCCAGGTCGATCGTGGCCATGTACTCGTCCCAGCGCTGGAGCTTCCAGGCGTCCCGGGCTGCGGAGCGGAAGGTGATGTGCTCGCGCATCGATTCCTCGTCGCAGCGAACCCAGACAGGGAACAGGTCGACTCCCAGACCGGCGGCCCGGTTCGCAAGACGTTGCATCCAGGCCGGGTCGGTCATCTCCGCGATGAACGGCGCGCTCAGCACGGTGCTGATTCCGCACTTGATGCTGGCCATCGCCGCCTGCATGAGGCAGTCGTACTCCACCGACCGGACCTGCTCCCTGTAGAGCTCTGTGTGCCGGTCGTTCGGGTCGCCGCCCAGTGCGACCAGGAGTCGCTCCACGAGCGGCCCGGTCAGCGGATCCTTGTCGAGCAGCGGCCAGCCGGTGAGCTGGACGAAGAACCTCGCCAACTCTGTCTTTCCACTGCCGGCGTATCCGCCGACCAGGATCAGGACCGGGCGGTGCGGGTCACCCCCGGTGTGCCGTCGCTGCGAAGCGTCAATGATGCGCTGCTGGAGAGGGAGGTGCCCCGCGTCCTCACTTCCGGTCAGGATGCGGTGAATGGCTCGTTCGACAGCAAGGACGCGCGCACCGTCGAACCGGTCGCTCTTCGGCGTGATCCGGAAGGACGTCTCCTCGCCCGGCAGAGCGGTGCGGAAGCCCAGTTCGGGTTCTGTGGCCCCGTGGAGGAGGCAGTAGGCGCGCCGGTAGTGGGGGCCGGGGTAGACCTCGCCCTGCTCGTGCTGCCACAAGGTCTGCGGGTTCGTGGCTGGAATGCCATGGAGGTCTGCCCTCTCAGCAACCTCCCGTAGCCGTTCGCCCGCCCTTTCCAATGTGAGGCCATTGGCCTCCCGCCGCTCGCGCAGTCGGTCCGGTCGCCACCCTGCTCGCTTCTTTCCCACTCTCGGTCCCTCCATGTGCCAGAACGCATCCGTGGCAGTCCGGCCCGCGCAGCTTCACATACGGGATCTCAGCACATCGATCTCACAGCCCGGTGCGGAGGGGTCGAAGCCGTGCTCGATCAGCCAGCGGACCGCCAGCAGGCTTCGCAACGACCACCACGCGTGGATCACGTCGAGGTCGATGTCGGTGCCGTAGCCGGCGATGACGTCGTCGAGGTGCTCCTCGTGTCCGAGCGTGAAGGTGGCGAGGTCGTACAGGGCATCACCCTGGCCCGCCTCGGACCAGTCGATGATGCCGGTGACCTCGTCGCCGTCGACGAAGACGTGCGCGATCTGCAGGTCGCCGTGCGTGAACGCCGGAGTCCACGGCCGGAGCGCGCCCTTGGCGACCTGGTGGTTGCGGGTGACCAGGTCGGCGGGCAGGACGCCGTTCGTCACGAGCAACTCGCACTCGGCGTCGAGTTCCGCCTCCAGCGCGGCGACGCTCCGCCCGGCCCGGCCCGGCAGGGGCGGCAGGGGCGCTTCGTGCAGCGTCCGGATGGCGGCACCTGCCGCGGCCCACGCCGCCGGCGACCCGGTCGACGGCCCGCCGAGGCGCCCAAGAGTCGTCCCCGGGAGAGCGGCGATTGCGAGGACGGGCGGCCTGCGCCACAGGACCTCGGGGGTCGGGACCGGCGCGAGGGACATCGCCTCGACCTCGACGTCGATGCGCGCCTGATCGGGATCCACCTTCAAGAACATGTCGCCGACGCGCAGAGTGGCGCGCTCGGAGTGGGCGACGACGACTTCGACCTCATCCATGAGCGACCAGTATCCCGGGGATGATCGCCGACTTCACCGGGATTATTGCGTGCGATCACGCGGCTTCCGCGTCCCGCATCCCAGCGGCCTCATCCTCCGCCTTGCAGCTGCACGCACCGGACCCCCTCCCTCCCCGATCCGGCCTGGACCTAACGAAAGACCCTGGACGTCCGCACGGCATAGGCCTGTCAGCCTCTTGCTCCGAGTGCCGAGCCGGTGATGGCGGTTTGACGACACGTCGTGAATGCGCCATCGGACGCCCTTCCGTGTTGTTCCGTCACGCGCCGATGATCGTGCGAAGGTCCCCGTGAAGTACAGAGCGGAGCAAGGTGAACATGACGCATGTCCCGGAACAAAGGCGCCTGTCCCTGGTGATGGCGGCCGCGGTCCTCGCCGCTGTGGCGGGCATGACGCCCGTGGCCGTCGCCGCATCGAACCCGGGCAGCAGCACGCCTAACGCCCTCGGCGTGCTCGCCTCCCTGGACGGCCAGGAGCGCCAGGCGCTGCACCGGATGGCGACGCTAGACATGGGGGGCCTGCGCGTCACGGACAAGGCGGCGCTGAAGTCCGCCGACCCCGTCGACGTCATCGTGCAACTGCGCACGCCGCCCGCCCGGACCGCGCGCCTCCTTGCCGCCGCCCAAGGGCGCAGCCTCAGCGATACGGACGCGCGCGCCGCGGTGACCGAGGCACAGGGCGCGTTCCGTGACGTGCTCAAGGACATGTTTCCCGAGAAGCAGGCCACCGCGGGGAAGTCCGGCAAGCAGTCCCGGGCTCCCCGGCTGCACCGCAGCTACACCCACAGCTTCGACGGGGTCAGCCTCAGCCTGCCCGGTGACCGGGTCGCCGAACTGCTCGACCACGCCGAGGTCGCCTCGGTGTGGCCGGACAGTACGGTGAAGGCGCTCTCCGACCCGGAGGCCACCGCGCCGGGCGGCGGGCAGACCGGCGGCGCCGACGGCGGCGTGGCCCGCCTGCACGCCGAAGGCATCACCGGCAAGGGCGTCAAGGTCGGCATCATCGACACCGGGATCGACTACCGGCACCCCGACCTCAAGGGCGTGTACGCGGGCGGCTACGACTTCGTCGACGACGACGCCGACCCGATGGAGACCACGTACGAGGACTGGAAGGCGTCGGGCCAGGCCGAGACCAACCAGGGTTCCACGTACTACACCGAGCACGGCACCCACGTCGCCGGCATCATCGCCGGACAGGGATCCGAGGCGAAGGCGCGGGCCGCGCACGGCGTCGCCCCCGGTGCCTCCGTCCACGCCTACCGGGTCCTCGGCCCCTATGGCAGCGGCAGTACCAGCAACATCATCGCCGCGATGGACAAGGCGGCCGACGACGGCATGGACGTTGTCAACATGTCCCTGGGTGCCGCCATCAACGACCCGCTCAGCCCGCAGTCCATAGCCGCCGACAACCTGGTCCTCGCGGGCGTCACCACCGTCATCGCCGCCGGGAACAGTGGCCCGAAGCCGGGCACCGTCGCCACTCCGGCCGCGTCCGCCCTCTCGCTGACGGTCGGCGCCCACTCCGAACCGCTGACGCTGCCCGCGTACACGCTGACCGCCGGATCGGTGACGGCGCAGGGCCGGCTGCTCGCCCAGCCCTACGGCGACGCCCTCGACAAGCTGGCGGACGGCCCCCTGGCGGTCGTCGGCGTCGGTACCGGCACCGCTGCCGGATACACCGGCAAGGACATCACCGGCAAGGCCGCCCTGGTCCTGCGTGGCGGCATCCCGCTCGACGAGAAGGTGCGACGCGCACACGACAACGGCGCCGCGGCCGTTCTCCTCGTCAACAACAACGCCGACGAGGGGCACATCCCGAACTACATCGGTGAGAGCCCGAACTACGTTCCGGCGTTCTCGTTGACCGCGGCGGACGGCGCCGCACTGACGGCAGCAGGTGCCGAGGTCTCGTTCACCCCGGCCGGAACCTTCCGGCTCGGCGACGGGGCACTGGCCGACTTCAGTTCGCGCGGCCCGGTCTACGGCAGCGCGGCCATCAAGCCCGAGGTCACCGCGCCCGGCGTCAGCGTCCTGTCGTCCGTACCGGCCGACATCATCGACCCGGCCGGCGGCGACTACACGTACGCGTACGCCCGCCTCAGCGGAACCTCGATGGCCGCACCGTACGTCGCCGGCACCGCCGCGCTGATGCTCCAGCACGACCGCGGACTGAGCCCCGACGACATCAAGACGGCGCTGATGAACACGGCGACCGAACTGCCCGGCGACGTCAGCGTCTTCGAGGCCGGTGCCGGAGCCGTCGATCCGTACACGGCCGTGCACGCCACCGCAGCCGTGCAGGTCCCGGAGACCACCCCGCACGTCACGGTGGACGGCTCGCAGACCGAAGTCGACGCCGTCACGGGCGCGTTGGACCTCGGGGTGCTGCCGGTGGGCCGCGCCACGAGCATCGAGCGCACCCTGCGCGTGGTCAACGACAGCGGCAGGCCCGTCACGTACGACGTACGGACGGCCTTCAGACGCGGTTCCGGCGGTTCCGCGGACGCCGACGCCTCGCACATCACCCTGACCACCAGTGACCGGATCAAGGTCGGAGCCCACGGCAAGAAGTCCGTTGCCGCCGCCCTGCGGGTGCCCGCCGATGCCGCGGCCGGCTACTACGAGGGCACGGTCACGCTGACACCGCGAAGCGGCAGCGGGATGCCCGCGCTGCACGTCCCGTTCGGCATGCGTGTCGCCAAGTCCGGGTTCGAGGAGGTCGACATGACCAAGTCCGTCATGTCGACCGGACGGGGTTCCGACCAGGGAGCCGTCGGGAGCGGTGCGGCCACCTTCAATCTGAGGATGGCCGGACAGCTGCGCAGCATCGACATCTTCCTCGCCGACGCCGACGGCAAGGACCTCGGCTACATCGGCGGCATCAACACCGTCGGGCTCACCGAGGGCGTCCTGTACGGCCCGGCGACTGTCGGACCCTGGTACTTCCCGTCGACCGGCGACAAGGCCACCCCGTTCGACCCGCGCGGCCGCTTCATCGACGACGGCCACTACAAGCTGCGCATCGTCGGCACGGACGCCGCCGGCGGCACCGACAGCGAACTGCGTGACGTGTACGTGGACACGGAACTGCCCGCGTACGAGGACGCCTACGGAGCCTGGGACCCGGCCCACCCCACCGTCGTCGAACAACCCGCCGACGCCACGTCGTTCCACGTGACCGGCACACTGCTGGACGCCCAGGCCGACGACATCCGCGCCGCGGGCCTCGACATCGGCCAGAGCGACAACCGCCTGTACTACTCGCTCTACAACCCGAACGCGCCCGAAGGAAGCTTCCCGGCGGGGTCCGACGGGGCCGTGGACGGGCAGGTCAAGCTTCCCGTCGGCCCGCCCGTCGCGCAGCTCAAGCTGTGGCCCACGGACGCCGCCGGCAACATCAGCGGCATCCGCCGGATCAACATCATGAGGAAGGGCACGCCCTACGTGGTCGGCGACGCGAGCGCGTCATCGGCGCGGGCCGGGGACCGTGTCACATACACGCTGACCGCACACGAGCTGAAGAACTGGAGGACGGTCACTTCGCAGATCCGCTACGACGACCGGAACGTCAAGCTCGTCTCCATCGAACCGACCGACGAACTGAAGGCACACGGCCCGTCCGCGATCCGCCGCACCGACGTGTCGGCCGGATCGTCCTCGTACAGCACCCTCTCCTTCGACGTCGACGACAGCGCGGGCCTGAGCGGCGACTCGATGCCCTTGCTGAAGGTGACGTACGAGGTGACCGGTGGGACGGTGACGACGAATGCCGGCCTGAGCTCGGGTGCCATGTCCGCCGTCGACACGGCGGGCACCAAGACGAACCTGAACATCCAGTTCTACGGTGCGGTGCGGATGCTCAACCCGACGTCGACCTTCGGCGCCCGCCCGGCCGTCCAGGCCCTGCTCACCAGGGAAGGCGCGTACGACAACGTCCGCGACCACACCGCCGACGGCATCGAGGCGACGCTCACCTCGCCCGACGGCACCAGCCGCGAGGTCGCCGTGGACAAGGCGGGCCGGATTTCCGTCAGCGGGCTGACTCCGTCCGACAAGCCGTACCGGTTCCGGGTGACCGCGCCCGGTCACTTCACCTGGACCGAGGACATCGACCTCGGCCTGGACGGCACCTGGGGCGTGGCCGGGAACAGCGCCGGCTCGATGGCCGTGCTCGTCGCCGGTGACGTCAACGGCGACGACGTCGTCGACGTCCGGGACGCGGCAGCCGTGTACGCGGCGCGCGGGACGGCCGACCGCGCCGCCGACATCGACCACGACGGCACGGTCGGCGTGAAGGATCTCGCCTGGGTGAAGGACAACTACCTGGCGCAGAACAGCACGGCCGACCACTACACCGACCCGGTCAAGCGCCTGCGCGGCAAGTCGCTGGAGGACTACCTGGACCTGATGTAGGCGCAGGGCCGCCGCGGCGGGTGCTCACACCCAGTTGTTGCGCATCGCGTACCAGCCCAGCTGAACGCGTGACGCCACGGCGGCCAGATCCATCAGCGCCCGCACCCGGCGCTGCACCGTACGCGGCGACGTGCCCAGCTGATGGGCCGTCGCCGCGTCGGTCAGTCCGGACAGCATCAGCTGCAGAATGCGGCGGTCGGTGGGACTCAGATCGCCGTCCTCGCGCAGATACGGGCGCGAGCGGCGCCACACCGACTCGAACAGCTCTGTGGCGAGCAGTACGAGCGGCGGCCGCAGCTCCAGCGAATGTCCGGGCTCCAGCCGGACCATCGCCGTCTCGCCGTCCGCGACGACCAGCTTGACCAACGGCTGGTCGACGACGCGGACGTCGTGGCCCTGCGCCACACGCTGGTCGAGTGCGCGCAGCGCGGCAGGCTCGGAGAGGAAGTCACGGTCCACGACGACGCGGTACGCGGCGTCAGGGTTGCCGTCCTTGCGCATCGCCGGCCCGGTGGCGTCCGCCTGGCGCTCCTCGGGTTCGTCGGGCAGCGTCGTCGGGACGGGGGCGACCGTGTTCGCCCCGGACTGGAAGACGAGCAGCGAAGTCCGGGCCGCGTACTCCAGTTCGTGGATGCGGCGGGCCTGGTCCGCCCGGTTCTCCCAGACTCTGACGAAGTGCTCGTCGTTCCCGCCCGCGCCCGGCTGCCACCGGCTCAGCAGCCGGGTCAGCACGGCGTCGGTTCCGCGCAGTTGCTCCTGCAGCTCGACGAGTGACGCGCGCAGGGCAGGGGCGGACGTCGCGGCGCCGGTGGGCTGTGAGGACGGTGTTTCTGGAACAGACGACATGCCCCTAGTCTCGCCGCCGTCGTGCGCGCAGGGGCAGGGCCCCCCTCGGCAGGGCTTCGGGGGTGTACGCATCCGAGGTGCCGCCCATGTCGGGATTACGTCATGGCGGCCACTCGCCAGCCCGAACACACCCATGGCGGTGAGGAATTGGCGACGCTGCTGGTCCATCACCCCTTTCGACCAGGAGCTGTTCCGTGAGACGCACCCGACCATGGCGGTCCACGGCCGCCGGCCTCGCGACCGTCGCCCTGATGGCCGTCGGCATACCCGCAGCGCACGCCGGTGCCACGGCCCCCCCGCCGACCGGTGCAGGTGGTGCGGCGGCCCGCACCGTGACCGTCACCCTCGTCACCGGTGACGTGGTCGATGCGCGACTGGCCCCCGACGGCCGGATCCTGTCGGCCGCACCCCGTCCCGTGGACGGCACCGACCACCCCGCCGCCGTCTGGCAGGACGGAACTCGCACCTATGTCTTCCCGCAGGGCGTCGAGAAGCTGGTCGACGCCGGACTCGTCGACATACGGCTCTTCGACATCGGAGGACTCGTCGCCGACGGCTACGACGACGCGCACTCCGCCACGATGCCGGTGATCGTCGAGTACGCCGGCGGCCGCGCACCGCGGACCGCCCGGCCGGGTACCCGGACCACCGCCACGCTCGATTCCATCGGCGGCGCCGGCCTCGACGTCGCGAAGGAGTCCGCCGCCGACGCGTGGCAGGACCTGACCCCGGCGAAGGCTTCGGCACGCTCGGCCGGCGGTGTCACCAAGATCTGGCTGGACGCCAAGGTCAGGGGAAGCGCCGCCGACGCACTCGGCACCCCGACCGTCCCGCTCACCGGGGCCGGCACCGCCCACAAGGCGGGGCTCGACGGCTCCGGCGTCAAGGTCGCAGTCCTGGACACCGGCGCGGACGCGGACCACCCCGACCTCGCCGGCCGGATCACGCAGACCAAGGTGTTCGTCAACGGCCAGGACGCGCAGGACCGCACCGGCCACGGCACCCACACCGCGTCCACCATCGCGGGCACCGGCGCAGCGTCCGACGGCCGGTACGCGGGCATGGCACCGGGGGCCGGGCTGCTCGTCGGCAAGGTGCTCGGCGACGACGGCTCCGGCACACTCAGCGGCATCGTCAACGGCATGGAATGGGCCGTCGCCGAAGGCGCGAAGGTGGTGTCCATGTCGCTCGGCGCCGACGGCTCCACCAGCTGCTCCGGCCCCGACGTCGAAGCGGTCCAGCGCCTCGGCGACAAGGCCCTGTTCGTCATCGCGGCGGGCAACGCCTCGCTGCGCGGCACCGTTTCCACGCCCGGTTGCGCGCCGAGCGCCCTCACCGTCGGCGCCGTCGACCGCCACGACGAGACCGCGTCGTTCTCCAGCCGCGGCCCCTCCGCCGACGGGATCAACGCCAAGCCCGACATCGCCTCCCAGGGCGTCGACGTCGTCGCCGCGCGGGCGGGCGGGCGTGGCGCCCAGGCGTACCAGTCGATGTCCGGCACCTCGATGGCCACCCCGCACGTCGCCGGCGGCGCCGCGCTCCTCCTCCAGCAGCACCCCGGCCTCGCACCGGCCCGCCTCAAGGCGCTGCTCACCTCTTCGGCGAAGGACACCGACGCCCCCGTCCTGGACCAGGGCGCAGGCCCGATGGACGTGGCCCGTGCGATGTCCCAGCCGGTGGTGGGTGAACCCGGCCCGCTGCTCGGCGACTTCGCGTATCCGCAGTCCGGACTCCAGCCGGTCGACAGGACCATCACGCTGACCAACGTCACGGACAGGGACGTCACCCTCACCCTCGACGTGCGCGATGTGCGCGGCGACGACGGCTCGCGCGTCCACGGCTTTGCCGAGGCGGCCCGTACCAAGGTCACCGTCCCGGCGAACGGCACCGCCGACGTGCCGGTCCGCATCGACCCGGCGGCGAAGCTCGACGCCGGTGACTACGGCACGCTCACCGGCCGCCTCCTCGGTACGGGCGCCCACGGCGTGCGCGTCACCGTCCCCTTCGGCGTGCACCTGGAGGTGCCGTCGGCCGACCTGACCGTCAAGGGGCTCGACCGGCACGGCGACCCGGCGGAATCCCCGTCGGCGTTCCAGCTGTTCGACGACCATCGCGACACCGCGAAGCGGTACACCCTCGGCTACCCGGCCGCGGGCAGCACCACGATCCGGGTGCCGCTCGGCGCGTACGCCCTCAGCGCTCTGATCATGACCCGGGACGAGCCGGGCAGCATCGGCAGTGTGGCCTCGGTGTCGCAGCTCTACCGGCCGGAACTCACCGTCTCCGGCGACACCACGGTCACCCTCGACGCGCGCGACGCCGAGCGGGTCGCGTGGGACACCGACCGCGCGAGCCGGCTCAACGGGTTCGCGATCGGGCTGACCTACGGCCTGGACAGCGCCGGACGGCTGCTCGCCGGCTACGCCACCTCCGTCCCCTCGTACGCCAAGGCGATCTACGCCCAGCCGGTCGGGCACGCCGACAAGGTCACGTTCCTCGCCTCGGCGCGGCAGACCGCTCCGCTCGCCCGGTTCACCTCGGGAGGCGGACGGGTGCTGGACTCGCTGCCGGTGCAGAAGGCGACGGAGTTCGACGGCAGGGGCACAGCCGAGGTCGTCGCGATCGGCAAGGGCACGGACGACGGCTTCGCGGCCCACGACCTGAAGGGCAAGGTCGCCCTGGTCGACGCGGGCACCGGGGGCGGCAACGCCTACACCTGGGAAACGGCCGCCGCGAAGGCCGGCGCCGCCGGCGTCCTGGCCGCCGTACCCGACAGCGGGGGCCGCTTCCAGATCACCGGCCCCGAGGGCGGTGTTCCGCAGGCCACCATCACCTGGGACGACGCGCTCACCCTCAAGGCCGAGGCCGCGCAGTCGGGTTCGGCGAAGATCGGCTGGTCCGGCACCGCGACCGCGAACAGCCCGTACGTCTACAACCTGGCCCACGTCTCGAAGGACGCGATCCGGCCCGGCACCCAGCGGGTGCGCGACAGCGGGCTCGCCGTCACCGACGCCCGCTACCACGTACAGCAGGCCACCGGCGATGCCACGTACTGGTCCGACGTGAAGGTGGGCCTGCCCGGCATGCCCGCCGTGTGGGCGGGCGGCACGACACTGCCGCTGCACGCCCCGCAGCAGCGCACCGAGTACTTCACACCGTCGGGCAGCGAGGGCCTGACATGGACGACCCTGATGCGCCGCGACCTCGGCCCGAACGGCGGCACCGCCTATGACGGCCCGCGCAAGGCGTCGCGGGGCAAGTCGGTGGCGTACTGGTACAAGTCGCCGTACGGCCCCGTGCGCAACACCTACAGCGCCGCGCTGATGACCCGCGACAGCAATCGGCTGGCCTTCACCGTCGCCCCGTTCGGCGACGCCGGCGGCCACGACTCCACCGCCGGCCGGAACGACTACGGCACCCGGCAGCTGCTGGTGAACGGCGAACCGCAGGCTCTGGTGTCGGGCATCTTCGAACTGCAGCGGGACACCGCCGACGTGACGTTCCGTCAGAGCTGGCGCCGGCCGCTGTCGGCCGCGGACCGCACCGGTCTCGCGTACAGCACGCAGTGGGACTTCCGTTCCGGTGCCGCCGACCAGGGTGCCCAGCGCCTCCTCGTCCCGGTCCTCGACCTCCCGTCGGACCTGCGCAACGCACGCCCGGCGGGGGAGAGCACCACGATCGGCATCGGCGCCGTCGTGGACGGAGCGGACGGCCCGGTGGCCCTGGGCGCCGTCGAGGTGCAGTACGCCTACGGTGACCAGGCCACCATGGACGCGGTCACCGACTGGCACAGCGCGGACGTGCGGAGGTCCCACGGCGCGTGGCGGGCGACGGTTCCGGGCGACGCGCCCGCAGGCACGTTCGTGCACCTGCGCGTCACGCTCGCCGACGTGCACGGGGCGCGGGTCGACCAGACGATGATCCGCGCGTACGAAGTCCGTTGAGGGACACCGCGGGGTCGCCCCCACCGGGCGGCCCCGCGGTGGCGGATCTGCGACGCGTCGTCAAGTCGCCACTCCGTGAGCCTGGTTGAGAGCCCCGGCGCTGCAAGGATTCGATCCGTCCTCGCTCTGCGATCTTTGGGGGTTCTCTCCGTGCACGTCAGAACCATCGCGGCCGCTGCCGGCATGATGGCGGCGCTCATACCCGCCATACCTGCCACCACCGCCCACGCGGCGGACCCGTCCGGACCGGCCGCCGAGCCCCGTACACAGGCAGCCACCACCTTCACCGTGCCGCTGCCCACCGGCGACACCGTGACGGTCGAGCGCTCCGGTTCCGAGCTCCGCTCGGCCACCGTCACCCCAGGCCCCGGCCGGGAGGACGTCACCTTCACCACCAGTTCCGTGGGTGACGGCGACGTCACCGTCGTGCCCGCGGATGCCGAGCCGTTGCTTGCCGCCGGCCGCCTCGACCCCCGCCTCTTCGACGTCGAGGCGCTGCTGGACGCCGGTTACGGCGCGAAGGGCACCACCGCCCCCGGCGCCGTGGGGATGATCGTTCAGCATGCCAAGGGAGCGGGCGCCGCGAGCAGGGCCCGGGACGCGGCCGGCTCGGCGGCCCACCCCGGGCACGCGATACCCCGCCTGGGCCTGACCGCACTCGACCCGCATGACCGCACCGACGCGGCCGGCACCTGGAAGCGCCTGACCGCCGGCACCGGCGGTTCGCTCGCGGGCGGTGCGAACAAGCTCTGGCTGGACGGCCGGATGCACGTCGCCCTCGACAGGAGCGTGCCCCAGATCCACGCTCCCGAGGCCTGGGGCAACGGGTACACGGGCAAGGGCGTCACGGTCGCCGTCCTCGACAGCGGATACGACTCCGACCACCCTGACCTGGCCGGCCGGGTGACGGTCTCGTCCAACTTCCTCGGCGGCGACACCGCCGAGGACGACAACGGCCACGGCACCCACGTCGCCTCCACCATCGCCGGCGTCGACAGCACCTACCGCGGTGTGGCCCCCGACGCGTCGCTCGCCGTGGGCAAGGTCTGCGACAGCACCGGCTCCTGCCCCACCTCCGCGCTCCTCGCCGGCATCGACTGGGCCGTCAACACCGTCCACGCCAAGGTCGTCAATCTGAGCCTCGGCGGTCCCGCGGACGAGGAGGACCCCGCGATCGCGGTCATCAACGACCTGTCGGCGAGCACCGGCACGCTCTTCGTCGTCGCCGCGGGCAACGACGGTGAGTACGGGACCGCGACGGTCGGCGCACCCGCCATCGCGAACGCCGCCCTGGCCGTGGGCGCGGTCGACGCCGACGACCAGCTCGCCGCGTTCTCCAGCCGCGGCCCCCGCCCCAGCGACAACGCCGTGAAGCCCGACATCACGGCGCCCGGCGTCAGCATCGTCGCGGCGAAGATGGGTGGCGGCCACACCGCCAAGAGCGGGACGTCGATGGCGACGCCGCACGTGGCGGGCTCCGCCGCACTCGTCGCACAGGCGCACCCCGACTGGAGCGGCGAGCAGATCAAGACCGCGCTCATGAACAGCGCGGAGTCGAACACGAAGCGCTCAGCCTACCAGCAGGGCACCGGCCGGGTGGACGTCGGCCGCGCCGTCGGGCAGACGGTCCTCGCCTCTCCCGCGAACCTGACGACGACAGCCGGCTGGTCCGACGGCGCAGGCAGGGACACCGAGCACACCGTCACCCTCACCAACTCCGGTGACAGCGACGCGACGCTCGACCTGGCTCTCGACAAGCCGCTGTCGCCCACCGCACAGCCGGGCAACGCCGAGCAGTTCTCGGTCGACCGCGACAGGGTCACCGTCCCCGCGCACGGCACCGCGACCGCGACCGTCACCACCCGGGCAGGCCTGCTGCCGCACGGCCCGTGGTCCGCGATCCTCACGGCATCGCTGGACGGCAGGGCCGTCACCCGTACGATCCTCGGCGTCAACAGCCCCATTCCCACCCATCAGCTGACGCTCCACGCGGAGCAGCGTGATGGCACCCCGGCCACCGGAACCGCCCTGGTGGTCAACCGGTGGACCGGCGACCGCTACCCGGTCCGCATCATCGCGGGCACCGGAACGGCGTCCGTGCCCGAGGCGCAGTACTGGATCGGCATGACGATCAACAGCGGTACCGGCACGGGACGCACCACCACGATGGCCGCCACGTCGGTCACCCCCGTGGCGGACACCACGGTCGACCTCGACGCCCGCACCGCCGCTCCGGTTCGCGCGGACGTCCACGACCGCGCGGCCCACGCCACAGCCGTGCAGGCCGCACTCGCGCTGCCCGCCGGCACCGGCACGTACACACTGAGCGTGGTCACCACCGGTGAGCGCGCCGGAGAGTCGCTGTACGCGACGCCGTTCGCCGAGCCGGACGCCAAGTACCGTACGTTCGCCGTGTTCGCGGCCGAGGACGCCTCGTCGGCGGCGCCCAGCCCGTTCTTCTACCACGTGGCGCGCACCTGGAACGACGGTGTCCCGGCCCGGCCCGCCTTCTCGGTCCAGCGCCGGGACCTGACCGACGTGCGCGTCCACTTCAACGCCCAGGGCACCCCGGCCGCAGGCACCACCGCGGCCACCCCGGACGACGACGCCCTGCTCCCGCTGTTCGTCGACCAGTCGGTCCGCTTCCCGTCGACCGTGCGTGACTACCGCACACCGGGCGAATGGCTCGACCGGGCCTCGGTCGCCGGGCGGCAGTCCCTCGCGACGTCGACGCAGACGGTCGGCCCGCACGCCCTGCGGCGACTGGACTTCGCGGCCGCGGTGGTCGGACCGGGGCTGCCGGCCGCGCCCGCCTACCGGATCAACGACTCCGTCATCTGGGCCGGCGCGCCGTGGTTCGTCGACGGCGACGGCAGCCGGGGCGGATCCGACTGGGGCGCTTCGGGCACCCTCACCCTGGCCAGGGACGGTCAGAAGGTGAGTACGTGGAACGCCGTCGGCAGCGGTAGGACCATCCCGGCTCCGGCGGGCCCCGGTCGCTACACACTCGACGCGGATATCACCCGTGACCAGCCCTACGCCACGCTGTCCACCCGAGTGCGGTCGCAGTGGAGCTTCGACTCGGACACCGACGACGGCGCCGGAACCATCCTGCCGCTCATGGCAGTCCGGTTCACCCCGCACGGCCTCGACGCCTCGGGCGGCGCCCCTCGCTATGCCACGACCCGGGTGGACGTGGATGTCCAGCGCGCACCGGGCGCCGTCGAAGCCGCGGTCGCTCCCGCCGGGCTTGAGGTCAGCTGGGACGACGGTGCCACCTGGCACGTGGCCACAGTCACCGCGGGCCGGCACGGAACGCCGTCGCACACCTGTCTGACCGCACCCGGGGGCGCCTCGTACGCGACCTTGCGGGCCACCGTCGCGGCGAACGACGGCAGCGCGGTCAGGCAGACCGTCACCCGGGCCTTCCAGGTCAACAAGCCCCTTCGGTAGGACGGAACACGAGTGGACCGGCGCCCCTCGTCAAGGGGCCCGGTCCGCTCGGCTGCCCGCCCGCGGCGGGGGAGTGACGGTGTCCTTACCAGGTGGCGAGGACGCGACATGTCGCACTTACGCCACGGCCCGTTCACGTGGGCGGCGAACCCCTTCCGGGCCAGCGCTGACGGGGCGAATCGGCCTTCTGCGGTGTCTGCGTGCGGGGTTCGGGGACCGGGACACCGTCGCGACGGTCGGTCAGACTGACGCCATGCCCGATCTTGGACGAACAGTGACGACTGCCGAGGAGGCGGACCAGGCGCCCCCTCGGGACGTGCGCGCGCCTGCCGGGACCGAGGCCTCGGAGGAGCAACTGCACGCGGTCTTCCGGCAGCTGGGGCACGAACTGCGGCGCGCCGAGTCGGCCGTGGCCGCCCTGGTGCGCGACCGGACCCCGGACGACGGCCGGGTGCGCGTGGAGACGGTCGACGGCCCGGCGGCACAGGCCCGCCGCATCCTGGAGCTCGAAACCGGTGCGCGCCACACGTTCCAGGCGTTTCTGACGGGCCTGAACAGGATCACGCCGGTGTCGCAGACGCTGTCGTCGGCGCCGGACACGTCCGCCGACTACCGCCGGGCTCCCTCCGGAGTCACCTACCAGCTCCTGGTCGACCGCGACTTCCTCGCCGAACCGGCGGCGGTGGCCGCCCTGGAGGAACGGGTACGACGCGGTGAGCAGGTGCGGGTGACGGACAGCCCGCTGCTCAAACTGGCCGTGGCCGACGGGGACGTCGCCATGGTCCAGCTCGGCCCGGAGCGTGCGGTGCTGCTGCGGCAGCCGCTGACGATGCTGGTGACCGAGCTGTTCGCCGCCGTGTGGCGGCACTCCCGGCCGTATCTGCGTGAGGTCGCCGAACTCACCCCGGTCGACCGGCAGATCCTCCAGCTGATGCTCTCCGGCCTCACGGACGCGGCGACCGCGAACCAGCTCGGCACCTCGCCCCGCACGGTGCAGCGCAGACTGCGGGCGCTCATGGACCTGGCGTCGGTGACGTCCCGGCTGCAACTCGGCTGGTACGCCATGCGCAACAACTGGATCTGACGGTAAGCCCGATGGCCGGTCGGGGCGCACCTGGCGGAGGGGCGACATCCGGCACGCTGTCGCACACTGGCCAGCGGTACGCATTGTCGGGGTGCGCGGGCATCCGCGAGGCTCCGGGGGTCTCCCCGCACTTCCATGTCGACAAGGAGTCCCGCGTGCCCGGATCCAGACGGTTGCCCCTCTTGGCGGCGGCTGCCGCCCTCGCCCTCGGTGCGAGCGGCCTCGGCCGGACGCCAGGCATGGCCGCCTCCACGCTGAAGGTGGACAACAGCAACTCCGTCCGGATCGCGGCCGATTACCACGCGCGGACCGCGCACCCCTACGCGCAGGACCTGCGCTGCGCCGACCATCCGGGCGCCATCGCGGCCACCGTGGGGTGACCGGTGGTGCCGAGGGCCCCTTCGCAGTCTCCACTCACCACCCCGAGGGCTCCCGCTTCATGTCGTTGCGCCTCGGCGCCGAAGACGCCGACGGCGATTCGGTGCAGCAGACCATCACCCGGGCCTACGCAGTGAAGTGACGGATCCGGCCGGCCCCGTCGAGCGCCCCCGGACGGCCCGTCCGGGGGCGCTCGAGGTCGGGGCGGGGCCGTTCCACCCGTCCGGACGGCCGGTTGGCGAGAGCGCGTCATGTCGCCAACTCGCCAGCCAAGCACCCCTGATGACCTGCTGTGCCGCACTCATACTGCTGTGTGATCACCACCTCGCGAACGTCCCACGGTCCCTTGCGTGGACTTCCTGTGAAGGAGAGTGCGTGTTGCGGCAGGTTCCCTCGCGGCGGCGCGGCGGCGTCACCCCTTTGCTCGTGAATGTCATGCGCCTGCCAATGATGAGTTCCGGTCCGGGCTGACCAGGCCCCTGCCACCGGCATTCTCCTGACCCGGCCGGTCCACGCCGGCCCCGCCCGGCCCCTGCTCATATCCTCCGGAAAGAGAGTCCGCACGTGAGACAGCAACTTGCGCGACGGCACGGTCTGCTGGCCGTCGCGCTCACCGTAGCCATGGGAATGCCGCTCCTCGCAGCGGTCCCCGCCACCGCCGACCCCGCGCCGTCACCTGCGGCCGAACTGCGGGCCAAGGCCGACACCGAGGTCGTCCGGCAGCTGGACAAGAAGGACACCACGACCTTCTGGGTGCAGGTCGGCTCCAAGGCCGACACCTCGGCCGCGAAGCGGGCGAAGACCCGGGTGGGCCGGGACAAGGCCGTCATCGCGGCGAAGAAGCGGCACGCCGCCACCACCCAGGCCGGCATCGAGGCCCTGGTGAAGGAGGCGGGCGCGCACGCCACGTCGTACTGGATCAGCAACACCCTCAAGATCACGGGCGACAAGGCCCTCGCCCAGAAGATCGCCGCCCGCCCGGAGGTCGCCTCCATCGCGGCCGACAAGCTCCTCCAGCTGCCCGAAGAACTGCCCGCCGAGCAGGAACCGACGGTCAACGGCGTCGAGTGGAATCTCGACAGCATCAACGCGCCCAAGGTCTGGGACGAGTTGGGCGTCAACGGAAGCGGCACAGTCGTCGCCAACATCGACACCGGCGTCGACTACCAGCACTCGACGCTGATGAACAAGTACCGCGGCCTGGAGGCAGACGGCACGTACCAGCACGACTACAACTGGTTCGACGCCACCGCGAGCTGCTCGGGCGACGCCCCCTGCGACGACTACGGGCACGGAACCCACACCATGGGCACCATGGTCGGGGACGACCGTGACGGCAACAGGATCGGTGTCGCGCCCGGCGCCCAGTGGATCGCCGCCAAGGCGTGCACCCCGATCGGCTGCGGGCAGGACGCGCTGATGGCTGCCGGGCAGTGGATCCTCGCGCCCACCGACCGCAACGGCGACAACCCGCGCCCGGATCTGGCCCCCGACGTCGTCAACAACTCCTGGGGTGCCGGCGTCATCGACACCTGGTACAAGGACATGGTCCAGTCATGGACCGACGCGGGGATCTTCCCCGCGTTCTCCAACGGCAACGACGGCCCCGGTTGCGCCACCGCCGGTTCCCCGGGCGCCTACACCAACAGCTACGCCACCGGCGCCTTCGACAGTGACGGTGACATCGCGTACTTCTCGTCCCGCGGTACCGGCGAGGACGGTGCCGTCAAGCCTGACATCGCCGCCCCCGGTATCGACGTCCGCTCGGCCGCCCCCGGCGGCGGCTACGCCGTCATGTCCGGTACGTCGATGGCCTCACCGCACACCGCCGCCACCGTCGCCCTGATGTGGGCGGCGTCCCCGGCGGTCCGGGGCGACGTCGCGGCCACCGAACGCCTCCTCGACCGCACCGCCCACGACGTGGACGACACCACCTGCGGCGGCAGCGCCGAGAACAACAACGTCTACGGCGAGGGCCGGCTCGACGCCTACGAGGCCGTCGCATCCGTGCCCCGCGGCCCGCTCGGCGGCCTCAACGGCACCGTCACCTCCGACGGCGCACCGCTGGCCGGCGCCACCGTGGAACTCGACGGACCGATGAACGCCCTCGCCGACACCCGCGCCGACGGCACGTACAGCCTGCCGAAGCTCATGGCCGGCGACTACAAGGTCAAGGTCACCAAGTTCGGCTACACGACCGCCGAATCCACCGCCACCGTCATCGAGGACGCCACCGCCACTCGCGACCTGGCCCTCGCCCTCGCGCCCATCGGCACGCTCACCGGCACCGTGACCACTCTGTCCGGCCCCGAAGCCGGCGCGAAGATCGTGGTGGCGGGCGCCCCCGCCGACACCACCACCACGACGGCGACCGACGGTACGTACGCGCTCCGGCTCCCCGCCGGTGCCTACCAGCTGACCGTCACCCCGGTCTCCCGCTGCGCCACGATCGGATCGTTCGGCGTCCAGGTCGCCGCGGGCGAGGCCGGCAAGGACCTCACCCTGCCCAACCGCGGCGACCGGTTCGGCACCGTATGCCGGACCACGCACGACACCGCGTTCCCCTCCGGTGCCACCAAGCTGAGCACCAGCAGCGACTACGAGGGCTCGGCCGCGGTCAAGTTCCCCTTCCCGGTGGCGCTGTACGGCAAGACGTACCGGCAGGCCGCCGCGAACGTCGAGGGCTATCTCAGCTTCGAGCCGTCCGTCAACGTCAGCGCCAACCGGACCCTGCCCTACACGGGACTCCCCAGCGGCTCCCTCTACCCGTTCTGGGACAACCTTCAGCTGGCCACCGACGGCGGTGACCTCTACTGGTCGGCCCGCGGCACCGCCCCGCACCGCGAGATCGTCGTGGAGTGGCGGAACATGGTGACGTCCGTCGCGCGCACGCAGAAGCTCGACTTCTCCGTGGTGATCGGCGAGGACGGCACCTACTCCTTCCACTACCGCAACCCCACCGGCGGCGACTATGCGCAGGGTTCGGGCGCCACGATCGGGGCGGAGAACGGGGACGGCACCGACGCTCTGCAGTACTCGTACAACGAGAAATCCGTCAGCGACGGCCTGGCCGTCGAGTTCCGGCCCACCCGCAGCGCCGCCCTGACCGGCACCGTCACCGACGGCAACGACGCCAAGGCGCTCGCCGGCGCCACCGTCACCGTCGCGCGTGACGGCGAGACCGTCGCCACCGGCACCACGGGGGCCGACGGCGGCTACCTGGTACAGACGCCGGTGACCGGCGACAAGGCCGACTACGACGTCACCGTCACCGCCGCGCACTACACGGCGGGCACCCGCACCGTCGCACTCGCGACCGGCTCGACCGGACAGTTCTCCACCGGGCTGACCACCGGAAAGGTCACCGCCACCCCGGCGACCGCGACGACCGTCGTCGTCCCCGCCGAGGAAAGCAGGCAGCGCACACTCACCCTCGCCAACTCCGCTTCCGACACCGGCTACACGGTCACCGAGGCGAGTGGCTCCTCCTGGTTCAGCGCCGCGCCCGCACAGGGCCGGCTGGCCAAGGGCGGTGAGCAGAAGGTCGTCCTGACCTTCGACACGCACGGTGTGGCGCCCGGCACCGCCCTCAAGGGCACCGTCGTCGTAGCCTCCGACAGCGGCCGCACCCCGGAGATCAGGATTCCGGTGACCGTGTCCGTGCCCGCCTACCGCACGGCGATCGACGCCGGCGGGGCCAAGGCGTACACCGACTCCGCGTCCGACGCATGGACCCCGGACCAGAAGTACACGGCCGGCTCGTACGGCTTCGTCGGCCGGTCCACGAAGGTGAGCACCACCAACGCCATCGAGGACACCACCGACGACAAGCTGCTGCGCACCGCCCGAGAAGGCGCCCTCGAATACCGCTTCGACCAGGTGCCGAACGGCACCTACCAGGTCGAGCTGGACTTCGCCGAGCTCGGCAACGTCACGGCCGGGCAGCGCCTCACCGACGTCCTCGCCGAGGGCTCCGTCCACCTGCCCGACCTCGACATCGTCGCCGAGACCGGCGGCAGCTACCGGGCGCTCACCAAGTCCTTCACGGTCACCGTCACCGACGGCCGGCTGAACGTCCGGCTGGTCGCCACCGGCGCCGAGAAGACCCTCGTCAACGCCATCCGCGTCACCCAGCGTCCCGACCTGAGCAACTGATCCCATGAGGAAGGCAGACGTGAACCGACACAGAACACCCCGGTGGCGAGGACTCCTCTCCACCGCGCTCGCCACGGCCCTGGGCGCCCCCTTCCTGGGTGCTCTGCCGGCCGTCGCCGCCGACACCGAACCGGTCCCGCCGACCACCTTGCAGAGCAAGGCGGACGGCGCCCTGCTCAAGGACTTCACCCGGCACGACAAAGTCTCGTTCTGGGTGCAGCTCGCCTCCCAGGCCGACACCTCGGCCGCGAAGAAGGCCGCGACCAAGACAGGTCGGGGCCGTGCCGTCCTGAAGGCGAAGACCGCGTACGCCAAGACGTCGCAGCAAGGACTCACGGCCCTGCTGAAGCAGGCCGACGCGTCCTACACGTCGTACTGGATCAGCAACACCGTCAAGGTCACCGGCAGCAAGGCCCTGGCCACGAAGATCGCCGCCCGCTCCGACGTCGCGTCGATCGAGGCCGACGACACCGTCCCGCTCCCGCCCACGGTCAACGGCACCAACGAGGCCGAGGTCGACGGCATCGAGTGGAACGTCGACCGGATCAACGCCCCCAAGGTGTGGAACGAGTACGGGGTACGCGGCGAAGGCACGGTCATCGGCAGCATCGACACCGGCGTCGACCACCAGCACCCCGCCCTCGCCGCCGCCTACCGCGGCCTGAAGGCCGACGGCACGTACGACCACGCCTACAACTGGTTCGACGCGACCCACACCTGCGGTACGGCGAAGCCCTGCGACGACCAGGGGCACGGCACCCACACGATGGGCACCATGGTCGGCGAGGACGGCACCGCCAACTCCATCGGCGTCGCACCCGGCGCCCGCTGGATGGCGGCCAAGGCCTGCACCCCGGACGGCTGTCCGCGCGACGCGCTGCTCGCCGCCGGGCAGTGGATGCTCGCGCCGACCGACGCCGACGGGGAGAACCCGCGCCCCGATCGCGCCCCCGACGTCATCAACAACTCGTGGGGCTCCGACAGCCTGGACACCTGGTACCAGGCGATGGTGCAGTCGTGGCGGGACGCCGGGATCTTCCCGGCCTTCTCCAACGGCAACGCGGGACCGTACTGCGACACCGCCGGCTCCCCGGGCGCGCTCACGAACACGTACGCCTCGGGCGCCTTCGACAGCAACAACAAGATCGCCTCGTTCTCCTCACGCGGACCGGGCATCGACGGCACCGTCAAGCCGAACATCTCCGCCCCCGGCGTGAACGTCCGCTCCGCCACCCCCGGCGGCGGCTACGCGGCCAAGTCGGGCACGTCGATGGCCTCGCCGCACACCGCGGCCACCGTCGCCCTGCTCTGGTCGGCGGCCCCGGCGCTGCGCGGTGACATCACCGCCACCGAAGCCGTGCTGAACAAGGCCGCGATCGACGTCGACGACACCTCCTGCGGCGGCACCACGGCCTTCAACAACGTCTACGGCGAAGGCCGGCTCGACGCGTACGCCGCCGTCGACGCGGCCCCGCGCGACCACGTCGGCGCCCTCACCGGCACCGTCACCATCGGCGGCGAACGGGCCGCCGACGTCGAGGTCTCCGTGGCCGGTCCCACGCACGCCACCCTGACCACGAAGAAGGACGGCACCTACGCCTTCCCGCGGCTGGTCTCCGGCGCCTACACGGTGTCCGTCAGCAAGTTCGGCTACGTCACCGACACCGCCGGACTCACCGTCACCGACGGCGGCTCAGCCACCCACGACACGGCGCTCGCCACCGCACCCACCGGCACCCTGACCGGTACCGTGCGCAGCGACTCCGGTACCGAGGCCGACGTCGCGTTCAAGGTGCAGGGCACCCCGGTCCGCGCCACGACCGCGGCCGACGGCAGCTACAAGCTGACGCTGCCCGTGGGCAGTTACCGGATCAGCCTGACCCCGCTCAACCACTGCGCGGCCACCATCGGCATCGTGACCGACATCGCCACGGGCACGGCCACCAAGGACATCGCCCTCGCCACCCGCACCGACGCCTTCGGCACCACCTGCCGCCAGGTGTCCGCGGAGTACCCCACCGGCGAGACCGAGCTCGGCATCGGAACGTCCTCGTCGGCCTACCAGGCCGTCACCCCGCCGTTCCCCGTCGCCCTGTACGGCCACACGTACGACAAGGGCTGGGTCACCCGCGACGGCCAGCTGATCTTCGGCTACCTCGCGCTGCTCGACAACACCCCCCTGCCCGCCAAGGCCCCGGCCAACGGTGCGCTCTCGCCCTTCTGGGACCAGCTCGCCATGGACGCCTCGTCGGGCATCTACACGTCGGTCCGTGGCACCGCCCCGCACCGCGAGTACGTCGTCGAGTGGCGAGACATGCTCATCGCCCGCGACACGAGCCGGCGCATCGGCTTCGCCGCCGTGCTCGGCGAGGACGGTACCTACTCCTTCCACTACAAGGGCATCGACCCGAGCGAGAAGGGCTTCGAGCAGGGGGCCGGCGCCACCATCGGCGCGGAGAACCACGACGGCACCGACGCCTTCCAGTACTCGTTCGACCAGCTCTCCGTCCGTGACGGCATGGCGATCAGCTTCCGGCCCGAGGGCCACGCGGTCGTCTCCGGCACGGTGACCGACGCCAACGACGGCAAGCCGGTCACCGGCGCCACCGTCACCGTCACCCGCGACGGGACGAGCGTCGGCACGGCGACCACCCGGGCCGACGGCGCGTACCTGGCGCAGGTCCCGGTGACCGCGGCCGCCGACCACAAGGTCACGGTCACGGCGTCGCACTACGCCACGGCGACCCGCACGGCCGAACTGGGCAGCCTGTCCGCGCTGCGCACCGAATCCGCCCTGACCACGGGCGCGGTGCGTGCCGACAGCGGTTCCGGGTGGCAGCTGGTCGTTCCGCCGGGCGAGCAGCGCCGGCGCACCTTGACCCTCACCAACGGCGGCTCGTCCGCCGCGTACACCGTCGCGGAGAAGTCCGGCGCCCCCTGGCTGAAGGTCTCCCCGGCGTCCGGAACGCTCGGCGCGGGCGCGCAGCGCCAGGTCACGCTGACGTTCGACACGGCGGCCGCCAAACCCGGCACCGTCTACACGGGAACCCTGGTGCTGACATCGGAGAGCGCCCGCACACCGACGCTCTCACTGCCGCTGAAGCTGGTCGTCCCGGCGTATCAGAAGGGTGTGGACGTCGGTGCGGACACCGCGTCCGTGGACGCCGCCGGCGACAGCTGGACCCCGGACCGGCCCTACGCGGAGGGCTCGTTCGGATACGTGGGTGACAGTACTGCCCTCACCTACACCCGCAAGGACATCGCGGGTGCCGACAGCTCCCAGGAGCAGCAACTGCTGCGCTCGGGCCGGGAGGGCGTCAGCGAGTACCGCTTCGGTGCCGTGCCGAACGGCTTCTACCAGGTGGAGCTGGGCTTCGCCGAGCCGGCGGGCGTGAAGCCGGGGCAGCGAGTCTTCGACGTGACGGCCGAAGGCGTGGAGAAGGTCGCGGACGTGGACGTCCGCCTGGAGTCGGGCGGAGCCCGGACCGCGCTGTCCAGGACGTTCACGGTCAAGGTCACCGACGGCCGGCTGGACGTGGGCTTCAAGGCGGTCACCGGCACGACGTTGGTCAACTCGATCCGGGTGACACAGCGCCCCGACCTGACGAGCTGATCCAGCACGGCCGTTGGCGCGAAAGGGAACGCCCCGGAAGCATTCCGGGGCGGTCCCCCTTTCGTTCCCGCGCGTCGTTCGGTCCGCGCGGGCGGAGGTTTCACTCGGGCCGGGCCCGGAGGGCGCAGGCGTTGAGGATCAGCGCCAGGCCCGATGCGAGGCGTCGCGCGGGGCCGGCGACACCGGCCGGAGCCTGCTCAGGCATCGGCGAGGGCCTTCGCGGCCGGGGCGAACTCGATGCCGAGCAGCTCCTCCACCGGCGCGTACACCTCGGGCATGTACATCGTCCGGGAGAGCAGAAGGTTCCCGGCCGGGGCGACCAGGACGCTGACCTGCTTGCCGACCTCGACGGCGGCGGAGGCGAGCGGCTGCCCGGCCTCGTCGAACGTCGTGATCAGATCGGGGAACGAGGCCCGGCGGGCACCGGCGACGTCCAGCGCCATGTACTCGTTGACGATGTACAGGGTGGTGCGTGCCGCGTCGTCCAGGACCGCGACACCGATGTCCAGGCCCTCCCGCTGCTCGCAGCGGTACTCGCGTACCGTGCCGGTGACGGCGATCTCACCGCCGAGGTGCTGGGCGGCGCCGAGCACGCCTTCCGCCAGGAAGCGGCGGCCCAGCTCGATGGCGAAGCCGATGGCACCGGGCGCGCCGTTGCGCACCGCGTAGCCGACCTCGACGGGGTTGCGGGCGACGCCCACCCAGCCGCCCGACTCCACGGAGGCCCGCCGGACCACGTTCGACGTGGCCTCCAGCCGGCCGGAGACCGAGCCCTCGACGTAGGCGTACGGCTTGCCGCCCGCGTAGCCCTGGACAGAGCGGTAGTCGTCCTCCAGGTGCAGGCCCATCGCGCCCATCACGCTGGACGGGTGGGCGCGGCCGTTGCAGGCCAGGTCGATGACGGGCAGGCCGGTCATCGCGGAGTGGAACCAGCCGTTGATGGTGGTCTCGGCGCCGTTCTCGTTCGTGTGGATCGCGACGATCGGGCGCGGCAGGTCGCGGCGCAGGAGCTCCAGGGCGCGCAGCAGGTGCGTGGGCAGAACCTGTGGGTCGGGCGCTGCGGGGGCGCCGACCAGGGCCACGGTTGCCGTCAGGTCGTCGTCGGCGAACTCATCGGCCGACCACAGTTCCGGTATGCCGATCTGGAGGGCCAGTTCGGCGGTGCGCAGACCCCGCTCGACGAATCCGCCGCCGCCTCCGCCCAGTACGGCACCGCCGTACACGGCCGCGCGGATGTCGTCATGGGTCAACTGTCGCTTCACGAGGGGCTCCCAGGGGGGTTCTGTACAGGGGTGCGAGGGGATGTACGGGCCGTCCGGCTGCAAGGCCCGCCGGCCTACTTGGCGGCCTTGAACACGCCGTTGCCGAACGAGTAGAGGGCGTCGCCGGCGATCGCGCCGCCGGCGAAGACCTCCAGGTCGTCCTTGGCCTTCGGGCCGAGGACGCGCGGCGCGAGGACGCGGACGGCGATGCCCGCGGCGACCATCCAGCCGGCCATCGGTGTGGTGATCAGCAGCCCGGTCGCCAGCAGGATGCCGAGCTGGCGCTTCGAGCCGCCGATCAGTTGCACGATCGCGCCGGGGATCGCCCACAGGGCGAGGTCCCGGGCGGTCTCCGCGGACGGGCCCGCCTTGATCGCGGCGACGTACGCGGCGTCGATCGGGGCGGTCTGTCCGTTGTGGAAGAACATCCGGTACGAGACCAGGACGACGACGATGGCGACGCCGAAGCCGATCATCGCGGCGATCAGCTGCTGACGGCGGCCCTCCAGCTCGAAGGCCGGGTCGGCGTTCTCGCCGCGCAGCAGATAGCCCGCCTTCAGGTCGTACCCCATGTCGGCGAAGGCCGGGCCGGTCGCGGCGGTGAAGCCGGACAGCACGACGAGTGCCTCGGTCGGGAAGCCGATGAGGATGCCGAGCAGCAGTGTGATCAGGGCGATCGCGAAGGCCGGGAACCAGCCGGAGTGCATCGACGCGATGCCGACGAGCAGTTCGTGCAGGAACGCGGCGACGGAGGCGTACAGGAGGAAGCCGATCAGCATGCCGGGGCTCATGTGCGTGGCTGCGCCGGTGCCGAACGCCAGCAGGACCGAGATCGCGAGGTAGGCGCCGAAGCCCAGCCGCATGGAGCGCCCCAGCCGCCGGGCGCCTTCCGGCGCGTCGGCCGGTCCGGTCGCGCGGGTGTCGTCCGCCGCTGTGCGCCGGGCCTTGACCAGGGTGCGGCCGACCTGGATCAGGGCGACCAGGCCCGCCCCCATCATCATGCCGTGGGGCAGGTACATCGCGTTCAGGTCGAGCCCGAACAGCGGGTCGGCGTACTGGTTGAAGAGCAGGCCGACACCGAAGGCGGCCATGGCGCCGAACCCGCCGATCAGGGCCACGCCGAACGCCGACATCGGCAGCGTGAACGCGGCGCCGGCCAGACCGGTCAGCAGGCCCAGCCCGAGCACCTTGGCGCGGCGACCGCCCTCGTCGCCGGCCTTGATGGCCTGGGCGGCGGCGAGCCCGGGCGGCCAGGGGTTCTTCGCGGGGAAGGCCGGGGTGTCGTACATCCGGTAGAGCAGCCAGGCGTCGACCAGCATCGCGGCGGAGACCCCGATCAGCATCGGGATGATCATGTTGTCCATGCCGAACAGGAACGGAATGCCGATCGGCAGGAACAGGCTGTTCGCGGCGCCGAACGTGGCCGAGGAGATGCTGGTCTGGGCGAGGTTCTGGGCATGCACCGAGCGGAAGCCGCGGAACCACATGAGCGGTACGCGGGCCAGTGTCATCGCGGCCAGCGCGCCGATCAGCGAGGTGCTGGGGGTGACGCCGAGCGTGGCGAGCAGCTGTACCCCGACGATCGCGCCGAACACGCTGAGCACCACGGTGAGGATCAGGTTGCCGGGCGCGAGGGCGCGGGGATGGCTTTGGCCCTCAGTCGCGGGGTGCGAGGTCTCTGCCTGGGGTGAGGCGTCAGTGCTCATGGGTCTTCGGTGCTCCCGTGCGGGTGGGCGCCTTGTCAGTCGCCTGGAGAAGTTCTAAAATCTGGAACTACGTCTGAATATCTGGATCTACCTGGATCATCCATATGGTGCGGTCCGCCGTCAAGGGTCCGGCCCGGGGCTCTCGGTATGCGGGCAGTCCGGAGCCGCGGACGAGGGGCGGTCACGAAGACGCACGGGCGCCGCTTACGATCGGACGACACGACTCGGGGGAGCCCGGGGGAGGCGGGAGAACGGTGAGCACACTCGCCAACGCGCGCGACGTCCTGCGGCTGATGGCGCGCCTGCAGCGCGATCTGACCGTCACGGATGTGGCGGGGGCGCTGGACCTGCCCAAGAGCTCCGTGTCGCGGACGCTGAGCATGATGGCCGAGTACGGCTTCCTCGACCGCGACCCGATGAGCCGCGCCTACCGCCCCGGCGTCCTCGTCATGGAGGCCTCGTATCACTTCCGTGCCTCGCGCAGCACGGCCTCCCTCCTGGAGGAAGAGCTGGCCAGGCTGGTCGCCGACATCGGATACACCGGCTACGTGGACGTGCTGGACGGCCCCGAGTCGCTCGTGCTGCAGATGCGGCTCGGCACGACCGGTGCCCTCCAGGCGTACACCCCGGCCGGTACCCGGGCGCCGGCCTACGCCAGCTCCATGGGGCGGGCGCTGCTCGCCCGCCTGGACGACGCGCAGGTGCTGCGACTCGTCGACGCCCGTCTCGAACAGAGCACGGGCTCGGCGCCGCGCACCCCCGGCGAGCTGACCTCGTGCCTGGCCCGGGTGCGCGCCGACGGCTGGGAGTCCTCGCGCGGCGAGTACGTCCCGAACGTTGCCGGCGTCTCCGCAGCCGTGCTCGACAGTGACACGGGGCAGATCTTCGGCATCGGCGTCGCGCTGCCCGCGCCCGAGCTGCACGACGGGAACGCGGCCCGCTTCGGCCGGGCGGTACGGGACGCCGCCCTGCGCGTCGGCAAGCGCATCGGTGACCCGTACTGGCTGCGGTACGTCGAGACCGACGCCGGCCGCTGAGGCGCCCTCAGTCCAGCAGCGGGCCGAGGGCGGCGCCCACCACCGCACCCGGCGTCAGTATCGGCACGGTGAGCCCCGCCGCGCGCAGTGACCGGCGGTGCCGCGCCCCGTACCCCATGCAGTCGAGCATCAGGACGTCCGCCCCGGCCTCAAGATGTGTACGGGCCGCCGCGAGCAGGGCCGCATCGTCGTCGGCGTACGGCGAGGCCGTGGTGAACGCGGGGGCCGGAACGACGGCCCGCCACTTCTCACGAGCCTCGGTCACCTGCTCCGGCAGCGGTACGACGAACCCGGCACGGCTGCCCCGCAGGACCGTGCCGACGTATCCGGTCACGAGGACGTCCGGCTCGACGAGTCGCGCCCGCCGGGTCCGCAGACCGGGGAACGCGCCGGTGCACAGGAGCACCACGACGTCGGCGCCCGCGTCCTCCACCTGATCGATGCGCGACTGCAGCCCCGCGCCGACGGCATCGGCGTCCAGGGTCACGGAACCGCCGCCGGCCAGTCGGCTCAGAAGGGTCGCACGCCCCTCCGCCGCCCCGAACCGGAGCTCGATCTCCCGACGGGACAGGCCGTCGAGCACACCGGCGTGCCGTACCCGTGCGGTCGACGGCAGGTGCGCCTCGATGGCTTCGGACAGGTCCGGACGCGGGGCCTGACCGATGGTCAAGAAGGTGAGCGTGTGCACAGCACCTCAACTCTCATGAGTTCCATATATTGGATACAGATTCCGAATTAAGGTAGTCGGCGATGAGGCGTGTGGGTAGGGGGTGGAGGCTGTGACGCGCAGACAGTCGCACCCTCTCGACACGGCGCGAAACCCCGGCTTCGGCACCGGTCAGCTATCTGGCGTGCGGAATGCGCACGATGATGTGCGAGTTCCCCCGCCGCCGTCCGCGCTTTCGCGGGTCCCTTCCTACGGCGCGTGCGCGGGCTCCCGCCGTGACTACTCGGCGTCGCGCCGCCGACGCGCGCGCTCGAACTCGGCGGCATCCGACATCCAGGAGCCGTGCGCCTCGAGTGCGGCGCAGCCGCCCCGGACGAAGGCGCTCACCAGGTTCCGGTACCCGCCGATCCCGTCGACCAGGCCGTACTCGACCCGGTACTCAGGATCCGAGCCGCCCGCACCCTCGTGGGCCGTCGTGATCCGGGCGATGGAGTCCGCGTAGAAGTGGAGCTGGATCCCTTCGCCCATCTCCTCGTCCTCGATGGTGAAGACTTCACTGTCCGCGGCAGCGCGATCGCCGACGAACTCCCAGAACTCCGCGGTGGCAGTGCGGGGATTGCCTGGGAGCCACTTCTTCTCGGCACCCTTGTCGTCGGTGAACGACAGGATTCTCTTCCTCGCGCTCGCGCCGCCAGCCTTCTCGTCATCGTCGATGGGTGTGCTCCTGGAGCGGTCCGCGGCCTCCGAGCACATCAGAAAGCTCACGCTACGCACCGCGTCATCGACGAGCATGGGGTGTGCACGGCGCACGGCAGCGTCGACAGTCGCCGCCATCCGATCCCAGTCGCGTTTGTCCGTGGCGCGCTTTCCCCGCCGCGGGTCGCGGCCGATCCGTATCCCGGCGCACGCCTGCTCCGCGGTGGCGATCACACACATGACCTCGGGCAGCAGCGCGGGGTCGACGGCATCGGGCTTCCTCCTCGGGACCGTCGCGCCGTGCAGGTACTGGCCCGTGTACCTCAGAATCGCGGCGTCGAGCGGACCGAGTACGGCTCCGCGCTCGGCGCGACGACGGTCCGCGTGGTAGGTCCGAGCGCGTATCTCGTCGGAGGTCTCTGTCGCCGAGCGCATTGCCGCGCAGACCTGACCGCGCTCGAGCAGACCGATGTCGGCTCCATGGGCGATGAGCCGGCCCCTGTCCCACCGGATGCGCTGGAAGAGCGCGTCGACGTCCGCCGGTGCGGCCAGGAGGATCGGGTCCAGGAGTGCGACGGCAGCGTCCTCGTCGAGCCGGGCCCGGGTTCCGGCGGCGTCGCACAGCGGAAGGACCGCACTCCACAGCAGCAGGTGTCTGGCCAGGTCCTCCCGGATCACCGCAAGATGGGCTTCCCCGATCGAGAACGTGAACGTGCGAGGTTCATGGTTGGCGTCGGCCCCAGCGCCGAGCGTCAGCTTCAGCTCACCGCCCTCGCGGATCACGTTCGGGATCCAGCCGCTGTTGCGCGTGAAAACGATGTCCCTCATGGGCTCAGTCTTCCCCACCGGACGAGACCGGCGAGTACTGCCCTGCACCGCTCCGACCGGGGACTTTCGTGAAGGTCCAGCACGGACCGGTGCTGGGTGTGGCCGACCGGCCGGCCGCCACCGGGGCCCTGACGCCGGCCGTCGACCGGGACGTGGGCTGCCCCGGTCGCCCAACTGCCGGTTGGCGCCTTGCGGAGCGTTCCCGCGATCCGGTGGGTCTGCGCCAGGACCGCCGGACTGCCCGACCGCCGGATCGTCGGCAACGCCACAGAAGTGGTCGGCAGGCTCAGCGCCAGGAGATGTTCCGCCATGGGCTGCCCTCGCTCTCCGTCAGCAGACGGTGCGCCGTGACATTGCTCCGGTAGTAGGCGCCGTAGTCCTCGCCGTCGAACCGCAGCACACGGCCCAGCGCGTACCCCGCCGAGAAGTCCTCCCAGGACCGGTAGGCCGATCTGCTCAGCGCACCGGCGTGGACGACGGCCTGCTCCGCCTCGTGCGGAACGCAGAATCGGGCGGACAGCCCCCACCTGGCCAGATTCACCGCGCGCCCGTAGTCGTAGGCGACGGTCGTGGTCACCCGGCCGTCCGGCGGCAGCAGCCCGTCGGCGCGGAACCGGGCCTCGTACCTGACGATGCGCCGTACGAGCTCCTCGATGTCCCTGACCGTGTCGTGGCCCACCCCGATGTCCTGGGCATGCCCGGCGGCCGTTTCGCGCCACAGGTCCGCAGACGGCTGCTCGCCCAGCCCGGCCCTGAGCTGTTCACGCACCCGGAGTGCGAAATCAGGCTCGGCGGGACTGTTGCGCGCATCCAGGAGAGCGTCCAACTGCCTCCGCCAGCCCGTCGGTTCGGTGATGCCCCATGAGTCGCTGAGCTGTTCCCGCTCGCGCGAGTAGTCGTGGTAGGCGGTGCCCACCTCGTTCCAGGGCACGCCGTTGCCGACCGCCAGATGCGCCCCGCACGCCAGCCCGTAGGCCAGGGGACCGTGCAGCGCGCCGTGGCGCAACGCGATCAGACGGTCGTTCCTCGGGCGGTCGTTCTCCGCGTGGTAGCGCCGCCACATCGCGCGGTGCGGGGGCGTGGCCGGGAAGAGTATCTGGGCGGGAGTGCCCGTGTTGACGGACAGCAGCTGATAGGGATCGCGCCAGTCGAACTCCGCCACCCACCTGAGGGAGACAGCGTGGAACACCCACTCCGGATGCCATGGCGGCAGCATCCCTCGGGTGAGCACCGGCCGGCAGCTCCGACCGGCCTCGTCCCGGAGCGAGCGCCATGTGATCATGTCGGGCGCGGCGTCCACCTCGGACTTCGGCGCAACGATGTACAGCTCCTCGCCGGCCAGCACCCGCAGTTGGGCCTCCGAGTCACCGCGTACTCCCGCCTCGTACAGCAGATGTTCCGTCACCGAAGGCGACATCCAGGGGACGCCGTGGGCAGGGTGGCCGGGGTGGGAGGGCAGTGGATTCATGACCATGCGATGTTCCGGTAGGGGCTGTTGGGGTCCTGCGTCAGGATGCTGTGCTGTGCGAGTGACTGCCCGTACTTGACCCCGGACTGATCGTCCGCGTCGAAGTGCAACACACGGGCGAGCGAGTAGCCGAGCGAGAACTGAGCCCAGGAACTGTATTCCTGCCCGGCCAGAGCGCCGATCCGCAGCACGGTCTGTTCGGCTTCGCGCGGATCGCAGAGGCGGGCGCCCAGCGCGAGCCGTACGACGTTGACGGCCCGCCCGTAGTCGAAGGCGGCCAGTGTGTCGACCCGTTCGTCGGCGCCGAGAGCGCCATCCGCGCGGAGCCTGCCCTCGTACGTGATGGTCAGCCCCAGTGCCTCATGGGCCTCGGCCGCCTCGGACGGTGTCGACTGGCGGCGCGTCAGCGCATCGGTGAGCGCGGCGGACCACTCCGGAGTCGTGGGGTTGCGGCCCAGGCGCCCGGCGAGGGTGCGACGGATCCGGAGCACCGACTGGTAGGTACGGCCGACGAGCCGGGTGGCCAGCAGTGCTTCGAGGGTCTCCCGGTAGGCCGCGCGGTCCAGCACTCCCCAGGGATTGCGAAGCCGGGCGCGATCGGTCGAGTACCCCTCGTAGGTGGCGCCCAGGTCGTTCCAGACGAGGCTGTTGTGCACGGCGAGATGGGCTCCGAGGGCCAGTCCGTGTGCGAGCGGTCCGTGCAGCGGTCCGGCCCGATGGGTCAGCAGCAGCCCGGTCTGCGGCCCCCCGGACCGTGCGTGGGCCTTCTGCCACGCCCGGCGACGTCCCGGGCCGGCCTCGAGAGTGACGGCATACGGCGTGCCCGGATTGATTCCCAGCCACCGCACTCCGTTCGGCCAGCGGCGCGCGAGCTCGTCGAGGCCGGTCACCTCGAAAACCCAGTCAGGGTGCCAGGGCGGCAATGTGCCGGAGGTCAGCACGGTGACGCACATCCGGCCCGGCGTCGCGGGATCCGGCTGTGCGGTGAGCGGGGGAGTGAAGCCGGGAGTGTCCGCGTGCAGCCGGGCGACGAGCACGAAGAGCCTGCTCCTGGCCAGGGTGTCCAGCATCGCGTCCCGGTTGCCGGCTGCCGCCGTCTCGTGGAGCAGCCGCTCGGCCTCGGTCGGCGGCCCCCACTCTGCCCCCGGCACACCTGTCTCCGTCGTCCCTGTTCCCGTCGTCACGATCGGATCCTACGGAACGCCTCCGACGGCCGGTGCGGTGACCTGGGGCCCCACGAACCGCCCTCGGGCCGGTGCGTTACGGGGGAGCGGCCGACGGTCGGCCGCGATCTCGGAGAGCAGAGACCGGTGGCGGGACGGCGCCTCGGTGCAGCAGCGCCCTCCCGCCCGAGGCGTCTCCGCGTGACCTGCGGTGAGTGCCAACATCCCTTTACCTAAAGTGAGTTGCATAAGGACTCGGAGTGAACTTGGATCACGCGGTGAGACCATCCATGACCCCGGGAGTATGCAGTCATGCATCGTGGAGTTGAGGCGACCGCCTACCTTGTCAACGAATCCCGGGCCCGACGGCCTGATCTCGCCGGGGACCCGCTCGCGGCGGCGTGGATGCCGGATGGTGAGCGGCCTGCGGTGCGCGGTCTTTGGGACAAGTTCGCCGAAGTGGTGTACGAGCACGATGACCTGGTCGTGTCGCTGCGCGGACGGTGCGTCGCCGACACCCTCGGGGCCGCGCTGCGCAAGGATCCCGACACGATCCTGGTGAACTGCGGTGCCGGCTTCTCGTCGTACCCGTGGCTGCTTCCGTTCAGGGCTGCGCTGGAGGTGGACCTGCCCGATCTGGTCCGGGCCAAGCAGCAGCGTGTGACGGAACTGGTGGCGTCAGGTGTCCTGCCGGAGCGTGACGTCCGGCATGCGCCGGTGGACCTCAACGATCCGTCCGCACGCAGCGAACTGATCTCGCTCGTCAACGAGTTCGCTGACGGTCGGCCCGTGGCATACGTGGCCGAGGGCGTGGTCTTCTATCTGCCTCCCGAGGACGCGCGTGCAGTGGTCGGCCTTGGCGCGGGCTTCGACAACTGTGTGGTGAGCGCCGTCAGCTACTGGCCGGCGGCGGCCGCGGAGAGCCGGGTACTCGCTGATCAGCGCGACTGGTTCCGGAGCCGCTCGGTCCCCGAGGAAGCCACCTATCTGACCGATGACGAGCTGACCTCACTGCTCGGCGCGGAGTTCGAGAACCAGGGACCCGAGGACCTGCAACGCCGCTATCTCTCGCGCGTGGTCGTGCCCGAGTCCGACCTCATACCCGAGTACGTCGCCGTGTCGTGGACGTAGCGGCGCCAGGCGGCAGGGACGGCCTTGCCCGGCTGTCCCTGCGCCGCGTCACCGTACAGACGGCCTGGTGACAGACGCCCTCGCATCAGTACGCGACGGCGACAGGTACCGGTGACACGGTGGCCGATGGCTGGGTGAGGGCCGGCTCGGTTCTGCCGCACCACGGGCACAGAAATGCAGCCCCGCATCCTTGCGTGCGAGGCCGGGGGCACCCCGCTTCCGGCCGCCCGGCCGTCGACGACAGCGAGCCGGCCGCGCTCAGGCAGGCCGGCGCACAGCTCATCCGGATCAGTGGGGTCCAGGGCCTTGAGCAGGCCGGGTCGGGGCCCGTCGCGGTGGAGGCGGCTGCCGCGCGCGGAGCTCCCGCGCGCCACTCGGTGACCGTCCGCTCGGCCCCTCGGGCACGTACCCACAAGAACGTGCGGCGATCGATCGCCCGATGCACGCCCCGGCACGCTGGATGCGCCCCGCGCACTACCCCCAGTCCGGTGAGCGGAATACGCATTACGCCAGGTCAGCGCCTTGCTGGGAATTCCTTGAATTCACCATTCAATTGAATGGGGAAATTATCTGGCCGGCCCGTCTGGTTTGCGGCTTCGCATTTCTTGCATTCCACTCGAAACGTACGGCAACCCCCACTTCCCACAGGACGGGGCAACACCCATGTACAAGACAGAATCCACTGCCACCGACATCGAGCTCGACCTCGACGAGGCGCTCAACCCGGGCGAGGCCGAAGGCTTCTACCGCGACTCCCGCGAGTGCGCGTACCTCGCCCTCCTCGGAGGCGGCTCCGCGCTGCTGCTCTCGCCGCCGACCCCGCGCCCGAAGAAGGGCTAGTCGGCAGCACATGGACCAGTCACATGCTTCGTCCCCCCTCGCGGGTGCCGTGCATGACCTGGCAACAGAGGTGGTCCTCGCTCTTCGGAGCGGGGACCACCTCGCCACGGTTTGCGGCGCGGCCGGAATCGACGAGGACAACCGGACGGGAATCGCAGCGGTACGTGTCATCGGAGCCGATCTGCTTCTGCCCAGTGTGCTGTACGGGCGCCATCCGCACCCCGGAGACATCGCCGTGCTCGACCGTGCCGTGCGGGAGTTCCCGCCCCGGCCCGACGCCTCCGACGCCGCGGCCTGGAGCCACTGGGGCATGATGTCCGCCCTGCACCGGACGGCATCGGCCCCCGGTCAGCCGCCGGCCGCCGCACCCGGTACCGACGAGCCGGATGCGGCGTGGCTCGAAGGAGCCCCCTGGCAGGCCTTCACCCATCAGCTCTCCGTGCTGGCCCCGCTCGCCGTGCCCGCCGCCTCGTCGGCCGTGCACCGGGCCGCCGCCCACCGGGTCGTGGACCTGTCCCGCGGGTTCGTCCGCGCGGTGCGGCGGCGCAACTGGCTCCAGGCGGCGGGTGCCGGCCGCTGGCTGGCCGCGCTGGACGGCCGGCCCGACAGCCTGGGCCTGGACCGCGGACTCGACTTCGTCGAGCTCATGGGCGGCACCGACCCCCGGGTCGCGCTGCACGTGCGGGCGGCCCGGCTGATGGCCGAGGGGCGGGCGCGGTGACGGCATCGGTGGCCACCGCCCCCGGCGGCAGGGCGGGCGCGGCACTGTCCGCCCTGCCCGGCGTACTGCGCAAGGCGCTCGGCTGGGCCGACGCACACCGTTCGGGCTTCGTGCTCCCCCCGGACGTACTGGAGCCGCACACCGAGGTCAACCGCACCCTCAAACCCCTCGGCGAACTGGCCCAGCTCTGCACCACGATCCGCCGCAGCACGGCCCCGGACACCCCTGAACACGAGACCGCCGGGGACCTCATCACGTTCGCGTGGGACCAGGTGCACTCCGGTGACCTGCTGCTGGAACTGCTGCGCGGCGAGCCCTTCGCCGCGTACCCGTACGAGATCTACGCCGCCTTCGCCGGATACGGACTGCGCAGCGAGGGCTTCGAGCGTCTGGCCGCGACGCTCTCCGCGACCAGGGGCTGGGCCCACACCGAGCAGCACGCCAACCGGGAGCTGGGACTCATCAACTCGGAGCGGCGGGTCGGCACCGCCCCGCACGCCGACGCCGGTGAGGTCCTCGCGCGCACCTGGCTGGGCGGGCTGTCCGAGCCGTGGATGTTCGAGGGGCCTTCCGGCTACGCCCTGACCCACACCGTCTTCCACATCACGGACTGGTGCTGTGTCCCCGAGCGGATGCCCGCCGACATCGACGCCTATCTGCGGGCCTGGCTGCCACCCTGGATCGACGGATGCCTGGAGAGCCGGCAGTGGGACCTGACCGGCGAACTGCTCGCGGTCGCCGCGGCCCTGCCGGGGACGCCGCCCACGGACCTGCTGGACGCGGCCTGGCCCGCGCTCGCCACCGCGCAGGCCCCGAGCGGTGCCGTACCGGAGACGGGCCCCACCGTGCAGGCCGCCTCACCGGGCGATGCGGGAGCGGGACCGGCCGCGGAGCCGGACCCGTACCCCTTCCTCGCCTGCTACCACTCCACCCTGGTGACCGCGTTCGCCGCCGCACTGTGCCTCAAGCGGCTCACCACGCACCGGGCGGATGGAGCCGCAGCGGTCACCGGGGCGGCCGCCGTATGAGCCGCACCCGGCTCCGCACCAGCCGCACGAAGGGAGTTGCCGCATGAGCGGCATCCAGCAGATCCATGACGTGGGCGCGCGGGCCCTGGGATGGCTGTACGAGCACCGCGCAGGGTTCCGGCTGGATGACGACCCGCCCCCCGAGGTGGGGGTCCTGGACCGGTTCAAGCCACTGGGCGAACTGGCGCTCATCAGCAAGGTCATCTTCCGGGAAGGGGTCGCGGGCTCCCGGCAGGCCTCCCTGGCGCGCAAGCTCCTCGACCACGCCTGGCACGAACTGCTGGGCTCGGGGAGCCGCCTGCTCGACGGTCAGCGGCGCGAACCGCTCTGTCCCGTACCGATGGAGGTCTACGTACCGTTCCGGGAGCTGGGGTTCCGGGAACCGTCCCTGGAGGCGGCTGTCCGGCTGAACCACCGGCTGAGCAGCTGGGGCGCGCTGGAGGTCGTCCCGGTGCGCCGGCTCGGACTCAGCGCCATGGAGCGTCGCTTCGGACTGGAGCCGAGCATGCCCCTCGACGAGGCGTACCGGCGCACCTGGCTGTCCCGACGGCCCGAGCCCTGGACCGTCGAGGGGAACATCGGCTACGACATCACCCACACGGTCTTCCACCTGACCGACTGGGGCGCCAACCCGGCCGGGCTGCCCGCCGACGTGGCGGACTACCTCGCCCTCTGGCTTCCGGTGTGGCTCGACGACTGGCTCGACCTCGGGCGCTGGGACCTGCTGGGTGAACTGCTCGTTGTCGACGCATGCCTCCCGGAGCCGGCCCTCGACCAGGCGGCCTGGGAGGGATTCGCCGGGGCCCAGCAGCCGGACGGAGCGATGCCGGTGATGGGCGGCATGCCGGAAGGTGACGAGGAGTCCGTCTTCGACCTCGTCTACCACCCCACGCTGGTGGCAGCGTTCGCTTCGGCGCTGGCGCTGTCCCGCGCGCTGTCGGACCTCGCGGCCCCGGCCCCCGCGTGACGGCCCCGCAGGAGGTTCGCCGGGCCTCCGCCGGCAGTCCGTCCCGGGGTGACGGCGGGAGGGCCCGGCTGCTGGCCGACGCCGCCCGGACCATCGACGCACCCGGCCTCGTGATCGCGCTCAGCCACGGGGGCAGGCGGATGTACCGGCTCGACGGAGGCGTGCAGCCGGGCGACGCACCCCGCTACGAGCTCGGTTCCGCGTCCAAACCCTTCACCGGGCTGCTCCTGGCCGCACTCGTCGCGGCGGGCCGTCTGCGGTACGAGGACTCGGCGGCCGAACTGCTGGCCCCCGGCCACCCGGTGCATCCCTCCGTGCACGCCATCACCCTGCGCCATCTGGTCACCCACACCTCGGGCCTCCCCGCCCTGCCGGCAGATTTCTACCCGCAGGCGCTGCCGCGGTGGTCGACCGCGCCCTACAGCCGCTACCCGGCCGGCCGAGTCGTCCGGGCCTTCCTCCGCGCCCGCCCGCGCCACCGGCCGGGCACCCGCTGGCACTACTCGAACTTCGCGGTCTCCGTACTCGGCCACACCCTGGCCGCCGCCACCGGTACGCCCTGGGAGGCGCTGCTCCAGCAGGAGGTACTGGCCCCGCTCGGTCTGCACGGCACGCGACTGCGACCGGGCCCGCCACCCGGCGACGCCGTGGGCCACCGGCGCGACGGCACATCCCTGCCTCCGCTGGACACCGGCGGCTTCAACGCGGCCGGAGCCGTCAGGGCGACGCCCCCGGACCTGCTCACGTTCCTGGAGGCGCACCTCCCGGCGGCCGCCGCGCCCACGCCCCCGCTGACCGCCGCGTTCGAGGACGTACGGCGCCCGCTGCTGCGCCGCGGACTGGGGCACGCCCATACGCACACGCTCACCTGGTTCCACCATCTGTCACCGCGCGGGCCGGTCTGCTTCCACGCGGGCGCCACGCTCGGACAGCAGATGTTCCTCGGCTTCCGCCCGGACACCGGTACCGCGGTGGCGGCGATGTGCACCCGGCGGGTGCACAGGACGGACCCGTTCATCACGACGATCCACGAGCTGCTGACAGAGAAGCTCTGATCGTACGAGTCCGAAGCGTACGGACGCTGTTGCCCGGCCGGTCACATGCGCGGCCGCCGGGCAGCCACGCAAGGGCGCGGGCCGGAAATCGCGACCGGAAGAACTGTTATGAGAGCCGCCTGCGGCGGTCTCCCAGTCATCGGGCATCATCAGCGGCCTAATGGACGGGGAAGTTTTTTCATGAGCGATCAGCACACCGCGGACACGGTGGCAATGGTGACCGCTGCGCGCAACGGGGACGTGGCTGCGCAGGACGCACTGGCAAGCGCGTACCTGCCGCTCCTCTACAACATCGTGGGTCGCGCGTTGAACGGCTCGGCGGACGTGGACGACGTGGTGCAGGACACCATGCTCCGTGCGCTGGACGGCCTGGGCGGTCTGCGGACCCCGGAGAGCTTCCGCTCCTGGCTCGTGGCGATCGCCATGAATCGCGTCCGCACGCACGGGCAGGAGCGCATGGGCGCGCCGGGCACACTGGAGGAGGCCGGGGAGGTCGCCGATCCCGGGGCCGACTTCGTCGATCTGACGATGGTGCGCCTGCAACTGTCCGGGCAGCGCCAGGAGACGGCGCGTGCGACGCGGTGGCTGGAGCCGGACGACCGGAGCCTGCTGTCGTTGTGGTGGCTGGAATGCGCGGGGGAGCTCGCCCGGAGCGAGGTCGCCGGGGCACTCGGACTGTCGCCGCAGACCACCGCGGTCCGGGTGCAGCGGATGAAGGCGCAACTGGAGACCGCCCGCGTCGTCGTCCGGGCGCTCGACGCGCAGCCGTCGTGCCGGGAACTCCGCAGCGTACTCGCGACATGGGACGGCAGTCCCTCGGCGTTGTGGCGCAAGCGGATAGCCCGGCACGCCCGTGACTGTCTGCGGTGCGCCGGAATGTGGGGCGGCATGATGCCTGCCGAGGGACTGCTGGCGGGCCTGGCGCTGGTCCCGGTGTCGGCGGCGCTCCTCGGGCTGTGGCCGGCCCGGGACGGGGGGATGACACCCGTCGCCGCCGCGCGGGCGTTCGGTCCGGGGGTGAGCGACGGGGCGATACCTGCCCTGCCCGGCCGGCACCGCTCCCCGGGCGGACGACGGTCGCGAGGCCGAATCACCTCTCGCGCCGACGCGCGCCGGCGCCGCCGGAACCGGCGCCGGGCCGTCGGCGGTGCGGTGCTGGCAGCGTGCATGACCGGTGGGGGCCTGTGGTACGCGTCCCCAGGGCCCGGAGCCGGGAGTGACGGCGACACCACGGCGCGCACGTCGACCGGACCCGTCGCCGACCTGTCGGCCTCCGATACCGCGGCATCCGCCGCGCCGGCACCCTCGCTGTCTCCCTCGGTGCCGAAGCCGGCCTCGCCCTCCGCGAAGAAGAGCGCCACCGCCACCCCCAGCCGGAATCCGAGGAGCACGGTCGCGCCGACGCCGGGGAAGACGGCTGCTCCGCGTGTGCCGAGCGCCTCCGCCGGGCCGAAGGCTCCCGCGAGCACCACGGACCAGGTCGTCGCCCTGGTCAACAAGGAGCGGGCGTCGGCCGGGTGCGGGCCGGTCGCGGAGGACGGGCAGCTCACGGACGCGGCACAGCGGCACTCCGACGACATGGCGGCCCGTGACTTCTTCGAGCACACCAATCCCGACGGGGCCGACCCGGGCCGGCGTGTCACCGATGCCGGATATCGCTGGTCGACGTACGGCGAGAACATCGCACGAGGCCAGCAGACTCCCGAATCGGTGATGCAGTCCTGGATGAACAGCCCCGGCCATCGCGCCAACATCCTCAACTGCTCCTTCAAGGACATCGGCATAGGCGTCCACCAGGGCCCCGGGGGGCCCTGGTGGACCCAGGACTTCGGTGCGAAGCTGTGAAACCCGGCAGCTGACGCGGCGCTGGTGGCCGAGCGCCCCGACCTGCGGGGTACCACCGATGACCGGTGTCGCCTCGATCGGAGCGTTGCGCGGAGATCCGTCCGTGGCGATGCAGGTGAGGCGGGGCGGGGCGGGCCGCGTCACGGGCCGGCGGCCCCTGGCTGATCGGGCGGTTCAGTACCTCGATGATCGCGTCCGGCTGCACGGCCGGGTTCCTCCTCCTCAGTGCAACTGCTCGGCCAGTCCGACGATGATGCCCTCCGGGCCGCGGATGTAGCAGAGCAGATAACTGTCCTCGAACCGTGCGATCTCGCCCACGAGTTCAGCGCCGTGAGGACGCAGGCGGGCAACGGTGTCCTCGATGTCGTCGACGGCGAACATGACGCGGTGCGTGCCCGGAATGTTGTGCGGCCGGTCGCGCGGACCGGCGCTCATCACCGCGGGGCTGCGGTACTTCGCCAGCTCGAGCCGGCTGTGACCGTCCGGGGTCCGGACCATGGCGATGTCACAGCGGACGCCGTCGAGTCCGGTGCACTGGTCGGCGACGAGGCCCTCGACCTCGGCCCTGCCCTCCAGCTCCATACCGAGTTCCACGAAGAACGCGATGGCGGCATCCAGGTCCTCGACGACGATGCCGACGTTGTCCATCCGTTGAATCGCCATGCTGGTCTCTCCTTCTTCCTCGTGCGGCCGGGTGGTGGCTGCTGATATCCCGGGGACGGAGCCGGTGGCACGTTCTCGACATCCTCGGACCCGCGGACTCCGAGAAGTTCTGGACCGAGGTGCTCACGCGGTGGACATCGTCAGTACACCTCATCCGATCCGTCGACCTTCCAATGGCGGGCAGGCTCCCTCGCACTGAGCAAGGTCGATCCCGGCTTCTACCTGAAGCATCGCCGCGATCTACGTGAACGTCACAGGCCCCCTCGACGTGGACGGCCACACCACCCTGAGCAGCACCGAGACCGGCACGCTCACCGCGGCCGACTCCACGGTGAACGGCACACTGAACGTCATCGAGCCCACCACCCTCAGCCAGGCCACCGTGACCGGGCAGTTGCGCGTCGAGGGCAGCAGCACGCTGAACGGGGCCACCGTGAACGGCGCGCTGAACGGCGGCGGCCCGGTGTCGTTGCTCGGCCAGGGAGTCCTGATCGCCAGATCGCTGGCGCCGAACAAGCCGATCGGCATTCAGGCCCTCACAGACGGCTTCGTGATGGCGCGGGCACTGCCGGAGGGCGCGAGCCCCAGTCTGGCCTACGTCGGCATCTCCGACCCCACACAGCAGAACTGGTTCTGGGCGGGGCGTCCACGGTGCAGGTCGGTGCCAGCCAGAACGATCCACCCAGCGCGATCACCGTGCCGATCCAGGCGAACGCACCCTGGTGGTACCAGGCCTTCCTCTGGATCTTCGGCGGCGGTTCCGCGAGCCCGGCTTTCGAGATCCGGTGGTTCCCGATGAACCCCACCGACGAGCCGACCTGGCGACTGCTGTCTGACGAGGAACTCGCCGACGAACCTCCGCCCATGGCCCCGCCCGGCTTCAAGGAGCTGGTCGACCGGCAGCGGGAGGCCGCGTCCGCGGCATCGGACTTCGTCGACCGGCTGTCGGAGATGCTGGAGGCAGACCTCACCGGCGAACAGCGGGCCGACCTGACCCGGCTCCTGCGCCGGCTGTAGCCGGGGCTGACTCAACTGAGGCACTTGGGCTGGCCACGGCAGCGGCAGGACACGCGTGGGACTCTCTCGGGATGGATGCATTCACAGCTCGGCTGGAAGACGCGTGGGCGTGGTGGGGGGCCGCTATTGAGGAAGCGCAGGAGGGCCACTGGGCTCGCGATGCCGTGGAGCGGCAGGTGGTTGCGGACATCATGGCCGCGACCAACGCCCTGCACGGGGGCCGGCTTGCGCCGTTCACCGAGGACTCGTGGCACGTCCGTATCGGGCGGATCGCCAATTGGGCGGGGGTGCTCCGGCTTGCCGCCCGGGCGGGAGGGTGGGAGCTCCAGCCTGTTGCCGGGCGCAGCCCGAAGCATCCTGCCGGTATGCCCGAGCTGTTGTCCGGCATCTACGCGATCGGCGAGCAGGGCGAGAAGTGGATGACGGAGTTTCTTCGCGAGGGGCGGGTGCCACCGGAGACGGAGATCGCCCAGGCGGAGGGGTTCCTGACCGGGCCAGGATCCATGGAGGATCTTGAGCTGTTCTTCTACGACAGTTGATGAACGTGCGGCTCGGGCAGCACCGCGTCCAGAGGCGGATGGCGGCGAACTGAGCGCAGCCCGGTCAGCGACAGCGAGCGTGCCCGTCCGGATGGCCAGACCACGCCATTGCTCCGGATGAATGGGCGGCGCCGCCTCCCTCCGCCGGAGGCGCGCTCATCCGACGGATCCAGGCGGCGGCTCCGTTGGGTCGGCCGGCGTTCGTGACTCGGGCCGGCGGTGCGCGAGGAGCGTCCCTCCTGGGGACAGGGGCGGGAGCAGGCCTATGGGGTCTTCCGGACGTGCGAGGTGCCGGCGTCGACGAGGGCGCCGTCGGTGCCGGTCGGCACGATTTCCGGCACCGGTGTGCCGTGCTGATCGACCAGGGTGGAGTGGTGCTCGCCTGGCGCGAAGGCATTCCGTTCTCCCCACTGCCGGAGCGTGAGGATGGCGGGGAAGAGGTCGCGGCCGCTGTCGGTGAGGACGTACTCCTGGCGGCGGCCCGAGGGTGCGGTGCACTGGGCCAGGAGCCCGTGGGCGATGAGCTTGCGGAGTCGGTCGCTGAGGATGTTGCGGGCGATGCCGGTGCGCCGCTGGAACTCGGTGAACGATCGCGCCCCGTCCATCGCGTCGCGGATGACGAGAAGGCTCCACTTGTCTCCGACGAGATCGAGGGTCCGGGCGACAGGACAGTCGGGGTCGGTCCACTCGGGCTTCGTGGAGCGCGCCGTGGTGCGTGGCATGAGACCTCCCATTGAGTTGCGGTTTGAAACCATAATGCCGTACCGTTCGATCGGTTTCAATTTGCTACTAATCAAAGTTGGTGTCATGACCACGTGGCGGCGTTTCCTGCTCGCGATGGTGTGTGGTGTCGCTGTGGCGAGCGTGTATGCGGCACAACCGGTGCTTGCACCGATGGGACGCGATCTCGGTGTACTGCCCGGACTCGCCGGCTGGATCGTCACCACCAGCCAGATCGGCTATCTGGCGGGACTGGTACTGCTGGTACCGCTCGGTGACGTGGTCGACCGGCGCCGGCTCATCGCCCTGCATCTGGCGATCATGGGGGCGGGCATGATCCTGACGGCCTCGGCGTCGGCCTCCTGGGTGGCGTTCGCCGGGCTCGCTGTGTCCGGGATGTTCGCAGTTGTGGTGCAGACCTCGGTCGCCTACGCCGCGTCCGTCTCGTTGCCCGCCGAACGCGGGCGCAACATCGGCGTAGTGACGTCGGGCGTCGTGGTCGGCATCTTGGGTGCCCGAGCAGTGACAGGCGCACTCGCAGAGATGTGGGGCTGGCGGAGTGCATACCTCGTGCTCGCCGTACTGGCGCTGGCGCTCGCGGTCCTCGTACTCCGGGTACTGCCGTCGGAGGAACGCCGTAGTCGGCCCGCCGGGTACGGACGGGCCGTCTTCTCACTCGGCGGACTGTTCAGGCAGCGCCTGTTTCTGACCCGCGGACTCATCGCCTTCTTCCTTTTCGCGTCGTTCGGAACTCTGTGGAGCGGACTGTCCCTGCCGCTGGCGGAAGCCCCTTGGCAGCTCAGTGAGAGCCAGATCGGACTGTTCGGCCTCGTCGGCCTCGCCGGCGCACTCGGTGCTGCACGCGCGGGGCGATGGGCGGACGCGGGGCGGGCGTCACCGGTCACCGGTCTCGCGCTCGCCCTGCTCATCCTCTCGTGGGCGGCGATCACGCAACTGCCCTGGTCCCTGTGGATGCCCATCGTCGGAATCGTGCTTCTCGACTTCGCCGTCCAGGCCGTGCACGTGAGCAACCAGCACCTGCTCACGACCGCGCATCCGGACCGCATCAGCAGCATCATCGGAAGCTATATGGTCTTCTACTCCCTCGGCTCCGCCGTCGGCGCAGCCGCGACCACGGCTGTCTTCGCCGCCCACGGCTGGGCGGGGTCCAGCCTCCTCGGAGCGGCATTCGCCGCTTGCGCGCTCGCTGTCTGGGCGACCGACCGGCGACTGCCTCTCGGGGGTACGAACTCTCCTCAGGCGAAACCGGCGCCCCTCGCGTCCGGGGCACGCGAAACGCCGATCGACTGACGCACCCCGATTGATCCGTTCCGGCCTCCGGGATCGGAGCCGCCGAAAGGAAGCTTCCGGGCGAGCGGGGCCGGAGCGGGCGCCCCGGCCCCGCTCACCCAAACGGGAGTGCCGGCACTGGTCGACGCTTCTGGCCATCAGCCCTCGCACACCACTTCACGCGGGACGGAGCGGGTCGTGGCTACAGTCGGTCCCTGAAGCCAGCAGTCCGCGCCGCGCAGTGTGTCGGCGTTGGCGGGCGGCGAGCGCAGGCAGCGCTCTGCACGCTCGAAGTCGGCTCCGTGTCTGCGGTTACGGTCAGTTCGTGGCGGTGTTCGGCGGCGAGGGCGGGACTCTCCTCTCGAAGTTGAGAGATGCCGCAGGCGTCCCGTGGGGTCAGGGTGTAGGCGAAGCCTCGGTGAGCGACATCCAGTCTCGAACGGTCTCCTCGTGCGAACGGCTGACTGTGCTCGCAGCCACTGCCTCCGCGTCCTGGACGAAACACGGTGTTCCTGCCCGGGTGAGCAGAACGAGTGGCCACTCAGGGACCGCGCCGTCCGACTCTCGATCGAAGGCGGTCCAGCACCAGGGCCCGTCGAACCGCCATGCCCGGCCGACGGCGTCGGCGACTTCGTCGCCCACCTGGAGAAACGAGTACGGACGCATCAACAGTTCGAAGACGAAGGGAATCCCGTCGCCAGGGTGGATGGTGTACCCCGAGCCATCGAGATGGCTCTCATCCGGAAACTCGCGATAGGGCAGACCTCGGCGCAGCACCGTCACAGTCTGGGTGGGATGCGGCAGCCAGGGCGTCTCCAGCGGGGGATCGTGGTGATCGACAGCCGTCACATGCACCACGGTGGGTGGCACGCCGACCTGGCAAACGTCTCCTGCCTTCAGCTGTTCGGGCGGAGGATCCGTTCGGAACAGCTCGGCCTTCACCTCAGGCGCGACGTGCTCGCCGCTGCCCACGCCGAGGGCGACGATTCCGTTCCACTGGGCGAACTCGCTGTCGCTGTCGATGTCCCACCAGGGCCATCGCACCGACACGTGATCCCACGTGACGTCCCTCTCGACCCTGGTCACCGTGAAGGGGCAGGCAACCGACAGCACGTCACCGACTCGGAACTCCCCCGCATCCGTCATCCGGCCAGGATAGATGGGCCCCCGAAGCGGCCCACGCGGGCCTGCCAACCTGGGTGCTGCGCCGGCCCGAAGATCACCTGGCGCGCACATGGGCCAACGTAGCACTCAAGTGTCATCCACCGCGCTCAGTCGCAGTTACTGTGACTGAGCGCTTCAGTTGGCCCCATCGGCCATGTAGAGCGCTCAGCTCGCGAGGCTCTGCCGAGGAAGCGTCCAGCGGCGCATCCGGAAGGTGGATCTTTGCGGAGGAGGCGACTTCGGCCTGGGAGGGCGTACGTGGGCTGCCCTGCGACGACCCGGGGCCAGGTGGACCGGGCGCGTCCTGACGTTGGCCGTTCGCCCCCTGTCAGGTCCTATTCCGCACCCGCCGGCGCCGGCCGGGCGGCGTCCAGATCGGCGGACGGGGCGGCGTCACGCAGGGACGCCGAGCGGCGGGTGATCGAGCACGCGGGGCTTGTACTCGACCAGTTGGATGCGGCCGTCGAAGGTGCGGTGTTCGATCATGTCGAGGGCGACGTCCGGATAGCCGTCGTAGATGCGTTCTTCGCCCGTGGACCCGGTGATCACCGGGAACATTACGACCCGGAAGCGGTCGACGAGTCCTGCTCGTAGCAGGGACTGGCACAGGCTGAGGCTGCCGATTGTGCTGAGGATCCCCGAGCCGCTCGACTTCATGGCGCGGACCGTCTCGACGGCGTCTTCACGGACGAGCGTGGAGTTGGCCCACGTCAGTGGCTTCTCGAGTGAGGAGGAGAACACCATCTTGGACGCTTGCGTGAGCTCGTCGACGGACGCCTCCTCTTCGGGCCTGAACTCGTCTTGGCCATCCGGGACCTTGCCCGCGGCGAAGCCCGACATCAGGCGGTAGGTGTTCGCTCCCATCAGGTAGGTGACCTCGGGCTGCTCGCCGAGCCATGAGAGGTACTCCGGGCCCTCAAGGCCCCAGAACCCGGGCCATCCCTCTCCTGATGCGTGGCCGTCGAGGGAGGTGATGAAGTCGACGAGGAGCTCAGACATGGCGGTTGTCCTTTCCTGGGGTGTCACGAGCTTGGACTGGCCGGGAGCCAAAAACTCATCGGCCACGCTGTGGAGTACCGAGAAAACCCATGCCGCTGCATCCGATCGGATCGGCGGAGCGCCACCCGCGAACGGCCCGGGCCAACCGTCACGCTCAGCCGGGCCACGTACAACGCTCAGGGGCCGACTGAATCGCTCAGTCACAAGTACGTCAGTTTCGGGCGCAGACGTCGGAGCTCAGGATCACGCACAGCGAAGAATCGTACGGATCGGAACCGGCCGACGCGCCGGAAGGAGCCCTGTTCCTGGTTCCCGACAAGCTCACTCTTGGCCGTTGTCCTCGTTCGGGGTGTCCACCCCCCCGTGCGTCGTCGTGAACGCGTACGACAACGAGATCGAGGCGGCCGGCGCTTGCCTGCGCGACCTGGCGCTGAACGACTGCAGTCCGCCGACGATACGCAGCTGGAGCCTGCCGCTTTGGATCAGGAGCTCGACATCTCAAGATCCGCCGGACCCACTGGCAAGGCGGGCGATCTGGCGGGGTGAGCCGGCATTCCATGGCAATAAGCTCCGCCCTGTGGTACTTCGCCCTAGTTGTAGGGTTTCTCACTCTGACTCCCGGACTCGACACGGCGCTGATATTGCGCACGTCGGCCCTTGGCCGGCGCAGGAGGGCCTGGGGCGTCGTCCTCGGGATCCAAACCGGCACCATGGTGTGGGGTGCGTTTACGTCCCTCGGAGTGACGGCGCTTCTCACGGCCTCTCATCTCGCTTACACCGCGTTGCGCTGGATCGGCGCCGCCTACCTGATCTGGATGGGGTTCCGCATGGTCCGGGACACATTCCGGGGGCTGCCTCCGACAAACACGGACGATTCTGTTCTGGCCGCCGGCGCGGATTCGGTCAGCGGCGGCTGGCGGCAGGGGACGCTCACCAACCTCCTGAACCCGAAGATGGGCGCCTTCTACGTCGCTGTCCTGCCTCAGTTCATCCCCTCAGGTACCGGCCACTTCACCATGGGTCTCCTGCTTACCACGGTGCACATCTTGATCGGTCTGCTCTGGTCTGCCGTCCTCATCGGCTTCGCTCGCGTCCTGCAGGGGTGGCTCCGCAAGCCCCAGGCCCGCCGACTGCTCGACCGGATCACCGGCACCGTCATCGGCGTCTTCGGTATCAGGCCGGCACTCGGCAACTGACGATCCGCATGTCCGGGTCCAGCGACCTGCTCAGCGCCCGACCCGGATCAAGATGGACGCGACGTGGAGTGCGGCCTGGTACGTGATGGCGAGTTTGTCCGTCCGTAGGGTCAGGCCGCGCCATTGCCTGAGTCGAGCGATGCACCGCTCGACGGCGTTGCGCTCCTTGTATCGCTCGGCGTCGAAGCCGGGCGGGCGGGCGGCCTCCGGCGCGGTCTCGCCGTAAACGGTGACCGATCTGGTCGGGGGGCTGCGGGACGACAGCCCGGATGCCTCGACGCCGAAGGCGTCCACGGATCGCGCGGGACGAGTAGGCGCGATCCGACGAGACCGTCCAGCCCACAGCGTCGTCCTCGTCCGCCGCAGTAAGGACCGCTGTGAGGATGCGTTCCCACGTGCCGTCCACGTACCGTCCACGGCCCACCTGATCAAGCCCTTGTGAGCGGCCTGAAAAGACCCTAGCCCGCTGGGCAGGTGCGGTACCACCACGCAACGGCCTCAAGGGTGCGGCGGTGGTCAGCCCACCGTCGCCCACGGACCGGATCCCGGCATCAACGGCTCGATCCGGCCCCACATCGCTTCTGTGATCACTAACCGGGCAGGCGTGTCCGATCAACTGACCAGCCCATCAAAGAGTCTCGCCACAGTTCCCTATCCGCAACGTCTTCGAGGACCCGGCCCGCGTGACGGCTTGGCTTGATGGGGGCTGCGCCCGGTGGTGTAGCAGCCACGGCCCGTATATCCGATCGACGTCGTGCTTCGGGTCGGGTTGGCTGGGTGCATGCCAGAGCTGTATACCGATCGTCTACTGCTTCGTCCCTGGCGGGAGTCCGACCTCGAACCGTGGGCGGCGATGAACGCCGATCCTGAAGTCCGCGAGTACCTGGGGGAGCTGCTGACGAGGGGGCAGAGTGATGCCGTGGCAGCAGGCATGCAGGCCGAGTTCGACGAGCGGGGCTTTGGGTGGTGGGCACTCGAAGTACGCCGTACCGGTGAGTTCATCGGTCGTGCCGGCTTGGACGCGGTGGACGACGACATGCCGTTCGCCGGTGTGGATATCGGTTGGCGGTTGACGCGTTCGGCTTGGGGTCAGGGTTACGCCACCGAGGCCGCCCTGGCCTGCTTGGCCTTCGGTTTCGAGGCCCTGGGTCTGCACGAAGTGGTTGCGTCGACGACCGTCGGTAACCTTCGTTCCCAGGCCGTGATGCGCCGTATCGGCATGACGCGGAACCCGGCCGACGACTTCGACGATCCGAGTGTGCCTGAGGGACCGCTTCGCCCATGCGTGCTCTACCGGGTCTCCCGCAGCGATGGTCGCGACCCGCACCACTCAGCGGGATACGCCCCACGGCGCACCCCGCGCACTCGACGAGCGAGTGGTCCGACACATCGTTGATCGCGCAGCCGGCGGGCTTTGATCGCCAGCCGACCGCGTGCTCGGAGACAGGACCGATGGTTGACATCGAGGCCGATGACTTCGGTGGGGCAGAACCCCAGACCGCCCAGGTCTGGAATGCAGGCCAGGCGGTCCTCGGCTCGTTGCGCCTGGACGAAGGGGGAGCCGTCGCCATCGCCAATGACCGGCACTCCGATCTCTCAGGCGCTGCGGCGGCACGCAGCCGCAAGGGCAATCACGTCGACGAGCCGGCCGCAGTCGGGCTCGGCCGCCACGGAGACACAGGCGACCGGCCCGCACAAGAAGCCGGTCAAGGCCCATCGAGCCGACCACTTGGCGTGGTGCGGAGAAGCCGTCAAACGGCTTAGGAGAGCACCCACTTGGGCAGGTGTCCGGGGTCGGCCGGGCAGGTGAAAACGTGCAGGTCCCGGTCCCGGCCGAAGCGGAGCCCAGTGGGTTGGGCAACGGCTCGGCCGCCCCGGATCGATGCTTTCCCACTCAGGGTCGGGTCACGGTCCTCCAGTGGCACCCAGCTGTGCGAGCCGGCGTCCATCTCGTACCCCTCGGCCGTCAGCAGCAGCCGCATGGGGGTTGCGCAGGATGCGCAGTCGATGGCCATCGGGCCCGTCGACGCCCAGCTGGGGAAGCCGCCGACGCGCCAGCCGGGAGGGATCGACAGGTCGAACTGGTAGCTGAGGGTGTCGGGGCCGTGCTTCGCTACCTGGGCGTCGTCCCATGCGTCGATGCGCACGATCAGCGAGGCGGGCAGCGTATCGTCCTCCGCCCAGGGATGGGTGTCCACCTCTTCCGGATGCAGGACACACGGCTCGGGGAGTTCGTGCTCCCATCGAAGCAGGGGCACATGGGGCGGGTCGGAAAGGAAGCGTTCCGCGTCCTCGGTCTGCCCCGCCTGTCGCCACCGCAGGTGGTAGCGGCGCTCCAGGTGCGGGCCGTGGGTGAAGGGACAGCGGAAGAGCTGCACCAGGTCCGCGCCGTCGGGCCCACAGGCGAGGCCCGGGATGTCACGGCGGAAGAACTGGGCCAGCCCCAGGAAGGGCACCGATCCGTCCAGTCCAGGAGTTCCGGCGGAGGGCCATGGCCGGCTCGGCGGCCAGACCTCTGCGGCCCGGGCGCGGCGGATCTCCTCCGGTGCGTACCCCTCGCTCTCGCGCTGGTGCGGCTCGTGGCAGAGCGGCCACGGATCGCCGTCCGGCCACAGCATCGGCCCGCCGACGTGACTGTCGTGCATGCCGGGCCGCCCCGGTCGGGGGTGCAACCGGGTCGTCCGGGCTCGGTAGGGGGTCAGCTCCGGGAACACGGTCTCCACAGACACCGGTCTGTCCGGCGTGGTCCTCGTCATGCACAGACCGTACGCGGCCGGGCAAACGCCACGCGAACGGATAGCCGCACTTACCTCGTTGTTCAGAGAAGCCTGTGTCAGATGCGCACTCCTCAGGCCGGACCCGGCCCAACGGGACCGGACCGCCTGGAGGAAATCGGCGAGAACCTCATTGCCCGCATCGCCGAGGCCGAGCGCGAAGGCTGGCTCGGTGAGGAGGAGGGGCTGCGGGTCAGCCTGGCTGAGGCCGAGGACGAACTCGCCCAGATCGACACCGCAGTCCAGCAGCACACCCACACAACGAACCTCGGCATGCCCACCCTTCGCCAAACTCACCGGACGGTTGAGAGCCGAACTGGGACAGTCAAGGGGTGACCAGCAATTTGATCCGGTTCGACCGGCAGCACCGTGACACTCTTGGGGTGTTCGAGGTCGTCCCATGCATCGACGGCATCCCGCTCACCAAGCTGATCGACACGTTCGAGATCGGCGCCGGGATGCAGCCCGCCGGGGACGCCTATGGAGGCCTCATCCCGCAGTACTTTCGGTTTGGCCCGATGGAGAACCACTTCCGCGGACAGTCAACCGACGCCATGGGGCCGAAGACGCCCTTGCTCGGCTGTGAATGCGGTGAGTGGGGATGCTGGCCGCTGTTGGCCGGCATCACTGCGACTCCTGACCACGTGAACTGGGGCTCCTTCGAGCAACCTCACCGCAAGAGACGCGACTACTCGGGGTTCGGCCCGTTTCGGTTCGACCGCCTTCAATACGCGGACGCCGTGAGGGTTCTGAGTGCAGCGCTGGACTCTGACGAGACGTGAGTGGAACCCATCGGCTCCTCACGGGGAGGAGGAAGTCGTGTTTGACCACGTCATCAAATCGTCAGATGAAACAGCGTGCTGCCTCTCACGGCCGGGGGAGCGGCGGTGCTGGTCCGGCAGGCCGGCGAGTGCCGCTCCCATTCGCAGGAGGCCGCCGATCCCGGCGACCGTGCTGGTCTTTGCCCTGGGTGTCGTCCTGCTGGGCGCACTGCGGGGATCCTCGCTGCTGGAGGAAGTAGCTGCGCTCGCGGAACTGTAGTAGCCGGTGAACATCGCGGCCACCGTGATGGCCGAGCTGATGACGGCAAAGGTGACGCTCTGTCAGGTCAGCTTCTTGGCTGTGTCCAGGGCCGCGATCGTGGTCGTAGAGTCTGAGTCGATCATGATGAGGGTTTGCAGGCCGTCGTGGATCGCCCGGTACTTGCGGCTGTCGGCCTGGTACTGCTTGATCGCGGTCGTGACTTCCTCGCGGTAGAGCTTGCGCTGGTCGTCCAGGTCCGGGTTGTTCTTGACCTTTTGCTTCCACTGCGACTCCTGAGCGGAGGCGAGATGTGCCTGCAGGCGCTGGAAGCTGTAGACGTCCCGCCCGGCGAAGTGGACGCCGACCAGCGCCAGCAGGAACATCAGGAGCAGGCTGCCGCAGATCAGGCTGCCCACGACGAACCTCCCGGCATCGCCCGTGGCGCCCCGGGCGATGCCCGTTCCGATAGCGCAGCGAGTAGAGACAGCCAGCTGATGGCCGCCCCGGCGCGCCACATGCGGTCCAACTGGCGTCGTCGAACAATCTGCTCCTGGGCGTCGATGACGAGGTTGGTGGTCACCACGTAGATCCGCTCGTCGGAGTCCCATCGGCGGGCGAGGACCAGTTCCTTCGCGTCACCGATCCGGCGGGGCGCGTCGTCGTCGATGTCCCGTGCCAAGGGCTCAGCGGGCGAACGCCTCGGTGAGGCGCACGCGGTAGCCGTCCTCTGCCATCAGCATGACGGCGACGCCGAACGGGTCAGGACGGTCCAGCTCGAACGAGGTGAAGGCGTAGTTCACCGCGCGCGGACTGGAACGGCGGGACCAACTCGCCGCCGGGCTGAGGCGCGGGGGCCGGCCTCCAGTCGCGGGCGACCGATGCCCGGCCCTGGGCTTGCAGGACAGGAGCTGCTCGGTGTCGGGGAACTGGTGCAGCACGTACCCGGCCGGGGTGGCGGGCACCATGTTCAGGCACGGCGCCGGTCCGACGATGGGCAGCTCGCAGGCAGTGGCGACGTCGTGCCTCGGGTTTCGGGTTGTGGCGTGGATACCGAAGTGCCCGGGCGCCCGACCGCCCGGGTGGCCGGGGGTGATGTGGGGTGGGGGTGTGGTGGTGAGGATGGGCGCCCCCACGATTCGTCCTCACCACGTAAGTGGATCACCCCGGGCTCCCCGGCCTGGGGCTCAGCTGTGTCCTGCACCGTTGCCTGCCGGTTGGGCGGCTGGGACTGTGGTCGCATGGTCGATACTCACTCGCGCGCGTACCTGTATGCCGCACGCTGGATGGTCTGGTGCGGAATCCTGCTCTTCGTGCTCGGTTTGGCTGGCGTGGCTGGTTCGCATAGCGACGGGGCGATGTCGTGGGAGTGTGAACCGACTTGCAGACGTGTGGAGAGCGGGCTGTGGACAACCGTTGGTATGGCTGGTGCGCTGAGTGCCGTGGCAGGGCTGGTGCTGTTGGTCGCGGCGTTCCTGATGGTCATGCTTCGTCGGCCCCGCTCCGAATTGGAGAGCGATGGAAGATGACGGGCACCGCCCGCCTCGGGCTCGTCCTAGAGTGCCGCTGTTGCTGATAGTGCACTGGATCACTGCATGACTGAGCCCTGTACGCAGGGTGGCGCGCGCGGGTGCGCCTGACCCAAGCCGATCCGGATGCTGTCCTCGCGCTCGCCTCCTGGATCGACGGCCCGATCCGGAGCAGCCGATGAGCGCCGCCGAGCAGGTAGTCGCCACGTGAGAGGCGGCCGGGGTGTTCCTCGGGTTGACGGTGCGTCTGCCCGAGGACCAGGCGCTCCCCGCCGGTGCGGGGGTGAGCTCGTTTCGATTGGGGGCCGCTTCTCGAAACCGAACCTCTCTCCTTCCGGCCGGTGAATGCGGTGGGTGTTGTGGTGGTGCCGGGTGGTGGTTCCAGAATTGATCCGGACCGGGTCTTTGAATCAGGGGCAGAGTTTGCTTGCCAGTTGCGGTCGGCGCCCCCTTCTCTTTCCGCCAAGTTCCTGATGGGTGGTCAGGCTCGCAGAGTACTGTTACTGCGGTTGAAGTCGGGATGTCGTGTTGCGGCGCTGGCGCCGTGTCAGTGGGGATACTCCGGCCTGTTCCCGTACTCCGGGCCATGTTTGGCTCCGATGGTCCGGGCCCGCTCGGCAGGCAGCTGCACGGCGTTCACGGCCCACAGGAGGAGTTCGACGGGTTCGGCCCGTGCCCCGGTCAAGGATTCGCCGTCTTCGAGGAGTCCGGCGGTGGCGGCCTGGCCGCGCAGCACCGTTTGCCAGACGACGTCGGCCGGTTCGGCCGGGGCCGGCCCGTCGGGGATGACGGCGGACTCGAGGACAGGGTGTTATGCCACCGCGTCCACGGCCGGACTGGACGGCCGGCTGTCCGCCCGCAGTTCCCGGCTCGCCAGGTGCAGGGTTTCCGGCATGAGGTTCGCCGCCGCTCCGCTTGTGTGCCGGCGCGGGTAGCGGCGCACGACCTGGTACAGCGACGCGATCACGACGTGCCCGGTGTCGTCGAAGTCCCGGCGGCAGGCCCGCAGGCGCTGGGTCAGTCGGACCGCCCCGGGCACTGTCGCCTGTACCACCACCCGCGCAGCCGGCTGCGCCCCCGCGCCTTCGTCGCCGGACCGTTCCAGGAGCGGGCGCAGCCATCGGTCGCTGTGGGCACGGCCGCGGGCCCGGTCCCGGCGCCCGAGCTCGGCCAGCACCTCGCCCAGGCCCTCGTCCTGGACGACGTTCCGGTCGTGGTGGTGGCCGGTGAGGACACTGGCTTGATGCAGCCGGCCCAGTACCGTTTCGGTGTGGCCGGCCAGGGCACACCGAAACGGTGCCCACTCGGCATTCAGCGATTGGAAGATCCGTGGCCCCGGTGGAAAACCTCGATGCACAAACGGGGCCGAGGCCGGGCGCTCAAGGCGAGGAGGCCCAGGGGTTGTCCGACGGTTCGGGCTCTTCGGGGTGGAGCATGCAGCGAATGCAGCGCCGGAGTCCCGGTTCACCGGATCCGGCGGCGGCGTTCATCCACGGCAGGGCGTCCATGGCATGCGCGCGTTCGTCTGTGGCGAAAGTGTTGATGGTCTGGTGGAGGTCTTCGGGGGCGGGTTCGTCCGTGAGGCAGAGCCAGCCGATCGCCGCAGCTAGGCGGACTTCGGGGGCCTCTGTCCAGTCTTGCCACCGCTCACGGAGCCACCGGACGGTCGGCGGATGTGCGTGGGCCCGGGTGGTCTCCGAGGCGGCGAGGAGCAGGGCGGCACGGACTATGGCGTCATGCTCAGTGGCGTACCTGGTGGCGAGATCGGTTCGGACGGTGTGATCGGGGTCGGCGGCGGTGGCCAGAGCGTAGGCGGCGTCGATGCGGATGATGGGGTCGGAGTCGTTGAGAAGGGGCAGGAGCGCGGGTGCTTCGGCGGTGATCGCGGCTCGGGCGGCGGCCACCGACCAGCCTGCCGGGTAGCCGGTCACCTCGACGCCGTAGTCGTCGTAGTCGTTGGGGACGTGACGCCGAGGATCGGTACGGTGGAGCAGGAGTTCACCGCGGGAGGCGACGCCGAAGTGCCGGGCACGGGCCGGGCTGGAGAGTACGCCGAGGGCGGCGGCACGGTGTGAGTGGTGGGCATCGGTGGCAATGGGGATCAGGAACGGTACGGTGAGGGCGACGGCGGCCCGGCTGTCGTTGGCACACAGGCCCCCCAGCACGCCCGTCGCGTGGCTTGCGTGGTCCTCGCCGGTGTGCAGCAGGTGAACGGCCTTCCGGGCATCGTTCCCGTGAGGGAAGTTCCCCCACGGAACGGCGTCGAGAAGCAACCCGCTGTGGGCCCCGGACTGGATGCCTGCCATCACCGCTCGCACATCGAACGCGCCACCCGCGAACGAGGCCAGATCCACTCCGTCCACCAGCGCCCGGCACATCTCGAACGCCGGATCGGCCCGCCAATCCCTCACACCACACCCCGCCATCGAATCCCCAGAGATTCGATCATGCCTTGCCCGCCCGTCCCCCCGCCGGTCGACTGCCGGACATCCAGGGGCACATCCCGACGCACCACGAAGCGCCGAGAACCCGGAAGGCACCCTTCTCAGGGCGAAATGCGGTCGGGCCAACCGCAATGTCACCGGCCGGATCCTGACTCACCCCGACACCCTGCCGGAGAGCGAGCGCCTGAAGCTCAAATCCGTCCTTGCCGGCTGCCCCGAACTCGATGCCCTCACGGGGCACGTCCGCACGTTCGGGAAGATGCTCACCCAGCTCCAGGGTGACCAGCTCCCGCAATGCATCAAGGCGGTCCGCGCTGACGACCTGCCCAGCCTCCACGCCTTCGTCAACGGCCTCGAACACGGTCTCGCAGCTGTCACCGCCGGACTAACGCTGCCGTGGAGCTCCAACAAAAGCCGTGCCGTTGGATGCCGCTCAGTAATCCGTGTGCACGGCGCCGACGTCAACAACCGTCTGGGGAGCGGGCGCGTGCGGCTGTGGTGGTGTGGGCCCGGTGCGGCCGGTGGTCGGCGTCGTCCTGGCGGCCGTGGACACTGTCGCCGTGGTGTACATGATGCGGGGCGTACCTGGACTCCCGGCCGAACGCCGTCGCTGTGCTTGACGCATCGAGGCCGCACCCGCGGCCGTTCCACACCGGCCGAAGGGCCGGCCGCCTTCTGGAGCAGGAGTCCGGCGTCGACGTCGACACGGTGGAGCAGTCCCGCCGGGCATTCGAAGCAGCCGCCCGGCCGGCCGCCAGGGATCCAGGACCGCATGCGTGAGCGCGCCCTCGCCTGCGGCCCCGGCCGAGGACGACGCCGGCGCCGGTGACGGACGCGCTGCCGCATACCTGGCAGCCCGGCTTCCAGCACACGCCGGGCCGGACCGGGGGAGGAGTCGCGTGAGCACGGGGCGGTCCGAAGTTCTGGGCACTCTCGTGAGCCGTGTTGTCGGAATCGGCTTGTACCCTGCACCCATTCGACGATCGGACGATCACGGGTTCGGGCATGCGGGCACGGGGCGGGCGTCCAGGGGCGGGAGCGCGGGGATTTCGATGAAGGACGCACATCCGATAGAAAGCCGCAGACCGGGCCTCTCGGTCGGTGCGCGCATCATCGCCGGGGTTGTCCTCGCCGCGATCGGGGCCGTCGGCGCCTGGCTCCAGCACGACGCTCCCGGCCGGAGTGCGGAGCCGCGTACGGAGTTCACCGCGAACAACCCGCCCGCCGGTCTGCCCACCGCGCTCACCACCGGCCAGCACCTCCACTGGTCCCGCTGCACCTCGCCGCCCACCGCGCGCACGGGCTACGACTGCGCCGCCATGAAGGCCCCCCTCGACTACCGGAAACCGGACGGCAGGACGATCGCTGTCGCCCTGATCCGCCGCAAGGCCACCGGCCCGAACGCCCGGCGCATCGGCTCGCTCCTCCTCAACTTCGGCGGCCCCGGCGTGTCCGGCGTGAGCGGACTGCCCGAATACCTCAGCCAGTACAAGCCGCTCCTCGACCGCTACGACCTGGTCTCCTTCGACCCGCGCGGCGTTGGCGCGACCATCCCCGTGCGCTGCGGGAAGACCGCGGCCGACACCGGCTACGACGGGTCCGAGGCCTGCGCCAAGCATTCCGGGGCGCTCCTCCCGTACGTCGGCACCTCGCACACCGCGCGCGACCTCGACCTGATGCGCTACCTCCTCGGCGACAAACGGCTGCACTACTTCGGCGTCTCGTACGGAACTGCGCTCGGCGCGGTCTACGCGCATCAGTACCCGTCGCACGTCGGACGGATCGTCCTCGAAGCGTCCGTCGATCCGACCGAGGACCTCAACGAGGATCAGGTGTCGCAGGTCAAGGCGGTCCAGGCGGCGTTCGACCGGTTCGCCGCGCACTGCGCGGCCCGTATCCGCCACTGCCCGACCGGCGACGGGCCCGAGGAGGCCGAGCAACGCATGGCGCGCCTGGCCGACCGCCTGGAGAAGAAGCCCGCCCCGGCCGGCGGCGGAAGGAAGCTCGACGCCGACGACCTCGCGTACGCCGTCAGCGACCATCTCGACCTCGGCACAGACGGCTGGCCGCCGCTCGCCAAGGCCCTCACCGCGCTGATCGACCACAACGACGGCCGTCCGCTGAGCAAGGGCGCGGACGACATCGGATCCGCCGACCGCGCGGCGACCCCGCACGACAGCAACGTCGCCGCCCGGACCGCGATCACCTGCGCGGACTCCAGCCTGCGCCCAGGCTTCGAACGCCTCGACAGGGACGAGGCCCGCGTCAGAGCCGCCTCACCCGTCTTCGGCGCGGCCTGGTCCACCGGCGTCTACCTCTGTTACGACTGGCCGTTCGACGGCGAGCGCGCCACGCCCCAGGTGAACGCCGACGGCGCGGCCCCCGTCCTGGTGGTCGGCGGCACCGGCGATCCGATCACCCCGTACTCCGGCGCCCGCCACATGGCCCGCGCCCTGGGCGACGGTGTCGGCGTGCTCCTGACGGCCGAGGAGGAGGGCCACGGCACATACCCGCAGAACCGCTGCGTGACGGAGAAGGTCGACCAATACCTCCGCACGGGCCGTACCCCGGCCCCGGGGACGGTGTGCCGGGGCAGCATGTCCTGAGGCCCGTACGGATCCGCCCGGCAGCCGTCAGCACAACGGTTCCATCGCAGGGGCCTCGGGCGTGGACCACCACACCGCTCGTCCGTCCAGCGCTGGCTGCAGCCACGGACGAGCACTGCGACCGGCGTTTTCGATACACGGCCTGACAGGGCCGAAGACTGAAGCTGCTATGCGGATGCTCACTGCTCTTCTTGAGGCGGCTTTGGTGGCCGTCTGACTGACGGCTGCCGGAAAGCGGCACCGCGTGGTCAGAGTCCGCGCCGTGGGGGAATCCGCTGGTCAGCTGAGCCGGGGCGCGATGACGGCTTCGGTGTGCAAGAGCTCGTCGAAGGTGCCGGCGGCGGCGAAGCGTGAGGGCCTGTCGGAGGTCGCGCTCGAACGCATCCTTGTTGTTGATGAGCTGGGCCGGGCTGCAACGCAATTGCTGTAGGAGAACTGCCGACACGGCCGATCGCCTCACGCAGAGTCTGGTCTCCTACCAGCATGCCAGCAGCGAGAAGGGCGCCGGACAGGCCCCGATGCCGCCGATCTGCGGGGGCGTTACAGGCCGAGCAGGCGTACTTTCTGCTGCTGGAACTCGGTAGGGATCAGGAGTTCCTGGTCTCGCAGGCTGGCCGGCTCGTCGGCGAGCGATGCGGGCGGGGCGGGGCGGGTCCGCTGGGGTGCGTGCGAGGTGGTTGGACTTTCCCGTACGACCTGTTGGAGGTTCACCGCGAAGCCGTACGAAGTCCTTCCCCGCGCCACCCGGCTTGATTAGCTTCCCGGCAGTACGACAGATCTCGGGAGGCTCAACTTGACCACGGACATTTCACGGCGACGGCTCTTCGCGCTCGGCGGGGGTGCGCTCGGCGCTGCGGCGGCGGGGTCGCTGCTGCCGCCTTCGCTGCAGGCCGCGATAGCCGCGCAGCCGGCACATTCGGCGGGGTCCGGAGGCCGTGACGGGCTCGGAGCCATCAAGCACGTGGTGATCCTGATGCAGGAGAACCGTTCCTTCGACCACTACTTCGGGACGCTCCGGGGCGTACGCGGCTTCGGTGACCGTAACGCCGTCGAGCTGCCCTCGGGCAAGCCGGTCTTCGAGCAGCCCGCACCGCTGGGCACCTCCGTGCTGCCGTTCCCGGTGCGCGGCGCCGCCGAGACGCAGAAGAGGGACCTCCAGTACATCGGTGCGCTCGACCACTCCTGGAGCGGGGGCGGCAAGGCGTGGGCCGGCGGGTGGATGAACGGCTGGGTATCCGTGAAGACGGCCGCGACCATGGCGTACTACGACCGCCGTGACATCCCGCTGCACTACGAGCTGGCCGACACCTTCACGGTCTGCGACGCCTACCACTCCTCCATCCACTCCTCGACCAGCCCCAACCGCAACCACCTGTGGAGCGGGAAGACGGGCAACGAGCCGAACGGCAAGCGGGCCGTCGGCAACGACGCGTACGACGAGGGCACCCACCCCGGATACGACTGGGGCACCTACGCGGAGCGGCTGGAGAAGGCCGGGCGCAGCTGGCGCACGTACACCGAGTGGGAGAACTTCACCGACAACCAGATCGAGTTCTTCGCCACCTTCAAGGCCATCGCCCGCAAGGCGCTGGCGAGGACCGGCGGGCACACGTACATGGAGTCGTTCTACTCCGCCGTGCGGGACGCGCCCGCAGCCGAGCGGGAGCGGCTGTTCGGCCTGCTGGAGGAGGGCGTAGCCACCCTGGACAAGGCCGAACGCCGCCTCTTCGAGCGGGCGTTGCGCCGGTTGGAGACCGGAACGCTGGCCGACGAGTTCGCCAAGGACGTGGCGGCGGGCACGCTGCCGGAGGTCTCCTATCTGGTGCCCTCCGCCGTCGACTCGGAGCACCCGAGCGTCTCCTCGCCGATCCACAGCGCGACGATCGTCTACAAGGTCCTGGACGCGCTGGGCAAGCACCCCGACGTGTGGCGGCACACCGCCGTCATCATCAACTACGACGAGAACGACGGCTTCTTCGACCACGTGCCGCCGCCGGTAGCCCCGCCCGAGGTGGCCGAGGAGCAGTGGGAGGGCAAGCCCACCGGTCTCGGTATGCGGGTGCCGATGCTCGTCGTCTCGCCATGGACCATCGGCGGCTACGTCTGCTCCGAGGTCTTCGACCACACCTCCGTGATCCGCTTCCTGGAGCGCTGGACAGGGGTGGAGGAACCGAACATCGGCGACTGGCGGCGCACCGTCACCGGCGACCTGACCTCCGCCTTCGACTTCTCGCGAGGACGTCGCCGACCCGAGGCGGAGCAGCCGGGCGCCATTCCGCCGTTCAGCGGCCGCTGGTCACCGAGGCCGCCCCTCGTGCAGCACATGCCCGTTCAGGAGCCGGGCACGCGTCCGGCCCGCGCACTGCCGTACCAGCCGGACGCGCAGGCGAAGGTGGTGGACGGCGCGGTGCGGGTGGCCCTCAGCAACACGGGGCGCTCGTCGGCGCACTTCGCGCTGTATCCGTACGCGGGCGAGTTCCCCATACCGCAGCACCGGGACGTGAAGGGCACGACGCAGTGGACGGTGCCCGTCACCGGCGAGGCGTACCGGTTCACGGTGACAGGGCCGAACGGCTTCCGCCGCGAGTTCGCCGGGTCCGCGAAGGACGGTGCCCCGGCCGAGGTTGCGTCGCGGGTCGACGCCGGTGAGCGCGATCTGCATCTCACGCTGCGCAACACGGGGCGGACGACGCTCACCTTCACCGTGCGGCCGCGGGGATACGTCGACGAGGCGGACCTGCGTAACTGGACCAGGACCGTCAAGGTCAAGCCGGGGGGCAGCCGCACCGTGGTGCACTCGGCGGCCGCCGCGCACGGCTGGTACGACCTGGACGTCACCGTCGACGGGGACGACGCCTTCCGGCGCCGGCTGATGGGGCACATCGAGAACGGCCGGGCGAGCGTCTCGGGCTGACCCGCGTCCGGGCGGTGGGCCGCCCCTCGCCACCGGCGGCCCACCCTTCCAGCGTCAGGCCGGCGAGTCGGTCGAGGGACGGCATCACGGTACCCTCGCCCCCGCGAGGTCGCGCGCCCTGGCTGACCACGCGGGCGCGGTGACCCGGTGGAACGTGGCGGTGCCGGGCGGTGAGTAAGCGGCACTCGAAACGCTCGAGCGGACTCGATGCGACTCTCTGCGGTGACGTCCGGGGAAGGGGGTACCTGGCTGTCCTTCGTCCTGCTCGACCTCAGCTCAGCAGGAGCATCGCTTGTGAGGCGATTAAGGGAACAGCGGGCCGACGGTCCACGTGCCCCTCTGAAGAGTCTGCACGCCCGTCGCTGCCCGCGGCGTGCGCGGGGGGACTCGTCCCGCCGGTCAGCGCCAAGGCCATGCCGGCGCGGACCGTATTGCTCCTGATCCGATAGCCGAACATCAGGTCACCCCCCTTCTCTCGATGAGCCATGAAACGCCTTGCTCCGCCGCCATTGCAGGGGACCTGATGACCTGCGAGATCGGCAGACGGGCACGGGTTGACCCGATGGAGCGCACGAGCAGCTGCCTTATGGCCAACCGGTTCTCAGAAACAGTCGTTTGTGACAGCCAGCGCGCTGCCAGCTCGGTGCGGATACAGGGGAGGATCTTCAAGAGCTGTGCTCTTGGCCGACCACTCCTGCCACGGGTGCTCTCTTGACGGACGGACGAGTGGTACCACGGTCCATGGCACCACTCGCGCGCGTTCAGCGCCCGGCGGGCCGGCTCACTTGTCGATGCGTGTCACATTGTGGCTGTTGACGTTGACCTCGTTGTGGATGTCCCCGACGTGGAAGTCGATCAGCCCGCACAGCAGGCAGCCCGGGTTATTGGCCGGGGGAGACGGGGCTTGGGACACGGTGACGGTGGTGGTTGCGCTCGAAGCGCTGCAACTGTCGTCGCCGTTGTAGGCGGCGGTGATGGTGTGTGCTCCGGTGGTCGTGAAGCCGGTGGTCAGTGAGGAGTGTCCGTCGGCGGAGACGGGTGCGGTCGCCAGGAGGTCCGAGCCGTCGAAGAACGACACGCCGAGGCCGCCGCTCGGGTCCGAGTTGCAGGTCACCCTCGCATCGAGGGTCACCAGCTGCCCGGTCGCCGCCGGGGAGGGGATGGCCTGGACCGTGGTCGACGACTGATCGGCGGCTGCCGCCGACGGAGCGAAGGACAGCAGTGTGGCCGCCGCTACGGCGACCACGAGTCCGGCTTTGCGTCCAAGACACGCTTTCACTGAGGGGCCTCCTCGGTCTGGTCGTCAGGCGGGGGTCCGCCTGACCGTTCGGAGCGTGACCTTAGGCCGCATTTGATGGCATGTGCGGTAGGCGCGGGTCCCGATGGACCCACCTGAGTCATCGGCCCGCTCGAATGGGCTGGCGATGGCAGGTGGCGCCGATGCCGACTGGCTATGGGCTGTTCCGTGGTCCCCGGCGGATCAGCGCGCGGCGTCAGATGCGGTGCATCGCAAGGCGGAGGGACGTCCGCATACTGGATGTATTCGGGCGTTCCGACAACGCGGCGAGGTGCCGTAGCTGTCGTCGCGCGCCCGCCGGGGATTACGGGACAGCCCTTAGATCCCGGGAGGCGCGACGTGCTGGTAGGCGAGCGAGTTGCTGGTGCCACCCGAGGTTGTGACGCTCACCAGCACCGAACCCGCCGGACCCGCCGGGGCGATCGCGATCGCAGTCGTGTCCGACACCACGGTGAAGGCCGCCGGTGCGGTGCCGAAGCGGACCGCGAATGCCGTCGTCAGGCCGGTGCCTGTCAAGGTCACGGCGGCGCCCGCGTCCCTCGGCCCCTGTGCGGGCGAGAGCGCGGTGAGCGCAGGCGCCGCCAGATACGTGTAGATGACGGAATTGCTGGTGCCGCCGGGACCGGTGACGGTGCACGCGGCGGAGCCGGCACCGGGCGGGGTGACCGCGGTGATCTGGGTCGCGGAGTTGACGGTGTAGGAGGTCGCGGGGGTGCTGCCGAAGGTGACGGCGGTGGTCCCGGTCAGGCCGGTGCCGGTGAGGACCACGCTGGTTCCGCCGGTCGCCGGTCCCTCGGCCGGCGAGACGGAAAGCAGCGAGGGTGCGTTGATGTAGTAGAAGAACACCGGCCCCGAGGTGCCGCCGACAGTGGTCGCGGTGACCGCCACCGCGCCGGTACCGGCCGGTGTGACGGCAGTGATCTGGGTCGCGGAGTTGACGGTGTAGGAGGTCGCGGGGGTGCTGCCGAAGGTGACGGCGGTGGTCCCGGTCAGGCCGGTGCCGGTGAGGACCACGCCGGTCCCGCCGGACGTCGGTCCCTGGTTCGGTGCGATCGCGCTGAGAGCCGGGGTGGGTGCGTAGGTGTAGGCGGTCGTGTTGCTGAGCCCGGCGGGAGTGCGCACGGTGACGTTCACCGTGCCGGTTCCGGGCGGGACGGTCGCCGTGATCGTCGACGGGGTGCTGACCGTGTACGACAGGGCGGCGGCGGATCCGAACGTGACGGCGATGGCGCCGGTGAACTGGCTTCCGTTGAGGGTCACGGGATTGGTGCCCGCCGCCGGACCCGTGTTGGGTACGACCGAGGTGAGGACGGGAGGGGCCACGGCGACTCCAAGGAGTGTGGTCGGCCCGGCTGGGCCGTGAGCTGGGGGCTCGGAAGCGGTGCGGGCGGGCGTACGCGTACCCGCACCGCTTCCGCTGGGCATGGGCCGGTGGACCGGAGCGCACCGGCGCCATGGGCGGCTGCGTGTCCGAGACGCCGTCAGATACCGGGGCCGGACACGTAGGTAAAGCCGCCGCTGACGGTGGCGCTACCGCCCTCGGTGGTCACGACGACATCGACGGAACCTGTGGTGCCGGACGGTGTGACGGCCACCAGCGTGGCGCTGTTCAGCACTCCGAAGGACGCGGTGATGCCGCCGAAGGTGACGGCTGTGGCGGACGCCAGGCCGGTGCCGTTGAGGGTCACCGCGGTGCCGCCGGACGTCGACCCCGAGGCGGGTGTGAGCGAGACCAGTGTCGGCGCGTCGACGTAAGCGTAGGTGAGCGGAGCGGTCGTTCCCCCGGTGGTGGTGACGGTGACGTCGACGGAACCGCTGGAGGTGCCGGCCGGAACGACCGCCGACAGCCGGCTGTCCGAGACGACCGTCGGGGTCGCGCTGTTGGAGCCGAAGGACATGGTGGTGGCCGTGGAGAGGCCGTAGCCGTTGATCGTGACCGTGTTGCCGCCTGCGGTGGGGCCGGAGACCGGGTCGATGGACACCGCGATCGGCGGGCTGATGTAGAAGAAGGGGAGGGAGTTGCTCGTCCCTCCCGCGGTCGTCACGTTGACATCGACGACGCCGCAGCCCGCGGGGTCGATGACGGTGATCGAGGTCGGGGTGTTCGCGGTGATCGTGGCTGTCCGGGACCCGAAGTGGACGGCGGTGGCACCGGACAGGTTCACGCCTGTGATGGTGACGGTTGTTCCGCCACTGGTGGAGCCTTGGTTGGGACTGATGGGCATGAGGGGTTCCTCTCACTCGGAAGTCCTCTCCGAGCAGCGACTGGGTGTTCCGATCCACGGACGTTCCGAACCAGCCCTGGCCGACACGTTCGGTCGCTGGCAGGTGGGGATGCGGGGTGGCCTGGCCTGGCGGGATGAGTTCGGTCCCGGGAGGGAGGATTGTCCGCGAGGACTCGCTGGACCATCGCCCATGTGATGCAGACACCTGAATTGACCCATCAGAGTGATTCCTATACCAAGGGAATTGACGCAGCATCAACCGTTTGGCGGAGCGCGCTGGGAGTGCAGCGGCGCGCTCCGGTGGTGCGCAGCCACCTGCCGGGCCATGAACGGGAGCCTTGGCAACAGAGACATGGTGATCGCCACGACTCGCAACCCTGGTGATGATGGCGCCTTGGCTCTCGACTACCGGCCTGACCCCTCAGATCCCCGCATCGTCGGCAGTGACTTCTGGACAGACCCTCCTCTGTGCGAGTGGCGGGTCGTCGCACCTACCTTTTCGGGCTTCGTCCCGAGCTCGGGCCTGTAGCTTCCGCAGTCATGTCACTGACGCGTCCAGATAGGGATGGACGCGACGTGGAGTGCGGCCTGGCAGGCGATGGCGAGTTTGTGCGTCCGCAGGGGCAGGCCGCGCCACTGCCTGAGTCGGGCGATGCACCGCTCGACGGCATTGCGCTCCTTGCATGTCTCGGCGTCGAAGCTGGGCGGGCGGCCTGCGGCAAGGCCTTGCCGCAGGTGGTGACCGATCTGGTCTGCCGGCTGCGGGTGAGCCCGAATGCCTCGGCGACGAAGGTGTCCACGGATCGCGCGGGACGAATAGGCGCGATCCGCCAGGACAGTTGTCGGGCGGGTTCTCGGCCTTCCGGGTCCGCTGCGCGGGATCCGAATCCCGGCCCCGGCCACTGGGAAGGCGACCTGAGTATCGGCAGGAACGGCCAGTCCGGCATCGGCACACTCGTCGAGCGGTCCACCCGCTACCTGATGCTCGTCCACCTGCCGACCGGCCGCAGCAGCCTGGCCACCCGCGACGCACTCGCCGCGACTGTCCAAGACCCACCCGCGTAACCTCTGGCGGTCCCTGACCTGGGACCGGGGATCGGAGGTGGCTGCCCACCGGGCGTCCACCGTCGCCACCGACATCCCGGTCCACTTCTGTATCCCGGCCGGCCCCTGGCAAAGCGGCCCGAACGAGAACACCAACGGCCTGCTGCGGCAGCACTTCCCGAAGGGCACCGACCTGGCGGCCCACACTGCCGAGGACCTGGCGGCCGTCGCCGCCCATCTCAACCGCCGCCCACGCAAAACGCCCGGCTGGGAAACCCCAGCCGAGCGTCTCGCCAAGCCCCTGGCCACAGCCAGTTGCTCACCCGTGTTGCAACGACCCCTGGAATTCGCCCACCAGGGTGGGGCCTTCCCGTGGCCGCCGCACTGTCACTGGACCAGTACAACCGAAGGATCTGCACTGCTTCAGGATTCTGATGGCTGGGCTCGCGTCGTAACGAACGAAGCGCGCTGATCAGCCGCCGGACTTCACGGGCTCCAGTTTGATGCTGAAGTGCCGGAGGATCGGGGACTGGCCCGTAACCCGGTAGCCACGGACCGATTCAGGATTCTTCGCGATATCTGCCAGGGTGGCGGCAACGTGGTCGTAGTGGCTGCGGGTGTAGACCCGTCGGGGGAGAGCCAGCCGTACAAGTTCGTAGGGCGCCGTCTTGACAGGGTTGCCGTGCTCGTCCTCTTCACCGAGGTACAGCGACCCCAGCTCCGCCGAGCGGATGCCTCCGCGCAGGTAGAGCTCGCAGACGAGTGCGGTGCCGGGGTACTGGTGCGGGGGGATGTGGGGCAGGAGGCGCCCGGCGTTGACGTAGAGGGCGTGCAGACCGGCCGGTTCCACGATGTCGACGCCGGCCTCGCGGATGCGTGCGGCGAGATAGGCGGCTATGTCGGCGCGCTCGGTGAGGTAGGCCGGCTCTGTCACTTCGAGGAGTCCGCGGGCCATCATGTCGAGGTCACGTCCGGACAGACCGCCGTAGGTGGTGAATCCTTCGGTGGCGATGAGCAGACCCCCGCACCGCTCGGCGAGTTCGGCGTCCTTCAGGCCGATGAAGCCGCCAATGTGGACGATCCCGTCCTTCTTCGCGCTCATGACGCAGCCGTCGGCGAGACGGAAGGCTTCCTCGGCGACCTGGCGCGGGGTGCGGTCGGCGTAGGCGGGTTCGCGCTGGGTCACCAGCCAGGCGTTCTCCGCGAACCGGGCCGCGTCGAGGATCATCGGCACATTGTGACGGCGGCACAGTTCGGCGGTGCGGTGCAGGTTGTCCATGCTGACCGGCTGGCCCCCGCCACCGTTGTTGGTGATGGTCATCAGCACGGCCCCCACGGGCGTCTGGTCCGCGTTCTCCAGGGCCTGTTCGAGGGCGATCAGGTCGATGTTGCCCTTGAACGGAAAGTCGCTGTCGAGGTCCTTCGCCTCGGCGCAGGGCAGGTCGTACGCCGTGCAGCCAGTCAGTTCGACGTTGGCGCGGGTGGTGTCGAAGTGGGTGTTGGACAGCACACTCGTGCCAGGCCGCAGCAGCGAGGCGAAGAGGATGCGCTCGGCCGCGCGGCCTTGGTGGGCCGGCAGGATGTGGGGGTAGCCGGTGAGTTCGGAGACGACCTCGTGCCACCGGTAGAAGGAGCGGCTGCCGGCGTAGGACTCGTCGCCCTGCATTCCTGCGGCGAGCTGGTCCGCGGAGATGGCACCGGTCCCGGAGTCGCTCAAAAGGTCGATGGTGACTTCGTCGGCCCGCAGGTCGAAGGGGTTGTAGGCGACCCGCTTCAGCGCGGCCTCGCGCTCCTCCCGGGTGGTGAAAGCAAGAGGTTCTACGACCTTGATGCGGTAGGGCTCCACGTGACTTCCTTCTGTGCGGTGTGAGGTGTGCGGTGTGCGGTGTGCGGGCTGACGTGGCCGACGGCCTGGTGCCCGAGGTCCAGGACGCTCTGGGGGTGTTGCGCAGGCATCCAGGTGCCCCGCGGGTACTGCTCCTGCGGCGGCCGGACGCGGTAGGCCTCGGAACTCAGGTAGGCGGTGAGCCGGGGCGGCCGGTTGCGCTCGTACACCAGGGCCAGGTAGGCGATCAGCCCCACGCCGTCGGCGAGGGTTCGCTGTGTGAGCGCTCCCAGACCTCGGTTCAGGACGGTGGGGTCCATGCCGGCCCGGGTCAGCAGGGCTGTGGCGCGGGCGAGGGCCTCTTCGTCATCGCGCACGTAGTCGCGAACGGGAATGTGGAGCGTGAAGCCGCTCGGGTTGCTGTCGCCTTCGGTGAAGGAGTGGCAGGTGAGCGCCGGCCGCCGCACCAGTCGCAGGGGGTCGATTCCGCCGCGCTCGGACGGCGCGAGGGAGCCCGCGGCCGCGTGGAAGAAGTAGCGGATGTCGGCCGCTGTTGCTCCGGAGGTACGGCTGAGCGCGCAGGAGTCATCGGCTGACATGCGCGGGTGTCTCACGTAGACCTTGACGCGAGGGGAGCTCCAGGCGCCCAGGTCCAGAGCGAGGAACGGATAGCCGGCCGCCGGGGGCAGTTGCTCGAAGGCCTGGCCGTAGCCGAGCCGCCGCAGTGCCTCGTGCACGGTGCGGGCCGCGCTTTCCGGGCCGGAGGCGGAGGGGTTCAGGTAGACCTTGACCCCTGGGACCCCTCCGGCGCGCAGATCGAGCGCGTACCACAGGGCCAGGGGGCCCTGGGCTGCAGCGGGGAAGAACAGGTCGGCCAGGGCGTCGAGTCGGTCGGTGGCGAAACCCCAGCGGGCGCCCATCGCGCGGATGACCGCAAGCCCGGCGCGGCCGCTGGTGACCATGTCGCTGTGGGCCCACCCGGGATCCACGAGCACTCGCAGGGCCGGGGTGGCGTCCGGAGCGCTGGCGAGGGAGAACTCGACGGGGGTGTGGTCATCGGAGAGGAAGGTGGGCGAGGCCGGCGGCAGGGACAGCGGCCGGTGGGCGGCGCCTGCGAGGGAGGCGATCAGGACCTGTCCGTACAGCTCGGTGTCCGCCTCGCTCAGGCCCACCGTGGCTCCCAGGAGCCGCAGTTGACCGAGTACGTGGTCGCCGAGCGTCCTCTCGCCGGGGCTGGTTGCCGGTATGCCGGGGCCCCGGCGGGAGGTCATCGTGTGCCTCGCACGTCGTGGCGCGAGACGTGTCCGGACGGTGCGGGAGTACGGGGACGTGCTCCGCCGACAAGGGTGGAGACGAGGGCCAATCCACTGCAGGGAGCAGCGGGTATTCGGTGCTGCGGCTGGTCGGGGTCGCCGCCCCCGCCTGGGTTCCGTCTGCTGGGGGTGGTGCGCCGTGGGCCCGGTCGGGCGCTTGCGGATGGGGGCGCGGAGATGCTTGCGAGGTCCACTGCCTCTCCTTCATCTTGTGTCACTCCAGATACTCCGCGCCGTCCTACCCAGGAAGTTGATCTTTCATGCAGGCTGCATCAACTGCCTGTGTCACATGCATCACAGGGGGTTTGGGCTACTGGCCCGTCAGCCACTTCATGAAGGTGCTCCAGCGCGCCGCTTTGCCGGTGGGCGGCAGCACCGCGGGCGCGGGTGCGGCCGCGACGGGGGGTGCCTGGTAGCGGGGCACGGCCGTCGGCTCCGGAGCGGCCGCGGCGCGCGGGGTGACTGCGCTGAACCGGACGGGCAGGGAGGCCAGGGCCCGGTTGAAGGGGCCGGGCCGCCAGGCGAGGCTGTCCGCGGGGACGGCGAGTTCAACGTCGGGCAGGGCGTTGAACAGCGTCTCCAGGCCCGTCAGGGCGATCAGCCTGGCCGGCTCCTTCGACGGGCAGGCGTGCGGGCCCGCGCTCCAGGCGAGGTGACCGCGGGTGTCGGCACCGCGGTCCGCGAGCGCCGTGTTGGCGGCGCCGAAGGACACCAGCACCAGGTCACCGGCGCGTACCTTGTCGCCGGCCACGTCCGTGTCGACCACCGGGTAATGGGGCGCATAGTTGGACATCGGCGCATTGCGCCACAGAGTGTCGTCCACAGCCTTGTCGAACTGCCCCAGGCGCGCGAACTCCTCGTTGGTCAGCATCGTGTAGAAAGCGTTGCCGATCAGGTTGCCCTCCGGCTCGCCGCCCGCACCGAGGAGCAACACCAGCGTGTGTGCCAGTTCCTCGTCGTTCAGCTGCACCGGATGCTGCATCAGGTAGGACGTGACGTCCTCCCCGGGCTGGGTGCGCTTGAGCGCCACCAGCTCGCTGACCGCTCCGAGCAGGACCTGGCTGGCCGCCTCGGCGTTGACTCCGTCGAACATGCCGGAGATGCCGAACAGCACCCGGTCACCGATCTCTGCCGGGCAGCCGAACAGCTCGTTGAACACGTACAGCGGGAGCTGCTGGGCGTAGTCGCGGAGCAGGTCGGCGCTGCCGCGGGCGCTGAACTGGTTGATCAGGAACTGGGCTGCCTGGCTGACGATCCGGCTCAGCCGCTTGTTGCTGACGCGGGCGAAGGAGTCGGTGATGGCCTGCCGCAGCCGCACATGCTCGGCGCCGTCGGTGAACATCGCGTTCGGCCGGTAGGCCAGCAGCGGCAGGACCGGGCTGTCGGGGCGGATGCAGCCCTCAGCCAGTGCACGCCAGCGGCGTGAGTCCTTGCGGAAGGTCGTCGAATCCTGCAGCAGTTCCAGAGCCGCGTTGTAATCGGTCACCAGCGTCGCCTCCACGCCGGGGGCGATGGTGACCGGAGCGGTGGGGCCGAGCTCGCGCATGTAGCGGTAGTACGCGTGCGGATTGGCAGCGAACTCCGCGCTGTCCAGGGGTATGCGCTGCCCGCTGCCGTGTGCGGGGCAGCCGGGCGGAGGTACAGAGGGGGTTGTCATGTGTGCTCCAGGTCGGCGCGCTCGTGCAGATAGCGGACCAAGGTGATCAGGGCGTCGACGGACGACTTCTCGTCACGTGCGTCGATGGTGACGACGGGGGTGTCGGGCAGAAGGTCGAGTGCCTCCCGGACTTCCTCCGGGGTGTGGACCGTACTGCCGTCGAAGTGATTGATGGCCACGGCGAAATCGAGGCCGTAGCTCTCGACCAGATCCATGACGTCGAAGGAGTCGGCCAGGCGCTCGGGGTCCACCAGGACCAGGGCGCCCAGCGCTCCGCGGGCCGTGTCGTCCCACAGACTCACGAAGCGCTGCTGTCCGGGGGAGCCGAACAGATACAGAACGATGCGCTCGCTCAGCGTCAGCCGGCCGAAGTCCAGGGCGACGGTGGTGGTGGCCTTTCCCTGAACCCCTTTGAGGTCGTCGACGCGCTCCGAGAGCGTCGTCATCCGCTCCTCGGTGGACAACGGCGTGATCTCGGAAAGTGAGCCGATCAGGGTGGTCTTGCCGACGGCGAAATGCCCGACGACCAGGATTTTCACTGCAGTCTGCTGTGCGCCGCTGGGCACGTAGGCATCCTCAGACAGGGAGAGCCTTGAGGCCATCGAGCACCTCCTTAAGCAAGGCCTTGGTGGTGGGACGGGCCGAGGGCACCGGCGCCCGGGTCACGAGATAGCCCCCCTCGGCGAGGGAACTGAGCAGCACCTTGACCACCCCGAGCGGCAGCTGGGAGTGCGCGGCGATCTCAGCGACCGAGAGGTAGCCACTGGAGCACATCTCCAGGATCTGCTGCTCCTCGGGCGAGAGCCGCTGGGGGCGCTGCTGCTCGTCGGTGGCCGTCGTAACGAGAGTGATGAGGGCGAACTCGCCCTCATCGGGCAGGTCACGGCCACGGGTGATGACGTAGGGCCGGACCAATTCTCCGGCCTCGGACACGAACTCGGGCTCGGGCTCGGGCTCGGCACGGCCGGGTTCCGTCATGAGGGGACCGTGTCGCCGCGAAGGCCGGTCGACATCGCCTTGCCCAGCCGGCTGACCAGTTGCTGCATCCGGTACGTGATGTCCTGCATGTCGACCTCGGCCGACGCCGCCACGGCAAGGTAGCTGCCGCCGCCCGCAGCGTTCAGGAACACCCAGCCCCCGTCGAACTCGATGAGGGTCTGGCGCCAGTTCGCTCCGTGCTCACCGCAGAAGAAGCTGACGGCCCGGCTGAGCGACTGCAGGCCGGAGACGGCGGCGGCCACCTTGTCGGCATCGCCCCTGTCGATCTCCGCAGTACGGGACATCTGGAGGCCGTCGGCAGAAATCAGGACCGCGTGGAGAGCATGCGGAATCTGCAGCGCGTCCTCAAGCATCCAGGACAGGTCGTCGCTCACGGGGCATCGAATCCTTCGTGTGAATCGGCAGTCGTATTACCATCGGCGGCCGGTACCCCCGCACTTCGGCCGCTGAGAGTGCCGCGCTGAAACGCGCCCATGGCCGCCACCCGTGCCTCTGCTGACCGGGCCGGCGGCGCTTCATCAGACCTGCGGCCGCCGTCCGGCACGAGCGCCATGCCGCGCTTGTTCCGTCGCCGGGGCAGCCCGCCCTCCGTCGCCGCAGGAGCCGAACCGCGACTCGCGGCAGCGGCATTGACTTCTTGCGTGGTAGTGGGCGTCTTGGGCTCGGGCATCTCGGTCAACAACTCCTTCGGCACCATCACCACCGCGCGGACGCCGCCGTAGGGAGAGGTGCTGTCGATGGCGACCGTGAACCCGAACCGCGTACACAGGGCACCGATCACCGCGAAACCGAACGCGGGAGGGTTGCCTAGCTCCGAAACGCTCACCGCGGACTCGCTGGACAGCAGAGCGGTGGCGTTCGTCCGTTCTTCCTCGCTCATGCCGACACCGGCGTCGTCGATCACGATGCAGATGCCCCGGGGCACCGTCCGCACCTCGACCTCGACCATGGTGGACGGCTCGGAATAGCTGGTCGCGTTGTCGAGCAGCTCGGCCACCGTCAGCGCGATCGGTTCGACGGCACGGCTGGTCACCGCGAAATCGACCCGTGAGGCGATCTCGATGCGCTGGTAGTGCCGGATACGGCCCTGCGCTCCGCGGATCACGTCATAGACCGATACAGCCTCCCGCTGCCGGCCAAGCCACCCGCCGCACAGCACAGCAATGGACTGCGCACGCCGGTTGAATTGCGAGTTCATGTGGTCGATGTCCAGCATGTCCCGCAACACGGCCGAGTCGCCGTACTTCTTCTGCAGCCCGGAGATGGCCCGCTGCTGCTCCGCGGCGAGGCCTTGAAGGGTCCGCATGGCCGACTTCAGGACGGTGTTTGTGGCCTCCTCCGCCTCTTCCTTGGCCTGGCGGACCACCTCGTCGTAGCCGCTGCGCAGCTCGGCGACGGTGGACTCGAGGCCGGCGGCCCTGCCCCGCGATGCGGCCAGCTCACCCTGAAGGCCCTGCTTTTGACGACGTAGCGCCTTGATCGTTTTTCGCTGGCGAGTGATTACCGTGGCGGCGACAGCGACGCCGACGGCGAGCGCCCAGACTGTCGGATCCTGCCAAAAATTCGTCATGTGACTCTCTATTGAGCGGCTGGAGTCCAGCTCTCGAAATCTGTCCAAGCGGACCCTCGGCTGTGGGCAGACGGCACCGCCCGGAGAGCCCCCTGGCTGTAGCCATGCCGATGCGAAATCTCATGTGGCATGTGCACGCGAGCGTATCATCGGATGATCATGAGGCTCTTTCAAGTCAGCCACGTCGTTGCCCCGTTGGCGAGAAACGCATGTTCATGTCAGTGGAGAAGGTGTGTCTGCGAGGTGGAGGCTTACGGTGGCGGAGTGCGCACCATGCCGCTCAGTCGTGTGGCACCTGGGTTCTTGCAGCTCTGCGGCGCATCTCGCCGTGTAGCGGGCTGACGCAGCGATACAGGGCAGGGCGAGTGCCCTCCGGCCAACAAGCGTTTTCAGGGCGCAAGATGGCCGATTCGAGAGCGGGCTACGGACAGCGACGCGAGCTGAGAATCAGGACATGTGACCGCAGCCTCACGGTCGGGGCTTCCTTGCCGCGGGCCGCCTGTCCAGAACGCGGCGACGCGAACGACCGAAGCGGCCCAGTCCATACTCAAGGTGCGCCCGTACGGGAAAGACCTGCGGGAAGCGCCCCATGAAGACCGCGTCGCCCCGTGATCGCTGACCCGCCCGACTGCGATCTGCGCGGATGCCCCGCCTTACGGGCTCGTGCATGGTGAGCGGTGAGACGCCGAGCACTGGATCGTCGATCACGGCTGTGTGGTGGGGAACGTGACGCGCGCAGCGATCATCAGCGACCGGCGGATCGCGGGAGGACGGCGTCCTGGCGGTGATCATGGCGCAGGAGTCGCGGGCGAACGCCACGGCGGCGCGCGGGTCGTTCGCGAAGATGGCTGTAGGCGAGGAACGCCAGACTGTTGCCGCGGCTTCTCGATGACGTAGTGCCGTGACCGGAAACGATCACCGGGTGTCCTGTAATGATCGGTGTATGGGCGAGCGTGAGTGGCAGGCGTTGACCAAGTCCGAGGAAGCGTTCATGGTCAATTCGTATGAGATCGACATCCTGGCCGGTGTCTGGGGAGATCTCGACGATGCCGATCAGTCCCGGCCCGTGAAGGAGCTGGCAGAAATCTTGCTCGCCCTCATCGATCGTGGATGGATCGACAAGCTGCGCGCGATGCGAAACAAGCTCGACCACCAGCAGCACCAGCGAACCCAGGACCAGCAAACGGTCGAGGACATCGCCCGAGCGGGCGGCATGCCCGACAGCTGACCGAGCGCCCTGGAGGCGCTGGCTCCAGTCAACAATCACTGCATGGTCATTGCCCGTCGGTGAGCTGCTCCTGGGTCTCGAGCACCTGATCCAGTGCGTGTCGTAGGCCGACGTGCTGACCCTCTTGATACGCGCGTGCGTACTCAGTCTCGCCAAGTGTGTGGCGGGCCTGTTCCACACCGCGTTCGCGGTGGCCCGCCATGTGAGCAAATCCGAAATGGCGGGGAACGCCGGATGGCTGCCACACACGGTCTGCAGCCCCCAGCACGAAGGCCGCTGAGCGGGCGTCGCCGCGGGAGGCGAGCAGCCAGGCCAGGGTCTCGCTGAGAGTGGCTTCCCCCATCCGTTCGTCGATCTCCCGTGTGTGCCGGAGCGCACGCTGAAGCAGGTACAGGGCCTCTCGCGTTTCCCCCGCTTCTCCGCGCGTAATCGCCAGGATCCACAGCAGATAGCAGCGGTGCCACGTGTCTCCGCGCGTCTCGGACATGGCGAGGGCCTGCTCAATCAGTGAGACGGCGTGAGCGCGGTCTTTCTGGATGACGGCGCAGAGGCCGAGTTGTGCGATGCACTGAGGCTGCGTCAACAGCATCGTGGACCATTGCCCCATCGCCAGTGAGGACCGGGAGTATTCTGCGGCGCTTTCAGTGTCCTGAATGACCAGGGCCGCCAGTCCGCGCAGCTGCGCGAACGCGGCGACGAGCTCAGACCTTGTCCCCTCGTGCGTTGCGACATCGGCGATGCCGGGTGCGTCAGGTGCGTCGGCGATCGGCTGTTCGCCCAGGCCGATCATCTGCTTCGCGGCCTCGTGATCCCCATGGATAAGCAACAGAAATCCGGCCACCCATACGGCCCGGCACCAGGTGAAGGTGGTCTCCGGTGTGGGCGGGAGTGGGTGCCGTTCGATCATCGTTCGCGTCCAGTGAGCCCCCTCTCCCACATTTCCCGACGTCAGGCAGTGCAGCCAGAGACAGAGGGCCGCGCGCAGCACGGTTTCCGCAGGCTCTCCGGCCGGCGAGGGCGCAGCGATGATCTGCCGCAGATTTGCATGCTCGGGGCGCAGACGCCGTAGCCAGTCGGCCTGGTCGGATGAGCCGTAGGCCGCGCCTGCTTGCGCGGCGAGGCCGAGGTACCACGCACGGTGGCGGCGCAGCGAATGCTGAGCACGGCCGCTTTCCCTGAGACGCTCCTGTCCATAGGCGCGGACGGTCTCCAGCATATGGAAACGGGTATGGCCGCCCAGTTCCGTCCTTGTGAGGAGCGACTTGTCCACCAACCCGGCCAAAGTCTCAAAGGCGTCGACGGCAGCGTCTTCGTCAGGATCCTGCGGTCCGTCCGCGGAGGTGCGCCCGCAGAGGTTCTCTGCGTCGGCGAGCTGGACTCCGCCCGAGCACAATGAGAGCTGCTGCCACGCGAATCGTTCGTCGTCGGTGCACAGTTCGTAGCTCCAGTCGAACAGTGCGCGTAATGCCTGGTGACGCGGATGGGCCATGCGGTCTCGCCCGCCCGGACCGAGGAGACGGAACCGGTGATCAAGCCGTTCCAGGAGTTCGTCGAGGCTCAAAGTGCGCAGCCGCCGCGCCGCAATCTCCAGCGCGAGCGGCAGTCCGTCCAGCTTCCGGCACACACGCGTCACGGTGCGCTGATTCGCTCGACTTATCTGGAAGCCCGGAGAAGCGGCCCTGGCACGGTCGGCGAAGAGGGCCACAGCGGATGAGGCTGTAGGAGCCCCATCCGTAGTACTCGCATCGTTCGCTTGTTCGTCGTCCCACTCGGGCAGGTCCAGGGGTTCCACCTGCAAGACATGCTCTTCACCAATATCCAACGGCTGCCGGCTTGTGGTGAGAACGCGGAGCTCCGGCAGGAGCGGGAGCAGAGCACGAACGGTTCGGGCACTCGCGTCGAGGAGGTGCTCACAATTGTCGAGCAGGAGGAGAACGCGACGGCCGCGCAGTGCGTCGGCGAGTTCAGCCAGCGGCTCCAGGTCCGCGTGTGTCTGCACGCCGACGGCTGCCGCCACCGCGGCCGCGACGGCATCATCACCCTTGCGGTCGGCCAGCTCCACCACGTACGTACCGTCTGCGAACCGATCAGCTAAGTGGAGCAGGAGACGCCGGGCGAGCCGGGTCTTCCCCACGCCACCGACTCCGGTAAGCGTGACGACTCGGCATTGCTCGATCAGATCACGGCCCGCAATGAGCTCACGCTCACGGCCCACGAAACTCGTGCCGTCCTCCCGGCCGACGTCATGCGGAGCGATCGCAGCCGGCCCTCGCACCACTTCCGGCCCGTCCAAGGCGAGCCGTACGTCCTCCCAGCGCCCCTCCCAGGGGCCAGGGTCCTCACCACAGGCACGTACGTAGCCCAGGACCACCTGGCAGGTGGGGAGCCGATGCCCAGCGGCAGCCTGAGAAAGCGTGCTGGAGGCGAAATGAGCCAGGTCGGCCATCTCCGCGTAGGTCAGGCCCGCCCTCTCGCGAAGTTCGCGCAGCCCCAGCGCGAAGCGCTCCAGCGGGCCGTCCTGTGGATCGAGCGGCTGCTCTCGACGTCCCGCCCTGCCTTCCACCGTGGATTTGCCCTTCGGCCGGCCCATTAATGATTGATTGATTATGGCTGCCCGCGCAGCGTGGAGAACAACTCGACCGCCCCCGATCCTCTTGGTCTACCGCTCAACTGACGGTGGACCAGAAGGTTGCCTCGGCACCTTCACCTGCTGACAGCGCATGGTCACCAAGCGCTTGGGGGAATGATGGAAGAATCAAACGTAGGCGAGCAGGCTACTGGGATCCTCGCCAGGCTCATCCGCTCCAGTGCGCTGCCTAGCGCGGCCGGTCGTGAACTACGGCGTCTCGTTACCGAGCGGCTGCGCGCCAGCGACTTCGGTGCCCAGGCGCTCGCGAGGCTTGAGGAGCGGCCGGAAGACGCGAACCGTGCGGCCACGGTGGGGGCCGTGCTCAGCGAGGAGGCCGAAAAGGATTCCGGATTCGCAGAGCAGCTGAGAACGGCCGTCCAGCAGGTGAACGTCAACGAGGGGCCGGTCGCCGGGAGCATCAGTGGGCAGCAGTCCACCTCCGTGTCCGGCGCGGGGGCAATCGGCGTGAGCACCGGATCGATCGGCGGCAGCCAGAAGATCACGGGAACCAAGAACAAGTCCGTGGCTATCGGCGTGGCTGCCGTCGCCGTGGTCTCCGTGTCCATCGGAGGCGCGGTCTATTATCAGAACCAGTTCGGAGGGGAGAGCAGCAGTTCCGAATCGGGTTCGGCCAGTGACGGCAGCAACCTCTCCTCGAAGAGCGTGGCCTCCATCGGCGCAGAGCGCGGGAAGGCTGGCGTACAGGAGGTCTGGGATGCGATGGGCGACGGGCTGCAGAGGCACGACTACAAGCGGATGTGCGCCCTCTACACACCAGAGGCCCGGACTGAGCTGGAACGTTCGGCCGGTGACTGCGAGGAGTACATGGAGACTGCCGCGCAGAGTATGGACACGACCTTCTTCTCAGTCGACGGAGACAAGATCCTGGTGAGGAAGATCGAGGTCAAGGGCAGGGCCGCCGCACTCACCGTTGCTCGCTCCAACAAACTGGACGATCCTGGTGTCTTCTTTTTGGAACGGTTCGCGGACCGCTGGCGCATCTCGGCGAAGGACCTCAGCGACTACTTCCCGGCGGCTGATGCCACGTAGGGCACTCGCGGCATGGACATCATCGGTACGGGCAGGGCGGAGCGGAGCGCGCATCGGCCGGTGAGCTTGGCCTGGCATCGCGAGTTCAGGCACCCGGTTCGGGGTGGCGCACGACGCGCTTGAGCTCGCGCTCCACCTTGTATCGGCTTTGCCCGGTCGCTTCGGCGTGGGCGGGGATCGCTGGTTGCACGCGGGCCGCGGTCTCTACCTTCAGACGTTGTTCCAGCTGCTCAGCCCAGGCTGCGCGTTCCAGTTCGATGAGTTCGTCTGTCAGTTCGATTGCCGCGGCCGGATGGTACGACCGCCCACAGACAATCAGCTGGAGCCGCGCGGCTCGGGTCAGCCGAGTGCGTCGATCGCCTTCACGATGAGGGCGCGCGCGTCGGCTCCGTACACGGCCATGCTGCGCAGCTGATCGCCAAGTACAGCTGGCTGGGCCTGTCGTTGGTGTCCATTCTCAGGGGCGCCGGAGGGACGTGGACAGAGGTGCAGGACGCACAACGTGCCTACGTCCACAGCCCTGACCTGTTGACCGGCCGTGAGGAGCGGAACCTGGAGCTTCTGCGGAATCTCGGGAGCCCCCGTGTGTGCGAGACGGCTGGCGTCCACAGCGGGGTCCTTTTCACGCGTGTCGCGGGTGGAACCCCGCTGGGTGACGTGCTCGCCGCCCGCCCGTGGGAGACGAGTGCTCTCCTCGATGGGGTTCTCCTCGCGCTCAGAGGTCTGCACGGCCCGGTGGGTGCGGAGTGCCTGCGCCGTGTGGCACCGATCGGTGAGCGGTCCGTCGTCGGTGTCTTCCGCCGGAAGTTCAACGGCGTGAGCGGGGGCCTACCTTGACGCGCTCGGCCGGGACGGCGGCCTCCCGGAAGACGAGCGTCAGGAGGTCGTGGAACTCCCGCGGATCACAGTGTGGCGACTGATCCGGATGGCCGGTGCCATATCGACCCGCCAGGACACCGTCGTGTTCGGAGACCTCAAGCCCGAGCACGTCTACATCGACGGCCCACGTCTCACCTTCATCGACCCGGCCGTGCAGTGGGCCGCCGGACCTCAGCCGGACATCGCGAAGCTCACCGACCGGACGCTGCTCCTCGCCCTCGCACAGTCGGAGCAGAGTGCCGGACAGCAGATCGTGCAGGGCGTTGCCTCCACGCTGGCGCGGCATGTCGCAGCGCTACCCAGTCACGCTCGCGCGGGGCGACTTCGTGAGCTCGCGGTCCTGTGGCTCATGGACACGGTGAACATTCTGAGCACCTGCCTCAGCGCACCTCGGGTCTCCCTCTGGCCCCTCATCAGCAGTCCCTCGTCACGCGGGCCCGCGCGGTGGCCCGCATCGTGGACCGGGCCAGCGCCCTCCTCGTCGGGTCGATGGCCGGCCCCCGACTCCTGGACACACTCTTCTCCGAGGTCGAGCACACCGCCGGGAGCGCTCGATGAGCGGGCCGATGGTGGGAATCGTCGGAGCGGGCGCCGTCGGACAGACCCTCTCCGCGGCCCTTGTGGCTGCCGCGCTGCCCGGAAGGCTCCTCGTTGTGTCCCGGCAGCAGGACCAGGTCCATGGCCTGGTCGCCGACCTCCAGGACCTCGCACTCGCAGCCAGGTCGCGCACCACGGTGGAGGCCGGCGAGGTCGCGTATCTCCAGGGCTGTGACGCGGTGGTCGTCGCCCTGCGCACCGATTTCGTGAACACGGCCGAGCGGGACATCCGGCGCGGAGGCGCTGCGGCGAACGCCCCCGCTCTCGGCACCCTCGCCCGGGACCTGCACGGGTACGGCGGGACCGTCCTCGTCGTGACGAACCCCGTGGACCTGATGGCTCGCCGATTCGCCGAAGTGTCCGGCGTGGCTCGGGTCTTCGGCATCGGGTCGAACCTCGACTCGGCCCGCTACCGGCTCCTGCTCGCCCGATACGCCCACGTGACTCCGGACGTCGTGAGCGGCCACGTGATCGGCGAGCACGGTGACCGCGCCGTCGTATGCGTCTCCACGACCACGGTCGACAGCCGTCCCGTCACGGTCCCGGTGCGCACGGTCGTGGAAGACCTCCAGCGTCGTCCGGAACTCATCCGTTCCGGCATCGGACGCACCCGCTGCGGGCCCACCGGAGCCGTGCTCTCCACGCTCCGCAAGACCCTCGGCCTGGTCGACGGCGTCGAGGAGCTGTCCGTGCCGTACGGGGACGTCTGGCTCGGAATCCCGCTGCGCTTCACCGGCGGCAAGGCCGAAGCGTGCCTGCCGCCGCTCACCCGTTTCGAACGCCTGTGTCTGGACTCTGCGGCCAGCAGTCTCCGCGACGCCTACGCCCATCTCCCCGCCCATACCGAGAGGATCGCCACATGATCAGTGCTACCCGACTCGAGGCCGCCACAACGGCCGTCACCGTGCTCAGCAACCGTACGGAGGTCACAGGTTGGGCCCAGCGGTACTTCGGCCCGTGGTGGAACGCCGCGCCGGCGGACGCCGCCACGGTGTGCGCGGGCGCCGTCGTGATCGCGGACGTCGAACCCACCCAGTACGAGGAACTCACCCTTCTCGTCCACGACGGCCGGCCCACACAGGAACTGGAATGATCAACACGCCTTCTGACGAACCGAGTTGTTCTGTGGCATAAGACTGCAGGTCGTCGCGGAGGCGGTCGGCATCCCAGCGACTGCGAGACAGGAGGTGCTGCAGCCCGTCCGGGGTGGCATGGCCGGCATACTCGGCGAGTTGCCAGCCGTTCTTGCGACCTACCGGACCCAGCAGTCCTCGTACGTAGTCGCGCATCCGGCGCCGGGGTTCAACCCTGGCGAAGCAGGCTCCGGCCCGGAGGAACAGGTTCTCGAGTTCATGACCCCAGGCGCTCGTGGGCACATCATTGATCACACCTGCGGACTGCTCGATCCACTGCCACTACATGCGGCGCGGTCACACGTTCGCGGGACGGTCCGCCAAGACCGCCCCGCGCCCCAACCCACCCCGCTACAATGCCCACACCCAAGCCGCTGACCAGCGCTAATGGAGAACTACGGCTGGAGTAATAGGGCCTGGGCTGAATCTTCTCATCACCGCCGGAAGGCCGTCAGCGGAAGCATTGTTGTCGCCGCCGGAGCAGTCCGAGACCCATCAAACCCGGTTACGCTGCCCGCTCGTTCGGGGGATCCGTCAGGTGCTGTTTCGGCTGGTGATTCTGGTCAGTTGCGTGCTGAAGTTTCTTAGTTCGGGAGAGACCTTTTTGGTACCTCGGACAAGATTTCGCGCTTTGCTTTCCTGCTCACGTACGCAGGCTTCGGTCGCCATGAAGTGGCCGCTCGTCATGGCTTGTTCTGCTGCTTCGAGTGCAGGTTCCTGGCCAAACGGATCCATATACGTCATCTTTGGGATCTCGATATGTGAGCCGTCGGTGAGGCGCAGGATGATTGTGAAGACGTAGACTTGCGGCAGATTACCCTCGTAGGCCCGTTCCGGGCCGACGGTGAAGGCGACTCGCTCCTGCTCGTGGGGCGGGACGGTGTACTTCATCTTGCGGACTTGCTTCATCGGGGCACGGGCCTCGAAGGGAACCTTGATGTCGTACCGGGCCTTCACGTCAAGTCCTCCCGCCCCGTACGGGCAGCCTATTTCGGCGATCTTGCTAAAGCGGAACTCGGCCTGCGACACCAGTGCGGGATTATCTCCATTATTTCCGAGGATCACGGTGACTAAAGATGATCTCCAGTCAGCCGTCGTCTGAGGCTCACCCCCACCGCTAACCATGTCTGCTTGGATAAGCGCCTCTTTGTCGAGGTCGAAGTCCACCAACTCCACACCAGGCTCGGGTTCCGGGGTGGGTTCGGGCTGCAAGTCCGGAAGCAACAGGAACACCAGCCCTAAAATTCCCCCGACAATACCTACGAAACCGCCGACCACGGCAAGCACGCCTTGCGGGCGTTGTAAGAAGGGTCGTTCCTCGTTCGCCGTCGGCTCACCGCCCCGTGGTAGTTGCCGATCGTCTCTGGCGCCAGCACCCCCAGCACTCCCAGCGCCCTCCGGCCTGTTCTGATCTGCTGCCATGTCGCGTCCCATCCCCGGACGATTTGGTCTTGAACCGCCCATCACAGTGATCCTTTTTCAACGATCAGATCGGCGATGGTCAACAGAAGCAATCCTCGGATCCCATCGAGCGGATTTTCCCGCGTAATGCCCGAGAGGCCTGAAAACAGGTTCTGAGGGGGCGTCAACCGTGCCCGCCTCCTCCGCGCCCTCTACGAACGCCTCGACCGACTGGAGGCCGCGGCCGCCCCGGAGCGGGGTGCACCGAGCGGTGGCTGATCAGCAGTTCTACCAAGACTCCCGACGGCTCCCTGAACTGCCGCCATCGATACCGCAGCGCCGTTCGACCAAGCCGAGGGAGAACATCCAGAACTGCGTTGTCGGTGCCGCCGCCTGCAGTCGGCAGTGGCATGAAGGCGACTGGATGCGGAGGAGGTGTTCATCGTGCAGAGCGAGGTGTTACGGGCGTTCCGGTTCACGCTGGACCCGACCTCCGCCCAGGAAGAGGCCCTGGTGCGTCACGCGGGGGCGGCGCGCTGGGCGTTCAACCACGCGATCGGCATGAAGGTCGCCGCACACCAGGAATGGCGGCACCGGGTTCAGGTCCTGGTCGACTCGGGGATCCCAGAGGTTGAGGCCCGTAAGGGGTGCGGGTACCGGTACCGACGAAGCCGTCCGTGCAGAAGCACCTGAACCAGATCAAGGGCGACTCCCGTTCCCCCGACCTTGCCGACGGTGTGCAGGGACCGGCCCGGCCCTGCCCCTGGTGGCACGAAGTCAACACCTACGCCTTCCAGTCAGCGATGATCGACGCCGACCCGGCCTGGGGAAGCTGGCTGGACTCCCTGCGCGGCAAACGAGCCGGCTGCCGCTTCGGATACCCACGCTTCAAGAAAAAAGGCCGGACCCGAGACGCCTTCCGCCTCCACCACGACGGAAAGAAGCCCTCGATCCGGCTCACCGGATACCGGCGACTGCGCCTGCCCACAATCGGCGAAGTACGACTCACGACTCCGGGAAACGCCTGGCACGCCTCGTCGAACGCGACCAGGCATTCGTACAGTCAGTCACCGTGGCCCGAGCCGGACACCGCTGGTACGCCTCCGTGCTCTGCAAGGTCACCACCGAACTGCCCGACAAACCGACCGGCCGTCAGCACGCCCGCGGCACCGTCGGCATCGACGCCGGCGTGAAATACCTCGCCGCCCTCTCTCAACCCCTCACCCCCGACGACCCCACCACCCTGTTCCTGATCAACCCCCGCCACATCCGCCGCGCCGAAAAACGACTGGCCAAAGTTCAGCGAGCACTCTCACGCACCCAGAAAGGCTCCGCACGCCGGACCAAGGCACACCGCCGCGTCGCCCGCCTCCACCACGAAGTCGCCGAACGCCGCGACACCACGCTGCACACCATCACCAAGCAGCTCACCACCCGGTTCGCCACCGTCGCGATCGAAGGCCTCAACGTCGCAGGCATGACCGGCAGCGCACGCGGCACCACAGCCGCACCAGGAAAACACGTGCGACAGAAAGCTGGCCTCAACCGGTCCATCCTGGACGCCGCCCCCGGAGAACTGCGCCGACAGCTCACCTGCAAAGCATCCTGGTACGGCTCCCAGCTCGCGGTCCTTGACCGCTGGTGGCCTTCCAGCAAGACCTGTTCGACCTGCGGATGGCAAAACCCACGCCTGACGCTGGCCGTCAGAACCTTCCACTGCGACGCATGCGGACTATGGATCGACCGCGACACGAACGCCGCCCGCAACATCGCAGCCAACGCCGTCCTCAGCGGCACCCAACGAGCAGGAACGGTCGCCCCCGGTAGCGGGGAGACCCAAAAAGCCCGCGGAGTCCCCGTCAGACTCCCGGCCCTACGGGGACGGAAGCACGAGACGAAGAAACGGGAAGACACTGCGCCACCCGGCACAGTGCCACCTCGGCGGAGCGATCCGCCGACGTCCCCCAACCCACGCCAAGAACAGGCAAATCTGTTCTAACGCTGCACGTCAACAAGGTGCAGCCCGTACGCGTGGGGGACGACCGTACAACCCGCAGACCATCGACCGGGACCTGACCACACGCACCCGGCCCCTGCGCGCCCCCTCACCATCACCTCACGGGTCGACGATGCGCCGACCACGAAGAACTCGCTGCGCCAGCCCTGCACGCGTTCTACGACCTGCACCGACCCGCCTACCGCGCCTACGCCGCAGCCCGCCTCGCCCCGGAGGAAGCCCAGATAGCGGTCTCCCACCTCTTCGACCTCGTAGCCAGCAACTGGACCACCATCGTTCACGAGCCCGACCCGGTGGCCTGGTCCTGGCAACGCCATACCCAGGCCGTGGCCCGACGCAGCGGCCGTACGCTGACGCCAGTGGAGGAGACGTTGCTCCTCCACGAGGAACTGCGGCTGAGTATCGACAAGATCGCCACCGTGACCGGCACTGAACCAGCAGCCGTCAGCACGCTCCTGGCCGCCGCCGCACGCAAGGTGCCCCGGATCTAGCCCAGCAGGCCAGCAACGACGGCATTCACGCCCAGTCCAGGCCCAGCTTCCTCAGCGAGCCCAACTGCTCCTCGGTGAGTTCGTCCCCGGCAGCCGGAGCCTGCGGCCGTGCTGCTGGCAGACGCCGACGAGCACGTCAGGGACCGAGCACAGAGCTACGTCCAGGAGAGACCGCTGCTCGAATAGCCACATGCCGCGATGCTGCTGGGGCCGAGCGGGTAAAGTGTTTCACCCTTGTCGCCGGAGAACTCTGCGTCGGCAGTGCGGCCGGGCGGGCAGGGACAGCGTCAGAAATACTGCCGCACATGAATGATTCCCCACCCACCGGCAAGCTCGGTCTGTCGCGACGGCTGGTCCCCATGAACGGCCGTGACCCGGAAGAGCACGGCCGGGTCTCCTCGCCGCTGGAGCTGTTGTTCGACCTGACGTTCGTGGTCGCCGTCGGCACGGCGGCGTTCCAGTTCGCCGAGATGGTCGCCGGTGGGCATGCCGGCCAGGCGGTCATCGCATTCGTCCTGGCGATGTTCGCGATCAGCATCGCCTGGATCAGCTTCAGCTGGTTCGCCTCTGCATTCGCCACCGACGACTGGCTCTACCGGGCCGTGACGATGGTGCAGATGATCGGCGTCGTCGTCTTCTCGCTCGGCCTGCCCGCGATGTTCCACTCCGTCGAGGAAGGCGGCCACCTCGCACTACGTGCCATGGTCATCGGCTACGTCGTGATGCGGATCGCGATGGTGCTCCAGTGGTGGCGCGCCGCCCGGCAGTCCCCGTCGTTCCACGACGTGGGCATGGCGAACATTCGCTGGACGGTGATCGTCCAGGCCGGCTGGATCGTCGTGGCCTTCGTGCCCATGCCGAACGGCGCCGTCTACGCCGCGTTCGGCGTTCTGGGCGCCCTCGAACTCGTCCTGCCGGTGCTTACGCAGGGCTCCGCGGGCGGCACGCCCTGGCACCCGCACCACGTCGCCGAACGGTACGGGCTCTTCGCGATCATCGTCCTCGGCGAGGGCGTCGTCGGTACGGTCGCCTCCTCCGGGGACCTCCTGGGCGGCGGGGACGGCACGCACTGGACCTGGAACGCGATCGCCGTTGTCATCGCCGGTGTGGGCCTGACCTTCGGTATGTGGTGGATGTATTTCCTGACGCCGTTCGGCGACATCCTGGCGCACCGCCGCGGCCGCGGATACCTCTTCGGCTACGGTCACATCCCCCTGTTCATCGGCGTCGCCGGAGCCGGCGCCGGGCTGCACGTGGCAGGCCTGTACATGGAACACCACGCCAAGATCTCCGGCACCGCCGTCGTCCTCGCCCTCGCTCTCCCCGTCGGCCTCTACATGCTGATGGTCTACCTCCTGCACACCCTGCTGCTGTCCACGGCAGACCGCTTCCACATCCTTCTGGTTGCCCTCACCGTCGCCGTACTGGTCGCGGCAGTCCTCCTGGCCGCCGCCGGAGTGGCCATCGCGGTGTGCCTGCTCGTGGTCATGCTCGCGCCCTTCGTCACCGTGATCGGCTACGAGACGATCGGTCACCGCCATCAGCAGAAGATGCTGCAAGAACTGGGCGCGCAGTAGGCAGAGCGCCATCATCACCGGACACCGCAGCGGACCATCACGGCGCACAAAATGGGCGGGACGGATCCCACCACCTCTCACGGCTGCATCGAGAGGCCGGGCTGTCCCCGTTCCGTAGTAGGGAGTGTGGAGAGAAGTTCGGCTCGCTCTGCCTCGTCCCTTCGGCCTGCCGGCCGAAGGGACGAGCTCGACGAGGACGGAAGCGCCGATGACGGTGGCGACTTGGGGTCCGGCCCGTCTGCCGGCGACTCCGCTTGCGGAGCTGGTCACGGATCTTCCCGATGACACCGGTGGCGGCCCACCCGTCCATGGGCGCAGATTTCGCGCTTTGGGTGATGGCTGCTCGCGAGCACATAGATCATGACTGCTGATACTTCCGTTGGGCCCGCCACTCTCAGCGAGCAAAGATGGCACTGAACCCCCCTCCCACCTGCACGCGGCTGATGTCACCGACAAGCAGATCAAGCTGGCTTGGACGGCTGCCAGCGAAGCCGTCGACGTCCTATACGTCGTGTTCCGCGATGCGCTAGTGCTCTGACCGGAAACGATCACCGGGGTGTCCTGCGATGATCGGTGAATGAGTGAGCGTGAGTGGCAGGCGTTGACCAAGTCCGAGGAAGCGTTCATGGTCAATTCGTATGAGATCGACATCCTGGCTGGTGTCTGGGGCGACCTCGACGATGCCGATCAGTCCCGGCCTGTGAACGAGCTGGCAGCGATCTTGCTCACTCTCATCGATCGTGGATGGATCGAGGTTCGTAGAGTCGCCCCGTGGACGTCGCCGTCAGGGGAGAAGGGCCTCCAGCCTGGGGAGCTGGTGCCTCGCGGTCAGCTTCCCGCGGTCCTCGAAGATGCGGCCAACTGGGAGTACCCGGATGACGGCAACTGGATCGGTGCGGTGACCCTTGTGGAGACCGAAGCGGGCAAGAAGATCACCCGTCGTTCTCCCGAGGAGATGGCCGGGTAGACCGCCGTGACGGGCCCGTCAGACCGCTGCCGCCTGTGGTCGGCCGCCCCACCGCACTCCCCTCTCACTGCGGACACGTGCGCGTTCGCGCCGTTGGGCGGCCAGGACGTCGGGGTGGCGGGCGTTGTGGTTGCGTCAGCGTAGGTATCGCTGCAGCGCCCGTGTCTGCACGGTGTGGTTGGGGTGGTGGGAGTTGGCCAGGGTGAACTGTCGTAGCGGCCCGAAGTGCGCCTCGATCGGGTTCGCCCAGGAGGCGTTGGTCGGCGTGAAGCACAGCTCGACCTTGTTCTTCCGGGCCCACCGGCGGATCTTGCTGCCCTTGTGGGCGGACAGGTTGTCCAGGATCACGTAGATCGGGGCGCCGTCCGGTCGGGCGGCCCGGATCGATTGCAGCGCGGCCAGCGACGGGGCGCTGCCTTTGTGGCGGCGGTTGACGCCCCAGATGATGTCGTCGCCGACCGAGTAGCAGCCGTGGAAGTAGGTGACTCCGTGGGTGCGGTGGAAGGTCGCCGGCAACCGGTCCGGCTTGCCCTCCTTCGCCCAGCAGGACCTGGCGGTGGGGCGGATGCCGAGCGGACCGAACTCGTCGAAGGCGAAGGTGCGGTCAGGGCGCTCGGTCAGCGCGTACTCGATCCGGTCCAGCTTGGCGTCGAAGTCCGGGTCGGCGGACTCCTTCCACGTCTTGGTCCGCTGGAACGAGACGCCGCGGCGCGCGAGCAGGCAGCGCAGGGCGTCGCGGCCGATGCGTATCGGGCGTGCGATGTTGCGCCGTAGATGGTCGGCGAGCTTGCGGACCGACCAGCGGGTGAAGGGCTTGCCGAGTTTGGTGGGGCGGGTGGTGGCCGTCTGGACGACAAACTCCTCGTCGTCATCCGTGAGCAGGCGGGGACGGCCTCCCGCCCACCGAGGGTCCAGGCAGGCCAGCCCGATCTCGTTGAAGCGGTGGATCACATCACGGACAGTGTCCTCGTCCGCCTGCACCAGATTCGCGATCACCGGCACGGGGTTCCCGCCCGCCGAGGCCAGCACCATCATCGCCCGCCGGAAGCGCACCGTGCTGGTGCTGCCCCGCCGCACGATCCGCAGCAGTATCTGTCCCTCCTGCTCGGCCAGCCTGCGAACCCTGACCGGCTTGGCCATCGCGCCTCCCCGCACCGACCGAACGTGTCGTCACATCCAACCGGCACAGGACCAGTCAGCGCCACCCCGGTGATCGTTTCCGGTCAGAGCACTAGGCACTGTTTCTCGGATCTCCTGACGTACGTGGGGTGTTGGGGTCAGGCTGTTTGTATGGGCCGTGGCGATCTGACGAATGCGGAGTGGGACCGGTTGGAGTCGTTCTTGCCTCCTGGTGGGGCCCGCGGGGGCCGGTGGAGTGACCACCGTCGGGTGATCAACGGGGTGCTCTACCGGGTCCGGACGGGCGTGCAGTGGAGGGATCTACCGGAGCGGTTCGGGCCGTGGGAGACCGTCTACAAACGCCATCGCCGCTGGTCAGCGGATGGAACATGGGCGATGCTGCTGTCGCGGATCCAGGCGGCCGAGGATGCCGCGGGCCAGATCGACTGGGACGTCTCGGTGGACTCGACAGCTGTGCGGGCCCACCAGCACGCCGCCGGCGCGCGCAAGGCGACGGCGGTCGCGGCCCCTCAAAAGGGGATCGCTGGGGGGACGAACCAGGTCGATCCGGTGTTGAGGAAACTGACGGTCCGGTTGGAGGAAGTGGTCAGATCGGCGAGTGTCTGGGACGTTCCCGTGGCGGATTCACCACCAAGATCCACCTTGCCGCCGACGGGCGATGCCGGCCCCTCGCCCTCGTCCTGACGCCCGGACACTACGGTGACGGCCCCCAGTTCGAGCGAGTGCTGGAGCAGGTCTCCGTGCCCCGCATCGGAGTCGGCCGACCTCGGACCCGGCCCGACCATGTCCTGGCGGACAAGGCCTACACCTCTCGGAAGAACCGTCGTTACCTGCGGCGACGCGGCATCCGGCACACCATCCCCGAACGCCGCGACCAGCAGAGACACCGCAAGAATCGCGGTTCCCGAGGCGGTCGTCCCACCGGTTTCGACAGCGAGCGCTACAAGAAACGCAACACCGTCGAACGCGCAATCAACCGCCTGAAGGGCTTCCGCGCCGTCGCTACCCGCTACGAGAAACGCGCCTACATCTACCTCGGCACCGTCACCCTCGCAGCCCTCGTCATCTGGCTCAGAACATGATCCGAGAAACAGTGCCTAGTGCGCGGCTGCGCACAGAACTCGTCCAGGACATCCTGCAGCGGATGCGCGAGGGCCACACCGACGAGGTCGCCGCACGCGCCATCAACGTCTCACTGCGCACCTACCGGCGCCACGTCGCCGAGATCATGCGCGAGCTCGACGCCAACTCCCGTTTCCAGGCCGGAGCGCGAGCAGTCGAGTACGGCCTGCTCCCGGCCTGACGCAGACACACCAGGAGCCCCGTGGGGCCCAGGGGTCCAGGGGCGCGGGGAGCGACGATTCGGGTCGAGGAGCTGGGGAAGGTATGTCCAAAACACACAAAATCGCACTGGAACAAGCACTGTCCGAGCTACGGGCGCTGACCGCCCGGGCCGGCGGCCCACCGGACGCCGACGGCGAACGGCAGCTGCTGGCCACCCCGGTGGCCAGCAGCTGGCCCGCGCTCCTCGACACCGCCCGGAGCCTGGTCGGCGAGGCCACCCGCAGCATCGACATGGTCGACGCGCGCCGGTCCAGCCTCTGGGAATCGGCCCCCTGCCTGACGGGCCGGGCCAAGCGGGAGGCGCACGGCGCCACGTCGGGAGTCTCCGTACGCCTCCTGACGATCCCGCCCCAACTCGATGACGCCCCTCTACGGGACCAGTGGGGCGCAGCCGTCCGCGGCGGCCGGATGCCACCGCTGCAGGCCCTCGTCGCGGACGGCCGGGCAGCCCTCGTGGTGACCGAGTCCGAAACCGGCGCCAGATCCTCGGTCCTCCGCACACCGGAGGTCCTCAACACCATCTGCTCCCTCTTCGAGAGCGTCTGGTCCGACGCGGACCCCGCCCACCGGACGATCGTCTTCGGCGACGGCGAACGCACCGCCCTGGCCCGCCGGATACTCGGCCACCTGCACGCGGGCGTCACGGACGAGGTCGCCGCCCGCGAACTCACCGTCTCCGTAAGAACCTACGGACGCTACGTCGCGGAGATCATGACCCTGCTCGGCGCCAACTCCCGCTTCCAGATGGGCGTACGCGCCGCCGAACTCGGCCTGATCCCCACCCCGCGCCGCGCCGCCCTGATGAAAGAGGAAGACCACGTGCGGCACCCGGCCGAAGCCGACCGTGACCGGGACCGGAGAGGAGGAAGCGACAGCGGCGGAGTTCACCCAGCCGGAGCGGACCCCTCGGCCCGCCGGCGCACGGCATAGAGCTGGCGGGTCAGCAGAGCGGCATGCGCCCCCGACCCGATGACGAGCCGACCGTACGCCCGGCCCGCCACCCCCGGGAACCTCGCATACGTACGCGCACTGAGCAGCGTTCCACCCGGCCGCTCGGCCAGGGCGAAGACCAGCGCGTAACGCGAGTACCGGTGGCGGCCGGTGAACCGGACCAACCGCTCCGGCACCGACTCGGCCACCGCGAAACCGGGCAGCGTCGAACCCGCGGCGAGCGGCTCTCCGCCGCTGCGCCGGGGCTCGGCAGCCACCAGATGCCCGTACACCCCGGTCACCGACGACATCGAGCTGCCACCGCCGTACGCCCGCGCGAGCGCCCGCCACACGTCGGCGGCGGAAGCCTTCACCAGCACGGAGTGTTCGTCCACGAACGGCAGGTCCTCGAACGGCAGATTCTCCTGCGGCCCGTCCTCGGCAGCGGATTCGGCGGCAGATTCGGCCCGCCGTGCGGAGTCGCTCATGCCGCTCAGATGGCTTCGGAGAGAAGGTCGCCGCGGTGGTCGGCGAGATGATCGGCGATCGACTCCGCCCAGCGGCGGTACCCGATCGCCCCCGGATGGAAGCCGTCCCGCGCGAAGAACTCCGGTTCCATCGGCAGCAGCGCCTCCGCGCCGATCCAGGTCGCCCGCTCCCGTTCGGCGCACACCCGCCGGGACGCCACGTCGAGGGCGGCCGCCTGCTCGGCGAGGAAATGCCCCAGCGCCCTCGGCAGGGACGGCACCGACGCGAACGGCGGGGTCCCGGCCACCACCACGTGCTCGGCCTGCCCCGCCAGATGATCGACGACCGCCTCGAGATCGTCCGCCCACTCCTGCGGGGAACGGCGCACCAACACGTCGTTCACGCCGACGAGCAGCGTCGCCACGTCCAGGTCGCCGCCCAGCCCGGGCATCAGCCGGTGGCGCACCCGGCGCAGCGTGGCGCCGTACTCCCCGACCACCTGCCAGGCGACGGTCCGCCCGGTCCGCCCGGCGAGCATCCCGGCCAACAGCGCCGGAAACGCCTCTGCCTGCGTGTCCACGCCGCAACCCGCCGCCGTCGATTCACCCAGGACACCGATACGCAACGGCGCCCCGGCGCCCTCTCCCTCGGTCCCTTCGGTGGGGCCCGACGCCGGGGGAATCCGCTCGGTTTTCGATCGCACCCACAGCCCTTGCGCGGCGACGATGGGCAGCAGGAGGGGATTCATAGGGCCGTCCTCGTCATTAGGGGTCGCCGGGGTGAGTGAAAGGCATCCGGAGAGCACGGAGAGGCGACGGCTCCCGGCCCCCGCCACCAAAATCCACACCGAGGGGCCACGCACGGACGACCGGCGCACCGAACGCCGGACACCGCATCGGCTCGTCCTGGTCCGCGCCGGCGGGCCGGCCGGCTTACGCCGACGATCCCGCGACGACGGCGCTCAGCCCTCATGGCTGAAGCATGGCAGCAGCAACTACCCACTATCAAGGGCATCCGGCCGGCCGGTACGGCGCGACCTCGGCGTTTACCCGAAGGTTGGCAGTTTCTGGACAGCCCCCTACCCGGACCGGCACAGCGGCCCAGCCTCCCGTCGAGTACGACCTGCGACTGTATTGACGACGGAGGAGTGCCATGACGGGGGCCGATCGACAGCAGATCGCGATCGTAGGGATGGCGTCCCGGACGCCGGGAGCGGCGGGGACCGACGAGTTCTGGCAGCTCCTGCGCCACGGGCACGACGCGATCCGCGACCGCATTCAGGTCCGCCTGCGCAGCCACCTGTGACTCGCAGCGCTATCTTTCACCAGGTCGGGGCGCCGGCCTGCGGGGTGCGGCCAAGTTCGCCGCGACATCTGTCACCAGCTGCTCGCCGATAACTGTCACCAACTGCGCCCGGCTCGGCAGGAACTGCTGTTCGGCACGTCGGTCCAGCTGTGGTGAGAGATACGGCTGCGAGGTAGCCCGCCGTAAGGCGGCTGATACGGCACCGCCGATTCGGCGTGGGCGGACATCTCACCCTTGACCTGCAGTGCGTAGGCCAGACCCCGGTCCTCCAGGCCGTGGCGGAAGCGGCGTTCGCCCCGTAACCGGTGTCCGCGACCAGCACCGCGGGCCGACCGCGGCCAGTTCGTCGAGCATGTCCAGCGCGAGCTGCCACTTCGGCCGGTGATGCTCACTCTCGGGCACCCGGCAGCGGGCCCGCCGGTCAGCAGCCTCGGCGCCGTCCCAGCTTCCGGGCAGAAACAGCCGCCAGGACAGTGGACAGGACGCGGTGTCGGACGCCCGCAGGTGTGGGTGGTGGACGACACCGGGTTCCCGAAGGACGGCCTCACAGATGACGCAGGGTGTCGGGATCGGACAGCGCCATCCACAGTCCCATCGCGCCGTCGCAGACGACCAAGGGCCGGTGGGATTCGGTGGCGGCGTGGCGTGGGCCGCTCATGCTGCGATCCTCTCAGAGTGGGGCCAGGGCTCGACCGCGGTCGCCTCCGACTCCACCCACGTGCGCGCCTACAACCAGAACCTGTTCACCGAGTGGCACTCACGCTACGGCGGACGCGGAGTGCTCATCTACTGGCACGTGGAGAAGAAGTCCCTGGCCATCCACTCCCAGCTGATCAACTGCGCCGCCTCCGAAGTCGCCGCGATGATCGAGGGCGCCATGCGGCACGGCACCACCATGGACGTCGAGGCCAACTACACAGACAGCCACGGCCAGTCGGGCATCGGGTTCGGCATCACCAGGCTCCTGAACTTCGACCTGCTGCCACGGATCAAGCGGATCAAAAAGGTCAAGCTGTACCGGCCCGTGGCAGGCGAACCGGACGCCTACCCGCAGCTGGCTCCGGCGCTGACCCGCCCGATCCGCTGGGAACTCATCACCCAGCAGTACGACCAGATGATCAAGTACGCCACCGCCATCCGGACCCGGACCGCGTCCACCGAAGCGATCCTGCGCCGCTTCACCCGCAACGCCTCCCACCCCACCTACGCCGCAATGCTGGAGGTCGGCCGCGCCCAGAAAACCATCTTCGTCGCCCGCTACCTGCGACTGCGCGACCTCCAGCGGGAGATCGAGGAAGGGCTGAACGTCATGGAGTCCTCCAACGGCGCGAACTCCGTGATCGCCTACGGCAAGGGCGGAGAGATCGCCTCGAACCGTCGCGACGAACAGGAGATGTTCGTCCTGTGCCTGAAGATCCTGCAATCGGCGTTGGTCTACGTGAACACCCTGATGCTCCAGGACGTCCTCGATGAACCGGAGTGGGCCGAACTCCTCACGCCCGCCGACCGGCGCGGCCTGACCCCGCTCTTCTGGTTCCACGTCCGCCCGTACGGGGAGGGCAACCTCGATATGGGTGCCCGCCTCAACCTCACCTTGGCCTCTGTGCCGGGCCCCAGGGACCCGGCAGACAAAGCAGAGCGATCCACCGCAGGGAACGAATGACCTGCGCCCGTAACAGCACATGGCGCGGTTCAGCTTCCGGCTACCCGAAGTTCCGTAGTCCTTCCGGGCCTGTCGCAGCGGGCCCCGAGGTCGTCGCGGTGATCCAATTGAGGCGGCCCCGGTTGAGATCGAGCTGATTGCTCGTCCCCTCAGATGCGTTACACCCCTTTAGTACTCATATAGTCCGTTCAGGTTAGTTCAGCATCAATACGGCTTTTATGATAGATGGCCTCAGCCTCTGCCGTGTGCCGCCGCGTGGTGTCGCGGAGCTCTCCGCGAGCGGCCGAGGGCTCGGTTGCTGATCATGGTGGCGGAGGGCTTGATGTGACTAGGTTGCGCGGCGCGTCGTGGCTCGGCTGGGCTCGGCGGCATGCGGTGTGGGTACTGGCGGCGTCGCTTGCGGCTCATGTGCTGTTGATGTTGCTGTCGATGCCGGCGCCCACGGATATCCGGGTGTATTACGAGGCCGCCCCGGGCCTGCTGTCCGGGCATCTGTACGAGGTCCGGTCGGGTCCGCACGGGCTCGTGTTCACCTATCCGCCGTTCGCTGCCCTTGTGCTGCTGCCGTTGTCCTGGCTGCCATGGCCTGTAGCCGTGGTCGTGGTGCAGACGGTGAGCGTGTTCGCCCTGTTGGTGATCGTGGACAGGAGCGCTGTGCTGCTGGACGGTGCCCGGCTGGAGCACGGTCGCTTGATGCTGTGGGCGGCGGTGCTCTTGTGGTGCGAGCCGGTCCACCACACGCTCGACCTCGGGCAGGTGAACCTTGTCCTTGCAGCCATCGCCCTGTCGGCGGCGGCCCTGCCAGCGGGTAGGCCGGTGCTTGCCGGTGGTGGTGTCGGAATCGCCGCAGGCATGAAACTCACTCCTGCGGTCACCAGCGTGTACCTGCTTGTCGCCGGCCGCAGAAAGGCGGCTCTGTGGTCCCTGGGCGCTTTCGGAATGACCCTTGCAATCGGGTGGTTGGTGGCACCGCGGGAATCGGCCCGCTTCTGGCTGGGGCTGCTGTGGGACACGGGCCGGGTCGGGTCGGTGATGTCGGTGCGCAATCAGTCGCTGCGAGGAGTGCTTGCCCGGCTGACCGGCCAGGAGACGGGTTTGGGCCTGCTGTGGTGCGCGTGCGCGATGCTGGTTCTTGGCACAGCGGTGTTCGCGGGCTATCGTGCCACCCGGCGTTCGGATCGCCTCGGTATCCTGCTGGTCGTCCAACTGACCGGGCTGATGCTGCTACCGATCTCCTGGAGCCACCACTGGGTGTGGTGCATCCCGGCCCTCATGTGGCTCGCGGCGCCCCCAAACCGCACGCACCGCGCCGCGCGTCTCGCCCTGGCCGCATGGACACTCGCAACAGGCACGAATCTGGTGCCGCACCTCGCGACCGCTCAGAGCGCGCTGGCCCCCGGCGACGACTACCCCCGCCTCCTGGCATGGCTGGGAACCGCATACTGCGTATGCGGGATCGCCACGCTGCTCGCCATCGGGCACCCCAAGGAGCATAGAACTGGCCGTGTTCTGGTCGCAGGTCGTCAGAACGCGTCGTACCACGGCACGGGTGCCGCTACCTGACATGTGCCGGGCTGGCGCTCCTGTGGCTTCGGGCCGGGACGCTGAGCGGCCCTCGACGGTGGCACTGTCGGCTGACTGGCGCGCTGCTATTCGGTTTTGATACTGGCCAGGAGGTTGAGTCGGGCTGCGCGGCGGGCCGGGCTTGCCGCGGCGGCGAGGCCTACCAGGGCGGCCGCGGTAAGGAACAGGGCCAGCTCTCCCCAGGGCACGACGAGTTCCATCCCAGCCGCCTGGGTGATCGCCCAGCCGAGGAAGACTCCCATGCAGATGCCGAGTATCGCGCCGAAGTGGGAGATGACCAGGGCTTCGATCCGGACGGTCTGCTTCCCGGCCGGTCATCCGGTGGAGTTCGACCTTGTGCCGGAGCTCCAGGACGGCTCGGTCGGCGGGATCCGCAGCTGGGCCCAGCAGACCGAACACCGACGCCCCATGGGCAACACGCTCATCCAGGCTTGACCTTGACGCAACGGCAGGGATTCTACTGGCGGCATGCGACGCGGACGGGGCCTCGGCGTGCCGGGGTAACGCGTCCGTACGGTCCGACGGGCAGTACGGAGAAGCAGTGACCCAAGGCTGGGCCACTGCTTGAACGTGTCCACGGCTGGCCGGCCGTGGTGAGGTGCTCTGCGAGCTGCGGGGCCGCGCCTGGTGGCGGCGGGGCGATGCGGTCCACGGCGCGGCGGCCATGGTGGTGGTGACGGCCGAGTTAGGCGGTAGGGGCGTTGTGGAGATCAACCATCGTGCGGATGGGGGGTGGCAGCCAATCTGCGGACTGTTGGTGGATCTGGGTGAGCTGTTCTAGGCACTGTTTCTCGGATCTCCTGACGTACGTGGGGTGTTGGGGTCAGGCTGTTTGTATGGGCCGTGGCGATCTGACGAATGCGGAGTGGGACCGGTTGGAGTCGTTCTTGCCTCCTGGTGGGGCCCGCGGGGGCCGGTGGAGTGACCACCGTCGGGTGATCAACGGGGTGCTCTACCGGGTCCGGACGGGCGTGCAGTGGAGGGATCTACCGGAGCGGTTCGGGCCGTGGGAGACCGTCTACAAACGCCATCGCCGCTGGTCAGCGGATGGAACATGGGCGATGCTGCTGTCGCGGATCCAGGCGGCCGAGGATGCCGCGGGCCAGATCGACTGGGACGTCTCGGTGGACTCGACAGCTGTGCGGGCCCACCAGCACGCCGCCGGCGCGCGCAAGGCGACGGCGGTCGCGGCCCCTCAAGGGGATCGCTGGGGGGACGAACCAGGTCGATCCGGTGTTGAGGAAACTGACGGTCCGGTTGGAGGAAGTGGTCAGATCGGCGAGTGTCTGGGACGTTCCCGTGGCGGATTCACCACCAAGATCCACCTTGCCGCCGACGGGCGATGCCGGCCCCTCGCCCTCGTCCTGACGCCCGGACACTACGGTGACGGCCCCCAGTTCGAGCGAGTGCTGGAGCAGGTCTCCGTGCCCCGCATCGGAGTCGGCCGACCTCGGACCCGGCCCGACCATGTCCTGGCGGACAAGGCCTACACCTCTCGGAAGAACCGTCGTTACCTGCGGCGACGCGGCATCCGGCACACCATCCCCGAACGCCGCGACCAGCAGAGACACCGCAAGAATCGCGGTTCCCGAGGCGGTCGTCCCACCGGTTTCGACAGCGAGCGCTACAAGAAACGCAACACCGTCGAACGCGCAATCAACCGCCTGAAGGGCTTCCGCGCCGTCGCTACCCGCTACGAGAAACGCGCCTACATCTACCTCGGCACCGTCACCCTCGCAGCCCTCGTCATCTGGCTCAGAACATGATCCGAGAAACAGTGCCTAGTACCTCTGTGCCGGTCGGGCGGTGAGCGGGGTCGTGGTTGAGGCAGTTGGTGATGACGTTGACGAGGGTCGACGGCAGCAGTTCGAGGGCTGACTCAAGGGTTTCGCCGTCCGGGAAGGGCACGGCTCCGGCGGCGTGGCACAGCACCATGCCGTAGGCGTAGAGGTCGGTGGCGGGGGTGCTTGCTGAGCCCGCGAGTTGCTCTGGGGCTAGGAAGCCTTGTGTGCCTACGACGACGTTGGTGCGGGTGAGCGCGGTGCTGTCAAAGGCTCGTGCGATACCGAAGTCGATGACACGCGGGCCCGTTGTGGACACGATGATGTTGCTGGGTTTGAGGTCACGATGGATGATGCTGCAGGAGTGGATTCCCTCGAGCGCCTCGGCGATGCCGAGAGCGAGGATATGAAGGGTTCTCGGGGGCAGCGCGCCGTGCTGCTGGAGAACATCGTGGAGTGACGGGCCGGGGATGTACTCGGTGACAAGCCAAGGGTGTTCGCTGTCGGCGTCGGCGTCGACGACGGCAGCAGTGTGGAATCCGCCGACGAGGCGTGCGGCTGCGATCTCGCGGGCGAACCGTTGCCGGAATGTCGGGTCGGTGGCGAACTCGGTATGGATGACCTTGACCGCGACCATGCGCTCTCCAGGGGACCTACCGAGAAATACCGTCCCCATCCCTCCCTGGCCCAGCCTCGCGGTTAGCTGGTATCGGCCGATACGGCGGGGGTCGTCCTCCCGCAGCGGCTGGTGCCTGAGCTGCGGAGCCACTTCGACGGGCGCCGGCGGTGCGATACGAGTCGTCGCATCCTTGTGGGCGAGTATCGCGGCCACATCCCGCTCCGTCTCAGCCTTCAGCAGCATCGTCTCTCTCACTCCCTCGGCGTGCAGGATGGCTGCGCGTTTGTCGCGGTCGGCGCGCATATGCTTCTCCATCGAGTCCTGGATGGAGGGCGGCGGCTCGATCGCCTTGAGCTCGACGCGGTTGACGCGGATGCCCCACTTGCCTGTGGCCTCGTCGAGGACTCCGCGCAGCGCGGCGTTGATCTCCTCGCGGGAGGTCAGGGTCCGTTCCAGGTCCATGCCGCCGATGATGTTGCGGAGCGTGGTGACGGTGAGCTGCTCGATGGCCTGGATGTAGCTCGCGACCTCGTACGTCGCCGCCCGTGCGTCGGTCACCTGGTAGTAGATGACGGTGTCGATGTTGACCACCAGGCTGTCCTGGGTGATCACCGGCTGCGGCGGGAAGGGCACGACCTGTTCACGCAGGTCGATCCGGTTGCGGATCGAGTCGACGAAAGGGACGACGATGCTGAGGCCCGCGTTGAGGGTGCGGGTGTACCGGCCGAACCGCTGCACGATGGCGGTGCTGGCTTCCGGAATGATATGAATTGCCTTGAACAGGGCTGTGAATACGAGCAGCCCCAGCAAGATCAGCACGATGACTATCGGCTGCACACTGGGCCTCCTGCCCCTCGGGCATCCCTGCGCCCATGTCGGATACTGCCGTACCGAAGTCTTTCAGAATGCTCCTCATGAGGGCCCGTTAGTTCAGCAACTGGCATTCAACTCTGCACCGGGTGAGCGCAATGCGTCGGACCGGGCCCGCCTTGTCCGCGCCCTCTACGAACGCCTCGACCGCCTCCAGGCCGCCCCCGACGACGCGACCACCTGAACCGCCACCGGTCACCGCAGCCGACAGCACGAAACCCCGGGCGGTGATGCCCGGGGTCTCTCTGTGCAGTGCCGTTCCACCGGTTCAACGACCGGCTGCGGCTGGTGTCACGTCCACTCCACTCCGAGCTCCGCGAGGGCCTGGCGCTGTTCGGGGGTGAGCCGGCCGCGTCGGCACTTGGTGTTACTGATAAATACGCCGAGTTTCACGACGTGCTCCTGGCCGTCGATGTCGACGGGCTCCTCGTGCTTCCGCGGGACCGGCCGGTCGCCCTCCCGCTCCACCCACTGCGCGAGGGCCGCCACGCCCCGCCGGAACGACGCCTTCGGCAGTCCACCAGCCCCCTTGGCCGCGCGCGCCGCCGGCACGGCGGCGATCTCGTCGGGTGTCACACCGAGCCCGCTGAGCCGTTCCTGCTGCTCATCGCTGAGCTGCGCCCAGGTGTGTGCCCGTCGTTGCTGTGCGAGCCATTTGCCGAGGTCGTCTCCGTTGAAGAGGATGCCGGGTTGGATGTCGGGGAGGGTTTTGCCGGTCTCGGTGTCGGTGAGGTCGGCGAGGATCCGGTAGTGGCGTTGCCAGTCGAGCGGCCACACGCAGTTCCAGTCCTCATCGATGGCGGTCAGCTGCTCGGCCCGTTCCCCGGCACGCTTCTGGTCTTTGCCGAGGCCGTCCGTCCGCCGCAGGTTCGCCATGAGCTGCCCGATCGCCACCAGGCCCTCGGCCTCGCTCTCACCCCACACGGCGTCCTGCCGGGGCGCCAGATGCCCCTGGCGGCGGCGGAAGGACAGCAGTGCGGCGAACTTCGTCTCCCACGCCTCGTCTCCCGGCTCCCACACCATCCCCTCCCGGTCGAGGAGGGTTTTGCGATGGGAGTCGAGCTCACCGGCCCGCTGGACCCGCCGTTGCTGGTGCACCCACTGGCCGAGGGGAAACCGCACCACGCCGACGTCGGTTTCGGTGTCGTACGGCACCGCGAACAGTCCCGTGACCTCGTGGTGCTCGCGCCAGCGTCGTAGTGCTTGGTAGCCGTCGAGCCAGACCAGCGACTCGGGCCGGTAGACCCGGGTCCGCAGGAACGCCGCGATGGTCGCGGGATCACGCGGTGTCGAGAAGTGCAGCAACGCCGACTCCACCACCGCCTTCGTACCGCCCTCCTCGCCCTCACCCTCACCCTCACCCTCACCCTCACCCCCGCCCTCGCCGTCGGGACCGGCGTGGATGATCCGCCCGTCCTCATCCCGCTCCACGTGCACCGCCCGCTCCCTGCTGCTCCGTGACAGGGCGCGGGAGGCGAGCTGCTCGACCAGGCGCTCATCATGAGACCGAAGGCCCTGGAGCAGAGCGACCAGGGGCGCGTACGACGCTGAGGCGATCATGTCCGCTTTTAGGTCGAGTGACCTATAGTCGTATTCATGAACATTGATCAGCTGGTGCACGACCCCGAGGGCCCGGTTCTGCTCGTCGGTGGATACGGGACGGTGGGCGCGGAACTGGCGAGGGCGGCGCGGGGGCGGTGGCCGCTGCTGTTCGCGGGGCGATCGCCCGGGAAAGCGGCGGAGCTGTGCCGCGAGGTCTCCGCCGAGGCCCTCCGGTGGGACCTGTCCGCCCCCGAGCCGTTCCACGCCTCCGTTCGAGCCGTGGTGAGCCTGGTGAACGATCCGGACGACCGGGTGCTGCGGGCGGCCCTGGGCGGCGGAATCCCGTATGTGGACGTGACGCGCTGGACGGCCAGGATGCAGCGCGCGGTAGCCCTGGTGTCGCTGGGCTCGCCCACGGCGCCGACGCTGCTCTCCTCCGGGTGGATGGGCGGGGTGGTTCCGCTGGTGGCCGCCGCCCTCGCGGAGCGGCTGGGCGGCGTGGAGAGCGTCGACACCGCGATCCGCTACGACCTCGCCGACCGGGCGGGGGTGGACTCGGTGGAGTTCATGGACCGGCTCGGGGTCGACTTCGAGGTGCTCGAAGAGGGCCGGGGCAAGGTGGTGAGCCCGCTCACCAGCGCCCGTACGCTCGCCATCGGCCAGGACCGCACCAGGGTCGCCAGGATCGACACCCCCGAGCAGTTCACCCTGCCCCTGACCCTGGGAGCCCGTACCGTCACCACTCGTATCGGCTTCAGCAGCAACTCCTCCACGTCCACCCTGATTGCCCTCGGCAGGACCGGATTCTTCCGGCACGCCCGGGGCGACTGCTGGCGGCCCGTGCGCCGCCGCCTCCTCTACTCGCCCGGCGAGGGCGGCACGGCGGCCGTCCGTATCGAGGTGCGCGGGCCGGGGGGCTCCCTGACCGCCACCGTGACCGACCCGCGCGGCCAGGCGCACATGACCGCCGCCGGCGGGCTCCTCGGCCTGCGACGCGTACTCGGTGACGACGGCGCACCGGCGGCGCGGGCCGGGCTCGCCTTCCCCGAGTCGCATCCGCTGCCGACCACGGTTCTGCCGGCCCTGGAAGCGGCGGGCGTCCTGATCGACGTCGTGCCGTCTTCTTCTGCGTCTTCCGCGCCTTCTTCCGTGGCGGCCGCGTGACCACCGCCAAAGGCGCCGCGCGCCGGGCCGCCCTCCTCGACGCCGCAGAGGCCACCCTCGTCGACGGCGGGTACACGGCCCTCTCTCTCCGCGCCGTCGCGGACACAGCGGGCATCCGACTCGGCCACCTCCAGCACTACTTCCCCTCCCGGGACAGCCTGGTCGCCGAACTCCTCGCCCGCATCCTCCAACGCTCCCTCGACCGGGTCACCGAGGTGGTCCCGGACGGCAGGCCGGACGAAGTGATCGGCCTGCTGCTCGCTCAGCAGTCCGACACCCAGCTGGTCCGCGTCTTCGTTGAACTGTGGGCCCTCGCGGCGCGTGACGAGGCCGTCGCCGTCGCGGTCCGCGCCTTCTACCGCCAGTACGCGGATCTGCTCGCCGACCGCATCCGCACCCACGCACCCGGCGTACCACAGGAGGAACACCGCGCCCGCGCCGAGGTGTTCATCGCCCTGCTCGAGGGCAGCACTCTGATGCGCTCCGGAGTGGCGGGCACGCCGTCCACCGCCACGGACGCACTGATCTCCCGTACCGCCCTCGGGATTCTCACCGGGGGTGGGTCCGCCTCCGAACTCTCCGGCCCGGCGAGGCCCGCGGCCGACCCCGAAGTACGCGCCTGAACGTCGACCAGGCCCTGGTCATCGTGCTGTCCGGCCATGCCGAGGGCGATGTGGTCCGGTACTCGGAGGTCTTCCCCGGCGCTGCGCTCACACGGTCTGAGCACCGAAGCGCACCGAGCGGACCGTCGGCAGAGCCGGTACGAGCACGCGTGGGAGATCCGCGACGCCTACGGGTACCGGAGTTCCCTGCGACCGAGGACGAGGTACGGGCGTTCGTGGCGCCGCAGGTGTTTGGGGAGCTGGGCCAGGGCGAGCCCCGTGGTGGTGATGTGATCGCTCGCGGTGTTGGAGCCCGCGTTGCCGGGCCGCAGCAGCGCGGCCACCGGCTCTCCGGACCCGACCTGGCCGTGGTCGACGAACGCGACGAGCGGATGATGGCCGAAGGTCTTCATTCAGGTCGCGGTGGCGTCCTGCTTCTCGGAGTGCGCAAGGACGAGCACGCCGTCGATGCCCACGGTCAACGAGCCGTCGGCGGCAGGACCGTTCGTGATGATCTGCGGGTTTTTGTTGGTGGTGGTTCGGGATGGTGGTGTCAGTGTGGTAGCTGCAGGTTTCTGTTGTTCAGGCTGTTGTGGTCGGGGTTTTGAGTGGTGACATGGATGCTGATGTGGTGCTGGTGTTTTTGGTGATGTTGCTGGTCAGTTGGTTGCTCGTTGGTAGAACGTGGTGGTGTCGTCGCTGTTCAGGGTTGTGGTGGGGGATGGGCGTAATTGGTCTTGCTTCTACGGTGCGGGTTTCAGGTGGTAGTGGATTCCTGTTGCGGTGCGGGTGAGTTGTTCGCCGTTCTGTGCGGTGATGAGGGGGGAGAGTGGGCTGTCTGGGGCGCGGTCCTTGAGTTGTCCGTGGACGCTGGCTGAGTGGATGGCCTCCTGGTATCCGGCTGATGGATATCGGCATACAGAGATGACAGGGGACATCGTCATCAGCTACACGGGATCCTGCCCCCACTGATATCGCTGCCGGCGCCGTTTGTGCCCGCCCAGCAGAGTGGCGACAGCGGTGTGGAGGGGATGAGCGCGCCCAGGGCGTTCGCGAACGTGGAGCATGCGCGGGTGGCGGGCGAAGAACTGGGCGAGGGCGATGGCCTTGGGATAGGTGATCGCTTCTCGGGCGAGGGCGTGGAGCCGACTGCGCAGATTGATTGAGCGTTACGCAGTTTCACTGGTCCACGACACCAGCGATGCGGGGCCACCCCGGGGCACACCCCACAACTGCCATCACTACATGCTGCATCAAAATGATGTAGCAACTGAACCAACCACACCACCCTCCCCGTAGCCAGCCAACCCGCGAAGCGGGTTTTTGGTCCCTGCAGGCGAAGCCGGAAGGGGCCCTGGGGATGGAGCGAAGCGGAATCCCCTTCTGGTGCCCCGCCAAAGGCGGGGCACCAGAACCCCTGACACAGCAACACCAAGGTCCCCGCGAAGCGGAGACCCATCCACCGGCGCCTGAAGCGAAGCGGAAGGCGCCAGCCCGTGCGAAGCACGGGCACGGAGAGCGAAGCGAACCGCACCAGCCCCC